>CAVZSF010000001.1:0-186936 GCA_963777895.1 uncultured Thermoleophilia bacterium
TCATGGCAGAGATGTCGACAACGAGGATGAGCAAGGAAGAGCGGCGGCGCGAGATCGTCGAGGTCGCCACGCGCGAGTTCGCCGTCGGCGGGCTGTACGGCACGCCGGTCGAGGCGATCTCCAAGAAGGTCGGCGTCTCGCAGCCCTACCTCTTCCAGCTGTTCGGCACCAAGAAGGACCTCTTCATCGCGGCCGTGCGGCGCTGCTTCGAGCGCACCGTGGGCACGTTCCGGGTGGCGGCCGCCGAGATGGGCGAGGACGCGAGCACCCAGGACATCATGATGGCCATGGGGCTCGCGTATCACCGCCACGCGCAGGATCGCACGCTCCTCATGATGCAGATGCAGTCGTACGTGGCGTGCGAGGACGAAGAGGTGCGCGAGGTCGTGCGCGAGGAGTTCATCCGCCTCGTGCGCTTCGTGCAGTCGGCCTCCGGCGCCGACGACCAGGCGGTGCGCGACTGGCTCGCGTTCGGCATGCTCATGAACGTGACGGCGGCCATGGACCTGACCGGGGTCGATGAGGACTGGGCGAGGGTCTGCCTGGCCGGCGAAGAGTGGAAGCACGTCGAAGAGGAGCTGGCGCGCAAGAAGAAGCGGGGATAGGCGGCCAGCCTCATGGCGGAGCCACCCTTTTTATTTGTCCGAGAAAGTAAGTAAGTGCTAAGTCACACAAGCAAGGGAGTGAGCAAGATGAGTCAGAAGGCGATGACGATCTGGACGTTCGTGGTGGCGTCCGTCGCGGTGTTCATGGTGTCGCTCGACAACCTCGTCGTGACCACCGCGCTGCCCGTGATCAAGCAGGACCTCGGGGCCTCCCTCTCGGGCCTCGAGTGGACGGTCAACGCGTACACCCTCACCTTCGCGGTGCTGCTGCTGACGGGCGCCGCGCTGGGTGACCGGTTCGGGCGCAAGCGGATGTTCCTCGCAGGACTTGCGCTCTTCACGTTCGGCTCGGCGATGGCCGCGATCGCGCCGAGCATCGAGGCGCTCATCGCGGCGCGCGCCCTGCAGGGCGTCGGCGGCGCGATCGTGACGCCGCTCACCCTGACGATCCTGTCGGCCGCGGTGCCGCCGGCCCGCCGCGGCCTCGCCCTCGGCATCTGGAGCGGCACCGCCGGCCTCGCCGTCGCGCTCGGCCCGGTCGTCGGCGGCGCCGTCGTCGAGGGCCTCAGCTGGCAGTGGATCTTCTGGCTCAACGTGCCGATCGGCATCGTCCTGCTGCCCATCGCCCTCTTCCGTCTGAACGAGAGCAAGGGCCCGAACAGCACCCTCGACCTCCCCGGCCTCGTCCTGGTCAGCACCGGCCTGCTCGGCATCGTCTGGGGCCTGACCCACGGCAACGAGAACGGCTGGACGAGCTTCGGCGTCGCCGGCCCCATCATCGCCGGCGTCGCGCTGGTCGCGGCCTTCGTCCTCTGGGAGCTTCGCAGTCGCGCCCCCATGGTGCCGATGCGCTTCTTCCGCAGGCGCGCCTTCGCGGCCGCCAACCTCACGTCGCTGCTGATGAGCTTCGGGATGTTCGGCGCGATCTTCCTGCTGGCGCAGTTCTTCCAGATCGTGCAGGGCTACTCGCCGCTCGAGGCGGGCGTGAGGACGCTGCCCTGGACGGCGATGCCGATCTTCGTGGCGCCCATCGCCGGCATCCTGAGCGACCGCATCGGGAGCCGTCCGCTGCTCATCGCCGGCATGACGCTCATGGCTGGCGGCATGGCGTGGATCGCCACCGTGACCTCGCCGACCGTGGCGTACGTCGAGCTGGTGCCCGCCTTCGTGATGTCGGGCGTCGGCATGGCGCTCTACTTCGCGCCGGTCGCCAACCTGGTGCTGAGCTCGGTGCGGCGCAGTGAGGAAGGCAAGGCGTCGGGCGTCAACAACACGATCCGCGAGGTCGGCGGCGTGTTCGGCGTGGCCGCGCTGGCGAGCGTCTTCGCGGCGGCCGGCAGCTACGTGAGCCCGCAGGCGTTCGTGGACGGTCTCGTGCCGGCGCTCTGGGTCGCGGCCATCGCCGTCGGCGCCGCGACGTTCGCGGCGATCGCCATCCCGGCGAAGCAGGACGTCGTCGAGTCGGTGAGCTACCTGCCGGAGCCGGGCGAGGCGGAAGGCCTCGGCGAGGGCGGCCGCTTCGGCGAGCCGGGGTTCTACGGCGAGCCGACGCTCGTGCCGGTGCGCATCGACGACGCGGAGGAGATGGCCGGCTGAGACCGGCGCAAGGAGAGGCGCGGGCGGGGCGGCTGGGGCCGCCCCGCCCGCGCCAAGTCACTGGGGAGCTCGCCTGGGGGCGAGCGGACAAGGAGCCAACATGAAGACCGAAGGGAGCCATGAACACCAACGGAGCCACCAGCACCAACGGAAGCACCAGAACCGATCGAGCCATGAACACCAACGGAGCCATGAACAACCGAGGGAGCAACCATGAAGACCGCCGTCGTGTGCTTCTCGCAGACCGGCAACACCGCCAAGGTCGCCGCGGCCATCGCCGAGGCCATCGAGGAGATGACCGGGGATGTCGTTCTCGTCGAGTCGATCCACGCCGACGGGGCGGTCGCCCCGGGCGCAGCGAGCGCCGCGCTGGAGGATCACGGCCTCGTCTTCGTGGGCATGCCGATCGTGCAGTTCGGCGCCCCGGAGGCCGCGCGGCGGTTCCTAGAAGAGCAGTGCGCGGGGCGGCGTGTGGCGCTCTTCGTGACGCACGCCGCCCCCGTCGGCATGCCCGAGCTGGACCCGTGGCTGGAGGCTTGCAGGGACGCCGCCTCCGGCGCCCGGCTCGAGGGCTTCTTCAACTGCCAGGGTCAGCTCGCGGAGCCGGTCAGGCAGTACATGCTCGCCTCCGAATCGCCTGACCTCGTGCGGTTCGCCGGGATGGCGGCCTGCGCCGAGGGGCAGCCGGACGAGGCGGCCCTGACCCGCGCGGCAGCCTTCGCGCGCGACGTCGCCGTGCGGACGCACTTGGCCATTGCTACGGAGGGCCAGCTCGCGGCGGTCTGACCGGGGTCGGGCGGCGGCGGTCTGACCGAGGTCGGCTGGCGGCGGTCTCAGCGGACCCCGCTGTAGCTTGAGGGGGCGGGGACCGCCGATCGGCGCTCCCCGCCCCCGCCCCCGCCATCCGCGCCGATCCTACGGGACCAGCTTCACCAGGAGTCCGTGTTCGGCCGAGTCGCCGGCCGGATTCCAGGTTCCCCCGACGTAGAGGGCGTCTCCCAGAGAGAAACACCAGTACTGGCTGCAGGAGTCGTCGCTCGAGTCGGGCCAAGAGGCGGCTCCCCCGAGTGCGCCGTCGGCGGCCGTCATGCTGCCGGCGAGGAGGCGGGCTTTACGGTCGGCGTTGAGCCCTTCACCTGCTAGCAGCAGCCGTCCGAAGCCGTCGAACCCGACGACGTCGAGCGTGTCGCTCGCTCCTGATCGGCGCCACCGGCGAGGTCCAGACGACCGAACCCGTGGTGTCCAGCTTGAGGACCACCGTCCTGTTGCAGACGCCGTAGTCGTGTCCGGTCTCCGCGTAGACTGCCGACACGTAGATGTTCCCGGCCATGTCACTGAGAGTCGGTCCGAACCAGGCCGCCCCATCGGTCGGCGGCGTCCACGACCTCACCCATTGCTCTGTCCCGGACGTGTCGTACTTGATGACGAAGCCTCGCTCGGGCTGGCCCTTGGGGGCGAAGCTCGACATGTAGTGGCCGCTGACGACCACGCTCGTACCGACGACCTCGAGCTCCTCGCCCCATGCCTGAAGCGACGCGTCGGGGATGTAGGTGCTCGACCAGAGGAGCTCGCCGGCGGGTGAGTACTTCTCCGTCACGCATTCCTCGCCCCAGTACGAGCCGACCCGCGCGCGTCCGTAGCCCGTGGCATAGATGTTGCCCTCGGTGTCGGTAGCCAGACGCTCGGACCAACCGTTCGGGCGCGTCACGACCCAGCTCAGGCGGCCCCTCGCGTCGAGCTTGACCAGGGCCCACCCGTAGTTCAGTTCGTCGTAGTAGTAGTCGCACGCCACGTAGACGGATCCCCCGGGTCCGACTGTCATGGCCCAGGGGAAGACCTCCGGCTTAGGGTCGTTGGGGAAGGGGACGACCGTCCGGATCCAGCGCTTCCTGCCGTTGGCCTTGTAGTCGGCCACGAGGAGCTCTGTGAGCGAGGTGTACCCGGCGGCATAGACGTCACCAGTGTCGGAGCAGTCGACATAGCGGAAGGCCGCGTTGTCGTGCCCTCCAGACCAGACGTGATCCCAGAGAGGCACGCCGTCGGTCGAATACGCCGCGATGACGGCTTTGCGTCCCTCCAGCGTCCTCTTGGCGGTCGAGCCGACGGCGACGACCTCCCCTGCCGGCGTCGCCGTGCCGTCTTGGAAAGACGACTGGCCATCCGGCACCGGTGTGAGATCGACCCACCAGGGCACGGTCAGGGCACTCGCCGCGGCAGGGACGGCGAGCGCGATGAGCACGCTAGCGAGTACGCACAAGAGTCCTGCTCGCCGAACGTCGAAAGAGACAGTCATGGTACCCCCCGATAAGTGTCGTAGGTCCCTCCGCTCGCAGTCTACTCGCGACGACGAGACGACGTACGGTCGTTGCCAAGGTGGACGACGATTGTTGCTGGAGCGGGGAGTGGCTGAGCCGCTCCCCGCCCCAGGCGAGCCCGGACCAGGCTGTCGCTAAGGCATGACAAGCGCAGAGCCGCTCCGAACGGTGACGTCCGGGTCCCGCCGGGCACCGTCTGCCAAAGGGGAGACGGGAGGCGTTGGTGCGACTGGAAGGGACTGGAGGATGAGATGAGCCCGCGTGCCGAGCAGAATCCGACCGATGAACGGACCCAGCCCAAGAAGCCCGAGACGCTGGCCGGGTACCTCGAAGCGTTGACCCGGCCCGTCTTCTTGAGCGGCATGGGCTGGCCGGTCGTCGAGGCCAAGTGGGACGGCATCCGTGAGGCGTTCCACGGCTTCGATCCCGAGAGGGTCGCCGCGATGACGGGGGACGATGTCGAGAGGCTGACCAGCGACACGCGCATCATCCGCAATCGCAAGAAGATCGAGGCGACGATCACCAATGCGGAGCGCATGCTCGAGCTCGATCGTGAGCACGGCGGCTTCCAGCGCTACCTCGACTCGCTGGACGGCTACGGCGAGACGGTCGCCGGCCTTCGTCGCGAGTTCCGCTTCCTGGGCGAGAGCGGTGCCTACATCTTCCTGTGGCTGGCCGGGCAGCCGGTGCCGTCGCACGACGAGTGGTCGCGCACGCATCAGCGGCGCTCGGCGTAGGGGCGTAAGACAGGGGGCGGGGAGTGCGAGTGCACTCCCCGCCCTGCCTCCCCGGCTCCCGGTCGCCGTTTGGCGACCGGCCATGCCGAGCAGAGACACACAGACAGCGTCACTCTCTCTGGAGGCATCATGACCGACGTACCTCTCGACCTGTACATCGCCGGCTACAGCGACCCGACTGCGGCGAAGATCGACTTCGACGCCCTCAAGAAGGCGCAGCGCGAGGGCATCGTCTTCATCGACGGAGCGATCCTCGTGAGCCGTGACGCCGACGGCACGCTGCACGTCAAGGAGGCTGGCGACCATCATGTCTTCAAGGGCGCCAGCGTCGGCGTCGCGGGCGGCTTCGTCCTCGGTCTCTTCGCGCCGCCGCTGCTCGGCGCCATGGTCGTCGGCGGCGCCATCGGCGGTGTGAGCGGCAAGCTCGTCAAGCACCACGAGGAGAAGGGCATCCAGCAGGACATCGAGGACGCCGTGCCGCCCGGCACGTCCGGAGTCGTCGCGGTGTTCGAGGAGATCTGGGTAGAGGAGGTCGAGCGCCAGCTCGCCAAGGCCGAGCAAGAAGGCGATCAAGCGGCCGACAAGGACACCGCCAACGAGCTCAAGCGCGGTCTCGCCGAGACGAAGAAGCAGGAGGCGTCTGAGACTGCATCCGCCTGACGGAGGCGCGTGACGGCCGCCTCGAACTCAGGCGCCCGATTCTGACGGGGGCGGGAAGTGGTTTGGCCACTCCCCGCCCCCGTTCGCTCTGGGCTAGCTGTAGCGCCCCGAGCCCAGCAGGTCCTCCAGTCGCCGCTTGCGCTGCTTCCAGTCGGGGACCAGCCGCTCGACGAGCGCCCAGAATCGGCGGCTGTGGTTCGGATGCACCAGGTGGCACAGCTCGTGGACGACCACGTAGTCGATGCACTCGACGGGGGCGCGCGACCAGGTCGGCGCGCAGCGACATGTCGCCCTTGGGAGACATGCTGCCCCAGCGCGAGCGCATGCGCTTGACGCGCAGGGTCGGGAACGCACGACCCTCTGAGGGGAAGGACGCCCAGCAGGCCTGCAGCCGGGCGGGCAGCTCGCGCTTCGCCCGGCGCAGGTACCAGACGTCGAGGAGCTCCTTGACGCGCTCGGACCCGTCGCCTGTCAGCGGAAGCGGCAGCTGGCCACCCGGCTCTTCAACGGCAGCCGGAACTGCAGCGGCCGGCTTCAGGGTCACGACCAGCCGGCCGCCCGAGAGCTCGAGCCGCACCCCTTCGCGCTCGCCGTGCTCGATCGTCAGCCGGACCTCGCGACCCAGGTACAGGTGGGTCTCGCCGTCGACGTAGTCCAACGGCGGGGTCCGCGGCTCGCGCGTGGCGAAGTCGCGCTGCTTGCGCAGGATCCAGTCGGCGTGACCGGCGACCCAGGCCAGCACGTCCGCCTCGCGGGTGCGCCGCGGCGCCCGGGCGACCACGCTGCCGTCGGAGCGGACGGTCAGCCCCAGCGTCCGCCGGTCGCTCCGGACGAGCTCGAAGGGGATGCTGCGCCCGCCATGGGGGATGGCGCGCGCGACGGTGGTGCTGCGGCGGGCGGCCAGCGCTACTTCCAGTCGGGACTGTACGCGATCACGTCCGCCGGCCTACTTCCAGTAGGTGACGAGGGTCGTCTGGCTGAGCTTCCTGACCGGCGAGTTCGGGTGCGTCAGGAAGACGTCCATCCTCGCCAGCACCTTGCGCACCTCGGCGTTGTGGAACACCCGCTCGAGCCGCGCCAACCAGCCGTAGTAGCTGAAGTCCACGCCGGGGAAGCGGCCGCGCGCCGCCATCAGCTCGGCGTTCGAGAGGCTGCGGTCGTCGGCCGCCTCGAGATAGGCCTTCCACTGGGCGCGCTGCAGGACGGATGGCCGGTAGCGCGGCGTGCCCGGCTTGCCGACGGGCAGCAGGTTCTGCGCGAGGTCGAAGAGGCGGCTGTTCTCGATGGGCTCGATGAAGAGGGCGCGTCCTCCCGGACGCAGCACGCGGTACGCCTCCCCGAGCGCGTCGACCACGCCCTGGCGCGGCAGGTGATGGAGGATGGCGCTGCCGACCACGACGTCGAACGACTCGTCGGGGAAGGGCAGCGCGTCGATGCTCCCCACCACGAACTCGCACTCCACCTCGTTGACCTGCGCCACGCTCTGCGCCATCTCGACCAGTGTGGGGCCGATGTCGATGCCGGTGACGGTCGCGCCCAGCTTCGCCAGCGCGACCGAGAGCTCGCCGCGTCCGGCGCCGAAGTCGAGGATGCGCTTGCCCTCGAGGGGCGAGATGGCGGCGACGAGGTCGCGTTTCGGCGGGGCCAGGCGGGTCGGGTCGATGACGAAGTCCTGCGGGTTCGCCTTGATGGAGTCGATGCAGGGAATGGCCCTCGTCCCACCGGCTCTGGTCCTTGAACTCTGTCTCGACCTTCTTCATCGTCGCGGGAGTGTACCGCCTCGAGCCCGCGGGCTCAGCCGGGCAGCGGCTCGGTGTCCCAGTCGGAGGCGACGAAGGGTGCGCCCACCTCGGCGCCGACCACGAACATCACGGTGCCGGGCTCGCGCGCCACGACGCCGCGCACGGTCTTCGGGTCCGGGCAATGGAGGAAGGTGCCGGCCGGCGCGTCGATCTCCTGGTCGCCGATACGGTAGGTCGCGTGACCGCTCACGATGAGGAAGAGCTCCTCGTGGTTCGCCTCGATCTCGTCGTGGTCGTGCGTGAGGATGTCGCCGGCGTTGGCGGCGCGGGCGAGGTTGGTGCCGAAGGAGCCGATCTCGAAGAAGCGCCGCACGGGCTTCCATTCGGTGCCGGGGGACTCGCCCTCCTCGACCGGGATGTCGTCGATGTGCGCGATCTTCCAGGTCGCGGCCTTCTCAGCATCCATGTCGGTCCTCTCGTCCTCGGCTCGTCCCGACTCCACGTCCGTGCATGCCTCCGACTTCATCTCGCAGCTTTGGCGAGTCTACCTGCAACCATCGGCGGTCCTGAAGACGCTTCGCGGACCGAGGGCTCCCAGCTCGGGCAGGTCTCGGCGATGAGGCCGTGCGGTGTGGTCTAGAATCGCGCGACAAAGGCTCTGCCTCACGAAGGGGACGTGATGGAAGCGACTGCGGTGAAGGGCCGGCGCGTGCTGGTGGTCTGCGCGACGAAGTACGGGTCGACCCGGGAGATGGGGGAGCGGGTCGCCGAGCAGCTGCGCGAAGCGGGCTGCGAGGCGGAGGTCCGCGGCGCCAAGGAAGCGCCGTCGACGGCTGGCTTCGACGCCGTCGTGGTCGGCGGGCCGATGATCTTCGGCTGGCACAAGGATGCGGTGAAGTACGTGAAGGCGCGGCGCGACGTGCTCGGGGCGCTGCCGCTCGCGTACTTCATCACGGCGGCGTCGCTCACCGAGGACGGCGCGGACGCCGTCGAGGGCGTGCCGATCGTGAAGGACTCGTGGCTGGTGAAGGCGCCGAAGCGGCCGGGCAAGCTGAGCTACCGCGAGAACTATGCCCGGCCGGATCACTACCTCGGCGACGTGCTGAAGGAGACGAGACCGGTGCGGCCGCGTGAGGTCGCCTTCTTCGGCGGCGCCGTGGACCTCACGAAGATGAACATCTTCGAGAAGCTCTTCGTGATGCTCGTCATCGGCGCCGCCCCCGGCGACGGCCGCCACTGGGATGCGGTGGGCGACTGGGCGCGCGCGCTGCCGGCCGTGCTGTTCGGCGACGAGGCGGAGAGCTAGCGGAGGAGTCGCCGCAGAGACGCGAAGGCGGCGGGGCGGCCGAACCGGCCGCCCCGCCGCTCCGTGTATCTCTGTCCTCTCAGCGACGAGGACGCGCGATCACGCGAGGCCCGATCGTCAGGCGCCGGGCACCTTGTAGTCGACCGCCGTGCCCTTGCCCTTCGCCGCGTCGATGTCCTCGGCGGTCAGCAGCACGGTCGTCGTCGTGCGCACGGCTCCGGCGCCGGACACGGTCAGGCCGACGGCGGCGGCCGTCGCCGCGTCGGGCAGTTCGGCGATCACGAAGAGGTCGGTGTCGCCGAAGGCCCAGTAGAAGGCCTCCATGTTCCCGCCGAGTCCCTTGATCATGTCGCCGATCTGCGCGCGCCGGGATGTGCCTCCCTGCTTGAGGAGCCCTTTCGCGCCTTCTGGCGTGTACGTTCCCTGGATGAGATAGCGGCTCATCGGCCCTCCTTTTGTGGACGAGGGCACAGTTCCCCGGGAACGCCGGACGACGCCGTTCGTACCGGTCACTTCAGGGTTCGGCGCGTACCGGTCACCTCACGATCGACTGGCGACGCCTGCGAGGGTGCTGTCCCTTCAGGCGGCCGGCCTGAGCTCCCGCACGAAGTCGTCCAGGCTCCGTGGCGGCCGCCCCGTCACCAGCTGGACGTCCTGCGTGACGGCATCGTAGAGTCCGCGACTGATCTCGCGGTTCAGTTCGAGCGTTGGTTCGACGCGCCATGCCGGCATGCGCTGGACGAGGCTCTCGCGCGAGACGTCCTCGTCCACCGGTACGTACCTTGCCGGAAGGCCTCCTCGGGTCAGCCGCTCGGCGACTTCGCCCCAGGTCAACGACTCGGGTCCGGTCAGCTGGTAGATCCGCCCCTCGTGATGAGGACGAGTCAGGGCCTCGACTGCCACCGCCGCGATGTCGCGGGTGTCCACGAACGCGATGCGGGCAGTCCCGACGGTGGAGTAGATGGCGCCGTCGGGAGCGCGCAGCGCGGTCGTCATCTGCATGAAGAGGATCGGCCTCAGGAAGGTCCAGCCGAGGTCCGACGACCGGATGAGTCGTTCAGCCTCGGCGTGCCAGCGCACGAGGACCGAGGGTGAGTCGAGCGCGGCGCCGTACACTGACTGCTTCACTACATGCGCGACGCCGGCTCGTTGCGCCGCCTCGATGACAGCACCTTCCTGCTCGACCTGGTTCGGCGCGCCCGGCGTCAGCAGAAAGACGTGGTCGACGCCGTCCATGGGCGCACTGAGCGTCTGAGGACGGTCGCAGTCGCCCGCGACGACCTCGACCTCGCCGAGCCGCGCCCGCGCCCGGTCCGGGTCGCGCGCCATGACCTTGAAGGTCGCGTCGCGCACGCGCAGGGCTGCGACCACCTCCGAGCCGACGTGCCCGGTCGCTCCGATCACGAGGATCATCTCCGCCTCCTTCGAGCGTACCTCTTGACTGTCGGCCGGCCTGCGAATCGGGTAACCGTTGCATGGTCGCAGTCGCTCCGGGGAGACATCATCAGACGGAGACCACGCGGGAAGGTGAGTGACCGATGGATGGATCTGACGACTGTCTGCTTTGTCTGGCCGAGGCCGGCGACCCGCAGCTGAAGCGAGTCGAGGTCTGGCGCGACGACCTCTGGCGGCTCTCGATGTCCCTGGCCGCGGAGGTGCCAGGCTTCTCGTACCTCGAACCGCTCCGCCACATCCCGCACATCACCGATCTGGACGGCCCCGAGGCGAGGTCCTTCGGGGTCGTCCTCGCCGCTGCGACCTGTGCTCTGAAGAAGGCTTCCGGAGCAGAGCTGGTCTATGTATACGTCTTCGGCGGGGGCGCTCCCCACCTGCACGTCCACCTCGCGCCGCATCGCGAGGGTGACGCGTTGAACGACGCGATGATCAGAGGGCCGCTGGTCGAACGGCCACTGTCCGGCGGCCTCACTGAGTTGGTGAGCGAGCAGTTCCCGGCTCTGCCGGAGGAGGAGCAGCGCGCCACGGCGGAGCGGACGAGGGCGCTGCTGTACGCCTGACTCTCACGCCGGCTCCTGATAAATGCCGAGCACGTTGCCGGCAGGGTCCCTGAAGCGCGCCGTGATCTCCGGAGCGTCGCCTCCGATCGGCTGCACGATCTCGCCGCCGTGCCGCACGATCTCGAGCACCGTCGCCTCCGCGTCGTCCACCATCACGTAGACGAGAAGCCCGGGATCATGCGACGGCGCCCGGCCGAGGACCCACGTGCCGCTCACCTCGCCCGTCGTGTCGTCGAACGCGAGTCGGCCGTCGGACCGATCGCGCAGGTTCCAGCCGAAGACTCCCTTGTAGAAGCCAGCCGAAGTGTCGACGTCGATTGCCGGGATCTCGAGGTAGCACACCTTGCCAGATGCCAGAGTCGTGGGCATCGCTCTCCTCCTATTGTGTCGCCGATGGGGGATTGCCGACCGTTGCACGGTCCCTGCACGTTGCTACCCGAGACGACGGTGGTCGGGTTCGTCACCGGTGCCACGATGGCGAACACCAGTGCTCTCGCTGCCGTGCCACGCCGTGCTCCAGCGCCCCGGCTACGACGTCGACGAGCGCGGTCCTGCGGCCGCGCTTGAGCTCACCGTTCTAGTGGGTGACGATATGCGAGGTTTCTCCGCGCCCCGGTGACCCCGGCGTCCCAACCGGGCGCGCGACCGCCCGCCGGCAATCTCACCGCATCCGCGTCGAACCCGGCGCTCGCGAGCAGCCACGAGACGACGGAGTTCGAGTTCCACATCTCGCCCGCCTTGAGCTCGTCGCGGCCCCAGACCGGCGCGGGCATGAGCGGCGCGACGTCGAGGATCCGCCGCGCCAAGTCCTCGTCCACCGTCAGCCGCTGCGGGCTCTCGACGGCTTCCGCGACGTCGGGGATGAAGCCGTCACGCCAGCACCGCACCTCGTAGCGGAAGACGCGCAGGGCGCCGGCCCAGCGGTGCCCGACGGCGCCGCAACAGACGACACCGCGCTCCTCGCCGGGGGCTCTTGGCACCGGTGCGCTCTCGATGACGTAGCGACCCTCGGGCACGTGCACCTCGAGAGCCGAGTGGTAGAGGTCGTACCGGCGGCGCCGCTCGATCAGCGCGACGGCCGCCTCGTAGACCTTGCCGTTCAGGCGTACCGAGTGGCCGCCCGCGCCGAGCGGCAGCCAGTAGAGGTCGACGGCGCAGGTCGCCTCCGTCGTCATAGCCATCCCCCTTCAAGCGGGATCTCGTCAGTCGTCAGTCCGGCGACGGTACAGGGACGCCGGCGAGGATGCGACCGGGCGTGATGAGTGCAAGCGGGGGCACACCCTGGCTCGGGTATAGTCCGATGGTCAACGGGGAGGCACATCGTGGAAGAGCTGCTGCGGAACGCCGCGGACCGCGCGATCGGGTACTTGCAGGGACTGCCGGAGCGGCGAGTCGCGCCAGACGAGGACGCGCTGGCCCGGCTCGCCAGGTTCGACGAGCCGTTGCCGGAAGGACCGGACGATCCTCAGCGCGTCATCGGGCTCCTCGACGAGATCGGGTCGCCGGCGACGATGGCCTCCGCAGGGCCGCGCTTCTACGGCTTCGTGATCGGGGGCTCGCAGCCGGTCGCCGTGGCCGCCCAGTGGCTGGCCACGGCATGGGACCAGAACGCGGGCGCCGCCGTCGCCTCCCCGGTCGCGGCGGCCCTTGAGGGTGTCGTCCGCGGCTGGCTGGTCGACCTCTTCGGACTGCCCGCGACGACCGCGGTCGGCTTTGCCACGGGCGCGACCATGGCCAACATGAGCGCCATCGCGGCAGCCCGTCACGCCGTCCTGCAGCGCGTCGGCTACGACGTGGACGAGGACGGCCTCGCGGGCGCGCCCGAGATCACCATGGTGGTCGGCGACGAGACTCATCCCTCCGTCATCAAGGGGCTCGGACTCCTGGGCCTCGGGCGCCGGCGCGTGCGCCGGGTACCGACCGACGACCAGGGCCGCCTGCGGGCGGACGCCCTCCCGCAGATCGACGGACCGACGATCGTCTGCGCCCAGGCCGGCAACGTGAACACCGGCGCCTTCGACCCGATCGCCGAGATCGTGGAGTGGGGTCATGCGGGAGGGGCGTGGGTCCACGTGGACGGCGCCATCGGGCTGTGGGCGGCCGCGGCGCCGGCCCACGCGCACCTCGTGCGCGGTTTCGCCGGCGCCGACTCGTGGGCGACCGACGCGCACAAGTGGCTCAACGTGCCCTACGACAGCGGTCTCGCCTTCGTGAGCGACCCCGAGCCGCTGCGTGCCGCCATGGGCGTCACGGCCTCCTACCTGCCGAAGAGCATGATGCGGGAGGCGTCCTCCGGCGCCCCGGAGCTCTCGCGGCGGGCGCGCGTGGTCGAGGTCTGGGCCGTCCTGCGTTCGCTCGGCCGCGCCGGCCTCGCCGACCTCGTCGAGCGGGACTGCCGCCACGCCGAACGGTTCGCCGACGGCCTGCGCGACGCCGGCTTCGAGATCCTCAACGACGTCGTCCTGAACCAGGTGCTCGTCTCGTTCGGGGACCCCGAGCGGACGCGCCGTGTCATCGCCGCCATCCAGGATGACGGCACCTGCTGGGCGGGCGTCACCGAGTGGCAGGGTCACACGGCGATGCGGATCAGCGTCAGCAGCTGGCAGACGACCGACGACGACGTCGAGCGCAGCCTCGAGGCGATGATCGCCGCCGCCAAGTCCTGACGCGGCCGTCCGTCCCGGTCGTCGGCAAGAGTCACGAGGCTGCCTTCGCGTATTCGGCCAGGATCGCGCCCGTCGCCGTGACCTGGTGGTGGACGAGCCGGAACTTCCGCAGCGCTCCGTCGTCCTCGAAGATGCGCTTGCCGCCGCCGACGACGAGCGGGTCGATTATGAGACGAAGCTCGTCGACCAGGTCGGCGGCGATCAGCGCCCTGACCAGTTGCGTGCTGCCGATCACGTGCAGATCGCCGCCTTCCTGCGACTTCAGGTCGCGCACGGCCGCCGCGAGGTCTGGTCCCAGCAGCGTCGAGTTCTCCCAGCCGAGAGGCTCGGAGAGCGTCGTCGAGGCCACGTACTTCGGCAGCCTGTTGAGGGGCTCGCCGACCGCCGATTCTTCCTGCGCCGCGTTCGGCCAGTAGGCCGCGAAGATCTCCCAGGTGCGACGCCCGAGCACGAAGCCCGCCCGCCTCGGTGATGTTTCGGGTGACCCATACCTGGGCGGCTTCGTCCTCCATGAACCGCATGTGCCAGCCGCCGTGCGCGAAGCCGCCGTCGCGGTCCTCGTCGGCGCCGCCGGGCGCCTGGGCGACGCCGTCCAGGGTCAGGAATTCGTTGACGATCAGCTTTCGCATCTGGTCACACTCCTAGGCCGCACGCTCGTCGCTCAATCGCTGCTCTTGGGCCGGTTCAGCGGGCTCGTAGGTCAGCAGCAGGTTGCCGTTGTCGAAGCGCCGCTCGGCGGTCAGCCTGAGGTCGAGCCGCTGGTCGGCCTTGAAGAGCGGCTTGCCGCGGCCGAGCACGACGGGGTTGACGATCACGCGGTACTGGTCGAAGAGCGCGGCGGCCGTCAGGGTCTGTGCGAGGTCGGCGCTGCCGAAGAGGTAGATGTCTCCGTCGGTCTCCCTCTTGAGCCGGGCGACCTCGCCCGGAGCGTCATCGTGAACCAGGCGGGAGTTGGCCCAGGTGACCTCGTCGAGCGTCCGCGAGAAGACCGTCTTCGGCAGACCGTTCATGAGGTCGGCGATGGCCGGCTCGGTGGCCGCCGCCTCGGCGGTCGGCCAGAAGCCGGCCATCAGCTCATACGTCACCCGCCCGAAGACGAGGGCCTTGGCCTGCGCTGTCTGCTCGATCGAGAAATCCTCGAACTCGTCATCCGTCTGGAACCAGTCGATCTCGCCGTTCGGCCCCGCGAAGAAGCCGTCCAGCGATACGAGGTTGAACATGATGAGGCGTCCCATCGCGTCCTCCTTCCGCAGTCCTTGTCAGACGTGTCCTGCCCCGCGTCAGAGGAAGCCACGCATGCGCAGAGGAAGCCACGCCGGCGGCACGGGATGCCGACGCAGGGACCTTTCCGGGGGAGCCAGCAGCTCCATCTTGCGGCGTCATCCAACGCCTGCGGGTGGCAGGGGAGCAGCCGCGGGGCAAAGGGACAGCATGGCGACGGCGGCAGGGCGCGACGTCGACGAGACACAGGGGAGGCGGACATGTGGCACGACGCCGGATCCGGCGATGCCGGACGTGAATCTGGCCAACACGACGCGGCCGGCGCGCCCGAGGCGTTCTCGACGGACGCCGAAGGCCTTCCGGAGGCATCGCCGCAGCAGGCCGCCTTCATCGAGGACGGCGGCACGTTCGAGCTGCGGGCCTCGCCCGTGCGCAAGCGCATCGGCGAGGCCGACGTCCGCATGCTCGCCTACAACGGCTCCGTCCCCGGTCCGCTCATGCGGGTCAAGCAGGGGTCGCAGATCTCCGTCCGCTTCACCAACCATCTCGAGCTCGAGACGACCGTCCACTGGCACGGCCTGCGGCACGACTACCTCTTCGACGGCGTGCCGAACACCGGGCATCACCGTGGCATGCAGGCCCCGATGAATCCGGGAGATTCGTTCGTCTACCGGCTGCGCTTCCCCGACCCGGGCGCCTTCTGGTACCACCCCCACATGCGCGAGGACTACACGCAGGAGTCGGGTCTCTACGCGCCGATCATCGTCGAGCCCAGCGACCCGGACTACTGGCCGCCCGCCAACCGCGACCTCTCGCTCGTTATCGACGACGTCCTGATCGAAGACGGCAAGATAGCGCCCTTCCGCAAGGAAGGCTCGTCGCACACCGCGATGGGACGCTACGGCAACGTGATGCTGGTGAACGGCGAGACCAGACCCAGGCTGTCGGGGAAGCGCGGTGAAGTCGTCCGGCTCTACCTGCTGAACACCGCGAACACACGCGTCTTCCGGCTACGGATCCCCGGTGCCCAGCTCAAGCTCGTCGGCTCAGACCTGGGCCGCATCGAGCGCGAGCAGTTCGTCGACAGACTGCTGCTCGCGCCCTCCGAACGCTGGGTGGTCGACGCGTACTTCCCGGAGGACGGCGAGTTCATCCTCGAGCACGTGAGCGAGGGCCGCGTGTATCCGCTGGCCGTGTTCGACGTCGGCGCGGAGGCGGCGGAGCCGGACCTCTCAGCCGAGTTCGAGCGGCTGCGCTACAACCCGGAGTTCGCGCGCGAGCGCGCCTACTTCGACAAGGAGCTGGCGCGCGCGCCCGACAAGGTCCTCGTGCTGCAGGCGGAGATGCCGGGCATGCACGGCGGTATGGAGCACGGCGGTATGGAGCACGGCGACATGGGGCACGGCGGCCCGGCCCACGGCGGCATGAAGCACGGGAGCTCCGCGCACGAGCACGATGCCGCCCACGGCTCGGGGCAGTCCTCGCCGCCGCTCATCGAGTGGGAAGACACGATGCCCGAGCACAACGCGCTGTCGACCCCGGAGACGATGCACTGGCATATCGCCGACAAGGAGTCGGGGCTGCGCGACCACGACCTCCACTGGGTCTTCGAGCAGGGCGACCGGGTGAAGATCCGCATCGTCAACGACCCGGACTCGGACCATCCCATGCAGCACCCGATCCACTTCCACGGGCAGCGCTTCTACGAGCTCTCGTGGGAGGACCATCCGAGCGAGAACCTGAAGTGGAAGGACACCGTCCTGGTCCCGACGGGCAAGACGGTGGAGATCCTGCTCGACTGCGACAACCCAGGTTCATGGATGGTGCACTGCCACATCGCGGAGCACCTCGAAGCCGGGATGATGTTCACGTTCGAGGTGCGCGCGGCCGTGAGCGACGGACTCACGGAGCGGAAGGCGAGCTAGCAGCGGCCGACTACACAGGCCTCTGCGGTCTCAGCGCACGCGCACCCGCACGACCGACGTGAAGTCCTGCCAGTACCAGTCGTCGCCGCGGTACAGGAGCACGTACCATGTCGTCCTGGTGGGACTGAACTTGCCGGCGCTGAACTTGCCGTAGCCGTCGGCACGCACGTACTTCACGAACTTGAAGCCCCTCGTCGCCGACACGGTGCTCTTAAAGAGCCAGCAGCGTTTCGTGATGCCCGGCGTCGCACCCTTGTGCCCTTGAGTCGGGATCACGCCGCTCAGTCTGGTCGATGCACCCCGGGCGATCGACGTGTCGCTCGCCTTGAGGAGCGACACCTGGAACGGGGCCTCGAGGTAGAGCGGTCCGCCCGTGTGCTCGAGCGCGAACCAGTAGATGTAGCCGGGCTTGGCCGTGCGCGGGACGGTCAGGGCCACCGTCTCCTTCGAGACTCCCTTCGAGGAGTAGCTGGTGAACGTCTTCGTGGGCCCGCTGAAGGAGTAGTCCGGGTAGCCGCGGAGTCGCGATTCCCAGCCCCTCGGGAAGTTGTAGAGGGCGAGCTTAAGCGTGCTCCCGGGGCTGCCGGAGGCGCCGAATCTGCTGGCGACCGTGATGCGCTGCGCCTGGCCCTGGTCGGCCGTGAGGACGTTCGTGCTCCACAGCGCGCCGCCGTCGGCGGTATCGGTCACCTTCGCGTTGTACCGTCCTCCCACCGCCCACACGTGGGTCGCATCGGCACAGGCGACATCGAGATACCCGTTATCTGTGGAGACCGGGTCCTGCTGCACCGTCCAGGTGGCGCCACCATCGACGGTCTTGTAGATCCCTGCGCGATAGCCCACCATCCAGCCGGTCAAACCGTCGAGCATCGTGACGGCCTGGGGTGAGTCATCCGACTCGCTTGACGGCGTCCACGTCAGTCCACCGTCCGCACTGTAGGACGTCCTGCCGCCGGGCGTGACAGCGACCACGTGGATCCCGTCGGCCGTGTCAACTCGATTGATGTTCTGGGCCAAGCCACTGTCGATCGCCGTCCAGCTTGCGCCGCCGTCGTCAGTGAGGAGCAGGACGCCGCCACGAGCGCCTGCCCAACCGTGGAATCCGTCGTTGAAGGTGAGGTCGAGCAGGTCGATCGCGACCGGAGACGGCACTTCGGTCCATGTCGTCCCGCCGTCGCTCGTGACGATGATCGTGCCGGCCGTTCCAACCGCGACGCCGTGGGTCGAGTCGGCGAACTCCACCGCATTCAGCTCGTTCGTCACAGGACTCGTCTGCTCGGTCCACGTGAGTCCGCCGTCTTGTGTGGTGGCGATGTAGCCATATCTCGCCACGGTGTAGGGCGTTGGCTCCACCCGCCGGCTCCCGACCGCCCACCCATGTGCGGCGTCAGGGAATGAGATCTGCCTAAGCGTGACTCCGGCTTCGGCGGCCTGGTGGCGGGTCCAGGTGAGACCGCCGTCGGTTGTCCTTAGCACGAGCGGGGTCGAGTCGACACCGAGGCCCTCGTGTGTTGCCATCCACCCGGCGGACTCGTTTGCGAACTCACAGTCAACGATAGGCGCGGGGCGCGTCAGGAAGAACCGAAGTCGCTGGTGGAGTTCGAGTCCCTGATTGAGGAACCAGTACACGGCCGCCGCGTCGTAGAGGCCCGGCATCGTGTAGATCGTGTTGGTCTTGGTCGGCGTGATGTCGGTCTCGCTGAGCAGATCGGCCGTTCCGTTCGAGCCGTAGGCCCACACCGATCCGTTGGTCCAGTCGGTCCACGGCCCGCCGGAGACCATCGACAGTCCTCCCCCCACCACAGTGAAATCGAAGACGGTTTCCGCGCCGGCCGCCCAGCTGGCGGACGTGTAGCCGAGCATGGCGGCCGGTGTCGTGAACGTCTTGCTCAGCGATGTCACTATGGTGCCGTTGCCTGCGGCGGGCGGTACTTCGGTGAACGAGTAGCCGCCGTCCGCGGCCGCCTCCGTCTGGCCACCGCCTGCCACTCCGTCCAGCCACCAGTCGACCGTGCCGCTTGAGCCGTACGGGATGTTGATGACGTGTCCGCTGAGCGTAGCCGTATCCGCCAAGGCCCCGACCCGGTCCGAGAGCACGCTGCCGAGCAGAGTGAACTCGGTAGCGGGAAAGCCGGCTCCGGGCCTCGTTGGGAAGGGCGCCGCTTGTGGCGGCGTGATCCCTGGCAGACCCGAGTTGGCTGCCTGAACCGTTGCAGGCAGGTAGGCGGCGACGAACAGGACGGCGAGAACACTGCAGGCGAGACGTGATCGCATGACCCCTCTCCCTTCGGCGACCGGCGTGCATCACTCGAGTTCTACTAGTCTACTAGTCCCGTGTGTGCGCCGCAGGCATCCGGAGAGGAAGTCGTTGGCAGCCGGGACGACGATCTTCACCGTCAGCGTCGAGCGGCGCGCTGCCGGCTGGCCGACAGGCGTCAGGCGTCCGCGCGCCACAGATGCTGCACGGCGTAGGCGCGCCACGGGCGCCATGCCTCGGCGAGTTCCGCAATACGCGCGGCCGGCGCACCGTGTGACGCGCCTGAATGCCGGATGAGCGCCTCGACACCGCGCAGCACGCCAAGGTCGGTGGCGGGGAAGGCGTCGGGGTCTGCCAAGGCGCGCATCGCCACATACTCCGCCGTCCACGGGCCGACACCGGGCAGCTCGAGCAGCCGTGCCCGCGCCTCCTCGCGATCGGCGCCCTGATCGAGGACGAGGCTCCCCTCGGCGACGGCGGCGGCCAGCGCCCCGATCGTGGCCGCCCGGGCACGCGGCATCGGCAGAAGGGCGGGATCCGCCTCCATGAGTGCCTGGGGCGATGGAAAGACCCAGCCGACCTCGCCAGCGGGATGGGCAACTTCGCGGCCGAGGCGCCGGACGACGGTGGCGGCGACGCTGCGCGCGGCCGCCACCGAGACCTGCTGGCCGAGCACGGCGCGCACGGCCAGCTCGGCGCCGTCGGCCGCGCCCGGCACGCGCACGCCGGGGGCGCGGCGCACGAGCGGCGCGAGGAGCGGGTCGCCGGCCGAGCAGACCATCCACCGCCACCGGATCGGCGTCGAGGTCGAACAGCGCCCGGCAACGACTCACGGCGACGCCGAGATCGCGCAAGTCCTCGAGGCGCAGAGCGGCTTCGACGTGGTGGGCGCGCGGCGTAAGAGACACGACGGCGTCCCCGTGCGGCAGCCGCAGGCTGCGATGCAGGCCGCCGTCGCGCACTTCCTCGAGCCCGGGCACGGCGCGCGCGGCGAAGAAGTCGAGCAGCCCTGCTTCATCGAACGGCTCGCGGCGCGGGAGCCGCAGCACGATGAGCCCCGCCTCGGGGGCAGGTGCACGCCGCGTGCGGGAGCGCCCGCGCAGCTCGCGAGGCGCCCGGGCGAAGACGGCCCTGACCGTGTCGTTGAACTGCCGCAGGCTGGCGAACCCGGCGGCGAAGGCGACCTCCCCGAAGGGCAGGTCGGTCGTCTCGATGAGGATCCTTGCCGTCTGCGCGCGCTGCGCGCGCGCGAGACTGAGCGGTCCCGCGCCGAGCTCGTCGCGCAGCAGGCGCCGGAGCTGGCGAGGGCTGTAGGCGAGCCGCCGCGCCAGCCCGTCCACGCCTTCGCGGTCGACGACGCCGGCGGCGATCAGGCGCATGGCGCGCCCCGCCACGTCGGCGCGCTCGTTCCACTTGGGCGAGCCGGGCGAAGCATCGGGGCGGCAGCGCAGGCAGGCGCGGTAGCCGGCGGCCTGCGCCGCCGCCGCCGTCGGGTAGAAGCTCACGTGCTCGCGTCGCGGCATCATGGCCGGGCAGCTCGGCCGGCAGTAGATGCCCGTGGACGACACTGCGACGAAGAACCACCCGTCGAAGCGCGGGTCGCGACTGCGCATCGCCTCGTAGCATGTGTCCGGGTCGGGCGGCGTCATGGGACGAGTGTACCCGGCGAAGCATCGCTGACTAGCGGGAAACGGCCATAGCGGTGCGCCGTCCGGCGCTGGCGGCCGGGCACTGCAGGGAATCTCTGTTGTCGTGGCCGAAACCCGCCGGTCTGCGGAGGATGCCTCGTGCATGATGGCCGCCGGAGCGAACGCACTGAAGAGGGAGGAAGCATGTCTGGATCGAGCGAACGGCTGCTGGCCACGCCGGTCGGTAGCCTGGTGATAGCGGCGTCGCGGGACGGGCTCGTCGAAGTGCGCTGGCCGTCTGAGACGGAACGGGCCTCGCGCCGCGTGGAGTCTGCACAGGTCGACGGTGACCGGCCTGACGCGGCGCCAGGCGTACGCGGCCGCTCGGCGCCGTCCGGAGAGGACGCCGGCGGACGAGAGGACGCAGGTGGACCAGAGGACGCAGGCGGACTCCTGGCGGAGGCGGCGGCGCAACTTGAGGCCTACTTCTGCGGAAGCCGGAGGGACTTCACTCTGACCCTGGCGCCCGCCGGCACGCCGTTCCAGCAGGCCGTGTGGCGCGCCGTCGCGCAGATCCCCTACGGCGAGACGCGGTCCTACGGCGAGATCGCGCAACAGGTGGGGAGGCCGACCGCCGCGCGTGCCGTCGGGCGGGCGGTCGGCCTCAACCCGCTGCCCATCGTCGTGCCGTGCCACCGCGTCGTCGGCTCGGATGGTCAGTTGACCGGGTTCGCCGGCGGACTGGCCGTGAAGGCACAGCTTCTTGCGCTGGAACGGGCGGGCGGCGATGAGCTGGGCCACGACGGTGCGAGCCGCGGCGTCCGATCGGCTGTGGAAGGCGCCTCGGCGTCGGCTCGCGAGTGAACCGCGACTGGCCCCGAGCCGCGGCTAGCTCCTCCGGCCTGCGGGGTAGACACGGGCCATGGAGACCTTCGTCGCATTGCTCAGAGGCGTGAACGTGGGCGGGCGCACCCTGCCCATGGCGGACCTGCGTCGCTGTCTTGAGGGGCTCGGGTTCGCGAACGTCCGCACCTACCTGCAGAGCGGCAACGCGGTGTTCGACGCCGATGCTTCGGCGACCGAGATCGCCGCTCGCATCGGCGTTCGCATCGAGCGCGACCTCGGTATGCGCGTCGGCGTCCTCGTGCTCACCGCGGGCGACCTCGCCGCGATCGCCGGCGCCAACTCCTTCGTGGGCGAGGCAGGCGTCGACGAGCAGTACCTGCACGCGACCCTGCTCTTCACCGAGGCGGGCGAAGCCGACTTCGGGGAGGCATCGACGGCGGCCTACAGCGAGGTGTGGCGGTCGACTTTCGACAAGCTCGACCTGCCCGCGGTGGAAGGCGAACAGGCACGGTTCACGGGTGCGCCGCCCCTGGCCACACCCGTCGTCTATCTCTCTCTGCCGCACGGCTACGGTCGCAGCAAGCTCACCAACGCCTACTTCGAGCGCACGCTGGGAGCGACCGCGACCACACGGAACTGGCGCACGATCCGCGCGCTGACAGAGCTGTCGTCGGGGGCCGAAGCGGCCGCCTGACGGACTGAGGACCGCCGGTCGCGACGAGGCAGAAGCGCGGGAGCTCGACGACCGCGAAGAGGCGGACGATGACGCTTGACTGTGGTCAACGGCGCGTTAACGCGGCGTGCGTCCGGGCATGGGAGGGGCAGCAGACCCGGGAGGATGGCATGAGCAAGAACGCGACAGACGAACTGCGGCACGAGCACGAGGTCGTTCTCGTGGTGGTCGGGGCGATGGAGGCCGAGGCGGTCGCCGTGCGAGCCGGCGACCCGCACGCGGAACGCATCGCCCAGATGGTCGATTTCACCAAGAACTTCACGGACGGCTGTCACCACGCGAAGGAAGAGAAGGCGCTGTTCCCCCTGCTCGAGGACAGTGCTCCCGAGGCGGGAGGGCCCGTCAGCGTGATGCTGAGCGAGCACGAGGCCGGCCGGCAGGCGATCCGCGCGATCGAGGGCGCGCTGCCCGATGTCGAGACCAGCGCCGCCGCCCGCGACACGGTCGCCACCGGCTTGGCGACCTACGCACATCTGCTGCGCCTGCACATCCGCAAGGAGAACGAGATCCTCTTCCCCATGGCCGAGCGCCTTCTCGGCGACGACGACAAGCGCGCGCTGTCGGCCGAGTTCGAGCGCCTCGAGCAGGAGGAGACGGGCGAGGGCGTGCACGAGCGCTACCACGCGCTGGCGCACGAGCTCGGCTCCATTCCTGCCTAGCGGGAGGTGGGGCGGGAGGCGGCGGCCCGGCTCGGGCTGAGGCGGCCGGGGAGGACGATGACCTCCCCGGCCGCCTCGTCAGCCCTTGTCCCCTTCGCCGCCGTTCTCGGTCAGCACCACGGTGCCGTCGGGGTGCAGCGACCAGTGCGGGTTGTAGGCGATCTCCCACGGGTGGCCGTCGGGGTCGAGGAAGACGCCCGAGTAGCCGCCCCAGAAGGTGGGGGCGGGCGGTCGGGTGACGAGCGCTCCCGCCCCCTCGGCGTGGGCGATGGCAAGGTCCACCTCTTCTTGCGAGGCCACGTTCTGGGCGAGCGTCACGCCGCCGAAGCCGGGCCCAGGCCCGTCCTCGACGCCGCTGTCCTCGGCGAGGCGCCGCCAGTCCCACAAGCCGACGATCATGCCGCCGGCCTGGAAGAAGACGACGTCGTCGCCGGGCCCCGCACGGGTCTCCCAGCCGAGCGCCTCATAGAACCGTCTCGAATACTGGAGATCGTCGACGCCCAGCGTGATGACCGATACGCGTTGGTCCATGCGTCCTCCCGCGCGGTGTGGCCGGCGCATGGCCGGGGTCCGCTCCGGAGGAGACCCCGCCGACCGGCGTTGCTGCCCCCTAACCTTCCCGCGCAGCCGGAACCTAGCAGGGTCGGGCCGCGGTGGAGGTCGGTGGCCGCGCGAGACCTGGGCGCCGCCCGCGGGTATACGCACTCCATGGACGGTCCCATCCTCGTGACGGCGGCGAGCGGCACGGTCGGCCGGGAGCTGGTGCCCTTGCTGGTCGCGGCCGGCGCGCGGGTGCGCGCCGGCCTGCACGACCTGCGCGCCGACCCGTACGGGCGGCTGGACCTGGTCGAGCCGGTCGGCCTGGACTTTGCCGACGAGGCGAGTCTGCGCCGCGCCTTCGACGGCGTCGGCGCCGTGTACCTCGTGACGCCGCAGGAGCCTGACTCCGTGCGGTATGTGCGCGCCGCCCTGGGGGCGGCGCGCACCGCCGGCGTCTCGCACGTGGTGCGGCAGTCGGTCTACAACGTGGAGACCGGCTCCGACGGCGTGGCACGCTGGCATCGCGAGGCCGAGCGCGTCGTACGCGAGTCGGGCCTGCGGGCCACCTTCCTGCGCCCCAACTCGTTCATGCAGAACTTCGTCACGATCTACCGCGCCTCGATCCTGCGGGAGAGCGCGTTCTCCCTGCCACTCGGCGACGCGGCGGTGAGCAGCATCGACGTGCGCGACATCGCCGCGTGCGCCGCGGCCGCCTTGACGGCGCGGCACGAGCTGCGCGAGGCGTACGCGCTCACCGGTCCCGAGGCGCTGACGGGGCGGCGGATGGCGGAGATCCTGAGCGGCGCGGCCGGTCGCCCGATCCGCTACCGCGACGCTCCCGAAGACTCAGGGAGGCCCCCGCGCACCGATGCCGAGCGCGTCGAGAGCAGGGCGCTGCTCGAGATGGGCGACGAGATGCGCGCCGGCGAGCTGGCCGAGGTGACGGGCGGCGTCGCGGAGCTCATCGGGCGCCCGCCGATCGACTTCGAGCGCTTCGTCCGCGACCATCTCGCGGCCTTCGTCGGCGTGCCCGGACAGGCCGGTCATGCGGCGTAAGGAGTGAGGACGGCATGAGCGAGCAGGACGAGCCGCGCGTGGTCGACGATCGCGAGGTGAGCCGCTACGAGCTCTTCGTCGGCGACGAGCTGGCCGGGTTCGCCGCCTACCGGCGCGAACCCGGCCGTATCGTCCTGACACACACCGAGCTCGACCCCGCCTTCGAGGGCCGCGGCCTCGCGGGACGGCTGGCGAAGAAGGCGCTCGAGGACGCGCGCGCCCAGGGGCTGCGCGTCGTCCCCGCCTGCGAGTACATGGCGCGCTATCTCGAGCGCCACGCCGAGTACGCGGACCTGGTCGCCGACTGATCAGCGTCTGCGCGTCGTCCGCAGGCGATGCCGTCGCTCGTGAATCTTTTCCCTGCAAAGAGCGGTTTTCAGCATCGCACGCATCGGGAACGCACGTGGTCATCCCCGAAAGGAGGATGCCATGTGCTACGGGTATGAGGAGTACCGCCAGTGGCGTGAAGGCGCGCTCGAGCGCCGGCGGCTCGAGTTGCTCGATCGCCAGCGCAAGGAGAAGGACGTCGAGCGCCGCGAGGCGCTGCGCGCGTCGCAGGAGGCGGAACTGAGGCAGCTCGAGAGCGAGCTGACCCGCATCAGGCCGAGGGCCCGGGCGGGCTGACTGCGCAGAGGCCGGGACGCCCCGACCGCGCAGAGGGCCGGGACGGGCTGACTGCATGGACGGTCCGGACGGGCTGACCGGGTGGCAGCGTCGGGGCGGCGGGCTCGCGGGGCGAGCCCGCCGCCTCTCTTTTGGCCCCTTCCCGCGCCGGGCATAAGGCACGTGCTACCACCCTCGACGGAGGCGACCATGCCCGACCCGACGCACGACACCGAGCGCGCCGCTGCGCTCTCCCCGCCTGCGGACTACGCACTCGACCCCGGCACCGACATCGGCCACGTCCACCTCAAGGTCTCCGACCTCGACCGGGCCGTGGCCTTCTACCGCGACGTCCTCGGCTTCGATCTGACGGCGCGCCTCGGCGGCCAGGCGGCCTTCCTCTCGGCCGGCGGCTACCACCACCACATCGGCCTGAACACCTGGGAGTCGCGCGGCGGCACGCCGCCCCCGCGTGGCACGACCGGGCTCTACCACGTCGCCATCCGCTACCCCACACGGCCGGCCCTGGCCCGCGCGCTGCGCCGGCTCATCGCGGCCGACTATCCCATCGACGGCGCCTCGGACCACGCGGTCAGCGAGGCGCTCTACCTTCACGACCCCGACGGCAACGGCATCGAGCTCTACAGGGACCGCCCGCGTGAGGAGTGGCCCACGGGGGTGGACGGGTCGATCGCGATGACCGTCGACCCGCTCGACCTGGACGGGCTGCTGGCGGAAGCGGACGCGGACGAACGGCGAGACACGCCGGGTCGGTGACGCCGCCCGGGTCCATTAGCCGCTGTGGGGGGAACAAGCCGCCATGAGTACCCAAGGAGGCGGGCGATGGACAAGCCGGTGATCCTCGTGGTCGACGACGAGCTGGGCAGCCTCTCGCTGATCGAACGCGAGTTGAAGAAGCGGTACGGCGACGACTACCGGGTCGTCGCGAAACAGTCGGTGCAGGTGGCTCTCGACCTGTTGCGGGGCTGGCGGGAGGCCGGGGCGAAGGTGGCCCTGGTCCTTGCCGACAAGGGCATGCCCGAGATGGAGGGGAAGGACTTCCTCGGCGAGGTCCGGCTCATCGAGCCTCTCGCCAAGCGCGTGCTGCTGGTCGACTGGGGCGACCCGGAGGCGCCGCAGGCCATCTACGAGGGCTGCGCCTACAACCAGATCGAGCACTTCCTGCGCAAGCCCTGGCACTCAGGGCCCGACGAGCAGTTCCATCACGAGATCGCGGAGCTCCTCTACCAGTGGTCGCGCTCGTTCCAGCCTGTGTTCGAGGCGGTCAAGATCGTCGGCGAGCGCTTGTCCAGCCGCTCGTATGAGTTGCGCGACCTCCTCGGGCGCAACAACGTGCCCTACGGCTTCTACCCGGTCGACTCCGACGAAGGCACCGAGCTGCTCGCCGATGCCGGCCTGACCTCGTCGGCGAAGTTGCCCGTGACGATCGTGTTCGGCGGCAAGGTGCACGAAGACCCGACGAACCGTGAGGTATCGGAGGCGCTCGGCGTAAAGAGTCGCTCCGAGCAGGACGGGCTGCGACCTCGTGGTGATCGGCGCCGGGCCGGGAGGCCTTGCTTCGGCCGTCTACGCGTCGTCGGAGGGTCTCAGCACCACGGTCGTGGAGCGCGAGGCGCTGGGCGGCCAGGCGGGGCAGAGCACGTTGATCCGCAACTACCTCGGCTTCACCGGCGGCATCAGCGGGGACGAGCTCGCCTCGCGGGCCTATCAGCAGGCGTGGGTGATGGGGACGGAGTTCCTCATCTCCAACGAGGTGGTCGACATCCGCCCGGACGCGGATGGCTACACGGTCGTGCTCAGCGATGAGAGCGAGCTCTGCGCCAAGGCCGTCATCATCGCGACCGGCGTCTCCTACCGGCGTCTCTCATCGAAGCGCCTGGAGGAGCTCGTCGGCGCGGGCGTCTTCTACGGCTCCGTCTCGAGCGAGGCGCGGTCGATGAGCGGCTTCAGCGTGTTCATCGTCGGCAGCGGCAACTCGGCCGGCCAGGCTGCGATGCACCTGGCGAAGTTCGCCCGCGAGGTCACGCTCGTGTCGCGCGGGCCCGGTCTGAGCGACGCCATGTCCGCCTACCTCGTCACGATGGTCGAGCGCACGCCCAACGTGAAGCTGCTGCCGTACACGCGGGTCGTGGACGGCGACGGACCGGGGCGGATCGAGCAGCTGACGCTCGAGGACGTACAGACTGGTGAGCGGCGCACCGTGGAGGCGAACGCCCTCTTCGTGATGATCGGGGCGACGCCGCACACCGACTGGCTGCCCGAGCAGATCGCGCGCGATGAGGAGGGCTACATCCGGACCGGCGGCGACGTCGACTGCGAGGATGCCGGCTGGCCGCTGGCCCGACGCCCGTATCCGCTGGAGACGAGCATGCCGGGCGTCTTCGCCGTCGGCGACGTCCGACACGGTGCGATCAAGCGGGTCGCGTCCGCGGTGGGCGAGGGCGCGGTGGCGGTGAGGTACTGCCACGAGTACCTCGCATCGCTTGGTGGAGAAGGCGGCGTAGGAGGACCGGCGCAGCGACCGGCTCAACGACAACGGCCATCGGGGAGGGCGACGGCCCGGCGAGAGGACGACGATGGCAGGCGACGAGAAGGCGCACGAGAGCGAGACGGCCGGTTCGCAGGAGACGCAGGACGAGCTGCGGCGCCGGCTGACGCCGCTGCAGTACGACGTGACGCAGCGCGAGGGCACGGAGCCGGCCTTCGACAACGAGTACTGGGACGAGCACCGCGACGGCATCTACGTCGACGTGGTCTCGGGCGAGCCGCTCTTCAGCTCGAAGGACAAGTACGACTCCGGGACGGGCTGGCCGAGCTTCACGCGACCGCTGCGCGACCAGGCGGTGGCGACGAAGAGGGACTGGAAGCTCGTGCTGCCCCGCACCGAGGTGCGGGGCGCAACGAGCGGGGCGCACCTGGGTCACGTCTTCAATGACGGCCCGGGACCGAGCGGATCGCGCTACTGCATGAACTCGGCGTCGCTGCGGTTCGTCCCGAAGGAGCGCCTCGAAGACGAAGGCTACGGCGAGTTCCTGCGACTGTTCGAGGAGGCAGACGAGGAGGCCACGGGCTAGACAGGGCCCTGCGACAGCGTTGCCGTTCCCGCGTGGCGACGGGAGGCGTCGTCGAGCCGGCGCTCTGGTCACGGGGGCGCCACCGGCAGGCTGGCGGCCGTTTGACCGGTAGGAGGATAGGCAGCGGCGGCCCAACGAGGAGGTGGGGCCGTTGCACCAGCCAAGCCGGCGCTCTCCGGCGCCAGTGAATTCTGTCCGATCCGACCACTGGGGGGACCATGGATCAGATCTGCCTCGTGCTTCCGATCCGCGATGGCAAGGCCGACGCGGCGCGCGACTTCATGCGCGAGCTGGAGAGTGAGCGCAAGGACGACTACGCCGTGTCGGAGCAGCGCATCGGGATCGACAAGGAAGCCTGGTACATCGCGCACGCGCCGGCGGGCGACCAGTTCGTCGCCTACATGGAGTCACCCGACTTCATGCGTGCGCTCGGCATGTTCTCGCAGTCGCAGGACGGCTTTGACCTGTGGTTCAAGGAGCGCCTCGACGAGGCCACCGGCCTGGATCTCAACCATCCGCCGGCGGACATGACGCTGCCCGAGCTCATGTCGAGCTACATAGCGTAGCGGCAGGCGCGTGCGACCGGGGCCGCGCGGTCAGACCTCGAAGAGCGGGGGCTGGGCGGCGGGCTGTGAGGCGACGGGCGCGAGTGGCGGCAGCTGTCGCCACTCGCGCCCGTCGAGCAGCCGGCCGCCCTCGCCCTGCGTGCGGCCGCCCCAACCCTTGAACGTGAAGGAGATGCCGGCGGCGAGGCAGCGGTCGCGCAGGTCGCGGAACCACTGCGGGTCGGGCGGCCTGCGCTCCGGACCCGACTCACCGCCGGCGATCACGTAGTCGATGCCCGCGAGGTCGAGCTCGTCGAGCGGACCGAGCAGGGGCTCGGCCGAGATGTGACGGCGGGCGGCCGGTACGCGGCGCAGGGCCTCCGCCCGCGCCGCGTACCGGCCGCTCTCCACCGTCACTCCCATCCACACGTTCGGCGGCCAGGGCAGCTCGGCCGCCAAGCGCGAGCATCCGCTCGTGGCGCTTGGTGAGCACGTGGAACACGTGCTGCGGCGCTTCCTCCATGACCGCGAACACGGCGCGCACGTAGTCGTCCGGGACCTCCTCGTGGAAGAGGTCGCCCATCGAGGTCACGAACACGCGGCGCGGCTTCTTCCAGTGCAGCGGCAACTCGAGCCGCTCGGGGCGGAGCTGCAGATCGAAGCCCTGTTCGTAGTGGTGTCCTGCGATGCCGCGCCAGCGCTCGGCGAAGCGCTCGGCGTAGCAGTGGCGGCAGCCCTCCGAGATGTGGCTGCAGCCGCTCACCGGGTTCCAGGACTCCCACTGCATCTCACTCACGACGCCAGTGTAGCTCGCGACTCGGCCGTTCAAGTGGAAGGGGCCGAACCGACCGGACGGGCGGCTAAGCCACGGGAAGGCGGCGCTGCCGGCGATCCTTGATCGCCTGGCGCGCCGCCTGCCAACCGGGGATGCCGCTCACGCCGCCGCCGCCGTGTGCGCCCGCCGAGCCGTTGTAGAGGCCGGCGATCGGCGTGCGGTAGTCGGCGTAGCCCGGCGCCGGGCGCATGTGGAAGAGCTGGTCCACGGCGAGCTCCCCGCCGTACACGTTGCCGCCGACCAGGCCCAGGTCGTGCTCGAGGTCGTACGGGCCGATCGCCTGTCGCGCGAGGATCGCGTCCTTGAGCTTCGGGGCGTGCTGCGCGTATTCGTCGATGACCCGGTCGGCGAACGCCTCGACCTCTTCCCTGATGTGGCTCCTTGTGCCACTCGTCGGGGACCCACTGACTGTAGATGGACATGCAGTGCAGGCCGGCGGGCATCAGCGTGTCGTCGACGACCGACGGGAGGGTGCCGTCGGCGATGGGATGAGCCGCCGGCCGCCCGGCATCGGCGTCGTCGAAGGCGGCCTGCACGTAGGCCGGCGTGTAGCCGAGCTCGATGGCGTGGGTGTGGTACTCGCGCGGGCCGGCGGCGCCGGCCGGCGAAGCCGGCTCGGCGCCGGCCTCCATCGCCGGGAAGCGCGGCAGCTCACCGAGCGCCAGGTTGATCTTGATCGAGCCGCCGCGGCAGCGGAAGCGCTCGATGTCGGCGACGAAGTCGGGCGGCAGCAGCTCCCGGCCGACAAGCTCGAGGAAGGTCAGCTTCGGATGCGCCGAGCTGACGACCACGGGCGCGCGGAGCTCGTCGCCGTTGTCGAGGACGACGCCGGCGACGCGCCCGCCGCGCGCCACGATACTGGCGACCCCGGCGCCGGTGCGCACCTCGGCGCCGGCTGCTTCGGCGGCACGGCGGCAGGCGTTCGCGAGGCCGCCCATGCCGCCGCGCACGAAGCCCCAGCCGCCGACGTGCCCGTCGCCGGGGTCGCCCATCGTGAGGTGCAGCAGCACGTAGGCCGTGCCCGGCGCGTCGGGGCCGCCGTAGGCGCCGACGGTCGCCGTCATGGCGAGCGCCCCCTTGACCTCCTCCGACTCGAACCACTCGTCGAGGATCTCGCGAGCGCTGAGCGTGAAGAGCCGCGTCAGATCGGCGGCTCCCCGCACGCCGAGCCGCCGCATCTGCCAGGCCATGCGCCCCGTCGCCACGAGGTCGCGCGGCTTCATCGAGCCGAGGTTGGCCGGGACCTGCGTGAAGAGCGGCCAGACGACGTCGGCGATGCGCTCGAGCCAGGCTTCCCAGCGCGGGTACGTCTCCGCGTCCTTCTTCGAGAACCGCGCGATGCTCGCGCACGCCCGGGCGGTGTCGTGGTGCAGTTCCAGGACGCGGCCGTCGGCGAACGGCACGACGTAGGCGCCGTAGGGCATGATGGTTAGACCTTCGCGGTCGAGGCCGACATCCCTGATGATGGCGCGCGGCATGAGCCCGGCCACATAGGAGTAGGTGTTGACCTTCCAGTCGGGGTGCTCCGGCCAGGGCGCCGAGGTGTCGGTACATCCCCCGATCCTCGCGCGGCGCTCGAGGACCACGGTGCGCGCTCCCGCTCGCGCCAACAGGCAGGCGCTGATCAGCCCGTTGTGTCCCGCCCCGATGACGATCGCGTCGTAGTCCCCTGCCATGGCCCCCCTCCTCGTCTGTGCGGCCGGTCTCCGGCCGGCGTCATCGGCCGCTCTCTGGCCGGCGTGAGCGGCCGCACTCCGGTGACCTTCTACCGCTGCTGCTGCCCGACCGCCTCCACGAGGTGGCCGTACCCCAGGACCCGCGCGTACGCGGCGACGATCACGGCAAGGGTGAAGGGCAGGACGATGCCCTGGACCAACGTACCTAGAGCGAAGTTCGAGTCCCGGAGCCCGGCGCCGACAACGCCGCTGGCCACGAGCGAGATCACCCCCAGCACGAGGACGGTCAGCATGTGGCTGCCGAGCTTGTTGGCGTTCGCCATCTGCCTGCTCTCGCGCAGCGCGTCGCCTACGCTCAGCCCGCGGTCGACCATGAGCGGGAAGACGTAGAACCAGATCGCACCCAGGTAGAGGCCGGGGACGATGAACAGCACCGTGCCGACGGCGATGCCGATGACGAGCACGTAGAAGGCGAGCAGGTAGGCGCCGAACCGGTCGAAGCGCGAGAAGACGTCGCCGATCTGCGGCGGACGGCCGTCGCGCACGCGGCCGAGGATCATCGCGGTGAGGCCGGCGTAGAGCGGTCCGCCGAGGATGCCGATGGTGATCCCGCTCAAGAGCACGGCGATGAGGCCGGCGACGATGAGCACGCCGATGTCCCGCACGAACACCCTCCAGCCGTCGCCGAGGGACATGCCCACATCCATCGCGCTCCTCCTTGTCCGCCTGTGCGCCGCCTCTATTCTAGGCGCGGCCGCCCGGGCCTACCGCTTCAGATCGATCATCTTCTGCTTGAGGTCGCCCTGCAGGCGCACCAGCTCGGACTCGGCGGCGATGCGCTTCTGGTGGCCTTCCTGCTGGATGCGGATCGTCTCTTCCAACGTCTGCACGAGGTCGTCGTTCGCCTTCTTCAGGACCTCGATGTCGACGATGCCGCGCTCGACCTCGCGACCGACCTTGGCCGACCCCGTCTTGAGCAGCTCGGCGTTCTTGGCGAGCAGCTCGTTGGCGGTGTCGGTCACTTCCTTCTGCAGTTCGAGCGCCTGCTGCTGCCGGTAGAGGCTCAGCGCGATGACGATCTGGTTCTTCCAGAGCGGGATGGTGTTGGTGATCGAGCTCTGGATCTTCTCGACGAGGTTCTGGTCGTTGCTCTGGATGAGGCGGATCTGGGGCGCCGTCTGGATGGCGATCATGCGTGTCAGCTTGAGATCGTGAAGACGGCGCTCGAAGCGCATCACGGACTGCTGGAAGTCGGTGAGCCGCTGCGCCACGAGAGGGTCGCTGGCGGCGCGCGCCTCGACCTCCAGGGCCGGCAGCTGTTTCGTCTGCAGGTCGGCGAGGATCTCGTCGCCGGCGGCGATGTAGAGGTCGAGCTGCTTCAGGTACTCGAGGTTGAGCTCGTACATCTTGTCGAGGACGGTCACGTCCTTGAGCAGGCCCATGCGGGTGCGTTCGAGGGCGTCGAGCAGACGGTCGACGTTGGCCGAGACCTTCTGGTAGCGCACGCTGAAGCGCTTGAACGAGTCGAGGAAGCGACCGACCAGCGGGATGCGTCCGCCCGGAGAGCCCGCCGTCAGGCTGTCGACGTCGAGCTCTCTGACCTTCACGAGCAGGTCGGTCAGCTCCTTGCCGGCTTCGCCCGTGTCCTTGGTGCGCACGTCGTTGAGCAGGGTGTCGGCGAAGGTCGCGAGGCGGCTCTGCGCCGGCAGGCCGTACTGCACCACCGCCTGGGGGTCGCGCACGTCCACGGCCTGCTTGATCTGGTCGATGCGGTCGAGCTCCTCGGGCGTCAGGTCGTTGACGCTCACGAGCGAAGTGCTGTCGCTCGCGGGGGAGGTATCGCCGCTCGCGCGCGCGGTGTCGTCGGTCATGTCGAGCCCCCAGTCGTCGTGTGCCGGCCGCTCGCCGGCGTTCCGCCGGCATCAGTGGCCGGCGATGTCGTCTCCGGGAGGCCGCCCGGGGCGGTCGAGCTCATGAGTCCGTCCATCTGTACCGTCTTCTCGAGCAGGGCGACCTCGCTGTCGAGGTCGATGACCTCGTGCTGCAGCAGCCCTTCGAGCTGCTTGTCGAAGGCCGTCTGGATGGCGTCGAGCGAGGACTCGGCGCGCTCCAGCGTGACCGCGACGTCGGCCGACTTCACGTCGCGCGTCGCGAGGCCGACGTAGCCGCGTACGATGCGGTGGGCCGCCTCGAGGTAGTACGTCAGGAAGGCGCGCGCGAGGTCGAGCTGACGCGGCTCCTTGCGGAGCTCGTCGAGGATCTTCTCGGCGGTCACGCAGAGGCGGGCGACGCGGTCGCGGACCTCGGGCCGCGTGATCTCCTGGGCGGTGGCCATGATCTCGTCGACCCGCTCCGTCGCGGAGTCGATGACCTGGGCGACGCCGGCGTCGACGCCGGCCGGCAGGGCCGCCCGCTCCGCCTTCGGCAGGAGCGGCGGCGGCGCCGGCAGGCTGCCGACCGGGGCGTCGCCGAACATCAGGGCGCGGAACTGCGGCCGCACGAGGAAGGCCTGCAGGACGGACATGCCCTGGGCGAGCGCGACCGCGGCGAGCGCGATCCAGAAGTAGCCGGCGCCGACCAGGCCGATACCGACGACGACGGCGAGCAGGTAGACCAGGCCCGAGACGATCCACTCGGCCTTGCGGCCGCGCACCCCGATGTAGAAGTAGCCGACCCAGTTGAGGCCGAACACGAACGTCCAGATGATCCAGAGGCTGTAGCGCCACCACCAGTGGCGGCGCTTGAGCTCCAGCGCCTGACGGCGGTAGAGCTCGCCCGGCACCGCAAGGTCGTTCGACTGTTGCGGGCTGAGCTGCTGGACGTCGCGCACGACGGACGCCGGGTGCCCGTTCTCGCACTCGCCGTAGGCGTTCACCCAGACCCAGCGGCCACAGGTCTCGCAGTATCCTCCGAGCGGCATCTCCGGCCCTCCGCGTTCTGTGACTAGGATAGCCCAAGGGAGGCGCGACGCTACGGTGTCCGCCGTGGAGGACGTGGCGGACATCGTGGCGTCGCGCCCAAGGTGCGCGTCGCCCGACGGTGTGGCGTCGCCCCCGACGGTGTCGTGCCAGGTCAGGCGGGTAGTGAGGCCGCTGACAACGTGGACAGGGAGAGGTGTGATGGAACCCACTGCCGTGCTGCGCCACGAACACGAGCTCGTCTGTCGAGCCCTGGCCGGAGCCGATGCCCTTGCCGAGTCGGCCCGCTCGACTGGGTCGATCGATGTCGCCGCAGCGCGGGCGTTCATCGAGTTCTCGCGCGGGTTCACCGACGGCTGCCATCACACGAAGGAGGAGCGCGAGCTCTTCCCCCTGCTGATCACGCGCGACCCGTCGGTCGCGGCCGGTCCGGTCGCCGTCATGCTGCAGGAACACGAGGGTGGACGCGAGCGGATCCGGCGACTGGAGGCCGCGCTGGACGCGGTGGAGAAGGGAGACGGCGCCGCCGGACCGGCCGCCGCCGAGAACCTCTCCGCGTACGCCGCCCTCCTCCGTTCGCACATCGCCAAAGAGAACAACGTGCTCTTCCCGCTCGCCGAACGTCTGCTGAGCGACGACGACCGGCGCGAGCTGGGCGCCGCCTTCGACCGCATCGAGGAGGAGGAGACGGGGGCGGGCGAGCACGAGCGCTTCGCACGGATCGCGGAGGCACTCGGCGGTGAGGCGTCCTGCGCGACGTGAGCCGCGGCCCCGCCCGCTCGCGGGCTGAGCCGCCCCCACCTCCGTCCGCGCGCCGGGCTGAGCCGACCCCACGCTTTGCGCGGAGCGTGACAAGCACTGGTTGACGCGCCTTCCCGCGCTCCGTACAGTGAACGCCGTTCTCATAGAGAACGGTGTTCGCGGAGAGGGCGGGGCGATGGCGAGAAGGACCGGGAACGGCGGCACGGCGAGCACGGCGAGGAGGCCGTCGCCGGCGGCCGAGACTCACGCGACGGCTTCAGGTCAAGGGCCGGCGGGACCGCGGCGCCGGGAGCGCCGGCATCGCGAGACACGCGACGAGATCCTGCGGGTGGCGCGCGAGATCGTCATTGAGCAGGGCGCCGATCATCTGACCGTGCGCGAGATCGCGCGGCGCACCGGCTTCACGCCCTCGGCCCTCTACCGCTACTTCGAGAGCGGGCGCCAGGAGATCCTGCTGGAGATCGTGCGCGGCAGCGTCGAGGTCCTCGAGGCGCACCTGGCGCGCCTGCGCGCGTCATCGTCGCCCGCCGAGCGCATCGTCGCGATGGGCGCCGCCTACCTGCGGTTCGCACGCGAGCATCCCCAGGAGGAGCGGCTGCTCTTCGATAGCGTGACCGCGATGAAGCCGCTCGACCTGGACCAGCCCGATGAGTCTTTCCTCGCACCAACCGGCGTCTTTCGCCTGTTCGAGTCCGCGCTACGCGAGGGCGTCACCGACGGCACCTTCCGCTTCGCCGAGAAGGACGTGATGGTCGTCATGGTGAGCATCTGGGTCTTCGTCCACGGCCTGGTCGCCGTCGAGCGTCTTCCCGAGTTGCACGGCGGCGCGTCTCGCGAACGGATGCGCGGGCTCATTCGCGCCTACGTGAACGGGCTTGGCAGCGATTGGGCCGCCCGAAGGGGTTCCGCGGCGTGAGCCGCCCGGCCCCCTTCACCGAGCGCCTCGCGCGGGGCGCCGCGCGGCATCCGCTGCTCGCCGTCATCGTCTGGCTCGCGATCGCCGTCGCCTGCGGAGCCGCCTACGCGGCCTGGGGCGACGTCCTCGTCTCGACCGATGACTTTCTCACCCAACCCGAATCCAAGCAGGTGGAGCGACTCGTCGAGGACCGGCTGCCCCTGACGGCCGCCGACACCGAGGTCGTCGTCGTGGAGGCGGGCACGGGGAGCGGCGCGCAGACCCGCAAGGCCGTCGTCCGGCGCACCTCCGAGCTCGCCGGGAGGATCGCCGCCATCGGGAAGGACGACGTCGCCGACGTTCGCGCGCCGGACGGCGGGAAGGCCACGAGGGCGCTGCTCTCGAAGGACGGGCGCAGCGCCCTCGTCCTGGTCACGCTCGCCGGCAGCGCGAGCGACGCCGACGCTCACGTCGAGCCGCTGTACGACCTCGTCCGGCAGGCGGACGGCAAGGATGGGTTCTCGGTCACCGTCACGGGCAGCGCGACCTGGGGTCTCGAGGCGCAACAGCTCGCCGAGTCCGACCTCCGTCGCGCCGAGCTGATCGGGGTCCCGATCGCGCTCGTCATCCTCCTGCTCGTCTTCGGCGCCGTCGCCGCGGCCCTCCTGCCGCTCGCCCTGGCCGTCGTCGCCATCGCCGTCGCGTCGGCGCTCACCGTCGCCATGGGCGCCTGGTTCGAGGTGTCCGTGTTCGCCATGAACATCGTCACCGTGATGGGCCTGGCGGTCGGCATCGACTATTCGCTGCTCATCGTCTCGCGCTTTCGCGAAGAACGGCGCGCCGGCCTTACTGTGGCCGACGCCCTCGCCCGCGCCGGCGGCACGGCGAGCCGCGCCGTGTTCTTCAGTGGCGGCATCGTCGTGCTCGCCCTCACGGGCTTGCTGATCGTCCCGTACTCGATCTTCACGAGCCTGGGGGCCGGGGCCATCTTCGTGGTGGTGGCGGCGGTCGCGGCGGCGCTCACGCTCCTGCCGGCCGGCCTCCGCCTGCTCGGGGATCGGGTGGACTGGGGTCGGCTGCCGTTGCGGCACCGGCAGATCGCGAAGGCAGGGGACGGCGCGTGGACGCGCGCGGCGCGCGCGATGATGCGCCGTCCCGTCCTCGCCCTCGTCGCGGGCTGCGCTCTGCTCCTCCTGCTTGCCGCCCCGGCCCTCGACATGAAGACCGGCATGACGGGTCTCCAGGAGTTCCCCGACTACACCAGCGCCAAGCGCGCCTACGAGGTGCTGCGGCGCGATTTCACGATCGGGCTTGGGTCGCCGATCCTGGTCACCTTCCAAGGCGACCTCGCCGACCAGCGGACGCAAGCTCTGCTGAAGAACGCCGACAAGCTCGTCGCGAGCGACGGCCGTTTCACCGTGGTCGGCTACGAGGCATGCCGAGGATGGCGACCTGGTCGTCCTCGAGCTGGCGGTGAACGCCGACGCCACGAGCGGCGCGGCGATGGACGCGGTGACCTACCTGCGTGAGGAGGCCGCGCCGCTGGTCGAGGGCGTGGCGCCCGTCGAGGTCATGGTCGGCGGCGTGCCCGCCCTCTACACCGACGCCATCGGGATGATCGAGGACTTCACGCCCTGGGTCATCGCCGCCGTGCTCGGCTTGAGCTTCGTCCTGCTCCTGATCGCCTTCCGATCGCTCGTCATCGCCGTCCAGGCGATCGTCATGAACCTGCTGTCGGTGGGCGCGGCCTACGGTCTCGTGACGCTGGTCTTCCAGCAGGGCGTCGGCGCGGATCTGCTCGGGTTCACGGAGGTCGAGCGCATCCTCGCCTGGCTGCCGCTGCTGATGTTCTGCGTCCTCTTCGGTCTCTCCATGGACTATCACATCTTCCTGCTCAGCCGGATCCGGGAGCACTACGACCAGACCGGGGACACGTCCGAGGCCGTGGTGTTCGGGGTCGGGTCGACCGGCGGCATCATCACCGGGGCGGCCGCGATCATGGTCGCCGTGTTCGCCGGCATGGCGATGGGCGACATGGCGATCTTCCAGCAGCTCGGCTTCGGGCTCGCGATGGCGATCGCCATCGATGCCACCATCGTCCGCACCGTCATCGTGCCCTCGGCCATGACCCTCTCGGGTCGGGCGTGCTGGTACCTGCCGCGATGGCTGCAGTGGCTGCCCAAGGTGCGCATCGAGGAGAAGGCGCGCCGGGTACCCCCGCAGGGGGACGACGGCGCGCTCGACCAAGCCTAGAATCCTCCGGTCGCGGCCGGTGTGGAGGCCGGTCGCGCGAGTGACCAACGGCGGGAGGAGCAGCCCATGAAGTGGTTCGGCAAGATCGTCGGCTGGGTGGTCGGCTACGTCGCTTGAACGGCGATCGTGGTAGCCGTGAGCTACTACCTGTTGAACGCCCCCGACTGGGTGACCTTCAGACTGATCCCCATCGTGATCACGCTGGGGTTCGTGTTCAGCGTCCTGAACGACGTGCGCAAGATGAGGTCCGCGGCGTAGCGGTCTGAGCGGAGGGGGACGACGGCGAGCGGCGGGGGAGCCCGGAAGGGCTCCCCCGCCGCTCGCTCATCTCGCGCCGGCGACGCCGTAAGGGCAGACGGCGAGGCACGCTCCGCACACGCCGCCGAGGTCTTCGTAGCGGTCCGTCCAGAGCTCGCACGCCTTCTCGTCGTAGAGCTCGTCGCGCGGCATGCCGGCGCGCCAGCGGACGTCCCGCCCGGCGTCCGCCGGGCAGGCGTCCACGCAGCGCCGGCAGCGGCCGCAGCGTCCGTCGACGATGGGCTTGCCCTCGGGCAGGTCCGCGTCCGTGAACACGGTGGCGAGGCGAACCCAGGGCCCGAGGCGCGGCGAGACGAAGATCGCGGTCTTGCCGATCCATCCGAGGCCGGCGCGGGTGGCCGCCGTCTTGTGCGGGAAGACGCCGGCGGCTCCCCAGTCGTCGACGAGGTCGTACTCGTCCTCGGGGATCGTCGAGCGGACGCACTCCGCCCGGCACCCGTCGGCGACGAGCGCCACAGCGAGCGCCTCGGCGGCACGGTCGAGCAGCGCGTTCAGGCGGAGGTAGTCGGCGTAGTACGCCGGCGTCGGCTCCGTCTCGACGCCGGCCATCGCCGCGGGATCGTGTCTCGCGACCAGCGAGATCGCCCGCGGCAGCGCCGGCGCGAGCGGCATGGCGGGGTCGTTGGAGGCGACGCCCCAGAGGGCGACGCCGTGGGCTTCGAGGAGGCCGCCGACATCCATGCCTCGATTCTAGCGACTCGGTCGCAGGAGGCCTACGCCGCGCCGAGCGAGATCACCTACAGGTGAGCGCGTGCGTTTCCGTGAGCCGGCGGCTTCGATAGCATGTCGCTCTCGCAGCCGGCCGCCGGGCGGCCGGGCAACACGATCGGATCGGGGGTCCAGTGGGCTGCTGTCTCGTCATCGGCGTCCTCGCCGCCTCGCCGCGCATCATCCTCTTCGGGATGTGGCTCTTCACCGACTACCTGAGCAGGGCGTACGAGGGCTTCATCGTGCCCTTCGTCGGCTTCCTCTTCCTGCCGGTCACGACCATCGCCTACTCGATCGCTGTCAACGAGTTCGGCGGCTTCCGGGGATGGGGCGCCGTGATCACCGCCGCCGGCGTCGTCCTCGACATCGGCATCTACAGCGGCTGGGGCAGGCGCAAGGCCTGAGCTGGGCCGCGCCGGCCTGGCGGCATCGCGCCGGAGCCCCGAGTCTGAGAGACCGCGACCTGCCTCAGGTCTCGGCGCCGGCGGCCGTCGGCCGGCTCGTCCGCGAGCGCATCCGCCAGATGTCGGGCACGGCGAACACCCAGAAGGCCGCGACGGTGCCGAGCCCGAACGACAGCCACGAGGCGTTGGTCACGCCGATGCTCTGGGCGAGCGGGCCGGCCAGCGCCAGCCCCGCCGGCCACAGCGACAGCGACGCCATCCAGTCCCACGCGACGACTCGCCCGAGGGCCTCGTCCTCGACCTCCATCTGCAGGGCGGTGTTCCACACGGTGACGAGGACGCCGATGGCCACGCCGCGGAGGGCGTGCGTGGCGATCGAGCGCCGTGGGGCCGCCGCCGAGCGCCAGGGTCAGCGGCGACACGAGGGCCGTCGCGCCCATGAGCGACACCGTCACCATGGGGCGCCGGGGGCGGTAGCGTATGGCGAAGAGCGCGCCTCCGATCATGCCCGCGCTGAAGGCCGCCTGGATCCAGCCCCAGGCAGTGGCCGCCTCCCCTGTCGAGAGCCCCTGCTCCCGGAGGCCGAGCGGACCGAGCACCTGGAAGGGGGCGACGACGAAGCAGAGCACCAGGGCGACGCGCAGCAGCATCACCCAGAGCCAGCGGCGCGACGTCACCTCCCACCAGCCCTGACGGAACTCCGAGAGGAAGCCGGCGGCGCGGGCGCCGGCCTGCTTGACGGCCGGCACGCGCAGAGTGGCGAGGAAGGCGGCGCTCACGAGGAAGGTGACGCCGTCGACCGCGATCGCCCCGCCGGCGCCGATCAGGGCGACCAGCGTGCCCGCCATCGCCGGCCCCACCATCCAGCCGAAGTTGTCGCTCATCCCCATCAGGGCGTTGGCCTGCCGCAGACGGGCGACCGGGACGATCTGCGGCACCAGGGCTCCCGCGGCCGGCCGGAAGAACGCCTCAGCCGAGCCGTGGACGGCAGCGAGCAGGGCGAGCTGCCAGACCTGGGCCGAACCCGTCAGCAGGAGGAAGGCCCCGGTCAACTGGACGGCGGCACGGATCAAGTCGCTGGCCACCATGACGAGGTTGCGAGGCAGGCGGTCGGCCCACACGCCGCCGACCAGGGCGAGGGCCATGAGCGGCAGGACCTGTGCGGCCAGCACCAGGCCCAGGTCCGTGCCCGAGCCGGTGAGGTCGAGGACGGCGAAGGTCAGCGCGACCGGCGTGATGCCGTCGCCGAAGGTCGAGACGGTCTGCGCGATGAAGACGTTGCGGAAGTCGCGCAGCCGGAGGACGCCGAAGCGGCCTCCGAGACGCTCGCTGTCGGTGGGGCGGCTCGCGCTCATGCCCCGAGTGTATCGAGCGCCCGGCGACCGCGCCCGTCGTCCGCCTAACGAGGCCGTAGGAGGGGTAAAGTCGCTGCCAGCGACCGGGGAGGGGAAGCATGCCAGTGTTCGAGAAGCGGAGCGTGATGCCGGCGCCGGCCGGCGAGCTCTACGAGTGGCACGCGCGGCGCGGCACGTTCGAGCGCCTCACGCCGCCGTGGCAGCGGCTGCGCGTGATCGAGCGGCCCGAGAGTCTCGACGACGGGCAGCGCATGGTCTTCGAGTACAAGGTCGGGCCGGTCTGGCGGCGCTGGGTCGCGGAGCATCACGACCACGTCCCGGGCGAGCAGTTCGCCGACCGCCAGATCGAGGGGCCGTTCGGGGCCTGGGACCACACGCACCGCTTCGTGCCGAACGGCGAGCAGAGCTACCTCCACGACCGCGTCATCTACAGCCTCCCCGGAGGTCAGGTGCTGGACCGGCCCGCCGAAGGCACGGCCGGTCATCAGCTCGAGCGCCTCTTCCACTTCCGCCACGAGCGGACACGGAACGATCTGGTGCGGCACGCGCGTTACGCCGGCAAGGGCTCCCTGACGGTCGCCGTGGCCGGCGCGAGCGGTCTGCTCGGCTCGACGCTCGCCTCGTTCTTCGAGACCGGCGGCCACCGCGTCATCCGTCTCGTGCGCCGGCCGCCCCGGCACGAGGGCGAGGCCTTCTGGGACCCGGCCCGTTCGGCCGGCCCCGTCCTGCCGGACGTGGATGCCATCCTCAACTTCTCGGGCGAGAACCTCGGCAGCGGCCTGTGGACGGCCGGCAAGCGCGCGACCATCGTCTCGAGCCGGGTGCAGACGGCGGGGCTCCTCGCCCGCACGGCCGCCGCGATGGAGCATCCGCCGAGCGTGATCGTCTCGGCGTCCGCGGTGGGCGCCTACGGCGACCGCGGCGACGAGGAGCTCACCGAGCAGAGCAGCCGGGGCAGCGACTTCCTTGCCGACGTCTGCCGGCAGTGGGAGGAGGCGCTTGACCCCGCGCGCGAGGCGGGCATCCGTGTGGTGACGCCGCGCTTCGGTCTCGTCATGACGAGGGCCGGCGGCGTCCTCGCCCGCCTGCTGCCCGCCTTTCGTCTCGGCGCCGGCCTGAGCTGGGGCAGCGGCGACCAGTGGATGACGTGGATCTCACTGGAGGACGTGGCCGGGATCGTGCAGTGGGCCGTCATGGAGGACGACGTGGATGGCGTCGTCAATGGCGTCGCGCCCCAGGCTCTCAGGAACCGCGAGTTCGCCAAGACGCTGGGGCACGTACTGCGACGGCCGGCCGTCTTGAAGGCGCCGGCGGCGGCCATAGACAAGGTGTTGGGCGAGATGGGCCGGGACATGTTCCTGGCCGGCCAGAAGGTGGCGCCGGCGCGCCTGACGGCGGCCGGCTTCCCCTTCCTGTACCCCGACCTCGAGGACGCGTTGCGCTTCGAGCTCGGCAAGCCGCCGCGCTAAGGCGGAGCGCTCGGCGCCGAAGATCGGGAGGCGGGGTAGCGGCGGGCGGCGAGTTCCTGGTGAGGAGCGCCGCCAAGTGAGGCGACGAGTGTGAGCGCAACGACGGACTTGCGGAACGCCCGCGTGATGGTGACGGGGGCCAGCCTGGGCATCGGTCGCGAGATCGCCTTCGGCTTCGCGGCCGCCGGCAGCAGGCTGGCCTTGACCTATCGCGAGCATTCCGACGAGGCGGCCGAGGTCGAGCGGCGCTGCCGCGACCTCGGCTCGCCCGAGGTCCTGACGCTGCCGCTCGACCTCGCCGACGAGCGGAGCGCTCGCGCCTGTGCACGGCGCGTCGAGGAGCGGTTCGGCGAGCTCGACATCCTGGTCAACAACGCCGGCGTCGTCGTCTGGCGCCCCTTCCTCGAGCAATCACTGGAGGAGATCGAGCAGCAGATCGCCGTCAACCTGACCGGCACGCTGCGGTTGACCTGGCTGCTGCTCCCCCGTGTGCGCGACACCGTGATCATGGTGGCGAGCACCGCGTCGCTGCACGGTTCGCGCACGCTCGCCCCCTACGGAGCCTCGAAGTGGGGCCTGCGCGGCTTTGTGAAGGCGCTCGCCAAGGAACTGCCCGGCAAGCGCATCGTGGCCGTGCACCCGACGGTCACCGCCACGCGCATGAACGACTTCGAGGGGATGGCGCCCGAGAAGGTCGCCGAGGTCGTGTTGCGCGTGGCGCGACGCGAGCTCGGCGCGGAGTCGGGCGCCGACGTCGACGTCCGTGATGTGGTGAAGGAGGCCTGACGTTGCGGCGCTTCCTCGCGGCCTCGGCCGGCGCGCTCCTCGCCGTCCTGGTGCTGATGGTGCTCTTCAGCGCGCTGGGCGCGCCCTCCGGCGAGTCCGTCGTCGCGAAGCTCGCCGATCTGCGCGCCGGCGACGATACGTACCGCCTCGGCTTCTTCTTCGCGTCGCTGGTGCCGGTCGCCCTGCTCGCCTTCATGGCCGCGGTCGCCGGCCTCTCGTACGCACGGCTGCCCCGTGCGCCGGCGGCCGGCGGGATCGGCTCGGGTGCGAGCCTGACCGCCGGCCTCCTCCTCATCGCCGCCTACGCACCGCTTTCGGCGTTCGCCTACGTCTCGCAGTACACGGTGCTGCACTGGCTGCTGCAAAGCGACCTGACCGGCGCCGCGCTGTGGTACTTCGGAAACGAGCACAGCATCCCGCTGACGATCGACCTGCTGGGGTACGCGGTGTGGGGCGCCGGCGCGCTCTTCGTCGTGTGGCCGCTGCTCGGCGCGCGGAGCCTCGCGACCAGGGTCCTGGCCTGGTCCCTTGCGGCGAGCGCCGTGACGTCGCTGGTCGCCTTCGCCCTCCACGCTCTCGACAACGAGCTGGCCACGCCGCTGTCGACGATCAGCGGCGTGCTCATCGCGCCGGCCGTGCTGGCCGCGCTGTTCGTCGCGGCGAGCGACGACGAGCGCGTGTGACACCGCAGGACGCGTACGAGACACAGAAGCTGATCAGCAGGAGGACGAACGCCGCGAGGGGGGTCATCGTCATGGTCCTTTCTGTCGGGCGGCGGAGGGCTGCCTGATCCGGAGCTGGTACGCGGCCGGGGCCGGCTTGCGCCGGCCCCGGCCGCTACGGGCACCAAGGCCCAGGGGGGTCAGGTCTAACGGGCCGCAGGGGCTCCCCCGTGAGCCGGCGCCCGGAAGGGCGGCAGCGCGTCGGCGGCGGGGCGGGCGGCGCGCACGCCCTCGAGGGCGTCGTCCGCGAGGCCGCCGCGACGGCCGGCCGGCCGTTCTGCGGGGCTCTCGCCGGCCGTGCCCTGCTCGCCGGCCACAGGCTGACGGCCTTCGACGCTCACGTTCGGCAGCCACTGCAGCCAGCTCGGCAGCCACCAGTTCCAGTCACCGAGGAGCTCCATCGCGGCAGGGACGATGATGGTCCGCACGACGGTGGCGTCGATGAAGATCGCGACCGCGAGGCCGAAGCCCATCTGCTGGAACTGGACCATGTCGCCTGCCGCCATGCCGCCGAAGACGCAGACCATGATCGCGGCGGCGCCGGTGATTATGCTCGCCGTCCTGCCGACCCCGTGAGCAACCGCTTCCCGCGTGTCGCCCGTGTGGTCGTAGCGCTCCTTGATGCGGCTCAGCAGGAAGACCTGGTAGTCCATCGAGAGCCCGAAGAGCAGGCTGAAGAGGAAGAGCGGCACCCAGGCCTCGATGGTGTCGACCTGTGTGAAGCCCAGCAGGTCGGCGCCGACGCCCTTCTGGAAGACCAGCACGAGGATGCCGTAGGAGGCGGCCACCGAGAGCAGGTTCATGAGGATGGCCTTGGCCGGGATGACCACTGAGCGGAAGGCGACCAGCAGAAGCAGGAAGCTGAGGCTCAGGACCACGGCCAGCGCGATGGGCAGCCAGTGATCGAAGAATTCCAGGTAGTCGACGACGCCCGGCCGTCGCGCCCGTGATGTACACGTGCGAGGCGGTGACGCCGAAGGCGGCCGGCACGACGCTCTCACGCAGATGCTTGATGACGTTCTGCGTCGCCTCGGCGGCAGGATCGCCGGCGAGCGGCACCGAGATCACGGTCAGATCGCCGCTCTTGCCGACGGCGACCTGTGTCGGCCCGAAGCGGCCATCGGCCTTGAGCGCGGCCTCGAGGCGGGCGATGCCGTCCTTGACGGCCGTCGCGCCCGCCTGCCCGTCGACGACGATCTGCACGGGGTTGGCCTTACCCAGACTGAAGTCGCGGTCGAGGATCTTCCAGCCCTGGACGGCGTACTGGTCGTCCGGGTACCCGGCCGCCGACGAGCCCGTGCTACCGGTCTGCATGAAGACGATGGGCGAGGCGGCCAGCAGGAGCAGGGTCACGGCAGTGGCGAGCCAGCGCACGGGACGACGCATGATGCTGTGGGAGAGGCGCTCCCAGACGCCCTCGTGGCCATGGGCACGGCGTGTGGCCATGCGCCCGATGAGCGGAACGCGGAGGGCGTTCACGCGGTCGCCCAGCAGGCTGAGCACCGCCGGCAGCAGGATGAGCGACGTCAGTAGTGTGGTGATGACGACCAGCATCACACCGACGCCCATGCTGATCGTGATGTCGACCGGCACGATCGCCATGCCGAGCATGGCGAGCACCACGGTCATACCGCTGAAGAAGATGGCACGGTTGGCGCTGGCGCCGGTGGCGGCGATGGCGTCGATCTTCTCGAGGCCGCGGGCGCGCTCTTCACGGTAGCGGCTCACGATGAACAGTGTGTAGTCGATACCGACGGCCAGGCCCATCATGGTCAGGATGTTCAGCACGAAGATGTTCATGGGGTAGATCTGGCCGATGAGCCCCGTGAGCGTCAGCGCCAGGACGATGCTGATGATGCTGAGTACGAGGGGCATGACGGCGGCCAGCACCGCGCCGAAAACGACCACCAGCACGACGAGTGCGACCGGGACGCCGAAGATCTCGGCCTTCTCCATATCGCTCTTGGCGAGCTCGGTGCCCATCTGGTTCAGACTGGCCTCGCCGGTCTGGGCGAGGGTGAAGCCGTCGCCGCTGCTGGCAGAGACCAGGCGGTGCAGCGGAGCCACGTTCTCAAGAGCACGGTCGGTGTCGCCGGCCAGCACGACGGCGACGAGGGTGGAGCGCTTGTCCTGAGACACCATCGTCGGGTCGCCGGTCTGGTAGTAGGTCGAAGCGGCTTCGATGACCTTGGGGCCGAGCCCCTGGATCTTGCCGGCGAGGTCCGTCACGTAGGCTTTGTAGGCGGGATCGTCGACGGTCCCTGTGGCGGACCGCACGATGACGAAGTCCGTCAATCTCCGTTCGCCGGTCATGCGGTCGGCGATGAGCTGGTCCGCGACGGCGCTGTCGGGCTGCTCACCGTGCTGCTTCATCTCGGACGTGAGGCCGCTGCCGAGCAGCGAGCTCATGCTGAGGACGGCGACGACGATGATCGTGAGCCAGATGCCCATCGTGCGCCACGGGTGCGTGGCGCTGCTGCGGGCGAGGCGCTCGGTGAAACCGGCGCCAGCCTTGCGAAGTGTGGTCCTGCGTGCCATTTCTCTCCCCCTTGGATCTGGTGGCTGATTCGTTGGGAGAAGGCTATGGCCGGGGGCTCGGACGCACGTCGCCCGAGGGGGGGAACTTCGGCGGCGCGGCGGGGGGATTGCGGCGGCGGGCGGCGTCACCCCGGGGGTGGAGCGGCGAAGGCCGCCTCCCCCTCAGGGGTGACGCCGCCTCCTTCCACAGGGTGACGCACAGGCTCGAGGCCCTGCTCAGTTCTCGCCGTCCGCTTCGAGCACCCGTGCGCGATGAACGGCTTGCGCGGACGTGACGCGAAGACGGCCGACCGGCGCCACCACCCTACGGCGCTGTCGGCCAGGCCCGGGTAGGTGCGGCTCCCGTCCGAGCGTTGCTCGGCCCAGACGGCGCCGTTCGGCGCGAGGACGGCCGCCAACGGATTTGGGCTGCCGCTCCCGGTGGGTATGGAGAAGGCACGCGGTCGCGCAAGGCGGCCGGAGCAGGCAGGAGGAGATCATGAGCGTCGGTGCGAGTCTCAAAGGGACCGTTGAGCGGTGGTTCGAGGCCTTCGGGACGAGGGACTCGCGTGTGATCGGCGACCTGGTCGACGCCGAGCCCGTGCCCGCCCGGCACGCCCCGCCGGCCTGCGACCTGTGCGGCCGCCGGCTGTTGCTGGGCGAGCCGCTGAACCGCTTCCGCAAGGACGACGGCGTGGTCGTCATCTGCCCGGTCTGCGAGCCGGAGGCCCTGCTCGTCGGGTACGTGCGGCTGCCCTCCGAACGCGACCCGGCGCGCTGGTACACGGTGGACGGGCAGGTGATGCGCGTGGAGCGCCCTGTGGCGGTCGCCGCGCTGTCCGAGCCCGAGGGCGATGCGTCCGCCAGCGGGTCGCGCCGCCGCAAGCGGCTGAAGACGGCCGCGTAGCCGCCGGCGGCGGCGCGGCCGTCAGCCGCGGCGACCTCAGCGCGCTACCAGACGAGCTCGCGGCGCTCGCCCTCGATGCCGACGATGCCGGTGATGTCCTGCATCGTCTCCAGCATCCCGCGGTACACGCCATCGCGGTCGCGTGCGGCCGTATACGTGCGCATGATCAGACGGTCCTCTTCCCAGTTCCAGAAGACGGCGACATCCTTCTCGCCGGCACGGAAGGCGGCGTCCATCGTGTCGATGGTCGGCCGCGACGCCGGGGCGTGGCACTCGTTCACGTGGCGCCCGATCCATTTGGGGTCGCAGTCGACGAAATCCTCGCCGCGCCAGTAGAGCATCGTCCCGCGCTCGTCCATCAGCGAGACCTGCACGGGCAGCGCCTCGATGAGCAGCGTGCGCTGCTCGGCCGTGAGCGAACCGGCCTCGGGAAGGGCGACCGTCTCGCCGCTGTGTGGTTCGTGGCCCACGTCATCCTCCGTCCATCGTGCTTTGCTTTCGTCAGTCTCGGCTAAGGTCCGCGATCGCCTGCGAGAGCGCCTGGGCGACCACCTCCGCCCCGGCCTCCGAGAGGTGGACGCCGTCGATGGTGAAGCTGACTGCGGTCTTGCTTGCGGCGCGCGTCGCGGCGAACGCCGGGGCGAGGTCGAGCAGGGCCGCGCGCGGCTCCGCCGCGACGGCGGCCGTCACGACCTCGCCCACATCGGCCACACGGCGCGCCCAAGCCTCGTCGAGCTCGTCGGCGACCACGGGAGGCAGACAGAGCGCCTGCGGCGCGCGTTCCAGGGCGAACACGAGGAGGCGACGATAGACGAGCGCGAGCTGGTCGAGCGTCGCCTCCCAGGTCACCGGCTCGTAGGCCTCCAGCACCCAGGACGTCCAAGGGCCCATCGCGGCGTCGTTGGTGCCGATCCAGATGACGGCGAGGTCACACGGCTCGACGCCGTTGACCTGCAGGCGCGTGTAGAGGTCGGCGACCGAATCGCCCGCACGGCCGTGGTTGAGCAGCTCGTGCCGAGGCGACCGTCGCCGGAGAAGGCGAAAGTACGACGCGCCGGGAAGCCCCTCCGTCAGACTGTCACCCAGGAACGCGATCCGCACGTACTCTCCCCCTCATCGCTGCCGGCCTTGCGCCGCGACGCCGCCGCTTGACTGTGACGCGGCCGCCCCGCCCAGTGAGCGCTGCGAGGCCATCCGCCGCCATTATCCGGAAGCGCGCGGCATGGGTCGAGGGGGAACGCGAGGCGCGCAGGAGCAGGTGGGGCTGACGGGACCCGCGTCGGCGGGCGACCGGCTTGGCCGGTCGCCCGCCCGAAAGGCGGTCTCTCAGAAGATCCTGACGTACTTGTAGGGGCTGACCGAGGCCAGGTGCGTCGGGTCGCCGTTGAACTTGGCGACGATGCGGTACTTGCCGCGCGCGGACGGCTTCCACGACCAGGTGTACTTGCTCGTCGACGTCAACGATCGGGTCGAGCCCTTCACCTTGACCCACTTGGTCGACTTGTACTTGTAGACCGTCACGACGACCTTGCCGCGGGTCGTCTTGTCGTCGAGCGTGTAGTGGTTGGGCGTCACCGCGCCCTTCACGTAGACCGTTCGGCCGAGCTTGTAGAGGTAGTACTTGCCGCTACGGCTGTTGTACCTGGCGACGGCGATCGAGACCTTGCTCTTGACGTCGACCCTCACGCCCGCGGAGGCCGGCGGGTAGACGACGGTGTCGATCGTCCCGCCGGCCCACTCGGCGCGGTAGCTCGTGACCGCGGCCGGCTTGACCGGGTAGGTGAAGGTGCCGTCGGCCAACGTTGTGACCGTGCCGAGGGTCGTGTAGCCGGTCGCGTCGGCCGCGTGCGCCTTGATCGTCACGGTCTGGCCGGCGAGCGGTGTGGCGTTGCCGTCGTCGGCCACGAGCGGCGTCGGATCGCTGAAGAGGGTGCCGTTCAGCGTCGTCGAGGCGCCGTAGACGAGCAGCGTCTTCGCCGCGGCCAGCGTCATCTGCGCCGGGGTCGTCGTGCTCGTGTAGGTGGCCCCGAGGCTCTTGATCTTGGGCGTCACGGCCCCGTCGCTTGTCAGGTCGATGACGGCGACGAGCTTCGCTCCGAGCGGCGCGGCGCCGGCGAGCGGGATGCTCGTCGCGCCGCCGGTCAGGGTCTGCGGTCCGATGATGCGGGCGCCGGCGTCGTCCTCGATCGTGACGCTGACGCCGGCGCCGCCGGGGATGTCGGCGTCGAGGGTGAGGTCTCCCCACGACAGCAGGTACAGACCCTCGGGCGGCCCGATGGGCAGCGTCACCGCGCGGCCGCTTGCCGGGAACTGGACCGGCGCGTGGTTCACGGTGAGGTCGTCCAGCGTCGGGCTCGCCGCCGGATCGGAGCTGGTCATGCGCACCTGCCACCGCATGTCCTCGACGGTGAGCAGGAAGGGCAGGTCGGTGTCGCTCGTGACCGGGAAGGCGTTCGACCAATCGCCCGACAGGGTCGGGTAGTAGCTCACCCAGACCTGGGCGTCCGTGCCGGCCGGCTGCGTCGCCGGGGACCACAGGATGCGGCGCCAGTCGCGCGCCTCGGTGTTGTCCAGCAGGAACTCGGCGGTGCCCCCTTCGAGATAGCCGGGCCCCGCCGCAGTCGCCTTGCCGATCCGGGTCCATCCGAACCGGTCGATGCCCGTGAAGAGCAGTCCTTCGCCCTGGCCGACCGGGCCCGCGGAGCACGGCTCGACGCCGCCCTCGGCGAAGTCGTAGGCGGCCGTCGACTCCGTCATCACGACGCCCTGCTTGGTCCACGTCGTCCCGTCGGGCGAGGTCGCGTACGCGATGCGGCTGACGCCGTCCTCGCCGATGGCTGCATAGAAGAGCCGCCAGCTGCCGTCGGCCATCTTGTGGGCGACCGGCTTGCGCAGGCCGCCGGCGTCGTACGTGCCCGGCGTCGGCGCGAGGATCTGGTGTGCCCCGCTCAGCGTCATCGGGTCCCCCGTCGCGCTCGCGGCGAGGCCGAGCGACCATACCCCGGCGGCGTTCTTGCCGGCATAGAAGACGGCGAGCGCAGGACCGTCGCGATACGCCCACGGGTCGGCCTGACCGGCGGCGTCGTAGAGCCCGCCGGAGGCAAGCACGGGCGCGGTAGCGGTCCGGGTTGAAGGTCCGAGGTCCTCGGACACGGCGTGCAGGCCGATTCGCGGCGTCGTGCCGGCGGCATTGAACGAGGTGTGCAGCACCCACCAGCCGCCGGCCGGGTTGGTGACGGGCGCCGGGCAAGCCACCCCGCCTTCGTCAAAGGTCCCTGCCGGCCCTGCGTCGATCAGCGTGGCGTGTGCATTGGCGTCGGTCCACGTGAGGCCGTCGTCCGCCGACTGCATCACGCCGATGCGTTGCCTGAAGTCCGCCGCGTTCGTGCCCGTGTAGAAGCCGTAGACGCCGCTCCCCGGCGCCGGCACGGCCACGCCGCGCAGGTCGGCGACCTTCATCGAGTCGAGGGCCGTGCCCTGTTCGCCCAGTGTCAGCCAGGACTCGAAGAACGGGGCGCCGAGCGGTCCCGCGTACTTCTCCCATTGAGTGACCGAGTTTGGCTGCTTCTGGTACGCCAGACCGATGCGGTCGTGGTAGTTGCCGTTCGCGTCGGGGTTGTTGCCCACGTACCACATCTTGTAGGGATGCACCGCATCGAGCGGGTCGTACAGGATCGCCGGTTGCGACACGTTCCAGCCGTCGAAGGCAGTGTCACCCCCGGCGGAGCTGAAGGCGATGTTGGTCGACGACCAGGTGATCCCGTCCGGGCTGTCCCCATTGATAAGCTTGCTCTGGATGTCGCCGCCGGCCACGATCTTGTTCGCGGTGAAGATCATGTGGAAGCCGTCGTCGTTGGTGCCCGGCGTGTCGAGGCCGGTTCGGACGACGGCAGGCGCGAACACTGCCTCCCCCTCGTTACCGGTCCCCACGTCGAAGACGACGCCGCCGCGGTCCCAGGTGATGCCATCGGTCGAGGTCGCGTAGGCGACGCGCTTGTTGTTGGAGTCGTCCGCCGTGTACCACATGAAGTAGACGCCGTTGGCGATCAGCACGCAGGGGTGGGTGACGCGGTAGCTGTCCGCCATCCCGATCTTGCCGGGCGTGTAGACGGGCTGTGATTCTGTCGCGCCTTCGGGCACGTACTTCGTCCAGGTGCGTCCGTCGAGGGAGGTGGCGTAGCCGATGGAGCCACCGAGGTCACCCTCGCCGGCGTACCACATGCGGAAGGGCGCGGCGAGGTTCGTCTGGTCGTAGACCACGGTGGGCTTGCCGAGCTGGCGCGAATCGAACGAACCGGGAGCGCCGCGCTCGAGCACCGGCGTCGCCTCCTTCGTCCAGGTGAGGCCGTCGGTCGAGGTCGCCAGATAGATATTCTGGGCGAACTCGTTCTCGGGGACGCCCGTGTACCACATGTAGTAGGTGGTCCCGACGCGCTGCACGCACATGCCGCCCACGCCGAAGCCGTCCACGCTCAGGGGCAATGCCGGCTTCAGGACGGGATCGGTCTGGACGCGGCGGAAGGCCAGCGGCGAGCTCAGCAGTCTGAGGCTGCCGGGCGTCGCCGCGGCGTCGAGCGTCGAGAGGCCGACGAGGGTGCCGGGCGGTGCGGTCGTCCCCGTGAAGTTCGCCTGGCTCGTCCAGATGCTGGGTGTGGCGGCGCCCTTGGTCCTCAGCCGGACGCCGCCCAGCGCGTCGAGCACGACGTCCTTGCTGCGCACCTGGTCGAGGCCGGTGAGGTCCTGGAAACCGTCGTAATAGGCCGTGTCGGACTGGCTGACCGCCTGCGCCACGGCCCCGCAAAGCAGGGCGACCAGCAGCACGAGCAGGGGACCAAAGACGAGACGCACGAACGAGCGGCGCATGGTGACCTCCACATCGGGTACGCGGGCGGCTCCCTCCGGGCCGCCGGCATCCATTCCTGTATCGACGGGCAGAGTCCTGCCCTGAGGCTCGTCGCCGAGGCTGGCGACGGAAGTGCGTGCGATCGAGCCTGAGCCTCGACGCGAGACGCCCCACCGGACGCGTGCGTGATGCACTAGAGTTGCGGCGACGAAGGAGGCGTGATGGCAGGGCAGGGCTGGCAGCTCTGGAGCGCACGCGGCATCCGACTGGCCGACCGGCTGCTGGTCGCGTACCTCGTGGTGTGGCTCGTCGTGGGCGTCCTGATCGGCGTCGACATCCGGCGCCAGGCAGAGTTGAGCGATCAGGTGACGCGCGTCGGCACGGCGCTCAGCGACATCGGGGAGAGCCTGCAGGTCGTCGGCGGCCTGCCGCTCGTCGGCGGCAACATCGGCCGCCTCGCCGACCGCGTTGTGGAAGCGGCCGCCGACGTGCAGCGCAGCGGCGCGGACAGCCGGCAGTCGCTCGAGCGCATGGGGATCCTGGTCGGGGCCGCCTTCGTCGCCGTGCCGCTGATGCTGGTGCTGCCGGTCTACCTGCCGCTGCGCTTCGCCTGGCGGCGCGAGGTGGAGGCGGTCAGGGCGGCACTTCTGTCGGCCGACCCCGCGAGTCTCGATCGGCTGCTCGCGCGACGCGCGCTTGTGACCCTGCCGTACGAGCAGGTGCTCGGACCGGACGCGGCACCGCCGGGGGATCTCTCGCCGGAGGAGGCGCGCCGGCTGGCGGACGCCGAGCTGGCGCGCCTCGGGCTCGCACGTCCCTGACGCGCGGCGTCACGCGCCGGCTCCGCCGTCAGTAGGCGATGGCGACGCGCTGCCGTGCCCAATGGCGCAACTCGAGCTCCTTGAGCAGGAAGTCGGCTGCGTCGCGCCTGCTGATGCGGTAGCCGCCGGGCAGGCTTTGGCCGGCCTCCGCCCTGTAGCGGCCAAGAGCCTCGCCGCTGGTCAGCCGCGGCAGGTGCACGATGGTCCAGTCGAGGTCGCTTCTCGCGATCGTCGCCTCTGCCGCCGCCAGTTCCTCGAACAGGCGGCGGTAGAGGAGCGGGCGCACGACCCTCGTGAAGTACGGCGGCAGATTGGGATCGTGAGGCTCGCCGGTCCCGCTGGCGGACAGCCAGAGGAGGCGCGAGCCGCTGAGCCCGCGCATCGCTGCGACGACGTTCGCGGCGACCCGTGCATGGATGCCCACGGGCCCCGGGAGCGCGCCTCTCTCCAGCGAGACGATCACGGCGTTTTGACCACGGACGACACCTTCGAGATTCGCGAGGTCGAGCACGTCGCAGGTGACGACCCTGGCATGTTCGGGACCGTCTCCGCCGCCCGGCGGATCGACCGTCGCCGTCACGTCGTGGCCGCGGGCCGTGCCGCCTGCGACGAGACGTCGCCCGATACGGCCCTCCGACCCTATGATGAGCAGCTTCACCGCACCTCCGACTACCGGACCCGCACGGTACCCTCCCACTATCACCGTACCGCACTAAGGAAGGCCTTAGGCCTCCTCCAGACGGATGTCCCATGCGGGGAGGCTGCGCCCAAGGGCGAACACGGGGGTGTGTGATCGTGGCCCGACGCCGGGGGCCCTCTGTCGCGCTTGCTGCGTGTCGGTGGCGACCCAAGTTCGCCCCGTGGCAGTGGTAGAGTCGGGCATCGTGGAGGGCCCTTGGGGACACGCAGCCATGCGCGCGTCGTTGCGGCGACGCCCAGCCTCACACCGTCGCATCCTGTCATTGCTGATGGTGGCGCTCGCCTTGGCGCTCGCCGCGTTCGCGGCGAGCGCCCCAGTGGCGAGCGCCAAGGACTACGCCATCCGCGACGTCCAGATCGACGCACACGTCGAGAAGGACGGCACACTGGCCGTCGGCGAGACGCGCGAGTTCGAGTTCGACGGCGACTTCTCGCGCGTCTACTGGATCCTCGACAAGGGGGGCAGCGACGGCATCGAGGTGACCGGCGCGACGGGGCCTGACGGACCGCTCGCCCAGACCGCCGACCCGACCGACAGGCCGCCCGGCATGTACTGCGTGACCGACCAGGGCGGGAGCGTCCTGGTCGAGCTGTTCTTCCGCCTCGGCGACCAGCGGGCGACGTTCGGCATCGAATACCGTGCGCTCGGTGCGGCCAAGCGCTGGGACGACACCGGCGAGCTGTACTGGAAGCTCGTCGGCTCGGAGTGGGGCGTCGACACCGACACGCTGAGCGCCGACGTCACCGTCCCCGGCGTGACCCACGACCAGGTGCGCGCATGGGCGCACGGGCCGCTCTGGGGCGAGGTGACGATCCGGCCGGACGGCGTCGTCCACCTGCAGGTGGACGATCTTCCGGCCGGCACCTTCGTCGAGGTCCGCGAGCTCTTCCCGCGTTCGGCGATCCCCGAGGCTCCCAGGATGGACGGCGAGCGGATCCCCACAGTGCTGGCCGAGGAGAAGCAGTGGGCGGACGAGGCCAACCAGAAGCGTACCGCCGCCCGGGTGCGGCGCTTCGCCGCCATCGCCGTCGGCATCGCCGCTCCGCTGCTCGGCGTCGGCCTCTTCCTCTGGCTGTTCTTCAAGTACGGGCGCGAGCCGCGGACCCTCTTCCGCGAGCAGTACTTCCGCGATGTGCCCGACCCCGACCTCGCGCCGGCGCTCGTCGGCGCCCTCATGCGGATGGGGGCGGTCAAGAACGAGGATGCGGTCGCGACCCTGCTCGACCTGGCGGATCGCAAGGTGATCTCGCTCACGGCGACGGCCGGCGAGGGCAGCTCGTTCTGGACGGGTCAGCGCGACCGGACCTACACGATGGCGCTCGATCCGTCGAAGCGGCAGGGGCTCCGTCCTCTCGAGGAGCGCCTCGTCGCCTTCCTCTTCGACGAGGTCTTCGAGGGCAGGCCGTTCACCGTGGAGGAGCTTCGCGAGGAGGCCAAGCACGAGCCCAAGACCTTCCACGCCGGCTTCACGGACTGGCTCGGTGGGGTGAGCGCGGAAGCGAAGGCGCTCGGCTTCCAAGAGAAGAGGGCCGGGGTGATCGCTGCCGGCGCCGGCATCGGCGCCCTCACCGCCGCGATCAGCTTCCTCGCCCTGATGATCGGGCAGAGCTTCCTGCCGGCGATCGGCCTCGTGGCCGGCATCGGCATGCTGGTCGCCTCACCCGTTTTGCGGCGGCGCACGCCGGAGGCGGGCGAATTGCACGCGAAGTACGCCGCCCTGAAGCGGTACCTCGAGGACTTCGGCCGCCTCGACGAGAAGCCGCCGGACGCCGTCGTCCTGTGGGAGCACTTCCTCGTGCTGGCTGTCGTGTTCGGCATCGCCGACAAGGTCGTCGAGGCGATGCGCGTGAAGGTGCCGGATGTCGTGAACGACCCGGCCTTCGTCCCCATGGGGATGATGGTGATGCCGCACGGCGGCGGCGGCTCCATGCTCGGCAGCCTGAGCTCGGGGTTCTCGGCCGCCGTGGCGGCCAGCACCCCGAGCTCGTCATCCGGCGGCGGAGGGGGCTTCTCGGGCGGGGGCGGCGGGGGCGGCGGTGGCGGAGGCGGCGGCGCCGACTAGCGCCGGCCACCCTAGGCCGCGCGCCCGGGCGTTGTGGGCTCCGCCCGCCCAGCGCGCCGTCTGTCCTGCAACGAGGAGCGCGCGGCGGCCGTCAGCACGAGCACGATGATCGCCATCGTGGCGAGGTGCATCAGCACGAGGGTCACGAACGTCGCGGCATCGACGGATTGGCTCTGGGGGACCCAGCCGAGCACCGCCGAGAGCGGCCCGAGGAGCGACAGCGCGAGTGCGAGCACCGCCAGCCGCCGGAAGGCGAGCAGCGGCCGCGCCGCCTGCGCCGCCAGCACGTAGAGCCCGACGGCGCCGGCGCCGGCGCCGAACAGGGTCGTCAGAGCGATGGAGAGCGTTGAGAGCAGCTCCTCGTCCTCGGCCACGCCCAGCACGGCCTGCCCCAGCCAGCGGATGACCAGGTTGACGAGGAAGGCGGCGGCGAAGGCGAGCAGGGCCGCCGCCCCCAGCCGATCCACCCGCAGAGGCCGGGCTGCGCGTTCGGTCTGGTCACGTTCCATCTGCTCGATGTCGTCCATCACAGCAAAGCTACCCCGGGACGCCTCCCCCGCATGCACGTAGTCTTTCCACTATTCTCATGGTGTTTATGCCCCAGGACCGGTGGGAAGGACGCACGCGATGATGCGCATCCCCGCCGTGGGGGCAGGGATGCTGGAGGGAGGAACCATGGCCCGTCACGTACCCCAGTCCTTTCAGGAGAAGGTGCGCCGCGTGCGCCTTGCCGTCGACACCGCCCGCGGCGCCGACCGACGACACTTCAGCTTCGTCAACGAGGTCGAGCCGGGAGTCAGGATCGTCGCCAGTGAGGTGGACGACCAGCCTCTCGCCTTCACACTGTGGACCTACCCGAGAGACATCGCCGAGCTCTGCGGCGATGCCGCGTACCCCGCGACCGCCGCGCTCCTCGCCATTGACGGCGAGCAGGCGCGCGAGGCGAGCCGTCACGGCGTGACGGTCGACCTCGCGCAGCTCACGCGCAGCGAGGCGTATCCGGGCGTGTACTACGCCCTGCTGGATCACTCCAGCCCCGGCCAGATCAAGGCGGTGTTGCGCCGGCTCGTGCCGTCGCTCACCAGCGACCGCATCGCCGCGTAGCAGCCGCCCTGATCCATTTCTCTGGACCGGCTTCTGCTGCCCGGCCTGCAGCCGCCTTCGCTGCCAGACCGGCATCCGCCTTCGGCGTGCGGCCCGCGTCGCCTTCGCCGTGCGGCCCGCGTCCGCCCTTGCGTCCGGGCATCCGCCCTCGCCGTGCAGCCCTTGACCGACCCCCGCAGCCGGCCTCCGCGAGGGCTGCCACGGCCCCTACTCTGGCGCCATAGAGGCGCTGATAGCATAGGCGCGTTCGCGCCTGACTCGACCGTGGATGCCCACGTCGGCACCCGCGAAAGGAGGTAGCAGCACGACATGGCAGAGCCCTTCATGAACGAGCCGCCCGCACCCGAGAAGCTCGGCGCGATGACGGCGGAGAACATCGGGGCCGCTCTCGCCGGTGAGAGCCAGGCCTCGCAGAAGTACCTCGCCTTCGCCGCGGTGGCGGCAAAGGAGGGGTACCCGAACGTCGCTCGTCTCTTCCGCGCCGTCGCCTACGCCGAGAGCACGCACGCCCGTAACCATCTGAGCGTGCTCGGCGGCATCGGCGACACGGCCGCGAACCTCAAGGCCGCCTGGGGCGGCGAGACCTTCGAGATCGACGAGATGTACCCGGCGTACGACGCCGTCGCCCAGCTCCAGGGCAACGACTCGGCGCGCACCAGCATCCGCTACGCCCTGCGCGCCGAGCAGGACCACCAGGCCATCTACGACAGCACCCTGAAGGGCGTCGACGGCAAGAAGGACCTCGACGCCACTGCGGTCCGAGTCTGCCCCATCTGCGGCCACACCGTCATCGGCGACGCCCCCGACGAGTGCCCCCGGTGCGGCACCGCCGGCTCGTTCTTCGAGGAGTTCTGATGGCCGAGGCGCAGAGCGAGGTCTCGCGCAAGGACGAGGCCTTCCAGAAGCGCATGCCCAACCCCGAGGACCTCAACGCGATGACGCACGCCAGTCTCAAGGCGGCCTTCGCGGGCGAGAGCCAGGCCGCGGAGAAGTACATGGTCTTCGCGGAGCAGGCCGAGGACGAGGGTCTGCCCAACGTCGCCAAGCTCTTCCGTGCGATCTCGTTCGCCGAGACGCGGCACGCGCGCAACCACCTGCGCGTGATGGGCGGGGTCGGCACGACGGTCGACAACCTGAAGACGGCGTTCGAGGGCGAGTCCTTCGAGATCGACGAGATGTACCCCGCGTATCAGGAGGTCGCCCGGCTCCAGAAGAACACGCAGGCCGCGCGCAGCGTCAAGTACGCGCTCAAGGCCGAGATGGACCACAAGTGGATGTACGCGGACGCGCGCGAGAAGGCCCTCGCGGGGGCGGACATCGCCGACCAGCCGGTCAGCGTCTGTCTCATCTGCGGCCACACCGTGTTCGGCGACACGCCGGACAAGTGCCCGGTCTGCGCCGCGGCCAAGGAGTACTACCGGACGTTCTGAGTCGTCGGGCTTAGACCGACGGGGGCGGGCGGCGCCTGCGGCGCCGCCCGCCCCCGTCTCTTCGCGAGCACCGACCGGCGTACCGCAACATCTCTTAACGTCTCCGCAACGTTGCGGGGGCGTCGTCAACGGAGCCCTCCGGGGACACCCCGTCATCGGCAACAACATCACAACGGGAGGCGCCTCATGGCTCGGCGCACACATCTCGGTCCGGCTCCACTCCTGGCGGCGGCGATCTCCGTGATCGCGCTGCTCGTACTGGCGGCCTGCGGGAGCAGCGCGAGCGGCACCACCGGCGACAACACGCCGGCGAGCTCGCCCAGCGTGGCAACCACGACCCCGGTCAAGGGTAACGCCGTCACCATCTCCAACTTCACGTTCACGCCGGCCAACCTGACGGTCGCGGTCGGCACCAAGGTCACGTGGACGAACCAGGATTCTGCGCCGCACACGGTCACGTCCACGGACGGGCCGAGCCTGGGCGCCGGCGTGACGAAGACCTTCGATAGCGGCGATCTCGGCCAGGGTGGCACCTTCAGCTTCACGTTCGACAAGGCCGGGACCTACTACTACGAGTGCACGATCCACGCGACGATGGCATCGATGCACGCCGTGGTGGTCGCGAAGTAGGGGGGCTGGATCTGGCTGAAGGATGGGCGCCCGCCCTTTGATAGACTCCGGCTGCGACGCGCTGTCCCCGTCCAGGAGGTCCCCCCGGTGGCATTCACCTTCGGCGTCGGCCGCGAAGCGCCGGCTTTCACGCTCGGCGCCCTCGACGGCAGCGAGATCAACCTGAAGCAATACCGCGGCGATTTCTGGCCTGTCGTTGCCTTCCTGCCCGCGTCCTTGCCCGACGCCGTCAAGCGCCTCGCCGCGATGAACACGCTCTCCGAGAGCCTCTGGGGCCTCCGCGGTCAGGTCCTCGTCGTCAGCGACGGCGACCGCGAGTCGCTCGCCAAGCTCGCCGAGCAGGTGCCGGCGCTCACCATCCCCGTGCTGCCCGACGATGGCCGCGTCGCGACCGCGTACGGCGCGGCTCGGGACGGCGAGTTGCGTGCGCAGACGGTGATCGTCGACCGGGCCGGCAAGATCGTCTGGATGGCCGAGGGCGACGAAGCGTTCAAGCCGGCCGCCATCGTCGACGCCTTCCGCAAGATCGCGCGCTGACCGGAGCCGACGCCTTTCGCAAGATAGCGCGCTGACCGCTGCTGGCGGGCCCCGGCTGCGATCTTCCTAGGACCGCAGCCTCGAGGAACGGGTCTCCCCGTGCCCAGGTGTCAGAGCTGGGTACACATTCACTGTCAGAGACGCGCAGGCTCAGGCCGTTCGCGTTACAGTTGGACTCAGGCGGGAAAGGTGCCTGAGGTCACAAGGACCGAAGCCCCGACAGGAAGAGACGCGAGGATGATCATCGGACAGACCATGTTCGGCGTTCGCAGAGGGACGGAGCACCGTGCGGAGCACGCGCTCCAGGAGCTCGGCGGCCTGCTGCAGGCGTCGTCTGGCCATGCCGCCCATCGCGTGCTTCGTTCGTTCGGGATGTCGCCGCTCGCCAGCGCCCTGCGAGACCAGGACCGCGAGGCGTTGCTCGGCGACGTGCACTTCATCTTCGAGACGGAGTGGGAGTCGATCGAAGCGCACGACGACTTCTACCGCACCGACGCGGTCAGGCGCGTGTACGCGTCACTGCAGTCGATCCTGACGAGCGGGCCGTTCGAGGTCCTCTACGAACCGATGGTAGAGGACACGCAGCGCAGCGGCGTCGCCTTCTAGCGGACGGGCGGCCGGCTCGAAGAGCCGGCCGCCCGTTCCGTTGGCGCCGTTCGGCGCTCTCTCCACGCCGCCCGAGGGCGGCTTCTTTCGTTCAGGGCTCTCGGCGCGTCACGCGCGCCGCATCACACCCCTCAGCCACCGCCGAAGCCGACGCGCACGTCGCCGTCCTCGATCATCACCGGCACGACCATCTGGCCGGCGGTGAGCTCGGCGAGCTTCTGCATCGCTCCCGGCGTGCTGTGGACGTCGATCTCGTCGTAGACCACGCCCCGTGACTGCAGGTCCTCCTTGGCGGCGGCGCAGTACGGGCAGCCGACCTTGGTGTAGATGGTGACGCTCACGTAGGACCTCCTCCGTCCCGTCGGCGCGATTGTACGCCCCGGTGCGCGGAGCCTCGGCTACTCGCGGCCGTCGCGATGCAGGCGGAGGCCGTTGGCGGTGACGAGCAGCGAGGTCCCCATGTCGGCGAACACGGCGAGCCACAGCGTGGTCAGGCCGAGCGGGGCGAGCACCAGGAAGACCGCCTTGATCGCCGATGGAGAAGGCGAGGTTCTCGCGGATGACGCGGCCCGTGCGGCGCGAGAGGCGCAGGAGACGCGGCAGGGTCTCGAGGTCGTCGCCCATGAGGGCGATGTCGGCGGTCTCGAGCGCGACGTCGGTGCCGGCGGCGCCCATGGCGATGCCCAGGTCGGCGGCGGCGAGGGCGGGCGCGTCGTTGACGCCGTCGCCGACCATCGCGACCAGCCCATGGCGCCGCCGCAGGTCCTCGACGGCCGCGACCTTGTCGGCGGGCAGGAGGCCGGCGCGGACCTCGTCGACGCCGGCTTGACCGGCGATCGCGGCGGCCGTGGCGGGATTGTCGCCGGTGAGCAGGGCGACGTGGGCGACGCCGGCGTCGCGCAGACCGGCGACGGCGTCGCGCGCGACGTCGCGCAGTGGGTCGCTTACAGCGATGACGCCGAGGGCCTTGCCGCCGGCGCCGACGGCGACGACGGTCTTGCCCTCGGCCTCGAGGCGTTCCAGCGCCTGCTCGAGGCCGGCGTGAGGCGCGCCGAGCAGCGCGGGCCGGCCGACGAAGCAGTCCCGGCCCTCGACCTCGGCGCGCACGCCCAGGCCGGCGATCGACCGAAAGCGCGTCACGGTCGCGTGTTCGCGCTGGCCGTGCCCGTGCGCGCCGTGCCCGTCGTCGGCGCAGCAGTCGCAGGCGTCGGCCTCGTCGCCCTCATCGTCGCAGCAGTCGCAGGACTCATCGGCGCGCGCCGCGACGACGTCCGAGCGATGGTCCGCGACGGCGGCTTCGTGCTCATACGCTTCTGCGGCCGCCACGTCGTGCCCGACCGCGGCTTCGTGCTCGTGCGCTTCCGCGGCCGCCACGATCGCCCTCGCGAGGGGATGCTCGCTCTGGCGCTCGCAGGCGACCGCGATGCGCAGGAGCTCGTCCGCTGAAGCCCCGTCCAGCGGGACGATGTCGCTCACGATGGGGCGACCCACCGTCAGCGTCCCGGTCTTGTCGAACGCCATCACACGCATGTCGGCGGCCTGCTCGAGGAAGGCGCCCCCCTTCACCAGGATGCCGTGCCGCGTCGCGTTCCCCAGCGCCGCGAGGATGCTCACGGGCGTCGAGATCACGAGCGCGCAGGGACACGAGATGATGAGCAGCGCCAGGCCCCGGTAGAACCAGGTGTCGAAGGAGGCGCCCAGCAGCGGCGGGATGAAGGCGACCGCCGCCGCCAGGGCGACGACGGCCGGCGTGTACCTCGCGGCGAAGCGATCCACGAGCGTCTGCGCGGGAGCGCGCGAGGCCTGGGCCTCTTCTACGAGGTGGACGATCTTGGCGATCGTGTTGTCGGCCACGCCGCTGGTCGTGCGGACCGTCAGCGTGCCGCCCTCGATGATCGACCCGGCGAAGAGGCCGTCGCCCGGGCCCTTCGTGACCGGCATCGGCTCTCCGGTGACGGCGGCCTCGCCGGCGGCCGCGATGCCGCTGAGCGACGACGCCGTCGACCGGGAGGCGTTCGCCGGGGCGCACGACGATCACGTCGCCGGCCGCGAGCTCGGCGGCGGGCACCGTCTGCTCGCGGTCGCCGACGAGCAGCGTCGCCTCGGGCGGGGCCAGCTCCATGAGCCCGGTGATGGCGCGCCGCGTGCGTTCGAGGGTCGCGGCCTGCAGGACGGTGCCGAGCCCGAAGAGGAAGGTCACGAGGGCCGCTTCGGACCACTGGCCGATGGCCGCCGCGCCGATGGCGGCGAGGCTCATGAGGACGTTCATGTCGACCTGGCGCGCGCGCAGCGAGAAGAAGGCCGCGCGCGCCACGAAGGCGCCGCCGCTGACCATCGCGGCGACAAAGAGCCAGGGAGAGGCCGCCGGTGCCGCGACCTCGGCGATGAAGCCGGCGACCACGAAGGCGCCGGAGACGAGGATCAGGCGGGCGCGTGGGTCCTCGCGCCAGAAGCTGCGCCGCCGTGGGGCGGCGGAGGGCGCGACGGCGGCGCGGCGCTCGACGGTGTCGTAGCCGGCGCGCCGCACGGCGGTCGTGATGCGGTCGACCGAGGTGGAGGCAGGGTCGAAGTCGACGCGCAGCGTCGCGGCGCCGAAGTTGACGAAGGCGTCGTGCACGCCGCTCTCGCGGCCCACCGCCGTCCCCAGCTTCACGGCGCAGTCGGCGCAGTCCATGCCGGTGACGTGCAGCACACGCTGCTCGCGGCGTTTTGCCTCCTCGGGCGGGTTCAGCGAGACCGGCTCGTGGTCGTGGACCTCGACGGGGCAGTGCGCGGCGCAGTGCGCCTGCGAGCCGACGTGTCTGGCGACGCGGACGAGCTCGGGATGGGTGGGGGCGCCGGGGCGATGGCGGACGGTGAGCAGGCCGCGAGGGAGGTCCGCCTCGACGGCGTCGACGCCGTCGAGGCGGAGCAACTCGCGGCCCACCTCGTCCACGCACCCGGCGCACTGCGCGCCTCGCGGCAGAAGCAGCGGCAGCTCAAGCGTCTGCTCGTCGAGCTTCGTGCTCATGTTGTCTGCTCGGTCGTGTCCCACTTCGGGACCCTGGTCGCGTCGTCCATCACGCCGTTTCCGGGGCGCGATCCACGTTCTCCGGCCCGTGCTTCACGTGCTCCCGGGTCAGGTCGAGCAGCAGGCGGATGTGCTCGTCGTCGGGCGCGTAGAACACCATCTTGCCGGCGCGCCGCGCGCGCACGAGATGATGGTCGCGGAGCACCCGCAGGTGATGGCTCACGTTGGAATCGCTCAAGCCGAGCGTCGCGGCAAGGTCGCACACGCAGAGCTCGCCGGCCTCGATGAGAGCGGCTACCAGCTGGCAGCGACTCGAATCCGCGAGGACCTTGAAGACGTCGGCGACGTCGTCGGCCTCGCGCCGGCTCAGCAGCCGTTCGCGCACGGCGCGCACGCGCTCGGGGTCGACGACCACGACGTCGCAGCGATCGAGGTCGTCGACCTCGTCCCTGCCGCACACCTGCGTTTCTCCGATCATGGGTTCTCCTGAACGTATGAGCAGTTGTTCAGATGATATACCCAGTCGGTGCCCTTGCAAGCGAGCGGGTGAACGCCAGGGCCCGGCTCCGCGCTCTGCTTCGTCAGCGATCTCAGTCGTCCTGCGAACTCCCCGAGTCGCCCTGGTCGTCGACCCGCACTGACCGCGAGGCGCCCGACGCGCCGACGGGCTGTGGGTCGTCGTCTGCGCGGGTCATGGGCAGCCGCCGCACGACCCATATGGCGACCGGATGCGCGGTGGCCGCCGCTGCGGCGGCCATCGCGACCGCGCCCAGGATGTCTATCGGGGAGTGGACGTGCGCGAGTATGCGGGCCACGCCGGCCAGGAGCGAGACCGCCACGAGGATGAGCCCCCACCGGCGCGAGTAGAACAGGACGCACAGCGCCACGAACATCGTCAGCACGGTGTGGTCCGAGGGGAAGCCGTTATCGGCGGGATGGGGGAAGAGCGGCGCGATGTGCTGCGTGACGAAGGGGCGCGGGTCGTAGTAGAGGGCTCCCCCCAGCTTGATGAGCGCAAGGCACAGGACGCCACCGACGAGCCCGGTCGCCAGGAGCTCCCATCGCGGGCGAGGCGGCAAGCGCAGCCAGACGACGGCGGCGACAATGAAGCTGACGACGAAGCCGTACTGGGCGGCGGCCGCGATCAAGGTGTTCACGGTTGATCAGGATACAGGAACGTCCTGCGGCTGAGACTCGTGCGAGGAGTGGCGCGCTAGCGCCGCGCCTAGGTCGACACCCCGCGCTGTGGCGGCGGCGGCCGTGAGGTCGTCGGCCATGCCGCCGCGTCGGTGGGCGCGTCGGTGCCTTCCTCATCGAGCCACTGGATGCAAGAGGACCCCGCGCCGTCGAGGGCTTCGGCCATGCAGGTCATGCGGAAGCGCTTCATCCCGACAGAAGACGTCGCTGCCGGAGGACCTGCGGTTCGACTGTTGACAGTCTACCGTTAATCATCTTGAGTTACAGCGTAGATGCCTAAGGGTCTCATGCGAACCCTCTGTTGGAGTTGCGGATGCTCGACCGGGGCCTGGGCGGCCTGCATTGGTCGTCACAGTCCCTGATTTCACCGACAGGCCATCGACTCACTTGCCCGGACGCGCCGTGCCTCCGGGCTGCTCGCACTGGACAAGACCCGTCCTGTGAGCAACGAGGTTCCGAACACGAGCCCGCGAGATGGGAGAAGGATGACTATGGGAAGACGAAGCGAGTTCCTCTACCTGTCTGAGCCGGACATGATCGAGGCCGGTGTACTGGATGCGCCGCGCTGCGTCGACGTCAGTGAGGATGTCTTCAAGCTCCTCGCCACTGGCGACTACCTGATGGGTGGCTCCAATCACAACAGCCACGGCGTTGGTATCGAATTCCCAGAGGAGTCACCGTTCCCCAACATGCCGTTGGCGGGGCCGGACCGCCGCTTCGTTGCGATGCCGGCGTACCTGGGCGGGAAGTACGACGTCTGCGGCAACAAGTGGTACGGTTCCAACCCCGCCAACCCCTCGCAGGGTCTGCCGCGCTCGGTGCTGACGGTGATGCTGAACGACAAGGACACCGGCGAGCCCCTCTGTCTCATGTCGGCGAACCTCCTGAGTTCCGCCCGGACAGGCGCCGTTCCCGGGGTAGCCGTCCGCTATTTGGCTCGCCAGGACTCCGAGGTCTGCACCGTGATCGGATGCGGTCCGATCAACAGAGCCTGCTTCCGTGCCATCCTCTCGCAGATGCCGGGCTTGAAGAAGGTGATCTGCCACGATCTGTCTGAGGCGAAGGCCCAGGCGTTCGCGGAATGGGCGCAGACGATGTTAGGGATAGCCGCCGTGGCTTCTGCCTCGCTCGAGGATGCGCTCGGGGCCGGCGATGTCGTGACCGTCGCGGCATCGCGCCTGAAGACGCTCTACGTCGAGGATGCGTGGTTCAAGCGCGGGGCGACGGTGCTCCTCACCGGCCCCATGAAGGCCGAAGACTCGTTCTGGCTCAAGAGCAGGATCGTCTACGACAACATCCACCTGCACGAAGCCTACGTTCTGGACGCACTTGCCGCGCCCGACAAGCTCAAGTACTACGACGGCGTCATCGGCGGACCGCTCTACGCGTTGATCGATGACGGAAGGCTTCCGGCGCTCGCCGACTCCGCCGACCTGGGAAACGTCATCCTGGGCAACAAGAGTCGCCGTGAGAACGCCGAGGAGCGCATCGTCTTCGTCGCCTGCGGAATGGCCGTCTTCGACGTCGCCTGGGGATACGAGCTCTACCAGACAGCCCTCGAGCGGGGACTCGGCCAGCATCTCGTGTTGTGGGACCAGCCCTATCGCGAAGCGGGTCTGCCGTCCAGAGTCGTGGCTGAATCCTGACCGGGATGCTGAAGATACGGAACGCCGAAGCGCTGGTCTCGCACGGAGCAGCGGACTCCAGGAAGGTGGTGCTGGAGATCGCCGACCAGACGCTTCAGCGGCTGGACGCGTACAACAGGATCAGGAGCATCACGCGCCTCGCGGGGAGTTCCCTGCATATCGGGACACAGACCTGGGACCTCTCGAAGAAGAGGCGCGTCTACCTCGTGGGCGCCGGAAAGGCATGCAACGCGATGGCCACAGCGCTCGACGAGATCCTCGGCCGCCACCTCAGCAAGGGGATCGCCATCGTCAAGGTCGCCGAGGAGACCGACGTCTTCAGGAACACGGACGTCTACGTGGGCGGACACCCGCTCCCCAACCAGACCGGCTATGAGGCCTCCATGAAGATCCTGGGACTCGCGGACAGGGCGGGGCCCGACGACCTGTTCATCGCGGTGATCAGCGGGGGAAGCTCAGCTCTCATGAGCTGTCCGCTCGATGGGATCTCCCTGCAGGACGAGATGGACGCGACGGACGTCCTCTTGAAGTCCGGAGCCGGCATCTATGAGATCAATGCGATCCGGCGTCACATCTCACAGACGAACGGCGGCATGCTGGCCAAGCGGATCCAGGCCTCCGGCGCCGAGCTGATCGGCTTCGGCATCTCCGACGGGGTCGGCAACCCGCCCACGGGCGACATCGGGATCCCCTACCGGGACTACGCGAGCACGCCGATCGGCCCCGACAGGACCACGCTCGCCGACGCCCGGCGCGTCATCGCCGACTATGACCTGGCAGATCGGCTGCCCCCGAACGTGGTCCGGTATCTCATGGAGGCCGGTGACGATCGTGAGACGCCGAAGGCGTTTCCTCAGAACACGTACTTCCTCCTCAACACCGTGCCCGATTCGTGCATCGCGGCAAAAGAGGTGGCTCAGGAGATGGGCATCGCTGCCCATATCCTGACGTCCTTCCTTGAGGGTGAAAGCAGGGATGCCGGCACGTTTCTCGCTGCGCTTGCCCGTGAGGTGCAGGCCTACGGCAATCCGTTCCCGGCGCCGTGCGCGATCCTCAGCAGCGGGGAGACTACGACGAAGATCCTGGACGACGCGGCTGTCGAAGGTCACGGGGGACCGTCACAGGAGCTCACCGCGAGCTTCGCCCTCGGCGCCACGAAGGCTCCCGGAGCATGCATGTTCTCGGTCGACTCCGAGGGGACCGACGGGACCACGCCTGTGGCCGGTGGCCTCACGGACTCCACGAGCTACGAGACGGCCGTAGCGAGCGGCGTGAGCCTGCACGCCGCACTGCGAGGCCACTCGTGTTACGAGGCGCTGGGGGCCATCGGCGACACGGTGTTCACCGGCAACACGGGAACGAACCTCTGCGACTTCAACATTCTCTACGTGCCGACGCTCCCCGATTCGGCCGGCGGTGCACCATCAGGTCCAGGGCGCGCGAGGAGGAAGTGAGTCAAGCATGAGGATCGAATCCGTGCGGGCCCGCCAGCTTATCGACTGCAAGTGCCGGCCCATGGTCGAGGTCGAAGTCGCCACCGAGGGGGGGTTCGTCGGCAGAGGAGCCGCGCCGACGGGCCAGTCTGTAGGCAGGTACGAGGCGTTCGTGCTACGAGACAACGATCCCGAGGTCTACAACGGCCTCGGCGTCAACCGGGCGGTAGGGAACGTCCGGGAGATCATCGCCCCCGCCCTCGTCGGGATGCAGGTCGAAGACCAGCGCGCCCTCGACGACGTGATGGTCACGCTCGATGGGACAGAGAACAAGAGCAACCTGGGCGGCAACGCCATCTACTCGACGTCGATCGCGTGCTTCAGGGCGGCCGCCGCTGTCGCCGGCGTGCCCCTCTACCGCTACATCGGGGGAGATCAGCTCGCGACCGTCCCCGTGCCGAGCTTCAACATGGTGAACGGGGGACGGTATGGCGACATGGTCCAGCCGTTCAACGAGTTCATCGTCATGCCGTTTAGGGCGGAGTCGATCTTTCAGGCAGTCGAGATGGGGGTCCGTCTCTTCGAGGTGATGTCCGATGTCATCGAGCGGTATGTCGGGTCACCTCCGCTGGTGGCGCGATCCTACGGCTACGTCGCGCCGTCCGAGGACCCCGAGGTCGTCCTCTCATTGATGCAGGAGGCGATCGATCGCTGCGGGTACGACGACAGGGTGGCCTTCGCGCTCGACTGCGCCTCGAGCGAGATGTACGACACCGCGACCGCGACCTACTACCTCAAGGGGGAGCGTGTCAGCTCCGATGAGCTGATCTTCTACGCCAGGGATCTGAGCGAGAAGTTCGACCTCGTGTTCATCGAGGATCTCCTGGACGAGAACGACTGGGATGGCTATCCGCGTGCGGTCAAGGAGCTCTCGCGCACCATCATCCTGGGGGATGACCTGATCGCTACGAACCTGGCGCGTCTGCAGAGGGCCGTCGCCATGAGTGCCGTCGAGGGATTTGTTCTCAAGCCGAACCAGGTCGGAACGATCTCGGAGGCCCTGGACACCTACGCGTATGCGGTCGCCCACGACCTCATCGCGGTCCCCTCCGGGCGATCCGGCGGGGTCGTCGATGACGTGGTCATGGATCTCTCGGTCGGACTCCAGGTGCCCTTTCAGAAGAACGGCGCGCCACGGTCTGGAGAGCGGATCGAGAAGCTCAACTTCCTCATGCGCGCCGCTGACTCCATCCCTGACTGCCGCCTCGCAGACGTGGTCAGCATGGTGAAGTTCTAGCGGCGCGTCGCTGAGAGCCTGCCGCGCTCCTCACGCAGGTGGCGCACCTCGAGCCGCGGGCGCCCCGGTCGTCGCGCTCAGCCTCCTTGGGGCTTCGGCGACACGAGAGCGCGCTGGGGGCGCGGGAAGAGGAGGACGTCGGGGCGGGCGGCCGCGGCGCGGACGCGCCGCCGAGCCCGCCCGAGCGCATCCTCCAGGTCCCGCGCCGGCTCGAAGCCAAGCCGGGCGAGGTCGTCGTCGGAGACGCCGGGGCACCAGGCGACGACGTTCGGGCACCTCGCGAGGAAGCGGGCGATGAAGTAGCTGTGGTCCTTCTCGACGGTGTAGCCGGCGATCACGTGGCGGAGGACTTCATCCGGCCCGCGCGTCCCATCGAACGGCAGCAGCATCTCGTCGCTGCCGACACCTTCGCGGCAAGCCGAGACCAGGACGACGACGGTCTCGCGATCGACGAGCGGCTCGAGCGCGACGAGGGACTTGATCGACTGGTACAGGTTGATGTCCAGCGGACGGCCTGGGCCGGTGACGACGAGATCGGCACCGGCGACGTCGAGGGCGCGCGTCGCGGCGATCCAATCGGTCAGGGTGGCGTGCGCCGCTTCGGGCTCGCCGGCGGCCAGCATGACCGGCCGCAAGGCATCGTCGAGCGCCACATTGACGATGAAACGCAGACCGGCGAGGCTGGCGGCCGCCAGCATCTCCTCATGAATGGGGTTGCCATCGAGGACTCCGGGACGGGCGAGCGGATGGCTCATCAGCTCGATGCTGTGGTTGCGCAGGATGGTGTCGTACCCGGCGACGGCCGGCAGGATGGCTTTGCGTCCGCCCGTATAGCCCGCGAACTCGTGGGCTTCGCACACACCCAGGGCGATGACTAGGTCGGCCTCGGCGACGGCGCGGTTCACGAGGACCTCGTTGCCCCCCGGCGTCGCCCCGACGCTCACACACACGCTCGTCTTCGCGTCGTGAGCGACCCATGACAGCCGGTCCGCCAAGTCGGGGCCCAGCATGGTCACCGCCTCCGCGGTCGTGACCGGCCGGTGAGCACCGCCGCCGAACACCATCGTCACGTGCGCGGCGTCGACACCGCCGCGCGCGAGTTCGTCCAGGAGCGGCGGCAGCAGCTCATGGTCGGGGACGCTGCGGGTCGCGTCGCTCGTGATGATCGCAACCGACGACGCTTTGTCAGCGAGTGACGCCAGTGAAGGTGAGCGGATCGGGTCCGCCAGTGCGGCCGACAGCGCTGCGCGTACGTCGATGGGACGAGGCTCGACGGACGCGACACGGCGCACCGCACAGTCTTGTAGCTCCTGTGACTGGGGAGCGCGCGCGAGGGCCCAGTCGAGGTCCAGGTCGGTCACGCTGCGGTTGGCAGCTGCATCACTTCTTGGCACCTCGCTCACGGTCGACAATCTACAGTCGCTGTCGCCCGAGCGTCAAATGTGCCAGGCGGCGGGGAGCCGACGCGCGTGTACTCCGGGCGAGCGTTGCCGCAGTAGCAGGACGTTGTTGACAGTCGACACTTGCTTGCTCTAGCGTGAATGGACCATCGGGACCGGGAGGAGTCGCATGTCAGCGCGGACGACGCACGGGAGTGGCCGCCGTGACTTCTGGGCACGACCTGGTCTCGAGGTCGTGGAAGGCAGGCTGCGGGTCGCGGGACGGGACGCGGAAGCGCTCGCTCGCGCTCATGGCACTCCTCTCTATCTGATCGACCTGCCGAAGATCGCCGAGCAGTCGCGCGCTTTGCATGCAGCGCTGCTCGGCGCCGGATTGCGGCATCGCGTCCTGCTGGCGATGAAGGCCCAGCGCGAGTCCGAAGTACTCACCTACGTGCGCGCGCTCGGCCGACCCGGCGAGGCGGAAGCGGTCGGTCTCGATGTCTGCTCGCCGGGGGAGATGCTGCACGGGCTGTCGCACGGCTGGCTTCCGGACGAGATCAGCTACACGGGCACCAACGTGAGCGAACGTGACCTGGACGTGATCCTCGCCCATCCCATCCATCTCAACCTCGACCTGCTCAGCCAGATCCGCCGTGTCGGCAGGCGTGCCCCTGGCCGGACGATCGGACTGCGGGTCAACCCGCGTGCCGGCGCCGCTTGGCGAGGTGAAAACGAGTCTCTCTACAGCAGCAGCCGGCCCACGAAGTTCGGCATCTACGCGGAGCAAGTGGGCGAAGCCGTCGCACTGGCGCAGGCACACCAACTGGTGATCGACACGATCCACTTCCACGTCGGGGATGGGTACCTGAGCGATGGTGTCCGTGCCCTCTCGGTAGCGGTGGAACGCGCCGCAGAGATGGTGCAGGTCGCGCGGGGTCTGGGCTGTCCGATCGAGAACCTGGACGTCGGCGGGGGACTTGGGGTGCCGATGGCGCCGGGAGACGCGCCCCTCGACCTCGATGCCTGGGCAGGGATGCTCGCCGCTCATCTCGGTGGCCTCGACGTGACCGTGATCGTCGAGCCGGGCGACTTCCTCGTCAAGGAGGCGGCCGTCCTGCTCGGCGAAGTGGTCACAGTGGAGGATCGTATGGGCATCACGTTCGTCGGGCTCGACATGGGCTGGAACGTGATGAACGACCACTTCATCTACGACGCGCCGTTCGAGTACGTCGTGTGCGGTCGCGCGGACGCACCGCGCCGCAAGCGCGTCACGATCACCGGTCACATCAACGAGGGCGACGATCTCTGGGCGGAGGACTACCCCTTCCCTGACGTCGAGGAGGGCGAGATCGTTGCCTGCATCAACGTGGGCGGCTACAACCAGGCGATGCAGATGCCGCACTGCCTGCGCCCGCCTGCGCCCGCGCTCTACTTCGAGGATCGTCTCGCCGGAGTCAGTCCCACGGCGGGCGAGGACGGCGACAGGAGGATCTGATGAGCACAGTGACCCCGACCGATCGGCCATACGACGCGGTGGTGATCGGCGGCGGCCACAACGGTCTGGTGGCGGCGTTCTACCTCGCCCGTGGAGGGCTCCGCACGCTGGTCCTGGAACGCCGCGAGATGGTTGGCGGCATGGCCGTAACCGAGGAGTTCGCCCCCGGTTTTCGGGCGTCCACCGGGGCCTACGTGCTGGCCATGCTCGGCGAGCACATCTGGCGCGACATGCGGCTCGCCGAGCGGGGCCTGCACGTCGATGAATGCGGTCCCAATCTCAACGTCTACCCGAGCGGGGCGCATTTTTGGATGGAGGAGCACGCCGCCGACGCCGTACGAGAGGTGAGGCGGTTCTCGGAGAAGGATGCGGCTGCCTATCCGGCGTTCGAAGAGGGACTCACGCGGATCGCGCGCTGGTTCGGACCGCTGTTCGGGCTCACGCCCCCCGACCTGCGCATGAAGAGCGTCGCCGACTGGGGCCGGATGGCCCGCCTCGGCGGCACCGCGCTCAAGAACCGCAAGCTGCTGCTCGCCGCCTGCCAGCTCATGATGGCGTCGAGCGCCACGTATCTCGACGAGCGGTTCGAGTCGGACGAGGTCAAGGCCGGCCTGGGCTGGTTCTCGGTCAACGACTCGGTCTCGGGCCCCTCGACCCCGGGGACAGCGTACACGCTCCTTCACGAGTACGCGTCCTCAGAGGCCGGCGGCGGCGTACGCAAGTGGGGCTTCGTGCGAGGAGGGATCGGCACGCTCGGGCGGCTCATGGCAGACGCCGTCCGTGAGGCCGGAGGGGAAGTACGCACCGGCACTCCGGTCGAGCGGGTGCTCGTGACCGGGGGTGCCGCTACGGGCGTCGTCCTGGCCGACGGGGAGGAGATCGAGGCACGCGTCGTCGTTTCCAACGCCGACCCCAAGACCACGATGTTCGGTTTGGTCGGCCGCGAGAGGCTCGACCCCGGCTTCTGCGACTCGCTGAAGACGTTCATCACCGACGGGACCAGCATCAAAGTCAATCTGGCGCTTGGGGCGCTGCCCCGGCTCGCCAGTTCAGCGCTGAACGACGGCGACGGCGTGCAGAGTTACCACCGCAGCATCATCGAGGTGACGTCCTCGATCCGGCAGATGGACCTCAACCAAGCCGAAGCGCGAGCCGGCATCCCGGCCAGGGACCATCCGCACATCGAGTGCTGCTTCCCGACCGTGTTCGACCCGTCGCTCGCGCCTGAGGGCAAGCACATCATGACCATCGACATGAACTCGCAACCCTACACACTCCGGGACGGGTCGCAGTGGGACGAGATCATCGGGGACGTGGCCGACCGGTGCGTGAAGCAGCTGTGCGACTACTTCCCAGGGCTCGACGACATGATCGAGCATCGGCAGGTGCTCTCACCGCTCGACATGGAGCGCCTCTTCAACGCGACGGGGGGCCACGCCCTCCACGGCGACATGGGCGACCACCAGATGTTCATCATGCGCCCCGTGCCCGGCTGGGCCAGCTACCGGATGCCCATCCGCAACCTGTACCTGTGCGGCGCGGGCACGCATCCCGGTGGCGGCATCTCCGGAGCCAACGGGACCAACTGCGCCAAGGAAGTGCTGCGCGATGCGAGGAGGATGAAGCGCCCGGCCGGCCGCGAGGGGGACGGGCAGTGAGCGGCTTGCCAGCGATCGGTGATCCGGGCAGCGTGCCGCTGGAGCCAGAGGAGTTCGCGCCGGGGGCGGTCATCGAGGGGTCGCCGCGCATGATGAGCCACGACCTCTACGTATCGCCCGACGAGCGGATCTTCAGCGGCATCTGGAGCGTGACGCCCGGCACGTTTCACGACGTGATGGACGGCGACGAGACGTTCGTCGTGCTGGCTGGCCGGATGACGGTCGCGCCGGAGGACGGCGCCGCGGCCTTCGAGGTCAAGGCCGGCGACGTCTGCGTGTTCCCGGCGGGCTATCGCAGCGTGTGGACCGTGCACGAGACGATCGTCAAGGGGTATCACATCGAGCTGCCGACGAAGGGCTGACCTCGCCGTGCCGCCGGCCGCCGCCGCTCCCGAGCAGCCCGCGCCGGGGACCGCGCCACCCATGCCGGACGCGTCCGAGCTGGCCTGGGCTCGCGCTTGGGTTCAGGACGAGCTGGCGCGCCTGATCGAGATTCCGTCGCCATCCGGCGGCGAGGGTGCAATCGTCGATTACCTGGAACGCCGCGTCGCGGATCTCTCCCTTCCTGCGACGCGGCACCCGGTCGCCGGCGGCTGCGACAATCTGGTGGTGGGTCGGCCCGCCGAACCGCAGGTCGCCCTGATCGCGCATGTGGACACCGTGAAGCCGACGTGGGAGTGGGATGGCAAGGCCTGCGTCCGCGCCGACGATATCTGGGGGCTCGGCGCGGTGGACGACAAGGGCAGCATCGCGGCCGCGCTGCTCGGGCTTCTGCTTGCGCGGTCCGCGGGCGTGCCCGTCGCCGCGCTGCCGCTCAGCCTCGGTCTGACCGTCGACGAGGAGGAGGGTGGCACCGGTTCTATCGCCTTGGCCTCGTCGCTGCGGCCTCGCCACGCCGTGGTGATGGAGTCGACGGACTTCGACATCGCCGTCGCCGAGGCGGGCGTTGTCGAGGTGGTCCTTGTCGTCCACGGACGAAGCGCCCACGGGTCGGTCCCCGAACAGGGCGACAACGCGGTGGTCAAGGCGGCGAGGATGGTCGCGGCGATGGACCACCTTCCTTTCCTGCGCAGCTCGCATCCCTTGATCGCGCCGGCCGTGCTCGTGCAGGAGCTGCACGGCGGCAGCGACTTGCACGTTGTTCCCGACTTGGCCGAGGTCCATCTGGACGTTCGCCTGGGCCCCGACCTGGCCTCGGCCGCTGTGCTCAGCGAACTGACTGGAATGGCGGCCGGATACGACGCCGAGGTGCGCGCGATAGAGGTCGTCGACGCCTGGGAGGCGCCCGACGACTCGCGGTTCGTGTCCCGTCTGCGGACTATCGTCGCGGAGACGCTCGGCCGCGATCCGGAGCTCATCGGGTTCCCGGCTTGGACCGACGCGCACAACATGGTGGAAGTCGATGGCGCGCAGGCGGTCGTGTTCGGGCCCGGGCCAAGGCTCTCGACCGCGCATCGGCCAGACGAGCACATCGACCTGCGGCAGGTGGTCGAGTGCGCGTTGGTCGTCAGGCGCCTGGCGTGGGACGTGTGGTGCGCGGGTCCCGGCTTGGCCCGCGGCCTGAGGGTCGCCGCAGGCCACTCAAGGATCCGCGTCGCCAAGGCGATCTGGACGCCGGCGGCGAGCAGGGCGAGCCGCAGCCAGAGGTCGGACCACGAGAGCGGCGCGTCCCAGCGACCGAAGCAGCCGCAACCGATCTCGAGGCCTCGTAGCAGGGCGGCCGCTATGGCGCCGGTGTAGACGGCGGCCAAGGCTGCCGTCGACGAGCCCGGCGCCCGGCGCCCCCAAGCCGAGGATCAGGCAGACGCCCGTCACGAGCTCCACCCAGGGGAGCACGACCGCGACGAGGCCGACGAGCGCGAACGGCAGGATCCGGTAGTCGTCCACAGCGTCGGCGAACGGCTGTGGGTCGAGCAGCTTGTCGTAGCTCGCGGCGATGAGCAGGCCGCCGGCCGCGAAGCGAAAGACGAGCGCGACGCGTCGATCGAGCAGGTACCGCCTGATGCCGTGGCCGAGGCTCACGGCCGTTCCCCCGACGCGATGGGGAAGCCGGCCGCGGCCCAGACGGGGAAGCCAGGGTTCAGGACGCGCACGTCGCGCCAGCCCTGGGCGACCAGCCAGGCGCTGAGCGCCGACGCCGACGTGCACGCGCCGCCGTCGCAGTAGACCACCAGGGTCCGCGTGCGGGGGAGCTCCCGGCGGAGCTGGTCGAGCTGACGGGCGCGCTGCGTCAGAGGCACACTGAGCGCCCCTGTGATGTGGCCGGTCAGGTATGCCTCGCGCCCCCGTGCGTCTATGAAGGTAACGCCGTGGGCGCGGTAGATCTCGCGGGCAGCCGCGAGGCCGATGCCGCGCCCCGGTGCCGCGGTCTTGCCGATCAACGGGATGCCGGCGCTCGACACGGCGTTCACGAGCAGGCCGAGCACCGCTCCCACGGCGACGATGGCGGCCGCGCAGAACAGGCTCTGGAGCAGGCGGCTTCTCACCGCCCACGCCTCATCCGGTCAGCCGGTGCGCCGACGGACACCGTCGTCGTAACGGGTCAACAGGCCGGGCTCCGACGGAGGGTCCGCGGCCACCTCCGCTATGGCCTCGGCCACCTGCCGGCAGGACCAGCGGAAGAGATCGGGAGGCATGTTGATGGCGGGCTGCAGGCGGTAGACCCACTTGCCCCACTGGGTGATTCCAAGGACGCCCCGGCGCAGCAAGGCCTGGTGCACGGCGGCGTGGAAGGCGGGGGCGGGAATGATGGTGGTCTTGTCGGTGACGAACTCGATGCCTACCCAGGCGCCGACGACGCGCACGTCCCCCACCTGGGCATGGCGCGAGACGAGCGGGTCGAGCTCCTCGTGGGCGACGCCCGCGAGCGTTCCTGCATTCTCCAGGGCCCCTTGCGCGAGGATGTCGTCGATCCCGGCGAGGGCGCCGGCGCACGCCGCGGGTGTCCACGCGAACGTGCCGCCGGGCTGTACGTCCGAGTCGGCCATCACGGCCTCGGACGCGAGCACGGCGGCGATCGGCTGGCAGCCGGCGGCGATGCCCTTCCCCATGAGCAGGACATCGGGCTGCAGGTCCCAGAGCTCGGCGGCGAACATGGTGCCGCAGCGGCCGAGGCAGGTCTGCACCTCGTCGAGCACCAGTATCCAGCCGAAGCGCCGGCAGAGGTCCGTGAGCCGCTTCCAGAACTCAGCCGACGGCGCCAGGATGCCGCCCTCACCGAGGACGGGCTCGATGAGCACTCCTGCGACCTGCTCCGGGTCGACCTGATGGACGAGAAGGTAGTCTTCGATGAAGTCGGCGTAGAGCGTGTCGTCGTAGGGGCCGGGGCCTTTGTGGAACGGAGCGCGAAAGCGGTTCGGGTACGGCGCGAACACCATCCCCGAAACGTACTGGGCGGCGTTGCTCGTCACCTCGGAAAGATCGGTGCTGGCGGCGGCGGTGAGATACGTCGACTCCCCGTGGTACTGGCCGTGGAAGCCGAGGATCATGGGCCGACCGGTCGCCTCGCGGGCATAGCTTCACGCCCGCTTCGACGGCTTCGGTGCCGCTGATACTCGGTCCGGCACGGGTGATGCTCGCCGGAGCGATCTCGACCAGACGCCGTGCAAGCGCCAGCGCCGGTTCGTTCATGACGTAGTCGCTGATCTCCATGCCGTAACGGTCCAGCGCCTCATTCGCAGCCCTGCGTGCCGCCGGTTGCCCGCCGAGGGGGGTCGACCCCCACGCCGACACGTGGTCCACGAAGGTGTTGCCGTCGACGTCTTCGATGAGCCAGTCGCTCTTGCGCGCCTCGACGAAGGGCACGTCGACATGCTCGCGCAGAGGACCGCAGAGCACCGCGTCCGCGGCGGCGAAGAGCCGCGCGGACCGTGGGCCGGGCAAGGTCGTGGAGACACTCGGCAGACTGAATCGACGACCGCCATCGATGCTGGCATCCATGCTGGCGCCCTCCTGGGTCGAGACGATCGGCAGCGCATCCTGCGAGATACGTCGGACCGCTACGCGGCGATAGCGTCAACTGTTGACAGTCTAATCAATGACCGGCCATGCTCACAATGGAGGGTCGGGGGGTCCGGTCGACGCTCCGGGCCGTGACAGTCTCATCTGGTGGCTAGTGGTAGACTGTCTGCCGAATGCGCCCACTGCACACACGCAAGCTTCTGGCCGAAGACGTGGCGGATCGGATCCGCGAGGAGATCCTGTCCGGCGGGTTTGGTCAGGGCGATCGTCTCGTGGAGGCCGGCATCGCGGAGCAGCTCGGTGTCAGTCGCGGTCCGGTGCGTGAAGCCTTCAAGCTGCTGCGTGCCGAGGGTCTGGTCAAGGAAGAGCCGCACCGCGGCACCTTTGTCGTACGTCTGACGGGCACAGACGTTCATGAGATCTACGATCTGCGTGCCGGACTGGAGGAGCGGGCCGCCAGAGCAGGTGACGGCGAGCGGACGCGCCGGCGACCTGCGGACGATGCGCCGCCTCCTCGAACGACTCCTTCAGGCCGCCGAGGGCGGCGATGTGGCCGCCGTCTCGCACGCCGACCTGGCCTTCCACGAAGGACTCTGCCAACTGTCGAACAATCGGCGTCTGCACGAGGTCTTCATGCGTCACGTGCCGGTCCTGCGCAACCTGATGAAGCTCGACGAGTACATCTTCCGGACGATGGACCACGTCGCGATCGAACATGAGCCGCTCGTGGCGGCGCTCGAGAGCGGCGATCCTATGCTGGCGGCAGCTCGCTTCGAGAGCCATGTGGAGCGTGCAATGGATCAGGTCGTCGCCTACATCGACTCGCTCCCCGACCACCCATAGCCGGCGCTCCGGCCGCGCCTTGGGGCTCCTGCGCCGCCAGCTCCCACTCGTCGTAGTCCTCGCATTGATATGCGCCTGCCTGTTCGGCGGGGCGGCTGCATGCGACGGCTCGTCACCGACGAACGCCTCGTCAGCCACCGCAACGCCGTCGGCGGGCGACCGGCTCGTGCTCTTCGCGCGCCCGGGGCTCATCGCGGCTGCGGGGCTGGACCACCTCGAGCTGCCGCCCACGGCCACACGGCTCGACGCGCGGCCGTACTCCTCGGGCGAAGACATCCTGGTCGATCTCGCGGCTGGGCGCCGAGCGGACGTCGTCGAGGTCTGCAGCAATGAGAGCGCCGAGCGCTTGGCGCGGCGTGGCCTGCTGCGACCGCTCGATACGAGCCGCATCCCGCAGTGGGACCTTCTGTACCCCGTACTCAAGGACCTCCCCGGCGTGATTGTCGACGGCAAGGTCTACATGGTGCCCGTCACGGCCGCCGTGACGGGGATCCTCTATGATCGGCGCGCCGCCGGCCCGCATCCGGATTCGTTCGCCGACCTGTTCGCCCGTCGCTACAAGGGCCACCTCGGATTTGCCGACGATCCCGCCCTTGCGTTTCAAGTCGCCGCTCTCGACCTGGGTCTGCCCGACCCGGTCGCTCTGACCGCCGAGCAGGCGCTGCAGGCCGAGATCTACCTCAAGCACTACAGGGACAACTACCGTTCCTTCTGGTACGACCTCGGCAACCTCGCGAGCGCCTTCAAAGGGGGACGCGTGACCGTGGCGGTCGGCGACCGGCGCGACGCACTTGAGCTTGCTGCACGCGGCGCGCCCGTGGCCTATACGCTGGCCTCCGAAGGTCAGCCACTCGTCGCCTGCGGGCTCGCCATCACGACCCAGTCGCACGACCTCGACGCAGCGTACGCGCTGATCGATCACCTCCTGCAGCCCGCGACGCAGGCCGACCTCGCGCTCTCCACTGGCGACCTCATCGCCAATCGCGAGGCTTCCAAGCAGGTCCCGCCTGCCGACGGGACGCGCCTCGGTCTTGCCGATCTCGCACACCTGGACCGGCCCGTCGCTCGCGTGCCGTCACTCGAGCACCTGGACTGGATCCAAGCGTGGTATGAGGTGAAGAGAGGGCGCGGCTGATGTCAGTGACGAGAGCCGCCGTGAGCGGCTCCCGTCACTGACATCAGCCGCCGCGTGCTCTGCGTGCGGGCGGTCGCCAAGCCGTCCGCCGCCTCGTGGCATCGTCTGGGCGCGATCCGCACGATCCACAAAGAACACACACTCTTGCGAGTGTCTACAGTCGACCGTAGGATGACCGTGCCCAAAGAGCGGGTTTGGCGCCGCGCGAGACCGGAGGAAGCCATGGGTCGCGGTGGGACGGGATTCGACTTCGTCATCGATCTTCGCAGCGACACCAAGACGCGGCCCGGCGAGGAGATGCGGGCCGTGATGGCGGCGGCTCCGGTCGGGGACGACGAATCCGGAGAGGACCCGAGCGTCAATCGGCTGCAGGAGTACGCGGCCGAGCTCTTCGGCAAAGAGGCCGCCCTCTTCTTCCCGACCGGCACGATGAGCAACCAGGTCGCGCTCCGCGTCCAGGCGAATGCCGGGGACGAAGTCTTCATCCACGCCCGGGCGCATATAGTGCAGTGGGAGATGGGTGCGGCGGCAGCTCTCTCGGGGCTACACCTGCGTCAGTTCGAGTCTCCCGACGGGACGCTCGACCCCGAGGAACTCGGAGCTCTACGTGCGCACCGACGAAGACGGCGACGACTCGGTCACGCGCATCGTCAGCCTCGAGAACACGCACAATGCCGCCGGAGGCGTCGTGTATCCCCACGACAAGGTCCTGGCGATGCGCGCCTTCTGCGATCGCCACGGCATCGGTCTCCACCTCGACGGGGCGCGCATCTTCAATGCGCACGTCGCCACCGGCTTGTCTCTACGCGAGCTTGCGGCGCCCTTCGACACCCTCAATGCGTGCCTGTCCAAGGGTCTCGGCGCACCCGTCGGCTCCCTGCTGCTGGGGAGCGAACGACTCGTCCGGAGGGCGGTGCGCTACCGCCTGCAGTTTGGCGGCGCCATGCGCCAGGTCGGCATCGTGGCCGCGGGCGGCCTGTACGCTCTCCAGCACAACATCCCGCGCCTGGCAGAGGATCATCGTCGTGCGCGGGAGCTGGCCGAGCGTCTGGCGGCCGTGCCCGGTCTCGAGGTCGATCGCGGGCGGGTGCAGACCAATATGGTCGTCGTCGACCCCCGCGTGGCCGGTCTTTCGGCCGACGAGGTCGCTGCCGCCGCCGCGGAGGACGGCCTGCTCGTTGATCCGAACCCCTACGGAATGCGCCTCGTCACGCACCTCGACGTCGACGACGCGGACGTCGAGGAGGCGGCGGCGATCATGGCGACGGTCATGGCGCGGCTGGCCACGGCTTGACCGGAGGCGTCCCCGTGTCTGCAACGTCCGCACCGCCGCTCGAACTCGCCGCGTTCGCGGTGCGCGACATCGCAATCGGGCACGAGTCTGCGCTGCGTGGCGGTGTCCTCACCGTCGATGCTGCCGCCTTCGAGGAAGCGGCGGCCGGCGAGCCGGGCCTGCTCGGCATGAAGATGAGCCTCGTCCATCCGAACGACCCCGTGCGGGTGCTCAACGTGCTCGATGCCGTCGAGCCGGTGGTCAAGGCGGACGATCCAGCGGCGACCTTCCCCGGCGCCCTCGGCACGCTGACTCTTGCCGGCGTGGGTAGCACCCACCGCCTCGATGGGGCGGCCGTCCTGGCCACCGCCGACCTGCACCGCACCTACGATGTGACCGCGCTCGACGTCTATCCCGACGGCGATTCGTTCGTCGACATGGCCGGTCCTGGGGCCGAACTGGTCCTCTGGTCGAGAACGCAGAACGTGGTGCTCAGCATCACATGCGACCCGGAGGCGCCGCCGGCCGAGGCGGACGCCTCGATCCGCCGGACGACATTGCGCGTCGCTCGGGACCTGGCGGCAGTCACGATAGGCGCGCCCGCCGACTACGTCGAGCGCTTCGACCTGCCGGCGGTCTCACGCGACCTGCCGCGTGTCTGCGTGGTATTGCAGGTCGCCTCCGAAGGCCCACTGGTCGACACCTACCTCTATGGACGGCCGCTCGGGGTCTGGTCCCGACGCTGCTTGACCCCCGCGAAGTGCTCGACGGCGCGCTCACCGCCGGACAGTACGACTGGGCCGGCGCCCGCGATCCGACGTACTTCTTCCAGCGGAGCTCACTGCTACTGGAGCTGCTGCGTCGTCACGGCGTCGACCTGTGCTTCTGCGGCGTGATCCTCGCGCTGGCCTATCTGCCCTCGGCCTTCGACAAAGAGCGGACCGCCCAGCTCGCTGCCGGCCTTGCGCAGAAGATCGGCGCGGATGCGGCAGTCCTCACCACCTTCCAGACCGGCAACTCGCACACCGACACGATGCTCACCTGTCGCGCGTGTGAGCGACTGGGCATTCGCACCGTGCTGCTGCTCGCCGAGACCAACGGCGGGCTCACCGATCACGTGCCCGAGGCCGACTGCATCGTGAGCGTCGGCAACGAGGAGGAGCTGGTGCCGGAGTGGCGTGCCGCAGCGCGTGCTCGGCGGCGCAGCTCACGTGGACGGGCCGGCCCGGCGACGATGCCGGCCCGGTGCCGGCGGTCAGCTACCTGGGCTCGCTTTGCCAGATGGGCGACATGAAGCTGCGGGCGGTGTCGTGGTGAAGGTCGCTTCACTACCTCAACCAGTTCTTCGCCGGGCGAGGCGGCGAGGAGGCGGCCGGGGCGCAGCCGTTGCGGCTCGAGGGGGCCGTCGGACCCGGCAAGGGTCTCGGCCTCGAGGTCGCGGTGACGCTGGCCTGCGGTGACGACTACTTCGGGGAACGCGAGGAGGATGCGCTCGCCCGGCTCCTGCGCTGGCTCGACGAGGAGAAGCCTGATGTCCTGGTGTGCGGGCCGTCGTTCGGCTCGGGCCGCTACGGCTACGCCTGCGGCACGGTCGCGCGGGAGGCGGCGCGGCGCGGCGTCCCCGCCGTCTGCGGGATGCATCCGGAGAGTCCGGGGGTGCTGGCCGCCGAGGGCGCCGCCTACATCGTTCCCACCGACGTCAAGGTGACCGGCATGCGCGAGGCGTTGCCGCGGATGGCCGCACTGGCGCGACGGCTCGCCGCCGGAGAGGCTCTCGGTCCGCCCGAACAGGAGGGCTACCTGCCGCGCGGGCTGCGCCGCAACGAGATCGCGGACCGCACCGGCGCCGAGCGGGCCGTCGAACTGCTTCTCGCCAAGCTCGCCGGCGACGTCCGCACGGAAGTCACCGTGGCCTTCGATCGACGTGCCGCCGCCGCCGCCGGTCGAGCGACATGAGCGGGCGCCACTCTGGCGCTCGTCACCGAATCCGGTCTGCGTACCGCAGGGGCAACCCGGACCGGCTCGAGTCGAACCGGGCCCACAGGTGGCTGAGCTACCCGCTCGACGGTCTGCCCGGGTTCGAGGCCGCGGACTGGGAGACCGTGCACGGCGGCTACGACACGAGTATCGCCGAACGCCGATCCGAACCGGCTCGTGCCGCTCGACGCAGTCCGCGCGCTCGCCGCCGAGGGATCGATAGGCGCCCTGCACGAGACGCTGCTACACGACGACCGGCAACTCGACGCCGGTGGCGACGGCGGCCAAGTTCGGCCAGGAGATCGCGCGGCGCCTGCGCGAAGCGCGGCGTCCAGGCGGTGATCCTCACCGGCACCTGAGGGACGGGCACGCGTTGCGGGGCAACGCTGAGCAAGGAGATCGAACGGGCGGGCATCCCGACGGTGTTCGTCACGGCGCTGCCGACCATCGCCACGATGATCGGCACGAACCGCACGCTGCGCGGCGTCGCGGTGACAAGCCCTATGGGCGATCCCGCGCTGAGCGCGGCCGACGAGCTCGCGCTACGTCGCACGATCGTCGAGCGCGCGCTCGAGATGCTCGGCCAGCGAAGTCGAGCCCAGGACGGTGTGGGAGGTGCGGCAGTGAGATGACGCGGCGCGCAGGCATCCTCGCGGCGTCGTTCGTGCTCGAGCACGTGCCGGACCTGGTGCGCTACGGCTCGAAGCCGGCGCGCGAGGCGCAGAAGTTCGCGACCGTGCGCGACAAGCTGCGCACGCTTCGAGCAGGCGCGCGGGTACGCGCCCAACCAGGCGTTCATCGGCAACCTGCGGCCGGAGGAGCTGTGGGACCGCGCGCGACCGTGGTGGGGCGAGCCGGACGAGTCGGCGCTCGGCCGCCGGTCCGTACGGCGACATCATCGACCAGCGCGCCTTCTACGAGCTCCTGGACGAGGTCGACCTCTTCGACCTCGTACGCCTTGGCGAGGAGCCGCGTCCGGAGAACGGCGACCTCGCCGCTCTACGACGGCGACCGAGTCGTCGGCGCCTTCGCGCGCGCCCACGACGAGGACGAGGCGCTGAGCGCCACGGCGCCTTGCTCGACAACCTCGCCTGCAAGGCCGGCGGCGTCCACGCGCTGCGCTTCATGCTCGCGCACGTCGGCATCGACCCCGAGTCGATCCGCTACGCGATCGGCGCCGGCGAGGAGGCGGTCGGCGACCGCTACAACCGCGGCGGCGGCGCGCTCGCCAAGGCGATCGCGGAGAGCTGCGGCCTCGTGAACGCCAACGGCAGCGACGTCAAGGCCTTCTGCACCAGCCCGGTGCACGCGCTCGTCATGGCCGGCGCGCTCGTCGAGTCGGGCACGTTCGAGCAGCGTCGTGGTGGTCGCCGGCGGCTCGCTCGCCAAGCTCGGCATGAAGTTCAAGGGCAGCCTCGACCGCGGCGTGCCCGTGCTCGAGGACGTGCTCGCCGGCATGGCGGTCCTCGTCGGCCCGGCCGACGACGGCACACCGCGGCTGCGCCTCGACGCCGTCGGCCAGCACCGCGTCGGCACCGACTCCTCGCAGCAGTCGCTGCTCAAGGAGGTCGTCGCTCGTACCGCTCGACAAGCTGGGGCGCAAGGTCGCCGACATCGACGTCTACTCGACCGAGCTGCACAACCCGGAGATCACCGAGCCGGCCGGCGGCTACGACGTCCCCGAGCGCAACTACAGGCTGCTCGCCGCGCTCGCGGTGATGCGCGGCGAGCTGGGCCGCGACGAGATGGACGGCGTTCTGCCGGCGTCGCGGCCTGCCCGGTTTCTCCCCGACCCAGGGCCACATCGCCTCGGCGGTGCCCTGGGTCCCGCACGCGCTCGACCGCTTCGCGCGCGGCGAGCTCGCGTCGACGATGCTCATGGCGAAGGGCAGTCTGTTCCTGGGCCGCATGACCCAGATGTGGGACGCGGTCTCCGTGATCGTGGAGGTGTGAATGGCAGTCGATGCGACCGTCGAGACGTTCCCCGCGCTGGTCGGCGACAGGGCAACGTGCTGATCGACTTCTGGGGGCCTCGCTGCGTGCCGTGTCTGGCGCTGATGCCGGCGGTCGAGAAGCTCGAGGAGGAGTACGAGGGCAGGTTCACGCTGGTCAAGGTGAACGCGACCGAGAACCGGCAGATCGCGCGCGACCTGAAGGTCATCGCGATGCCGACCTTCGTGCTGTATCGCGACGGCGCCGAGGTGGAGCGCCTGAGCGGCGAATCCGTCGGCGGCCGACATCCGTGCCGCCGTGTCGAGGCTCGTGGAGGGAGGTGAGTGATGGATCTGCGAGGCAAGAAGGTGATCGCCCTCGGCGAGCGCGACAGCGTCTCCGGCGAGGCGATCGCCGACTGCGTGCGCACCGCCGGCGCCGAGGTCGTCATGATCGAGACGGAGTGCTTCGTCTGAACGGCGGCGGGGGCCATGGACCCGGAGAACCAGGGACGCATCAAGGCCACGGTCGAGCGCTTCGGCAGTGACGACCTGGTGGTGGTGCTCGGAGCGGCCGATCTCGAAGGTCTCGAGATGGTCGCCGAGACGGTCACCGAGGGCGACCCGAGTTACGTCGGTCCATTGGCAGGGGTCCAGTTGGGACTCCCCGTCGTGCACATCTTCGAGGACGACCTGCGCGAGCAGGTCGACCCGGCCATCTACGACGAACGCATCGGCTTCGTCGAGCTGGCCGTCGACAGCGACGCCGTGAAGGCGGCGATGAAGAAGCTGAGGGGCGAGGACTAGGAAAGGGGTTCGCGGGGAGGGTCCAGACCAGATGGTCGCCTCCCCGCGAACGACCGCCGGCCTGCCGGCCCGGTCTGTGGCCGGCCACAGCGAGCGGAAGGGGTTCGATGTCCGACATGCTCGACAGGTTCACGATCCTCACCGAGGACCTGGACCATCCCGAAGACCTGGTCTGGGACCCGTCGAGCGGGCGCCTCTATGCCGGCGGCGAGGCCGGTCAGATCTACGCCGTCTCGCTCAGCGGAGACGTCGCACAGGTAGCCGACACCGGCGGCGGCATCCTGGGTCTTGCCGTCGACGCCGCCGGCGTGGTCTACGCGTGTGACGAGGGCCGCGCCGAAGTACTGCGCATCGACCCCCGCGACGGCCGCGTCGAGGTGTACTCCGCCGGCACGCCGCAGCGCCCGATGATCGAGCCCAACTATTGTGTCTTCGACGGCGCCGGCGGTCTTTACGTCACGGACTCCTCCGACTGGGAGGAGCAGAACGGCGTGATCTACCGCATCGTGCCGGGGGGAGAGACGGTCGTCTGGACGGACGCCCTGCGGCGCTACCCGAACGGCTGCTGCCTAGCCCCCGATGGGCGCTCGCTTTACGTCGTGGAATCCAGCTGGCCGGGCATCTGGCGCGTGCCGATCGGCGACGACGGGGCGGCCGGCGAACCGGTGCCCGTCGTCGAGTTGCCGGACGCGCACGTTCCCGACGGCATCGCTCTCGATGAGGAGGGCACGCTATACATCGCCTGCTACCGGCCCGACCGCGTCTACCGGCTCGGCGGGGAGGGGACGCTCGAGGTGCTCGCCGACGACCCGCGTGGGCTCAAGCTGAACACGCCGACCAACGTGGCGTTCGTCGGCTCCGCGCTCGATCGCCTGGCGATCGCCAACGTTGGCGAGTGGCACATCCTCGTCGGCGACATCGGCGCCCGAGGCGTGCCGCTCTTCTACCCGACCGTCCGCTAGAGTTCGCCAGGGACGGTCTCGACCCAAGGAGGGGCCGTGGGACGCTTCGAGGGCAGGAACGTCATCGTGACCGGTGCGTCCAGCGGCATCGGCTGGGCGATCGCCCACGCCTTCGTGGACGAGGGCGCCTCGGTCTTCGCCGTGGCGCGTCGCGACGCGCTGCTCGAGAAGATGCGCGCCGAGTCGAGCGTCCCCGACCGCGTGCGCACCGCCGTCGTCGATGTGGGCGTGCCGGAGCAGGCGCGCGGGATGGTGGTCGAGGCGATCGCAGCGCTGGGCCGCGTGCATGTGCTGGTCAACAACGCGGCCATCATGCCGTACGGTCCCGTCCTCGAGATGGACGAGAACGGACCTGGCGCGACACGCTGGCCGTCAACCTCGACGGTCCGTTCTTCGCCAGCCAGGCGGTCGCGCGGCACATGGTCGAGCAGGGCGGCGGCGTCATCATCAACATCGCCTCTGCGAACGCCTTCCGGGTCGAGTCGCCGGCCGCCAACTACAACACGTCGAAGGCCGCCCTCGTGATGATGACGCGCTGCTTCGCCCACGAGCTCGGCCACCTGGGCGTGCGCGCCTGTTGCGTGGCGCCGGGTCAGACCGTCACGCCGGAGGCGGCCGCCGAGCTCTCGACCGGAGGAGTACCACCGCGAGTTCGTCGAGTACTGCAGCCGGGTGCCGATGCGCCGACCGGCGCAGGCGCGCGAACAGGCCGCCGTGGTCCTGTTTCTCGCCTCCGACGATGCGTCCTACGTCAACGGCGAGAACGATCGTCGTTGACGGCGGGGAGCTGACCGGCGAGTGGTTGGATCCGGCCGACAACCCTCCCGTGCCGGGGCCATAGCCGGAGCGGGTGCCGGAGCCGTATCGGGCAGCAACGCAGATCAAGGCTCGGGGGCGACGATGAGCGACGAGGGGACGGCGCGCGACACGACCATTGGCGGCGGGCCGCCGGAGCTTCCGGTGGCCCGCGAGTGGTTCTCCGCGACGCAGGCCGGCACCGGCGTGACGCTGCTCACCGAGCCCTTCGTCGACGAGTTCCTGCGCGCCAACCTGTGGCTGGTCGCCGGTCGGGACCGCGACCTGGTGATCGACACTGGTAACGGCATCGCCCCGCTGCTGCCGGCCGTGCGCGCGCTGCGCGCAGCATCCCGCAAAGCCCCTCGTCGGCCGTCGTCGACCCACACGCACTCGGACCACATGGGGGGTCTGCACGAGTTCGACGAGCGTCTCGTGCACCGGCTCGAGGCCGAGTCGCTCGCGCTCGCCGCAGACGCCGCCTGCCTGGTCAGCCGCGCAGCTTCCCGGCCGAGCCTGCTTGCCGAGATCGCCGCCGACGGTCTCGAGCTGCCCGAGCTGCTTGCTCACGGCGCTGCCATATGAGGGGTTCGACCCGGACGGCCTTCGCCGTCGTCGGGACGACGCGCGACGCGGCACGCTCGACGAAGGCGACACGATCGACCTCGGCGACCGCGTCTTCGCCGTCCTGCACCTGCCGGGTCACTCGCCGGGCAGCATCGGCTTGTGGGAGGAGAAGAGCGGCGTCCTCTTCTCGGGCGACGCCGTGTACCGCGACGGACCGCTGCTCGACCAGATGCCGGGCAGCGACGTCGACGCATACCTGAAGACGATGGAACGTCTGCGCGACCTGCCGGTGTCGACCGTGCACGGCGGGCACGACCCGAGCTTCGGGCGACCCGCCTGGTGGCGATCGCCGAGGAGTACCTCGCTCGCCGTGGAGCGCTTCGGATTCGAGCCAGCGACACGACTGGGGGATCGCCATGAACACTTGCGCACGCATCATCCACACGCGAGGCCTGCTCGTCGCTGGCGACGGCGCTGGCCTGCCGCGCCCTGCTCGTCGCCGGCTGCGGCGGACGAGAGCTCGCCGTCGCCGCAGACCAGCGGGACACAGGCCGCCGAGCTCTCCGGCACGCTGAAGATCTTCGCCTACGAGGACGGTCTGGTGCCGGAGGCGATCGGCGGCTTCGAGAAGGCCAACCCGGGCCTCAAGATCGAGAAGGCGGCGTTCAGCACCAACGACGAGGCCGTTGCCAAGATCCGGGCCGGCTTTCGGCCAGACGTCGTGAACGTTTGCGTCGAGGAGACGCCGCGGATGGTCAAGCTTGGTCTGCTGCAACCGCTCGACACGAGCAGGATCACCGATTGGGCGAGCATCGTGCCGGCGCTGCAGACGCATCGAGGGTGTGGTCATCGACGGGAAGGTCTACATGGTGCCCACGACGGGCGGCACCGCCGGCATCCTGTACAACCCCAAGAAGGTGCCGGGCGGTATCCCGTCGTGGAAGGCGTTGTTCGAGGACTCCGAGCCTCAAAGGCCGGATCACGCTCGAGGACTCGGCGGCGACCGTGATCCCGATCGCCGCTCTGGCCCTTGGCTACACCGACCCGTTCCATCTCTCAGACGGTGATCTCGCTCGTATCCAGGACTACCTCCTCGCCCACAAGTCCCAGGTGCGGGCCTTCTTCAGCGGCGACGCCGACTTTCTCACTCTGTACAAGACCGGGGAGATCGTCGGCGGATTCGCCTGGCACGACTACAAGGTGACGGCGCAGCGGAACGGCGTGCCTGCGGAGTATGTCGTGCCCTCCGAGGGTCAGCTCGCCTGGGTGTGCGGCTTCGGCATCGCCAGCGGCACGCAGAACCTCGACGCCGCCTACGCGGCCCTCAACTGGTACAACTCGCCGGAGCCCCAGGCGTTCTACGCCGAAGAGCTACACGTACTGGGTCTTCAACCAGCGCACGCTCGAGGTCCTGCCGCAGAAAGTGATCGACTCCATCGGGCTCGACCATCCGGAGCAACTCCAGCAGGCCATCCCGCTAGTCATCCCGGACAATTACGACCGCTGGCTGCGCGTCTTCCAGAAGCTCAAGGGCGCGTGAAACGAGGCCGGAGCGCGGCCGCGGCGTCGTCGCGGCCGCCGCCGCCTCAGGTCAAAGTCTCGCCACCGTCCACCACGAGCACGGCACCGGTCATGAACGACGCGGCGTCGCTTGCCGCGAAAGCGATAGTCTCAGCGATCTCATCGGGGCGGCCGTAGCGCCCCAGTGGGATCTTGGCGAGAGCGAACGACTTTGTCTCCTCGTCATCCTCTGCCGTCATGCCTGTCTCGACCCAGCCGGGCGCGACCGCGTTGACGCGGATCCCCATCGGGGCCAGCTCGACGGCCAGGGAGCGTGCGAACATGTGGACGGCCGCCTTCGTCGCGTTGTACGTGGGCGACGGGTCTTTCAAGTCGACGACGATGCCGCTCGAGGAGCCGATGACGACGATCGCGCCACCTCCTCGCGGACGCATGAGCCGTGCGGCCCCGCGGGCGGTGAGGAAGACGCCGCGGACGTTGACCGCAACATTCTCGTCGAAGACATCTGCCGGCAGGTCGAGGATGCCGTAGTCCTCGTCGGTCTCGATCCCGGCGTTGCAGACGCAGACGTCCAGGCCTCCGTGCTCCGTATCGATCGTGCCGAACAGACGCCCGACGTCGGCTTCACTGCTGACGTCGCAGCGCACGCCGTGCACGTCGCCCGCGAGACCCTCGAGCAGCCCGAGCGCAGTTGAGAGCCGCTCGCCGTCGCGTCCGCATATGGTCACGGCGGCACCCTCACCTGCCAGGAGCCGTGCCGTCGCGAGACCGATCCCGCTGCTACCGCCCGTGACGAGCGCAGCTTTGCCAGCGAACCTCATCGCTCGCCTCCCTTTTCGATGGCGTGGTCGACCGTGTGCGGCGCGCCGGACTGCCGACGGAAGGCGCGCTTCGTGTAGGGACACACCCATATGCAGATGCCGCAGATCTCGTCGTACTCGGGGAAGCCCAGCTGGTAGGCGTCGCAGGCCGCGCGGTCGTAGAGGGCGCTGCGCGGTAGGCCGGCGCGCCAGGTCACGTCGCGCCCAGCGCCGACCGGGCAGGCGTCCACACACGCCCGACACGACCCGCAGCGCCCGATCGTGATGGGAGCGCCCACGGGAAGCGCCGCGTCGGTAAAGACCGTGCCCAAGCGTACGGAGGAGCCGAACTGCGGCGTCACGAGCAGAGCCGTCTTGCCGATCCAGCCCAGTCCGGACTGGGTAGCCGCCGTCTTCGAGGCGAAGATCGGCGGGATCGTCGGGCCCGTCGGGGGCGTCGTCGTCGACGCGTTCCGCCTGGTGGCCGCGCTCTCGGAGAAGCGCGACACACGCCTCACCGATCTCGACCAGCTCGTCGTTGACTCGACGATACTCGCGGACTTCGGCGTCGTTAGGCCCATGGTCGAGGCCCTCGAGCGAGGAGGGTCGCAGTCTCAAAGCAAAGGAGATCGCGGTCCGCAGGGGCGGCGCTGCGGGCCAGTCGGGACCCGTTGTGGCCACCGCCCACAAGTCCACCGGGCGGTCGCTCATGAGGTCTGCTACCCCACGGTCGTCCGCGAGTCTGGTCGGCGCGCATCATGGAGCGACGCTAGCACTCTTGAAGGCGACCCGGCAACATCGTTGACTGTCGACACTTGACTTTTGTAGCATGCGAGAGTGTGGCGCACGCAGCTTGGGCCTGTGGCGCCCGGGGGTTTCTCGACTGGGGGTGCGCTCATGCGTACGTCGAAGGTTTGCACAAGGGTCCCGTTGCTCATCGCGCTGCTGCTCGTCGTCGCCGGCCTGGCGCTGGCGGTGGCTGCCTGCGGCGGCAACAACGCGGCCACGCCGACATCGTCGACCAGCAGTGGTCCCGTCGCCGGCGACCTCAAGCTGTTCGCCTACGAGGACGGCTTCGTGCCCGGCTACATCAACGGGTTCAAGAAGCAGTACCCGAACGTCAACCTGATGGCGAGCGCCTACGACAGCGGCGACGCGGCGATCGCCAAGCTGCGCGCCGGTTTCGACGCGGACGTCATCAACCTGTGTGTCGAGGAAGACGCCGAGATGGCGGTCAGGCTCGGCCTGGTCCAGCCGCTGGACATCTCGCGCATCGAGAACTGGGACCGCATGTACCCGATCTTCACGAAGCTTCCCGGAGTCACGCAGCCGGACGGGAAGCACTACATGGTCGCCGGTCGACGCGGGCGTCACGGGTATCTGCTACGACACGACCAAGGTCACCACACCGCCGACCTCGTTCAAGGACCTCTTCGACCCCAAGTACAAGGGTCAGGTCGCGATGATCGACTACGCCGTGACGGCCATCCAGGTCGGAGCTCTGGCTCTCGGCTACACCGACCCGGTCAACCTCACGGACGAGCAGCTCGAGAACGTCAAGAACCTCTTCATCACCGCCAAGAAGAACGGCCAGTTCCGCACCTTCTTCAACAACGACTCCGAGGAGGTTGCCCTCTTCCACACCGGCGAGGTCGTCAATCGCGCTCGGCTACCCGGGCAATGCGATCGATTCGAGGAGGGAGGGCGACCCGGTCGAGTTCGCGACGGCCAAGGAGGGCCAGATCGTCTGGACCTGCGGGTACGGCATCAGCACCAAGACGAAGAACATCGATGCCGCCTACGCGCTGCTGAACTACTACCTGTCCCCCGAGGCGGAGGCCTTCGAGGCCAAGCGCTGGAACTACTACGTCACCAACCAGGACGCGCTGAAGCTGTTGCCGCCTGACCAGGTCAAGCGCCTCGAAACGGTCAAGGACTGGAGCAACATCCTGCCCGCGGCGCCACCGACCGAGGGCTACGACAAGTGGATCCGCGCCTGGCAGGAAGTGAAGAGGAGCTAGTGGCAGGGGTAGTTCGACAGGACGTGGCCGCGGCCGCGGCAGGCTTGACGGTCGCGGACGTTCCGGTCGCCCACAAGCCTCTGAGCATCCGCATGCGGGCGTTTCTTCGACCGATTCGGCGGTCCCACCTTCGCCGTCGGGTGCATCCTTCTGCTCTACGGACCGCTCGTGCTGCTCGCCGTCTTCTCGTTCAACGACTCGATCGTCTTCTCGCTGCCGTGGAGCGGGTTCACGATGAAGTGGTACCGGGAGGCGCTGGGCGACTCGAACCTGCGTGCCGCATTGCGCAATTCGCTCGTCGTCGCCGGGATCGTCGCGCCGGCCAGCGTGATCCTGGGGACGCTGGCAGCCTACCCGATCACCCGTCTGCACTTCAGGCTGCGCGGCGCGGCCGCCATGCTATTGGCCTTGCCGCTCGTGGTGCCGTGGCTCGTGATCGGCATCAGCGCGCTCATCTACTTCAACGATGCGCATGTCGTGCCGTCGTGGCGCACGGTCGTGCTCATGCACATCGTGGTCACCTTCCCCCTGGTGACGGTCCTGGTCGCGGCGCGCCTCGCGCGTTTCGACCGCACCCAGGAGGAATCGGCCATCGACCTCGGCGCCTCCCAGCTCCAGGTCCTGCGCTACGTGCTGTTGCCGCACGTCGCGCCGGCGCTGATCGCGTCGTTCATCCTCGCCTTCTCGTGGTCGTTCAACAACTTCGAGATCACCTACTTCGTCGGCGGCTTCGACCAGCTCTTCCCGGTGTGGGTGTACTCGACCCTGCGCCACGCCACCAACCTGCCGATCGTCAACGCCATCTCCACGCTGGTCTCGGTCGATCGAGGTCGCGCTTGGTCTACGCGTTCTGGGTGCTCATCACCTGGCGCGCCGGCGCCCGCACCTCGAAGGAGAAGACCGACGCGCTGATGGAGACGGTCCGCTGATGAGCAGCGTGGCGGAAGGCGCCGCGGGGTCCGCCCGGCATGTGCGGGCCAGGGCGGTCAAGAAGCTCCGCCCGGTCGCGTTCCTGACCTGGCCGATCGCCGTCATCGTCCTGCTCTTCCTCGGCGCCGCTCGTCATCCTCGTCATCACGAGCTTCCGGTACGAATCGCTCTACGGCTTCCAGACCGGCTGGACGCTGGACAACTTCCGGACCCTCTTCACCGACCCCATCTACCGGGGTGTGGCCAGGGACACCATCATCATCGCCACGCACCGCGATGGTCTGCCAGCTGCTCGTCGCCTTCCCGCTCGCGTACTTCATCGCGTTCAAGGCCGGGCGCTGGGAGCTGCCGCTGCTTCTGCTGCTGGTGCTCGTCGACGAGCTCAACCCCATCGTGCGCATCTACGCCTGGCGCATGCTGCTCGGTCGGGAGGGCCTGATCAACGACTTCCTGATGTGGACTGGGCATCATCGACAAGCCGCTCGACTGGCTGCTGTTCACCAAGTTCTCGGTGATCCTCGTGCTCTCGACGAGCTGGGTGAACTACTGTGCGCTGCCGATCTACGCCTCGATGAAGGCGATCAAGCCCCAGCCTGTTCGAGGCGGCCACCGACCTCGGCGCCGGCTGGTTCACGCGCTGGCGCCGCGTGCTGCTGCCGCTCGCTGCGCCGGGCCTCTTCGTGGCCGTGATCCTCGTCTACATCCCGCTGTTCACCGACTTCGCCACCCCGGGCCTGGTGGGCGGTACGTCGTCCTACATGCTCGGCAACTCCGTCGCCGACCTCATGGTCACCATCGGCGACTGGGGCGGCGGCGCCGCGCTCAGCCTGCTTCTGCTGGTGGCGATGGCGGTGGATCTCGGTGCTCGCCTACTTTCTTACCAAACTCAACCAGCTCGACTGATGGCGCACGAGGCCGAGGTCCGAAGGAGACCGTATGAATGACGGCGGCGCCAAAGGCGAGATCAGGATCGAGCGCGTCACCAAGAAGTTCGGCGACACGATGGCCGTCGACGACGTGACGTTCGACATCCCGGGCGGCGAGTTCTTCTCGATGCTCGGGCCGAGCGGGTGCGGCAAGACGACGACGCTGCGCATGATCGCGGGTTTCGAGGAACCGACGAGCGGGCGCATCATCCTGGAGGGTCAGGACGTCAGCTACGTGCCGCCCGCCAAGCGCAACGTCAACATGGTCTTCCAGGCCTACGGCCTGTTCCCGCACATGACGGTCAGTCAGAACGTGGCGTTCGGGCCGAAGATCAAGCACGTCCCGAAGGGCGAGATCGACGATCGCGTCGCGGAGGCGCTGCGCACGGTGCGCATGGACGAGCTGGCCGATCGGCGGCCGGCCCACCTCTCCGGCGGCCAGCAGCAGCGCGTCGCGCTGGCGCGCGCACTCGTCAACCGGCCGGCGGCGCTGCTGCTCGACGAGCCGCTCGGCGCTCTCGACCTCAAGCTGCGCAAGGAGATGCAGCTCGAGCTGAAGCGCATCCACGCCACGACGAAGACGACGTTCGTCTACGTCACCCACGACCAGGAAGAAGCGCTCACCATGTCGCAGCGGATCGCCGTGATGAGGGACGGCGTCGTGCAGCAGGTGGCGACTCCGCGCGAGCTCTACGAGCGGCCGGCGCAATGCCTTCGTGGCGGGCTTCATCGGGACCTCCAACGTGATCGCGTGCGACCCGGGGGCGTGCGCGAGGGCCTCGCCGTGATGGAGCTTGGCCGACGGCGACCGGATCTGCATCCCCGATATCGGAGGAGCGGAGGGCGAGGTCAAGATCATCGTCCGGCCAGAGCGGATGCGCGTGTGGGGCGAGCCGGACGGCGAGCGACATCTCGCGCGTGCACGGCACGATCGACCAGGTCGTCTACCTGGGGTCGATGACGCAGCTGATCATCGACCTCAGACCGGCGAGCGCGTGACCGTGCACGAGCTGAACGACGACCTGAAGGGCGCGCTTCCGGAGGTCGGCGATCCCGTCGTCGTCCAGTGGGCGGCCGAGAGCAGTTACGTGATCGACGACGACGCGGCCGTGAATGTCGCCGTCGCGGCCGCCGTCCCCGAGTGACTCGAACGGCGGGCAGCGGACGCTCCTGAGGGTCCTGGCTGTCCCCGAAAGGAGCGTGTTATCCGTGGACTTCTACCAAGGCAAGGTACTGAGGATCGACCTGACTCGGGGTGACGAGCACGGTCGAGCCGCTGAACATGGAGTGGGCGCAGCTCTACTTGGGCGGCAAGGGACTGCTCTTCCGCTATCTCTGGGATGAGATCCCTCCGGGGCTCGACCCCACCTCGCCGGACAACCCGCTCCTGCTCGTCACCGGACCCTTCGCGGGCACCACCGTGACGACGTCGTCGCGCCTCGTCGTGGGCTGCAAGAGCCCGACGACGGGGACGGTCCTCGACTCCTACGTGGGCGGGTCCTTCGCGCCGGAGATGAAGTTCGCCGGCTACGACGTCATCATCCTGGCCGGCGAGTCCCCCGACCCGGTCGTCGTCTGGATCAGCGACGATGTGGTCGAGTTCCGCTCCGCTGCGAAGTACTGGGGCATGAAGACCTCCGAGGTCGAGGAGTCGCTTCGACAGGACCTCGACGCGAGCGCAAAGGTCCTGTCCATCGGCCCTGCCGGTGAGAACAAGGTGCCGTGGGCCTGCATCAGCACTGACCAGTACCACAAGGCCGGCCGCGGGGGCGCCGGCGCGCTCATGGGCATGAAGAACGTGAAGGCCATCGCCCTGCGCGGGACCGGCAGCGTGAGCGTCGGTGACGCCAAGGCGTTCCTCGACGACATCTACCGTCTGCACCGCGACTTCATCCTCACGGACACCAACCTCTGGGCTCACGAGGAGGGCACCCCGGTGCTCGTCGATGTGATCAACGGTGGCGGCGCGCTGCCGACGCGCAACTATTCGGCCGGGGTGTTTGAAGGGGCGCACAAGATCAACTCAGAGTCCTTCCAGAAGATCCGTGTGAAGAAGCGCGCCTGCTACCAGTGCTCCATCGGCTGCCGCAACTTCCACGGCACCACGTTCGAAGGCGAGGAGGTCCGTGGCGAAGGTCCGGAGTACGAGACCATCGCGCTCTGCGGCTCGAACTGCGGCGTCGACGACATCGACGCCCTCATGAAGTTCAACGAGCTCTGCGACGAGCTCGGTATGGATACGATCTCCTCTGGCTCACTCGTCGGCCTCGCCATGGACCTCTGCGAGAAGGGCTATGCCGACTTCGGACTGGCCTTCGGTGACACGAAGGGCTATCTCGAGGCCGTCGAGCTGATGGCGAGGCGCGAGGGCTTCGGCGCCGAGCTGGCGCTCGGCGCTCGCGCCCTCGCGGCCAAGTACGGTCATCCGGAGCTCGCCATGGAGGTCAAGAACATGGAGCTGCCGGGCTACGACCCCCGGGGCGCCTTCGGCATGGCGCTCAGCTACGCCACGTCCGACCGGGGCGCCTGCCACATGCGGTCGTTCCCCGTCGGACAAGAGATCGTCGAGGCCTCGATGCCGGCGACCACGTTCGAGGGTAAGGCCGAGTGGGTGGTCAACGCCGAGGCCGGCGGTCAGAACTTCTTCGCCCTCAAGTTCAGCGGCATCTGGTGCGACTTCTGGGCTATCAACCTGGAACAGATCGCGATCCTGATGCGGCATCTCTGGGGGCGTGAATTCTCGCGTGACGAGCTCATGCAGCTGGGCGAGCGCATCTGGAACCTGGGACGTCTCTTCAATCTGCGCGAGGGGTTTACGTCCGGCGATGACAGCGTGCCGGAGCGCCTTCAAGTCCAGCCGTTCTCCGAGGGACCTGCGGCGGGCGCCCTGATCGACCCCGACGAGTTCGCCCGAGCGCTGCACGACTACTACGGCCTGCGCGGCTGGGATGAGAACGGTGTCCCCACCGAGGCCAAGCTCGCAGAGCTCGGCGTCGACGTACGCCTCTAGACTGCGGCCGGCTCTCAGGAAAGGAAGAACGATGCCCCACGTGATGATCTCAAGCAAGAAGTGCACCGGCTGCCACCAGTGTGAGCTCGCCTGCTCTGCCTACCACGAGGGCGCCTTCCGTCCGTCGGTCGCCCGCGTGTGGTCCGAGGTCAACCCCACGACCGGCAAGATCCGGGGCCACACTTGCCTGCAGACCGGCTGTGCCAAGTGCCAGGAGGCCTGCCCGCTCGACGCGATCGTGACGAAGAAGATCACGCTCGTCGTCAAGGGCGACTACCCGGGAAAGGAGAGGAACGGCGACACTGTGACGGGCTACGTGCTCGTCGTCGACGAGGAGCTGTGCACGGGCTGCGGTGAGTGCTACGACGTCTGCCCCACCGATGTGATCCACGAGCACCCCGACAAGCAGGTCGCCTTCAAGTGCGACCTCTGCGACGGCGAGCCCCAGTGCATCGCCTTCTGCCAGAACCCGCACGTTCTCGCCGTCGACCTGAAGGTCGACAAGATGGACCGGGAGCTCGCCCCCGCCTGACGCCCATAGCGAAAATGCGTGCTGCCGGTGGGGATGGAGAGACGCCGCCGCGTTGGCAGTCGTGGCAACAGTATCTGCCGCGGGGCAACCCCGCCGACGGATCCGAGGACTAGACTGAGGCCCCTCACGCCTGCATTGTCGTCAACTGTTTACAATCGGCAGGTCAGGTTGTAGCGTCCGGCCACGTCGCTGGGCGACGCGGCGACGGAGGGGAAAGGAGCCGCTCCGCGAGGTGCGATGGGGTGAGCACGGGCCCCTCTGCTCAGTCTCAAGTACCGGAGCCATTTCCAGGGGGGATACCATGACACCATCACGCAGACGGCACGTCGTCTTCGCGCTCGTGGCTGCGGCCACGCTGTGCCTCGCGCTCATGCTGGCCTCGTCGGCCATGGCAAAGAGGCCAGGTCCGCCACCGCCGCCACCGCCGCCGTGGCCAACGCCGACGATTCCCGGCTATGTCACCGGCGACACGCACAACCACACGCAGTTCTCCGACGGCAATCAGTACCTGCCCGACGCTCGTCCACCAGGCGTTCGACGTCTGGCACCTCGACTGGATGGGCAGCACCGACCACGGCGGCGAGTGGGATCGCGACGCCAACGGCGTCAAGTACCGGCCGACACCGTGGGCAACGGCAGCGGCGATGTCTGGGCTTGGGACGGCATGCTCGACAACTGGGACAGCTTCAACGCGCTCCGCGCCAGTCACCCGGACAAGGTGCTGTTCCAGGGCCTCGAGTGGGGCGTGCCCGGCATCGATGAGTCCAAGACTGTGATCGCCGACGCCTACCAGCAGCCCGGCTCGACGGCGCCGACGTACGCCACGGGCATGGGCGATCAGCGACTTCGAGTTCCTGTTCGACAAGCTCGACGACGACTTCACGCAGACGAAGACGCTGGTTCGCAAGGCGAGGGGCACGACGCTCAGCCGCACCGGCGTGACCAAGGACCCGGAGACCTTCGACAAGTACGCCCGGGGCCTCGAAGCCGCCGACGTTCCTGGACGACGGTACTCGGACAACAGCTACTCGATCCTGAGCCACCCCTCGCGTGACCTGCTGTGGACGCCGCGCGACATTCGTCTCTACAACGACGCCGCCCCGTCGGTGTTCTTCGGCATGGCCGGCATGCCCGGCTCGCAGAAGGAGCCGCCGCTCCGCGGCGGCTACGACGAGGAGTTCGAATTCGATGATGGCACCCCTGACGTTGTACGCACCGCTCAGGCGCGCACCTATGGCGGCGCCGACTACTTCACCGCCAAGGTCGGCGGCGTGTGGGACTCCCTGCTCGGTGAGGGTCGCCACTTCTGGGTCTTCTGCGACTCTGACTTCCACGACCCGGCCGAGGAGTTCTGGCCCGGTGAGTACTCGAAGGACCACACCTACGTCGAGGCCCTGACGCCGCAGGGCATCGTCGACGGCCTGCGCTCGGGCAACTCGTTCGCGGTCGAAGGTCAGCTCATCGACAGCCTCGAGTTCAACGGCCACGAGCGATGGGGCCAGCAGGCACGATGGGGCGGCACGCTGACGGTCGCGCCCGGCGACAGCGTCACCATCACCGTCAGCTGGCACAGCCCGGACTTCAACAACAACTGGGACACGCCGGAGGTCGACCACGTCGACCTGATCTCCGGCGACGTGACCGGCAAGCTCAGTGCGACTCGGACTACGACAGAGCCACCAACCCGAGCACCAAGGTGGTCGACACGTTCGACTGCGAGCTCGGCCGACGTACACGATCGAGACGAGCGACCGCCGACATGTACTTCCGTCTGCGGGGCACCAACCAGCCCGTCGACTTCTATCCCCAGACCGACCCCGACGGCAACCCGCTGATGGACGACGCTCGAGCCTGGGCGAGAACGACGCAGCCAAGTGCGTGGGCCGGATCTGTGGTTCTACTCGAACCCGATTTTCATCGACGTGCAGTGATTGACTGAGAGTCTCTGCGGCGTGAAGTGGGCCGGCCCGCGTGAGCGGGCCGGCCCCTCTTCGTCTCCATCGTCTGCGGATGCATGTGGTGTCGAGGTGTCGGCCCTTGGCCGAAGCCAAGCCAAAAGGGGCCCGTTATCGCCTCGCTTGTGCCCAAGCAGGTCAGGACAGTACGGGCCTTGCCGAATCGGCCACCGCTCGGTACAGTCGATTGTCGACAATGCGTGCCGCGCCGCTCGGCGTGGCGCGCCGGGGACAAGGGGGAAAGGGATGAGAAGGCACCACCTACGCTCACTATCCTTCGCGATCGTTCTGGCAGTCTGCGCGCTGACGCTCGTGGTGGGGGTGGCATTCAGCGCTGGACCCAGCAAGGCGGTGGCCAACGGCACATCGTCGCCGTTCGCGAACGTCGACAACGTCATCCTCTTCATCGGCGACGGCATGGGGCCGAACCACGTCCAGGTCGGCCGCATGCTGAACGGCGGTAGCCTGAACATCGACGAGCATCCCGTGGGGCGGCGTCGGCACGCTCGACACGACGTCACTCGGACGGCGTCACCGACTCGGCCGCCGCCGGCACGGCGCTGGCGACCGGGCAGGAGACGTGGAACGACTGGGTCTCGATGGGACCCGGCGACGACGGCCACCGAGACCATCTTCGAGACCGCCTTGGAGCGGGCCGAGAGCGTCGGCAAGGCGACCGGACTGATCACCGACCTCGAGCTCTCCGACGCGACGCCGGCGGTCTTCGCCGCGCACGTGCCCGACCGCGACCTGGGCGAGGAGATCACGCGGCAGATGGCGGCGCACGATATCGAGTTCCTGGCCAGTGGCGGCTGGAGCGAGTCGTCCCTGCTCTTCGATCCCGCCTATCCGCAGCCCGACGTCACGGTCACGAGCCTGAGCCAGCTCAACCCCTACCTCCAGGCACGACGCCTGGCCGACGAAGATGTACGGCATCTTCGGCAAGACCACCCTGGCCTACACCATCGACCGCGAGGAGGAGGGCGTGCTCAAGACGCAGCCGACGCTGCCGCAGCTCACGCAGGCCGCCATCGGCGTCCTCAACCAGGATCCGGACGGCTTCTTCGTGATGATCGAGGACGGCTCCAACGACTGGGGCGGGCACTCACGCGACGCCGCCTGGGTCGGCGCCGAGATCCGCGAGCTCGACCAGGCCGTGAAGCTCGCCTACGACTGGGCGAAGGAGAAGGCCGCGGCAGGACAGACGCTGATCATTCTCGAGGCCGACCACGAGACCGGCGGGCTGATCGTCGGGCCCGTCGACGAAGTACCCGCTGATCGCCAAGCAGACGGCGAGCACCGAGTGGATGTGGGGTCTCATCAAGGCCGGCAAGATGACCATCGAGAAGACGCTTGCCACCTACGCCGGGCATCACGCCGACCGCCGCGGAGAAGGCGCTCATCCTGCGAGAACGACGAGATGGGCATCTCCGACGTGCTGGCGGCGCGCTACCGGCGTGACCTGGGGCTGGAGCGGCACCGATGAGGGCGACCACACGGCCACCGAGGTGCCGGTGATGGCGTGGGGCCCGGGCCGTCGACGTTCGCCATCGACGGCGACGGACAATGAGGTGTCCGGCCAGGCTGCTGCTGGACGCGGTGAGTCGCTAAGACAAGGGACGCGGCGGCGGGGCTGCCGGACGGCAGCCCCGCCGCCGGTCCAGGCTTCGACGCGAGGACGCCAGAGCAGCGAGAGGGGGATGCATGACCATGAGGGAGCATGCGGGCGAGGACGGCGCGCCGGAGCGCGGCACTCCTCGCCCCACGTCGGCGGACGCGACCCGTCAGCTGAACGACCGGGAGATCGTCGGACTCACGCGTGAGGTCGCGCGCGGCGGCATCTCCCGCCGCCAGTTCCTCGTGCGGGCCGCGGCCCTCGGCCTGACCACGTCGGCGATCGGCTCCGTCCTGGCCGCCTGCGGCACCGGCAACGAGCCGGCAGCGCAGGCGACACAGATGGACAAGACAGTGCCGAAGCAGATCATCTTCTACAACTGGACCGACTACCTCGCCCCGGTCACCAAGAAGAACTTCCAGAAGGAGACGGGGATCAAGCTCGTCGAGACCTACTTCGACGACAACGAAGCGCTCTACGCGAAGTTGAGTGCCGGAGCCACGGGTTACGACGTGATGTGCCCGTCCGACTACATGGTGCACGTGCTGATCATGGCCAAGCTCGTGACGCCGCTCGACATGTCGCTGATCCCGAACTTCAAGAACGTCGACCCCAAGTTCCAGAAGCCGAGCTACGACCCGGAGACCGACGGCAAGAAGTACAGCGTGCCGTACCAGTGGGGCACGACAGGCATCGGCGTGAGGACCGACAAGGTGCCCGAGACGGTGACGAGCTGGCAGACGATGTGGGACCCGAAGTACAAGGGTCAGATCAACATGGACAACGAGATGAGAGAGACCATCGGGGCCGCGCTGAAGCTCCTGGGGTACTCGCTCAACTCGCAGTCCGAGGACGAACTCACCAAGGCGGGCGACAAGCTCATCGAGCAGAAGCCGCTGGTCGCCACCTACGACGCCAACAACATGAAGCGCGCCATGATCCAGGGTACGCCTCTGGTGCACGCCTGGAACGCCGACGCGCTGCTCGTCATGGACCAGATCGGTCAGGACAAGCTCGCGTACGTTCTGCCGGACGAGGGCTATACGGTCTGGGTCGATAACCTGGTGATCCCGAAGGGCGGCAACAGCGCGTACGGGGCACACCTGTGGATGGACTTCGTCTGCGACGTGAAGAACCAGGCCGACCTGACCGACTGGGTCTGGTACCTGTCGCCGGTCCCGGCCGCCTATGCGCTCATGGACAGCCAGCTCCTGAAGGACAACTTCCCGACAAAGGAGCAGCTCGCGAGGGGCGAGCTCATGAATGACGTCGGCGAGTTCACCCGGGTGTACTCGGAGACGTGGAGGCGCGTGAAGTCGGCCTGACGCGTGACGCGTCCATCGCGGACCCTCCTGTAAAGTAGGGTGATGGACGCCTCGGACGCGAGCGAAGCGGAGCGCCCGGCCGCAGCGGAGGGTGGTCAGAGTGGCGCCGGCGACAGAGCCGCCGCCCGCCGCCTCAAGCCCGAGCCGTCGCCGATCCGCGGCTTTGCCCGCGACCTCTTCTCGCGCGAGCTGCTGCGCTACCTGGGTCCAGGCTTCATCGTCACGATCGGGTTCATCGACCCGGGCAACTGGGCGACCAACATCGCCGGCGGGTCTGAGTTCGGCTACAAGCTGCTCTGGGTCGTCTCGCTCAGCACCCTGATGCTGATCTTTCTGCAGCACCTCTCGGCCAAGCTGGGCATCGTGACGGGACGCTCTCTGGCGGCCAACGTCCGTACTCACCTGCCGCGTCCCGTCGCCTGGATCGCCGGGGTGACCATCGTGCTCGCCTGCATGGCCACCGACCTTGCCGAGTACCTCGGCGCCGCGCTCGGCTTCTACCTGCTCTTCGGCATCCCGCTGTGGCTCGGCGCGCCTATCACCGTCGGCCTCGTCTTCCTCGCCATCCTCGGCCAGAAGTACCACCAGCTCGAGCGCATGATCGTCGTCTTCCTCGCCATCATCGCAACCTGCTACATCATCGAGCTCTTCCTCGTCGGTCCCGACTGGGCGGCCGCCACGCCGCGCTGGGTCGTCCCCGACCTGAGCGGCGCGAGCATCCTCGTCGCGCTCGCCATGCTGGGCGCCATCGTGATGCCGCACAACATCTACGTGCACTCCAACGTCATCCAGTCGCGCGACTGGGACCTGGCGCCCGATCAGCGTCGCCGCATCATGAATTTCGAGCTGATCGACACCACCATGGCGATGGGCATGGGCTGGCTCGTCAACTCGGCGATGATCATCGTGGCCGCAGCGGTCTTCTACACCGCGGGAGTGGATGTCGGCAGCATCGAGCAGGCATCCGAGACGCTCGAGCCCCTGGTGGGCCCGCTCTCGCGCTTCCTCTTCGGGGTGGCCCTGCTGGTCGCCGGTATCGCCTCGTCGATCACGTCGTCGCTGGCCGAGGCGAACGTCGTCACCGGCTATCTGGGCCTGCCCGAGCACGCCCGCAGCCGGGCCTATCGCGTCGGCCTTGTCGTGACGTCGCTCCCGGCGATGATCGTGATCGCCGTCGGCGTCGACTCCTACAAGGCACTGATCATCAGCCAGGTGATGCTCAGCATCCAGTTGCCCTTCACCATCATCCCGCTGCTGTGGCTCTCGCGGAGCCGCCGCGTGATGGGCACAGACAGGATGGGACCGGTGCAGACGCTTGTCGGAGTCCTGCTGGCGGGCATCATCATTGGATTGAACGTGTTCCTCCTGTATCAGACCATCTGGGGAGGCTGAGACGTGGGCGTCTACGAGCGCATCCTGGTGCCGATCGAGGGGACGGCGACGGACGCCCCCGTGCTGGAGCACGTCGTCAAGCTTGCAGAGGTGTGCAAGGCAGAGGTCGTCGTGCTGCGCGTCGCGCACTTCCACACGCGCGACGAGCGCAACTGCGAGGTCGACGACGCCGAGGGCGACGTGGCCCGCGCCGCCGAAGTGCTGCGCGGGCACGGTTTCGAGGTGCGCACGCTGATCGCCCCGGGCGAGCCCGGCGAGGTGATCGTGACCGAGGCCGAGCGGCAGGGCGCCGACCTGATCGCCATGGCGACGCACGGTCACGGCTGGGCGAAGCGCCTCGTGCTGGGCAGCACGGCCGAGCACGTGCGGCACAACACCGACGTGCCGCTGCTGCTGATCAGAGGCCACGCGAGCTGACGCCGCGCCTCGCGGACTGGCGGGCCGCGTTGGCGGCTGTCTCCGCCCTCGCGCCGGCGGCACTGCGCCCGGCGCGTCCCGCGCCGGCGGCCCTGCGCCCGGCGGGCCGCCGCTACATTCTCAGTCCGCGTCGTAGCCCCGGGGGGTAGCATGAGCTCCGGATGTGAACCTTCGTGGAGGAGTCGGCATGGCGCGAGGCACGCACTGGTGGTCCCCATGGTGGGCCAAGCTGCTGGTCGTGGCCGGCGTGCTCGTCGTGCTCGGGCTGGCCGGGACGGCGTTCGCCTCGCAGTTCACCGAGAGCAACAAGTTCTGCGGCACCGACTGCCACGAGATGTGGCCCTATCGGGACACCTGGCAGAAGTCGACGCACGCGGAAGCCGACTGCGTGCAGTGCCACATCCCGCCGGGCGCCGTGAACTTCGTCGAGACGAAGCTGGCAGCGTCGCGCGAGGTCTGGGTCCACTTCACCGGTCAGGTGAAGGCGCCGATCAAGGTGACGCGACACATCCCGAACTCGGCCTGCATGAGGTCGGGCTGCCACACGACCGCCGACACGACGAAGACGCTGAAGCTGGGCGACCCCGCGCCCGTCACGTTCAAGCACGGGAGCGCAGGACACGCAAAGCAGCAGTGCATCGCCTGTCACGCGTCGCTCGTGCACGCTGGCGCTCCGGGCGTCACCGCACCGCCGGCGAACTCGATGCCGGCCTGCCTCAGCTGTCACACGAACGGCACGAAGGACTGCTCCTACTGCCATCAGGCGCCACATGGCGACCGCGGCCCCTGCGTTGACTGCCACGGTATGACGAGCTGGTCCGGCGGCAAGGGCGGCGGCCCGCACCCGGGCGGCGCGCTCACCGGAAAACACGGGCAGATCTCGTGCGAGACCTGCCACACGAAGGGCGTCAACGTGCCGCCTGACGGCTGCATCACCTGCCACGGCGACCAGCACAACGGCCTCACGGACTGCGTACAGTGCCACACGATCCAGAACTGGACGCCCTCGAAGTTCACGCACCCGCAGGAGGGCGAGCACATCCCGCGCGGCGAGGTGCCGCTCCAGTGCAACGACTGCCACCTCAACGGGTTCGGTCAGCCGGCCAGCTGCCCGTGCCACGGCGGGAACCCACCGACGGGCGGCTGAAGCGGCGCGGCGGGCGGGTGACGCCGTCGGAGGGCCTCGAGAGCTGCCGGCGGGCGGGGGCGGCGGGACGCCGCCCGCCCGCCGTATACTGACCGTCCCATGCAGCGCCTCGCCCTCTTCGACATCGACTGCACGCTGATCGACGCGCACGGCGCCGGTGGCCGTGCGATCTTCGCCGCCATCGAGTCGACGTACGGGGTCACCGGCGGCCTCGACGGCTACGCCTTCCACGGCCGCACCGACCCGGGCATCATCCGCGACCTGGCGGGCCGCTGGGGGGTGCCTTCCGCGGAGCTGGAGGAAGGCGTCGAGGAGTGCCTGCGGCTGTACGTCGAGCTGCTCGAGGACGAGGTGCGCGAGGGTCACATCGAGGTGCTGCCCGGCGTGCGCGAGCTCGTCACGGCGCTCGCCGCGGACCGCCGCGTGTTGCTCGGCCTGCTGACCGGGAACGTCGCGGCCGGCGCCGCCGTCAAGCTGGCGCCGACGGGCGTCGCCGGCCTCTTCAAGGTCGCCGCCTACGGCTCCGATTCGGCGTGGCGGCCGGACCTGCCGGCGGTCGCTGTCCGCCGCGCCGAGACGCTGTCGGGTGTGCGCTTCGCCGGCAAGCAGGTGGCGGTCATCGGCGATACCCCGTCAGACGTGGCCTGTGGCGAGGCGCTCGGCGTCAAGTCGATCGCCGTGGCGACCGGCATGCACTCGCTGGCCGAGCTGGAGGCGGCCGGCGCCGACTACGTCTTCCCCGACTTCCGCGACTGGCGCGCCGCCTACGAGGCCATCCTGGCTTAGAAGCGATCCGGCCTGAGCAGCGTCAGGTCGACCGACGGGGCCGCGCCTTCGACGATCTCCGCGACGAGCTGCCCGGTGACCGGCCCTAGCGAGAGTCCCAGCATGCAGTGCCCTGTGGCGAGCACCACGTTGCGGCCGGCGCGGGCTGCGCCCGATCACGGGCATGCCGTCTGGCGTGACCGGGCGGGGACCGCGCCAGATCTGTCGCACCGGCCCGTCCTGCGGCAGCCCGAGCACGCGTTCGGCGCCGCGCCGCAGACCTAGCACCCGCTTTGGCCGGATGCGCAGGTCCCAGCCGGAGAACTCGAGCGTGCTGCCCAGGCGGATGTGGTCGCCGAGCGTCGTGACCACGACGTGCGGCTCGACGATACACAGGGGGATGTCGGGCAGCCCCTCCGGCCGGTCGACGTCCACGCTGTAGCCCTTGGCCGGCTCGATGGGAAGCCGCAGGCCGAGCTGAGCGGCGAGAGCCGGCGACCAGGCGCCGGCGGCCAGCACGACCTGGCCGGCGTCGAAGACGCCCGCCGTCGTGCGCACCCGGCGCACCTCGTCGCCGGCCAGGTCGAACCCGTAGGCCTCGGCGCCGGTCACGACGGTGGCGCCGGCCGTGACCGCCTCAGCGATGGTCGCGCGCGTGAACGCGGCGGGGTCCATCGCGCCGTCGTCGAGGCTCATCGTCGCGCCGGCTACGCTCCCCCGCCGCACCGCCGGCGCCATCTCGTGGACCTGGTCGACGTCGACGACGTCCATCCGCACGCCCAGCCCCGCCAGCGTCTCCGCCTCGGCGATCCCGTCATCGAGGCCCCGCCGCGTCTCATAGAGCCAGAGCCAGCCGGCGCGCTGATAGAGCCAGTCGTCGCCCTTCGGCGTCCCGTCGTTCGCCTGACGCGCCCGTTCGTCGTGGAGCTCAGCGCTGCGCAGGCTGAGCTCCCGAAGCACGGGCGCCGCCCGGTCGGCGACCTCCCGCCTGCTGGCCTTCCTGAAGGCCAGGAGCCAGCGCAGCAGGGCCAGGCTCATCCGCGGCTTGAAGTAGACGGGGCTGGTCGGGTCGAGCAGCCACTTGAAGCCTTCGCCGAGGGCGGATGGGTTGGCGAGCGGCTCCACCTCGCTCGGCACGACCAGGCCGCAGTTGGCGAAGACGGCGCTCTCCGGCGGACAGACCTCCGGCTCGCGCTCCAGCAGCGTCACCGCGGCGCCGCGCAGCGCCAGCTCTCGCGCCACGCACGCTCCGATCACGCCTCCGCCGATCACCACGATGCCGTCGCGTTCGCCCATGCGGCCCTCCGCCTTCGCCTGGCCGCCATGCTACTTGAACCGACGGCAGCCGGTCTGGTCGGCCCTTCTTCTGGGGGCAGGCCGTCCTCAGTCGAGACGGGATGCGCAGAGGCGAGGCGCCCGATCGTCCGGGGCGCCTCGCCTCCCCATGCTCGCGACCATCACCTATTTGGGCGCGATGACTCCGTCGATCTTGTAGATCACACCGTTTCCCGAGGTTATGGGGCCGCCGACGACCTTGAAGCCCCTCACATACAGCGAGCCATCGCTGCCGGTATAGGTGGTAATGCTGTTGTCGGCCAGCATGGCGTCGTTCTTGGTCCCCTTCGCCATCTCGTCCTTCGTCAGTTGGGCGCCCTCGATGGTGCTCGCCTTCACCTGGTCCGCGTCGAGGGTGACTTCCGACTGGGACACCGCGTCATTGGTCGGGGCGAAGACCGTGTACGGCCCCGTGCCGTCGAGGCCCGCTCCTTGCATGGCCTGAGCGAACTGCGACAGTTGATCGTCACCCTGAGCGGCGGCGATCACATCGCTCTTTGATGAGGACGCGGAAGCAGTGTCGTTGCTGCCGCATGCCGCGAACACCCCGGTCGCCAGCAGCATCACGAGCGCCACCGCCGCGATCAGCAATCCGTGGGACTTCTTCATACCTTGCTCCTTCGACTTCGCTAGGGACTCAAACACGTTCGCACCGCAGCGGATCGTGCCCCCCGGTGGTTAGGAGGCGGTTAGGAGCGGATGAGGAGATGAGAAAGTTGGACGGATCTCCCTCGGTGCCCTCCGCATCCCGGACGCTCTCGCGAGCGTGCGGCGAGTCTCGTCTGGTCGAAGCGCATCCCTAACCTCCCCCTAATGCAGAGCGGGAACGTAGGCGCCATGGATACAGACGAAAGGAATCAGATGAGTCAGTCACAGTCGGTCCGGCTTGTACCGATGCCTCTGGCGAGGCCGGCGCGAGCGGTCGTGACGTACCTGCCCGAGATCGAAGCGCTGATGCGCGAGGTCAAGCGACTCGCGCAGGCTGGTGCCGAAGACGGCACCATCGTGTTGCGCGAGAGCCGAACGCTCGAGCATGGGGGCCGGAGGAAGCGCGTCAAGGTCCCCGCCGGAGCCATCCTGCTGTTCGCGGCGGTCATGCGACCGTCCCGGCCGCAGCCTGATCTGCCCACACTTGTCACGACGGCGACGACAGCGGTCGCCGCCGCCATCGAGGACGGCTCGTCGACCCTGGTGACGGCCGCGCGGGGTCACCTGTTCGTCGCGGGACGCAGGGTCGGCCGGGTCCTGGTGGACGACACCGAGGGGCCTGACAAGACGCGACGCCTGATCGTCGGCGTCGGAGTCAGCGTCGCGGTCGAGCCGCTTGATCTTCCCGCGGAGGTCGGCGAGCGAGCGACATCTCTCGCGGCCGCAACGGGAGGGCGCGTGCACAGGGGCGACCTGCTGGCGCGCGTGCTCGTGAACCTGCAGCGAGACGTCTCAGGGACACGTGAAACAGGATCTCAGTCGATCGCTTCACGCAACCGTAACAACGGACGACGAGGATACTCCTGCGATGATTCTCCCGAGCAAGAGAAGACGGCGACATCTGCGAAAGGCGTATCTGGACGGCGGCGGACGAGATGAGTTCCGCGCGCTCTTCCCCTCCAGTCACGAGCGGTACCCAGCGGAGCGGTCGGATGAGAACGCGACCGATGCACATCCCGGGGACACTGCCTCCGAGCGCTGGCGCTCCGACACAGCCGCTTGAGCGCGTCCTGCCGCAAGCCCTCCCACGGCGTCAAGGGACCGTCGCGTCGCGACGGGCTTGCGGCCCGATCCGTTGCGCTCACTCTCGAGTCAGCCCTGTTGGCCGCGCGCCTGCGAATCGTTAGGCTGAGGATACTGTCTGTCCGTCACGCGGAGGCAAGCTCACCATGGCCCGGGAACACGTGCTGGTGGTCGACGACGAGCGCGAGATCCTGGAGCTCGTTGACTACAACCTCAAGAACGAGGGCTACGCGGTCACCTGCGTCGCGAGCGGTGAAGACGCCCTCCGCGCCGCCCGGCTCAAGTCGCCGGACCTCCTGGTGCTCGATCTCATGCTGCCCGGCGTCGACGGCCTCGAGGTCTGCCGCCGGCTGAAGGCCGACGAGGCCACGAGCCACATCCCGATCGTCATGCTGACGGCGAAGGGCAGCGAGGCCGATATCGTCGCCGGGCTGGAGCTCGGCGCCGCCGACTACGTCACCAAGCCATTCAGCCCGCGTGTGCTCGTGGCGCGCATCCGCGCGGTGCTGCGTCGCGGCGACGAGGCCGAGCCCGGCGACAGGAGCCTGCACGTCGGCGATCTCGAGCTCCATCCCGGCCGTCATCAGGTGATCGCGTGCGGCGCCCCCGTCGAGCTCACCGCGACGGAGTTCCGCATCCTCCTCTTCCTGATGCGCCGGCCCGGTTGGGTCTTCACCCGGCAGCAGCTCGTCGAGGCGGCTCAAGGCGACGAGGCCTACCTCGACGACCGCTACGTCACCGACCGCTCCATCGACGTCCACATGGTCTCGCTCAGGAGGAAGCTGGGCTCGTGCGGCGCCTACGTCGAGACCGTGCGGGGGGTCGGCTACCGTATGAGGGCGCCTGAGTGAGGCGCCTGTTCTGGCGCATCTACGCGACCTATCTCGTCGTCGTGCTGCTCGCGACGGCGGCGGTCGGCGTGCTCACGATCAGATCGGCGCGCGAGTTCTACCTGGACCACACGCGGTCGGAGCTGCAGTCGCGCGCCGCTCTCGTGCGCGAGGAGGTGGCGCCCCTCCTCGGCACGGAGACGCCGTCGCAGGTCGAGCCGCTGGTCCGCCGGCTCGGGACCGCCTCCGGCACGCGCATCACGATCATCGCCGTCGACGAGCCCGGCGAGTCGCGCGGCTTCGTGATCGCGGACTCGGAGGCGCAGCCTCAGGAGATGGAGAACCACAGCGACCGGCCCGAGTTCAAGACGGCGGCCGGCGGCGGTGTGGGCAGCTCCATCCGCTTCAGCCACACCTTGAACGAGGACATGATGTACGTCGCGGTGCCGCTGCCGACGTCCGGCCCGGTCGAGGCGGTCGTGCGCGTCGCGATGCCGCTCACCGCCGTCAACGAGGCGCTCGCCTCGCTCTATCGCAGCATCCTCATCGCCGCCGTCGCCGTCGCGCTGGTCGCCGTCATCATCGGCTGGTTCGTCTCGTCGCGCATCAGCCGGCCGATGAACGAGGTGCGCGACGGTGCGGCACGCTTCGCGGCGGGCGACTTCAGCGGCAGACTGGCCGTTCCGAGGACGGAGGAGTTCGCCGCCGTCGCCGAGAGCCTCAACATGATGGCCGAGCAGCTCGACGAGAAGATCCGTGACATCACGCGCGAACGCAACGAGCGCGAGGCTGTGCTAGCGAGCATGGTCGAGGGTGTGATGGCGGTCGACCCCGACGGCCGCGTGATCGCCCTGAACGACGCGGCCGCCCGGCTGCTCCAGCTGGATGTCGCCGACGTGCGAGGCCGTTCCATCGAGGAGGTCGCCCGCGATCCCGAGCTCCAGCGTGTCGTCGCGGACGCGCTCGCCGGCGAGGTGCCGACCGAGACGGACCTCATGGCGTACCTGGGACACGAGGAGCGCTTCTTGCAGGCCCACGGCGCCCGGCTGCACGCCGGGGACGAGACCGTCGGCGCCGTGGTGGTGCTGAACGACGTGACCAGGCTGCGCCGCCTCGAAGCCGTCAGGAGCGACTTCGTGGCCAACGTCTCCCACGAGCTCAAGACGCCCGTCACGTCGATCAAGGGGTTCGCCGAGACCCTGCTCGACGGTGCGCTCGACGACCCCGAAGCGGCGCCGCGCTTCCTGCGCATCATCTCAGGGCAGGCCGACAGGCTGAACTCGATCATCGAGGACCTCCTCGCGCTCTCGAGCCTCGAGGGCGCCGACGATGGTCTCGGCCCGCCGTTGCTCGAGGCGGCGCTGGACGATGTGCTGCATGCCGCCGCCGACGTCTGCGCGCCGCGGGCCGAGGCCAAGGGCGCCGCGATCGTCGTCGATGCCCCGGGCGAGATGATGGTGCAGGATGAACCCGGCGCTCCTTGAGCAGGCCGTCGTGAACCTCATCGACAACGCGGTGAAGTACGGGCCCGAGGGAGCCACCGTGCGGGTCGGCACCGAGGAACGGGCCGACGAGGTGGTGATCAGCGTCGCCGACGAGGGCCCGGGGATCCCGCGCGAGCACCTGCCCCGGCTGTTCGAGCGCTTCTACCGCGTCGACAAGGCGCGCAGCCGCGACATGGGCGGCACCGGCCTCGGCCTGTCGATCGTCAAGCACATCGCGCAGGTGCACGGCGGCCGGGTCACGGTCGAGAGCACGGTGGGCGGCGGCAGCACGTTCCGCATCCACCTGCCGCGACCCTAGCCGTTCCGCGCCCGCCGGCTATCCCGTCGGCGCGTGGTCACCGTCTATCTCGCCGGCGCGGTCGCCCGGCTCTGGCTGTCTCGGTCACTCGAGCCCGTTCTCCGCGGCGCGCCTTCGTCCACCCTTCTCCGCGGAAATCTCGCGGGCATCTGACCTTCTCCTCATCGAACGCTAACAACCCCCGGGTAGCTTGCCGGCGAAATGACTGAGTGCGACATGACTGAGAGAAGGAAAGGAATACAACATGAGGAAGACCCTGGGGCGGCGCACGGGACCCATCAGCGCCGTCGTGCTCGCGGTCGCCGTGATGGCGCTCGTCCTCGCGGCCTGCGGCGGCTCGAACCCGGTGACCACCGACAACGCGCAGGCCTCCTCCGACACCCTGGTCGGCGCCGGCGCTACCTTCCCGGCGCCGCTGTACTCGAAGTGGGCGCAGGAGTACGGGCAGACGGCCGGCTTGAAGATCAACTACCAACCGATCGGCTCGGGCGGCGGCATCGAGGCGATCGAGGCCAAGACCGTCGACTTCGGCGCGTCGGACGCCCCGCTGTCTGAGGCCGACCTGAAGGCCAACGGTCTGGTCCAGTTCCCCATGGTGACGGGCGGCATCGTCCCCGTCGTGAACCTTGAGGGCGTCTCCCCCGACCAGCTCAAGCTGACCGGCGAGCTCCTCGCCAAGATCTATAACGGCGACATCACGACCTGGAACGACCCGGCGATCGTCGCCGAGAACCCGGGCGTGAAGCTGCCGTCGACGAAGATCACCGTGGTCCATCGTTCCGATGGCTCCGGGACGACCTGGATCTTCACGCACTACCTCGCCGCGGCCGCGCCATCGGTGTGGACGGCCGGGGCCGACAAGGAAGTGGCCTGGCCGACCGGCGTGGGCGGCAAGGGCAACGACGGCGTCGCCGCCAGCGTGCAGCAGCTGGCTGGATCGATCGGCTACGTCGAGTACGCCTACGCCAAGCAGACAGGCATGACCACGGTGCAGCTCCAGAACAAGGACGGCAAGTACGTGAGCGCCGGTCTCGACACGTTCAAGGCTGCCGCGGCGCAGGCCGACTGGACGACACCTGGCTTCGCCGTCCTGCTCGTCGACCTGCCGGGCGCGAAGACGTGGCCCATCGTGGGCGCGACCTTCATCCTGGTCCAGCAGCAGCAGGAAGACGCGACAAAGGCGAAGGCCATGTTCGACTACTTCGACTGGTGCTACCAAAACGGCGCCGACTCGGCCACGAGCCTCGACTACGTGCCGATCCCGAAGGCGGGCTACGACAGGGTCCAGAAGGACGCCTGGCCGACGATCACCGCCGGCGGTACGGCGGTGTGGTCGAAGTGAGGCAGGCGCCTTGAGCACGCTCGACGAGTATCTGTTGAGGCCGGAAGGGCCGCGCGGCGCCGCGAAAGCGGCGCCGCGCGGCCTGACGCGACTCGGCGACCCGATCTTCGCCGGGCTCGCCCGCTTCGGCGGCGCCGTGGTGGCGATCGCCATGTTCGGCCTGGCCGGCATCCTGGTGATCGACTCCTGGCCGGCCATCACCGGCCTCGGCACCGAGCTGCTCACCACCGTCGACTGGGCGCCGAGCGCCGGGTCGTTCGGCATCCTGGCGGCGCTCACCGGCACGGCGCTCACCACGCTGGTCGCGATGGTGGTCGCCGTGCCCCTCGCCCTGCTCATCGCCTTGCTGCTCACCGAACTGGTGAAGCCCAGGGTGGCCAGGGTGCTGGGCACGGCCATCGAGATGCTCGCCGCCATCCCCAGCATCATCTTCGGGATGTGGGGCATCTTCGTGATCGCCCCGCTGATGCAGAACCACGTGGTGCCCTGGCTCATGAAGAGCCCGCTCGGGTTCCTCCCCGTCTTCAGCTCGGGCAACAACTTCCAGGGCGGCGGCTTCTCGATCCTGACCGCCGGACTGGTGCTGGCCGTCATGGTCCTTCCCTTCATCACGGCGGTCTCGCGTGACGTGCTCAATATGGTGCCGCGTGTGACCAAGGAGGCTGGCTACGGGATGGGCTCGACCACGTGGGAAGTGACCCGCAAGATCAGCCTGCGCTACTCGCTCAGCGGCATCGTCGGCGCCTGCTTCATCGGGCTGGGACGCGCTCTGGGGGAGACGATGGCGGTGGCGTTCATCGTGGGCGGCATCTACACCGGGCTGCCCCACAGCCTGCTCGACGGCGGCACCACCATCGCCTCGCTCATCGCCAACCAGTTCAACGAGGCGAGCGACCCGGTGCAGCGTGCGGCCCTCATCGAGATGGGACTCGTGCTCTTCCTGATCACGGTCGGCTTCCAGGCCCTCGCCCAGCGCTGGCTCAAGCGGGCGGCGCGCGTCAGCGGGGGACGGGCATGAGCTCGGTCGCGCCAGGCCGATCGCACGGCTCTGCGGCCGCTGAGCGAGGTGCGCGCCCGCTCCGTCGCGCGCCGCCGCGCCGGCGACGTCGTCGTGAAGGCGCTCGCCTGGCTGGGCGCCTCCGCCGGCATCGCCGTGATGCTCTGGATCGTGCTCGACGTGGTGCGCCGCGGGGCGAGCGCGATCGACGTGGCGTTCTTCACCCAGTTGCCGCCGACCGCAGACGGTACGGGCGGCGGCCTCGGCAACGCCGTCCTCGGCACGTTCGTCATCACGGCGGTCGCCGCCCTGATCGCCATCCCCCTCGGCTTTCTCGGCGGCGTCTACCTGGCCGAGTTCGGTCGCGGCAACCGGCCGGCGGCGCTGGTGCGCGGCATCGCCAACGTCAACATGGGCATCCCGTCGATCGTCGTCGGCATCTTCGCCTTCGCGATCCTGGTGCAGCCCCTGGGCCACTACAGCGGCTTCGCCGGTTCGGTGGCCCTGGCTTTCATCATGCTGCCGGTGATGGCGCGCACGACCGAGGACATCCTCAACCTCGTGCCCAACGAGCTGCGCGAGTCGGCGCTGGCGATGGGTGCGCCGCGCTGGAAGGTGACCGTCGGTGTCGTCTGTCGCGCGGCGCGCGCCGGGCTGGTCACGGGGACGGTCCTCGCCGTGGTGCGCGTCGCCGGCGAGACCGCGCCGCTGCTCTTCACGGCCCTCAGCAGCCCGTACTGGCTGGGCGGCGTCCAGGGCTTCTTCGGCGAGCCCACCGCCAACCTGACAAAGACCATCTACGACTACGCCGGCTCGCCGTGGCCACGGTGGCAGGAGCTCGCCTGGGGCGGCTCGCTCGTGATCATCGTCGCCGTGCTCGGCTTGAACATCGTCATGCGGCTCATCTTCCAGCGAGGCAAGGAATGGTAGGGACCATCGTGAGAGACCCAGCGACAATGACTCGTTCCCGAGTGGATGCCGCCGGCAGCGTCTCGCCGGACGGCGCACCACAGGGCGTCGGCCTGCGGGCCGTCGTCCCGCCGCGTCTCGAGGTGTCGGACGACCGGCGCCCCGCGGCCGAGGACTTCGACGCGCTGCCCAGCGAGATCTCGGTGCGCGGCCTCGACTTCTTCTACGGCAAGGAGCAGGCGCTCTTCGGCAACTCGCTCGAGATCAAGAAGAACAGGATCACCGCCGTGATCGGCCCGTCCGGCTGTGGCAAGTCGACGCACATACGGACGTACAACCGCATCTACGACCTCTACCGCGACCAACGCGCTTCCGGCGAGGTTCACTTCCGGGGCAAGAACATCCTCGACCCCGCTACCGACCTGCTCGAGCTGCGGCGCCGGATGGGGATGATCTTCCAGAAGCCCAGCCCCTTCCCCATGAGCGTCTTCGACAACGTCGCCTACGGCCTGCGGCAGCACTACCGCATGGGGAAGTCGGAGCTCTCGGACCGGGTCGAGGACGCGCTCAAGCGCGCGGCGATCTGGGACGAGGTCAAGCACAAGCTCGGGGAGCCCGGGATCGCGCTCTCGGGAGGCCAGCAGCAGCGCCTCTGCATCGCCCGTGCCGTCGCGTCCGAGCCCGATGTCCTTCTCATGGACGAGCCGGCCTCGGCCATCGACCCGGTCGGCACGGCGAAGATCGAGGAGCTCATGCTGGCCCTCAAGCCCAACTTCACGATCGTCATCGTGACCCACAACATGCAGCAGGCGGCGCGGGTCAGCGACTACACCGCCTTCTTCTACAAGGGTGTGATCGTCGAGTTCGGCACGACACGGCAGATCTTCGAGAACCCGGTCCACGAAGAGACCGAGAACTACATCACCGGCCGCTTCGGATGATGGCGGAGGACGTCATGCCCCATCTGCAACGCGAGATCGAACGGCTGAAGCGCAAGATCCTCGCCTTGAGCGCCTTTGTGGAGGAACAGCTGCGCCAGAGCTTCAAAGCGATCGAGACGCGCGACGCCGACCTGGGCCGGCGGGTCATCGCCGGCGACCTGACCGTCGACCAGCAGGAGGTCGACGTCGAGGAGGAGTGCCTCAAGCTGCTCGCCCTCTACCAGCCCGTGGCGCGCGACCTGCGCTTCATCATCGCGGTCATCAAGATCGACAACGAGCTGGAGCGCATCGGCGACCTCGCCTCGAACATCGGGGAACGCGCGGTGCAGCTTTCTGCGGAGTACCCCGTCCGGATGCCGCGCGCGTTCACCGTGATGGCCGACAGGACGTCGGTCATCCTGGAGCGCGCCCTCGATGCGCTGGTGCGTCAGGACGCGCGCACCGCGCGCCTCGTGCTGGCGTCCGACGACGAGGTCGACCTGCTGTACCGCGATCTCATCGAGGAGCTCAAGGCGCTCATCCGCAAGGACGTCGAGCACCTCGACAGCATCGTGCTGCTGTTCAGCGTGGCGCGCTACCTCGAACGGCTCGCCGACCACGCCACGAACATCGCCGAAGAGGTCCTGTACATGGTGGAGGGCGAGATCAGCCGCCACGGCGGCGTGCCGGATACCCCGGCGCAGCTCCTCGGCCTCGACCGGGGCGAGGGGTGAAGGCCAGCAGCATCGCGGAGGCTGCTGCGGCGCTGCGCGCTACGAAACGGTGACGGCGATCTCGGGGCTGTAGCCGTTGACGAAACCGGAGGTCGCCGGCACTTTGGCCCGCAGGGCCGTGACGCCGGCGACCGAGGTCCAGTCGACACTGAAGGCGCCTTCGGCGGTGATCGCCGCGCTCGCTGCGTTGGACCACGTCGTGCCGTTCTTCGTCTGCAGCACGACTGTGGCTCCAGCGAGCACGGGGAGGACACTGCCGCTCACCGTGATCTTGTCGCCGGGGGCGACGCTCACGTCGCTCGCCGTGGCCTCGACGACCGGCGCGACCGTCACCTTGATCTTGGGCGAGCGCGCGTCGCCCCGAGAGACGTAGTAGGTGGTGGCCTGCTTCGGCGTGACCGTGACGCTGTAGCTCGAGTAGGCCGCCGTGTAGCCGGAGCCGAGGTCCTGGGTGTGGCGCACGGTCTTGATCTGCCGCGTCGTCCAGGCGCCGTCGCGATAGACGTGCAGGGTGGCCTCGGCGCCGTCGGCCAGACCCGGGTAGGTGCGGCCCTTCAGCGTCGTCGTCTGCCCGTAGGCGACGCTCGTGTCGGTCGTGTCGATCGAGATGCTGCGGAAGCTGACCCAGGTGTCGCGCAGCGTGAGCTTGTAGCGCAGCGTCGCGCCCGAGACCCAGGTCACCCCGTTGCTGCCGACGACGGCCGCCTTCACGACGCGCGGGGAGACGCCGCGCTTCACGACGTAGATGGTGCGGAGGCTGCCCTTCACGCCGGCGGGGTTTGTGTCGGTGTTGAAGGCCCCGAGACGGCTCGAGAACCAGGTGGATGCCTGCACCAGCGGGTTCTCGGGCCAGACGTGGTACGTCGCGTAGGTGTCGTAGGGGTCTTCGACACCCTTGAGGTACGCGACGGGAGCCGTCTGCCAGACGTTCTCGATGTTCTCGGTGTGGCCGCCCGATGCTGAGAAGTAGAAGGCCGGGATGGGGGCGCCGCCGTAGGTCGGGACGGTCCCGGCGGTCGCCTTCACTGCCTGGTCGCTGCGCGCCAGGGTGCTCTGGTCTTCGGGGAGAGAGCGGTACACCTGGTCGCGCGTCGTGCAGTAGACGTCGAAGGCCTGCCCGGGATTGCGCGAGCGCTGTGCGTAGGAGCGCGCCGCGCAGGCCTGAGCCTTGAGTGCCTCGAGCGGCCAGCTCGGCGACATCTCGTAGGGGACGACACCGCGCAGGTAGTTCTCGAGGGTGAGCCTGTTGATCAGCGTGAAGCCGCTGGTCGTGTGCACGACCCGCAGCTGTCCCCGGTAGCGACCCGTCTTGCCCCAGTCGTCGGCGGTGAGCGTCCGCAGGAGGGTGTTCTTCGGCTTGAACAGGACGGGCGCGCTGAAGCGCTTCGAGAGTGTCCCGGCGGTGACGCGGTAGGCGCCGTTGTCCCAGGCGACCGTCGCCACCGTGTCGCCGGGGATCTCGATCACCGTCTTGCCGACGGTCGCGAGATACGCACCGCCCGAGGTGACTTTGACCGCGTTGACGCCGCCACGCAGACGCACGCGTATCGGGTCGTTGGCGATCTTCCCGAGCTTGATGCCCGTGTAGTAGTGCTTGAGGATCTTGTCGTAGGTCCAGGCGTGCTTCGCGTAACCGTACGCCCCCCACTGCGACATCCCGATCCCGTGACCCCAGCCGCGCCCCACCATGGTGAGGTTCGTGGTCGCCTGTCCCCATGCCGGGACGACGAGGCAGAGGACGAGGACGAACGTGACGGCCGCGGTGGCGGCGCCGCGCCGCAGGCGGCGGCGCAGGACCGCGGCCGGCGCGGCCGAGGTGGGTGTCGGGAGATGGGGTGTGGAGCGAAGGGTCATGACTGTCCCCGGTGGATGGTACGCGCGCGTCTGGCGCGCGGCAAACGTCAGGCGTTGTCCGTACAGCTTCTGCTATCGGCAGACGAGTCCTGCCCCTTAGCCTCGGGGGCCTCAAGAGACTCTCGGATCGCGCCGATACGCAGGAACGCAGATGGGAAGCGTCCTCGACAGACGGATCATCCAGGCGGTCATCGCCGCGCTCGTGGTAGCGGTCTGGCTGGCGGCACCGACGCGCGCGATCGCGCAGACGTTCGGCGACGTCACCTCGGGCTGTTGGGCGCGCACCGCCATCGGCTACGTGACCGACATCGGCCCGGCGGGACGCAAGGCGCTCGACGACTACGGGTCGTCGTTCAAGCCCGAGAAGAAGATCACGCGCGCCGAGCTCGCGCGCGCCCTCGTGACGGTGACAGGACATCAGGACGACCAGGTGAAGGCCATCGCCCTGCCGGACGTCGTGCCCGACCTGAACGAGTACTACTGGGACATCCAGATCGCCTTGTCGCTCAAGCTGATGTCGCCGATGGGTGACGGCTTCCACCCCGACGACACGGTGCCGGCCTACAAGGCCGAGGGCGCGATCGTGCGCATGGTGAAGATGCTGCACCCTGACGACGACTGGAGCATGCTGACCTCGCTGCGTTCCGGGTCGTGGACGCCGGTCGCCGGCTGGAAGCCCAACGCTCCGACCTACCTGCCCTACGTGGTGGCCTCGCGCGCGCTGCTCCTGCGCTACAACCATCCCTACGGTCTTGAGGAGCAGGAGGTCTCGCCGCGCGAGGCCATCGACCGGGCCGAGATCGCCTACATGCTGCGCGAGGCGCTCACCCTGAACGAGTGGGAGGTCGACAGCCTGGCGGCCTACAGGAAGGTGACCCTCCCCACCCTGAGCAAGCGTCAGAAGCAGATCGCCGCCTTCGCCCTCAAGTACGTCGGCTACCCGTACGTCTTCGCCGGCGAGTACCCGACGACGAACTCGCCCTACGGCTACCAGGAGCACGGCGGGTTCGACTGCTCGGGCTTCGACTGGTGGGTCATGAAGATCCACTTCGGCTACCCGATCTCTGTCAACGAGCGGGGCGCGAGCTACCTGGCCGAGAACGCCCCGCGGCGCATCGCCCGCAGCTCCCTGAAGTGCGGCGACCTGATGTTCTTCGGTCCCGACGGACCGGACTCGCCGGTGCGGAGCATCTATCACGCCGCACTGTACCTGGGGAACGGCTGGTTCATCCACTCCACGGGTTCGAGCGACGGCGTCACCATCGTCTCGCTGAACGCGTCCCAGTACTGGCGCTCGCACTTCGCCTGGGGCCGCCGGCTCCTGACGAAGGCCGAGCTCGCCGTCCAGTAGCTGCTCGTCCTTCGCTGTCCCGTAGCGTCGTCCGCCGTCGCCCGCCGTCGCCTGCCGTTCCTCGCCGTCCCGCGGCCGTCCGCCGCCGCCGTTCGCTAGCCTTCCGCCGCTGGTGCTGCGATACCATAGGCTAGGCGCCGTCGTCGGTGACATCGGTGTCATCGGCGTCATCGGCGTTTACGGTGTTTCAGGCGTCAACGCCGTCGGCGGCGAGGCCGCACGTTAGGCGAGGAGGGACGGCATGAGGGGAAGGACGACGCTCCTGCGCTCACTGCTCGCGCTCGTCGCGGTCGTGGCGGCGGCGGCCGCCGGCTTGGCTGCGCCGGCCGCCGCCCGCGCCGACGTACTCCCGACGACGCTCACCGTCCAGCCCGTCCCGCCTGTGGTCGTCTACGGCTCGTCGGGCGAGCTCCGCATCGCCCTCGCCGGCAGCGGCCTGCCCGTCGCGGGCGCGACCCTCGCGGTTTCGGCGCAGCGCGTCGACGAGCTCGACTTCGTCACGCTGGCGCCGGTCTTCACCGATACGGCGGGTCGCGCCCTCGTCCAGCCGTCGCCGGCGGTGAACACCACGTACCGCATCGAGTACGGGGGGGACGTGCAGTATGCGCCGGTGTCGGCAGAGGTGCTTCTGCGGGTACGCCCGCGCATCGTGACCAGCTTCCCGAAGTCGATCTGGGCCGGCAGGACCGCGTGGCTCAAGGGCCACGTCTACCCCGCCCACCCCGGTGGGCAGGTGACGATCGAGCGCAAGGCGGGCGGCGTTTGGAGCGACTTCAAGACCGTCACCCTCGGTGACGATTCGACCTTCAGCGCTTCGTTCACGCCGACGAGCCCCGGGTTCAAGTACTTCCGTGTGAGGATGGCGGTCGACGCCGAGCACGCCCTCGCCATCACCACCTCCCGCCGTATCGTCGTCAACATCCCCAACAAGCACGACATCCCATGGAAGTACCCGCACTACATCGTGATCGACCACTCGGAGTTCAGGCTCTACTACTACGAGCACGGCCGCATCGTGCGCGAGTGGCCCTGCGTGCTGGGGAAGCCCTCGACGCCGACGCCGCTGGGGCACTTCAAGGTGTACGCGAAGGACCCGAACGCGGGGTTGGTCATGGGCAAGCTCCTGCTCTATTACAACGCGCTCGGCATCCACGGCACCAACCAGCCTTGGCTGATCAGGCGCTTCCCGAGGGCGTTCTCGCACGGCTGCGCGCGAGTCACGACGTCGCACATCGACTGGCTCTACCCGCGGGTCCCCGTGGGCACGCCGGTCTGGAACATCCCCTGAGGCTGAGTCCCGGTACGTCGACCGGGACAGGGGGAGACAGCGGGTCCCGGGAGAGGCGAAGCGGTCCTGGAGACGCGAGTGGTCCCGGGAGACGCGACCGGTCCGGGATGAGTCCTAGGCGAGCCCCTTGTACTGGCGCTCGTAGTAGGCGCGCCACTCTCCCGACTTGATGCGCTCCCACCAGGACCGGTGGTCGCCATACCAGGCGACGGTGGCGGCGAGGCCGTCGTCGAAGGCGACCTCGGGGCGCCAGCCGAGGGCACGGAGTCTGGTGCAGTCGACCGAGTAGCGCCGGTCGTGACCGGGACGGTCGGCGACCGGCGTGATGAGGCTCTCGTCCTTCCCCAGCTCGGCGAGGATCCGTCGCGTCAGGTCGATGTTGGCGACCTCATTGCCACCACCCACGTTGTAGACGCCTCCGGTCTCGCCCTCACGCAGCACCAGCTCGATGGCCGCGCAGTTATCGTCGACGTGGAGCCAGTCGCGCACGTTGGCGCCGTCGCCGTAGAGCGGCAGCGGGTGGTCGTCCAGGGCGTTGGTCACAAACAACGGGATCACCTTCTCGGGGTACTGGAAGGGCCCGTAGTTGTTGGAGCTTCGTGTGATCACGACTGGGGCGCCGTAGGTGCGGTGGGCGGCCAGCACGAGCAGGTCGGCTCCGGCCTTGCTGGCCGAGTAGGGGCTCGATGGGTCGAGGGGCGAGTCCTCCGTGAACGAGCCCTCGTCGATCGAGCCGTAGACCTCGTCGGTGGAGACCTGCAGATAGCGCGCGACGCCGAGGTCGCGGACCGCCTCGAGCAACGTGTGCGTGCCGAGCACGTCGGTGCGGATGAAGTCCTGGGGATCGCTGATCGAGCGGTCGACGTGCGTTTCGGCGGCGAAGTTCACGACGGCGTCGGCGCCGGCGAGTACGGAGCGGACCACTCCGGCGTCGCAGATGTCACCGCGCACGAACGTGTAGTGCGCGTCGGTCTCGACCTCGCGCAGGTTCTCGAGGTTCCCGGCGTAGGTCAGCTTGTCGAGGTTCACGACCTCGACGTCGTCATGCTCGCGCAGGAGACGGCGCACGAAGGCCGATCCGATGAACCCGGCTCCGCCGGTGACGACGATGCGCACGTTCTCCCTCCTTGCCGCCCGGTTTGGGGGGCGCCGCCCAGATGGCGAGCCTACCCCAGCGGGATGAGGCGGTCGACCGCCTCGGCGACGCCGTCGGCCCAGTTCGGCAGGCGCGGGATGGGTCGTTCTGAGCCCAGCGCCGAGAAGGCCGGCCGGGCTGCCGGCCGGCCCAGCTGTGCGGTGGCGATCGGCTGGATCTCCGCGTCGATGCCGGCGAGCGCGACGATCTCGCGCGCCACTTCGTACCACGTGCAGTAGCCGCCGCCGGCCATGTGGTAGACGCCGGGGCCTACACCGAGCCGCAGCGCCTCGTCCACCGCGGCGGCGAGGTGGCCGGCGTAGGTCGGCGAGCCGGTCTGGTCGTCAACGACCAGCAGGGGCTCGCCCGCCGCGGCCTTCTCGCGCGCCGCCGTCAGGATGCTCTTCACGAAGTTGCGCCCCGTCTCGCTGACCAGCCAGGCCGTGCGGATGACGATGCCGTGCACCCAGTCGAGGACGGCTTCCTCGCCGGCGAGCTTGCTGCGGCCGTAGACGTTGAGCGGCCCAGTCGGGTCGCTCTCGACGTACGGCCTTCCCAGCTCGCCGTCGAAGACGTAGTCGGTCGAGAAGTAGACGACCGGCGTGTGCGTCCCCCGCACCGCCTGCACGACGTTGCGCGTGCCCTCGACGTTGACCGCCCAGCAGGTCTGCTCGTCGGCCTCCGCCCCATCCACGTCGGTGTACGCGGCGGTGTGCAGGACGACGTCGGGCGAGAAGGCGCGCACGGCCGCGCGGACGGCCGCCGCGTCGCGGATGTCCAGCGCGGCCTCCCGCGATACGAAGACCTCACCGACCAGCATGCGTTCGAAGGCCGTGGCGAGCTGCCCTCCAGCTCCGGTGACGAACCAGCGCAGCATCAGCCGGAGGCGGCGTCGTGGCAGACGGTCGGAGGGGCGCTCATGCGATGACGGTCAGAGGGGCGAGACTGCGGCCTAACGCAGCTTCACACCCCAGTCATACGGGATCTGTGGCGTGTCGTGCGGCAGCTCGTCCTGGTCTGGGGCCTCGTACGCGTACACCTCGGTCGGCGCGTTGACGATGTACGCCTCGTCGGCGCCGACGCACTTCCACCCGTGCCACACGCCGGGCGGCACGCGGACCAGCAGCGGGTTGTGCTCGCCGAGGAAGAACTCGTCGGTCTGCCGCGCGGTCGGCACACCCTCGCGTCCGTCGTAGAGCACGAGCTTGATCATCCCCCTGACGCAGACGATGTTGTCCCACTGGACGTGGTGCAGGTGCCAGCCCTTCACGACTCCCGGGAGTGTGGTCGTCATGTAGAACTGCCCGAACTTCACGAAGAGGTCGTCGTCGCTGCGCAGGCACTCCATGAGCCGGCCGCGCTCGTCGGGGATGACCTTGAGCTTCTTGGTCGCCACGCCTTCGATCACGTCGCCCCTCCTAGAGGATGCCGATCTGGCTCGCGTCCCCCACCATGAAGCGGTAGGCGACCGGTCGCGCGTCGCTGCGCGCGATCACCACGTCGCGGCCCACGAGGCTGTCCGTCATGCGCGCCCCGAGGTGGCAGATGCGACTGTCGTTGAGCACGATCGAGTTCTCGATCTCGGCCCCGTCGACCACCACGCCATCGCTGAGCGAGCTGTAGGGGCCCACGTACGCGTCGGTGAGGCGGCAGCCCGCGCCGACCACCACGGGACCCCGCACGGTGCAGCGCGTGAGGACGCTGCCCTCGCCCACGGCCACCGGCCCTTCGCAGGTCGTCTCGACGAGCTCGCCGCGCACGTCCCGCTCGAGCGTGCTCAGGATGAGGCGATTGGCTTCGAGCATGTCCTCGAGCCGCCCGGTGTCCTTCCACCAGCCCGTGACGACATGCGGCTCGACGCGCAGGCCGCGGTCGATCATGTGCTGGATCGCGTCGGTGATCTCGAGTTCGTTGCGGGCGGAGGGCGCGATCGCCTTGACGCTCGCGAAGACGGCCGAGGTGAAGAGGTAGACGCCCACGAGGGCGAGATCGCTGCGCGGCTCGGCGGGCTTCTCGACGAGCCGCGTGACCCTGCCGCCGTCGAGCTCGGCGATGCCGTACTCGCTGGGGCGCTCGACCTGCTGCAGCAGGATGAGGGCGTCGGGCTCGCTGGCCGCGAAGCGGCTCACGAACGGCGCGACGCCCTCCTTCAGGAGGTTGTCACCGAGATACATGACGAACGGCTCGTCGCCCAGGTAGTCCTCGGCGATGAGCACGGCGTGCGCCAAGACCGAGGGGCGTGGCCTGCGGGATGTAGGTGACGCGCAGGCCGAAGCGGGACCCGTCACCGACGGCCGCCTCGATCTCGGCACGGGTGTCGCCTACGACGACCCCCACGTCCTCGATGCCGGCGGCCCGCAGCGCCTCGAGGCCGTAGAACAGGACGGGCTTGTTGGCGACCGGGACGAGCTGCTTCGCGGAGGTGTGGGTGATGGGGCGCAGGCGTGTACCCGCGCCGCCGCTCAGGACGAGGCCTTTCACCGGGTTCCCCGGGCCGGCCTAGATGACCTCGTCGTCGCGGAGCTCGTCGTCGCTCTCGGTGGAGAGCAGGTCGAGGACGTTGCGCGCGTCCACCGCCTTGCCGACGAAGACGACGTTGGGGCCGGCCCAGAGGGTGATCTTCGCACCGATGGGCAGGTCGATCTCGGCGCCGTCGCGGACGATGCGGGTGAGCGTGGAGTGCTCGACATCGCGCTGCACCTCGCAACTGTCGATGGCGAAAGGCTCGGCGTCGTCGAGCTGCAGGCGCGGCTCTCTGGAGGCGTCGATGATCACGCGGCGGAGTATAGCAGCATCTTCTGCGCCGGCCCGCCGGGCTGCAGGGGTGGCGGCGCGGCGATAGGCTAGGAAACGAGACTGATGCCGCCTTCGGCGGCAGCACCTGGGGCAGTGGAGCAAGAGAGGAGCCAATGTGAGCATCATGCGCAGATCGGGGCGGACCAGATGGGTGGTGTTCCTGGTCGCGGGCGTCCTCGCCGTCGCGATGGTGTGGGGCATCGCGGGGGCGTTCGCTGCCGACGAAAGCGCTTCGCCGGCCGCCGGCAAGGTGACGTTGCGTCTCGGCTGGACCAACGACCCGGACAACCTCAACCCGTTCATCGGGTACGAGTCGTCGTCCTACGAGGTGTGGTCGATCAACTACGACCTGCTCGTCGGCTTCCGCGCGTCCGACATGACCAACCAGCCGAACATCGGGCTGGCGACCGGCTGGGAGACGTCCGCCGACGGCAAGGTCTGGACGTTCACCATCACCGACAAAGCCACCTGGCAGGACGGCGAGCCCGTGACCGCCGGCGACGTCGCCTTCACCTTCAACTACATCCTCGACAACAACCTGGGGATGTTCATCGACTACCTCGCATTCATCGACAAGGTCGAGGCGACCGACGCCACCCACGTGGTCTTCACGTGCAGCAAGCCCAAGGCGAACATGCTCGCGCTCTGGATCCCCATCCTTCCCGAGCACATCTGGAGCAAGGTCAGCCCCAAGGCCGTTGAGAACTCGTACAAGAACTCGCCGCCGATCATCGGGTCGGGCCCCTTCCAGTGCGTGGAGTGGAAGAAGGGCACCTACGTCAAGATGGAGGCCTACGACAAGTACTGGAAGGGCGCCCCGAAGATCGACGAGGTCATCTTCCAGACCTACCAGAATCAGGACACCATGGCGCAGGACCTCAAGGCGGGGAACCTGGACGCGGCTTGGAACGTGCCGTCGGCCCAGCTCGAGCAGCTCGAGGACGACCCCAACCTGAGCGCCATCACCGGCCAGCTGCCCGGCTTCGATGAGCTCGGGTTCAACTGCGCCGACAAGTCGGTGTATCCGCAGTCGACCGGCCACCCGGTGCTGACCGACCCGGCCTTCCGCCGGGCGCTGCAATGGGCGATCGACAAGGACAAGCTCGTGGAGATCGGCTACAGCGGCCAGGCGCGCGCCGCCGACACGATCGTGCAGAGCGACTTCTACGCCCAGGGCAGCGATTACCACTGGGAGCCGCCGGCCGGCGACGCGAACACGTACACCTTCGACCTCGAGCGTGCCAAGCAGGAGCTCGACAAGGCCGGCTACACCGACAACGACGGCAACGGCATCCGCGAGTACAAGGGCAAGGACATCGAGCTCCGCCTGTACGCGCGCACCGAATCGCCCGAGAGCCAGAACTGCGGTCGTCTCATCAACGGGTGGTTCGAGGATATCGGTCTCAAGATCGACTACGAGGTGATCGACGACGGCCGTCTCGGCGACCTGCAGTACGCCTACGACGGCAACGAGTACGCCCCCGACTTCGACCTGTTCATCTGGGGTTGGGGCGGGGACATCGACCCCAACTTCATCCTGTCGATCCTGACGACCAACTCGATCGAGGTCTGGAGCGACTGCGCCTGGTCGAACAAGGAGTACGACAAGCTGTTCAACGAGCAGCAGAGCCAGATCGACCTGCAGCAGCGCATCGCGACGGTCCAGAAGATGCAGCAGATCGTCTACGACCAGTCGCCCTACATCCCGCTCGTGTACCCGCTGGACCTCGAGGCCTACAACACGACCAGCTGGGACGGCTGGGTGCGGTCCTCGGGCGGCAAGGGCCTGATCTGGTACAACACCCTGCCCGACACCTACCTGTCCGTGCATCCGCTGAGCGCCACGAGTGACACCAGCGGGGGCAGCTCGAACACAGGCCTGGTCGCCGGCATCGTCATCGCCGCCGCCGTGGTCGCGGGCGTCGTCTTCGTGCTCGTGCGGCGCGGACGCGGCAAGGCCGAGATGGAGGGCTGACAGGGCTGAACGCGGCGTCGCGAGACGCCGTCGGGAAGAAGCGAACGGGCGGCCGGCGCGGGAGCGCCGGCCGCCCGTCGCGCGTCGGGGCGCAGCAGGATCCGGGTGGGAGGGCGCCCCGGTGAGGCGCCCTCCAGGTGGCGGCCGTCAGGAGGCGAAGCTCAGGTACGGCCGCCACGAATCGTGGATGTGGTCGGCCTGCAGGAAGATGAAGGCGTGCGGCTCGGGCGCTCGCGGCTTGCACGGCAGGCTGAGGCCGGCGGCGTGCAGCGGCCGGTCGCCCTTCTTGCGGTTGCAGGGGGCGCATGACGTCACCACGTTCTCCCAGGTGTCGGGACCGCCCTTCGAACGGGGCACGACGTGGTCGACCGTCAGGTGGCGGTCGCTGCCGCAGTACTGGCAGCGGTGCCGGTCGCGCGCGAAGACGGCGCGGCGGGTGATGCGCATCGAGGTGCGACGCGGCACGTGCACGTACGAGCGGAGGCGGATGACGTGGGGCACGCCGTAGGTCGCCCGCTCTGAACGGTAGGCCGTCCCCGACTGCTCCAGGACCTCGGCCTTGTCTTTGAGAAGCAGCACCACGGCGCGCCGCGCGGAACACACGTTGAGTGGTTCGTAGGTCGTGTTCAGCACGAGCACCTTGCGCATTCCAGCGATGGTAGCAGAAATGCCGGTCAGGCACGGTAGACTGCCTGTGTGGACCTGTTCTCGTTGCCCGACGACCAGCAGGCGGCGCAGGCGCCGCTCGCCGCGCGGATGCGTCCGCGCCGCCTCGACGAGTTCGCGGGTCAGGAGCACATCATCGGTCCCGGCACGGTGCTGCGTGGCGCCGTCGAGCGGGGTGAGCTCTTCTCGATGATCCTGTGGGGACCGCCGGGCTGCGGCAAGACCACCCTGGCGCGCGTCATCGCCACCGAGACGGGCGCCCGCCTCGAGCAGCTCTCGGCGGTGAGCTCGGGCACGGCCGACGTGCGCGCCGCCATCAAGGCCGCGCGCGAAGCGCGCGGCCTGAGCGGCGCCCGCACGATCCTCTTCATCGACGAGATCCACCGTTTCAACAAAGGGCAGCAGGACGCCGTCCTGCACGCTGTAGAGGACGGCGTCGTCGTGCTCATCGGCGCCACCACCGAGAACCCATACTTCGAGGTGAACTCGGCGCTGCTGTCGCGCTGCCAGCTCTACAGGTTCGAGCCGCTGGGACCCGAGCTCGTCGCCGGCATCGTTTCGGCCGCGCTGGCCGACGAGGAGCGTGGCCTCGGCGGCCGCCAGGTCACCCTCGAGGAGGGCGGCGCCGCTTTTCTCGCCGACGTCGCGCGCGGCGATGCCCGTGTCGCGCTCAACGCTCTCGAGACGGCCTGGCGTTCGCGGGTTCCCAAGGAGGGCGGCGGCGTCCTCCTGACGGTCGCCGACCTGCGCGACGCCGCCCAGAAGAGCCCGGTCTTCTACGACCGTGAAGACGCCCACTACGACACGATCTCGGCCTTCATCAAATCGATGCGGGGCAGCGATCCGGACGCCGCCGTCTACTATGTCGCCTCGATGCTCGCCGGCGGCGAGGACCCCAAGTTCATCGCGCGCCGCATGATCATCTTCGCGAGCGAGGACGTCGGGAACGCCGACCCGACCGCCCTGCTAGTGGCCGTGGCCGCATCCCGGGCGGTCGAGTTCGTCGGTCTTCCCGAGTGCCGCATCAACCTCAGTCAGGCCGCCGCCTACCTGGCCCTTGCCCGGAAAAGCAACGCTTCTTATCTTGCCATCGACGCCGCTGCTGCCGATGTACAGCGCGAAGGCAATCAGCCGCCCCCGCCGCACCTGCGCGACACGAACTATCGCGGAGCAAAGGAACTGGGACACGGCGAGGGGTATAAGTACCCGCATTCGTTCGGGGGATGGGTCGAGCAGCAGTACCTGCCCGACCGGCTGGCGGGGCACAGCTACTACGTGCCGCAGCGCGGTGTGGAAGAGGAGCTGGGGCGCCGCCTGGCCGCCGAGAAGCAGCGTCGCCGGGGCGAGGCGCGGACGGAAGGAGACGAACTGTGAGCCACATCTGGCTGGGGGTCCTTATCTTCCTCATCGCCGCGCTCGTCGCGCTCCTCATCGTGTACTACTACGCGCGGCAGGTGAAGGACAGGCTCGACTCCGAGGCCGCCCCGGTCACGGGGCAGCGCGCCGCGATCCAGGTCACGGCCGAGCACGCTGAGCGCCTGCGCAGCCTGACCAGCGAGCCCATCTTGTTCAAGCAGTCCGAGGAAGGCATCCGCGTGCAGATCGACGACAAGCCCATGCTTCCCCTGGCCGCGTATATGGGTCAGGAAGTGGCGGCTGCGCTGCGGGAGGCCTCCTCGCGGGTAAGCCAAGCCTATGGATCGCAGTGGACCGCTCTCGTGAGCATCGCCGAGGACGGTTCGGGGCAGGTTCAGCGACTCGCCTGACGCCGCGTGCAGGAGTGCGCCCCGCCTGCCCGTATACAGCTTTGTAGACTGGTAAAGCTCCGGCACGATTCTTCCGAAGAACACTCAGCCGGCCTCATCGACGGCGGGCCGGCGCTACGCCCGCTGAGCGGCGGTCAAGGAGGCTTCTCATGAAACGGCTTTTCAAGTTCCTGCTCGGCGCCCTCTTCGGGGCGTCGGTGGCCATGCTGGTCACACCCAAGACCGGCCGCCAGATGCGGGAGCAGCTGCTCAGCGGCGCGACGGGCCGGCTGTTGCCGGCGGCGCCGGAGCCGTATCCGGAGCCCACGCACGAGCGTGTGTGGGAGCCCGCGGTCGTCGTCGAGCCCCCGGCCGCCGCCCAGGAGACCATCGTCGAGGAGGCGCCGGTCGTCGAAGAGGCGTCGGTCGAAGAAGCCCCCGTCGAAGAAGCCCCCGTCGAAGAGCCCCCGGTCGAGGAAGCGCCCGTCGAGGAGCCCCAGGTCGAGGAAGCGCCCGTCGAAGAGGAGCCGGTCGTCGAGGAGCCGGTCGCTGAAGAGGCGACCGAGGAAGAGCCGGTCGTGGCGGAAGCGCCCGACGAGCTGTCGGCCGCCGAGGTGAGCGCTTTGGCGGCGGCCGAGGCCGTCGAAGCCGATGAGCTTGCCGTCGAACTCGCCGACGAGGCCGCCGAAGCGGAGGCCGTCGCCGAGGAGTTGGCCGAGGCGAGCGCGGTGACCGCCGCGGAAGCGGTCTTCGTGGAAGAGGGCGCGGTCGAGCTAGAGGCGGAAGCGATCGAGACGGCGGAAGCCGCCCTGGCCGCCGAAGATGCGGCCGCCCAGGGCGAGCCCGGGGCGGCCGAGGAAGCCGCGGAGCTGAGCGCGGAAGCGGTGGACCTCGACGAGGCGGCCCAGACCGCCGACGAGATCGCCATGGAGCTCGCCGCCGAGGCTGAGGAGACCGCGGTCGAGTCCGAGGCCGTCGAGGAGCTCGCCGAGGGACTCGCTGCCGAGGCCGACATCGCCGCCGTCGACGCCGTCGTGGCGGCGGAGATCGCCACGGAGGCCGCGTGGCTGGCGGCCGACGAGGAGCCTGTCGCTGAGGGCGAGGACCTTCGCGAGAGCATCGAAGCGACGCGGTCCGAGGTCGAAGAAGAGATTGCGCAGCCGTTCGGCGAAGCGGAGGAGGAGGCGGAGGCGGCTGAGGCCGTCGAAGAGCCGCCGGCCGAGACCGTCGAAGAGCCGCCGGCCGACGAGGTGATGCAGGAAGCCGAGCCCGAGGCCCCCCGCGCCTGGCAAGGCTACGGGGACGAGCCGGCGGAAGCCGAGGTGGCGGAGGCTGAAGTCGAGGAAGCCGAAACGCCGGCCGCCGTTGCCGAGGCAGACGCGCTGGAAGAGGCCGAGGCGAGCCGAGACGCCGGCGGTTGAAGCGGTTGCCGCCGGCTACGAGGTAGAAGAAGGTGTGCTGGAAGAGGCCGAGGCCGAAGCACCGGCAGTAATGGCCGAGGTCGACGAGCCGGTCGCCGAGGTCGAGGAGCCGGTCGCCGAGGCTGAGCCTGAGCCTCCTGCCGCCGAGGCCGAGGACGAGAGCGCCGTCACCGGCGCCATCGACCAGGCCGAGATGAGGCGCCGCATCGAAGAGACCCGAGCTCGCCTCAAGGCCAAGGCCTTCGACGCGATGATGAGCGGCGAGTCGGCGCTGCTGGCGCGCGACAGCGGTGAGAAGCCGGTGCCGCGCGGCGACTCCCTCGACGTTGACACGGAGACGGAGAGCGCGCTGGACGAGTCGCTCTCGCAAGAAGAGTACTGAGCCTGACGCCTGGAGGGGCCGGGCGGGTCGCGTCGCGACCCGCCCGGCCCCTTTTCAATGCTGGACGGGAATGGGTTGCGGCGTGCCGTCCTCCGTCACCCCGCTGGGCGCCTCACCGGGCGACGACGAGCCGGGTACGTGCAGCGCATGCGCGAGCATGCCGGCGGTCGCGAGGAAGACCGCCAGGACGATCGTGACCGACGCCGGCACGGTCCGGTTCTCGACGAGGAGGAAGAAGTACCACCACACGTGGGCGCCCAGTTCGAGATGTGACGCGAAGTAGAGAACGGCTACCGCGACGGCGCTCAGACCGAGATACACGGTCAGGATCGACCGAGGCCAGGGGCCGGGCCGGGCGAGCGGCCACAGGATGCCGGCGGGGGCGATCAGAAGCAGCGAGTAGGGGTCGAGGAAGAGCACGGCGAGGGCGATCAGCAGGAGCGCCGCATGCGCCACGAACACGATCGCCTCGTCCTGTACGGGGAGGCGGCGCCGGAGCCGGCGCTCGACCGCAACGGCGTACAGGTAGGCCACCACCAGCGCCCCGAGGAGCAGGGCCACCCGCAGGTAGCGGGGCTCGTCGACGAGGTCAGACGTTGGCGGAATGAAGGCGCCCGGGCTGCGCGGCAAGAGGCCCAGGAAGTTCGCGACATAGATGGTCACGATCACGACCATCCACGGCGCGACGTGCAGGGCGAGACGCTGCCACGCGCCGCGCAGTCTGATGCGTCTCCGCCGCGTCTGGGCGAAGAGGTCGAACGTGACAGCGCCGAGGGGGATGAAGAGGGCGGCGAGCATCACGGCCAGCGACGCGCCCGGCAGCGTACGGTGCCGCGTGAGGAAGATCGTGCCTCCGCTGCCGGTCGCGCCGCTCAGCGTCACGTCGATGGCTTGGACCATGGTCTCGGCGGTACGACCCGTGCGCATCAGCGTCTCGGGCGTGACGGAGTCCAGTGTGTCCTCTTCAGGCGGCACGGCCGGGCCCGCCGAGGAGATCGAGAGCGCCGGCAGCCCTGCGGCGACGAACGGCGCCTGGCTCCCGGCGCTCGTCGGCACGGCGAGGCGGAGCACCTGCGTGATCGCGCCCGGCAGCAGCGCTTCGAGGTTGATGCGCTGCGCCGCGGGTGCTGAGAGCAGCCAAAGCCAGGGAGGAGCCACCCGTCCTTCGGGGCTCCAGCCGTCGAGCTCGATCTTGCGCTCCCCGTCGCGACCGACGTCCCGCAAAGCTATGACGGCCAGGATATCGTCGGTCGGATGCCGCATGACGAAGTCGCGCGCGCCCAGGGCGCCGTAGGCGTCGCCGTCCGTCCACAGGAAGAGGAGCGAGTGGTCATGGGCGGTCACCGTGAACGTGCGTGCCAGCTCGAGAAGGGCGGCCGTGCCCGAGGCGTTGTCGCCGGCGCCTTGCGTCGCTCCCGGGGGCGAGTCCCGGTTCGCGACCAGCACGATGGTGCCGTGGGCGTCGCCTGGAGCGACCGCGTAGACGTTCTGGAGTGGGACGTTCTCGCCCTCGATCGTCGCCGTGAAGGAATCGATGTGGACCTTGAGGCCCTGGCGCTCCAGTGTCTTGAGGAGCCAGATGCTCGAGCGGATGTCTGTGTCCGAGCCGGCGACCCGCTGCGGGAAGTCCTCGCACAGGGTCTGGACGTCGAGCATGGCGCGATCGCCGTCGAACGACGCTGGTTCGTCACTCAGCAGGGGTGTGCCGGGCGTGCCGAGCGTGAACACGGCGATGATGACGATGACGAGAGTGGCCGCCCATGCGTAGCGGTACACCGTGAGGTTGGGCAGGGGTGCCTCCTTGGCGTTGGAGGATGGTATCAAATGCAGTGGGCGAGGACGGGCGCCTGTACTATTGGGGACATGGCCGGCGAGACGAGGATCCTGGTGGTCGAAGACGAGGCGCGTATCGCCGAGGTCGTGCGGCAGTACCTGGAACGCGACGGGTACCTGGTGGCGGGGGCGGCGACGGGCGAGGAGGCGCTCGCCGAGTTCGCCCGTCGCCGCCCCGCCCTCGTGGTGCTCGACCGCGGGCTGCCGGGCATGAGCGGCGAGGACGTGTGCCGGCGGCTCCGCGAGCAGTCGGACGTGCCCATCATCATGCTGACGGCGCGCACCGCGGAGGAAGACCTCGTCGAGGGCCTGCAGCTGGGCGCCGACGACTACCTTACGAAACCCTTCAGCCCGCGCGAGCTGACGGCGCGGGTGCGCGCCCTGCTGCGGCGGGCGAAGCCGGCCAGCGAGCCGCAGGCCGATGTGCTCGAACGCGCCGCCGGGCGCCTGGTCGTCGACGCCGCCCGCCGGCGCGCCACCCTCGACGGGCGTCCCGTCGAGCTCACCGAGTCCGAGTTCCGCCTGCTTCAGACGCTGGCCCGTTTCCCCGGCAGGGTGTACACACGCTACGAGCTGATCGAGAAGGTGCAGGGCTACGAGTTCGAGGGCTACGAACGCACCATCGACGCGCACGTGAAGAACCTGCGGCGCAAGCTCGGTGAGGACGCCCGTGCGCCGCGCATGATCCAGACCGTGTTCGGGCGCGGTTACGCCTTCTCCGAGGACGCGCGATGAGACGCGGCCTGCGCTTGCGGCTCGCCCTCACTCACGCGCTCGTCGCGATCGTCGCCATCGCCGTGGTCGCGGTCATCGTGAACGCGACCGGGTCGCGGCGCTTCGATCAGTACCTCACCGACGTCCAGCAACGTCGCGACCAGGCCGTGGTCACGTCACTCTCCGAGACCTATCAGAAGGGCGCGGGTTGGGACGCCAAGGCGGTGTACGCGCTCAGTCAGGCGGCCATGGCGAGCGGCGTCAATGTCGCCGTGTACGACCAGCAAGGAAGCCTGCAGTTCACGGTCCAGGGCATCCACCGGGGCATGATGGGCGGCGGCGGAATGATGGGCGGCGGCGGCATGATGGGTGGGGATGGCACGACGGGGCCGGGCAGCACGACGCTCGAGGGCAGCGGCCTCACCGTGCAGAGGTACCCGGTCAAGGTGGACGGCCAGCCCGTCGCTATCGCCGACATCTACGCACCCAAGTCCGCACGGGTCGCCGCAGAGCAGGCCTACGAGAGCTCGCTCACGCGCAACCTGCTGGTCGCGGGGATCCTGGCCGGCCTGCTCGCGGTCCTCGTGAGCGTGGTCGTCAGCCGGCGGATCACCGGACCGCTCGAGGAGCTCACCGATGCGGCCGCCGACGTGACCGCCGGCAACCTCGACGTGCGGGTGGCCCCGCGCGGCGACGACGAGGTCGCCGCGCTGGCCGGCGCCTTCAACCAGATGGCCGACTCGCTGGCGCGCGACGAGCAGTGGCGGCGCGACATGACGGCCGACCTGAGCCACGAGCTCAGGACCCCGCTCGCCACCATCCAGTCGCGCATCGAGGCGCTCGAGGACGGCGTGCTGCCGGCGACGCCGGAGAACCTGCGCGTGATCGGCGACGAGGTCGAGCGCCTCGGACGCCTGCTGGGCGAGCTCAGAAGCCTGAACGAACTCGAGTCCGAGGACTTCGACGTCGAGTTCGAGCCGCTCGACCTGGCGGACGTGGGGCGCGACGCTCTGGCCAGGGTGGAGCCCCTAGCGGCGCGCCGATCGGTCACCCTCGAGAGCAGCCTGGCGACGGCGACGGTGGACGGCGACCGGGACCAGTTGCTCCAGGTCGCCGCCAACCTGCTCGACAACGCCCTGAAGTTCACGCCCGAGGGCGGCACCGTCACGCTCGGCGTCGCCGACGCTCCGCCGCCGGCCGGGAGAGCGGGACCGTGGGCCGCCCTGACCGTGGCCGACACGGGTCCCGGGATCGACCCGGCCGACCTGCCCTTCGTCTTCGACCGGTTCTACCGGTCCCGGTCGGTGCGGCACACCCAGGGCGCCGGGCTCGGGCTCGCCATCGCGAAGGGGCTGGTCGAGGCGCACCACGGCGTGATCGACGCGGGCGGCTCCGCCGAAGGAGGCGCCCTCTTCACGGTCCTGCTGCCGCGGCAGGGCTGATCCTGGGGCGCCGGGGCGCCTCGCCCCACAGGAGAACCGGACGGGCGGGGGCGGCGGGCCGCCCCCGCCCTCACGCGTCTCGTCGCTGTCACGCCTCGATCACGGGCACGCGCGCGCGACGCGACGATCGCCTTACGCGTTGACCACATGGCGCCCGCGTGGGCGACGGGTGCGTTCGCATCGGCGCCTCGGAGCCGCTGCTGGGCGCAGAGAGCGCCCCGCTGGGTCTTGCTCACGCTCGGCAGGCCCTCGACCAGACGCTTCACGGAGGTCACCGCTCCGCCGAGCTCGTGCTCTACGAGGACCTCGGTCTGCGGGCGGTCGCTCTCGACGTCCTGCCACCGAGTCTGCTCACCGCGTTCAGCGAGAAGGTGGTGGGTCGATTGGAGGCGGCGGACGGGGCCGACGGTACGGACCTTGCCTTCACACTGAAGCGGTACCTTGCCCACGACTGCTCGGTCGCCAAGACGGCGGAGGAGCTCTACCTGCATCGCAACACGCTGCGCAAGCGGTTGGCCCGCATCGAGCGGATCGTCGGTCTCGACCTCGCCTGTGTCGATGACGTGGTGGAGGCCTACCTGAGCATCCACGCCGCCGAGACAGCGCGCACTCGAGAGACCTGAGAAGACGGGGAGATGGCGCGGCCGGCGGGGCTCCCGAGGGAGCCCCGCCGGCCGCGCCGCTTCGGCAAAGGGACGGAAGTCAGAGCGTAGGCGCCACCCCGTACCCACCCTTTCCGCTCCGCCGCACGAACAGCGCCGTCAGCAGCAGGTAGAGCGCGCCTGCGACGACGAACGAGGGCAGCGAGGCGGTGAGGTAGTTGAAGCCGGGGATGTACTGCTCCAGCGTCTTGGGGTTGAGGAGGAGGATGTAGGTCAGCGAGCCTGCGCCCAACGACACGAGTGCGGCCGGGTTCCAGCCGCCCCAGAATGCGTAAGGGCTCGACGGTCCGGTCTCGTAGATCCCGACCAGGTCGATACGCTGCTTGCGCAGCATGAAGTAGTCCGCGATGTAGATAGCGGAGAGCGGCGCGTAAGCCACGCCCGACCACAGTAGGAACTGGAAGAAGTTGTCGTAAATGGCGCTCGGGAACAGGGCGAGGACCAGCGGGATGATGAAGAAGACGCCCGTGAGGACCGTCCAGCTCACTCTGACGAGGGCGTTGCGCCGCCGACCTGCTTTAAGGCGAGACAGGTCGAGTAGATGATGCTCACGATGCTGGTGATGTTGGCGAAGGCGATCCAGACCAGCGCGCGCGATGCCCAAAGCGCTCCCGCCCAGGGGGATCATCCAGACGGTCGGATCGCTGTCGCTTAAGCGCCAGCGCGGCCATGAGGCCGATGGCCTCGCCGATGACGGCGGCCGCGAACAGGCCGATCATGTTGGGCCAGAAGGCGGCGCGCTTCGTGCTTGGTCACGCGGGCAAGGCTGCCCATGACGGGCCACCACGAGAAGCCGGCGGCGAGATTGAACTCGACCGCGATCATGAAGTCGAGCAGCTTGTCACCGAACGGTTCGATCGGCGGGATGGCGACCAGCTCGCCCCAGGAGCGCTCATGGAAGATGAGGAAGACCATGACGATCTGGACGACGAAGAGCCCGGGGGCGACAATGGTGTTGAACCACTTGATCGAGACTGGCCCCTTGGCCGAGGATCAGCCAGGCGACGACGATGGCGACCGCGGCAAAGAGGGTCACGACGATGCTGTTGGCGCCGTAGCTCGTGCCGCCGACCTCGTTGACCACGTTGGTCGTGGAGCGCCCGAACATGATCGACAGGACGGCCGCCCAGCCGATCTCGATGGCCACCAGCCAGACGATCACGATTACCTTCACCCCGTGGCGCCCGAGGACGCTGCGAAGGGCGGTGTACTGCTCGAGTCCGTACTTGCCTGAAGGGGGGCAGGTGGCAAGTGCCATCAGACCCACGCTGATGGCGTTGCCGATCACCGCGGCGGCGATGCCGGCCTTGACACCGACGAAGAACGACATGGACCCGCCGATGAGAAAGGCCCAGGTGGCGATCGCCAGACCCACATTGACCCAGGTGAAGTCCCAGAATCCCCACACCCGCTCGCGGGGGTAGACGGGCAGTACGCCGAACTGAGCCTCGCGCTCCACTTCGGCGCCGACTTTGTCGGGGCGGTCGGCCATATCAGTACCCCCAGACGAAGAAGACGGCGCAAATTGTGATCACAACAGACGGCAAGGGCGGCGAAGTCACGCCCGTGCCAGTCCTCCCGCGCAGGATCGTCATATTCCGGCGACGTCATGCTCCTCGAGTCGTCGCTCGAGCTCGGCCTGCAAGGCCTCGTCGGCGAACGGCCTTACCCTGCATGAGCAACCTCCCTTAATCGTGTGTCGCTTACCGGGCGAGGGGACGACCGGCGGCTCTTCCGCAGGCATCCGCCACTCGACCTGCCGCCGTGGGCGTCTGTCGACGGTCAGGGTGAACACATCAGGCCTGTTGTAGTGACCCGCGGAGTCGTAGGCGAGTTGCTCCTCAGCTATGCGTGAGAGATCGGCCTCGGCGAGCACGATCGTCTCTGAACCGCGAACGGGACCCGCGACCCAAGCTCCGTCAGGGCCAACGATCCCGGATCCGCCGTCCAGCAGTACGTCGCCGGTCCCTTGTGGGAAGGCCTCCCACGGATGGCGGGCGAGAGTTCGAACTCCTCGGGCAGGTCGTCGCAGTCGTCATGAAGGGGCTGGCCGCCACCACGTAGCAGCGCCCCTCGAAGGCGTAGGACGTGCTGGCCAGCTCGGTCACGCGCGTTCCCTCGGGCCAAGCCGCCACGTGGAGCTGCTCACCCTGGGCGTGCAAGGCGAACCTCGCGAGCGGCATCCAGTGTTCCCAGCAGATGCAGCCCTCCCACGCGGCCAAGCGGCGTGGGAACGACAGTCAGAGTGCTGCCGTCGCCCTGGCCCCACACGATGCGCTCCGCGTGGGTAGGCATGAGCTTTCGGTGACACCGCGAGTAGCTTTCCCTCCGCGGAGATGAATAAGAGCTGACTGTTGAACAGAGTTCCCCTCGAGTATGAGGCGTCGAGCTCGTTCACGCCGGCGACGAGGACTCGATCTTGTTGCGACGAGCGATGCGGCACAGCTCCTCGGTGGCCGCCGCCGGGGACAGTCACGGCGTTTTGAAGCAGGCGCGCGTAGTGCTCGTTTGGCGGCGGCGTCGTCCCAGCCCGCCGCTCCGAAGATCCAGCTCGGGTAGCCGGGGACGTGTGCCTCGGGCAGGGCAACGAGTTGCGCGCCGGAAGAGGCGGCCTCAGGCGACGGCTGTCGGCGATCCCCAGGCGAGGGTCGCCGGCGTGTACGAGCAGCGACCGGTAGCCTTCTGAACCGCGGCAAGGACGATGTGACCCTCAGTCTGCACGGACCGCATGCCTTGTAGGCCTCGTGCACGATGGCGAGATAATCCTCATACGCGATCTCACGAGCGTTGTCCGGGGAGCACACGTGTTCCGCAGACATCCGTGCGAGACGCTCAAAGTCAGCAGGGTCGACGCCGTCGAGCTCGGCGAACGAGGGCAGACGCAGACGCCGCATCAGGTCGCGGACCCATGCCACACCTGCGGCAGCGGCGTCCTCATCGTTTGCACGCAGCTGCCGCCGCTCCCAAGGCGCGGGCGACCGCTGCGTGCTTCGCGGGGTCCGCTGGCGACATTGAACTCCATGATGAGTGGCAGGAAGACGGCGTTGGCCACACCGTGCGGTGCGTCGTAGAGGGCGCCGACGCTCTCTCCGAGGCAGTGCACTGCGCCAACGTCGCTGTTGCCGAAGGCCATGCCGGCCACGGTGCTGCCCAGGAGCGACGCCATGATCGCGCCTCGATGATCGTCGCCGTTGGCGAACGGCGTGCTCGAGATGAGGTGCAATCAGCTCGATGGCGCGGATGGCGAGCGTGTCGGTGAGCGGGTTGGCCGCCTTGCAGGTGTATGCCTCGATGGCATGGATGAGGGCGTCCATGCCGGTAGCCGCCGTCAGCGCCGCCGGCAGCGAAAGCGTCAGCTCGGGATCCACGATCGCCACGTCGGGGGCCAGGACGCGGATCGAGCAGGGTCATCTTGCACATGGGTCTCGTCGTCGGTGATCACCGCGACGAAGGTGACCTCACTGCCTGTTCCCGCGGTGGTCGGGATGCAGATGTCAGGGCAGCGGCGGGCGGTCGCAAGCGCTTTCGGATCTTCCCAGTCCTTGACGCGGCCCGGCTTCGACCACCGGCAGGCGCGCGACCGATGCCTTGATGGCCTCCTCCGGGTGGTCGTAGTCCTCGAGCTTGCCGCTGAGGTACGCGTCGTACGCGCCCATGTCGAAGTAGCCGTGGCCGGTGAGATTGAACAGGATGTTCCTGCTCACCCCTTCCTCCTTGGCCTGGAGCGCTTCGTCGATGGCGGTCCGGATGGCGTGACTCGACTCGGGCGCCGGCACGATGCCTTCGGTCTTGGCGAAGAGTTGAGCCGCCTCGAAGACCTTGGTCTGCCTCACGGCGACGGCGTCGATGAGCCCGAGGTCGTAGACATGGCTGATGAGCGGCGCCATGGCGTGGTAGCGCAGACCGCCGGCGTGGATGCCGGCCGGCACGAAGTCGTGGCCGAGCGTGTACATCTTGAAGAGCGGTGTCGTCTGCGCCTCGTCCCCGAAGTCGTACACGAACTGACCCTTGGTGAGCGACGGGCAGGCCGTCGGCTCGACCGCGACGAGGCGGGTCTTGCTCTTGCCGGCGAGGTTCTCGCGCAGGAAGGGGAAGGCGATCCCGGCGAAGCTGGAACCCCCGCCGACGCAGCCGATCACGACGTCGGGATACGCGTCGGCGTCCTGGACCTGAAGGAGCGCCTCCTCGCCGATGATCGTCTGGTGCAGCAGCACATGGTTCGTGACGCTGCCCAGCGCGTACTTCGAACCCGGATGGGTGACGGCATCCTCGACGGCCTCACTGATGGCGATGCCGAGGCTGCCGAGCGACTCCGGGTCTTCCGCCAGCACAGAGCGCCCGGCATTGGTCTTGTCGCTGGGGCTGGGGATCACGTCCGCGCCCCAGAGCTGCATCATGCTCCGCCGGTAGGGCTTCTGGTGGTAGCTGACCTTGACCATGTAGACCATGAGGTCGAGGTCGAACATCTGGCACGCCATGCTCAGGGCGCTGCCCCACTGGCCCGCCCCCGTCTCGGTCGCGAGCCGCGTGGTGCCGTCCTTCTTGTTGTAGTAGGCCTGTGCGACGGCCGTGTTGCTCTTGTGCGAGCCGGCCGGGCTCACGCCCTCGTACTTGAAGAAGATCTTCGCCGGCGTGTCGAGCGCCTTCTCGAGGCCTGTGGCACGGATCAGCGGCGACGGTCTCCACATCCGATAGATCTGGTGGACCTCCTCGGGGATCTCGATGTAGCGCTCGCCCGAGACCTCCTGGGCGATGATGCTCGGCGGGAAGATCGGGGCCAGGTCGTCGGGACCCGCCGGCTGCAGGGTGCCGGGGTGCAGCGGCGGCGCCGGCGGGACGGGCAGGTCCGCCACGATGTTGTACCAGGCCTTGGGGATCCTCTCTTCGTCAAGGACGAACTTCTTCTTGTACTCGCTCATGACCTACCTCCTCTCGGGGACGTCCTGGTCGCTGGTGCGCTGGGACGCTCTGGATGCACTGGTCCTGCTCTCCGTGTCGGGGAAGCGGACGACCACACGTATGGTCCGGGGGTGCGGGCGTGGCCCGCGCGGGTGTCGATAGTGGGCGCGCTAGGCGCGCCAGGCCCAGCGACGCCAGTCGCGAGGGGTGCTACTGAAGGTGGCGTCGTGGGTCGTCATCGTGGCGGGGATTCTACCACGGGGCGTCAAGGTGCAACCCTGCGACGTGGGCAGAGGGGGCGAGGCGTGGGTCTCGGGCGCGGCGCGGGCCGCGGTCAGGCGGGCGCCGCGCCGGGCGGCATGCTGGGCGCGGACGGGCGCATCGAGAGCCCCGGCTCGATGCGGTCCTGAAGCGGGTACGGCGAGCCCGGATGGGCGAAGAGGAAGCCCTGACCGTAGGGGATCTCGAGCTGAAGGAGCATCTCGAGCTGCGCCGCGGTCTCGATGCCCTCGGCGACCAGGGTGATGCCGGCTTCCCGGCAGAAATCGCGCAGCGTGGCGATGAGGCGCTGCTTGACGTGCGATACCTCGACGTTGCGCAGCAGGCTCATGTCGAGCTTCATGAAGTCGGGCTCGATCTCCACCACCGTCTGCAACCCGGAGTAGCCCGCGCCGGCGTCGTCGACGGCGATGCGGAAGCCCTGGGCGCGCAGCTTGGCGACGACCTCGCGCACCCGCTCGAAGTCCTCGATGATGCTCTTCTCGGTGACCTCGATGATGGTCTTGCCGCGCAGGTGGGCGGGCGTGGCCGCCACGAGCTCGTGCACGAAGACGTCACTGCGCGCGTGGAAGAAGAGGTTGACCGGCTCGGTATTGACGAAGCGCAGGTACTGGTCGGGCAGCGTCGAGCTGGCGCGTGCCGCCATCATCCGGCAGAGCCGGTCCAGCTCCGGCACGCGCCCCTGGTCGCGCGCGACCTCGAAGAGCACGTCGGGGCGGTGAAGCTCGCTCTGCAAGGGGCCGCGAGCGAGCAGCTCGAAGCCCAACACCGAGTAGTCGCTCAGGCTCACGATGGGTTGGTAGACGCAGGTGACCTGCTCCTCGGCGAGGATGCGCTGGAACTCGTGGTGCAGGCGGTGGCGGCTTTCGTTCTTCTCGCGCTGGATGCCGTCGGTGGCTTCCTGGATGGCCGCGAGCAGGGCGCGCCTGAACCGCACCTTCGGTGACTGCGACAGGCGCGCCCACCCGACGAAGACCTCGATCTTGACCTCGAGGCGCCGGCGCAGCTCCTCCTCGAGGTCCTCGAGCAGGTTGTCCTCCAGACGCGCCTTGATGGCGGCCAGGTCCTCGTCGCTCACGTAGCCCTGCTCGCGGGCCGGCGAGAGCACCACGAGGAAGGCGTTACCGAGGCTGGACACCGAGATGTAGTCCTGGCCGCGCAGCAGCTCGCCGCGCGAGCCAGAGAGCCGCTCCCCGACGACGCGGAAGACGTCGTCGACGACCTCGAAGCCCTCGAGTTCCTCCAGTGCGTGGATCCCCTCGAGCGTGATGTAGAGGATGCCGAGCTGGTTGTGGTCGGCGAGCATGCGCTGGACCTCGACCTGGACATTGGCGAGCGTCGGCAGGCCGGTGATCTCGTCGTAGTACACCGAGGCGTCGCGCAGTACGTCGCGCACGGTCTGCAGGAGGTGCTCGGTGCGGAAGGGCTTGGCGATGAAGGCCGAGGCCCCGGAGCGATTGGCCTCCATCATGTGGGCCAGCTCGCTCTTGGCCGTGAGGAACACGACCGGGATGTCCTTGGTGTAGCCGAACTGGAGCTCGCGGCAGACCTGGTAGCCGTCCATGCCCGGCATCATCACGTCGAGCAGCACCAGGTGGGGATGGTCGGTGTAGGCGATCTCCAGGCCGCGCTCGCCGCTGTTGGCCGTCAGGACTTCGTAGCCCTGCGACTCGAGCGCTCCCTTGACCGTCTCCGTGAGGTCCACCTGGTCGTCGACGACCAGGATCCGGATACGTTCGTCGGGCATGTCCTCCCCTGATTCGGCCCCGTCGTTCCCGCCCCTGCAGTATCGGCCCTGCAGGGATGAATGATTAGCCCGTGTGCGATACTACGGCTCCCCCACGGGAGGAGGCGTCCATGAAGGGGTACGGGCCGACGGACCCGCTGCGATCGCCCCGCTTTGCGGGGATCTCGACCTTCCTCAGGCTGCCGTCACGTCACCGATCTCGAGGGCGTCGACGTGGCGTTCGTGGGGCTGCCCTTCGACACGGGCGTGACCTTTCGCGCCGGAGCCCGCTTCGGGCCGAAGGCGGTGCGCGAAGGCTCGCTCGCGCTGCGCGCCGACTACAACCCGGCACAGCGCGTCGCCGTGTTCGAGCGCCTCTCGGCGATCGACTACGGCGACGCGCCCGTCGTGCCGGGGTTCACCGAGCGCTCGATGGAGCGCATGGTCGAGACCCTGACGCCGATCCACGAGGCCGGCGTCGTCCCGATCGGCTTCGGCGGCGACCACAGCGTGCTGCTCGCCGAGCTGCGCGCCGCCGCGGCACGTTACGGCACGCTGGCGCTGCTGCAGTTCGATTCGCACAGCGACACGTGGGACGAGTACTTCGGCGAGAAGTACACGCACGGCACGGTCGTGCGGCGCGCGGTGGAGGAGGGCCTCATCGACCCCGCGCGCTCGACGCTCATGGGAATGCGCGGCGGCCTGTACGGCCCGAACGACTACGACGAGGCCAGGGAGATGGGCTTCACCCTGGTCCCCTGGGACGACCTCGCGCAGTTCGGCACGCCGGCGGTCGCCGCCGCGGTCGAGCGCGCCGGCGGCAAGGCCTTCCTGACCTTCGACATCGACTTCGTCGACCCGGCCTTCGCGCCGGGCACGGGCACCCCCGAGGTCGGCGGACCGAGCTCGATGCAGGCGCTGGCCCTGCTGCGCGCCTGCCGCGGTCTCGACCTCGCCGGCGCCGACGTGGTCGAGGTCCTGCCCGATCTCGACAGCTCGCACCTCACCGCCACGCTCGCGGCGACGCTGGCGAACGAGATGCTCGCCCTGCTGGCGGTGATGCGCTGATGGCGGCGTATCGGGCCGGCGACGGCGGCGTGGCGCCGGCCGCCCACGCGAGTGCGACCAAGGCCGGCGTCTTGAGAGTCGCCTGCATCCAGATGACGACGGCCGGCGACAAGGCCGCCAACGTGGCCCAGGCGAAGGAGCTCGTGGGGCGCGCGGCGCAAAGCGGCGCGCGCCTCGTCGCGCTCCCCGAGACCTGGGCCTACAAGGGCGGGAGCGCCGGCATCCTGGCGAGCGCCGAGCCGCTCGACGGTCCCAGCAACGCCGTGCTCGCGGGCCTCGCGGCCGAGCACGGCGTCTACGTCCTCGCCGGCTCGCTCTACGAGACCGGGCCCTCTTCCGGCCGCGTGTACAACACGTCGGCCCTGTTCGGCCCCGACGGCCGGCTGCTGACCGCCTACCGCAAGATCCACCTCTTCGATGCGGTCTCGGCCGGCCTCGTCTACCGCGAATCCGACGACCTCGTGCCGGGCAACGAGCTCGTGACGGCAAAGGTCGACGATTGGACCCTGGGCCTGACCATCTGCTACGACCTGCGCTTCCCCGAGCTCTACCGGTCGCTCGCCCTGCGCGGTGCCGAGATCCTGCTCGTCCCGGCGGCCTTCACGGCGCACACCGGCGCCGCCCACTGGGAAGTGCTGCTGCGCGCGCGCGCCGTCGAGAACGGCTGCTTCGTGCTGGCCCCCGCCCAGGTCGGCGAGCACCTGCCCGGCCGCGCGTGCTTCGGCCACACCATGATCGTCGACCCCTGGGGCACGGTGCTGGCGGAGGTCGACGATGGCGCGGACTTCGTCATGGCCGACCTCGATCGCGAGACCCTCACCAGGGTGCGCGAGCAGATCCCTTCGTTACGGAACCGGCGCCCCGGGACGTACGACCTGTAGCCCGACTCGTTTCGGCCGAGGCCTTGTGGCCTCGGCGATGCTCTACATCCCGGGAGCCCTCAGGTCGGAGTCGGTGGCAAAGCGCCAGGACTGTCCGTCGTCCGATGCCCAGACCATGCGGCGTGGGAAGAGCTGATAGGCACGCAGGGGTTCTGGGAGGCTGTGGGTGTAGTAGCTGAAAGAGAGGAACAAGCGGCCCGAGGGGCTGATCGCGAGATGCTGATTGTAGTTCGCGTACTGCTCGGACACGGTCCCCACGGCGAGCATTCGCGGCGAGCTCCATGAGGCGTTGGGCGGGCGCGACTGCATGCACAGGGCGTAGGTCTCTCCCCAGTCCAGCCATCGATCCACGCCCAAGCGATTCTGCCGGTACACGAGCCGCAGGACGTCGTTCTTGTCGCACACCAGGGACACGTACGTCTGACGTCCCCAACCGTCCGCGTCGCTCCGCCGCTCGACCCAGCCGGACATGAGGACGGGTTGTGCCTGCGTCCACAGGGACGCGTCACCGGGAAGCAGGGAGTGCGTGTACTTGAAGGGATGCGAGTGGGCTCCCGCCACGACGTGCACGTAGCCCTGACTATCCAGGCAGACACCCGGCGTGGTGTGACAGTCGTTGATCGACTTGACCCGAGCCACGAGTCGTCGCTGCACGACGCTCCCCAGGGTGCGGTCGTAGACCCCCACGTAGGTGGGGGAGCCACCGTGTCCTTCAGTGGTCACTTGAGCCCAGGCGAAGAAGGTCTTGTCGCCGAGGGTGGCGGCGAAGGAGGAGTCCCCGCCGCACTGCAGCATCCCGAGGAACCTGTCGGTGACGAACACGGGCTCCGGGATCACCAGCCGACCATCCTCGAAGTACGGCTGAAGAACGTACAGCGCCTGACGATCGGCCCAGTCTCCGGGCCAGGGGCCGACCCTCCTCCATACCGCGATGAAGGGTGGGCCATCGAGAGGATTGTGGCCTGTGTAGTGCTCGCACGCGACGTTGCCCACGTTCTTGCCGTCAAACCAGGCGGGGCGGTCCCCGAAGGGAAGCTCAGCCGCCAGCCAGGTCTGACAGTCGTCGAGCGAGTAGAGGAGGACGTTGTGCAGGTCCCCCTCCTCGGTCCTGATCGTGAGGACTGTGTAAGCGCGGTCCTGGACGTCGAAGATGATGCGGGCAGAGAAGTAGCCGCCGGCGCCTACCGTCCCGGCGAAGTCGGGATAGGCGCTCCGCAGGGCCTCGAGCAGGTCCCGTCGCTCCCACACAGCCCCGTTCTGGGTCGCGACGTAGCTGGTGTCGTCCTTCCCCGCGGACCTGCTGCGGATGTAGGCGTTGCCCGCGGCGTCGAACCCCGGAACGTTACGGGTGTACGAGGGCGCGTAGCCGAACTGCTCTTCCAGGGTGAGTGTCTTGTCGATCTTCAGCGGCAGGCGGATGTCCTCCGCGGCCGCGGAGGGCGCAGCGATCCCGGCGAGCAGGCCCGCGCCGGCGAGCAACAGGAGCATGAGGGGGGCCTGCTGGAGTACCCGGCGCACCGTCGAGGTGCGTGGCAGACGGCTGTTCATGATCCCCTCCCGGCTACTTGGCTCTGGGCCCCCGCTGCTCCTTCATCACGCCCGGCAAGAGCGGCCTTCTGCGATCATCCTATCTGGTCTGCGCTGTCAGTAGACCTCGGCCTCCGCGACCGCATTGCGGTCACTCATCGAGGTCCCGGAGCACGCGATACGCACCCAGCGGGCTTCATGGCGGGGGAAGTCGTAGAGTTCGAAGCCCGTCGTCTCGCCGCTGCTCATGGTCACCTTCACCGTACTCCAGTGAATGCCGTCCTCCGACACCAGGATACGCAGCCGAGCTGCGCCTCGGTCTCCGTGGAGAAGCGCGAGGCGCACAGCCCCGACTCGCGCCGGTGCCTCCAGTCGCAGGTCGAGATGCTCCCGGCCGCTCGATGTCCAGCAAGTGTCCAGCTTGCCGTCGACGGCCAGTCTCGCGTCCCCCTCGCCGGCTCGTGCGCGGGCCACGGGAAAGGCCGGGTGTCGGGCGGGTAGCTGCCTGAGACGCAGCAGCGCCTGGAGATAGAAGTAGTCGCCCCAACTCGCTCCCACCCTCGTCTCCCCCCGCCAATAGAATCCGGTTGCCCTGATGAGAAGTGCCGGATTGATCCCGAGCGAGATGTACGGTCGCGCCGACAGCGCCGCCAGGATGGCGCGGGCGGAGGTGGCGTACTTCAGGCGCAGGAGCGGGTCCGGGTCGGTCGTGGCCAGGTCTATCAGGCCGGACGCGGCGATCGCCGCTGCCGACGAATCGCGGGAAGAAGCGGGTATGGCCGTATCCCGGAAATCCCAGTAGGGCACGAGGTCGTCCGGAAGGTCCGCGAGGTAGCGGTCGGCGACGCGGTGCGCCGCATCGAGGAGCAGCGGATCACCCGACTTCCTGTAGCATGCCGCGAACCCGCAGATGGCCCACGCCTGCCCCCGCGCCCACATCGATTCTGGCGCGAAGCCGTCCGCCGTCGTCTTCTCTTTCACAGCGCCGGTGGCCTCGTCGTAAAGCACGAGGTGGTACGTGCTGCCGTCGGCCCGGATGAAGTCCCTGGCCAGCGTCAGCGCATGCTGGTGCGCGATCTGTGACCATTCAGGAGGGCCGCCGTGCTCGACCGCCCAGTAGAGCAGTGGCAGGTTCATCACGCTGTCCACCACGACGTTGAAGTCGGTGGCAGGGCGTGAGCGGAGTGCTCCTACGGTGGGACTGTAGCGCGCCGCCAGGGTACGGGCGGCGCGCAGGGCGATCGTCTTCAAGCGCGCTTCGCCCGTGAGTGCGAAGCCTCGAGCGAACGTGGGGTAGTAGCGGACACCGAGGTTCAGCGAGTCGGCCGTGAGAGGTTCGCTTGCGATGGCCGCCTCGCGCGACAGAGCATGCGCACGCCACCATCGCTGTCGGGTGGTTTGATACTCGAGCCACAGGATCCCCGCGGCGTAGCCGCTGGCCCAGCCCGATGGACCCGCGACACGCCACGCGCCATCTTTGGAGATCCTCGGGTACCTGCCCGCAGGGATCGCTCGCTCCGTCGCCGCCTCACGAACGGCGGCGCGGGTCTGGGCCGTCCACACTTGTGCCCGCGTGATCCCGGCGGACCGGGCGGTGGATGTGGCAGTGAGGGCGATTGCGAGTGTCGCGACCGCCGCCAGGGCCAGCCGGCCGCATGCGGCCAGCTTCGGGTTCACTTCGCCTCGCTCGACAGGAGCAGCGTTCCTTGGTCGCCTGCCACCAGCGCACTCGTGCCACCGTCCGCCCACAGGCCGAACAGTGAGTTGCTGGTTCCGGATGCCGTCGTCATCCACGTCTGCCCGCCGTCGACGGTGGCGAGCAGAGTGCCGCCCTCGCCGCTCGCCCAGCCGATCAGCGAGGTCGCGAACCGCACCGACTCCAGGGTGACCTGGGTGCCTGAGGTCTGGCTCTGCCAGGTGAGACCGCCGTCGGCTGTATGAAGGATCGTCCCGTCTGCGCCGACCGCCCACGCCGTGAGCGGGTCGACGGCGTCGACCGCCGTCAACTGTCTGGTCACACTCGGGTGCTGGGGCGTCCACGTGACGCCGCCGTCGGTCGTGTGGAGTACCGTGCCGTTCCATCCGACGGCCCAGCCGTGGCCGGCGTCGGCGAAGTCGACGCCGGCCAGCCCGGAGGCCGACCCTGTCGGCGTCACCGACCAGGTCAAGCCGCCATCGGTCGTGTGGATCGCGACCGATGACTGCTGGAAGTAGCCGCCTACGGCCCAGGCGTCCACGGCGGAGAGCGCGACCACGTCGTTGAGCGGGACGGTGGTGTGCGAGGAGCCCTCCATCCAGGTGTAGCCCATGTCGTCTGTGAACAACGCCGTCCCATCGTCGCCGACCGCGATCGCGTACATCCCGTCGCCGCTCGCGACTGCGTTCAGGGCTCCGCCCTCGCCGGCGTCCTGCGAGCGCCACTGAATGCCGTCCTCGGTGTGCAGCACGACCGGCCCGTCGACCTCGTCGCCGCCGACGGCCCAGCCCCCGGCATTGGTCATGACGACATCGTGCAGCGTCCGCCTCGACCCACCGGAGGCGACCTTCCATGAGCGGCCCCCATCGGCCGAATGAAGCAGGACACCGGCTTCACCGGCGGCCCAGCCGCTGGCACCTCTCACCGAGACTGCGAGCAGGTCGAGTGTGACCGGCCTGCTACGCCGCCACGTGCGGCCCGAGTCGCTGGTCCTGAGCATGATGCCGTCGGCGCCCACCGCCCAGCAGTGCGTGCCATCGGTGCACCAGACGCTCCTGAGGCTCTTCTGGGTGCCGCTCCTTTGACGCACCCACGTGCGGCCGCCGTCTCGCGTCCGGAGGATCGTGCCGGCGTCCCCGACCACCCATCCACGGGCGGCGGTGGCGAAAGCGACGGCGTTCAGATTGGCGCGCACGCCGGACCGCTGTCGGCGCCAGCTCCGTCCGCCGTCGCGGCTGCGAACGATCGCCCCGTTCTGGCCCGCGGCCCAGACGTGGGTGGAATCGGGTGCGTCCAGACCGAGCAGGCCCACGCGCGTCGTCGAATCGCGCGCCGTCCAGGTCGCGCCGCCGTTCCGCGTGACGAAGACGGTCCCGTTGTGGCCGGAGGTCCAGCCGTGGTCCGCGTCGGTGAAGGTGACCGCGTACAGGAACGAGGTGTGGGCGGGAGCCTTCTGCGGCTGCCAGGTGAGGCCCGCGTCGGCCGAGTGCAGGATCACGCCCGACCGCCCGACCACCCACAGCTCGTCTGTGCTCACGACGGCGACGCCGCGAAGCCACGCGGAGCTGCCGGACCTGAGGCCCGTCCACGCCGTGCCGTCGGCGCTCGCGAGGACGGTGCCGGCTTGTCCGGCGAACCAGCAGCCGCCCGCCCTGTCGAGAGCGACGGCCGAGAGCGTGTTGCCCTGCGGGCGCGGGTTGAGCCAGGTCCAGGAGCCGTCGCCCGTCGAGACGGCGGCGACGGCGTAAGGAGACGAAGGCGACGGACGCGCAGGCGGCCAGCGCGAGAACGGCGGCGGCGAGCACGAGGGCTGCGCGCTGGAACGCGCGGGACGGAGGCCCCGGGCGGAGACGGCTCATCGAAGAGCCCGTCACGCCGCCGTGAGCCTCCGTCTCTCGAGCGCCAGCGCCGCGATGAGGCCGATGACGAAGCCCGCAAGGGCGCCCGCGGCGACGTTGAGCTTCATGTCGGGTCCGCTTGGGCTCTGGGGAACGGCGGCCTCGTGGAGCAGGCGGGGCTGCTCGACGCTCTTCGTGGTGAACAGCAGCAGTTGCGCGCGTTGCAGCGACGTCTCGAGCGTGGCGCGGTCGCTCGCCGCGGCCTGTGCCACGGCGATGTACGGGGCGGCGGCCAGGGCCTTCTCGGCCTTGGTGCCGCCGCCCTTGGCGATCTCGGTGAGAGCCGCGGTGGCGGCCTTCGCGCTCCGGTCGCTCGCGTCGATCTGGCTCTGCAGGGTGTCGACCTGCTCTTGCAGCAGGTCGACCTTCTCCTGCGTGGTCGGCTTGAGCTTCTCGAGGAGGCCGTCGGCGAGCGCGTTGGCGGCCGTCGCGGCCCGCTCCGCCGCCTTGTCGCGCACGGTGATCACCACAAGGTTGACGATCGACTGGGTCGTCTTGACGACCTGGGAGGGCGTCTCGACAGATACCTCGTCGCGAAGCTTGGCGGCCGACATCCCGGCCTTCTTGGCGGCCGCCTGCAGCAGCGCATCGCTGGCGAGGAGCTGGGTCGCCGCCCTGGCGTTCGAGCTCAGACTTGCGATCGGATCGCCGTTCGCGTCCGTGGTCTGGCCGATATAGACGGACGCCGTGCCGTCGTAGGTGTCGGGCTGAGCCAAGGTGTAGATGGCGCCGGCCGCCATGCCGAGGACGACGAAGCCGACGATCACCCACCACCGCCGGGCGAGGGCGTGCACGTAGGACCCTACGGTCACGTCGTTCTGATCGCTGCCTGCGTCGGCCATCATGCCTCCGGCTCGTGGTCCACGGATCGCGGCTGCGGGTCATCCTACCGCAGGACGGCGCTCGCGCGGCGTCGAAGCCGGGAGCCGGATCAGCCCAGGAGGCTGTCGCTCGGGAGCGGCGCGCGGTACACGGGGAAGTAGCCGCAGTCGAGGATCTCGCCCTGGTCGTCGCGCCGCGCCTCGGCGCGCGCGTAGTCCTCGAAGCGGTGGATCGCGCGCCCCACGCGGCGCGGCGCCTGCTGGTGGGCGAACCCGACCTTGAAGCGGAAGAACTCGTCGTCGCCGCGGTAGCCGCCGCCCAGATTGATGGCCTTGGCGCCCTGGTCGCAGGCCCACTGCATCGCTTCGAAGAAGAGCAGGTTGATGGGCCGGAGACGCGAGGAGGCGCGGTCGACGCCCATGGCGTGGAAGTGGACGAAGTCGGCGCCGCGCACGAAGAGGGCGGCGGCGATCAGCTCCTTCTGGTAGCGCGCGCCGATGAGGACCTGCTGCGGCCCCAGCGCGCGGCGCAGCCGCGCGAAATGGGCCGCGTCGAACCGGTAGGCGGGCAGCGCCTTACGGCGCAGCGCGTTCTCGAGGTAGAGCTCGGCGAAGCGGTCGTACGCTTTCTCGCTCGTCTCGACACCGCACGTCACGCCCGCCTCGCGCGCCCGTCGCACGTTGCGTCGCGTGACGGCGCTGAGCCTGTCTGTGATCGAACAGCTGGACTGGTCGAGGCGGCACCACACGATCCGCCCGGCCTCCTCGACCTCGAGGTACTTCTGCATGCCGAGCCGCGTCTCGAGCAGCGGGTGGAAGCGGACGAACTCGCTCACCACGTCGTTCTCGCGGCACCAGTCGTCGAGGGCTGCGCGAAAGGCCGCGACCGCCTCTTCCGAGGTGCGCTGGCGGATCAGCGGGCCGCCGAAACCCATCGGGCTGCCGATGTCGCGGAGGCCGGCGAACTCCGCACCGAGATAGTCGACCTTCTCGAGGTCGCGCAGCAGGAAGGGATACAGGATCAGGTCCTTGCCGTCGGCGAACACGGCGGCGAGGGCGCGTCCGTCGCCGCGTTCCTCCCACAGGAGCAGGTACTCGCTGGTGAAGAAGACGTCGCGCTGTCGCGGCGGCAGTTGCTCGAGGAGGGCGTCCCACTCAGACGCCCGCTCGGCGAGAGCCAGGACGTCGAAGCTCATCGGTCTCCCTGCGTAGCGGTGAGGCGTTGGAGGATGGCGAGGTAGTCTGCAGCCAATGTGCGCCGGTCGAAGCGCTCCAAAACATACCGGCGCCCGTTCTCGCCCAGCCGCCGCGCCTCGTGCGGGTCGGCGGCGAGACGTTCGATCGCGGCCGCCAGGCCGGCATCGTCCTCGGGCGTGAAGGCGATGCCGCAGTCCGCTGCTTGGAGCAGCTCGCGTGCACGTCCTTCGAAGCCCAGCAGGATCGGCTTCGCCATGGCGGCGTCCTCGAAGAACTTCGACGGCAGGATGCTGGCGAAGAGCTCCTTGCGGCGGAAGTGCACGAGGCAGGCGTCACTCGCGGCGAGGAGCGCGGGCAACTCGTCGCGGGGGACCATGCCGGTGAAACGGACGGCGTCGAGGTCGGCCTCGCGCGCGGCGCGCTCGAGGCCGGCCCGTTCGGCGCCGTCCCCCACCAGCACGAAGACCACGTCACCGCGGCCCTGGTCGCGCAGCCGCGCGGCGGCGCGCAGCACGACCTCGAGGCCGGCCGCCATGCCGAGCGTGCCGGCGAAGATCACGACGAAGGCGTCCGGCGCGATGCCGAGCCGCTCGCGCACCGCCGGGTCGGCGTCCGCCGGCACGAACAGCTCGGTGTCGACGCCGTTCGTCACGATGTCGATCTTGGCGGCCGGCACGCCGCGCGCCACGAGCTGGTCCTTGTAGCCTTCGCCGACCGCGACGATGCGGTCGGCGCGTCCGTAGAGCCAGCGCTCCAGGCGCTCGAGGGCGCGCACCGCAAGGCCGCGCTCGAGCGCTCCGACCGTCGTGATCGACTCCGGCCAGAGGTCGCGGATCTCGAGCACGAACGGGGCGCGGTGCACGGCCGCGGCGGGCACGCCGGCGAGGCCGGCGAAGAACTGCGGCGAGGTGGCGATCACCACGTCCGGGCGGTGCACGAACGGCGCGGCCAGAGAGGCGCTCGCCAGGTACGACAGGAAGTTCAGTGAGCGCCTCACCGTCCCGCGGTTCGCCGCCAGGTAGGTCCACACACGGATCGTGCGGATGCCGTCGATCCATTCCTCCTGCCAGGGCCGGTTGCGATAGCCCGGGTAAAGCTCGCCCAGCGGATGGTTGGGCGCGCAGGTCAGGACGGTGACCTGATGACCGGCGCGCACCCACTCGCGGCCCATCGCGTGCACGCGCGCGGCCGGGGCGTTGTTCTCCGGCGAGAAGTAGTGCGAGAGGTAGAGGACGTGCACGGGGCGCTCAGCCGGGACGTGCGGCGGCGATCAGGCGGGCGCCTCCGCCGCGCCCGCGCCTCCGCCGCCCTCGTCCTCGTCCCAGAACACCTGGTCGTAGTAGCGCACGGCGCGTCGCGTCGTGCGCACCCTCGCCTGGATCGCCGGGACGTCTTCCCGGGCGATCTCGCCCAGGGCGTACTTGATGCCGAGGTACGGGAGGATGAAGTCGTCCTGGTAGACGAAGCTGCTGACCCGCGGGTTGATCTCGAGCAGCTTGTCCCCGATGAACTGCAGGTCCTGGAAGCACTCGAGGCCGAGATGGCGCACGATCCGCCGCGAGAGCTCGACGAGGTCCGGCCGGTCGATGCTCTTGTAGGACATCGTCACGCCCGTCAGCACCTCCTCCCGCGTGCGTGCCTGATGGAAGATCACGTCGCCCCTGTCCGCGTACACGTCGACCGTGAACTCGGGCTCGTCCACGAACTCCATGAGCATCAGCTTGGGGAAGGGGTCGGCGGCGCGGAAGATGTCCACGAACTCGTCGAGCGCCATGTACCAGTTGAGTGGCTTCTTCTCGAGCAGCTCGTACTGACGGTCGATGGTCGCCGAGAGGATGCGGAAGCCGCGCGAGCCCTTGGCCACGGGCGGCTTGAAGCAGACGGGGACGTCCGGGTAGCCGAGCTCGCGGGCGCCGGCCACGAACTCGTCGAGCGTGGCCGGCATCAACAGCTTCGGCTGCGGCACGTCGATCTCGTTGCAGACCCGATGCATCCAGGCCTTGTCGGAGGCGATCTCGATGCCGCGTACGCCGTCGGCGAGGACGGTCGCTCCGAGCGCCTGGAAGACGTCGCGGTGGCGCGCGATCGTCTCGATCTCGAACGATGACTCGACGAAGAGCACGTCGGGACGCGCCTTCTCGACGACCGCCGCCAGCGCCGGGATGTAGTCCGGCGAGCCGCCGGCCGGGACCTGGGTGAAGCCCTCGCACAGGAAGCGCCCGACCGGGTTCGGCCGCACGTCGACGCCGTGGATGGTGATCTCGCGCTCGCCGTTGGTCTTGAGCATCCGGATCAGCGTGCTCGCGCCGGGACAGCCGACGGCGGTGAGGACGATCTTCAGGGGGCGCAGCGGCATGCTCACAGGACCCAGCGGTAGACCTCGAAGACCTCCGCGAAGTCGCAGCCGATGTTGATGCCGCGCGTGAGGGCCACGTTGCGGATGTAGTCCTCGCGGATGTAGTTGCGGTGGTCCTGGCTCTTGTAGCACGCCAAGGCGGCCACCTTCTTCTCGACGTGACGCTCGTCCAGCCGCACGTAGGCTTGCTGCTGGAAGGTGAGGTTGTTCCACGGGATCTCGTAGGCGAGGACGGTGGTCCGCTTGAAGGCCCGCAGTCCTTCCTCGGCGATGGTCTTGTGGTCCTGGTGGAGGTCGATCAGCGCCGGCATGAGGACGCAGTCCGGGGCGAGGTCGCGCTGCAGCACGATCATCTGCTCGAGGATGTCCTGGCGGACCGTCGGGAAGGTGCGGACCTCGAAGTCGTAGATGAGGAGGTCCGCCTCGGGGATGCCCAGGACCGCGGTGGCGGCCCGCACTTCGTGCTTGAGGATGTCGCGGGGGAACTCCGGCGGCACCGACTTGGCGGCCGTCGAGAAGGCGGCGTACGTCACTCTCACGCCCTTCTCGATGAGGCGCGCCATCGTGCCGCCGCAGCCGAACTCGCCGTCGTCGGTGTGCGGGGCGAGGACGAGGACGTTCTTGAACTGCTCGATGCTCACGTGGCGTCGACTCCTGCCGTCAGATAGAGGCGAGGAAGTATATCAACCCGCCGGCTCCGCGGGCGTGCGCGAGAGCAGGGAGCGGACGCGCCGGCCGGCGGTCAGCAGGCCGGGGACGGGGTCGCGGAGCGACACGACCCCGGCCGCCACGAGCCACTTGCGGCCGTCCGTCTGTCGGCGCGCCACGTAGGGGTGGCCGATGGCATCACGGTAGGCGGCCAGCGACAGGTTCACACCGGACGCGGCCGCCAGCGAGTGCCAGGGCCAGTGGCCGGCCCTGAAGGCGACGAGCCCGAACTCTCCGCCGGCCCCGCTTCGGGTGAGCTCGACCTGGCTGACGCCGTGGTAGCCGAGCGCGGCCAGCAGGCGGAGGCCGGCGTCGGCCACGTCCTGGTCCCAGCGGCCGGCCGCCACCCCCCTGGGGCGCGCGCCACGGCGCCGGGGCAGAAGGCAACCCGTGAACAGCGCCAGAGGGCGAGACTGAGCGTCCAGGTACGATCCCAGGGTCCAGAGCTCGTCGTCGCGGCCGGCGCCGCCGGCGCCGGCCGCGACCAGTCCGGCCTTCGCGACGGCCTCGGTCCACGCCGGCTGCTCGGTCAGGCGCCGCAGTACGGGCCAGCGCGAGTACGGCAGGATGAACCAGGGGGCGAGCGCGTCGGCATGACGCGCAAGCGTCTCGAGGTAGCGTTCGTCGGCGGGGAACACGACGGCGCGCTGTGGCAATCGCCGGCCCAGCCGTTCGAGGAAGGCGAGGAGGGCCGGCTCGTCGTCCGCTGGATCGGGCGAGACCATGCTCGGCGCCAGCGTCGAGCGCAGCCCGACGGCCGCTGGATCGCTGTCGAGGGCGAGCGTCGGGATGTCGAACTCCGCGAGGTCGCGCAGGATGCCGAGTCCCGTGAGGCCGCCGGCCTGCGCCACGACGACCGGTGTCGTGCTCGCGGCATTGCGCAGGTACTGGTCGATCTTCATCGCGCCTCTCCTGGTGCCCCTGCCGTCATGGTACCCGGCGCCGCGGATCCGGGGCCATCCTCAGGGGACGGCCGTTCCGACTCAGACGCGCGCTCGCGCGCGGCGAGCCGCGCCCGCGTCGCGACGGCGATACCGAGACCGTACAGCAGCCACAGCGGCGTGAAGCTGATCGAGCTGCTCGGTCCGAGCGCTCCCACGGTGAAGCCGATGAGCGCGAGGACCGTGCCGCCTGCCAGGTAGCGCAGCAGAGGGTCGGGGTCCCGGCGCGCGACGGGCCACAGCGTGAGGAAGAGCACGACGAAGAAGAAGAAGTGCAGGGCGAAGCCGGGCAACCCGCCGTCCGCGTACGTCTCCAGCCACCAGTTGTGGAGGTTGGTGATGCCGAGCGCGCCCGCACCCTCGCTGAGGACGACCTCGGCCTGGCCCGGGCCGGCGCCCAGCAGCAGGCTGCCGCCGGCGAGGGCCAGACCCTGTTCCGTGAGGCTGCTGCGGATCTGGCCCGAACCGCTCTGCGTCTGCACCTGGGTGAGCAGCACCTCGAGCCGGAACTGGCGCAGCATGTCGTTCTCCGAGTTGTTGAAGAGCAGATAGCTCGCTGCCGCCACGAGCAATACGACGATCACCGCCCCGAACGCCTTGCCCGTCCGCGACGTCAGTCTGCCGCGGAGGGGCACGTAGAGAGCCACGGCGGCGACCGACTCGAGGCCGATCGCCAACAGGCTGGAGCGCGAACCGGTGCGCACGAAGGCGTACGCGCCGGCGAGCGCCAGGACGAGCGTGAAGGCGAGCCAGAGCGGGCGCCGCGTGTAGAAGAAGGCGCCCAGCAGGAAGGGCCAGCAGAGGGCGATGTACGTCGCCAGGTCGTTCTGGTTGTGGAAGACGCTGGTCACGGCGTAGGTCTGCGACGTGACGATGTCGTTGAGACGGGAGGTGGGCAGATGCACGCCCAGCCTCGTCTCGAGGATGCTCACCCCGATGATCGCGAGATAGGCGAGGACGAGGAGCACGCCGAGCGCCTGGAGGCGGCGACGGCTCGTGCCGGCGGCCGCCGTCGCCGCCACCAGCAGCAGCATCGTCAGCAGCACGGCCAGGTAACGCAGTCCCGCGGCCTTGTCGGGCGACCAGGCGAGTGTGAGGACGAGCCAGCCGAACCACAGGACCAGCGGCGCGGCCAGGTCACCCGCAGCCGGCCGCGCCGGCGAGCGCGCCAGCAGCAGCCAGGTGAGGACGCCGAACACCGCCACGGCCAGCAGCACCCGGAAGGCGAAGACCTGCGGGAAGGCGGGCACGGCGACGACGGGCCCGAGCAGCGCGGCGGGCGGGATGAGGAGCGCCACGATGGTAAGCACCGAGATGACGGGGCGCCGCCGGATCAGGGGCCAGCCGAGGACCAGCCCGGCGCCGAGGGTGAGGACGGCGAGCGCGACCAGGGCGGTGCGGGGCGCGCGAATGAGCGCGTAGGTGAAGGCCGGCGTGAGCACCGCTCCGAGTGCCACCACGACGGCCGTCCGTGCGCGGCCGGCGCCGGCCCTGCTCTCGGGGGCTACCGGCGTGCTTGCGGCCGGCGCGCTCATCGGACCCCCGCTTCAACGAGCTCGTCCAGCACCTGTGCCAGGTGCCGGGTGAGCTCGTCCGCGCGGTAGCGCTCGACGGCGCCGGGGTCCGCCTTCGGGGCGCGGTCTTCGCGCAGCGCCGCGACGAAGGCGGCGAGGGCGGCGCCGACGTCCTCGTCGAGCGCGGCGCACTGCACGCCGCCCGTCTCGGCGAAGAGTTCGCGGGCGGCCGAGCCGCGCGGTGAGACCGCGAAGACCGGCCGCCCTGCGTGCAGGTACTCGAAGACCTTGCTGGACATCGCCTCGGGGCGCAGCCCGTTGATCAACAGCAGGCCGTGCGCGGCGCGCTGGTAGCCGACGCTGCGCGCCAGCGACACAGGGCCGACGACGTGCAGCCGGTCGTCGGCCCCACAGCGTCGCGCCAGCGGCCTTACCAGAGACTCGTCGAGGCCGACGAAGAGCAGGCGAACGTCGGCAGGCAGGTCCGCCGCGGCCCGGAACAGGGCGCTCACCTGAGCCTCGCGCCCGTAGATGCGGCCCGTGTGGACCAGCCAGAGGCCTTCGCCCAGCTCGACGGCCTCGGGCTCGAGGTCCGGGTCGAAGCCGTTGGGCACGACGTGCGTCCGCCCCTCGAGCCACGGATGCCGCGACACGAGGTCCGCGACGATGGGTCCGTTGATCGCGGTGACGGCGTCGGCCTTTCTGAGGGCGCGGGCCTCGAGCCGGAACTGGGCGGCCCGATGGGCGGCGGTCGGGTAGGCGCTGAACTGGTAGGTCGCCCAGGGGTCGCGATAGTCGGCCAGCCACGGGATGCCGGGCCGCCGCAGGGCGGCCGCCACGAGGTGGGCGCTGGCGCGAGGCTGACTCGAGAAGACGGCGTCGAAGGGCTCGTCTCGCAGGAGGCGGCGGCCGGTGGCGACGGCCGGACCGATCCAGGGTGCGAAGTTGTCGGGCACGAAGAGCCAGCGGTTCACGCGGTTGATGCGAGGGCTGGGCCTCTGCAGGCGAGACGGCACAAGCGCCGGCGCCCGCACCACGCGCTGGCCGGGAGGCGCCGGCACGTCGCCGGCCGCTGCCGCGGCCAGCACGGTCGTATCCCAGCCGAGCGCCGGCAGATAGCGGAGGAAGCGCAGCACCCGGGTGGTGCCGGCGCTGAGCTGCGGCGGATAGGGGTTGGCGACCACCAGCAGGCGCCGGCGCGCGCGAGGGTGCTCCTCCGCCCGGTAGCGCAGCGCTCATACGGAGCCGCCTTGCTCGGCGAGGTCGATCTGGGCGCGCGCTTCGAGCTCCTCCTCTTCCTCTTCCCGCAGCTCCGCTTCTTCCTCGGGGGAGAGCTGCTCGTACGGCCCAGGCGACTCGGCGTCGGCTCCGGCCGGCGCCCCTGCCGCCGTCTGGTCCGGCGCCCCGGCCGCCGTCTGGTCAGGCGCCGCGCCTGCCGCCTGGGCCGGCGCCCCGCCACGTGGTCCGCCGCGCGTGACCTTGCCCCACGCGGCAGCGACCTGCTCGCGCTCGCCATCGGTGAAGAAGCCGGTCAGCCACAGCACGAGCGGGAAGACGAAGAGCGCCGGGATCTGCAGGACCGAGGTGACCACGAGCTCATCGTACGGCATGTCCACGCTCTGCCCGGTGAGCGCGGCGATGCCCCACGCGGCGCCGAGGCTTGCGAGGGTGGCGCCCAGGACCCGCAGCAGGCGGCCCCACTCGTAGGGGATCGGGTACCAGTGCTCCGAGTAGAAGTAGACGCAGACGACCAGGATCAGAAAGCCGAGCACCGTCGTCCAGGCGGCCGCCCACATGCCGTACTCGGGCACGAGCCAGAAGTTGAGGCCGATGTTGACCGCCGAGGCCACGGCGAAGAACACCGGCATGAGCTGGTTCTTCTTGGCCACGGTCGAGCCCACCCAGAAGACGTAGTAGAGGGCGTAGAGCGCGATGCTCAGGGTCAGCACGAAGGTGGTCGGGCCCACCGTCCAGTAGCGGTCGCTCACGAGCGTGTGGACGAGGAGCGGCATGTAGGTGCCGAGCAGGACGATCGCCATCCCGTTGAGGGCCATGAAGTAGGTGCCGCTGCGGGCGACGAGGCGCTTGTGGCGCCCGGGATCCTCGAGACGGCTCAGGTGCCACTGCGGGAAGGCGAGGTTGAACGCCATGAGCACCAGGTAGAGCGGCTGGGAGAGCGAGTTGGCGACCGTATAGAGGCCGACCTCGGCCTTGCCCTGGTAGTGCAGCAGGAAGAAGCGGTCGCTGACCTTCAGCCAGTAGAACGAGATGCCCGCGAACAGGGCCGGGACGGCGAACGCCAGCATGTTCCGCATGAGCCGGCGGTGGAGGCGCCAGTCGACACGGCGGATGTACGTCGGCAGGAGCGTCGCCTGGATCGAGGCCGCCGTGATGAGGTTGGCCAGCAGGACGCCCATCGGTCCCCAGTCGAGCCCGGCCACGAACAACACGGAAAGCGGCACCTGCACCAGCACGCGTCCGACGGTGTAGCTGCTGAAGATCCAGGGGCGGTGCTCGACGCGGAACAGGTTGAACGGAAGGTCGTTGAGGTTCTCGAAGAACAGCGTGAGGAGCGCGACGTCGAAGTAGATCCAGTCGCCGGACTCGTAGGTGCTGCCCAGCAGCAGGGGGGCGATGTACGGCATGAGCACGGCGACGACGCCGAGCAGCAGCGCCGGGTACACCGTCTTCACGTAGAAGGTGCTGCCCGTCACCTCGCGACGCCGCGCCTCCGACTTGTCGTCGAAGTAGAAGCGCGTGAAGGCGATGTCGAAGCCGAGCGTGATGAACACGTCGAGGAAGGTCGTCACGGTGACGACCATCCCGATCAGGCCGTAGTCGCTCTGGGTGAGGAAGGCCGTGTAGAGCGGCAGCAGCAGGGCGACCAGGAACTTCTGCAGCGCCCTGCCCGCACCGTAGATGACGGAGTCCTTGAGGAGGAGCGAGTAGCCTGCCCCGCCGCGCTTCCGCTTGGCCGTGCGTCCCCGCGATGCCTGGTCCGTGGTGGGTGCCTCCGCGCGCTGGTGAGGCCGGGCGCCGGGCTCGCGTCTGCCGGCCCCGGCGCCTACATCGGAGGCTCATTCTACCAGCGGGCCGGGCGGCGCAGCCGGGCCGGCCGGTCCGCCGATCGCGCGCGGCCGGTCAGCGCAGCTTGCGGGCGGGGTTGCCGGCCCAGACTTCGCCGGCCGGCACGTCGTTGCGTACGGCGGCGTTCATGCCGATGACGGCGTTCTCGCCGACGTGCACGCCGTTGGCGATCACCGCACCCTGCCAGACGATCACGCCGCGCTCGAGCTGGACGCCGCCGCCGATCTGCGCGTGGCCCACGATCAGCACGTCCTCGCCGATCGAGGCGTTGTGACTGATGTTGGCAAGCGAACCGATGCGGGTGCCGCGGCGGACCAGGGTGTCGCCGAGGGTGCCGCGCTGGACGACCGCCTGGGCGCCGATGTGGACGTCGTCCTCGATCACGACGCCGCCGAGCTGGGGGAAGAGGACCCAGTGGCCGTCGGAGTCGCGCTCGTAACCCGTGCCCCGTGACCCGATCACGCACCCGGGGCCGAGCTGGATGGCGGCGCCGAGGCGGGCATTCATCACCCAGGCGCCGAGGCGCCTCGCGTCCTCGGCCGTGGATGGATCGGCGAACTCGGGCGGCCGGTCTTCGGCGAGGTGGGCGAAGAACCGGTCGAGCGTGAGGGCCATCGCGAGGCGCGCGTTCTCGCACTCTGCCACGGCACGGCCGCTGCGGGTCACGTAGGGATCGTCCAGGTCTGGGTCGGCCGGCGGCGCCAGCACGAGCGAGCCGTGGAAGGTCCACCAGGCCTGAGGCCGCTTCGTCCAGGCCAGCTCGCCGGCGCGGGCGGTCTCGACGAGCGCGACGCCGGCGATAGGCTGCGCCGCGGGGTCGCCGTCGGCGACCAGGCGGCGCAGCAGGCCCCGGTCCTGCAGGAAGGCCGCGATGTCGGCGATCGTCGTCAGGGACGGCCACCGGGCCGCGGGCCGGCGGGACGCGCCGGCAAGTCCTTCGGGAGCAGCTCGGCTCCCGCGAGGGACGCCGCCAGCTCTTCGGCGGCCGGTGGGGACGAGCCCTGCCGGCGCGCCCGCGCCATGACTTCGCCCACCCGGAGGCCGGCGACGTGCAGATCGACGATCGCGCGGGGCAGGAGCTCGACGGCGACGTTCGGGCCGGCGGCCGGCCAGCAGGCCAAGCCGGCGGCGGCCAGGGCGCCTCCGTCGAGCTCGTCGCCGAGAGGGATGACGGCGAGGTGTGGCGCGAGCTGCGCGAGCTCGCGCGCCTCGATGTCACCGGCGTGGCCGACGACACGGCGGCCGGGAGCCGGGCACAGGACGAGGCCTTCCGCCTCGGTCAGCCGGCCGCGCAGCGCCTCGTCGGCGAGCCCGTCGCCGGCCTTTTCGCCGCCGTACAGCGCGATGCGGCCGGCGTTCTCGGGGGCGCCCACGAGCACGCGCGCCCCGAGCTGCGCCAAGGCGCGTACTACGTGTGGGTAGCCTCGGCCCTCGCCCGCCACCAGGATGGTCGCTCCGGCGACCTCGACGCCCATTTCGAGGAAGGCGCGTACCGCCACGAGGGCGGTCCAGGCCGGCAGGCCGGCGGCCTCTTCGTCCACGCCGGCCACGGGCAGGCCGGACCGGCGGCATGTGGCCACGTCCACATCGGCCATCCGCCACCAGTCGGCACCGCGCATGAGGGTGACCGCCGCGCCGTCCGTGAGGTTCCTGACGATGGACTCGTCGATGGGCCGCACGCCGGGCAGGTCGGTGATGATGTCGACCGCGGCGAGCGGCGCCTGCAGGCGTGTCGAGAAGACGGTCACCTTGCCGGCGACCCCGGCCGCCTTCGCGAGCCACGCGGTCTGAGCCTCGGCGTCGCGCCGCGACGCCGTCAGGCTGTCGCGGCCCACGGCGAACACGTCCTCCGCGCCGGCGAGCGCGGCCAGCACCGGCGTCATGCGGGCGTAGCCGACAGCAGCCTCGGTCAGCACCCGCAGGCCGCTGAGATCGAGACGGCTGGCCGCGATCGCCCGCTCCGCGAGGCGCAGGACGCGCGCCGTCGGGAAGCGTGCGTCGCAGGAGAACCGAACGTCGTCAGCTCCGCTTACGTCACTCACTGGGTACTGCTCTCCCTACGGTCGAACGCCACCAGCCGTCGACTATACTGGGGCTTCGCCGCAGGCGAAAGGACAAGCATCATGGGGCGCAGGACGCAGACGACGAGAGACCCGCGGGGCCGCCGGCTCGGCCTCGCGCTGGCGCTCGCCCTCGTCGCGCTCATGGCCTTGGCCGGGCCGGCGGCCGCCTCCTCCAGCCTCGACGCGCCGCTCATCGACGCCTTCCTTGCCGAGCACGGCTCGCCCATGACGGGGACGGGCGTCACGTTCATGGCCGAGAGCGTCGAGCACGGCGTCGACCCCGCCTTCCTTGTGGCGGTGGCCGGGGCCGAGTCGAGTTTCGGCATGTACCTCTACGACAGCCAGGGCGACCAGGCCACCTACAACGCCTTCAACTGGTTCTACACGGCGCCGCGCAGCGACGCCGACTTCGCGACCTGGCAGGACGGCATCGCCGCCGTGGCCGCAGGCATCAGCGGCGGCCTCTACTACGGCAGCGGCCTCTACTCGGTCGACCAGATCGGTCCGCGGTACTGCCCCGAGGGCACCGGCAACTGGCTCACCAATGTCAAGCTCTTCATGACGGCGCTCGGCGGCGACCCGGCGGACACGCGCCTCGTCGACGCCGGTCCGCCGGCCTTCGACCCGTCGCTGCTCACCCTGGATGGCGCCGTGACCATCGAGCACGGCGCCGCGGGCGGGGCCGGCGCCCAGCAGGTCGGCGACGAGGTGACGGCGAGCTTCAGCGTGACGAACCGGGGCGACGCCCCGGTCAAGCTGGACGCCGTTGCGCTCGCCGTCCGCGACCCCAAGGGCGTGGCCCACGATCTGGCCGCCGGCGCTCTCCTCCTGGAAGCGCACGCCACCCATCGCTTCGTCGGCTCGTGGACCCTGAACGAGCGCGGACGGTGGACCGGCTGGATCGAGGTCGTGCACGGCGGAGAGCGCGCCCTCCTGGGCGCCAGCACCGCGGTCGAGATCGGCGCGGGTCTGCCCAAGGACCCCGAGCTGCGCCGCTGGGTACTCGCCGAGCTCGAGCTTTCCGGCTCGGACTGAGCTGCCGCGGGCTCGGCCGGGGCTGACCCGCACCTCGCGCAGCGCCGCGCCGGCGCATCGCTCCTAGGGTCGAAGCACCTCGGTCAGCAGTTCCACGATGGGTGCCGCGGCCTCCCGGACGACCTCGCCGGACGGGTCGAACAGCGTCACGTCGATGCCGAGCAGCGCAGGCGATTTCGCCAGAGGGCGAAGGAGTGCGGCGAGCTCTGCCCAGTCGAGCCCGCCCGCCAGGAAGTCCGTCGTCGCGCGCAGGCTGGAGGTCGACAGCACGTCGAGGTCGACGTGGAGCCAGAAGCGGCCGGGGTCGGCCGCGAGAGCCTGTTCGGCCACGCGGCCGACCTCGGCCGGCAGGTGCCGGCGGATGCCGGCGTCGTCGACCACGTGGGCCTGCTCGAGTCGCCGGTGCGGATCGACGGCGCCCGCGGCCAGCATCTTCGTGCGGTCGCGGGCCCCCAGCACCCACGCATGTCTGGCCTGGAGAAGCGGCGTGACGGTCGTGCACGCGGTAAGGGCACGCGGCCCGTCGCCCAGCAGGACGCCGAGCTCCATCTCGTCGAGGTCGCCCGACGGGGCGGTCTTCCCCGTGTAGGTGTCGAAGTGCCCGTCGACGAAGGCGAGACCGCTGGGCCCGTGCCGCGCGACAAGGGCGGCGAAGACGCCGACGAGGAGGCCGCAGCAGCCTCCTAACACGAGCGGCGTGTCGGCCGAGTCGAGCAAGGCGAACACGCCGTCGCGCACCTCCTCGGCCGCGACGCACACCTGGCTCAGAGCGACGACACCCGTGACGGGGTCGCGCTCGCGGCCGCTGATGCCGATCGCCAGGTCGCCCACCTCGGCGACAGCCACGCCCGCGTCTCGCAGCGACGCGTCCAGGCCGGCGGTGCGCAGGATCGCCGGCATGAGGGGGTGGCCCGCGCTCCAGGCCTCGCGTCCCAGAGGAGCGCCCAGCACGACGACGCCGCGGCGCCCGGCGGGCGGCTGGTGGGTACGGTTACGTCGGCGCAGTGGGCTCATCGCGTTCCCCTCGCTCAGGGTGCCGCGAGTGTACTCCGAACGGCGGCGCGTCAGACGAGAAAGCGTTCGATCTGTGCCGCGAGCCCCTCCGCCGGCACCTCTTCGACCGCCGCCGTTCTTGGTCGCCATGCCGTGGAAGCCGGCGATGCCTTCGCCGCTGAGGAAGCCGCGGATCAAGCGGATGCTGCCGCCGTGCGTCACCAGCACGAGCGGGCGGCCGTCGAGCGCGGCGTCTCGCAGGCAGGCGAGCACGCGGCGCTGCTGGTCCGCCAGGCTCTCACCGCCGGGGAAGCGGAAGTCCTCGGGCGCTTCGCGGTAGCGGCGCCACTGCTCCGGCTCCTCCCGGATGATGTCGGCGAAGAGCCGCGTCTGCCAGGCGCCGCGGTCGGTCTCGGCGAGGCGTGGGTCGACGAGCAGGGGAAGGCCGGCGGCGGCCGCGCCCGGGCCGGGTGCGACGAGCTCCTCATGGACGATCGCCGCCGTCTCGCGGGCGCGGCGCAGGTGGCTCGTCACGACCAGCTCGAGGCCGCGCCCGCGCAGCGCGCGACCGCGGTCGCGCGCCTGGGCGCGGCCCGTCGCGTTCAGGGGGACGTCCGCCCAACCCTGGCAGCGCGCGGGCTCGACGTTCCAGTCCGTCTGGCCGTGGCGGAGAAGGTGGATGGTCAATGGAACTTCAAGAGCGTGTCGCCGCGCACGCCGACCCGCAGCGTCTCGAGCGAGATGACCTCTTCCGGAGGGATGTTGCCCAGGTTCACGTTGGTGCCGAACTGCTTGATGAACCAGACCTGCTGGCGCTTCGCCGGCGCCTCGAAGAGCAGATGCTCCGGGCTCACGGCTTCGACGATCTCCTCGAGCAGGCCGTCCTTCACGTCGCCGTCGGCCCGGTAGATCCCCACCGTCCCCGACTCGCGTCCCTCCGTCACGACCTTCCAGGCCCCGGCTTCGAGCTCGCGTTTGATGGAGTCGACCCAGCGGGAGGGCGTGATCACGACGTCGGCGTCCTTGCTGCCCACCTCGCTCAGCACCTTGAACTCGGCGGCGAGCTTGCGCAGGAGGGCGAGCTTGTCCTCCTCGGTCATCGTGATGGTGCCGTCGGAGAGCTCGACCATCTGCATGCCGAGGTCATGTGCCGTGGCCATGAACGCGTCCACCTTGCCCTGTCGCACGCAGACCTCGAGGAGGGTCCCACCGAAGCACACGGGGATGCCCTTGCTCTGGTAGAGCTCGACCTTCTCCTTCAGGTTCGGTGTCACGACCGCCGTGCCCCAGCCCAGCTTGACGATGTCGACGTGGTCGCCGGCGACATCGAGGAAGTCCTGCACCTGTCGCAGGCTGTAGCCCTTGTCCAGGACGTGGGTCAGGCCAAGCTCGCGCGGCTTGGCGGTGCGCTCTGGGAGCGTCAAGAAGTCGAGCATGAGGATTCCTCCTTCTCGTCGACGGCCGGCCGGGCGCCACCACCACCGGCCTGATGCTGATCCCGGAAGAAGGCCAGCAGGGCCTCGGCTGCCCGGGAGAGGACGCGGTTGCGTGACCAGATCGTGTAGAACTCCCGGCGGATCTCGAGGCCTTCGACCGTCACCACGGCAAGGTCGCCGCGCGCGAGCTCGTGCCGGATCGCCCAGATGCTCACGAAGGCGACCCCGCCGCCGGCGATGGCCGCCTGCTTGGTCGACTCCATCAGGCCCAGCTCCATGACCACGTTCATGCGTTCCAGGCGTACCCCGGCCGTGCGCGTGTGCTCTTCGACCACGGCCCGCAGCCCGGCGCCGGACTGTTGCACGATCTGGGGCTCTGCCGCCAGCTCCTGGAGCGTCACACTGGCGCGGGACGCCCACGGATGGCCGGCGGCGCACACCAGCACGACCTCGTCCTCGACGAGGCGCTCGACGACGAGCTCGGGTCTGTGGGTCGGCGCCCCGATGCACCCGAGCTCGAACTCGCGTGCCACTACGCGGTCCACCACCTGCTGGGTGTCGTCGACGAACAGCGAGATCCCCACGCCGGGGAAGCGCTGCTTGAACGTCGTGAGCAGCGCCGGGAGCACGTGCTCGCCGGGGCCGGTCGACGCGCCCATGACGATCTTGCCGGCCACGAGCTCGCCGAGGTCGACGATCTCGGTCGCGGCGCGCTCCTGCAGGTCCAGGATCTCGCGCGCGTAGCGGTACAGGATCTGGCCCGAGTCGGTCGTCGCTACCGTCCGGTTCGAGCGATCGAGCAGGGTCGTCTTCAGCTCTCGTTCGAGGCTGCGGACCTGCTGGCTGGCCGCGGGCTGCGTGATGTGGAGGTCCTGCGCGGCCAGCGAGAAGCTGCGGCGCTCGACCACGCGGCAGAAGAGTCTGAGCTGTCGGATATCCATAGCGACGACTTATAGCAGATATCACCGCGCCCTAGTACATCCGTCCGTAGTGCGTCTCTATGCACTAAAGGGAGGGCACGGTAATGACGACAAGGTCCCTACGAAGGTGACCATGGCCCCCCAATAGGAGGACGACATGACGACGAGGACGACAGTAGGAGGTGGCCGCAGACGCACGTGGGCGAGGGCCCTCGCGCTCTTCGCGGCGACCATCGCGATGCTCGTCGTGGTCGTCCCGTCGGCCTCGGCCGGCCGGCGAGGCGTCAGCGGCACGATGAGCATCGCCGGCGGAGCGCAGCTACGCGACCTCCCCGACCGTGACCCTGACTCTGTCGGTGTCGGGCGCGCAGCAGATGCGCTTCCAGAACGCGGGGGGTTCCTGGTCTGCGTGGAGTCCCTGCACCGCGACGGCAAGCTGGACGCTGTCGGCCGGTGACGGCGCCAAGACCGTCAACGGGCAGTTCCGCAGCTCCACAGGAAAGACCCTGAGTCTGAACGCGGGCGTCGTGCTCGACACGACGGCGCCGGTGACGACCGCCGCCACGAGCACCCCGTTCCCGCCGTTCGTCGACGTGGCGCTCACGCCGGTCGACGCGGTCAGCGGCGTCGCGGACACGATGTACCGCGTGGACGGCAGTGTCTGGCAAAGCGGCACCGAGACGAGTCTCTGCGCGAGTCGCAAGCGGCATTCCCTCAAGGCCGGACCGCACACCGTCGAGTTCTACTCGCTGGACGTCGCCGGCAACGTCGAGACGGTGCAGAGTCTGATCGTCACGCTGTAGGTGCGGCACGGCGGCGCATGCGCCGGCGAAACGCCGGCGGATGCGCCGGCCGCACCTCTGCCTCCACAGAGCCACGCGAAGCGTCCCGGACACGACTCTTCGTGCCCGCCCGCCCTCTCACAGCAGTCGCTCGAACCGTCCGCGGGTGCGGCCCTGCGTGCCGAGCCGCACGATCTCGTCGACGAAGAGCCGGCGGGTCGCGGCGCTCGACGGCGGCGGTCCGCGCGTCCTTCTTGCGCAGCGCGAGGTCGGCCGGCTTCTGCGCCCGCTGAGCCGGCCGTCGGCGAGCAGGGCCGCGTCGATCGCCGACGGGGTGGCGCGCGAGAGCGTGTAGGCGGGGGTGCCGAAGCGCGATCGCCTCACGACTCATCACGCCGCCGCCGCCGAGGACGAAGTCGGCGGCGGCGATCAGGCTGACGCCGTCGACCGGTGGCTCCGGCATGACGAGATTGGCGAGGCCGAGGCCGGGGAAGCGCTCGCGCTGCTCGTCGTCGCGCGAAACGAGCACGAGCGTGAGGTTGCGGCGGCGCGCGAGCTCGCGGACGAAGGCCTCGAGCTCGCGCGCCGCCGCGTCACCGGCGCCCGTCGGCCGTCGAGCGCCGGCAGCGAGCGCTCGCGTCGCCAGGCCGGCTCGAAGTCGACGTCCTGCTCGTCGCGCGGGGGCCGGATCACGCCCACGACGGTCCGGCCGTCGACGCCGAGATCGCGAGGATGCCGGAGTCGGTGACGACGTCGTGCAGGTAGTACTCCTCCTTGAAGCCCGGGAAGCGCAGGAGCCTGTCGCGCGTGGCGCCGAGCGCGCACCAGGGCGCCGACGGGGACGGCGTCCGGGACGGCGACCCGGTCGACGAGCCGCACGTTGACGGCGTTGCTCCGGCCGAGGCGCTCGTCGTCGAGCAGCGTGAGCTGCGGCACGCCGAGCGCCCACGCGGTGAGGACGAAGTCGCTGGCGTGGCTGCCGACGGCGACGTCGAAGCGGCCGCTCGAGGCCGAGGCGAGGAGCTGCGCCGTGCGGTTGACGAGCCCGACGGCGCGGGCGCCGGGTCCGCCGCCGCGGTGCTGCCCGGTCAAGCACCGCGCCCAGGCCCAGCCGGCGCATCGTCAGCTCGGCGCTCGCGAAGCGTCGCGCCGTGAGCGTGACGATGTGACCGTGGTCTTCGAGCCGCCGCACGACGGGCGCGAAGAAGAGGACGTGCGACGAGTCGGTGATGTCGACCCAGACCCTCATGGACTACCGGCCCCTTCGGGCCGCGCGGCGTCCTTCCTGCGCGGCGGCGTGGCCGGGACGGGCGACAGCAGCGGCCCGACGGTCAGGCACGACCGGTGAGCGTCGCGGATGCGCCTTCCCGTCAGCTCAGGCCGTCGGCCACGGCGGCCGCCACTTCGTCGACCTGCTCCTCGGTGAGGTTGGGATGCATCGGCAGGGCCAGGTTCTCGGCCGCCGCGTCGGTGTGCGGGAAGTCGCCGAGCCTGTGGCCCTGATCGGCGAAGACCGGCTGCAGGTGGCACGGCGTCACGTAGTACGCGGCGCAGTCGACCTGACGCTCCTTGCAGCAGGCGGCGATCGCGTCGCGCTCGCGGTGCCGCATCATGTAGAGGTGGTAGACGTGCGTGTAGTCGTCGGGCACGCAGGGCCGCACGACCTCGCGCGGCAGGTGCGCGTCGTACCAGGCCGCGACCTGGGCGCGGCGCGCGTTCCACTCGTCGACGACCTCGAGCTCGATGCGCAGGATCGCGGCCTGCACTTCGTCGAGCCGCGAGTTGAAGCCGACGTCGGTGAACGTCTTCTTGTCTTTGCTGCCGTGGAAGCGCAGCTCGCGCACGCTCTGCACGAGGTCGGCGTCGTGCCCGGTGACGAGGCCGCCGTCGCCGAAGCCGCCGAGGTTCTTGGTCGGGAAGAAGCTGAAGACGCCGACGTCGCCGAGGCCGCCGGCGCGGCGGCCCTTGTACGACGCGCCCCACGCCTGGCAGGCGTCCTCGACGACGGGGAGGCCGTGGGCGGCCGCGACCGCCTTGACGGCGTCGATGTCGGCCGGCAGACCGAAGAGGTCGACCGGCATGACCGCCTTGGTGCGCGGCGTCACCGCGGCCGCGATCGCGGCCGGGTCCATGTTCAGCGTGTCCGGCTGGATGTCGACGAAGACGGGCGTCGCCCCGGTCTGGGCGATGGCCTCGACGCTGGCGTAGAACGTGAACGGGACGGTGATGACCTCGTCGCCGGGCCCCACGCCGAGGGCGCGGAGGGCGATCGTCAGGCCGTCGGTGCCGTTGGCGACGCCGACGGCCCCCGTCGTCCCCAGGTACGTCGCCGTCTCATCCTCGAAGGCCTTGACGTTCGGCCCCAGGATCACGCGGCCGCTGCGCAGCACGTCCAGCACGGCGCTCTCGATGCGGTCCTGCAGCTCGGCGTACTGTCCCTTGATGTCCATCAGACCGACGGCCATGCGCGCGCCTCCTTGGATCCGGGTCGGTCCGTGACGCTACCACGCGGGCAGGGGACCGACCACCACCGCCGCGGACACGCGGCTTCGTGAAGAAAAGAGAAGAGCGGTGTATCGAACGACGCTCCCTGCGGCTTGGTGTCGTCGTGGGGTAGTCTTCCGGGGATGCAATCCGTCATCGACTCGTCGTGCAGTGGGCCACTCACGTGATCGGCGCGTGGGGTCTGCCCGGCGTCTTCTTCCTGATGACGCTCGAGAGCGCGCTCATCCCGGTCCCGAGCGAGGCCATCATGCCCTTCGCCGGTTTCGCCGTCAGTCAAGGGGACATGACGCTGCTCGGGATCACGGTCGCCGGCGTCGCCGGCAACGTCGTCGGGTCGTGGATCGCCTACGCGATCGGCGCCTGCGGCGGGCGTCCCTTCATCGACAGGTACGGCAAGTACGTGTTGCTGCGCCACCATCACGTCGAGCTGGCGGAGCGCTGGTTCGAGCGCTGGGGCGCTGCCACGGTGTTCTTCAGCCGCATGCTCCCCATCGTGCGCACCTTCATCTCGCTGCCGGCCGGGGTGGCGACGGATGCCCTTCTGGAAGTTCACGCCTCTACACGTGGCTCGGATGCGTCCCGTGGGTGATCTTGCTCGACTGGCTCGGCGTCGAGGCTGGGCGACACTGGGAGGCGATCGCGCAAGTGGCTGCACGTCGTCGACTACGTCGTCGTGGCGGCGGGGGTGGCGCTGGTCGCGTACTTCGTGCTGAAGTGGTGGCGGAAGAGGACGGAGCGAGGGGGGCCGGTGACGGGCACAGGCGACGACGTGGCAGAGGCTGAGTGAGCGCGCAGGCTTCGTGCCTGGTGCGATCCCCGGCGACGACGGCCAATCTCGGGCCAGGCTTCGACTGCCTGGGCCTCGCGCTCGACCTGTGGAACGAGATGCGCCTGACGCTCGAGGGCGAGGGCGTCGTCGTCACGGTGACCGGCGAGGGCGCCGAGACGCTGCCGCGCGACGACGACCAACCTGGTGGCGCAGTGCGCCCTGCGGGTGTGGGACGAGGCCGGCGTGGAACGGCGCCGCGGGCCTGGCGATCGACTGCGACGTGCGGGTGCCGCTGGCGTCCGGGCTGGGCTCGAGCTCGTCGGCGGCGGTCGCCGGCCTGCTCGGCGCCAACGAGCTGCTCGGCAAGCCTTCGACCGCCGCCGCCTGCTCGAGCTGGCCGCCGACATCGAGGGCCACCCCGACAATGTCGCGGCGGCCCTGCTCGGCGGCCTCACCATCGTCATGCAGAAGGGCGACGCGCCTGCTCACCAAGAAGATCCTCGTCCCCGAGGTCCACGTCGCGCTCGCGGTGCCGGACCTGCCGTCTCGCACGCGCAGCGCGCGCGCCGGGCTGCCGGAACAGGTGACGATGAAGGACGCCGTCTTCAACCTGCAGCGCACGCCGCTCGTGGTCGAGGCGCTGCGTACGGGCGACTTCGAGCTGCTCGGGCAGGTGATGGAGGACCGCCTGCACCAGTCCAACCGGATGCAGCTGATCCAGGGGGGACGCGAGGCGTGGGTCGCGGCGCAGAAGGCTGGGGCCGCCGCCATCGCGGTGTCCGGCTCGGGCCCCAGCCTCATCGCCTTCGTCAGCCTCGCGACCGACGCGCTCATGGTCGCCCGCGCCATGACCGACGCGTTCGCGGCCGCCGGCGTGGCGGCGCGGCCGCTCGGGTTGTCGACCTCCGCCGCCGGCGCGACGGTGGTCGCGTGATCGCCGGCCCGAAGGTCCTCAGCGTCTCGCACCTCTACCCCTCACCGGGCAACGACGAGTACCTCTTCGTGCACGAGCAGGCGCGGGCCCTGCGGGAGCTGGGCGTCGAGATCCAGGTCGTCTCGCCGACGCCCTGGGTCCCGCCGGGACTGGGTGCGTCGGACCGCAACCAGCGGCGGCTGGCGAAGCCCGGGGCGCGCGACGCTCGACGGCATCGCCGTCGAGTACCCGCGCGCCTTCGTCCTGCCGCGCCGCCTCTTCTTCGACCATCTCGGCGACTCCTACTACCTGTCGCTGCGTCGCCGTCTGCCGGAGTGGCGCCGGGCGGGCATCGACCTCGTCCACGCCCATCAGGCGCTGCCGGACGGGGCGGCCGCCCAGCGCCTGGCCGCCGCGCTCGGCGTGCCCTACGTCGTCACCGTGCACGGCGCCGACGTGTACCAGTCGCTGCGCGGACCGGGGAGCGAGCGGCGCAAGGCGGCCGCCGTGCTCGCCGGCGCGAACGCGGTCGCCGGCGTGTCGTCGGCGGTCGCGCGGCTGCTCCGGCCGTTCGTGGCCCCGGAGCGCCTGCACGTCAACCTGAACGGCACGGTCGGCGGCGGCCGGCCGGCCGACACCGGCCGACTTCCTGCCCGGCCGGCCGCTCGTCCTGAGCGGTCGCCTACCTCATCGAACGCAAGGCGCACGCCATCGTGCTCCAGGCGCTGGGGCAGCTGCGCCGTGGCGGGCGCCGCGTCGAGTACGTCGTCATCGGCGACGGCCCGCTGCGACGCGGCGCTGCGCGACGAGGCGCGCCGCCTCGGCATCGCCGACTCGGTCCACTTCATCGGGCCGGCGGCCGAACGCCGAGGTCCAACGTTTCATGGCGCGCGCCGACCTGTTCGCGCTGCCAAGCTGGGACGAGGCCTTCGGGCTCGTCTACACCGAGGCGATGATGCAGGGCACGCCCGTGCTGGCGTGCCGCGGCGAGGGGTGCGCCGACTTCATCGAAGACGGCCGCAGCGGCTACCTGGTGCCAGCTCGCGACCCGGCGCCGTCGCCGAGGTGATCGCGCGCGTGCTCGACGCATCCGGACGCGGCGCGCCGTGTCGGCGAGGCCGGCCGCGTGAGCGGCCGCCGGCCTCACCTGGCAGGCCAACGCCGTCCGCCAGCTCGCCGTCTACGAGGCCGTTCTCGGCGGTCGGCGACGATACCGGGCGCGGGCCCGGCCGCGGGCGCGCACCATGCCGCCTCCGCCGTCAGGGAGCCCACTGCGGGCGTCGATCGTCCGCCCAGCGGCCAAGGAGAACCCTTGACGCGCGTCGTCCACCTCTCGGTCGTCCACCCGGCCAACGAGCCGCGCATCTACGAGCGCGAGTGCCGCACGCTGGCCGAGGCCGGCTACGACGTCACCTACCTGGTGCCGGGCGCGACGCCCGGGCCGCGACGAGCACGGCGTCGCACCTGATGCCGCTGCCCTCGCGGCCGCGGTCGCCGCCGCTGGATGAGCGCGCGCGAGATCGTGGAGCGCACTCCGCGCGCGTGCGTCCCGCACGTCGTCCACGTCCACGACCCCGAGCTGCTGACGCTCTTCCCGCTGCTGCGCGCCTGGGTGCCGCGCCTCGTCTACGACATGCACGACTACGTGCCCGAGCAGGTGCTGGCCAAGGACTACATCCCGGCGCGGGCGCGGCCGTTCGTCTCGCAGGCGGCAAGGCCAGGCGCAGCGCGCCCTGGCCGCCTGCGGCCAGGGCGCCGTCGGCGCCTACCCCGACGATGCTCGAGGCGCTCGGCGCGCGGCCGCGGCTGCGCGCCACGGCGCCCAACTACCCGCGCGTGTCGCGCTTCGAAGACGCCGAGCCGATCGCCGGAGCTCGCCGCCGACCCGCGGCTGCGTCTCGTCTACATCGGCAGCCTCTCCACCACGCGCGGCTGCAGCCTGATGATCGACGTCATGGAGCGGCTCGACCGCGACGACGCGGTGCTGATCCTCGGGTGGCTCGTTCGCCTCGCCGGAGCTCGAGGCCGACGTGCAAGCGGCGGCTCGCCGCCGGCCTCGACGACCGGGTGCATCTGCTCGGCCGCGTGCCGCCGCCCGAGCTGCCGCGCTACCTGGCGGCGGCGGAGGTCGTGTGGATGCCGTCGCTGCCCAGCGTCCAGTACGCCAAGCCCAACGTCGAGACGAAGATCTACGAGGGCATGGCCGTCGGCCTGGCCGTGCTCACCAGCGACCTCGCCGGACGGCGCCGAGTTCGTCGACCGCGAGCAGGCTGCGGCATCGCCGTGCCGCCCACGGTCGACGGCCACGTCGACGGCGTGCGCCGCCTGCTCGCGCGACCGCGACGAGGTGCGCGCGCATGGGCGAACGCGGCTTCGACGGCGGTCCGCGAGCGCTACTCCTGGGAGGCGGCCGAGGGCGAGCTGGTCGCCTTCTACGCCGAGCTCTGCCGGGGCCTCGCGAACGACTGAGGCCGCGTGCGTGGCGCATCGGCCCGCCCGCTCCCTCGCGCGCGTTTGTCGTCCGTTCAGCTTGAGCCGTGCGCGCCCGGGTACAGTCCCTGCGTGAACTCCGGCTTCGAACTCGTGGACCACACCGCCGACGTCGCGGTGCGCGCCTGGGGCGCGACGGCGGAGGACGTGTTCGCCCAGGCCGCCGGCGCGATGTTCTCGCTGATCTGCGACCCGCTGACCGTCGACGTGACCGAGTCCGTCGACGTGCGCGTCGAGGCCGAACAGCGAGACCTGCTCCTGGCGGCCTGGCTCAACGAGCTGATCTACCTGTTCGAGGCAAGACGCGTGCTCTTCACCGAGTTCGAGATCCTCGAGCTGGACGACACGCATCTGATGGCGCGGGTCTCCGGCGAGGCGCTCGACCCCGCGCGCCACGTGCTCTGCGGCGGCGTCAAGGCAGCGACGCTGCACCAGCTGTCGCTGCAGCAGGACGCCGCCGGCTGGCACGCCTTCGTCATCCTCGACGTGTGATCGCGGGGCGGTCGCGATGGGGTGGGCAAGAGAGTTCTCGCGGTTCGGCCCGGCGCGGCACAGGATGAGGCCCCTCCCTGGCGGAACGAGCTGACCGTGCACGTCGAGCGCGTCGGCGAGTACATGTACCTCATCGAGCCCGAGGGCGACATGCGCGTCCCCGGGATCGTCTACGCGTCCGAGGAGATCCTCGAGGGCGGGTGGACGCGGAGGCGCTGCAGCAGGTCGCCAACGTCGCGACGCTGCCGGGCATCGCAGAAGCGCCAGCCTGGCGATGCCCGACATCCACTGGGGCTACGGCTTCCCGATCGGCGGGCGTCGCCGCGATGCACGCCGACGACGGCGTCGTCTCGCCCGGGCGGCGTCGGCTTCGACATCAACTGCGGCGTGCGGCTGGCGCTCACGGGTCTGCGACGAGCGAGGAGGTGCGGCCGCACGCCGAGGAGCTCGCTGCACGAGCTGATGCGGCGCATCCCGCAGGGCGCCAACGACCGCGGGAGCCCTGAAGCTGCAGCCGCGCGAGCTGACGCAGCTGGTCGAGCGACGGCGTGCCCTGGCTGCTCGAGCGCGGCCTGGCGACCGAGCGCGACGTCGAGCACACCGAGGAGCACGGCGCGATGCCGGGCGCCAGCGCCGAGCCGGTGAGCCAGCAGGCGATCGAGCGCGGCCGCACGCAGGTCGGGAGCCTGGGCGCCGGCAATCACTTCATCGAGCTGCAGGTCGTCGACGAGGTGCGTCGACGACGACGTCGCCGGCGCCTGGGGCGTCGAGCCCGGGCAGATCGCCGTGATGATCCACTCGGGCTCGCGCGGCTTCGGGCACCAGACCTGCACCGACCACCTGCAGCGCATGGCGGCGGCGGTGCGCCGCTACGGCTACGAGCTGCCCGACCGCCAGCTCGCCTGCGCGCCCGGCGAACTCGCCGGAGGGCGCAGGACTACCTCGCGGCGATGGCCGCCGCCGCCAACTTCGCCTTCGCCAACCGGCAGGTGATGATGCACGAGGTGCGCCTCGGCTTCGAGCAGGTCTTCGGCCGGCCGTGGGAGCGGCTCGGCGTCGACCTGCTCTACGACGTGGCGCACAACATCGCCAAGCTCGAGACGCACGAGGTCGACGGCGTGCCGACGCCGGTCTGGGTGCACCGCAAGGGCGCGACGCGGGCCTTCGGGCCCGGGCATCCCGACCTGCCGCCCGTCTTCCGCGAGACGGGCCAGCCGGTCATCATCCCCGGCGACATGGGCACCGAGAGCTGGCTGCTGGTCGGCACGGAGAGGGCGATGGCGCGAGAGCTTCGGCTCGGCCTGCCACGGCGCCGGCCGCCGGCTGTCGCGCGGCGCCGCCAAGAAGGTCAAGAGCGGCGCCGAGGTGCGCGCGCGAGCTCGAGGCGCAGGGCATCGTCGTGCGCGCGCAGTCGACGAGCCTGCTGGCGGAGGAGGCGCCGTACGCCTACAAGGACGTCGCGGCGGTCGTCGACGTGGTCGACGACGGTCGGGCTGGCGCGCAAGGTGGCGCGGCTCAAGCCGCTCGGCGTGCTGAAGGGCTGAGACGGGCCGATCGAGGCGGGTGGCGAGAACGCTGAGACGCGACGGGGCGGCGGCTCCTGCGAGCCGCCGCCCCGTCGCGTCCGTCACCGCTGCCCGCCGCTACCTCAGCCGAGCTCCTTCTTCGTCATCGCCAGCACCTCGGCGAAGAGCGCGCGCAGGCCGTCGTTCGAGATCGGCCCCTTGTTCGCGCGCGAGAGGAAGGTCACCATCCATTCCTCGCGCGCGGGGTCGTAGAAGTCGACGCCGTGCTGCTCCTTGTACTTCTTGAGCTGCGCCACCAGCTTGAGGCGCTTGTTGAGCAGCTCGACGATCTTGAGGTCGTTGTCGCTGATCTTGTCGCGGAACTGGGTGATGACGGGGTCGGTGCCGACGGTGCTCATGTCTGCTCTTCCTCGTCTTCCTCGTCGTCGATCTCTTCCTCGTCGTCCTCTTCTTCTGCTTCTTCGTCGTAGAGCTCCTCGTCGTCGGTGACCTCGGCGGTGCGGAAGTCGTCGGGCGAGATGCTCTCGAGGAAGTCGCGGAAGTTCTCGACGATCTCCTCGGTGTCGTCGACCTCGCGTTCGAACTCGATCGCGTTCTCGTCGATGAGCTCGTTGGAGGCGAAGATGGGGGCCTCGGTGCGCACCGCCAGGGCGAGCGCGTCGCTGGGCCGCGAGTCGATGTCGATCTCGGCGCCGTCCTTCACCAGCGTGAGCTTGGCGTAGAAGGTGCTGTCCTTGAGCTCGGTGACGGTGATGCGCGTGATCTCGGCCTCGAACTGGCCGATGACGTTGGTGAGCAGGTCGTGCGTCATCGGCCGCGGCAGCTTGGTGCCCTGCAGCTTGATGAGGATGGCGGCGGCCTCGGGGTGGCCGATCCAGATGGGGAGGAACTTGTTGCCCTCGAGTGTCTTGAGCAGCACGATCGGCTGCTTGCCGATGACGTCGAAGCTGACGCCGTAGATGACCATCTGTTGCACGTCCATAGTGCCTTGATTATAGGGCACCGCCACGCTCCGAAAACCCCGGCGCGCTGCGACGACGAGGGAAGATGAGGGCGCGCGGATGGGGAGGGCGCCCGCGCCGAAGTACGTGTTGACGGTGCTGCGAAGCGCCTCCGGAGAGACGTCTCGGGGGTGAGGCGGCGGGCGCGTCAGGACGGCTTCGCCGTCGGTTGACGCGCCCGCCGCCCCGCTTCTACACTGCAGACCCCTGTGGGCGCATAGCTCAGTCGGTTAGAGCGCTTCTCTGATAAGGAAGAGGTCCGTGGTTCGAATCCACGTGCGCCCACCAGCCGCTTCCAGGGAAATCCCGTTTCGACCCCTCCGCCGAGCCGCTCCGGCTGCAACCATTTCGCAACCCAAATGCTGGTAGTTGGGTGGCACGCGCTTGGGCTCAGTCTGACCGGAGGTGACCGGCCCGCTGCGTCTCGTACGTCCTCTGCGTCTCCGCCTCGTCGTGCGCACCACGCGGCCAAACGCTTGATGCCCTCCGGTGAGGCGTACAGCGGCCGTCATAGGGACCTCCTAGAGGGACAGCGCACGGGAGGCTGCAGATCCGCCGGCGGCACGTCGCGGCCACCACAACCGGCGGGGAGCCACTGGTGGGACCGGCCCGCGCGTCGGTTTTCATGCGTATTGAGAGACCTGCCGGAGCAATGGGGAGCTACGGACAAGGGGGGAGAGGCATGAGAACGGCACGTCCGGAGAGTCGACGTGTGCTGGCGCTACTGCTTGTTGCTGAGCCTGCTGGTGATCGCCGCTCCGGCACAGGCCGTCGACCCGTTCGACGGCAGTCCGCCCGGGTCGCAGTGGGCCGGGCACGAGATCAACGGCAAGGTGGAGCTCCTCGGTTTCGACGCACCTTCCTGATCGATTGCCCCACATGTCAACGTCGGATTTCACATCCAGGAGCAGCTGGAAGCGCCAGACCCACGCGTCTGCGGGACCTTGGACGTCGTCGTCGACTGGTACTGGCTGACCCGGTGGCGTCGGCAACCTCGGCATGTCGGGCCACTGGGACATGGCGAACCAGGTGCCGGGTTGTGAACCGGGCAGTTGGCACAGCGAGTTCGTCGGGCAGATGGGTTCGGGGCTCTCGTCGCCGGCATGCCGTACCAGCATCTGCTGATGCAGTCTGTGGCGGAGGGGTGGGCGCCTATCAGGACCTGGATTTCTATTGGGCCGACCACTGGGGCGCCGGATCGAGCATCAGCGGCAAGACCACCTGACATCTTGAAAGGCTGGATCGTCGATCGTGGCGAGTGACGGACCGTATCGCCAGCGGACAGTGTGCGGCTGCTGGCACGGCGAGGACGGCGTCGCGGCCACCACTTGACCGGCGGGGAGCCACTGGTGAGACCGATCCGGCGGGCCGGTCTTCGCGTTTCTGAGGGCCGGCCGCCTGGGAGCCCAGCCCGAGGGGCAGAAGGGGGCAGCTCATGGAGAGAGCCGTCGCGTCCACCTGAAGCGCTCCTCACTACCTGCGCCCCTGTGCTTGGGCGTCATTGCGCGGCTTCCACACGCGCGCGGTGTCGCGGCAGCAGTCGCGGAGCGGGGAGCAGAAGGAGGCAAGCATGAAACCCAGAATCGTCCTCGCCGTCGTCCTCTGTCTGGCCGCCGTTGCCGTACTCGCGCTGGCAGCAGCACCGGCACAGGCGGTCGTGGGCGGCACGCAGGACGCCGCCAACAAGTACGCGAACGTCGGCATGAACCTGGAACGGGATTGGTATGTGCCTGGGGAATGGGCCTTCGCAGGCTCCTGCACGCTCATCAAGAACGACAGAACGGGCTCCGTGGTCGTGACGGCAGCCCACTGCCTGTGGGGCGAGACTTCCGAGTACATCGCGCAGCACTGGGTGGTCACCTTCGACCCGCTGACGAAGTACGACTGGTTCATGTCTGTGCCCGACCTGCAAGGGGTAGCGACCTACCAGGTCACGGCCGCCGTCATGTACCCGGGTTTCGTCATGTCGCAGCTCCACAATTCCGCGCCGTCCTTCCTCGTGCAGAACGACGTGGGCCTCATGTGGCTCGACGGGCCCGTGTATGTGCCCGGGACCAAGAAGCTCGTCGCTCCCGCCCCGATCGTGGGGCTGGGCGGGCTGGACGCACTCGACCTTAAGGGCGAGCCCTTCACGGTCGTCGGTTACGGCGTGAGCGACATGCTGGGCGGGAGCGTGATGTCCGCCGTGGCAGGCGGCTACGCAGCTCCGGTGTGGAACGGCCGCAACTACAAAGAGGTCGCGGTGAACACCGAGGACGGGCAGTTCGCCGACCGCTACCTGTCGCTCACCGGCGGCATGTACCTCTGGGACTCCGGTGGCGCGGTGTTCCACGGCGACACCCTCGTGGGGGTGAATTCGAACGGCATATCTCCCGCCTCGCCCTCCGACGCCTACCGGCTCGACTCACCGGTCGCCCAGCAGTTCCTCTCAAGCTACGGTCTCGTGCCTAGGCCGCCCCAGTGACGCTAGCGTCAACGGAGTGGAGGGGAGGCGGGTTCGCCTCCCCTCCACGCGTTCAAGGTGCCGTGAACTCAGAGCGTGGTGCTCCGAGGCGGTGACTACGGCAGTCACCGCAAGAAGAGCAGCGGCTCGTACGTCCGATGGCCGGGCCTGGGCCGTTCGCATGTCCGCGAGCGGAGGTCCGTGGTTCGAATCCACGTGCGCCCACCAGCTATTTGCAGCGAAGTCCCGTCTGCAATCCTCGCGCCGGCCCTCCCGTGGCAACCATTTCGCAACCGAAATGCTGACAGTTGCCTGGTGTCGGCTGGGAGTGGCTGGGACCCAATGGGCCATCGCTGACACTAGAGGCCCTCGACGGCGGCTCTCACAGACTGCCTATGCCACTGCGCCAGCCTTAGTGCTATCGTCATAGGCGGAAGCAGGCAGCTGTGTCGGTGCTAAGGCACAGACCGCATACTCCTTGTTAGACAGGGTCACTTCCAGCCTGATCTGGAGACGGGGAGGGAGGTGCGTACGATGCTTGAGCAGTCAGCGCAGCCGCAGCAGCAGCCCCTGACCGTCTTCGCCGGCGTCGTAATCCTCATCGGCGCCCTGCTCGCTGGGGCCATGGCTTTCGTCTTCGTTCCCACCCCGTGGTGGCCGTACCGTTCACCCCTGGTCGATCTGCTGCTCGCCGCATTCGTCCCCCTCGGCCTCTCGCTGTACTCTGCGCTGCTCATGCTCCTCACGGCGCGAGCTTCGGCGTCACCGTTCTGGCGGCAGCGCTTCCGGCTCGCGACCCTGGCGCTCATCGCCGCCATCCTCTTCGGCGGGCTCAACTTCGCGATCCCGCTCGTGCCCGGCCTCGTGCTGCTGTGGCTGGCGGCACACTCCAGGCGGAGGGGTGAGGTACCTGTCTAACAAGCACGTCAACCTGATGCGCCGAAGCGCGTAGTAGACTGACGGCACGGCGCACAGGTTACGCGCCCACCGTTAGAGGGGGCGCGGTGAATTGGCAGCGCAGCGAGTCCGCAGGGGTCGTCGTCGCAGTGCTCCTTGTATCTGTTCTGCTCGCATCGGCGTGCGGCTCACAACCAGCCGTCGAACCGCCAGCAACGGTGACTGGCACAGTGCCGGCCGTGCTAGAGCCCATTCTAGACGGCAACGTCCTCATCTCTGCCTTTGCGGCCGGGGGAGCCGCGGACTCGACTCCGGCCGCCGCCGTGGCTACGACGACGTCGGCATCGGGTCGCTTTCGGCTGGACATCCCGCCCGGGACCTATGTGATCCGGGCCTCATACAACGGGTTGAGCGTGCGTCCAAGCCTTTCACCGCGCGAGCTGGTGCCACGGTCGAGGTGCAGTTCACAGCAGGCTCGGACCCGACGGAGTGGAGGGGTGCCGGCGAGGCCTCTCTTTGCGCCCCTCTAACAACCACATCGACCTGATGCGCAGAAGCTCTGCCGAGTAAGATCATTCCGCACCACGCACAGGTCATGTGGCCGACGTTAGACGCACAAGGCGAGACGGACGCGAGGCGAGGCGGAAGGAGCGTTCGCGATGTCCACGGCGGGCGAGTGGCTGGCACAACAGCTCTGGCAGCTCTCCCCCTTCGTTCTCGCAGCCGCGTTTCTCGCACTGAGCGCTCGCCGCCGCCGGCGGCTTGTATCTGCTCCTGGCGCGGAAGATGTCCGTGAGACGCTCTGTGGCGATACCCGGCGCCGTTGTGCTCGGCAGTGTTGTGCTCATCGCCCTGGTGGTCACCTGGTCCTCAGGTGTCGTGGTGCCCGCATCGGGCCCCAAGCCCTTCGAGGCGCGAGCCTGGCAGTCCAAGCCATGGGCGCGGTGGGGGATGGCTCAGCACCTGGTCGAGTCCGATCGGCTCCTCGGAATGGAGCGAGAAGAAGTAGTCTCGCTCCTGGGCCACGACGACGGCTCCTACACTCCGGGGGTGTGGACCCGACGACTGGACGCGTGGCTGCTCTACAGGCCTCAGGACATGCTCGTGTCCATACCGCCGGAACTCGTGGTCGTCTACCGGGATGGACGAGTGGCTCGCGCATGGATCGAGCCCTGGAATCATGGATTGAGCTGGAATCTGCACGACGAGGTGACGCTCGGTGAACGGGGCGTCTAACAAGTGCATCAACCTGATGCGCCGAAGCGCTGACATAGACTCCAGGCGCGCGGCGCACAGGTTATGCACCCGACGTTCGACGCAGTCAGGGGGATGACCGAGATGGTGTCCCGGCGACAGATCGCGCCTGTGATGCTCGCTGCTGTCGTGGCCGCCTCAGTCCTGCTACTCAGCGGGTGCGGAAGCACGGCAAAGCCTGATGAGCTGGTGGGTACGTGGCGACAGCTTCTCTCGGGCGACGAGACGGGGAGTACAGCGCTGATCGTTACCCGCACGAGCGACGGCTACAGCGCTTCGCTCATCCTCATGAACACTACGGGCCCCTACTCGCCAAGTCCTGCCGCTGAGATGGGACTGAGACGGCAAGGAAACAAGCTCACGGGTGTTGTCCACGGCAGTGGCAACGTCAGCTGGGGAGCAAGGATCATCTACCTACCCCGGTCTGGCCACCTCACCTTCGCTTGGAGGACCGCCGATAATGGCCCACTCAGCAAACCCATCGAGCTGGTCAGGGTGTCCACCAGCACCGCCTATCCCAGTCCGTGATGCGAAGCAGAGACATGGAAGACGCGTCGAACAAGCACATCTTGGTGTCACTCTCCCACTCGTGGGAGTCCTGACGAGTAGTCAGGTAGCCTCGGCCCCGACGGCGGAGTGACCCCAAGCACATCTGTCGCCCTCGCGGGCTGACCAACGTGTTCTTGTGTCCTCCGCCGCCGGGAGCCGAGGGGTCGCCGACGTGACCTGATAGGAGCCTGGCCAAGAGGCCCCCACCAAGGTGTGTCCGCCGGCGGTCCCCACCGCATCGGTCAGCGCCGACCAAGGGGGGACGCACAAGTGATCGTAATCGGCATCGACCCGCACATGAAGAGCCACACCGCCGTGGCCCTGGACGCCGCCAGCGGCCGCAGCCTGGCGGAGCGCACGGTGGCAAGCGACGCCGCCGGCTGCGAGGAACTCCTCGCCTGGGCGCGCCGCCTCGGCGACGAGCGCCTCATCGCGATCGAGGACTGCCGCCACGTCTCGGCGCGCCTCGAGCGGCGCCTCCTGCCGCGTGGCGAGCGTCTCGTGCGGGTGCCGCCCAAGATGATGGCGCATGCCCGCTCCTCGGCGCGCCGCTACGGCAAGTCCGACCCGATCGACGCCGAGTGCGTGGCCCGGGCGGCGTTGCGCGCGCCCGACCTGCCCGCGGCGCGCCTTGCCGGTCCCGAGCGCGACGTGCGCCTGCTGAGCGACCACCGCGACGACCTGCGTCGCCGAGCGCCGGCGCGTGCAGCTGCGCCTGCGCTGGCACCTGCACGACCTCGAGCTCGATCTCGCGCTGCCGCCGCGGGCCCTCGACCGCTACGTCTGGCTTGACGCGCGTCGAGGCGGCCCTGTGCGGCCTTGCGCAGAGCACCTGCACGCGCATCGCCCTCGAGCTCGTGGGGCGCTGCCGCGAGCTCACCGCCACCGTGCGCGGCCTGGAGCGCGAGATCCGTCTCCTGATGCGCAGCCTCGCGCCGGAGCTGCTCGAGCTGCCGGGCTGTTCGGCGCTCTCGGCGGCCCAGCTGGTCGGCCAGCTCGCGGGCGCCTCGCGCTTCCGGAGCGAGGCCGCCTTCGCCATGCACACCGGCACGGCGCCGCTCGAGGTCTGCTCGGGTAAGTCGGCGCGGCACCGCCTCAACCGCCGCGGCAACCGCCGCCTCAACTGCACGCTGCACATCATCGCCGTCACCCAGGCTCGCATGCATCCTCCGGCGATCGCCTTCATCGAGCGCAAACGTGCCGAGGGGATGAGCACGCGAGAGGCGCTGCGCTGCCTCAAGCGCCACATCGCGCGCACGGTCTTCAAGACGATGCGCAGGGCGGAGGCGGCACGGCGCGAGGAAGCCAGCCCCACGACCGACTAGCAGTAAGCTGTTGACATAGGAGCAAGAACCTGACAAACCACGGCCCGAATCGTAGGCTGCAGCCCAAGCACAGCGAACCCGTGCTTTGCAGGTTACGTGCCCGACGTTGGGCGGATTCACGTGTCGGTGCTACCGAGTGAGGGCCGTTCGAATGCGGGAAGCCGAGCACCCATCGTGCAGCGTCGGCTGATCGGCAGGCACGAGCTACTTGTCGGCCTGTGCGCCGGCGTGGCGACGGTCCTGGGCTGCGCCCTGGTCCTTCTCCTGCTCGGGCTCATCCCCTCGGCGGCGATCCGCGGGTTCTTCGGCGTCTCGTACGGCCACCCGCTGTCCGAATGGTTCGCCGATGCCTTTCTGGCGTCCTTCTGGGGGCTGACGACGAGACGCCTACTCTATGACCCTGGCGGACCTGCGCAGACGCTGCGCTCCGTGGGATTATCGTTCGGCGCGCTGCTTGTCTTCGTCGGCGTGCTCTGGGCCGTCGCGTGGCAGGTGCGCCGGCGCATCCCGCCCACCCTGCGGCAGCGCGCCGGCGCGCTGCTCGTCGCGGCCCTCGCCGCCGCCGGCGTCGTGGCCGTCGTCGCGGGCGTCCTCGGGCACACGCTGCCGACCGTCGAGACCGACAACTACATCTCACCGGGGGGGCCTGTGGCCTACGACCCGCTCTCCCACTTCTTCGGGGCGTTCGCCCTGACGGTCCTGGCGGGAGCCTTCTGCTTCGGCGTCGTCGGTCTGCTGTCGCCGCCCTGGGCGGCGGCGCTGCGCCGTGCCGGCGCGTTCGTCGGCGTCGGCTTTCTCGCCGCCGGGCTGCTCTTCCCGGTCTTCGTCGTCTCGGATGACCTGCCCCATGCGAAGGTCGCCCGGGACTTCGGCCTCGCCAGCGGCTTCTCGGCCGCCGCAGGCGGCCTCGCCGTCCCCTTGGCGCTGCAGGCGCCAGTGTCGCTCAAGCAGATGTGGTCCTCGCCCTGGGTCAACTACAGCTCCACGAGCGATGGGGACGCCGCACACTGGATGAAGCTCGCCATCTCGACGGCGCTCGACCATCCTCAGGGGCGGCTCTATCAGCACGTCGCCACTCTCGGCCTGGTCGGCTCTCTGGTCGGTGCGGCACTCAGCCTGGCCGTCCTCTGCGCCCTCGCTCTCATCACTTGGGGACTGTGCCGCGGTGCGATCGTCCGGACGACACGCCGGGGCCTGACTCTCGGGCTCGCTCAGGGCGGCGCCATCGTCTCCCTGCTCGCGGTCACGCTGTGGTTGTCGAGCTACTACTCGGGCTGGATGGGCAGCGTCACCTACTGGGGCATCACGGCCGTCGGCTTCGTGCAGAGCGCGGTGACGATCGTTCTCGCATGTGGCCTTGCCGGCTCGGCCTACGGTGCAAGGGAGGCCCACCGTGAGGGCAGATCGAGCCACGTCCAAGGCGTCCAGGCCGGCTCCGCAGGGCGGGATTCTGGCGACGGCGCACGCCCAACAAGCACATCTTGGTGGGCAGGCTCGCAGCGGCTCTCAGCGCCCCGACGTTGCAGGAAGCAGTCGGGTTCCACTTGACCGAAGAGCGGCGACAGATGGATCTCGCGCTGAAGCGCATCGTCGTGCCGCATATCCGCGAGATGGGCTTAGGGGCAGCATGCCGCACTTCCGGCGTGTGCGCGACGACCTCCTCGACCTCCTCTCATTTCAGTTCGATCGTTACGGCGGGAGGTTCTGCGTCGAGGCGGCGTCTGCCCCAGCGGCTGGCCTCCAGTACACGCCGGACTGGTTCGTCCCAGCCGAGAAGCTGGACGTTGGCTACACTCGAGAGCGCCTTCGTTTGGGTGTACGGGGTGGGTCCGCTGACCACTGGTTCGTGTTCGGCCCACGCAACTTCGAACCGGCGCAGCCACTGCCGTCACCTTCCCACTTCGAGGCTGTGGCCGAGCAGGTGGCCTCGCTCCTCGAAAGTCAGGCGGAACCGTGGTGGCACCAGCGCTAGACCGGAGTCCGTTTCGCTCACCTTGCCATACGGTATTCTGTCGATAGGATGAGTCGTCATACGGCTATGACTATCGATAAGGAGACCGTAATGGATACGGTGACCATCTCGCCCAAGTTCCAGGTGGTGATCCCCAAGCGCATCCGCGAGGGGCTCGACCTTCGTCCCGGCCAGAAGGTGCAGGCCATCCAGTACGGCGACCGCGTCGAGCTCGTGCCGCTCAAGCCGGCCAAGCAGTTGCGCGGCTTCCTGCGCGGCATCGACACCGATGTGCCCCGCGAGGAGACCGCCTGTGAACGTCGTCGACTCCTCGGGCTGGCTCGAGTACTTCGCCGACGGTCCCAACGCCGAGTTCTTCGCGGCCGCCATCGAGGCGACGGACGAGCTCGTCGTGCCGACGGTCAGCGTCTACGAGGTCTTCAAGCGCGTCCTGCAGCAGCGCGGCGAGGGCGACGCCCTGCAGGCGGTCGCGCTCATGCAGCAGGGCGCAGTGGTCGACCTCACCGCGCCGCTCGCGCTCGAGGCCGCCCGCGTCAGCGTGGCGCTCGGTCTCCCCATGGCCGATGGCATCATCCTTGGCGACCGCGCGGTCGGGGCGATCCTGTGGACGCAGGATGCCGACTTCGCGGCATCGACGGTGTGCGCTACGTTGCGAAGGACTCGGCATGAGTCCAAGTTCGCAGGGCGACGCCGGCGTCCCCGAAGCGAGCACCAGGAGAGGCGGCATGACCTTGACAGGATCATCGTCACTCATACGCCGCCTCACCGCGGAGGACGCATCGCTGTTCGTCCCCTTTCGCCGCGCCGCCCTGCGGGAGTCGCCGTTCGCCTTCTCTTCCTCAGTGGAGGACGACCGGGCGCGATCGATGGACTTCGTGCGAGAGGCGATCGCGGGTCGGGATCAGGCCGTGTTCGGAGCCTTCGCGCCGCAGCTTGTCGGCGCCGTGGGGATCTACCGCGATCCCAGCGCAAGGGAGCGCACAAGGCTTCACTCTGGAGCCTGTACGTCGTGCCCGGCGCTCGTTCGACCGGGCTCGGACGCGCCCTGGTCGTCGCGGCACTCGACTTCGCCGCTTCGCTCGAAGGTGTGACCCACGTCTACGTGAGCGCCACCGAGCGCGCGCCCGAGGCCATGGCTCTGTACGCGAGCCTCGGCTTCATCACCTGGGGTGTCGAACCGGCTGCCTTGCGAGTCGGCGACATCGCGGTGAGCGAGAGCCACATGGTTCGGACGCTCGCTGGCGACTCTGCCTGAGAAGCGCGGCTCTACCTGACGGGCCGATCGACTAGGCGCGGCGCCGTCGCCTCGCCGTTGCGCCGGCGCATCTGTAGCCACCGCAGGCTACGTACGTCGCTTTGGGCGACGGCGCGGCCGG
>CAVZSF010000002.1:0-435190 GCA_963777895.1 uncultured Thermoleophilia bacterium
AGCCGTGCCGCCCTGCGGCGCGCCAACGGTCATGGGGAGGACTGGGCCCGAAACGGAGTGCAGTGCCAGGGGAGGAGCCCCGAGCCGTCTTACTTCGGCGGGCCCACCGCCAGCTCGACCGTGTGCGTCTGCTCCGCCCCCGACTGGTCGGTCCAGGTGACGCTGACCGTGTCGCCGGGGTGATACGTCGCGATCAGGTCGCTCAGCTGCTGAGCCGTCTCGACCGTCTGGCCGTCGACGGAGACGATCACGTCGCCGGCGGTCAGCCCGGTCTTCTCCGCCGGCGACCCCGAGGCCACGCCCGCGACGATCGCGCCACTCGTCGTGCCCGACTGCCCGCCGTTGCCGGAGCCATTGCCGGAGCCGTTGCCGCCGTAGCCGTACGGGTCGCCGTAGCCACCGCCGTAGCCGCCCTGACTTCCGTCCGTGATCGAGACGCCCAGGAAGGCGGTCTCGCCGACGTGAACCGTGTCCGAGCTCTCGCCGTTTTGGATCTGGTCGACGATGTCCATGGCCGTGTTGATGGGCACCGCGTAGCCTTCGCCGGTCCCCGAGTGAGGAGCCCGAGCTCGCCGAGGCGGCGGCCAGCACGCCGATCACCTCGCCGTCGGCGTTGACGAGAGCGCCGCCTGAGTCGCCCGAGCGGATCGCGGCGTCGGTCTGGATGAGGCCGCTGAGCTGTTCCGCGTCGCCGCGCTGGTCGCCCGCGACGATCTGCTGGTCGAGCGCCGTGATGCTGCCGCCGACGGCGTCCGGCGTGCCGCCCTCGCCGCCGGCGTTCCCGAGGCCGACGACCGCCTGGCCGACGCTGAGCCCGGAGGAGTCGCCGATGTCGGCGGTCGCCAGGCCGGACGCATCCTGCAGCTGGAGCAGAGCGATGTCGTGGCTGACGTCGTAGCCCAGGACGGTGGCCGAGTAGGTCTGGCCGTTGCCGACGTCCGTCGCCCTGATGTCGGTCATGCCGTCGATGACGTGGTTGCTCGTGAGCACGAGGCCGTCGGAGCTCAGCACGATGCCGGTGGCGGCGCCCTGCCCCGACGTGTAGTCGCTGCCGACGTTGAGGTCGACGAGCGCGGGATTCACCTTGGCGGCGATCCCGTCGACGTCGATCGTGGCGCTCGAGTTCGATCCGGAGTCGGACGAACCGGAGCCGCCGTTGCCGAAGGGGAGGTCGCCCTGGCCGGGGCCGTTGGTCCCGGGCTGTGTCTGCGAGATGGAAGGGCCGGCGTCGTCGGAGGGCCAGACCTGGTGACCGAGCGCTGCGCCGGCGAAGAGCATGATGGCGGCCGCCGCCACGGCTGCGACGACGCGGCGGAAGCGCCGGTTGCGCGGGGCCTGCGGCGCTGGCGGGGTCCCGTCGGCGAGGGCGGCCCGTAGCCGCCGCCAACCGGTGCCTTGTAGCCGCCGGCGGCCCGTAGCCGCCCTCGCCGCCGCCCGTGGGAGGCGTGGAGCCGCCGGCGGGAGGCAGGTAGGCGTCGCCGCCGGCGGGGCCGTACTCAATGGCCGCATACGGCCGCGGATCCTCCGGCTGGTCCGGCCCGGTCGCCTGCGACTGACCCGCCGCACCATACGACAGCGCAGCCTCGGGACGAGAGCGACCGGGCCGTAGGGGAAGACGGCCGGCATCTCGAGCGGTGCTCGCCAGAGGAGGGTCGATCTTGGCCTCGAGCGTCCTCGCCTCGGCGGGCTCCTCCATGGGTGTTGTATGGTCGGGCTCCTCGAGCGGCTCCGTCGTGGACGCATCGACTGGTTCGCCGTTCACGTCTTCAAGGGGCTCGCCCTGCGAGGGTTCGTCGGGCATGGGTGTCTCCCGTGGTCGGTTCCGTGCGTGGGGCTCAAGCTACTCAACCGGGCTGCGGACTGTCTGAGCGTTGCCTTTGAGCTTTCTGAGAATCGCGGCCCGATGGAGGAGGACGGATCTCGACTTGAGTGTGGCGCGAAAGCGCGATCTTGACACGCGCGGGCAGGCTCGCGTGATCAGTCCAACTAGGGTTTCTCCTGCAAAGACAGGAGAAAGGCAACGCGTACTACTCTTGTAACGTCCCCCGGAAGGTCTAGAGTGCTCGCTACGTCTACTGTCGTAGGCAATCCAGACGACGGGTTTCGTTTCCACGAACGGTCGATTGGTGGCAGCCTATGACCACAAGGTGCTTCTTGCGGGGGCAAACCCGTCGAAAGGCGGGGACGCAAAGCCAGCGGGCCTGATAGTCACAAGCGACTAAGGCGGCCGGGCTGCCAAGAACGGCAGCCCGGCCGTTTGCGTCGGGGGAGCTGTCGCAAGGAGCCAAGGGCATGGGGATGACCGCGCCGGGGCGGGCTGTGCCGGTGCGGCTCACGCACTCTGAGGGGGTACGTCGATGAACGCCAGGCCATTCCGCCGCACGAAGTACGGACTCTTCCTACTGCTTGCGATCCTGCTGTTGCTCGTGGTCGGGGTACCGGCCGCGCAGGCGGTGGTGTGGACCGACCAGGCGGACTACTCGCCTGGCAGCGTCGTCACGATCAGCGGCGACAACGTCGGCCTTGCCGAACCTTGGGCTTTCGGGGTCGAGGTGACGGTCGAGGTCACCGGACCTCTCGGCGTTCCGTACGGGCCTCTGACTGCATACGTCGGTATGGACGGCAGCTGGTCCTGCCAGTTCACCCTCCCTGAAGACCCCGCGTTCGCGGTCGGTGAGTACACGTACGTCGCCTCGGCTACCGGATCGTCCGAGTTGCAGACCGGCACATTCACGGATGCTGCAGACGGTGACATCTCCGGCCAGGTCTACAATGACCTGAATGGCAACGGCATCAAGGGTGGTGGCTCGGAGTCCGGCCTCAACGGGTTGGAGGTCCGCGTCTATGCCGACAGCGATGCTGACGACGTTCTGGACACTGGCGAGCCTCTTCGCGGCTCCGCGACCACCAGCGGGAGTGGGCCGGGAAACGAGGGCAAGTACACCATCAACGTCGGGCCGAGTTACCCGGGACGCTACATCGTTGTACTGGTGACGAACCCGGCCTGGCGTCAGACCGCTCCAATCAACACGAAGGCGGCGGCGGTCAGCGGACTGTACCCTGGTGCCTGGGCTGTAGAGTTGGCCAACAGCGGCACCCAGAAACGGTCTGCGGGCAACGACTTCGGAATCCAGGCGAACACTGCTCCGACAGTGAACGCCGGCCTGGACACGACGATCCTCGAGGGCGGCACCTTCTCGAGCTCGGGCTCCTTCACCGACCCCGACAGCGACACCTGGACCGCGACCGTCAACTACGGCGACGGCTCCGGCGCGCAGTCCCTCACCCTCATCCGGCAAGACGTTCTCCCTCTCGCACGTCTACGCCGACAACGGCAGCTACACGGTGACCGTAAGCGTCTTCGATGGCAGCGCGACGAGTACTGACACGGCGACCGTCACCGTCAACAACGTGGCCCCGACGGTCGACGCCGGCCTGGACGAGACGATCGTCGAGGGCGGCACCTTCTCGAGCTCGGGCTCCTTCACCGACCCCGGAACCGACACCTGGACCGCGACGGTGAACTACGGTGACGGCTCCGGCGCGCAGTCCCTCACCCTCTCGGCAAGACCTTCTCCCTCAGGCACGTCTACGCCGACAACGGCAGCTACACGGTGACCGTCAGCGTCATCGATGACGGCGCGACGGCACTGACACGGCGACCGTCACGGTCAACAACGTGGCCCCGACGGTCGACGCCGGCCTGGACAAGACGGTCACTCGAGGGCGGCACCTTCTCGAGCTCGGGCTCCTTCACCGACCCCGGCGCCGACACCTGGACCGCGACCGTCAACTACGGCGACGGCTCCGGTGCGCAGGCCCTCACCCTCTCCGGCAAGACCTTCGCCCTCACGCACGTCTACGCCGACGACGGCAGCTACACGGTGACCGTAAGCGTCTTCGATGGCAGCGCGACGAGTACCGACACGGCGACCGTCACCGTCAACAACGTGGCCCCCACGGTCGACGCCGGCCTGGACAAGACGATCCTCGAGGGCGGCACCTTCTCGAGCTCGGGCTCCTTCACCGACCCCGGAACCGACACCTGGACCGCGACCGTGAACTACGGTGACGGCTCCGGTGCGCAGTCCCTCACCCTCTCCGGCAAGACGTTCTCCCTCTCGCACGTCTACGCCGACGACGGCAGCTACACGGTGACCGTAAGCGTCTTCGATGGCAGCGCGACGAGTACTGACACGGCGACCGTCACCGTCAACAACGTGGCCCCGGTGGTCTCTGCCAGCGGAGCGGCCACAGTCGACGAGGGTTCTCCCTACTCGCTCGGCGTCGACTGTACTGATCCTGGTAGCGACACCTTCACGGGCACCGTCGCCTGGGGCGACGGTAGTTCGGACGCCATCGTGGGCGCACACAACACGCTTTCGCACACCTACGCCCAGGAAGACGTCTACACCATCAGCGTTACCGTGACTGACGATGACGGCGGGGTGGGCACCACGACCACGGCCGTTATGGTCAACAACGTCGCCCCCACGGTCACAGCCGGCACCAACGACACGATCAACGAGGGTGACACCTTCACCCAGGCTGGTTCCTTCTCAGACCCCGGGGCCGACACTTGGTCGGCCAAGGTCGACTGGGACGAGGCCGGCGGCTTCGTCGACCTGGCGGTCGACCAGGCCACGAAGACCTTCGATCTCAGTCACAAGTACGTGCAGGACGGCACCTACCACGTCGTCGTCAAGGTCTTCGACGGCACCGAGTGGAGCAGCGACACCACGGTGGTCACCGTTACCGCGAACAACGTCGCCCCGGTGGTGGCCATCACGAGCCTCGTGACGACGATCGATGAAGGCTCGGCCTTCTGGCTCACTGGCTCCTTCACCGACCCCGGCGCTGATCTCTGGACGGCGACCGTGGACTGGGGTGATGGCTCCCTGCTCGCACCCCTGGCGCTCTCCGGCAAGCTGTTCGCCGACAGCCACGCCTATGCCCAGAACGGGCTCTACACCGTGACCGTCACCGTCAACGACGATGACACATCAGGTACGGCCAAGGTGGATGTGACAGTGCTCAACGCCGCCCCGGTGGTCGACCCGATCGCCGACCAGGACGCGACCGAGGGCACGAGCTTCTCGGTGCCGGTCACGTTCAGCGACCTCGGCGTGCTCGACACCCACTCCGCCGTCGTCACCTGGGGTGACGGCAGCGGCCCGCAGACGGTCGACCCGATCGTGAGCGGCGACGCCATCACCCACACCTACGACGACAACGGCGTCTACGACGTCACCGTCACGGTGACCGACAAGGACGGCGACAGCGGCGCGGCCAGCTTCAAGGTCACGGTCGCCAACGCCGCCCCGGTGGTCGACCCGATCGCCGACCAGGACGCGACCGAGGGCACGAGCTTCTCGGTGCCGGTCACGTTCAGCGACCTCGGCGTGCTCGACACCCACTCCGCCGTCGTCACCTGGGGTGACGGCAGCGGCCCGCAGACGGTCGACCCGATCGTGAGCGGCGACGCCATCACCCACACCTACGACGACAACGGCGTCTACGACGTCACCGTGACGGTGACCGACAAGGACGGCGACAGCGGCGCGGCCAGCTTCAAGGTCACGGTCGCCAACGCCGCCCCGGTGGTCGACCCGATCGCCGACCAGGACGCGACCGAGGGCACGAGCTTCTCGGTGCCGGTCACGTTCAGCGACCTCGGCGTGCTCGACACCCACTCCGCCGTCGTCACCTGGGGTGACGGCAGCGGCCCGCAGACGGTCGACCCGATCGTGAGCGGCGACGCCATCACCCACACCTACGACGACAACGGCGTCTACGACGTCACCGTCACGGTGACCGACAAGGACGGCGACAGCGGCGCGGCCAGCTTCAAGGTCACGGTCGCCAACGCCGCCCCGGTGGTCGACCCGATCGCCGACCAGGACGCGACCGAGGGCACGAGCTTCTCGGTGCCGGTCACGTTCAGCGACCTCGGCGTGCTCGACACCCACTCCGCCGTCGTCACCTGGGGTGACGGCAGCGGCCCGGCAGACGGTCGACCCGATCGTGAGCGGCGACGCCATCACCCACACCTACGACGACAACGGCGTCTACGACGTCACCGTGACGGTGACCGACAAGGACGGCGACAGCGGCGCGGCCAGCTTCAAGGTCACGGTCGCCAACGCGCCGCCGACGCTCACCGCCACGGGTGACCCCTCGGTGAACGAGGGCAGCGCTTGGAGCGGCTCTGGCACGGTCACCGACCCCGGCGTCAACGACATCCTCTCCGGCACCGTCGACTACGGCGACAGCTCGCCTACTGAGGAGCTCGTCATCACCGACGGGGAGTTCGCCCTCTCGCACGTCTACGCCGACGGCCCCGCAGACTACACGGTGAAGGTCACGGCCAAGGACTCCGACGGCGGCGAGGCGATTCCGGTCACGATTCCGGTGACCGTGAACAACGTCAAGCCCACGGTCAACGCCGGCACCAACGAGACGATCGCTGAAGGCGACACCTTCAACCAGAGCGGCTCCTTCAACGACCCCGGCGCCGATACCTGGTCGGCCATGGTCGACTGGGGCGAGGGCAACGGCTTCGTCGACCTGGCGGTCGCCCAGGCCACAAAGACCTTTGCCCTGAGCCACAAGTACGCGCAGGACCGGGTCTTCCCCGTCACGGTGAAGGTGTGGGACGGCACCGTGTGGAGCAGCGGTACCACTGTAGTCACTGTGACCGCCAACAACGTCGCCCCGACCTGGAAGACGGCTCCGTCCGACGTGGCCGGAGCGAAGGAAGGCGTGGCCTTTGATCGATGACGGTCGAGTTCAACGACCCCGGCGCCGACTCGCCGTGGAAGGTGACCGTCGACTGGGATGTCAGCGCTGTCGGGTCGCTCGACACGTTCGACTCGGCGACGAAGAGCTTCACACTCAGCCATGCGTACCCAGACAACGGCGTCTTCACCGCTAGGGTGACCGTGGACGACGGGGACGGCGGCACCTGCGAAGCGACGTTCACAGTCGCCGTCGCCCACCAGGCGCCGGTGGTAGACGCCGGCTTGGATGCGGTGATCGACGAGGGCGGCCTCTTCTTGAGCCAGGCGACCTTCGATGATGCCGGCAAGACGGACGCGCCGTGGAGAGTGACTGTCGGCTACGGGGATGCGCCAGCCGTGTACACCGACTACTTCGTCATCGAGCCAATCGACCTTGCCCACCAGTATCTGGACGATCCTGCTGGGCCGGATGATCGATACACGGCGGCCGTCTCAGTGAAGGACAAGGACGGCGCCGAGACGACCGATACCGCAACCGTCACGGTCAACAACGTCGCCCCGACCTGGAAAGACGGCTCCGTCCGACGTGGCCGGAGCAGAAGGAAGGCGTGGCCTTTGAGTCAATGACGGTCGAGTTCAACGACCCCGGCGCCGACTCGCCGTGGAAGGTGACCGTCGACTGGGGTCACAGCGGTCCTGCATCAACGGAGACTTTCGACTCCGTCGGGCGCAGCTTCTCGCTGAGTCATGCCTATCCCGACAACGGCGTCTTCACCGCCAAGGTGACCGTTGACGACGGGGATGGCGGCACCTGCGAAGCGACCTTCACAGTCACAGTCGACAACCTGGCTCCGACGCTCACCATCAACGGTCCTGCCACGATCGACGAGGGCAAGACCTGGTCCGGCTCCGGTACGGCGACCGACGTTCCCGCCGACACCGTCAGCGGCAGCGTGACCTACGGTGACGGCGCCAGCGCGGCGCTCGTGATCGGTGCCGACGGCAAGTTCGACCTGAGCCACGTCTACGCCGACGGCCCCAACAACTACACCGTCACGGTCACCGTCAACGACGAGGACGGCGGCAGCACCGTGAAGACGATTGCCGTCCGCGTCGACAACCTGGCTCCGACGCTCACCATCAACGGTCCTGCCACGATCGACGAGGGCAAGACCTGGTCCGGCTCCGGTACGGCGACCGACGTTCCCGCCGACACCGTCAGCGGCAGCGTGACCTACGGTGACGGCGCCAGCGCGGCGCTCGTGATCGGTGCCGACGGCAAGTTCGACCTGGCGACGTCTACGCCGACGGCCCCAACAACTACACCGTCACGGTCACCGTCAACGACGAGGACGGCGGCAGCACCGTGAAGACGATTGCCGTCCGCGTCGACAACCTGGCTCCGACGCTCACCATCAACGGTCCTGCCACGATCGACGAGGGCAAGACCTGGTCCGCTCGGGTACGGCGACCGACGTTCCCGCCGACACCGTCAGCGGCAGCGTGACCTACGGTGACGGCGCCAGCGCGGCGCTCGTGATCGGTGCCGACGGCAAGTTCGACCTGAGCCACGTCTACGCCGACGGCCCCAACAACTACACCGTCACGCTCACCGTCAACGACGAGGACGGCGGCAGCACCGTGAAGACGATTGCCGTCCGCGTCGACAACGTGAAGCCGAGCATCACGCTCTTCGACGCCCCGGTCACTCCGGTGGCGCTCGGCTCGCCGATCACTTCCAACCTCAAGTTCACCGATCCGGGGGTTCTCGACTGGGCGGACGTCGTCTGGTCGTGGGAGGATGGGACGACCACTCCGCAACGGACCTTTGACGGGCGGGCAGCGCGTGACGAGCGCGTCTCACACCTACACCGTTGCGGGTGTCTACAACGTCTCCGTGACGGTGACTGATAAGGATGGTGGCTCGGACACCCGTACGATGAGCACGTGGGTCGTCGTCTACGACCCGAACGGCGGCTTCGTCACCGGCGGCGGCTGGATCAACTCGCCGGCGGGCGCCTACGCGGCCGACCCGACGCTCGACCGGCAAGGCCACCTTCGGCTTCGTCTCCAAGTACCAGAAGGGCGCCACCGTCCCCACCGGCAACACCGAGTTCCAGTTCCAGGTCGGCAACCTGAACTTCACGAGCACCTCCTACGACTGGCTCGTGGTGGCCGGGGCGAAGGCGCAGTACAAGGGCATCGGCACGATCAACGGCAGCCGGCGAGTACGGCTTCATGCTGACCGCCATCGACGGCCAGGTCACGGCGGTGGCGGCATCGACAAGTTCCGCATCAAGATCTGGGACAAGGCGACCGGCGCGATCGTCTACGACAACCAGATGGGCGCGGCCGACGACGCGACCCCACAATGGCAATTGCCGGCGGCAGCATCGTCGTCCACACCGGCAAGAAGTAAGACTGCGGAGACACACTCTGCAGATGCGGGCAGAGGCGGGGAGCCGAGAGGCTCCCCGCCTCATTTCTAGTCTCCGGACGACGGAGCGCCTGGAGCGCTCGTCGTTGGATAGGTGGACGGGAAGTGCAAAGCGAGAGGGCAGGGTCGGACCCCCTGCCCTCTCGCTTCCGGTGTGACCCCGTCCGCGAAGTGCAGATGCTGCGAGCTGCGGAGCGCGCGTGGGTCTTGTGGCCGACCGCCGCCTACCGCTTGTACCTCAGCAGCACCGCCTGCAGGACATCGCCCTTGCCGGTCGCCTCGCCGCCGACGAAGAGGTCGCCCTTGGTCCCGAGCACCAGGCCGTTGGGCTCGTCGTCGTCGGGACCGCCGCCCGCCCAGATCTTGAGCCACTTGCGCGTGCCGGTCGGGCTGTACTTCATCGTGAGGAAGTGCCAGTCGTCCCCGGCGTCCTTGACGCCCGCGACGTAGACGTAGCCGAGGTCGTCGCGGGCGATGTACCAGCCCTCGGCGTCCCTCGACGTGGGCAGGTACGCGCCCTTCCAGAGGATCTTCGACAGACTGGGGTTGAACTTCATCGTCACGGCCTTGTCGTAGCCGCTCGGCGTGTCGAGCCACTGGTCACCGGTGACATAGACGTTGCCCTTGCCGTCGAGCACGACGTCGCCGAACCACTCCTCGGTGCGGTCGCCGGCCCCCCAGACCTTGTCGCCGTTGGGCGCCAGGTTGAGGTCGTACCGCCCGAGCAGGGCGTGCTCGGAGCCGTCGGCGGCGGGGTTCCAGGTCGAGCCGACGGCGACCACGCGAGTAGCCGCGCACGGTGATGCTCTCGAAGGAGGAGGCCCGCGTGGACTTGAACCGGTAGGCGGACGAGGCGCCGAACCCTCCGTCGGCGCCGCGGAACTTCTGCAGGCGGGCGTAGTCGACCCAGACCCCGTTGACGCGGTACTCCTGCGAGCCGGCCAGGTAGACGTCGCCGGCCCCGCCCAGCGCCAGGTCGGCGAGGTCGAACGCGCCGGCGTCGGGATCGCTGCCCGACGGGAAGATCCCCGCGGGGTTCTGCCACATCGGGTTCCCGTCGGGGTCGTACTTGAGCGCGACCATCCCCGGCAGGCCGCTGCCGCTCACGACGCTGGTGCCGGCGACGATCACATTGCCGGCGCCGTCGACGGCGATCTCGCGGGCCTGCGTCGGGGCTGCCGCCGCCGGTGCCGTCGTAGGGGTCCGTCGCCCACTGGAAGACGCCGGCGGCGTCGTACTTGAGCACCACGATGTCGCCGGCCCTCGCATCGATGGTCGCGGCGACGTAGACGTTGCCGTTGCGGTCGACGGCCACGTCCTCGGCGCGGCCGGGGCTCGCGTACGTCCTGACCCAGCGACTGCCGCCGGCCGTGTAGCGCGCCACCATCGGGACCTGGCCCGTCGGCGCCACGCTCTGCCAGCCGGCGATCGCGACCGCGTCGTTGGGTCCGCGGGCCACCGCCCAGGCGGCCGCCTCGCCCGCGCTGCTGCCGATGCGCTTCGCCCAGATGAGCTGCCCGGGCACGTACGCCTGCGCCTCGGCGGCGAGCAGCAGCAGGACGACGATGGCGAGAAGGGCAGTCACTGCGGCGCGGCCGATCCTGCTGCGCCTCCTTCCCGTGACGTGTCCGGTGCGTGAATGATTCGCGGATGACGTTCATGGCTTCCCCCTTTGGCCCCCGTCTTCTGGGCTCCATGAGGGCCGCGCGTGGCGCTCGCACCTCTCGCGCGGCCTTTGCCCGACGGCCAGTCTAGTACCGGGCTAACGGGAGAGAGGGCTGCGGAAGAGCCCCGGGGAAGCGCCCGGCGAAGGGCCCCGGGGGAAAGGCATGGGGCAGGGACCCGCGAAGCGCCCGGGAGAAGGGTCCGGGAAGGGGCCTACTCCTGGTATCTCAGCATCGCCGCCTGCAGGATGCCGTCCGGCGTCCACGCCTGCCCGCCGACGAAGACGTCGCGCTCCGCTCCCAGGACGAGGCCGCGCGGGCCCTCGAAGCCGGGCCCGCCACCAGACCAGGTCCTGACCCACTCCTGCTCACCCGACCCGTCGTACTTGATGGTCAGGAAGTCCTGGAAGTCGCGCGTCTCGTAGTCGGCTGGGGTGCCCGTCCGCTGGACCCCGGCCACGTAGACGCCGCCGTTCGCGTCGCGGGCGAGGAGGTAGGTGTCCGCATCCGCCGCCTCAGGCGCGTACACCGCGCTCCAGAGGACCGTCGAGAGGCTCCGGTCGAACTGCAGCGTGACGGCCACCTGAGCGAACGGACCGGTCGCCGTGAACGCCGCCTGGCTACCGGTCACGTACACGTCACCCCTTGGGTCCAACTCGACGTCGTTGAACGTCTCGTATCTCATGTCGTCGGGGTCCCACGCGCGGCGATGCGCATCCTCCAGGCCCAGATCGAACCCGGCGACCAGCCCGTGGGCGTCGATCACCGCGCCGGCGTCCGTCATGTCGAGCGCCATGCCGGCGACCGCCACGCGGGAGCCGCGGACGGAGATGCCCGCGAACCGCGACTCGGTCCCGGGCGGGCATTCGTCCGTCCTGCTCGCGACCAGCGCTCCATCCGCGCCCGAAAACTTGAGAACGAGTCCCTCCATGTCGCTGCGGACGCGGTACCAGGCCGAGAACAGGGTGCCGCTCACGTACACGTTGCCGGCCTTGTCGAGCGCGACGTCGCCGAGCTCGAAGCTGCGGACCGTCGCGTCGCCGGCGGCAGGCTCGTAGACCGCTGCCGCCGGCCAGGCGAGGCTGCCGTCCGGATGGTACTTGAGGACGATGACCCGTGACGATGAAGCGGTGGCCGACGCGGTCGGTCGTGTCCGTGGTGCCTACCACGATCAGATCGCCGGCCTTGTCGACGACGAGCCGGTGCTCGTGCCGTAGGCGGTGGCCGGATCGTCCCCAGCCGCCGTCGGCGCAGCGGCACCGACCAGAGCAGGACGCCGCCCAGCGTCGAACTTGAGCAGCATCGATGTGGCTCGTCGTGGTCGGGCGAAGCCGAGCGCGGCCACGTACACGTTGCCCGTGCGGTCGAAGACGACGGCACGGGCACCGCCGGACGGCCTCATAGGTCCTGGTCCACTCGAGCCCGGCGGCGTGTACTTGGCGACCATCGGCGCGCCGTCCTGGGAGCCGGCCATGGCGATGGCGTCACGGGGGCCGGCGGCCATGTCGCTCACGCCCGCACCGCTGCCGCTCGTGCCGATGCGCTCGGCCCAGATCAGATCGCCAGGCGCGGAGGCTCGCGCCTCAACGGCGGGCGCGACCAGCAGGAGGACGGCGACGGCGAGGGTCGCAGAGAGGGTCGCGGCGACGGCAAGGATCGCGGCGACGCCGGCTCTGGTGAAGCGACGACGGATGTGAATGGCGCCCACGGCATGCCCCCCTGCTCGTGCCACTGCCAGTGTAGTACCGGGGAGCGGCGGGGCAAGGCGCCCGGACGTTCGTAGGCGGGCGCCGGGCTCAGACGGGCGTAATCTCGCCGGGCGACGTGCGGCGCCCGCCGGCCCCGATGTCCCCCGTCAGGTACCGCTGCACTGTCGGCCCACGCGGATTGTCTACCTTGACCCCCAGCCTGCCTTCACTAGACTCGTCCTCGGGTGATGAACGGCACAGGGAGGACAAGAATAAGTACGGTATACTGTATCGAGAAGCGTACCGTACTTGGAGGCTCTCAATGGCAGTCCTGCGCCCGTCAGCCGACGTTCGTCCGGTGACAGAGTTCCGCTCGAACGCCTCCGCCGTGCTTGAACAGGTACAAAGGACCAAGCGCCCAGTGATTCTTACTCAGCACGGGCGCAGCGCGGCAGTGTTGCTCGATGTCGAGGTCTATGAGGCCCTGATGGACGAGCTGGCGGTGGTCCGCGACATCCGCACTGCAGAGTCCCAGCTGGACGCCGGCATGGGAATCGCCCATGAGGTCGTGGAGGCCCGTCTGCGTGAGCGCTACCTGAAGTGAGGCTTAGCTGGTCGCCCCTTGCGAGTGACCGCGTCGACGAAGCCGTCGCATACATCGCTGCTGAGAACCCGGACGCCGCCCGCGAATGGCTCGAGCGCCTGCTCGATCGCGTGAAGGCTCTCAAGCAGTACCCCGACTCCGGGCGAGTCGTGCCGGAACTGCAACGTGAGGACATCCGCGAGATCTTCGTCGGTCCCTATCGTGTGATGTACCGGCGCCGCATGGAGGTGGTCGAGATCGCCGCGATCATCCATAGCGCCCAGGACTTCGACGGCGAGGACCTCGAGATGTGGGAACGGCCAGAGACTAGCTGATCTCGCCCGTCAAATACCGCTGCACGGTCGGCCCGATCGCGGCGACGAGCTCGTCGATCGAGGCCGAGGCGAGCGGCTCGAGACGGCCGATGTAGCGCATGATCGCGAGGCCCACGAACTGCGAGCCGACGAGCGTGGCGCGCAGCTGCGCGTCGGGCACGCCCAGCATCTCGGTGATGGGGCCGAAGACCTGACGGGTGAGCAGGTCGCGGATCATGCCCATCGCCGCCTCGTTGGTCATCGCCGAACGAAGCATGGCCATGAGGCGGACGCGGGTCTCGGGTGGTTCCCACGCCTCGAGGAAGGTGCGCACGACGGTGGCGCCGAGCTGGTCCGGGCCGGCGGCGACACCGCGGGCGAAGACGTCCTGGGGCTGGACGGGCAGCTCCAGCGCGGCGCCGAAGAGCCCCTCCTTCGAGCCGAAGTAGTGGAGGACGAGGGCGGGGTCGACGCCGGCCACGGCGGCCACCCCGCGGATGCTCGTGCGGTCGTAGCCCTCGTCGGCGAAGGCCTGGACGGCGGCGTCGAGGATCGCTTCGCGCGTGCCGCTCTCGCCGGGGCGGCGGCCGGCCCGCGTGCCGCTCTCGCCGGCGCGGCGGCCGGCGCGGATTCCGGTTGACGATGGGGAGGAGGCGCCCGATGAAGGGCCGGCGCTCATTCGAGACCTGCTTGTTTCGCGCGAGCCCTCACTTGCCCGCCGCCGCCTTCGCCCCGGCACGCTGCTCCCGGGTCATCTCCTCGTGGCCCAGGTCCTGGCCGAGGCGCCGGCCCGTCATCAGCGACGGGATCACGGCAAGCAGCGCGGCGATCGCCGCCGCGTAGAACGGCCACGTGAACGACTTCGCCACGTTGTCCTTGAAGATCGCGCTGACGTTCGCCTTGAGCTCTTCCGCCTGCTGGGCCGCGGGGGAGCCGGCGGGCGGCGACGGCAGGCTGCCGACGACGGCGTTCACGCCGGCGGTGCCCCTGCCGCCGCCCGAGCCGGCGTTGGCCGCGGCCTTCTGCAGGCCTTGCACGATCTGCTCCCGCGCCTGCGCCGGCATCTGCGTCTGCGCCTGCACGTACTTCACCGACTCGGCGGCGCCGTTCTTGACGTTGGTGGCGATCGTGTTCGAGAAGATCGCAACGACGATCGCCAGCCCCAGCGAGAAGCCCACCTGGCGCAGCGTGTTCAGCGCGCCGGAGCCGACGCCGGCGACCTGGGGCGGCAGCGATCCCATCGCTGCCGCCGACATGGTCGGCATGGCGAAGCCGATGCCGGCGCCCAGGAAGATCACGCGCCAGGTCGCGTCCCAGATCGTCGATTCGCCCGTCAATTGGGCGAGCAGCATCAGCCCGACGAAGAAGAAGAGTGAGCCGATCACCGCCGGCACGCGCGGCCCGATCCTGTCGACCAGGCGTCCCACGTTGGGCGCCACGATCAGCGCGGTCACCGGCATCGGCGTGATCGCCAGCGCCGCCTCGAGCTCGCTGTAGCCGAGCACGGTCACCAGGAAGATCACGAACAGGAACATGGCGCCGCCGAGGGCGGCCCCGATGAAGAACATCGCCGAGTTGGCGGCCGTGAACGAGCGGATGCGCAGCAGGTGAAAGTCGAACATGGGGGACGGGGTGCGGTGCTCCCACCACACGAAGAGCGGATAGGTCGCGACGGCGACGGCGAACAGGCCGATGATGCGCGCCGACGTCCAGCCCCAGTCGTTTCCCTCGATGAGCGCGAGGACGAGGCAGAAGAGACCCGCCGCGGAGATCAGGATGCCGGGCACGTCCACGCCCTGTGCGTGCTCGTGCGGCTTCCGTTCGGGCACCACCGCGTACGCCAGGACGAAGGCGACGATCCCGACCGGCACGTTCACGAAGAAGATCCAGTGCCACGAAAGGTACTCGATGAGGAGGCCGCCGAGGGTGGGTCCGACAGCGGCGGCGACGGCCCCGAGAGCACCCCACAGGCCCACCGCCATGCCGGCCTTCTCCCGCGGGAAGGCGGCGAGCAGGATCGCCAGCGAGATCGGTGTCATCGCGGCGCCGCCGATGCCCTGCCCGACCCTGAAGACGATGAGCCACCCGATGCTCGGCGCGAGGCCGCAGGCCAGGGACGAGAGAGCGAAGACGGTCAGACCGAAGATGAAGACCTTCTTCTGCCCGTACTTGTCGCTGAAGCGGCCCATCGAAAGGAAGAGGACGGCGAGCGTCAGGCTGTAGGCGTTGAGCACCCACGAGACGCTCGACACGGTCGCGTCGAGGTCGTCGATGATGGCGGGGATGGCGATGTTGACGATGGTGACGTCGAGCAGCGCCATGAACATGCCGAGCGAGACCGCGACGAGGATCCACCAGCGGCGCGGATCACCTGTCGCGGCGCCGGTGGGCGGGCCGACGAGGTCGTCGGCGACCGCCACCGGCGCGTCGACGGTCGCTGCGGTCGTCGCCTGTGCGCCATCGGCTTCTATCGGGTCGCCTGGTCCAGCGTCGGTCATGGCTTCTTCCTCTCACGTTCCTCGTTGTCGTCCACTTCGATTGTGCCGCGTGCGAGCTCGACGAACGCCTCCTCGAGCGAGGCCGGGACGAGGCTCAGATCGGCGCCGATGTGGCGCACGTCGAGCGCTGCGCGTACGCGCGCCACAGCCGGCGCGCCGTCCTCGACCGGCACACGCAGCGTTCGCCCGTGCAGCGCGACGGGCAGCCCCGCGTCGTCCAGCGCAGTGAAGGCGTCGGCCCAGGAGGCGCGCTTGGCGCCTTCGGAGCGCGCCTCGTCCCTCGAGCCCTTCTCTGCCGCCAACCGCACCTCGACGGCTTGGCGGCCGCCGATGATCGCGGTCTCCGTCCCCTCGGCGACGACACGACCGCCGGCCATGATCACCAGCCGGTCGCACTCGCGGGTCTCTTCGAGGTAGTGCGTGGTGACGAGGACGCCGGCGCCCTCGGCCGCCGCCTCGTGCACGGTGTCCCAGAGGCGCGCCCGTGCCTGCGGGTCGACGCCCGAGGTCGGCTCGTCGAGGACGAGCAGCTCGGGCGCGTGCGCGAGCGCGGCGCTGAAGGCGAGGCGGCGCTTCAGGCCGAGCGGCAGGTCGCGCACCAGCGTGTGGCGTGCGGCCTCGAGGTCGGCGTCCAGCGCGGGCGGGCTCGCGCCGAAGGCCGCGCTCGCGAAAGCGAGGTTCTCCTCGACGCTCAGATCGTCCCAGAGGCCGAGTCCCTGAGGGACATAGCCCAGGCGCCGTCGCGTTGCGCGCGACGGCGGTTCACCGAAGAGCAGGGCGGCGCCGGACGTCGGTCGCAGGAGCCCCAGGAGCAGACGGATCAGGGTCGTCTTGCCGGCTCCGTTGGCGCCGAGTAGGCCGACGACCTCGCCCGGCCGCACGGCCAGGTCGACGCCGTCGACGGCCACGAAGTCGCCGAAACGGCGAGTCGCGGCGTGGGTCGTGGCGAGCGGCGCGGCGAGTGGTGCGACGCCCGGCGCGGCGAGCGACGCGGCGCCCGGTCCGGCGGCCGCGTCGTCGAGCGGAAGGGCGTGCGCGGCAGCATCGCCGGCGCTGGGTTTCGGCGCGGGACGTTCCGGGGCGGGCCGCGGCAGCGCGGCGGCGACCGCCTCCGGCGGTCCGGCCGCGACCGCGCGGCCCTCGTCCAGGACGAGCACCTCCTCGGCGCGTTCGGCCTCGTCGATGTAGGTCGTCGCGACGAGCACCGCGGCGCCGTCCGCGGCGGCGGCGGCGATCAGCCGCCACACCTCGCTGCGGCTCACCGGGTCTACGCCGGTCGTCGGCTCGTCGAGGATCAGCAGGCGCGGCTCGTGGAGCATGGCGAGCGCGAAGGCGAGCTTCTGCCGCATGCCGCCCGAGAGACGGCCGGCGAGCCGGTCGCCGACGCCCTCGACGCCGGTGCGCCGCAGCAGCGCCTCGGCGCGGCGCGCGCGCTCGGCTGCGCCGAGCCCGTAGGCCGCGCCCACGAACGCGACGTTCTCGTCGACGGTCAAGTCGCCGTACAGCCCCGAGGCGCCGGAGATGAAGCCGATCTCGCGCAGAGCGGGCCGGCTTACGCGGCCGCTGTGCGGCCGCACCACGCCAGCCACCGCGCGCAGCAGCGTGCTCTTCCCGGCGCCGTCGCCGCCCACCACGCAGGTCACGGCGCCGGGCTTGACCTCGACGCTCACTGCGTCGAGCGCCGCCCGGCGCCCGTAGCGCACGGTCAGTCGGTCGGCGCCCCAGGTCACGCCGGTCCGCGCCTGTTCCTTGACACCGGCCTCGCTCACGCCGTCCTCTCCGTTCCCATGCTGCTCACGCTCACGCCGTCCCCCGTGTTCCCATACCGCTCACGGTCACGCCGGCGTCCCGCCCTCCGCCACCGGAGGCGCGGCGCCGTCCGTCTCCGCCTTGCCCGCCGGCGCCAGGTCCCGCCGGAAGCGCAGCACCGATGCCGTGAACACGACCGTCGCCATCAGCGCCAGCACGACGAACGGCAACCACAGAGCGTCGATCGGTGCGCCGCGGACCATCACGCCGCGGGCGATCTTCACGAACCAGGTCAGGGGTAACAGGTAGCCGATCCAGCGCACCGCCCACGGCATCGCGTAGAGAGGGAAGAAGAGGCCGCTCAGCAGGAACTGAGGCACCATCACGAGGATCGCCAACTGGATCGCCTGGCCCTGCGTCTGCGACACCGTCGAGATGAGGACGCCGAGCCCCAGGGTGACGAAGAGGAAGAGCGCGGCGCCCAGCACGAAGGTCAGCACGGAGCCGCGGAAGGGCACGTCGAAGATCAGCATCCCCACGGCCACGATGACGGCCATGTCGAAGGCGGCGATGGCGAGATACGGCGCGATCTTGCCGAGAAAGACGTCGCGCGGCCGGAAGGGCATGACGGCAAGCTGCTCCATCGTGCCGGTCTGACGTTCGCGGACCACGCCGAGCGCCGTGGCGATGGTCCCGACGAAGATGAGGATGATGCCGCAGAGGCCCGGGACCATGATGACCGCCGTGCGCAGGTCCGGGTTGAAGAGCACGTCGACCTGGAGATTCTGGAGCAGCGCGGCCGCCTCCCCTGGGAACGGTGTCGCTGCGGCGTTGGGAGATGGCATGACGCCGGCCTTGGCCGTGGCGATGCGCCGCAAGGCCGCCTGCGCCGCGAACAACTCGGCGCCGTCGATCATCACGACCGCGTTGTCGCCTCGTACCGACGGGGTCACGAAGGCGACGACCGCTTCGCCGCGGCGCAGAGCGTCCTGCGCCGCAGCCCGGTCGTCGCCCGTCCGCACGTCCACCACCCTGAACTGCTTCGGCAGGCGCGGCTCGATCACGGCGGCCGACGGGCCGACCAGCAGCGTCGGGATCTCCTTCACGTCGAAGCTCGCCGCGTAGCCGAAGACGACCAGGAAGAGGATGGGGAGGAGGAAGAGCATCGCGAGCGTGCGGCGATCGCGGCGCAACTGCAGGAACTCCTTGAGCGCGATGGCCCACATGGCCGCCTCCCGGTCCTGACGCGCGGCCCAGGCGGTGAGGTTGCTGGCCATCTGACGAGTCGGCCAGACGACCAGCCACCCGACGACCCGCCGCCGGCCGCGCTAATTCAACGTGCGTTGATTTCAACACGCGTTGAATTCCTGTGTCAACCGTTGCCACCGAGGGCGGACGCGGACCCTTGGTGGATCACCCTGACCGGGGAGCGACAGCGCCCGGCAGGACGAAACGGGGCGGGGAGAGCCCAGGCTCTCCCCGCCCCGTCGGCAGGTCCTGTCGGTCAGGCCCGTCGCCTACTGCACCACGAACACCGCGCTCTTCTCGGCTTCGGTGTTGCCGGCCCTATCGACGGAGTAGAAGTCGATGGTGTGGCCGCCGGCGCCGGTCACCGTCACGGCCGTCCCCGCCGCGTACCCCGTGCCGTCGACCGAGTACCAGGTGGCGGCCGCGCCCGAGCCGTCGTCCGTGGCCGTCAGGGTGATCGTGTACGGGCTCGCGTGCGGCGACCCGTCGAGGCTGGTGGTCGTCACCGGCATCGTCGTGTCGATCTTCACCTGGGCGCTCCTCGCGATCTCGACGTTGCCGGCCACGTCGGCCGAGCGATACTCGATGGTGCGCACGGCGACCGCCGGCCTCTTGCGGGGGACGAGCACCGTCATCGTCGTTCCCCTGACCCAGGCGCCGCCGGCGAGTCGGTACTCCGTGTAGGCCACCCCGGAGCCGGCGTCTGTCGCCCCGAAGGTCAGGGTGACGTTCCTGGAGTGCCAGGCGTCGTCTGCACCGCTCACCGAAGTGACTGGCGGCGTCGTGTCGGGCGGCGAGCCGGGCAGAACCAGCGTGAAGCCGCCCCAGACGCCCCAGGCGTACGAAGCCGACATCGCGCGGAACTGCTGCCAGCGGACGACCGTCGTGCTCCACGTGTCCCAGCAGGCGTATTCGGGGTAACCATTGATCTCGCGGTAGCCGATCACCGTGACGAAGTGGTCGGTCTGCCCGTCCCCGCTCGAGTCGACGAGGAAGACCATCGGCCTGCCGGCGTCGACCTCCGCCTTCACGACCGTCCAGGTGAGGCTCGAACCCATGTAGTAGGTCGTGCTGCTGGGCGTGCTCGACGGGTAGTGCAACTTGACGTAGCCGGTGAAGGCCGGCCCGATCATGTTGGACCAGCTCCAGCCGTACTGCATGCCCTCCACGCTCCACGACGTGTGCATGAAGTCGGCGACGGAGTCGCTGGCGTGCTCGTCACCGGCCGGCGCCTCGCTCTTGTCGGCGAGGGTCACCCCGCCGGTCTCCTTCGGCAGGGAGTAGTCCTCGTAGTGGCGCGGCTCGCCGGCGACGCTGTGGCTCGCCACCATCTGGTAGGTCGAGGTGGAGGCGAGCAGAGCGTCGCCGGCCACGAGGCCGGTCCATACCGCGTCGTAGTAGCCGACCACCATGCCGACCGCCGTCGGTCCGCAGCCGTCTCGCCATGCATAGGCGGGGACACCGGCGATGAGCGTCTCGCCGACACCGCCGCCGAAGGTCGCAAGGGGACCGGTGGCGCCGCCGACACTCTTGATCTTGAAGCGGACGTTCTTGGGCGGTTTGGGGCCCGTCGTGTTGTGGACGGTCTTGGGCGCGGCGCCCGGCGCCAGGGACGCCGACGCTCTCGCGGCGGCCTGGCTGTCGCCGGGCAGCAGCAGCAGGGCGAGAAGAAGGCTCAGGCTCATGCCGACGACCAGCATGAGGAGCCGCAGAACCGGTCGCGGGTCCGCCTCGGGAGGAAGGGTGATGCTGCGCGTGATGTTTGCCCGCTGCCTCGCTCTGGTCATGCTCCGCCTCGCACGTCGACCATCCGCTCTCGCGGCCTCAGGGCACGCATCGGCCCTCGGGCGGAGGGGCTTGAACGAGAAGCGCTGCCGGGGCAGGCGACGACGGGTCCGTCGACGTCGGTGACGCGGGTGCCGTGGGCGGCGGCCGCGGGCGGGATCAGCGCGAACTACCTGACGGTGACCGTCACGCTCTTCGTCGCCTCGACGTTGCCGCCCACGTCAGTTGAGTAGAAGCGCAGGGAGTGCGTGCCGGTGGCCAACTCGACCAGCATCCCGGCGACGAACGGCCCGCCGTCGACGGAGTAGAAGGTGTCGGCGATCTTCACGTCGGCGCTCACCACGGTGAAGGTGACCACATAGGGAGACGAGTGCTCGAGCCCGTCGGCACTGCACATCGTGAACGGGGCGCCGCTGTCGAGCGCGGCCTGGACCCCGCCCATGGCCGACGCGCTGTCGACCAGGGCGAGGGAGCGGTACTCGAGGTGGTTGACGACGGCCAGGACCAGCGCGGCGGCCAAGGCGACCGCGAAGGCGAGCGCGAGTCTCTTCCGCAGCGAGACCGGGCCGGCGACCGGGGGGGCCAGGCTCTTGGGGAGCGGTGCGGCGACGGCGACGGATCCACCCACATGGGTGGCGCTCGTCGCCGTGCTCGTGCTGTCCGCGCCTCTCGTCATGGTGCGCCTCGCGGTCGGGGGCATCCTTAGCGGTCTTCTCCAGGACGCATCGGCGCGGAGGCTGCGGGGCTTGAGTCCGAAGCAAGGTCGCGGAGGCGACGAAGGCTGGCGTTGATGCGGAGGGACTGGTCGGGTCGGGCGACGACAGAGAAACCTGTCGGCTCAGGTCAATCTGTCGGCTCAGGTCGGCCTGTCAGCCCAGGTCAGCCTGTGGATGCCAGACCGGCGACGGCGCCAAGGAAGCGGCGGCCGGCGTCGTCGCTGAAGCCACTGTGGCGCGACCAGCGCACGACGCCGGCCGCGTCCAGCAGCAGCACGTTGGCGGCGAGGCCGCCGCGGTCGCCGACGAAGTCGCGCGCGGCGGCCCCCTGGTCGTAGAGCGTCACAACGGTTGCCCACTGGTCGCGCGGCACGCCGCCGCGCATGCCCGAGTCGATCCAGCTCTGCAAGGGCCGCCAAATTCGCGCCGGGATCACCGGGACCTCGTAGGCCTTGAGTCCCGGCGCCTCCCGGCGCACGAAGGCGGCCCACCGGTCGATGTCGACCTGCGTGTTGCGCCGGTACGCGACGAACAGCACGGTCGGCGACCCCATCACGTCCTCGGGGAAGCGTACAACCTCGCCGGAGAGCGCCTTTCCCGCTACCGACGGGAAGCGTCGTCCGAGGATCCCTTGTCCACCACCTGGCGTCGACATCACAGCGTTCTACCCGCGCCGCCCCGGGAGGCAGTCCCGTCGCGACCACGGAGGCGTCGGGAATCTCCTGCACAGACAACGCGACGTGATGTATTTCGCGGCCTTCCGGACTACGATGTGAGGAGTCGTGTGCTTGGGACGTAGCACCACACGTCGTGGACGGCCCAATTGATCCCGTCGAAGGCCTCCACCCCCAGTAACAACTGAGAGGCGCGCCGCGCGCGGCGTCTGCCGATGGCCGTGCGGCGTCGCGTAGGCCGCGCGTCGTCCGCCGACGTTCGTACGCCGCGCTTCCGCAGCTCCCTCGTCCTCGCGAGCACTCGTGCAGTGCGGATCTGTGCGCTTCTGCGCGTTCCTGCTAGAGGCGTGCTCGCAACGTCGCGCCAATCTGGCTGCCGCGAACCACCTTCGCACGACAGGATGTCGTTCCCAGCCTCGCGCTCGTCGTTCTTGACACCCCCCGTTCCAGTCATAGGATGTGTTCGACTTTGTTCGGTCTCAATCGCCGTACCGGCTTGGCGCAGCTGAAGGGGGGCGCCCCTTGGCATCGCAGGATGCCCCGGAAGTCCACGAGATGATCCCGGCGGAGCGCCGCTCGCGCATCACCGACATCCTCAAGGACCGGCGCGCCGTGCGCGTCTCCTCGCTCAGCGAAGACCTGGGCGTGTCGGAGATGACGATCCGGCGAGACCTCGAGCGGCTCGAGTCGGACGGCCTGCTCGTGCGAACGCACGGCGGGGCCGTCCTCAAGCGCCACATGGTCGAAGAGCCCCTTTACGACGACAACGTCTCCAGCCATGCCGAAGAGAAGCGGCGCATCGCGCAGCGGGCGGCGCGGCTCATCGAGCCGGGGGAGACGGTCTTCCTCAGCTCCGGCACCACCGCCGCGCAGGTGCTGCGGCACGTCGACCCCGCCCTCGAGGCCCGGGTCGTCACCCACAACGTCGGCGCGCTCGCCGAGGCCCATGGCCTGCGTCTCGAGGTCGTCCTGCTCGGGGGACGCTACCGGGCCCGTTCGAACGCCGTGGAGGGCCCGCTCGCCATCGAGATGGTCGGGCGCTTCAAGGCCACCAAGATGCTGCTCGGCGTCGACGGATTCGATCTCGAGGAGGGGCTGACGACCCCGACGGTGGGCATCGCCAGCGTGGAGAGGGCGATGATCGGCCAGACCCGCGGCGAGGTCATCGCCCTCGCCGACAGCAGCAAGATCGGCGTGGTCGCCGACGTCGTGATCTGCGGCTTCGACCAGGTCGACGCCGTGATGCTCGACGACGGCGTCGACGAGGGCCTGCGCGACGAGATCAAGCGGCTCGGGCCGCGCTGTCTCCTCGTGTGAGACGCGCGCATGGGACGAGGCTGAAGCCGAGGCGAGAATGATGGGCGACGGACGGATGCGCAGGTCGGAGCGAGAGTGACGAGCGAGGCACGGATGGACGTACGGCAGGCGAATGAGCTCTTCGAGACGGCCGAGAGGCTGGCGGCCGATGCCGCCAAGCTGCGCGACGTCCTGGAGGTCGAGTTCCTGAGCGCGCAGCTCGCCGAGGTGGTGGCAGAAGACTACGACCTGGGCGAGGTCGCGCGCGTCGAGCAGGTCCTCGGCGGCTACGTGAACCTGAGCTTCGCCGTCGTGACGCAGACCGACGACGGCGAGCACCGCGACGACGGCGAGCACCGGTACTTCGTGCGCAAGTACAACCGGCATGCCGCCGAGCACGAGATCTGCTTCGAGCACGCGCTGACGCGTCACATCAACGGCAAGGGGTTCCATATCGCCGCCGAGGTCTACCCCAACAAGCTCGGCGGCACCTTCGTCACCCGCGAGGAGCTGCTCGATGGCGAGACGGTCACCCGGTACTTCGCCGTGTACGAACTGCTCGGCGGCGAGGACAAGTACACCTGGGTAAAGAACCGCTGCACCGATCGCGAGTTCGAGAGCGGGGCCAGGATCCAGGCTCGGTTCCACGCCCTGGCTCACGACTTCGACCCCTCCGGCTTCGCCCGCAACCAGCCCCCCATCATGGAGTTCCTGGCCACGCTCGAGGAGACGTTCACGACGTGCGCGCGGCGCGCCGACGGCACCGAGTACGGCGACTGCCTGCTCACGCGCCTGCCGGGCGTCTTCGAGGTCCTCAAGAAGGGCACGAGCATCGGGCCACTGCTCGAGGGGATGCCGCGCATCCCGGTGCATTGCGACTATCACCCCGGCAACATGAAGTGGGTGGATGAGGAGGCGATCGCGCTCTTCGACTTCGACTGGTCGAAGCTCGACTACCGGCTCTTCGACGTGGCACAGGGGATCGCGTACTTCTGCAGCTCCTGGGAGGAGCAGGACGACGGCGAGCTCCGGCTCGACAAGGCCCGGCTCTATGTGCGCGCCTACCAGCAGGAGGCGGCGCGCTTCGACGTGCCGGGCCCGATGAGCGCGGCCGAGCTCGCCTGTCTGCCGCGCATGATCGCCAACGCCAACCTCTACATCCTGAACTGGGACATCACGGCCTTCGACGAAGCCCGGCACCCCGACCCGGGCGAGTACCTCTTCTACCTCACCCACCAACTGGCGTTCATGGACTACATCGAGGCGCATCAGGACGAGCTGGCCGAGCTGGCCACGGGCGCTGACGTCGGGGCGGCGAGCGCTCCCGCCGCGGGGGGAGCGCGCCCGCCGGCGCCGACGCAGGAGGGTCACCGGCATGACGTACGCAGAGCTGCTCACGGCCGCCCAGGTGGAGCGCCTTCACGAGGCCTCCCTCGACGTCCTCGAGTCGGTCGGGATCCTGGCGCATCATGCGGGCGCGCGCGAGGTGTTCAAGCGCCACGGCTGCGCGGTGGACGACGCGACCGGTCTCGTCAAGTTCCCGGCCCGAGGTAGTGGAGCGCTACCGCAAGCTGGCCCCGCCGCGCTTCACCTTCCGCGGCCGCGACCCGCGGTTTGACCGCACGATCCCGGACGACGGGCCGATCGTCGTGACGGGCTCGTCGGCGCCGAACGTGGTCGACCCGCTGACGGGCGTGGAGCGTCGCGCGACCTCGGCGGACATCGCCCAGATCGCCTACCTCATCAACGAGCTGCCCGGCTTCGACGTCTTCAGCATCTCGACGCTCGCGGCCGACGCGCCGGAGGGGCAGTTCAGCCTGAGCCGGTTCTACCCGGCTCTCAAGAACTGCCTGAAGCCGGTGCGCAGCAACACGCCCACGATGGACGACCTCCACGAGGTCATCGAGCTCGGCGAGCTGATCGCCGGCGGGCGCGACGCCTATCGCGAGCGGCCGATCATCAACCACCACTACTGCCCGATGGTCAGCCCTCTCACCATGGACGTCGACTCGACCGACGCCGTGCTGTGGCTGACCGAACAGGGCCTGCCCGTCTACACCACGGTGGTCCCGAATGCCGGCCTCACGGCGCCGATGACGCTGGCCGGCTGCCTCGTGGTGGGCAACGCCGAGTTCCTCGCCATCACCGTCTTCCAGCAGATGGTGCGCGAGGCGACGCCGGTCATCTACGCGAGCCTGCCGACCGTCGCCGACATGCGCACCGGCGCCTACGCGCCGGGCGCCATCGAGACCGGCATGCTCATCGCCGCCCAAGCTCAGCTGGCGCGCTTCTACGGCGTCCCGTCGGGCGGCTACATCGGTCTCACGAACGCTCACGGAAACGACGCGCAAGCCGGTTTCGAGACCGGCATGAACACCCTGTTCGCGGTCGAAGCCGGGGCAACGTTGCTCAACATGGGCGGGCTCTTCAGCTCGCTGATGGCCTTCGACTTCGGCAAGTGCGTGGCCGACAACGAGATCGCCCTCATGGACAAGCGCGCCTGGCGCGGCCTCGAGTTCAGCGAGGACGAGCTGGCGCTCGACGAGATCGCCGCGGTCGGCCCCGGCGGCGGCTACATGGGCCGCGACCACACGAAGCAGCGCATGAGGACGGCGGCCCTGCTGCCGCGCCTCGCCGACCGCGGCACCCGCAACCAGTGGGAGGACGCCGGGCGGCCACAGATCCAGGACCGCGCCCTCGCCGAGGCGCGCCGCATCCTGGGCGCGCCCAACGGGGCCGTCTGGGACGACGACCTCGATGCGCGCATCCGCGAGCACTTTCCCCGGCCTCGTCGCTGGGGACGCGCTGCCGCTCGAGGTCGCGCAGAGTTAGCAGGGTTCAACCAGAGAGACGAGGTGGTGCACCCCATGGGGGACGACGGGATCTTCGAGGAGCTCAAGCAGTCGATCATCGACCAGGACGAAGGTGAGGTCCTGGCGGCGGTCGACAAGGCGCTGACCGCTGGGGTCGACGCGCGCAAGATCATCGACGAGGGCCTGCTGCCGGGCCTCAACGTGATCGGCGAGCAGTTCGAGTGCGAGGACATCTTCCTGCCCGAGCTGATGCAAGCGGCCCTGGCCTTCCAGGCCGCCATGGGCGTCCTCGAGCCGAAGATCAAAGAGAGCGGGGGCGCGGGCCCCAAGAAGGGCAAGATCGTGCTCGGCACGGTCAAGGGCGACCTGCACTCGATCGGCAAGAACATCCTGCGCCTGCTCTTCGAGACGTCGGGCTACGAGGTCTGGGACCTCGGCATCGACGTCGACCTCTTCAAGTTCGTCGACAAGGCCAAGGAAGTGGACGCGGACATCATCGCGATGTCGGCCCTGCTCACCACGACCCTCATCGGCCAGAAGGATGTCATCGAGGCCCTCCAGGAGCAGGGCCAGCGCGACCGCTTCAAGGTGATCATCGGTGGCGGCGCGACCACGGAGGAATGGGCCGGCAAGATCGGCGCCGACGGCTGGGCGGCCAGCGCGTACGAAGCCGTCACGCTGGCCGGCCGTCTCGTCGGCGCCTCCGGAGGGAGCGCGGCATGATCGACCTGCTGGAGGTCTTCGACCGGGCCGAGACCGGCCCCCTCACCTCAGAGACCGACTACTACATGAAGCGCTACGTGCCGAAGCTCAGCGAGGTCATCGCGCGGCATGGCATCAAGTGGGACAAAGAGACCATCGTCAACAGCGATGACGAGCTGACCGACAAGGTCTTCTTCGCCGCCGTCGATCTGCTCGCCGAAGCGGGCGCCTACTGCCCCGAGACGAACCGCGTCATGGAGTTCACCCGTGACGAGATCCTCACGGCCTGCGGCCAGGCGCCGACCTGCGCGACCTTCGGCGAGGGCCGCGAGCGCAAGTCCATGAAGGGCCGCCGCCCCGACACCACGGACGACCGTCCGTGGGTGCACGTCGGCGGCGGCATCTACACCACCGACGAGCAAGTCTTCATGGACACCGTCGAGAAGATGGCGTCCTTCAGCATCGTCGACTCGGTGAGCGTGCCGTCGATCCTGCACATCCGCGGCAAGGACGCGCGCGTGCGCTCGCCCCAGGAGGTGCTCGCCTCCATCAAGACCGTGCGCCTCGCGCGCGAGGGCATCCTGCGGTCGGGCCGGTCCGGCCTGCCGATCATCAACGGCATCTCGGCGGCGGCCCAGCCGGCCTCGATGTTCGCCGCCACCTACCCGGCCTTCGGCCTGCGCCCGAGCGACGGCTTCCTCATCGACTTCCTCAGCGAGATGGTGGTCGGCTACGAGGCGCTGCAGAAGGTGGCCTTCTACAACAGCATCAGCGCCAACATCGGTTCCACGTCGACGCCGCTCTTCGGCGGCTACGCCGGCGGCGCCGAGGGCGTCGCCGTGACCGCCACCTGCTACATGATCATGGGCAACCTGATCATGCGCGGCACCTACCACTACAACGCACCGCTGCACAGCAAGCTGCACCTCTCCTCGACGAAGCCGCTGATCTGGGCGATCGCGATGTCGAACGCCGCCATCGGGCGCAACATGGGCTATCCCATGGTCAACCTGCCCTACCTGGGCGGCGGCTCCGGGACCAAGCAGTACCACTACGAGATGGCCTGCTACATGCTCGCCGTCGTGACCTCGGGCGGGAACGTGTTCTCCGGTCACCCCGCGATGGCCGTGCAGTCCGACTCGCTGGTCCCCGACGACCACAAGTTCCACGCCGAGATCGGCCTCGCCGCGGCCAAGCTCACGCGCGCCGCGGCCGAGCCGATCTGCCAGAGGCTCTTCCCGCTGTTCGGCGACAAGCTCAAGGATCCCGACAAGGGCCTCACCTTCCAGGAGGTCTACGATCCGCAGACCAAGCGCATCGCCAACGACGACTACCAGCGCGCCATGGACGAGGTCCGCGCCGAGCTCGGCGAGATGGGCCTCGAGGTGCCCGTCTCATGACGGTGCCGTCGCAGCCCGGCGCAGACGGGGCCGTCGAGTCCGCCGGCAACGGCCACCCGATGACGCCCGACGAGGCCATCGCGCGCATCCCGGCGTGGCAGGGTCACGAGATCCGCTGGCAGGAGCTCGGCGGCGGCATCACCAACCACAACTACATCGTGTGGGTGGACGGCGGGCCCGAGAAGGGCGGCGGCAAGTACGTGCTGCGCGTCCCCGGTCAGGGCACCGACATGTTCATCGACCGCGACAACGAGCGCGACTGCATGATCGAGGCCGCCAAGGCCGGCGTCGGGCCCGAGGTGGCGCACGTGATCGAGCCCGAGGGCGCCATGGTCATCGCCTTCGTCGACGGCGAGATCATGCACCCCGAGACGATGGCCGGGCACCCGGAGCGCATCCGGCAGGCGGTCGAGACGGCCCGTCTGGTACACGAGCGGGCCGTCTTCGGCCACGAGATCCACGTCTTCGAGATGATCCGCGGCTACACCAAGATCGCGCGCGAGGTCGGCGCCCCGATGCCGGAGCGCGTCGAAGCCATGCTGAAGGCGCTCGACGACATCGAGGCCGCCTGCGGGCGCGACCAGCCTGCGGCGGTCGCCGCCCATAACGACCTGCTGAGCGAGAACTTCATCGTCGACGCCGACGGCCGCATGTGGATCATCGACTGGGAGTACGGCGGCATGACCGACCCGTACTTCGACCTCGGCGACTTCGTGATGGAGCACCCCTTCTCGCGCGCCGAGGAGCGCCTCGTGATCGAGGCGTACTGCGGCGCGATGGACGAGAAGCGCTTCGCCCGCATGATGCTCTACAAGATGGTCTCTGGCGTGTGGTGGGGCGTGTGGGCGATGATCCAGCACACGGTCTCGAAGATCGACCACGACTACATGGAGTGGGGCATGGAGCGCGTCGCCCGCGCCGAAGCCGTCGTGGCGGACCCGGACTACCAGGAGTGGCTGGCGAGCGTCTGATGGTGAACTACGAAAGGGGGCGACATATGAGCAAGAAAGGACCGCGGATCTTCTTCGCCACCGACGTGCACGGCTCCGAGGTCTGCTGGCGCAAGTTCATCAACTCCGGCAAGCACTACGAAGCCGACGTGCTGATCCTCGGCGGCGACATGACCGGTAAGGCGATCGTGCCGTTCGCCGACGAGGGCGGCGACCGCTGGGTGTACCACATGCAGGACGTGCGCCACGAGCTCGCCGGCCAGGACGAGCTCGCCAAGGCCAAGCGCCTGGTGCGCGATCACGGCTACTACCCGGTCGTGATGAGCCATGAAGAGATGCAGCACTACTCGGCCGACCCGAAGGCGCTCGACGCGCTCTTCGTCGAGCAGATGCGCAAGTCCATCGAGGAGTGGGTCGAGTTCGCCGACGAGCGCCTCGAGGGCAGCGGCATCCAGTGCATCGTCTGCCCCGGCAACGACGACACCTACGACATCGACGAGATCCTGGCCGCCTCGCGCACCATCCAGGTCGGCGAGGCGAACATCATCGATCTGCCCAACGACTACCAGCTCGTGTCGAGCGGCTGGACCAACCCCACGCCGTGGGACACGCCTCGTGAGGAGGAGGAGGACAAGCTCAAGGAGCGCTTCATGACGGTCATCAGGACCGCCAGCGCGCCTCCCGACAGGCTCGTCTTCGGCCTGCACGCCCCGCCGTACGACACGCAGCTCGACGTGGCCCCCAAGATCATCTGGGAGAGCCTCGAGATCCAGGGACAAGACACCGCCCACGTGGGCTCGACGGCGGTCAGGGAGGTGATCGAGGAGGTCCAGCCGCTGCTCTCGCTGCACGGTCACATCCACGAGGGACGCGGCGCCATCCGCATGGGCAGGACGCTCGTTGTGAACCCGGGCAGCTCGTACGTCGAAGGCACCCTGGACGGGTGCGTCATCGAGCTCGACGGCAAGGACAAGGTGAAGAAGTACAGGCTTACCTCCGGGTGAACGGGCCCGGGAGCATCGTGGACCGGCCGGGGCGGGGGGACCGCACGGCCCAATCTGTAGGAGGAGGCTGATCCATGGCGACAAGCGTGGAGCCACCAAAGCCGGCAGAACAGACACTCTTCGTAAGAAAGGCGAGCGGGCTCGTCAAGGGCTGGTCCGGCGGGGACGGGTTCCGGTACTCGTTCTTCTCGGTGAACCTGTTCCTGGCCGTCTGGTCGTTCGCCTACGCGACGTTCTTCCCGGGCGGCAGCATGTTCTGGGCGATCGTCATCACCGCCCTCTTCATGGTCCTCGAGATCATCGTGTACGCGGGGCTCATCTCCGCGATGCCGCGCGCCGGCGGCGACTACGTCTGGATGTCACGTATCTTCCACAGCGCCGTCGGCTTCATCATCGCCGCGGTGGGCTGGTGGTTCATCCTCTGGCTCTGGACCCCGATCTACGCCGATATGGGCGTGCAGACCACGGTGAAGCCCATCTTCCGTATCCTCGGCTGGCACAGCGCGGCCGACTGGCTCAGCAGCCGCACCGGCATCTTCGTTTCCGCCCTCGTCGTCATCGCCATCGCCTCGATCCTCGTCGCGATCGGCATGAAGGCATACGCCAAGTTCCAGGTGTGGGCCATGTGGATCGGCCTCGCGGGCGTCATCGTCTGCGGTGTGCTGCTCCTCGTGACCTCCGGCGACTCCTTCAAGGAGAAGTTCAACGCCGCTGCCGAGAAGTACTACGGCGGCGACGCGGGCCTGCTCGACCTGACCAAGTACCAGCAGGACGAGGCCGGCCTCTTCGTCTACGACGACGCGGGCAACATGGTCGTCGCCGAGGGCGAGACCAACGCCGGCGCGTTCCAGGCCATCGAGGCCATCGGTGAGGGCACCGGCATGCCGAAATCCACGTTCGACGGCGGCTTCGGCAAGTACACGTGGTACCTCATCCCGTTCATGCTGTTCTGGATGGCCTGGCCAAACTGGGGGGCGACCCTGTACGGCGAGGTGCGCGGAGCCAAGGACTTCCGCAAGAACATCTACCAGATGCTCGGCGGCCTCTTCGTGCCCACGCTCATCGCCCTCGCCTTCCTGGGCCTCATGACCTGGAAGGTCGGCTACCAGGCGTTCATGGGAACGATGGCGTCATTCTGGTGGGGCATCTCACCGATCGGCGGCGACTACATCTCGCCGACGGCGATGATCTCCTGGATCGTGCCGAACGCGGCCTTCCAGGTCATCCTCATCGCCTCCATCAGCCTCTTGCTCTTCGGCTGGTTCGGCACGCTGTTCCTGTCGTCGACCCGCATGATCTTTGCGTCGGCCTTCGACCGGATCCTGCCTGAAGGCGCCGCGAAGGTGACGAACTCGGGCGTGCCCGTCATCGCCCTGGTGCTGATGACCATCCCCTCGATCATCATGGCGGCGCTCTACGCCTACACACCCATCAACGACACCTACGGCGTCACCATCGTCAAGCTCTTCACGTACGACGCCACGCTGGGCATCGTCATCATGTTCCTGGGCTCGGCGCTCGCCTTCATGGTCATGAAGTGGCGGGCCTCGCAGATCTGGGAGAGCTCGTCGCTGCCCAAGGGCGGGCTCGGCGGTATCCCGTGGATGGCCATCGTGGCGTTCATCTACTCAGCCTTCATGGCCTGGGTGATCTACCGCTTCATCGTCGACGACATGTACGGCGTGAACAACAGGGACTCGGCCATCTTCATGGGCGTCCTGTACGTGCTCGCGATCGCCGTCTGGGTCGTCGCCTGGGCGGTGCGCAAGAGCCAGGGCATGGAGCTCGAGGCGGTCGCCAAGGAGATCCCGGTCGAATGACCGCGTAAGCGAGCGCTGGGAAAGCCCCCCGAGGAGGGGCCGGCGGGCAGCTTCACCTGCCCGGCCCGCCGGCCCCATCCCTCGCCCGGCTGAGCCCCGCGAGCGAGACCACGACGCGACCGGCGGCGGGACGACGAACATGCGACCCCGTCCCGCCGCCCGGCTGCAGAGGAGAGTGAACTCAGCCCATGGCCAAACCCTTCATCCTGCCGAAGGACATCCCGATCGAGCAGTACCCGAGCCCCGAGGTCTTCCTCAGCGAGGGTAAGCGGCTCGTGGAGGAGGGCCAGAAGCGCGGCATCGTCATGCGCGTCATGGGTCCGCTCGCGCTGCACTACTACTTCCCGGACCAGATCGACCTGTACGCGAAGCTCGAACGCCTCGGCGAGCGCTACTTCACCGACATCGACTACGCCGCCTACGGCAAGGGCCGCAAGCACATGATCAACTTCATGAAGGACATGGGCTACGAGGCCGACCAGCAGACGATGGTCATCTCGGGCAAGACGCGACACATCTACTACGCCGGTCCCGTCCCGATGATCGATGTCTTCTTCGACAAGCTCGACTACTGCCACCCGATCGAGTACGACGGGCGTCTCGAGAAGGACCAGTGGTCCGTGCCGCTCAGCGACATCCTGCTGCAGAAGCTGCAGATCGTGGAGATCAACGACAAGGACCTCAAGGACATCGAGTACCTCTTCGTCACCTGCGAGCTGGGCAGCGACGACGACAAGAAGATCAACCAGGACTACGTCGCGAAGCGCTTCGCCGACGACTGGGGCTTCTGGTACACGGCGACGCAGCTGAACCTTCCCAAGGTGAAGACGCACTGCGACGAGGTGCCCGCCCTGACGCCCGAGATGCGCGAGCGCATCAAGAGGCAGGCGGACACGCTGCTGGCGCGCGTCGAGGCCGAGCCCAAGACGCAAGGGCTGGAACAAGCGCGCCAAGAAGGGCGCATCCAAGATCTGGTACAACGAGGGCTTTTCGGACTGGTGAGCCGGCTGGACAGCTCAGACGCGACGAGAAGAGGAGGCCGCAAGGCATGAAGATCCTCACGAGGATGGGCGACGGCTCCAACGTCGAGCTGACCCGCGACGAGCTCCGCACCGAGTTCGAGCAGGGGTCCGAAGTCGCCGCCAAGAAGGCGAAGATCCCGGCGCTCACCGAGAACGAGGTCGACTGGCTCGTCGACTGTTTCGCGGCGCCGACGCGCATCTGGGGGGTGCAGCGCGGTCACGAGGTCGTCATGACCAAGGACGGCTGCGTGAACGCCCTGAACTCCTCGCGCATGTCGAGCGGCGTGACCGCGCCGGTCAACCGCGAGGTCGGCGTGCGCCTCTTCGAGTCGATGCTCGGCTTCGACTCGATGGAGCTCGCCCACAACGACTACTCCGTCAAGCCGCAGCGCTTCCTCAAGGCGCTCGAGCAGGTCCACATGGAGCTCCTGCAGGAGATCACGATCTTCCCGCTGCTCTACGGCTTCATGCCCAACCTGGGCCTGTACTACCGGCCCGACGGCTCGTACCCGAACCCGTCCGACCTGCTCCAGGCGGGCGACATCGCCGGCGCCCGGCGCACGCAGGAAGAGGCCCTCGAGACCTGCCTGCACGACTGCATCGAGATGAGCGACTGCATGGTCGAGATGGGCGCCGACGGCATCGACTACGACACGGTGGCCTCGACGGGCGACGGCGAGTTCCTCGCCGTGCTCAAGACGACCGAGCACGTCGCCGGCGAGACCGGCATGCCCGTCGAGATCGGCATGGCCGCCGAGATGGTGCTCGGCTTCCACGGCGAGCTCGAGTACGACGGCGTGCGGCTCGCCGGCCTCTGGCCGCACGAGCAGCTCAAGCTGTGCGAGAAGGCGGGCGCGGCCATCTTCGGGCCGGTCGTGAACACGAACACCAAGAAGACGATCCCGTGGAACCTCGGCCGCGCCCTCACCTTCATCAAGGCGTGCACCGAGATCGCGACCATCCCCGTGCACGCCAACGTGGGCATGGGCGTGGGCGGCGTGCCGATGTTCGAGACGCCCGCCGTCGACGCCGTCACCCGGGCCAGCGCGGCGATGATCGAGATCGCCCGCTGCGACGGGTTGTAGGTGGGCACGGGCGATCCTGCCGGGATGCACATGGCGCATCTGCTGGCCTCGTCCATGGGCGGAATCCGGGCTGCTGGAGATCTGGTAGCCAGGATGGAGCTCAAGAAGATGAGGATCACGGAGGCCAAGCAGTACGTCGCCGACAAGCTGCACGTGTCGCCGCTCGACCTGAGCGACCCGACGATGATGCGTCAGCTCCGCGAGGAGCTCGACATCGGCGTGGTGACCGGCGTCCCCGGCATCGCGAAGGGCATGGCCGCCAAGGTGCGCATCGCCGAGCTGCTCGACATCGAGATCAACTCGGTGAACCAGTTCATGCGCAAGACCGGGCTGCAGCGGGGAGCGCCGGCGCCCGCGAGCTGAGCCGAAGCGCCGGCGCTTCGGCTCAGCCGGGCGCCGGCGCAGCGCCACTGTCTGGAAGCCCTTCGCCACGTGGTGACGAGGACCTCACCCGGCCGGCGATGTAAGCTTTTGTTTGGTTCTGTTCGATTGTGATAGCGTCCGGACGGCAGGGACGCAGACGACAGGAGGCGAGGAGTGAGCGGCAGACTCGAAGGCAAGGTGGCGCTGATCACGGGCACGGGTATGGGCCAGGGCCGGGAGGCCTGCCGGCTCTTCGCCGAGCACGGCGCGAAGATCATCGCGCTCGAGATCGACAAGCAGGCGCTTGACGAGACCGTCGCGCTCGTGAAGGGCGAGGGCGGCGAGATCGCCGGCTTCGTCGCCGACGTCGCCGACGAGGCGCAGGTCAAGGCCGGCGTCGACGGCGGCGTCGCGCAGTTCGGCAAGCTCGACATCGTCTACAACAACGCCGGCGTGCTGTGGCGCGACTACGACTTCAGCGTGGTCGACACGCCGCGCGACCACTGGGACAAGGTCATCGGCATCAACCTCACCGGCGTCTTCCTCGTGCTCAAGTACTGCGTGCCGCACCTGAAGGCGAACGGCGGCGGCTCGATCATCAACGTGGGCTCGATCTCGGCGCTGGTCGGCTTCTCGCGTCCGCAGGACGCCTACACCAGCGCGAAGGGCGCCCTCATCGCCCTGACGAAGTCGCTCGCCGTGCAGTACGGCCCCGACAAGATCCGCGCCAACATCATCCACCCCGGCATCATCGACACCCCGATGCAGGCCACGGAGATGGCCAAGCCGGAGTGGGTCGAGGACGTCATCAACGCGATCCCGCTGCGCCGTGTCGGCCAGCCGCGCGACATCGCCAACGCCGCCCTCTTCCTGGCGAGCGACGAGGCGTCCTGGGTCACCGGCGCCGAGCTGCTCGTCGACGGCGGTTTCATCGCGACGTGACATGACGCCTCAAGCAGACAACCGCAGACGCGATGCGCCGCCGCCGTCGATGATCCCCGACACGCCCGCGCAGCTCATCAGCTGGATCAGGAGCGTGGGCGTGGAGATGGTGAACCTGCGCGTCACCGACCTCAACGGCTTCACGCGACAGTTGAGCTTCCCGCCGTCGGCCGTGGACGAGGAGCTCCTCACGGCCGGCACCGGGGCCGGCATGTCCAACTACCCCGGCTACCGCAAGATCGAGGCCTCGGACATGCGCATGGTCCCCGACCTGCCGACCGCCTTCCTCGACCCTTGCACCGAGACCAAGACGCTGAACATCCTCTGCTTCATCCGTAACGCGGACGGAAGCGACTTCAGCCGCTGCCCGCGCAGCATCCTGCGCCGTGCCGTGGAGCGCCTCACGGCGGTCGCCGGCAAGGGCCAGCTCATGGTGCTGCCCGAGCTCGAGTTCTACGTCTTCGACGACGTGCGCTACGCCTCGGCACCCGACCGCCAGACGGTGGTCGTCGACGCCGAGGAGGCCGCCTGGAACTCAGACTCCGACGAGTGGGGCCCGAACTCGGGCTACCACCTGGGGCGGGCCATCGGACAGCACGCCGCCCCGCCGCGCGACCACCTCTACGAGCTGCGCTCGGACATCGTGCGCTCGCTCGGCGAGTGCGGCGTGCCCATCAAGTACCACCACCACGAGCTTGGCGGTCCCGGCCAGGTCGAGATCGAGTTCCGCTTCGAGCCTGCTCTGGCGGCCGGCGACCACATGCAGATGAGCAAGGACATCATCAAGTCCGTCTCCCTGCGTCACGGCAAGACCGCGACCTTCATGCCCAAGCCGCTCCACGACGAGGCCGGCAACGGCATGCACTTCCACCTCTACCTCAAGGAGGGCGGCAAGTCGCTCTTCTACGAGGAAGGCACCTACGCCTCGCTCAGCGAGCCGGCGCTCTTCGCCATCGGGGGGCTCCTGCACCACACCCCCGCCATGATGGCGATCGGCAATCCGAGCACGAACTCCTACCGCCGCTTCGCGCCCGGCCTGGCCGCCCCGGTGCACCTGTTCTTCGGGCTGGCCAATCGCAGCGCGGCGCTCAGGATCCCCGCCTACGGCATCTCGCCGACGGGGCAGCGCATCGAATACCGCATGGCCGACCCCATCGGTAACCCTTACCTGACGCTCGCCACCGTGGTGGCCGCCATGGCCGACGGCATCGAGCAGAAGATGCACCCCAAGGAGCACGGCTTCGGGCCCTTCGAGGTGAACGTCTACACGCTGCCGGAGGACGAGCAGGCCAAGATGAAGCAGGCGCCGACCAGCCTGCAACTCGCCCTCGACGCGCTGCGCGACGACCACGAGTTCCTCACGGCGAGCGGCATCGTCGACGAGGCGTTCGTGGACGACTGGATCGACCTCAAGATGAAGAACGAGGTGGGGCCCATGGCCATCCGGCCCCACCCCTACGAGTTCGCCCTGTATTACGACCGCTGACCGGAGCGACGGCCCGCCGTGAGGGGGGCCGGGGCCGGGGCGGAGCCCCCGGCCCGCCCCGCCGGCGGGGGAGTGGAGGTAACGGGATGCCTCACGGCTACAACGACCGGGTCGCGCACGTCGACCTGACGACGGGCGAGGTCAACGTCGAGCAGCCCGGCGAGCAGTTCTACCTGACCTACCTGGGCGGCAGCGCCCTGGCCGCCTACTACCTGCTGCGCGACGTGCCCGCCGGCGCCGACCCGCTGGGGCCGGACAACGTGCTGGTGATCGCGCCGAGCATCGTGACGGGGGCGGCGGTCTCGGGCACGTCGCGCTTCAACGTGACGGCGAAGTCGCCCGAGAGCGGGCCTCATCGGGGACGCCCAGTGCGGCGGCCACTTCGGGCCCCAGCTCAAGTTCGCGGGCTTCGACGCGCTGGTCGTGCACGGCCGCGCGGCCGAGCCCGTGTACCTGTGGGTCCACGACGACACGGTCGAGGTGCGCCCCGCCGGCCCACCTGGCCGAGCTCGCGACCAGGGAGACCCAGGAGGCGATCCGCGCCGAGCTCGACGATCCGCGCGCGCAGATCGTGCAGTGCGGGCCGGCGGGCCGGCGCCGGGTGCGCTTCGCCAACCTCACGAACAACCTGCACCACTTCGCCGGCCGCACGGGCATGGGCGCCGTGATGGGCTCCAAGAACCTCGTCGGCGTCGCGGCGCGCGGCAAGCGCCGCTACACGTTCGCCGACGAGGAGCGCGTCAAGGAGCTCGCCCGCAAGGGGGTCGACACCTTCAAGGACTCGCCCGGCTGGCAGGACTTCGGCGCCAACGGCACGCCGGTCCTCGTGGGCAACAACGAGAACATCGAGAACATCACGACGCGCAACTTCCGCGAGCCCGTCTTCGACGGCGTCGACAGCCTCAAGACCGACGTCTTCCACTCGACCATCTACACGAAGCGCGACACCTGCTCGTTCTGCGTCATGCGCTGCAAGCAGCAGGCCGCCGCCGGCGAGCCCTGGCCCTTCGCCGACGACTATGGCGCCCCCGAGTTCGAGACCATCGGGCTGCTCGGCACCAACCTCGAGGTGGGCGACTTCAAGGCCGTGGGCAAGGCCAACGAGATCTGCAACGCCAACGGCATGGACACGATCACGACGGGCGGCCTCATCGCCTTCGCGATCGAGTGCTACGAGAACGGCATCATCGGGCCGAAGGAGACCGACGGCCTGGAGCTGCGCTTCGGCAGCGGCGAGGTCCTCGTCGAGATGACGCGTCGCATCGCCGAGCGCGAGGGCATCGGCGACGTGCTCGCCGAGGGCTTCACGAGCGCGATCGCGGCCTTCGGCCCCGACTCCGCGCGCTACGCCGTCCAGGTCAAGGGCATCGGCCTGCCGGCCCACATGCCACAGGCCAAGAAGACGATGGCCCTCATGTACTCCGTGAACCCCTTCGGGCCCGACCACATGAGCTGCGAGCACGACGGCATGCTCAACGGCTGCGGCCCCGACATCGTCGGCCTCGGCATCGAGGGTCCCGTGCCTTTCGGCGAGATGAACGAGCAGAAGGTGCGCTACGTCGCCTACACCTCGTACTTCTACGCCCTGCTCGACACGCTCGAGCTGTGCGCCTTCTGCTTCTCGCCCGGCGGCCTCTACGGCTACCGCGACATCGAGGACATCGTCGCGGCGATCACCGGCTTCCCCGCAAATCTCTGGTACCTGATGAAGGTCGGGGAGCGCCGCGTGAACATGCTCAACGCGTTCAACGTGCGCGAAGGCGTCGCGCCCGAGCTCGACGCCCTGCCCGACAGGGTCTACGAGGCGTTCGAGAAGAGCGCGACGCCCGGCAAGCAGCTCGACCGCGACGAGATCGTCGCCGCGGCGCGGAGCTACTACGAGATCATGGGCTGGGACCCGGCGACGGGTGCGCCGCGCCAGGGCAAGCTGCGCGAGCTCGGGCTCGCCTGGGTGGAGCGGCTGCTCGCTGAAGAGCGGGCCGCAACGTGACTAATTGGCCCGAATGTCCCACGAAACCTTGACACGCTATACGGTTTGGAATTGTCTTCCCCGCAACACCAAGCGACCAGTACCACTCATCAGTACTAGGTAGCGGACAAGGGGGATGACTGTGGCTGACGATATGCAGGGCACGGGCGCACCGGTGGCCACACCGCCACCGACGCGGTCAGTGGACGAGGACACGAGCAGGCTGCACGAGCTCGGGTACGCGCAGGAACTTTCGCGCAAGATGAGCGGGTTCTCGAACTTCGCCATCTCGTTCACCATCATCTCGATCCTCTCCGGGTGCCTCACGGTGTATCAGTACGGACTGCTGCACGGCGGCCCGCCCGTGATGACCTGGGGCTGGCTGCTGGTGGGCACGCTGGTGTTGTTCGCCGGCCTGTCAATGGCCGAGATCTGCTCGGCCTTCCCGACGGCCGGCGGGCTTTACTACTGGGCGGCCAAACTCGCCCCGGGCAACAGCGCTCCGATTTGGTCCTGGTTCACGGGCTGGTTCAACCTGATCGGCCAAGTCGCCGTGACTGCCGGCATCAGCTTCGGCTGCGCCTACTCGGTCTCTGCCTTCATGGCCGAGTACACCGGCAACGCGTATTGGCTGGACCCCGGGTACACGATCGCCATTCTGGCCGTCATCCTCTTTGCCCAGGGCCTGCTGAACACGTTCGGCATCAGGTTGGTGGCCCTCCTCAACGACATCTCGGTCTGGTGGCACCTCATCGGCGTCGCCGTCATCGTCGTCGTCCTCTTCTGGGCGCCGGAGTCTGGCGAGCACCAGTCCACCTCCTTCGTCTTCGGCAGCGAGGGGTGGGACGCGTTCGCCGGCCTCTCCGGGTTCACGGCGCCGTTGTTCGTGTTTCTTCTCGGCCTGCTGAACGCGCAGTACACCTTCACCGGCTATGACGCCTCGGCTCACGTCTCGGAGGAGACGATCCAGGCGAACCTGCAGGCCGCGAAAGGCATCGTCAGGTCCATCTGGGTCTCGCTCATCGCCGGCTTCATCCTGCTCGTCGGCGTGAGTTACGCGCTGCCGAAGACCTTTCCCGTGAGCTTCGGGGGGACCGAGTTCGCGGCCGTCCAGGACCTGTCTGGGGTCATCACGCCGTGGGCGGTGGCGTTCACCGCCTCGGCCGGCAGGACCATCGGCCTGTTGCTCATCCTCATCGTCATCGGCGCGCAGTTCTACTGCGGCATGTCGTCCGTGACGGCCAACTCGCGCATGATCTACGCCTTCTCGCGCGACGGCGCCGTCCCGTTCTCGAACTTCTGGCATCGCGTCAACAAGAAGCACCGCGTCCCCGTGCGCTCGGCCTGGTTCGGCGCCGTCGGCGCCTTCCTCCTGGCCGTCCCGTGGCTCTGGAGCGCGGTCGCCTACTTCGCCGTCGTGTCGATCGCCGTCATCGGGCTGTACATCGCCTACCTGATCCCGGTGTTCCTGCGGCGCATCAACCCCGGCGCGTTCAAGCCCGGCCCGTACAAGCTCGGCTGGTACGGACCGATCATCAACTGGATCGCGATCGTCTGGGTCGTGTTCATCTGCATCGTGTTCATGCTGCCGCAGTACTCGCCCATCACCGCGTCGACGTTCAACTACACGCCGGTGGCCGTTGGGGTCGTTGTCGGCGGAGCCGGCATCTGGTACGCGGTCTCGGCCCGGAAGTGGTTCAAGGGGCCGAAGGTCCAAGGCACGCCCGAAGAGCTCGCTGCGATCGAGCGCGACCTCGAGCTCGTTGACGTCGAGTAGGCAGGGGGTCGCGAAGAGACACAGACCACGTCCGATCGAAGCGCGGCAGGGTGGCTGCCGCTGAAGTAGTAGTGGGTCGGGCGCGGCGGGCGAGCGCCCGCCGCGCCCGACCCGTTCGTTCTCCGCATAAGACGACCCGTTCGTTCTCTGCAGATGACTAAGGAGGCAGCATTGTCCGGCAACCTGGACCTGACCAAGCTTGAGGAGCTGGCGACGGCCGGCGAGATCGACACCGTCCTGTGCATGTTCCCCGACATGCAGGGCCGCTTCGTCGGCAAGCGCATCGTGCCGCGCTACTTCCTCGAGGAGGTGCTCGCCGACGCCGGTCTGCATGCCTGCGAGTACCTGCTGACCGTGGACATCCAGACCGAGGTCACCCCGGGCTACAAGTTCGCCTCGTGGCAGACCGGCTACGGCGACTTCACCATGGTGCCGGACCTTTCGACGTTGCGCATCTGCCCGTGGATCGACAAGACGGCCATGGTGATCTGCGACCTCGACGACGAGGAGAGCGGCAAGCCGATCGAGGTCGCCCCGCGCACGATCCTCAAGCGGCAGCTCGAGAAGGCGCGCAAGGCGGGCTTCACCGCCAAGATGGCGAGCGAGCTCGAGTTCTACCTGTTCATGGACTCGTACCGCGAGCTCGCCGACAGCCGCTACAGCATGCCGCGCACCCTCGTCCACGTACATGATCGACTACCACATGCTGCAGACCACGAGGGACGAGCCGATCATCCGCAAGATCCGCAACGACATGCTGGCGGCGGGCATCCCGATCGAGTTCTCGAAGGGCGAGACGGGCTTCGGCCAGCACGAGATCAACATCACCTTCGCCGAGGCGCTCGATGCGGCCGACAACCACACCATCTTCAAGCAGGGCTGCCGCGAGATCGCCGACGCCGCCGGGCAGGCCATCACCTTCATGGCGAAGTGGGCCATGAACCAGGCCGGCTCGTCCTGCCACATCCATTCGAGTCTCTGGAACGAGGACGGCAGCGACTCCGCGATGTGGGACGCCGACCAGCCCTACAACATGTCGGAGACCTTCCAGCACTACCTCGCCGGCCAGCTGGCCACGGGTCGCGAGCTGGCCTGGATGTTCGCGCCGACGGTGAACTCGTACAAGCGCTATCAGGCCGGCTCCTGGGCGCCGATGGCGTGCGTGTGGAGCGGCGACAACCGCACCGTGGGCTATCGGCTCGTCGGCCACAAGAAGGGCTATCGCGTCGAGAACCGCATGCCGGGCGCCGACGCCAACGTCTATCTGGCCTTCGCCGCCACGATCGCGGCCGGCATGTACGGCATCGAGCACAAGCTCGAGCTGCCGCCACGCTTCGAGGGCAATGCCTACGCGGCCGAGGGCATCACCCGCCTGCCCACGTCGCTGCACGAGGCCATCCTCGAGTTCGAGAAGAGCGAGGCGGCCCGCGAGATGTTCGGTGACGACGTGTTCGCGCACCTTCTCAACTGCGCCAAGCAGGAGCAGAGCGTGTTCGACAACAACGTCGTGACCGAGTGGGAGGTCCAGCGCTACTTCGAACAGGTGTGACGCAACGGCGAAGGGCCGTCGCGTGAGCCGCGGCCAGGACCCCGTCGCCCCCGCCCCCCGGGGGATGGACGCCGGGCTCCCCCCGCTCGTGTTGTTCGACCACGACGGGGTCCTGGCCGATTCGTTTGCCGTCTTCAGTGAGGCCTTCCTCGCGGCGTGCCGCGAGGAAGGCCTCACGGCCGTTCGCACGCCCGACGACGTGCGCGCCCTCTTCGGCGACAACGTCTACGTGAGCCTCGAGCGCGCGGGGGCGAGCCGCCGGCAGGTGCCGCGACATCCTCGACGCGCACGTCTGCGGTGACGTTGCGCGAGGCCGAGGCGATGCCCCCGTTCCCGGGCGTGCCCGAGGCGCTCGCGGCGCTGGCGGCCACGCACCGCATCGCCATCGTCACTTCCAACACCGAGGCCGTCGTGGGCAACTGGCTCGCGGTGCACGGCGTGACCGGCGTGGCGGAGATCGCGGGACCCGAGAAGGCGGCCAGCAAAGTCGAGAAGATCAGGATGCTGGCCGCCCGTCACCCGCGACAGGCCACGCTCTGGTTCGTCGGCGACACGACGGGGGACATGCGCGAGGCGCTGGAGGCCGGCGCCGTCCCGCTTGGGCGTCGCGTGGGGGTGGCACGAGCCCGGACCAGCTTCTGGCGGCCGGCGCGGCGCGCGTCGCGCGCACGCCGGCCGAGATCGTCACGATCGTCCAGGGCTGAGGTCGCCGGTCCTCACCCCGGCCAGGCCTTCTCCGGCCGGCCGGTCCTTCTCCTGCTACTCTGCCGGCGGGGTCCAGTCGCGAGCTACGCGCCACTCGCTGCGCAACACCGCCGCGTACACCTCGCCCGCCTTCGCCCCGCCCTGTGTGACGTCGAGGATCGCCTGGGTGCGTGCCGCCCGTGCGGTGAGGCCCGGCTTGCGCGCGGCTTCGCCGAGCAGTTGCCAGCGGTCACCGTCCGTCTGGCGGAGCACCACGAAGCCTGGGCGGCCGCCTGTCTGCGTGCTCTCGTTCATCCCGATCCTTCCCCCTGTCCTGCCGGACGTCTACGCTCATCGGCCAGCTCCGATGACCCGTGCTGCCCTCCCGCCCCCTGGGCGCCCGCTGGCGACGCCCCGCCCTTCTTCCAGAACCTGCGTGTGAGGGGATCGGCGAACCGTGTGAGGACCGGACCCGTGACTGCGGTGAACAGGACGTACGCAGCGGCAAGTGCTCCGAGACGGGACTCGCCGCCGCCCGCAACCGCCAGACCAGCGATCACGATGGAGAACTCGCCCCGGGCGATGAGCGCGGTGCCCGCGCGAACGCGGCCTGGCACCGCGCTCCCCATCCTTTGGGCTGCCAGCCATCCAGTCGCGAGCTTCGTGGCGGACGTCACGACCCACAGGATGACGGCGACGAGCAGCACGGGACCGAATGCTCCGAGGTCGATCTGCTGCCCGAACAACACGAAGAAGAAGGCGGCGAAGAGGTCGCGCAGCGGCGTAAGGAGCCTTCGCGAGCGCTCGGCGAGCGCTCCGGAGATGGCGAGACCCACGAGGAAGGCGATCACCCCGGCCGAGACCTGGAGCAGCTCCGCCAGCCCGCCGGCCACCAGGAGGAGCCCGACGACGGTGAGGAGCACGATCTCGTCGTTCGGATGCCAGATGCCGGCGCTCACCTTGTGGCCGTGGCGGAGCGCAATGCGCAGCGCTACGGCCGTGACGACGAGCGCCGCCCCGACGGACCCGAGCGCAGCCAGCGCGCCGCCGCCGGCGAGCAGCACGGCTACCAGGGGCAGGTACGGCGCCATCACGAGGTCCTCGATCACCAGGAGCGAGAGCACGGCAGGCGTCTCCCGGTTGCCGAGCCGATCGAGATCGTCCAGGACCTTCGCCGTGATGCTCGACGACGAGATGTAGGTGACGCCCCCGAGCAGCAGGGCCGTCGTCCAGCCCCACCCGAGGAGCAGCGCGGCGGCGAATCCGGGGGTGAAGTTCAGCACGACATCCACGGCCCCACCCAGCCAGCCGCCGCGGAGGACGTCGCCCACCTCCTCGCCCGTGTATTCGAGACCGAGCATGAAGAGCAGCAGCACGATGGCGACCTGCGAGACCACATCGACCGCCGTCTGCGAGAGGTCTGGCGGCTGGACGGCGCCGATGAGGACGCCGGCCAGCAGATAGAGGGGGATGGGGGAGACCCCGACCCATTGGGCGAGCCGGGCCAGCACGGCGAGCGCCAGCAGCACGACGCCCAGCTCGATGAAGAAGGACGTGACCCAGCCGGAGCCGCCGGCGCTCGCCACGAGACCGCTGACGGCGCCGGGCGTCACAGCCTCAGCCTTGCGACAGGCTCTCCGACAGCGCCGCCACGCCGGACTCGGTGCCCACGACCACGACGGTGTCGCCGGGCTCGAGCGTGAACGACGAGGCCGGCGCCGGTATGGTCTGGCCGTCGCGAAGGACGGCCACGATGGTCGCAGGCTCTTCGTCCCGGTGCTCGGCGTCGTGGACCGTGCACGCTGCGCACGCCGCCTCGGACTTGACCGGCAGCCAGTCGATGATGAGACCCTGCAGCTGGAGCCGCATCGCGCCGATGTCCTCGGTCACCTGCGATTGCCCCAATAGCTCCGCGACGGCGTGGACCTCGTCTTCGTCGAGACGGATGACATCGCGGCAGATGTCGGGGTCATCGGCGGCGTAAAGCAGGAGCTCCCGGCGGCCTGAACGGTGGACGATGAGACCCAGGCGCTGACCGGCGCGTGTGGTGAAATCGAACCGGATGCCGACTCCCGGCAGGCGTGTCTCGTGGATCTCGGTCATGGCGGGAGTGTACCTACCCGCGTCGCGCGTGGTCATCACCACGAGGGCGCCGGATCAGGGGACGCCCGGCCGGGGGCGTCGCAGCCTCACTCAGCTTGATCGGCAGTGCCGCACACGAATGCGTACCGGGCGAGGAGCTCGAACCAGTCGGTGTCGTCATCGGCGTCGTCGCAGGGCTCGAAGGCATCCTCGAGCTCGCGCAGCGAGGCCTCCGATGCGGGGCGGGTCTCGCCCACGCAGAGCTCGGGGACGCTCAGGACCCAACCGACGTCGATGGTCACGGGGATGCTGACGCGGTACGGCACGGCGCCCCTTTCGTCGAGGTGGTGGCGGCCGGCGCCGGCCCCGCGGCGCCGGCCGCTCTGCAGGGGAACGCTGCCACACGAGGCTCACCAGGGTTGCAGCGGCCGGTGGGCCGGCGCCGGCTCGTGGAGCGGGCGCCGGTGGCAGCGTTCGCGGCGGCAGACTAGCAGGCGGCCCGGACGGAACGAGGGCGGCGGAGGCGGTGAGCCTCCAGCCGCCCTCGTTCCGTCTCTCAGGGCGCTGGCTCGAGCGCGAAGCGCTGCACGAGGCCGTACTTCGAGACGGCGTCGACTGCGGTCACGCCCTTGCCGTCGAGGGTGAGCCCAGTAGCATGTTGGCGGCCCCGATCAGTCGGGTCTGCAGCCTGATGCGGCGAGCGTCCTCACGGTGTCGCCGCCTTCAGGCTCAGGCGTTCGACAAGTCCGGCCATCGCCACGTGCCCAGCGACCGTCACGCCCCCGGCATCGAGCCGCAGTGCCCGATACTCCTCCTCGGCTCCCGCGCTGTACCTGCGCAGCCACACGACGCTTCCACCGGGACGCAACTTGACCGCCACCGCATCGAGGGTGGCGTCGGCGTTGCCGGTGGCGCCGGCCGCGTAGATGTCACCCTCGGCCGCCATGGCCACCCCTTGAGCGTACTCGTAGTGAGTCCCCGGGCTCGGGAGCTCGTACATCCAGTCGGCCGGCCCGCCGTACGGCTCGTAGCGCGCCACGAGGAAGTCCTCGTGAGCGCCGGCCATGTGGTCGATCCCGCCGCCCACCGCGATGTGGCTGTAGCGGTCGACGGCCACCGAGTAGTAGGACGTGTTGTCAGGGCCAGGCTCGATCCACACCCAGTTGCGCTTGCCCGCGGTGTCGTAACGGGCGACGAGTCCGGTCTTGCCGACAGGGTGCCTGGAGTAGCCCGAGATGGCGACGACCGCGCCGCGGACGGCGATGTCCGTCCCGGACTCGGTCGACCCTGTGCCCGCGTCCCAGACCCTCATCCACTTGCGGTGCCCGGCGACGTCGTACTTGAGAACGACGAGATCGTCGTTCGTGCCGGCCCGGTCGAGCTGGCCGGCCACGTAGACGTCGCCCTTGGCGTCGAAGGCCAGCGCGTTCGCCCGGTCAGAGGCAGGGGTCCCGCCGTCGATCAGCTTCTTCCAAAGGAGCCTGCCGGTAGGCCCGTAGGAGGCCACCAGCAGATCCTCGCCGTGGCTCTCCAGATGCAGGGCGCCGCACACGAAGGTGCGGCCGGCGGCGTTGACGAGCACGTCCTCCATCTCCACCATCCCGAGCCCGTAAGGCTTCAGGCTCTTCGTCCACACCCTGTGACCTCTGGGCGTCCACGCGCTCACCAGGCCACGGTATTCGCTCACGCCGCTGTAACTGACGCCGGTCACGACGATGAGGCCGGCACTGCTCGTCGCGAGCCGTTCGCCGGCCTCGTTCCAGTGAGTGCCGCTGTCGTAGAACCGCCTCCAGGCGACGGTGCCCGACGGCCCGATCTTGACGATCGCCAGATCGGTGTCGCCGCGCACCGACTTGACCTGGCCGGTGACGTACGTCGAGCCGTCGGACGCCCTGAGCACGTCGTACAACGAGTGGTTCAGGGTAAGGTCGGCGGAGTTGAAGATCGTCTGCGTCCAGGCGACGGTGGGCGGCGGGATCAGCGCCGCCGCGGGCGCGGCGCAGACGAGCAGCGCCACCGCCGCCAGCAGCACTCCCGCAGTCCCTCTCAGGGCTTGCCTCATCGAGCCTCCCTCACCCGTCGCAGCCTGGTGCGGACATCGTACTCTGGCCGTGCTTCGCGAGGGAACGCACGTGTGAGCAGCAGAGGCGACGCGACGCCGTGAAGGAGGGACGTCGGGCGGACAGCAGCCCCGGTTGGGCGGGCGGTCGGCGGCCGTGCCACGCGCAGGGGGGCGCCTGGTTGGCTGCGGCGGCCGTGCCGCGCGCAGGAGGCGCCTAGTTGGCGGCGGCGGCCGTGCCGTAGCCCGGCAGGGCGGCGGCTTGCCCGCCGGCCTCGCCGGTTTTGGCCGTCACGGCCGCCTCCTGCTCGTCCGCCGCCTCGAAGTGGGGCCAGACCGAGACGAAGGCGTCGACGACCTGCGGGTCGAACTGCGCCCCAGAGTGGCGGCGCAGCTCCTCGAGCGCGTCCTCCTCGCGCATCGCCTTGCGATAGGGACGGTCCGAGGTCATGGCGTGGAAGGCGTCGCAGACGAAGAGGATGCGGGCGGGGCTCGGGATGGCCTCGCCGGCGAGGCCATCCGGGTAGCCCCGCCCGTCCCAGCGTTCGTGCGCCGCGCGGATCACCTTGCCGATCGGCGCCAGGTACTCGATGCGCGAGATGATGCGCTCGCCGATGATGGTGTGCTGGGCCATCACGGCGAACTCCTCTTCGGTGAGGCGGTCGGGCTTGTTGAGGATGTTGCCCGGGATCCCGATCTTGCCGATGTCGTGCAGCACGCTGGCGAACTGCAGGTCGCGGAGCTCGGGCGGCGTGAGGCCGAGCCGACGCCCTACCGCGACCGCCATCATCGCCAGCATGTCGGCGTGCTCGGCCGTGTAGTGGTCCTTGGCCTCCATCGCCGCCGCCAGCGCCGTCACGGTCTCGAGGTAGCTCTGCTCGAGCTGCCCGGCGTACTCCTGGCTCTCGCGGAAGAGGCGCGCGTTGTGCATCGCCGCCGAGGCCTGCTCGGCGAGTGCGCGCGCCAGCTCGACCTCCTCGGCGGTGAAGTGGCGTGAGGCGTCCGCGAAGACGATCAGCTCCATGGTGCCCAGGGGCTCCCCCCGGAAGATGAACGGGAGCGTCAGACAGGAGCCGTAGCCGAAGTACTCCATCGAGTCGCGCACGTCCGGCGCCAGCCCGGGATCGTCGAGATGCTGCTCTTCGATCGTGCCGCTCGTCATCAGGTGACGGTCGTTCGGGTAGTCGTCGAGCGGGTACTCGCTGCCGATGGGGTCGTCGCTCTCGACGTTCGCGTCCGGTGTGGCGTACGAGGCGCGCAGGATGCTCATGTCCCGCTTGGCGTCGTACTCGTAGATGAGGCACTGGTGGACCCCGAGGGCGACGGTGGCGCGCTCGCTGAGCTGTTCGAGGACCTCGTCGAGCACCATGCTCGAGGCCATCGCCTTGCTCGCCTCGAGCAGCGTGACGAGCTCGAGGTTCCGCGTCTGCTGCCGCCGGAAGGTCTCGGCGTTGTGGATGGCGGCCCCGGCCAGCTCGCCCAGGCCTTCGGCCATCTGCAGCTCGTGGTTGCTGAAGGCGCGCTCCTTCTCGAGCTCGTACAGCCGCAGGATGCCGAGCCGTTCGTCGTGGAAGCGCAGCGGCACGCTCACCACGGTCTTCTCGCCCCAGGTGTCGAAGCTCTCGCGCCGGTCGGCGCGAAGGCCGGGGTCCGACGCGTTCTCGATGACGATGTCGTCGCTCATGAGGATCGCCCGCTCCCCCGGATACTCGTCGAGCGGGCACACCGTTCCCAGGGCGTCCGCGGGCCCGTCGGCCACCTTTCGCTCGTAGAGGATGCGGTAGATGAGGGCGTCCCGCTCCGCGTCGTGCTCGTAGACGGCCGCCTGCGAGGTCCGCAGCGCCTCGCAGGCCTCACGGGCCACGCGCAGCAGCACCTCGTCGAGGTCCATGGTCGAGGTGATGGCGCGGCTCGAGTCGACCAGCGACGACAGGTAGCGGTTCTGCTCGGCCATGCGGCGATACAGCCTCGCGTTGTGGATGGCGATCGCGGCCGGCACGGCCAGCGTGATGGCGAGCGCCTTCTCGTCGTCGCTGAAGCGCCGGGTGTCGCGGTGCTCGACGAGGAGCAGCACTCCGATGGCCTGGTCGCCGAAGACGAGAGGGACGATGAGCCAGCTCTTCTCGCCCCAGTGCTCCATCAGCTGCCTGGTCGCGTCCGGGCGTCGCCGCGGTCCGCGGCGTGCTCTTCGACCGGCTCGCGGCTCTCGAGGGCCTGGCGGAACTCGATGAGGAGGTCGACGTCGACCTCATCGCCGAGCCACTCCTCGTTCGACGTCGGCCGTGGTGACGGTGTTCCAGGTCGCGGTGGCGCGCAGCTTGCGCTCGCGCGGCGTGTACTCGTAGATGTCGCACTCGTCGACGCCGAAGGTCTGCCCGATGAGATGGGCGATGCGGGCGAGGGTCTCGTCGATGTCCGAGGACGACGCGACGGCAGCAGTCACTTCGCGCACCAGCGCGAGGACGTCTGACTGCGTCGTCGTAGAGGGCCCGCCTGAGGTCGACATTTCCTTGCGTGTATCGGCCTCGGGCGGGCCCCCCTTGAGTTCGCGCCGCGAGCCCACCACGAGTTTGCGTGAGGCTCGGCTGGAGGCTCCGCGTAAGGAGGACCGGGGGCGAAGACCGGGTCCCAGCGCAGGACGCCGACGTGGTGTCCGCCTGCGGCTGGACGGACCCCAGATCTGCGCGCGCGTCTTGAACGGCGTGCCCGTCAGCCTATGCCCGAGCCCTGCGGCGCGACAATGACCGTTCGGTCAGCATCGTGAGCCGGAGCGTGGCGTGAGGCTGACGGCCATCGCCGGAAGTGTCGCCGCGGCTGACAACGGCGACGGGTACCCCCGATAGCGGCGGGGGGCTGGGAACGGCGACGGCTACGCCCAACGGCGGCGGGCGCGGCTGAGAACGGGGCGGGCGAGCCGACAACGGTGACGGGCGGGGCGGCCGTTTGGCCGCCCCGCCCGTCACGCCGCCCGATGCTTGTCGCCTCACATCGGCATCGCCATCTCGCCGAGGTTCCACACGCCCATCATCCCGATGTCCTCGTGTTCGAGGATGTGGCAGTGGAACATCGCCATCCCGGTGTAGTGGCGAATGCGGACGAGCTGCGTCACGCTGCCCATCTTCGGGACGATCACGACGTCCTTCCACGCACGGGAGGTCGTGTAGAGCGTGCGATAGGCGCTGTCGCCGCCGCTGATCGACATCACCTGTGCCGGGTTCGTGTGCTGGTGCCAGGGGTGGTCCATGTTGCTCTGGTTCTGGATCGTCCAGAGCTCGTACATGTCCATGTCCATGACCTCGGAGTCGACGGTGCAAGGCCCCGCGGGCCCGTCGAAATCGAGACCGTTGATGTAGCCGCGACCCTGGCCCATGCTGAGCGTGAAGGTTCGGCTGACCATCGCCATGCCGGCGTCCGGAAGGGGCAGCGCCGGGCCGATCCACGCGGGCACGCTCATGGACGGCCCCGATCCGCCCACCTTCACCGTCATCAGCGTGCGCTGTGACGAGGTCATCATCCCCATCCGGGAGTAGGGCAGGGCGAGCAGCTTGTAGGAGCCGGGCGTACCGCTCGCCTTGACCAGCACGTCGAGGCGCTCGCCCGGCGACATGAGCACGTACGACTGTGCATAGGGCTTTTCGAGCAGGCCGCCGTCCGTCCCGATCACGTGCAGCGAGTGCCCCTGCAAGCTGCAGCTTGTAGAAGCGCGCGGTACTGGCGTTGAGGATGCGCAGACGCTGGACCTGACCCGCATACATCGGAAGGATGGGGTTGAGCTGGCCATTCACCGTGACCAGGTCGCCCTCCTTGCCGTGCATGTAGTCCATCGTCGAGCTGTGCAGGGCGGGCCTGCCGTCGGCGATGCTGATGTCCTTGAGTACGAGGACGTGCTGCTCCATGACCTGCGGGGAGATCGCGTCGTTGGCCTCCGGCGGATCGTCGATGAGCAGGAGCCCGTGCATGCCCGCCCACACCTGTTGCGCCGTGAGCTCATGGATGTGGGGGTGATACCAGCACAGCGTCCCGGCATCCTGGTTGACGAGGTCGTAGTCGAAGACCCCCCACTGGCGCGGCTGGAACTGGCGCATCACGTTGTCTTCGGTGTCAGGCGAGACGTGCCAGCCGTGCGTGTGGAGGCTGGTGACGCCCACGGGGTGGCCGAGGATGTTCGCGGGCCAGGACGGGAGCTGGTTGATGAAGGTGAGGTGCAGCTTGTCTTGGGGAGCGAACCTGATCAGCGGACCGGGGTACTGGCCGTTGTAGGTGAGGAGCTCCGCGTTGACGCCGCCCACGGTTACCGGTGCGGCCTTCGCCGTGATGGTGCCGCTCAGCGTGTGCGTGAGCGGGTCGTAGGTCGTGCCGGCGAGCGGTCGCGGGTCGAGGAGGTAGGCGCCGGGCGGCGGGTCGAGCGGGATACCGCTGCTCGACCCGCCGCAGCCCCCGCCTCCGCCTCGACAGGCGGCTTCGGCGGCGTCCCTGCCCGTCACGGCCGCGAGTCCGCCGAGGGCCACGTAGCCCCCGGCCGTGGCGGCCGTGGTCAGCTTGATGAAGTCCCTTCGGCTCAGGCGCCGGCCAAGGGCCGTTTCGCCTGCGCGCGCGCGGCGATCGTCTTCGCCGCCGTGCGTCGGTTCGGTCATGACCGGCTCCTTCCCCCAGGCTGAGCGAGCGCGTGCTCGCGAGGTACACACCGGCCTCTTACCCAGCCGGCGGGCAAAGCTGTCCCGTCTGTCCGAGAAACGATCCACTTGGGAGTCCGGCCTTTACGAACGACCAGTCGTGCCGGACCGGTCGCAGGGAGATCGGGGCGGCGTTGTCTTGGCTGGCGACGACAGCTCGTCCGTCTTGTGCCGCGAGGCTTGTCCGTTGGTTGGCCCACCGATAGGTTGAGACCGGCGAGTGTGGTCCCGGGGAGACCAGTCCCGCCGGCCTTGCCGCGTACCCCGCGGTGCGCGGCGCGAGCGAGGTAAGGGGGTACCGTTGAAACGCTCTGCTCTGACCCTTCTGCTGCTCTGCTGTGCCGGGCTGCTGTTGCTGCCCGCCGGCGCAGCCGCGTCGCCGACCTTCGACGAGGCTGTCGACCAGCTGGTCGCCGACGGCTACACGGCGCAGGTCGAGGACTACCTGACGAGTCTCGGCACGTCGCCGCTCGGCTTCAGGATCGCCGGGACGTCCAGCCGAGCACGCGGCCTCCGACTACGTGGCCGACCAGTTGCGCGACATCGGCCTCTCGGACGTGCACCTCGAGGCCGTCCCGGTCGACGCGTGGGACTTCCGCGGCGCGAGCGTGACGGTCGGCGACCGCGTCCTGACCGCCTCGTCGTTCGCGGGCGTGCCCGGGAGCGACGGTCCCATCACCGCACCCCTCGTCTACGTGGGTCAAGGCACCGCGGACGAGTTCGACGCCGCCGGTGACGTGACCGGCAAGCTCGTCCTTGTCGACGGCGAGTTCGACGACTGGTGGGTCAACATCGTCGGCGGCGAGGCGACGATGCGCGGCGCCCTCGGCGTCGTCATGACCCACGGCGTCTGGACCCCGCCCTGGTACAACGAGCCGGACGCGCTGGGCGGCAACGACGGCGAGTACGACGACGACTACGTGCCGATGGTCTACGTCGCCTGGCAGGACGGCGACTGGCTGAAGTGGCAGATCAAGATGGCCGGCCCGGTCGAGGCCACGATGGAGGCCGACATCGAGATGACGCTGGTCGAGGACGGCGGTACGGCCTACAACGTGGTCGGCGTGCTGCCGGGCCAGAACCCCGACCTGAAGCCCGTGCTCTTCGCGTCGCACGTCGACGCCCACTTCCGCGCGGGCCTCGACGACACCGGCGCCGTCGTCAACGAGCTGCTGCTCGCCAAGGCGCTCAAACTGAGCGGCGAGCAGCCGCAGCGCACCGTGATCTTCCTCTTCACGTGCGCCGAGGAGTACGGCTACACGGACTGCTGGTACGACTGGTCGATCGGGGCGTGGTACGCGATCACGCACGAGCATCCGGAGTGGGCCGGCAAGCTCGCCATGATGATCAACCTCGAGCTCATGGCCAAGGCCGGCCTGCCGCTGCACGTCCGTGGCGCGACCGAGGCCGTCGGCTGGGCCGAGGATCTGGCGACCCAGGAGTTCACGCCCTATGGCTTCACGTCCGAGGATTCACCAGACACCTGGAACGACCAGTGGAGCTTCAACGCGTCCGGTGTGCCGACCCTGACGGTCGACACCTGGGACAAGAGCTACGACCTGATCTACCACACCAACCTCGAGACGAAGGAACTGCTGGATCACGCCTACCTGGGCACCGTCGCGAAGTACGTCCATCGGCTGCTCCAGGGGCTCGACAGCGGCGTGCTGCCGTACGACCTGAGCAAGCGCGGCGACCAGGTCGCCTTCGCCTTCCCCGGCCCGATGCTGCGGCAGGCCGGCGTGAGCGCAGGCGCGGTCGCGGACGTGCAGAAGGCGGCGGCTGCCTTCAGTGCCGCGACCTACGCCTGGGACGCCCGCATGGCGGCCGTCCCCGAGGCCGACGTCGCGGCCGTCAACGACGAGCTTGTCGCCATCGAGAAGCTCGTCAACGTGACGTTCACGGGGCGGGACGCCTACGACATCACGTCGTACCCGCACGTGCAGCCGATGATCGACGCGATCCACCTCGACAAGGCGATCAAGGCGGCCGAGGCCGGCAACATCCCGCGGGCGAAGCGGCAGATCACCTGGTGGGTCGGGACCAACTGGTACCTCGAGGTGTTCAGCCCGCAGGTCGTGCGCGAGGACATGGCACGTCACTACGTCGACTACGAGCACATCACGTGGGGCGCGATGGGCAACCCGCCGCTGACGTACGACTGCATCGACGAGTGGCTGGAGCTGAGCGCCGGGCAGGTCGGCGAAGGCCATCGCGGGCCTCAAGCCGGAACGCACGCGGGCGCGGGCCGACATCCGCGCCCGCATCGACCACATGACGGCCGTGCTCGAGGACCTCACCGCGAAGATCGACGCCCTGCTGAGCTGGAGAGCCGATCGAGGGCGCCGCGACCGGCGCGAGCGCCGGAGCGGTGATGAAGACGGGCGGGGCGGCCGTGAGGCCGCCCCGCCCGTCTCGCTGATGGATGATGGCCTTCCCTTTCGAGCGGCCACCTCTCCGGTCTCAGAACCCGTTCGTGCCGAAGACTCTCTTGCCCTCGAAGAGTGTGAGGAGGACCCGGGCATCGAAGATGCCCATCGGGTCCATCGTGAGCAGGTTGTCGCTGACGACGATCATGTCGGCACTCTTGCCGACCTCGATCGAGCCGGTCGTGTCCTCGAGGAACATCGCTTCGGCGCCGTTGATGGTGAAGCTTCTGATCATCTGTTGGACGCTCACGCGCTCCTCCGGCCACAGCACGCCTTCGAGGCTGGGCGGCGGCGGGTAGTCGAAGACCCACGAGGGATCCCAGCGCAGGACGCCCACACCGATGCCGTCGAGCGGATCGGGCGGATAAGTCACGGGGAAGTCGCTCGCCGATGCGACCCGCACGCCCGCGTCGAAGAAGCTCTTGATCGGGTACTCCTCGTCCGCACGGGGCAGGCCGAGGTACGGCAGCTGCAGGTAGGTGTAGTAGTCGTCCTTCATCGCCCAGTAGGGATCGATGGCGGCGGTCACGTCGAGGTCCGCGAAGCGGGCGAAGTCGGCGGGATCGACGAGCTGCAGGTGGGTGATGCCTGGCCGCCAGTCGTGCGCTCCGTTCTGCTCGCGTGCGTACGCGAGAGCGTCGATGATCGCCGTGTTGGCGGCATCGCCGATCCCGTGGAAATGGAGCTGGAAGCCTGCCTCGTCGTACGCCGCGACCGCGTCCTGCAGTGCCGTCTGGTCCCAGAGCGGCGAGCCGCGATAGCTGGGGTCGCCAGCGTAGTCGGCTGCGTCGGCGTACGGCTCGTTGAGATAGGCGGTGTGCCCCTCGACGACGCCGTCCTCGAAGATCTTCACGGCATTCGTCTGGAAGAGCGGCGTCGCGTGCTTCGCCTGCTCCGCCTCGAACCTGGCGATGTTCGTCGCGGTGTCGTCGGTCGGCTTGACCTCGAGGGCGCCGCGCGCCCAGTACGTCAGACCGCCCGACTGCGCCATGTTCTCGTAGGCGGGCAGCGCGCTCTTACCGACGGTGAGCAGCGGGTCGAACACGCCCGTGATGCCGAGCGGGCCGGCGACCCAGTCCTCGTAGGCGCGGATCCCGTCTTCGTACTGCGGCACTGTGTAGTCGGGCAGCGCCTCCTGTGCCGCCTCCGAAGCGCTTTCGCGCAAGGTCCCTGACGGAACGCCCTCGGGGGTGTCCGGGGTCTTGGACCCGGGGATGCGCTCGATCACGCCGTTGAGCGGATTCGGGGTCGTGCCGTCGATCTGCAGGTACTCGAGCATCTTCGAGTTCACCCATGAGGAGTGGTAATCCTCGGAGGTAATGAGCGCGGGCCTGTCCGGGACGACCTTGTCGAGATCGCTCGCCAGAGGCCCGATGCCCGGTACGACAGTGTTGCTCCAGCCCTCGCCCCTCACGAACTCGAGGTCGGGGTTCGCGGCGGCAAAGTCGGCGATCGCCGAGAGGTACTCGTCGAGCGTGGGCACGCCGTAGAGCTGCACAGAGTACAGCTGGCTCACCGTCATGCCTGCGTGCGCGTGCGAGTCGATGAAGCCGGGCAGCAGCAGCTTGCCGCGTAGGTTGACGACCTTTGTCTTGGCGCCGACCATCGTCACGGCCGTCTTGGTGTCGCCGACGTAGACGATCTTGCTGTCCTTCACGGCGACCGCCTGGGCGACCGTGTCCTGGTCGTCCACCGTGTAGACGTAGCCGTTGATCAGGACCATGTCGGCGCGAGGGCCGCGTTTCGCGAGAGCGGACGTGGGCGCGAGAAGTGCCAGCATCAGGGCACAGAGCAGCGCCGGCCAGAGTAGACGACGGGCCATTTGGTTCCCCCTTCGATCGGACCGTGGGCCGCGCGGCGGCGGCAGGCGCGCCCCCCTGCAGCGCCCGCCGCGCGCGCGTGTTGAACGGCGTTTGGTCAGCCTATGCCCGGCCGCCGCGACTCGACAATGGCCGTCTGGTCAACATCGTGAGCTGACACTCGGGGTGAGGCTTGACGGGCTCCGTGAAGTGTCGCCGCGGCTGACAACGGTGACGGTTGACAACGACGACGGGCGGGGCGGCCATCAGGCCGCCCCGCCCGTCACCTCCTTCGTCCGTGGACGACGTTCCTGCCGGCTCACTCCGGCCCGTCGTCCGCCTCGCTCGTCGTAGCGGCACGCTCCGGTGGAAGTCGCACCGGGATGCCGTCGGCCCATTCCAGATACCAGGCCTCATCGGCGCGTGCGCCCTGCGGATGACTCTCCTGATAGTGCTTGTCCACCATCTGCCGGCCCCACGCGTGGAGACCGCGGTCAAAGTGGCAATCGCAGCAGGCGGGTTCGAGGTCCAGGCCGTCCGGGCTACAGACCCAGAGGATCGTGTTCGGCAGCGGCGGCGCCGGTAAGGGGGTGTGGCAGTATGTGCACTTCCACGCCATCTCGGACCTCTCCACTCTGCTTATCGGCTCCTGGCGGATGAGGCTGTAGCCGGCGGTAGTACGTCTGTCGTGGTCCTTTTGTCCATGAGGCGTCGAACCCCTGCCTGTCGTCGGCCTAGCGGAGCGCGTCGATCTGCGGAGTGACCGACTCGAGGACGGCGCACATGGTGGCGAGGCGCACGTTGAGGTCGGCGAGGGCGGCAGCGCGCATCGGCTGCAGGCCGGCCTTCGCTTCCGCGAACCCGCCGGCCTCGATCATCCGGTACTGCGGCATCACGTTCCATAGACGCGGGACCTTGCCCAGTTCCCCGAAGTAGAGGTTGGGTGAATCGGGCTGGTGGCGCGTCAGCTCCCAGGCATAGACCTCTGGGCTGAAGTACGGGCCGTACCACGTCTGGCTCACGTTGCCGAGGGCGGTCGTCGCCCTCACTGGGTTGGGTCGCACCTTGGCGAGCTCGGCGAGGGCTGTGTCCAGGCTTTTGACGTCCAGAAGGACCTGCTCGTGCGGGTAGATCGTCCCCTCCCAGACGTCGAGGCAGGTGAAGCCGGCGAGCAGCTCCTTCTCGATCGCGAGGAGTCCGGCATTGACGGCCGCCTGCCGCGCAAGCGGGATCGACGCGGCGCGCGCCGCGTAAGCGGCGGCCGCATCCTGGAAGGCGATCAGGTCGGCGCTGAGGCGGGCGACCCTCCTGCGGGACGCGCCCGCCGCCGTCAGCGCACGCCCGTCCACGGCCGCCACCACGTCGGTAGCCCGCGCGGTCAGAGCGTAGGGCAGAAGGCCGCGGTCAAGGCGCTCGGCAAGCAGCATCTCGAGCTGCTGCATTTTGCGGAAGTAGCCCCAGTCGATGAGGTCCGGCGTGTCCGCCGGCGTGTGATACGTGGTCGACTGGTAGACGTGCGACTCAGAGCTCAGCGTCACGGCCGGCACGCCGGACGCGACGAAGGGGAACTGGTCGTTCCAGGAGTCCGCCCGGTCGGCGAGCGTGTAGCCCAAGGGGGAGAGCAGGGGATTGCTCCGCATCACGTCACTGACGAGCGGCCCTAGTTCGGTGTTGAACGATATCCACATGGGACCTTCGCCGGCCTGGTACTCGAGATTGAGCTGCCCGGCGACGCGGCCCGGCCAGTCCGGGTGCGCCCTGGCGATCGTCCACCACGAGCCGTACAGCCAGTCGTAGTAGGCGCCCGCCTTGCTCGATTCCTCCGCCGTCGTGAACAGGAAGACCCAGGTGCGGGACGGCTTGTAGCCGCTCATGACCGCCGCCTTCGCGACCGTGAGCAGCTGTGCGACGGCCGAGGTGTCGTCGAGCGCCCCCCGCCAGAAAGCGTCGTGATGGGCGCTCCAGACGACCATGGTGCCGTCGCGCGCCGAACCGGGGAGTTCCGCGACCACGTTGTACCCGACGCCGCCGCGCTCGGATGGCCTGAAGTCGGCGTCGATCCTGATGGTCGCCGTCACCGGCCCCTTCGCGAGCTGGTCCTTGAGCCAGTCGCCGTTGCGCGGCGAGACCCAGACCGCGGGAGCCTTCGCACGATCGTACTCAGCGGGGAAGCAGCCCAGTGCGTCGGGCGCGTTCCAGAAGGTGGCGTCGACCTTCCACGAGCCCGTGGTGATGACACCGACCGCACCGCGGAGCGAGGCCTCCGCCCAGGGGTAGTAGGGGTACCACCAGCCGAACATAGCGTCGACGAGGACCAGCTTGCCGCGCACGTCGCCGGCTGCTTTGAAGTCCTCGGCGGTGCCCCCGCGGGCGTAGACGACGGGAGCTGTGATGCCCCACGGCGGGGTCGCCTGGATGTGGACCCAGCTGGAGGCGATCATGTCCTTGTCGCCCGCCGTGACGCCGGCGCCGTGGAACGTCCACTCGTCGACGGGGACGGGCTCGAGGCGGACGTTGGCAAGCCCGATGGCGCGCAGCTCATCGGCGATGTAGCGTGCGGCCTCGTCGTCGGCCCAGTCGCCGGCGGTGCGCATGCCGAGCGGCATCGTCCCGAGACTACAGAGGTCGTCGACTACGCCCTGCGGGTAGCCCTCGGCCATGAGCTGGTTGGCGGCCTGGTCGAAGGACGGCGTGGCCGCGAGCGCCGTCGCCGGCACCAGGGCGAACACGACGAGCGCGCAGGCGGCGGCGACGAGGACGCGACCGGCGGCGACGCCGCGGCTCCGGACGCGCACGGACTGAGGTGACATGGCTCCCCCTTTTCGCGGCGCTCCGCACGGCGCCGGTGCGGCCGCCGCAGCCGCAGGCGCTGAGCGGCGGCTCATCCATCGAGCCTAGCGCGCCTCTCCAGGAGTCATCAACGACAGATCTTTCGGCAAACTGAGCGTTGTCTGCGATGGAAACGTCGCGGTCCGTGAGCAGCGCAGTCTCGTGACGGCAGTCAACCGGCGTTCGCGCCGGAAAGGGCGGCGGCGCGAAGGTGCGCCGCCGCCCTTCCAGTGGTGTCTTACCGCACGTACTTCAGGAGCATCGCGTCGTCTGAGGTCGTCTCGCCGACAGCGAGCCCGCCGGCCCACAGGGTCGACGGCCCGCTGAGCGCCAGTGCTGCGACCTGGTCGTACCGCGACGCCGCGGGGGACGGCTGCGACCACAGCCGGACCCAGCGACGCGCCCCGCCCGCCGAGTACTTGACGACGAGCGCGTTCGCGGCGCCCCCGCCGATGCTCTCCGTGCCTCCGATCCAGACGGTCCCCGTCGTGCTCGTCGTCACATCGTAGAAGCTTGCCGACAGGTTGAGGCCCGTGTTGTAGAAGGTGCGGACCCAGCGCCGGCGACCCGCGGCGTCCCACTTCGCGACGGCGCCCACGACCCCGGGTTCGGACGCCGTCGTCTCGGACTGGCCGATCACGACGGCGTTGCCCTGAGCGTCCACGGCCAGCGCCGTCGCCAGGTCGTCCTTGTGGGCGGCGCCGTCCCAGCGGCGCACCCAGCGGCGATGGCCCCTGGTGTCGTACTTGATCAGCACCCAGTCCTGCCCGTGCGCGACAGACCAGCTGCGCACCAGCACGCGCAGGCCGCCCATGCCGTCGAGCGCCAGGTGATCGGCGCTGTCGCCGTTCACGCCGCCGCCGTCCCAGGACCGCGTCCACAGGCGCTTGCCGGTGGGGGAGATCTTCATCGCCACGGCATCCAGGCCGGCGGACGCCGTCTTCTTCCACCCTGCCACGTAGACGTAGTGGGCCGCGTCGACCACGAGGGACTCGCCGTACGCGTACGGCACCGGTCCGCCGTACTCGCAGCGCCAGAGCTGCTTGCCGTCGGTCCCGCGATACTTGACCGTGCGCATCCACACCGAGGAATCCAGGTGCCTGGTGGAGCCGGTCACGTAGACGTTGCCGGCGTCGTCCACCGTGAGGTCGCGGGCCTCGTCGATGTCGTCCCCGGCGCCGTCGAAGACCCGCTGCCAACGCAGGTCGCCCGTCGGGCCGTACTTGAGGACGACCCAGTCGTTCTTGGTCTCGGACCTCATGGTGCTGCCCAGCACTATGGCGTTTCCGTAGCGGTCCGCCTTGACCACGCGCGCGCCGTCGCTCAGCAGGTCGCCGCTGTCCCAGCTGTGCTCCCACTTGATGCTGCCGGTGGCGGTGAAGCGCGCGATGAGCAGATCGGGGGGCTCGGACCAGGTCCCGTCCGTGTAGCCGCAGGCATAGCCGCCCCCGCCCGGCTTGGGGGTGACGTCCATGTAGCTGTCCATCTTGTCGGTGCCGAGGACGTTCCAGTGCTGCAGGGTCCCCGACGCCGGCGTTGTTACGGCCGCGGCGCCGGGCGGTTGCACTGCCGCGAGCAGCGCGGCCGCGAGCAATAGGACGGCGCACAGGAGCAGCATAAGCGGCGCGATCGGCAGGGGCGTGACACCGAGCGGCGGGCGCGTGTGACGGCGAGCGGCATGCGCTCGGGTACGGGACGTCGTGCGGACATGGATCCTCCCATCCAGCGACAGCGACGGCTGGAGTATACGTTCGGCGTGGAGCGTGCGAAGGCCTTGGGAGGGAAGGCGGGCGGATCGGCGTCGCCTGGATGGGCTATGCCGTGCGGGCTATCGGCGGTGCGAAGGAGCGACGGGACGGGGGCGGCGGGCCGTCAGGCCCGCCGCCCCCGTCGACGTCCGCCTCAGGGCTGCAGCCGCAGCGTCAGCACGTCGAGGCCGGTCTCGATCCCGTTCACGATGCCGGAGGCGAAGAGACGGCCGTCGCGGAAGGCGACGTGGGACGCGCTCGCGTCCGAGTTGTCGGGGCCGGTGCGGAAGGTGGCCCACAGGTTGCCCGTCCCATCCGCCTTCACGGCCGCGACGAAGAGCTCTTGCGGAGCGCCCATGCCGGCGAAGCGGAACCCGGCCACGTACGCTTTGCCGCTCCGGGTCACCGCCATGTCGTCGCCGCCGCGCCGCACCGAGGTGCCCACGGCGAGCTCGCGCTGCCACCTGACGATCCCGTCTGCCCCGTAGAGGCGGAGGGAGATGGGGCTTGTGCCGGGGGGCTCGTCCATGAGGATGCGCACCCGGTCGCTGCCGTCCACACCGATCGCGGAGATCTGGTTGAGTCCCGGCTGAGGCAGCTTGTCGGCGTCGGCGTCGCTCCAGTGCAGACGTCCGCCGGCCCCGAAGTTCAGGACGGCCGGATGGCCCCACATGCTGGTGTGCGAGACGGCAGCGACGTAGACCTCGCCGGTCGGTCCCAGGACGAGGGCGGTCGGGCTGTCGTCGAAGGCGCCGGCCGAACCCCAGGTCTTTGCCCAGAGGCGCCGGCCGGCCGCCGAGTACTTCAGCACGACCACGTCCATCGAGCTCGGGTCGGGCGCGACGACCGTGGTCGTGAACTGTCCGGTGACGTAGACGGCGCGCGTCTTGGGATCGATCGCCAGCGCCCTGGCGCCGTCGGACGCGGCGTCGCTGGGACCGTAGCGCCGCGTCCACTTGACGCCCCCACCGCTCCCGTACATGCGGACCAGCAGGTTGGCACTGGTGGCGCTCACGTATTCGCGTCCGCACACCACGACGTTGCCCGCCGCGTCGCACGCCACGTCGCTGAAGCTCTGGCCGCCGGCTGCGTTCGCGAAGCGGTTCACCCAGCTGCGCTTGCCGCCCGCGGTGTACCTGATGAGAACGCCCTCCCAGAAGCCGCTCGCCCGCGTGGTGCTGCCGACCACGTAGGCGTTGCCCTTTGCATCCAGGGCCAGGGTCACGGGCGCGTCGTTGAGCGCCCCGGAGGTGCGGAAGGTCCGCTGCCAGCGCTTCGCGCCAGCGCGCGAGTACTTGGTGAGGCCGATCGCCGTGTCGTCCCCGTTGTCACCCCACCTGACCCTGCACAGCACGAAGACGGTGCCGTCGGCCGCGACCGCCATGTCCTGAGCGGAGTCGTCGCGGCCGTAGATGGTGCTCATCTGACGCTTCCACAGGACCTTGCCCGGGACTGCCGCCTCGGCCGCGCCGGCCGCCGCGAGAGCGGCGCCGAGCGCGGCCGCGAGCACGGCGACGAAGACCACCAGTGCGATGAACCGTCGAACCTCCATGATTCCCCCTCCGTCGCTCCTTGCGTCCGGCACGGCTTTCCCCCTTGCGGCGTCGTGCTCTTCGCGCTCGAGGTCCGCATGACCTCGCGCTTCGTGCTCGTCTGGTCCCTTACGGCGTCGCCACGTCCTTCGCGTACATCAGCATCAGGCCGGCGTCGTCGGTACGGCCCGCGAGGCAGACGCCCTTCAGCCCGAGTGACAGTGCCAAAGCGCCGTCCTGGGCGGCGGGGGTGGCCGTGTACCAGCCCAGCCACCGGTACATCCCCGAGGGCTGGAGCCTCTCGGCGAAGACGTCGTAGCCCATCACGCCCGCCTGCACTCCGCCGACATACGCCTCGCCCTCGGCCGTCACGGCGAGGCCATTGGCCACGTCTTCGGTGTCACCCGGGCCCATCCGATAGTCGCTCCAGTCGAAGTCGCCGGACGGTTCGTACCGGGCGTAGAAGGCGTCCTTGCCGTTGCCCGTCTTGAAGTCCTTCCAGCCGGCCACCAAGGTGTGGCAGTAGGCGTCGACGCCGACGTGGGTGTACTCGGCTTCGGTCGCGGCGGCCGCGTCCTGGACGCGCTCCCAGCGCAGGCGGCCCGAGGTGTCGGCGCGGGCGACGATGCCGCAGGTCTCGCCCGCGCCGTCGACGGCGCCGCCCGCCATCACGACGAAGGAGCCGCGGATGGCGAGGTCGTTCGCCCACTCGTCGGTCGCCTCAGCCGAATCCCAGGACCTCGACCAGACGCGGCGCCCGTCGGGCCGGTACTTGACCAGCGCGAGGTCGCGGCCGGTCGTCGTGTTCGTCACCGAACCGGCCACGTACAGCATGCCGCGCCCGTCCATGGCCAGGGCGTCGCCGCTGTCGTAGTCGGTGAAGCCGTCGCTGCCGTCCACGTACTTCTTCCAGAGCAGCGTGCCGCTCTTCGTGTACCTGGCGAGGAAGAGGTCCTCGGCCTTGTCGGCACGCCCCAGTCTGCCGGTGACGTACACGGCGCCGGCGTCGGTGACGAGGACGTCCCGGCCGCCGCAGTCGCTGCCGTCGGGGCTCATCAGGCGTTTGACCCAGAGGCGGGTGCCGCTCTTCGACCAGGCCACCGTGATGACGTTCCAGCTCCCGGTGGCCCCCCGCTCGCGTCCCGTGACGACGACGATGCCGGCCTTGCTCGTGGCCACGGCCCAGCCCTGCTCGTCGCGCTGTGTCGGAGAGATGTAGGTGCGCACCCAGCCCCGCGTGCCGTCGGGCTGGTGCTTCATGATCACGATGTCGTAGCCCTGCGTGGGATGGGAGCCGCGTCCGGCCGCGTACGTGGCGCCGTCCGGCGCGCTCGTCGCGGCCTCGAACTCCACCCAGTCGTAGTTCCCCTGCCACGTGTCCGACCATTTCAGCGTCGGCTGGGAGGGAGGCGCGAACGCCGCGGGCGCGGTGATCAGCCCGACCAGAGCGCAGACGCACAGGGCGAGGACGAGACGGCGCATCGCAAACCCCCCAGTTTCGTAGGACCCCGCGGAGACTCTAGCACCGGGGGTACGAGCGCGACAGGAGGGGACGGGGACGAGCGGTGCCTGGCGAGGCGACGATAGGCTGACACGTCGGCGCCATCGAACGTGAACCTCGCCTTGGCTCTGCGAGCCTTGCCGGCACACCCCATCAGCAGGCAGAGTCGTGGGCAGTCGCAGGAGAGAACCGGCCTGACTTCGGCGACGGCCGACGGCGGATCCGACGCAGAGGATGTTGACTAGATTGGACGATATGGCTAAATTATGCGAGTCAGCCAAAACTGGAGTCGCCGTGAAGACCGTGTCCGCCACTGAGATCAAGAACCGCTTCGGCCTGTACCTCGGGCGCGTCGCCGTCGAGCCCGTCGCCGTCGAGAAGAACGGCCGCCCCGTCGCCGTGCTGCTCTCGTTCGACGAGTACGAGGCGCTGCAGCGCTCGGACGACGCCTTCTGGGGCGACGCCGCCAGGGCGGCGGAGGCGGAGGGCTTCCTCAGTGTCGAGGAGTCGCTGAAGCTCCTCCAGGAGCCGCCGGCAGCCGACGACCGTGCTGCCTCTTAGCCTCTCCAAAGCGTCCGTCCGCTTTCTCGACACGCTGCCGCCCAAGCAGTACCGCCAGGTCACGCGCCGGATCATCATGCTGATGGCAGACCCGCGGCCCGCCGACGCCGAACGGCTGAAGGGCTACGAGTACTTCCGCGTCACGGCGGGGGAGTACCGGGTCATCTTCGACGTCAAGGACGGCGTGCTCCGCGTGCTCGTGATCGGAAAGCGCAACGACGACGAGGTGTATCGGCGGCTGCGGTAGTCTTGGGGCATGTCCGCCTGGTCGCCGTTTCAGCATCGCGTCTTTCGCGCGCTCTGGATCGCGCTGCTGGTGTCGAACATCGGCACCTGGATGCAGACGGTGGGCGCCGCCTGGCTCATGGTGGAGCTCGGCGCCTCGCCGGCGGTGGTGGCCCTGGTGCAGACGGCGAGCTACCTGCCGGTCGTGCTCGTCGGCGTGGCCGCCGGCGCGGTGGCCGACCTCGTCGACCGCCGCCGCCTGCTCCTGGTCACGCAGCTCTTCATGCTCACCGCGGCCGCGGGGCTCGCCGTCGTCACGGCGCTCGACGTGGTCACGCCGGCCATGCTGCTCGGGTTCACCTTCGCGCTCGGTCTCGGGGCGACGTTCAACTACCCGGCGTATCAGGCGATCCAGCCGGAGCTCGTCCCCCCGGAGGAGCTCAAGCAGGCGGTGACGCTGGGCGGCGCCAACCTCAACCTGGGGCGGGCGATCGGCCCCGCCGTCGGCGGCCTGCTGATCGCCGCCGCGGGCGTGTGGCTGGTGTTCGCGCTGAACGCCGTCTCGTTCGTCGCCGGCGTGGTCGTGCTGTGGCGCTGGCGGCGGCCGGTGGAGGAGGACGTCGGACCGCCCGAGCGCTTCGCCGGGGCGGTCCGCGCCGGCGTGCGCTACGCGTTGTTCTCGCACGCGCTGCAGGGGGTGCTGGTGCGCTCGTTCGTCTTCGGCCTCGCCAGCGCCGGCTTGATGTCGCTGCTGCCCGTGTATGCGGCGCGTGTGCTGGGACTCGGGTCAGGCGGCCTGGGGCTCGCTGTACGCGGGCATGGGCATCGGCGCCGTGGTGACGGCGGCGGTGATCCCGCAGGTGCGCGAGCGCCTGAGCGACGACCGGGTGTTCGCGCTCGGGAGCTTGCTGGTCGCCGCGGCGCTGGTCGCGTTCGCGCTGATCGACTGGCCGGCGGCGGCCTTCGCGACCAGCTTCGTCGCCGGCCTGGGCTGGCTGTTCTGTCTGTCGACCCTGAACGTCGCCTCGCAGGAGGCGCTGCCCGGCTGGGTGCGGGCGCGCGGCCTTGCGTTCTACCTGACGGCGATCGCGGCCGGGATCGCCGTCGGCAGCGTGCCTGGGGTCAGCTCGCGAACGTCGCCGGCGTCCCGGCGACCTACGCCTGGGGCGCCCTCGCCCTCGTCGTCACGCTGGCGCTCACGCGGCTGTGGCGCTTCGACGCGATCGCCCGGCTCGACCTGTCGCCGGCGCCGATGGCGGCGCCCGAAGGGCGCCTGATCGGCGCCGAAGACGCCGGCAGCCCCGACGCTGGTCGTGGTGGCGCTACGACGTGCGGCCGGAGTGCGAGGACGACTTCCTGCGCGCCCTGCGCCTCGTCGGGCGCCTCCGCCGCCGCACCGGCGCGATGAGCTGGTCGTACTACCGCGACGCCGACCACGCCCACCGCTTCATCGAGAGCTTCGTGCTGACGAGCTGGGACGAGCACATGCGTCAGCACCAGCGCCGCACGGTGACCGACGCGGAGCTGCAGGCCGCCCTGCACGAGTACCTCCGCGAGGGCACGGCGGTGGAGTCGTGGCACTACGTGCAGCCGCCGGAGCCGTCGCTGCTGCCCTGGCGGCGGTGAGCGCGGCCAGCGGCCAGGCCACCGGGACAGCCTTCAGGACTCAGTGACAGCTGCCGCTGCGGCTTCAGGGGTGATCGGTTCGAGGTCGGTCGCGACCTTCATGCCGAGGGCGAACGCGAGCTTGCCCATGGTGCCGATAGTGAGATTGCCCTCGCCGGCCAGGACCTTCGAGACATAGGCCCGTGAGGTGCCGATGCGGCGCGCCAGCTCAGCCCCAGTCACCCCTTGCGTGTCCATCTCAGCCACCACCCGGTCGACGAATTCGAGCGACGACAGGTAGCTCCAGTATGCCGGATCCCGGCGCGCCGACGCGAGATGCTCGGAGAAGCTGGGGCTCATCGGTCCATCTCCATGATGAGGTCATTCCTCGCCTTCGCTTCCAGATAGAGGGCTCGCTGCTGCTGCACCTTGCGGATCACCTCGCGGAGCTGACGCGGTTTCGACTTCGGCCTAAGGTCTGCGCAGACGATCACTCGTCCTTGGTCGTAGAAGTAGAAGAGGCGCCAGCCCCTGGGCGTCTTCAGCTCATGAGCACCTCCACCGAGATGTCGCGAGCGGCGCTCGTCCAATGGCGGCCCGTTGATGGCGAGTCGGTCGAGCAGAGCCGCGATCTGCGCATGGCTGACCCGGTCTGCGAGCGCCAAGTCGTTCAGTGCTTCGATCACCCGACACCGTCCGCGGTCGTCGATCGGCGCCACGACGCTCCATGTGCTTGCCAAGACGATTCTCAGTCGCATGTTAACTCACAAGTTGACACGGTACAAGGCCGGCCCTGATGCGATCAGTCGGACGACGGGGCATGGTTCGAGCCTAAGCGACCATGAAGTGGCAATCGAGGATGACGAGGGTGGACGTTGCGAACGTGAACACTGCCCCAGCACGCGATCGGCAAGCGGAACGACGACGAGGCGCGTCGCTGGTTACCGTGATCGCGGACCTCGGGCAGAGATGCGACGGGCGCGGCTTCGCCGCGCCCGTCGCTCGAATCGATCTGACCGCGCTCGTCACGCGGCTGGGACCCGAGTCCTGCCTTTACTTCACCGTCAGCCTCTTGGGCGCGTAGCTGCCCTTGTTGCCGGCGAGGTCGGTGGCGACCACCGTCCACGTGTAGACGCCGGCGGGCAGCTTGACCGCCATCTTCTTGCTGTAGGCGTGCGGCGGCACCTGCAGGCTCGAGTCCTTGACGCCCAGGCTCACCGTCTTCACGATCCTTCGTCTTCTTCTTGATGACGAGCTTGACCGTGCAGGTCGGCGACCAGTCGTCGTTGAGCGTGTACTTGAAGGTCGCGTAGGCGCCGCTGCGCACGGCGATGTTGTTCGTCGGGACGGCGAAGGGCCCCGACTGGTCGATCAGCACCTGCACCGTCTTGGCGCTCTCCTCGTTGGGCGTGTCGGCGCAGTTGTCCTGCGAGAAGTACTGCAGCGTGTGCGCGCCGGGCGTGTCGACGATGACCATGCCCGTGTCGCTGAGCTCTGTGAGGCCCGCGCCGTCCAGGTCGTAGAAGGTGCGGTGCACGCCCGAGCCCACGTCGGTCGCGGCGATGTGCACCGACACCGGCTGGCTGGTCCAGCCGCCGGGCACGCCGCTCGCGGTGCTGATCGGGGCGCGCGTGTCGATCTTGATGCGGCAGCGTCTTGTAGGCCCAGTTCGAGACCGAGTCGCCGGCGCCGATCGTCACCTTGTAGAAGCCGTCGTAGGCGTGCGTGGTCGCGTTGACGGGCACGGCGATCGAGCCGCGTGTTCGTCCAGTCGACCATGTTCAGGGTCCAGCGCAGCCAGGGGACGTCGGTGTAGTCGTCCTTGGCCGAGAAGGTGACGGTGAACGGCTGGCTGTGCCACTCGCCGTCGTAGTCGTGGCTGAGGACCGGCGCCGTGTCGTCCCAGTCCCAGCGGAAGAGCTTGGCGCCGGCGAAGTTGCGCGACGCATACAGTGTCTTGCGGGGACCGAACGTGAGGCCGAGCGGCGAGGTGAAGCCGGTGGCGGTGATGCTGCGCACGTACGCGCCGGTCGCCGTGAACTCCTGGATGCGGTCGTTGCCCCGATCGCTCACGATAGACGTGGTCGTTGGCGTCGACGGTGAGCATCAGCGAGTCCGCGAACTGGCCGGTCGCGCTGCCGAACGAGCCCCACTTGGCGAGGAAGGCCCCGCCGCTCGCGAACTTCTGCACGCGCTGCGCGTTGTAGTCGAAGACGTAGACGTTGCCGGCAGAGTCGACGCCCGATGCCCCCGGGTAGGTGAACTGGCCGTCGCCGGCGCCGGAGGAGCCGATCGTGCGCACGAACGCGCCGCTCGAGGAGTACACCTGCACGCGGTCGTTGCCCACGTCGCTCGCGTACACGTTGCCGCTGCGCATCGATCGCGAGAGCCTCGACGCCGGCGACCTGCTCGGCGCCGGAGCCGTAGGTGGTGAGATTGCCGAGCGAGTCGCCGGCGGGCGTGTACTTGCCGACGACGCCTGTGGAGCTGCCGACGTACACCGTCTCGGTCGTCGGGTCGATGACGATGCCCGTCGGCTGGGTGACGGCCCACTGGCGCAGGTAGGCGCCGTCGGTGGTGAAGACCTGGACGCGGCTGTTGCTGTAGTCGGATACGTAGAGCTGGCCGTTGTACACGCACAGTCCCGCGCCCTCGGCGATCCGCCCCGGCAACGATCCCTGCGTGGACCAGTTGTGCGTGTTGACGAAGCCCTCGGCGAGCGCCGCGGCGGCGAACGTCAGCAGCAGCAGCGCGGCGAGCGCCAGAGTGAGCGCGAGGCGCGGCGCGGTGCGATGCGCGACACGCTTCGTGGTGGTCCGGGCGGCGCGCGGCGTCGTCCGCGCGGTGTGGGTAGCGGTGGTCCGGGCAGGCGTGCTCATCCATCCTCCAACGGTCCGTGGTGGTCTTGCCGGGTGTGGTGGTCCAGCCGAGTCGGCCGAGCGCCTTCGGTCCTCGGCCCTCTCCCTGTCTCTATGAATTCAATCGGGGGGCGGGGAGTCCTGTCGGCTCGGGCATGGCGAGGCGGCGCTCGCTCGCGGCGATCCGAACCAGGCGCGGTATCCGCGACAGCGTGTCCTGGTGGTGGCGGCCGACGAGTATGCCTACCTGGTGCCGTACGTGGAAGAAGACGACTATCTGTTTCTGAAGACGATCATCCCAAGTCGGAAGGCGACGCGAGACTACCTGCGAGAGGGTGGACCTGATGGCGAAGACTGACAACTACGACGCAGAAGTCCTCGGCGCCTTCGAGAAGGGCGCGCTGAAGTCGGTCGCGACAAGAGAGGAACTCGCCCGACTGAAGGCCGCCGCGCGTGCGAAAGCTATCAAGGATCGGCGAGTCAACATCCGGTTGTCGTCGGGCGACTTGAGTGACATCCAGGTCCGGGCCTTGGAGGAGGGGATCCCCTACCAGACCCTGATCGCGAGCGTGCTTCACAAGTACGTGACCGGCCGCCTTGTCGAGCGCGATGCGGGTGGCGAACGACAAGCGGCCGAAGGCGAGCAGAGGGTCAAGCGCTCGGCCTGATCATCGCGTCAGATCGACGCGTACAGCTCCTGAGCGAAGCCGACGAGGCGGCGCGAGTCATCGAAGCGGAGTCGGCTCGGGTCGAGATCCCAGATACGAACGCGGTCGAGACCGTCGGCGTCTTTGAGAAGCCAGAGCAGGTGGAGGGCGGCGGCGGGGTCGCGGAGCGACCGGGCCGCCGCCGGTGCCAGCTCGTCGGCGAGCGAGTGCTGGCGTATCGCAAAGAAGACGAGCTCCCGGTCCGCCTCGCTGAGGCCGCCCCCCTCACGAGGGCCATCCGACCCGTCCGCCAGCCCCAGCTCGAGTACCCGGTCGACTGACCGGGCGCCGTGCTCCGGCTCGACGCCGTCGTGGCTCCGTCCGATGTCGTGCCACAGCACCGCCTGCAGCAGTAGCTCGCATTCAGCCCGTGGCGTCGCGAGCTCGCCCGTCAATCGCTGTGCCAGCACGTAGACGCGCTGGATGTGCGTCCGTCCGTGGATGCCATCGGCCCGCTCCGGCCACAGGAACCATGCCCGCGGGATCCGCGGAACCTCTCCGATCGCCTGGCCAGCCAGGTCGTGCTCCGTCACGTGCGTCGTCTCGCCGTCAGCAGCCACTGCGACTGGCCGGCCACCTCGTGCACGGCGAAGTCCTGCAGCCCGGCGGCTTCGCACCAGCCACGGTAGTCCTCCTCGGCGTAGACGTCGCCCGCGGTGGTGGCCACGAGCATGTTCACCGCGAAGAGCGATGACGACAGTCCCTCGCCCTGCAGGAAGTCGAAGACCGCCAGTGCGCCGCCCGGGGCGAGAGCGTTGGCCGCTTCCCCGACCACTCGCGCGCACTCCGCCGGGGACATGGAGTGGAAGAGGTTGCCGCAGAAGACGAGGTCGAAGCCCTCGGCGTCGATGCCCTGCGTCGCGTCGCCCCTGATGATGCCGATGCCCGCCCTCTCGAGATCGTCCGCCATGAGCTCGATCACGTCGGGGAAGTCGAGCACCGTGACCTGCCAGCCGTGCTCCTGGAAGGCGAGCGCCTGCGTACCGGGTCCGCCGCCGACGTCGAGCACGCGCTTCGTCTCGGGGAACAGGACGGCGAGGCGGTCCGCCAGCGGCCGGGCGCGCTCGCGCGCTCCCACGCGCATCGAGCCGATGAACGCCTGCAGCGACTCCGGGGTGCGCTGGAAGCGCGCCGGCCCGCCCTGCCGCAGTACCTCGGGCAGCTGCACCCAACGGCCGAGGAGGTGGTGGAGGTGGAGCAGGCGGTCGCCGGTGAAGGCGGCGTCGGCGGGGTCCAGGAGGGGTCGCACGTCGGGCGCCACGACGACGCCGTCACCGCGCCGCTCGAGGTACCCGGCGTCGACGAGCACGGCGATCACGCGCAGCGTCGCACGCTCGTCCAGGTCGAGCTCATGCGCTACCTTCGCCGGCGGCTGAGGCCGCTCGAGGAGCGCCTCGATGAGGCCGACCTCGAGCGCCGCCATGAGGACGATCTGCGGCTGCCACTGGCCCGGGAAGAGATCTGTGCGTGCCACGATGCCTCCTTGCTTCCCGTCGGGAACAACCGCCTCATGGTAGCCGAATTGCTCCTGCGTGAACGCCTGACCGACCGGGACCTGGAGCTGCTGGCGCAGGTGGCGGCCGGCCCGGACCTTCGGCTTCGCGCCTGTGCTCGCGTACGTCGTGGAGCACTTTCGGCACGCCCGCATGGTGCTCAACTTCCTCACCGACCGCTACCTGTTCCAGGAACGCGAGCGCTGGTTCCCGCTGGGGTCGTGTAGCTCAGGAAGTTGAATAGCGGGACACGCTATTCAAGGAAGGTGTGCAGGACTTGAATAGGACTCGGCGCCTCAGCAGAGGCCTAGGACGTCAACGCCTCCACCAGCTTCACCATCGCCCACGTGTCGCGCTTGCAGTAGGCGAGCAGGTGGCGGCGGATCTCGTCGTGCCGCTCCTTCGAGGTGCGCGGGTCGATCGCCTCCTCGTAGACGAGGCTGCGCCTCGGTGCCCTCGTGGACCTCGTCAAGGTCGCCGTAGCCGAGCTCGGGACGACGGTGGGGAGGACCTCCTTGAGCGACCACGAGCCGCGCATGGCGGGGTGGTAGTAGTGGCGCTTGACGATTGCCGTGAGGTCGACGGCGCGGGCGATGAGGACCTTGAGCTGCAGCGCCTACCGCTGCGTGAGCTCCGGGTGCTCCGTCGCGAGCCAGGCCGCCACGTCCTCGCGCAGTTCTCGAGCGGCCGAACACAACGCGTCTACCTCCGCTAGCGACACCGCTCCGACCCGCTCGTAGTCGGCTGCATTGCGCTTGCGCCGGCAAGCGTCCAAGTATGTGGCGCGTCGCCGTTCGGCGTCGCCCTTCAGCTCGGGGAGCAGCCCAATCGTCAGGCGATGGTGCCCGGGCACGTGTCCTACACGATAGCCGGACGCCGCGACGACGACCGTGGCCAGGGTCAGCGCCGCGCCATATGCCGAGGCGAAGCGCCCGTCGGGAGAGACCTCCGTCACCTCCCCGTCGGCGAGCTGCCGGTCGGCGAGTTCGAGCAGCTCGACGATCTCACGAGGCGATGGCTGGTGGCGCTTAAGTTGACCCGAGGCCAGTAGCTCGGGGATGGAGGGGAAGCTACTCACGAGGCGTCGCGGTACCGGCCACCAGATCGTCCAGCGACTGCTGATCGCCCACCAGCCAGATCTTCGGACCAACCAGGACGGTGCTCAGGAAGTGCTGTCCCTCCGCCACTCTCGTGCGCAGTTCCGAGGCGGCGTAGACGACAGGATTGACCTCTCGCCCCACCTTGTCCCCGGCCTCTGCGAGCAGCGTTGCCAGCCGGGCAGGGTCGGCGTCCGTCACGACGAGCACATCGATATCGCTGGCAGCCGTCGCGCGTCCCTCGGCCACCGAACCGAAGACAAACGCAAGCTGGATGTCGTTCAGAAGTGGTTCGACGGCGTCACGCAGCACATCGGCCACACCGACTGTCTTGACGAGCACGCGCTGCAGGTCGGCGAACGCCGGGTGGTCGGCGGCCGCCTGGTAATACACGCGGTTGCCCCGGCGTCTGCGCCGGATCAATCCGGCGTCCTCGAGGCGCCGCAGATCTCGCTGGACCTGCAGAAGCCGTGAGCCGGTGTGCGTGACGAGTTCGCGCTGGTAGAAGTCCTGGTCGGGCTGGAGCAGGAAGACACGCAGCAACGCGACCAGTGTGGGCGAAGCGAAGATGCCGGCGAATCCGTGATCGGTGGGAGCCATATGACTACAATCCTTAGTCGATTGACTAATAACTGTAGTCATATCGGCAGCGGATGCAAGAGCTGGAGGCATGGAACCACTCAACGCGTGAGTCCGTTCGAGGGCAAGGGTGACTGGTGCTGCGGGGAGGTGGACCTTACCTCGAACGCCTCCACCAGCTTCACCATCGCCCACGTGTCGCGCTCGCAGTAGGCGTCTACGTCTAGCCTCTTGACCGGGTGGGCAGGATAGGTATCAAATGATACCATGCCAACACCACCAAAGCGCTGGCCGCTCAAAGACCGCAAGATCGTCAAGAGTCTGCGCAGGCTCGCCGGCGAGTCAGACAAGGTGCACGCCACGACGCGCTCCATGCGCGACTTGGCGGCGCTTCGGATCACTATCGCCGGCGTCTGCCAGGCCATGTGCGATTGGATCGACGCCGGCGAGCAGATCATGGTCACAATCACTCGCTACGACGAGGAGCACGTCGGTGAGCCGGCCTATGAGCTCTACCCCGTCATCGACGACACCGACATGTTCATCAAAGTGACAATCTGCGAGCGGGGGAGCGACCGGGAGTTGCTCCTCGTCATCTCCGCCCATCGTCAAGAAGGAGGCCAACGCCGATGACCGCTGCGCGCTGCGCAATCTGTGGCAACGACGAACTGGTCGAGAAGCACGGTACCTTCGTGTTCGGGTGGCCGCCCGGCTTCGTCGAGGCGACGTCGCAGTTCCCCGACGCAACGTGGTCGGAGTGCCCGTGTTGCGACGAGCAGATGCTGCCCCCCGAGCTGATCGCGCGCATAGAGGCCGAGCGCTACCGGCTTGAAGGCCTGCTCAGCCCAACCGAAGTGCGGAAGGCACGCACCAGAGTCGGGCTCTCCCAACTCGAGATGGCGCGCCTGCTCGGGGTCGGCGACAAGACGTACACCCGCTGGGAACTGGGTCTGTCGGCGCAGACGAAGTCGATGGACAACCTGATCCGCCTCGCCGACCAGCACCCAGAGGTGCTGCTCGAGATCGAGGCAAGGCGCAATCCAGTGCGCCGGGATGAGGTCGCGGCCTATGTGAGCAACCTGCATGTCACGAAGGCATCCGCCGCACCGGCTCTCGCGGCGCACGGCGGCGAACTCGACTCGGAGACGGCGTCGCGTGTGCGCGAGCGCCTGCGCGAGCTAGCGGGTAAGGAGTAGGGGCCGGTCAGCGATGACGCCGCAGCGCACGACCGTCCTCGCACCCTCACCCAGCGAGCTGGTGGAGCACCTGTTGGCCGAGACCGGGCAGAGCGAGCCGGGGCCGGCCCAGGTCGAGCCGCTGCTCGATCTGCTGAGGCTCAGCACGGTGTCCATCGACTTCGGTGCAGAGCTGCCCGAGGCGCGGACCACCTCTGGAGAACCCGTCCGCGCCCTCCTCGACTACCAAGAGCGCCTGATCGCGATCGACGCCGCTCTGAGCTCGAAACGCAGTCGCTTCAGCTCACTCCACGAGATCGGCCACTACGTGCTGCCCGAGCACACCGGGCAGATCGTCATGTGCGGCGACCACGACCTCGGCTATCGTGCCGTGCACGCGCAGGAGCGAGAGGCCAACGCCTTCGCCGCCGATCTGCAGTTCAAGGGCCGCCTCTTCAAACTCGAGACGGCAGCCCTGCCCATCTCCGCCGTCACTGTGAGAGACATCGCCGAGGTCTTCGACGCCTCCTTCGAATCGAGCGCGCGACACCTGGTGGAGACGAGCCTGAAGACGTGCCTTCTTGCTGTCTACGAGCAGACGGGCGAGAGCGACACCGAGACGCGCTCGACCTCCGTGCGATACAGCATCGCCTCGCCGAGCTTCGAGCAGCAGTACGGCGCGCGACTCAACGACGACGACAACGACCGCGTGGCAGCGGTGTGGACCACGGGGCGCGACATCGCCGACAGCATCGCGGACAACATTGACGTGGAGACGGCCGACGGCGCGACCACGAGCTTCCGCGCCGAGTACTTCTTCAACGGCTACAACGCGTTCTGCCTGCTGTCTCGCTAGCCCCGGAGCTTGAAGGCCTCTGTGCCAGCGATCAAGACATCCTGCGTCGGAACGACGATCACGAGCCTGCCTCATCGACCGGACCGCGCTCCCGGACCGCGTCGCGCGCGTCGCGCACATAGCCGACCACGCGCGCGATCTCCGCCCCGCTGAACTCGTGGTCGACGGCGCACTTCAGGTTGGCCCCCGAGGGCCGCCACAGCGGGTCCTGCCGCAGGCGCTCGTCGAGCTCCCCGACCAGCTGTCCGCCGTCGCGCACCTTGTCTCGAATCGTCGAGGTGTCTGAGTACAAGCCGTGGTGAGTCTTTGAAAACCAGACGCCCGGCACGTAGCAGTAGAGCAAGATGACGCGGTTGCCGCCGACATCGACGTTCAGCGAGAAGGCCTTGGCGCTCCACTTCACGTAGAGGCCGCTCTCGCCGTCCAGGGCGAGCAGCGCCCGAAGAACGGGACCGGCGATGCCGGCTGAGGCGAGGAGCTTCTGCTCGTCCAGCCAGTCGCCGCTTGCTGCCGTGGTGACCGATACGCGCAGCGGCTCACGGCCGACGACGATGTCGGTGGTGAGCAGCTGCTCTTTGCTTCTCGTCTCGAAGTAGGTGAACTCGACGCAGGTGACCGACAGACCCTTCTGGCGCAGATAGGAGGCGGTCTGGCGGATCTGCGGCGTGACGTCGTGGCCGACGATCACCAGCCGCTGCTCCTTGTTGAACGAGACGGCCTCGTCCTCACCAAGCCCGAAGTACTCGCGGTGGGCCTCGCTCAAGCTCATGCCCTCGTCGCCGGAGTAGCTGCGAAAGAGCCCGTCGAGGGTCTCGTAGTCGAGCGCTGCGGCGAAGGAGGCGTACTCGAGCACCTGGGCCAGGGTCGTGCGCGGCGTCTCGTCGCGCTTGAGCTCGATGACCACCACATCACCGGCGCGGTCGAGACCGAGCAGGTCGATGTAGGTGCCGAAGATTCGTGGTGACCTCGCGCCCGATGATCTGCACGGCGCTGTCGTCGAGGATGGCGTCGGGATTGGCAGCCAGCCATGACTGCAGGGTGGCTTCGAGGTTCTCCAGGGTGAAGTCCTGCTTGGCGTACTCCACGAACATCTGGCCACCTTCAACTCGGTAGACGCGCACCTAGAGTCCCCCTCTCATCAATCCTGGAGCGTTCGAACGGACCAAGGGAGTCGCGCGCTCGTAGCGCGCGAAGAAGCCGTAGCCGGCGATGGCCTTGTGGGGCGCGCCGAGACGGAAGAAGACCACGCAAGTGAGGCGCGAAGCAGGGAATCGTTCGATGCCGGCCTGCGTGCAGAGCTGTCGAGCGTCCGATCCGGCCTTGCCCTTGAAGGCGCCTCGGCCACCCGTGCGGTGAGATCGCCAGCGGTCTGCGACTGAATGAGCTCGGCCGCCTCTTGAAGCTCCATGTGACCGCGAGCGGCGGTTACGGCTGCGCGTGCTTGAGGAGCACGTCGCGCGCGATGGTACGCACCGCGGCGGAGTTGCCCGCGGCAACGTCGGCGTCGAGGCCTTGTCTTACGATTTCGACGACCTCGATGGCACTCAGGTTCTCGACGCGCTCAGTCGCAGCGACGTAGGCCGCCACCTGAGGTGATGCACCGGCCTCGCCCAGGCAACCCTCGTCCTGCATTCTGGCGCCGTCTGCCCGGACCGCCTCAGCTTCTCGATTGAGATCGATCGCCATCGAACGCCCACCCCCTTGCATGGTGATTCCTCAAGCTTCGCTTCAATCCTACCCAACGCTTCCGACAGACGCGCTACCTGACATGGTGGCCCATGGCACGGTCGGACGGAACGAAGAGCTCTGCGTAGAGATCGAGAGCGCCGCGATCGGTGAGGCTCGCCAAGAAGAACGCCACTTCGTGTGCGATGCTGCTACGGTCTGGCGTGCCGTTGATGCGCTGCTGAACATAGGTCGGAAGCAGTCGCGGGTTGCCGCGCAGCGATTCGAACAGCCTCTCGAGGACATGGTCGGCCTTCGCGTTCTGCCGCGACACGAGGGGGCTCTTGTACACCCGCTCGTAGAGAAAGTCGCGGATCGCGGTGACTTCGTCGCGCATCCCGGGCGAGAAGTCGATCACGGCTGACTCGCTGTCGCGGGCGACCTCGAGGCTCGGCACACCAGCGCCTCGCCTTGCCGACTCGTAAAGCACGTCGTACAGCAAGATGGAAATGAGATTGCGGTGCAGAAGGCGAACAGCGACTCGCGCTTCGTCGACACCACGCCAGCCTCTCGGGTGCGCCGTCTTCATCTGGATCTCGGTCGTCCGCGAGACGCGCTTCCACAGGCTCGACTGCTCGAGCGACTCGTCGCACTCGGATTTCTTGAGCAGACCCTGCTCGAGGGCATCGTGTAGGTCATGGCTGATGTATGCGACCTCGTCGGCCACGTTACTGGCCTGGGCCTCCAGCGACGGTGCACGATACTCGCCGAGGTCGGAGCCTGTCCCATGAGTAACCGCCGGATCGTCGAACGCCGTCTTGTGGCGGGCGACTCCTTCGCGGACCGCCCAGGTGAGATCCAGCCCCAAGAACGCCGGATACTGAGCTTCGATCTCGTCGACGACGCGCAACGAGTGGTGGTTGGAGTCCCAGCCGCCTTGCTCGGCGAGGAGTCGCTTCAGCGTGTCCTCTCCCTGGTGGCCGAAGGGCGTATGCCCAACGTCGTGAGCTAGGCAGATGGCGTCGGCGAGAGCGCCGTTCAAGGCCGAGACTGGTCGCGGTCGAGCGCCCGATCTGCGCCGTCTCCACCGAGTGCATGAGCCGGGTGCTGTACAGGTCGCCCTCAGTGACGATCAAGACCTGGGTCTTGTGTTGCAGCCGCCGGAAGTGCTCGCTGTGGACGATGCGGTCGCGGTCGCGCTCGAAGGCCGGCCGAAGGTCGAGGTCGGGCTCGGTGGTGTGCCGACGATTGGTCCATGGCGGGTCGTCGGGCGTTCGAAGGTGCGCCAACGAGCCGAGGTACTGCTTCTCTGGTCGATCGGGCATCAAACTGAGTCTGCTGGAGCTGACGGGACAGCACAAGAGGCCCGAAGGTGGACATTCAGGCAATCGCCGGGGGGAGTGACCGCGGTCACCCTCTGAAGACCGCCTGCGCGTGCCAGTCGAGCAGCTCGCGATCGGGCTGGTCGGGATGTGTGCGCGGCACAGTAATCGCGCGGCCGGCGAAGCGCTCGTACTCGCGGCCGTTGTGAAAGTCGTCGGCGAGGTCGTGACTGACGCGGAAGCGGTGGTCCGGTGTGACGGTGACGTAGCCGGTGTCGTAAAGGCGGTGGATGTCGGCGCGCAGGAGCAGCCCGTTGGGCAGCTCGTGCGCGCCGCCGTCCGCGTACGGGCGCACGTGCGCGGCCTCGAGCGCCGGCAGCGAGTGCTCCCCCGAGACGGCGCAGGCGCCGTAGGCGCTGGTGACGGCGATGCGGAAGGTGCCCTGGCCGAGGCGCGGTTGGACGAGCTGCGGGGCGCCGTAGCGGCGGAGCTCGTCTGCGAGTGGCTCCGCCTCCGGCCGCAGCCGCGCCGCACGCTCCAGGCACTCGGCGAGGATGCGCCGCCCATCGCCGCTCGCGACGTTGATGGTCTTGCCGCCCTGGATGCGCGGGTGCCAGTCGGCGTGGTCGGCGACCCAATCGTCGCGGGCGAAGAAGACCGGCTGCGAGATCATGATGCAGCCGACCTCGTAGTCCTGGGGACGGGCGAGGAGGGCGCTCCCCGTGCGGCGGCGGATCGCCTCGATGCGCGTGGCCATCTCGGCGAGGCGTCGGTGCCGTTCAGGTCGCCGAAGGACTCCCAGGCGAGCCGCAAGGGCACACGCTCATAGCGCACGAAGAAGCCGAAGCCGGCGATCGCCTTGTGGCGCGCGCCGAGACGGAAGAAGAACGGCGCGCCCGGTGGGATCGCCTTGAAGCCGTGCGGCGAGGGCTGCCAGAAGTCGACCTCGTCCGGCTGCTCAGCGCGGTGAAGGAAGTGCGAGGACCAGCCCAAGTCGGTGTTGGCGACGAAGCCGGCGTTGACCATGGACTTAGCCATGATGGCTGGACTACATCGGACTTGCGCTGAGCCGCCTACTTCTTCTTGGCTTTCGCTGGCCGCTGAGAAAGGGCACTGCCAGCAGAACTCTTGGTGGCCTTGGCGGAACGTCCGTCCTTGAGCGCCTTCGAAGCGGCAGAGGCCGCCTTCGGCGAGGTCACCTTGGTGGGAGCCTTGGTCTGCGATAGTGCACTGCCCGCGGCCGCTTTCGAGTTGGGACCAGTGGCGGGGCTCTTGAGCGTCTTGGAGGCCGCTTTCGCTGCCTTCTTGCCAGTGACCTTGTTCTTTGCCATCACGCCTCCATAGATAGTGGTCGTCGTCACAGCAGCATTCACCGAATCAGCTGCTGGAATCCCTCTGCCAGAACCCGGTACTCAGCATTACCTGGTGTCATCTTCGCGACGTCCACCATCGCAGCAAGGTCTTGGTCGTCGAGGGGCACGATATAGCCACGTCCATCGGCTGCGGTATCGTGACATCTTCGGATGAACAAGTCCTTGTCCTGGAAGCCCCTGCATACCAGAAGGCCAACTTGACCGCGCCGAGGGGAGAAGCGACCAGCCAGCTGGTCGAGTTCAGGGTTACCAGGATCACCTGAGTAGTTCTTGCACTCTACGAACACTAGAGGGGCGCAGTAATGTCGGGCGATCCAGCCAAAGAAGCCGGAAGCGGCGGCATTCTCGTACTTGATGTCAATTCGCTTCCGACCATCATGAATGGAGAACTCCTTCTTCGGCCAGACGAGTGACGGGTAGAAAAAGCGCGCTGACGAGACGCTCAATGGCATCGTGATACTGGTCAGCTCCTGCTGGGCCTGAAGGCACGGCCGTCACTGCAGCCAGAAGCTGTTCCCAGTTAGGTTGCGCCGATTCGGTCAATTCAGCAAAGTCCTCATGCAGAAGAGGCGTTGAGGGCTTCCCCACCTTCGACTGCCGGTACCGCTCAAGAAGCGTCGGCTTGGCCAGCGTTGTGGAGACAATCATCGCTTTGCCAGTGCCATACTTCTGCTCGATGCTCTTTCGCGTCACTCGAGGAGTGCCGTCCTTGAGGAGTTGAACGAGCTCGCCGTTGGCGGCGATTTCGGACTCTCGAAGGTACTCGACGATGTAGTCGCGGTAGTACTCCTCTTGGTCGTACTCGAGCTTCCGTCGCACGATCGCCTTGGGGAGAAGAAGCAAACGCCCAGATGATGCCACCGGCAATGAGAAGAACTCGCCATCGTTCCACTCGTGTCGAACAGGATCCCAGATTGGACCACCAGCGACTCCGGAAGTGAGGCGAATCCCATACTCCTGGGCGACGCTCTGCGTGTACTCAATGAGCTGTCGTCGAATGAGACACGTCGTGATGTCGGAGATCAGGTCGATGGATACGCCCTCGACCATGAGAATGGTGTCCTCAAGGTCCTCGAGGAGTCCGCTATTAGCAGCCTCGCTTCGCGCCAACGCATCACCAACATCTGCTGCGGACTGGGTGCCGAGTGCTCTGCCCCTGGCTCTTCCATGCGAGTAGCCAAGGTGGGTCTCGTTCGGTTCTCGAATCGCCGCGAGCATCACTCGGGCATCCTTCAAACGGCTCTCTTGGATCGCTCTGAGCACACTGGCGAAGAAGTCCTGGACGAGAAACACGCACTCTTGGCCCCAGTCCGAGCGGAGTAGCCGCAGCGCGCGTGGGTCGACGAACGCCAAGACATCACCTTCGATGTCCACATCCACGAAGTCCAGTTCCGGCTGCGTCCTATCCAGGTGGAAATACTCGGAGACCCGCATGCCCCTATCCTCAAACCCCGTTTGCTCTCGTCACTACGAAAGCCACAATGTGTGGACGCGCAAATGGTGCTTCTTGAGTTGGACCCTCGTCGCGAACACGAAATCCGTACAGTCCTTGCGCACCCTATCGAGGGTTTCGTTCACTGGCTTCCAAAGGTCGCTTTGGGGTCCAGCCGGACTAATGTCCTGTCTGAGCAGTCGCTCGGACTCCGAGCACATGTCGTACAGGCCCCGAAGCCATCGCACTCCTTGCCTGTGCGCATCCCGCAATTCAGGCGGAGGCGAGAGCGCAGCTAGTTCGACGGCCGCTTGAAACAACCGCCTGCCAATCCTGCGAAACCGTCTCGCCAAAGGCGTCCAATCCGAACGACCTTCGGCCGCCCCTTTGTTCACATGCTCTATTGCCTTGCCAACTTCCAGATTCGCTTCGTCCATGCCCCGGTAGACCTGGTCCACCTCAAGCACATATGCGCGGATTGCCTGACGCGTACGCTCCTCTTGACTCAGCTGTCCGGCTGAGGCTGACGGCGAGACGGTCGGTGACTGCGGTGTCGCTTCAGACCCACAGGCCGTGCCGCCTAGAGTGACCAAAACGAGAACCGCAAAGAGTCCGGTCCAGTACCAGATGTGCTTGTCAGAAAGAGACATCGGTGTCTCCTCAGGGATAGGGCGTCCGCTGGTGCGAGGCGATCAGTGTGTTCAGTACACCTTCAGCACCTCGTCCCCGTAGTGGTTGATCACCTTCACGGCGATCTTGCCGGTCGACGGTGCGTCGAACGGCCGGCTCACGGTGCTGTAGAGGCTTGACCAGGCGTCCTCGTCGATCTCGGCCTTGAGGGCGCGCTGGAGCTTCTTGTAGGGCTCGTCGGCGCCGGTGAAGTAGGCGTGGCGCACGAAGAAGCTCTCCTCGTTGTAGTCGCGTGTCGATGAACCAGCAGGCGATGTCGTCGGTGGTGTTGCTGCGGATCTCGCCGGTGGTGGGGTCGTAGACGTCGAGGCCGCGGAGCTCCACCTGCAGCTTGCCGTTGGGGAGGGTGCGCATCTCGAGGTCGGGCTCGCCGAAGACCATAAAGAGGTTGCCGGCGCCGGTGCTCTTGAGGAGCTTCTGGTCGGCGGTGTCCATAGCGAGGTCGGGGTTCATGCGCGTGATGAGCGTCTCCATCTAACCCTTGAACACCTCGCTTGCGTGCCACTCGAGGAGCTCAACGTCGGGTCGGTCCCTGTAGCTGGCGGGGAGGGCGATGGTGCGCCCTTCGTAGCGCCCATACTCGCGTCCGTTGTGGTACTCGTCGAACAGTCGGCCACTGACGAGGAAGCGGTGATCCGGGGTGACCGTGACGTAGCCTGTGTCGTAGAGGCGATGGACATCGGCGCGAAGGAGCAGTCCATTGGCCACGCTGTGCGGACCGCCCTGAGACCACGGCTGCACGTGAGCGGCCTCAAGCGCCGGCAACGAATGCTCTCCGGTGACGGCGCACTGTCCGGCGTACGCGTTAGTGACCGCGATGCGGAAGGTGCCCTGCCCCAGGCGCGGCTCGATAAGAACCGGCTTGCCGTGGCGTGCCATCTCGACGCGAAGCACCTCGGTTTCCGGGGTGCCTGCATCGACGCGTGTCAGGCACTCGGAGAAGATCCTCTGACCCTCGCCTGCGAGGAGATCGATGCCCTTGCCCGAGACGATGTTCGACTTCCATCCGGCGTCGTCTGCGACCCAGTCGCTGCGCTCAAAGAAGACGGGCTGCGAAATCATGATGCAGCCGATCTCGTAGCCTCCGAGGAGCTGCACTGCCTCTCGCTCCGCCGCTCCGCGGTACTTCTCGACGCGCTCGGTCATCTGCAGGAGCGAGGCCGCTCCGTTCAGGTCGCCGAACGAGTCCCACGCGAGCCAGGCGGGCACGCGCTCGTAGCGCGAGAAGAAGCCGAAGCCAGCGATGGCGTTGTGCGGACTCTTGAGGCGGAAGAAGAACGGCGCGCCCGGCTGGATGGCCCCGAAGCCGTGCGCCGACGGCTGCCAGAAGTTGACTTCCTCCGGCGGGTCGGACCGATGCAGGAAGTGCTGGTACCAGTCCCAGTCGGTGTTGCCGATGTAGCCCTTTGCGGCGATGACTGACGGCAAGTCCAAGCCCCCCACTTGGTGCGCGCGTGATGCCCGAACTCCGCACGTAAAACTAAGCTTATAGGAATGGGGTGACAGAAGAGAAAGGGCGTATCAGGCTGGCAGTTGGGTCTAGGCTTCTGGGGCGCGCACTTACGCATTGGGCCCAAGGACGTGCTCCGCGAGAGCTACCTCGACGTGCTCGACCAGTGAGCTGAGTAGAGCTCGCGAATCGAGGACCCCTCGGTCAATGACGTCAGCGCTGCTATCGGCCGAACACCCGCTCCCTCACTGCCTCGCGCGATATCTCGAAGTGTCGCCCGACCTCAGCCAGCACTCCAGCAACCGTGCCGACGCGAAGCTGGGAGTGGCGCGGGATGGTGATGTGATGCTCGCCCTGCAGCTGAGTCGTGAGGCGAAGGTGACTGCCGCTCTGCCGAGTGACGGAGTAGCCGTACGACTCGAGGGCACGTGCCAGCGCGTCTCCCGAGAGGTCTCGGGGGACTCTCACACAGCGATGAGGTCGTCCTGGGTGTAGTGAAGTCGGATCATCCGGGGGCGATCCGACCGGTCTCCGTAGTGACAGAGCACCGCGTCTCGCGCCTGGATCCCCAACGTCTGAAGATCGTCTGCCTCCGTGAAGATGGAGACTCCGAGGGCGTGGGCAGTGAAGCCACCCTCAGCGGCTTCTTCCACGACGAAGATGATCTCGTCCATGTCGCCATCCTTGGAGCACACCGGCCGTAGGCCGGATTGTACCCCGGGGTTGCTGCGGCGCCTCATTTCGCCTCACCTCCCTTCTGCCGCACAGCGTAGAGGGTGGCGAGCCATGATGCAGTCAACCTACGCGGCGCTACTCCACGCCGCTCGAGACGCGGACCTTCCGGCGCTCCGGCTGCAGACGCAGGGCGTCGTTCCGGGAGCCTCATATGGCTATGAGGTCCTCCCGTACGTGATGAAGACGGATAACGCGGGGACTACAAGCTTGCGAACTTCGAGGGTAAGCCTGCCGAGCTTCGTCAAGGGGAATCGACGATGAAGATCAGCGCCACGATCGACACGGGCGACGACGGACACGAGCTGGTCGTCGCGACGGAGGGAAGGCGACAGACGTTGCCGGTCCCGGCCATGCCTGGCGGCGGTTCCACAGTCAATGGCGGCGAGCTCCTCTTCGCCGCGCTCGCCACCTGCTTCTGCAACGACGTCTACCGCGAAGCGAAGAAGCGCGGCACGACGGTCCACCGCGTGCACATCGAGGTGGAGGGCGAGTTTGGCGGCGAGGGTGAGCCTGCCCGAAACGTGGTCTATCGGGCGACGGTCCAAGCGGAGGCGAGCCCTGAGGAGGTCGAGGAGCTCGTCCGTCACACGGACTCGGTCGCCGAGATCCAGAACACGCTGCGGCAGGGTGTGAACGTGGTGCTTGCGCACGAGCCTTCTTGAGAGGTCGGGTGGATATGCTTCCCTTCAGGTGATCGACAAAGGGGGCAGCATGCGGCTCGAGGGCAAGGTGGCGCTCATCACAGGCGGCAATTCGGGGATCGGGCGCGGCATCGTGCACCGGTTCGTGGACGAGGGGGCGCGGGTCGCGTTCGTCGGGCGCGATGAGCGCAAAGGTGCCGCGGTGGTGGACGAAGTGAAGCGCCGCGGCGGGCAAGGCGCCTTCTTCGCGTGCGACCTGTCGCAGGAGGAGGCCGTGGCCGCGCTCGTCGACGACGTCGAGCGCCAGTTCGGCGGCATCGACATCGTCGTCAACAACGCGGGGCTCGGCGCGGTGCGGGGCGGCGTCGAAGTGCAGGACGCGCCGGGGACGCGCTGGGACAAGATGCGCGGCCCCAACATCGACGCCGCCTACTTCGTCTCGGCCTACTCGATGCCGCCGCTGAAGCGCTCCGGCAAGGGGGCCATCGTCAACATCTCCTCGACCTCCGCGCTACACGGCAACTGGGGTCTCTACGGCGTGGCCAAGGCTGCGGTCGAGGGTCTGACGCGGGCGCTGGCGGCCGAAGGCGCGCCCTTCGGCATCCGCGCCAACGGCGTGAGCCCGGGGTGGGTCGAGACCGAGGCCGATGAGGTGCAGCATCCGGCGGGCGACGGCGGCGGTGAATGGCAGGTGCCGCCGTCGCTGCTCGGGCGCATGGCCACCCCGGCCGAGATCGCGTCGGTCGTCCTCTTCTTGGCGTCGGACGAGGCGTCCTTCGTCACCGGCCAGACGCTGCTCGTCGACGGCGGGCTGACCATCATCGACTACACCGCGCTGCCCTTCATGGATGAGGTCGGCTGGAGGCTGACATCAGGCAAGCTCTGAGTAGTGCCGGCGCTTGCAGAGCGCAGGAAACTTTGAAAATATGGCCTTGCCGATTTTCAAAGCTCGTCCAGCTTTGAAAGTGCGTCGAGCGTAAGACCGGAGGGCAGCGTGGACGCTCGCCTCTTCCAGAGTAAGGCAGCCGGCAGCATCGTCAGGACGCCCGAGGGCCACGACGCCTTCGTTCCGGCGCCGCTTCCTCCTGACCTCGACTACGGCCGGGCTCTCGTCCTTGCCTTGTCTCGCGCCGACGCGGCGCTGAGTGAGCTCTCGATCGCCGGCGAGCAACTCCCTAACCCTCACCTCCTCATCGCGCCCTACCTCCGTCAGGAGGCCGTGCTGTCGTCACGCATCGAGGGCACCCGGACGACGTTGTCCGAGCTGCTGATGGAGGAGGCCGCGGCTGCGTCTTCGGCGCGTGACCCAAATGACATGCGTGAGGTGCGCAACTACGTCGAGGCCCTGGAATACGGGCTGGTCCGTTTGGACGCGCTGCCCCTGTCGCTCCGCTTCGTGCGCGAGCTGCATGAGCGTCTCATGCAGGGCGTGCGAGGCGCCCACATGACTCCCGGCGAGTTCCGCCGCTCACAGAACTGGATCGGCCCGCCCGGCTCGACACTGGCGACCGCCACCTACGTGCCGCCGCCGGTCGACGAGATGAACAAGGCACTCGGCGACTGGGAGCTCTTCCTCCACGACCGCACGAGCCTTCCGGACCTGGTGCAGTGCGCCCTCATGCACGAACAGTTCGAGGCTATCCACCCCTTCCTGGACGGCAACGGACGCGTCGGTCGGCTGCTCATCACCCTGTTTCTCGTCGAGCGCGGTCGCCTGACCCAGCCACTGCTCTACCTTTCTGCCTACATCGAGGCCCATCGCAGCGACTACTACGACGCGCTGCTGCGCGTGCGCACGCACGGCGACTGGCAGAGCTGGCTGCTCTTCTTCCTGACGGGCGTACGCGAGACCGCTGTACGCGCGGCCGAACAGGCCAGGCAGATCGTGCGCCTCCGCGAGGAGTACCGGCAGAAGGTGCAGGGCCAGCCCAAGGCGTTCGCGCTGGTCGATCATGTTCTCGCAGCACCGTTCATGACGGTCGCCGAGGCCCAGCGACTGCTTGGCGTCACGAACCCCACGGCGCGCGCGGCCGTACAGAGTCTCGTCAAAGTCGGCCTGCTGGAGGAAGTGGGCGACCGTAAGTGGCGACGGCTCTATGCGGCGCGACCGGTGCTGGACGTGCTGACCGCACCCATGATGGAGCCGTGAGGGTATGGCAACGTCTTCGCTGAAAGGACCTGATCGTGGCCTCGTCACACTCTGAAGAGTCGCTTTCCGCTCGACAGCCCGTCGAGCCTCTGCCGCCAGAAGCGCTGCGTACGCGCTGCACGCTCGACCATCTGAAGTTCACGACGACCGACGACCTCGAGGACGGCACCGAGTTCATCGACCAGGAGCGGCCGATCGCCGCCATCGAGCTGGGCGTCTCGATCGGCCGCGAGGGCTACAACATCTTCGCGCTCGGGCCGAGCGGCACCGGCAAGTACACGGTGGTGCGGCACTTCGTCGAGGAGCGCGCGGCGGGCGAGGCTCCGCCGGACGACTGGTGCTACGTCAACGACTTCGCGCAGCCCTCGGCGCCGCGCGCCCTGCGCCTGCCGGCCGGCAAGGGCAAGGAGCTGCAGGCCGACATGAAGCGCCTGGTGCGGGAGCTGCGCAGCGGGCTCTCGTCGGCCTTCGAGAGCGACGAGTTCGCGACGCGCCGGCGCGCCCTCGAGGAGGAGTTCGAGGGCCGCTCCAAGACGAGCCTCGAGGAGCTGCAGGAGCAGGCGCAGCAGCGCGGCCTGACGCTGATGAGCTCGCCCGAGGGGCTGGGAGTCGTGCCGCTGAAGGACGGACAAGGTCATGCCGCCTGAGGAGTTCCAGAAGCTGCCCGAGGCGGAGCAGAAGCGCCTCGAGGGCGAGATGGAGACGCTTCCAGGGCGAGCTGCAGAAGGTGATGCTGCGCGTGCCGCGCTGGAAGCGCGAGTTCCAGGCAGCGCCTGCGGCAGCTCAGCGACGAGGTGACGGCGCTGGTCGCGGAGGACGTGATCGACGACGTGCTGGCCAAGTACAAGGACCTGCCCGACGTCGTCGCCTATCTCGGCGCCGTGCAGGCGAGCATCGGCCGAGCACCTCGGGGACTTCCTGGAGGGCGGCGAGGAGAAGCCCGGTGGCACGGGCGCCGATGGGCCACGGGGCGAAGCTGGCGCAGGCGACGCCGCCGGTGGCGGCGAGAGCTTTGGAGCCGGCGGCGCGGGTGGTCCCGGCGGCGATCCCGGTGACGGCGCGGCCGGCGGCGAGGGCTCGGCCGGCGGTGCGGGCGGCGCCGGAGGCGCCGCCATCGCCGGCCTCCTTGGCCGCTCCAGGCGCTGCGCCGCTACGAGGTGAACGTCGTCGTCGACTCGAGCGGCGCCACCGGCGCGCCCGTCGTCTACGAGAGCAACCCGTCGTACGCCAACCTCGTCGGCCGCGTCGAGCAGATGCCGATGATGGGCGCGCTCGCTCACCGACTTCACGCTGATCAAGCCCGGCGCGCTGCACCGCGCCAACGGCGGCTACCTGATCCTCGACGCGCTCAAGGTGCTCTCCAACCCGATCGCCTGGGAGGCCCTCAAGCGCGCCCTGCAGTTCCGCCAGATCCGCATCGAGTCGCCGGCGCAGACGCTGGGCTACGCCGAGCACGGTGTCGCTCGAGCCCGAGCCGATCCCCCTCGACGTCAAGGTCATCCTCATGGGGGACCGCCAGCTCTACTACGCTGCTGGCGCAGGGCGACCCCGACTTCAACGAGCTCTTCAAGGTCGCCGCCGACTTCGACGACGAGTTCGTGCGCGACGACGAGACGACCGCGCAGTACGCGCGGCTCATCGCCGCGATGGCGCGGCGCGAGGGCCTGCTGCCGTTCGACCGCGCCGCGGTCTGCCGCGTCGTCGAGCACGCCGCGCGCCTCGCCGAGCGACGCCGAGCGCGTCACCGCCCAGATGCGCGCCATCGTCGACCTGCTGCAGGAGGCGGACCACTGGGCGCGGCGCGAACCGGCGAAGCTGGTGAGCGCCGCGCACGTCCAGCAGGCGATCGACGCGCAGATCTACCGCTCGGACCGCGTGCGCACCCGGATGCGCGACGAGATGCTGCGCGAGACGATCCTCGTCGACACCGCAGGGCGCCGAGGTCGGCCAGGTCAACGGGCTCTCCGTGCTCTCGCTGGGCACCTTCGCTTCGGCCGCCCGAGCCGCATCACGGCCAGGGCCCACATGGGCAAGGGCGAGGTCGTCGACATCGAGCGCGAGGTCGAGCTCGGCGGTCCGCTGCACTCCAAGGGCGTGCTGATCCTGTCGGGCTTCCTGCGCGGCCGCTACGCGCAGGAGCACCCGCTGTCGCTCGGCGCGAGCCTCGTCTTCGAGCAGTCCTACGGCGGGGTCGACGGCGACAGCGCCTCGTCGGCCGAGCTGTACGCGCTGCTCTCGGCCATCGCGCGAGCTGCCCGTCAGGCAGTCGTTCGCGGTGACCGGCTCGGTCAACCAGTCCGGCGAGGTCCAGGCCATCGGCGGCGTCAACGAGAAGATCGAGGGCTTCTTCGACCTCTGCGCGGCGCGCGGCCTGACCGGCGAGCAGGGCGTGCTCATCCCGCAGGCCAACGTCAAGCACCTGATGCTGCGCGCAGGACGTCGTCGACGCGGTCGCCGCCGGCGCGCTTCGCCGTCTACCCGATCGCGACGATCGACGAGGGGATCGAGGTGCTCACGGGCGTGCCGGCGGGCGAGCGCGGACGCCGAGGGGCGCTACCCCGAAGGGCACGGTGAACCGCATGGTCGCCGACCGGCTCGCCGCCCTGGCGGCGAAGAGCGACGCGGCGAAGAAGAGCGGCTCCACGCAGAGCGAGTAGCGTCCTCAGCTCCCGGGGACCCCCGAATGCACAGGCTGTCTCGCGTCATCGTCTTGGGGCGACAACGTAAACAGCATCATTCCTTGCTGTATTGCCATTCTTCGTGCGATAATCGCATCACTTCATCAGGCCTTTGGGAGGCGCCGTGAAGATCCGTTCCGACAAAGAGGTGGGGGCCCGCATCGTTTCCCTGTTGGGCGACAGGTCGCAGAGACAGCTTGCCGAAGCAGTCGAGCTGCAGCCATCTGTACTCAGTCGGGCTTTGGCCGGCGAACGCGCCTTCAACATGTCCGAGATCGTCGACATCGCCGACTACCTTGGGGTGCGGGCCGAAGAGCTGCTCTTCGACGAGCAGCCGGCGTTCGTCAGGCGTGGCGGGGGCGACGAAGCCGCCGAACAGGCGGTAGACCGCTGTGCGCGGCTGATCGACGCCATGCTCCAGATCGAGGTCGTCGGCAGATGACCTTTGTGTCGGAGTCCCAGCGGGGCGTCGACGCCGCTCGCGCCTCGCGAAGCCGTCTCGGGCTCGGTCTCGAGGCGCCCATCTCGGACGTGCTGCTCCTGATCGAAGACCTGGCACACGTGCCGGTGACGGTCCTCGACCTGCCGGCGGGACTGGCGGGACTCCAGGGCAGACGGCACGAGCGCACCTTCATCTTCATCAACGGCACCGAGTCTTCGGTGCGGCAACGCTTCACGTTGGCCCACGAGTTCGGTCACGTCGAGCTGGGACATGCCGGCTCCATCGACTACATCGCCAGTCACGGTTCCGGACCGAAGAGGCCGCCGGCTGAGGTGCAGGCCGACGGCTTCGCCGCGGAGTTCCTGGCCCCCTTGGCTGGCGTTCGGCGCTGGCTCGAAGCCGTAGGCGAGCCCCCGGACGATCTCGATACGGTCGTACGTCTCGCGGACCACTTCCACGTGAGCGCTGAGGTCGCGCTGTACCGCCTTCAGGCGGCCCGGCATCTCACGAAGGGCAAGGTCGGTCCACTGAAGGAGTCCATCGAGGCTGGCGAGCACACTTCTCTCTGTCGCCGTCTAGGCCTCGGGGACTTCGAAGACGCTCTGAGCCGGGCGGCCGTGCGCCTGCCGCGCCTCCCTCGCGAGACAATGAGTCAAGCCGCCGCGGCGTACGAGCGCGGCCTGCTCGGCATCCCCCAGATCGCCGAACTCCTCAGCATCGAGCCCGCGATGATCGAAGCGGAGTTCGAGCGCCGCGGGGTGTCCGCTGGGCATCACGAACCGGACTACTGATGCCCTTGCGCTCGGGCACAGCGCCTGAGGTCCTGCTCGATACGAGCATTCTCTTCCGCTTCGCTGAGCTCGGGTTTGTCGAACGCCTCTATGAGTACCTCGGGTCGCGAGCCCGGATGACGCTCGAAGTCGAACGCGAGGTCATTCGACGGGTCCGCCTCGGGCAGTTCCCCGCATTGAGCGAGTACGTCATGCGCGAGGGTGCCGTCGCGCGGTCGACAGGCAAATGGCCCAAGCACACCAAGAACCTCCCGGATTCGCTGAAGTCCGAGTTCACAAGGTTGCTGGACCTGAAGCGATCGATCGGCGAGCACGAACGCGCCCACGCCGGGGAGATCGCGACGGTGCTGATCGCCGCGCATCGGGGCTCCGCCCTGGTCGTCATGGACGACGACTGGGGCAGTGCATTGGCAAGGAGGACCTACGGGCTGGACGTGATGTCGACGGCCAGGCCGACGCTCGAGATGGTCGCGAATGGCGCTTTGAGCGAGGACGAGGGCTTCCTTGTCTTTGACAGGGCTACACCTGACGATGTCGGGCGCGACCGGTATGAGGCCGGCTTGCGGCGAGTCCGGGACGAGGTGCACGATGGGGCAACGGACCCCTGATCTACTCGAAGGGAGGGAGCCTTGACGGTCCCTCGCGACAGTTCCTACATCTGGGTGACGTGGATCACGTCACTGCTGGCCGCCGACAAACAGTGCGCGTGGTCGGCGTGGTTCCGCGCGCACTTCAAGGACTACGAGAAGCCGCCCAGCGACTTCGACCTGGCGGCGTGGACGGCGGTGCACGGCGAGATGGTGCGGGCCCGGGCCGAGGAGCTGCGCGGCGAGGGCTACGCCGTCTCCGTCGAGGACCAGAACTGGTTCTCCCTGAAGGGCAAAGCGGCGACTCTGGGTGGTAAGGCCGACCTGGTGGCGGTGCGCGACGGGCAGGGCCTCGTGGTCGACTGCAAGTCGGGCAAGCAGCGCAACTCGGACGCCTTCCAGGTCCTCACCTACATGCTCGTGCTGCCCCTGACCCACGAGGCCTGTCGCGGAGTGACCCTGGCCGGCGAGGTCCAGTACAAGGAGTCACGCCTGCCCATCGAGGCGGCCAAGCTGAACGACGAGATGCGCGCGCTGATCCGTGCGACCATCGAGCGTGTCGGCGGCGCCGAGCCGCCGCCGAAGGTGGCGAGCGTGAGCGAGTGCCGCTTCTGCGACATCACCGCCGCGGACTGTGCGGAGCGGGTGGACGAGGCGCGCGTGTCGGCGCCGGTCGAGACCGACCTGTTCTAGAGGACGCCCGCGGAGGTCAGGCGGCCGCCGTCGACGTGGGGCTTGACCCGGGCCGTCGCCGGCCAACGGGGCTCTCTGTCGCCCGCAGCGCCTCGACCCAGGCGCGCGTCGCGCCCACCTGATTGAACGTGAACAGGTGGGCGCCGGCGTCCAGGTCCTCGTCCTGCAGGCTGTCGGCGACCGCGCGCGTGAGCTTCGTCGGGTCGTAGTGGCGCGAGCGCATGAGCGCGCTGAGCTGACGACGATTCTTGCGCAGGTAGCGCAGCGAGCCGCCGACGCCGGTCTGCAGCGATATCGCGGCCAGCCTGCGCCGTTCGACCACGCCGGGTAGTCCGACCACCACGGGCAGGTCGATGCCCTGCGCCCGGATCGTCTGCACCCAGTCGGCCAGGACGCCGGCGTCGAAGCAGAGCTGCGTGACCACGTAGGCGGCGTGGGGCTGCTTGCGGCGTAACGCCTCAAGCAACTTGTCGTCCGGGATGAGCGGATGTCCCTCGGGATAGCCGCCGATGCCGATGCTGGTGAAGGGATGATCGAGGCCGGCGAGCTCGTCGAGCAGGTCGCCGGCCTCGTGATAGGGCCCCGCGGGCGGCGACGCATCGCCGCCGACCACGAACGCCTGGTCGATGCCGGCCGCGGCCAGCCGCTCCACGATGGCGACAAGCTCCTGTCGCCCGCGCACCATCCTGGCCGAGAGGTGCGGGACCACGTTGTAACCGCTCGCCGCGAGGCGTTCGGACATCTCGACGGTGCGCATCAGGCCGTGGCTCGGGGAGGCGGTCACCGTCACGCGCGCGCCGGCCGGCAGCTCCTCGACCTCCCCTTCGACGCCGCGGAACGGCATGATCTCGTAGCGGGGCGCCGCGAGCAGACGGGTCACTCGGCTGGTGCCGCTGCTCACCTCGCTGACCGGATGACTCGCCAAGGCTCCTCCAGACGAAACGGGACTAAGCTGGTCCGGTTCTTACCCGAAAGCGGCCGCCGATACCTCGATTTCCCGGTTCCCTGCGAGTTCGCGGCACTTGTTGTGTGCGCCGCGACCCGACGCCTTGCGCTTGGGACGGCCGCTGGTCACACTGCGCTGAAGGTCTGAAGCCTCCAGGGAGCTGAGCTGATGATGCACGTGGACGACTCACCCCTCTTGCCAGAAGGCGAGATCAGCGACGTGGCGCCGGGTGAGGTGCGGGGAGAAGCGCAGAGTGACTCGGCGAGTGTCGCTCCTCGGTGGCAGGAGCGCGACGCCTGGACGGCGCTCGCCGCGCTCGACGAGTCGCCCGCGCTCGTGCCGGTGCGCGACTGGCCGGCCGGTCTGACGTGTCTGGACCGGCCGGGACTCTACGCCTGGTGGGTCGATGAGGCCGGGGCCGCCGATCTCTCTCGCGCCAGGGCTCGGCCTGACGGTCGCGCCGGGACGCATCTACGCCGGCCAGGCCGGAGCCACGAAGTGGCCCTCCGGCAAGGCCGGCGACGACACCCTGCGCACGCGCATCGGCGGGATGCACCTCGGCGGCAGGGTCCGCATGTCGCACCTTCCGCTGGACGCTCGCCTCGGTGCTGTTCCATCAGCTCGACGTCCAGGTGCAGGCCGCGATGCTCGTCACGCCGTCGTCCGAGCAGGCGCTCACCGAGTGGATGCGCGAGCATCTCTCCGTCGCCGTCCACCCGCACGACGACCGCGACAGCCTCGCCGGCCTCGAGCACGCGATGCTGGAGAAGCTCGACCCGCCGCTCAACCTGGGCGCATCTGCCGCTCACGCCGGTGCGCGAGCGGCTCACCGAACTGCGCCGCCAGATCAGCCGGGAGGCCTGACCCTCCCGCCTGTCACGCGCGCCTCCCAGCCTGAGGATGACAAGTTGCCCTCCTCCACACGCACTTCTCCGTCCTCGATCACCGCGTAGCGGTACTTGAAGCGGTCCTGGGGCGGCAGGCCGTCGAGCACGTCGGGGTCGATGAGGTACATCCCGGCGCCCCGCAGCTTCGAGCACCTTGCCGGGCAGACGGCACGGCGTGTGGCCGGCGATCTGCGTGAGGCCGGGCAGGAGGCGGTCGGCTCCCTCGAACGTGGGCCTGAACCACAGCGGGCCGGTGTTGTTGAGGAGCGGCGGGCTGACGTCCTTGCGTCCCGAGTCGAGGAGGTACTGGACGATGGCGCGAAACTCGTCGTTGAGGCGCGAGGCCAGCTTCGCCGGCTCGCGCCCGCACGCCTTCCACTCCTCCGCGTAGTCGGTCGAGACGCCGGCATGGGTGATCAGCACGTCGCCGACGCTGAGCGCCAGCTGCCACTCTCCGGACACGAAGCGCTCGCGGAATTCGCTGCGCAGGGCCCTGCTCTCGCCCAGGCACGGGTAGATGAAGCGGTCGAGCAGCACGGCCACATCGTGGTTGCCCCACAGCACCTCGGCGCCGGCTCGCTCGATGAGGTCGAGGCACTCCTCCGGCTGCTTGCCCCTGTCGACGAAGTCGCCGGCGTAGACGAGGCGGTCGACGCCGGCGACGAAGCCGCTGTGCGCGAGCGCGTTGCGGATGAGTTGAGGATAGCCGTGCGCATCGGAGATCACGATCGTGCGCGCCACGGGTTGTGACAAGGCTGCCGGCTCCAGCGTCTGCTGCTCCTCGTCCGGATCGCATCGCGGGGCGTCAACCCTAGTCTGCCTGGGTGACGGCAGAAAGCTCTGGTACATCCATCGGGGGTCGTGTCGTTCCGAAGCGACCGCATCCGATAGAGAGGGCATGGAAGACGCAGGCGAGAGAGGCGAGGGGCCGAGGCGGAAGTGCAGCTACTGCGGCGCGATCATCGGTGTGGTGGTATGGGTCTTGGACGGGATCTCGGAGGGTCCGATGCCGGCGTGCGCCGAGTGCAGCGGACGGCGGGGGTTCAGGGTCTACCGGACGACGGTCCTGGATCCGGAGTGTCTGCCAAGAGAGGCGAGCTGCGCCGGATGCGGCATCGAGCTACCCAGCCGCGACACCTTCCCGGCCATCATCTGGGTAAACGACGGCCGCGAGGTGGCCGGCATCTGCAACGCGTGCCGCCTCAAGGGCCGCTGGGCCACGATCGCGACCACCGTGCCCGACCCGGACTGGCGCTCGGGGCGTCCCGCGAGCTAGGGAGGTAGGGCGGCTGCGGCGAAAGCCTCGTCCTCACGCCCGCCGGTGTGGATCCGCTCGGGGCGGGGCACTCTGGCTCATCATGGACTACAAGCTCGAAGTCGTCGTCGTGCCCGTCTCCGACGTGGACCGCGCCAAGGCTTTCTACGCTGAGAAGGCCGGCTTCCACGTGGACGTGGACACCGAGCCCAGCCCGGGGTTCCGCGTGGTGCAGCTGACGCCGCCCGGGTCGGCCTGCTCGGTCACGATCGGGACCGGGCTGGCGGCGATGGAACCCGGCTCGCTCAAGGGCCTGCAGCTCGTCGTGGCGGACGTCGAGGCCGCGCGCACCGAACTGGCGGGGCGCGGGGTGGAGGTCACTGAGGTCCGGCACGTCGACCAGGAGACCGGCCAGTGGGTGGCCGGTCACGGTGGCCCCTGGAACGCCTTCATCTTCTTCGAAGACCCCGACGGCAACGCCTGGGCCGTGCAGGAGAAGCCCGCGCAGACGTAGCCCTTGAGGCTCGGGTCCTTGGGGTTTCGGCTCCGGGGAGCAGCCCGAACGTCTCCCGCGATCGCCCATCGTCACGCTCCCCGTTCGGCATCCGACGGGTCATCGTTCCAGAGTCATCTCGACGAACGCCCATCTCGTCCGTCACGGGACATCCTCATCTCGCTTCGCTCGTGGTATAGTCATTGTAGATACGGAGCGGAGGCGGTTTTGAGGACGAAGGTACAGCGCTGGGGGAACAGCTTGGCGGTGAGGATCCCGAAGAGCCTGGCCGAAGACGCCGGGCTGAAGGCGGACTCGGCGGTGGACATCCGGCTGGGCGACGGCGGGCTTGTCGTGCAGCCTGCGCCGCCGCCAGCCCCGAGCCTTGACGAACTGCTCGGCGGCGTGCGCGATTCCAACCTGCATGGCGAGATCGACGCGGGCCCGGCGCAGGGGCGCGAGGCGTGGTGAGGAGAGGCTGGTACCCGGAGCGCGGCGACCTGATCTGGCTGACCATGACGCCGCAGGCCGGGCACGAGCAGTCAGGTCGCCGTCCCTCACTGGTGCTGTCCCCTGGTGAGTACAACCGCCGCGTGGGTCTGGCGCTTGTCTGCCCAGTCACCAGCCAGGTCAAGGGCTATCCGTTCGAGGTCGCGATCCCGCCCGGTGTGTCGGTGACCGGCGTCGTGCTCGCGGATCAGGTGAGGAGCTTCGACTGGCGCGCGCGCGGCGTCGAGCACATCTGCCGGTTGCCGGACGAGGTGACGACCGAGGTGCTGCAGAAGGCCGCACGGCTGCTGGAGGTGTAGCGCATGGGCCCGACCGCGAGACCTGTTCTCGCGGCCGGGCCCGTTCTCGCCCATCCCGAGCCCGCTGCCTCAGGGTCAGCGCCCCGTCCACACGGGCGCCGTCCAGGCCGTCGGGCCCTCGACGCCGTTGTCGCCCGACGCCGTCGTCACACGTACCCAGAAGTAGCGCGCGGTGGTCGATGTAAGGGTCGGCGACCAGCTCACGTCGGCGCTGTCGAACGCCTTGCTCGCCACGACCGCGCCGCCATCCGAGACGATCTCGACGAGCTTCACGGCATCCGCGGCGCCGTCCGGATCGTGGATCTTGATGGAGGCGGTGTACGACTCCTTGGGCGTCAGCACCGAGCCCATGACCCCGCCGCCCAGCGAATAGCGGACCTCCAGATCCTTGTCCAGGGTGCCGTAGCCCCTCCTCGCCCGCATGGCCTCGAAGAGCTTCGCCCGCGTGAGCTTGTCGGTGAGCAGCACTGTCCTGACCTCATAGCCCGAGATCCAGTCGGCGTCGTGCGTGTCCGAGTTCGCCGACGGCAGCACGTGCCAGCCCTTGTCGAGCGCCTCGATGTAGGCCGCCTCATAGGACCCGCCGTTGAAGATCTCGCCCATGACCACGCCCTCGTCCCGCGTCGGCGTGTACCAGTCGAAATGGAAGAACCAGGTCTGCGGCGCGGACCCTCCGAAGGTCAGCGGATGGTTCCACTGCGCGAGCGCTCCAGAGGCGGCCAGCCAGTCATAGAGGCTCGGCAGGACCGTGTAGGTACTTTCGTGGTTGCCGTTGTTGTAGCCGTGATCGCCGGGGTTGCCGCTCTCGCCGAAGATCTCCGTCGTGTTGTAGACGTTCAGCTCGCCGGCGTAGGGCAGCCACAGTTCGTAGCCGGCCATCGCGACGAAGGCGCCGTCCTTCGTGGCCGCGTCGGCGGCCGCCCGCGTCGCCGCCCAGGCGCTGGGCGTGAGCACCTCAGTCCCGTAGGGGTAGTGGACGTGGTCGGTCGTCGCGAAGAAGTCGGCGCCGGCGGCCCTGGCGGCGGCGTAGGCCTGGGCCGGCGTGCCTTGGCCGTCGGAGTAGTCCGTGTGGGCGTGGAGATCACCGAAGTAGAGGTTGTAGCCGGCCGCGTTGGCAGTCCCGGCCAGCAGCAAGGTGAGCGCCACGGTGAGGATCGCGACGCGCAGCCAGGCGGTCTGTAGTGAGCTCTTCATTCTTCCCCCTTGATCGTGCCTGAGTGTGGAATGAAGCGGCGGGACCGGCATCCCCCGGATGCCCGTCCCGCCGCGCGCGCTTCAGCTCAGCGCCCGGTCCACACCGGCGCCGTCCAGGCGGTGACGCCCTCGTTGCCCCAGAAGTCCGACGCTGTCGTCACGCGCACGTAGAAGTAGCGCTCGGCGCTCGACGGCAGCGCCTTGATAGTCCAGCTCACGTCGGCGCTGTTGAAGGCCTTCTTCGACGCGACGACCTCGCCGCCGTCGGAGACGATCTCGACGAGCTTGATGGCGTCCGTGGCGCCGTTCGGGTCGTGGATCCGGATCGAGGCCGGCGTAGCTCGTCTTCGGCGCCAGGGTCGAACCCATCGACTGTGCCGCCCAGCGTGTAGCGGACCTCGAGGTTCTTGTCCTCGGTCGCGTAGCCCCGGCTGTCGCGCATGGCGTCGACGAGCTTGCCGCGCGTGAGATCCGTCGGCGAGCAGCACCGTCCTGACGTCGCAGCCCGTGATCCAGTCGGCGTAGTGCGTGTCGGAGTTGGCCGACGGCAGCACGTGCCAGCCGGCGTCCAGCGCCCTGACGTAGGCGGGTTCGTAGGTGATGTCGTTCCAGATCTCGATCATGTTGACGGCTTGGTCGCGCTCGGGCGTGTAGAAGCCGAACTGGTACCAGTCGAGGTCGACCGACGTGTCGCCGCCGTAGTAGTCGGGATGGTTCCACTGCCCGACGGCGCCCTTGGTCGCCAGCCAGTCGTACAGGCTCGGGAGGACGTCGACCAAGCCGCGCTTGTGGCCGTTGTTGTAGCCGTTGCCGGCCGGGTTACCGGTCTGGCCGAAGATCTCGGTCGCGTTGAAGATGTTCATCTCGCCCACCGTCATCCACGGCAGCCACAGCTCGTAACCGGGCAGGGTGACGAAGACGCCGTCCCTGTTGTACTTGTTCGCCACCGCGAGCGTGTCGGCCCAGTTGGCGGCCGTCATCCAGCCGTCGCCGTAGCTGTAGTGGTTGTGGTCGGTCGTGGCGAAGAAGTCGGCCTCGCCGGCAAGGCCGCCGCGTAGGCCGCGCCGTAGGCGTCCTCCGGCGTGCCCGTGCCGTCGGAGTAGTCGGTGTGGGCGTGCAGGTCGCCGAAGTAGAGGTTGTAGTCGGCCGCCTGTGCGGCTGGGACCAGCAGGAGCGCCAGCGCCGCGACGACGATCGAGATGCGCAGCCAGGCGCCGGACGATGTCCCCTTCATGCCTTCCCCCTTGCTCATGCCTCAACGGCTCGATGAGAGCGCCGAGTCCCCAAGGCGAGCCTAGTTTCGGTAGGGAGGAGGGTCAAGGGCTGGTATCTGCACAAACCTCGCCCCGCGTCCCGCCTGACGACGCTTCGTGACCGAGGGAAGCCGTTCAGGTCTCGCTAGGATGAGGCGGGAGGTAACGGGCAAAGGGGAGGTCCGCCATGATGAACGCATCGGAGGCCACGCAGTCGACGACGGGGACGCTGAGGCGCTGCGAGCTGCTCGCTCCGCTGGGCGACGAGCTGATCGAGGCGCTCGCCGCACGCGCCGGCAGGCGAGCGCTGCGCGAAGGCGAGGCCCTCTTCCGGCAGGACGAGGAGTCGCGCTATCTCTTCGTCGTCCAGGAGGGCGAGCTCTCGATCCGTCTCAAGTCACCGGGGGGCGAGCAGATCGGCTGGTTCGTCGCCGGGAAGTACGCGCTCATGGGATGGTCGGCCTTCCTGTCGCCGCCCGTGTACGTCGCCGACGCGCACGCGGTGGAGGATCACACCTCGGTCCTGGTGATCGAGGCCGGCGAGGCGGAGGAGATCATGCTCCGCGATCCGGCCGCCGCGTACCAGGTCATGAAGCGGATCGCCGGGCAGATCTCGACCCGGCTGCGCGACCTGCGCGAGGAGTTCGTCGAGGTGGTCGGCGCGCGGTAGGGCGCCGTCTGCACTGCACGCACGCCGTCAGCCTGCGTCGCGCGCCGTCGGGCGACGTCGTCGCGCCCGTGAGCCTGCGTCAAGCGCCGTCGGGCGATGGGTCGCACGCCGTCAGACGAGCACGCGCAGGGCGCGCGGCACGACCTCGACGGTCAGGGGCAGGTCGCCGAGGTTGTCGCCGTCGATGTCGAGTGGGAAGAGGTCGCCGGGGGGTGGGGCGGCGGGCCGGGCGGCGTCGGGCCTCTCGCCGGCCGCCGCCCTGAGCTCCAGACGGATCGCGGCGAAGTGGGCCACTCCCGGCTTCGTCAGGTGCTCGCCCTTGTACAAGCTGAGGAAGTGGCGCAGCATGGTCGGCTTCGTCGGAGTCTCGAAGGTGACGACCTCGAGCACGCCGTCGAACGGGGACGCGTCGGGCGCGACACGCATACCGCCCCCGAAGGTGTGGCCGTTGCCGATCGCGAGGGCGTATCCATCGAAGGCCGCGGCGCTGGTCGAGCCATCGGGCAGCGTGGCCGTCAGGATGAGCCGGCGGCGGCGGCAGGTCACGACGGCGGCGAGCGCCGCCAGGCCGTAGGCCAGGCGGCCGCCGGCCGCCGCCGGCATCGCCGCCGCGTACCGGTCGACCAGGCCGCCGATGCCGGCCGACAGCACGTTCACGAAGTAGCGGTCGACCATCAGCGACGAACCCTGGGGCACGTCGGCAGGACGGGACGGTCGCTGCGAGGCGCCGGCGGCCTGTTCGCCGGGGTGCATCGGATGCCGTGCGCCCCTCAGCTTGTGGGGCATCATCCTCAGGTGGCGCTGGGTGCGGCTGTCGTCGTGACGGCGCGGCGCGAAGCGTGCGCGGCCGACGTCGACGAGGCGCTCGCGCCCCCGCGCGAGCGCCTCGAGATACGCCTCGCGCGCGGGCGCGATCCCGAGCGAGCGCCCGAAGTCGCCGCCGGTGCCCGTGGCGAGGATCCCGAGCCGCGGCAGCGCCGGCGGCGGGGAGGGGCGGCGCGGCATCGCCGCGCCGCCCCGTCAGCAAGCCGTTCACCACCTCGTTCAGCAGCCCATCGCCGCCCACGCTGACGACGAGCTCGCGACCGTCGGCCACGGCCGCGGCCGCGAGCTCCTCGGCGTGCCCCCGATGAGTCGTCGTCTCGACGTCCACGGGTCCGAGGCGGGCCGTCAGCTCGGCCGTGAGGCCGGGCAGCTGGCCCGCCGTCCGCCCGCTCCGGGCGGCGGGATTGGCGATCACGAGAGGGCGCTGCATGCGGTACTCCTGGTGCCGCGGTTTGCCGTCAATCCTACGTCCATCTGCTAAGAAAGACGTACGCCGAGGCAGGCTGTTCGGTTGCATCCGTCCGGAGCGTCTGTCAGACTCCGCCCCCGAATCTACAAGCGAGGCGTCTCCGCGCCCCCCTCCCCCAGATTCGTACCCCTCCCTCTTCTTTGTGGCGGTCGCGCGTGCAGCGGGGCTGGGTGGCTGCGTGAGACGCGGCAAGCCTCGAAGGCGCCGCTCGATGCGCCGCACCGTGGCGAGCAGCCGCACCGCGGCCTGACGCTCGACCCGCGCCGGAGAGGACATCACGTGGAAAGGGACTTGTGGAGAGGTACACGAAACGTCTCATCCTGGCTTTGTTCACCCTGGTCGCCTTCGCGACCCTGACTTCCCCGGCTTCGGCCACCACCATCTCGCAGCTTCGCTCGGAGCTGGACTCCGCCCGTCACCACCTCTACGCCGCCCGTGCGCGTCTGGCCACGGCACGCTCCGACTACCAGATCGTGCTCGCGGCGTACCAGGTGCAGACCGACGCGGCGGCAGCGGCGACGGGCGCGACCGTCCCCGCCACCGACGCCACCGCCACCACCGCGGACGGCACGACAACCACCACGGACGGCACGACGACCGCCGTCGATGGTGGGACGACCGACGGAACGAGCACGGTCGACGCGCCCGTCGCCGGCGCCGCCCCAGCCTCTGCGCTCACCGGCCTCACTGCCGGGGCCACGACCTTGGTCTTCGCCGACCAGACCCTCACGCGGGACGACCTCGTGCAGCTCGCCGCGACGGTCTCGACCCGGCGCGCCATCGTGCGCCGCTGGGACGCGCTGGCCGACAAGCTCAAGCTTCGTCTCATGATCGCGTGCTGGAACAGGGCGGGTGAGTGGAAGCCCCTGATCGCCATCGCCGCCGCGCGTTACCACGTGAGCGCCGACGGCCTCTACCGGCTCATGCAATACGAGTCGGGCGGGAACCGCTATGCGGGGGGGACCTACAAGGGTCTCTTCCAGTACTACCCCGGCACCTGGCGCGGCGCCTGGAACCCCTGGCGCGATCTAGGCATCTACAACGGCTGGGCGCAGATCAGGGCGACCGCGAGCGCGATCGGCCGCGGCATGGGCCCAAGCCAGTGGCCCAACACCTACTGGCGCGCGTTCTGACGTGACGATGAGGCCGGCGATCGCCTCGCGGTCGGCCGGCGGCCGGCGACGCCTGACGGCGAGCCGGCGAGAGCTGTGGCCGGGCGGCCCGAAGGCCGCCCGGCCACAGCCCGTTGTAGGATGCGGCTCGTGTCGACGACCGAGACCTACGCCACCCGCAACGATCCCGTCCAGATCCGGACTCCCGACGGCTGCCTGCTGTCGGTCCGTCGTTTCGGACCGCAGAACGGCCCGCCCGTCTTGCTCCTCGGGGGCGGCGAGGGCGCCATGCGGCGCTGGCGCGGGCTGCTCCCCGCCCTGTGCGTCGACGATCGCGAGCGCGGGGCCTTTGCAGGGGCCGGCTCCGAGCGGTCCCTGGGCGAGCATCTCCGCGTAGTGGTCTTCGACCCTCGCGGCACGGGATGGTCGAGCCGTTCGCACGGCGTGGCGCGTACGGTCAAGGAGGCGGCGGCCGATGCCCTCGCCGTGGCCGCCGCCCTCTTCGACGGGCCCTTCCACCTGGTCGGTCACTCTCTGGGCGGCTGCGTCGCGCTCGAAGTGGCCCTGGCTGGTGGCAAGCTGGTCAGGTCGCTGGCCCTGCTCTCGAGCACGGCCGGCGGGGAGGGGCGCACGCCGCCGGACGATGAGTACCTTGCTCTGCGTGAGACGGCCGGCGACCCTCTGAGCCAGCCCGAGGGCGAGCGGCAGGCGGACGTGCTGCGCCGGCAGGTCGAGCTCACATTCTCGCCGGCCTTCGCGCAGGCGCATCCCGAGCTGCTCGCGCTGCTGACTCACGAGGCCGCGCGCGAGCTGCGCTGGCAGCGCAGGCTGGCGGCACGCGGTGCGGATGTCGCGGAGGCCGCCGAGGCCCACGCCGCGCGGCTGGCGTCGCCGGACCTCGCCGCGCGCCTCGGCGGCCTCGCCGTCCCGACGCTGGTCGTCCACGGCCGCCAGGACCGGCCCGTCCCGTCCGCCAACGGCGCTTACCTCGCCGAGCACATTCCCGGCGCCCGGCTCGAACTGCTCGAGGGCGGCCACGACCTGACCATCGAACGAGCGGCCGAGCTCATCGACCTGATCCACCGCCACGTGCTGGGGACTGCCCTGCGCTGAGGCCCCGGCCTCGTGTCTGAGCGCGCGCATTCGAGGCTGGTATCGGGGCCCGATCCTGACGCCGCGTCCGCTTCAAGGGTGGCCGTCGCGCGAGGTTCGTGCGCCTCGGGCGGGCCGGGCCGCGAAGAATGCCCATCTGGCCCGGCCCCCGTGCCTCTGCTATGAATGGCATGCCGTCGCATCCCCGAGAGGAGCCACCCGTGGCAGCCACCCAGCGCTCGATCCAGCGCCAGCCGCTCGAGCCCCTGCGCCCGGCCTTCGAGCACGCCTTCCACACCGTCGAGCAGCTCGATCGCCTGAAGCAGGCGACGCTCGATGTGATGGAGCGGGTCGGTGTGCGCGTGCCGTCCGAGAAGGCGCGCCGCATCTACGAGGACCACGGCGCGCGTGTCGACCACGGCACGGCCTTGGTGCGCCTGCCGGCGGACATGGTGCTGGCTGCGATGGCCCACGCCCCGCGTCGCTTCACGCTGGGCGCGCGCGATCCGTCCTGCGACATCCCGGTGGGCGACGGCGCGACGTACTGCACCACCGACGGTTGCGGTCCCAGCATCATCGACCCGGTCACCGGTGCGAAGCGCAGCTCCACCAAGGCGGACCTCGAGCACGTCACCCGCCTCCAGGACTACCTCGGCAGCATCGGCTTCTGGTGGGCCACGGTCAGCGCCGGCGACTTCGGCGAGACCTCGCAGCTCCATGAGCTGGACGCCGGCTTCCGCAACACGGTCAAGCATCTGCAGGGGATGGTGCAGGGCGAGAGCGAGGCGCGCTACGCCGTCGAGATGGCGATCGTCGTGGCGGGCGACGAGGCTTCGCTCCGCGCCCGCCCCGTGATGAGCGACCTCATCGGCACCATCTCGCCGCTCGTCCAGGACAAGGACGGCATCGAGGCGGCGATCGTCTTCGCCGAGGCCGGCGTCCCCATCTGCTTCGTGACGATGCCGACGTCGGGAACCACGGCGCCGGCGACGCGTGCCGGCGGCTACGTCGTCGGCGCCGCCGAGCTCGTGAGCGCCTCCGTCCTCACCCAGCTCGTCGCGCCCGGCAGCCCCGTCATCCACTCCTACATCCCGAGCTACGTCGACCCGAGCACGGGCAACTTCCTGAGCTTTCCACGCGACCACCGGGGGGCGAGCCTCACGGCCGAGCTGCCCCACTTCTGGGGCGTACCGGCGGAGGGCACCGCCTGCGGCACCGACTCGACCGAGCCCGGCACCTGGCAGTCGGGCGTCGAGGAGGCCGTCTCGCTGATGGACGCGGCCCAGATCGGCGCCGACCTCATGCCGTCGATCGGCCTGCTCTCGACCTACACCACGTTCTCAGCCGAGCACCTGCTGCTCGGCGACGACATCTACCACCGCGCCCGCTACGTGCTGCTCGACATCGGCTGGGGCGACGACGACCTCGCGCTCGATGTGATCGCGGATGTCGGGCCCGGGGGGCACTTCCTCGGTCAGCGACACACACGCGCGCACCTGCGTGACGCGGTCGTGCGCGGCGTGCAGCATCAGGCTGGACCGGACGGCGAGTACCGGTCCTCGCTCGAGGTGGCTCGCGAGCGCGCCCTCGAGCTGTGGAACCACTACGAGCCGGACCCGCTCGAGCCGGCCAAGGCCAAGGAGCTCGAGCGCATCCTCGCCGCCGCCGACCGCGAGTTGCGCGGCTGACGGCAGGCTGGCGCAGACGCGGCCGCGATGTGACGGCGCAGGCGCGGCCGCCTGTGGACGGCGGAGGCACGGCCGCGTGTTGACGGCGCAGGCTCGGCCGTCCTGCGGCCGGTCCGGCAGGGCGCCGTTAGGTGAGCGCGAGAATACGTGCCAGGTTGGGCACGGACCCCATGACGCGACGAAAGGGAAGTGCTATGGCGACGAACGGCAACGGACAGGACGAGGGCGCCGCGACCGGACAGACCGCGGCTGAGGAGACGACGATCAAGGGCAAGTTCGCCGGCGTCGTGCGGGCTGAGAGAGCCGAGCTCCATCAGAGCATGGCGGGCGTCGTTGCGGCGCGCGGCCCGGTCAGCGTGAAGCAGGGCATGGCCGGCGCCATGCTCGGCACCGGTGACGTCACCGTGAACCAAGGTTACGCGACCTGCGTCGGAACGATCGGACAGGCGCACGTTCATCAGGGGGCGACGCAGTGGCTCTTCACGGCGAAGGGGGTCGAGATCGACCAGGGCGGCGCCCTCGTCGTCGCGGCGCCCAGGGTCGCCGTGCACCGCGGCTATCTCGGACTCGCGCTCGGGCAGCACGTCGACCTCGACGAGAGCTCGAAGCTGGTCTTCACGCCGGCCAGCGCCGCCGTCTTCGGCGCCGTCGCCGGCCTCGTGTTCGGGCTGGTCTCGTTGATGGGCCTGCGCAAGCGGTTCAAGCGCGACTGACCGGACGCCTTGGCCGGTGGCGGCGGCGTAATGTGCGTATGACGGGCGCGAAGGACGCGGCCGCGCGGGCCGCCGGCATCGTCGCCGATCTGCGGGGGCGCGGCAGCGAAGCCGACCGCGCCGGCATGGCGCGCTACGGCATCAAGACCGACACCGCCGTCGGCGTGTCGATCTACGTACTGCGTGACTTGGCCAAACCGCTGCGCGGAGACCACGAGCTCGCGCTCGCCCTCTGGGCGACCGGCGTCCACGAGGCGCGCATCCTGGCGAGCATCGTCGACGACCCGGGGCAGGTGACCGAGGCGCAGATGGAGCGCTGGGTCGCCGCGTTCGACAGTTGGGACGTCTGCGACCAGGTCACCTCCAATCTCTTCGACAAGACGCCCCTCGCCTACGCGAAGGCAGTGGAGTGGGCGGCGCGCGACGAAGAGTTCGTCAAGCGCGCCGCCTTCGCCACGATCGCCGCCCTGGCTGTGCAGGACAAGCAGGCGACCGACGACGACCTCCTGCAGTTCCTGCCGCTCATCGAGCGCGAAGCCGGCGACGAGCGCAACTTCGTGAAGAAGGCCGTGAACTGGGCGCTGCGCAACATCGGCAAGAGGAATCAGGCGCTCAACGCGGCGGCCGTGGCCTGCGCGGAGCGCATCCGCATGGCCGCCGACCAGCGCGCCGGCGGTCCGCGAGGCGGCGACGCGGCGGCGCGTAGCGCCCGCTGGGTCGCCGCCGACGCGCTGCGTGAGCTCACGTCCGAGAAGCTCCGGCGGCGCCTGGGGCTCGAGCCCTCCGCCTGAGTCGCGACCGGCGGTCGGCTCGAGCCGCTTCGGGGTCGCCGCTCCTTCCCATCTCCTGCCTGCGGGCCGGGGCCGCCTTGTAGCCGCCATGCTCGCGGGATAGCATCAGCCCCTGCACGGCGACGCCAGAGCCAGGAGGGCCACAGGCGATGGCGGACACAACACGCAGGGCGACGCCACACCGCCGGCATCCCCGTCTGGTCAGAGGAGCCGAGTGGCTCCGTATGCACCAGGTCGGCGTTGGTCTGCTTGCCGCCGCCCTGATCGCCGCTGTCTTCGTGCTCGACCTGGCCACCCCGCAGCGCTTCCTTGCGGGTCTGTACTTCATCCCGCTGACGCTGCTCGCCATCTCGCTGCGCGAGCACGTGGTCGGCTTCGCCGTCGTCGTCTGCCTGATACTCGACGCGCTCGCCAACAGCCTCACCGGCGAGCTCGACGTCACCCGTGGGCTCGAACTGGTGTACGGTGCGCTCGCCGGGGGCGGTCTCGTGATCCTGGCGTACCTGATCGCCCGTCTCACCGATCTGTCGGGGTATGCGTCGGCGCGCGCCCAGCTCGCCGAAGCCACCGCCGACATCGTGAGCGGCGTCCGAGGACGCGGCCAGATCGACGAGCTGCTCCAGGAGAGCCTGGAACGCATGGGCAGCCAGGTCTGGGCGACGCACGGCGTGCTGCTCACGCTGGGCGACGGCGGCGAGCTGCTTCGCCGCGCCGCCTTCGGCCTCGACGAGGTGACCAGCCCGCGCGCCGTGCTCCTTTCCGAGCTGCCCGCGGCGCAGGACGCGCTGGAGGCCGGCCACGCCGTCCAGCGGGACGGCGCGGCCGGCGTCTTCCCCGTGCCGCCGCACACGCGCCTCGAGGTCGTGCTCACGGTGCCCGTCCGGACCTTCGGCAAGGACGTCGGCATCATCGTGCTGGACCGGCCCTACGACGCCGGTGAGTACCGCGAGGAGGAGCTCGGCTTCGTCGAGAGCGTCGCCCGGTACATCGGCGTCGCGCTCGAGAACCTGCGCCTGATGGTGGCGGCCGAAAGCAGGCGGCGCGCCCTGGAGCTGGTGCGCGATTCCAGTCTCGACTTTGCCCAGAGCGTGGGTCTGCCGGAGGTGCTGGAGGCCGTCGTCATGCGCCTGCTTCACGCCCTCGGCATGGACGCCTGCGACGTATACGAGGTCGATCTGGAACGCGAGGAGCTCCGTCTGCTCGTGAACTACGGCGACTGGCAGCTCGACGAGGATGTGGAGACCGGCAGCATCTTCACGTTCGCCGAATTCGGCGCGAGCGCGCTTGCCGTCACCACGCGGCAGCCTGTGATGATCACCTCCCCCGACGACCCCATCCTGACGCAGCGGGGACGCGAGCTCTTCCGCCGGTACGACCATCGCACGGGGGTGAGCATCCCGCTGCGCATCGGCGAGCGCGTGATCGGTCTGGTCGAGCTGTACGACAACAAGGTGTCGCGCAAGCTCGACCCCGACGAGCTGAGTCTTGCCGGGTCGATCTGCCGCTTCGCCGCGCTCGCCATGGACAAGGCGCGGCTCTTCGAGGAAGAGCGCGCCACGGCCGAGCGGCTGGACCGGCTCGCCCGTCAGCTCCAGCGCCTGCAGGAGTTCAGCCTCGGGCTCACCCGACGCCTCGCGCACGCGCCGCCCCAGACGATCCTCGACGAGGTCGTGCGGGCGGCGCGCGACCTGCTCGGCGTGCAGTGCGTCGCGGCACTCGGCGGCGGCGGCGAGCAGCTCATCGTGAAGGCGATGGCGGGGAGGCCGAAGGCGGCGCTCGTGCGGTCGGGGGCCGGAAGCGGGCTGCCGACCGACGAGGAGCCCACCGCCGCGGCCGTCGTCCTCGATCGCTGCCACGCCGTACTGGTGCAGCCGCCCGACGGCCTCCTTGCGGAGGAGGGCATGCTGGCCCCTCGCACGATCCTCGCCGACGGTCTGCTCGCCGCTCCGGTCGAGGGCGACAAGCCCTCGCATGTCACGGCGCTCGTCATGCTCGACAAGCTCGACGGCGCCTTCGACGACGCGGACGAGTTGCTCGCGGCCACGCTGGCGGCGCAGCTCGGCGCCAGCCTCCACAACGCGGCCGCTTTCCAGCGCGAGCACGAGATCGCCGAGACCTTCCAGCAGGCGCTCCTGATGCAGCCGCCGCCGATCCCGGGCATGGACGTCGGCGTCTGCTACCGCGCCGCGACGGAGGCTGCCAGGGTCGGCGGCGACTTCTACGACGTCGTCAGGCTGGGACCGAACCGCCTGATGGTGGTGGTCGGCGACGTCTGCGGCAAGAGCCTGCCCGCCGCCGCCCAGTCGGCGGTGGTGCGCTACATGTTGCGCGCCTACGCCCAGGAGGAGTCGCCTGGGCAGGCGCTCTCACGCCTCAACGCGACCGTCCTCTCGCAGATGCCGGGCGAGCCCTTCGTCACCCTGGTGGTCGCCTATATCGACGTCGCCCGCCACATGCTCGAGTACGCCGTGGCCGGCCATCCGCGTCCCATCGTTCTAGCCGGCCACGGCGCCTTCCCGCTCAGCGACGACGGCGGTGTGCCCATCGGCATCTTCAGCGGCGCGGTCTACGCCACGCAGCGCGCCATCCTGCCGGAGGACTCGACCGTGGTGCTCTACACCGACGGCATGATCGAGGCTCGCCGCGAGCGCAAGCTCTTCGGCGAGCGTCGCCTTGCCGAGGCCGTGATGGACGGCCTCGCCCTGACCGCCCAGGACCAGGCGGACAGCCTGCTGGCGACGGTGCGCGACTATGCGGAGGGCGTGCTCGCCGACGACTGCGCCGTCGTGGTGATCCGGCTGCCGTAGCGCACGTAGCGCGCGACGGCGGCATCGTCGATGAACCCCACGAGCCGCCCGTCCTGGACGACCAGCGCCCGGTCCGTCCCGCGCGTGCGCATGAGCCGCACGGCGTCCACGACCGGCGTGTCGGGGCCGACGATGGGCAGGTGCTCGGCGTCCACCATCAGGTCACGGACGCGGCGCAGGTCCCAGTCTTCGCGCGGGACCTCGCGCAAGTCCGCGGCGCACACGAGGCCCTCCGGGTACCCGTCCCCGTCCTCGTCGACGGCCAGGCAACGGTCGTCGTAGTCGCGCATGCCGCCCTCACGGTTGAGCGCGGCCCCGATGGTGATGGACGGCGGGACCCAGCCCGCCGGGCGGCTCATGAGCTGTCCCGTCGAGAGTCCTTCGAGGCGACCTTCCAGCTTGGCTTGAGCGCCGCTCGCGCGGGAGGCCTGGACGATCGCCCAGCCGATGAAGGCCATCCACAGGCCGCCGACGGCGCTGTCGTACAGCAGCTCGACGGCACCAAGGGCGATGAACAGGTAGCCGAAGACCTGGCCCACCCTGGTCGCGCGGACGGTGGCCTTCGCGAAGTCCCTGGACCTGGCCCACAGGACGGCGCGCAGCACGCGGCCGCCGTCCATGGGGAAGCCAGGCAGCAAGTTGAAGACGGCCAGCGAGAGGTTGGCCACACCGAGGTAGAAGAGGACCGCCTGAAGCTGCTCGGGCCGGTTCACCAGGTAGGCCAGACCGAGGGTGACGGCCCCGATGAGAGCGCTCACCAGCGGCCCGACGCCGGCGAGGAGCGCCTCGCGGCCCGGCGACGAGGCCTCCTTCTCGATGCTGGCCACACCGCCCAACAGGAAGAGCGTGATGTGCTTGACGGGGATGCCCTGGTGGCGTGCCACGAGGGAGTGGCCGAGCTCGTGGGCGAGCACCGACGCGAACAGCAGGAGGCTCGCGAGGACGGCGATCGCCCAGGTCGTCGCAACCGCCCAGCCCGGATACGCGCTCGGGAAGAAGCCCGTGCCCAGGGTGTACGAGAAGAGCGCGAGCACGATGAACCAGCTCGGGTGGATGGCGATGTCGATGCCGAAGAGCTTGCCGATGCGGATTCCGCCCGTCATGCGGGGTCCTCCTGGGTCGTCCGTCAGCGTGATGATTCCCGCCGCAAAACGCCTACACAGGGTGACGGAGGGGCCGGTGGCGGCGGCTCGCGCAGCGGCAGCTCGCCCCAGTTTGGCTCAGTGGGCTTCGGAGGGGAGGGGGTGGCCCGCCGGACGAAGGGTCCGGCGGGCCACCGGTTCACGCCTGATGGACGACGGTCGTGGCGGCGTCCGCGATGGCGAGCACGCGCGGGCGGCGGCCGAGGCGTTGCTCGGCCGCCCGGATCGCGTCCTCGGGATCCGCGTACGCCTCGAGCCCGAGGCGCGCGAGCATGGCCGTGTCGCTCGCGCCGGCAAGCGCGATGCGGAAGCGCTCCAGGACGCGGGCCGTGGTGAAGGCGCGCTGACCGCCGGGGCCGAGCTCGCCCCGCAGGCCGCGCGCGATGATCTCGGCCGGCGAGGCTCCTCCGCCGAGGACCGCGGCGAAGTTCTGCTCCCCCGGCCCGTCTCCGACGCCCAGGGGCAGGTCGGCGCACAGCACGAGGACGCCGCCGTCGGCGAGCGCGGGGCGGTCCTGCGAACCCAGGTAGGTGGCCGGCCGCGAAGCCTGGTACAGGCTGTCGCTCTTCGGGCGGGAGATGCCCGCGACGATCACGTCGTAGCGCTCCGGCACGGCCCGCAGCCAGGCCGCGCGGTGGGCGTTGGCGACCGTCGTCTGGGTCGCCGTCGGTTCGCCGGAGGCCGCCATCACCACGCGGCCCTCCTCGTCGACGACCACGTTGACCACGGCGTGCAGCGGCGTGCGCGCCGCCACTTCGCGGAGCGCCTGCTGGAACGGGTTGCCTTCGAGGCGGCCGAGCACCACGCCGGGCCGGCTGAGGAAGGCCGGATGATGCGTGAACGCGATCGTCTTCTGGCCCGCGCACCCGACCGAGACCGTCTTGACTCCCCCTGAGAAACCCGCATACAGGTGCGGCTCCACGGTCCCGACGGCGACGGCGAAGGCCGCTCCGGCGACACGGCGCGCGACGTAGGCGGGCACGCCGAGCTCGGTCTCGCCGAGATACGTCTGCTCGCCCTCGATGCCTTGCGCGTCGATGACCTCCACGCGAGCGGCGACGGCGTCGCCCACCAGGGCGCGCCTCTTCTCGTCCGTGTTGACGGCGTGCAGCCCGCAGCCGACGAGGATCACGATCTGATCGTCCGGCACGCCGGCGCGGCCGAGCTCGGCCAGCAGCGGCCCCAGGACGACCGGCGAGGGGGTCGGCCGCGTCGAGTCGGTGATGATCACCGCGACCTCGCCACCCGGCGACGCCGCGAGAGCGTCGCGCACCTGCTCGACGAGCGGCGGCGCCGCGATCGGCTCCCCGAGAGCGCAGGCGACGGCCCAGGTCTCGTCCTCGAAGGGCACGAGCCGCGCCGGCTGTTCGAAGGCGTCGGCGCGCGGCACCGGCACGCGGCGGTCGCCGCAGAAGACCCAGGGCACAGCGGCTACGTCTGGCGAATCACTCACTCGTACCTCCCTGCGTTCATTGACTGCTCCCATCGTTCAGCGCCCCTGTCCACGGCTCGACCGTTCCTTCTGGGGGTGGTAGCCGGGACCCGATCTCGGCGTCGGTGGCGGGTAGAAGAAGTAGGCGATCAACATGAACACCAGGCCGACCAGCGGGATCAGACCGGCGAAGAAACCCACGACGAGCCAGTTGAAGACGCTGCGGAACGTCTTCTTCGCGGTGAAGTAGCCGAGGATCATGCAGGCGACCGTCTGGAAGCCCAACGTGTAGAAGGTGAAGAGGAAGCCCACGGCGTCGAGGGCGAGCGGCAGCTTCATGGAAGCGAGTATACCGGCCTCACCCGGCGTAGCGGGCGAGCAGCGCAGCGACCGCGCCCTTCAGCGCCTCGATCGCCTCGGGCGGCGCCAGGGGACGGGCCTCGCCACCGAAGCGCAGCAGATAGTGAGTGAGCCAGGGCACGTCGACGTAGGCCTGTCGCGCCAGGCACGAACCGTCCGGCAGGACGTCTATCGGCTGGAGCTCCTCGACGTAGCGCCTGACGTTCGCGCCGTACCAGACCGTCGCGCTCGCCGGCGCGTACGCCGCGGTCGTCGGCACGCCCTCTCTTCTGTAGAGATCGAGCTCGATATCGGGACGGGGCGCGAAGCTCTCGTCCCGCAGCTGAGCCCGCTTGGTGGTCGACACGCGAAAGACGCGGCGGGCTTGCGCCCGCCGACAGTAGCAGACGTAGTACCACTCACTGCGGCTGCGGACGAGCAGGTAGGGTTCGACGTCGCGCACCGAGGTCGCGTCCTTGCCCTCGGACCAGTACTCGATGGTCAGCACGCGGCGCTCCCGGATCGCTGTGTTGACGGCGTCGAGGATCGCGTCGGCGACGGGGACAAGGTCGGTGGCGGCCACCCGTGGGGGCGCCGCGTGCCGGGCGCGGCGGAGCTTCTCCGCCGCGCCCGCCAGCGCGGCGCCCTGCTCGGGGGGCAACTGGCCGCCGACGAGCTCGACGGCGAGCAGCAGGGTGTCTGCCTGCAACGGCGCGAGCCGGGCAGGCCGCTCGAAGGCCTCGCCGGCGGGGTCGCAGGTGACCTCGATCCGGTCGCGTCCCTTGAAATCGGCGAAGAGCAGGGTGCCATCCGCGCCGAAGTTGGCGATCCTGAGCAGGCGCACGTCGGCGCGCACTTCGGCGGGTGTGAGGCCGAGGTCGGCGCAGATGTCGTCCATGGCGAGAACGCCGACGCCGTCGTCGTCGCAGTGCCTGAGCAGGTAGGTGGCCAGCGTTGTGAGCCGGGTGAAATGGTCGACCTCGACGCGCCAGTCGTCAGCGTCGTGCCGGCCGGCTTTCGCCGTCTTGCCCGCTCGCTTGGCCGGCGTCGCGCTGCCGCCCGCAAGGCTCGCGTCCGGCGGCGGCGAGGCGAGCAGGGCGGCGAGCCGGCGGAGTCGGGCGGCGAGCTCGCCGCGCAGCTCCGCCGGCTCCTCCAGCGTGGCGTGCTCGCCCAGCCCCAGGACCCACTCGATCAGCGGACCGGCGGACGCGTAGCGCGTCCGCAGCTCTCTGCTCCCGTCGTCGTTGATCCGCGATGCTGCCCGCCTTGGCATAGTGCGCCTCGACCCACCAGGCCATCGCTTCGTCGATGGCGATGCGCGCCTCGCCGACGGTGCCGCCGAGCTGCCACGGTGCGCGGTCGCGGTAGGCGGCGAGGTCGAAGTCGGCGGGCACGGCGAAGTCGTGCGGTGCCCGGGTGTGGTGGATGACGCGCGAGCGGATGCGCGACAGCCGGAAGGTGCGCACGGCCTTGCGCAGTGGCAGAAGCCGATCACGTACCACTCGTCGCCGACCAACTGCAGGCCGTACGGGTCGACCGTCCGTTCGAGCTCCTCGTCGCGGCCGATCGCGTAGTAGCGGAAGACGACCGTCTTGCGGTCGGCTACGGCTGCCTGCAGCTTGGGCAGGGCGGCGGCGGCGGCGCCGGCGTGGTCCGGCAGGACCGCGAGCCCCGGCGCCGCCGCATCGGCCAGCAGTTCCGGACGGCCCTGCGCGAGGCTGACCAGGGCCAGCCGCAGGGGCTTGGAGTAGGCGAAGCGGTCTTCGAGCACGGCCAGGCAGGCGGCGAGCGCCGTGAGCTCGTCGCGCGTCAGCTGCACGGCCGGCAGGTAGTAGGCGCTGGCCGGCAGGCTGTAGACCTCGCCGCCGTCGTGGCCCTGGTCGTCCGCCACGATCTCGATGCCGAGCTGGCCGAGCTCGTAGCGGTCCTCGTAGAAGCGCCGCTTGAAGGCCTCCTCCGTCATCGGGGGATAGCCCTCGACGCGCTTGCGGATCTCGGCGACGCTCACCGGCTGACCGCCACGCGAGAGCAGCAGGGCGACGAGCGAGAGGCGCCGTATCAGCTTGTCGGCGTCTTTGGAGAAGCCCTCTTCGCGGGGCGCGCGCCCGCTCGTCATCGGATGCCCCCTCGGGATGGTCCGGCGGTCGGCCCGGCGTCTCGCCGGACCTCAGCAGCACATTCTACGCGGGTCCGGGAGCATCCTCCGGGAGGGAGGGGATGACGGGCTGCGTCAGAGCGCCTGCAGGGCGAGCGCGATCCAGAGGACCGCCATCGTCGTCAGGGCGTGGAGCAGTGCGAAGAGTGCGACTTGCCGCGTCGTCAAATCGGCCGTGGCGACGCGCGCGATCGTTCGGCGAGCCATGGTACCTGTCCCTTCAGTAGTCCCCTGCAGACAGTCTACCCGCGGCGGGGAGGGGTGCCGAACAAAGAGCGTCGACAGGACGGGCGACGGTCGGAGACGCCGAGCGGAGAACGACGAGGGGGAAGAACGACGAGGGGGAAGAGCGACGAGGGGAAGAGCGACGAGGGGAAGAGCGACGAGAGGAAGAGCGACGGGGCGGCGTGAGGCATATGCCTCACGCCGCCCCGTCGCCGCATCGCTCTCAGCCTGCGGCCTCGCGTTCAGCCGCCGCGATGATCGCGTCGAACTCGCGGCCAAGATCCTCGGGGAAGGGCTCCGGCTCGGTCGCGAGGATCTCGGCGACCTTCGCCTGCGCCTTCTCGATCGTGTCGGGCCGCCCCGCGTTCACCCAGCCGTCGTAGGTCCCCGTCTCGCCGAGCTTGGCCTGCCAGAGCTCGCGCACGTGACGTCGGGTGTGCTGCTCGAAGAGGTAGTTGCCGTTGAAGCCCATCTTCTTGATCAGGTCGAGGGCGAGCGTCTCGTCGCTCACGTCCACGCCCCTCAGGATGCGCTTCACCATGCCCATCACCTCGTCGTCCACCACCATGTTCTCGAGGCAGAGGATGCGGGACCCGTCCAGCAGGCCCGTCCCGAAGGTGATGTCCGCACCGTTTGCGTAGGCCATGAACATCGCGATCGTGTTCTCGTAGGCGGACTGGACGCCCGGCTCCTTGGCGGTGGTCGCGCCGGCGCCGTACCAGGCGGGCATCCCGTAGAAGTCGGCCAGGTGACCCTGGATCGAGCGCAGCAGGATCGCCTCCGGCGAATTGCTCGCGTAGGCGCCCGAGTTCATATACATCGCGGTCGGGCCGCCGCCGTGGATGACCTTGGCGCCCGGGCGGGCCAACTGCGTGAGTACTGTGGCGCTGACGATCTCGGCGTTGTTGACGACGGCCGCCCCGGCCACCGTCACGGGCGCCGTCGCACCCAGGATGGGCATCGGGTAGAAGCTCACCGGGATGCCGGCCTCGGCGAGGACGAGCGCGAGATCCATGCCGAAGCGCTCCTGGTGGAGCGGCGACACGGTGCAGATGATGGCGGTGAAGGGCGGCCGCGAGCGCAGCTCGTCACGGCCGCCGGCGAGCGCCTCGGCCATGCGGATCAGGCTCTTCGCCTCCCAGTCCTCCTTGATGCTGACGACGATGCTGTGCTTGCTCGAGTTGCGCACGCAGGCGTCGAACTCGTGCAGCACGCGCGTGTGCGGCGGGCAGTCCTGCGCCGACACGACGGCCGAGGTCGCCGACACGTTGTCGAGCGCCTGGACGACGCGGGCGGTGCGGGCGAGGTCGTCCTTGCGGGACGGGCGCACGGTGCCGTCGGGGTCACGGTAGAAGACGCCGCAGCCGTCCGAGCTGATGTAGAGGTGCTCGCCGTCGAGAGGCAGGTCCCACTCGGGAGTGCGGCCCCCGAGGACGAAGCTCTCGGGGAGGGTGGAAAGGGCGCGCTCGATCAGCTCGGGCGGCAGCTTGGCGACGGTCGACCCGCGGTCGACCGTCGCGCCGTGCGCCTCCAGCACGTCGAGCGCGCCCTGCGAGTGGAACGTCACGCCGATCTCGCCGAGGACGTCGAGCGTGGCCTCGTGGATCTGGCGGATCTCGTCGGCGTTGAGCAACTCGAGCTTCACGCGTTGTCCGACGTAGCAGCTGTCGGCGTAGGTCATCTGGGCTCCTCTCAGGACGCGGCCTGCGCCGCGGCGATGATCTGGTCGAGCTCGCGGCCGAGGTCCTCGGGGAAGGGCTCGGGGTCGGCGGCGAGCAGCTCGTCGACGCGGGCGCGGGCGCGCGCCGGGGTCGAGGGCGCGCCGGCGGCGAGCCAGGACTCGTACGTCCCCGTCTCGCCCAGGCGCGCCCGCCACAGCTCGCGCACGTGCGCCCGCGTGTGGCGGTCGAACAGGTAGTCGCCGCCGAACCCCATGCGGCGGATGAGGTCGACGGCGAGCTGCTCGCCGTCGACCGTCACGCCGCGCAGCAGGCGGCTGACGATGCCGAAGACCTCGTCGTCGATGACGAGCTGCTCGAGGGCCATGATCTGGGAACTGTCGAGCAGGCCGCTGCCAAAGATGGCGTCGGCGCCGGCGAAGAACTCGAGCAGCATCGTCAGCGTGTTCTCCCAGGCCGCCTGGGCGTCCGGGGCCTTGGCCTTGGTGCCGCCGTAGCCGAGCCCGGCCGGCAGGCCGTAGAAGCGGGCCATCTGGCCCTGGACGGCGCGCAGCAGGAGCGACTCGGGGACCGCGGCGAAGTACGAGCCGGTGCGCATGTCGAGAGCGGTCGGTCCCCCGGCGTGGATCACCCGGGCGCCGGGCCTGTAGAGCTCGATGGCCGTTACGGCGGCGACGATCTCGGCGTTGTTGACGACCGCCATGCCGGCCGGCGTGGCCGGCGCCGTGGCGCCCATGATCGGCATGGGGTACAGCATGCTCGGGATGCCGGCGTCGGCGAGCGTGAAGGCGAGCTCCATCCCGAAGCGTTCCTGATGCAGCGGGGAGACGGTGCAGAGGATGGCGGAGAAGAGCGGCCGCTCGGCAAGCTCCTTCGTGCCGCCCGCCAGCGCCTCCGCCATGCGGAGCAGGCTGCGGGCCTCCCAGTCCTCCTTGATGCTGACGACGATGCTGTGCTTGCCGGACGCGCGCACGCACGCGTCGTATTCGTGCAGCACGCGCGTCTCCTCGGGCGTGTCCTGGGCGCTGACGAGGGCCGAGGTCGCCGAGAGGCCGTCGAGGCCCTGGACGACGCGTGCGGCGTCGGCGACGTCCCGCTTGACCGATCCGCGGATGGTTCCGTCGGCGTCGCGCACGCGGGTGGCGCAGCCGTCGGCGAACAGGTAGGCGTGCTCGCCGTCGACCGGCAGGTCGAAGGCGTGGTCGCGGGCGCCGAGGGTGAAGCGGCGGGGGACGGTCGCCAGGGCGTGCCCGACGAGGTCGGGCGGCAGCTTGGCGACCGTCGTCTCGCGGTCCACCACGGCGCCGTGCTCCTCGAGCACGTCCAGCGCCTTCTGCGAGTGGAACATGACCCCGGTGCTCGCGAGCACGTCGAGGGTGGCCGCGTGGATGCGCTCGACCTCAGCGGGCGCGAGCACGTCGAAGACGGGTCTGCGTCCCACGAGGTGCAGATCGGCATGGCTCACGACACCACCTCCAGCCTGATCGGGCCCTCCACGAACTCCTTCACGACGTAGGGCGACGTGACGGCGCGCACCAGGGCGTCGTAGTGGACGGCGAAGCGCACGATGTCGCCGGCGGCCAGACGCTCCGGCGTGATCAGCACGCCGACGTCGCTCGTCATGCCCGCCAGCCAGGCGCCGGGGAGAAGCGATCGAAGACCTTCGGGTTCCGCGTCGCGCCGGCCGAGGGCGATGAGCGCGTACCAGGCGTCGTCCTCCGGCAGGTGCGCCTCCGGCACGTGACCGAAGGCGTCGAGCCCCGCCGGTCCCGGCGGTGCCGGGGGCTTGCGGGAGCACTCGAGGACGACAGCGCTCAACACCGGATCGGTCCGGTCGAGCTCCGCGAGCGGAAGGCCGGAGACGAAGTCGAAGCCGTACAGCGGCCCGCCTCCGCTGCGGATCTCGGTCCGGAAGCGCGGGCGGTAGCCTTCGGTGTGCTGCAGGCAGCAGCTGCCGCCCAAGGAGAGCAGCGGTTCGTCGCCACACAGTGAAGCGATCGCCTGCAGCACGTCCTCGGCGGCACGGAAGAGCGCCTGCGAGGGCAGCTGTCCCGAGAGGCAGGCGAAGTTCACGGCGATGCCGGCGAAGGTGATGCCGGGTACGGCGGCGAGTTCCTCGGCGCGAGCCGGCACGGCCGCCGGCAGGATGCCTTCGCGGCGGTCGCCAAGGTCGACGGTGAGCAGCACCTCGACGGGGTAGCCCGGCGTCGCCTCGGCGAGCAGCCGGGCCTGCGCCGGGTCCGAGAGCAGCACGCGGTCGGCGACCTGCGCGACGGCTTCGGCCTCGTCGGGTTGGGGCGGCTTGATCAGCGTGAGCGGGGCGAAGGCGTGCGCGGCGAGCCGGGTCAGCGGGACGAGCCGCGAGTCCGCGAGGCCGGCAGCGCCGGCCTCGAGCATGGTGCGTCCGACGGCCGGCTCGCCGTCCACTGCCTTGGTCACGCCGACGAGCTCGATGCCCGCCGCCAGCAGGCGGTCGGCGAGCACGGCGGTGTTGCGGCGCACCGCCGCGAGCGACAGCGTCAGCCGGGGGAAGCCGGCCGGCTGAGCCGGGGGATGGGGTCTGGACGCGGTCACGAGCAGTCTCACCTCGTGGTCCGTGCCGGCGCCGAGGCGGCCGGCGTTGTCGATGTCTCCGGCCGCCGCGGCGCCGCGCGCAGAGCGCGGCGCGACCTCGGGTCGAGGCGACGACAGGACGTGAAGACTACGGGTGGGTACTAGAAGTCGTGAAGTCTGCCGCCGCTGAAGGCGGAACCGCGACGGTCTTGTCTGGCGCGCTGGGTGGCGCTGTTCACCCGACTCCCCTCGGCCTGTGGGACTGGCCGGCGGCAGTATACTGTGGCGCCCGACGGGGCTTCAAACAGGAGGGAGCAGTGACGGACCAGGGACCCCTTCTCAGCGTGGAAGACGGTCATCTCCACTTCGACGACGTCGACCTCGCGGCGCTCGGAGAGCGCCTGCCGACGCCCTTCTTCCTCTACAGCGCGCGCCGCATCGATCAGAACATCGAGACGCTGCGGCGCGCCTTCGAGTCGCGGCATCCGCGCACCGAGATCTTCTACGCGAGCAAGGCCTGCAGCACGCTGTGGGTGCTGGACCAGGTGCGGCGCAACGGCATCAACCTCGAGGTGAACTCAGGCGGCGAGCTGTGGAAGGCGCTCAAGGCGGGCTTCGCCGGCGAGCAGCTCGTCTTCAACGGCGTCGCGAAGACGCGCCGTGAGATCGAAGCCGCCATCGAGGCCGGGATCCGCGCCATCGTGGTGGACTCCGTGTTCGAGCTCGAGCGCATCAACGAGGTGGCGGCCGAGCTGGGCAAGACGGCGAGCGTCGCGCTGCGCGTCGACGTGCGCGTCCCGACCGAGACGCACCCCGAGATGCGCACCGCGCACGGCGGCAAGTTCGGGGTCGACATCGTCGACGTCGCTGGCCTCTTCGATCGTGCCTGCGCTTTGGGGCCGGTGCAGGTGCGCGGCCTGCACCTGCACGTGGGGTCGCAGATCACCAGCGTCGAGCCTTACGTGCGCGCCGTGGAGAAGGCCCTCGACCTCGTGGAGCAGCTCGAAGAGGCCTGTGGCGAGAAGCTTGAGTTCCTCGACATCGGTGGAGGCTATCCCGTTCCGTACGTCGACAAGGCGGATGCCTGCGATCCGGCCGACTACTTCTGCGCCACCACGACCCCCGACGATTACGCGGCCGCGATCTGCGAGAGACTCCAGGCGCGGCGCCCGGATCTGACCCTCTTCATCGAACCGGGTCGTTACGTCGTGGGCGACGCGGCCGTGCTCGTCACGCGTGTCGAGTGCGAGAAGACGAAGCGGCTGCTCGATGCCTCGGGCCGCCCGGTGGGGGAGGAGCACTGGCTGCTTCTGGACACGGGCTACGAGACCTTGCTCGACCACACCTTCACGGAGTGGTACTTCCGGGCCGTCGTGGCGAACCGCGCCGCCGAGGCGTCCGACACGTCCTTCCGCGTGGGTGGCCCGCTCTGTGACAGCGGTGACGTCTACGTCGGCGACGAGGGCACGCCGTACCGCCGCTTCCCCGCCGGCGTGAGCGTGGGCGACATCGTCGTGTTCCGCGACGTCGGAGCGTACTCGATCGACACGATGACGCACTACAACGGCCGTCCGCGGGCGGGCATCTACGGCATCGACGGAAGAGAGGTCGTGTGCGTCTCGCGGCCGGAGACGTTCGAGAACCTCGTGGCACAGGACCTGTGGCCGGCTCAGCCTCTGGCCGAGGTCGACGGCGCGGCCGGCGCCGGGGGCGGGCGCCCGTAGCGGGCCCGCCCCCGGCGCCCCGCGCGCCGCTCAGATGACCCAGTACGCCCTGACCTTGCCGAAAGCGTAGCGGGTCGTCGAGGAGCCGAGCTTCCACCAGACCCTGTAGTGATCGGTGGTGTGCGCGTCGATCACCTTCTGCCCCGCGCTGTTGGTACCGACCAGGACGGCGACGTGATCCCAGCCGCCGTCCCCGCCCCAGTCGTAATAGATCACGTCGCCCTTGCCGACCGCGCCGATCGACGAGACCCAGTCGATGCGCCGGCCGACCCAGAAGTTGATCTGCTTCGTGCACGAGATCCACGACCAGCTCCAGTGGTCGTCGCCGGTGCCGCTGGTGCCGTTCTTGCTGTACCACCAGCCCGTGTCATAGGAGCCGGAGGACGGCGGCATGCCGCCGGCGAAGGCGCTCTGCGAGACGAAATTGCAGCAGTCGGCCGAGAACGAGACGTACGTGGGGTTGTAGCCGAGCGCATAGCGGTCGGCGTAGGTTCTGACCGCGTCCCGATCGTAGTAGAGGCGGTCGGTCAGGCCGACGCGACCGGGAATGGGCGTGCTGGGCGCGTTCGCCGCCGTCAACACCGGGTCAGGCGTCGTGGCTGCCGCGCTCTCGAGCCTGCCGACGGCGCGTGACACCGTCGTCCTGGCGACGCCTGCCCGTTCGAGCAGCGCCGGGACCTGCTGGTCGGTGTACGTGTCGGCCGTGATGTGCCAGCCGGAGCCCGTCCGCACGAGCCTTACCCGGTGTACGACGCCGGAGGCCTCGACGCTGGCGCCCTTCAGGGCGTGCCAGCGCAACGTGGTCACGGCGTGCGCGGTCACCGTCGCCACTCCTGTCGTGGCGTCGAGTCGCGTGCCGGTCACCGAGACGCGGCAAGCGGCGTCGTCGAGCGTGTGGCCGAGGTCGGCCTGGCGCAGCGCGAGGCCCCGGGCGATGGCGGCCTCACGGGTGAGAAGCGTCGTGCGCGGCCCCAGGTAGGGAGCGAGCACGCGGGCCGGGTGTGCCGCCTCGACGGCCTCGGCTCGCGCCTGGAGGTACGCCGCGGCGACGGAGGCCGGGTCGGGCGGCGCAGCGGCCGCGGCCGGCGCCACGAGCAGGCCGGCCGCGGCCGCTGCCGCGAGGGCGAGCGCGAGCAGCAGCCAGCGCCGCGGCAAGAGTGTCTTGTTCATGAGACCCCTTTCGGTCGGGTTACGGGCGCGTCGTGACGGCTGTGATGAGCCAGCCGCCGTCTGTCCCGCCCCTCCCGAGGGTGAAGACCAGTGTGCTGACGTCGCGGTACAGCGTGCCGGGCGTATGTCGCCGCATGCTGCATCGTGCGAAGAAGGTGAAGTCGTCGACGAGCTGGGTGCGGTGCCGCTTCGCCGACCTGAAGCCCATCCTGACCACAGTGCGCAGGTCGCCCGCGGGCCACACCCAAGGACCGGCGAGCAGGTGGCGCGCTCGCCGCCAGTAGCCGCGGTCGACGAGGTCGCAGAAGCGGCGCATCACGGTGGCCGCGGCCAGTACGGGATCGCTCGGGTCGAGTGCGCCGGAGGCTGCGCCGGAGATCGTTGCGCCGGAAGCCGTCACGCCGGCGGTCGCCCCCGCGCCGGCGGTCGCCCCCGGGGCGGAGGTCGCCCCCGGGCCGTCCGAAGGCGTGGCGCTCGTCGGCGACGACGCCGGTGACGCCACAGACGCCGCGCTCGCTACGGCGAGCCCTGGGCCGGGTGCGTCCCACGCGCGCCACAGCCCGACGAGCAGGGCTGCACCGGCGAGGGGGACGGCGAGAGTAGCGATGAGGCGCACGGACGGCATGGACGCATGCTGCGCCCGTCCGGGGATCCGCAACAGGATGACGGGCGAGGACAGGGGGGTGACGACAACACGTCAAGGACGGCGGATCAGGGTCACCGGGCGGGGCTGCGGCCGGCGCGGGGCTGCGACGGGCCAGGGTGCGTGACAGAATCGCCGGCGATGGACGATCAGTCTCGCGGCGAGGAACGGGGTGAGCCGGCGCCGGCCGGCGGCAGCGGGCCGGCCGGCGCCGGCGCGGGTACCGACCCGCCGGCCGCCGACGTCCCCGCCGACCCGCCGGCCGCCGACGTCCTCGCCAACCCGTCGGCCGCCGACGTCCCCAGCGACCCGCCGGCCACCGACGTCCCCGCCGACCCGTCGGCCGCCCAAGCCAGCGTGAAGGCGACGATCGCGCGCGACGTCCGGCTCGGCCTGAAGTCCGGCGTCCACACCTTCTGGATGCTGGGCCGCGTCATGATCCCCGCCTACGGCATGGCTCTGGTCCTCGAACGGATCGGTGTGATCGACGCGCTTGCGAAGGCCGCCGCTCCGATCATGTCGCTGCTCGGGCTACCCGGCGAGGCGGCCGTCCCGCTGATCGTCGGCTACGTGTTGAATGTCTACGCGGCGGTCGGGGCGCTCCAGGCCCTCTCGCTCGATCCGCGGCAGATCACGGTGCTCGCCATCGCCGTCCTCATCGGCCACAACCTGCTGGTTGAAGGGGCCGTGCTGCAGAAGGCCGGCATGAACGGTGTCGCCTTCGGTGTCCTGCGAGCGGTCGCCGGGCTCGCCGCCGCGGCCGTCGCCAACCTGCTCATCGGGGCGTTCTCATGAGCGAGCTGCTGCGGACCTTCCTGACCGGCTCGTTCGAGCTTCTGCTGCGCATGTTCCTGATCGTGGTGCCGATCATGGTCGTCCTCGAGCTCTTCGAAGGGACGAGCGCCTACCGGAAGGCGGCGCGCAGCTGGTCGCGTCTGGTCGGGCGGTGGCTCGGGCTGCGCGAGCAGTCGGCGGCGCCCACCCTGATCGGCTTCCTCTTCGGCCTCGCCTACGGGGGCGGGGTGATCGTACGCGACACACAGCGCCACAATCTCGGCCGGCGGCAGGTCTTCCTGATGAGCGTCTTCCTGAGCATGGTGCACGCCATCGTCGAGGACTCGCTCATCTTCATCGCCCTCGGCGCGAGCGTGTTCTGGATCGTCGTCTACCGGGTCCTCTGGGCCGCCCTCGTCACGCTCCTGCTGGGGGCGCTCGCCACGATGTATCTGGATTGGCGCCGCGGCCGCGAGCCGTGAGGGCGGACTGTTCGAATCGCGGTTCTCGGGGCATAATGCCGAGTGCACCTATCAACTAACCCGGTTTTCGTCTGATATGCCGATCTCGTCCAAGAGCCGCTACGCGGTGCGAGCGCTCGTCGAGCTCGCTCAAAGGGAGGAAGAGCTCGCGCCCGGGACGTCCGTCCCGCTCGGGGAGCTCGCCGAACGTCGCGCCATGCCGGTGCAGTTCCTCGAGCAGGTCTTCGCAGTGCTGCGCCGCGCCGGCATAGTGCGCAGTCGCCGGGGGGCGAGCGGCGGGTATCGCTTCGCCCGCCCGCCCGCCGCGGTGACCGTCCTCGACGTCGTGGCCGCGCTCGACGGCTTGCCGACGGCGGCCGACTGCACCCAGGGCCTCTGTGATGGGCCCGAAGGCTGTGGCGCCGCGTCGGTGTGGATCGAGGCGGAGCAGGCCGCCGAGTCGGTGCTCGCGCAGACGACGCTCGCTCATCTCGTCGAGCGCGAGCGCCGGACCCGTGGCCAGACGTGGGTGTACTCGATCTGAACGGCAAGGAGACGACCATGACCATCGCCCGCCGCATCACCGATCTCATCGGCCAGACGCCCCTCGTGCGCCTCAACAGGATCTCGGAAGAGACCGGCGCCGAGGTCCTCGGCAAGCTGGAGTCCTTCAACCCGGGCGGCAGCGTCAAGGACCGTATCGGGCTGTCCATGGTGGAGGCCGCCGAGCGCGAAGGTCTGATCAAGCCGGGCAAGACGACGATCATCGAGCCCACGAGCGGCAACACCGGGATCGCCCTGGCGATGGTGGGAGCAGCGCGGGGCTACGAGGTCGTCCTGACCATGCCCGAGACGATGACGATCGAGCGCCGCAACCTGCTCAAGGCCTACGGCGCGCGGCTCGTGCTCACGCCGGGCAGCGAAGGCATGAAGGGCGCCATAGCCAGGGCCCTGGAGCTGGCCGCCGACACCGGCGACAGCTTCATCCCGCAGCAGTTCCAGAACCAGGCCAACCCCGACATCCACTACCGCACGACCGCCCAGGAGATCTGGGACGACACGGACGGCAGCGTCGATGTCTTCGTCGCGGCGGTCGGGACTGGCGGGACGGTGACCGGGGTCGGGCGCTTCCTGCGCGAGCACAAGCCCGACGTCCGCGTCGTCGCGGTAGAACCGGTCGACTCGCCGGTGCTCTCTGGGGGAGCGCCCGGGCCGCACAAGATCCAGGGTATCGGCGCCGGCTTCGTGCCCGACGTGCTGGACACTGAGGTGTACGAGGAGGTGCTCCAGGCGACGGCCGACCAGGCTTTCCAGGCGGCGCGCGCCCTGGCGCGCGAGGAGGGCATCCTGGTCGGCATCAGCGCCGGCGCCAACGTGTGGGCCGCCGCCGAGGTCGCGCGGCGCGCGACCGGTCGCGGGACGACGATCGTGACCATCCTCTGCGACACGGGCGAGCGGTACCTCTCATCGGCGCTGTTCACCGAGGCGACGGAGGTGGGTGGGTGACGCTGTCCCGGGAGGACCGCGAGCGCTACGCGCGCCATCTCGTGATCCCCGAGCTCGGGGAGGAGGCGCAGGAGAAGCTGGCGGCGGCGGCGGTGCTCGTGGTGGGCACCGGCGGACTGGGTTCGCCGGTGCTCGCCTACCTGGCCGCCGCCGGCGTCGGCCGCCTCGGCCTCGTCGACTTCGACGTGGTCGAGCTCTCGAACCTGCAGCGGCAGACGCTCCACAGCACCCCGGACCTGGGGCGCCGCAAGGTGGAGAGCGCGGCCGAGAAGCTGCACGCGCTGAACCCGTCCATCCGGCTCGACCTGCACGACGAGCGCTTCGCCGCGTCGAATGCCGGGAGGCTGCTCGACGGCTACGACGTGATCGTGACGGCGGTCGACAACTTCCCGTCGCGCTTCTTGCTGAACGATGCCTGCGTGCTCCACCGCAAGATACTCGTCGAGGCCGCCATCCTGCAGTTCGTCGGGCTGATGATGACGATCCGGGGTGGGGAGACGGCCTGCTACCGCTGCCTCTTCCCGCAGGTGCCGGCCAAGGGCGTCGTGATGCAGCCGGCCGTCGCCGGCATCTTCGGGCCGGTGGCCGGCGTGATGGGCTGCCTCCAGGCCTGCGAGGTGATCAAGGTCATCGCCGGCTTCGGGCGGCCGCTCTACGACCGACTGTTGCAGTTCGACGCCACGACCATGGTCTTCCAGGAGGTCGCCATCAGCCGGGAGCCCGCGTGTCCCGTCTGTGGAGAGGCGCCGACCATCACCAGCCTGCGTGACGACGTCCTCGTCTAGGGCCGGTGATCAGATGGTGAGCGACCCGGTGCTCTCCGGGACGGAACAGGCCTGGCTGGACGCGCTCGACGGCCGCTTCGAAGGGATGACGTCTGCGGCTGTGGCCTTCTCCGGCGGCGTCGACTCGAGCCTCCTTCTGTGGGCCGCCGTCCGCCGGCTGGGTGCCGGCCAGGTCGTCGCCTTCACGGCGGTGTCGCCGACCTACCTTCCCGAGGAGCTGGAGACGGCGCGGCGCCTGGCCGGCGAGCTCGGCGTCAGCCTGGTGGTCGCCGAGACGGACGAGTTCCACGACCCGCACTTCATCAGCAACCCCCAGGACCGCTGCTACCACTGCAAGCGGCATCTCCTCGAGGCGATGGCCGGCGCCGCCCGCCAGCACGGTGTCGAGGTCCTCTTGGACGGCGCCAATCACGACGATCTCGGCGACCATCGGCCGGGTATGCAGGCGGCCGCCGAGCTCGGGGTGCGACATCCGCTGCTCGAGGCCGGGCTCGGGAAGGCCGCCATCCGGGCGCTCGCCCGCGCCGCCGGCCTGCCCACCTGGGACACGCCGCAGCAGGCGTGCCTCGCGTCGCGGATCCCCTACGGCGAGGCCATCACCGCCGAGAAGCTGGCGGCCGTGGCGGCCGCGGAGGCGGTGCTCCATGAACTCGGCTTCAGGCAGTGTCGGGTGCGGCATCACGGCACCATCGCCCGGCTCGAGGTCGAGCCGGGTGAGGTGGGGCGCGCCGTCGGCGCGGCCCGCGAGGAGCTCGCGCGCCGGCTGCGCGCCCTCGGCTTCACCTACGTGACCGTCGACCTCGACGGCTTTCGCTCGGGGAGCATGAACGAGGTGTGGTGCGGCCCGGAGGATGGGGAAGAGGTCTCGGGGGGCAACACGCTGGGCGGCGCCCGCCCGCAAAACGAGGCTGGGTGCGGTGGTAGGGTAGCGTCCCCCGAAGCGCGGGAAGACGAAGGCGAGGTGAGCTGATGGTACGAAAGCTGCTCGGGCTGGCGAGCCTGGCGACGGCCGGGTACCTGGCGCTCGCGCGGCGCTCCGAGACGCAGCACATCGTGTCCCGCGCGATCGAAGAGATCACTGAGGACGTGCGCGCCGCACAGGAGCGCGACCCGGCCGCGACCTCGAGCTTCGAGATCCTCACCTCGTACTCCGGGCTTCACGCGCTGTGGCTCCACCGCCTCGCGCACGCCCTCTGGGTGCGCGACGTGCCGCTGCTGCCGCGCTGGGTGAGCCAGTTCAACCGCTTCATGACGGGCATTGAGATCCACCCGGGCGCCGCGATAGGCAAGGGCCTGTTCATCGATCACGGAGCCGGCGTGGTGATCGGCGAGACTACGGAGGTCGGCGACAACGTCACCCTCTATCAGGGCGTCACGCTCGGCGGGACGGGCAAGGAGACGGGGAAGAGGCACCCGACCGTCGGCGACAACGTGGTCGTCGGCGCCGGCGCCAAGGTGCTCGGCTCGGTGCGGATCGGCAGCGACGCCAAGATCGGCGCCGGCAGCGTGGTCGTGCAGGACGTGCCCCGGGACTCGACCGTGGTCGGCAACCCGGGGCGCCCGGTGCTGCTGCAGGGGCAGCGCGTCGGCATCCCGGACATCGACTACCGCCACCTGCCCGACCCCGTGGCCGAGGCCATCAAGTGCCTCGTCACGCGCATCGTCGAGATGGAGCAGGAGCTCGACGAGATCCATCCGGAGCGCCGCTCCAAGCATCGCGAGGCGGTGGCCGAGACGCAGCGCATCCTGAGCGAGCTGACGCGCTTCGACGAGGGCGCCGGCATCTAGCAGGCGGACCAGGCGCGACGTCCCGCGCCGGGCTCGTCACCCGGCCTCAACGTCCACCGTCCCGGTGCCCGGAGGGCTGGAGCGGGTATGCTACGATGCGTGCCGCAAACCACCCTGAACGGAGCGTGATCACCCCATGAGCCACGTCAGGCGTCTCGTGCTCGACGTCCTCAAGCCCCATCAGCCCACGATGCTCACGCTCGCCGACAAGCTCGGCGATCTGGACGGCATCCAGGGCGTCGACATCACGCTGTTCGAGATCGACAACAAGGTCGAGAACATCAAGATCACGCTCGAAGGCGACGACATCGACTTCCAGAACGTCGCCGAGGTCGTGCAGGACAGCGGCGGCAGCATCCACTCGATCGACAAGGTCTCGACCGGCCGCCGCATCATCGAGGAGGCGGAGACGCCGCAGGACGCCGGCGCCCGCTGGCTGCGCTAGCCACGCACCGGTGAGCGCTCAGCGCCCGTCCGCGGGCTAGCCGATGGCCTTCGTCCCCTGGGTCCGCGAGAAGGTGGACCTCCTCCAGCACTATCATCGCGTGTCCGAGGTCGGCGGCATCATCCGTCGTTACTTCGCCCTCAACGCCTTCGACGGCGTGCTCACCACGCTGGGCGTGCTGATGGGCGCCCTCCTGGCCGGCGTTGACGCCAGCGGCACGGTCACCACCCTGGTCCTGACCACGGCCGTCGGCATGAGCGTGTCCGGCTTCTACGGCTCGTACCTCGTCGAGCGGGCGGAGCGAGGCCGCGCCCTGCGGGAGCTCGAAGGCTCGACCTTGTCGAGCCTCGAGGACACCGACATCAGCGCGGCCTCTCGCTACGCCGCCGTCGCGGTAGCGGTCGTCGACGGCGCCTCACCGTTCATCGCCTCGGCGCTCTGCACGATCCCGTTCTGGCTCGGCGGCACCCTGCCGATCCGCACCGAGTACTACCTCGCCCTCGGCATCGCCTTCGTGCAGATGTTCCTGCTCGGCGCCTTCCTCGGCTACGTGTCGCGCGAGCGGCTGGTGCTCGCCGGCGTCCGCTTCATGATCGCCGGCGGCATCGCGCTCGCGCTCTCCTTCGTCATCGAAGGAGGCGTCCTCTGAGCGCATCGCCCGAGGACCTGCTCGCCGGCTTGAACGAGCCGCAGCGCGAGGCCGTGACCCACACCGAGGGACCGCTGCTCATCCTGGCCGGCGCCGGCTCGGGCAAGACGCGCGTCTTGACCCACCGCGTCGCGTACCTGCTCGCGACGCGCAAGGCGCGGCCCGACGAGGTGGTCGCTATCACCTTCACCAACAAGGCGGCCGGCGAGATGAAGGAGCGCATCGAGGGCCTCGTCGGCCCGGTCGCGCGCGTGATGTGGGTGAGCACCTTCCACTCGATGTGCGCCCGTGTCCTGCGGCGCGAGGCCAAGCGCCTGGGCTACGGCTCGACCTTCTCGATCCATGACGAGGACGACCGCAAGCGCCTCGTGAAGCGCTGCCTCGAGGCCCTCGACATCGACCCCAAGCGCTACCCGCCCGAGGCGATCGCCCGGCAGATCTCGGACGCCAAGAACCAGTTGATGGACGCGGCCGCCTTCCGCGAGCAGACCGGCGGCCGCTTCAGCAAGGCGGCGGCCGACGTCTACGAGCGGTACGAGCGCGAGCTGCTCGCCATGAACGCGATGGACTTCGACGACCTGCTCATGAGGACGGTCCAGCTGCTCGAGCAGCTTCCCGACAGGCGGCAGCACTACCAGCGCGCCTTCCGCTACATCCTCATCGACGAGTACCAGGACACGAACCATGCCCAGTACCGGCTCGCCAACCTGCTCGCCGGCGAGCACCGCAACCTCGCCGTGGTGGGCGACGACGACCAGTCGATCTACTCGTGGCGCGGCGCCGACATCCGCAACATCCTCGAGTTCGAGCGCGACTACCCCGACGCGAAGGTGATCCGGCTCGAGCAGAACTACCGCTCGACGCAGGCGATCCTCGACGTGGCCAACGCCGTCGTCACCAACAACCGCCAGCGCAAGGGCAAGAACCTCTGGACGCCGCGCGGTCAGGGCGCGCCGGCGCAGATCGTCGAGGTCAACGACGAGCGCGCCGAGGCCCAGTTCGTCGCCAGCGAGGTCCAGAAGCTGCTCGAGGGCGAGGCGGGGGAGAGGGCCTACCGGCCACACGAGATCGCCGTGCTCTACCGCACCAACGCGCAGTCGCGCGTGCTCGAGGAGCAGTTCGGCCGCTACGCGATCGCCTACCAGGTGATCGGCGGGCCCAAGTTCTACGAGCGCGCCGAGATCCGCGACGTGCTCGCTTACCTCACGCTGCTGGTGAACCCAGGCGACACGCAGCGCCTACTGCGCGTGGTCAACGTGCCCAAGCGCGGGCTGGGGGCGACGACGGTGGGCCGCCTGCAGGCGCACGCCGACAGCGTCGGCGTGAGCTTGTGGCAGGCGGCCCAGCAGGCCGACGACGTGCCCGGCCTGACGCCCGCCGCCGTCAATGGGCTGCTCGGGTTCGTGCGGCTGGTCGAGGGGCTCCAGGCCGGGCTCGAGCAGCGGCCTGTGGCCGAGGTGGTGCGCAGCGTGCTTGAGGAGAGCGGCTACGAGGACGCCCTCAAGCAGCAGCGTACGCTCGAGTCAGAGGGCCGCCTCGAGAACCTCGAGGAGTTCCTCACGGTGGCCGGCGAGTACGACCGGCGCGCCGCCGAGCGGTCCCTGGACGGCTTCCTCCAGGAGATCTCGCTCTACACCGATGTCGACGCTCTCGCCGACACGGGCGAGCTCATCACGCTGATGACGCTGCACAATGCCAAGGGTCTCGAGTTCCCGGTCGTGTTCATCGCCGGCATGGAAGAGGGCGTCTTCCCGCACCAGCGCTCCCTCGACGAGCAGAACATCGAGGAGGAGCGCCGCCTGGCCTACGTGGGCATGACGCGCGCGATGGACAGGCTGTACCTGTTGCACGCGCGCGCCCGCACGTTGTGGGGCGCCGGGCAGTACAACCTGCCGAGCCGCTTCCTGGGCGAGATCCCCGAAAGGCTGGTCGAACGCCAGGTCGTCGGCGCGCCCGCGGGCGCCGGTTGGGACTGGAGCGGCGGCGAGCGGGGTCACGGGGGCCGGGGCGGCCGCGACGGAGGCTGGTCCGGCGAGCGTCGCGGCGGCGGGCCGCGAGGCGGCCGGCGCACCTGGGACGCCGAGGACGAGAGCCAAGCGCTGGGCAGCGGCCGCCGTTACGTGGCGCCCGGCTCCGGCAGCCTCGACGGCGAGGTGGTCGAGCAGTACTTCAGCTCCGGCGAGCGCGTCCTCCACGCCACCCTCGGGGAGGGCACCGTGCTGGCCGTCGAGCAGGGCGGCATCGTCCTGGTGCGCTTCGAGAACGACGGCTCCGAGCGCCGCCTCATGGGGAGCGTCGCGCCATTGCGCAAGCTGCGCGACTGAAGGCTCGCCGCGGGGCGCCGGCGGAGAACGCACCGAGGGCTCAGCCCGGCGGTATCCCGCACGCCATCGCCGTGGAGCACCAGCCCCGGGCCTGGCCAAAGACGGACGAAAGCTCAGCCTGGCGGCGCGCCTACCGAGAAGGTCACCAGCCGCCAGCGCTCGTTCGTCAGCTCGAGCGTGATGTACGCCGTCCGTCTCAGCGGCGGCGCGCCGGAGCCTGATGCCCCCGCACCCTCGACCTCCACGTCTGCCATGAGCTCGATCCTCGAGCTCCGCGGCACCTTTCAGTAGCGGTCCTGAAGGTCGACGATGCGCAGGCGGCGGACCTGGGCCAGTCCGGCCAGGACTTCGCGCGCCTCGTCCGGCGCGAGGTACGCCCGCGCAAGCGTCGCGCCTCCCGGCGTTCATCGCCCGCACGAAGCTCCGGATGACCTGGCTGCCGGATGCGGGCAGGTGCTTGTCGGCCGGGGCGCTCGTCGAGCAGACGAGCGGTGAGGCGGCGGGCGTCGCCGTGGGGACCCGAGCCCGCGCCGACCGATGCGGCCTCGTCCGACGACCCGCACCCGGCGAGGGCCGGCGCAGCGGCCGCGAGGATGAGCAGCGCGGCCCCGATGTGCGCAGGACGCTGTGACATGCCTTGCAGCTTGCCCTGCGGCAGGCTCTACGGCAAACCCGTGAGGGTTGAGCCGCGCGCTGTCAGCGGGCAGGGCCGGCCCGCACGGCGACCGGAGGGAGTCCCGTTGGTCAGGGGCTGGTGCCGAGCTCGACGAGGCGCCAGGTGCCGTCGGACATGCGGACCACACGCGCCCACATGGCCTGGTCTACCGGCGCGTCCCCAAAGGGGCTCGCGACGCCGGGGACGATGTGCACGTCGAACGGGAACTCGAGTGTGGCGTCCTCGCCGGGATCGTTGACGAGATCGCCGATCACTCTGAGGAAGCGGGCCGCCTTGACCTCTGGCTCTGACGGGGGAGACGACCAGAGGCTGGAGGCGGCGAGATGATCGCCCGTGGTCAGGGCGTGGGCCTGGTCGTACCGCTGGTCGCCGAAATAGCGCCAGTACCGGCGCACGACGGCGACAGCCTCGGCCGGCGGCCGGCCCGATGTGATCTGCGGAGAGGGCTGCGCGGACGGTCCGGCGGTGCTGGCGGAAGGCGAAGGCGAGGGGCCGCCGGACGAGCCGCCGCAGGCGGCCAGCAGCGCGGCCCCGGCGGCGACCAGCGCCAGCACGAGACATGCCTTGAGGAGTGTGTTCTTCTTGTCCATTGCGCTCCTTTCGCCGGCCTTCGAGCGCATTGCATCACGCAGTACCCTCGGCGGAAAGGGTGACGTTTCCGGGGGCGTGCAGGGAGCTGAGGACAGACGAGACGGCGGCGGAAGATGCCGCTTCCGCCGCCGCCGTCGCCTCATGCCTCTAGCGCCGTCGCAGCAGCAGGCGGCCCTGCCGCCGCGCGCGCCCTGAGTCGTGACTGGATGCGCCGTGTGCCGAGCGGACGGCGGTGGTGGAGGCCGATCCGGAGATCGTCGCACCCGCCCCGGGCGAGGCGATCACGACACCGCAGCAGCGCATGTTCTCCACGTTGCCTGCGTTATCCACGGAGTAGTAGCTGATCCAGTGAGTCCCGACTGCGGTCACAGGGACGGAGGTCCCTTCCTGCCAGCCGCTCCAGTCGAGGTTCCAGTAGGTCGCGGCGACGCCGGACAGGCCCTCCTGGTCGGCCGGCGCGAGGTTCACGGTGACCTCGGACGTCTGCGGGACGGGCTGTCCGCTCGCGTCCCGTGGAGCGTCGTCGGCGGTGGCCGGCGGCATACGGTCGAGGTACACCTCGCAGGATCCGCTGGTCTCGTTGCCCGCCTGGTCGATGACACGGTAGGCGACGGTGTGCACGCCGGAGTTCGCCCCGCGCTTCCAGGTCCGAAGGACCACAGCCGCACGGTCTGCGGGCAGCGTCTGCTCCGCCGTTCCGTCGACCGAATACGCGACGTACCCCACGCCTGACACCGTGTCCGTGCCGCCGAGATGAACGGTGAAGGACTGGTGCCAGAGTTCGTCGGCGTCATCACCGGCGGATGGCGGGCTTGTGTCGACACCCACCAGGACGTGCCTGGTCGGGCTCCAGTTGCCGTAGGCGTCCACGAACCTCAGATGGAAATACCAGGCGCCTTCGGGGAACGTACCGACGCGGAGACCGGTGAAAATGCCCTCGCTCTCCCGGTCCGCTTCGAGGTCGGCGTCTTGATCATAGGCATAGGAACAGCCCGCGTAGCCGGCGGGGTCAGCCACGGTCCAATTGAAGTCCATCCAGGTGTCGGTGAACCAGCCGGAGATGCCCAGGTGAAGCGGCGAGCTCATCGAGGCGAGCACCGGCGGCAGCAGGTCGCGGATGAAGGTGGGCACGCGCTTGACCGCGGTCGTGCCGTCACCGATCTGGCCGGAGCCGTTCCTCCCCCACGTCAGCAGGGAGCCGTCGCCTTTGAGGGCGACGCTGTGCCCGCCGCCGCCGGCCACGGCCGCCCAGTCGTTGGCGGTGCCGATACGGACGGGCCACGTCCTCGCGGTCGTCGTGTTGTCGCCGACCTGGCTGTCGGCGTTGAGGCCCCATGCCCAGAGGGAGCCGTCCTCCTGGGTCGCGAGGCTGTGCGAGCCGCCGCAATCGAGCGACATCCACTCGAACGACGTCCCGATCTGTTTGGGCGCAGTCCGGTTGGTGGTCGTGCCGTCGCCGACCTGTCCGCCGTTGTTGCGGCCCCAGGCCCAGAGCGAGCCGTTCGCCTTAAGCGCAAGGGTGTGGTGCTCGCCTCCGCTCACCGCCACCCAGTCGGCCGCGGTGCCCACCTGGACCGGTGAGGTCTGGTTGGTCGCGTTGCCGATGCCGAGCTGGCCGTACGTGTTGCGGCCCCAGGCCCAGAGCGTGCCGTCGTCCTTGAGAGCGAGGGTGTGGTAGTAGCCGCAGGCGACGGCCGTCCAGTGGTCATCGCCTCCCGGAGCGCCCGTCACCTGTTCGGGGGAGTGGCGAACGACGGCATCGCCGCGCCCCAGCTCGCCGTAGCTGTTCGACCCCCAGGTCCACAGCGTGCCGTCGCATCTGAGCGCGGCGCTGTGCGAGTAGCCCGCGGCCACTGTCGCCCAGCCGCTGCTTGCGCCGACGATGGGTGTCGGAACCGCCCTGATCGTGGCGGAGTTGTCGCCGACCTGGCCGTAGTAGTTCCAGCCCCAGCCCCACATCGAGCCGTCGCTCCTGATACCGAGCGTATGAGACTGACCGCACGCGACCGCTGTCCAATCGACGTACGTGCCGACCGGGACGGGCCTGCTGCGGCTGGTCGCCGTACCGTCGCCGATCTGACTGCCCGCGTTCAGGCCCCATCCATCGAGGCCGCCGTCCGTGCCAAGCGCCTGCGTGAAGCCGTCGCCGGCGGCGATCGTGGGACTCGAGGTGAGGAAGATGGGGACGCTGATCGGGCTGAGGCGACTGGTGGTCGTACCGTCGCCGAGCTGGCCGTACGCGTTGATGCCCCAGGCCGAGAGCGAGCCGTCACCCGCGAGAGCGAGGCCGAAGTCGCTGCCGCAGGCGACCGACGTCCGGTCGTTGTCGGCGCCGATGCGCACGGGGCTGCTGTGGTTCGTCGTCGTGCCGTCGCCGAGCTGGCCTCGGTTGTTGGCGCCCCATGCCCAGAGCGAGCCGTCACTCTTGACGGCCAAGGTGTGCGACACGCCCCCGTCGGCGCCCGTCCAGTCGTGGTCGGCGCCGATGCGCACGGGGCTGCTGTGGTTCGTCGTCGTGCCGTCGCCGAGCTGGCCGGACGCGTTCGACCCCCAGGCCCAGAGCGAGCCGTCGCTCTTGACGGCGAGGGTGTGGTAGATCCCTGCGGCGACGGCCGTCCAGTCGTTGTCGGTGCCGATACGCACGGGGCTGCCGCGGTCAGTGGTCGAGCCGTCGCCGAGCTGACCGTAGGCGTTGTACCCCCATGCCCAGAGCGAGCCGTCGCTCTTCAAGGCGAGGCTGCATTGAGCACCGGCGGCGACGGCCGTCCAGTCGTTATCGCTGCCGACGCGTGCGGGGGTGCTTCGGCTGGTCGTCGTGTCGTCGCCGAGCTGGCCGTAGCCGTTGTACCCCCAAGCCCAGAGCGAGCCGTCGCTCTTGAGGGCGAGGGTGTGGCGAGCGCCACCGGCGACGGCGGACCAGTCGTTGTCGGCGCCGACTCGAGTGGGGTTGCTGCGCTCCGTGGTCGTCCCGTCGCCGAGCTGGCCGTCGCCGTTCATTCCCCATGCCCAGAGCGACCCGTCGCTCTTGAGGGCGAGGGTGAACTGCATCCCGCAGGCGACGAACGTCCAGTCGCCGACGGCGCCGACGCGTGCGGGACTCCAGTGCTCCGTGTGCGTGCCGTCGCCGAGCTGGCCCCAGGCGTTGTACCCCCACCCCCAAAGCGAGCCGTCACCGCCGACGGCGAGGGCGTGCACGTCGCCCGCCGCGACCGTCACTTGGGCGCCTACGGGCTGCATCAGCCGCTTCGGCAGCTGCCGGTCGACGAACGCGCAGTCGCCCAACTGGCCGGCGCCGTTGCCGCCCCAGGCCCAGAGCGCGCCGTCGCTCGCGACGGCCATGGTGTGCCAGACCCCGCAGGTGGCGCGCGTCCAGTCGTCAGCAGCCCCGATGCGCACCGGGGCATTCCGGTCCGCCACGCTGCCGTCGCCGAGCTGGCCGTAGTCGTTGTCGCCCCAGGCCCAGAGCGAGCCGTCGCTCTTGCGCGCCACGGTGTGCGCGCTACCGGCGTCGATCGCGGTCCAGTCGCTGTCGGCGCTCGCCTGGCCGGGAGTGTTGCGGCTGGTCGTCGTGCCGTCGCCGAGTTGCCCGGAACCGTTATAGCCCCATGACCAGAGCGTGCCGTCGCTCTTCAGGGCGAGGGTGTGGGCGTGGCCACAGGTGACCGCTGTCCAGTCGGTGTCGCCGCCGACGGGCACAGGGCTCGTGCGGGCGGTAGACGTGCCGTCGCCAAGCTGGCCGAGCCCATTGCTGCCCCAGGCCCAGAGCGAGCCGTCGGCCTTGAGGGCGAGGGTGTAGCTGCTCCCACAGGCCACGGCCGCCCAGTCGTTCGCGGCGCCGACGCGCATCGGTGAACTGCTGCTTAGCGTGGAGCCGATCCCTAGCTGGCCGGAGTAGTTGGCGCCCCACGCCCAGAGCGAGCCGTCGCTCTTGAGGGCGACAGTGTGCTCCTCGCCGCAAGCGATCGCCGTCCAGTCGTCGTCGGTGCCGACGCTCACGGGGTGGCTGCGGTCCGTGGTGGTGCCATCGCCGATCTGGCCGGAGTTGTTCCAGCCCCAGGCCCAGAGCGAGCCGTCGCTCTTCAGAGCGACGGCGTGCAGGTCGCCACCGGCGACGGCTACCCAGTCGGGCCCGGCGTCCAGGCGCTTCGGGCTGCTGTGCGCGGTGGTCGTACCGTCGCCGAGCTGCCCGTAGTCGTTCTGGCCCCAGGCCCAGAGCGAGCCGTCGCTGCGGATGCTGACGGTGAAGTCGTACCCTGCCGCGACGCGTGGTGCGGCGGATGAAGTGATGCCGGTCGCGCCGAGGCGAATGGCGCCCCCGCGCCCGCGCAGAGCGCGCACAGCAGCAAGATGACGAGCAGCACAAAGAGACGTCGAGACGGCGAGCGCTTCATGATGGATCCCCCCTACGACGACCGCCCCCGGCGGTCGCCTGAGTCCCCCTGTTCCCCAGGACCCCCGATACTGGGAACAGTGCAGTCCTTGTGGCTACAAACGAACATTATAGCGGGGGCGCCGGGTGGCGGGAAGGTTCGACTGTTCCGCATGGGCCTGGCCCACGTCGGCAGGCCGGAATCATGCGGAGTAGCAGGTCGGTCGCACCCCCGATGCTCAATCCTTCGGACGGGTCGCCGATGCCGGCCGGTCACGTGCCTGCGATAGAGTGTCAGAAGGCAAGCTCACCGGCAGGAGGCTCATCATGGCCGTGCACGTCACTCGCGAGGGCGCCATCGCCGTTGTCACCGTCGACCGTCCCGACGCGCTCAACGCACTGAACGCCGAGACGAACGAGCTGCTGCTCGCGGCCGTTCGCGAGCTGAGCGCCGATCGTGAGGTGCGCGCCGTGGTGCTGACGGGCGGCGGCGAGAAGTCCTTCGTGGCCGGCGCCGATATCGCGGCGATGAAAGACCTCACCGCCGACGAGGCGGTGCGCTGGTCGGAGCTCGGCCAGGCGGTGATGAGCGCGATCGAGGCGGCGCCCCAGCCGTGGGTCGCCGCCGTGAACGGCTTCGCCCTCGGCGGTGGCTGCGAGCTCGCCCTGGCCTGCGACATCAGGCTGGCTTCTGAGAACGCCAAGTTCGGCCAGCCTGAGATCGGCCTCGGCATCACGCCCGGGTACGGCGGCACGCAGCGACTTGCCAGGACGGTGGGGCAGAGCTGGGCGAGCTACCTCGTCCTTTCCGGACGCCACATCCGCGCCGACGAGGCCCAGCGCATCGGCCTCGTGGTCGCGACGTATCCGAAGGACGAGCTCATGAGCCAGGCGATGAAGCTCGCTGCCGAACTGGCCGCGCGCAGCCCGATCGCCATGCGCGCCTGCAAGCAGGCCGTCAACGCGGCCTTCGACGTCGATCTCGCCACGGGGCAGCGCATCGAGCGCGACCTGTTCGCGCTCTGCTTCGCGAGCGCCGACCAGAAGGAGGGCATGGCGGCCTTCCTCGAGAAGCGCCCTCCGGAGTTCACCGGCCGCTAGCAGCGATCGCTGGCGGAGCGCGAGCTGCCGGCCCTACAGGCCCGGTGCCCGGCGGCGCGCCCGATCTGACAGTGGGCGAAGGCGCCGGCCCGGCCCGGCCTGCGCCTCAGCCCCCCAGCGCGGCCAGCAGCTTGGCGAGCACCCGGTCGATGCCGGTTACGCCGGCGACCAGCACATCGGCCTCCTCGACCACCGAGCGCGGCGTCTCTGACGTGAGGGCCGCGACTGAGCACGCCGTGCGGCGTGCGTCCTTCGCGGCCCACTCCCGCACGGCCTGGAAGCCCGCCGCGTCGGTCAGGTCGTCGCCGCAGAAGATCGCCGCAAGGTAGTCCCTCTCGGCCAGGATGCGGCGGGTCGCCGTCCCCTTGGTGAACGGGACGGGCGGCCGCACCTCGTAGAGGAAGTGGCCGGTCGAGACGGTGAGCCCCAGGGCGCGCGCCGGCTCGACCACCTTCGTGAGGATGGCGTGGCGCGCCGCCGCGGCGTCGCTCGCGAGCCGGTAGTGCACGGCGAGCACCGTCCGCTTGTTCTCGACCACGATGCCGTGGGCGTCCTCGCTGAAGGCGGCCGCCGCGGCGGCCGCCACCTCCTGCACCTGGCCGAGGTAGCGCTCGGCCTGCGGCTCGGTCCGGACCGCGCCCTGCGCATCGATCAGTTCGATGCCGTGCGTGCCCACGTAGGCCGCGCCGTCGAGGCCGACGAGCCTGCGGCCGTCCTCGACGGCGCGGCCCGTCACGAACGCGACGAGCGCCAGATGCTCGATGAGGCGCCCCAGCACGTCCAGCGTGTGCTCCGGCACAAAGGCGTCCTGTGGCCGACCGACGATGGGCGACACCGTGCCATCTATGTCACAGAAGAGGGCAGCCTGTCCGGGCGCGCGCGCCATCGCCGCGATGCACGCCGTCAGCCTCTCGTATCCCTTGCCGGCGGACTCTTCCACCTTGCTCCTTCCTCGTCCCGACAGCCTATCGCCACGCCTCCGCCGTGTGAACGGGTCCGCAGCTGTTCAAGACGGCGAAGCCGCGTGCCGACAACTGGGGCATGGCACAACGCTCGAAACAGCCGCAGGAGCCGCCTGGCGGCAGCCCGCGCGACATGCGCGCCGACCCGTACCTCAAGTCGATGCTGCTCGGGCTCATCGAGGACAGCTACCTCCACACCGGCACCTTCACCCAGTTCGCGTCCGAGGTCCTGCAGGTGATCGCCTACGCCGTCACCGTGCCGGTCGCCTTCACGGAAGGGTTCCTCAAGGCCTACCTCTCCATCGAGCGCGTCGTGGAAGAAGACGATGGCCGCATCAAGATCGTGCCCAAGGCGGGGGCGAGCATCGAGGACATGATCCGCGACGTGGATGCGATCACCGCCCAGGTCGACCCCGGCGCGGTGTTCAACCCCGTGGTCCGCTCCAAGCTCGACGCGGTGCACGAGACCTCGAGCAAAGCCATGAAGTGGGACCTCAACCAGCTCTCACAGATGGACGACGGTCAGCTCATGGACGTCCTGCGCGAGATGCAGCGCGAATCGGAGCTCGCGGCGGCCGAGGAGCCGGTGCGCGACCCGGCCGCCGACGCAGTGCGCGCCAAGCTCGAGACGATCCGCCGCAACGTGCGCCAGTTCCAGGCCCAGCAGCAGGCGGCCACGGACGAGTACAGCGCGCCGTCGGAAGCGCCGGACGGGCTTCAGGACGCCTCCGGCTGAGCCCTGACGGGCGCGCGTCGGGGGATCATCCCGTCCGCGCGCCTGACCGCCTTTTCGCGGGCGCCGCAAAGACGATCCGCGGCTCCTGCCGCTTGACCTCGGGCTTCACGATGCCATACTCCTGCCCGCCGCCTGGGGCGCCGTTGGGAGGACAGGGGTGGAGCACTTCTCCGACAGACTCGCCGCATCCATACTCCGCCGGCGCAGCCTGGTCTGCGTCGGCCTTGACCCCGCGCTCGACCGTCTGCCGCCGGAGCTGGTGGCCTCCTACCGGTCACTGGCCGCCGAGCAGGGCGACGAAGTTGCGGTGGCGGCCTGTTTCGAGGCGTTCTGCCGGGGCATCGTCGACGCGGTCGCGGACGTGGCGGCCTGCGTCAAGCCGCAGGCCGCCTTCTTCGAACAGTACGGCGCGCCCGGCTGGCGCGCGCTCATCGCTGTGGTGGCGTACGCCCGCGAAGCCGGCCTGCCCGTGATCCTCGACGCCAAGCGCGGCGACATCGCCTCGACCGGCGCGGCCTACCGGCGCGCCGCCTTCGGCGGGGCGCCGGGCATCGCCGCGCCGGTCCCCGGCGCCGGCGCCGACGCCCTCACGGTGAACCCGTACCTCGGCGACGATGCGCTCGCGCCCTTCGTGGACGCCTGCGTGGAGGGCCACGGCGTGTTCGTCCTCGTTCGCACCAGCAACCCCGGCGCCGCTCTTCTGCAGGAGCTGCCGGTCGACGGCCGGCCGCTCTACCTGCACGTCGCCGAGGCCGTGGCGCGCCTCGGGGCCGGGCATGTCGGGACCGCCGGCTACAGCGACGTCGGCGCCGTCGTGGGCGCCACCGCGCCGGAGGCGCTGCGTGCGGTGCGCCAGGCCATGCCTCACTCGTTCCTGCTCGTGCCGGGCGTCGGCGCCCAGGGGGGAGGCACCGAGACCCTCGGCGAACTGAAGGCCGGCGAGGCCGGCGGGCTCGTCGTGAACGCGTCGCGGTCGATCATCTACGCCTGGCAGCCGGGCGGGGTAGAGTACCGCAAGGCGGCGGCCTCGGCGGCCGCCGCGCTCAGGGAGGAGCTGGGGGCGCCATGAATGGGGACGGCATGGGACAAGGCGCCGGGCGGGGCCCGGTGCCTCCTGAGACGGGACCTCCGGTAGACACGGCCCTTTCGCCCGATGCGCCCTCCGACGAGGCTCTGCAGTCGCTCGAACGGCTTCAGGCTCTCGCGGGCGGGCCGCAGCAGAAGCAGCGCCCGCGCCCGCCCGCGCCCGCCCGGCGTCCCCGCATGCCGTCCGTCTCGCGACAGGGGCTCAGCTGGCCTCGTGTGGTCGCCCCGGTGGCGTTCCTCGTCGCCGTCCTCATCGTCTTCAGCTTCGCCATACAGTCCGGCGTCGTGGGCGGCGACGCGAAGACGGCGGAGCCGGCCGCCGCCGCCACGGGCAAGGCCAAGCCGACGTCGTCGGCGAGCGCCGCTGCGACCTACCGGGTGTACGTGGTCAAGACGGGAGACAGCCTCACGCTCATCGCCGACAAGTTCAACACGACGGTGACCGACCTCGAGGACCTGAACCCCAAGGCCGACCTCACCACGCTCCAGGTCGGACAGAAGATCAAAGTGCCGCGCTGACGGCGCCCCGCTTCGCCGGCGCCGTCCCTCCTCCTCCTCCTCCTCCTCCTCCTCCTCCTCCTCCTCCTCAGCCTTCTCCCACGCTTGCCTTTCACCCGGGGCGGCTTGTGGAGGACGGGTGTCACGTAGGGGTGGAAAAGTGTTGCATTGTGGGGACTAGTGGGGTAATGTGGCGGCCATGCAGCGGCCGGTCCTGGTGGGGGAGTACGAGTGCACGCTCGATGCGAAGAAGCGCATCGCCGTCCCCGCCCGCCTGCGGACCGCCTTCCCCGAGGGTCTCTACATCACGCACGGTCACGAGCGCTGCCTCGCCGGCTTCTCGCCGCCCGAGTTCGAGCGTCACCTGGCGGACCAGACCAGCTCGACGTCGCAGCTGAGCAGCAAGGGCAGGGCGCTGCAGCGCTTCACCACCGCGAATGCCGTGTTCGAGCAGCCCGACGGGCAGGGACGCGTGACCGTCCCGGCCAGGCTGCTCGACTTCGCCGGGATCACCAAGGAAGCGACCGTCATCGGAGTCCAGGACCACATCGAGATCTGGGACCGAGCCGCCTGGGGCGAGTACCTGGCTCAGCTGGAGGAGGAGGCTGATGCAACCGCTGACGAGCTTGCGACTTAGCGAGTACGAGATGGTGCTCGCGCACACGCCGGTCCTTCTCGAGGAGCTCGTCGAGTTGCTCCGGCCCGTGCCGGGCGAGGTCGCCATCGACTGCACCTTCGGGGCGGGCGGCCATGCCGCCGCGGTGGCCGAGCGGCTCGGCAAGGACGGCCTGCTCATCGCCTGCGACCGCGACCCCAATGTGGCGGAGTACTTCCGCGACGTCGAACGCGACGCCCCGTGCGAAGCCCGCCTGTACCACGGCAATTTCGCCGACGTGCTGGAGCGCATCCGTGACACGTCGGCCGACATCGTCTACATGGACCTGGGCGTGTCGTCGATGCAGCTCGACCGCCGGGAGCGGGGCTTCTCGTACGCCTACGATGCCCCGCTCGACATGCGCATGGATCCCGAGCTTCCGGTCACCGCCGCCGACCTCGTCAACACGCTCTCCGAGGACGAGCTTGCCGACATCTTCCGCCGGTACGGCGAGGAGCGCTACGCGAAGAACATCGCGCGCGGCATCGTGCGGGCGCGCGCGCGACAGCCGCTGGCCTCGACCGGCGAGCTCGTCGAGATCGTCAAGGCCAACATCCCGACGCCGGCGCGCTTCGCCGCGGGGAACCCGGCGCGCCGCGTCTTCCAGGCGCTGCGCATCGTCGTGAACGACGAGCTGGAGTCCCTGGCGCGCGGCCTGGAAGAAGCCTACCGTGCGCTCAAGCCCGGCGGCCGGCTGGCCGCGATCAGCTTCCACTCGCTCGAAGACCGGATGGTCAAGGAGTTCCTCAAGGGTCATGCCGCGGGCTGCATCTGCCCGCCGGGCCTGCCGCAGTGTGTCTGCGGGCACGAGCCGACGATGAGCGTCCTCACGCGCCGCCCCATCACGCCGCGCGCGCATGAGGTCGAGCTGAACCCGCGCAGCAAGCCCGCCAAGCTGCGCGTCGCCGTCAAGCTCTAGGAGGGGCCGTGGCAGGAGCCGCACACGCGCGCACGGCGCCGCGGACGCGCCCGCGGGATGAGGCGCTGCCGGTGCGGCCCGCACCGGTGCGCCGTCCCATGCGGCGGGCGCGTCCCGTCGTCCGCGCCCGCCTCACGCGGCTCTTCTTCGTCTTCGTCATCTGCCTCACCGTGCTGGCGGTCGGTCGCGTCGCGCTCAGCTTCGCCGTCGTGCAGAAGAGCCTGCAGACCGACGCGGTCAAGGTCGAACAGCGGCGCCTCACGACCGAGAACGCCGACCTGCAGGCGCAGGTCACCCAGCTGAGCTCCGGGTCCCGTGTCCGTCAGATCGCCGAGCACCAGCTCGGGCTGGTACCGGCAGAGCGCCCCCTCTATCTCACCGTCCCGAAGGCGGCCGTCGTCAAGGCGTCCGGCCAGAGGCGCTGATGCCGCGGGCGTCGGGAGGCCGGGGCGCGAAGACGGAACGCCGCGGTCTGCGCGGCGTCGTTCGACGGGGGGCGGGGCGCAGCGGCGGCGCCATGGACGGACGCATCCGCCTGCTGCGCATCCTCGCGGTGGCCGCCTTCCTCGCCGTCGGGGGCCGGGCGATCGCACTGGCGTCCTCGCCCGGCGACCTGCAGAGGAAGGCGACGGGCCAGCAGCAGAGCGAGCACACGCTGCCCGCACACCGCGGCACGATCTACGACCGTGGCGGCCACGAGCTCGCCGTCGGCGAGACGCGGCAGACAGTCTACGCGACGCCCTATCTCATCAAGGACCCGAAGAAGGCGGCCCGCCAGCTCGCTGTCGCCCTCCGGCCCATCACACTCGACAAGTGGCGGGCCATCGAGAAGGCGCTCGCCGATCACCACAGCGGGTTCACCTACGTGGCCCGCAAGGTCGATCCCGACAAGGCCGCCAAGGCCGTCGCTCTGGATCTGCCCGGGGTCGGCAGCTATGCCGAGGAGAAGCGTGTCTATCCCCTGAAGGGCGTGGCCGCGCAGATCGTCGGCTATGCCGGCCTCGACAACGTAGGCCTGGCCGGCATCGAACAGCAGTGCGACAAGGTGCTGCGCGGGAAGGACGGCAGCGAGGTCGTCCAGCGGGACCCCGCCGGGCACACGCTGCGCACGCTACGCACGGAGAAACCCGAGTCAGGCGCCAGCGTGCGGCTCACCATCGACGCCGACATCCAGTATCAGGCCGAGCTGGTCCTCGACCGTGCCGTGCGCGCGTACGGGGCGAAGGCGGCGAGCGCCGTCGTGCTCGACCCGCGGACCGGCGAGGTGCTGGCCATGGCGAACGTGCCGCGCGTCGACGACAACCTCTTCGGGGTCGACCCGGACAACGAGCGCAACCGGGCGGTGACCGACGCCTACGAGCCCGGCTCGATCTTCAAGGTCGTGACGATCGCCGGCGCTCTCGACGACGGTCTCATCAGGCCCACGACGACGTTCCGCCTGGCGCCGACGATCAAGATCGCCGACAGGGTGATCCATGAAGCCCATCTGCGCGGCACCGTGACCTACACCACGCGCGAGATCCTCGTGAATTCCTCCAACGTGGGCGCCATCACCATCGGCCAGAAGATGGGGAAGGACGAGCTGCTCAAGTGGGTCGACCGATTCGGCTTCGGCAAACGCACGGGCATCGACTTCCCCGGCGAGGCCGAGGGCATCGTGCCGCGGGAGTGGTCGGGGTCCACCATCGGCAACCTCCCCATGGGGCAGGGCATCGCCGTGACGCCACTGCAGATGGCCGGGGCCTTCGCCGTGCTGGCCAACCGCGGTGTCTGGGTGCAGCCGCATGTCGTCGCGCAGGTGGGCGAGACCGTCACCGCAAGGGGCGCGCGCCGCCGGGTGGTCGCGACCGAGACGGCGAGGCAGATGCTCAGCATGCTGACGGACGCGGTCCAGGAGGGGACGGGCGCTGAGGCGCAGATCCCCGGGTACAGGGTGGCGGGCAAGACCGGGACCGCCCAGAAGGCGGTGCACGGCGGGTATTCGAGCTCCGCCTACGTGGCGTCCTTCGTCGGCATCATGCCCTCGAACCACCCCCGGCTCGTGATCCTTGTGGCCGTCGACGAGCCCCACCCGATCTGGGGTGGTGTCGTCGCGGCGCCGGCCGTCCGCGAGATCGGCGAGTTCGCTCTCCAGCACCTCGAGATCGCTCCCTGAAGCCAGCGGGAGAGCGGGGAGGGGCTTTGGTAGAATCGCCGCGCATGGATCTTGTTCACCTGGCGGCCGGCCTCGACGAGGCGCACCTTCACGGCGACCCCGGCGTCTCGGTGACCCGTCTCGCCTACCACACCCGTGACGTTTGCGACGGCACACTGTTCCTGTGCGTGCCGGGCGCGACGAGTGACGGCCACGCCTTCGCACGGCAGGCCGTGCAGGCCGGGGCCGTGGCCCTCGTCTGCGAGCGCGAGCTCGACGTGCCCGTGACGCAGCTTGTCGTGCCGTCGGTGCGCGCCGCGATGCCGCGCATCGCGGCGCGCTTCTACGGCCACCCGTCGCGCGAGCTCACCGTGGCCGGCGTCACGGGGACCAACGGCAAGACCACCACGGCCCACCTGCTGGCCGCCATCTTCACGGCCGTCGGCCTGCCGTCGGGCCTGCTCGGGACCGTTGGGAACCGCGTCGGCGGCAGCGACGTCCCCTACACGCTGACCACACCCGAATCCCCCGACCTGCAGCGCCTGCTGCGCGCCATGGTCGCGGCCGGCGACCGGGCGTGCGCCATGGAGGTCTCGTCGCACGCCCTCGTCCTGGGTCGCGCCGCGGAGATCGAGTTCGCGCTGGCCGCATTTACCAACCTGTCGCGCGAGCACCTCGACTTCCACAGGGACATCGACGACTACTACCAGGCGAAGCGGCTGCTCTTCCTGCCGGCGTCGGGTCCGCGGCCGCGGGGCGCGCTCGTGAACCTCGCCGACGAGTGGGGGGAACGGCTCGCCGCGGAGTGCCGCGAGGCCTACGGCGAGGACCTCTGGACGTGCCGGGTCGAAGACGGGCAGCGGGACGAGAACGCCGGGGACGCGGCCGCACGCGGCGCGACCTCCTCACCTGAGCCCGACGCCGTCGCCGCGGACGTCGCGCTTGCGGCGACGGGCTCGGCCTTCACGCTGTGCGTGCCGCGCCTTGGTCTCGAGCGCCGCCTCGAGTCGCGTCTGACGGCGCGCTTCAACGTCGAGAACGCGCTCACCGCGGCGACCGGCGCGCTGGCGCTAGGCTTATCTATCGAGGTGATCGCCGATACGCTCGCTCAGGTGGAGGGCGTCCCCGGCCGCTTCGAGGCGGTGCGTGCCGGGCAGCCCTTCAGCGTGCTCGTCGACTACTCGCACACCCCGGATTCGCTCGAGAACGCGATCCGGGCGGCGCGCGCGGTCGCGACCGGCCGGGTCGCCGCCGTTTTCGGCTGCGGCGGCGACCGCGATCGCGGCAAGCGCCCTGTGATGGGCGGCATCGCCGCGCGCCTCGCCGACCTCGCCGTCGTGACCTCCGACAACCCTCGCACCGAGGACCCGGGGACGATCATCGCGGAGATCCTCGCCGGCGTGCCGGAGAGCGATCGCCGCAGCGTGACCGTGGAGCAGGACCGCCGGGCGGCGATCGCGCTGGCGCTGGCGCAGGCCGCGCCCGGCGACGTCGTGGTGATCGCCGGCAAGGGTCACGAGCAGGGCCAGCTCATCGGCGACCGCAAGATCCCGTTCGACGACCGCGAGGTCGCGCGCGAGCTGCTCGCCGAGCTCGGCTGGGAGGAGACCAGGTGAGCCTGCACGCCGGCCGAGACCCGGAGGGCGAGCAGGCGTGATCCCGCTCACCCTCGCCGAGCTCGCCGCCGCCTGTGGCGGCCACCTCGCCGACGCCGATCCGGCGGCGGTTCCGTCGGCCGTCACGTGCGACTCGCGGGCTGTGGCCTCGGGGCAGCTCTTCGTGGGCCTGCGGGGCGCGCGCTTCGACGGCGACGAGTTCGCCCCCGAGGCGCTCGCCGCCGGCGCTCTCGCCGTCGTCGTGCGCGAGGAGACCGCGGCCCGCCTCCGTGGTCGTCCCTGCCTCGTCGTCGACGACGGCGTGAAAGCGCTCGGCGCCGTGGCGCGCGCCGTCCGCCTGCGGTCGGGCGCGCGCGTCGTCGCCGTCACGGGGAGCGCCGGCAAGACGTCGACCAAGGACATCCTGGCGGCGCTGCTCGCGCCGGTCTGCCGCGTGGTCGCGACGACGGCGAACCTGAACAACGAGATCGGGCTGCCGCTCACGCTGCTGCGCCTCGAGCCGTCCACCGACGTCGCCGTCGTCGAGCTCGCCATGCGCGGCCCGGGACAGATCCGCGAGCTGGCCCGCATCGCGCGTCCCGATATCGGCGTGATCACGACGATCGCGCCGGTGCACCTCGAGTTCGTGGGTACCCTGCAGGACGTCGCCGCCGCCAAGGCGGAGCTCATCGAGGAGCTTGAGGGGGGGACGGCCGTGGTGCCGGGGGACGCCCCGCTGCTCGCGCCGCACCTGCGGCGCCACGCGGGGCGTCTCGTGACCTTCGGCACGGAGGAGAGCGACGTGCACGTGGTGAGCGCCGAACGGCGGGGCGACAGCACACACGCCCTGATCGACGCCTTCACGCAGCGCGCCCTGCTCGACTTCTCGTTCACGGGCGAGCACTACCTCTACGACGCGCAGGCCGCGCTCGCGGCCTTCATCGAGCTCGGCTTCCGGCTCGACGAGGGCCGCACCGGAGCTCGGCGCGTCGCCTTCTCCGACCTGCGCGGCGAGGTCCTCGAGCTCGGGGACGGCACGCTGCTGCTCAACGACGCTTACAACGCGAACCCGGTCGCCAGCGAGGCTGCGCTCGACCACCTGGCCGAGCTCGCGGGCGGACGACCGCTGGTGGCCGTTCTCGGGGACATGTACGAGCTGGGGGCCGCCGCCGCCGCCTACCACGGCGCGGTTGGGGAGCACGCCGCCGCGCTAGGCGCCCGCCTCGTCGCCGTCGGCGACCTCGGGCGCCATTACCTGACCGGCAGGGCGGACGAGCGCTGGTTCGCGACCGTGGAGGAATGCCTCGAGGCGCTGCCCGAGCTCGTCGGGCCGGGCAGCGCCGTGCTCGTCAAGGCTTCGCGCGCCCTCCGGCTCGAGCGGATCGCCACCGCGCTCAAGGCGAGAGCCGACGGCTCCCCGGCCCCGGACGATGCCGGCCCATCCGCGGCAGGCGAGGTCAGTCCACCTGCGGCGGACGAAGCCGGCGCCTCAGCGGCAGGCGCGGCCGGCCCGACGGCGAATGCTGAGCCCGAAGGTCCCGGGGGAGGCGACTGATGCTCAGAGCCATGGGCGCCAGCGTGACCGCGATGGTCCTGGTCCTCGTCATCGGACCGGCGTTCATCCGCTGGCTGCGCGTCAACGAGTTCGGCCAGAACATCCGCGAGGAAGGGCCGGAGCGGCACCTGACCAAGGCCGGCACGCCCACCATGGGCGGCCTGCTCGTCTGGTTCGCCGTCGTGGTCGCCTACCTGATCTACAGTCGCTTCTCCGTGGCCTCGGTGACGGTCATGGTCGCGACTCTGGGGAACGCCTTCATCGGCTTCATCGACGACTGGATGAAGATCGTCCGGAAGCGCTCGCTCGGTCTCTCCGCCCGCTACAAGCTGCTGCTGCAGCTCGCGCTGGCGCTCTTCATCGGCTTCGTGGTGCTGCACTTCGCCGGGCTCGACACGCGCGTCGACGTGCCGTTCAGCGACGAGACCTTCGACCTCGGCACGGTGGGCTTCTACGCGGTCGTCTTCCTGTGGCTGGCCGGTTTCTCGAACGCGGTGAACCTCACGGACGGGCTGGACGGCCTCGCCGCGGGCTCGTCGGCGATCGTGCTGGTCGCTCTCGCCGGTGTCGCCTTCATCATCGGCCGTAACACACACGACCCCGGCGTGACCGACCTCATGGTCGTGGCCGGCTGTGTGGGCGGCGCCTGCCTCGGCTTCCTCTGGTACAACTCCTTCCCGGCCGACGTGTTCATGGGGGACACGGGCGCTCTGGGTCTGGGCGGGGCGATCGCCGGCATGGCGATCCTGACGCGCACCGAGCTCGTCCTCATCCTGATGGGTGGATTGTTCGTGCTTGAGGCCGGCTCGGTGGCCCTCCAGGTGGCCTCCTTCAAGACGACGCACAAGCGCATCTTCCTGATGGCGCCGCTCCACCACCACTTCGAGCTGAAGGCCTGGTCGGAGACCAAGATCATCGTGCGCTTCTGGATCATCGCGGCGATCTTCGCCGGCGCCGGGTTCGTCATCTACTACGCGACGTTCTGACGGCATGGCGCTGCGGCTCGACGAGGTGAGAGGCCTGGCCGTGCTCGGCCTCGGCCGGAGCGGCCGGCCGGCGACCCTGCTGGTGCGGAGCAAGCTGAGCGGCGCGCGCGTCTGGGCGCTTGACGAAGGCGAGGTCGCCCGGGAGACGCGCGCCGAGCTCGAGGCTGCCGGCGCCACGGTCGTCGCCGGCCCCGCGCTCGTCGATCCGTCCGGGGCCGTGGCTTGGCCGGACGAGGTCGAGCTGCTGGTCAAAAGCCCCGGCGTGCCGCACGAGAGCCCGGTCTTGGGCGAGGCGCGTCGTCGCGGGGTTCCGGTATGGAGCGAGGTCGAGCTCGCCAGCCGCTTCCTGTCGAGCCGCATGATCGGCATCACGGGGACCAACGGGAAGACGACCACCACGAGTCTCACGGGGCGCATCCTGGAGGACGCAGGGGTGCCCGTGGCCGTGGCCGGCAACATCGGCCACGCGCTGGCTCACCTGCCGTTCGAGGTGGGGCCGGAGGCCGTCGTCGTGGCCGAGCTCTCGAGCTTCCAGCTCGAGGACATCGACGAGTTCCGGCCCGACGTGGCCGTGCTGCTCAATCTGACCGAGGACCACGTCGACCGGCACGCCGGCTATGCCGGGTACGTGGCGGCGAAGCTGCGCGTCTTCGAGAACCAGCGCGCGGAGGATGTCGCCTTGCTGAACGCCGACGACCCGGGGACGCTTGCCGAGGAGATCCCCGGGGCCGGTCGGCGCGCGTGGTTCGCAACGGCCGCCGCGGGCGGCGCCGGCGGGGAGGAGGCAGCCGGCCGAGCCGAAGCCGTCGAGCTCGCCGCCGGCGTGACGGACGGCCGCCTGTGGGTCGCCATCGCCGGCCGTCGCGACGACCTGTGCGCCGTCGAGGAGCTCTCGCTCAAGGGTGAGCACAACCTGCAGAACTCGCTGGCGGCGGCCGCGGCCGCGGCCGCCGTGGGCGTCCCCGCGGCCGCCATCGCCGCCACCCTGCGCACCTTCGCACCCGTCGAGCACCGCCTGCAGATCGCCGCCGTAGTCGACGGCGTCACTTACGTGAACGACTCCAAGGCGACCAACATCGACGCCACCCTGAAGGCCCTGACGGCCTACTACGGGCCCGTCTACCTGATCCTGGGCGGCTCGAGCAAGGGAGCCGACTTCGGTCCTCTGGCGCGCGCCGCCGAGGGGCGCGTGAGGCAGGCGGTGCTGATCGGGGCGGAGGCGCCCGCGATCGCGGCGGCCTTCGCCCGCCGCGCCGCCGAGGCGCCGTCGACCGCCGTGCCCTCTGTGGTGGTGCCGGACCTGGCCGCCGCCGTGAGCTGGTGCGCCGAGCGCGCCCGCGATGGCGACGTCGTCCTGCTCAGTCCGGCCTGCGCCAGCTTCGACCAGTACAGGAGCTACGAGCACCGGGGCGAACACTTCCTCGAGCTGGTGAGCAAGCTGGAACAGAGGAGATGAGCGCCGCGTGAGCCCCCGGGGCACCCCCCGCGAGGCCGAGCTGGAGCCGGCACCCTGGGTGTCGGCACGGCCGGAGCGGCGGGGCGCCGAGCGGCGTTCCGCCGAACGCCGCTCGGCGCCCCGCCGCACGAGCGCCCGCGAGACCGCAGAAGATCGCCGTGCGGCTGAACGCCGCGCCGACGAGCGCCGGCGGGCCCAGCGCCGCTCGGGCGAGCCCGCGGCCGCCCGGCGGCCGGTCTCAGACCACGCCGAGCTCGTCCCCGGCGTCATCGAGCGCCGCGTGCTCTTGCTGGCGACGACGCTGCTGCTGCTCTACGGCCTCGTGATGGCGTACAGCGCCTCGGCCGCCGAGGCGTATTTCGACCACGGCAACAGCTTCTACTACTTCGGCCGCCAGCTCCTCTTCGCTGTGGCCGGCGTGGTCGCCATGGTCGCGCTGTCGCGCATCGACTTCGCCGTCTGGCGGCGCCTCTCCGGACTGCTGTACGCCGGCGCCGGTGTCCTCACCCTGCTGACCCTCGTGCCGGGCATCGGCATGCAGATCCGCGGCGCGCGCCGCTGGCTCGACACGGGCTTCGTGTCGATCCAGCCCAGCGAGTTCGCCAAGCTCGCCGTGATCGTGCTGCTCGCTGCCCTCATCGCGCGGCGGCCGGAGGCGATCCGCACGCCCTCGGGCTTCTTCCGGCTTTTCGTGGTCGGCATCCTGCCGTTCGGGATCGTTGTCGGACTGCTGCAGAAGGACCTCGGCACGACGCTCGTGTTGTGCGTGGGAGCCGCGACGCTCTTCATCGCCGCGGGGGCGCGCTGGCGCCATCTGCTGACGCTCGCGCTGCTCGCCGTGCTACTCGTGGGCCTGCTCATCATGGTGGAGCCCTACCGGATGGAGCGCATCACCGCCTTCCTGCACCCGGAGGACTACCAGCAGACCAGCAGCTTCCAGGCGACCCAGTCGCTTCTGTCCATCGCCTCGGGTCACGTCTTCGGCGTGGGTCTTGGCGACTCGGTGCAGAAGTTCGGCTACCTGCCGGACCAGACCACGGACATGATCACGGGCATCATCGGGGAGGAGCTGGGCCTCGTCGGACTGCTGCTGCTCATCGGCCTGTACGTCTTCCTTGCCTGGACGATCTTCCGCATCGCGCTCTCGTGTCGCGAGCTCTTCGGCAAGCTCCTGGCCGTCGGCATCGGCGGCCTTATCGTGGGGCAGGCCTTCATCAACATCGGCGCGGCGCTGAGCGTGGTGCCGCTCACGGGCGTGCCGCTGCCGCTGGTCTCCATCGGCGGGACCAGCCTGCTGGCGGTGCTCGCCGGCGTCGGGATCCTGCTCAACATCGCCACGAACCGAAGGAGCTTCATTGTCGTCAGCCGTCGAGGACCTGACGGTGCTGCTCGCCGCCGGCGGGACGGGGGGTCACCTGTCGCCGGCGCTCGCCGTCGCCGCTGAGCTCGCCGCGCGCGGCGCGCGCATCGCCTTCGTCACCACGCCCGCGCAAGCCGAGCTCGTGCCCCGGGAGTACGCCGTCCACACCATCGAGCTGCGCGGCTTCGAGCGGCGCCCCGGTGCGGTGCGTGCGCACCTGCACACGGCACGCCTGCTGGCGGCCGCCGCGCCGCGCGCGTGGCGGATCCTCGCCACGACGCGCCCCGCGGCGGCCGTCGGCGGCGGCGGCTACGCGAGCGGCCCCGTCGTCGCTCTCGCCGGGCTGAGGCGCATCCCGGCGCTGGCGCTCGAGGCCGACGCCCACCTGGGCGTCACGAACCGGCTGCTGCGCCCCTTTGTCGACCGCCTCTGTCTGAGCTTTCCGATCGAGGGGCTTGGGCCGCCTAAGTTCGTGGTCACGGGGCGGCCCCTGGCGGCGAGCCAGCTCGCGGCGACCCGCGAGCAGGGCCTCGCCGCCTTCGAGCTCGCCCCCGACCGCCCCGTGCTGCTGGTGTTCGGCGGCAGCCAGGGTGCGCAGAGCCTGAACAGGGCCTGCGTGGACGCCTTCGGCGGGAAACCCCGCGACTTCCAGCTCGTGCACGTCTGCGGCCCCAAGAACCTGGACCAGGTCCGCGCCGAGCTCGAGAGCCGGGGCGAGCGGTTTGAGGGCTACCGGCTGCTCCCGTACACTGCGCAGCTGGCGGCGGCGATGGCCGCCGCCGACCTGGTGGTGGCACGCGCCGGCGGGTCCGTCGCCGAGCTCGCCGCGTTGGGACGGCCCGCGGTGCTGGTGCCCTATCCGTACGCGACCGCCGACCACCAGCGCAAGAACGCGGCGTGGATGGCGGCCGCGGGAGCGGCCGTGCTGGTCGCCGACGACGAGCTCGACGGGGCGCGCCTCGCGCGCCTCGTGGACGAGCTCCTCGGCGACCCGGCGCGTCTCGAGGCGATGGCGGCCGCGAGCCGCTCGGTGGGCCGTCCGGACGCCACCGAGCGGGTGGCCGACGAGGTCGAGAAGCTGGTCCGGGCGCGAAATTGAGCGTGCCACCCTACAGGACCCAGGAAGAGGGCAGACCCAGATGACGCCGGCCAGCCAGAGCGCGTTCCCCCAGCCCGTCCACTTCATCGGGATCGGGGGCACCGGCATGAGCGCGATCGCCCTCGTCCTGCACCAGCTCGGCGTGCGCGTCCAGGGCTCGGACCTCAAGGAGTATCGCTACACACGCATGCTCGCCACGTCGGGCGTGCCGGTGGCCATCGGCCACAGCGAGGACAACCTGGGGGAGGCCGCCGTGGTGGTGGTCTCCTCGGCCGTGCCGCGGCACAACGTCGAGCTCCGCGCCGCCGAGCGGCGTGGCATCCCCGTGCTGCGCCGCGCCGAGATGCTGGCGCGCCTCATGGCGCTGCGCCGCGGTATCTCGGTGGCCGGTACCCACGGCAAGACGACGACCTCGTCCATGGTCTCCCACGTCCTGCACCATGCCGGCCTGGACCCCACGTACGTGATCGGCGGCGAGCTCAACGACATGGGCTCGAACGCCGGCGCCGGCCAGGGCGAGTGGCTTGTGGCCGAGACCGACGAGAGCGACGGCAGCCTGCTGTACCTGCGACCCGAGGTCGCCGCCGTGATGAATCTCGAGATGGACCACCACGCCAACTACCGCACGCTCGGGGAGATCAAGGAGGTCTTCCGGCGCTTCGTGGCCCTGCTGCCCGAGCACGGCCGTCTGGTGCTCTGTGAGGGCACGGACACCGAGTTCCTGCGGACATTGTCCCGCGCGCCGGTGGTCACCGTCGGCATCGGCGCGGGTGACTGGCAGGCCGAGGTCGCGACGGTCGACGCCTTGCGCAGCGAGTCCATCGTGCGCCGCGACGGACGCGAGCTCGGCGTGCTCACTCTGAAGGTCGGCGGCGAGCACAACATCGTCGACGCTCTCGCCTGTCTGGCGATGGTCGAGCACTGCGGCCTCACCTTCGAGCAGGGGGCGGCGGGCCTGGCCACCTTCAGTGGCGCCGCCCGCCGCTTCGACGAGATCGGCAGGCCGCAGGGCGTCTTCGTCTACGACGACTACTCGCACCATCCCACCGAGATCGAGGCCGCACTGACGGCGGCCAAGCTGGGCGACTACGGCCGCGTCATCGCCTGCTTCCAGCCGCACCTGTACTCGCGCACGCGCTACTTCCAGGAGGAGCTCGGCGAGGCGCTGACGCTCGCCGATGAAGCCATCGTCACCGACGTCTGCGGCGCCCGCGAAGAGCCCGAGCCGGGCATCACCGGCAAGCTCGTGGTCGACGCCTACCTGCGCCGGCGTCCGGGCGGGCCCGTCTTCTACATGCCGCGCAAGAGCGACGCCGTGCGCTTCCTGGCCCAGAGGGCCCGCCCCGGCGACCTGGTCCTCACCCTGGGTTGTGGCGACGTCTATACGATCGCCGACGACCTCGTCGCCACGCTCGGCGGTCAAGGAGATGAGGGCGCCGGCGGCGAATAGCCTGCCGAGACCAGTCTCCACGACCGAGCCGAGCGCCTATGTCCAAACGAGGCGGTTCGTTCCGCTTCCGCATCCTGCCGTCAGTCCTGCTGACAGCGGCGATCCTGCTGCTGCCGGCGATGCTGTACGCCTGGGGCCGGCAGGCCGAATCGTTCGAGGTCCGGCAGGTCAGGGTGACGGGGGCGAAGCGGCTCGAGCGCCGCGAGGTCGTGCGTCTGCTGCGGCGCGACTACCTGGGCGCCAACCTGTTCACGGTGACCCGTGGCGACGTCCTCGAGACGCTCGACAAGCTGCCCTACCTCGCGGGCGTCGTGATCGACCGTCAGTTCCCGACCACCCTGCGCGTCAGGGTCATCGAGTACGACCCAGCCGCGTATGTGCTCTCCCGGGACCGCTGGTACGTCGTCTCCGACACGGGCCACGTGATCGACCAACTGGCGGCCCGGGAGGCGACACTGACCGGTGAGACCGGGGGCGCGGCCGAAGACGAAGCCGCCGCGCAGGAGACCCTGGTGGACGGCGTGCCTCCTCAGAACGCGGCGGAGGCGAGCGCCACGCCGGTGGCGTCGGCTTCCCCCACGGCTTCGGCCTCCGCGTCGAGTGTGCCGGAGGCTTCGTGCGTCGACGACGGCAGTCGGCGGCCGGCGGCGACGACCGACGGACGCCGCCTCGGCGGCGGCCTCCGGCACGGACAGCACCGATCCCGCCGCCGTGGCCGCCGCTCTCGATCGCGGCCCCGGTGGCGCGAAGCTCGTCCTGCCGCGCATCGCGTCGCAGGAGAGGCTCAAGACCGGGAAGGCCGTGCGCGACGAGGATCTGCGGGCGGCGCTCGCTGTCCTGACTGGGCTGCCCGGCACAGTCGGCCGCCGCGTGCGCGTCGTCGACGTCCAACCGGGAGGCCAGGTCACGCTGTCGCTGGACGCCGGGCTCGAGGTCGAGTTCGGCGACACGACGCGGCTGGTGGCCAAGGCGCTCGCGCTGCGCGCCGTGCTCCAGGCCTACGACCGGCGACACGTGCACCCCACCTTCGTCGACGTGTCGATCCCCGACCGACCCCTCGGGAGACCGCGTCTCACGTCGTAGTCGAGACTCCGCGCTCCGGCAGTGGCCGGACGCCGAACACCCCGTCTCGATTGACGCGGTCCCGCACGCGTCAGTATGCTAGGTCATCGGCTCGTTCGAGTCGGAGGGCAGGGTTTTCGAGAGAGAAAACGCCTGCATGCGGGCTGCTGGGGGGCGCATCCGGGCAGGTGGGCGGACACACCCTCGAGTGCAGGTTGAGTCTTCGGCAACGGCTGTCGGCGAGTTTCGACCACGACAGGAGGCTAGGCAGATGATCGACGGTTCCGCGAACTATCTGGCCGTGATCAAGGTGGTCGGCGTCGGCGGCGGCGGCACCAACGCCGTCAACAGGATGGTCGACGCCGGTCTGCGCGGCGTCGAGTTCATCGCGGTCAACACCGACGCCCAGGCGCTGCAGATGTGCGACGCCGACGTCAAGATCCACATCGGCAGCAAGATCACGCGCGGGCTGGGCGCCGGGGCGAACCCGACGATCGGCTACCAGGCCGCCATGGAGAGCAAGGACGAGCTGCGCGACGCCCTCAAGGGCGCCGACATGGTGTTCGTCACGGCCGGCAAGGGCGGTGGCACCGGCACCGGTGCGGCGCCCGTCATAGCCGAGCTGGCCAAAGAGCTCGGCGCCCTCACGGTGGGCGTCGTCACGCGGCCTTTCGCCTTCGAAGGCAAGCGCCGCGCGCGTCAGGCCGAGGACGGCATCCAGAGCCTGCGCGAGAAGGTCGACACGCTGATCATCATCCCCAACGATCGTCTGCTGCAGGTGGTCGAGCGGCGCACGTCGGTCATCGAGGCCTTCAAGGTCGCCGACGACGTGCTGCGCCAGGGCGTGCAGGGCATCACCGACCTCATCACGGTGCCCGGCCTCATCAACCTCGACTTCGCCGACGTGCGCACCATCATGAAGGACGCCGGTTCGGCCCTCATGGGCATCGGCGTGGCCGGCGGCGAGAACCGCGCCGTCGAGGCGGCACGGGCGGCGATCAGCTCGCCGCTGCTGGAAGCGAGCGTCGAGGGCGCCCGTGGCATCCTGCTCAACATCACGGGCGGCAGCGACCTCGGGCTTTTCGAGATCAACGAAGCCGCCGAGATCATCTCGAGCGCCGCCGACAGCGACTGCAACATCATCTTCGGCGCTGTCATCGACCCATCGCTGGGCGACGAGGTGCGCGTGACGGTGATCGCCACCGGCTTCGATCGCGATGTCGCCCGGGAGGCGCCGCCCAAGGAAGAGGCGCGCAAAGAACCGCAGGGCACGCCGCTGTTCGCCGACGAGAAGAAGCCGACGTTCGACGTCGACGAGGACGTGCTCGACATCCCGAGCTTCCTGAAGGACCGCTGACAGAGCGTCACCCGCCCGCAGCGTGAGCCTCTCGTGTCGCAGACGACCGGTCCGGCCGTGACACGGCGCATCCTCGAGCACCCGATCCTCGGGCCTCTCGACGAGCGGCCTGTGGTGCGCCTTTCCGTGGACGGGCGCGGCGTGGAGGCGCGTGCCGGCGAACCCATCGCCGCCGCGCTCGTCGCGGCCGGCGTGCGCGTCTTCCGCAAGACCAGCAAGCGTGGCGAGCCGCGCCAGCTCTACTGCGGCATCGGGCGCTGCACCGACTGCGTGATGGTCGTGGACGGGCAGCCCAACGTGCGCACCTGCGTCACCCCCGTGCGCGAGGGCATGCGGGTCGAGACGCAGGACGGGCGTGGAGCGTGGGGCCGGCCGAGGGGCGATTCCTCGGACCGGCGGCCGAGCGGCGTGAGCGCCGCGGAATGGTCCGCGCTCCAGGCGATGCAGACGAAGGCGCCTCCCGTGGACGGCGAGAAGGGGACGACGGCGTGAGGCACGTCGACGTCGCCGTCGTCGGCGCCGGGCCTGCCGGCCTGTGCGCGGCCGCGGAGGCAGCCCGACACGGCTGCGAGGTCGCGCTCATCGACGAGAACGCGGCGGCCGGCGGCCAGCTCTTCAAGCAGATCCACAAGTTCTTCGGCTCGAAGCAGCACCGCGCCGGCCGCCGCGGCATCGACATCGGCGCCGAGCTGCTCGAGGAGGTCGCCGGCCTGGGCGTGCACGTCCGGCTCGGCGCGCCCGTCTGGGGCGTGTACCAGGGGCGCACGCTGGCCGCCGCCCAGGAGGACGTCTCCTGGCGTCTCCGCGCCTCCGCCATCGTGCTCGCCACCGGCGCCACCGAGAACGGCCTCGCCTTCCCGGGCTGGACCCTGCCGGGCGTCATGGGCGCGGGCTGCGTGCAGACCATGATGAACGTCCACCGCGTGCTGCCGGGCACACGGGTCCTGATGGTGGGTTCGGGCAACGTAGGGCTGATCGTCGCCTACCAGCTGCTCCAGGCGGGCGCGCAGGTGGTCGCCGTCGCCGACGTCCTGCCGCGCGTCGGCGGCTACCCGGTGCACGCCGCCAAGATCGCCCGCGCCGGGGTCGAGATCCTCACCGGCCACACGGTCAAGGACGTCGCTGGCGACGGCATGGTCGAGGAGGCCACCGTGTGGCAGGTGGACGAGAGCTTCCGTGGCATCCCCGGCACCGAACGCGCTTTCGCGGTGGACTGCGTCGCCGTCGCCGTCGGGCTGACGCCCATGGCCGAGCTCGCCTGGCTGGCCGGGTGCGACATGTTGTACGTCCCAGAGCTCGGTGGTCACGTGCCCGTACACGACGGGCGCATGGCGACGACGGCTCCGGGCGTGTTCGTGGCCGGCGACGTCGCCGGCGTCGAGGAGGCGTCGAGCGCCATGGAGGAGGGGCGCGTCGCCGGTGTGTGGGCGGCGCAGGCCGCGGCGCGGCTGACGGCGGACGAGGCCGCCGCGGCCGCCGCGCCGCACGTCGCCGCCCTCGACGGTCTGCGCAGCGGCCCCTACGGCGCCCACGTCCGGCAGGGCAAGCAGGCGCTGGTCGACGGCGCCGGCCGGGCGCTGCCCCAGGTGCTGGGCGGCGGAGGCGTGGCGTGACGTCGCCGGGTAGGGCGGGAGGGCCCACAGGCTGCGACGAGCGCGGCTTCTTCACCCTCGAGGAGGTGCTGCGGCTGCCGGGCTGCCCGCCGCTCGACGAGCTGCGCGGACGCCGTCTCGCCGTGGTCGAGTGCGGCCACGAGATCCCCTGCGACCCCTGCCAGACGGCGTGCCCGACTGGCGCCATCGCGGTGGGCGCCGACATCACGGCGCTCCCGGCGCTCGACCCGGCCCTGTGCGACGGCTGCGGCGCCTGTCAGGCGATCTGCCCGGGCCTCGCGATCTTCCTCGTCGACAGCACCCGCGAGGACGGCCGGGCCGAGGTCTGGCTGCCGCACGAGTTCCTGCCGCTGCCGGCGGCGGGCGACGTCGTGCGGCTGCGCGATCGCGGCGGCGCCGTCGTCGGTGAGGGCGAGGTGCGACGCGTGCGGCGCGGCGCCAAGCTCGACCGCACCGTGATCGTCCACGTCCTCGTCCCGGACGAGCTCGCCATGGTCGTGCGCGCCATCGAGGTGCCCTCGTGAGCGGCGGACGGCGCGAGCGCCCCGAGGAGCGGCCACGGCGGGGAACGGCGTCGCGGCACGTCTCCGGCGACGAGGAGCTCGTCTGCCGCTGCGAGGAGGTCTCGCGCGCGGAGGTCCTGGCCGCCATCGACGAAGGCATCACGACCGTGCCGGGACTGCGCCGGCGGCTCCGGGTCGGTATGGGCCTCTGCCAGGGGCGCACGTGCCGCCGGCTCCTCGCCCAGTTGCTCGCCGAGCGCCTGGGCGTGCCGCCGGCCGACGTGCGCCCCGGCACCTTCCGCCCCCCCGTGCGCGCCGTCTCGCTGGCCGCCCTGGCGGACGAGCGCGATGCCCCGCTCCCCCCGTCTGACGAGGAGCCGTGAAGCTCCGCTGCGGTCGCGTTGCGCGGCCTTTCCGAATCCGGTACCCTGTTGCGCTTGACGCCCCAGCCTGGGGCCGAGGCTAAGCCATCACATGAGACGCTACAGAAACTGGATAATCCTTGCCGTCGTGGCGGTCCTCGTCGCGGCCAGCATCTATTTCATCGTGCCGCCGTCCGACAAGACCCACCTGGGTCTCGACCTGCAGGGCGGCGTCGAGGTCGTCTACACGGCGAAGACCGCCGACGGCAGCAAGCCGACTCAGGACCAGCTCACCCAGACGCTCTCGATCATCGACCGGCGCGTCAACGGGCTGGGTGTGACCGAGTCGCAGGTGCAGCAGCAGGGCACCGACCAGATCTCCGTCGCGCTTCCCGGGGTCAAGAACGCCGAGCAGGCCGTGTCGATCATCGGCAAGACCGCCCAGCTCGAGTTCTTCAAGGACTACCCCGAGATCCGCCTCGTGGGACCCGTCGAGAGCAGGGACGCCGCCATCAAGGCGGCCGCCGCGGCCGGCGTCCCGAAGAAGGACCGGACGGCCCTCCAGGAGGGCGCCAACAACACCGAGAAGTACGCCCTCATCGAGGCCAAGCCGGGCGCCTTCGGCAACGACACGAGCCAGTGGTTCATCTACAAACGACCGCCTTCCATGACCGGCGACGCGATCGACAGCGCGGCTCAGGGTTTCGACCAGTTCGGCCGCCCCAACGTGTCGATGAAGTTCACCGACAAGGGTTCGAAGCAGTTCCAGGAGATCACGCGCGAGCTCTATCGCATCGGCCTGCTCAAGGGCCAGTCGCAGACGTTCGCCATCGTGCTCGACAACGTGATGGAGTCCGACCCGCGCATCGACTACACCGATCCTGAGTTGCGCGACGGCATCTCGGGCGACGCCGAGATCACCGGCGACTTCAGCCTGCAGGAGGCCAAGGACCTCGCCCTCGTGCTCAACACCGGCGCCCTGCCGGTGCAGCTCGAGCCGACCTACCAGCAGCAGGTCTCGGCCACGCTCGGCAAGGACTCGCTGCGGGCCGCCCTGTTCGCCGGCATGCTCGGCCTCGGGCTCGTCCTCATCTACATGCTGCTCTACTACCGCTTCCTCGGGCTCATCGCCGACCTCGCCCTGATCATCTACGGCATCCTGCTCTGGGGCCTCTTCAACGCCATCCCCGTGACGCTCACCCTGCCCGGCATCGCGGGCATGATCCTCACCATCGGCGTGGCGGCCGACGCCAACGTCGTCATCTTCGAGCGCATCAAGGAAGAGGTGCGCCTCGGCAAGACCGTGAGGTCCGCGGTGAACTCGGGTTACGGCAAGGGGTTCCGTACCATCCTCGACGCCAACATCCTCACGCTGCTCACGGCTCTCGTCCTGTTCTACTTCGCGACCGCCCAGCCCAAGGGCTTCGCCTTCACGCTGATCCTCGGCGTGCTGGTGAGCATGTTCACCGCTGTGCTGGCGACGCGCGCCATGCTCGGCGTCCTGGGCGAGTTCAAGTTCTTCAGCCAGCCGAAGTTCATGGGCGTTTCGGCCGGACAGATCCACCCGGAACAGGCCGCCGCGGCCGCCGTGGGCGCCGCTGCGCCGCGGCGCACACCGCGGCGCCCGTCGCCGGGCGACGGCGGCCCCGTTCCCGAGCAGGCTCTCGCGCCGGCCGGCGCTGCCCCGCGCCGCCCGACCACGGCCCGCAAGAAGAAGAAGAAGAGGCGCTGAGGCACAGAATGGCATCCTTCCGCGGCATCTACAGCTTCGACTTCATGGGCCACAAGAAGTGGTACTTCCTGATGTCGGGCATCATCATCGCGGCCGGCCTCATCAGCCTGGCCGTGCAAGGCCTGAACTACGGTCTCGAGTTCAAGGAAGGCACCCGCATCTCGGTAGCTCTCGAGAAGGCGGTCACCGTCGCCGAAGTGCGCACCGTGGTCGACGGCCTGGGGTACGGCCCGGCGCAGATCCAGCAGGTCTCCCGGGTGGGCAGCAGCGACCAGGCCGGCTTCCAGATCCAGGTCGAGACGCTGACGCCGGAAGAGCAGGCGAAGCTCAAGACCGCCCTCGACGAGCAGTACACGATCGCGACGAACGCAGGCACGCAGCTCTACGAGTCGCAGACGGTCGGACCGACCTTCGGCGACGAGGTCGTCACGGCGTCATACAAGGCGATCGTCATCTCGCTGTTGCTGATCGCGGTCTATGTGTCGATCCGCTTCCAGTGGAAGTTCGCCGTCGGTGCGCTGGCCGCGGAGATCCACGACCTGCTCATCGTGATCGGCGTTTACTCGCTGACGGGCAGGGAGGTGACCACGGCGACCGTCGCCGCCGTACTGACCATCCTGGGCTACTCGCTCTACGACACGGTGATCGTGTACGACCGCGTGCGCGAGAACGCGCCGAAGCTCAGCAGGCTGCCGTACGCCGAGATGGTGAACCGTTCGATCTCGGAGACCCTGACGCGTTCCTTGAACACGTCGTTCATCACCTTGCTGCCTGTGCTCTGCCTGCTGCTGTTCGGCGGCTCCACCCTCAAGGACTTCGCGTTCGCGCTGCTCGTCGGCATCCTCTCCGGGGCCTACTCGACGATCTTCGTGGCCAACCCGATCCTGACCATCCTGAAGGAGCGCGAGCCCCAGTACCGCCGCGCGGCGGCGCGCGCCGAGGAGGGCTGAGGCCCCCCTGACGCGGCCCGGCCGGCTCGACGTCCGGTAGAGCTCCCTCGACCCCGCCCTGAGGCTCTCTCAGGCTTCCACAGAGCCTCACCGGAAAGCCTGCCAATCCTCCCATCTGCCCGGTTTACAGTGGCGTGGTGCCGACGTAGTGTCGCGCCACGCCGGACCGGGTCCTCATCCCGACCGGTCGTTCCGAGCCACCGTCAGTCCGTACCGGGGGGTGCACCGTGTCGCGCGTGCCGCAGGAGCCCGTCCATACCGTGCCGCGCGTGCGCCTGCGCTTGCGGAGGGCACGGGACGGCGCCGCTGCGGAGGGCGTGCCCGTCGTGCTCGTCGAGGGCGAGCTCGACATCGACACGGTGCCGGAACTCGACCGCTTCCTGCGCCGGCGTCTCGGCCCCTTCTACGAGCGCCAGCACCTGCTGCTCGACCTGAAGGGCGTCACGTTCGCCGACTCGAGCTTCATCGGGTTCCTCGTGCGGCTGGCGTCGGCGCAGCGGCGCACCCGCCGCGAGCTCGTGCTGACACGGCCGGTCGGTCAGGTGCGCACGGTGCTGTCGCTCGTCGGCCTGCCCAATCTGGTGCCGGTCTTCGAGTCGATCGAGGAAGGCGAGCGGGCGATGGCGCAGCAGGGTCCGCTGATCCCGCCGCTGTTCAACGCGCCGCGCTGAGAGCCGGCGCCACAGGTCTGCTCGAAGGCGGGGCAAGGACGTGATCGCTGTCCGCCGCCGGCGGACCCTCAGCTCGCTTGTCGTTCGCCCGGGATGCTCGGATCGCCCACGCGGCGTGCCGCCACGACGCGTGCCTGAAAGGCCTTCATGCGGCAGGCGTCGGAGCAGTACTTCTTCGCGGGATTCGTCGTGGTGAACTCGCGGCTGCAGTTCTCGAACGCGCAGCGACGCGTCACCTCTTCACGCTGTGCGAAGCGCCGTCCGACGTGGCGCAGGTCGTCTTCCCACGACCCGCTGTGGAGGGCGCACACACTCGAGGGGTTGTAGGCCGAGAGCCTCGTATCGCACCCATGGACCTCGCAAATGCGGCCAAACCCGTAGGTCTTGGTCTTGAGGAGGTCGTCTGAGGCGCTCACCAGCTTGTGACCTCGGAGCGCCGTCGTGCTGCGAAACTCCATCGCGCGTCCCTGCCCCCCGTCGCGACGGTCTCCATCCCGCCGCGGTCGCTTCCACCGACGTCCGCCGTCAGCTGACGGCGGACTGCAGGGCCTCTTCCCGGGAGGGGTAGATCCCGAAGATGCGGTTCAGGCCCGTGATCTCGAAGATGCGGATGATGTTCTGGTCGGTGCAGACGATGTCGAGATTGCCGTTGTGGGGCCGCACCCGCTTGGCGCCGCTGACCAGCACTCCCAGGGCGGTCGAGTCGATGAACGTCACGCCGGTCAGATCGACGATGACGCGCTGCGCGCCGTCCTCGATGCCGTTGAGCAGGACCTCTTTGAACTGCGGCGCCGAGTAGATGTCGATCTCGCCCTCCAGGACGATGACACCCACCCGGTCGGCCGGCTTCTCAAAGTCGACGCGAAACTGCGGCCGTTCCTCCATGCACGCCTCCTCGGCACGCCACTGGGAGACACCGTCCGGCTCCCCCTTCGCCGTTCTGTGACCCGATAGTTTCCGAGCCGGGTGGAGGCTAAACACAGAGCGAAGCCAGACGAGGGTGGGCGTGGGAGATGTGCCGCGCGGATCCTCGCGCTTCTGGGCTTGGCTTCAGTCCGGCGCGGTGGGCAGAGGGTGTTCGAGCCCGTCGGCGCCGCGCAGGGCGTAGGCCGCGATCATGCGGTCGGTGATCCATTCGACGGGGGCGCGGTCGTCGGTCCAGGGGCGGGAGGCGGGGGCCGCCGGGCGCAGCCCGGCGGCGAAGAGCCGGGTGTCGGGCAGGAGGTCGGCCGGCGCCGTGAGGAGCCGCTCGCGCAACGTCGCGAGCGGCTCCTCACGGCCGAGGCCGACCACGAACTGGTTGTAGCGCAGGGCCTGCCAGGTCACCACCTGAGGGAAGACCGATGCCAGCGTGCCGGCAACGCCCGTGGCCAGCCTGTCGTCACCCGGAACGGTCGTCACGTTGAGGGCGACCAGCCCGCCCGGCCGCAGGCGCCGGCGGACGAGCTCGAAGAACTCGCGCGTCGTCAGATAGAACGGCACGTACGGCTGGCGGTAGGCGTCGACGAGGATGAGGTCGTATCTCTTGTCCGTGCTCTGCAGGAAGGGGCGCGCGTCGGCGGTGTGTACCGTGAGGCGCGGATTGTCGCCGAGGCCGAAGTAGCGGCGTGCGATGTCGCTGACGGCGCCGTCGATCTCGACGCCGTCGATCGCGGCGCCCGGGTAGTAGACGCCGAAGGCGCGCGCCGTCGTGCCGCCGGCGTTGCCCAGGATCGCGACGCTGCGCGCCTCGCGCCCGAGGAGCGGCGGGGCGCACAGGAACATGTCCCACTCGCCGCCGGTGAGCACCGTGTCCGCCCGCCAGACCGAGTGCACGGCTTCGCCCTCGTTGAGGTACAGGAGTCGCTCGGGCCCCCGCTGCACGGCCTGGATGTACTGGTAGCGCGACTCCTCTTCCACGAGCAGGCCGGGGGTCGCCTTGACGACCCCGGGAGGCACGAGGAGCAGCGCCGCGAGGGCGACGCCGACCGCCGCCCAGCGGATGCCCAGCAGCGGCACGGCGCCGAGGGCGATGACGGCGGCGGCGGCGATCATGGTCCGCTGCGTGCCGATCAGCGGGATGGTCACGAGCGCCGGAAGGAAGGTGCCGAGCAGGCTGCCCAGCGTCGAGAGCGCGAAGATGCGACCGGCCAGCGCCCCGGCGGCGTCCACGTCGGAGACACCCAGCCGAATGGCGAACGGCGTGACCATGCCGAGCAGCACGACCGGCGGTGCGAAGAGCAGCAGCGAAGCCGCGAACGAGCCCACCACCGCGCCGACAGACACCGCCTCGATGCTTCGCACGGAGGCTTCGAGGAGCGGCCGGGCCACGAAGGGCACCACGGCCACGAGCACGGCGGCCGCCTCCACGAGAAGGCCGAGCAGCCGGGCCGACGGGTGGCGGTCGGCGAGGCGGCCGCCGAGCCAGTAGCCCAGGGAGAGCGAGGCCAGGATGAGGCCGATGATGTTGGCCCACACCGTGGTCGACGAGCCGTAGAAGGGCGCCAGCAGGCGCGAGGCGCTGATCTCGGTCGCCATCGAGCCGATGCCGGCGAAGAAGACGAGCGTGAGGAGCGCGGGGGAGGAGACGGGCGGCGGGGAGGCTCGCAGTGGTGGAGGTAAGGGGATTCGAACCCCTGACCTTTTGGCTGCCAGCCAAACGCTCTCCCAGCTGAGCTATACCCCCACCGGGGTCGCCGGCGGGTGCCGACGGAAGCGGAAGTATAGCACAGCGGCTGGTCGTGCCGAGCCTCGGCGGGGAGCGTCGCTCGACGGGCACGCTACACTAGCGTTGTGCCACCTGTGCAGCGAAATCATGGAAACGGTCGGGGACGGCGCTGGCTGTGGCCGGCTGTGCACGCCGCGCTGGCCGTCGTCCTCGTCGCGGCGACGGTGTGGATGCTTGCCGCAGCCACCTATCGCATCCCCTCCGGCACCGTCGCGTTCTCGCTGAGGCCGGCGCTGCCGGGCGGCCGCCTGGTGCTGCCGCTCGGGCCGGCGGGCTCACTCGCGCTGCACACCCATCACGGTCCGGTCGACGTGACCGTCGACTACGCCGTGTCTGAAGGCGTCACGCCGACGACGGCCGAGCGTCTGGTCGACGACCTGCCGGCGCTGCAGGCCAACGCCCAGGCTGCCTTCGCACGCTTCCTCTGGACCAAGTTGCCGGTGTGGCTGCTGCTCGGCGCCGCAGCCGGTGCGCTCGTGGCCACGGCGCTGCGGCGGCGCTGGAGGACGCTCGCCCTGGGGGCGGCGCTCGGCGTCGCCGGCGCCGCCTTCGCCGGCGGTGTCCTTCTCGGCGTCAGCCTGCTCACCGTGGACACGAGCCCCCGGGTCGAGTACCGCGGCTTGGCGAGCAACGTGCCGCGCCTGCTGCCCATACTGCGCGAGCTGCGCGCCAGCGACGGCGGCTTCGCCACCCTCCAGACGTATGTGGACGGTCTCGAGGTCGTCGCCGGCCAGATGATCGGCCAGGACGGGGTGCAGCGCCGCGACGGCATGGTGCGCCTGCTCGTGGTGAGTGACGTGCACGACAACGTCTACGGCATGCGGCTGGCGTCGCGGCTCGCGGCCGGCGAAGAGGCGCCCGTCGACGGGGTGCTGCTGGTGGGCGACGTGACCAACTACGGCACCGCGGCCGAGGCGAAGCTCTTCGCGCGGCGCTTCTCGTCGTTCGGCGCCCCCGTGGCCGCGGTGGGGGGCAACCACGAGAACGCCGCGGCGATGAAGGAGCTGCGGCGCGCCGGCTATCACCTGCTGCACTTCTCGCAGACGAGCATCGCCGGCATCGCCGTCTACGGCGAGAGCGACCCGCTCGCTTTCTCGCGTGGTGTCGAGTCCGACCTTCCCGCGCTCGAGTCCCAGAGCGCCGAGCTGGCCGCCCGCCTGGCGGAGATGAAGACGCCCCCGCAGGTCCTGCTGGTGCACGACGAGCGCCAGGCTGCCGGGGCCGTCGAGTGGGCGCGCGACGGCGCGGTGCCGCTGACCGTCGTGTTCGGGAACGACCACATCGCACGGGTGGAGCGTGACGGCAGCCTCGTCCTGGTCGACGCCGGCACCGGCGGCGCCTCTGGCTACGGCGACATCGGCTCGGGCCGCAGCGAGTGGTATACGTTCCAGCTGATCGATTTCACGCGCGCCGACGGCCGGGTCGCCGCGGTCACCACCCTCTCGTACTCGATCGACGGACGCTCCCGCGTCGAGTACCTGCCCGTGGAGGAGTGACCGGCCGGGCGTCCGCCCACCGTGCCGGGCAGCAGCCTCAGTGCGAGGCTGAGCTGACGTATACTTCCCTTCCGGCGGCGCGACCTGCCGCCGTGGCCACCCGCATGAGAGGACACATGGACCGACGCTACGACCCGCACGCCATCGAAGCGAGGTGGCAGCGTATCTGGAAGGAGAGCGGCATCTACCGCACTCCGGACACCTCCGACGCCCCGAAGTACTACTGCCTCGACTTCTTCCCGTACCCTTCGGGTGACGGTCTCTCGGTCGGTCACTGCCGCAACTACGTGCCCACCGACGCGGTGGCGCGCTTCATGCGTATGCGCGGGTTCAACGTCCTGCACCCCATGGGATGGGACGCTTTCGGCCTGCCGGCGGAGAACTACGCCATCAAGATGGGGGTCAAGCCGCAGGAAACGACGGCGCGCAACATCGCCAACTACCACCGCCAGATGGACCTCATCGGCCTCTCCTACGACTGGTCGCGCGAGATCACGAGCTGCGAGCCCGACTACTACCGCTGGACGCAGTGGATGTTCCTGCTCATGTACGAGCGGGGGCTGGCGTACCGGGGGACGGGGCAGCAGTGGTGGTGCCCCGTCGACAAGACCATCCTCGCCAACGAGCAGGTCGAGCAGGGCCGCTGCTGGCGCTGCGGCAGCGACGTCACCAAGGTCGACCTGGAGCAGTGGTACCTGCGCATCACCGACTACGCGCAGCGCCTGCTGGACGACCTGGCGACGATCGACTGGCCCGAGCAGATCAAGCTCATGCAGGCCAACTGGATAGGGCGCAGCGAAGGCGCCGAAGTCGACTTCGGGCTGCCGGGTCGTGACGAGCCCCTCACGGTCTTCACGACCCGGCCCGACACGCTCTTCGGCGCCACCTACATGGTGCTGGCGCCCGAGCATCCGCTGGTCGACGAGCTGACCGTCGCCCGACCAGCGCGCGGCCGTGCTCGCCTACCAGGACCGCGCGCGCCGCGAGTCCGAGATCGAGCGGCTCTCGACCGACAAGGAGAAGACCGGCGTCTTCACCGGCGCCTACGCCGTCAACCCCGTCAACGACGAGCCCGTCCCGATCTGGATCAGCGACTACGTGCTGATGGGCTACGGCACGGGCGCGATCATGGCGGTGCCGGCACACGACGAGCGCGACTTCCAGTTCGCCACGCTCTTCGAGCTGCCGATCACCGAGGTGATCGCGCCGCCGTCCGGCGCCCAGGGCACGCTGGTCGAGGCCTACATAGGCGACGGCGTCATGGTCAACTCGGGCAGGTTCGACGGGCTGGCGGCGCCGGGCGCGGCCTTCGACGCCATCATCGAGTGGCTGGGCGAGCGCGGCCTCGCCCGGCGCAAGGTCAACTTCAAGCTGCGCGACTGGCTCATCAGCCGGCAGCGGTACTGGGGCGTGCCCATCCCCATCGTGTATTGCGACGCCTGCGGGATCGTCCCCGTCCCCAAGGACCAACTCCCCGTCCTGCTGCCGGACCTCGACGACTTTCAGCCGACCGACGACGCGAAATCGCCGCTGGCCCGCGACGAGGCCTTCGTGCACACGACCTGCCCGACCTGCGGCGCTCCGGCGCGCCGCGAGACCGACACGATGGACACCTTCGCGTGCTCGTCGTGGTACCACCTGCGCTACCCGTCACCGCACTACGACCAGGGCCCCTTCGAGCGCGCCGCCGCCGACTACTGGCTGCCCGTCGACCTCTACGTCGGCGGCGCCGAGCACGCCGTCATGCACCTGCTCTACGCGCGCTTCTTCTGCAAGGTGCTGCAGGACGCCGGACACCTCGGCTTCGGCGAGCCCTACGCGCGCCTCCGCAACCAGGGCATGATCCAGGCCCAGGACGGCCAGAAGATGAGCAAGTCCAAGGGCAACGTCGTCACGCCCGACAGCGTGGTCGAGCGCTACGGCGCCGACAGCCTGCGCGTCTACGAGCTCTTCATCGCGCCGTTCGAGCAGTCGGTCGCCTGGAGCGATCGCGGCGTGCAGGGCTGCTACCGCTTCCTCGGGCGCTTCTGGAACCTGGTCGGCGAGGTCACGGCGGCCGAGGGGAGCGGGGCGGCGGAGGACGAGGCGCAGACCGAGCGGGGCCGCGAGCTGCGGCGCAGCCTTCACAAGACCATCCGCAAGGTCACGCGCGACGTGGAAGGCTTCCGCTTCAACACGGCGGTGTCGTCCCTGATGGAGCTGCTCAACGAGGCCGTGGACGTGTGGGCGAACGCGCGCGCGGCCATGGCCCTGGCGCAGTGGCGCGAGCTGCTCACCACGTTCGACCTGCTGCTCGCGCCCATGGCTCCTCATCTCGCGGAAGAGGTCTGGGCGGCGCTGGACGGCGAGGGCTCCATCGTTGTGGCGGCGTGGCCCGCCTGGGACGAGGGTCTCGCCGCGGACGAGGTCGTCACCGTGGTCGTGCAGGTGAACGGCAAGCTGCGCGACCGGCTGTCGGTCGCAGTCGACGCGGACAAGGACGACGTGCTGGCCCAGGCACGGACAGGGGTCAACACCCAGCGCTTCCTCGAAGGCAAGCAGGTTCTGAAGGAGATCTACGTGCCCGGCAAGCTCGTCAACTTCGTGGTGAGGTAGCAGGCCCGGCGCCGGCGTCGGGGCGACTCAGGCGAGCAGCTCCTCGAGCTTCCGCAGGGCTGCGGCTTCGTTCGGGCCTATGCCCTTCACGGCCTCCGCGGTCGCCTTGGCGACACCGAGGATGAAGCCCTTGAAGGCCTCCAGATCCTCGGGAGCCTTGCCGGCGACGAGGTCGATCGCTTCGCTCACCCGGGTCACCACCGCTCCGGATACGTCGGCGGGACTGCCAGAAACGGCCTTGTCGCGTCCCATCTTCACGTCCGAGGCAAGGTCACGGACGAGGACGCTGTCCCCGGCGGCCTTGGCCGCCGCGATGAACCGGGCCGCCCCGCTGGCCTCCTTGAACGTGTCCCAGAACCCTGGATCGGCCATGGACAGGTACGCCATCGTGTCGGTGACCGCCCACTGCAGGGTCTCCCATTCGCCGCTCGTGAACGCCGTCTTGCTCGCCATCTCGTCCTCCGTTTCGTCCGCGTGCGTTGCGGCCCGTGCTGCGGCCGACGATACCCCATGACCGAACGCGTCGTGAGTCTCGCCGTTCTGCGCCCTCCGTTGGTCGGGTCCGACGGCTCCGCTCCGTCCACCTCGCAGTTCCCCCCAGTGGGGCGATGCCCCCGTCGTATCGGAGGCCTAGGGTGAGCATCACCCGTCGTCGTCGCGGCCTTGGAGGAGATCCGTGCGAGTGCCCCGCCGCCAGCTCTACGCGTACATCGCCCTCGGCATCGTCGTCGTGGCACTGGGCGTGCGCTACCTGGTGCTGCCCGGTGCTACCGCCGAGGCAGGGGCGCCGCTCGTCCTGAACGAGGTCCCCAGCGCCGCTCCCTCGGCGTCGGCGCCGACCGAAGTCGTTGTCTACGTGTGCGGCGCCGTGCGCGACCCGGGCGTGGTCCGCCTGCTCACCGGCGCCCGCGTGGCCGACGCCATCGAGCTGGCCGGCGGCGCCCTGCCCGGCGCGGAGCTGGGAGCCGTCAACCTGGCGGCGAAGGTGGGCGACGGCCAGCAGATCGTCGTGCCCGAGAAGGGCGCTGCTCCCGCCGGAGGCGCGAGCGGCGCGCCTGCAGGCGCCGCCGCGGGCGTCGCGACGCCTGGGCAGGGCGCGCTGGTGAACATCAACACCGCCTCGCTCACAGAGCTCGACGCACTCGACGGCGTGGGGCCGTCCACAGCGCAGAAGATCATCGATTACCGCACCGCGAACGGCGGCTTCACGAGCATCGAGCAGATCAAGGAGGTCCCCGGCATCGGCGACGCCAAGTTCGCGGCGCTGCAAGGCTCGATCACGATCTGACATGGGGCTGCGCCGTCTCGCCCCGCCGCACCTCGTCCTGACGGGCTATTGCGCCGGTCTCTGTCTGGCGCTCGTCTGGCGGCCCCCAGCGTCGACGCTCGCCCTCGCCGCTGCGGCGCTGGCTGCTTGCGTATGGGTCCTGGCGACGGTGCTGGCCCGCACCTGGGCGCAGTCCACGCTTCGCCCACGCAGCGCGGCGGCCCTGGCGGCGCCGCTGCTGCTCACCGCGGTCTTCCTCGCCGCGGGCACCGCGACCGGCAGCGCGCGGCTCGACGCCCTGGAGCGCTCCGATCTCGCGCCGCGTACCGGCGCGTACGTGAGCCTCCGGGCGACGCTTGTCGACCTGCCCGTCCGCGACGAGGACGAGCTCACCCTCGCCGTGAAGGTCACGGCGGTGGACGGCGTCGCCGTCGACGAACCGGCGCATCTGCGCCTCAAGCTCGATGACGACGCCGTCGTGCCGCTCGACCATTGCGGGCCGCTGACGGAGGGCGCGCTGCTCGCCCTGGACGACGTCGAGATCGAGGACCTGCCCGAGCCGCCGGAGGACGGCGGCTTCGACTACGGCAGGTACCTCCGGCGCCGCGGTGAGCACGTCGTGCTCACCGCGGCGTATGAAGACCTGCGCCTTGTGGGCCGCCGTCCTGGCTTACAGGGCCTCGTGGACCGCCTGCGACTCTCCTCACGCGCCCACCTGCGCGTGGGCCTGCGACCGCCGGTGCGCGACGTCCTGCAAGGTATGGTCCTCGGCGACGACGAGGGCGTAGAGCAGCAGGTCATCGACGACTTCCGCGCGAGTGGTCTCCTCCACATCATGGCGGTCTCGGGCGAGAACGTGGTCCTGCTGTGCAGCATGTGGTCGTTCGTCCTGCTGCTGCTCGGCGTGCCGCGACTGCCGCGCACGCTCGTGCTGCTGCCGATGGTCGCGACCTACGTGCTCCTCACCGGGGCCTCGCCGTCGATCGTCCGGGCCGGTGTGGCTGGCATCGTGGGGCTCCTGGCGGTGATGGTCTCACGGCCCACCGACGGCTGGCTCGTCTGGCTCGCGCCCGGGGCCTTCCTCCTGACCGTCAACCCCAACAGCCTCTTCGACGTGAGCTTCCAGCTCTCGTTCGGGGCCGTGGCCGGCCTGCTGCTGTTGTCCCGGCCGCTCACCCGCCTGCTCGGCTTCCTGCCGGGCCCGCTCGCCGAACAGGCCGGCGTGACCACGGCCGCGAGCCTTTCCACGACGCCCATCTCCATGCTCACGTTCGGGTCCACCTCACTGGTCGCCGTGGCGGCGAATCTGGCGGGCGGCTTTGTCCTGGGACCCATCATGTTCCTCGGCATGCTCTCGCTGCTCCTGGGGTTCGTCTCAGGCTGGGTGTCGTTGCCATTCAACCTTGTGGCCGGCCTCTTCATCGGGTTCCTGCTCGAGGTCGCGAAGTTCTTCGGGCGCCTGCCGTTCGCCGTGTACGAGTGGCAGGGCGTCACGGTGTGGATGACACTCGCCCTGGGGGCGGCCACCGAGACGGCGCTGCTCTGGGTGCTGGCGCGGCGCGCCGGGCTCGGGCTGCGCGACTATGTCGTGCAGCCGGGCCGGCGCGCCCTGGTCGTCGTCCTCAGCGCCGCCGTGACGGCGGCCGCCCTCGTCGGGGCGCCGGTCGCTCCGGCGGCGCCGTCGACGCCGGCGCTCACCTACCTCTCCGTCGGTGAAGGCGCGGCCACCCTGCTGCGCGTGCCCGGCGGCCCCACCGTGCTCATCGACGGCGGCCCCGAGCCGCTCGGCCTGCGGCTCAAGCGGCTCGGCGTCGACGCCGTCGACCTCCTCGTGGTCTCGCACGCGCACGCCGACCACGCCGCCGGCCTCGCGGACGTCGTGACCCGGATGCCGGTGCGTACGGCGCTCCTGCCGTCGCCCCCCGAGCCGTCCGACGGCCTGCGGCGCCTTGGCGCCGAGCTGGAGGCGGCGGGCGTGCGTGTCGCGCCCTGTACCCGGACGGTGACGACACAGGGTGACGGCTGGGCACTCACGGTGATGCCCACGAGGCCCCCGCCCGGCGAGGCGGGCAACCAGGGAGAGAACGATGCCGCGCTCGTCGTGCTGGTCACCATCGCGGGCCGCCGCCTGCTGGTACCGGGCGACGCCGAAGGCGAGGTCCTCGCGCGACTCGAGCTGCCGCCCTGCGATGTCGTCGAGCTGCCGCATCACGGCAGCCGCGGAGGCTTCGACGAGCGCCTTCTGGCCGAGCTGCGACCCTCGGTGGCGGTCATCTCGGTCGGCCCGAACAAGTTCGGTCACCCCACGCCCGAGATGCTGGGCCTCCTCGCCGCCGCGCGCGTGCCCTGCGTGCGCACCGACCAAGACGGCGATGTCACGGTCACGGCCACAGACGAAGGGATGGCCGTCACCACAGGTCATTGAGCCGACAGGCCCGTCCGCCCGCCGAGCTCTGTCGCGGTCCCGGGAGGGCCGCTAGAGCTCGCGGCGGGAGAAGAGCCAGACCGCGAGCGCGACCAGCGCGGCGGCCCCCGCGAGCGCAGTGATCGTCGGCCACAGCCAGACGACCGGCTCTCCCCGCACGAGCTGCTGCATCGCGGCGGGGAGCCCGGCAGGGGTGTAGCGCTGGGTGAAGTCCAAGACGCCCAACAGCACCAGGGACGCATAGACGCCGATGCCGGCTCCGGATGCCGCCACCGGCGAAGAGAGCGCGCTCGACAGCGCCAGCATCACGGCGAGCATGAAGCTCGCGTAGACGATCCAGAGCGCGGTCGCGCCGAGAAGAGCGCCGCCCGGTCCCATCCCAAAGAGCACCCCGGTCGCGACGAAGCACACCACGAACCCCAGAAGCGCGGCGCCGACCACGAGCGCTGCCTGGGCTACCCACTTGGCGACGATGTACGCGCTCCTCGAGAGCGGCTTGGTGAGGGCGAGCACGCCGGTCCCCGAGCGAAGCTCGCCGCTGACGATACCCCCGTAGGCGATGATCAGCGCGAAGAGGACGAGCTGCTGGAGGTTGCCCAGGTAGTCGAGGTAGACGTCGGCCGGTGTGGCCTCCTTGACCTGGATCGTGAACGTGGCGCCGCTCGCCCCCAGCCGGTCGATCAGCGAGGGCATCAAGTACATGACGACCGGCGAGCTCAGCGCCGAGAAGACGAGAAAGCCGGGGAGGACCCAGAGGCGCCACGTGTGGAGCACCTCCGCGATCTCCTTGCGGAAGAACGGGACGAAGCCTGTCGGCAACAGTACCGAACCGGCGGTCGCAGGGGACGGCGAAGCGGCACTCATGGCGCCGCCTCCCCGACGAGGTCGACGAAGACCTCTTCGAGGCTGATCTCGTCGGCTTCGAGGCGGCGCAGCGCGAGTCCGGCTCCGGCGACGATGCCGGGCAGCGCGCGCTCGGCGACGTCCCTGTCTTCGGCCGTGATGCGCAGGGCGCCGTCGGCGCGCGTCTCGAGGGCGGCGACCCAGGGCAGCCCGCCCAGGGCGGCGATCAGCTTCGCCGGGTCGTCGACCTGCACCAGCAGGCGATGCGAGCCGCCGTGACGCGCCTTGAGGTCGTCGATCCCCGCCTGCGCCACGACCCGCCCGCGGTCCAGCACGGCGACCCTGTCGCAGACGCGCTCGACGTCCGCGAGGATGTGGGTCGAGAAGAACACGGTCGTCCGGCCCGCGAGGGCGGTGATCATGTCGAGCACCTCCTTGCGCCCGAGCGGGTCGAGCGCGCTGGTGGGCTCGTCGAGCAGAAGGAGACGCGGGGCGCCGATCAGCGCCTGGGCGACGCCCAGGCGCTGTTTCATGCCCCGCGAGTAGCCCTTGATGCGGGTCTCCACGTCGCGGAGCCCGGCGAGGTCGAGCAGGGTGGCGACGCGCTCGGCGAGCGCCGCGCCACCCAGGCCGTACAGCTCACCCGCGAAGCGGAGGTAGCGCTCCGCCGTCATCCAGCCGTAGAAGGCAGGGACGTCGGGCAGAAAGCCGATGCTCGCGCGCAGCGCGGCCGATGTGTCGGCCACGTCGCGACCCAGCAGCTGGGCCCGGCCTGAGGTCGGCCGGGCCAGCCCCGCCAGGATGCGCAGGGTCGTGGTCTTGCCGGCTCCGTTCGGCCCGAGGAACCCGAAGACCGAACCCTGCGGCACGGTGAAGGAGACGCCGTCGAGCGCCTTCACCGTGCCGTAGACCTTGGTCAGGCCGGCGACGTCGATCGCGGCAGGCTCGACCGTCGCTGGAGGCTCAGGCATCGTTCTCCGGCCCGTAGAGCACGTCCACCGTGTGCCGCGCGCGGTCGCCCGTCGCGGTCGCCTCGCCCGGCACCGGGCGGGCTTCCTCGGCAAGCGGGATCTCGCGGCGGCCGGCCGCGAGGTAGACGATCGGTCCGATGAACTCGATCAGGATGACGATCACAAACCACGGCAGCTTGCTGCCGAGCGTGACGGCCTCCGCCGGCCGGCGGACCAGATCCACGAGGGCGATGACGAGCAGCGCGACCTGCGCGAGGGCGGCCGCGATGATGAGCGCGATCGCCGTGCCTGACAAGGCTGCTGCGGGCATCGCCTGTTCTCCTTCCGTGCCGACGTCTGTGGGTCGAGGCGCTCGTGCTATCCTACCGGCCCATGGCCGAAGCCACCTCGCTGAGATCCGCCTACCTGATCTGCGGCAGCGACCGTCCCAAGGTGCGGCGCGCGGTCGAGCGGCTTCGCCGGCGCGTCGTCGCCGAGGCGGGCAGCGACCTCAACGTGAGTGTGTTCGACGTGGGCGAGGCCGACGAGCGCCAGACGGCGCAGTCCAAGCGGGCCGATGTCCTCAGCGCCGCGCTCGCAGCGCTGCAGACGCCGAGCTTCATCCCGGGGCTGCGCCTCGTGCTCGTGACCAACGGCCACCGCTGGCTCGCCAAGGACCGGCAGGCGCTCGTGGCCTACCTGGACGACCCTATGCCCGACACGGTGCTCGCCGTCGAGGGTGACACGTTCGGCAAGGACGACGCCCTGTTCAAGGCCGTCAAGAAGCATGGCGAGGTGCTGCGCTACGACCTTCCGAAGCGCCACGAGCTGGGGACGTGGGTGCGGGAGCGGGCACGCGCACGGGGTCTGGGCCTCGACGCGGCCGCGGCCAGGCATCTGCTCGCACTCGTGGGCGAGGACCCCGAGCGCCTCGAGGGCGAGCTCGACAAGCTCGCGGCGTATTGCCGGGGCCAGGAGGCGACGGTGGAGGCCATCGACACGGTCTGCTCGGCGTCGATCGACACCAAGGTGTTCGACCTCATGGATGCCGTTGGCCACCGCGACCGCGGGCAGGCCTTCCGCAAGCTGGAAGAGGTCTACGCCGCCGGCGAGGAGCCGCAGCGCGTGTTCTACTCCCTCGTGCGCCACGTGCGCCTGCTCGAACAGACCATGGACCTGGCGGCGAAGGGCCCCGTGAAGGCCTCGGAGCTGGCCAGCCAGCTGAAGGTCCACCCCTTCACGGCACGGAAGCTGATCGACCAGCATCGTTCCTACGATCGGCGGGCCATCGACCGGGCCCTGGCGGGTCTGGCCGACGCCGACGCGGCGATGCGCGGCGAAGCGGTCGTCACCTTCGAGAGCACCGGAGGGGTGAACCACAGCGACCGGTTCGCGCTCGAGCTGGCGCTGGCGCGCATGCTGGGCTGACCGGCCCGGGACGCGACGACGGACGGGCGGCGGGCGCCTGAGGCGCCCGCCGCCCGTCCGTCGTCAGGACCTTGCCGTCAGCCCTCGAGCCGAGCCAGCGTCTGGGCGACGCGGCTCTTCTTGTGGGCGGCGTTGTTCTTGTGCAGGATGCCCTTCGCCGCCGCCTGGTCGACCCGTCGCGCGAGGAGCGTCGCCGTGGCGCGCGCCTCGTCGGCGTTCTGCTCGTCGACGCTCGTCTCGAGCTTCTTGAAGAGCGTCTTGATGGTCGACGTGGCGTGACGGTTGCGCAGCCGCTGCTTCTCGGCGAGCAGGATGCGCTTCTTCTGCTGCTTGATGTTTGCCACTTGATCCCTTCGCTTCAGGGGTGACCGTCTGAGGACGCAGTGGGGCTGCGTTCGGACGCGCGATGCTAGCACGGGGGAGGCTGGAGCGGCAAGCCGGACGGCGATGAGGCGCCGGCTGAACGGCGAGGGCTCACGGTACTCCAGACGCGGAGGCGCGGAAGCCGGTCGCGGAGCGCCCGCGCTCCCTGCCGCGGGCGCCCCGACCGCCGGCCGCGCTATCATTCACCACCGTGACGGCTCTCGACCACATCCGCAACTTCTCGATCATCGCGCACATCGACCACGGCAAGTCGACCCTGGCCGATCGCATCCTCGAGCTCACGGGGACGGTGGCGGCGCGCGACATGAAGGAGCAGCTCCTCGACAAGATGGACCTCGAGCGCGAGCGCGGCATCACCATCAAGTCGCAAGCCGTGCGCATCCTCTACCGCGCCGACGACGGCCGCGAGTACGAGCTCAATCTGATCGACACGCCCGGCCACGTCGACTTCACCTACGAGGTGTCGCGCAGCCTGGCCGCCTGCGAGGGCGCCCTGCTGCTCGTCGACGCGACCCAGGGCGTCGAGGCCCAGACCGTGGCCAACGCCTATCTGGCCGTCGACAACGACCTCGAGATCATCCCGGTGCTGAACAAGATCGACCTGCCGGCGGCCGACATCCCCGAGGCTGAGCTCGAGCTCCACGAGCTCACCGGCGCGACGCACGACGAGACCCTGGTGGTCTCCGCAAAGACCGGGGAAGGCGTCCGCGACGTGCTCGAGGCGATCGTGGCGCGCGTGCCGCCGCCGGCCGGGGAGCCGGCGGCGTCCGCGCGCGCCCTCATCTTCGACTCGGAGTACGACCAGTACCGCGGCGTCGTCGCGTACGTGCGCGTCATCGATGGCAGCTTCAGCCGGCGCGAGACGATCACCATGATGGGCACCGGCCAGGAGGCCGAGATCGAGGAGCTGGGCTTCTTCAGCCCGGAGATGACGCCCACGCCGCGCCTCGAGACCGGCGAAGTGGGCTACATCATCACCGGCGTCAAGGATGTGGCGCAGGTGCGCGTCGGCGACACGATCACGAGCAAGCGAGAGCCGGCCTCCGAAGCGCTGCCCGGCTACAAGGTCGTCCATCCCATGGTGTACTGCGGCCTCTTCCCGGTGGAGGGCCAGCAGTTCGAGGAGCTGCGCGACGCTCTCGAGAAGCTGAAGCTCAACGACGCCGCCCTGCAGTACGAGCCGGAGAGCTCGCAGGCGCTCGGTTTCGGCTTCCGCTGCGGCTTCCTCGGGCTGCTTCACATGGACATCGTGCGCGAGCGCCTCGAGCGCGAGTACGATCTCGAGCTCCTAACGACGCTGCCGAACGTCGAGTTCCACGCTTACCTGACGAACGGGACGATGGAGGTCGTGCACAACCCCGCGGACCTGCCCGACGCCGGCCGGCTGGAACGTGTCGAGGAGCCCTACGTGGCGGCGTCCATCATCGTGCCGAGCGACTACGTGGGCGCCATCATGGAGCTCTGCCAGGGGCGGCGCTCTGACTTCGTCGACATGAAGTACCTGTCGCCGCACCGCGTCGAGATGCATTACCGGCTGCCGCTCGGCGAGATCGTGCTCGACTTCTTCGACCAGCTGAAGTCGCGGACGCGGGGTTACGCGTCGCTCGACTACGAGTTCTCGGGCTACCGTGAGAGCGACCTCGTAAAGCTCGACATCCTGCTCGCCGGCCAGCCCGTGGATGCGCTCTCGTTGATCGTGCCGCGCGAGAAGGCACAGGTGCGCGGCAGGGCGCTCGTCGAGAAGCTCCGCCAGAAGATCCCGCGCCAGCTCTTCGAGGTCGCCGTCCAGGCCGCCATCGGGCAGCGCGTCGTCGCCCGGGAGACCATCAAGGCCAAGCGCAAGGACGTCATCTCCAAGTGCTACGGCGGCGACATCACCCGCAAACGCAAGCTCCTCGAGAAGCAGAAGGAGGGCAAGAAGCGGATGAAGCAGCTCGGCGTCGTCGAGGTGCCGCAGGAAGCCTTCCTCGCCGTGCTCGAGTTGGACCAGGACACGAAGGAGCGGTAGGTGGCGGCGTCCGGCGACGCGGCGTCCGGCGGCGCACCCCAGGCCGGACGGCCCCATCTGGTCGCGCCCGCCGTGGCCTGTCGCCGGTCGTTCCTGGCGGCGCTGAGGGAGTACCAGGGGGAGGGGCGCTATACCGAGCTGCCGCTCGACGCCCTGACCGACCCCGACGAGTTCGCGCGCTACGCCGGCGCGTTGCGTGCCGACGTGGCGCTGCCGGGCGAGCCGGACAGATACATGGCTGCGCTGACGGGGACGGCCCCACCCGATCCTCCCGAAGGCGGTTACGTGCCCCAGACGATCCTCTGGTGGATGCTGGACGGCGCGTACGTCGGGCGGGTCGGCATCCGTCACTACCTCACCGTAGGCCTGCTGCGCGAGGGCGGCAACATCGGCTACGAGGTGCGTCCTGCGGAGCGGCGACGGGGGCACGCTACGGCCATGCTGGCCGCCGCGCTGCCCGTCGCCGCCGATCTCGGCATCGAAGTCGCGCACGTCGACTGTGCCGTCGGCAATACAGCGTCGCGACGGGTGATCGAGAAGAACGGCGGACGGCTCGAGCGCGAGGAGGACGGCAACCTCTACTTCCTCTTGCCGACCGCGCCTCAGCCGTGACGTGCGGCTCGGACTCCCCGGGACGCTCGGCTTCGGCGACGCAGTGAGCGGCGACCATACGCCGACCCGCGGCGAGCCCTTCGCCGGTCAGGTCCGTCACGTCTACGTGCACGTCCCGTTCTGCCGTGAGCGCTGCGACTACTGCGACTTCTACTCGGAGGTGACGGCCGAGGGCGGCGGCCCGCGGGCCACCGCCCGCTTTGACGCGTACGTCGCCGCGCTGCTGCGCGAGTGGGAGCGCGAGGCGGCGAGGCACGACGTGCGCCGGGTCAGCACCGTGTACGTCGGCGGCGGGACGCCGGCGCTGCTCGGTGCGGAGCGACTCGAACGCCTGCTCGCCGCGTTCGACGGCCGGCTCACTCCTGCCGCGGAGGTCACCGTCGAGGCCAATCCCGACGAGATCGACGAGACGTTCGCGCACTGGGCCGCCCGGCGTGGGGTGCGGGTCTCGCTGGGTGTGCAGAGCTTCCAGCCGCACCTGAGGGCGGCGCTCGGCCGGCGGCCGGCGTCCGACCCGGCGGCCGCCGTGCGCCGGCTCCGCGCCGCCGGGGTCCGCGAGCTCAGCATCGACCTGATCCTGGCGATCCCAGGGCAGACGGCGGCCGATGTCGAGGCCGACCTGGCCGCCGTCGCCGGCCTTTCTCCCGAGCACGTCTCCTGGTACGAGCTCGATGTCGTGCCGGGCACGCCACTCGCGCGCCGTCTCGGTGACGCCGAGGGCGACCGCCTCGAGCCTGCGCCGCCCTCGGACGACGACCCGGGCGTCGTCCTCGACGCCGGCAAGGGCGAATCCGGCGGAGCGGCCGGGGCGCCCTTCGACATCGGACTCTCGCGGCCCGACGACGACGTGCGTGCCGCCTACTTCCGCCGGATCGTGGGCGGGCTCGATGCGCAGGGCCTGCGCTGGTATGAGGTGAGCAACTTCGCCCGCCCCGGCCACCGCTCGCGTCACAACGGCGCCTACTGGAGGGCGCGGCCCTATGTCGGCCTCGGGCCGGCGGCGGTGAGCACGGTGGGCCGCCGGCGCTGGCGCAACGCGCCCGACACGGCGGCCTACGTGCGCGACCTCGCCGCGGGCCGTGCGCCGCGCCGCGAGACCGAGACGCTGGACGAGCTGACGCTTGCCCGCGAACGCCTGATGCTCGCGGCGCGCTGCGGCCTGCCCGTACCGCTCGCGGAGGTGGCTCCCGCGCTCGCGACGGAGGCCGTCCCGTCGCTCGTCGAGGCTGGATTACTTTCCCTGCACAGTGGTACAATCCGCGTGACGCGAAAGGGGCGGTACCTGGCCAACGGGGTCTGTGTCCGTCTGTTTCGCGCTTGACGTTTAAGGGGACGCTCGCCCTCCACCGGCCCGCACGCCAGCGGAAGGCGGTCCCCATGCCGACAGGACAGCGACTGTCGAGACGGGCACGAAGCGACGGCCCAACCGAACCGACGGCTCAACCGACACGAAGGCGACGGTCCAGACTGAGATGGATCTTTCGGACACACCGCAGCACGCGAACCTGAGACAGCGTCAGGAGCACGTGCTGCGCCTCGTCGTCGAGGAGTACATCATGACCGGCGCGCCGGTGGGGTCGCGGTATCTTGCCGAGCGGTATGCGCTCGGCGCGGCCGCCTCGACGGTGCGGAACGACCTCGCCGAGCTCGAGGAGCTCGGCATGCTCGCCCACCCGCACACCTCCGCCGGCCGGGTGCCCACCGACCAGGGCTACCGCCACTACGTGGACACCATCCTCGGGGAGCGCGGCGAGAGGGGCGCGGTGCAGGCGCCGCTGGTGGAGCTCGACCGCGCCCAGAACGAGGTGGACGACGCGCTTCGTGATACGGCGGAGGCCCTCTCCCGGGTGACCCATCTGCTCGCCGTGATCTCGTCGCCGGCCGTGACGAGCTCGACCGTCCGGCACATCGAGGTGCTCGCCCTTCAGCCGCGCCTCGTCATGGTGGTGGTCATCACCACGTCCGGCCAGGTGACGAAGCGCGTCTTCACCTTCGCCGACCCTGTCGACGAAGGCGTCGCCGAGTTCGCCAGGGTGTATCTCAACGAGCGCCTCGTCGGTGCGCAGCTCGGTACGCGCCGCGTCGCCGCGGCCTTCGATACCCATGAGCTCGGTCCGACCGAGCACACCTTCCTGGAGACGATCCGGCCGGCCTTCGTCGTCGCAGGGGCCGAGGCGGACGGCCTGCATCTGGGCGGCACGAGCCGCCTGCTCGAGCACCTGGCGCGCCAGGGTGTGACGCACCTCGACGAGCTGCTCGCCATGCTGGAGGAGCGCTACAAGCTGCTCGAGCTGCTTTCGGACGCGCTGCGCGAGGACGGCGTCTACCTGCGCATCGGTCACGAGCTGCACGCGCCGTCGCTGCAGGCGTGCTCGATCGTGGCGGCGAACTACGGTGTGGCCAACAGGAACCTCGGCACGGTCAGTGTGCTCGGCCCGACGCGGATGGACTACCAGGGCGTGATCGCGACGGTGCGGGCCACCGCCGACAGCCTGAGCGCCTACCTCCAGGAGATATGGTGACGGCAGGTCCTTCGACGTGAAGCGTGACTACTACGACGTTCTCGGCGTCTCCCGGGACGCCGACCAGCAGCAGATCAAGAAGGCCTTCCGCAAGGTCGCCCGTACGTATCACCCGGACGTGAACCGGGAGGACCCGGAGGCCGAGGCCAAGTTCAAGGAAGCGGCCGAGGCCTACGAGATCCTGAGCGACGCCGACACGCGTTCCTCGTACGACCGCTACGGCTTCGACGGGCTTCGCGGCCGCCAGATGACCGACTTCGAGCACGTCTCGTTCCAGGACCTCTTCAACGTCTTCTTCGGCGGTGGCATGTTCGACAGTGTGCTGCGCGACGCCGGAGGGATGTGGGGCGGCGCGAGCGGCACGGCGGGTCCGCCTCGCGGCGACGACGTGGAGGCGAGGCTGGACCTCACGTTCACCGAGGCGGTCTTCGGTGTCGCCAAGGAGGTCGAGATCGAGGCGGACGGGGCCTGCGACACCTGCGGTGGCTCCGGCGCCGCGCCCGGCACCGGGCGGGAGCAATGCCCGCAGTGCCACGGCAGCGGCCGCATGCGCGAGGTCTCGAGCCTGGGCGGTTTCGGCCAGTTCATCCGCACGAGCACCTGCAACGTCTGCCGGGGCAGGGGCACGATCGTGAAGGAGCCCTGCGAGTCGTGCCGCGGCACGGGGCGGCTGCGGGCGAAGCGGACGGTCAAGGTCGAGGTGCCGGCCGGCATCGCCCACGGCCAGCGCCTGCGCCTGTCGGGCGAGGGCGGGGCCGGAGCGCAGGGCGGCCGGCCCGGCGACCTCTACGTCCTCGTGAACGTCGAGCCCGACGAGCGCTTCGTGCGCGACGGGGACGACCTCATCTACCGCCAGGACATCACCATGGTCGAGGCCGCGCTCGGGGCCACCGTCTACGTCCCCGCGCTCGACGGCGACATCGAGCTGACCCTGCCGGCGGGCGTGCAGCCCGGCGAGGTCAAGGTGTATCGCAACCGCGGCATCCCCGTCTTGCAGGGCTACGGCCGCGGCGACCTCAAGGTGGTCGTGAACGTACAGGTGCCGCGCCATCTCTCGGCCGAGCAGCGCGAGGCCCTCGAGCAGTTCGCCGAGCTCACCAGCGAGAAGAACTACGAGCCCGACCAGAGCTTTCTGGACAAGGTGCGGGCCGTCTTCGGCGCGTGAGCGCGGGCTCCGGACGGACTTCCGTGAGCGAAGCGCAGTACGTTCGCTACACCCTGCGCCTGCCGGCCGCTCCGGATGCGCCGGTAGAGTCGGACAGGCCCGGCGCCCTGCGGGAGCCGGACGTCGCCCGGGCCCCTCGCCCTCGAGGTCTACGACCTGCTTGCCCGCCTGCAGCCGGCGGGCTGGGAAGAGGTCGACGACGGACGCTCGGTCCGCTTCTGGCTGAGGCCTGGCGCCGGGGACGACGAGCAGACGATGCACGGACTGCGCCGTCTGGCAGCTCTCGGCACGCTCACCAGCGAGGCACAGGAGGCTGGTTGGCGGGACGGCTGGCGTCGCTTTCACAGGCCCGTCGTCGAGGGCCGCGTGCGGGTGCGGCCACCTTGGTACCCGCCCGAGCCGGAACACCTCGACGTCGTGATCGACACCGGGATGGCGTTCGGGACCGGGTCCCACTTCACGACACGTCTGTGTCTGCGCGCCCTGCAGGACGTGACGCCGGCGTCGCTGCTCGACGCCGGCTCGGGCTCCGGCGTGCTCGCCCTGGCCGCGGTGCGTCTCGGCTTCGCGCCGGTGAGCGCCATCGACAACGACCCGGTCGCCGTGGACTCGTGCCGGCGCAACGCTGTCGCCAACGCGATCGAGATCGACGTGGCCGAGGGCGATGTCACCGACGACATGGTGGCCCTGCCGGAGGTCGAGGTCTGCGTCGCCAATCTGCTGCAGGGCCCGATCCTCGAGCTCGCCCGCCGGCTGCAGCGCGGGCCGTGGCGCCCGCGCCGGCTGATCCTCTCGGGACTCCTGGCGGAGCAGGGCGACGAGGTCGTGGCCGCCCTGGGCGGCTACGACCTCGTCGCCAGGGAGCAGGCGAGCGGCTGGCTGGCGCTGCGCCTGGAACGTGGGTGATGGGTGCCGGACGCATGACAGGCGAGCCCATCGTCTCGAGCGCCGGCCCGAGGCCGGCGCCGCGCGTCTTCGCCACGTTCGTCGGCTGCAAGGTGAGCCAGGCCGACAGCGAGGCGGCGGCGGGAGCGCTCGTGGCGCTGGGCTGGGAGGCGGCGGCGGCGAACGGGGACGCCGACCTGTGCGTTCTGATGACCTGCTGTGTGACGGCCGAGGCCGAGAAGAAGTCGCGGCAGCTGGCGCGGCGTCTGGCCCGAGATGGACGGCAGGTCCTGGTCGCGGGCTGCGCCGCGACGCGCGACCCCGCCCAGTTCGCCGAGGCCGGCATCGAGGTCGTCGCCGACGGCGACTTCGCCGCCGCCGCGCGCCGGACCCGGCCCGGGCAGGGGGCCGACGCAGACGGTGCGGGTCGCCGGCAGGCCGTGATCGCGGCGTCCCGGGACGGTCGTCCGCGGGCACGCTTCAACCTCAAGGTCCAGGACGGTTGTGCGGGACACTGCACGTATTGCATCGTGCGCACGGTGCGGGGGCGGCCGCGGAGCCTGCCGCTCGCGGACGCCGTCGCGGCCGCCACCGCCGCCGTGGAGCGGGGCTGCCGCGAAGTCGTGCTCACCGGCATCAACCTGGGCGCCTATGCGGGCGAGACCGGGCGGATGGGCGCCCACGCCACGCTCGCCGACCTCGTCATCGTCCTTGCCGACCTTCCCGGTCTCACGCGGCTGCGGCTCTCGTCGCTCGAGCCGGAAGCGGTCGACGGGCGCCTGCTCGAGGCGCTGGCGCACCCCGTCGTCGCGCGCCATCTGCACCTGCCGCTGCAGTCGGCGGACGACGCCGTGCTGCGCGCCATGGGAAGGCGCTACGACATGGCCGGCTACCGTGCGGTGGCCGCCACCGTGCGGTCGCGACTCCCGGACGTCATGCTCGGCACAGATGTCATCGCGGGTTTCCCGGCGGAGGACGAGGCGGCCTTCAGGCGCACGATGGACGCGTTGCACGACGATCTGTTCGGGCGCGTGCACGTCTTCGCCTACTCGCCGCGGCCGGGGACGCCGGCCGCGCGCCTGGGGCGCCTTCCGGCGTCGGTGGTCAAGGCCCGGGCGGCGGCCGCCGGCGAGGCGGCGGCGGACGCGCAGCGCCGCGCCGCCGCGCGCGCCGTCGGCCGCCCCGCCGAAGTCCTCGTCGAGGACCAGCGCGACGGCCTTTGGAGAGGGTACAGTTCGCAGTACGTGCGGTATCACGTGCGGGGCGAGGCTCGGCCGGGGGTGCTGGTCCGCGCCGTCGCGCTGGAGCCGTTCGGCGACGGCGTCCTGGGGCGAGTCGAGACGATCCTTACGTGAAGGGACGGTCCTCATGAGCAGCGACTGCGTCTTCTGCAAGATCGCGGCCGGCGAGATCCCGGCTGAGGTGGTGGTGAGCGACGACGAGTTCGTCGCCTTCCGCGACCTGCACCCGCGGGCGCCCGTGCACCTGCTCGTCGTGCCGCGCCGTCATGTCACCTCGCTCGACCGCGTGGAGGACCTCGGCCCGGACGCCGCGGCGCGGCTGCTGCACTTCATCGCCGCCGCGGCCCGCGAGGCGGGGGTCGGCGAGACGGGTTATCGCGTCGTGAGCAACACCGGCCCCGACGCGGGACAGGAGGTCTTCCACATGCACTGGCACCTGATCGGCGGCCGACGCCTGGGAGAGATGGCATGAGAGAACCGGGGGCGATCGAGGCCCGCATGAAGCAGGACTGCACGGCGGCGTTGAAGGCCGGCGACAAGCGGCGCCGCGAGGCGCTCAACGTGCTCATCGCGGCGCTCAAGAAGGAACGCATCGACGCCGGCAAGCAGCCCAGCGAGACCGACGAGCTCGTGGTCCTCAAGCGTGAGCGCAAGCGCCGCGCCGAGGCCATGGAGATCTATCTGCAGGCAGGTCGCACGGAACTGGCCGAGAAGGAGAAATACGAGGACGAGCTCCTCGGCGGGTATCTGCCGGAGGAGCTCACCGCGGACGAGCTCGGCAAGCTCGTGGACGAGGCCATCGCTGTCACCGGGGCCGCCTCGCCGAAGGAGATGGGCAAGGTCATGGGCTACTTGATGCCGCGTGTCGCGGGGCGCGCCGACGGCCGCGTCCTCAGCGACCTCGTGCGCGGCCGTCTGGGAGGCTGAGGGGTTTGGCCCAGCCGGCGCGCACGGTCATCGACCTGGACTCGAACAGCGAGGCGCTCGCCCTCGCCGGGGAGCACGACGCGCACCTGAAGATCCTGGAGCAGCGCCTCTCCTGTGACCTCACCTTGCGGGGGAACGTGCTGATCCTCGAGGGCGAGACGGACGCCTGTGCCAAGGCGCGTTCCGCGATCGACGAGCTCCTCACCGTGATCAAGTCGGGGCGGCCCCTGAGCCCGCCCATGGTGGAGTCCCTCATGGACATCGCGGTGAACTCGGTCGGCAAGCCGTCCGAGGTGTACGGCGACGTCGTCTGGACCCACCGTGGGCGCCAGATCGGGCCGCGTACGGTGAACCAGAAGCTCTACGTGGACGCCATCCGCCGGAACACCATCACGTTCGGCATCGGCCCAGCCGGTACGGGCAAGACCTACCTGGCGACCGCAATGGCGGTGAGCGCCTTCTTCTCGAAGAGCGTCGGCCGCATCATCCTGACGCGCCCGGCCGTGGAGGCGGGGGAGAGCCTCGGCTTCCTGCCCGGGACCATCTCCGAGAAGGTGGACCCGTACTTCAGGCCCCTGTTCGACGCGCTCTACGACATGATCGACCCGGAGCGGCTCGCCGCGCTCATCGAGAAGGGCGAGGTCGAGGTCGCGCCGCTGGCCTTCATGCGAGGACGCACCCTGAACGACTCGTTCATCATCCTGGACGAGGCGCAGAACACCTCGCCGGAGCAGATGAAGATGTTCCTCACGCGGCTCGGCTTCGGTGCGAAGATGGTCGTCACCGGGGACGTGACGCAGATCGACCTGCCCGGCGACCGTCGCTCGGGCCTGGTGGCGGTACGCGACGTCCTGAGCGACGTGCCCGACATCAACTTCGTCCAGTTCGACGGGCACGACGTCGTACGGCACAAGCTGGTCCAGCGCATCGTCAATGCCTACCGCGAGCATGGCGAGCGCGAGGAGGCACGGCGGGGCGAGGGCACGTGAGCGGGCCGACCGAGGTCGTGAACCACACCCGCGTGCCCATGGACGCCGCCGTGGCGGCCGCGCTCGTCGAGGCCGTGCTGGCGGCGGAGGGAGCGGGCGGCGCGGAGGTCGGCGTCACCTTCGTGGGTGACGCCCGTATCCGCGCCCTCAACCGCGACTTCCGCGGCAGGGACGAGGTCACGGACGTGCTCTCCTTCCCGCTGGAGGACCCGGACGAGGACCCTGGGGAGCGTGGTGCCCCCGGCGAGCCCCAGGGGCTGTCCGGCGCCGCGGCGGGGGCGGCCGCCGCAGGCCCGCCGCGCCTGCTCGGCGACGTCGTGGTCGGCGCGCGCCAGGCGCTGCGCCAGGCGCGCGCCGCCGGCGAGCCGCCGTCCGCCGAGGTCGCCGTCCTGCTGGTCCACGGCGCCCTGCACCTGCTCGGCTACGACCACGAGACCGACGACGGCCAGATGGCGCGACGCCAGGCCGAGCTGCTCGAGAACGTCACCTGGGAGGGCCTCGTTGGCCGACCGGCGCGGTAGCATCGTCCACAGCTTCAACTGGGCCTTCGACGGCATCGTCCACGCCCTGCGCAGCGAGCGCAACATGTGGATCCACTTCCTCGCGGCCGTTGTGGTCCTGGTCGCCGCCCTCTTCTTCTCGCTGTCGCGTCTCGAGGTGATCGCGCTGTTCGTGGCGATCTCGTTCGTGTTCATCACAGAGATGATCAACACGGCGATCGAGCACGTGGTCGACATCGCGACCGACGAGGACGATCCACGCGCCAAGATCGCCAAGGACGTCGCCGCCGGCGCCGTGCTCGTGGCGACCGTCAACGCCCTGGCGATCGCCTACCTCGTCTTCTACGCGCACGTGACCGACGTGCCCTACACCGTGCTCGGTAGGTTGAGGACGTCGCCTATCGACCTCACCGTCGTCACGCTCGTGCTGGTGATCCTCCTCGCGGTGATCGTCAAGGCGGTGACCCATCGCGGCACGCCTTTCAGGGGTGGGCTGCCGTCGGCACACGCCGCCGTCGCCTTCAGCGGCTGGGTCGCCGTGACCTTCCTCGCGACCAGGACCGCGTACGCCCTGCCGATCTCGGCGATCGCCCTGGTCATGGCGGTCCTGGTCGCGCAGAGCCGCGTCCAAGCCGGCATCCATTCGGTGGTCGAAGTGACCCTGGGTGCAGCTCTGGGGCTGGTCGTCAGCATGCTGGTGTTCCAGCTCTGGTACCCGGGATGAAGAGGCCGTGGTGACCTTGCGAGGGGCCGAGCCCGACCTGGCGCGGCGGCTCATCCACGAGGAGGCGCGTCACCTCGCGGAGCGAGCGTATGCGCCGTACTCCGGATTCGCCGTCGGCGCCGTGGTGATCGGCCCGTCGGGCCGCAGCCATCACGGCGTCAATGTGGAGAATGCCTCCTACCCGGTGGGCGTCTGCGCCGAGCGCGTCGCCCTGGCTGGGATGGTCGCCTTCGGGGAGCGCGAGGCGCGCATGGTGGCGGTGGCGACCGCGGACGGCCGCGACGTGCTGCCATGCGGCATGTGCCTGCAGGCGCTCGCCGAGTTCGGCGACCCCGACGTCGTGTGTACGAGCGGCGGTGAGGTGCGCGTGTTCCGCCTGAGCGAGCTGCTCACCGCGCCGTTCTCGCTCAGCCGGGACGAGCCGCTCGCATGACCGGCCCGCCCCCCTCTGAGGCCGGCTCGTCCGGCCGAACGCCCCGTGAGGCCGGCCCCTCTCCCGAGTCCTCGGAGGGCGTCTTCCGCTCGGGCTTCGTCGCCATCCTGGGACGCCCCAATGTGGGCAAGTCCACCCTGGTCAATCGCCTCGTCGGACGCAAAGTCAGCATCGTCTCGGACCACCCGCAAACCACGCGCCGTCGCATCACGGGGGTGGTCACGCTGTCCGGCTGCCAGATCGTGCTGCTCGATCTGCCCGGCTTCCAGCGCCCATTCGACTCGCTCACGCGCCGCATGCAGACGGCTGTCGACGACGCCCTGCGCGAGGTGGACGCCGCGCTTGTGCTGCTCAACGCGGCCGAGCCGTTCGGCGGCGGCGACCGCTACATCCTGCAGGCGGTCGCCGCGGCGGACGTCACGAGCATGATCGCGCTGAACAAGGTCGACCTGGTCGATGGGCGCCGCCTCGCGGAGCGCCTCGGCGAGGCCGAGGCGCTCGCCGGCGGCGCCCGTGTCCGTCCCGTCAGCGCCCTGCGCGGCGACGGCCTCGTCGAGCTGGTCGCCGACCTCTCGGCGGCCATGCCCGCCGGTCCGCTGTACTTTCCCGAGGACCAGCCGAGCGACCAGCCCCTCGAGCTGCTGATCGCCGAGCTGGTGCGCGAGCAGGCGCTGCGCCGCACGCGCGACGAGGTCCCCCACGCGATCGCCGTCGAGGTCGGTGAGCTGACCGAGCGCACCGACCGCCCGCTGGTCGAGGTCCAGGCCAGCCTCATCGTGGAGTCGGAGTCGCAGAAGGGGATCCTGGTCGGCAAGGGGGGGCGCGTGGTGAAGGCCATCGGCAGCGCGGCGCGCCAGGAGATCGAGAGCGTCCTGGGCGTGCAGGTCTTCCTCGACCTGCGCATCAAGGTGCGGCGCCACTGGCGGCGCGACGAACGGTACGTCGAGCGGCTCCTCTAGCTCGCGCGCTGCTATACTCGAAGCAGAGCCGGCCGCGGATCCACGCGGGGAGGGGAAGCCGGTGCACGCCGAAGAGCTCGCCAAGACCATCGACCACACGCTGCTGCGCCCCGACGGGACGTCGAAGGACGTCGAGCGTCTGTGCCGCGAGGCGGCCCGGCTGCACTTCGCCGCGGTCTGCGTCTTCCCCCACTTCGTACCGCTCGCGAGCGAGATCCTCAAGGGCGCGGACGTCAAGGTCTGCTCGGTGATCGCCTTCCCCTTCGGCGCCGAGACCGCGCGCAGCAAGGTCATCGCCGCCGAGGATGCGGTGAAGAGCGGGGCCGACGAGATCGACGTGGTGATGAACCTCCCGGCGATGCTCTCGGGCGACTTCGGCTTGGTCAGGAACGAGCTCGCCAGCGTCGTGCACGGCGTGCGTATGCGGGCCGTGAACGGCGGCAGGGGCCAGATCATCGTCAAGTGCATCATCGAGACCTGCTACCTCTCGAACAAGATGAAGAAGCTGGCCTGCAAGATCGTCGAGCAGGCGGGCTGCGATTTCGTGAAGACGTCGACGGGGGTCGGGCCAAAAGGGGCGACGACGCAGGACGTCGAGCTGCTGCGTGAGTGCCTCGACGAGCACATCGGCGTCAAGGCGTCGGGCGGTATCCGCAGCTTCCGGGACGTCGAGCTCATGATCAACGCCGGCGCGGCGCGCATCGGCACCAGCGCCGGCGTGGCGATCATGAAGGACTTTCTCGGGCAGCCGGTCGGCGCGCAGTAGGGCCACTCCAGCCTCGTGACCCGGACTCGCGGACTCTCACCGGCCGCCTTCGTGGCCGCCGTCGCCTTCGGCCCCGGCGGCCTCGTCCCCTGTGTCGTGCAGGACGCCGCGACCCGCGAGGTGCTGATGCTGGCCTACGCGAACGCCGAGGCGCTGGAGGCAACGCTGGAAACCGGTGAGGCACACTTCTGGAGCCGTCGCCGGCGAGCGCTGTGGCACAAAGGCGCCACGAGCGGCAACGTGCAGCGTGTGCGCGAGGTTCGGCTCGACTGCGACGGCGACACGGTGCTGATCCTTGTCGAGCCGGCGGGCCCGGCGTGCCACACCGGCGCCGTCAGCTGCTTCCGCGAGGAAGCCAACAACGGCGGCATGGCTTGGCCCTCCGGGGAGGGCGGGCCCACCTGATCGCTTCCGACGGCGACCGAGCGCAGAGAAGCGTCGTGGCGGCAGACTGGATGAGGCCGTACGGGGGCGGCGATTGGCCGCTCGCTCGCTTCCCCCGCTGGAGCGACCACGGCACGGGTGGACCGTTGATGGCGTACTATTCCCCCGCGGAACAGGGTAGGAAGAAGCGCACGTGAATCCCCTCGCGGACAGACTCGCACGACCACTGCGCCATGCCGGCAGGCCGGGCGCGGCCCTCGTGCCCGTGCTCCTCCTCGCCCTGGCCCTTCGCCTGCAGGGCGTAGCCTGGGGCCTCCCGTACACCTTCGTGAACCCGGACGAGGGGACGGTCGTCCCGAAGGCCGTGCACGTCGCCCTGGGCCACCTCAACCCCGACTTCTTCTACTACCCCTCGTTCTTCTTCTACCTGGTCGCGGGCGCCTACTGGCTGGTCGCCCCCTTCTGGTGGCTGGTCACGGGCGACTGGATCGTGAGCGAGGGCGCCTTCGTGGTCGATTCGGGGCCGCACTACCTGATCGCCCGCCTGCTCGTGGTCACCCTCGCGCTGGTCTCGGTCTACCTCGTCTACCGGCTCGGCAAGGCGGCCTACAGCCCCTGGGTGGGCGTCCTGGCCGCCCTGTTCGTCGCGGTCGAGCCGCTGCACGCCAAGTACTCACACATGGCCGTCACCGACGTCCCCGCCGTGACGCTCTCGCTGCTCGCCCTGCTGTTGCTGTTGCAGGCCGCGCAGGGCGATCCGCGGCGGTTGCTCTGGGGCGCGGTCGCGGCGGGGCTCGCCACCTCGACCAAGTACAACCTGGGCATGCTCCTGCTGCCCGCCGTCGCCGCGGGCCTGTACGCCGTGCAGCCCGGCATCCGCCGGCTGGGGCTGCGCGGCGCGCGCGCGGCCAGGGCGAGGGCCGGCGTGCTGGCGCGACGCGTCGTGCTGCCCATGCTGGCCGCCTTCCTGGTCGGCTCGCCCTTCGTGCTCCTCGACCTGCCGCTGTTCCTCCACGACTTCCTGCGCCAGGGGCGCATCGTGCAGCGCGGCTGGCTCGGCTTCGAGCAGGTCGGCAACACGTACTGGTACAACTTCAGCGTCAATCTCGCCGGGGCGCTCGGCCTCGTGCTTCTCGCCTTGGCGCTGGGCGGCCTCCTCCTCGCCTTCTGGCGCCACACGCGCTTCGACGTCATGGTCGCCCCGTACCTGATCGTCACCTTCCTGTACGTGAGCTCGTGGAAGGAGCTCGCCGACAGGTACGTCCTGCCGCTGGTGCCGCTGCTCCTGCTGCTCGGAGCGCGCCTCTGCGTGGCCGCGCTCCGGCTACGGCCGGCGACGCGGCCGCGGCTGGCGGCCGCGATGCGGCCTGCGCTCGCCTTCGTGCTGGCCGGCACTGTCATCGCGGCCGCCGTCCTGCCGCTGTCTGACTCGATCGCCTTCAACCGCTCTCTCGCGGGTCAGGACGTGCGGGTCACCGCCAAGGACTGGGTGGAGCGCAACCTCCCGAAAGGCAGCGTGATCGCGATCGACACGTACGGCCCGCCGCTGGTCCGTCACCGGGATGCGCGGTACTACCACGCTGCCGGGCTCGATCCCGTCGCCTACCGCATCTTCAAGCTCAAGCTGCCCGTCCCGGGAGAACCGGACCGCCGCCACAGCCTGCACTTTCTGCGCCGCCGTGCCGTGGAGTACGTGATCGTCACGTCGACCGTCTACGACCGGATCCTCGCGGCCGCGGCGGACTACCCGAGACTGGCCCGCTTCTACGAACGTCTCGGGAAGCGGGCCGAACTGGTCAAGATCTTCCGGCCGCAGCCTGGGGAGAGGGGCCCCGTCATCAAGCTCTACCAGCTGTCGGACTCGCAGCTCACGAAGCGCTGATCGCCTGCGGCCTGCGCCGTCGGATGCGGTCCCGTCGCGCCCTCGTTCCGGTCCCAGCCCGCCCTACCTGAGCACCGCGTAGCTGATCAGGCCCGGCGGGATCGGCAGCCAGAAGTTGATGAGCCGGTAGGTGAGCACGACCGCGACGGCCGTCGCCGACGGCACGCCGAATCCGGCGAAGAGCGCGATCATGAGGCCTTCGACGGCGCCCAGCCCCCCCGGCGTCGGCGCCAGTGTCCCCACCGCGTACGCGACCACGTAGGTGATCAGGATCGCCGTGAAGCCGATCCTGTAGTCGAAGGCGAGGAAGGTCACATACAGGCAGAGGAGGTCGAAGAACCAGAAGCCGTAGGCATACAGGAAGGTGCGGCGGAAGGCGCCGGGGTGCGAGGTCATGCGGCGCATGCCGGCGAAAAGGTTGTCGAGCCAATCGTCGATGTGTTCTTCCTGGATCGTGGGGCGCCGGGTGATGCGGTTCACCAGGTGGGCGATCTGGGCCACCCGGCGCCGCATCTTCGTGCGATGGTTGTACAGGTAGACGCCGTACGCGGTCAGCCACAGCAAGAGCCCGATGAGAATGACCGCCACGAGGTAGCTGAAGGCTGACTCGCCTTTGGCGACCACCAGGTACACCAGGGCGACACCGAAGAGCAGCCACAGCACGATGTAGTTGAAGAACTGCTGCGCGGCGATGGCGACGAAGACCAAGCCGTGGGGCACTTCGCGGCGGCGCAGGGCGTTGTAGGTGACGACCCAGCCGCCGACGCCGCCGGCGGACAGGACGTGGCTCACGGCGAGGCTTCCCACCGTGATCGACAGGACCTCGATGATGCGCATCCGGATGTCGAGCACGCGCAGCACGAAGCGCGTGAGGTTGGCGTAGCCGAGCAGAGCGCACACCTCGAGTACGACCGCGAGCGCCAGCAGAAGCCAATCCGCGCCCTCGACCAGGGCGATCGTCTCCTCCGTGTCGACGATCCTGGGCAGCAGCACGTAGAGCGCCGCCACGATGACGCCGAAGACGAGGACGTTGCGGAGAGTCTTGCTGATCGGTCCCTCCCGGTGGCGGACGAGGCCACGCCAGCCCGGAACACTACCATAGAGGGTCCGGCGGCCCGCCCGGGGGTATAGGCTCCTGCGGAGCGAAGAGGGAAGGAGCCGGCGGGCCTGGGGCCGCCGGCTCCCGAACGGTCGTCAAGGAGGCCCATGACTCAGCAACGACGCTCCGGCGCGGGACGTCGCTCGGCGCGCATCATCGGCGTGCTCACGAGCGGCGGCGACGCGCCGGGCATGAACGCCGCGGTGCGCGCCGTGACGCGCCGCGCGGTCTCCAAGGGATGCCGCGTCTTCGCCTTTCGCTGGGGCTACCGCGGTCTCATGGACGGCAGCTACGTCGAGCTCGACTACCGCTCCGTGGGCGGGATCATGGACCGCGGCGGCACCTTCCTCGGGACGGCGCGCAGCCCCGAGTTCAAGACGGCGCACGGCCAGCAGCGCGCCCTGGACACCCTGGAGCGGCTCAACGTGAAGGGGCTCGTGGTGGTCGGCGGCGATGGGTCACTGGCCGGCGGGCACGAGCTCGTGCAGCGTGGCGTCCAGGTCATCGGCATCCCCGCCACCATCGACAACGACATCGGCGGCAGCGACTTCTCGATCGGCTTCGACACGGCGCTCAACACCGTGCTCGACGCTATCATGCGCATCCGCGACACGGCGTCCGCGCTGGAACGGGTCTTCATCGTCGAGGTGATGGGGAGGACCTCGGGACAGCTCGCGCTCGCCGCCGGTATCGCCGGCGGCGCCGACCTGGTGCTGATCCCGGAGATCCCGTGGGACCACGAGCATGCGGGAAGGCTCGCCGTCGAAGGCTTCCGGCGGGGCAAGATGCACACCATCGTGGTGGTCGCGGAGGGGGCCGGTAGCGCCGACGAGGTGTCGAGGCTGCTGCGCGACCACATGCCTGGGCTCGACATCAAGGTGTCGGTGCTGGGCCACATCCAGCGGGGCGGCACCCCGACGGGCATGGACCGGGTCGTCGCTAGCCAGCTCGGGGCGAAGGCCGTCGACCTGCTGCTGGACGGCATGACGGATGCGATGGTCGGCATGGCCGGCACCAAGCTGCAGAGCGTGAGCCTCACGTACGCCTGCACCCAGAAGCCGGCCATCAACCCGGAGCTCTACTCGCTCTCACAGGTCCTGGCGCTCTGAGCGCGGCCGGCGGTCGCCCGCAGGCACTCAGGAGCTGGGCCGCGCCCGCCCTCCGCGTGTCCGCCGCCGCTCCTCGTCCTCGAGCACCTGCCGCTCGAGCGCGCCGCGCCTGATCCAGCTGTACGCGACGCAGGCGGGCACACTGCCGAAGAGCGGCACCGCGCAGACGATCACCCATCCCCACGCCCGCGCGCGAATGGTCACGTAGAGACCGTAGAAATAGGTGGCCAGGGCGCCTCCCACCCAGGACATCTGCAGCATGAGAAAGACGATGTCGGGGAGGATCGAGGATCCCACGGCGCGCATCACAGCGTCGGCGATCACGAGGACCAGGGTGATGGCCGAGATGAGAAACAGCAGCGCGAGCCGTCTGAGCTCGGCCCTCAGCGCGGAGTCGAGCACGGGGACGGCGTCGTCCACGCGGCTGCGGTCGGTGTTGTCCGTTCGGCCCTCCCTTCGTTGGCGCGATCAGTGCGACCACCCGGATTGTCTTCCGACTCGCGTCCTTCCGACAACCCGGCCCGCGCAGCGCTGTGGCGCGAAGGGCCATGCGACGGTCATCGTACCAAGTGACCGTCGCCGTCGGGGGCTCTGAATCCTTCCTACTCAGGCAAAACATGACCCCATCTCAAGATGCATAGGAAGCTACCCTCAAGCGTTGGTTGAGCCCCCGCCTCTTGTCGTGCTTCAGGGTGGCATCGCGGACCGGTCGTGACAGCCGAGGAGCGTGCCTGCGGGCGTGAAGTCTCAAGTAGCACTTGAGGCAAGTCTCGCTTCTTGCCGAACCCTACGAACCCGGCAGTGAAGGGCCTGGTTTATGCACACATGACGGCTTGCCAGCTCGTTCGGCATCCGTTTGAATGCCGCACCGAACGTACAACAGCGACGTCCAGCTGGCGTCCCCACACGTTCGTCTCCCTCGTCTTTTCGTCAGGACCGGCGATGCCGGCCCGTGGGCGACGTGTGCGGGTACGCGCCGGACATCGCGAGCAGCTCCCCGGCACAGGCGTGCCCGCTGCCGAGGGGGAGACCGTGTCGGAAGGACGACGTGACGAGGACAGGACGGACGATACTCGTGCTGGCGCTGCTCGCTGTCGTGGCGACGACCCTCGGCGTGACGGCAGCAACGGCGAACGCCTCCACGCTTGCTTCGCAACTGCGCACCAGCCAGACGCACCTCGCCCAGGCCAAGCGTGAGTATGCGCGATCGCTGACGGTGCTCACCACGGCGCTGAAGAGCGAACGGCGCGGACTCGTGTCGGTCGGGCAAGAGATGGAGAAGGCGCGCCACGCGCTCCGGTTCTGGCAGACAGTGGTCGCCGGCCTGCTGGCGCGCCAGGATCGCCAGCAAGAGGCCGCGCGGGCCGATTCGCCGGCTGCCTGGAGAACGCTGATCACGCAGGCGGCACGGCAGAACGGCGTCAGCGCCGACGGCATGTACCGGCTCATGATGATGGAGTCCGGGGGGCGGGCGAGGGTCGTCGGCGCGGGTACCTTCTATGGTCTGTACCAGTACTCGCTCCGGACGTGGCGCGGCAGCTGGAACCCCTGGCGCGGCGCAAGCGTCTTCGACGGCGCCGCGCAGATCAAGGCGACGGCGGTGGCGGTACGGCGCGGCATGGGCCGGTCCTTGTGGGCCAGCACCTACAGCGCCGCCTTCTGACGCACGAGGCGGCTGGGTCTGACGCGGCGACTGGGCGGCCGCGGTCTGACCCGGCGCACGACGCGGCCGAGGTCTGACACGGCGGCGGGGCGGGAGTCACTGACTCCCGCCCCGCCGCCGTTCAACGCCTCGGCCGTCACCGGCCGCTCCCTGCTACTGGTGGCCCGAGGGGGATTCGAACCCCCAAGCCCTCTCGGGCGGGCGATTTTGAGTCGCCTGCGTCTGCCAGTTCCGCCATCGGGCCTGCGCGCATTGTATCGGCCCGGCGGAGGTGGCGGGATGCGTCCGCCCTCAGTGTGCGGCGGACCCGCATGAGCAGCGAGCTCTGACCAGCCCGCGCTTTCGGCGTTTGCGTCCCCCCGGTCAGCCTGCCAGCGTGGCCGAAAAGACCTGCCAGGCGAGCAGCGCCTTTGCGGTGGCGCTCAGCAGGATGTAGACCTTCTCCCCGAAGAGGTAGTCGCGCCAGGGTCCGACCTTCTTGTACTGGAGCACCATATTGACCGCGAAGACGTTGAAGAACACGAACAGCGACACGATGATGCCGTACACGAAGGTCGGTGGGGCCGGCCCGTCGAGCTTGGGGCTCCAGACGTAGATGGCGATGGCCACCCACGGGACGATCCCGGCGAAGCAGCCGAACCAGAAGGATAGCCAGCTGGGCCTGCCGGGCGTCTCGTACTTCTCCATCAGCAGGCCGAAGAAGATCATGCTCGCGTTCGCGGCCAGGATGGCCAGAAGAGCCGCGACGTCCGAGATGCCGCAGATCATCGCGATGAGGGCGATCATCAGGGACGAGCTCACCGAGTACTCGATCCAGCGGCCGTAGTTGCGGTCCTGGCGCAGGTTACGCGTGTACCAGCCGAAGACGCCGGGCGAGGCGATGACGAGGAGAGCCAATGCCGAGATCGCCATGAAGGCGAAGACGCCCCATCCCAGGGGCACGTCGAAGAGCTTGGTGATGGCCTCCGGCTCGGTGCCGGGAGGGCCGGTCATGAAGGTCCCCGTGACGGGGAGGCTGAAGTCGTTGGCCAGCAGCGCGATGACGGCGGCCTGTGCGGCGAGGGCGAGGCCCACCACGATGTTCCACCAGCGCAGGCGGGGGAAGCGTCGTTCGAGGGCGATGTCTTCTGGCATGGGTCGTCCTTCCTCTTGGGGGCGTGAACGGCAGCAGCGTTATGCCCACGTCCTAACCCGCACGTCCTAGGCTGCTGCGAGCCGCCGCCGGCGGCCTTCGGAGGGCCTAACGCGCTCGCGCCACGCGCGGGCGCGAGTCGCATCGGCCCGAAGCTGGTCGTACACTTACGCCTCGGTCAGACTACGCGGTCGGGCACGCCACGACCTGAGACAGGAGACGAAGCATGAGCGACGGCGCCACGATCCTCGAGTTCATCCGCGAGGAGGCCGACCTCGAGGACGGCGAGGTCGACGAGAACACCTCGCTCTTCCGCGACCAGCTGCTCGACTCGATGAACCTCACCAGCCTCATCGCCTTCCTCGAGGAGGAGTTCGAGATCAAAGTCAAGCCCATGGACATCGTGTACGAGAACCTGGACTCGGTGAACCACATGCTCGCCTACATCGCGCGCAAGAGGGCCGAGGCCTGACCGGCGCCTCCGAAAGACCGGCGGGCGCGGACCCGGGCAAGGACCCGGCTCGGCCCGCCCACGGACCGGACGAGCCTCAGGGCGACGCCGCGGAACTTCCGCGGCCGGACGAAGCCGTGGCGGCCGGTCCCGGCCGCCGCTCAGCCGGCTACCTCCTCTACGGGCTGGGACTGAGCCTGCAGGTCTTCTTGTGGTTCCTGTTGTTCCTCGCCATCGTCATCGCGGTCGCCGTGGGCGGTCAGCTCACCGAGTTCCGCTATGTCGGCTTCTGAGATGCCGGTCACTCCCGCCGCAGACTCCGCCGGCGCACCCTCGCCGGGACTGATGACGGACGCGTTGCGCCGCCTCGACCACTGGGTGGACGAGCGCGGCGACGATGTCGTCCTGCTCACCCGTGGCAGGAGCTACACGTACCGTGAATTCCGCCGACGCGCCGGGATCGTCGCCACGCAGTTGCACGCCGCCGGCTCCCGGCGCGGCGACCGGGTCGCTCTCCTGCTGGAGGAATTCGACGAGTTTTTCGTTGCGGTCGTAGGCGTTTGGCTGGCCGGGGGCGTGGCCGTGCCGCTCAACACCAGCCTGCCCAAGCGCGACGTCGACTGGCTGCTCGGCAAGGCGGCGCCCAGGCACCTTGTGGTCCCCGCGACCGGTGTGAGCCCCACGCCGCCGGACGGGCCCGCGCGGCTCGTGCTCACGCACGACGACGCGGGCCTGGTGAGCGGCGTCAGGCCCGAGCCTGAGGACGGTGGCGCGGTCGAGCCGGTCGCGACGCCGCTCGAGGCCGCCGACGGGCCGGCGCCGGTCCGAGCCGACGAGCTCGCCATGATCCTGTTCACGTCGGGGACCACCGGCGTCCCCAAGGGCGCCCTGCAGACGCTGCGCGCGATCTCGACGAACGCCGGCTCGGTCGCCCTCAGGCTCGGCGTAGAACCGAGCGACCGCATCTTCGTCAACACGCCGCCATACTTCACGAGCGGCATCTGTCACTTCTTCACGATGATGGCGAACGGCGCCGGCGTCGCCGGCCAGCTCGGCTTCTACTTCGGCGAGAGCCTGCTTGACGAGATGGCCGCCCTCGGCTGCACCGGCTTCGGCGGCGCGCCCGCCCATCTCGTGCGCGTCGTCGAACCCCTGGAGGAGCCGCGCGCCGGCCATCCTTTCCGGTTCTGGGTGAGCTCGGGCGACCATCTCCCGCTGCCCGTCATCGAGAAGGCGCGTCGCATCCTGCCGGGCATCCGGCTCTTCAACATCTACGGGATGACGGAGGTCTCGGGCCGGCTCTGCATCCTCTCGCCCGAGGACCTGGACAGGCGCGCCGGATCAGTGGGCCTGCCGATCGCCGACCTGACCGTCAGGGTGTGCGGGCCGGCGGACAAGGCGGGCCTGGCCCAGGAGCTGCCGCCGGGCGAGACGGGCGAGCTCTACGTCGCCGGCTCGCTTGTGATCCTGGGCTATCTGGACGAGCCCGAGCTCACGGCTCGCGCCATCGGTCCGCGCGGCCTTCGCACGGGCGACTTCGGCCACACCGACGCGGACGGCTACGTGTGGCTCGCCGGCCGCAAGGACGACATCATCAAGCGCGGCGGCGAGAAGGTCTCGATCGTCCACGTGCAACAGGCGCTGCTGGAGCTCGGCCGCTTCCGCGACGTCGCCGTGATCGCGGCGCCCGACGAGATCCTCGGGCACGTGCCGGTGGCGTTCGTCGTGCCCAAGGAGCCGGAGGGCTTCCGCGGCAGCCGCGTGCTGCGCGAGCTGCGCGAGACGCTGCCGTCCACCTCGCTGCCGAGCCGTATCGTGGCTGTCGACGAGATCCCGCGCACGGGTTCGGGCAAGGCGATCCGCAAGGAGCTCCACAAGCTGCTGCAGGAGGACGCGTGACGCCGCGGCGCGGCCGCACGGGTGAGGCCTCCGGCCTCCCCGTCGGCTTCCGCCGCGGCTTCCGCAACAAGAACCCGCTCGTTCTCATCGTCGCCGGGCTGCTGCTGCTGCCGGTCGTGTTCGGCCTCAACGCCTTCTTTGCCGACGGCTACTGGACGCGGGTACCGCTGAAGTACTGGCTCGTCAAGCAGAGCGATGACTACACCTGGGTCTCTTGGACGGTCGGGCAGATCAAGCGGGACCCGCCCGACGTCCCAGCCGTCTACCTCCTCGGTGGCTCGTCGGCGCGGGAGTCGATCACGAGCGGCCCTTCGCTGGCCAACCAGGTCCGCAGGATGAGCGGCACGGAGATCGAGGCGGTCGACCTCGGCTCCATGAACCAGAACTTCGCGCAGAGCCTCACCGTCCTGGAGAACGTACCCGACACGCCGGCCGCGCTGATCGTCGGGATCAACGCGATCCGGTTCACGCGACCGGGGTGGGACAACTGGCGGCAGGCCGACGGCCGGCCGCTGCTGCTGGACAGCACCTTCGTGCGCGACTACGTGCGCGACGAGTACGGCAAGCACAAGTACACGTACACGATCATCCCCGGCATCTTCTCGTACCTGACGACCTACCTCGAGGAGCACAAGAAGGAGCTGCTCGAAGGCGAGATCCCGGAGCGCGAGTACGGGCAGCACCGCTATCACGTCTGGCAACGGAAGTCGGACGACCGCAAGCGGCAGATGGTGCGTATCTTCAACAAGAAGTGGCAGCCGGTCCTGCCCCAGTACCTGCAGGAGAACCTGGGCATGCTCGAGGAGCTGCTCGTCGAGGCGCGCCGTCGCCACATCGAGGTCATCCTGCTCGAGCTTCCGACCAACCGCGAGATCATCGGCGACGACTTCGACTGGGCGCGGAAGCAGTATGTGCCGCCGGTGCAGGCCCTCGCCCAGGAGTACGACGTGCCGTACGTCGACTTCAACACCGAGCTTGACCTGAGGAGCAAGGACTTCTACGACCTCTCCCATCTCATCGAGCCCGGGCGCGTCATCTGGCAGACGCGGCTCGCCGAGGAGCTCGTGCGGCGTCTCGGCCTGAAGCAGCAGGGCGCGGACGCCGCGCCGACGGCCGCGACCGGGACGGCGGGCGGCTGACGTGAGGATCTACTTCACCTGGTACCTGATCCCGGTCGTCATCGCGGCGCTGCTCGTCTTCTGGCTCGTGCTGCGCCGCGAGACCTGGCGCTTGATCTTCGCGGTCGTGTTGTCGGTCGGCGTGCTCGCCCTGCTGAACCCGATCTTCGCGGCGATCGCGCTCGGGCTCATCGCGGTCGCCTGGCAGATCGTGGAGCTGCATCGCGCCGAGCGCCTGCGCGGCGGGCGCGCCGCCCTGCTCATCACGACCATCGCCATCGTGACGCTCGCCATCGGCAAGTACGGCGAGCGCGGCGTCGCCGCGGTGTGGGGCAGCGGCGATCCCTTCGTCACGTACTTTCTTGCGCCGCTCGGCATCAGCTACTTCGTCTTCCGTCTCATGCAGTACGTGTTCGACCATCTGCGCGGCGTGATCACCGAGAACTCGCCGTTGCGCCTCGCCGCGTTCGTGATGTGGATGCCGACCTTCCCGGCGGGACCGCTGGAGACCTACCAGGGCTTCTACGAGAAGCAGAGCCGCGGCTTCGACCGGACGCTCTTCTACGAGGGCCTGCGGCGTATCGCGATGGGCTACTTCAAGAAGGTGTTCGTCGTCGATTTCGTCATCGCCATCTTCTTCAAGGACGTGATCACCACGATGGCGCGGCCCGGCTTCAGCGCCGCCGATGTGAACCCCTGGTATCCGCTGATCTACGTGATCCTCGTCTTCATCCGGGCCTACTTCGACCTGTCGGCCTACACCGATCTGGCGATCGGGTTCTCGCGCCTCTTCGGTTTCCGCATCATGGAGAACTTCCACCTGCCCTTCCTCAAGAAGAACCTCTCCGAGTTCTGGCGCGGCTGGCACATCTCGCTGTCGAGCTGGTGCCGCAACAACGTCTACTTCCCGGTCTTCGGTATGACGCGCAAGCCCTGGCTCGGCCTGTACGCGAGCATGCTCACCATGGGCCTCTGGCACTACGTCAGCCCGAACTGGGTGTTCTGGGGTCTGTGGCATGGCACCGGGCTGGTGGTCGTGTCGCGGTGGGAGCGCTGGAAGAAGGCGAGGAAGAAGGCCAGGAAGAAGGCCGGGAAGCCGGCCGTTGCGGCGTACGAGCCCTGGGTCAGGTGGCTCGGCTACCCGACGACCTTCATGTACGCCGCCTTCGGCTACGCATTCGTCGGCACGTCGACCCTGCGCCACGCGCTCAAGCTCATCGTGCTCGCGCTTGAGGCTCCGCTGAAGTGGCTCGGCGTGCTCGGCTGAGGCAGGGGTCCGGGCGCAGCGCAGGTCCCTTCGCGCGGGGGCTTCACGCCCTGAGCCCCTGGGTGCTGGTGGCGGCCGCCGTGCTGCTCGTCCTCGCCCTGGGCGGTCTGCAGGTCCTGATCGCCAGCGGCCGCTTCATCGCCCTGCCCGAAGGCAGCTACCTGCGCATCAACCACGACGACTACGTCCACGTGACGTACACGGCGGCCGAACTGCGCCAGGACCCGCCTGAGGGCACCGTCGTGTACCTCTTCGGCGGCTCGGGGGCAATGGAGAGCTTCTCGACCGAGGCGAGCCTGGCGCAGCAGATCAGTGCCGCGGCCGGCGGCGAGGTCGACGTCGTGAGCCTCGCCGCCCACGGCCAGAGCTTGGCGCAGACGCTCGCCATCATCGACAACCTGCCTCAGGGCGACGGTCGCGATCTGATCGCAGTCGGTCTTGCGCCCATGCGACTGACGGCCGATCCGGCCTGGGACGCGCGCCTGCTCGAGGGTAGGCCGATGCCCCTCGTGAGCCCGCGCCTTGCGTCCGTCATGGCCGAGGAGGGGTACCAGGACCGCCCGCTCGTCGGCGTCCTGCCCGGCGTGTTCGACTACCTTTCGGCCTATGTGAAGGCGCGGGGCAGCGGCGGGCAGCTGTGGCTGCAGCCGATCGACTACTACCCGCACTACTACGGCGCCGGGCCCGTCCACACGATAGAGCAGAAGATGCGGGAGGCGGCCCACCACATCGCCGAGGACGAGGTCGCGTACGAGAAGTACGGCGCCTACAACCTCAGGATGCTCGCCGAGGTCACGGCGCTCGCGCGCGAACGCGGGTATGCCGTGACCTGGTTCGAGCAGCCGCTCAACATGGCGGCGGCGGATGCATCCGGCAAGCCGACCTGGGGAGGCGTCGTGCCGGACGCACGGCGCGCCACCGCCGCCCTGGCCGCCGAACTGGACGTCCCGTACCTACGGCTGCAGGCACAGACCGGTATCGACAACCAGGACTTCGGCGACATCTTCCACCTCGTGGCAAGCGGCCGCGAGAAGTGGCAGCCCGTGATGGCCGAGGCTTTCGGCGGCGTCCTGCGAGGGGCCGGCGCGGCGGAGCCGGCGCCGGCCACCCCGTCACCATGACGCCGCGGGCGGTTCGGCGGGTACACTCTCGGCGGCGACGCTCGGGGGCGCTATGACGGGGAAGGGCGACCAGACGGACGAGGTCCTAGAGCGACACCCTCTAGACGGGGCAGGGGCTGCAGGTCTCACGCGGCGGCAGTTCCTGATCGGCGGTGGCGCGGCGCTGGGCGCGCTCGCCGTCGGCGGCGTCATCGCCCAGCGCACGTTGCCGCTGCGCGGCTACTACTACCATCTGACCGGCCAGTGCGGGGAGGACGGGCCGGTCCCCGCGGACCGCGCCCAGCCGACCTACGGCGTGTTCCAGTCGGCCGTGCTCGGCGCCGGCGTCGAGTACGGCGCGTGGGCGACCCAGGTCAGGCAGCCGTCCGGCTTTCGCTTCCCGGTCATCTACTGCCTTCCCGGGCGCGGGCAGACGGCCCGCTGGGTCCTCGATAGTCCGATCTACCTGGCCGACTTCGCCGCGCAGAAGGACCAGAACGGCGGCGTCCCCGTCGTGGCGCTCGTCGGCATCGACGGAAGCGACACCTACTGGCACTCGCGGGCGAGCGGCGAGGACCGCATGACCATGCTGCTCGACGAGTTCATCCCGTGGTACGAGGAACGCAACCGCGTGGGCGGCTCCCGCGGGAGGCGGGCCGTGATGGGCTGGTCGATGGGCGGCTATGGCGCGATCCTCGCCGCGGAACAACGGCCGGACCTGTTCGCCGCGGCCTGCGGTGCGAGTCCCGCCCTGTGGCGAACCTACGGCGACGTGCCGGGCGGGGCCTTTGACGACGCGGCCGACTTCGCGGAGAACGACGTGTTCGCCGGCATCGACGCGCTCGAAGACGTCCGCCTGCGGATCGACTGCGGCAGGGCGGACGTCTTCTGCGCCGCCGCGCAGGACTTCGCCGCCCGGTACGAGGACGCCACGGGGCGCCGCGCCGCCGGCGTCTTCCCGAAGGGGTGTCACGAGGCCGGCTTCTGGCGGCGGGTGGCGGTCGACGAGATCGAGTTCCTGGTGGCGGCGATGGCCAGGGCCTCGCGCCGCCCCTGAACGCCCGCGGCGCGCCCGAGTCAGCCGCGCCGTCCCTGAGCCAATCGCGCCGTCCCTGAGCCCGCCGGCACATCGCGTGCTCCTGTTCGCCGGCCTGGGGAAGCACCGGCGGGGTGCCTGAGACGACGGTGGACATAGTCAGCTCCCCTGTGCCGTCGGATACACTGCCGCGAGCGGAGCTCCTCCGGTTCCGGACGAGCGCAAGCAGACGGCACGGGCGGAGAATCAGGGAGGACAAGACATGAGGAGCGGAGTCAGGGAGCAAGGGGCATGAGGCGGGGCGTCAGGATCGTCCTGTGGGTGGTCGTCGGGCTGGTGGTCGTGTTTGTGGCGATCCAGTTCGTACCTTACGGGAAGAACAAGACGAACCCGCCGGTGACCGCGGAGCCGGCGTGGGACTCGCCGCAGACGCGGACGCTGGCGAAGCAGGCCTGCTTCGACTGCCACAGCAACGAGACGGTCTGGCCGTGGTACGCGAAGATCGCGCCCGCCTCGTGGCTTGTCTTCCGCGACGTCGATGACGGTCGCAGCAGCCTCAACTTCTCGGAGTGGCCCTCGCTGCCGGCCGGCGCCGGGCAGAAGATCGCCGGCGAGAGCGCCGAGCAGATCAGCGGCGGCGAGATGCCCCCGATCCAGTACCGCCTGGCGCACGGCGAGGCGCGGCTTTCAGACGCCGAGAAGCAGCAGCTGATCGACGGGCTGAAGGCATCGTTGCAGTAGCTGCATAAGGGACGGGGGCGGGCTGCCTGTGACAGCCCCGCCCCCGTCGCTCACCCGACCGCTTGTGCTCAGCTACGCGCGGGGCACGAACCTCTCGGGCGACCAGTCCGCGGCGAGACGCCGGGCCAGCGCCGCCGCCAGCACCGCGCCCGCTTCGGCGTCGTCCGGTTGGATGATCTCCATGGACGAGTGCATGTAGCGCAGCGGCACGCTGTACGAGAGCGTCGCCGTCGTGCCGGCCGACATGAGCTCCTCGGCATCGGTCGAGGTCCTGCCTGGTATCGCCTTGATCTGCACCGGGATGCCTTCGTCGGCGGCGACCTGGCAGGCGTAGTCGACGAGGGCAAGGTTGCTGCCGGCGCCGCGGTGGATGACCGGTCCTCCGCCGAGCTTCACCTCGCCGGCGAGCTTCTTCGGGTCGACGCCCGGGTCGTCGCTCGCGAAGTCCACGTCGACGACGATCATGACGTCGGGGCTGAGCCGGCGAGCCATCGCCTTGGCGCCCATGAACGTGGTCTCCTCGTGGACCGTGGCGAGCGCCGTGAGCTTGGCGGCGGCGGGCTGCCGCGCGTAGAGCTCGAGGCCGCGGAAGGCCACGTAGACGCCGGCGCGATTGTCGAAGCCCGGCGAAGCGAAGCGCCCGTTGGCCAGCGCCACGAACTGCGCCTCGAAGGTGATGGCGTCGCCGACGGCCACAAGCGCAAGCGCCTCCTCTTTGGAGGCCGCCCCGATGTCGAGCCACTGCTCGGTGATCTCGGCGGCCTTGCCGCGCTCCTCTTTGGGGATGATGTGCGTCGGGCGGCGCCCGACGACGCCGTGAACGGGGCCCTTGGCCGTGTTCACGACCAGGTGGCGCCCAGGGAGGAGCTGCGGGTCCACGCCGCCGATCTTGTCGAAGTACACGAAGCCCTTGTCGTCCACGTACGTCACGATCAAGCCGATCTGGTCGTTGTGTCCGGTCACGACGATGTGGGGCGTGCCCTCGGCGGGCGTGTCGGCCCAGAGGTTGCCCAGCGGATCTGACTGGGGTTCGGCCGTGCCCTGCAGGCGCCGGCGCAGCACCTCCTGGGCCGGCGCCTCGAAACCGGTCGGCGCGGGAGCTGCGCACAGCTCGCGCAGGAAGTCGAGATCGGTGGTGAGATCGTTGGTCGGCATCAGGTCCTCCTTGCCCGTCCCCTGCATCCTACAAGCCTCGTCGCGTACGTCGCTAACGCGGCCGTACGGAAGAGGCGGGGGGAGGAGGCCGGCCTGACACGATCGAAGGCACGGCCGGCGGCGGGTCGAGGCGCGGGTCGGGCTCTCTACCGCGCCACCATGAGCTTCTTGATCCCGGCCGTGAGGCCGTCCACGGTGAGCTCGAACATGGGGAAGACCTCGCGCACGAGACGGATGGTCATGGTGCCATAGGTGTGGTCCCACTCGTCGGCCGGGATGGTGTTCAGCCAGATCGAGTGGTCGAAGTGGCGCCGCAGGCGCCGGAGCCACTCGATCCCCGGCTCCTCGTTCGTCTCGCCCCACCAGATGATGCCGTAGCGCGCCAGCAGCTCGCTGTTCGCCATGGCGCCATCGCCCACCATGATGAGCTTGTAGTCGGCGGGCAGCTCGTGCAGGACATGGTTGGTGGCTACCGCGGTGCGTCTCGAGAGGCGTGCGTCCGTGTAAAGCCAGTCGTAGACGCAGTTGTGGAAGTAGTAGAAGCGCAGGTCCTTGAAGTGCGACGAGCGGTTGGCCGCTGTGAAGAGGTTGCTGCAGAGGCGGGCGTAGGGGTCCATGGAGCCGCCCACGTCCATGAGGAGGAGGACCTTGACCGCGTTCTTGCGGCTCTTGCGCCAGACGAGGCTCAGCCGGCCGGCGTTGTCGGCGGTCTCGTCGATGGTCTCGTCGAGGTCGAGCTCGTCGGGGACGCCTTCGTTACGCGAAGAGAGCTGACGAAGGCGTCGCAGGGCAAGCTCGAACTGTCGTGTACCCACTTCGACATCGGTGCGGTAGCCGCGGTAGCGGCGCTCGGCGGCGACCTTCACAGCCGTCCGGCTGCGACCCTCGCCGCCGACGCGGATGCCGCCGGGGTGCACGCCGTCGCGGCCGAAGGGCGAGGTGCCGCCCGTGCCGACCCAGCGATTGCCGCCGTGGTGGGCCTCGGTCTGCTCGGCGAGGCGCTCCTCGAAGAGGCGCCGCAGCGCCTCGAGGTCGACGTCGCCGAGCGCCTCTACCAGCCGCCGGCGCTCCTCGTCGCTGAGGCCGGGGAAGGCCAGCGGATCGGCGAGCCAGTCCCACACCTCGTCGGCGATCTCGGCCGGCGTCTCGATGCCCTCGAAGGCGGCGAGGAAGGCCTGGTCGTACTGGTCGTAGTAGGTCTCGGACTTCACCAGCACGGCGCGCGCGAGGCTGTAGAAGCGGTCGAGGTCGTTGAAGGCGAGACCGGCAGCCAGGGCACGCATCAGCGCGAGCCACTCGGTGACGGTGACCGGGACGCCGTAGGCGCGGAGCAGGAAGAAGAAGCGGGTGAACATCAGTCGCAGCGGATGAGCATCGCCGTGGATCGCCTGTGAGAGACCGTTCGGGCCTTGAGGTGCCGGAGCGCGGCCGCCTAGCGGCGGTTGCGCTCCAGCGCCTTCACCGTCAGGTCGACGTCGTGGTCCTTCTTGAGCAGCACGCCCATGAAGGGAAGGCGGCGGCCGACCTCCTCCGGAGGCACGCCGCCGCCCGCCAGCGCCTGCACCCAGTCGATGAGCTCGCTGGTCGAGGGCTTCTTCTGCAGGCCCGGCACCTGGCGTAGCCAGTAGAACGCCTCGATGGCGAGGTCGAGAAGCGTGCGGTCGAGGTCGGGCACGTGCACGCGGACGATGCGCTCCATCATGGCCGCGTCCGGGAACTCGATGAAGTGGAAGACGCAGCGCCGCAGGAACGCGTCCGGCAACTCCTTTTCGGCGTTCGAGGTGATGAGCACGATGGGACGGTGCACTGCGCTGATCGTCTCGTGCGTCTCGGGGATGTAGAACTCCATGCGGTCGAGCTCCCAGAGCAGGTCGTTGGGGAACTCGAGGTCGGCCTTGTCGATCTCGTCGATGAGGAGGACGACGCGCTCCGGGCTGGCAAACGCCTCGCCGAGCCTGCCGAGCTTGATGTAGCGCTTGATGTCGGCCACGTCGTGCTCCCCGAACTGGCCGTCGTAGAGGCGCTGCACGGTGTCGTAGACGTAGAGGCCGTCCTGCGCCTTGGTGGTCGACTTGATGCTCCAGGTGACGAGCGGCATCTGCAGGCCCTGGGCGATGCTGTGGGCGAGCATCGTCTTGCCGGTGCCCGGCTCGCCCTTTATGAGCAGCGGCCGGCTGAGCTGCACCGCGACGTTCACCGTCTGCATCAGCTCGGGGGCGGCGATGTAGTCGCCGGTGCCGCGATAGCTGGAGGCGGGCGTCTGGCCGTCAGCGGAGGTTTGGCCTGCGGAGGCGGACGACTTGCTGCTGGGCTGCTCCATGGCGCGCGTCTTTCGTCGCGGTGGTCTCGAAGGAGAGGGCGGCGGGCGGCCGCCCGCGGGAGTCTACCAGAGCGGGCCGGCAGCCCGAGTCGTGAGAGGGCCCGAAAGAGGGCCGGCTGCCCGCCCCTCTTTCGGGCCCGTAGCAGGATGCTACCGTCTCACGGCATCTGCGACGGCAGTCCTCGCGCCAGCCCGTAGGCCGCCGTCGCGCGCTCGGCTCGAGAACGCCGTCAGCATCGCGACGGCTCGCGCCCGGTCCGTCTTCCAGAGGCGGGCGGCGTCCGCTCGACTGCGAGCCTGCATCGCCGACGTGTCGGCCGTGAAGCCGTCGTAGGTCGCGGACCAGGCCGATGTAGCGCGCGTAGCGCAGTTGACCGTCCACCAGTGCCCTTCTTGTCGAGACTCGGGCGACCTTGCGGAAGGCCACGTAGGCGAAGTGGTCGGTCCACTTCGGCGGGACAGACGTGACGCAGCAGTAGAACGGCACGTACGCGCTCGAGCACGGCCGTGACGGCGCCAGCCACAGGATCCCGCCGATACCCGCCGGGCAGACCGTCACGGGACTGGAACACGGCGCCGTAGTCGGTGTACGAGCAGCAGATGGGCCTGTCGGTCTGCTGATGCGGGCTCATGAGCGTGTAGGCCTGCGGTCTGGTCGAGCTGCGTGCCCTCGTAGTGTTCCCGGGTGAACGCCATGACGTCGTCGCGCGACAGCGGATGGTCGGGACGGGCGAACACCGGCCGGTCCGCGTACGGCATCGTCGGGTCGCTCGCCAGTGACGGCGACCAGCGGTCGGGTGACGCCCCAGAGCCGGTTGGTGTTGTAGTAGGAGGCAGGTCGGCACGGTCGCCGTAGGCCCAGGCCACGTCGAACGGCCCGTCCGCCGGGTCGTAGAGTCCGAGCTTCTCGGCGAACGACACCAGGTCGGCCGAGCCGCGGAAGTCGCGACGGGTCGCTCAGAGGTCGATCTGGCGGATGCGCAGCATGTTCGGCTGCGCGTAGAAGGCGTTGTCGGGGACACGCGCCGCCACCCAGTGGTGGCCGCCCAGCAGCTCGACGACCCATGCCTCCCTGGCGTCGGTGATGCCGAAGCTGCCCGCCGCCCAGCGCTGAAACCGGTGGTCTCGGCCGCCCTCTCGAGGTAGTCGATCGCGGCACGCGCGCGGTCGAGCACCGCTCCAGGATCGTGTCCCACATGTACTGCGCCGACGCCCTTGTTGACCCAGGGGTCCGCAGCGAGGACCGGGGTGCGCGAGGCTGGTGGCGACGCCGTAGCAGACGGCGACCTGGCGGTCGTTGATGCCGCCCTCACGGAACTTGCCGAGCGTCATGATGCGGACGTACCGTGCGTCGACGGGGTCGCCGGCACCACGCTTCAGGTAGCAGTAGTTGTTGGCGGCCCAGTCGTTGTTGTAGCCCATCAGCACGGAGCCGTCGGCGGTCGCGTCCCGCCGGCCAGCACGAACATGCACTGCCTCAACGGATCGGGCGCCGTGATCCGGTCTCTCCCTCCGCTGGCGGACGCAGCGGCAGGCGGAGCGCTGCGGCGCCAAGCGACGGCGCCTCCGGTGAGCGCACCGGCCAGGATGACGGCAAGGATGACGAACGACACGAACCGCTTCATGGTTCCTCCCCCCTCGGACCCCCCGTTCAGCCATCGTAGAGACAGCGGAGGCAGACGGCAACGTTGGCGCCAGATCATCGACCGTACCGTGAGGCCTTGGCCTGACTCGGCGGGACGGCGGGTACAGTGGCTCGCGTGACGAACCCACACGACTACTACGGACGGCTCGCAGACTTGACGCTCGAGGTCGAGGGATACTCGATCGAGCGGCGTGAGCTCGACGTGTCCAGCGGGTTCAAGCGCGTGACGACGACCGTGGTGCTTCGCGGCGGCGGGGAAGAGGGCCGCGGCGAGGACGTCACGTACCAGCCCGAGGACCACGACAGCTACCCGCTGGCGCTCGCGCTCGCCGGCACGTGGACGATCGACAGCTTCTCGGAGCGCGTCGGGAGTCTCGACCTGTTCCCGGCCGGCGGGCCGGCTATGGCGTTCCAGCGGCCCTACCGACGCTGGGCGTTCGAGAGCGCCGCGCTCGACCTGGCCCTCCGCCAGGCGGGCCGGTCGCTGGGCGCGGCGCTTGGCCTCCCCTACCGGCCGGTGCGCTTCGTGGTCTCGACCCGCCTCGACATCACGCCGTGGCTCGCCGTCGCGCCGGAGCTCGAGTTCAAGCTCGACCCGACGGCCGAGTGGGACGCGCAGACGATGGCCCGCATCGCCGGCGACAGGGAGGGTGCGGGCCCTCGACTTCAAGGCCTTCTACGAAGGCACCCCCGTCGACAGCGTGCCCGACCCGACGCTCTACCGGGCCGTGGCGGACGCCTTCCCCGACGCGATCCTCGAGGACCCGGCGCTCGAGGGGCCGGCTCGCGAGGCGCTGCGCGGACGGGAGGCGCGCTTCAGCTTCGACGCCCCGATCCACTCGTGGTCCGACGTCGAGGACGTGGCGCGCCGCGCCGAAATCGGTCCACGGGGCGGTCGTTGGGGCGGGGCGGGCCTCCCGCACCACCTCAACATCAAGCCGTCTCGCTTCGGCTCGCTGGGCGCGCTGCTCGGCTGCATCGCGCGCGCCCAGGCGGCCGGCATCGCGCTCTACGGCGGCGGGCAGTTCGAGCTCGGGGTCGGCCGGCACCACATCGAGGTGCTCGCCAGCCTGCTGTACGCGGACGGCCCGAACGACGTGGCGCCGGCCGACTATCACGGGGACGCGCGTCCGGGCGTGCCCGGCAGCCCGCTGGTTCCGCTCGAGCAGCCTCCCGGCTTCGGCTTCGCCTTTCGGCGATAGGGCGCCCGCAAGGCGCGATCGCGCCCCCAGGCGCGGCCGCGCCCCCGGGGCGCCGTTGTCGCACGCGGGCACCCAGGCGCCCCGGCTGTTGAGGGCCTCTGGAGGGCGCTGCGCCTACGCAGGGCGCACGCTGCGGCATCCGTCCAGCCTGCTGAGCCGTCCTTCCTAAGCTGACGATACGGCCGTCCCGCACTGTCGTCGCCGACCGGCGCCTTGTATCGTCTACTGCTTCGAGCATACGCATGGGGGGGATGGGATGACGGTCGACATGGTGCTGACGGGTGGCAAGGTCTACACGGTCGACGCCGCCAGGAGCGGTCACGAGGCGATCGCCCTCGCCGGCGGACGCGTCGTAGCGGTGGGGACGGCCGCCGAGATCGCCGCACTCGGCGATGCCCACACCCAGGTCGTCGACCTCGGCGGCCGTCTCGTCCTGCCCGGCTTCATCGACGCCCACATGCACGCCTCGTCGGCCGTCGAGGACCTCTACGATGTGTCGCTCGCCGGCCTCTCTGGCGCCGAAGCTTGCGCGCAGGCCGTGGGCAGGTTCGCCGCCGAGCATCCCGCGCTTTCGGTGATCAGAGGGTATGGCTGGGCGGAGCCGACGATGCCCCCGAGGGGCCCCCTCGCCGCCGACCTCGACGCGGTCGTGCCCGACCGCCCCGTGATTCTCTTCGACGACAGCTATCACGCCTCGTGGCTCAACAGCGCGGGCCTGCGCCTTGCCGGCATCGACGCCGGCACACCCGACCCCGACAACGGCGTGATCGAACGGCTGGCCGACGGCACGCCGTCCGGGACCCTGCGAGAGGGGCCTAGCGCGGTGGCGGACCGCGCCTTTCCTACCTACACCGTCGAGCAGAGCCGCGAGGGGATCCTGCACTTCCAGCGCGACGTAGCCGGCCCGCTCGGCCTCACGACGGCGCACGACGCGAACCTGAGGCCAGGCAGGGACGCGGCCCTCGAGGCCTTCCTGCAGCTCCAGGCAGAGGGCTTGCTGACGGCGCGCTACTGCGTCTCTCTCTGGATCATGGAGGACGCGCCCCTGCAGGAGCAGATCGAGGCCGCCGTGGCGGAGCGGGCCCGTCAGACGGGCCCGCTCGTGACGGCGGCCTGGGCCAAGCTCTTCGCCGACGGCGTGATCGAAGGCCACACCGGCGTGCTCAAGGAGCCGTACGCCGACAGGCCCGGCTTCTGCGGCGATCCCGTCTGGCCGCCGGACCGCTTCAACGAGGCGTCGGTCGCCGCCGCCCGGGCCGGCTTCCGCCTCCACTACCACGCGATCGGCGACGGCGCGGTCGCCAGGTGCCTTGACGCGATCGCGGCGGCGCAGGCCGCCGTCCCCGGGACGGACCAGCGGCCCCTGATCACCCATCTCCAGTACATGGATCTCCCCGACCTGGCACGCTTCGCCGCGCTCGGCGTCGTGGCAGTCCCGCAACCGTTCTGGTTCGAGAAGGACCAGCTTTACCGCGAGCGTCAGCTGCCCTACCTCGGTGTGGACCGCGCCGACCGCGAGTACCCGATGCGTTCCTTCTGGGAGCATGGCGTGCTCGCCGCCTCGGCAAGCGACTACCCGGTGCCGCCTGGTCCTGACCCACTCGTGGCGATCCAGCGCGGCGTCCTGCGGCGCAACCTGGCGGACGCCAGCGAGCCGGAGCCGCTCTGGCCGGAGGAAGCCGTGACGGTCGAGCAGATGGTCGAGAGCTTCACGGCGAACGGCGCCTTCGCCATGGCGCTGGAGCACGAGACCGGGACGCTCGAGGTGGGGAAGGCCGCCGACCTGGTCGTGCTCAGCCGCGACATCCTGACGATCCCCGCCGAGGAGATCACCTCAGCCGAGGTGGAGCTGACAATGCTGGAGGGACGGCCGGTCTTCGCCGCCGGCGCCTTCGTGGGCCTGGAGAACGCCGCACAGCCTCGCTGACCGGCCGCGCCTGTGCATCAGGACGGGACGAGCTCTACCTTCCGCAGGTAGGCGATCGAGGCGTGCAGCTCGGGCTCGGCGAACAGTTCGAGGATCACGGTCGCCCCCCGTGCGCGCGCTGCCGCGAGGACTGCGGCGCAATCGACGATGCCGGTGCCGAGCGCGTTGTGCGGGTCCTCAACGCCCCCCGGCCCTTCGTTGTCGTGCAGGTGCACGTGCTGCAGGCGGGCCTTCGGGTCGCGCAGGAAGGCCCCGAGGTTGCCGGTGATGGCGGCGTGGCCGGCGTCGAGGGCGAAGCCGAGCTCGCCGAGGTGGATGTCGCCCGGGGCCGTGAAGTGAGAGTGCCGGGCGTTCTCCATGTTCTCGACGACCACGGGCACGCCCAGTTCGCTCTGCAGGCCCGTCAGGTCGGCCAGCGAGCGCTCCAGTGCGGCCAGGACCGCGGCATCTTGCCCGCTCGCCTCCACGTAGTCGGGGTGCACGACGTAGCGCAACGCGCCCACCTCGGCCGCGGCCTCGAGGTGGCGGCGGTGCTCGTCGATCGTCCGCCGCCGCACGCGCTCGTCGGTGCTTCCAGGCTCGAGTCCCATGTACGGGCCGTGGACCGTCAGCCGCAGCCCGCTCTCGCGAGCGGCCTGGCAGTTGCCCGGGACGAGCAGGTTGTGTCCTTCCTCCGAGTCGATCTCGGCGAGCGTGGCCAGCTCGGCGATGCGCTCGAGCGCGGCGCCGAGCGGCAGGTCGAGCCACGAGTCTGTGGGGACGCCGATGTCGGGCGGCAGCAACATGGCCGTCAGTCTACGGTACGGTGCGGCGCACGGTAGAATCGGCCCGAGGCTGCCGGCGCGAGCGGAGGCACGATGACACCGATCAAGCAGATCCAGGAGGCCCACGGCATCGTCGGGCGCGAACGCGAGCTGGCGACGGCTCTTGCCGTGCTGGGCGCGGGCCGCCACCTCCTGCTCGAAGGACCGGTCGGCGTCGGCAAGACGACCGTGGCGCTGGCCGTTTGCGGCCACCTCGGCCGCACGACCGTGCGCGTGGACGGCGACGACCGTTACGCCGAGAGCAAGCTCACGGGCTGGTTCGACCCGCCGCTCGTGCTGGAGAAGGGCTACGGCGACGAGTCCTTCTTCGCCGGTCCGCTGGTCAAGGCGATGCGCGAGGGCGCCGTGCTCTTCATCAACGAGCTGAACCGCATGCCCGAGTCGGTGCAGAACGTCCTGCTGCCGGCGCTCGACGAGCGCCTCGTGATCGTGCCTCACGTCGGCGTCGTCGAGGCGGTGGAGGGCTTCCAGGTGGTGGCGACGCAGAACCCCGTCGAGTACGTCGCCACCGGCCATCTCTCGGAGGCGCTGCGTGACCGCTTCGAGCATCTCGCCCTCGAGTACCAGGACGCCCAGGAGGAGGCGGCCATCGTGCGCCGCGAAACGGGCTGCGAGGACGACGACCTGGTGCGCGTCGCCGTGAGGCTGACGCGCGCCACCCGCCGGCATCCGCGCTTCCGCAAGGGCGCGTCCGTGCGCGCCGCCATCGCCATCGTAGCCATCGCTCAGAGACTGGAGGGCGACGACGTGTTGCGGCGCGCCGCCGATGCGGCCCTGGCCACCCGGGTCGACCTGCGCGACGACATCGATGCCGACTTCTCCGCCGCGCTGGACGAGCTCTTCGAGCTCGTGGTCGAGCGCGGCGAGGACCCCGACGTCGCGCTCGCCGAGGCGGGCGCCGGCGGCCCAAAAGGCTGAGCCCCCCGGAGGGGGCTCAGGCGCGCCGCCGCCGGCACGCGCTCGAGGTGCGCGCCTCCTGCGGCCCGGAGCTCGAGGACGCCCCCGCGTTCGAGGCCATCGCCGAACGGTACGGCCTGCCCGCCGCCGACCTCGACGGCTGGCAGATCGCCGTCAACCTGACGCGCAGCGGCTGCCGCCTCACGACCTATCCGCTGCGCATGTACGCCGAACGCCTGGCGGCGCGCGCCGTGCTGGCGCGCGCCCACCACCTGGTCGGTCCGGTGCGCGCCGCCCGCGAGCTCGTGCGCGAGCCGCTGCGCGAGCCCTACGACGGCGAGCTCGACGTGGAGGCCTCGCTCGAGAACCTGCTCGGCAAGCGCTTCCCGGAGGATGGCGACCTCATCGTCACGCGCCGTGTCGAGCGCCGTCAGCAGGTCGTTCTCATGGTCGACACGTCGCTTTCGATGTCGGGCGAGAACATGGCGATCGCCGCGGTGGCGGCGGCCGTCCTGGCGCTCAAGCTGCACCCGGAGGACCTTTCCGTCGTCGTCTTCGAGGACAAGGCCGAAGCGGTCACGCGGCTGCATGCGCGCGACGCCCCGGAGGACGTCGTGGCGCGCATGCTCGACCAGCCGGTGCGCGGCTACACGAACATCGCGGCCGCGCTCGAGCTCGGCGCCGCCGAGCTCGAGCGCGGCCGCAATCCCCGCCGCAGCGGCCTGCTCATCACCGACGGCGTGGCGACCGTGGGCGGCGACCCGCTGCCGTACGCGCACCGCTTCCCCCGGCTCTTCGTGCTGCTCACCGAGGACTACAAGATGGACCCCGACTTGTGCCGCCGTCTGGCGGACGCCGGCCACGGCGACGTCTTCCCGGTGCGCAGCTACCGTGACCTGCCCGCCCGCATCCTCGAGGTGGCCAACAAGGTGCTGCGCTGAACGCCGCCGCTCACCCTCGGCTGTGAGCCCACAAGCGGCGGGGCGGGACGACGCCCGCTGGTGGCGTTGTGCGGTAGACTCGGCCACCGGCAAACGATGTGGACGCGGCGTCCGGCGTCGCGCGGGAGATGAGATGGGACTGTTCGGACCGCCCAACGTAGCCAAGGCCCGGGCGACCGGCAAGGTCGAGCTGATGGTTCGTGCCGCACGCTATCAGCGTGATCCGGCGATCGCGGCCGAAGGACGCAGCCTCCTGCTGCTGAACCTCGACGACATCATCGAGCGGCTCGGCTCGCGCAACATGCGCCACATGCACGTCGCGCGCGAGGCCATCCTCCTCGTCGGCCCGCCGGCCCGTGACCGCCTCATCTTCATCCTCGGCGAGGGACACGTGCATCGCCGCCGCGACGCCGCCTTCATGCTCGGGGAGCTGCGCGATCCGGTCGCGGTCGACGCACTGATGACGACGCTGCGCCACGAGGACGAGATGCTGCGCATGCTCTCGGCGCAGGCTCTCGGCAAGATCGGTGACGCCACGGCGGCGGACGCCCTGCGGCGGGCCTCGCGGGACCGCGATCCGCGCGTCGCCGCCGAGGCCCGCAAGGCGCTCCTCAAGGTCCAGCCCGCGTCGGGATGAGGCAGCCGTGGGGGGCGTCCAGCTCGTCCTGATCGGTTGGGTCTTCGCGGCCGTCTTCCTGGCCGTGCTGTGGGTGGTACAGCAGGTCCGGCGCAACGCCGGCATCGTGGACGTCGGCTGGACCTTCAGTCTCGGAGTCCTGGCGGTGCTCTACAGCGTTTTCGCCGGTGGCGACCCCTCGCATCGTGTCCTGGTCGCCGTCCTCGTGGTCGTGTGGTCGCTGCGGCTCGGCCTCTACGTCCTCGTCACTCGCGTCCTCGGCAAGCCGGAGGAGGCCAGGTACCGCGAGTTGCGGCAGCGCTTCGGCCGCCGTGCCGGGCTCGGCTTCTTCGTGTTCTTCCAAGTGCAGGCCGCCGCCGCCGTGGCGCTCTCCGTGATCTTCCTCGTCGTGGCGTCCAACGAGGCACCGGGTCTCTCGGTCTGGGAGTACCTCGGCGTCGCGGTCTGGGTCGTGGCGGTCGGGGGCGAAGCCTTCGCCGACCGCCAGCTGGCCCGCTTCCGCGCCGACCCGGCGAACAGCGGCCGGACCTGCCGCGACGGCCTCTGGCGTTACTCGCGTCACCCCAACTACTTCTTCGAGTGGCTGCACTGGTGGGCCTACGTGCTGCTGGCCGTGGGCGTCCCCTACGGGTGGCTCACCCTCCTCGGACCCGTCTCGATGACCGTCTTCCTGCTCGCCGTGACGGGCATCCCGGTCACCGAGCGGCACGCCCTCCAGTCGCGCGCCGACTACGCCGAGTATCAGCGCACCACGAGCGCCTTCGTGCCCTGGTTCCCGAAGAGGCGGTAGACTGCTCACGCTGGCAGACCGGGCGGCGAATCAGCCGCAGACCGACGACAGGACGCGTGCCGATGGTCCGCACCCTTGACGCCCAGGTCTTCTCACGCGCACTGCGTGCCGGGGCGCTGGCAGTCGTGCGCGAGCAGGAGCTTCTCAACAGGATCAACGTCTTCCCGGTCCGCGACGCCGACACGGGCGCGAACCTGGCGGCCACGCTGAAGGCGGCCGCGGCGCGTCTGGGCGGCGCAGCGCCGGAGGGCGTCGGCGCGGCCGCTCGCGTGGCGGCGGACGGCGCACTCGACGGCGCGCGCGGCAACTCGGGCGCCATCTTCGCCCAGTTCCTGCACGGCCTCGCCCGTGCGATGGACAAGCACGTCACCGTCGACGTCGCGGAGTTCGCGGCCGCGGCGCGGGCGGGGGCGGCCTCGGCCTACGCCGCCCTGCAGGAGCCGCGGGAGGGGACCATCCTCACCGTTGTGAGGGTTTGGGCGCAGGAGCTCGGCTCGGGCGCCGGCCTCGACGACTTCATCGAGGCGATGCACGGCGGCCTCGTGGCGGCGCGCCGCGCCCTCGCCGAGACGCCGCGGCAGCTCGAGGTCCTGGCGCGAAGTCACGTCGTCGACGCCGGCGGCCAGGGCTTCGTCTACTTCCTCGAGGGCCTCGGCGAGGCGCTGCGCGGCGGGCACGAGGCCGGCTGGGAGCCGCACGAGGCCGCGCCGCACGGTGCCCCGCCCTTCACGGACGGCGCCGAGGGCGCCGGCCACGACGTCGACGACCGCTTCCGCTACTGCACCGAGGTCCTGCTGCGTGGCGGGAACGGCGGCGCGCTTCCACTCGACCGGGTGCGCGCCGCCGCGGCGGACCTCGGGGAGTCCCTGGTGGTGGCCGGCGGGGAGACGCGCTTGCGGGTCCACCTCCACACGAACGAGCCGCAGCGCTTCCTCGCCGCCATGGCCGCGCTGGGCGTGGTCGAGGAGAGCAAGATCGACGACATGGTGCTGCAGCAGCTTGCAGGTCGCGAAGCCTCCATCGCCATCGTCGCCGATTCGACCGTGGACCTGCCGGAGGACGAAGCTTTCCGGCTGGGCGTCGTGACGGTGCCGCTGACGGTCTCGCTGGACGGCAAGGACTACCTCGACGGGGTCGACATCACGACGGACGCCTTCATGCGGCGGCTCCGGGCGAGCGCGGCCATGCCGCGCTCGTCGCAGCCGCCCGCCGCGGACTTCGCCGACACGTACCGCCGGCTGCTCGAGTTCCGCGAAGGCGTGGTCTCCGTGCACATCGCCGAAGCCATGTCGGGCACCGTGCAGTCGGCCCGCGCCGCGGCCCAGCAGGTCGACCCGGGACGCGTGCGCGTCATCGACTCGTGCTCCGTGTCGGTCGGCCGCGGGGCTGCTCGTCGAAGCGATCGGCGATGCCATCGCGGGCGGCGCCACACTGGACGAGGTCGAGGCGCTCGCCGAGCGCGTGAAGCGCGAGATCACCGTCTTTGGCTCCGTTCGCACGCTGGACTTCGCTGTGAGGGGCGGGCGGATGAGTCCCCGTGCCGCCCGCCTAATCGGCACCCTGCACCTCACGCCGATCATCGTGTTCGACGACACCGGGAAGCCCGGCAAAGGCGGCGTCGCCTTTGGTTTCGAGCGTGCGCTCGGGGCCCTTGCGCGCCGGGCAGTGGCCTTCGGGGGGGAAAGCGCCCGCGCCATGGTGGTGCACAGCGACGAGGAGGAGGCGGCCGAACGGGTCGCCGCGCAGCTCGCCGACCGTCTCGGCCGCCCCGTGCCCTCGGTGCGCGCCGGCGCAGTGCTCACCACCCACGTCGGGCCGGGCAGCGTCTCCGTCGCCGTGAGACGAGGCCCAGGCTGACCTGGCATGGCCTCTCGGCCCGCGCCTGAACCCTGGCGTCGAGCGCTGTCACGACAGGCGCCCGGGCCTCGATCGCCCCGGGTCGCCTGCCCCCATACTCGCCGGCCGGCCGCGCCCCTCCCGCCGTCCTGCCTTGACCACCGTCAGGTTTTGCCGCTCCCGCGTGCGGATATTCGTAGAGGCGGCTCGCGGGCCTTGCGGCGGCGGGCCGCTTCACTGAACCCAGTCGAGGAGTGTGGATGCCGGTCCGGATCGGCGTGCCGAAGGAGACCGTCGCGGGCGAGACGCGCGTGGCCGTGGTGCCCGCCGTCGCCGAGCGCTTCGCCGCGCTCGGCGCCGAGGTGCTCGTCGAGCGCGGCGCCGGGTCTGCCAGCTACTTCCCCGACGAGGAGTACGCGGCCGCCACCCTGGTCGAGCGAGCGGCCGCCCTCGGCGCCGACGTCGTTCTCACGGTAAGGGCTCCCGCTCACGAAGAGGTGCAGGCGCTGTCCCGGGGGGCGGTCCTCATCGGCCTGCTCGACCCGTACCGCTCCCTCGAGCTCGTGAAGGAGCTGCGGGCGCGGGCAGTGACCAGCTTCGCGCTCGAGCTCCTGCCGCGCATCACGCGTGCCCAGTCGATGGACGCCCTGACGTCGCAGGCCTCCGTCGCCGGCTACAAGGCCGCCCTGCTGGCGGCCGACCTGTCGAGCCGCTACTTCCCGATGCTCACGACGCCCGCCGGCACGATCAGGCCGGCGAAGGTCCTCGTCCTCGGCGTCGGCGTCGCGGGCCTGCAGGCGATCGCCACCGCGCGCCGTCTGGGGGCGATGGTCGAGGCCTACGACGTGCGCCCGGCGACGCGCGAGCAGGTGCAGTCGCTGGGCGCGCGATTCATCGATACCAGCATCAGCGCCGAGGCGGAGGGAGGTTACGCCCGCGAGCTCACCGATGAGGAGACGGCGAAGGCCGCGGCGGTCGTCGCCGATCACGTGGCCCTCGCGGACGCCGTGATCACGACCGCCGCTGTGCCGGGGCGTCCCGCGCCGCGGCTCATCGACGCCGCCACCGTCGCCCGCATGAAGGCGGGGGCCGTGATCGTGGACCTCGCCGCGGAGACCGGAGGCAACTGCGAGCTGACGCAGCCGGGTGAGCGCGTGACGTCGGCCAACGAGGTGATCGTCTACGGGCCGCGCAACGTGCCCGCGATGCTGCCCGTGCACGCCTCCGACCAGTACAGCCGCAATCTGCTCAACTTCCTGAGTCCCTTCGTCAAGGAGGGCGAGCTCGCGCTCGATTGGGCCGACGAGGTCCTCGCCGGCAGCGTCATCACGCGCGACGGGGAGATCCTCAACGAGAGCCTGAAGGCGCTGCCGGATCTCGACGACGCGGCCCAAACGGGATCCGGAGGGACGTCATGATCGACGGCTACGCCGCCATCTACATCTTCCTCCTGGCCGCGGTGGCCGGCTACGAGATCATCAGCCGGGTGCCGGTCATCCTGCACACACCGCTCATGTCCGGCTCGAACTTCGTCCATGGCATCGTGGTCGTCGGCGCGATGGTCGCGCTTGGACAGGCGCAGACGCCGGCGGAGCAGATCATCGGCTTCGTCGCCGTGCTGCTCGGCGCCGCCAACGCCGTCGGCGGCTACGGCGTGACCGAGCGCATGCTCGAGATGTTCAAGAGCAAGGACGACAAGAAGGCCGCCGACGGCGCGAAGGCCGGCGCGGACGACGCGAAGGGCGGCGGCGATGCGCAGTGACCTGATCCAGGTCAGCTACATCGCCGCCGCCATGCTCTTCATCTTCGGCCTGCGCGGCATGAGTTCGCCGCGCACGGCGCGCCGCGGCATCGTCTGGGCCGGCGTCGGCATGCTGGTCGCCACGGCCATCACGTTCGCCACACCTGATATGGAGAACTACGTGCTGATGGCGATCGCGATAGGTCTGGGCGGCGGCATCGCCTGGATCGCCGCGCGCAAGGTGGCGATGACCGACATGCCGCAGATGGTCGCGGTCTACAACGGGATGGGCGGCGGCGCGGCCGCGGCCATCGCCGCCGCCGAGTTCCTGCGTGTCGACAACCCATCGACGAGCTTCGCCGTTCTCGGCATCCTCGGCGCTCTCATCGGGGCCGTGTCGTTCAGCGGCAGCATGATCGCGTTCATGAAGCTCCAGGGCTTCATCAAGCGCTCGCTGCTCTTCCCGGGTCAGAACGTCCTCAACTTCGCCGTTCTGGGCGGCGCGGTCGCCCTCGGTGTGGTCACCGTCCTGCAGCATCTCGACGTCGTCGGCGGGCACCAGCACCTCGTCCTGCTCGGCTTCTTCGCTCTCTCCCTGCTCTACGGGGTGCTCATGACGCTGCCCATCGGGGGCGCCGACATGCCGGTCGTGATCTCTCTGTACAACGCGCTGACTGGCCTCGCCGTGGGCTTCGAGGGCTACGTGCTCGGCAACGCGGCGCTCATCGTCGCCGGCACTGTTGTCGGCTCGGCCGGCTTCCTGCTGACGCAACTGATGGCGAAGGCCATGAACCGTTCCCTGGCCAACGTTCTCTTTGCGGGCTTCGGCGCCTCGGGAGGCCAGGAACTCGCTGCGGTCGAGGGCTCGATGAAGGCCATCGAACCCGACGACGCGGCGATCAGCATGGCCTTCGGCCAGAAGGTGATCATCGTGCCGGGGTACGGCATGGCGGTCGGCCAGGCACAGCACAAGGTCTGGGAACTGGCCCGGCTGCTCGAGGAGAAGGGTGTGCAGGTGAAGTTCGCCATCCACCCGGTGGCCGGGCGCATGCCCGGCCACATGAACGTGCTGCTCGCCGAGGCCGGTGTCCCGTACGACATGATCTTCGACCTCGACGAGATCAACGCGGAGTTCCCGACGGCGGACGTGGCGCTCGTGATCGGCGCCAACGACGTAGTGAACCCCTCGGCTCGCGACGACAAGGGCAGCCCCATCTATGGCATGCCGATCCTCGACGTCGACAAGGCGGCGACGGTGCTGGTCGTGAAGCGCGGGCGCGGCACCGGCTTCGCCGGCATCGAGAACAAGCTGTTCTACCTCGACAACACGCGCATGGTGTTCGGCGACGCCCAGGACGTTGCCGGTAAGCTTGTGCTCGGCGTGAAGAAGGTCTGAGGCGGATTCGGCCGGTCCTCACCGCGAGGGCCGCTCCACGACCGTCCACCGCCCGGACCAGCTCTCAGAGGAGGCACACATGGCAGGCACGGTCCGGCGGCGCGAAGAGGTACCGGTCTCGACGGTGATGGGGGACGACCTGGTCGGCGTCGCGAAGCAGTTGCTCGTCTCCGGCGCCGAGGGCTGGGACGGCTGGGCGATGCGCCTCTTCGAGGTCGCTCCCGGCGGCCACACGCCGCGCCACACGCACCCCTGGCCGCACATCAACGTGGTGCTTTCGGGGGCGGGGACGCTCCACATCGACGGCGTCGACCACGCGATCGAGCCGGGCACCTCGGGCTTCGTCCCGCCCGGCTCCACGCACCAGTTCATGAACACCGGCGACGCGCCGCTCGCGTTCGTTTGCATCGTGCCCGAAGAAGGCGAGGGCTGAGGGCGCTTCCCGCTTGCCCGCCGGAGGGCCGGCGGCGACCCGGCGTCGTCGACGCGGCGCCAGTGGCCACGAGGTGACCGCGGGCGCGCGTCCGGGTATCGGTACAGAGACGCCCCGCAGGGGACGGCGCACGCGCACGGGCAGCATCGCGATGCGCCCGCGCCGTCCTTGAAATGAGGCGACGGATGACGTTCGATTCCCTTGGCCCTCCAACGGGGAACGAGTACGAAGACGAAAGGACGGAATGATCGAGCAAGTAGCCGAACGTGACGTCGCCCTCGAGCAGCGGTGCATCGACACCATCCGCTTCCTCGCCGTCGACGCCGTGCAGCGCGCCAAGTCGGGCCACCCCGGCACCCCCATGGGCGCCGCGCCCATGGCGCACGTCCTCTTCACGCGTCACTTGCGCTTCGACCCCAAGGACCCGGGCTGGCCGGACCGCGACAGGTTCATCCTGTCGGCGGGGCACGCCAGCATGCTGCTCTACTCGCTGCTGCACCTGACCGGCTACGGACTGACGCTCGACGACCTGGAGCGCTTCCGTCAGCTCGACAGCAAGACCCCGGGGCACCCCGAGTACGGTTTCGCCTCGGGGATCGAGACCACGACCGGACCGCTGGGTCAGGGCTTCGCCACATCGGTCGGCTTCGCGATCGCCGAGGCGCATCTCGCCGCCCAGTACAACGATGGGCGGCACACGATCGTCGATCACCGCACCTACGTGCTCGCCAGTGACGGCGACCTGATGGAGGGCGTGAGCAGCGAGGCCTCGTCGCTGGCGGGTCACCTCGGGCTCGGCAAGCTCATCGTGCTCTACGACGACAACCACATCAGCATCGACGGCAGCACCGACCTCGCCTTCACCGAGGACCGGTGCGCCCGCTACGAGGCGTACGGGTGGCAGGTGCAGTACGTGGACGACGGCAACGACCTCGAGGCGATCGACGCCGCCCTCACGGTGGCGGAGGCCGAGCAGGACAGGCCGTCGTTCATCGCCGTGCGCAGTCACATCGGCTTTGGCTCGCCAAACAAGCAGGACAAGGCGAGCGCCCACGGCGAGCCGCTCGGTCCCGATGAGGTGAAGCTCACCAAGGAGAATCTCGGCTGGCCGCCGGAGCCGGAGTTCTACGTGCCCGCCGACGTCTACGCGTTCTACGCGCGGGTCGCCGCGAAGGGCGCGCGGCTCAGCGAGGAGTGGCGCGCACGGTTCGACGCCTGGAAGGCGTCCGACCCGGCGCGCGCCGCACGGTGGGAGACGGCGTGGGCGCGGGCGTTGCCCGGAGGCTGGGACGCCGACCTGCCGGTCTTCGAGGCCCAGGCCGACGGGCCGGCCACGCGCGCCGCGTCCGGCAAGGCGCTCGAGGCGCTGCTGCCCCGCGTGCCCGCCCTGATCGGCGGCTCCGGCGACCTGACCCCGTCGAACAACACGCGCACCAAGGACGAGGCCGACTTCCAGCACGACAGCCCCGAGGGCCGCTACCTCCGCTTCGGGGTGCGCGAGCACGCCATGACGGCCGCCGCAAACGGGCTCTGCCTGCACGGCGGCCTGCGGCCCTACGTCGGCACGTTCTTCATCTTCAGCGACTATCTCAAGCCGGCGATGCGTCTTGCGGCCTTGATGGAGCAGCCCGTCATCCTCGTCTTCACCCACGACAGCATCGGTCTGGGCGAGGACGGGCCCACGCACCAGCCCGTCGAGCACCTGCCCGCGCTGCGCGCGATCCCGCACATCATCGACATCCGCCCGGCGGACGCGAACGAGGCCGTCGAGGCCTGGAGGGTGGCGCTGCGCAGCGAGAAGGCGCCGGTCGCCCTGATGCTCACGCGCCAGAAGCTGCCGGTGCTCGACCGCAAACGGTACGCACCGGCAGCCGGCCTGGCGCGCGGCGGCTATGTGCTCGCCGACTGCGAGGGCGACCCCGAGATCATCCTCATCGCCAGCGGCAGCGAGGTGCAGCTCGCCGTCGAGGCGCACGAGCGCCTGGGCGGCGAGGGGGTGCGGTCGCGCGTCGTGAACCTCGCGAGCTGGCGCCTCTTCCAGAACGAGGACCAGGCGTACCGCGATCAGGTCCTGCCCCCGTCGTGCCGCACCCGTCTGGCCGTCGAAGCCGCGGCTACCCTCGGATGGGAACGCTGGGTCGGCCTGGACGGCGACGTCGTCGGCCTCGACCGCTTCGGGGCCTCCGCCCCGTACACTCAGGTGCTCACCGCCCTGGGCTTCACAGCGGACAACGTCTACACGCGAGCGAAGGCCCTGCTCGCGAAAGGAGTCGATCACTGATGCCCGGCACCCTCGAGAGCCGTCTCGCCCAGCTCCAACGCCTCGGGCAGAGCCCGTGGCTCGACTACATCAGCCGCGACCTCGTGGCGGGCGGCAAGCTGCAGCGGCTCATCGACCACGACGGTTTGGGAGGGATGACGTCCAACCCGTCGATCTTCGAGAAGGCGATCGGCGCGGGGAACGCGTATGACCGTGAGATCGTCGAACTCGCTCACCAGGGCCTCTCGCCCAAGGAGATCTTCGACCGCATCGCCATCGACGACGTGCGCGCCGCCTGCGACGTGCTGGCGCCCGTCTACCTGGCGAGCGGCGGTACCGACGGCTTCGTCTCGATCGAGGTGTCGCCCGGCGTCGCCCACGACACGCAGCGATCCATCGACGAGGCCCACTTCCTGTTCACCGCGGTCGACCGTCCCAACGTGATGGTCAAGATCCCGGGGACGAAGGAGGGCGTGCCGGCCATCCGGTCGTGCCTCGAGGACGGCCTGAACATCAACATCACCCTGCTCTTCTCGATGTCGCAGTACATTGCCGTGGCCGACGCCTACATGGATGCGCTCGAGACCCGCCTGCAGCACAACCTCACGGTGAGAGGCTCCTCTTCGGTGGCGAGCTTCTTCGTGTCGCGGGTCGACACCCTCGTGGACAGGCTGATCGACGAGCACAGCGAGCGGCAGGAAGACGCGGGCGAGCGACGCCGGCTGGACGGCCTGAAGGGCCGGGCCGGCGTCGCCAACTCCAAGGTCGTCTACGAACGCTTCGCCGGCTACCTCAACGGCAGACGCTGGCAGCAGCTCGCGGCGGCCGGGGCCAAGGTGCAGCGCGTGCTCTGGGCCAGCACCAGCACCAAGAACCCCGCCTATCCGGACACGATCTACGTCGATGAGCTCATCGGCGAGCACACCGTCAACACCTTGCCGGAGTCGCTCATCGAGGCCTTCCGCGACCACGGCAAGCTCACGCGCAGCGTCGACAAGCACCTCGACGAAGCGCACCGGGTGATCCGCGAGCTGGGCGCCCTGGGCATCGACATGGAAGAGGTCGGCGCTCAGCTCCAGATCGAGGGCATCGACCTCTTCGCGAAGAGCTACAACGGTGTGCTCGACATCGTCGAGCGCCGCCGCGACGAGCTTCTCGAGCGCGAGGCGCGCTGATGGGCGGCGGGGAGGCGGACGCGCTGCGCGCCGCGGTCGACGCGCGCCTTGCGGCCTTCGACCGCGAGCGCGTCGGCGCCCGCCTCTGGGCCGCCGACCCCACCCTGTGGAAGGCGGACGATCCCGGGCACCAGAAGGTGATCGCCAACGCCCTCGGCTGGCTGACCGTCTTCGACGACGTCGCCGACCAACTGGACGACCTCGCCGAGTTCGTGGCCGAGGTGCGCGACGACGGGCTCACCCACGCCGTGCTGCTGGGCATGGGCGGTTCGAGCCTGGCGCCCGAGGTCCTGGCCTGCGCCTTCGGCGCCGGAGAGGATGGGCTCGACCTGAGCGTGCTCGACACGACCGACCCGGCGGCGATCGCCGCGCTCGAGGAGCGCGCCGATCTCACGGAGACGCTCTTCATCGTGTCGAGCAAGTCGGGCGGGACGACCGAGACCTCCAGCCTGCACGCCTACTTCTACCAGCGCGCGCACGACGAGCTGGGCCACGAGGCCGCCGGCCGTCACTTCATCGCCGTCACGGACGAGGGCACGTCCCTGCAGGAGGCGGCGCTGGAACAGGAGTTCCGCGCCATCTTCGTGAACCCGTCGGACATCGGCGGCCGGTACTCGGCGCTGTCGTTCTTCGGCCTCGTCCCGGCCGCCCTGCTGGGCCTCGACGTCGACGAGCTGCTCGACCGCGGCCGAGCGATGGCGGCCCTCTGTGGCGCCGACGTCCCGGCGGCCGACAATCCGGCGCTGCGGCTGGGCGCCTTCCTCGGGGAGGGCGGCCTTACCGGCCGCGACAAGGTCACGCTGGTGACGCCGCCGGTGATGGGCGGCTTCGGTTCGTGGCTCGAGCAGCTCATCGCGGAGAGCACCGGCAAGGAAGGCACGGGGCTGTTTCCCGTCGACGTCGAGCCGCTGGGCGCGCCGGACATCTACGGTGACGACCGTCAGTTCGTCGCGCTGCGCGTGCAGGACGAGGACGACACCGGCCAGGGCGGGAAGCTGGACGCTCTCGAGCAGGCAGGCTTCCCGGTGGAGCGGCTGGAGTTGACCGACCTCTACGACATCGGGGCCCAGTTCGTGCTCTGGGAGCTGGCCGTGCCGGTCGCGGGGCTGATCCTGGGGATCGACCCCTTCGACCAGCCCAATGTGCAGGAGAGCAAGGACAACACGCGACGGGTGCTCGCGGAGTTGGAGGGCCGCGGCGACGTGCCGCTGCCGCACGGGGCGGGAGGGCAGGCCGTCGCCTTCACTCTCGGCGACGACGGCCTCGAGCCCGCCCTCCGCGAGCTGGTCGGCGGCATCGCGCCGCCCGACTACGTCGCCCTGCAGGCCTGGCTGACGCCGGGTAGACGATGCCTGGCTCGAGTTGCAGGCGATGCGCGCGCTGCTTCGCGACCGCCGCAAGGTCGCCACCAGCGAAGGCTTCGGGCCGCGCTTCCTGCACTCGACCGGCCAGTACCACAAGGGCGGGCCGGGGACCGGTGTCTTCCTGCAGCTCTTTGCGGGCGGGGGACCGGAGCTGCCGGTGCCCGGCGAGCCCTACGACTTCGGACGGCTCAAGGACGCGCAGGCTCTGGGCGACCTCGAGGCGCTGGTCGCCCACGGCAGGCGCGTGCTGCGCGCGGACCTCGGCGACGATCCCGTCGCCGGCCTGCGCGCGTTCCGTGAGCTGCTCGAGCGGGTACTCGCGGCCTGACCGATCCGGGACAGGACATCCGCCGGCAGGCGGGGAGGAGGCAGACGATGGACGTGGCGATGGTCGGGCTGGGGCGCATGGGCGCCAACATGGCGCGGCGTCTGCTGCAGGGCGGCCACCGGGTGGTCGTCTGGAACCGCACCTACGCCAAGGCCGAGGAGCTCGTGGCCGAGGGGGCCGAGGCGGTGCGCGAGCTGACGGCCGTCCCGGCCGCCCTGAGCGCGCCGCGCGTCGTCTGGCTCATGCTGCCGCAGGGCGAGACCACGCAGGCGGCGATCGACACGCTGGCGCCGCTGCTGGACGCGGGCGACATCCTGATCGACGGCGGCAACTCCTACTTCAAGGAGGACATCGTCCGTGGCGAGGCGCTGGCCGCCCAGGGCCTGCGCTACCTGGATGTCGGCACCTCCGGCGGGGTGTGGGGTCTGCAGGTCGGCTACTGCATGATGATCGGCGGCGAGCGCAGCGCCTTCGAGCACGTCGAGCCGCTGCTCGCCACGCTCGCTCCGGAGGGGCACGGCTACGACTACATGGGCGGCCACGGCAGCGGTCACTTCGTGAAGATGGTGCACAACGGCATCGAGTACGGCCTCATGCAGGCCTACGGCGAGGGCTTCGAGCTGCTCAAGGCGTCGCCCTGGGAGCTCGACCTCGGCGCGATCGCCGACCTGTGGAACCACGGCAGCGTCGTGCGCTCGTGGCTCCTCGAGCTGGCCGCCGACGCCTTCGGCAAGGACCCCCAGCTCGACGGGCTGCGCGGCTACGTCGAGGACACCGGGGAGGGGCGATGGACGGTCCAGCAGTCGATCGAACTCGGTGTCCCGCTGCCCGTCATCGCGCTCTCGCTCTACACCCGCTTCCGCTCCCGCCAGGACGACTCGTTCAGCGCCAAGGTGCTCGCCGCGTTGCGCAACGAGTTCGGCGGTCACGCCGTGACCGCCGCCGGCCAAGCGGTCGACGCAGGCGACCCCAAGACCAGGAAGGGCGGCGACGAGGGCTGACGCCTTCGCCGCCCTCGCCGACGACCGCCTCCCGCTGATGGCCAAGACCACCCATTCACCCGGCGACACGTCCGGCTACGAGGTCGCCGTCAGCTACGACGGTGTCGAGGAGCGCCTCGGCGGCGTGCCGAAAGCGACGCCTGAGCCGTCGCCGTTCGGCGGGCCGCGCAGCCCCGACCCGTGCACGCTGACCATCTTCGGCGTCACAGGCGACCTGGCCCACCGCAAGCTCATCCCGGCCCTGTACGACATGGCCTGCCACCAGGTGACGCCCGAGGAGTTCACGATCGTGGGGTACGGGCGGCAGGAGATGGACGACGACGCCTTCCGCGACCTCATGCAGCAGGCGATCGACGATCACTACGGGCAGGAGGTCGTCGACGGACAGTACTGCGAGCGCATCCTGCGCGCCCCTCGCTACGTCCAGGGGCAGTTCGATGACCCGGAAGGCCTCCGTCGCCTGGGCCATGCCCTGGACACGCTGGACGAGCGCTTCGGCACGCGCGGCAACCGCATGTTCTATCTGGCGACACCCCCGAAGCAGTTCCCGGTCATCGTGAGGGGGCTGGGCGACACCGGGCTCGCCCGGCGCGGCGCCTTCGACGCCGAGCACGCCCAGGGCGAGCCCGTGGCCGGCTGGACCCGCATCGTCATCGAGAAGCCGTTCGGCCACGACCTCGAGAGCGCGCAGGAGCTGAACCGGATCGTCGGGGAGGTCTTCGACGAGCCGCAGGTCTACCGCATCGACCACTATCTCGCCAAGGAGACCGTGCAGAACCTGCTGGCGCTGCGCTTCGCCAACGGCATCTTCGAGCCGGTGTGGAACCGCCGCTACATCGACCACGTGCAGATCACCGCGGCTGAGACGCTCGGCGTGGAGCACCGGGGGCCGTACTACGAGGAGGCCGGGGCGCTGCGCGACATGGTCAAGGATCACCTCATCCAGCTCTTCTCGCTGGTCGCCATGGAGCCGCCCGTCGCGTTCGATGCCGACGCCGTCAGGGACGAGAAGAACAAGGTGTTGCGCGCCGTACGCCAGATCCCCGCGGACCACGTCGAGCTCTTCGCCGCCCGCGGGCAGTACGTGGACGGCACCGTCGACGGCCAGAACGTGACCGGCTACCGCCACGAGGAACGCGTCTCGCCCGAGTCGGCCACCGAGACCTTCGCCGCAGTGAAGCTGCTCGTCGACAACTGGCGCTGGCAGGGGGTGCCCTTCTACCTGCGCACCGGCAAGCGTATGGGGATGAAGCTGACAGAGGTCACGATCCAGTTCCGACGCCCGCCGGTCCAGCTGTTCCGCGAGGCCACGGGAGCGGCGCCTCAGCCCAATCAGCTCGTCCTGCGGGTCGCGCCCGACGAAGGCTTCGCCCTGCGCATCGAGTCGAAGGCGCCCGGCCAGGGGCTCGCGCTCCAGAACGTCCAGATGGACTACACCTACGGCAGCGCCCTGCGGGAGCTGCCCTTCAGCGCGTACGAGACCGTGCTGGTCGACGCCATGGAGGGCGATCCCACCCTGTTCAACCGCGCCGATCAGGTGGAGCAGTCGTGGCGGCTGGTTCAGCCGATCCTCGACGCCTGGGAGCAGATGGGAACCAGGGGGCTGCACATCTACGAGGCGGGAAGCTGGGGACCGGAGGCGGCCGACGCCCTGGTGGCCCGGGACGGGCACTCCTGGCGGCGGCCGCCCGCGGCTCAGACCGGCGAGGCCCGAGGCTGACCCGGCGCGTTTCTTAGACGGACGGTGAAGCGAAGCCGGCCCGCGCTTCGCCGCACGGGACCTGACGGTAGGCGGCTCGACGCCGCCCGCTGAGAGGAGACGAGGTGGCCATCGAGATCCTGCCCGACGCCGAGGCTCTCGCGCTGCGCGGCGCCGACCTGTTCGCCATGGCGGCTCAGGAGGCGGCGGCGGCGCGCGGCCGGTTCGCCGTCGCGTTGAGCGGCGGCGAGACGCCGCGCGCCCTCTACCGCCTGCTCGCGCGGCAGCAGTACGCGCAGAAGGTGCCGTGGCGTCGCGTCGAGATCTACTGGGGCGATGAGCGCTGCGTGGCGCCCGACGACGACGCGAGCAACTACCGCGCGGCGCGCGAGGCCTTGCTCCAGCACGTGACACTGGCCCCAGGCCGGGTGCATCGCATGCGGGGCGAGGACGAGCCCGAAGCCGCCGCCCGGGCGTACGACGAGGAGCTCCGGCAGCTCGCGGCCGCGGCGAAGCCGGCCGCCGACCTGCCGGTCTTCGACCTCGTCCTCCTTGGTCTCGGCCGCGACGGCCACACCGCCTCGCTCTTCCCGCACAGCCCGGCGCTTGCCGACAAGGAGCGCCTCTGTGTGGCGACCGCCGCTCCCGACGGCTCGCCTCGCCTGACCGTCACGCTGCCTGTCCTCAACGCGGCGCGGCGGGTGATCTTCCTCGTCGCGGGCGAGGACAAGGCGGGCATGGTCGCCGAGGTCTTCGGGGGCTTCCGCATCCCGGAGGCGATCCCGGCCCAGGCCGTGCAGCCGGCCAAGGGCACGCTCACCTGGCTGCTGGATCGAGTCGCCGCCTCCCTACTGGAAGGGGACCAGGCGGGAGGGCCAGGCGTCGGGTAGCGGCGGCGGCCCAGGGTCCGCTACCAGGGGCTGCTGATGAGGTCTGCTCCTCGGCGAACACGTCCCGCATGTGCACGACGATCCAGACGACGACGCCGTCCCTTCAGTCTGACGTCGACCTCGGGCGTCGACCCCGTTGCCTATCAGCGGCGCCTGGCGACGACTTGACCTCCGTCGGCGTGTCCAGTATCCAGGACGTCTCGTCCGTCATCTTGACGGTCACCGCGAGTAGTCGGCGACGTGGCGCCAGAGTCCGTATCGGCGGCGGGGCGTCCTGTTCGGACGACGGTGAGGTCGGCGATCTTCCCTGCCGCGTCGCGATCCGAGGTCGCTCACCCACCGTGCAGCTGCGGGACGCCGGCCGGCACGACGTCCATGCTCACGCCCAGCGGGTCGAACAGCGTGACCGACGACGCCGTCGCCTGGACCGGGTACGACTCGGCCACCGCGCCGGTGAAGGTCACCGCCACGCGACGGCCGACGAGCTCCCGGTCCAGCGCCGGCGTCGCCATGGCGCCGCCGCCGCCGTCCAGCCAGGTGGTGTCTTTCGTGAGATGCACGGACGCCCTGTCGTAGTCGCCCGGCGCACCCTGAGTCCGACCACCAGCAGCGAACCTGTCCCGTCGCCCCCGTCGCTGACCTGCCAGACGACACCGGTGATGTCCGGGCTCGAGGGGCGCGGCGTGGTCGACGGCGGGCTCGAGGCATCCCCGCAGGCCCCCATCGTGGCCGCGGTCAGGACGAGGCGCACGAGCCCGGCGATCCGTCTTCGCGCCCCGCTGTCGTCTTCGCTTGCGACCTGGTCATGGCTGCTCCTCTCCGCGAGACAGTGTACGAGGGACGTCGCCGCGGGTCATCGGGTTCGCCGACGCTTGGCCTCGACCTGCCGGTGGTACACTCCGACGGCAAGCCAGGTGGCCGCGGCGGGTCGGCGTCGCACGTCTCTTCGGAGCGCGTGAGGCTCCCGTCGAGGAAAGTCCGGACACCGCAGAGCAGGGCGCTGGATAACGTCCAGGCGGCGAAAGCCGACGGAAAGCGCAACAGAGAGCAGACCGCCAGCGGCCCCTTCGGGGGTGCGGGCAAGGGTGAAACGGTGGGGTAAGAGCCCACCAGCGGTCCTGGAGACAGGCCGGCTCGGCAAGCCCCGCCCGGTGCAAGGCCAAATAGGGGAGCGTTCGAGGGTCGCTCGCCCGAGCTCCCGGGTACCGGCCGCACGAACCGTCCGGCGACGGACGGTCCAGATGGATGGCCATCCACGACAGGATCCGGCTTATCGGCTTGCTGTCGAGAAGCCCCGCCGCTCAGCTGACGGCGGGGCTTCTCCATCTCCGCTTCTTTCGTGCCAGTCGCGTCTTCGTACAGTGCGTGGCAAAGCAACTCGCGAGGAAGGAGCATGGGGATGGACGAGGCGCCGGCAGGGAGCGAGGTAGCGACGGCGGCGGCGGCGCAGCCCGCCGGCGGGGCCGGTTTTCGCTACGTGGCCGCGGCGCTGGCGCTCGCCTCCGCCGTCATGTACGTGATGGTCGCCCTCGAGATCGTGAACGTCTCCTCGAGCCGGCAGTCCTTGTCCAGCTCGTCGTGATCATCGGCTACTTCGCGATCGCGTCGAGCCGTGACCCGCACGTCGAGGCGTTCGGGCTGGCGATGAAGGCCATCCAGACGGTGCTCCTCGTTCTGCTCGTGTATCTGGCCGTGAAGGCGCCAGCCCGAAAGAGGGCCACCTGGCGCTGACGTGGCGGCCGGGAACGGTGCGGGTAGTGTAGACACATGGCCGCGACATCCTCAGAGGTGATCGCCGCCCTCGGGCTGGAGCCCCATCCCGAGGGCGGCTTCTTCCGCGAGACATACCGGGCCGCCCGGCTCGTCCTGACCGACCGCGGCCCTCGGTCCGCCACAACGGCGATCTTCTTTCTTGTCACGGCCGAGCGGCCCAGCCGCCTCCACCGCCTCACCAGCGACGAGCTGTGGCTGTATCACGGGGGAGCCGCGGTCGAGATCGTGACGCTGCTGCCCGACGGCCGCGTCGAGCGCGCGACGCTGACGCGGGCGGAGGACGCGGCCGTGACCGAGACGCAGACGCCGCAACTGATCGTGCCGGCCGGCGTGTGGCAGGCGGCGCGGCTTCATCCCGGCGAGGAGGGCGCGTGGGCCTTGCTGTCGTGCGTGGTCACGCCGGGCTTCGACTTCGAGGACTTCGAGCTGGCGGAACGAGACGAGCTCCTCGCGGCCTATCCTGAGGCCGAGGAGCTCATCGAAGCGCTGGCGTAGGCGGCCCGGGTGGCTCGCCCGGCTTGCCGCGCGTCGGGCTCATCGTAGTTCGTCTCCCGCGAGACGGACGACCTCGTCGAGGATCCGCTCCGCGTTTGAGCGGCGCACGTGGATGCCGTCATAGAAGGCGTCCCGACTCGCGCCCGGCACGCTCGAGAGCTCGCTGAGGTCGACGATCCGGAGGCGGAGACGCGGCATGAGGCTATCGAGATACTCGACCACCTCGTCGTGCTGTCGCTGCCATCCCATCGCCCTGATCGCCGCCAGCAGCCGGGGATGGCTCGGCATGAGCACGATGACGGGGATGCGGCCGAGCCTGTTCGCCAGCGCTACCGTCTTCTCGAAGTAGAGCTGCGCTCTGGGGTCGAGCGTCGGCGTGGGGTTCTCGTAGCGCTCCCGGTACTTCGCGATGGACCAGTCCACGCCCCTGGTGAGCCGATACCCCTTCTCCGACCTGCTGTCGTAGCGGTTCCTGAGGACCACTCCGTCGGGGCCGAAGCTCGTCGCCCCGAGGTCCCGTGCCCGGGTGGCGGCGTCCACGGGATAGGGAGTCGCGCGCGCGCCGAGGATGAGCGCCCTGGGGAAGGCGCGCGCGAAGCGATGGTCTTCGGTGAGTCCCGGGGAGAGGGGCTGTTCGCGGAACGACTCGACGTGGACGAACCAGAGGATCCGCGGGCGCGCGCCGGGGAAGAGGCGCCGAACGTAGGCCGTGAACGCCCAGGCGTCCTCCGGCCTGCCGTTCTGCAGGGCGAGGTTGAAGCCCGTGACGCCGGTGAGGCTCTCGAGGTAGGAGGGCTCGAAGCGCGTCGCTCGCGAGCCACCGAAGATGAGGGTCTCGGGCGCGGCATCGAGGTGGGCGAGCAGGTCACCCTTGATGCCGCGGTCCGTGAGCGGGACCGTCCCCACAGTGGGTTCGGCGCCGCCCGCGCCGAGGGCCGCCCATCCGACGGCGAGCGTGGCCGCCGCCGCGGCGGTGAGCGCGAGGATCAGGACCACCGTCGGCAGCCGGGGGGCGGACGCACGTCTCATCGGCGGGAATGGTACCACCGGCGGCTCCCCGTCCGCCTCCCTGGTGGCGTCCGGGCCCCGTGGTACGCTGCCACGACGGTGGGGCAGGCAGTGACATCAGGTGAAGGACCGGGCGAGGTCCATCTCGGGAGGTTCGAGGATCTCGACGTCGCCCTGGTGAAGCGCGTGGCCGAGCGACGCGGCGGCGACGCGCTGTCCCCTCTGGCCATCGTTGTCGGGTCCGCGGCGCTGCGCACGCGCGTGGGCGACTTGCTCGTCCGCAGCCTTGGCGCCATCGCCAATGTCGACATCCTCACCCTCACCCGCCTCGCCTCCCGCATCGCCGCGACCTCTTCCGGCTCACCGCGCCGGCCGCTCACGCGCCAGGCGCAGGAACGTCTGGTGCGGCGGCTCGTGGCCCAAGCCCCGGCGCCGCTTGCCTACTTCGCGGCGGTCGCCGACCGTCCTCACTTCGCGCGGGCGCTTGCATCCTCCTTCAGCGACCTGCGCGAGGCGTGCGTCGCGCCGGCATCAGGGTGGGCCACCTTGGCCTTCCCCGGCCAGACGGGGACGAAGGCGGCCGACCTGGAGGCGCTCTACGCGATGTACTGCGCGGAATTGGACCGCCTGCGGCTCGTGGACGACGCGGCGCTCTTCACGGCCGCGGCCGACCTGGCGGCGGCCGCGGCCCTGCCGCCCGTCGTCCTCTTCGGCCTGTACGACCTCAATGTGGCACAGGAGGCGCTGGTGCGGGCCCTCTTTGCGCGCGGAGCCGACGCCTTCGTGCCCGTCCCGCGCGGCGTCACGTCGGGCGGCGTCCCGGTGGCTGCGCTGGCGGAGGCCGCCCGCCTCGTGCGCCGCGATCACCCGGCTCGTGCCGACGCACGCGACCTGGCCGCCGTCGCGTCCGTGTGGCAGGCGCCGGCGGCCCCAAGTCTTCCGCAGACCCTCACCGGTGATGGTTCGCTGGCGGTCGTGTCCGTGCCCGACGAACGCGCCGAAGCGCGCGAAGCCGTTCGTGCGGTGGTCGCGGCCGCCCAGGGGGGCGCGGCGCTGTGGGATTGCGCGATCGTGACTCCCCGCGCGGACGCCGGCGAGCGCCTCGCCGCCGCCCTCGAGGTGGCCGGTCTCCCGGTCGCCGCGCCGCGTCCAGACCGGTCCGCCGGCCCGCGCATCGTCGCCCGGCTCGCCGATTGTCTGGCGCCACCGGCAGGCCGTCCCCTCGGGCGCCGCGAGGTCCTGGCGCTGCTGACGTGCGCGCCCCTCCACGAGGAGGTGGCTCCCGGTACCGCCGCCCGGTGGGCGGACGAAGCGCGGCGCGCCGGCATCGTGGCCGGCGGCGACCAGTGGACGGCGCGCATGAGCCGCCGGGTGCTGGGCCTGGAGCGGCGGGTAGCCGAGCTCGAGGACGGCGCCGACAGCCGGCCTGCTGACGATGACGCAGACGACGCCGATGACGTCCTCGGGTTTGCCCGTCGCCGGCTGACTGCAGCGCGCTCCCTGGCCATAGGCGTCCGTGTCCTCACCCGCAAGGCAGCGCTGCTGCCCCAGAGGGCCACGTGGCGGGTCTGGGCGGGCGCCTTGGCCGGTCTGACAGACGACCTCTTCGAGGCGCCCGCTGCGGCAGCCGCTGGGGACGTCCTGGATCGCCTCGCGGCCCTCGATGTGCTCGCCGAGGACGTCGGTCTCGGCGAGGTCGCTGCCGCCGCTCGCGACCTCGTGGCCGGCGCCACCGCCGGTCAGGGCCGCGCCGCGCGCGAGGGGGTGGCGGTTCTCACACCGCTCGGTCTGCGGGGCCTGCGCTTCCACACCGTGGTGTTCACGGGGCTCGCCGAAGGCGGCTTCCCCACGCCGGCACGGCCAGATCCCATCCTGGGTGATGGGGAGCGGCGGCGCCTGGTTGCCGCGCTTCCGGCGCGTCTTCCGCTGGCCGAGTCGCGCGACGCCGAGTCCGCCCTCGTGTTCGGCCTTGCCTGCGAGGCGGCGCGCGAACGGCTCGTGCTGATTGCCCCGCGCTCCGATGCGGCGACAGGCCGGCCGCGCCTGCCGTCGCGCTTCCTGCTGCGCTTCGCGGCGCTCGTGGCCGGCCGTCAGGTCGGCCTCGACGAGTTCCTCACCGGGCGGCCGCTCGCCCCAGTGTGGCAGCGCGGCGGGACTCCGGCGGCATCGCAGGGGCCGGACGCGGTCTGGACGGACGAACGCGAGCGCGACGCCGCCGTGCTGCTCGAGTCGTCGGGCGGCGGCGGCCGGCCGGTCTTGCGAGCGTACCTCGGCGAGGTGCTGGGGATCCGGGCGCAGGCGGACCGCCGCCTCGATGCGTGGCGTGCCGCCCGGACGCCGGAGCTGACGGCTTGGGACGGCGTGCTCGGCGGCGAAGCGCGTGCCGCGCTTCGTGCGCGGCACCCCTTCGCCGCTGAGATGCACCCCACGCGCCTCGAGCGGTACCTTGGCTGTCCGTTCGCCTTCCTCCTCCGCGACGTGCTGGGTATGGAGGCGCCGGACGAGCCCGGCGACGACCTCGAGATGGACCCACGCGAGTTCGGCTCGCTCGCCCACGACATCCTGCGCCGGACGTATGCGACCGTCATCGAGGGCGGCCTCGGCCTCGAGGCCGCCCTCGATGAGCTCGCCGACGCCTGGCGAGCGGCCTGCGGCGAGGCCGAGCAGCGTGGCGTGACGGGTGCGCCACTGTCGTGGGAGGTCCGGCGCGCGACGCTTCTCGACGACCTCCTCGAGGTCGTGCGGAGCGACGGCGTGTTCGCCGGCGACGGTCGTCCCATCGCGGTCGAATGGCCCTTCGGCGAAGCCGTCGGCCGCACCGTCGCCGTGTCGGTGGGCGACGGTCGCCGGGTACGCTTCGCCGGTCGTCTCGACCGCGTCGACGCCACCGCCGCCGGCGCACGCGTCATCGACTACAAGACAGGCCGCGGCGAGACGGAGCAGCGTCGCATCGAGCGAGGGCTGAGCGTGCAGCTACCGGTCTACCAGCTCGCCGTGAGGCAGGCCGGCGACGGCGATCCCGCCCGGGTGAGTGCCGTCTACCGGCTGGTGACGCGTCGCGGGGGCTTCGCCGACCTGCCGCTGCCCGACGATGAGGTTCGGACGCTCGGCACGCTCGTGCGCCTGCTCGACGAGACACTGGCGCTCGTCGACCTGGGCATGTTCCCGCGCTCCACGGCCGGAGTCTGCGACTACTGCGACGTCCGCTACGCCTGCGGCACGAGCGGCTGGACGAAGGTGCGCAAACGCCGGCACGACGCGCTCGCCCGGCTCGTGCAGCTTCAGACCTCGGGGCCAGATCCAAGTGACGGCGACGATGGCTGAGCGCGAACCCTGCGATCGCGCCGTGCGCGAGCTGGTCACGTCCGACCTTCGCACGACCTTCCTGCTCGAGGCCGGAGCCGGGACGGGCAAGACGAGCGTCCTGGTCGAGAGGTACGTGCGCTGCGTCCTCGACTCCGGGATGGGCTCGGGGGACGTGCGCACCGTCGCGGCGGTCACCTTCACCGAGAAGGCGGCGGGCGAGCTCCGTCAGCGCATCCGAGAGGAGCTGGAGGCGCGATCGGCGACTGCGACGGCCGGTTCGGGCGAGGCGCTGGTTCTCGAACGCGCCCTCGAGGGCCTCGACGACGCGCCCATCAGCACGATCCACAGCTTCGCCGCCCGCCTGCTGCGCGAGATCCCCGTCGAGGCCGGCATCGACCCTGCCTTCGAGCAGCTGGACGGCCTCGGCGGCGAGCTCGCCCGCGCACGGCTGTGGCAGGAGTGGCTCGGCCTGCTGGCCGATGGCGACGGCGACGGGCCGCAGGCGGCTCCCTCGGCCTTCGCCACGCCGCGTGCCTGGCTCGCCCGGCTGCTGGCGGCCGGCGTCGCCCTCGAGACGGTGCGCAAGCTGGCCGCGGGTCCCGAGGGTGTCTTCGGCGAGCGATACGACGTCGACATCGCGCCTGCTCCTGCCGCCGAGCCCGACCTGGGGGCGCGGCTGGGGGAGCTGGCGGCACCGCTCGCCGACCTGGCCGGCTACTGCGAGACTGCCTGCCTCGCGAGCGGCGATGCCGGCTGTGGCGCGGCGAACCGCCTCGTGGAGGCGACCCGGCGGATGCTCGACGAGCCGCCGGGAGGCCTCGACGCCATCGCGGGCGCCCTGTACGGCCTGCCGGTGAAATCGGCCACCGACACGCCGGGCGGCAGGCTCGAGAACTGGAACGCGGCGCTCGGCGGAAAGGCGGGACTGCTCGAGCGCTATCAAGCTCTTGCCGGCGTGATCGCTGAGCTGCGCGAGGGCTATGCGGCGTACCTCACCGGGCTCGCCGTCGCCGTGGCCGCTTCTTTCGCCCGGTGGGCGGGCGAGACCCAGGTGAGGCTCGGACAGCTCGATTTCACCGATCTCCTCGGCAGTCTGCGCGACGTGCTGGCGGGCGATCTAGACGCACGCCGCCTTTTGCAGCAGCGCTTCCGCTTCCTCCTCGTCGACGAGTTCCAGGACACCGATCCGCTGCAGGCCGAGATCGTCCTGTACCTGTGCGAGCGCGAGCCGCGGGCCGGCGATTGGCGCGAGGTGGTCCTCGAGCCGGGGAAACTCTTCCTCGTCGGCGACCCGAAGCAGTCCATCTACCGCTTCCGTCGCGCCGACATAGCCTTGTACGACCAGGTCAAGCGACTCGTTCTCGACCAGCCCGACTCCGCGGGGGCCGTTCCGGTCATCACGCAGAACTTCCGGACGACGCCCTCGATCGTCGAGTGGGTCAACGGGGCCTTCGACGGCGTGTTCGCGCTCGACGCGGAGGAAGGCCGCCAGCCGCGCTACGAGCGTGTCGAGGCGTACCGGCCGCCGAGCGACGACCCGCGCGTGAGCGTCCTGCTCGGCCGGCAGTACGCGGCGCGCGCGGGCGAGAGCGAGACCGCGCGCCGTGACGAAGCGGCCGCCCTTGCCGCTCTGCTCGTGGAGATGCAGCAGCCGGACGGCGGTCGCTGGGCGGTGCAGGACCGCGACGCGCCGACCCGCGAGCTCGAGACGCTCCGCGCGCCGCGCTGGGGCGACATCGCCGTGCTCGTGCGCCAGACGACGGGCCTCGAGACGTACGAGCAGGCGCTGCGCGACGCCGGTGTGCCGTATCGGGTGGATGGAGGCAAGACCTACTTCGCACGACGCGAGGTCGCCGACGCGCTGCTCTGCCTGCGCGCGGCAGACGACCCGGCCGACGCGCCGGCCCTCTACGGCGCCCTGCACTCGACCTACTTCGGCTTCAGCGACGCAGATCTCTTCCTTTTCTGGTCGGACGGCGGGGTCTTCGACCTGTTCGCACCCGAGCAGCCGACGGGCCACGCGGCTGTGAGCGAGGCGATGGCCGTCCTGCGCCGTCTGCACGGCGAGCGCGGCGCCCGTGAGCCGCACGAGCTCGTTGCCGAGCTCGTGCGGCTCACGGGCGCCGCGCCCTTCCTGGCCGCCACTGGGCCGGGGGCGCCGCAGGCCATCGCCAACCTGGAGAAGCTCATTGAGCGGGCGCGCGCTTTCGCCGAGGCCGGCGGCGGCGGCTTGACCGCCTTCCTGGCCTGGACGGCCGAGGCGAGCGACGCCGCGGGCGAGCAGGAATCGCAGGTCGACGACGATGACGATGTGGTGCGCATCGTGACGATCCACAAGGCCAAAGGTCTCGAGTATCCCATCGTCGTGCTCGCCGGCGGGGCGCTCGCCGGCAGCGGCGGAGGCGGCGGGCCGATCGTCGATCGCGCGGGGCGCGCCGTGGTCGTCAAGCTGCGAGCCGAGCTGCCCGGCACGGCCGGATGCGACCTCGAGCCTCGGGCCTACGCGGCCCTTCGCGTCCGGGAGCAGGCCATGGCGGCCAGCGAGCTTCGCCGCCTGCTCTACGTGGCCGCGACACGGGCGCGCGACCATCTCGTCGTTTCGTGCTTCGGCAAGCCGGCGACGCAGAAGGGCGAGCCTTCGGCCAACGTCCTGCTCGGCCCTCTCGCCGCCGGCTTGCCGCGGGCCGGCGACGAACCGCCGGCGCTCGATCGCGACGCAGCGGGCCTGCGGGTGCTCGCTCCGCGCCAGGCCCCGCCGCGCAGGGACGGCACGGAAGCGCGAGACGAGAGCGCCCTGCTCGATGCCCGCGCGGTTTGGGGGGAGCGCCGCGCCGCGCTCCTGTCCACGGCGGCGCGGGCCGTCCGGGCGGTGAGCCCGAGCGGCCTGGAGCAGGTCGACGACGTGTTGAAGCAGCCGGCGTCCGCGGCGGCGCCCGGTCGCGCCCGCGCGCTCGCGGTCGGGACCGCCGTCCATCGCGTCATGGAGCTCTGTGACCTGACAGACCAGGGCAGTGTGTCACGGCTGGCGGAGAGCGCCGCGGCCGAGGCGGGCCACCCCGATCTCGGCCCACAGGTGGCGGCGCTTGCCTTGACGTGCTGGGGGTCGCCCCCGGTGCGCGCGGCCGCGTCCAGCCCCCGGGTGTACCGTGAGCTTCCCGTTCGCGCGTTGCTCGGCGGCACGCTCGTGGAGGGCGCGGTCGATCTCCTGTTCGAGGACGAAGGGCAGTGGGTCGTCGTCGACTTCAAGACCGACGTCGCCGACGACGCGGAGGTGCTCCACCGCTACCAGCCGCAAGGGGCGGCGTACGCCCTCGCCGTCGAGGCGGCGATCGCCGCTCCCGTGCGCGACATCGTGTTCGTGCGAGCCGCCGCCGGCGGCGCCTGCATCACCGTCCCGGTCGACGACGCGCTGCGCCTGTCGGGCCTCGGCCTCGTGACAGGCGAGTCGGTGTCTTCCGCCACCTGATCGCGCCGCTCGCCGCTCCACCGGGCCGCCGCCGGGCGTTTCGATCCACGCGCCGCCGGGTTCTCGATCGCCGCCGCCGCCGGCCCGACCTGGGAGCCCCCCCGTTCTCTTCTCTCCGGCATCGTCCGGGACGACGGATGTCCTACGTTTCCGGCGCGGTCCGGCTTCACTTTTCGCCTGCAACTGCCGATATGCGCAACGTGGGGCACGTTAGCGGGCAGAGCAGGCGGTTGCTGCGGGTGCTGGTGCACCCGAGGCTGCGCACCAAGCTGATGATCGGCGTGGTGCTGGCGGCCTGCGTCGCCAGCGGCCTGCAGTTCGCCATCTCCTGGGACCGCGTGAACGACAACCTGGCCGCCGTCGAGGCCAAGCGCATGCGCGAGGACCTCAACGTCGCGCGCGGCGCGCTCGAGCAGATGCAGCTGCAGCTCGAGCGGTCCACCGCGGGCGCCGCGGTCTCGCCGGATATGGCGAGAGCCGCCGAAACGGGCAGGAAGGCCTGGCTCGAGGAGAACATCACCTCCCACCTGCGCCGCACGTACTCTCTCACGACCGTGGCCGTCTTCAACCTCGACCACCGCCTCGTCGCCGAGGAGGGTCAGCACTTCCCCGGTCTTGCCGTGCAGCCGGCCGTCCAGACCGCCAGGATGAACGTCGTCAAGTCCAACTTCGCCTACGAGAATGGCCGACTCTGGCTCATTGCTGCAGCGCCGATCCTTCCCGGCGAACAGGCCAAGGCGAACCACGGCGTCCTGGTCATGGCGCAGCTGACTGATGCCACGTTCGCCAGCACGCTCTCAACGTTGATCGACAACCAGGTGACCTTCTTCGCCCAAGGCAAGGTCCTGGCGGCGACCGACGCCCGGCTGGCAGACGCCCTCGCGCGCCCAGACCGTCTCGACGAGCTGATGAACGGTCACGGCGTGGTGATCGCCGGGGGCAGTGCCTCGAAGGGACAGTACCTCGGGGTGGACGGAAGCCAGGGCTTGATGGTGGTGAGCAACGACCGGGCGCCGATCTCCTCAGCGAGGAGGGCTCTGCAGCGTTCGATGCTCTGGTCGCTGCTGCCCTCGATCGCGCTGGCGTGCTTCGTGGCCATCATCCTCAGCATCCAGCTCGGGCGCCCTCTGCGCTCGCTGCGCACGGCGGTGAACGCCATCGCCTTCGGCGACCTGAGCCGCCGCGTCAAAGCCAGCGGCGACGACGAGATCGCCGACCTGGGCCGGGCGTTCAACTCCATGGCAGACCGGGTGAGCCTGGCGCAGGAGACCCTGCGCCGCGCCGCCGTGCGCGACAGCCTCACCGGCCTCCTGAACCACCGCGAGTTCTATCGCCGTCTCACCGACGAGATCGCGCGTGCTGAGCGCGAGCAGCTGCCGCTCTCCGTTCTCATGATCGACCTGGACAACTTCAAGGGCATCAACGACAACTACGGGCATCTCCGTGGGGACACCGTGCTCCGCGAGGTGGCCGGTGTGATCACCCGCTCGGTGCGCGAGGAGGACGTCGTCGCGCGTTACGCCGGCGACGAGTTCTCGGTGATCCTGCCTGGAGCCGTCGAGGCGGACGCGGTGTGCATCGCGGAACGGCTGCGCTCCGGCTGCGAGGGTGTGATGCAGGCCGTCGAGCTCGCCGATGGCGACGACGTGACGCTCTCTATCGGCGTCGTCACGCGACGGCCCGGCGAGTACACGTCGAATTACACGGTGGAGCTCGCCGACATGGCGCTCTACCGCGCCAAGGAGGCCGGCCGCGACCGCGTCGAGGTGGCCGGCGAGAACCTCCTGGTGTAGGTCCGGCAGAGCCGTCCCCGCCGGCTGCCGGCATCGGTTGACCCGGTACCCCGCACCGCATAGCATCGCCTCGCCGCACGGCACCCACCGCAACCGGAGGCGATGATGGCCAAGGAGCTCTCCATCCTCTCGGCCGACACGGTCGACCAGCCTCCGCCACCCATCCGCTAGACGCGCGCCCGCCGGGGCGTCTCGTCACCTCTCGTCGACGCCGGCCGCGCCGCGCGTCGTCCCCTGCCGTCACCGGCCCCGTGGGGCCCGGTCGGCGCGTCCGCATTCACCGTCCGTCCGAGCGTCGCTGCGAACAGGAGGAAGCGAAGATGATCAAGGTAGCTGAGTGGGGCACCGGCATGATGGGCCAGGGCCTTCTGGGGTTCATCCTCGACCGCCCGAAGGACATCGACCTGGTCGGCGTCATCGTCACCAACCCGGCCAAGGAAGGGAAGACCGTCGGCGAGCTCCTCGACCGCCCGTGCGACGTCAAGATGACCACCGATTTCAAGGCCGTGCTCGCCAAGAAGCCGGACGTGGTCTGTATCAACACGCAGTCCAACCTCGACGAGGTCGAGCCGCAGATCATTCCCGCCCTCAAAGCCGGCTGCAACGTCATCTGCATCGCCGAGAAGATCTCGTACCCGTGGGCGAGCGACCCCGGGCGCGCCGACCTGTTCGACCGCGTCGCCAAGGAGAACGGCGTCAGCATCCTCGGCACCGGCATCAATCCCGGCTTCGTTCTCGATGCCCTCATCGTCATGTGGAGCTCAATCTGCCTGCGCGTCGACTCCATCGAGGCCTCTCGCGTCAACGACCTCTCGCCCTTCGGTCCGACCGTGATGACGGGGCAGGGCGTCGGCACGACCGTCGAGCAGTTCGAGAAGGGCGTCGCCGACGGCAGCATCGTCGGCCACATCGGCTTCCCCGAGTCCATCATGCTCATCGCCAAGGCCCTGGACTGGAAGATCGACCGCATCGAGGAGACGCGCGAGCCCATCGTCACAGAGGTCGAGCGCTCCACGCAGCACGTGAAGGTGCCCGCGGGCTGGGTCGCCGGCTGCAAGCAGGTGGGCAAGGGCTACATCGGCGACGAGCTCAAGATCCACCTCATCCACCCGCAGCAGATCCATCCCGAGATGGCGAACCAGGGCACCGGCGACTACATCAAGATCGTCGGCGACCCGAACGTGAACATGGTGAACTCCCCCGAGATCCCGGGCGGCAAGGGCACCTATGCGAGCACGGGCAACTACATCCCGTTGATGAAGGACGCCAAGCCCGGCATGCTGACCGTGGTCGACATGCCGCTGCCGCGCTTCTGGACGCCGAGCGTCTGACCCCGGCCTGACGGGACGCGCCGCCGCATGCGGCGGCGCGTCCCAGAGCACCTGAGAGGGGTGACTGGATTGACGGACGAGATCCGCGCCCGTGAGGGCGACTGGGTCGAGGTCGAGTGCAAGCTGCTCGACCCGGCCGACCGCAGCAAGAACCTGCCGCCGGAGACGGCGGAGAAGCCGCTCATGATGTGGGTGAAGGGCTTCGCCCAGGGCGAAGCGGGCCTGGGCGACGAGCTCACCGTCGAGACGATGACCGGCCGCAAGGTGACGGGCGCGCTCTCGGCTGTGAACCCCGGCTACTTCATCACCTACGGGAACCCGATCCCCGAGCTGACCCATGTGGGCCGCGACCTGCGCGCACGGCTGGCCGCCTATCGGGCGGCCGAAGGCGCGGCCATCGCGGCCGGGACCGAGCCAGGCGGCTGCCACTGCGGCCCCGGCTGCTGCGGCGGTGATGCGTGATGGCCACCAAGTTCGACGCCATCATGGCGCGCCGCGGCGAGATCATGCGCAAGGCGCTGGGCATGGACTACAGCGAGTTCGAGCTCAGCCCGATCGCCTTCGACTACGAGCGCATGATGTCGGCGCACGGCTACAGCCTGGACGACATCGTCGAGATCCAGACCAAGGCGGGCGTGGGCAACACACCGCTGCTCGAGCTGAGGAACCTGACCGACCTGGTACGCAGCATCAGCGAGCCCGGCAAGGGCGCGCGCATCTTCGTCAAGGACGAGGCCGCCAACCTGGCCGGCGCGTTCAAGGACCGCCGCGCCAGCGTGAGCATCCACGTGGCTAAAGAGAAGGGCTACGAGGGCGTGATCGCGGCGACGTCGGGCAACTACGGCGCCGCCGTCGCCAGCCAGGCGGCGCGCAACGGCCTCAAGTGCATCATCTGCCAGGAGACCTTCGACAGCCGTCACATCGGCCAGCCCGAGATCGTCGAGAAGGGTCGCATCTGCGAGTCGTACGGCGCCGAGGTCGTGCAGATGACCGTGGGCCCCGAGCTCTTCTTCCACATGGTCGAATTGCTCGACGTCACGGGCTACTTCGCCGCCTCGCTCTACAGCTCGTTCGGCGTGAGCGGCATCGAGACCCTCGGCCTCGAGATCTCGCGCGAGATGCGCGCCCTCACCGGCGCCGACCCGACGGCTGTCATGGTGACGCACGCCGGTGGCGGCAACACCACGGGCACCGCCCGCGGGTTGAAGCGCGCCGGCGCGACCGGCACGCAGGTCGTGAGCGCTTCGGTCGACCTGAGCGGTCTCCACATGGCGAGCGACAACGACTTCAACCGCAAGAGCTTCACGACCGGCCACACCGGCTTCGGCGTGCCGTTCGCCACGTGGCCCGACCGTGCCGACGTGCCGCGCAACGCGGCCCGGCCGCTGCGCTACATCGATCGCTACCTCACGGTCACCCAGGGCGAGGTCTTCTACATCACGGAGGCCATGGCCAAGCTCGAGGGTCTCGAACGCGGCCCGGCCGGCAACACGGCCATGACCGCGGCGGTGAGCCTCGCGCGCAATCTGCCGTGCGAGGCCACCATCGTCGTCCAGGAGACCGAGTACACGGGCGCGGGCAAGCATCACTGGTCGCAGCTCAACTTCGCCAAGGAGATGGGCGTCGAAGTGCGCGCCGGCGACCCGAAGGAGAACGCGCCCGGGAAGGTCATCGTCATCCCCGAGGCGATCGAGCAGATCCACGCCAACGACTTCGACGTCGCGCGTATGCGCAAGAGCTACGTGCGCAACGCCCTCAAGAACGCGCCCGAGGGATACGCCCCCACCGCCGACGACATCGCCTTCCTGGCGGCCGACACGAACACCGACGCGGCCGCCGTCGAGGCGCTCGTCGCCGAGCTCAAGGAGGCGTGATGGCCCGCGAGGACACGTACCTGGAGATCCGCGGGCATCTCGAGGGCCTCAGCGACGAGCAGCTCGAGGCCCGCTTCTGGGAGCTGACGCAGGAGATCGTCGACCCGCTCGTCGACCTCGCCCGCACGCACACCTCGCCGAGCATCGAGCGCTCGGTGCTGATGCGCATGGGCGTCGACTCGCCCACGGCGATGGCCGTGGCCGGCGAGTGCGAGACGCGCGGCCTGCTGGGGCACGGCGCCGGCCACGTGGTGCTGCACTGCGCGACCACGTGGAGCTGCGACGTGCGCCAAGCCGCGCGTCGCCTCGCCGACGGCGACGGCTGGGACACGGTCGTGGCGAAGTGGGGAGGCGTGGCATGAGCGAGAAGCCGCGGCCCGACCGCCCCACGGAACGGCCCCTCGACCCCAACGAGAAGCTCAGCGTCGAGGCCGTCCTCGACGGCCTTGCCGCGTATCGGCCGCGCCGTAAGGGCTGGCATTGGCGCGAGCGCCTGCCGGAGCAGCGGCTCGGCCCCTTCGAGTACCACGAGACGAGCGAGCCGCTCGAGCGCGGCATCCCTCTGCCGGCGGCGCACTACTTCGGCAACATCGACCCGCAGCCCGACTGCTGCGTGACGACCGAGATCGCCTCCGGACGCTTCGAGGACGACATCCGTCGCATGCGCATGGCGGCCTGGCACGGCGCCGACCACATGATGGTCATCCGCACGGCCGGGCAGAGCCACATGGACGGCCTCCTCGAGGGCACGCCCGAGGGCGTCGGCGGCATCGCCGTGACGCGCAAGCAGCTGCGCGCCACGCGGCGCGCCCTCGACCTCATCGAGGACGAGGTCGGGCGCCTCATCAACTTCCACTCCTACGTGAGCGGCGTCGCCGGCCCCGAGATGGCCGTGCTTTTCGCCGAGGAGGGCGTGAACGGAGCCCATCAGGACCCGCAGTACAACGTCCTCTACCGCAACATCAACATGTACCGCAGCTTCGTGGACGCGGCCGTGGCCAAGCACGTCATGGCGAGCGCCGGCATCGTCCAGATCGACGGCGCCCACAACGCCAACGCCACGGCCGTCCAGGCTTGGAAGGTCATGCCGGAGCTGCTCGTCCAACATGCCATCAACACGGCATACTCGCTGGCCGTCGGCATGCCCAGGGACGACATCGCCCTCTCGACGGTGCCGCCCGACGCGGCGCCGGCGCCCTGCATGCGCATGGACCTGCCCTACGCGGTCGCGCTGCGCGACCTCTTCCGCGGCATCAAGATGCGGGCGCAGCAGAACACGCGCTACATGGAGGCGGATGGGCGCGACGCCACCGTCTCGCACGTCATGAACCTCATGATCAGCCGCCTCACGAGCGCCGACATCCAGAGCACGATCACGCCCGACGAGGGTCGCAACGTGCCCTGGCACTACAACAACGTGGCGGCCGTGAACACCGCGAAGCAGAGCCTGGTCGGTATGGACGGCCTGCGCGAGATGGTGAAGCTCGACCGCGACGCGCCGGAGCTCAAGCAGAAGGTGCGCGAGCTCAAGGAGCGCGCGGTGCTCTTCCTCGAGGCGATGGTGCGGGACGGCGGCTACTTCGCCGCCGTCGAGGAGGCGTATTTCGTCGACAGCGGCCTCTACCCTGAGACCAACGACGACGGCATCGCCCGCAAGGCCGACGGCGGCGTGGCCGCCGGCACCATCGTCGAACGCGCGCCTGACTACATGGCCCCCGTGTGCCATCACTTCGGCGACAACCATCTGCCCGAAGGGTACGGCGACACGGACGACGGGGACGGCGCCGGCGCGGGCGGCGAAGCCGCCGCCGGCGCCCACAAGGTCTGCGACCTCATCGGCGGCTGCACGCTGTGCGAGCCGTCGCTCATCCCCTTCGTCGACGAGCTCGACCCCGAGGACAACGTCAACGTCCGCCTGGAGCGCACGCGCGAGCTGCGCGAGAAGGGTCTCGTGAAGCCGGAGGTCGAGTGGGCCGCGGACGGCATCGTCGTCGTGACGATGTTCCTGCCGGCGTCCGAGCGCGTGGCCGAGTTCGCCGCCCTCGAGTTCGGCAAGGCCATGAACCTGCAGGACCCCGAGGTCATCAACAAGCAGGTCATGCATCCGGCGGAAGGCACGCTCATCGAGCTGAAGGGCCGGCTGGACGTGGCGGTCGACCCCGCGACGCTGGTGATCCCCGACAAGCCCGAGGCGCTCAGCGACGAGGAGATCAAGGCGTTTGTCGTCGATCGGGGCCTCAAGGTCGTAGCCGCGACGGTGGGCGAGGACGAGCACTCCGTCGGCATGCGCGAGATCATCGACATCAAGCATGGCGGCCTCGAGAAGTGGGGCGTCGCCTGCGAGTACCTGGGCACCTCCGTGCCGATCGAGAAGGTGCTGGATGCGGCCATAGAGCACGCCGCCCAGGCGGTGCTCATCTCGACGATCATCACGCACGGCGAGATGCACCGCATCAACATGCAGAAGCTCGCCGACCTCGCCGAGGAGAAGGGCGTGCGTGACAAGTTGCTCCTCATCGCGGGCGGGACGCAGGTCACGGACGAGATGGCGAAGGGCTGGGGCATGGACGCGGGCTTCGGCCGCGGTACCAAGGGCATCAACGTCGCCTCGTTCATCGTGCAGACGATGCGCGAGCGTGGCATGTGATGGCAGGTTCGAACGCGAAGAGCGGGGCGGGCGGCGAAGCCGCCCGCCCCGTCGACGCCCTCGTCTGCGAGATCGGTTCGACGACCACCGTGCTCACCGCGTTCGATGGGCTGACGCCCGAGTCCGACGGTGAGCCGCGCGTCGTCGCCCAGGGCGTGGCGCCGACGTCGGTCGCCGCCGGTGACGTGGCCATCGGCGTGAACACGGCGCGGGCGAGCCTTGAGGAAAGCAGCGGCCCGCTCGCGCCGCGTCGCACGCTCGCCACGAGCTCGGCCGCCGGCGGCCTGCGCATGACCGTGCACGGCCTCACCCAGCGCATGACGGCCATGGCGGCGCGCGAGGCTGCGCTCGGGGCCGGCGGCGTCGTCGAGTATCAGACCGCCGGCCGTGTCCGCGACCACGACCTGCGCAAGATCGACGAGGCCAGACCGAACCTGATCCTGCTCGCCGGCGGCGTGGAAGGCGGGGACTGCGACACCGTGCTCGCCAATGCGGAGCGACTCTGCGAGCTCCGCAGCCGTCCCATCGTCGTGTATGCGGGCAACTCCGTCGTCTGCAGCGACGCCCAGGACCTGCTCGAGGCGGCCGGCTTCCGCGTGCGCCTCACGAACAACGTCTATCCGGCCGTCGACGAGCTCGACATCCTGCCGGCGCGGCAGGCGATCCACGACGCCTTCGAAGAGCACATCACCCACGCCCCGGGCATGGAGCGCATCGGCGAGATCGTCAACGGAAGGATCCTGCCGACGCCCGGCGCCGTCCTGCTCGCCTGCGAGCGGCTTGCCGACGACCTCGGCGACCTCGTCGCCATCGACGTCGGCGGCGCCACGACCGACGTCCATTCCGTCACGGAGGGCAGTCCGGAGTACGGCGCCATCCAGATGGAGCCGCAGCCGCACAGCAAGCGGACCGTCGAGGGCGACCTCGGCACCTACGTGAGCGCGCCCCACGTCGTCGAGATGCTCGCTTTGGGGGAGCGTCCCAAGACATTGCCGCCCGCCATCCCCACGACGAGGGATGAGATCGAGGCCGCCCTGACGCTGGCCCATTTTGCCGCCGTCACCGGGGTCCAGCGGCACGCCGGCCAGCTCATGCACCTGTACACGCCGACGGGTCGCCAGACCGTGGCGCGGGGGCGTGACCTGACCGCCTGTCAATGGGTGATCGGCACAGGCGGCGCCTTCACGCGCCTGCCCGGGGGCGAGGCGATGCTCCTCGACGTGCGCGCGAAGAACGGCGGCGAGCGGCTGCTGCCGCCGTCGGACGCGCGCTGCGTCGTGGACCGCGCCTACATCTTCGCCTGCTGCGGCGCCCTCCTCGCGCACTTCCCGGATGAGGCCGTGGTGGCGCTCCTGCGCGCCAGCCTCGGCGTCTGACGCCTGTCGTACACTCTGACGGGCGGACGACGCCGTGCCACACGGCGGCACCCAGACAATGCGCGTGACGCACGCAGGAGCAGCGGGCATGAGCTTTCCAGCATGAGCTCACGAGACGAACCCTCGCGGCACGTCAGCGAGACCGTCCCGCACCCCGCGCTGGAGACATTCAGCCCGGCGGTCCGCGACTGGTTTGCGCGCGCCTTCGCCGAGCCGACGCCGGCCCAGGCTCAGGCCTGGCCAGCGATCGCCTCGGGCCGGCACGCGCTCATCTCGGCGCCGACCGGCTCGGGCAAGACCCTCGCCGCCTTCCTCTGGGCGCTCGACCGGCTCGTCGCCGACCCCTCGCCGGTGGACCCACGGCGACGCTCGCTCAGACTCGTCTACATCTCGCCGCTCAAGGCGCTCGGCTACGACGTCGAACGCAACCTCAAGGCGCCGTTGCGCGGCATCGGCGCCGACGTGCGCGTCGCGGTGCGCACCGGCGACACGCCGCAGCGTGAGCGTCGCGAAATGCTGCGGACGCCCCCCGACATCCTCATCACCACACCGGAATCCCTCTACCTCATGCTCACGTCGCAGGCGCGCGAGCTCTTCCGCGGCACCGAGTGGGTCATCGTCGACGAGATCCATGCCGTCGCGCAGACGAAGCGCGGCTCGCACCTGGCCCTGACGCTGGAACGGCTCTCGGCTGCGGCCGGCCGCGACGTCCAGCGCATCGGTCTTTCCGCCACCCAGCGTCCACTCGACGAGGTGGCGCGCTTCCTCGTGGGGCCGCAGCGTGTCTGCACCGTCGTCGACGCCGGGGTGCGCAAGCCGCTCGACCTTCGCATCCACGTTCCGGTGGAGTCGATGGTCGAACCGGACGCCCCACTCGAGCTCGCCAGCCTGCAGGGTGGGGAGGCCACGAGACGCTCGATCTGGCCTGCCATCTACCCCGAGCTGCTGCGCCTCGTCGAAGAGCATCGCTCGACCCTCGTGTTCGTGAACAACAGGCGAGCGGCGGAGCGCATCGCCCTGCGGCTCAACGACCTGGCGGCGCAGCGGGCGGTGGAGGCAGGACAGCCGGTGAGGGAGATCGCCCGCGCGCATCACGGATCGCTCGCCCGCGAGGAGCGTCTCGTCATCGAGGACGAGCTCAAGGCGGGCCGCCTGCCCTGCCTGGTCGCGACCTCGTCGCTCGAGTTGGGTATCGACATGGGCGCCGTCGACCTCGTGATCCAGGTCGAGTCGCCGAAGTCGGTGACGCGCGGCCTGCAGCGCATCGGGCGCGCTGGGCACGGTGTGGGCGAGGTGTCGCGCGGCCGCATCTTCCCCAAGTTCCGCGCCGACCTCGTCGAGTGCGCCGTCGTGGCGCGCCGCATGCGCGAGGGCCTCATCGAGAGCACCGTGGTGCCACGCAATCCTCTGGACGTGCTGGCTCAGCAGATCGTCGCGATCGCGGCGAGCGCCGGGGAGGAGGGCGTGACGGTCGACGAGCTGCACGCCCTGGCCCGGCGCACCTGGACCTACGCGGAGCTCGAGCGCCGCCAGCTCGAGAACGTGCTCGACATGCTCGACGGGCGGTATCCATCCAAGGAGTTCGCCGAGCTGCGGGCGCGGATCGTGTGGGACAGGTTGTCCGGCACGATCCGCGCCCGCAGCGGCGCCCGCGCGCTCGCCGTCGCCAACGCCGGCACGATCCCAGATCGCGGCCTCTTCACCGTGAAGTTGCCCGACGGACGGCGGGTCGGCGAGCTCGACGAGGAGATGGTCTACGAGGCGCGCGCCGGGCAAACGTTCCTGCTCGGGGCGAGCACCTGGCGCATCGAGCAGATCACCAGGGACAGCGTCGTGGTTACGCCTGCCCCCGGCGCGCCCGGCGCGGTCCCGTTCTGGCACGGCGAGGGGGTCGGACGTCCGCGTGAGCTCGGCGAGGCGATCGGGGCCTTCACACGCTGGGCGGTAGAGCAGGAAGCAGAGGTGCTCGAGCGCGAGTACGACCTGGACGAGCGCGCCGCGAAGAACCTGCTCGCCTTTCTGCGCGAGCAGCAGGAAGCGACGCGCGTCGTGCCCTCAGACAGGACGGTGGTGGCCGAGCGCTTCCGCGACGAGATCGGTGACTGGCGCCTCTGCCTGCTGTCGCCCTTCGGCGGGCGCGTGCACGCCGCCTGGGCGCTTGCGCTCTCGGCCCGCATCAGGGACGTCTTTGGCCTGGAGTCCGATGCGATCTGGTCGGACGACGGCATCATCGTGCATCTCCCGGATGCGGACGAAGCGCCGGGCGCCGAGCTGCTGCTCGTCGAGCCTGACCAGGCGGAGGACCTCGTCGTGGCCGAGCTCGGCGCCAGCGCCCTGTTCGGCGCGCGCTTCCGCGAGAACGCGGCCCGCGCGCTGCTGATCCCGCGGGCGTACCCGGGGCGGCGCACGCCGCTCTGGCAGCAGCGCCTCAAGGCGCAGTCCCTGCTGGAGGTGGCGCGCCGCTACCCGCAGTTCCCCATCGTGCTCGAGACCTACAGGGAGTGCCTGCGCGACGTCCTCGACCTGCCCTGGGCTCACGGAGATCCTGCGGCGCCTCGAGACGCGCGAGATCTCCCTCGTCGAGGCCGAGACACAGAGCGCGTCGCCGTTTGCATCGTCGCTGCTGTTCGATTACGTGGCCACGTACATGTACGAGGGCGACGCGCCGGCGGCGGAGCGGCGCGCGATCGCGCTCGCTCTCGACCGCGACCTGCTGCGCGAGCTCCTCGGCCAGGAGGAGCTGCGCGACCTCATCGACCCTGCCGCCCTGGAGGCGGTCGAGGACGACCTTCAGCACCGGTCGGACCACCTGAGGGCGCGGGACGCCGACGCGCTGCACGACGTGCTGCGGCGCGTCGGCGACCTGACGAGGGACGAGGTCGCGCAGCGCTGCGAGCCGCCGGCCGAGGGCGCCGCTTGGCTGGCGCAGCTCGAGAGCGAACGCCGCGCCGTGCGGGTGCGCGTCGGCGGGGAGGCGCGCTGGCTCGCCGCGGAGGACGCCGGGCTGTACCGCGACGCCTTGGGCGTCGTGCCGCCCGGCGGCCTGCCCGAGGCGTTCCTGGCCGACATACCCGGGCCGCTCCTGGAGGTGGCGCGACGCTACGCGAAGACGCACGGCCCCTTCGAGGGAGCCGACATGCGGACCCGCTACGGCGTGGACGTGAGCGCCGTCCTCGAGGCGCTCGAACGCGAGGGCGGGCTCGTCCGCGGTGAGCTGCGGCCCATGGGTACGCGCCGGGAGTGGTGCGACCCGGAGGTGCTGCGCCGCTTGCGGCGAGCCTCACTTGCCGCGCTGCGCAGGGAGATCGAGCCCGTCGGACAGGAGACGCTGGCCCGCTTCGCGCCGTCGTGGCACGGCATCGACCGCCACACGCCTGCCGGCGCCGGCGTCGACCGGTTGCGTGACGTCCTCGTCTCGCTACAGGGGGTGGCGCTCACCCCCGAGCTGTGGGAGCGCGACGTCCTGCCACGGCGCCTGGGAGCGTACGCTCCGGCTTGGCTGGATGAGCTTTGCGCAGGCGGGGAAGTCGTGTGGGTGGGCAGCGGACCTGTGGGCAGCCGTTCGGGCAGGGTGGCGCTCTACTTCAGGGAGGATGCGGTCCTACTGGGCAGGCCGCCGGCCGGCGATCGCCCCGAGGGCGAGTCGCAAGAACGGATCCGCGCGCGCCTCGGCGGTGGGGCCTGCTTCTTCGCCGACTTGCTCGTCGCGTATCCGGAGATCGCTGCGGACGAGCTGCGCGAGGCACTGTGGGACCTGGTCTGGGCGGGTGAAGCGACCAATGACGCCTTCGCGCCGCTGCGCGCGCGCCGCACACAGAAGCGTCGCCGGGCCGGACCGGCGGACAGACCAGGTCGACAGCCGCTCGCCGGTCCGACGCGGTTCCGCCGTGGCCGGCGCGGCGTTCCGCCGCTGCAGGGCCGCTGGTCGCTCACCGATGGCGTGTTTGGCCAGGCGGACGCCCTAGGCGGGGCCGGCGGCTGGGGCGACGCTCGCGCGAGGGCGTGGGCCGAGCTGCTGCTGGAGCGGCACGGCATCGTGACGCGGGAGATCGTCCGGGCGGAGGGCGTGACCGGCGGCTTCGCGGCGCTGTACCCGGCCTTCTCGGCGCTCGAGACGCTGGGCGCCGCCCGCCGCGGGTACTTCGTGGAGGGGCTGGGCGGCGCCCAGTTCGCGCTCCCGGGCGCCGTCGAACGCCTGCGTTCGCAGGCGGAGGCCGACGGCGCCGCCGTCGTGCTCGCCACGGCCGATCCGGCGCAGTTGTACGGAGCCGGCCTGCGCTGGCCCGTCGCGGTGACGCGTCCGCCGGCGCGACGCGCCGGCGCGCACCTCGTCCAGGTCGGCGGCCGCCCCGTGCTCGCCGTGGACGCCGGCGGCCGTGGCCTGCACCTGCTGGCGCCGGACTCGAGGCCCGACCTCAACGCCGCCTTCGAGGCGCTCGTCCGGGCGGTGCGGTCCGGCCAGATACCGCGACTCTCGATCGAGCGCATCGACGGCGGGCCGGCTGTCGAGTCGCCTCATCGCGAGCGCCTGCTCGCGCTGGGCTTCCGCGCCGGCCTCGACCGTTTCACCCTCACCAGGGACGCGTGAAGGCGTCCCGGTCCGCATGCCCGAAGGCGACACCATCCACCACGCGGCGCTCCGCATCGGGGCCGTCCTGGCCGGACGGGTGCCGGACGAGGTCGTCACCCCGCATCCCCGCTTCGCGCGCGACGACTGGCCGTCGCGGCTCGCCGGGCGAGAGCTGCTGTCGGCGGAGGCTCGAGGGAAACATCTCCTGCTGCACTTCGCCGGTGGTCTCGTGGTCCACTCGCATCTCCGCATGACGGGCGCTTGGCGCGTGCTGCGGCGCGGCCAGCGCTGGCCGCGAGCGCCGCGTTCGGCCTGGCTGGTCTTGCGCACCGCGGAGGACGAGGTCGTGCAGTTCAACGGGCCGGTGCTCGAGCTGCTGACCGAGGCGCGCGTGCGCAGCGATCCGCGCCTCGCCGGCCTCGGTCCCGACATCGTCGCCGCGCCGCCGTTCGACGAGACGCTCTTCCTGCGCCGTCTGCGCCAGGACGACCAGACGCGAGGCATCGGCGATGCTCTCCTCGACCAGCACATCGTGGCCGGGATCGGCAACTTCTGGAAGTCGCAGGCGTTGTGGCTCGCCCGGCTCGACCCCTGGCGGCCGTTGAGCGCGATCGGCGGCGAGGAAGCCCTCGCCGTGGTCCGCGCGGCGCGGCCGCTGATGCAGCAGTCGGCTCGCCACGGGCGCCAGGACCTCTTTCGCACCGTCTACGGCAAGGCGGGCACACCCTGTCCGCGGTGCGGCGCCCCGCACCTGATCTCGTCGCGCAGGCAGGGCGACGACAATCGGACGACCTACTGGTGCCCGCGATGCCAGAGGTGAGCAAGGCGACGCGTCGTTAGTGTCTGCAGGTTCTGCCGCTCGTTTGACACCCCTCGCCGCTTGAGCGGCAGCGCGCGGCGGAGAGGCCTCTACGACAGCTCCGGATGATCGCGCACGAACTCGACCAGGGAATCGACCCGGTGGAACAGGGTGTGCTCGGCGAACACCCTTCGCAGACCCCGCCGTACGACCGGCTCGCGTTCCTCCGGGCGAGTCACGTAGTACTCGAACGCCTCCCGGAACTCCTCTGGACCGGTGACGGTCGTCAGCTCGTCATCCGAGAAGAAGCGGGTCGTGATCGGCGTCCGGTCGGTGATGACAAAGGCGCCGCAGGCTGCCGCCGCGAAGGTCCGGTGGGTGATATCGCCGGGACGTCTGACGAGGTGCGGGTGCAGGGGATTTGGCGCGATGCGTGCGCGTCCGTAGAAGGCGGGGGTGTCCGCTGGGGCAAGGCGCCCCTCGCCGAACTCCCAGCCGGGCCCCGCCCAGACGCCGTAGTAGTTCTCCATGATGGGAGCCAGGTACTCGAGGGCTGTGGCGGGCCGACGCGGGTCCGGGGCTGAAACGATGAAGTAGTCGAGGTCTCTGGTCGCATCGACGGGATGGTGGATGCGCGGCTCGACGCCCGAGAGGAACTCGAAATAGGGGAAGTCCATTGCCTCCCACTCCGGCCAGACGTCCGCGTAGTACGCGCGGACGAAGGGCAGGAAATGGGCGTCCGCAGCTTCGCGCCGCATGTCCGCCCTGAGCTGTTCCCGTCCGGTCGCATCGAGCCGTCCTTCGGCATCGCGACCGGGCCTTGGCGGGTTCAGCAGTCGAAGACAGCCGCGGGACTCCTTGTAGGCTGCAATGGCCGCACGGGCCGGTGACTCCGTACGATCCGGCTGCGTATGGCTGAGCAGCACGGTCGGCCTGAACACTTCGAGCTTCAGGGCCAGGGCGGGGTCGTCGAGCAGGGCCCAGGCGCAGGGAATGCCCAAGTGAGTCAGGGTTGCGAACAGGTCGGTCAACCACCACGTTCTCTGCGGTGGATGTCGATAGACGGCCATCACTCGAAGCCCGCTGTCCTTGTGCCGTCCGCGATTCTCCTCCACGACATGTGCGACGAGGGAGGCGCCGAGCCTCACTGTATCGGCGTCGGTGACCTCGCGACCAGGGAGGCGCGAACGGCCGTGAGCGCGCCCATCCCTGTAGCTCCTCGACAACCGGCGGCGGGCTCTCTCCTGTTCGCCCGTCGCGTGTGTCGGCAGCGGCGGTTCGAACACGTGCGGTACGACATCCGGCCAGCGCTCCTCCCAATATGCGAAGCCGGCCCCGACGTACTCATCGACAAGATCTGCGTAGCTGGTGCAAAGCGTCTCATCGCCGGGCCGCAGGCCGCTCACCAAGGCGAGCCCTGAAGGAGGGATGTCGAGCAGGACCAGCTCGAGGTCGGGGCGATGGTCCAGGAGACAGAGCACCAGCTTCCAGACATCGCCCGTCCAGTAGTCCGTCGAGCGTTCCCTTGCAGCGGTGCGCTCGTTTCTCGGAAGACAATCGTGGAGTACGACGACCGAACTGGCCTTCGACGCGTGCTCGACATTGGCGAAATCGCGCAGCGCGAACTCGAACAGATGCATGCCATCGATGAAGGCGAGGTCCACGGGCACTCGACCGAACAGCCTCTCTGGCTGCCCCGAGATGAAGAACTCGTCGCTCGTCATGTCCAGGATGCGGCATCGACGGGCGAGCTCGTCGGGAACGTGAGGATCAGGATCGACGCCGACGGACATCGTCTGAGAGCGGGCCAGAGCGAGGGACGCACCGCGCGCCACCCCGATCTCGAGGTAGGTGCGTGGCGCGAGGAGTCCGTGCAGGCGATCCAGGACACCGTGATGATCAAGACGGCCAGAGGCATCGAACGCGCTGGGCGAGGCGCCAGAATAGACGTCAGCGATCAGGTCGAGGAGCATGGGGGGGATTATAGGGAAGACGGCCGGCATTCCCGCCTATCGCCGAGCAGATGGTCGCCGGCTTGCACGGGTGTCGCCGCCCGCGATAACGTCCTGAATACGGAATATTCATGGAGGGACATGGACCGCGCCACGATCGTCACTGACACCGCCGCCATCGCCGAGAACACCCGCAAGGTGAAGGAAGCACTCGGCGGTATCGACGTCGTCGCCGTCACGAAGTGCACGTGCGGGTCGCCGGAGGTGGGGAAGGCGATGCTGGCCGGCGGCGCCGTGGCGCTCGGCGAGTCGCGGCACGAGAACGCCGAACGGCTGCGCGCCGCCGGCATCGACGCGCCGATCTGGCTGTTGCGCGCCCCGGCGCTCGAGCGGGCGGCCGAGACGGTGCGCCTCTTCGATCTCTCGCTCGCCAGCGAGCTCGAGACCTGCGAGGCGCTCGACCAGGCGGCCGCCGCCCTCGGGCGTGCGCACCAGGTGCTGGCCATGGTCGATCTCGGCGACCTGCGCGAAGGCATGCTGCCCGACGAGTTGCCCGCGTTCGCCGACGCCGTGGAGCGGCTCGACCACGTCGAGCTCGCCGGCGTCGGCGTCAACCTCACCTGCTACGGCGCCGTCATGCCCGACGAGCGCAACATGACAGAGCTCGTCGAGCTCGCACGCCAGACGCAGGCCCAGCTCGGCCGTCCCCTCGTCGTGGGCGGCGGCAACTCCGGAAGCATCGGCATGATCGCCTCCGGCCGCATGCCGGCCGGCATCACGGTGTTGCGGGTCGGCGAGACGATCCTGCACGGCGTCGACACGCTGACGCGCGAGCCCATCCTGGGCCTGCACACCCATGTCTTCGAGCTGGCCGCGCCAGTCATCGAGTGCAAGGTCAAGCCGAGCATGCCGCGCGGCGAGGTCGCCCAGGATGCCTACGGCAACAGTCCGACCTTCGAGGATCGGGGCGACCGGTGCCGCGCCATCCTCGCACTCGGCCGCCAGGACGTGATGCCCGAGTACCTGACGCCGCTCGACTCCGGTGTCGAGATCCTCGGCGCGTCCAGCGACCATCTCATCGTCGACGTCGAGGAGATGGCCGCACCGCCGCGCCTCGGCGACCTCCTCCGCTTCCGCCCCAACTACGCTGCCACCGTGCAGCTCTTCACGTCACCCTACGTCCACAAGGTGTTCACTCCGCCGGCCTGACATCGGATCGTGGCGCGGAGGGACCTGAAACCACAGGAGTGAGCATGGCAGACCGCACGAAAGTCCTGATCATGGGGGCCGCAGGCCGCGACTTCCACAACTTCAACACCTACTTCCGCGACAACGAGAAGTACGAGGTCGTGGCCTTCACGGCGACGCAGATCCCGTACATCAACGACCGCAAGTACCCGGCCGAGCTGGCCGGAAAGCTGTACCCGGAAGGCATCCCGATCCACGACGAGTCCGAGATGCCGGCGCTCGTCAAGAAGCACGGCGTGGAGCAAGTCGTGTTCGCCTACAGCGACGTGCCTTACGAGTATGTGATGCACCGGTCGGCGCTGGCGAACGCGCTCGGCGCCGACTTCCGACTGCTAGGCCCCGATCACGTGATGGTGAAGAGCACCAAGCCCGTGATCGCGGTCTGCGCGGTCCGCACCGGCGCCGGCAAGAGCCAGACCAGCCGCAAGATCCAGACCATGCTGCGCGAGGCTGGCAAGAAGGTCGTCTCGATCCGCCACCCCATGCCGTACGGCGACCTCGTCAAGCAGCGCGTACAGCGCTACGCCACCGTCGAGGACCTCGCCAAGCACGAGTGCACCATCGAAGAGATGGAAGAGTACGAGCCGCACGTCGTGGCCGGCAACGTGATCTACGCCGGTGTCGACTACGAGGCGATCCTGCGCGAGGCCGAGAAGGAGGCCGACGTCATCCTCTGGGACGGCGGCAACAACGACTTCTCGTTCTATAAGGCCGACCTCTACATCACCGTCGCCGACCCGCACCGTCCCGGCAACGGCCTCGTGTACTACCCGGGTGAGGTCAACCTGCGCCTCGCCGACGTCGTCGTGCTCAACAAGATCGATACCGCCGATCGCGCAGGTATCGAGGCCGAGCTCGAGGCGGTGCGTTCGGTCAACCCGACGGCGCAGATCATCATGGGCGCCTCGCCGGTGACGGTCGACAAGCCCGAGATGGTCAAGGGCAAGCGCGTGCTGGTCGTCGAGGACGGGCCCACGCTCACCCACGGCGAGATGAAGTACGGCGCCGGCACCGTCGCTGCGCGACAGCTCGGCGCCGCCGAGTTCATCGATCCACGCCCGTTCGCCACGGGCGAGATCAAGGCGACCTTCGACAAGTATCCGAACGTCGGTGTCCTGCTTCCCGCGATGGGCTACTCCGACCAGCAGCTCAAGGACCTGGAGACGACCATCAACGCCTCCGGCGCCGACGTGGTCGTCATCGGCACGCCGATGGACCTGCGCCGCATCATCGACATCAAGCTGCCCGCCGTGCAGGTCAAGTACGACCTGCAGGAGATCGGCAGCCCGACGCTCACCGACGTCCTCAGCGAGCGCGGCTTCATCTGATACGCTGCCGCGAGCATGGGGCGGCGGGACTGGTTCGTCCCGCCGCCCCTCTTGCTTTCACCGACGTCACGCCAGGGGGGACCTCATGACAGACTCGACCATCAGTGACGGCATCGACCAGCTCGCCGCACGCATCGAGGCGCTCGGGCTGAAGGGCCGCAGCTTCCTCACCATCCACGACTGCACTCCCGAACAGGTCGCGGCGCTGCTCGATCTGGCGGCGGAGCTCAAGGCGATGCAGAAGGCCGGCGCGCCGGCTCCGCTGCTCGCCGGCCGCGCCGTGGCCATGATCTTCATGAAGACCTCGACGCGCACGCGCATGAGCTTCGAGGTCGGCATCAGCCAGCTCGGCGCCCAACCCATGTTCCTCAACGCCAACGACATCCAGCTCCGCGTCGGCGAGACGGTCAAGGACACGGCCAACGTGATGAGCCGCTACGTGGACGCCATCATGATCCGCACCTTCGCCCAGAAGGACGTCGAGGATCTGGCGCGCTACGGGCAGATCCCGGTCATCAACGGGCTCACCGACGATCACCACCCCTGCCAGGGAATGGCCGACGCGCTGACGATCCGGGAGCACGTCGGCCGACTCGAGGGCGTCAAGCTGGTCTACTCGGGTGACGGCAACAACGTGGCGCACTCGCTCGCCGAGGTCGGCGCCAAGACGGGCATGCACGTCGTCATCTGCACCCCGGAGGGCTACCGCGCCGACAAGGCGATCGTCGAGCGGGCGCGGCAGGACGGCCTTCTGACGGGCGCGACCATCGAGACGACCAGCGACTTGAAGTCGGCCGTGCGGGGCGCCGACGTCATCTACACCGACACGTTCACGAGCATGGGCCAGGAGGCCGAGCACGACGTCCGCCTGGCGGCCCTGCGCGACTACCAGGTCAACGCGGATCTGGTCGCGCTCGCGGGGCCGCAGGTCAAGGTCATGCACTGCCTGCCGGCACATTGGGGCGAGGAGATCACCGAGGACGTGCTGTACTCGCCGCACTCGGTCGCCTTCGACGAGGCTGAGAACCGGCTGCACGCCCAGAAGGCGATCATGGCGGCTGTGATCCGCTAGCCGCCGCCACGCTGGACTACGCCGCTTGACGCGCGTCTCTCAAGGTGCAGGTGGAACCTTGCCGAAGTTATGAGCACCCAAGCGTGCATTCGAAGCTCTCTGCGTCCGTTTACTTCAACAAACCACCCACATATAGTGGGCGCCGTGGGAGGGAGCCCGCCGTCGGCGGGGGAGTGGCCGGTGCGTGGAGGGTCTTGACGCACCAGGCCTCAGGCGAATCGAAAGGGGTTCGTATGGTGAAAGTCTCATCCAGGGTGGCTGTGGTCGTGCTGGCGTTGGTGCTCCTGCTGGTGATCACGGCACCGGCCTTCGCGCTGACGAACTCGTCCACGACCAAGCAGATCAGCCCCGGCCTTATGGAACGTGTCATCTGGGGCCAGACCCAAGTCTTCCAGTACCCGGTTCAGGTCACGCACGTCGGCAATCTCCACGTTGAGCTGAAGTTCAACCCGAACTACGACTCGAACTTCCTCAACGTCTTCATCTGGGACAACAACAACGTTTGCTTCGAGAACATCAACCAGGGCTGGTACACGATCAGCTCCGGCAAGTGCGTGGTCGACTACTGGGTGCCCAGCATCTCCGATGCCGGCAAGGAGGTCGTCAGCCCGGATCCCTACTCGACCGACGACGATCATCTGCTCGGTGACACCTACACGATCGTGGTCGTGTCCTACAACGATTGGGATTCGCGCTTCAGCATCTGGGGCTACGACTCGCAGACCGACGTGAACGCCGGGTATGGCACAAGCACGACCAATGAGAACAACTTCTACCTCGAGCAGTTCCGGTATCCGACGAGTGGCACCAAGCGGCTCATCGGCGTGCCGTACGGCTCGCCCTGGGACTTCAAGGTCATGTCGGAGGGCACGATCACCTGCGGTCTCGAGTTCCCGGCCGACGTGAAGAACAAGGTCGTGACCTACGATCCGGTGAACGCATCCGCCCCCGCCGTCTGGGAGCAGTACCTGTACGCCGGCGGCGATTGGGACACGGTCATCTCGGACTACGTGACGCCGAGCCCGAGCTTCTGGCCGAGCGAATGGGGCACGGCTCCAGACAACTGGTTCGGCCTCTACGACGACATCGACGTCTCTTCTGAGGCCGAGTTCGCCAAGCCGGGCACCACGTACCATTACTATCCGGACCTGGTCCTGAAGGCGGGCGACGCCTCACAGGGTCCGTTCGCGCCGCTCGCTGCGGGCGTCAAGACGATGGGCTACAAGGCGACGCTGACGTACCCCTGCAACATGAACATCACGAAGGCGCCGTCGTCCGCGGTCAAGGGCACAAAGGCGACCATCAAGGGAACGTTCGCCCTGAATGGCGACTGGGTCCCGACGGGCACGCGCGTCCAGGTGCAGTTCAAGGCCAAGGGCACGACTGCCTGGGTCACGAAGGCCCAGAACGTCAAGACCGGTGACAAGGGCGCCTGGAGCGTCAAGGTCACCATCAACAAGACCGGTTACTGGCGCGCCGTCGGTGTGGGCGACGAGGCCACCGGCCTGCAGTACGAGAGGTCGGCTTCGAAGACGATCAAGGCACGGTGAGCGACGGCGCTCGCCAGCGAGAAGGAAGCGTCAGCGACCTAGTGTGATGGCAACCACCAGCGGCGGGGCCCCTTCAGCGGGCCCCGCCGCGTCGTCTATCTGGGCGACGCCAATGAGGGGCGGACCCGCGTGGCTACTGCGATACTGGCACGGGTGAGCGCACCATGCTGAGGCTTGAGTACATTTACAGTGCTCCGGCCCTGCCCGTATACTCGTAGCCGCCGAACGGGCTGTGGGCACGGCATGTACTGTAGGCGTGGAGAGGGGTGATCGCTCAGGAGGTGTCGGTAGCTTGGCTCCCCAGTGCTGTTCGGCGGGGAGTGGTGCAAGACCCCAGGGGCGGGGGCGCCGCCCGATCAGCAAATGGTCAGACCACAATCAGTCTAGACGGGGGGGAATCTGCATGAAGAACAAGTCACTTCGTTTGATGGTGCTGGGCATGGTCGTCGTGCTCGCACTGCTCGTCTTCGTGCCCACGGCCTCGGCGAGCATGGTCACGAAGATCATGCTCGCCCAGGAGAACGTGGAGGTGTACGAGTGGACGGCGCCGTCCAACGGCCAGCTGTGGGTCAAGGTCGATTGGCTGGACCATAACGGCGTCGCGTCGTCATACCCGGTCTCCGAGGTCGACGCCGGCATCATTGGTCCCTCGGGGCAGGGCAACTACGTCGACTTCGACGTCAAGTCGCTGTACTCGGGCGTCAACGGCAACACAGGCACGCAGACCGTCAGCAGCGGCAAGACCTACTACATTGCCGTGTTCCCGTGGTTCGACGACTGCACCGCCACCGTCACCATGAAGCTGGGTGGCTCGGGCGGTACCAACATCACCGCCACGCGCCTCAGCGACGGCGCCACGGTGACCTCGCCCCAGACCGTCGCGGCGACTGGCGCCAACGGTGAGGTGTATCTGCCGAGCACGGGCGACTGGATCAGTACGTTCCAGTACTGGCCGGGCACGGCGTCCGAGTACTACGCCTGCTGGAACGACTACGTTTACGAGCGCATCGCCGGCAGCACGTACGACACGCTCGCCGAAGCCTACGCGATGATCTGGTACCAGACGGCCAGTGGTCTGCAGGCTCCGACCCGTGCGACGCTGACCGCGCCGGGCGCCCCGCAGGGCCCGCACGCGCAGAAGTGGTACGCGATCGGACCGCAGATCTGGCCTGCCGCCACTGTGCCGAACCTCGTGGATGGCCTGGGCAACGTGAAGCCGGGCGCGGTCGCCGCGACCAAGGCACCCGCCTGGTACACGTACGCATATGAGGACAGCGAGCGTGACCACGCAGAAGCCCGCATACTTCTGGTCCAACTTCACGAACGCAGCGGCGAGCAAGCGCAACTACTCGGCCTCGACGGCCACTGGTTCTTCGCTCAGTGCCAAGTTCTCAGGCACCAGCATCACGTGGGTCTACACGAAGGGCAGAGGCTACGCTCGAGCCAATGTGAGCATTGACGGCGGCGCTCCGACTGTGGTGTCTCAGTACGACGCTGCCGGCTTCTGCCTACAAGAATGAGACCACCTTCGGTGGTCTCGGCGCGGGCGATCACACCATCACGATCACCAACGCCGGCAAGGACCCGGCGGGGTCTACCAACACGACGCTGTCTCACGACGCCTTCCTGGCCAAGGGTCTGGGGGATGCCTCTGACCCGACTCCGTGGATGGAGAACAACTACGACGGTATGACGACCTACCAGTGGCCGACGTTCTCCAATATCGGCTCCAACGGGGGTACGTACTGCGTCGAGACTGCCACAGGCGCGGTCTTCGCGTGCGAGTTCAAGGGCACGAGCGTCCAGTGGGTCTACACGAAGGGCAGGGGCTACGGCCAGCGCCAGGGTGTACATCGACGGCGTCGACAAGGGGCTGGTCAGCCAGTACAACTCAGCCGGCTTCGCATATGCGCAGTCCACGACCTTTGGTGGTCTCGCCGACACGACGCACATCATCATGATCACCAATGCCGGTAAGGATCCGGCCGGTTCGACGAACACCACGCTCTCGCACGATGCGTTCGTCGTGACGGGCTCGGGCGCCGGGACGATCCAGAACTAGGCCAATAGAGCTGGAGATGTCCGAAAACGAGAGCCAGCACGTGCAGTACGAAGGCTCTTGTGCGGGAAGTGGCAGGGCGCGAAGGGCGTTCCGTTCGGGACGCCCTTCGCGCCCGTGCCCGCGCTCACGCCGTCCCGCTGACGGCGTTCCTCGAGTTGACGAAGCGGTGCAACCTCTCCTGCTACCACTGCTACGTGGCCGGAGATAGAGCGGAGATGGGCACCGAGCGCTGGCTCGAGCTGATCGACGAGCTGGAGGCAGAGGGCTCCCTGCACATCAGCCTGACCGGCGGAGAACTCGGTCTGCGTCGCGATTGGCTGGCCATCGCGCAGCGGGTCAAGCAGCGGCATATGACCTTGACCGTTCTCACGAACGGGACGCTCTTCAGCAGACGAGGATGTCTCGGCGCTGGCTTCCCTGCGGCCGTTTCTCGTGTCTCGTGAGCCTCTACGGTGGCACGGCCGCGGCTCACGACGAAGTGACCGGTGTGGATGGTTCGTTCGATCGCAGTGTCGCAACATTGGTCGGGCTGCGACGGCACGGCGTGCGGTGTCGCATCGCGTGCACCCTCATGCCTTCTACGTCTCCCGCAGGTCTCGAAGATCATTGAGTTGTCGAAGCATCTCGACTGCGAGTACCAATTCGACCCGACGGTGGCTCCCCGCAGCGATGGGGACGCATCCGTCCTGAGGTACCGTCTTCCCGCTGAAGGGGTACGGCAGTTCTTCCTGAGCGACAGGGCTCTCGAGAAGACGCGTGAGGGGCGATTGGCGATACACCCGGGGGAGCTGCCGGACCGCCAGTTGGGCAACTGCGGCGCAGGCGTCGCGTCACTGCACATTGAGTCCAACGGCGATCTCCTGGCGTGCATCGGGCTTCGGCCCGCGATTCGGAAACGTCGTCCGATCGTCCGTTTCGTGAGGTGTGGCACGGCTCTCAGGCCGAGCGGCACCGGCTGGAGATGCAGCGGCCGCTTGACGAGTGCCTGGCGTGTGATCTGCGTACGCTCTGCACCGTCCGCTGTCCTCGTCTGGCCGTGCACGAGACGGGGACGTTGTCCGGCAAGAGCACGAGAGCATGTGAACTGGCTGAGATCAACGTGGAGCTACGAAACGCTGTGCGAGCCTTGCAGAACGGTGTGCAGTCGTGATATCAACACTCACAGCTATCTATCGTGAACTTGTCCTTTCACTCAGGGGGGTCAGCCTTCATGAAGAAACCGTATGAGAAGCCTTCGGTGACGACTGACAGCGTGTTCGAGACGCTGGCGTTGGGTTGCACGTACTTCACGATCGCCGACCCAGGGTGCGATTCCGACTCGGTCCGAGGGATGCCCAGCTGCTCAACTCCTGACGGCTTCGATCCAACTGGTGACGACGGGCGAGTTCCGCAAGGTGCTCGCCCGTCGTCGTTTCATGCTCCAGTCGTGAGCGATCGGCCGCAGTGAGCCCCGGCTTGGGGGACGCGATCATCAACATCCGCGTGGGCACCCTCGTCGCCGGGCTTGATGGCGTCACGTTGGACTTGGGCGGTTTGGGGAGCAGCCTGCCGGCGTTCGTGGAGCCGCCGGGCGTTACCCCGGACTTCCTCGTCAGCGCCACGTTCGGCGATCGTCCGACGCCGCCCGGCGAGTCGCGGGTCCTGGAGACGAACGTGGACGCAGACACGCGCTCAGTCTCGGTTTTTCTCACGGAATGGGAGGCGACCTTCAGTCTCCCGGACCGGCGCGTAGTCGTGCACTTCGGAGGGCCATGGGTCGGCGCCCTTGAGACCCTGCTCAAGAACGCCATCCAGATCTTCGGTCTTGAGTTACGCAGCGCCCTCTGCCTGCATGCCTGCTCTGTGGCCCGCCAGGGCGCCGGGTACGTCTTCATGGGCAGGTCCGGGGCGGGTAAGTCGACGGCCGGTCTGCTCTCAGCCGATGCCGGTCTTGCGACCCTGCTTCGCGAGGAGATCACGTTCGTTGGCGGCATTGCCGGGAAAGGCGACCTCAGCGTGTCCAGCCTCCCGATCCGTGAGAAGAACCGGCGTTCGGCGAACGTGCCCTTGCAGGTCCCCCTTCAAGGCCTCTACTGGCTCGAACAGGCAGACGAGGACGGGGTCGAGGATATCGGGCTGTCGTGACCAGATACGGTTACTCACCGCCGCCACCACGATCGGCGTCCGCGATAGGATGTTCATGACTACAGCCCTCGAGCTGGCAGGCGACGTCGTTGCTCGCGTGCCCGTGAAGGTGCTGAAGTTCCGTAAGTCGCCAGCCTTCTGGTCGGCCATCGATACCGATCTCGCCCGCCGAGGTGAGCGGTCGGCAGACGAGCGTTGTGAGGCGGGACACCGAGACGAGTGACGCTGGTCGCAAGAGGAGGACGGACAGTGGAAGCCCAGGACAGACCCAGGCAGAGCAGTGAGCATGCCGTCCGTGAGATCGACGGCTTGATGTTCCTGATGGATCCCGACACGAGCGAGCTTCACGGCCTCAACGACGTGGGGTCGACGGTCTGGGGTCTCCTCGACGGCCAACGCACGGTGGCGGATATCGCAGCGGCCGTCGAGTCGGAGTACGAGGTCGGTCTCGAGACGGCCACGAGCGATGTCCTTGAGTTCCTCGCGGACATGGAGAAGAAGGGTCTCGTCCACGCCTGACGACACCGTGCCCTCGGGGCCGAGATCCCCCGAGGAGTTCCTGCGCGACCTTTCCGACAACGGCTCGGCCTACAGCAGCGTCGTCGGGACGAGCATGCTCCCCAACCTGGGGCCAGGCGACGTCCTTCGCTTCGTCCCCACGTCGTCCGACCTGTCGCCCGGCCAGATCGTCGCCTTCGCTTTAGGAGGAGCACTGGTCGTGCACCGAGTCGTGCGTCTGTCAGGGGCGAGCGTGCTGTGTCGTGGAGACAATGCGGTCCGTAACGACCCCCCGGTGCCTCGCAAGGCCGTGTTCGGCCGGGTGGTGGCGGTGTCGGGAAGGCTGCACGTGCCGGACCAGGCATCTGACGTCAGGCGAGTGCGCCTGCGACATGCCCTCTGGGATACGACGGTTCGTTGGCGGCGCCTTCTTGGCGAGGTACGGCTTCTCGCCGCCCAGGCCGGGCTTGGACACGTGTGTCCGGGGTCCGTTCTCACGGCGACAGGCTTCGACGAACGAGAGGCCCTCTCGCTCGGACTTCATATCCTCCAGCCCGAGGACGCCCTGGACCCGATGGGCACGGCCGCTCTGCTCGCGTCCGGGGAGCCCGTGGTCGTGCCGGCCGGCGTCTTCAATCGTCTGGCCATGGACGAACGGGCCGCACTCCTGCGACGACTTTCGCGCCGAGAGACCGTCGTCTGGGCCGCTCCCCTTACCTCAGGTGGCCGTCTGGCGGCTCTGATGACCGGCCTGCGGAAGCGGCTTGCCACCCGGGGTGTGGCCGTGGGCCAGCCTGGCGACGTCTACGTCGGGCTGAGGGGACAGGGTCGCGGCAACGCCGGTCATCTGTTCACGGCTCATGAGCTGATGGCGGAACTCCGTGCCGCCGGGTTCGGAGCCGTGGCCGTATCCGAACGGAAGACTGCTTGGGGTGTCCTGCTGCGCGCCGAAGCGGGTCCGGGCCAGCAGCCGTAGGTCGCCGTCAGATCCAGCTCCGGAACCACATCAGCCGGTAGAGCTGCTCCGACTTGATCGGGTCGGCGAGCACGATCGGCAAGAAGGCGATGGCGATGCCCGCGATGGCGCCCGTCCAGGCCCATGCGAGCCACGCGCCGGCTCCGCCGCCGCGCCCCCTGAGGACGAGGGCGGCGCCACCCGCCAGCATGAGGGCGCCGAGCACGACTGCGACGGCCGTCACGGGCGTCCAGTGCCACGCCGACCAGCCCAGTGGTCTCGCAAGAGCCGACCATGCCAGCTCGGCGCCTCGTCCGAGGGGATACCAGGCGAATGCGGCCAGCGCAAAGCCCGCCAGCCACGCGATGAGGGCCGGCCAAGGCGGCGAGCCCCTTTCGCCGGGCGTTCCCAGGGCCAGGTCGCCCCACTGGGCCACGAGGATGGCCATGAACGGGGCGACCGGCGCCATGTAGTAGATGAAGCTGGTCCTGTCGGTGCCCAGCCAGGGCAGGTAGAGCACCATCACCAGGGCCAGGGGCAGCAAGCCCTGGCGGGTGCGCTTCCACACGCAGGTGATCGGGACTCCCAGCAAGGCGGCGACCGTGGTCCACCAAAGGAATGGGTTGCCCATGGCCACGACGCCGGAGTCCACGCCCTTCCGGTCGTTGAAGTAGTACCAGACGGGACGCTTGTCGATCATCCAGGTGATGGGCTTCGAGGCATAGGAGTGCGGCGCCGAAAGCGTGGTGTTGAAGTGCCACATCTGGCGGTGGAGCTCGACAAAGTCGGCCCACGTGTGACCCACCGCGAAGTACTGTGCGTAGGAGGCCAGGTAGATGGCCGCGGGAAGGACGACGAGGCAGAAGGCCCACAGGAGGAGGGGCCGCAGGATACGACGCGCGGGCGGCGGAGGGGCGGGTTCGGCGTCATCGTCTTCTCCCGGTTCGCTCGCGAGGACCGCCTGCCTGCCGCCGCCGAGGCCTTCAGGCCCGGCGCCGACGACTTCGATCCCGGCACCCGAGCCGGGCGCATCACCCTGTGCTGCGTCTTCGTCTCCCGTGTGAAGCGCCTGATGCGCGCTCTCTCCGGGAGCCGCCCTGTCGTGTGACCATCGCTTCGCGACGATCACGATGACGGCGGCTCCCAGCGCCAAGAGGCCCGACCACTTGGTCGAGACGGCGAGCCCGCCGGCGAGTCCGGCGAGCACGAGCCACCGCGCTCGCCGGTCGTCGGCGTAGCGCAGCGCAAGGTAGATGCACAAGACGGTCCACAGTGCCACGAAGACGTCCAGCGTCGCGATGCGCGACTGCGCGATACCGAGCAGGTCCGTGGCGGCGAACACGAGTGCCACGAAAGCCCACAGGCGCGAGAGCCCGAGGCGGCGGGCGATGGGGTACACACAGGCGAGGATGACCATGCCTGCCGCGACCGACGGCAGGCGCCAGCCGACGGACCGGTCGCCGGCGAGCAGGATGCCGAGGGCGACCGCGAACTTGCCCATCTCGGGATGTGCCCACGAGACCTCGTCGCCCGGCTCCCAGCGAAGCTCAGCCGCCGCCGGCGAGACGTCGCCGTAGAGGATCGTGGCGGCGTCCTTCGCGTAGTAGACCTCGTCGAACATGTACTCGCGGGGCCGCTGCAGGTCCCAGCTGCGCGCCAGCAGCGAGAGCGCGAGGACGACCCCGAGGGCCAGCAGCAGCAACCGCCTGTGGGAGAGCGGGGCGCTCACGGCGGGGCGAGAAGATCCGGGCAGCAGATGGGGTCCACCGCGCAAGTATAGTGGGACGCTCAGGGGCGGGCCGGCGCAGGTGCTTTTCGTGACTAACGACCCGCCGCCTTCCGTGCGACGAGGTGCGCGTCTCAGGGGTCTAGCGGCTCCGCAGGACCGGTGCGACCAGGCCTGCAAGGACCGTGACTGCGGCGAGGACCGCCCCGAGCGTGCCGAGCACGGTCGCGGGATCAAGATGCGCGGTCAGCGCTGTGGCCATGACGTACGAGACGAGCACTCCCGCCGAGATGATGGCGCTTCTCGAACCGAGGACGCGGGCGCGCGACGTCGAGGGAGCGAGTTGCTGGTTCATCGTGAGGCTCGGGACGAAGAAGAGCACGTTGAAGACCCCCGAGATCGCGTTGACGATCACCGCGGCCCAGAAGGGCAGGACGGCGATCAGCAGCATGCAGATGCCGGTCGCGACGAGCCCCAGCAGGATCGTCTGGCCGCGCCCAAGCCGCGCGACGACCCGCTGACAGACCACTGCGCCGAGAACGAAGCCGAGGGCGAGGCCACCCTCCAGGAGGCCCAGGCCCAGCGCCCCTGCTCCCCAATTCGACAGGACCATCATGTAGGTGAGGGGCGTGTCCGCGCTTGCGATCAGGGCGGCGAAGACCATGAGGGCGAGGTTGGCGCGGAGCAGCGGGTGCGCGGCCAGGGCGCGCAGGCCCTCCGTGAGGTCGCGAAAGCCCAAGCCGCTGGACTCACGGTCGGCACGCCAGATCGACGAGGAGCGCTTCGTGCTCAGGGCGATGAAGAGGACGGAGAGCAGGAAGGTCAGTCCGTCGATGGCGAAGCCGCTGCTTGTCCCTACGGCGGCGATGAGCGCGCCACCGGCGAGGTAGGCGACAGGGTCGAGCGCACCCTGTGTCGTTTCATCGAGCGTGTTCGCGGCGAGCAGCTCGCCGCGCGGCACGAGGTCGGGGACCACGGCGTAACGCGCGGGCGTGAAGAAGGTGGTCGCGGTCGCGTGGAGGGCGGTCAACAGGTAGATGACGGGCAGGGGGACGCCGGCCCAGAACGCCAAGGCCAGGACGATGGCGGCGCGCGCCAGGTCCGTGGCGATGAGCAGGCTCTTGCGCGAGACGCGATCGGCCACCGCGCCGGCGACGTAGCCGAACGCCGCGTGCGGCAGCATCGAGAGCGACAGGACGAGGCCGATGCTCATCTCGGAGCCGGTGGTCTGGTAGATGAGGGTGGCGAGGGCGATCTGGGTTATCCGGTCGCCGAACGTCGAGACGACCTGGGCGGCCCAAAGCAGACGGTAGTCGCGGATGCGGAGGAGCCGGCCGTAGCTGCCGAGCTGGGTGGCGACGACGGCGCTGGTGCTCATGCCGGGACGTCCTGCCGCGAGGGCAGGAGCATGGCCGCCGCGAGGAGCGTGGCGACGCCGGCAGCGATGAGCACGTCCCCGATACTGAACACGTTGGCCACGGGCACCCATGCGGGCACCGCGAACACGTCCCCCAGCGCGAGAAGGCGGGCGTGGCCGTCCGCCACGGCCGAGTTGTTATGGACGGCGGCGTCGCCGGCCAGGCCTGCCACTTGCAGGGCCCAGGGCGACGCCGGCATGTACCCGCCGTTGGCGGCGATCACGACGGTGTTCAGAACGATGCCCGCGCCGGTGAGTGCGATGCCGGGGCGGCGCACGTTCAGCGCTGCGAAGCCGAGCAGTAGCGCGTACGAAGCGAGATGCGCGGCCACGATCGCCTGGTCTCCAAGGGAGGAGCCCGCCGGCGAGAAGATGACGAACTGGGCGGCGATGGCCAGGAGCACCAGCCAGGGGAGGCGGAGTTCGAGACGGTCGAGGTTGCGGATGTCTCCGCCGAGGGCGAAGCCGGCGCCGAGACCGGCAATCAGGGCGACGGTCAGTACGAGCATGATTCCGTCGCCTCGGCCACCAGCGCCGCCGGCTTCGGCTGCCGGGAACGCTCGCGCGCCAGGAACGCGTCGACCACCTGTGGGTCGAACTGCGTCCCCGCGCCTCGGCGGAGCTCCACGAGCGCGACCTCGTGCGGAAGCGCCCTCCTGTACGGGCGGTCCGACGTCATCGCGTCGTACGAGTCGGCCACGGCGATGATCCTGGCGCCCTTCGGGATGTCCTCGCCGGCCAGCCCGTCCGGGTAACCCTTGCCGTCCCAGCGCTCGTGGTGGTGCCTGATGAAGCGGCGCCCCTGGCGGAACATGCTGAACCGCCCGGCGAGCTCGCCGCCTTCCACCGGGTGCGCCTGGATGACGGCGCGCTCGTCGCCCGTCAGCGACGACTGCTTGAAGAGGACCCGGTTGTCGGTGGCGATCTTGCCGAGGTCGTGGACACGTGCGGCGGCCACGATCAGGTCGACGTCGCGCGCCGTCATTCCCATGGCCTCGGCGATCTCGCCGGAGAGCGCGGCGACGCGCTGGGAGTGCTGGAACGTGTACTGGTCCCTCTTGTCGATCGAGTCGGCTAGCGCCACCAGGGCGTGGTCGGTCTCATGCTGCAGGGTCACATACAGCTTGAAGCCGTTGTAGATGACGAGCACCAGCGGGACGAAGTAGATGACCGACCATGGCGTCGACTGGAAGGTGTAGGCGACGAGGGCGCCGAGCGGCCCCATGGAGACATACGGCAGCACGATGTCGCGGATCGACTCGACCCATTCCTGGGAGAACGACCTCCCTGTCAGGGCGAGCACCCCGGTCACCAGGGAATCGTTCACGACGAGGTAGGCGAAACTCGCCACGACCAGCGGGATGGCATCGTCGGCGAGGTCCATAGGGTAGGAGCCGCCCAGGCTGACGTAGAGGAGGCCGCAGACGGTCGCGGAGATGCCCATCTGCGCCATGTTGAAGATGACGCGGTCGGCGCTGCGACGCTGGACGAACGTGTCGGAGAAGAAGACGCCGACGATGGCGATCATCCCCGCGACCGCCGGTCCCACGAGGATGGCGGAGGCGAAGTGGACGGTGAACGAGAGCGACATCGTGCTCGACGAGGTCACCGTCACGCACCACGCCTCCGCGACGATCGCAAGGCAGACGAGGATCAGGATGGTCCACCACGGGCCGCGGTTGGGCTGGTGCCAGGCGATGCCGAGTACCAGGGCGAGGCACGCCCAGAGGGTGATGATATAGGCCCAGACGCTGAAGCGATCCTGTCGCTGCGTCATGGCGTCACTCCGTGCTCGTTGGCTGAAGGGTTGGAAGCGGAGCCAGCGGCGTTGGCCAGGGGCCGTTGCCCGTCAGCTAGAGACCGAGTGGTCGCGAGAGGTCACGCCCACTTGAAGCCGGCCCCACTGGACAGGGCCAGAAGTGCGAGGACAGCAAGTGCGTAGATGTACTTGTTGCGGTGGATGAGCTTGGTCATCGTCTTACCCCCGATAGATCCTTGTTCTGCTGGGGAAACCACGGATCGCTTGGCCCCCGGCCGCCTCAATGCCACTTGCGCCCGGCCCCGCTCGCCAGCACGAGCGAGACTGCGAGCAGCAGGTAGAAGGTCAGCCGAGGGAATCGCCCACTCAGCTTCAGCATGGATAGTCCTCTCCGTCCTCTTCTTTGGTCGCGGCAGCCGCGACCACTGGCCCGCTCGCTGTCACTATCGGCGTGCCAGAACCAGACCTTTAGAACGGTCGTACGCGGGTGTCACCCTCTTGTCGTGGCGCCATCGTCGGGCGCACTCAGGCGGCCACTCTGCTCGACCGGCGCCGCCGTGGACGACTCGAGGGCTGCTGCGGGCATCTGTCAGTCGCGCGCGTACGTCATCCGTGTCGCACGCTGGCCCGTGCCGCGGGCATGTGATAGAAACCGCAAGGTTTCGCCCCTCGCCCCGTACGTGACGGGCGGGGGGTGTCGCGCGTAACAGAAGGCGGCTGGACGAGGCGACCGGCCGGCATCACGATCCACAAGCGAACGCGGGAGGCGTGTCGTCCATGGCAGAGTCGAGAGAAGAGAGCAGCATCGGACCGATGGGGGAGCATCGGACGGTCATCGCCACCCTGCAGGACGTGACCGCCAACCCCGGGCCGCTCGGCCTCATGGCATTCGGCACGACCACCGTGCTGCTCAACATCCACAACGCCGGCATCTACGACATGAACACGATGATCCTCGCCATGGGCGTCTTCTACGGCGGCATCGCGCAGGTCATCGCGGGCATCATGGAGTGGAGGAAGAACAGCACGTTCGGGATGACCGCGTTCCTCTCCTACGGTCTGTTCTGGCTCACGCTCGTCGGACTCATCGTCTTCCCGAAATGGATGGGCGTCGACGGGCCGGACTCCACCGCCATGGGCTGGTATCTCATGACATGGGGCCTCTTCACCGGCCTCATGTTCATCGGCACGCTACGCATCAACAGGTCGCTGCAGACCGTCTTCCTCTCGCTGACGGTGCTCTTTGTGCTGCTCGCCGTCGGTGACTGGACCGGCAACGAGACGATCACCAAGATCGCGGGCTGGGAGGGCATCTTCGTCGGCCTGTCCGCCGTGTACGGCTCGATCGCCCAGGTCTGGAACGAGCTGTATGGGCGCGTCGTCTTGCCGATCGGACCAGTCAAGAAGTAACACAGGGAAGTCGCTTCCTCGGAACGAATGACGGGCGGGGCGCCGGAGGGCGACCCGCCCGTCATCCGTTCCGGCCCTTCCGCCGGCAGTTGCGGCCGAGCCAACGTCGCGTCCCTTCCACCGGCGGTTGCGGCGACGTAGCATCGCGTCGATGGTCTCGCGGCTCGCCACCTTCTCGATCGCGGCTCGCGACCCGGCGACGGGCATGCTGGGGGTCGCCGTGTCGTCCAAGGTGCTCGCTGTCGGGGCGATCTGCCCGTTCGTGCGCGCGGGGGTCGGGGCGGTCGCGACCCAGGCTTGGGTGAACCCGTTCCTCGGCCCCCGTGTGCTCGACCTGCTCGAGCTCGGCCGCTCGGCCGAAGAGGCGGCAGCGGAAGTCCTGGCCGTCGATAGGTACGCTGCCTTCCGTCAGCTGAACGTGGTGTCCGCGGCCGGCGACTCGGCAACGTTCACCGGTGCACGGACCGACCCTTGGTGCGGTGGCCGTCGGGGCCTGGGCTACGCGATCGCCGGCAATATGCTGGTCTCCGAGGAGACGGTGCAGGCGATGGAGGACCGCCTCTTGGCCGGCGGTGGGGAGGACATGGCCGACCGTCTCATCGCCGTGCTGGAGGCTGGACAGGCGGTCGGCGGCGACGCTCGCGGCCGCCAGTCGGCCGCCGTCCTCGTCGTCGACAGGACGGTGATCCCCTTCGTCGACCTGCGCGTGGACGATCACCCAGACCCGGTGGCCGAACTTCGCCGCCTGTACGGGCTGGTCTCGGCCGACGACTACGCCTTCCTGCGTGCGGTGGCGGCCGACGAGGCGGCCCCGGAGAATCCGGAGGACTATCCGGACTGAAGCCGGCGGTGGGTCTCCGGCGCGCCCGGCCCAGTCCTCCGCTTCGGCGCCCGTTTCTTCCGTCCGACCCCCTGCCTATCATCGCCGTTGACACGAACATGGGTTCGCCCTACACTGCAGGCGAACATGTGTTCGACCAGGGAGGCCCGGTGGACGGTCTGACGGCAAGGCAGGAGCAGGTCTTGAACTACATTCGCGATTGCGTTCGCTGCAACGGCTATCCGCCGACCGTGCGCGAGATCTGCGCGGCCCTCGAGCTGTCGTCTCCATCGACGGTGCACGCGCACCTCGCCAACCTCGAGCGGCTCGGGCTCATCAAGCGCGATCCGAGCAAGCCCAGGGCCTTGGACGTGGTCGGCGACGTGCGGCCGCCGCGGCCCTTGCCGCTGGTCGGCCGCGTGGCCGCAGGCGTGCCGCTGCTCGCCGAGGAGAACATCGAAGAGCTGGTCGACGTGCCCAGCTTCCTGCGTCGGGACGACGACGACTTCGTGTTGCGCGTCCAGGGCGACTCGATGATCGACGCGGGCATCTGCAACGGCGACTTCCTCGTGGTGCATCCTCAAGAGGACGCCGTGAACGGCGATATCGTCGTTGCGCTTGTTGACGACGAGGCGACGACGAAGCGGTTCTACAGCGAGGGTCGTCACATCCGGCTGCAACCGGCCAACGAGAACTACGAGCCTCTCATCCTTTCGGCCGACGACGTGAGTGTGGTCGGCAAGGTCGTCGGAGTGTTGCGCAGGCTATGAGCTACGCGCGCGCCACACTGCAAGCCCCGCCCACCCTCGGCGCGTCCGTCGCGGCATCGCTCGACGACGCGCTCAACCTGGGCGTGGGACGCTGTGTGTGGTGCGGTGCCGAGGCGATCCCCTCCGTGGCCGATCGCTGGACGGGGCGCGTGGTCCTCCGCTGTCCGTCCTGCGGAAGCGAGCTCGAGGGATCAGGAGCGCGCCGACCCAGGGAGCAGCGCTCATGACCAGGGCTCGCTCGCAGGACGCCGCCTGCTCGCGCGACCTGGCGGTCGCTGCGGCTCCCACGCCTGCCCTCCGCCGGCAGCATCGTCGTCGGGTCCGGCAGGCCCGCTTGACGGGCCTCGTGCGCTTGCTCGTGTTCCTCTTCCTGATCTTCGTGGCTGTATGGGCTGGCGTCCGCGTCGCCAACGCGAGCGGTGACAGCGCTGTCTTCGAAGGGACGCGTTACGAAGTGCGCGCCGGCGACACGTTGTGGAGCATCGCGGCGGCTCACTACGGCGACCACATCGACCTGCGCAAGGCCGTCTACGACATCCAGCGTCAGAACGACCTGAGCGGCGCCCTGGTCCAGCCGGGACAGAACGTCGTGCTGCCGTTCGAGGGAGACGACGGAGCGGCGCGATCGCAGTAGTGGTGCTGTCACGCGGTCAGGCTCGTCAGCCGACCCGCCACTAAAGCCAGCCGCGCCGCCTGAACAGGCTGTACAGCCCGATGGCGCTGACGCCCATGAACACCACCGAGAACCAGAATCCGCCCTGCGAGCCCACGTGGAAGGGCCACAGGGCGAAGTTCATCCCGTAGATGCTGGCGATGACGGTCGGCACAGCGATGATCGCCGCCCAGGCGCTCACCTGGAGGACTACTGTGTTGAGGCGGTTGGAGATCACCGTCAGGTGAGCTTCGAGGGCTGCGCCGAGCAGATCGTGGTCGGTGTCGAGCTCCTCGTAGACGCGAACGACATGGTCGTACAGGTCGCGGAAGTACTCCTCAAGCCCAGGGTCTTTGATCACCGCGTCGGCACGCACGATCGTGCCGATCACCTCGCGCAGCGGTGCGACCACGCGTCGGAACAGCAGTACGTCGCGACGCAGCGCGAACACGCGGCTCTGGATATCCACCTCGGTGCCGTCCGAGACGATGGTCTCCTCGATGTGGCCGATCTCGTCGGCGATGCGGTCGACGGCGTCGAAGTACCCGTCGACGATCTGGTCGAGCGCCGCATACAGCAGGAAGGAGGCCCTGGTCCGCAGCGCGGCGGGCGCCTCTGCGAGCCGCCGCTCAAGCGCCTGAAGCTGGTCCTTTGAGCCATGGCGGACGGTCACGAGGTAGCCGTCGCCGACGAACATGCCCACCTCGTCAAGCTGCACCTTGCCGTCCGGTATGACCACCGTGTAGGCCGCGATGAAGACCTGGTCCGCGTAGCGGTCGAGCTTCGGGCGCTGCCGTGCGTGGACGGCGTCCTCGACGGCCAGCTCGTGCAGGCCGAAGGTGCGCTGCAGCTGGTCGATCTCTTCCTCGGATGCGTCCCAGACGTCGGTCCAGACGACCGCACCCTCCTCTTGCGGAGGGTAGACCAGACCCTTAGCCGTGCGGGACGTGCCGTCCGGTGGGTAGGTGTGGGTTACGAGGCTCACGCTGCCTTCTTCGCCGCGCTCGTCGAAGGACCCTGCCGAACGCTGCAGTATACTGGCGCGACCGGGACGTGGCGCAGTCTGGTAGCGCACCTGCTTTGGGAGCAGGGGGCCGGCGGTTCAAATCCGCCCGTCCCGACCAGCACACAACGACATCGCGGGCGGGAGTAGCTCAGTTGGCTAGAGCATCAGCCTTCCAAGCTGAGGGTCGCGGGTTCGAAGCCCGTCTCCCGCTCCATCTGTACCTCAGACCCTGAGCGGCCCGGGCTCCGGCGCCAGCCGGTCCGTCACGCCGTCTCTCTCGCGCGCCCGTAGCTCAGTCGGATAGAGCGTCGGACTTCTAATCCGAGGGTCGCAGGTTCGAATCCTGCCGGGCGCGCCACTAGACCCCCAGCTAGATCGAGGGACAGCGGCCGGGGACCGGGGTCAAGCACCCGTTGTTCGCCACGGTGGCCGCCCTGAGGCAAGCCCGCCGCGCCTACACCAAGGAACTCGGCATCGGCGCGAACGCTCGCGGCCAGATGAACGTCCCGCCGCCCAAGGTGGCCGACACGCGCACCGGCTGGCTGCCCGCCGCCGTCAAGGACGAGCCGTGAAACTCTCGGAGATACCGGACCCGGTCAAGCGTGCGATCCTCGCCGTGACCGATGACGACTTCGACCTCGAGGAGCTCCAGACGTTCCCGCTCGAGGAGTTGCAGTTCGTCAACGCCGTCGCCGTGGGCTGGCCCCGCGTCATGGCCACCCTCTGCAACGACAACGCCACGCGGACCACGTTCTTCGAGGACAACCCCTTCCACGGCACGTCATCGAGCAGGGCGAGATGCTGCCCGCGATCAGCCGCGAGAGCCGCCTGGACCGCTGGCCCGAGTGCCGCGAGTGCATCGGCTGGAACGAGGCTCACCTACGCCTGGACGGGCAGCCGCACACGAAGACGGAGCTGATGAGGGCGAGGTGGCGCGACCTGTACAAGCGCGAGATGCACTTCGGCTGGCCACATCCAGCGTACTCCGCTTGGCGCAGGAGCCTGCGGGCATAGGAAGCGGCCCCGACGTGCAGCTAAGCTGAGTGAGGAAAGCTGGCGTCGAGGCCGCCGAGATTGTATGGACGTTCGGTCAAGGAGGCAATCGGCCACTTGTCTAGGCGTGGCTCGCCCTGGGGGGGGCGAGCCGCGTGGGAGTCTCTGGAGCAACCGGGGTCAGAAGCCGCTCCGCTCGTAGTCTAGGAGACCACGGTTCCCGGATTCAAGGGCAAGAACGGCCCCGGGTCGACACCCCTCGCTCCAGCTAGGCGGGCCGCATCGGCAGGCTACGGGCCGCTCTGGTCATCCTGCAAGGGTGACGTTCAGACCAGTCTGAGTTGCGTGCTCTTGTTGTATGCGTCAAGCAACCGCAGGTAGGCCACGACTTCACTCGGCCGGTACTTGCGGACCCGCCCCACGGGAACGAATGGCATTATGGGGCGATTGGGGTCCTTCTTGTCTTGCTTGCTGTGTGAGTTCAGGAAGCCGTAGCTCATCCCGAACAGCTCGATGATCTCCCCCGCGCCGACATACGGTTCGAATGAATCTGTCATTACTACCCCCCATGCCGTTTGAACTGCGCTCACTGATTGTACTGCGAATATGGTGTCCCGAGCAGGAGCAGCTCTCCCACCGCAACGAGGGCGGCCCCTCACGCTACCCGGCCGGAGTAGCGCAAGGGGCCACTGAGGGCCGCCTACCGTTTGCAGAACGGCGCGGCCCGCCCGGGGTGAGCGCCCTACTCTATGCGCGACCGCCCGCGACCAGGGCGAGCGCGTCCTTGCTTTCGGCAGCGTCGAACGCGGCGATCCTGTCACGGACTCTGCGTCGCGCCCGATCCTGCACGTCGTGGCGCGCGACCGCTTACCGCCGCCCTGGCAGGCAACACATTGGGGGGCGAATACTCAAGCTCGCGCACCCCCCCGGCCGATAGTGACAGCGAGCGGGCCAGTGGTCGCGGCTGCCGCGACCGAAAGAAGAGGACGGAGAGGACTATCCATGCTGAAGCTGAGTGGGCGATTCCCTCGGCTGACCTTCTACCTGCTGCTCGCAGTCTCGCTCGTGCTGGCGAGCGGGGCCGGGCGCAAGTGGCATTGAGGCGGCCGGGGGCCAAGCGATCCGTGGTTTCCCCAGCAGAACAAGGATCTATCGGGGGTAAGACGATGACCAAGCTCATCCACCGCAACAAGTACATCTACGCACTTGCTGTCCTCGCACTTCTGGCCCTGTCCAGTGGGGCCGGCTTCAAGTGGGCGTGACCTCTCGCGACCACTCGGTCTCTAGCTGACGGGCAACGGCCCCTGGCCAACGCCGCTGGTTCCGCTTCTCAGGCGTGAGTGAACGAAACGCAGGACGATGAGGGAGCGGCGAGAACCCTCTGAAGGGTTCTCGCCGCTTTCGTTCTGCTCGACGTCGGTGTCCCCGCCGGGGCGACTCGTCCTCGCCCGCGCGCTTCCCTCGGGGCTGACCTGCTTCCCACACCTGACGGCGCCGTATCGCGGAGAGGACGCACGTCGACGCTGCGCTCTTTCGTGGCTCTCCAGCAGCGTGACGCACTCTGGTGCCGATGGTATCCTGAAGCGCCGTCGCCCCGGACGAGCCGCGCGTGCCACAGCGCGGGGACGGGGTTGCGGACCGGTGGTGGAGGTAGCTCAGCTGGTAGAGCTCCAGGTTGTGGCCCTGGCGGTCGCGGGTTCGAATCCCGTCCTTCACCCCAGATCCCGTCTCCGCGAGAGCGCCAGACAGGGCGCATACGCGTCATGACGGCAGCGCCGGGCTTCCGGGTCCGGCTAACGCTTGCGGGTGTGGCGGAACTGGTAGACGCGCTAGACTTAGGATCTGGTGGGCACTGCCCGTGGAGGTTCAAGTCCTCTCACCCGCACCACCTGTCGCCCGCTTCCCGTCGCTCCGGCGGCCTCAAGATGTCGAGCCGCCGGGCAAGACCAGCGCCCCGACTCGAGGGAGAACAGCAGAGTGAAGACAGAGGTCAAGCCGACGTCCGAGAACGAAGTCGTCCTCACCGTGGAGGTGCCCAAGGACGACGTGCAGCGCATGTATGAGCGCACGCTGACCCGCGTGCAGCGCGAGACGCAGCTGCCAGGCTTTCGTAAGGGGCGCGTCCCGAAGCCCCTCATCGTCCAGCGGTTCGGCGAGGACTACCTGCGCGGCGAGACCCTCAACGACGCCCTGCCGGAGTGGTACGAGCAGGCCCTCGAGGAAGCTGAGGTCGACGCGGTCTCGGCGCCGGAGCTGGACATGGACGACTTCAGTCAGGAGGCGGAGTTCGCCTTCCGTGCGACGGTGCAGGTGCGTCCGACGCCCGTGCTCGGCCAGTACAAGGGGCTCGAGGTACCGAAGAGCGAGCCCGCCATCACCGACGTCCAGGTCGAGGCACAGCTCGCGATGCTGCAGGAGCGCTTCGCCACCCTGCAGCCCGTCGAGGACCGCGCCGTGACGCACGGCGACTTCGTGCTCATGGACCTGGAGGGCTCGTCGGAGGGCGAGGTCATCGAGGGCGCGCAAGCCAACGACTACATGGCCCAGATCGGCCGCGGCAACCTCATCCCTGGCTTCGAGGAGGCGCTCGAGGGCGTGATGCACGGGGAGGAGAAGATCTTCGACGTGACCTTCCCCGACGACTATCACGCCGAGGAGCTGCAGGGGAAGCCGGCGACCTTCAAGGTGACCGTCAAGGAGATCAAGGAGAAGGTCGTCCCCGATCTCGACGACCAGTTTGCGACTGACGCCAGCGAGTTCGAGACGATCGCCGCGCTGCGCGACGACGTACGCGCCCGCCTGCAGGCGGCCGCCGAGGCGAGCGCCGAACACGACTTCCGCGCCGCCGCCGTCGACATGGCGGTCGCCAACGCCGACGTGACGATCCCGCCGGCAATGATCGACCGCGAGGTGCATCACCTCTTCCACGAGCTCGAGGAGCAGGTCGGCGAACGCGGCCTGACCATGGACGTCTACCTCGGCGTGCTCGAGAAGAGTCGCGAGGACGTCGAGAAGGAGCTGGCGCCGCGTGCCGAGCAGATCGTGAAGCGGCGCCTGGTACTGGACGCGGTGGTCGCGGCGGAGCACCTCGAGGTCGGCGACGACGAGCTTCGCGAGCGCATCACCGAAGATGCCAAGGTGCTGGGCCGCGATCCGGCGCAACTGGTCTTGGACGTGCACAAGTCGGGCAGGCAAGAGGTGCTACGCGACGAAATGCTTATGGCCAAGGCGGTCGACTTCATCGCCGAGAATGCGGTCCCGGTGCCCGCGCCCGAGACGGACGAGGGCCTTGCACCGGGCGCCGACGTGGCAGCGGACGAGACCGCCGACACCGGCGCTGAACAGTCGGCAGACTGAAGGCCCGGGTACAAGCAGGCAAAGGAGCAGCATAGGTGAGCCCATTGGTCCCATTCGTGATCGAACAGACAAGCCGCGGAGAGCGGTCCTTCGACATCTTCTCGCGCCTTCTCAACGAACGCGTGGTGTTTCTCGGTACGCCGGTCAACGATGACATCGCCAACCTGATCGTGGCGCAGCTGATCCACCTCGAGTCGGATGACCCCGACAAGGACATCAGCCTCTACATCAACAGCCCCGGCGGGTCGGTCTACGCAGGCCTCGCCATCTACGACACGATGCAGTTCATCAAGCCCGATGTCAGCACCATCTGCGTCGGGAGCGCCATGAGCATGGGCGCCCTGCTCCTCGCCGGCGGCGCTGCGGGCAAGCGCTTCGCGTTGCCCAACGCCCGCGTGCTGATCCACCAGGTCGCGGGCGGTTACGAAGGCCAGGCGACCGACATCGAGATCCACGCCAAGGAAGTCCTCAACCTCCGGCAGCGCCTCGACGAGATCATCGCCGATCACACCGGCCAGCCTGTCGAGAGGGTGCGCAACGACACGGAGCGCGACTACTTCATGTCGGCCGAAGAAGCGAAGACGTACGGCATCATCGACGACGTGATCGCCCACCGGTAGGCGGGTCCTCCCGAGAGGCACGTACAGGAGGAGAACGAGTTGGCAGGATCGAGCGACAGCAACGACCAGCTCCTCTGCAGCTTCTGCGGCAAGTCGCAGCGGCAGGTGAAGAAGCTGATCGCCGGGCCCGGCGTGTACATCTGCGACGAGTGCATCGACCTCTGCAACGAGATCATCGACGAAGAGCTGCAGGCTCCCGCCACCCTCGATCTCGAGCAGCTTCCCAAGCCCCGGGACATCTACGACATCCTGAACGACTACGTGGTCGGTCAGGACGAGGCCAAGCGCACCCTGTCGGTGGCCGTGTACAACCACTACAAGCGGGTGCAGGCGGTGTCGTCGGGCGAGACCGACGTCGAGCTGCAGAAGTCGAACATCCTGCTGCTCGGCCCCACGGGCTGCGGCAAGACGCTGCTGGCCCAGACGCTGGCGCGCATCCTGAACGTTCCGTTCGCCATCGCCGACGCCACCGCCCTCACAGAGGCGGGCTACGTCGGCGAGGACGTCGAGAACATCCTGTTGAAGCTGATCCAAGCGGCCGACTTCGACGTGAAACGGGCCGAGACCGGCATCATCTACATCGACGAGGTCGACAAGATCGCGCGCAAGGCCGACAACCCGTCCATCACGCGGGACGTGTCGGGCGAGGGCGTGCAGCAGGCGCTCCTCAAGATCCTTGAAGGGACCGTGGCGAGCGTGCCGCCGCAGGGCGGACGCAAGCACCCGCACCAGGAGTTCCTGACGATCGACACCACCAACGTCCTGTTCATCTGCGGCGGCGCCTTCTCCGGCCTCGAGAAGATCATCGAGCGGCGCGTCGGCAAGCAGGGCGTCGGCTTCATGGCCGACGTCATCAGCAAAGCCGACCGGGACCCGGGCACGATCTTCTCGCACGTGCTTCCGGAAGACCTGCTGAACTTCGGCCTCATCCCCGAGTTCATCGGCCGTCTTCCCGTCGTGAGCGCCGTCCACAACCTCGACGAAGTAGACCTCGTGCGCATCCTCACCGAGCCGAAGAACGCGCTCACGAAGCAGTACCAGAAGTTCTTCGCGCTCGACGGCGTCGAGCTCGTGTTCGCCGAAGAAGCCTTGGGGGCCATCTCGGCGAAGGCGCTCAACCGGGGCACCGGCGCCCGCGGCCTGCGCTCGATCATCGAGGAAGCGTTGCTCCAGGTCATGTTCGATCTGCCGTCACGGCACGACGTGCGCAAGTGCGTCATCACGCGCGAGACGATCGACAAGGGCCTCGATCCGACGCTCGTCACCGAGGCCGACAAGACCGAGGAGCCGGCGCTCGACCAGGAGACCGCCTGAACAACGCGTGAGGAGGCCGGGCGCGAGTGATCTCGCGCCCGGCCTCTCGTCATCTCGGGCCCTCTTCGTCGCGAGCCGTCTGCCCTCTACGCAGGGAGCGCACGAACCATCACCCTGGAGAGCTGATCGTGAGGCTCGTCGCGCCGCGGGCGCGCGGACTATACTGGTGCGCCGCGGCGTCCGCGGCCCCGGGTCGTCACGGCTGGGGACGGACGCGACGGCGCACGCCATGACCGACGCCCCTCACCACATCGACGGACCCGCCGAGCGGCACACCCTGCCGCTGCTGCCCACGCGCGAGCTCGTCGTCTTCCCCAAGATGGTGGCGCCCCTCTTCGTCGGGAGGGAACGTTCGATCAGCGCGATCGAACGCGCTTTCACCGAGAAGACCCCGTTGATCCTGTCGTCGCAGCGCCAGCCCGGCGACGAGGACCCGGCGGTAGACGACATCCAGCCGATCGGCACGCGCGCCACGGTGCTGCAGCTCTTCAAACTGCCCGATGGCACCGTGAAGGCGCTCGTTGAAGGCGTCGAACGCGTCCGCATCCTGCAGTTCGAGGAGACGTCGCCGCACTTCGTGGTGAGCTACACGGCCATCGCCCCGAGCGACCGGGACGCGGCCCGCAGCCGTGCCCTGGCGCGCCGCGTCGCCGCCGAGTTCGTCTCGTACGCCCAGATGAGCCCCCACGTCGCCGACGAGCTTCAGTTCGTGGTCGCCCAGGCAGGCGATGCCGAGGAGGTCGCCGACATTGTCGCCGGGCATCTCGCCGTCTCGATGGAGGAGAAGCAGGCGTTGCTGGCCATGGCCTCGACCGGCGAGCGTCTCACGGCTCTGCTGGGCACGCTCGCCGAGGAGAATGCCGTGCTCGGCATGGAGCAGGAGCTGGCCGCCAAAGTCCAGCAGCGCATCGAGGAGGGCCAGCGGCAGATCTTCCTGCAGGAGAAGCTCAAGGTCATCCGCGACGAGATCGAGGGCGACGAGGGCGACGAGGTGGCCGGCTACCGGAACCGGCTCGCCGAGCTGGCGCTGCCGCCGGCCGCCGCGCGTGTCGTCGAGCGTGAGATCGACAAGCTGCGCCAGGCGCCGATGCTATCTCCAGAGGTGGCAGTGTCGCGCGGCTTGCTCGACACGGTCCTCGACCTGCCCTGGGGCAAGGTGGCGGAGCCGGAGGTCGACGTCGCCGCCGTGGCACGCCACCTCGACGCCACGCACTACGGCCTGAAGGACGTCAAGGACCGGATCCTCGAGTATCTCGCCGTCTGCCGGCTGCTCGGCCGGGACCAGCCCGCCACCATCCTGTGCCTGGCTGGTCCGCCCGGCACCGGCAAGAGCTCAGTGGCGCGGGCCGTGGCCGAGGCGCTCGGCCGGCCGTTCGCTCGCATCGCCCTCGGCGGCATGCGCGACGAGGCCGAGATCCGCGGTCACCGGCGCACCTATGTCGGCGCCATGCCTGGGCGCGTCGTCGAGGCCATCGGCAAGGCCGGCGTCGACAACCCGGTGATCCTTCTGGACGAACTCGACAAGCTAGGCAGCGACTGGCGCGGCGACCCTGCCTCCGCGCTCATGGAGGTGCTCGACCCGGCGCAGAACCACGCCTTCCGCGACAACTACCTCGAGGTGGACTACGACCTCTCGCGGGTGTTCTTCATCGCCACGGCGAACGACACGGACGCGATCCCCGACATGTTGTACGACCGGCTCGAGGTCATCCATCTAAGCGGCTACACCTCGGCCGAGAAGCTCGCCATCGCTCGCCGGCACCTGCTGCCGCGCACGGCGAAAGAGACAGGCCTGCGCCGCCGTGACGTGCGTTTCGGCCGCGGCGCGCTCGAGGCGATCGTGCGCGGCTACACGCGCGAGGCCGGCGTTCGCGACCTCGAGCGGCGTCTGCGGCGCATCCTGCGCAAGGTCGCGCGGCGTCACGTTGAGGACGCTCTGTCTCTGCCGGCCGCCGTGGCCAAGGCGGACCTCCACGACTACCTTGGTGAGCCGGTGTGGCTCGAGGCGGGTCTGCCGACCAGCGGCGCGGTGGGTCGCGCCCTCGGGCTCGCCTACACGAGCGACGGGGGAGAGGTGCTCACCATCGAGGCGACGCTGGTGCGGGGGCGCGGCGAGCTCGTCCTGACCGGCCAGCTCGGCGAGGTGATGCAGGAGTCGGCGAGCGCGGCTTGGGGCTACCTGCTGGCCAACGCGGAGCGGGACCCGGTGTTGCGGCCGCTGCTGCGGGCGGCGCCCTGGCGCGGCCGCAAGGGCCTCGACGTCACGCAGCACGACGTGCGCGTGCACGTGCCCGAGGGCGCCATCCCGAAGGATGGCCCATCCGCCGGTCTGGCGCTCGCGGCCGCCCTGTTCTCGGCCCTCACGGGCCGTGCCCTGCGGCCGCGCGTCGCCCTGACCGGCGAGATCACGCTCAGTGGCCGCGTGCTGCGCGTCGGCGGCCTGAAGGAGAAGCTCCTCGCCGCGACGCGCGGCGGCGTCCGCACCGTCGTCCTGCCCGAGGCGAACCGCGCCTCGGTGGCAGAGATGCCGGGCGAGATCGTCGCGCGTCTCGACATCCACTACGTGCGCGAGTTCGTCGAGGCAGTGGGGGTGGTCCTGGTGAGAGGTGGGAGGGCCTGACGAGGAGGGTAGACTGGGGCCAGACGTCCCAGCCGGAGGAAGGGATCGCAGTGAACGAGCACCACGACCACGATCACGACCATCAGATCCAGGGGTCGCCGCTGGAGCCGGGGGTAGACGCCGGCCACGGCAAGATGGAGAAGCACTGCTCGCAGTGCGGCTCGTTGATCGAGGCGTCGGACGAGTTCTGCCAGGTGTGCGCCATCGAGATCAGCGGCGGTGAGCTGCCCGAGCAGGACTGACCGCGTCCCTGGCCGTTCCCCGAGGGGGTCGGCACGCAGGGACGCCTCCCGGTATACTTCGCGGGGCCGCGGGCCGGCGCAGCTTGCCCCGCGGCCTGTCGCCCTGAGGCCGAGCCTGAGGGCGGCGGCCCCAGTCCATACCCGAGGCCCGAGGCGTCATGACCGACCCGTCGACGTACCTGAGAGAGACCACGCGCTTCGAACCGGCGGCCGTCGAGTCACGGTGGATGGACGAATGGCTCGGCGACCATCTCTTTCACGCCGAGCCTGATCCGTCGCGCGAGCCCTACTCGATCGTCATCCCGCCGCCCAACGTCACGGGCAACCTGCACATGGGACATGCCCTCAACGGCACGATCCAGGACGTGCTCATCCGCTATCACCGCATGCTCGGCGAGAACGCGTGCTGGCTGCCCGGCACCGACCACGCCGGGATCGCCACCCAGAACGTCGTCGAGAAGCAGCTGCGCGCTGAGGGTCTGACGAAGGAAGACCTCGGTCGCGAGGCGTTCGCCGAACGCGTCTGGGCCTGGCGCAAGGAGTACGGCGGCAACATCATCAACCAGCTCAAGAGCCTGGGCTGTGCCTGCGACTACGAGCGCGAGCGCTTCACCTTCGACAAGGGCTACGTCCGCGCCGTCCTCAAGGTCTTCGTCGCGCTGTACCGCAAGGGATACATCTACAAGGACACGTATCTGGTCAACTGGTGCCCGCGCTGCGGCACGGCGATCAGCGACCTCGAAGTCACGCACGTCGTCGACCAGGGTCACCTGTACCACATCCGCTACGACCTCGAGGGCGGGGGCAGCGTCACGATCGCGACGACGCGTCCCGAGACCATGCTGGGGGACACGGCGGTGGCCGTGAACCCGGCGGACGGCCGCTACGCCGACATCGTCGGCCGCACGGCCGTCCTCCCGCTGCTCGGGCGCCGCCTGCCCGTCATCCCCGACGAGCGCGTCGAGACCGATTTCGGCACCGGCGCCCTCAAGATCACGCCGGCCCACGACATCACCGACTTCGAGATCGGCCGTGACCACAAGCTCGATACCGTCCAGGCGATCGGGACCGACGGGCGCATCACCGAAGCAGGCGAGCAGTACGCCGGGCTGACGGTCGGCGAGGCGCGCGAGCGCGTGATCGCCGACCTCAAGGAACTCGGCGCACTCGTGAAGATCGAGGACTTCCCCCACAGCGTGGCGACCTGCGACCGCTGTGGCACGCTTCATCGAGCCGCTGATCAGCGAGCAGTGGTTCATGGACATGGACGAGCTCAAGAGGCCCGCCATGGAGGTGGTCGCCGACGGGCGCGTGAAGTTCACGCCGGAGCGCTGGGGCCGGGTCTACGTGGACTGGATGGAGAACCTGCGCCCCTGGTGCATCAGCCGGCAGCTCTGGTGGGGTCACCAGCTGCCGGTCTGGTACTGCGAGAACGGGCACGTCACGGTGGCAGAGAGCGAGCCGCAGGCCTGCGCCGAGTGCGGATCGACACGGCTCACGCGCGACACGGACGTGCTCGACACGTGGTTCAGCTCGGCGCTCTGGCCGTTCGCCACCTGGGGCTGGCCGGACCAGACGCCGGACCTCGAGTACTTCTATCCGACGGACGTGCTCAGCACGGCGCGCGAGATCATCTTCCTGTGGGTGGCGCGCATGGTGATGATGGGCCTCGAGTTCGCCGGCGACATCCCCTTCCACGACGTCTACATCCATTCGGTCATCCAGGCGGCCGACGGGCGGCGCATGAGCAAGTCGCTCGGCACCGGCATCGACCCCCTGGAGATCATCGCGAAGTACGGCGCCGACGCCACGCGCTTCGGCCTGCTGATGATGTCGAGCACCCAGGACGTGCGCTTCTCAGAAGAGAAGATCGCCATGGGGAGGAGCTTCGCCAACAAGCTCTGGAACGCGGCGCGCCTCGTGCTGCTCGCGAGCGAGGGCCTCGAGGCGCGCCGTCACGACGCTCACCAGGCGGACCGCTGGATCACGAGCCGCTTCGGTGCGTGCCTGGAGGCGGTGGAGGCGGCCGTGGGTGTCTTCGACTTCACGGCCGCCGTCGACACCGCCTATCACTTCGTGTGGGACGAGTTCTGCGACTGGTACCTCGAACTCGCCAAGGTGCGGCTCTACGCCGAGGACGAAGCGGCGCGCCGCGAGGCCGGCGAGCACGCCCGCTGGGTCCTCGACCAGATCGTGCGCCTGCTGCACCCCTTCCTGCCGTTCGTGACCGAGGAGATCGCGGCTCAGTACGGCGCCGCGCCGCTGCTGCAGCAGCGGCATCCGCGCCGCGACGACCTGCCGCGCTCGCCGCAGGACGAGGCGGCGCTCGGTGACGTGCAGGCGGCGGTCAACGCGCTGCGCGCCTTCCGCGCGGAGACGAACGCGCCGCCCTCGCAGGTGCTCGCGGCCGTCTTCGTCGGCGAGGACGAGGCGTCGGCCGGACGCTACGCGCCCTTCGCCGCCGCCATCCGCGCCCTCGGCCGCACCGAAGTCGCCTTCGCCGGCGCCGTGCCTGAGGGCGCGACCGTCGTGCTCGTGCCGGGCGGCAGGCTCGAGGTGGCCTCGCCGGTGGACCGGGCCGAAGAGGTGACCCGGCTGCAGGCGCAGCTTGCGAGGATCGAATCCGAGGTCGCGCGGGCACAGGCCAAGCTCGCGAACGAGGCGTTTGTGGATAAGGCGCCCGCCGCCGTCGTGGCGAAGGAGAGAGAGAAGCTCGCCGGGTACGAGGCCGACCGCGACGGCCTCGCCGCGAGACTGGCCGGACTCGGCGGCTAGCGACCGGCGGCCCCTGGTCATGCGCACGAGGGAGCCCACCACCGCCGTGACGACGTCGTGAACCGGTCACCCGCCGTGTGGGAGCGGTACCTCGATTCCCTCGCCGTGTTTGGCATGCGGCCCGGCCTCGAGCGGGTCGTCGCACTCCTGGACGCGCTCGGGCGCCCGCAGGAGCGGTACCGCGTCGTGCACGTCGTGGGGACCAACGGGAAGTCGTCCACCACGCGCTACACGGCGTCGATCCTCGCCGCTCAGGGGCTATGCGCCGGGGCGTACCTGTCGCCGCACATCAGGGGGTACACGGAGCGCGTGCTGGTCGGCGGCCGGCCGGTAGCCGCGGACCTTTTCGGCGCCGCCGTGGACCGCGTCCGCGACGAGGCCGGACGCCTGCCCGACGGACTCGGCGAGACGACCCAGTTCGAGGTGCTCACGGCGGCCGCCCTGCTGGCGTTCGCCGAGAGCGGCGTCGAGGCGGTGGCGCTCGAGGCCGGGCTGGGCGGGCGCCTGGATGCCACGAACGTGGTCGAGGCGCCCGTCGTCGTGGTGACGAACATCGGCCTCGAGCACACCGAGGTCCTCGGCGACACGCGCGAGGCGATCTTCGCCGAGAAGGCCGCCGTGATCAAAGGGGGCGATGCGCTGTTCGGACCGCTCGACGGGCTGGAGGAGGCGGCCGAGGGGGTCTGCGCGCGGGCGCGTGCCCGCGCGCACCTCCTCGGCCGCGACGTTTTCGTCGACGGCGGGCCGGCCGACTTCTCCGTGCGCACGCCGCACGCCGCGTACGCCGACCTGCGCGTTTCGTCACCTGCGGCTTACCAGGTCCTGAACGCGGGCCTCGCCGTGGCGGCCGCGGACCTGCTGCTCGGCAGGCTCGACGCTGCCACGGTCCGCGAAGCCCTGCTGCACACCGCCGTTCCGGGCCGGCTCCAGGTACTGGACCGCGATCCGCTCGTCCTCGCCGACGGCGCCCACAATCCCGATGGCGTGCGCGCCCTCGCCGCGACGCTGGCCGGCCTCGACGTGCCGCAGCCTCGCGTCGGGGTTCTCGCCATCATGCGCGACAAGGACTACCCGGGCATGCTCGCTACATTGATACCGCTGCTGGATGCGGTCGTCTGCACGCGAGCTGCAGAGCCGCGAAGTCTTCCCGTCGAGCAGCTGGCGGCGGCGGCGCATGCCGCCGCCGTCGCCTCGCACCGGGATCCCGTCATCATCGCCGTCGCCGATCCCCATGAGGCCGTGCGCCACGCCCGTGAACGGGCCGGGACCACGGGCAGCGTACTTGTCACGGGCTCCCTCTACCTGCTCGAGGACCTCGCCGACCTGCTCGCCTGAGCGCATATACTTACGCTCGTCTTCGGGGAGGCTTCATGGCGCAACAGCGAGCTCATCCAGCGGTGCGGATCCTCATCGCGCTGCTGATCGTGCTCGCCGTCGCACTGGTGGCTTTCCTCGTCGGCTATCTGATCGGCATGCGCCTGGCCGTGTCGGGCGTGCCGTTTCTCGCGCTGGTGCCGTAACCTCGTACGCGGGGCAGGCCGCCGGCAAGCCTCAGACACGAGGTCCGGAGGCGACAGTCCGGAGGCACACCATGGACGCGAACACAGGTCATCGCCAGTGCATCCTCGTGACCGGCGCGACAGGCTACGTCGGCGGCCGGCTGGTCTCTCAGTTGCTCACGCGGGGAGACACGGTACGTTGCCTGGCGCGGGATCCCGCCCGCCTCACCGGGCGCACGTGGGGCGAACGCGTCGAGGTCATGCGTGGCGACGTGCTGAGCGGCGAGGGCCTCGCGGACGCACTGCGCGGCGTCGGGACGGCGTTCTACCTCGTACACAGCATGGCCGGCGGGGAGGGCTTCCACGAGCGTGACCTGCGGGCGGCACGGACCTTCGGCAACGCCGCCGCTGAGGCCGGGGTGAAGCGCCTCGTCTACCTCGGCGGCCTGGGCGACCCCGCGACCGACCTCTCGCATCACCTGCGTTCCCGTCAGCAGACCGGAGATGCGCTGCGGGAGGGCGGGGTGCCCGTAACGGAGTTCCGCGCGGCCGTCGTGGTCGGCGCCGGCAGTGTCTCGTTCGAGATGATCCGCTACCTCACCGAGCGCCTGCCGGCGATGGTCTGCCCGCAGTGGGTCTACACGCGCGTGCAGCCCATCGCCGTCGACGACCTGCTTGCCTACCTCGTGGCCGCGCTCGACGCGCCGGAGAGCGCCGGACGTGTCGTCGAGGTCGGCGGAGCGGACGTGCTCACCTATGGAGAGATGATGCTGGGCTATGCGCGCGTCCGCGGCCTGCGCCGTAAGCTCGTCCCCGTGCCTGTCCTCACGCCGCTGCTCTCGTCGTACTGGGTCCATCTTGTGACGCCCATCCCGTCGACCATGGCGCGCCCGCTCATCGAGGGTTTGCGCAGCGAGACCGTGGTGCGCGACGCATCGGCCGCCGCACTCTTCCCGGCGATCCAGCCGGTCGGCTACGACGTCGCGGTGCGGCGGGCGCTCGACTCACTTGACGCGGGTGGTGTGGAGACGGCGTGGTCGGATGCCCTGGCGTCGACCCAGGCCGACGGCGCGCCCAAGGTTCTCACGACACACGACGGCATGATCATCGAGCGTCGGCAGCAGCTGGTGCACGCGCCGGCCGGTCACGTCTTCGCGACGTGTCTCCGCCTTGGCGGCGAGCGCGGCTATCTGGTGTGGGATGGGGCCTGGCGACTGCGGGGGGCGATGGACCGCCTTGTCGGCGGCGTCGGACTGCGCCGCGGGCGCCGCGACCCGGACCAGCTGCGCGTCGGCGACGCGCTCGACTTCTGGCGCGTCGAGGCGCTCGAGAAGGACCGGCTTCTGAGGCTTCGCGCCGAGATGAAGGTGCCGGGGGCAGCGTGGCTGCAGTTCGAGACGCTGCCCCAGGGGGATGGGCAGACCCTCCTGGTCCAGACGGCGTTCTTCGCGCCAAAGGGACTCTCCGGCCTCCTCTACTGGTACGGGCTCTACCCTGTCCACACGCTCATCTTCTCCGATATGATTCACGCGCTGGCCGGGCAGGCCGGCGCGACGGGGCGCGGCTAGACCGCGCCGGGGAGGGCCGGCTCGCCCGGCCAGCGCACGGCTGGCGCTGCGCGCGTTCCATCGGGAGGCTGCTTGTCCTACGGGTTCTTCGCCGCCGCCGCCAAGGACGACAACCCGTTCCAGTCGTTCAGCGACTTCTTCCAGTCGTCGACCTGGGACTTCATCGTCAAGGTGAGCCTTTTTTTCCTCGTCGTCATCTGGCTATCGTGCGGGTACTGGATCTTCAAGGACGCACGGCGCCGTATCGACGATAAGCTCGTCATCGTAGTGGCCGTGCTGACCGGCATCGTGTTCGGACCGTTCGGTCTAATCGTGTACGCCATCGTGCGCCCCCCGGAGTACCTCGACGACGTCCGCGAGCGCGAGCTCGAGCTGCGCATGATGGAGCAGCGCCTCGCCGAGGAGCAGCGCTGCTCGTTCTGCAAGACGCCCGTCAGGGACGACTACCTGGTCTGCCCGACGTGCGGCCGCCGGCTGCGGACGGTGTGCCCGTCGTGCCGGCGCCCCATCGAGCCCCAGTGGCGCGTGTGTCCCTTCTGCGAGAAGGACGTGCACGGGGGGAGGCCCGACACCGCCCGCTTCGAAGAAGCGTACCCCTGAGTCTGACCGACATCCCGTCCATTCTGCGCGCGGCGTGAGCCGCGCGCGGCACGTAAGGAGGCAGTCCGTGGAGCGCACCTTCATCATGGTCAAGCCGAACGGCGTCGCGCGCGGCCTCGTCGGCGAGGTGATCGCCCGCTTCGAGCGCCGCGGTCTCACGCTGCGCGGCCTGAAGGCGCTGCAGATCGACCGCGACCTGGCCGAGCGTCACTACGCCGAGCACGTGGGCAAGCCGTTCTTCGAGTCGCTCGTCGCGTTCATCACGTCGGGGCCGGTGGTCGCCATGGCGTGGGAAGGCAGGGAGGCGATCAGGGTGGCGCGCGCCATGATGGGCGTGACCGACTCTGCCGACGCCGCTCCGGGGACGATCCGCGGCGACTTCTCGCTCTCGAAGGAGGAGAACGTCGTACACGGGTCCGACGGTCCCGAGAGCGCGGTGCGGGAGATCGCGCTGTTCTTTGACGACGACGAGCTGGTTTGAGGCGGGGCACGCGGCATGTGGAGCAGGCCGTCGGGACGCACGGCCTGAGGATCAGGCGGCGGGTTCGCGCGGCATGATCATGAGTCCCTCTGTGGAGGAGGCCGCGGGATGAGCGCCGCTCCCGCCCGCGGGCGTCCCGGTCCGGTCCGTCTCGTACTCGCCTCGCGTTCGCCGCAGCGCCGCCTCCTGCTGCGACAGATGGGAGTGCCGTTTCGCGTGATCGTGAGCGAGCACGACGAGGACCACCACCACGGCGACCCGGTCAAGACGGTCGAGCAGAACGCGCGCGGGAAGGCCGAGGAGGTGCTCGGACGCGTCCGCTTGCGGCCGGGCGAGCTCGTCCTCGGCGTCGACACCGTGGTCGTTCTGGACGACCGTGTGCTGGGCAAGGCGGCCGGCGAGGACGAGGCGCGGAAGTACGTCGCCGCCCTCGCCGGCCGCCGGCACCAGGTCTTCAGCGGACTGCATCTCTGCGCGTGCGAGCGCTCGTTCACCGGCCACGCCGTCACCGGCGTGACCTTCCGTCCCCTCGCGCCCGCCGACATCGATCGCTACGTGGCCACGACGGAGTGGCGCGAGCGCGCCGGCGCCTACGCGATCCAGGGCCTCGGATCCGCGCTCGTCGCCGGCGTCGACGGGGACTACTCCAATGTGGTCGGGCTGCCGGTGCCGCTGCTCGTCGAAGGGCTGAGTTCTTTCGGCGTCACGCCCTTCTCCTGGCTGTCGTGAGGTCGTGACAAGGCGGCCCATGGTGGCCACCCACAGGTCCACCGGTTAGAATCACCGTTCGCAACCCGTCGAGAGGAGTGAGTCATCGGCGTCTTCGACTTCCTGACCGGGTTCGGCGCCCGCGACATGGCCATCGACTTGGGTACCGCGAACACCCTTGTCTATCTGCGCGGCCGCGGCATCGTGCTGTCCGAGCCATCGGTGGTCGCGATCGACCACCGCAGCGGTGAAGTACACGCCGTCGGCTCCGAGGCGAAGCGCATGCTTGGCCGCACGCCGGCCACCATCAGCGCCGTCCGTCCTCTGAAGGACGGCGTCATCGCCGATTTCGACGTGACCGAGCAGATGCTGCGCCACTTCATCCGCAAGACCATGGGGAACAAGTGGGCGCATCCGCGCATCGTGATCTGCGTACCGTCGGGTGTGACCGGCGTCGAGAAGCGGGCGGTCGAAGAGGCCACCTACTCGGCCGGCGCCCGCTGGGCGACCCTCATCGAAGAGCCGATGGCCGCCGCGATCGGCGCGGGGCTGCCGGTGGCCGAGCCGACCGGCAGCATGATCGTCGACATCGGCGGCGGCACCAGCGAAGTCGCCGTCATCTCGCTGGGCGGCATCGTGGTCTCGCAGTCGATCCGCGTCGGCGGTGACGAGCTCGACGAGGCCGTCATCAGTTACGTAAAGAAGGAGTACAAGCTCCTCATCGGCAGCCAGACGGCGGAGGAGATCAAGCTCGAGATCGGCTCGGCGTACCCGCTGCCGCAAGAAGAGCAGGCCGAGATCCGTGGCCGCGACCTGGTCACCGGCCTGCCCAAGACGATCGTGCTCTCGTCCGAAGAGGTGCGCACCGCGCTGGAGGAGCCCACCCAGGCCATCATCGACGCCATCAAGGCGACTCTGGACAAGACTCCGCCCGAACTCGCGAGCGACATCATGGACCGCGGCATCATGCTGGCCGGCGGCGGCTCGCTGCTCCTCGGTCTGGCCGAACGGCTGCGCGACGAGACGCAGATGCCGGTACACGTGGCCGAATCGCCCCTCACCTGCGTGGCCGTCGGCTCGGGCAAGTACCTGGAGGAGTTCGATGTCCTCGTCAAGAGCAAGCGGAACTCCCGGCCTCGCGGCCGCTGACCCTCCCGTCGCAGACTAAGTGAACCGCCGGCGCGTCCTCCGGCGGCGCCTCGTCGCCGTCATCCTGGTGCTGCTCGCCATCGGCATGCTGACCCTGTACTTCCGCGAGACCGACGTGGGGGTCGCGCACCGGGTCCAGGACGGAGCGTCGTCTGTGGTCGCGCCCCTGCAATATGGGACGGCACGGGCCACCAAGCCCTTCCGCGACGCCTGGAACTGGACCGTAGACCTCTTTCACGCCAAGGGCGAGAACGAGCGCCTCCAGCGCGAGGTCGAACAGCTGCGTGGCGCGGTCGCCGACAAGCTGGCCACCGATGCGGAGAACGAGGAGCTGCGCGGCCTGCTCGACATCAGGCAGTCGCCGATCTACCCCGACAAGGCCGGCCTCGTGCCGGCCCGGGTCATCGCCCGGTCGACCACCGTGTGGTACTCCACGGTGACCATCGACGCGGGAAGGGACGAGGGCGTGCAGGTGTACGACGCCGTGGTGAACGGGCAAGGTCTGGTCGGTCGGATCGAGAGCGTCAAGGCGACGACGTCCCAGGTCCAGCTCATCACCGACCAGCAGAGCTACGTCGACGCGATGGTGCTGCCGGGGCGGGCGCAGGGCGTGCTCGCCGGCAGCGTGACGGGCGATCTGTCACTCCAGTACGTCGACAAGGCCGAGGAGGTCAAGGCGGGCCAGTACATCGTGACGTCAGGGATGGCCGGGTCCGTGCTGACGCGCGGCATCCCGATAGGACAGGTGGCGAGTGTCTCGAACCAGGAGGTCGAGCTGTATCAGGCCATCACGATCCAGCCGTTCGTCGACCTGCGCAAGCTCGACCTCGTCTACGCGGTGAAGCGATGAACGTCGTCCCGACGACCGCTCCGGAGAACACCGGTGCACGGGTCTCCGTCGGTGAGGTGCTGCGCCTTGCAGGGTTGCTGCTGGCCGCCGTGCTCCTGCAGACGACGGTGGCACCCAACATCCGCGTGCTCGGGGCGAATCCGGACTTCGTGCTCATCGTCGTGGTCTCGGTCGCGCTGCTGCGCGGCGCCGAGACCGGCGCGATCTTCGGCTTCCTCGCCGGCACGCTGGTGGCGGTGGCGCTGCTCGAGCCCCTCGGCATGAGCGCCCTCGTCTTCGTCGTGGTCGGCTACTTCACCGGTCGCTACGGAGAGACCGCCGACCTCTCGGCGCCGGTGGCGCCCGTGGTCGGCGTCTTCGGCGCCACCCTGCTCGCCAATCTCCTCTACGCCGGCCTGCAGTACCTGCTCGAGCGCCAGGTGCCCTTTGGCTTCTGGCTCGTGCACGTTCTGCTGCCGTCGCTCGTGCTGAACACGCTGCTGGCGGCCGTCTCGTACCTGCTGATCCGCTTCGTCCTCGGAGGGAAGGGGGTGCTGAGCGCCGATGAGACCGCCTAGACAGCCCGTGCGCCGGGAACGGCCCATCCGCACCGGTCGCAGCGACCGCCCCATCATCCAGCTGCCCTCGGTGGCGCTACGCGTCGCTTTGTTGATCGGCCTCGGCGTGCTGCTGATCGGCGTCATCCTCTTCCGGCTCTGGTTCCTTCAGATCCTGAGCGGCAAGGAGTACGTCGCGGAGGCTAACGACAACCGCCTGCGCTCGGTGAAGATCGTGGCGCCGAGGGGCGCGATCACGGACCGCAACGGGAACGTGGTGGTGGAGAACAGGCCCAGTCTGGCCGTCGGCATCAGGCCGATGGACGTACCGAATGGACAGCTCGACGTTGTCGTCAAGCGGGTCGCCAGGGTGCTGCACCTCAAGCCCGAGAAGGTGCGGGCGCAGCTGAGACACACGACGGGGATGACGATCGACGAACTGGACGGACACAAGGGCGCCGGCGGCTACGACCTGGTGGTGATCAAGCAGGATGTCGGGCGCCGGGCGGTAGCCTTCGTGCTGGAGCGCAAGGCGTCCTTCCCCGGGGTCGAGATCCGGAAGGACTACGTGCGCAGCTATCCTCAGGGCGAGCTCGCCGCCCAACTGCTCGGCCACCTCGGCGAGATCGACCGCGAGCAGCTCAAGCAGCGCCGCTACAGCGGCTATGCCGCCGGCGACGTGATCGGCCAGGGCGGCGTCGAGGGCACCTACGACCGCTGGCTGCGCGGCGAGGACGGTGTCTCCAAGATCGAGGTCGACGCCATGGGGCGCCCCAAGACGCGCACCTCCGTCGGTGGCGGCCGCCTGTCGGTGCCCGGGGACACGCTCGTCCTGACGCTGGATGCACGCATCCAGAAGCAGGCCGAGCGCGCCGTCGCGTACGGCATCGACCTCGCCCACGCGAATCACAACTGGGCCGCCAATGGCGGGGCGGCCGTCGTCATGGACGTGCAGACGGGGGGCCTGCTGGCCCTCGCGAGCTACCCGTCCTTCGACCCTGCCGTGTGGAACGACGGCCTCACCGACAAGGAATGGAAGCGGCTGAGCGACCCGAAGGCCAACCAGCCGCTCCTCAACAAGGCGTTTCAGGGTGTCTACGCGCCGGGGTCCACCTTCAAGGTCATCGACGCCGTCGCGGCCCTCGAGGAGGGCGTGATCAGCCCCTACACCACCTTCTACTGCAACGGCCGCTTCCCGTCGACGGGCGAGATCGGCAACGCGTTCTGGCGGTGCTGGGCGCCCGGCGGGCACGGCAGCCTCGACCTGGACAACGCCCTCGCCCAGTCCTGCGACGTGTACTTCTACAACGTTGGGTACGCCTTCCTGAGGCGCCAAGGCACCGAGCTCGCGGACTGGGCGAAGCGCCTCGGCCTTGCAAGGCCGACCGGCCTCGACGTCGCCGGCGAGGCGTCCGGGCTGATCCCGACGCCCAAGTGGCGCCAGGAGTACTTCAGCGATCCCATCGACAAGATCTGGAAGCCGGGCAACTCGATCCTTATGGCCATCGGCCAAGGCGACGTCGCTGCCACGCCGCTCCAGATGGCCGTCGCCTACGCGGCCGTCGCCAACGGCGGCAAGGTCGTGCGGCCACACCTCGGCCAGAAGGTCGTGTCGTCCGAGGGGAAGCTCGTGCGCACCTTGCCGTCGAGCCCTGCTCGCAACGTCGACATCACGAGCGGCAACCTCGACGCCGTCCGGCGCGGCCTGCGGATGGCCGCTACCGTCGGCACCTCCGGCGCCGTCTTCAACTCGTATCCGGTCGCCGTCGCCGGCAAGACCGGCACCGCGGAGGTCTACGGGAAGGGCGACTACGCGTGGTATGCGAGCTACGCGCCGGCCGACAATCCCCGCTACGTCGTCGTCGTGCTCATCGAGCAGGGCGGCCACGGGGGCAGCGCCGCGGCGCCGGCGGCCCGCATGATCTACGACGCGCTGTTCCACAAGGACACGGGCCTGTCGACCGGCGCCGCGGTGAGCGACTGACGTGGACTGGCGAGCCTATCTCCGCCACCTGGACTACGTGCTGCTGATCATCACGCTCGGCCTCGTGGCGTACGGCGTGACCACGATCTACTTCGCCACGCGCAACGACCTGGAAGGGAACGCCTGGTACTACGCGCGCGGCCAGATCTCGTACGCGCTCGTCGGCCTCGTCGCGCTGTTGCTCGTGGCCGCCTTCGACTACGAGGTCTTCCGCCGCTGGCAGTGGGCGCTCTACACGTTCACCGTGCTGTCGATCGCCGCTGTGTACGTGTTCGGCAGCGTCACACGAGGCTCGCGACGCTGGATCGAGCTCCCCTTCTACAACTTCCAGCCGTCGCAGCTTGGGCTCTTCCTCGTCACGCTGGGGCTGGGCGCGTTCCTCGTCGACCGCATGGAGCTGCTCGGAACGCGACGCATCACCGTCGAGGCCTTGCTGTACATCGCGGTGCCCGCAGGGCTCGTCTTCTTCCAGCCCGACTTCGGCACCAGCATGGTCTACGTCGCCCTGGTGCTGGCGATGCTCTTCTTCTACGGCACCAGCTGGACCCACTTCGCCGTCATCGGCGCGCTCGGGACCGGCTTCTTGACCCTGGTGCTCGGGATCCTGCCGCTCGCCGGAGTCCACCTGATCAAGTCCTACCAGATCGATCGCCTGCTCGTCTTCCTCGACCCGACACGTGACCCCAGCGGATCCGGTTACAACGTGACGCAGTCGATGATCGCCGTCGGCTCGGGCGCCCTGTCGGGTCGCGGTGACGGCGCCACTCAGACGACCTTGGACTTCCTGCCCGAACACCACACCGACTTCATCTTCTCGGTGATCGGCGAGCGCTGGGGCTTCATCGGCGCCGCCGTGCTTCTCGCGCTCTACGCGCTGCTACTGTGGCGCGCCGTCAGGATCGCCACGCTCTCGCGGGACATGTACGGCAGCATCATGGCCGGCAGCATCGCGGCCATGCTCCTGTTTCAGATCTTCGTCAATATCGGCATGACTGTTGGTATCATGCCGGTGACCGGTATCCCGCTGCCCTTCATCAGCTACGGAGGTGCAGCGATGATCACCTTCCTTCTGCTCGTCGGGCTGCTGGAGAGCGTGCACGTGCGGGCGATGACCGCGACCACCGGAGGGTTGCGCCGTGCCGACCTTTAACCTGAGCAAGATACTCAAGGTGGTAGGCGAGGTCCGCAAGGGGGCGGGCACGATGCCGCGCGTCTGCCTCGTGGGCGACGATCTGCCGCTCGGCGAAGCCGCCAGGGCGCTCTCCGAGGGCGCATCCGACGCGCAAAAGGGAGTCAGCCCCTTGGTGGATCTGCTGTCACCGGGCGACGTGCCGTCAGACGCCAGGCAGCTGCGCCGCTGGCGCGTGCTCGTGCTGGTGGCGCCTCTGGCGGACGGGGGCGCCGCGACCCGGGTGGTGAGCGACGCTCGCCGGGCGAACCTCAGCGTGATCGGCTGCGGCGCCACGCGAGAGGGGATCAACGACCTGCTGGGTGCGGGGCTGCGGTCCAGCGAAGTCGCCGTGTCACTGGGGCGGCCGGGCGAAGCGAAGCCCACGCTGCCCGGCCGCATCGCTGCCGAGCTCGGCGACGACGGCGTCCCGCTCGCGGCGCGTGTGCCGGCGCTGCGGCGCGCGGTGGCCGAGCACATCGTGCTCGGGGCCGCGCGCCAGAACGGCGTCATCGGCGCCGTCGTCATCATCCCCGGTGCCGACATGCCGGCGATGACGCTCAACCAGGTCCGCATGGTGCTGCGCATCGCCGCGGCCTACGACGAGGAGCTCGGCCTGCCGCGCGCCCTCGAGATCCTCTCGATCGTGGGCGCCGGCTTCGCTATCAGGACACTCGCGCGACAGGCGCTCGACGTGGTGCCCGGCTTCGGCTGGGCGCTCAAGGGAGCCGTAGGCTTCACGGCCACCGTCGCGCTCGGCCGCGCCGCCATCGAGTACTTCGAGGCGGGCGCGCCCCTCACGACAACGAGGTTCACAAAGATTGCAGACACACTCGATCGGGTCACCAGCCGGATCCCCTTCCTGGGAGCGGCCTCGGGGTGACCTGGAGGAGCTGCTCGCGCGCGTCGAGCGGCCGGGGCGCTACGTCGGTGGGGAGTTCAACCAGCGACGCAAACCGGACGCGAGGCCGCGAGTGGTCCTCTCGTACCCGGACGTCTACGAGATCGGGGTCTCGAACCCCGCCCTCCAGATCCTCTACAGCTTCATCAACGACGCGACGCCGGCCGTGGCGGAACGTGCCTACTGCCCTTGGCCCGACATGGCCGGGCAGATGCGCGGCCGGAACGTGCCGCTGTGGACACTCGAGACGGAACGACCCGTGGCGAGCTGTGACCTTTGGGGTTTCACCCTCCCGCACGAGCTGACCTACACCAACGTTCTCGAGATGCTCGATCTCGCGGGCGTGGCCCTGCGCGCCGAGGAGCGCGGCGAGGGCGACCCGATCGTCCTCGGTGGGGGCCCCGGCGTCGCCGACCCCTGGCCCTTGGCCGGATTCATGGACGCCTTCTTCATCGGCGAGGTCGAAGGGCGGCTGGCCGAGCTGATCGAGGCCCTCGCGGCGCCCACGCGGGCGCGGCGTCTCGACCAGCTCGGCCGCATCCCCGGCGTGTGGCTGCCGCCCCGAGAAGGGACGCCGGCCGCGCCGCCCGCCCGCCGCCAGGTCTTCATGGACTTCGGCCGGACGATGGGCGTGACGCGGCCGCTGGTGCCGCTGCTCGAGGCCGTGCACGACCGGGCGGTGATCGAACTGATGCGAGGCTGCACCGCCGGGTGTCGCTTCTGTCAGGCGGGGATGTGGTACCGACCCGTCCGCGAGCGGCCCGTCGAAGCCGTGGTCGAGGCCGCTCGCCTCGCGGTGGAGAGCAGCGGCTGCGACGAGGTCTCGCTCGTCTCGCTGAGCTCGTGCGACTACTCCGCTATCGACGAGGTCGTCACGAGGATCCGGAGTCTCCGTCCGGGGTTGCGCGTGTCCCTGCCGTCGCTGCGCATCGATTCCGCCGCCGTCCAGCTGGCGCGCTTTGGCGCCGAGCAGCGCGGCTCGGTGACGCTGGCGCCCGAGGCCGGCACACAGGGACTGCGGGACCGCATCAACAAGGGCGTCGACGAGGCGCAGGTGCTCGGCGCCGTGGAAGCCGTGTTCCGGGGCGGCTTCACCGGCCTGAAGCTGTACTTCATGATCGGGCTGCCCGGCGAGACGGACGACGATGCGGTTGCCATCGCGCGCCTGGCGGGCGAGGCCGCGCGTCTCGCGAAGCAGATCGCGCGCGGCCGGGCCCGCCTCTCGATCGCCGTGTCGTCCTACGTGCCCAAGGCGCACACCCCGTTCGAGAACGAGCCGTTCGCCGGCGAGGAGACCCTGCGGCGGCGGCAGGAGATGCTGCGCGCCGCCCTGCCGCCGGGCGTGCGCGTCTCGTTCCACGACGTGGGCGCCTCGCTCGTCGAGGCCACGCTCGCACGCGGCGGCATCGGTTCCGACAAGCTGGTGGAGCGCGCCTGGCGGCTGGGAGCGCGTTTCGACGGCTGGAGCGAGCACTTCGACCTCGGCGTCTGGCGCGAGGCGGCCACCACCGAGGGCACAGAGCTTGGCGAGCCGGCCGGCCGGGGAACACGTCCTTGGCGTCTGGCGGTCGACCCTGGCGTCGACGAGACCTTCCTCGAGGAGGAGCGCGCGCGCGCCCTCGGCGGGCTGCTCACCGAGGATTGCCGCACCGGGCGTTGCGGCGCCTGCGGCGTGTGCGGCGAGGGCGTCGAGATGGAGATCGTGGCATGAGCCGCGGCCGTGAAGATGAAGATCGTGGCATGGGCCGCGGCGGCGAGAGGGAGAGGGCGGCGTGAGCGGCGGCCAGGAGACGGTGAGGTACTGGCTGCTCCGGTTCGACCGCACGGGACCCGCGCGGTACCTGTCGCATCTGGACACCGCTCGGGCGCTCCAGCGCACCTTCGCGCGGGCCGGCATCGAGCTGGCCTTGTCCGAAGGTTTCCGCCCCAAGCCGCGGTTCGCGCTGGGGCTGCCGCTGCCCGTCGGCGCGGCCGGCCTCGGCGAGCTGGCCGTCGCCCAGATGCCGCCGGACAGTGAAGCAGACGGTACGGTCTGCGACGGCGAGCGCTCGCTACGCGAGGCCCTCGCCGCTCTGCGGGCGGCCGCGCCGGAGGGCCTGACGCCCTGCGGCCTGACGGCTATCGGACAGAGGCCCAGGCCGCGACCTGTGCGCGCGGACTACGAGTGTGACCTGCACGTGGACCCGGAGGCCGCCACGCAGGCGGTCGACTGGTTCGCGCGGCAGGACGATGTGGAGGTCGAACGCCGCTCGCCCAAGGGGCGGCGGACGCTCGACCTCAAGCGGTACGTCATCGACCTGGCCGTCGCGGCCGTCCCCCGAGGCACGCACGTCCGTTTCGGCGTGCGCCATCGGGCGGACGGCGCCGCGCGCCCGCAGGAGGTCGCCGACCTCCTGGCGGGGCGCGCCGGCGGCGACCCGGTCATGTTCCGGCTCATCCGTATGCGGGTGAGCTACGAAGGTTTGCCCCGCGGCACCGAGCCCGGGGGAGAGGAGTGACAGTGGACGAGAACCAGCCGAAGGGAAGGCGGCCGCGCAAGGCGGACGCTCCCGCAGGCCCCGACAACGCGCCGTCGAACGCGGACGACGCTGCATCACAGCAGAGCAGGACACGGCGACCTCGCAGGAAGGCCGCGGCGCCGAAGGCCACGTCGGCGAACACCGCGGCCGAAGGCCCCCAGCGACCGCCGGTGGAGACTGAGCCCATCGCGGTCGGGGATGCCGGGCAGGCCCCGACCGTCCCGGCCGACGGCCCCAAGCGGAGAAGCCGAGGAGGACGTCGTCGCAAGCCCAAGGCGGAAGCCATCGAGGGCGCCGGGGCCGAGGCCGGAAAGGGTCCGGTCGACGCGACAGCCGACGGTACTGCGGAGGCGAAGCAGGTCAAGGGCCGGGCTCCGGGCACGCAGCAGTCGCCCGCCGCTGAGACGGAGAGCGGCGCCGAACCGGGCGGCGAGACGGCAAAGGCGTCGCCGCGGCCGCGGCGACGCAGGCGCAAGCGGCAGGAAGAAGCCGCGACTCCGCAAACGCGGGACGCGAGTGAAGCAACCGACGCGGCGCCGTCCAGTTCCGCGGCGAGCGCCGCGGCCGGCAGCGAGGCTGGGGAGTCATCCGGGTCGTCGGACGCACCGCTGTCGGAGTCGCCAGGGGTGGACCGCGAGGCGCAGGAGAGCGCCGATGCGGCGACGGCGCACAAGCGTCGTCGCCGCGGTAGCCGCGGCGGCCGTCGGGTGCGGGCCCGCGAAGCCCGTCGCGCGGCCGCCGAAGCGGACGCCGCGCCGGGCGGGTCGACGGAGGGCGCCGCCGCTGAGGTCGTCGCGACCGTGGCGACGCCTCCCGAGCCGTCGCGCGGCATCCAGACGGTCCCGGAAGCGTCCGTGGAGGCCCCGGCGACGGACGGCGAGACACCGCCGGGTGACGTCGATGCGCCGCGGCGCCGCCGTCGCGGTGGACGGCGAGGTCGCCGCGCGACGGGGGAGATGGGCGGGGACCAGATCGCAGGGGAGTCGAGCCCGGCGGACGAAGCCGGACCGGTCGCCGCCGCACCGGTGGGCGAGCAACCGGAGCCCGCTGCGAAGCCCAAGCGTCGCCGCCGTCGCGGCGGCAAGGAAGCGGAGGAGCCCGCGGCCGCCGAGCAGGCGGCGATCGCCGCGGAGGCGCCGGCTGGTGCGCCCGCGGAGTCCGCCACGCAGGCGCCGCCTGAGGTGGAGGCCAAGCCGAAGCGCCGTCGCCGCGGCCGCAAGGCCGAGGCGGCGGCTGAGCCCGTCGCCGGCGCGGCGGACCAGGCGGCCGGAGATCGCGCCGAGCCCGGTGCGGAGGCGCCGGCCGTCGCCCCGGCCAAGGAAGGCGCTCCCGCAAAGACCGAACGCGGCCGGCGCCGTGACCGCCGCCGGCCGCGCGCCATCGTGCGCATCGCCGAGGGCGCGGGCGCCGAGAGCGAGCTGGCCGCCGAGGTCGGGCGCCGGCGTCCCGAGGTCACCGTCGAGGTGCCGCGCCGCAAAGTGATCCTCATCACCGACGATCGCAGCGAGCTGCGCGTCGCCCTGGTCGAGGACGGGCGTCTCGCGGAGATCTACTTCGAACGCCCCGACAAACGCTCCTACCTGGGCGACATCTATCGCGGGAAGGTCGAGAACGTGCTGGCCGGTATCGACGCCGCCTTCGTCGACTTCGGCCTCGACAAGAACGGCTTCCTGTACGTCGACGAGGTGCGCGGCGAGGACGGCCAGCGCCGCGGCCGGCGCATCGGCGAGGCGCTCAAGCAGGGCCAGGAGGTCCTCGTCCAGGTCATGAAGGACCCGATGGGGAGCAAGGGCGCCCGGCTCACGACGAAGATCTCGCTTGCCGGACGCTACGTCGTGTACGTCCCCGGCGGCAGTGGGGTCGGCGTGTCGCGACGCCTTCCGCAGAGCGAACGCGACCGCCTGCGCGACCTCTGCCAGGACCTGAAGACGAAGAACGCGGGGCTGATCGTGCGCACCGCCGCCGAGGGTGAAGGCATCGACGCCATCAAGCGCGACGTGCGCTTCCTGTCGCGGCTCTGGTCGCGCCTCAAGAAGAAGGCCGAGACGGGTCCGGTGCCCGGGCTCGTGCACAAGGAGGTCGACATCGCCCTGGAGGTGACCCGCGACCTCTTCAACGAGTCCGTCGAGAGCCTGGTCGTCGACTCCGAGAAGCGACGCAAAGAGGTTGTCTCCTTCCTCGACAAGGTCGCGCCTGAGCTGGTCCCGCGGGTGCACGTGCACAGTGGCCAGGAGCCGCTCTTCGAGGCCTACGGCATCGAGCAGCAGATCTTCAAGGCGCTCGAGCGGAGGGTGCCGCTGCCGAGCGGCGGCAACATCGTCATCGATCACGCCGAGGCGCTCACGGTGATCGACGTGAACAGCGGCCGCTACACCAGCGGCAAGGGTCTCGAGGACACGATCCTGAAGACCAATCTCGAGGCCGCCCGCGAGGTCGTGCGCCAGCTTCGGCTGCGTGACATCGGCGGCATCATCATCATCGACTTCATCGACATGGCGCACGTGCGCAACCGCGAGACGGTGCTGGCGACGCTGGAGGCCGAGCTCGACACCGACCGCACGAAGACCTACGTGGTCGAGCTGTCGCCCCTCGGCCTCGTCGAGATGACGCGGCAGAACACGACCGACGGCGCGCGCGGCATCCTGACGCGCAGCTGCGCCTGCTGTCAGGGCAAGGCCCGCACGCTCTCCGAGGAGACGGTCGCGCTCAGCGTCGAGCGCCGGCTGCGGGTGCAGTCGCGGCGCTCAGGCGCCAAGGCCTGCCTCGTCGAGCTCAGCGCCGGCGTCGCCGAACGGCTGTCGGGGCGCCGGCTCAAGGAGCTCGAGAAGGAGACCGGAAGGCGCATCTTCGTCGAGGGATCGTCGGCGCTGCCCGTGGACAGTTTCAAGATCCTCGCCGAGGGGACGGCCGAGCATGTGCAGGCGCAGCGCATCCCGGTGAGCGAGGGCCAGGAGGTCGAGGTCGAGCTCGAGTTCTCGCTCACCTACAGCCCGCGCGACGCCGTCGGATACGTGAACGGGTACATGGTGATCGTCGAGGGCGGCAGGCCTTCGCTCGGAGAGCGCCGCAAGGTCAAGCTCACGAGCGCGAGCCGCACCGGGGCGACCGCCGTGCTCGCCTCCGGCCGCGGCGGCCGCGGGGGTGGGTCAGCTTGATTCGCCCTGCGCGATTCGCTACCATCACCTGCCGTTGTCACGAGGGGAGTTGACTATGAAGGACGACGTCGCCTACGCCGTCGTGCGTGTGGGCGGGCAGCAGTTCAAGGTGAGTGCCGGCGACAGTATCGTCGTCGACCGTGTCGCGGCCGACGAGGGCGCGACCATCGCCCTGGACGCGCTCGCGGTCCGCACGTCGAGCGGCACCTACCAGGACGGCGCCGCCCAGCACACCAAGGTGACGGCCAAGGTCGACCAGCACGTGCTGGGCGAGAAGATCAAGGTCTTCACCTACAAGCCGAAGAGCACGTTCAAGAAGACGCGCGGCTATCGCAGCCGCCTCTCGAGGTTGACGATCGAGTCGATCACCCTCAAGGAGCAGAAGGAGAAGAAGGGTGGCGCATAAGAAGGGCGCCGGCACCAGCCGCAACGGTCGCGACTCCGAGTCCAAGCGCCTCGGCGTCAAGATCTATGCCGGCCAGGTAGTACCCGCCGGATCGATCATCGTGCGCCAGCGCGGCACCAGGTTCCGCGCCGGCGAAGGCGCCGGCATCGGCGTCGACCACACCATCTATGCCAAGGTCGGCGGGCGCGTGGCCTTCACGTCGGGCGTCGCCGGCCGCCTGGTCTCCGTCGTCCCCGAGTCCTGACGGCGCCCGGCCTGCGCCGGCGCCGTCACTCGCCACATCGCCATGCTTGCGGACCGGGCCAAGATCAATGTGCGCGGGGGTCACGGTGGCGCGGGCAGCGTGAGCTTCCGGCGCGAGAAGTACGTGCCCAAGGGCGGTCCCAACGGCGGTGACGGAGGCCAGGGCGGCGATGTCATCCTTGTCGCCACCCGCCAGCTCCGCGACCTCGCGCCGTTTCGTCACAAGCATCACTTCAAGGCGCCCGCCGGCGGAGCCGGGCAGGGCGCCAACAAGCACGGCGCCGACGGCGGCGAGCTGCTTGTGGAGGTCCCCGTGGGCACGGAGGTCCACGACGACGAGGGCGCGCTGCTTGGCGACCTCGCCGCGGAGGGGCAGCTCGTGGTGGTCGCCCGGGGCGGCGAAGGCGGACGCGGCAACGCCTGCTTCAAGAGCTCGCGCCGTCAGACTCCCCGGTTTGCGGAGCGGGGTCTGCCGGGCGAGGAGCGCTGGCTCTCGCTGTCGCTGAAGCTCCTCGCCGACGTCGGCTTCGTCGGCCTCCCGAACGCCGGCAAGTCGTCGCTGCTGGCCGGCCTCACACGGGCCAATCCCCGCATCGCACCGTACCCCTTCACGACACTCGAGCCCAATCTTGGCGTGCTCGCCAGGGACGAAGGCGACATCGTGCTCGCCGACATCCCGGGGCTGATCGAGGGGGCGAGCGAAGGCGCCGGTCTCGGCGACCGCTTCCTCGCCCACGTGGAGCGTACCGCCGCTCTCGTCTACGTCGCCGACGCCGCGGAGGGCGCCGACGCGGCGCGCGAAGCGCTGGAGACGGTGCGCCACGAGCTCGCCGCCTTCCGGCCGGTGCTGCTGGAGCGTCCCGCCGTGGTGGCGCTGAACAAGATGGACCTGCTCGACGGCGACGGACGCGCGGCCGTCGTGGCCGCCGCCGGCGGCCTGGACTGGCCGCGCACGACCGTCGCGGTGTCCGCGGTCTCGGGCGAGGGGCTGGACACGCTCGCCGCCGAGCTCGGCGCCCTGGTGCGGACGACACGGGAAAGCGACGCAGCGACGGCCATCCGGGCTGAGGCCGAGGCCGTCGTGCTCCGGCCCGGCCAGGGACGGCTGGAGGACTTCTCCGTGACGCGCGAGGGCGGCGCCTTCCGCGTCACGGGCGAGGCTCTGGAGCGTCTGATGGCCAAGGCGGATCTCGAGAACGACGAGGCGGTCGCCTACCTGCAGGACGTCATCGATCGGGCCGGGCTCAACGAGGCGTTGCGCCGGAACGGCGCCCGGCCCGGCGACACGGTGCTGGTGGGCGAGACCGCTTTCGAGTTCGCCGAGGGCGAGCCGGGCAGGCGCCGCCGGTGAAGGCCCTCGTCGTCAAGGTGGGCTCAAGCACGGTCGCGGACGAGCATCTGCGCCTGCGGCGGAGGCTGCTGGCAGGGCTCGTGACGCAGGTGGCTGGCCTGGTCCACGACGGCACCCGCGTCGTGCTCGTGTCGAGCGGGGCGATCGCCTGCGGTCAGCAGGTGCTCGGCGGCGGGGAGCGGCCGCGCCAGATCCCCGCGCTGCAGGCGGCCTCGGCGATCGGTCAGGGACGGCTCTTCGGGCTCTACGAACGGCTCGCAGCCGACCAGGAGCTGACCGTCGCGCAGGTCCTGCTGACGGGTGAGGATTTCGCGCGCCGCACGAGTTACGTGAACGCACGCAACACCCTCCGGCGCCTGCTCGCCTGGGGTGTGCTGCCCATCGTCAACGAGAACGACACGACGGCGACCGACGAGATCCGCTTCGGGGACAACGACGTGCTGGCGGCACAGGTCGCCATGCTCCTGAAGGTCGATCTGCTACTGCTCCTGACCGATCGCGACGGGCTCTACACGAGCGACCCGGAGACCGACCCCGAGGCACGGCTGGTCGAGCGGGTCGCCGGCCCCGGGGACCTGGCCTCCGTGAACGCCGGCGGCGCGGGTGCGCGCGGCGCCGGAGGCATGCAGGGCAAGGTGGCGGCGGCGCTCATGGCGGCTTCGGCGGGCATCCGCACCGTGATCGCCGCCGGCGCCCGGCCGGGCGTCGTCAGCGACGCCGCCGCCGGGCGTCCAGTCGGCACCGAGGTCGAGCCCCGCGCCGGTGCGGCCGGCGCCTTCAAGCTGTGGCTCCGCTACGCGAAACCGCTGCGTGGTACCCTTGAAGTCGACGAGGGCGCCCGTCGCGCCCTGGTCGCGGGCGGCGCCAGCCTGCTGCCCGTCGGGGTGACCGCCGTGCGCGGCGCCTTCGCCGCCGGCGACAACGTGGCCATCGTCGACCACGGGGGCGCCGAGATCGGCAGGGGCCTGGTGTCGATGAGCGCTCGTGAGGTACGGCGCGTGCAGGGGCTGCGCTCCGACGCTGCCCGCGACCTCGCGCCGCAGCTTGACGACGAGGTCGTGCACCGTGACTGCCTGGTACTGCTGGGCGAGGAGGGACCGTGACGGTCGAGGAGATCTGCAAGGCCGCCCGTCGCGCATCGCGTGCGCTCGCGGTCCTGGACCGCGAGCGCAAGGACGAAGCGCTGGCGGCCGTCGCCGAGGCGCTTGAACGCCGCGCCCAGGAGATCCTGCGCGAGAACGACGAGGACGTGCAGCTGGCGCGCGAGGCGAAGCTGCCCGATGCGCTCGTCGACCGCCTGCTCCTCGACGAGGATCGCCTCGCGGACATGGCGGCCAGTGTCAAGGCGGTCAGGGCGCTGCCCGACCCCATCGGCAGCGTCGTAGACGGCTGGCGCCTGCCGAACGGCCTGCGCCTCAGCAAGGTGCGCGTGCCTATCGGCGTGATCGCGGTGGTCTACGAAGCCCGCCCGAACGTCACCGTCGACGCGGCCGCCCTTTGCCTGAAGACGGGGAACGCGGTGGTCCTCCGCGGCGGCAGCGCGGCCAAGCACTCGAACCGGATCCTGGCAGAGGTGGTCCAGGGCGCGGTCCTCGAGGCGGGCTTGCCGAAGGAAGCGGTCAGCTTCCTGGGGACGGACCGCAGCGAGCTCGACGAACTGGTGCGCCAGCGGGACACCGTCGACCTCGTGGTGCCGCGCGGGGGAGAGGCGCTCAAGGACTACCTGCTCGACAACAGCCGCGTGCCGGTCATCGCGGCGGCGGGAGGCAACTGCCACGTCTACGTGGACGCCTCGGCCGACGTCGACATGGCGGTGCGCATCATCGTGAACGCGAAATGCCAGCGGCCGGGGGTCTGCAACGCCGCCGAGACGCTGCTCGTGCATCGTGACGTCGCGGCGGCGTTCCTGCCCCCGGCCGTCGAAGAGCTCAAGCGGCGCGGCGTCGAGCTCTACGTCGACAAGGCCACGTCCGAGCTGCTCAACGACCACGCCCTCAAGCGGGCCACCCGCACCCAGTATGAGACCGAGTTCCTGGCGCTCAAGCTGGCGGTCCGCATCGTCGGCTCTCTGGACGACGCGCTCGAGCACATCGCCGCTCACGGTACCGGCCACTCCGAGGCGATCGTCACGGAGGACCTGGCCTCGGCCAGGGCCTTCACCGCCGGCGTCGACGCCGCCTGCGTATACGTCAACGCCTCGACGCGGTTCACGGACGGCGGGCAGTTCGGCCTGGGCGCCGAGCTCGGCATCTCGACGCAGAAGCTCCATGCCCGGGGGCCGATCGCCCTCGAGGAGCTCACCACCGTGAAATACGAGCTCTGGGGCGACGGCCAGGTCAGGAGCTGAGACGGTGAGCGAGGAGCAGCCTCGCCTCGGTATCCTCGGGGGCAGCTTCAACCCGCCGCATCTCGGCCATCTGCTCATCGCCTCTGACGTCGCCGATCAGCTCGGTCTCGAGAAGGTCCTTTTCGTGCCCGCGGCAGCGCCACCGCACAAGGTGGTCGACGACGACACGCCGGCGGAGGTGCGCCTCGAGATGACGCGTCTTGCGATCGCCGGCGACGAGCGCTTCGAGGTCTCGGCGGTCGAGCTCGAGCAGGACCTCGTCTACGCGCTCGACACCGTCGCCGCGATCCGTCAGCAGTACGACGGCTACCGGCTCTACTTCGTCATGGGCTCGGACTCCCTGCTGGAGTTCGACACCTGGCACCAGCCCTCGGCGATCCTCGCCTTGTGCAGGCTGGCCGTTGCGCTTCGGCCGGGCGACGAGCCGCGCGAGGTCGACGAGATGGCGCGCGGCCTGGGCCGCGGCTTCGCCTGCGTCCTGCAGACGGCGTCCATCGACGTCTCCTCGCACGACATCCGCAACCGAGTCCGTGCGAACCGCCCCATCCGCTACCTCGTCCCGCCCGCGGTGGAGGATTTCATCCGCGAACGTCGTCTCTACAAGGTGACGTGACCAGACCAGAGGACGAGAAGGGGCCGGCCGCAGCCGAAGCGTTCGCGGCGGGCCGCATGAGCCCCCGGCGGCAAGAGCATGCGCGCCGCGTCGCCGCGCTGGCGGCGGAGTACGCGGCGCGCTTCGGCGCGCCTGCGGCGGAGGCCCTGACCGCCGGTCTCCTGCACGACCTCTGCCGCGACATGAGCGGCGCCGAGCTGATCGCTGCCGCGGGGGAGCGCGGCGTGCCGGTCGGGCCCTGCGAGCGGCAGAAGCCCGTGGCGCTGCTGCACGCTCCGGTCGCCGCCGCCGAGCTCGCGGCCGCCGGCTGGCCTGAGCCCGTCACCCGCGCGATCGCCCTGCACACCGTGGGCGCGGCCGGTATGACCGTGCTCGAGAAGTGTCTCTACCTCGCGGACTTTTGCGAGCCGGGCCGCGCCTTCGACGGCCTCGCCGAGGTCCGCGCCCTGGCCGAGCGGTCCCTCGACGACGCCGTGGCCGCCGCGGTGCGCCTGACGCTCGTCGAGCTGATCGAGAAGCGGCGCGGCGTGGCCGGCGGCGCCGTCGATCTCTACAACGAGCTCCATGGCGCGTGCTGACGGCTATCGCGTAGGGCGGCTCCGCCAGCGGCGCCAGCGGCGGCTGCAGACCTGGCAGCTCGTCTTCCTGGTGGTGCTCGCCGTCGTCGTGGCCTTCGGCGCCGTCCTTGCCGCCGTCCGTCTCGCGGACTGGATCCTTGGACCTGAGAAGGAGCCGCGGAAGACCGGCTATCTGGCGCTCATGGTCGTCGGCCAGGGCGAGAAGGACCGGCAGCCGAGCATCTACCTGGCCCTGCGGGACGCCGACACCAGGAAGACGACACTGTTCACCGTGCCGCGCAGCCTGCTCCTCGAAGCGCCCGGCGGCGAGTACGTCTACGCTGGCGACATGGTAGCGACCGATCTCAAGGGAGACCTGGAGCGCCTGCTGAAGGTCAAGATCGACCTGAGCTACCGGCTGCCCTACAAGGCGTTCCAGCAGCTTGCGGCGCGCGACGAGGTCTGGGCCGAGCTCGAGGACGAGGCCACCCTGACGATCGATGACACGCAGAAGGGGTACAAGGGCCGGGTCGACGTGCCCGCGGCACAGATCCCGGTGCTGCTGTCGGCGAAGGGCAGGAGCGGCGCCGACGAATCGTGGATGCAGGACGCCCTCACGCGCGGCGTGTTCGACGCCGCCGCCCTGCAGCCCGAGCAGCAGCGCGCGCAGGCGGTGAACGCCGCGGTCGCCGGAGCGACAGGCGGCGAGAAGCAGTACCTGCGCGAGATCCTGCTCGGGCTGATGAACGGCGACCCTGCCATCGAACGCATCCCGTCCGACGGCCAGACCGCCATGGGACAGTTCGCCTACCGCCCCGACCCGGAGCTCATCATGGCGCGTATCACGCGCCGGGCGCCGGGCTACGATGCGCCGTACACGATCCTCATCCGTAACGGCACCGGAGAGGTGGGGGTCGGCGAGGCGGTGGCCGAACGCCTCGCTTCGCTGGACGCGAAGCTGCCTGCGGCGGCGAACGCGTCGTCGTTCGACTACAAGCGGACGCAGATCCTGGCGGGCTCCGAGGCCCTCGGGGTGGCCCAGGAGGTGCGTGCTATACTCGGCCGCGGTGTCGTCCTGGACGGCAGCCAGCTTGATCCGACGACCGTGATGGTGATCGTCGGCAAGGACGTGTCGGTGAAGGATCTGCAGGAGTAGGCACGGAGAACGGAGCAGAGGCGGCTCGCGAGCTCGCCCACGAGATCGCCCGCCACGCCGCCGCCAAGAAGGCGCAGGACGTCGTCATCCTCAGGATCGGCGACGCCGTCAGCTACACCGACTACTTCGTCATCGCCAGCGGTGCCAACACCCGGCAGACCAAGGCCATCGCCGACGAGATCCAGGGCAAGCTGCGGGCGAAGCGTCATGCCGCGCGGGTCGAGGGCGAGCGCGAGGCCGAATGGATCCTCCTCGACTATCTCGACGTCGTCGTGCACGTGTTCACGCCGGCGGCTCGGGACTTCTACCGGCTCGAGAATCTCTGGGGCGACGTTCCCAAGGAGGCGCTCCCCGACGAGGCCTGACGGCGACCCGGAGGGTCGCTCTCTGAGCGCCGGCTGACGGCTGCCCTGGAGGGTCACCCTCTGAGCGCCGCCATTCGCTTGCCCACACGTTGATTGCCGTCCTTGGCCCGGGTAGAATACGAACACATGTTCGTATCAGCCCGGGCCATCCTGCACGTCGACATGGACGCCTTCTTCGCCTCCGTCGAACAGGCGCGCCGGCCAGAGCTGCGCGGTCTGCCGGTCATCGTCGGCGGCCCGCACGGTGGACGCGGCGTGGTGGCGACCTGTTCCTACGAGGCGCGGGCCTGCGGGGTGCGCACGGCGATGCCCATCGCGAGGGCGGAGCGGCTGTGTCCCCAGGGCGTCTTCCTGCCACCCGACTTCAGCGCCTACACCGGGGTGCACGACCGTCTGGTCGAGCTGTTCGGCAGCTATACCGACCAGGTCGAGGTCGCCTCGATCGACGAGGCCTACCTCGATGTCACCGGCAGCCGGCGGCTGTTCGGTCCGCCCCAGGCGATCGCCTGCCGCATCCAGGAGCAGGTCTACGCCGAGCACGGCCTGACCTGCTCGATCGGCATCGGGCCCACCAAGCTGCTCGCCAAGGTCGCCGCCGGCCTCGACAAGCCGGCGGGCATCGCCGAGCTGCGCGAGGCCGATGTCGCCGGCCGGCTGCGCGAGCTGCCCGTCGGCGACCTCCACGGCATCGGTCCCGTCACGCAGGAGCAGCTCGCCGCCCTCGGCCTTACCACGGTCGGCACGCTGCAGGACGTGCCGTTCGCCGTGCTCGCCGCCGCCTTCGGGCGCGGCGCGCACGGCCTGCGGCAGCTCGCCTTCGGGCGCAGCCTCTCGCCGGTGAGCAGCCGCCGCTCGCTCCCGAAGTCGGTCAGCCACGAGCTCACCTTCGCCGAAGACACGAACGATCTCGCCCTGCTGCGCGCCACCCTGTTGCGCCTCACCGACCGCGCCGCGGCCGACGTGCGGCGCCACGGCCTGGCCGCGCGCACCGTGACCCTCAAGGTCCGCTTCAGCACCTTTCACACGGTGGGGCGTCACCGCACGCTGGCACGGCCCACGACGGTGACGCGCGTCGTCTACCGTACGGCCGCCGCCCTGCTCGACGAGCTCGAGCTCGGCGCTCGCTGGGTGCGCCTCGTCGGCGTCACGCTCGGTAACTTCACCGACGACGCCTTCCAGCTCACCTTCGACGAGAGCTGGCGCGACGTGGCGCTCGGCGAGGCGGTCGACCGGGTGCGCGCGAAGTACGGCTTCAAGGCCCTCGGGCCGGCGGCCGGCGCGCTCGCCGCCGGCCGTACCCGCGAGGGCCCTCCGGCCGCTCCCGCGGGCGCGTCTTGACCGCCGTCTGGCCGGCCTCCGGCGACGCTCCGTGACGGCCTTCGGGACGCTCGCCGTATGCTAAACTTCATCCTTCCGGACGGATGCCAGCGGCCGGCCCCGCCTGCCTCAGGCGGAGCCGGCCGCACAGACGAAATCGAGGAGAATTCGGCATGAACGACCCAGGCAAGATCAGGAACGTTGCGCTCGTCGGCCATCGCGGCACCGGCAAGACGTCACTGCTCGAGGCGCTGCTGTACAGCGCCGGCGCGGTCACGCGCCTGGGCTCCGTGGCCGAGGGCACGACGGTCTCCGACTGGGACGAGGAAGAGAAGAAGCGCGAGATGAGCCTCTCCGCCAGCCTCGCCCACATCGACCGCGGCGGCCTCTCGTACAACCTGATCGACACGCCTGGCGACTCGAGCTTCCTCGCCGACGCCATCTCGTCGCTCCACGTGGTCGAGACGGCTGTCATGCTCGTCAACGCGGTGCTCGGGGTCGAAGTCCAGACCGAGCGTCTGTGGGGGCGCGCAGACGAGCGTGGCCTTGCTCGCGTGCTGTTCTGCAACATGCTCGATCGCGAGCGCGCCGACTTCGACGCCGCCGTCAAGGCGCTCCAGGAGGCCTTCGGGCCGCAGGTCGTGGCGACCCAGCTGCCCATCGGTCGCGAGCACGAGTTGAGCGGCGTCGTCGACCTGCTCAGCATGAAGGCTTACACCTATCAGGGCGGCAAGGCGCAGGCCGGCGATGTCCCCGGCGACATGGCCGACGCCGTCGCGGTGGCGCGCGACAAGCTGGTCGACGCCGTGGCGAGCACCAACGACGACCTCGCCGAGAAGTACCTCATGGAAGAGGAGATCACGGCGGACGAGCTCGCGTCCGCCTTCGCCGCCGCCGCCGCCGCCGCCCAGATCTACCCTGTCGCCTGCGGCTCGGCCGCGCACGGCATCGGCGTCGACCGTCTCTTCGACCTGCTGGCGCTCGCCCCGTCGCCGGCCGCCGTCGCGCCCGTGAAGGTCACCGGCGCCGGCGGCGACGAGCAGGAGCTCGTCTGCGACACCGGCAAGCCCTTCGCCGCCTTCGTCTTCAAGACCCTCGCCGACCCGTTCAGCGGTCACGTCAACGTCTTCCGGGTGCTGCAGGGCACGCTCACAAGCGACACGCAGGTCGTCGTCTCGCGTGGCGGCCACAAGGAGCGCTTTGGGCAGCTGCTCCAGCCGATGGGTAAGGACACGAAGCCGGTGGACGGCCTCGTCGCGGGCGACATCGGGGCGATCGCCAAGCTCAAGGACGTCGTCACCGGCGACACGCTCTGCGCAGAAGGTCATGTCGTGAGCCTGCCGGCCATCACCTTCCCGGCGCCGCTCATGAGCTTCGCCGTCACGGCCAAGAGCAAGGGCGAGGAGGACAAGGTCATCACTGCGCTCCGTCGTCTGAGCGAAGAGGACCCGATGCTGGAGGTACACCGCGACGACCAGACTGGCGAGATGATCGTGGGCGGCATGAGCCAGGTGCACGTCGAGGTCACAGTCGAGCGCATGAAGCGCCGCTTCAACGTCGAGGTCGAGCTCAAGCCGCCGCGCGTGCCGTACCGGGAGACCGTCAAGGGGACCGCCAAGGCCGAGGGTAAGCACAAGAAGCAGACCGGCGGCCGCGGTCAGTTCGCCGACACGTGGATGGAGGTCTCCCCGCAGCCGCGCGGCGAGGGTTTCGCGTTCGTCGACAAGATCGTCGGCGGCGCGATCCCGCGCAACTTCATCCCCGCCGTCGAGAAGGGTGTGCGAGCCGCGATGAGCGAAGGATTCCTCGCGGGCTATCCCGTGGTCGACGTTCAGGTGAGGCTCTACGACGGCAAGTACCACCCCGTGGACTCGAGCGACATGGCCTTCCAGATCGCCGGCTCGCTCGGCTTCAAGGCCGCGGCCGAGAAGGCGCAGCCCGTGCTGCTCGAGCCGATCATGAACGTCGAGATCACCGTGCCTGAGGAGAACGTCGGCGACATCATCGGCGATCTCAACTCGCGGCGGGGCCGCGTGCTGGGCACAACGCCGCGCGGCCACGCCAATGTGGTGGGTGCCGAGGTACCCCTCGCGGAGATGCTCGGTTACGCGCCCGACCTCACGTCGATGACGGGAGGGCGCGGCGACTATCACATGGAGTTCCTGCGCTACGAGGAAGTGCCGGCCCACCTCACGCAGAAGATCGTGGAGCAGGCCAAGAAGGAGAAGGAAGAGGCGCAGAAGGGTTAGCCGTCGCGACGCCTGTCGGCTGTCGACAGGAGAGGAGGTGGTGTCCTCGTGAGCGGGCACTCCAAGTGGGCGACCATCAAGCACAAGAAGGGCAAGACCGACGCAAGGCGCGGCAAGCTCTTCAGCAAGCTTTCGAGGGCGATCACCGTCGCCGCGCGTGAGGGCGGCACCGACCCCACCATGAACATCTCTCTCGCCAACGCCATCGACAAGGCCAAGGCCGAGTCGATGCCCAAGGACAACATCGAGAAGGCTATCCAGCGCGGTGGCGGTGGGGTGGAGGGCGAGCAGTACGAGAGCATCCTCTACGAGGGCTACGGGCCCGCCGGCGTCGCGATCATCGTCGAGGTGCTCACCGACAACAAGAACCGCTCTGCGGCCGAGGTGCGCAACATCTTCAGCAAGCACGGCGGCCAGCTGGCGCAGCCGGGCGCCGTCGCCTGGGGCTTCGAACGCCGCGGTTCGATCGTGGTCGACGGCACGAAGTACGGCGAGGACGACGTGATGACGGCGGCGATCGAGGCGGGCGCCGAGGACGTCGTCCAGGACGGCGACCAGTTCGAGGTGCTCACGCAGCCGGCCGACTTCGCCGCGGTGCGCGACGCCATGGAGACGGCCGGCATCGTCTACGAGACGGCTGAGCTCACGATGATCCCGAAGAACACCGTGAAGCTCGAAGAGAACGACGCGCGCAAGACCATGAAGATCGTCGATGCGCTCGAGGACTCCGACGACGTGCAAGAGGTCTTCGCCAACTTCGACATCCCCGAAGAGGTCCTCGAGGCCATCGCCGGTTGACGTCGACCGCACGCGGGGGGACGGGGGGAGCATGATCGTCCTGGGTATCGACCCGGGCACGGCCAGCACCGGCTGGGGTGTCGTCGAGTTGAACGGAAACCGCCTGGCGTCGCATGGCCACGGCTGCATCGTCACGTCGGCGAAAGACCAGAACCACGTGCGTCTGCGCCGCATCTACGACGAGGCCCTCCAGCTGCTGAAGCGCTTCCAGCCGGACGTCGTCGCCATCGAGGAGCTCTTCGTCAACGTGAACGTGAAGACGGCGCTCGCCGTCGGTCAGGCGCGCGGCGTGCTCATCCTCGCCGCGGCCGACCTCGAGCTCGCGCCCTTCGAATACTCGCCGCTGCAGATCAAGATGGCGGTCACGGGGTACGGGCGGGCCAGCAAGCTGCAGGTCCAGGAGATGACCAAGGTGCTGCTCAGGCTCGAGCGCATCCCGCAGCCCGACCACGCCGCCGATGCGCTGGCGGTCGCCATCTGCCACGCCCACCACTGCAACGACAACCTGCCGCCGGCGGTGCGGAAGGCCGTCAGAGGCATGCCTCTGTGATCGCCTCGCTGCGCGGGAAGGTGCTGCACGTCGACGGCGAGCGCGCCGTCGTCGAGGTCGGCGGCCTCGGGCTCGAGGTCCTCGCCGCCGGCCCGACACTGAGCGCCGTGTCGCGGCAGCTCAACGAAGAGACCAACCTCCACACCTACCTGCACGTCCGCGAGGACGCGCTGCAGCTCTACGGCTTCCGGTCGATGCGCGAGCGCGTCTTCTTCCTCTGGCTGATCGGGGTCAGCGGCGTCGGACCCAAGGTCGCCCTGGCGGTGCTCTCGGGCTATCCGGTGGAGGATCTCGAGGCGGCCGTCGCACGCGAGGACGCCAAGAAGTTCGAGTCGATCCCCGGCATCGGCAAGAAGCTCGCCCAGCGGCTCGTGATCGAGCTCAAGGACAAGGTGGGGGAGCTGCCGGCCGGCAGGGCCGCCGAGGGCGGCGCCGCCCGGCCGGCAGCCGACACCTTCCTGCTGGCGCGCTCGGCGCTGCAGAACCTCGGTCTCACGCTGCGCGAGGCCGAGGAGGCGCTGCGCGGCGCGCCCGCCGACGCGAGCCTGGAGGATCTCGTCAAGTACGCCCTCGGCCAGGGAAGAGAGACGTGATGAGGGGGAGAGCGGCGTGCCGGGGCGGAGAGCGGCGTGATGAGGCGAGCAGGGCGTGTGAGAGGCGTGGCTCATGACCGGACCCGGCGACCGGCTCGCCGACCCCAACGAGCGCCCCGACGAGCAGGACGTCGAGGTCTCACTCCGGCCGCGTCGCTTCACCGAGTTCGTCGGGCAGCGCGTGGCCAAGGAGCAGCTCGAGATCTTCGTGCAGGCCGCGCGCAACCGCGGTGACACCCTCGACCACGTGCTGATCGCCGGCCCGCCTGGACTAGGCAAGACCACGCTCGCCGGCATCATCGCCGCCGAGCTCGGGGTCGGCATGCACACGACATCGGGGCCGGCGCTGGAACGCAAGGTCGACGTCGCCGGCCTGCTGACGAACCTCCAGGAGGGCGACGTTCTCTTTGTGGACGAGATCCATCGCCTCAACGCCGCCGTCGAAGAGGTCCTCTACCCGGCGATGGAGGACTACGAGATCGACATCATGATCGGCGAGGGTCCGGCGGCGCGCAGCATTCGCATGCAGGTCCAGCCGTTCACCCTCATCGGGGCCACGACGCGCACCGGTCTCCTCACCACACCGCTGCGCGACCGCTTTGGTGTGTGGCAGCGGCTCGAGTACTACGAGGTCGAGGAACTGGCCGCCATCGTGCGGCGCTCCGCGGGCATCTTCGGGGTGGAGGTCGACCGCGACTCGACCCTCGAGATCGCCGGCCGCTCGCGCGGGACGCCACGCGTTGCGAACCGGCTCCTGCGCCGGGTGCGCGATTACGCCGAGGTGCGCCACGAGGGCGTCGTCGACCACGACATCTGCATCGCGGCGCTGGAGTTGTTCCAGGTCGATGCCGAGGGGCTCGACAAGCTGGACCGCGATATCCTTTGCACGATCGCCGAGAAGTTCGACGGCGGACCCGTCGGCCTCGACACGCTGGCCGTCGCACTGGGCGAGGAGTCAGACACGCTGCAGGACGTGTACGAGCCGTACCTGATCATGCAGGGCTTCCTCAAGCGCACGCCGCGAGGGCGGGTGCTGACCCGGACCGGCTTCTCACACTGTGGCCTCAAGCCGCCCGCCCAGGAAGGGACGCTTTTCGCGGACTAACGGGCGCTGCGCCCGGTGTGGCGGCCGGCGGTCTGCCCGGTCGGCCTTCGCGTGGGCGGCCCAGCGGCGAGGCGTCCCTGCCGGCTGGCTATAATCGATCGATGGACGAGCTCTTCCTCCACACCTGCTGCGGACCTTGCGCCAGCGTTGCCGTTCCCGCGTGGCGCCGAGAGGGCGTCGAGCCCGCGCTCTGGTTCTGGAACCCGAACATCCAGCCCGAAGCCGAGCACACGCGGCGCCTGGACAGCCTCCTGAGGTTCGCGGGAGCCGAGCGGGTCGCCGTGCTGGCACGGCCGGCCGGCGCGACGCGAGCGCGGCGCGAAGCTTGGGCGGAGTGGGCGGAGGCGCTGGCCGGCGAAAGCCCGGAGCGGCGCTGCCGGCGCTGCCTCCGCCTGCGGATGCTGGGCGCCGCCGAAGCCGCTGCCGGCGCCGGCGCGGCGCGCTTCTCCACGACGCTGACCGTGAGCCCTTACCAGCGGCATGACTTGATCCGCGCCTTCGGTGAGGACGCCGGCGCGCGCTACGGCGTGGCCTTCGTCTACCTGGACCTGCGGGACCGCTTCCGCGAGAGCTACACCGAAAGCCGGCGTCTCGGGCTCTACCGCCAGCCGTACTGCGGCTGCGCGGCGAGCAAGTGGGAGGCCTGGGCCCTGAAGCAGGCCAGACGCCGGGCCGGATGAGCGAGCTCACTCTCGCCGACCTCGACTACGACCTGCCGCCTGAGCTGATCGCGCAGCATCCGGCCGAGCCCCGGGACAGCTCGCGCCTGCTGGTCGTACGCCGCGCGAGCGACACGCTCGAGGACCGCCGCTTCGCCGACCTTCCGGCCCTGCTCGACGCCGGCGATCTGCTGGTGCGAAACGACACCAGGGTGTTCCCGGCGCGTGCCTACTTCCGCCGCGCGACGGGCGGGCGGATCGAGGTGCTGTTCCTCGAACAGCAAGGGGATGAGGCCGCGGTCTGGGAGGCTCTTGTACGGGGCCGCCCGCGCCAGGGTGAGGAGCTCACCGGTGAAGGCCTGGACGGATCGTGGCGCGTGCGCTGCGAGCAGGCGCTGGGCGACGGGCGCTGGCTGCTGCGCAGCCTCGCCCGTCGCCCCGTCCTCGACCTGCTCGCCGAGTGCGGCGTCATGCCGCTTCCGCCCTACATCCACGAGACGCTCGACGACCCCGAGCTGTATCAGACGGTGTACGCGCGCGTCAGCGGCTCGGCGGCGGCGCCTACGGCGGGCCTGCACTTCACGCCGTCTGTCGACGCCGGCCTCGCCGCGGCCGCGGTGGGGACGGCGGCGGTGACGCTCCACGTCGGGCTCGGTACCTTCAAGCCGCTGAAGCACGAGCGGCTCGCCGACAACCGCCTCCACGCGGAGCCGTTCGAGGTGCCTCGAGAGGTGTGGCGCCGTGTGGCCGAGACACGCGCGGCCGGCCATCGCGTCGCCGCCGTCGGCACCACGAGCATGCGCGTGCTGGAGCACGTCGCGCGTGACGGCGCCCGCTTGGCGGGCCAGACGTCGTTGTTCATCGCGCCCGGCTTCGACTTCCGCGTCGTCGACGCCCTGCTCACCAACTTCCATCTGCCGCGCACCAGCCTGCTGGCGCTGGTCATGGCGTTCGCCGGGATGGGACTGACGCGGAGCGCCTACCGTCACGCCGTCGAGGCGAGGTATCGCTTCTACAGCTTCGGCGACGCGATGCTGATCCTGTGAACGTGAGGATGAGCAGAAGGGCGGCAAAGGCAGCGAGAGGCCCCGGGGCGGGGAGCGTTGACTGGGATGCCTGAAGGAGCGGTGCCGATGCAGGCGGAAGGGTTCGCCTTCGAAGTGGAGGCGACCGACGGGCGCGCCCGGGCCGGTCGCCTCACGACCCCTCATGGCGTCGTCGAGACGCCCTGCTTCATGCCGGTCGGCACGAAGGCGACGGTCAAGGCGGTCTCGCCGCGCGACCTCGGGGAGCTCGGGGCCGGCATCGTCCTCGCGAACACCTACCACCTCTTCTTCCGTCCTGGTGTAGAGGTCGTCGAACGGCACGGCGGCCTCCACGGCTTCATGCGCTGGGACGGGCCGATCCTTACGGACTCGGGCGGCTTTCAGGTCTTCAGTCTGGCCGACACGCGCGTCGTCCGCGAGGACGGCGTCGAGTTCAGCTCTGTCTACGACGGCTCGCGGCACGTGTTCACCCCGGGGCTCGCGATGGAGGTCCAGGAGAGGCTCGGTGCCGACCTCGTCATGTGCTTCGACCAGTGCGCGCCGGGCTTGCTGCCGCGCGAGGAGCTGGCCGCCGCCGTCGCGCGGACGACGCGCTGGGCGGCGGCCTGCAAGCAGAGCCACGGACGCCGCGACCAGCTCCTGCTGGGCATCGTGCAGGGAGGCACCGACGAGGCCCTGCGCCGGCGTTCCGCGGCGGAGCTGCTGGAGATCGGCTTCGACGCCTACGCCATCGGCGGGCTATCGGTGGGGGAGCGCGGCGACGACATGCTCGCCACGGTCGCGCTGATGGACGAGCTCCTGCCGGACGACAGGCTGCGCTACTTCATGGGCATCGGCGACCCGCGCGGCATCATCGAGGTGGTGCGCCGCGGCGTCGACGTCTTCGACTGCGTGCTGCCGACGCGCATGGCGCGTACGGGCACGGCCCTGACAAGGACGGGCCGGCTGAACCTGCGCAACGCGCGCTTCGCCGAGGACCTGGGACCACTGGACGAGAGCTGCGACTGCTACGCCTGCCGCAGTTTCACCCGTTCGTATCTGCGGCATCTCGTGATGCAGAAGGAGATCCTGGGTGCCCACCTGCTGAGTCTGCATAACCTGAGGGTTCTGATAGGATTGACCGCCGATGCCCGCGCCGCCATACGCGCCGGGCGGTTCATGGATCTCGCCAACGACGTCGCGGAGCGCTCCTCCGCAGGAGGTTGAGCCGAATGGGTGGAGGCGGCCCTCTCATCATCATCTGGATCGTCGTCTTCTTCGGCATCTTCTATTTCCTCGCCGTACGACCGCAGCGTCGCCAGCGGCAGGCCCACCAGGAAATGGTGACGATGCTCAAGAAGGGCGACGACGTCGTCACCATCGGGGGCGTGTTCGGCACCGTGCGGCGTCTCGGCGACGACTGGGTCGAGCTTGAGATCGCGCGCGGCACCCGGGTGCGGTTCCTCAAGCGCGCGATCTCCCAGATCGTGAGCGAGGAAGAAGAGGACGAGGAGTACGAGGACGAGCTCGAGGCCGGCGACGAGGACGTGATCGACGAGGAGCCGGTCGACGAAGAGGTCGTCGACGAGGAGCCCGTCGAGGAGGTCGTCGTCGACGAGCAGCTGGTGGAAGATACCGGCCTCGAAGACGCGGACGCCGAGGGCGGAGAGTCGAAGCCGGCCTGACGTCGTCCGTGAGCGCAGAAACGAGCGTTGGGGACGGGCCCTGCAGGCGTTGCCTGCAGGGCCCGTCGCGTGCAGGGATTCCAGCCTGCGGGACGAACAGCGTTCTGACGTGGTGTCGAACGAGGAGCGGCTCTCCATGACGCAGGTCCTGGCCTTCGCAAACCAGAAGGGCGGCGTAGCGAAGACGACCTCCACCGTGAACCTGGGCGCTGCCCTGCGCGAGCGGGGCAAAACGGTGCTCGCCGTCGACATGGACCCGCAGGGCAACCTGACGATGAGCCAGGGCATCGACACCGAGGGTCTCGAGAAGAGCATGTACGACGTGCTGGTCCACCGCACGCCCATCGAAGATGTCATCTACGAGCGCGAGCTCGATGTCGCCGCCTCGACCATCGACCTGGCCGGCGCCGAGATGGCGCTGTCGTCCATGATCGGTCGCGAACGCGCCCTGCAGCGCGCCATCGACCCGGTCCGCAAGAAGTACGACTTCATCCTGATCGACACGCCGCCGTCGCTCGGCCTGCTGACGATCAACGCCCTGACGGCGTCCGACGGTGTCATCGTGCCGGTGCAGTGCGAGTACCTCTCGCTGCGTGGCCTCCTGCAGCTCGAGAAGACGCTCGACATGATCCGCGAGAACCTGAACCCCAAGGTCAAGATCAAGGGCATCCTTCCGACCCTTTTCGACGCGCGCACCCACCACGGCAAGGAGTCGATCGAGGTCCTGCGTGAGAACTTCGGTCCGCTCGTGTTCGACACAGTGGTGCGCAAGACCATCAAGTTCGCCGAGGCGCCCGTCATCGGCAGCTCGGTGCTCAAGTACGACCCCAAGGGCAGAGGGGCGGAGGCGTACCGCGCACTCGCGCGGGAGGTGCTGAATGGTCGATCGTCCTAGCATGAAGGATGGCTTGAGCGAGCTCTTCCGGCGCACCGACAGCGGGGGCGGGCCGGAGCCCGGCGGCGGTGATGCGGTCGTCAAAGGTCGCCCCTATGTCACGACCATCAAGGTCGTAGGTGTGGGCGGCGCCGGCACGAACGCCGTCAACCGCATGGTGGACTCCGGCGTCAAGGGCGTCGAGTTCATCGCCATCAACACGGACGTGCAGCAGCTCGACGTCTGCGACGCCGACGTCAAGATCCACATCGGCCAGGAGATCACGCACGGCCTGGGCGGCGGCGCCGACCCGGAGGTCGGGCGCGAGGCCATGGAGGTATCGCGCGACCAGCTCAAGGCGGCACTGCGCGGCGCCGACCTCGTGTTCGTGACCGCCGGCGAAGGCGGCGGCACGGGCACGGGCGGGGCGCCGGTGATCGCCGCCGTGGCGCGTGAGCTCGGCGCCGTGACCATCGCCATCGTCACGCGGCCGTTCCGCTTCGAGGGCAACCGCCGCATGCGCCAGGCCGAGGAGGGCATCGGCCGGCTGAAGGGGGTCGCCGACACGGTGATCGCCATCCCCAACGACCGTCTGCTCGCGGTGGTCGAACGCACCACCAGCGTGGTCGACGCGTTCCGCCACGCCGACGACATCCTGCGCCAGGGCGTGCAGGGCATCTCCGACCTGATCACCGTCCCCGGCCTCATCAACCTCGACTTCGCCGACGTGCGCACCATCGTCAAGGATGCCGGCAGCGCCCTGCTCGGCATCGGTATGGGCGGCGGCGAGAACCGCGCCCAGGTGGCCGCGGAGATGGCGATCCACTCGCCTCTGCTCGAGACGTCGATCGAGGGCGCGCGCGGGATCCTGCTGAACATCACCGGCGGGGCCGACCTCACACTCTACGAGGTGAACGAGGCGGCCGGCGCCATCGCGGCGGCCGCCGACGACGACGCCAATATCATCTTCGGAGCCGTGGTCGACGAGCGGCTCGAAGGCAAGATCGCGGTCACCGTGGTCGCAACCGGTTTTGGCGACGAGCGTTCCACCAGGCCGGCCTCGCCGCCCTCGCGGGACGAGGGACTGCCCACGACGCTCGACAGCACACCCTTCGAACGGCCACCCATCTTCGAGCCCGCCGAGTTCGACATCCCGTCGTTCGTGAAGCAGCCCGAGGAGCAGGAGTGACGGACCACCGGGAGGACGGCGGCGATGCGCGCTGAAGCCACCGCCGTCGCCGCCCCATCGGTGGACCTCGACCTCGATCTCGACGTCTTCGACGGCCCGTTCGATCTGCTCGTCACGCTGATCCTGCGCGACGAGATCGACATTTGGGAGGTGCGCGTCTCGCGCATCATCGCCGAGTACGTCGTGCGACTCGCCGACAGCGGCGAGTTCGACCTGGACGCCACCTCGCAGTTCGTCGTGCTCGTCGCTGCCCTGCTCGAGATGAAGTCGCGCCTGCTGCTGGAACAGGACGTCGACGAGGAGCTCGAGGAGCTCGACCCGGACGAGGCCGCACGTCTGCTGGTGGAGCGGCTCGTTCGTTACGGCTGTTTCAAGAACGCCGCAGGGGCGTTGCGCGAACGCTGGGACGAGCACGCCGCGCGCGTCTACCGCAGCGCGCCGGTGCCGGCCGCCCTGCTGCGCCGGCCGGCGCCGGCGCACACGCTGGCGCCGTCGCTGCTCGCCGGGGCGCTTGGCCGGCTCCTCGCCGAACCGCCGCTGCCCGACGCGAGTCACATCACCGATCTCGCCGTGACGCTCGTCGAGGAGCTCCGCCGGCTACGCGGGCTGCTCGATGGCGAGGGCCCGTTCACGTTCGCGGACGTCGCTCCGGCCGGCCGCATCGAGCGCGCCGTGACCTTCTTCGCCCTGCTCGAGCTGCACGCTCGCGGCGAAGCGCTGCTGCGCCAGACCCACCATTTCGGCGACATCGTCGTGACACCGGCGCGCGTTGTGGCGCCGGTGTCGGCTTGACGCCCTGCCGCCACGCGCGCCCGACCGTCGGCTTCCATCGCGTGGCGGCGTCCCGGTCCGTGCGGTAGCATCCATCCGCTTGCCATGGACGATCTCGCGAGATGCCTCGAAGCCCTCTTCCTGACCGCGCCGCGGCCGATACCGGTCGCGGACCTCGCCGCGGCCTGCGATTGCGCGGACACCGAGGTCGAGGCCGCCCTTGCGCGCCTGGACGGTGAGTATGCGCCGGGCCGCCACGGCGCCGAGCTGCGTGAGGTGGCGGGCGGCTACACGTTCGCCGTCGCCGACGATTGCGCCGAGGCGGTCCGCCGCTTCACGGGCCTTGCGATGCCCGAGGACCTGACGCCAGCCCTGCTCGAGACTCTCGCCGTCGTCGCCTACTTGGAGCCGGTGACGCGATCTGGGATCGCCGACGTACGCGGCGTCTCGTCTGAGTGGGCGTTGAGCGCGCTCGAGGAGCGCGGCCTGGTAGAAGAAAGGGGCCGCGCCGAGACGCCGGGAGCGCCGATCATCTACGGGACGACAGACCGCTTCCTGAAGCTGTTCGGCCTACGTTCGAGGGACGACCTGCCGCCGCTCGACGAGTTCGAGCTGGCGGCGGCAGACGTCGACGAGATCCGCGAGCGGCTCCTCCGCAACGCGGCACGGAGGGAAGCGTGAGCAATCCGATGAACCTGGTCGTGTACCTGGCCCGCACCGGCCTCGGGTCCCGCCGCTCGTGCGACCAGCTCGTGCAGAGCGGCGCCGTGACCGTGAACGGCGAGGTGGTGACCTTCCCGCGGCACAAGGTGGGTCCGGAGGACGTCGTCGCGGTCAACGGGGAGGCGCTCACGCCACGCGAGCTTCGTTACGTCCTGGTCAACAAGCCGAAGGGTGTGGCGAGCACGCGGAGCGACCCTCACGCCGAGAAGGTGATCGTCGACATGGTGCCCAACGGGAGGGTGCTCTTCCCGGTGGGGAGGCTCGACGTAGGCACCACCGGAGTGATCATCCTGACGAACGACGGGGTGCTGGCGAACCGCCTCATGCACCCCCGCTACGGCGTGCCCAAGACGTACGTTGTGCGCGTGCGGGGCAAGGTGTCGCGCCGCATGTTGGGCACACTGCGGCAGGGCGTCGAGCTCGAGGACGGACCGACGTCGCCGGCCGAGGTCGACCTGCGCAAGCAGAGCGCCAAGACGGCCCTCGTCGAGGTGACCATCCACGAGGGCCGCAAGCGCCAGGTGCGGCGCATGTTCCAGGCTGTCGGCCTGCCCGTCGAGGACCTCCATCGGCGTCGCTACGGCCCGCTCTCTGACAAGGGGCTGGAGCCGGGCGGCTGGCGAGAGCTGAACGGCGACGAGATCGACGCGCTGCGGCGCGCCGGTGAGGCCGCGCGGGAGGCCCTCGCGGACGAGCCGCAGGGCGAAGCCGTCCTGCTCGCCGGCGAGTCACCGGCGGCGCGCGCGGAGCGCATCGCCGCCGAGGAGGCCGGCAGCGCAATGGCGCCGGCGACACAGGCCCCCGAGCAGGCCACGGCCGGTGACGGACGCTCGATCGCAGAGCCGGAGCCTGTCGGGGACGAAGCCGACACCAGGCTGGACGAGGCTGCCGAGGCGGGCGGGGTAGATGCCGGCGGTGTCGCGGGGGACGAGCCCGATGGCGCCGAGGATGCGTCCGGCTCGGTCGCGGACGAACCCGACCCTGTCGCTGATGATCGAGACGACGCCGCTGACGAGTCTACGGACGGCGACAGCGAGCCCGACGACGCCGCGGATGAACCCGAGGCGGACGCGCCGGGGTCGCCGGCCTGAGGTCGGCCCCGCCGGCGCCCGCATCCTCCGCACCGCCGGTACGCCACGTACGGCCCACGGCGGACCCGCCGGGCCGCTCCTCAGCGCCGGGCGCGACCCGGCCGCCGGTCGGCACCGTTGTATACTCACTCACTCCCGAGCTGCCCAGAGGAACGATGACCCCGACCGAGAGCACCCCGCGCCTGCAGGCCATCCGCGGCGCAACGACTGTCCCTGCCGACACCAGCGACGCCATCGGCGAGCGCACGGCCGAGCTCGTGACGACGATCCTGGACCGCAACGGCCTGACGGCCGGCGACGTCGTGAGCGTCGTCTTCACCGCGACCCCCGACCTGACGGCCGACTTCCCGGCTGTGGCCGCGCGCGGCGCGGGCTTGGCGCACACGCCACTGCTGTGCTGCCAGGAGATCCCGGTGCAGGGCGCCATCGAACGCTGCGTGCGCGTGCTGCTGCATTGCTACCTGGACGACGGCCGCAGCGCGCGTCACGTGTACCTGCACGACGCCCGTCAGTTGCGCCTCGACCTTCCGGAGTAGGCAGTGCGCTTCATCCCGCAGCTTGACGCCATGACCCCCTACGAGCCCGGACAGCCGCTCGAGCTGGTGATGCGGCGGTTCGGTCTCAGCGAGGTCGTCAAGCTCGCCTCGAACGAGTTCCCGCTGCCCCCGTTCGAGGAGGTCAAGGAGGCCGTCATCGCGGCGCTCGACGACCTGAACCGTTACCCCGATGGCCACTGTACGGACCTGCGCGCCGCCCTGGCGCAGCACTACGGGCGGCGCAACGACGAGATCGCCCTGGGGAACGGCTCTTGCGAGCTCCTCATGCTGCTGGGAGACATCCTGCTCGAAGCGGGTGACGAGGTCGTCTTCGCCGACCCGTCGTTCGTCGTCTACAACGATGTGTGCCTGCGCCACGACGCCCGCGCCGTGATGGTGCCGCTGACCGGCTTCGCCCACGACCTCGAGGCCATGGCCGCTGCCGTCACCTCCCGCACCCGCATGCTGATCGTCTGCAACCCCAACAACCCGACCGGCACCTACGTGTCGAACGATGGCGTTCGTGCGCTCGTGGAGCGCGTGCCCGAGGACGTGGTCATCGTGCTCGACGAGGCCTACAACGAGTTCGTCACTGCGCCGGACGCGCAGGACTCGCTCGCCGTTCAGGCGGAGCATCCGAACGTCGTCGTGCTGCGCACGTTCTCGAAGATCTATGGCCTGTGCGGACTTCGCGTCGGCTATGGCCTGTGCAGGGCCGAGATCAAGACGGCCCTCGACAAGGTCCGCCAGCCCTTCAACGTGAACCGCCTCGCTCAGGCGGCGGCGCACGAGGCCCTCAAGCATCAGGACCAGGTGGCCGCCAGGGTGGCGATGAACGCCCAGGTGCGCGCCTACATGGTGGAGCGGCTCCATGCGGGCGGTCATGCGACCGTTCCCAGTGAGGCGAACTTCATGCTGGTCGACGTGCACGGTCTCGCCGTGCCGTCGGAGAAGGTGTTCGAGGAGCTGCTCTCGCGCGGCGCCATCGTGCGCGACGGCCACGGTCTGGGGTGCCCCGGCTACGCGCGCGTCAGCGTCGGCACGCGCGCCGAGACCGACTTCTTCCTGGCGAAGCTGGGGGAGCTCGAGGTCGCGGCCGAGGCGCTGCCCGTCGAAGGGAGGACGAGCTGAGCATGATGGTCATCATGCAGGAGGGGGCGACGGAAGAGCAGATCGCCCACGTGGTCGCGCGCGTCGAGGAGGTCGGCGCCAGCGCCCACATCTCGCTCGGGGAACGCGTGACGGTGATCGGCGTGATCGGCGATCGCGAGGATCTCACGACCCTGCCGATCGAGGCGATGGACGGCGTGGACCGCGTGGTCGCCATCCTCAAGCCGTACAAGCTCGTGAGCCGCGAGTTCCAGCAACGGGACACCGTGATCGACGTGCGCGGCGCGAAGATCGGCGGGGGCCACTTCGGCCTCATCGCCGGGCCCTGCTCGATCGAGACGCCGGAGCAGGTGCTCGAGTCGGCGCGTGCGGTCAAGGAGGCCGGCGCGATCATGATGCGCGGCGGCGCCTTCAAGCCGCGCACCTCGCCGTACGCCTTCCAGGGGCTCGGCGAGGAGGGCCTCAAGATGATGGCGGCGGCGCGCGACGACACCGGGCTGCCGATCGTCACGGAGGTCCTCGACCCGCGCGACCTCGAGGTGGTCTGCGCCTACGCCGACGTGCTGCAGATCGGCGCCCGCAACATGCAGAACTTCCTGCTGCTCGCCGAGGTCGGCAAGGCGGGCAAGCCGGTGCTCCTCAAGCGCGGCCTCTCGGCCACCATCGAGGAGCTCCTCATGGCCGCCGAGTACGTCATCAAGGAGGGCAACCGCGAGGTGATCCTGTGCGAGCGCGGCATCCGCACGTTCGAGACGGCGACGCGCAACACCCTCGACGTGAGCGCCGTGCCGGTCATCAAGCTCGCCAGCCATCTGCCGATCATCGTCGATCCCAGCCATTCGGCCGGCCTGCGGGACCTCGTGTTGCCGCTCTCACTGGCCGGCGTCGCCGCCGGCGCCGACGGGGTGATCGTCGAGGCGCATCCGAACCCGGAGCACGCCCTGTGCGACGGGCCCCAGTCGCTGCCCACGGCGGTGTTCGGCGAGTACGCGGACCGCGTGCTCGAGCTGGCGCGCTGGACGGGCAAGACGACCGCCTGACGTGAGCGCGGCCGGCTTCAGGGGAGGCACCCTCGCCGTCATCGGCGTCGGGCTCATGGGCGGCTCGCTCGGACTCGCCGGGCGCGAGCGGGCCGGGCTCGGCGAGGTCGTCGGCTTCAGCCGCACGCGGGCGACCCTCGACCTCGCCCTCGAACGCGGCGCGATCACGCGCGCCGCGGCGAGCCTTGCCGACGCGGTGGCCGAAGCCGACCTGGTTGTCGTCGCCTCGCCCGTGTGTCTCGTCGTAGAGCACGTCAAAGCCGCCCTTCGCGTCTCGCCGCCTCACGCCGTCGTGACCGATGTGGGCAGCACGAAGGGACCCCTGATGCGTGCCCTCACGCCCGACGAGCAGCGGCGCTGCATCGGCGGACACCCCCTGTGCGGCTCCGAGGCGGCCGGCGTCGCCAACGCGCGCGCCTCGCTCTACGACGGCGCGACGTACTTCCTGACGCCCGGCGCCCACGTCGACGCCGAGGCGTATCAGAACGTGCACGCCTTCGTCGGCGACCTCGGGGCTCGCCCCGTGGCGGTCGACCCCGACGAGCACGACCGCCTCATGGCGGTGGTGAGCCACCTGCCGCACGTGCTGGCCAACGTGCTGATGACGCAGGCCGGCCAGCACGCGGGCGCTCGCGACGCCCTGCTCTCGGCCGGCCCAAGTTTCCGCGACCTCACCCGCATCGCCGGCAGCAACCGCCGCGTGTGGACCGACATCTTCCTCGAGAACCGGGCCGCGCTGCTGGCCGCCGTGGCGACCTTCCAGGAGGGCCTGCAGGAGCTCCTCGAGGCGCTCGCGGCGGGCGACCCGGAGCGGGTGGGCGACACCATCACCCGCGCGGCCTCCCATCGCGAGCGCATGCTCGCCGACGGCAGCCTTGTCCCGAGCGAGCTGTACCGCCTCGTGGTCGCGATCCCGGACCGTCCCGGCGTGCTTCGCCAGATCACCGTCGCCCTCGGCGATGCCAACATCAACATCGAGGACCTCGCGCTGCATCACATGAGCGCGGAGCTCGGAGGCACGCTCACCGTGTACGTGCTGGGCGAGGACGTCGCTCGCCGTGCGGGCCATATCCTCGCCGCCCTCGGCTTCGAGGTGCTGACGGCCACGGTGGTCTCGTGAACGATGGGGGAACCGTGAGGACGAGCGAGGCTGGACAGGAAGCGACGCCCCTCGTCGTGGCGATCGACGGGCCGGGCGGCGCCGGCAAGAGCACGGTGGCCCGCACCGTCGCCGAGCGGCTCGGCTTCGAGTATCTGGACACGGGCGCGATGTACCGGGCCGTCGGCCTCCTGGCCGCCGAGGCCGGGGTCGCCCTGGACGACGAGGCGGCGGTCACGCGCGTCGCCGCAGCCGCGGGGCTGCGTTTCAGCGGCGGCCGCCTCTTCGCCGGCGACCGGGACCTCAGCGAGGCGATCCGGACGCTGGCGATGGGCGAGGCGGCGTCGCGGGTCTCGGCGCTGCCCGCCGTGCGCCGTCTTCTGGTCGAGCAGCAGCGCGCCCTGGCGCGCGAGGCCGGCGTCGTGATGGAAGGGCGCGATATCGGCACCAACGTGTTCCCGGACGCGCCCCTGAAGGTGTACCTGACAGCCGACCCGGCAGTTCGGGCGGAGCGACGGCGGCGAGAGCTGGTCGCTGCAGGCCAGCAGGCCGGCCTCGACGAGGTGCTCGACGCCGTTCTCGAGCGTGACGGGCGCGACTCGAGTCGCACGGTCGCGCCACTGCGCAAGGCCGACGACGCCGTCGAGGTGGACACGTCGGTGATGACCTTCGAGGAGGTCGTGGCGACGGTGGAACGCCTGGCGCGCGAGCGCCTCCATCTTCTCAGGGAGCGGACGTCGTGACCGGGGATGGCTCCTGGAGGCCTGTCCCGAGCTTCTTCGGGCTGCCGCTGCGTGGTCACGGCGACAGCGCGCTCTACACGCTGGCGCGGTGGCTCGTCACCCTCGTCTTTGGGCTTCCCTACCGGTGTCGGGCGCGGGGGACGGGGAACCTTCCGCTCAGTGGTCCGGCGATCATCGTGTCCAACCACAAATGCAACGTCGACCCGGTGATCATCGGCATGCTCTTCGATCGCCCCCTGAAGTTCATGGCCAAGAAGGAATTGTTCGGGTTCGGCCCGTTCCGCTGGCTGATCAGCACGCTCGGCGCCTTCCCCATCGACCGCGGCGCCGGCGACAGGCACGCCCTCGAGCAGGCACTCGAGGTCCTGGCGGCCGGCGGCGTCCTTTTGATGTTCCCGGAAGGCACCCGCTTCAAGGACGAGGACATCCACGACTTCCTGCCCGGGGTGGGCATGCTCGCGCTGCGCAGCGGCGCACCGGTGGTGCCCATGGCCATGCACGGCACCCAGTACATGGTCCAGGACGGCAAGCTACATTTCCCGCCTGTGCGCGTCGTCGTCGGCGAGCCGCTCGATTTCAGCGATCTCCAGGGGAGAGGGAGCAAGGTCTACCAGGAGGTCTCGCGCCGGATGCGGGCCGCAGTGACGGGGTTGTATGGCGAACTCGCCGGCTAGCGGAGGGTCCGGAGAACGGCCGAAGGGACGGCCTCGCGACGAGACGCCGCGTGACGACGCGCGTGTCGTGGCCGAGGGCGGCTGCCAGATCCTGGTCGCCCGCTACGCAGGCTACTGCTATGGCGTGGAACGCGCCCTGCGCCTCACCGAGGCGGCGCTGGCCGGGGCCGAGCCGCCCGTGGCGACGCTCGGCCCGATCATCCACAACCCCGGCGTCGTCGCGGCGCTCGAAGAGCGCGGCGCCACCGTGGTCGACGACGTCGACGAGCTGGACCACGGCACGCTGATCATCCGGACGCACGGCGTGGCGCCCGCGGTGGCGGCGCACGCGGGGGAGAGGTCGCTGGGTGTGGTCGATGCGACCTGCCCGTTCGTGGCCGTCGCCCAGCGCAAGGCGCGGGCGCTACGCGAGGCAGGCTACCTTGTCGTGATCCTGGGCGAGCCGGAGCACCCCGAGGTGGTGGGCCTGCAGGGGTTTGCCGGCGACGAGGCCATCGTGGTGCAGGGACCCGACGACCTACCCGACGACGAGCTGCGCGGCAAGCGCATCGGCGTCGTCGTGCAGACGACGCAGTCGCGCGACGCGCTGGCGCGGGTGGCGGCGGCGCTCGCCCCGCTCGGGCGCGAGCTGCTCGTGTGGAACACGATCTGCGACGCCACCGAGAAGCGCCAGAGCGCCGCCTGCAGTCTGGCCGAGCAGGTGGACGTGGTGATCGTCGTCGGCGGCCGCAACAGCGCCAACACGACCCGGCTCGCGCAGCTCTGCGGTGCGGTTGAGGCGAGGACCCATCACGTCGAACGGGCCGACGAGCTGCGCCGGGAGTGGTTCGCCGGGGCGCGCCGCGTCGGCGTCACGGCCGGCGCGTCGACGCCGGACGACGAGATCGCCGCCGCGGTCGCACGGCTGCGCGAGCTGTGCGCCGTCCCGTGAGCCGCTCCCGGCTGCCGCGGGGCGTCACGGTCGAGGCCGTCGCCGGTCCCGCCGCGCGCGGTGGGGTGCGTGACGGCGACTGCATCGTCCGGCTCAACGGGGCGCAGCCGCAGGACGTCCTCGACCTGGAGCTGGCGGCCGCCGACGGCACGCTCTGGCTCACCGTCCTGCGCGACGGCCGCCCTCTCGACCTGGCCCTGCGGCCGCGCCCCGGGGAATGGCACGGCATCTCGCTTGCGGGCGGGCTCGGGGACCGGACGAGGACCTGTCGCAACCGCTGCCGGTTCTGCTTCGTCGACCAGCTCCCCGCCGGGCTGAGGCCTTCCCTGTACGTCAAGGACGACGACTACCGGGGGTCCTTCCTGCACGGCTCGTTCATCACGCTGACGAATCTCTCGGAGAGCGACATCGAGCGGCTCGTCGAGCTGCGTCTTTCGCCGCTCTACGTTTCGCTGCACGCCTGGGACGATGAGGCGCGGATGGCCCTCATGGGCACGCCCGCCCGCGCCTCCCGCCAGGTCCTGGAGCGCCTTGCCGCGGCGGGGCTCGAGCTGCACCTGCAGGTGGTGCTGTGTCCCGGCTGGAACGACGGAGAGGTGCTGCACGAGACGGTGATGCGGACGGCCGACCTCGGCGTCGCCGACCTCGGCATCGTTCCCGTGTCGCTGGCCGCCGAGGGCGATCTGCGCCGCGTCGGCCGGGCCGACGCCGAGCGCCTGCTCGACGACATCGCGACATGGCAGGCGGCGTTCATCGACCGCCTGGGACGGGCCTACGTGCACGCCGCCGACGAGCTCTTCCTGCTCGCCGGCCGTCTGCCCGCCGCGAGCGACGCGCCGCTCCAGTACGAGAACGGCATCGGGATGAGCGCCCAGCTGCTGCTGGAGGCAAGCGAGCTGGGCGACGAGAGCGTTGCGGGGAGCGCCGGGGGGCAAGAGGAACGACCTGCGCGGCAGGCTCACGCCCTGAGGCTGCTGAGCGGCGTCCTGGCCGCGCCCGTGATGCAGGCGCTGGCCGACGTGCTCGCACCCGCCGGAGTGCGCTGCCGGCCACTCGTGGTACAGAACCGGCTGTTCGGCCCGCACGTCACGGTGACGGGCTTGCTGGGCGGGGAGGAGGTGCTCGAGGCGCTGCGGCGCGAGCCGCTCGACGGTGGCGAGTGGCTGCTCGCGCCGCGCACCTTCCTGCCGGCTGCGCTGGGGCGCACCCTGGACGACCTGACGGAGGCGGGCGTGGCGGAGGCATGCGAGGGCCGGCTGGCCGTCGGGGCCGATCTGCACGACGCCTTTGCTACACTGCCCGGATGAGCGCGCCCCTGCCCACCGTCGTCGTCGTCGGGTCGCCGAACGCCGGCAAGTCCACCCTGGTGAACCGCCTCAGCGGTTCGCGCACCACGGTCGTCCACGAGACGCCCGGAGTGACACGCGACCGGAAGATCGTCGAGGTCGAATGGGCCGGACGGCGCATCGCCGTGGTCGACACGGGCGGCTACGACACGAGCGAGGTCTCGCCCTTCGCCGCGCCGATCCGCGCGCAGGTCGAGGCGGCCGTCGCCCTGGCGGACCTCGTGCTCTTCGTGGTCGACGGGCGCGCCGGGACGGTCGCCGACGACCACGAGATCGCCGCCGTGCTGCGGCGTGCGGGGGTGCCGGTCGTGCTCATCGCCAACAAGCTCGACGACCCCGCACAGAGCCCGACGCCCGACCTCTACCGGCTGGGCCTGGGCGACCCGGTGCCCGTCTCGGCGGTCCATGGCTTGGGCATCGGCGACCTCCTCGACGACCTGCTCGGGCGGCTTCCCCGCGAGGAGGCGGCCGAGGCCGGCGACGGCGACGGTGCCGAGGCCGTGCCGGTCGCCATCGTCGGCCGCCCCAACGCCGGCAAGTCCTCGCTCTTCAACGCCATCGCCGGCGAGCCTCGCGTCATCGTGAGCGAGGTGGCGGGCACGACGCGGGACGCGATCGACACCGACGTTCTCACCCCGCACGGCCACTTCCGCTTCATAGATACGGCGGGCATGCGCAAGGCGGCCAAGATCAGTGGGGTCGAGTACTACGCCTACATCCGCAGCCTGCAGAGCCTGGACCGGGCCCACGTCGCCGTGGTCGTGGTCGACGGCACCGTGGGCCTCACCGAGCTCGACCTCCAGATCGTCGGGGAGACCACCCACCGCCACTGCGCGACCGTCCTGGCCGTGAACAAGACGGACGTGAGCGCCATCGACATCGACGAGGTGCAGGCCATCGCCCGGCGCAAGCTGCGCCAGAAGCCCCCCGTCGTGCCCGTCTCGGCCGTGACGCACGCGGGCGTGGCCCATCTCCTCGACCTCGTCGCCTCGCTGGACACTCGCTATACTGCCCACATCGCGACGGCGGAACTGAACCGCGCGCTGGCCGCGCTGGCCGGGGAGCGTCCGCTCCCCCAGAAGCGCGGCCGCCGCCTCAAGATGTACTACATCGCGCAGTTCGGTACCTCGCCGCCGCGCTTCGCCGTCGACGTCAACGACCGCAGCCTCATGACACGCGACTACGGCTTCTTCGTCGAGAACCGGCTGCGCGCGAGGTTCGGGCTGGAGGGAGTGCCCGTGGTCATCGACTTCAAGAGCAAATGAGCACCCTGCAGATAGCGGTGTTCGTCCCTCTGCTGGTCGCGGCCTACCTCCTCGGCAGCATCCCGTTCGGACTGGTCATCGGCAAGCTCTTCTTCGACATCGACATCCGCGAGCACGGTTCAGGGAACGTGGGGACGACGAACGCCTTCCGCGTGCTCGGCAAGAAGGCGGGCATCGCGGTGCTCGTGTGCGACATGCTGAAGGGCTACGTCCCGGCCCTCGTCGCGAGCCTCATCTTCGGCCCCTGGGCGACCATCTTCATCGCCTCCGCGCCGGTGGCGGGTCACATGTATTCGATCTTCCTGCGTGGCTCCGGGGGCAAAGGTATCGCGACGGGCAGCGCGGTCGCCCTTGCCCTGGCGCCCGTCATCTATGTGGTCGCGCTCGCCGTCTGGATCGCCGTGCTTCTCGGGACGCGCATCGTGAGCCTCGCCTCGCTTGCGGCGGCGCTCGTTCTCGCCGTCCTCACGTTCGTGATGGACGAGCCGCTCCCGTATCAGATCGCCGTCGTGCTGGTGCTTGTGCTCGTCATCTGGGCGCACCGCTCCAACATCCGCCGGCTCTTCCTGGGATGTGAGCCCAGGGTCACCTTCCCGTGGAACAGGCGTGGCGTGACCGCCCATCCAGACCGGGCGCCCTGACGTGGACGTCACGGTCATCGGATCCGGCAGCTGGGGCAGCGCCTTCTCGCGGCACGTCTCGCGCCAGGGGCATCGCGTGCAGGTGCTCACGCTGACGCGTGAGGAGGCCGGCGAGCTGTCCCGGCGGCGCGAGAACCCGCACTTCCTGCCTGGCGTGCGCCTCCCCGACGACCTCGCCTTCGTGGCGATGGAGGACGCCGACTTGAGTGAGTCGGAGCTCGTCATCTACGCCGTGCCCACGCAGGCGATGCGCGAGGTGGCACGCTGGGCGGCGCCCCGGCGGCGGCCGGACAGCCTGCAGCTCTCGCTCGCGAAGGGCTACGAGCTGCACACGGTGGAACGGCCGACACAGATCATCGTCGACGAGACCGGGGCGGCGGCCGTCGCCGCGCTCTCGGGACCGAACCATGCCGAGGAGGTGGGCCGCGATATGCCCTCGGCCTCCGTGGTGGCGTGCGAGGACGAGCGCGTCGCCCTGAGGTTGCAGGAGGCCCTGTCGGGCGACACCTTCCGGATCTACACGAATGATGACGTGATCGGAGTGGAGTTCTGCGGGGCGGTGAAGAACCCCATCGCCTTGGCGGTCGGCATGTCGGACGGCCTCGGCTTCGGCGACAACTCGCGCGCCGCGCTCATGACGCGCAGCCTTGTGGAGGCCACCCGTCTCGGGCTGGCGCTCGGCGCCAGTTTCGAGACGTTCACGGGGCTCGCCGGCATCGGCGACCTCATCGCGACGTGCACGTCGCGCCACAGTCGCAACCGGCGCGCTGGCGAGTTGCTCGCCCAGGGTGCGACCCCGGCCGAGGTCCAGGAGATGGTGGGCCAGGTCGTGGAGGGCATCCCGACGACGTACGCCCTTCACGACCTGGCCGCCCGCCTTGGCATCGAGCTGCCCGTCACCGAGAACGTCTACCAGGTGCTCGAGGGGGCGCGATCGCCTGCCGCCACCGTCGGCGACCTGATGGGGCGCGTGCCGAAGCGCGAGTAGGCGCAGCCGCCTGCTCCAAACGGCCTCCGTCGCAAGTGCACCGGCCGCGGTCTTTGCCGTCCGTCGTCGCGGTCTGGTAGACTGCCGCCCGCTGCATGGACGCGTCGTTTCGTGGCGCCCGTGCGCGGGGCTCGCACGGAGCCCGTCAAATCACGACATCCCAGGGCGCCGTCCTCACCTGCCCGGCGTCCGTGTGAGGAGGTACGGTGAGCATCAGCGACTATTTGTTCACGTCCGAGTCGGTCACCGAGGGTCACCCCGACAAGCTGGCCGACCAGATCTCCGACGCGATCCTCGACGCGCTGATCGGCGACGACCCCTACGCCCGTGTCGCCTGCGAGACGCTCGTCAACACGGGTTTCGCACTGATCGCCGGCGAGATTACCACGCAGACCTACGTAGACATCCCCAAGATCGTGCGCGAGACGGTCAAGAACGTGGGCTACACCGAGGCCCGCTACGGCTTCGACTGGGAGACCTGCGGCGTCCAGGTGGCCATCGACGAGCAGTCGCCCGACATCAGCCAGGGTGTGACGCAGTCGCTCGAGGTGCGCACCGACGTGAACGACGACGACGCTCTCGACCTGCAGGGCGCCGGCGACCAGGGCATGATGTTCGGCTTCGCCTGCACGGAGACGCGCGAGCTGATGCCGCTGCCGATCTCGCTCGCCCACCAGCTCGCCAAGCGTCTCGCCGACGTGCGCAGGGCGGAGATCCTTCCGTACCTTCGCCCCGACGGCAAGTCGCAGGTGACGGTGCGCTACGAGAACGGGCAGCCGGCCGAGATCATCAAGGTCGTGCTCGCGGCGCAGCACTCCGACAAGGCCGACCTGCAGAGCATCATCCGCCCCGACCTCATCGAGCACGTCGTCGAGCCGATCCTCCCGAAGCACCTCTACGACGCGGCGCGCATCGAGGACCTCGTGGTCGTGAACGCGACCGGCAGGTTCGTGGTCGGCGGCCCGATGGGCGACGCCGGCCTCACGGGCCGCAAGATCATCGTCGACACCTACGGCGGCGCCGCCCGCCACGGCGGCGGCGCCTTCTCGGGCAAGGATCCGAGCAAGGTCGACCGCTCGGGCGCCTATGCGGCGCGCTACGTGGCAAAGAACGTCGTGGCGGCAGGGCTGGCGGAGCGCTGTGAGCTGCAGATCGCCTACGCGATCGGCGTGGCGCACCCCGTCTCCCTGCTGGTCGACTGCCAGGGCACCGAGAAGGTCGACGCCAAGGTGATCGAGGGCCTCATCCGGGAGCACTTCGACCTGCGGCCCGCGGCCATCATCCGCGACCTCGATCTGCGCCGGCCGATCTACCGGAAGACGGCGGCGTACGGTCACTTCGGGCGCAGCGACCACGACTTCACCTGGGAGCGCACCGACAAGGCCGAGGCGCTGCGTGCGGCGGCCGGCCTGCCGCCCGCCTGAGGCAGGGTCACGCGACGGCGGCCGCCGATGCGGCCGCGTGAAAGCCGAGGCGCCATGAGGGCAGCGGTGACGTGAGCGTCGCAGCCGTCTTCCCGCTCGTGCGCACGCGTGCCTTCGCCGCGCCCTTCGACTACGAGGCGCCCGCGGCACTGGCCGGCAGGCTCCGCGCGGGCGCGCTCGTCGCCGTGCCGCTCGGCTCGCAGACCGTCATCGGCGTCGTCCTCCAGGTGCGCGGGGAAAGCCGTCACGAGGGGACGTTGCGCCCCCTGCGCGACGTGCTCGACGTCCCGCCCGTGCCGGTGGAGCTGCTCGACCTCGCCGAGCAGGTGCGCCGGCACTACCTGACGTCACTTTCGGCCGCGCTCGCCCTGGTCACGCCGCCCACGGGCGCGCTGCGGGTCGAGCGCCGCTATGCCCTGACCGATGGGGGGCGGGCGGCCGTCGAGGCCGGCGAGCGCGAGCTCGCCGGCCTCGACGGCCTCAAGGTCCCGGCCGGCACAGTGGCGCGCGCAGCCGAGCGCTATCGCCGCAAGGGCTGGCTGCGGCTCGCCTACCGGGTGCGCCTGGTCGGCGCCCAGCGCGCCGCTCGCCCGCTCGTCCGCGGCGCTGCGACGCCGACCCGGCTGGGAGCGCGCCAGCGCGCCGTGCTCGAGGCGCTGGAACGCGTTGGCAGCCTGGACGAGCGCTCGCTGCGGGCGGCCACCGGGATCGGGCTTTCCGGGTTGCGTCGTCTTCTCGAGGCGGGCGCCGTGGTCGAGACCGAGCCGGAGCTGCCGGTGTCTGCGCCGGAGGGCGTCCCGCTCCCGGGGGTGGCTCAGGCCGCGCTGGCGCAGGCGGGGCGCGCCGCCTCCTGCGCCGTGCTTGCCGACGTCCCCGGCCTGCTGCCTGAGCAGCACGCCGCCCTGAACACGATCCTGTGCGAGACGCGTCCCGGCGACGAGGTCCTCGTGCACGGCGTCACCGGCAGCGGCAAGACCGAGGTGTACCTCCAGGCCGTCGCCGCGACGCTGGACGCGGGCCGCTCGGCGCTCCTGCTCGTGCCCGAGATCGCCCTCACCGGCCAGACGGTCGCGCGCGTCCGCCGGCGCTTCGAGTCGGAGCCGGTCGCCGTCCTCCATTCCGGGCTCTCGGCGGGCGACCGTCTCCTGGCGTACCGTGACATCGCGGCCGGCCGGGTGCGCCTGGTCGTCGGCGCCCGCTCCGCCGTGTTCGCGCCGCTGCGCGACCTCGGGCTGATCGTCGTCGACGAGGAGCACGACACCTCCTACAAGCAGGCGAACGAACCGCACTACGACGCCCGCACAGTGGCGCGCTGGCGCGCGCAACAGACGGGCGCCGTCCTCGTGGCTGGCTCGGCGACGCCGAGTGTCGAGACATACGCCACCGTCCCCCTCCACGTCGACCTGAGGAGCAGGGTGGACGGCTCTCCGCCGCCGCCGCTCGAGGTCGTCGACCTGCGCGACGTCCACGACGTGTTCTCGCCACAGCTTGCGGCCGCCCTGACCGAGACCGTCGACGCAGGCCAGAAGGCGATCCTCTTCCACAACCGGCGCGGGTATGCCGGCTCTCTGGCGTGCGGCCATTGCGGCCAGGTGTGGGAGTGCCCGCGCTGCGACGTGAGCCTCACGCTGTTCGGCGGGGGGCGCGGCCTGCGCTGCCGCACCTGTGGCCACGCCGAGGAGGTGCCGACCGTGTGCCCATCGTGCGGCAGCCTGGACGTCGCCCGGCACGGCTTCGGCACCGAGCGCGTCGAGCGCGAGGTGCGGGGTCTGCTGCCGGGCGTCGAGCTCTTGCGCCTGGACTCGGACGTCGCCGCGTCCTACGCACGCCTGCAGCGCGTGCTCGACCGCTTCGCCCAGCCCGGTCCCAAGGTGCTGGTCGGCACCCAGATGATCGCCAAGGGTCACCACTTCCCCGAGGTCACGCTCGTGGGCGTCGTCGACGCCGACGTCGTGCTGCACTTCCCCGACTTCCGCGCCGAGGAGCGTACCTTCGCGATGCTCGTGCAGGTGGGCGGCCGGAGCGGCCGCGGCGCGAGTCCGGGCAGGGTGATCGTCCAGACCCTGAGCCCGGACGCTCGTCCGATCGTGCTGGCCGCGGGTGGCGAGGACGAACGCTTCTATGCCGACGAGGTGGATCGCCGCAAGGAGCTGGGCTATCCGCCGGCGACGCACCTCGTCGGCCTCGAGCTTTCTTCGCCCTCCGCCGACAAGGCCCAGAAGGCGGCGGCCTACACGGCCGAGCGGCTCGGCCCACGCCTGAGCGCGGGCGAGCAGCTGCTCGGCCCAGGGCCGCTCGTCCGCGAGCGTTCCCGCTACCAGGCTCGTCTGCTGATTAAGACGCCGGCTTTGGGGAACACCCTCGATGTGCTGCGGCCGTGGGTCGACCACTTCCGCCCGCGCTTCGCCCAGCGGGGTGCGCGACTCGTGGTCGATGTCGAGCCGCAGTGGCTGTGACCAGAAAGCGACGGTACCATTGACCCATGGCCGACCAGACGACAGTACGTGACCAGGAAGAGACCCGCCGGCAGCGCGAGGCGCGCCGTGAGATCCGCGTGATCGGCGACCCCGTGTTGCGCGAGCGTGCCCGCGAGGTCGCGACCTTCGACCGCAGCCTGCGCAAGCTGGCCAAGCGGATGATCCGCATCATGCACGACGCCCCCGGCGTCGGGCTCGCGGCGCCCCAGGTGGGCGTGCTCGAGCGTCTGCTGGTGTACGACGTCGAAGACGAGCCGAAGGTGCTCGTCAATCCGGTGGTCGAGCCCGCCTCGGACGAGCGCCGACTGGGCGATGAAGGCTGCCTCAGCGTACCCGGCGTGTCCCTGCCGGTGGAACGCGCGGTACGTATCCACGTGACCGGCCAGGACGTGAGCGGGAACGCCGTGGACTTCGTCGCCGAGGACCTCGAGGCCCGTGTGATCCAGCACGAGCTCGACCACCTTAATGGCGTCCTCATCGTCGACCGTACGACCCGTGAGGCGCGGGCCGAGGCGCTGCGCGCGCTGCGCGAGGATGCCTCGTTGACTGTCACCGGCGGCGGGCTCTAAGCGCGCGATGCGGGTCGCGTTCGCCGGCACGCACCGGTTCGCCGAACTGGTCTTCGCCGGTCTGCTCGCGACCCCGCACGCGCCGGCCGTCTTCGTGACCAATCCCGATCGCCCCAGGGGCCGCCACGGCACGCCGCAGCCGCCGGCCATCAAGACGATGGCCGCCGAGGCCGGCGTGCCGGTCCTGCAGCCCGAACGCCTCGGCGACGCGCTGCCGGCCCTGCTGGAGGCGGGCACCGGGGTGTTCGTGGCGTGCGCGTACGGCCAGATCGTCGGGCCGTCCCTCCTCGAAGCGTTCCCGTGTCTGGTGGTGCACCCGTCGCTCGTGCCGAAATGGCGCGGCGCAGCGCCGGTCGAGCGCGCCCTGATGGCGGGGGAGGAGCGGCTCGGGGTCACCGTGCTGCGCATGACCAGGGGCGTCGACGAAGGCCCGGTGGCCGAGGAGCGCGTCGTCGACGTTGCGCGCGACGCCGACGCCGGGCGTGCCTACGAGATGCTTGCTCCGGTCGCCGTCGAGGCGCTGGTGGTCACGCTCGACGCGATGGACGCGGGGACGGTGCGGTGGCGCGAGCAGGCGGGGACGCCGACGTACGCGGCCAAGATCGAGCGGGACGAACGTATCGTCGACTGGGAAAGACCGGCGACGGCGATCGCCGACCAGGTGAGGGCCCTGTCGCCGCACATCGGAGCGGTCACCGAGCTGTTGGGCAGGCGCACCACGATCTGGCAGGTGAGACCAGGTACCGGAGCGCCGCCCGCGCGCGATCCCTCGCGGCTGGTCATGCCGGCCGGGGACGGCTGGGTCGAGGTGCTCGAACTGCAGCAGGAGGGGCGGCGGCGCGTGAGCGCGGCGGAGTTCCTGCGCGGCGCCGGCCGCGCCCTGGCACAGTGACCTCCGCCGCTCCCGCACGGGCCGCCGCCTACCGCGCCCTGCGCAGACTTCACGGCGGCGCCCGCCTCGACGATGCCCGGGGCGCTCTGCCCGAGCTCGACGATCTCGAGGAGCGCGACCGCCGCCTCGCCAACGAGCTCGTCGTGGGTGTGATCAAGCGCCGACTCTCTCTAGACGCCGTGGTGGCCTCGTTCGCGACGGCGCCGCTGGAGCGCGTCGCGCCGCAGGCGCTCGACGCGCTCCGTCTCGGCGCCTTCCAGCTGCTCTTCCTCGACCGCGTCCCGGCCTATGCCGCGGTCGGCGAGTCCGTCGCGCTGCTCGGACGCACGAGCCGCGGTACGCGCGGCTTCGTCAACGCTGTGCTGCACAAGGTGGCCGAGGGCGGCCGCGAGCGGCTCGCCGAACTGAGCGATGGGGATGACCTGCAGTCGCTGGCGGTGCGCTGGTCGTGCCCGCCATGGCTCGTGGAGCTCCTCCGCATCGACCTTGGGCAAGAGCCGGCTTGGGCGCTGCTGGGCGCCGCCAACGAACCCCCCGAGCGCTGCCTGCGGACCAATCCCTTGAAGGGGTCGAGGGAGGAGGCGTCGGCGGCGCTCACGGCGGCCGGCTTCAGCCTGACCGCCGTCGAAGAGATCCCCGGCGCCCTGCTCTACGACGGACCTCCGCTCGAGCGTTCCCGGCCCTTCGCGGACGGTCTCGTGACTCCGCAGTCGCGCGGCTCACAGCTCGCCGGGCTGGTGGCCGCCGACCATCCTACGGCGGCGGCCATCCTCGACGCGGCGGCGGCGCCGGGCACGAAGACCAGCCAGCTGGCCGCGCTGCACCCTCAGGCCCGTCTCGCGGCGGTAGAAGTGGACGGGGCGCGCGCGAAGGCGCTGCGCGCCAACCTCGCGCGCCTCGGCGCGGCCGACCGTATCGACATCATCGAGAGCGACCTGCTTGAGGCGCCGGCGATGCTCGACGGCTCCTTCGACCTGGTGCTTTTGGACGCGCCCTGCACGGGCTTCGGCACCCTGGCCGGCCGGCCCGACCTGCGCTGGCGCCGCCGGCCGGCCGACAGCGGCCGGCTCGCGGCGCAGCAGTGCCGCCTGCTGGCGCGCGCCGCCCGTTGCGTGCGTCCCGGCGGCCTGCTCACCTACGCCGTCTGCACGGTCACGCGGGCGGAGACGCTCTCCGTCGTCGAGTCGCTCCTGACCACGGGCGGCTGGAGCCTCGACGACCTCGGTGCGATCTATCCCTCGGCGGCCCATCCCGCCAACGGGGCTTTCCTGTTGACGCTGCCGCCGGACTGGGGCTCCACGGGGTTCTTCATCGCCAGGCTGCGCCGCGAGCGGTGAACGTCGCGGCACGTCGATCCTTGCCGGGGCACGGCCGGCCGGCGTGGCTCCCGCCCGAAGGCGATAGAATCCTGGCGGCAGGACGCCGCACGGCCGTCATAGGGGGAGGTCCCGCATGAGCACAGCGCTCCACGAGGTCCACATCGCGCCGTCGATCCTCTCGGCCGACTTCTCCCGTCTCGGTGAAGAGATCGACAGCGTGATCTCCGCGGGCGCGCGGATCATCCACGTCGACGTGATGGACGGCCACTTCGTCCCCAACATCACCGTCGGACCACTGGTCGTCGAGGCCGTCGCGGCGATCGTCCACGGGGCGGGCGCGCTCGTTGACGTGCACCTGATGATCGAGCGCCCCGAGCTGCTCATCGACGTCTTCGCTGCGGCCGGCGCGGACGTCCTCACCGTCCATCAGGAGACGTGCCATCACCTGCACCGCACCCTCGCCCAGATCCGCGAGGCGGGTGCCGCGGCGGGCGTCTCCATCAACCCCGCGACGCCCGTGGAGACGCTCAGCGAAGCCCGCTTTCACTGCGATGTCGTACTTGTCATGTCGGTGGACCCCGGCTTCGGCGGGCAGAGCTTCATCGAGGCATCGGTCGACAAGCTGGGCCGCGCCCGGACGCTGCTCCCCGACACCGTGGCGCTCGAGGTCGACGGGGGCGTGAGCTCCCTCAACGCCGCGCGGCTGGTCGAGGCGGGGGCGAACCTGCTCGTCGCGGGTTCGAGCGTCTTCTCGGGATCGGACCCGCAACGGCGCTTCGCCGAGCTGGCGCGCGCTGCCGGCGAGATCGCCTGACGCGAGGCCGGTGTAGCGCGCCGCCGGCGAGATCGCCTGACGGCGGCGCCGGCACGGCGCACCGCAGCCCCGACGGGTCGCTCAGGGACCTCAGGTACCATCGGCGAGTGCCGGCTCCTCCAGCCTGGCGGGTGCCGCAGCTTGTCTGCGCGCGACGCCCGCGGCTATACTCAATGAGTCAACACAGTGGCTTCAGGGCGGGGTGAAAGTCCCCACCGGCGGTGAAAGCCCGCGACCCTCTTCGAGGTTGACCAGGTGGAATTCCTGGGCCGACGGTCAGAGTCCGGATGGGAGAAGACCACAGCGACGCGCGTCGTCGTGGCGCCGCCCGCCCCGGAGCTGCCCTGCCCGGGGCGTTCTCGTCTCCGGAGGAGGATGAGGGAGTGGCGGACGACCGCGCCGACGACCGTTTCATGGACGAGGCTTTCGCGCTGGCCGAGCGTGGCCGCGGTCGCACTCACCCGAACCCGCTGGTCGGCGCCGTCGTCGTGCGCGACGGGGGCGTGATCGGCCGGGGCCATCACGAGGGCCCCGGCCTTGCGCACGCCGAGATCGTCGCGCTGACCGAAGCCGGTCAGCAGGCGACGGGGGCCACTCTCTACTCGACGCTCGAGCCTTGCAGCCACCAAGGTCGCACGCCGCCCTGCGACGAGGCGATCATCGCGGCGGGCGTGCGGCGCGTCGTGGTGGCCCTGCGGGATCCCAACGTGCTTGTCGACGGGCGCGGTCTTGCGCGCCTGAGGGCGGCGGGTCTGGAGGTCGACCTCGGCGAGGGACGCTGGGAGCAGGCCGCGCGCGAGCAGAACGCGGCGTTCGTCAAGTACTCCGTCACCGGGCTGCCGCTCGTCACCTACAAGGCGGCCATGTCGCTGGACGGCAAGGTGGCCGGCGCCGGCGGGGCGGGCGAGTGGATCTCAAGCCTGGCCAGCCGTCGCACCGTTCATCAGCTACGGGCCACGTCCGACGCCGTGATGGTCGGCGCCGGTACCGTCCGCCGCGACGACCCCGAGCTCACCGTGCGCCTCGCCGACGGCCGCGACCCGGTCAGGGTCGTGGTCAGCACACGCGGCGTCCTCCCGCCGGAGGCGAAGCTGCTGACGACGGCGCGATCGGTGCCCACCATCGTGCTCGCCGCGCGCTTCGACGAGGCTGCGCGGCGGCTTCTCGCGGCGCGCGGCGTCGACACGTTCGAGATGGGTGCGGGCGGCTTGCGGGCCGGTCTTGCCGCGCTGGGCGATCGCGGCCTGCTCGATATCCTGCTCGAGGGCGGGCCGCAACTGGCCGGCGCGCTCTTCCTGGACGGACTCGTGGACCGCCTCGTTGTGTATGTGGCGCCGCTGCTGGTCGGGCGCGGGGCGCCCGACCTGGTGGCGGCGCCCGCCGTCGAGGCCGTCGCCGACGCACTGCGCCTGCAGGAAGTCACGTGGGAGCGCGTCGGGGAGGACCTGCTGCTGCGGGCGCGACTGCCGCACGCGGGCGAGGCCGCGATCCCGCTGGGGACGCCCGTCGGCCCGGGCCGTGGCGCCGTGAAAGCCCCAGGGTCCGACACCGGCGTCGACGGGGACGGCATCTGATGTTCACGGGCATCGTCGAGGAGATCGGGACGCTGCGCTCGCTGCGCGTCGGCACGCAGAGCGCGGAGCTGGACGTCGCAGCGCGGATCGTGCTCGAAGGCGCACGCGTCGGCGACTCGGTCCTGACCGACGGCGTCTGCCTGAGTGTGACGCGCCTGCGTCCGGACGGCTTCACGGCGGACGTGATGCCCGAGACCGTGCGGCGCACGACCCTGGCCGACCGGCGTCCGGGCGACAGGCTCAACCTCGAACGCGCGCTCACGCTGCAGGGTCGCGTGGGCGGTCACCTTGTGGCCGGCCACATCGACGGGGTGGGCCTCGTGACGAGGGTGACGCCCGAGGACAACGCCCTCGTCGTCGAGATCGAGACGCCGGCGGCCGTCGCCAGGGTCAGCGTGCCGCAGGGCTCGGTGGCCGTCGACGGCGTGAGTCTGACGATCGTCGCCGCCGACGGCCCTCTGCTGCGGGTCTCGCTGATCCCGCACACGGCCGCCGTCACGACCCTGGCCGGTCTTGCGGCGGGGCGGCGCGTCAATCTCGAGGCGGATCTGATCGGTAAGTATGTGAACGCCTTCCTGGAGCGTCGGCAGACGCCGGGCGGGCTCACCTGGGACAAGCTGGCGGAAGCGGGGTTCTGAGGATGCGCGAACACGACGACACCGGGTCCGGTGGCGTGGCAACCGAGGCGGCCGGTGAGGAGCCGGAGCGGCGCGAGGCGCCCTTCGCCTCGATCGAGGAGGCCCTCGATGACCTGCGCGAAGGCCGCTTCGTCATCGTTTGCGACGACGAGGATCGCGAGAACGAGGGCGATCTCACGCTCGCGGCGCAGTTCGCCACGGCCGAGAAGGTCAATTTCATGGCGAAGGAGGGCCGCGGCCTCATCTGCCTCGCGCTTACGCCGCAGCGTTGCGCGGAGTTGAACCTCCCGCCCATGGTGAGTCACAACACGGCGCGCCTGCAGACCGCTTTCACGGTCTCGATCGAGGCGCGCGATGGCGTGACCACGGGCATCTCCGCCGCGGACCGGGCGCACACCATCCAGGTGGCGATCGACAGGGACGCCACGCCGGACGACCTTGTCCAGCCGGGCCACGTCTTCCCGCTGATGGCCCGGCCCGGCGGCGTCCTCGAGCGCACGGGCCAGACCGAGGCCGGCGTCGACCTCGCTCGCCTCGCCGGCCTCATGCCATCCGCCGTGATCTGCGAGATCATGAACGACGACGGCACCATGGCCCGGATCCCGGATCTGGTGCCGTACGCCCGCCGGCACGACCTCAAGATCGTGACCGTGGCCGACCTCATCAAGTACCGGCGCCGCAACGAGAAGCTGGTGCGCCGTGCCGCCACCGTCTCGATGCCGACGCGCCATGGGGACTTCAAGGCGGTGGGCTACGAGTCGGTCATCGACGGCGCCCATCACGTGGCGCTGGTGAAGGGCGATGTCGCCGGCAGGCGCGACGTGCTCGTGCGCGTCCACAGCGAGTGCCTCACCGGCGACGTCTTCGGCTCCCTGCGCTGCGACTGCGGCGAGCAGTTCGCCGAAGCGCTGCGCCGCATCGAGGTCGAGGGCCTTGGAGTGCTCCTCTACATGCGCCAGGAGGGCCGCGGCATCGGCCTGCTCAACAAGCTCAAGGCCTACGCCCTGCAGGAACAGGGCCGCGACACCGTCGAGGCGAACATCGAGCTCGGTTTCGCGCCCGACCTGCGCGACTACGGCATCGGGGCGCAGATCCTCGCCGATCTCGGCCTGTCCTCGATGCGGCTGATGACCAACAACCCCAAGAAGATCGTGGCGCTCGAAGGCTACGGCCTGCGCGTCACGGGACGCGTACCCATCGAGGTCGCGCCCCGGTCGGACAACCGCTCGTACCTGCGCACCAAGCGCGAGAAGCTCGGCCACCTGCTCGAGCACGAGGACCTGTTCGGGCAGGAAGAGGGCCTGGAAGGCTAGGCACAGTGCGAGCCTGGAAGAAGCTGGCAAGTACCCGGTGGAAGGAGCCGCGATGACGACGTTCGAAGGCAAGCTCAACGGCAAGGGGATGAGGTTCGCGCTCGTGGTGGGGCGCTTCAACGAGCTGATCTCGTCCCGCCTGTACGAGGGCGCGATGGACTGTCTGCGCCGCCATGACGTGGAGGAGGCCGACATCGACGTCGCCTGGGTGCCGGGCGCCTTCGAGATGCCGCTCGTCGCGCAGCGTCTCGCGGCCGGCGGCTACGACGCCGTCATCTGCCTCGGCGCCGTGATCCGCGGCGGCACGCCGCATTTCGAATACGTCGCCGCCGAAGCCGCCAAGGGCATCGCCAACGTCATGCTGGACACCGGCGTCCCCGTTGTCTTCGGCGTGCTCACGACGGACACCATCGAGCAGGCCGTCGAGCGCGCCGGCACGAAGGCGGGCAACAAGGGCTGGGCCGCCGCGACGAGCGCGCTGGAGATGGCGAACCTGCTGCGGGCCCTGCCGGGCGAGCGGACCGTCTGACACAGCAGAGCCGCCCCCGGCCGTCTGCTGTGAGGCGGGCGGTGCGGGCGGCCCCAGTGGCGTGACCGGCCGGGCCGCCGGGGCCGCGAGGCTCCGGCTCAGCCCTCGCACCTCGTAGATCTCGTCGGCCACCAGTCCGTGGGCCTCTCGATGCACGAGGTGCGCCGTCTCGGCGTCGGGTGCGTCGACGAGACAGAAGATCTTGCCGGCCTTCTCGTCTACCCAGAAGCGCTGATAGTCCACGTTGTAGTCGCGCTGCTTCTCGACGTCCTTCCGGTGGGCCTCGATCACGTCCTTGTACGAGACGCGGTCGACATTGTGGATGTCCAGATACAGGGGCATGGGTGTCTCCTGGCTCGGTGCCGTATACGCCGTGGCATACCGCCGGCCGGAAGGGCAAACCGTGCAGGCCGCCGAGGAAGGCCGGACAGCACCGTTGAGAGCCCTTCGGTGCTGCGTGCGCTGAAGCCATGACCCCTCGACGGGGACGCGATCCCGGACGCGGAAAGGCCCTGCGATCTGCTCCCGCCGCTCGCGGCCCCGTACGTCCTTCTTTGGCAGTATGATGGCCGCAAGTCGGCCGGGGGGGCCGACGCGACCAAGGAGATGCCATGCGACGTGCGACGCTCATACTGCTCACGTTCGTCCTGCTGCTGCTGACAGGGGCCACCGCTGTGCCGGCCGCTGCGGCTCCGGTCTCCCCGGCCGTGGAGAAGGTCTTCTTCCGCGTCGGCGAGGGCGATGCCGCCGGCGTGGCCACCACGCCGGGAGGGGCCGCCGCCTACGTGTGCGGGTACAGGCTCATCCTCAACCATGGCTTCGACGTGACCATCGACCGCGTGGGCAGTGGCGCCTGGTCGAAGAGCTGGAACGGTCCTGCCAACAAGGCCGACAAGGGAAACGACGTCGCCGTGACGGCGAAGGGCGCCGTCTACGTCGTCGGCAGTTCCCAGAAGGCAGATGGCTCGGGCACCGCTCTCGTTCTCAAGTACTCCTCCGGGGGGAACCTGGTATGGGCGCGCCGCTGGGCGGGTCCGGAGGGCTCGAGTCCGGCAGCCGTCCAGGTGAGGATCGACGGAAAGGGCCGTGTCGTCGTCGTCGGCCGGCTCAAGGTGAAGTCCGCCGTCCACACGTACGTCGCGCAGTATCGGTCCGACGGCAAGCGTCTCTGGGCGCGGGTCTACAGCAAGGGCTACCTGGGTCTGTTGAGGGATGTCTGTCTCGATGCAGCCGGTACTGTCTACGTCGCCGGCGAATACCAGGCCACCCAGACCTCGTCGAGGAACGCGCTGCTGCTCAAGTACTCGCCGGCGGGCACACTCCGGTGGGCCAGGACGTACGACTCCCCGTACGCAGGCTTCGACACCTACGCTGCCGTGTGCCGGCGTCCGGCCGGCGGCGTCTACGTGGCGGGCAGCTCCGAGCGCACCGGGTCCGACTACGACGGCATCGTCATGAGGTACAGCGCCACGGGCACTCGCACGGTCGTGGCCCGCCTGGGTGAGAACGACGACGCGTACACGAACCTGTACGACGCGGTCGTCACGAGCGACGGGCGCATCGTGGTGGGAGGCAGCTACTCGGTCGGGTCCGGCGCCGGCGACTTCGTCATCGCCTCCTTCAACACCGCCGGTGATCAGGTGTGGTCACACACGCTCGACTCCCTCTACGTGATCCATCGCAGTGAGCGCTGCGAGTTCCTGGCCCCGTTGGACGACGGTGGCGTCGCGGCAAGCGGCTACTGGGCCAGGACCGGGGCGGACTCGACGTACACGCAGGTCGTGAGGACGTACTTCGTCGATGCCGCGGGCGACACAGGGACCTACAGCGAGTGGGTCGGTCCGGCGACCGCCGAGACCGAAGTTCACGACCTCGTCGTCAAGGGGTCGTACGTCTGGATCGCGGGCCAGTGCTTCGGCACCTTGACGGGCGCTGATGGCTATGGCCTGCGCTTCGACCGCTGAGAAGAAGACAGGGGAGCAGGCGGGGCGGACGGCCTGACGTAGGGCGAGAACGAGACGAGACGGCCGGCAGTGACTGCCGGCCGTCTTTCGTTCACGTGAAGCGACGAGGGAGGCCGTGCCCGGCGATCGCCGAGAACGGCAAGGTGTGCGCGGCAGACGGGCCTAGACGGCCTTGGTCACGCGGCCGGACTTGAGGCAGCGGGTGCAGACGTAGGCGTTCTTCGGGGTGCCCTCCACGACGATGCGGACGCGCTGGAGGTTGGGGTCGAAGCGGCGCTTGGTGGCCCGGTTCGAGTGGCTGCGGTTGTTGCCCATGACCGGCGCCTTCCCGCAGCTCACACAGACTTTGGACATGCGTCTCCCTCGAACTTGATTCGCTGGCGAGGCGCTATTATGCTCCAGCCCGCCGGGGGACGCAAACGCTTCCGGCTGCCCGCAAAGCCACGCCGCGCCGGTCAGGATGGCGATGTTCAGCAAGGAGATGTCGATCCTCGACGCGCTCGAGCAGCACCCCTCCGTCAGGGCCGTTTTCGAGTCGCACGGCATGGCCTGCTGCCTCTGCGTCGGCGCAAGCCTCGAGTCGGTCGAGGCCGGGGCCATCATGCACCAGGTCGATCCCGACGAGGTCGTGGCCGAGCTGAACAGCCTCCCCGAAGCGTCCGCTTCATGACGGCCGGCGACGTCACGCTCCTGCTCGCCGGCCCCGGCCTCAGCGGCCGGGTCGTCGTCTCCCATCTCGTCGTGGCGAAGCTGGCGGGGACGGCGGCGCGCGGCACCTACGGTGTCGTGGCCATGCAGGCGTCGTCGATGAGGAGGCTGGCGCGCTTCTTCAAGGGCTCTCTCACCGAGGGTGTCGAGGTCGAGATCGACGGGGACACCTTGAAGATAGGCTTGCACGTCATCATGGAGCGCGGCCTGAATCTCGCCCAGGTCACGGCGAACCTGCAGGACCAGGTGCGCTACGCCGTTGAGAAGGTCGCCGGGATCCCGGTCGCCGACATCAGTGTCCGGGTCGAGGACCTCAAGGATTGAACGTCAGAGGCCAGGCGCTCGCGGCGATCGAGGCGGCGCTTGCCGCCGTCGAGGCTGAACGCGGCGTCATCAACGACCTGAACGTCTACCCCGTCCCCGACGGCGACACGGGGACGAACCTCGCCTTGACCATGCGCGCCGTCGTGGACGAGCTGCGACAGAGCGACGCTGAAGACATCCCGGGGGTCGCCGCCGCCGTGACGAAGGGCTCGCTCATGGGCGCGCGCGGCAACTCCGGCGTGATCCTCTCCCAGATCATGCGCGGCATCTGCGATGTCTGGGCGACCTCGGACGAGCTCAGCGCCGAGCCCTTCAAGCGAGCCATCAGCGAAGGGGCGGCGGCCGCATACCGTGCGGTCAAGGAGCCCGTCGAGGGCACGATGCTGACGGTGATCCGCGAGATGGCGGCCGCCGCACAGGGCGTGCCCGGAAGCCTCGGCCTGCAGACCATGCTGGCGGCCATCGAAGAGGCGGGAAAGGTGGCCGTCGAGCGCACCACGTCGCAACTGCCTGCACTGCAGAAGGCCGGCGTGGTCGACGCGGGCGGCTACGGCCTGCTCGTGCTGTTCCGCGGCTTGGTCGAAGGTCTCGAGACGGGCGGCGCGCACGCCGTCGTGACACTGCGGGCCGCCGCCTCGGCCGGAGCAGCCGACGCCGCGGGGACCAGCGAGCTCTCGGTCTACCGCTACTGCACCAGCTGTCTGATCAAGGGCGAGATGGTCGACCGCGACGCCCTCGAGACGACGCTGCAGGGGCTTGGCGACAGCGTGCTGGTCGTCGGTGACGACCGCCTCGTCAAGATCCACGTGCACAGCGATCAGCCCGACGTCGTGCTGAGCGAGGCGCTCAAGCACGGCGCCATCGCCGAGGTCGAGATCAACGACATGCACGAACAGACCAGGGCGCGCGACGAGCGCCTGCGGCAGGTGTCCGGGGCGAGGCAGACGGCGGTGGTCGCGGTCGTCGCGGGGGAGGGCAACAAGCGCCTCTTCCGCGAGCTCGGCGCGCAGGCCTGTGTCGACGGCGGGCAGTCGATGAACCCGAGCGCAGCTCAGCTGCTCGAGGCGGTCGACGCGCTCGGCGTGGATGAGGTCGTGCTGCTGCCGAACAACGGCAACGTCGTGCTGACCGCAGAGCAGGCCGCCGGGATGAGTGGGCGCCACATCGCCGTCGTCCCGACCACGTCCATACCCGCCGGCCTTGCCGCGATGGTGGTCTACGAAGGCGACGAGGACGCGGTGGGCAACGCCCGTCTCATGGAGGAGGCCATAGACGGCCTGCGCAGCGCCGAGATCACCCACGCCGTGCGCGATTCCGAGGTCGACGGGGTCGACGTGCGCAAGGACCAGGCCATCGGCATCGTCGACGGCAGGCTCGTGGCTGCCGAGGACGAGCTGGAAGCCGTGTTCGCGAAGGTCCTCGAGGAGTTCGTGTCGGGAGACGCCGAGACCGTCACGGTGCTCACCGCGCTGAACGGCTCGGGCGTCGAGGAGAGCCGGCTCCGGGAGATCGCCGCCGAGGTGGCTCCCGGCGTGGAGGTCCACCTCCACGAGGGGGGCCAGCCGCTCTATCCCATCCTGGCATCGGCGGAGTAAGCTAGCCGCCATGCCGGAGCTCACGCTCGACAACACCGCCTTCGTCCTCGATTCGACTTGCGACCCGGCGCCCGGGTTCTTCGACCAGCCGGGTCTCTTCCTGGTCCCTCTCACCGTCCACTTCGGCGATCAGTCCTATCGTGACGCCATCGATCTCACCCACGAGGAGTTCTACGCGAAGCTCGAGAGCTCCAGCGTGCTGCCGACCACGTCGCAACCCACGGTGGCGGAGTTCACCGCAGTCTACGAACGGGCGACGGCAGAGTACGAACACGTCTTCTCCTTCCACCTGTCCAGCAAGATGAGCGGCACGTTCGGCGCCGCCGAACGTGCCGCCGAAGCCTTTCCGGGGGTCGAGGCCTACGACCTCAAGACGGTCACCTGCGGGCTCACCATGTGCGCCCTGCGCTTGCGCGACCGTCTGGAGCAGGGCCTCTCGCTCGGCGAGGCGCGTGCCTACATCGAGCGGTACCGCTCGCACCCGCTTCTGCTCGTCCATGCCGGCACGCTCGAGTACCTGCGACGCGGCGGCCGCATCGGCCGCGCCGCGTCGCTGGTCGGCGGCGTCTTCGACATCAAGCCGCTCATCCAGCTCGTCGACGGGGAGCTCTCGGCGTACGCCAAGGTGCGCGGTCAGAAGAAGGCGCTCGCCGCCATAGAACGGTTCATCGACGAGAACACAAAGCCCGACGACAGCATCTACTACTGCCTGATCGATGCGATGAACGACGAGGAGCCGCCGCTCATCCGCGAGGTGATCGAGCGCAAGCGTCCCGGGGCGCAGCTCATGTGCACCACCAGGGTGGGTGCGGTCGTGGGCACGCACATCGGTCCGGGGTCCGCCGCCTTTGCTATGATCGTGGAGTGACCGGGACGCAACGCCCGCAGCGTTTCGCCGGCGGCCCTTACGAGCAGCCGCCGCCGGTCACCCGCCTCTCCATCGACCCCGCCGCTCTCGACCGTCCTCTCGCCGCCCTGCCCGGCGTGAGCAAGGGCGCCGCCCGTAAGCTGGCCGCCTTCGGCCTGGTCACGGTCGGCGACCTCATCGAGCACTTCCCCCGGCGCTACGAGGACTTCCGCGACCGCAAGCAGGTGCGCGACCTCAAGGTGGGGGAGGAGGCGACGGTCCGCGGCGTCGTGGAGCGCGTGAGCGCCGACCGGACGGCGCGCAAACGGGTGGCCGTGGTGCGCGCCGTCGTCAGCGATCCCACCGGGGCGATCGAAGCGACGTGGTTCAACCAAGGCTACCTGACCCGGGTGCTCGAGCCGGGGATGCGGCTGAGCGTGCGCGGCACCTTCCGGCCGCGTTCCGGCCACGCGACCTTCCTGGTGCGCGGCCACGAGATCATCGATGAGGAGGATGGCGACACCCTGCACACGGAGGGCATCGTGCCCGTCTACCCGGCGAGCGAGCAGGTGTCGGCTCGTCTGCTGCGCACGGTGGTGCGCGAGATCGAGCCCGTGATGCGGCGGTTGGCGGACCCGCTGCCCGGCGCGCTACGGGCGCGCGAGGGGCTGCCCGCGCGCGCCGATGCCGCGCTCGCCGTTCACCTGCCGCGCTCGCTCACGGAAGCGGGCCGAGCACGCGCCCGCCTCGTGCTCGAGGAGCTGCTCCTCATGCAGGTCGGTCTGCTGCTGCATAAGCGGCGCCAGCAGGCGCGCGTCGCGGCGCCGGCGTTCGGGGTGCCCGGCGAGCTCGCCGCAGGCTTCCTTGCGGTCCTGCCGTTCACGCTCACGTCCCACCAGGAGGCCGCCATCCGCGAGATCGAGGGTGACGTGAGCGGCCACGCCCCCATGCGCCGGCTCCTCCAGGGCGACGTCGGCTCGGGCAAGACCGTCGTGGCGCTTTACTTCATGCTGCGCTGCGTCGAGGCCGGCCATCAAGCGGCGATCATGGCGCCGACGGAGACGCTGGCGGCACAGCACGCCGAGACGGCGGCGCGCCTGCTTGCGGGCCTCGCGCCCGTCGAGCTGCTCACCGCGGCGCTCGGCCAGCGCGACCGGCGCGCCGCGATCTCGCGTCTCGCCTCCGGCGAGGCGTCCCTGGCGATCGGCACCCACGCGCTGCTGCAGGAGGACGTCACCTTCCGTTCGCTCGGTCTTCTCGTCGTCGACGAGCAGCATCGCTTCGGCGTGGAACAGCGCGACGAGCTGGTGCGCCGCGCCGAGCGGGAGGGGCAGGCGCCGCACGTGCTCCACATGACCGCGACGCCGATCCCCCGTACCCTTGCGCTCACGGTGTACGGAGACCTCGACGTCACGACCATCGCCGGGGCGCCGGCCGGGCGTCAGCCCGTGGTGACACGGCTGGTCGACGAGGAGCGTCGCGGCGAGGGCTACGAGTTCGTGCGGCGTCAGCTGCGCAAGGGCCGCCAGGCCTACGTCGTCTGCCCGGCGATCGACGAGTCCGAATCGATCTCGGCGGCCACGGCGGTGGCCGAGGCCGAACGGCTGCGCGAGGGCGAGTTGCGCGAGTTCCATGTCGACGTGGTGCACGGTCAGCTCAAGCCGGCCGAGCGGGACGCCGTCATGGCGGCCTTCAAGGCCGGCAGGCTGGATGTGCTCGTTGCCACGAGCCTCGTCGAGGTGGGCATCGACGTGCCCAATGCCACCGTCATGCTGGTCGAGGGCGCCGAGCGCTTCGGTCTGGCGCAGCTCCACCAGCTCCGCGGCCGGGTGGGGAGGGGGACGGCGAAGTCGTACTGCCTGCTCTTCTCGCAGGCGCAGACCGGCGCCTCGCAGGCGCGACTGGCGGCCCTGCTGGAGACCACGGACGGCTTCGAGCTCGCCGACCGCGACCTCGAGATCCGCGGTGAGGGGCAGGTGATGGGCGCGCGCCAGGCGGGCGTGCCCGACCTGAAGCTCGCCCGTCTGGCGCGCGACCGCGAGCTGCTCCTGCGCGCCCGCGAACTGGCGGCCGGCATCCTCGCGGCGGACCCCGCCCTGGAGCAGCCCGCGTCGGTCCCGTTGCGCGACGCCGTCGAGGAAGCCTTCGGTGACGAGCTCGCCTGGCTGCTGAAAGCGTAGCGCCGTCACCCGGTCGGTAAGGAAGGGCCGGCATGCCCTCGCGCCACGCTGCCCGTCGCAGACCCTCCCGTATACTCGCTCCATGCGGGCGAGAGAGATCATCACCACGCACAGCAACACCGACTTCGACGCCTTCGCGGCCATGGTCGCGGCAGGAAAGCTCTACCCCGAGGCGCGTCTCGTCCTCAGCGGTTCGGTCAACCGCAACGTGCGCGAGTTCCAGGCCCTGTACGCCGACCTCGTCCCGGTCGCCGATGCGGGTGACCTCGACCTGGATGAGGTGAAGCGCCTCGTCCTGGTCGACACGGTGCATCCGAACCGGATCGGCGAGCTCGCCCCCCTGTGCGAGCGTCCCGACGTGCAGGTGATCGCCTTCGACCACCACGCCCTGGACGAGGAGATGCCAGCCTTCATCGCGCCCGAGAATCTGGTGAGCGCCCCGACCGGGTCGCTCGTCACGCTGCTCGTGCGCATCATCGCCGAGCGGGGGATCGCGGTGACGCCCTTCGAGGCCACCCTGTTCGCGATCGGCATCCACGAGGACACGGGGTCGCTCACGTTCTCCACCACGACCGTGGCCGACGCGGAGGCGCTGGCCTTCTGCATGCGCCACGGGGCAGATCCGACGCTCCTGGAAAAATGGCTCGGGAACGAGCTCACCGAGGGTCAGCGGCGCACCCTGGCCGGTGCCCTGGAGCGCGCCGAGGACCTCGGCATCGAAGGCGTCGAGGCCTACCTGGCAGCGCTGCACGAAGACCTGTACGTCGAGGGTGTGAGCGTGGTGGCGCACCGCTTCATGGATCTCACCGGCTGCGACGCGTTCTTCCTGCTCGTCGAGATGGAGCACCGCGTCTTCGTCACGGCACGCAGCCGCGGCGGCCGCGTGGACGTGGCCGAGGCGCTGGCGGCGGTGGGGGGCGGCGGGCACTTCGCCGCCGCCAGCGCCGTCGTCAAGGACAGACCCATGGACGAGGTGCGCAGGGAGCTCGCCGCAGCCGCGGCTGCCGCCGTGCGGCCGGTGGCGGTCGCGGCAGACGCGCTGCGAGAGGGCCTGTTCGCGACGGCTCTCGATGACACGGTCGATGCGGCGGCGCTGTCGTGTCGCAGGCTCGGGGTCGACGGCCTCGCCGTCGTCGACGACGCGGCTCTCGTGGGCATGGTCGCACTGGCCGACCTCGATCGCGCGACCGCCCATGGGCTTGGCCACGCCCCGGTGAAGGCGGTCATGATGTCGAGGGTGCCCGTGGTGAGCCGCGAGACGACGCTCGAGGACGCCGCACGCGTCATCGCCCGGCAGCCCATCGGCTGGGTGCCGGTCGTTCAGGCGAGAGCGACGGGCGAGTCGGTCAGTCGGGCCGACGTGGTCGGCATGCTGGGCAGGGCCGAGGTCGCCGGCGGGCGGCCGGCGGCCGACGAACACGCCGTCGAGCCCGCCGGCAACCTTGCCGCGCGACTCGCCGGCCTCGGCCTGGACGACCTCTTCACGCACGTCCAGTCCGTGGCCACGGAGGTGCGCGGCGCGTACCTCGTCGGCGGCGCCGTCCGCGACCTGCTCCTCGGCGAGAACTCGTTCGACATCGACCTCGCCGTCGAGGGCGACGGCATCGCTTTTGCGCAGACCCTGGCGGGCAGGCTCCGGGGGCACGTGCGGCCGCACGAGAAGTTCGGCACCGCCGTGGTCGTGGCACCGGCGCCGGGACGGGCCGGCGGCTTCCTGCGCATCGACGTCGCTTCGACTCGTTCAGAGTCTTACGACTACCCGGCAGCGCTGCCCAAGGTCGAGCACGCCGACATCCGCAGCGACCTGGCGCGGCGGGACTTCACCATCAACGCGATGGCCGTCTCTCTCAAGCCGGAATCGTTCGGCGCTCTGCTCGACTTCTTCGGCGGCCTCGGCGACCTCGAGGCGCGTCGCCTCGTCGTCCTGCACAACCTGAGCTTCATCGAAGACCCCACGAGGATCCTGCGCGCCGTTCGCTACGAGAGTCGTTACGGCCTGCGCATGGACGAGCACACCCTCAACCTGGCTCTCGCGGTCGGCGCCATGGACCTGATCGGCGACCTCTCGTCGGCGCGCCTGCGTGACGAGGTCGTGGCTCTCCTGAACGAGGAGAAGGTCGATTTCGCCCTGCGGCGGCTGGAACAGCTCGGCGTGACGGCCTCGATCCACGCCCGTCTCTCGGCGGGCGCGGAGGAGCGCGCCCTGATCCGGCGGTCCGACGATCTGCGCGGTGCCCATGGCCTGGAAGGGGAGGTGCCGGCCTGGCGCCTGCGCCTCGTGTGGCTGTTGCGGGAGCTCTCGCCGGAGGAGATCGCGGCGTGGGCGCGGCGCATGCGCATCAAGCGGCGGGACACGTCGGTGCTCGAGCGGTCTCTCGTCGTCGCTCAGCGCCTCGTCGAGCGTGTCTCGAGGGGCCCGACCGAGGCTGAGCTCGACGAGGTGGCGCGCGCGGAGCCGGCCGAAGCCCTGCTGGCGGCGATGGCTCTCGACGCCACCGGCGCCTCGGCCGGGCGCCTCGGCCGGTACCTGGACGTGAGCAGGCACGTCCGTCTCGAGATCGGCGGCCGCGACCTGCTGGCGCTGGGCTTCACGCCGGCGCCGCGCATGGGCGACGTTCTCCGCAGCGTGCTGCGTCTCAAGCTCAACGGCGTGCTCGCCGGGCGGGACCAGGAGCTGGCTGCTGCGGCCCGCCTCAAGGAGGACGAGGCCCGCGGTGGGTGACAGCCAGCTCCTGCGCGAGTTCGTCATCGTCCTGCCTCTGCTGCTCTTCAGCCTCGTCGCGCACGAGCTGGCGCACGGCTGGGTCGCGGCGGCCCTGGGCGACGATACGGCGCGCGCCCAGGGCCGCCTCTCCTGGAACCCGCTGCGCCAGCTCGACCCGTTCGGTACGCTCGTCCTGGTGGCCACGTTCATCGGTTCGGGCGGGTCCTTCTTCTTCGGCTGGGCCCGCCCGGTCCCCATCTCTCCGTGGCTCTTCCGCGACCCCCAGCGCGGCATGATGGCCGTGGGCGCGGCCGGGCCGCTTGCGAACGTGGTACTCGCGGGCCTGTCCTGCGCCCTCGTGTGGGCCACATACACGGCCTCCTCCACGCTGGCCGAGGTGTTCGCCCTCTCGTTCGTGCTCAACGTGGTGCTGGCCGCCATCAACCTGGTGCCGATCCCGCCGCTGGACGGTTCGCGCGTCCTCGGCGGCCTGCTGCCGCCCAAGCTGTGGGCCCGCTGGATGGAACTCGACCGCTTCGGCAACTACGTCTTCATCCTGCTGTTCGTCGTTCTCGTCAGCCAGCCCCGGCTGTTCGAGGCCACCATCGGCAGGGTGCTCGATGCGGCCATCGGTCTGCTGCCGTGACGGTTGACTGCGAGGTCGGTCGCGGTAGCGTGACGCACGACGAGACGGCAGGAGGACGAGGATGGTAAAGCAGTACACGGGTGACGCGGACGGCGTGCGGCGGCGCTACGCCGAGGTGCGCGAGCGCGTGGACGCAGCCGCGCGAGCGGCAGGCAGGGAGCCGTCCGATGTCGAGATCCTGGTGGCGACGAAGTACGTGACAGCCGAGCACCTCGGCGTGCTGAGGGACGCCGGCATCCCGCTGGTGGGCGAGAACCGCGCCCAGGACCTGGCGGAGAAGCACGCCTTGTACGGAGACGCCTTCGTCTGGGACTTCATCGGGCATCTGCAGAGCCGCAAGACGAAGACGGTGCTGCCGCTCGTGCGGCTGATCCATTCCGTCGGCACCATGAGCGTCGTCCAAGAGATCGAGCGGCGCGCGGGGCAGCCGGTGCCCGTCCTTCTCGAGGTCAATGTCGCGGGCGAGGAGAGCAAGAGCGGGGTGCCGCTGGATGAGGTCGACGCGTTTCTCGACGAGGCGAGCCGTCACCCCGGCGCCCGCTTCGAGGGACTGATGTGCATGCCGCCGCTGTTCGACGAGCCCGAGGAGGCGCGGCCGTACTTCGCGCGTACGCGCGAGCTGGCCGCGCGGCTTTCCGAGGCGTGGAGCGGCCTATATACTTTCCGGCGACTTTCGATGGGCACGAGCGCCGACTACGAGGTCGCCGTCCAGGAGGGCGCGACCATCGTTCGTGTCGGCAGTGTCCTCTTCTGACCGTACGGAGGAGCAATGGGCCTCGGCGATACCTGGCACAAGGTAGCGGTCTATTTCGGCATCGCGGACGACGAAGAGATCTACGAGGACGACGACGAGCAGACCCTCGCGCCGCACGAGGAGCTGGAGCGCTCCTACCAGGACCGTCCCAACGTGCGCAAGCTGAGCGGTTCGCGGCGTAACGACTACGACGAGATCTTCGCGGACGAACCGCGGCGCAGCGCTCCTCCAGCCAGGGTCCGGCCGCTCGAGGCGGCTCGCCCGCAGCGCGTCGAGGTCCATCTGGTCGTCCCCAAGAACTTCAACGACGCCCAGCAGATCGCCGACAAGTTCAAGGTCGACGTGCCCGTCATCCTGAACCTGCAGGGCTCCGAGACCGAGCTGGCCAAGCGCCTCATCGACTTCTGCAGCGGTCTGACCTACGCCATGGACGGCGGCATGCAGCGGGTCGCCGACAAGATCTTCCTGCTCACGCCCCGTAACGTCGAGGTCTCCGCCGAAGAGAAAGCCCGGCTCATTGAAAAGGGCTTCTTCAATCAGTTCTGACCTAGGGGCTCGATGAACGTCGGCCTGCTGGGCGCCGGACACATCGCGCGCGCGCTGGCCGAAGGCTGGAGCCGGCCCGGCGCAGGCCCCGGCCGGCCTGAACGCCTCCTGGTCTTCGATGTCGTGGCGTCACGCGCCGCGGCGCTCGCTGCCGATACGGCAGGGGTCGCCGCCGGCGATGTGGCCGCCCTCGCGGCGGGCAGCGATCTCGTGATCCTCGCGGTGCGGCCGCCTCAGGTCGAGGAGGCGCTGCAAGCCATCGCGCCTATGCTGGCCGGCCGTGCGCTCGTCTCCGTTGCCGCCGGCGTACCGCTGCAGCGCCTCCGGGCTCTGCTCTCCGGCGAGCGTCCCGGTCGGGCGCGTGATGCCCAACGTGGCCGCAGCCTTGGGTCTTGGCGTCTTCCTCTTCGTGCCGGGCACGCTGGGGGCTGCCGCCGAGCCGGTGCGCGAGCTGTTCGCCGCCGCCGGCACCGTCGTCGAGGTGGCCGAGGAGGAGTACGACGTGGGCACGGCGATCGCGAGCTGCATGCCGGGCTTCGTGGCCCGGCTCGCTGAGGCCTTCACGGCGGCCGGGGTCGCGGGCGGGCTCAGCCCTGCGACGGCGGCTGCCGTCACGCTCGGCGGCCTGCACGGGGCGGCGGCGGCGCTGGCCGCCGCGGGTGACCCCGCGGCCGTGGCCGCCGCCGCCGCCACACCCGGCGGCATGACGGCGGCCGGTATCGCCGCGCTCGACGAGCACGACATCGGTGGTACGGTCGCGGCAGCGGTGCAGGCGGCCGCTGCGCAGGCGTCACATCCTGCATGAGCAAGATCGATCTGGTCGGTAGCAAACGGTGCCGCGGCCGGCAGAGCGCCGCGAGAGGGGGTCCGGGATGAAGCTGACACCGCTCGACATCAGGCACAAGGAGTTCAAGCGCGGCATGCGCGGGTATGCCGACGAGGAGGTCGACGAGTTTCTCGACGAGGTCGCCGACGAGTACGAGCGCATCTTCAAGGAGAACATCGACCTGAGTGAACGCCTCGAGACGCTCGAAGAGAAGGTCGCGGGCTACCGCCGTATCGAGGAGACCCTGCAGAAGACCCTCGTGTCGGCGCAACAGTCCGCGGAGGAGCTCAAGACGAACGCCAACAAGGAAGCGCAGCTGATCCTGCGCGACGCCGAGCTCAAGGCGCGCCAGATGGTCAGCGACCTCTACAGCGACCGGCAGAACCTCGAGAAGAGCATCGCCGCGATGAGCGGGGTCGAGCAAGACATGCGCTTCAAGCTCAAGACGATGCTCGAGACGTTCCTCAAGCAGCTCGAGGAGGCGCCGCGGATCACCACTGAGGCGCCCCAGGACGACTTCGCCAGCCGCGCGCAGGCGATCAAGGAGGCCATCGCCCGCGAGGAGACGCAGGTGTCGCCACCGCCGCGGCGCGAGCGCAAGGCGGCCGCCGCAGCGCCGCCGCCCGCCGACGTGCCGGATGCGGCGCCGCCCGCGGCGCGGGCCGAAGGCCACGGGGCGGGCGAGGACGACCTGCTGGCGGACGTCGACAGCGAGGTGAACGAAGACGAGTTCAAGTGGTGAGCGACCGCTGAAGACCGCCGGCGGCGGCGTGCGCCTGGCGGTCTGGGCGACGCCCGGCGCGCGCAAGAGCGCGCTGGCGGGCGTCGCCGACGGGCGCCTGCGCGTGCGCGTCGGGGCGCCGGCTCACGAGGGCCGGGCCAACGCCGAGCTCATCCGGTTCATCGCGGCGACGCTCGGCGTTCCGCCCTCGGACGTCGCGATCACGTCGGGCGCGGGGACGCGCCGCAAGGCGATGCACGTGACAGGAGTGGCCGCGCCCGCCGCGGCCGCCCTGCTCGGCCTGGAGGAGGACTGAAAGATGGCGAAGCTTGCCTACTGCAAGGTGTGCAAGGCGACCTACCCGCTGGCCGTCGTGACAAGTGACGGCGGCCGCTCAGGCAAAGTGCGCGAGCCGGCGTGCCCCATGGGTCACACCGACCTCCAGGAGCTGGACGCGCCGCCCAAGCGTGCCAAGAAGTAGATCCGCCTGGCTCGGCCCGGCCGCGGTCACGCTCGGCGTGGTCGCGCTGGACCAGCTCAGCAAGTGGCTGGTGCGCCGCGGCGCGGCGAGCCTTCCGTTCGACCTCGCCGCCGGCGTGCGCCTCGAGATCACGATGAACAGCGGCATCTCGTTCAGCCGGTTCAGCGACGCGGGCTGGCCGATCGTCGCGCTCGTCGGCCTCCTCTGCGTCGCCCTGGCCGCGGCGTTCGTGCTGGCGCCGGTGCGCTACCGGTACGCGATCGCCGTCATGCTCGGCGGGGCCGTCGGGAACTTCATCGACCGCCTGCGCTTCGATGGGGCGGTCCTCGACTTCATCGCCTCGCGCTGGTGGCCCACCTTCAACGTCGCCGACGTCGCCATCGTGGCGGGCGTCCTGCTCGTCGTCCTGCAGGTCTTCCGTGCCGCCCGGGACTGACCCCGGCGGGGGTGACCCGGCGCGCGGTGCGGCGGGGGCCGCCGACAGTGGCCAAGTGCCGCGGGGTCGCAGCGCCGGTCGCGCCACGACCCGTACACGCTTCGTCGTCGACGAGGACCGCGGCGCCCGCCTCGACGTCGTCGTCGCGCGCCGCACGGCGATGTCGCGGTCCGCGGCGGCGCGCGCCATCGAGGCGGGCGCCGCGCTCGTCGACGGCCGTCCGGCGGCGAAGCACCATGTCCTGCGCCCCGGCGAGACGGTCGAGTTCGAAGCGCCTGCGCCGGAGCCGTCGCAACTGGAGCACGAAGAGGTGCCGCTGAGCGTCGTCTACGAGGACGAGTGGTTGCTGGTGGTCGACAAGCCCGCCGGCGTGGTCGTGCACCCGGCGGCGGGCCACGCGCACGGCACGCTCGTCCAGGGTCTCCTCGGACGCGGCATCCAGGGCGGCCACGGGCGCCGTCCCGGGATCGTGCACCGGCTCGACAAGGAGACCTCGGGCCTGCTGATCGTGGCGCGCCGCGAGGACGCCTACCAGCTTCTCGTGGCGGCCCTGGCGCGGCGTGAGGTGTCGCGCACGTACGTGGCCCTGGTGGCCGGCGACGTGCCCCAGGACGAAGGCACCGTCGACGCGCCCATCGGGCGTCACGTGCGCGACCGAAAACGCATGTCGGTCCACACCACCAGCCCGCGGCCCGCGCGCACGCACTTCCGCGTGCTCGCGCGGGCCGCGGGCTTCACGCTCCTCGAGGTGCGGCTCGAGACCGGCCGGACGCACCAGATCCGCGTGCACATGGCGGCGCTCGGCCACCCGGTCGCGGGCGACGCGACCTACGGCCGGCGCCCGCGGCCCGCCGGGCTCGAGCGCCACTTCCTGCACGCCGCCCGTCTCGCCTTCCGCCACCCCGCGGACGGCCGCGAGCTCACCTTCTCGGCTCCGCTTCCGCCTGAGCTCGTCGCCTTCCTCGCGACGCTGGGGCTCGAGCCGCCGGCTCTCTAGCCGGCGCGCCCTCCCCCGACGAGGGCGCCTTGACCCGCCCCTGCCCGGCTGGTACGGTCCGCACGACCTTTAACCGTGTCCTGCGAGACCGAAAGGGGGTGGATGACGCTGCCGCACCGCGAGTCCCGGGTGCCGGTGGCGTTTTTTCTATGCCTGAACCCAGTCATGAGGGCGAGACGGTGGTGCTCACCGCCGACCAGGTGGGGAGGACCATCACCCGCATCGCCCACGAGATCCTCGAGAAGAACCCCGGACACCCCGACCTCGCGGTCGTCGGCATCCACACGCGGGGCGCCTTCCTCGGAGCCCGTATCCACAAGCTGCTCTGCGAGCTCGCCAAGAGCCCGCTACCCGACCGGCAACCTCGACATCTCCTTCTACCGGGACGACGTCGCGGCGCGAGGGGCCGTGGGCGTGATCCCGCGCACGCCACAGCCCATCGTGAAGGACACCAACCTGCCCTTCGAGGTCGAGGGCGCCACCATCGTGCTGGTGGACGACGTGCTCTACACAGGCCGCACGATCAGAGCCGCGATCGACGCTCTCTTCGACTACGGCCGGCCGGCCGTAATACAGCTCGCCGTGCTCGTCGACCGCGGCCACCGCGAGCTGCCGATCCGGCCGGACTACGTCGGCAAGAACCTGCCCACCGCGCACGACGAGCGCATCAACGTGCGGCTGCTCGAGAGCGACGGCGTCGACGAGGTCGTCCTCGCGCGCCCCGAGGGGGTGTGACGATGCCCAAGCGGGACCTCATCTCCATGGAGGACCTCAGCCGCGAGCAGGTCGAGCTGCTGCTCGACACGGCGGAGAGCTTCCTGCCCGTCCTCGAGCGCGACATCAAGAAGGTGCCGACGCTGCGCGGCCGCACCATCGTCAACCTCTTCTGGGAGGCCTCGACGCGCACCTCGTCGAGCTTCGACCTGGCCGCCAAGCGCCTGTCGGCCGACACCATCGCCCTCAAGGCGAGCGGGTCGGCCGTCGAGAAGGGCGAGACCCTCAAGGACACGGCCATCACCCTCTCCGCCTACGGCCCCGACATCATCGTGATGCGCCACCCGTCCGCCGGCGCCTGCCAGGTGCTTTCGGCGAACACGGAGGCGAGCGTCATCAACGCCGGGGACGGCAAGCACCAGCATCCGACGCAGTGCCTGCTCGACCTCTTCGCCCTGCGCCAGACCTTCGGCCGTGACCTCGACGGCATGAAGATCGCCATCGTCGGCGACATCCTGCACAGCCGCGTGGCCCGCAGCGACATCATGGGCTTCCGGCTGCTGGGCATGGAGGTCACCCTGATCGCTCCGCCGACGCTCATGCCGCGCGGCATCGAGCAGATGGGGGTGCGCGTCGAGTACGACCTCGCGCACCTCGCCGACTTCGATGTCATCTACCTGCTCCGCATCCAGAAGGAGCGCATCAAGGACGGGGCCAACTTCCTGCCGTCACTGAGGGAGTACAACAGGCTCTACGGGATGAACCAGGCGCGGCTCCGGCCGGGGCAGCGGGTCATGCACCCCGGCCCGATCAACCGTGGCGTCGAGATCGACCCCGACATCGCCGACGACGACGAGAACCTCATCGCCCTGCAGGTCTTCAGCGGCCTCGCCGTGCGCATGGCGATCCTGTATCGCACGATCGTCGGGTACAGCGACGCCGGCAGCGAGGAGGTGCTCTGATGGGACGCACATGGTGCAAGCCTCTGCCGCCGGCGGAACTGCTCATCCGCGGCGGCGCGCGTCGTCGACCCGCTGAGCGGCCTCGACGGCGTCCGGGATGTGCTCGTGCGCAAGGGCAAGGTGACCGAGGTCGGCGAGAGCGTGGCGACGCCGAAGGGCGTCCGTGAGGTCGACGCAGCGGGCATGCTCCTGCTGCCCGGCTTCGTCGACCTGCACACTCACCTGAGGACGCCGGGCAGGGAAGACGAGGAGGACCTGGCCAGCGGGACACTGGCCGCCGCCGCCGGCGGCTACGTGGCCGTCTTCGGCATGGCCAACACCGATCCGGTGATCGACAACGCCGGCCTGCTGAAGGGCCTCGCCGAGCTTGCGAAGGCCGATGCCCTCGTGCCGGCCGGCTTCTTTGCCGCCGTTTCGCACGGGCTGCAAGGCGAGCAGCTCACCGAGATGGCCGAGCTGGCGGAGGCCGGCGCGGTCGCCTTCAGCGACGACGGCCGGCCGCTGGCCAGCGCGAACCTCGTGCGTCGTGCCCTCCAGTACGTGAAGGTGACGGGGCGCTTCATCGCCATCCACGCGCAGGTCGACTCGCTCTTCAAGGGCGGACAGATGCACGAGGGGCCGACGTCGGCCCGCATCGGTCTGGGGGGGATCCCGTCGATCAGCGAGAGCCTCGATGTCGGCCGCGCGCTGGAGATCGCCGCCTACGAGGACGCGGCGCTGCACGTCTGCCACGTCAGTGCCGCCGCGTCCCTCGAGCACATCAGGCGCGCGAAAGCCGCCGGCCAGCGGGTGACCTGTGAGGTCACGCCACACCATCTGGCGCTCATCGACGAGGCCGTCGCCTCTCTCGACCCCAACCTGAAGATGAACCCTCCCCTGCGCGAGGAGGACGACCGGCAGGCCCTTGTCAAAGCCCTGAAGACGGGGCTCGTGGATTGTGTCGCGACGGATCACGCGCCTCACGCACCCATGAGCAAGGACGTGCCGTTCGAGGAGGCCGCCTTCGGCACGATCGGCCTGGAGACGGCCTTCGCCGTGTTGCACACCGAGCTGGTCAAGACGCGTGCCCTCGACCTCGGGACGCTGGTCAGCAGGATGAGTCAGGCGCCGGCGGCCATCGCCGGCCTGGAGCCGCCGGCGATCCGCCCCGGCGCCCTCGCCGACCTGTGCGTCGTCGACCCCAGGGAGACGTGGACGGTGTCGCGCGAGACGCTGCGGTCGAAGTCGCTGAACAGCGCCTTCCTCGGCAGGCGTCTCAGCGGCAGGGTGAGGATGACGGTGGCGGCCGGCCGGCTGGCCTGGGAGGCCGATGCCTAGGCCGGCGCTCATCGTGCTCGAGGATGGCGCGTCTTTCGCCGGCGAGGCGCTCGCCGGCGAGGGCACCGTGGGCGGGGAGCTTGTCTTCACGACGAGCATGACGGGCTATCAGGAGATCGCCACGGACCCGTCCTACGCCGGTCAGATCGTCACGTACACCTTCCCGATGAACGGGAACTACGGCGCCGATGCGGCGCGCGACGAGGCGGCCCGGGCGTTCGCCCGGGCCGTCGTCGCGCGCGAGCTGACCAACTACCGCTACAACCGGGCCTCGAGCCAGACCTGGCTCGACTGGCTCGCCGGCCACGACGTGCTCGCCGTCAGCGGCGTCGACACGCGCGCCCTTACGCGCCACGTCCGCGAGGCGGGCGCCCTGCGGGCGGTGGTGTCTACGGAGGACCCCGACGTCGCGTCCCTCCGCCGCAAGGCCCGCCGCCTGCCGTCCATGGCCGGACTCGACCTCGCCGGCAAGGTGACGTGCGGGGAACGCCACGTCATGCCCGCCGATGGGGAAGAGCGCTTCCACGTCGTGGTCTACGACTTCGGGGTGAAGCGTTCGATGCTGGCCTGCCTGCGGGCGCGCGGCATGCGTCTCAGTATCGTGCCCGCGACGGCCAGCGCGCAGGAAGTGATGCGTCTCCGTCCGGACGGCGTCTTTCTCTCGAACGGGCCCGGTGACCCCGCCGCCGTGACCTACGCGGTGAAGGCCGTCGGCCGGCTCGTGGGTAAGGTGCCGGTCTTCGGCATCTGCCTCGGCCACCAGCTCCTGGCGCTCGCGCTGGGCTGGTCCACGTACAAGCTCAAGTTCGGCCACCGCGGTGCGAACCATCCGGTGAAGGACCTCCGCGACGGCACGGTGGAGATCACGACGCAGAACCACGGGTTCGCCGTGCGCGATGACGGTGCCGGGCACGGCGAAGCCAGCGTGTCGCACGTGAATCTCAACGACGGCACCGTGGAGGGGATCTCGGCGCCCGGCCGGTTCGCGTTCTCGGTGCAGTACCACCCGGAGGCCTCTCCCGGGCCACACGATTCGCTCGCGCTGTTCGAACGCTTTGCCGACGAGATGACGCGCTTCAGGAGCGAAGCGTGACGGCCGCCCAGGAGCGCATCGTCACGACCGCCCGGGAGCGCAGTGTGACGACCGCCCGGACTCGGCGCGGAGCCCTCCGCGTGCCGTCGTGGACGGGAAGCGGCTGATGCCGCGCCGCGACGACCTGCATCGCATCCTGATCATCGGCTCGGGGCCGATCGTGATCGGGCAGGCCTGCGAGTTCGACTACTCCGGGACGCAGGCCTGCAAGGTGCTCCTGGAGGAGGGCTACGAGGTGGTCCTCGTCAACTCCAACCCGGCGACGATCATGACCGACCCCGACTTCGCCTCGCGTACGTACATCGAGCCGCTCGACCTCGCCACGCTCGACGCGCATCATCGAGGTCGAGCGGCCCGACGCCCTGTTGCCGACGCTCGGCGGGCAGACCGCGCTCAACCTCGCGACCGAGCTCAAGGATGCCGGCGTGCTCGACCTCTGGGAGGTCGAGATGATCGGCGCCGACGACGAGGCCATCCGCCGCGCCGAGGATCGCCTCGCCTTCCGCACCGCCATGGAGGAGATCGGCCTGCGCGTGCCGCGCAGCGCGATCGTGAGCGAACTCGCCGATGCCGAAGGCGCCGCCGACGACCTGGGCCTGCCGCTTGTGGTGCGGCCGGCCTACACGCTCGGCGGCGGCGGCGGCGGCGTCGCCCACGATCGCGAGAGCCTGCGCCGCATCGTCGCGGGGGGTCTGCGCCTGAGCCCGATCTCGCAGGTCATGCTCGAGGAGTCGGTGCTGGGCTGGCACGAGTACGAGCTCGAGGTCATGCGCGACGCCGCCGACAACGTGGTCGTCATCTGTTCGATCGAGAACGTCGATCCGATGGGCGTGCACACCGGCGACAGCGTCACCGTGGCGCCCGCGCTCACGCTCACCGACCCCCAGTACCAGGAGCTGCGCGACGCCGCCAAGGCCGTCGTGCGCAAGATCGGCGTCGCCACGGGCGGCTCGAACGTACAGTTCGCCGTCCATCCCGAGACGGGCGAGGTCGTCGTCATCGAGATGAACCCCCGCGTATCACGCTCGTCGGCCTTGGCCTCCAAGGCCACCGGCTTCCCGATCGCCAAGATCGCGGCGAAGCTCGCCGTCGGCTACACGCTCGACGAGATCCCCAACGACATCACCCGCAAGACCCCGGCCTGCTTCGAGCCGACGCTCGACTACGTGGTCGTGAAGATGCCGCGGTGGGCTTTCGAGAAGTTCCCGATGGCCGACCGCGAGCTGACCACGCACATGAAGAGCGTCGGCGAGGCGATGGCCATCGGGCGCACCTTCAAGGAGGCCTTTCAGAAGGCGATGCGCTCGCGCGAGCTCGAGACGCCGAGGGACCTCCCTTCCACGAAGACCGCGATCGCCAAGGCCCTGGCGGTGCCGACCGCGGACCGCTACGAGCTCATTCTGCAGGCCTTCCACCACGGCATGGAGCTCGACAAGGTGCGCCGCCTCACCGGCGTGTCGCCGTTCTTCCTCGCCGAGCTGCGTGACCTGGTCGAGCTCGAAGGCGAGGTCCGGGCGGCCGCTGAGCTCGGGCCGGGTCTGTTGCGGCGCATGAAGCGCTACGGCTTCAGCGACCGGCGTCTCGCCGAGCTCGCCGGCCGGCGCGAGGACGAGGTGCGTGCCCTCCGCCTCGAGCACGGCGTCGTGCCGGTCTACAAGGCGGTCGACACGTGCGCGGCCGAGTTCGAGGCCGAGACGCCCTACTTCTACTCGGCCTACGAGGACGAGAACGAGGCCGCGCCCGGCGACCGCCCCCGCGTGGTGATCCTCGGCAGCGGCCCGAACCGCATCGGCCAGGGCATCGAGTTCGACTACTGCTGCGTGCACGCCGCCATGACCGCCCGCGACATGGGCTACGAAGCCGTCATGGTCAACTGCAACCCGGAGACGGTCTCGACCGACTACGACACGTCGGATCGCCTGTACTTCGAGCCTCTCACCTTCGAGGACGTCGCGAACGTGATCGCCAACGAGCGACCGGAGGGCGTGATCGTCCAGTTCGGCGGCCAGACGCCACTCAAGATCGCGGCAGCTCTGGCCGGTGCCGGCATCCCCATCCTGGGCACACCGCACGCGTCGATAGACCTCGCCGAGGACCGCGGCCGGTTCGGCGCGCTCCTCGAGGAGCTCGGTGTGCGCTGCCCCGAGTACGGTCTCGCCACGACGGCGGACGAGGCGCTGGTCGTCGCCGGGCGCATCGGCTTCCCGCTGCTGGTGCGCCCGTCATACGTCCTCGGCGGTCGCGCCATGCAGATCGTCTACGGCGCCGAGGAGCTGGTCGAGTACATGCGCAGCGCCGCACGCGTCAGTCCCGATCATCCCGTCCTGATCGACCGCTTTCTCGAGGACGCCATCGAAGTCGATGTGGACGCGATCTGCGATGGGGAAGAGGTCTACATCGGCGCCGTCATGCAGCACGTCGAGGAGGCGGGTGTGCACTCTGGCGACTCCGCCTGCGTGATCCCCTCGATCTCGCTCGGCGAGGGCACACTGGAGCAGGTGCGCCGCCAGACCCGGCAGCTCGCCCTCGCGCTGGGCGTCCGCGGCCTCATCAACGTCCAGTTCGCCTACCAGAACTACCAGCTCTACGTGCTCGAGGTGAACCCGCGCGGGTCGCGCACCGTGCCCTTCGTCAGCAAGGCGACGGGCGTGCCGCTCGCCCGGTACGCCACGCGGGTGATCCTCGGCGAGAAGCTCGCCTCCTTCGACCTGCCGGAGCGGCTCGTGCCGGAGCACGTGAGCGTGAAGGAGGCCGTCCTGCCGTTCAGCCGCTTCCCGGGTACCGACACGCGCCTCGGTCCGGAGATGAAGTCCACGGGTGAGGTGATGGGGGTGGCCGACACCTTCCCGGCGGCCTTCGGCAAAGGCTCGGCCGCGGCGGGCGCTCCCCTTCCCGTAGAGGGCAACGTCTTCCTCTCCGTCTGCGACAGCGACAAGTCGGCGGCGACGATCCTCGCGCAACGGCTCCATACCCTCGGCTTCACCATCCACGCGACGAGAGGGACGGCGACCGCCCTCACGAGCCTCGGCATCCCGGTGCGCGTGGTCAACAAGGTGTTCCAGGGCGGACCCCATGTGGTAGACCTCATCTCGAGTGGCGAGATCGTGCTCGTCGTGAACACGCCGTTCGGGCGGAGCGCTCGCAGCGACGGTTGCGAGATCCGCACGGCCGCCATCGAACGCGGCATTCCGTGTATCACCACGCTCGCGGGCGCCTCAGCGGCGGTGTCCGCCATCGACGCGGCGCGCCGGCCGAAGGTCACGGTGCACTGTCTACAGGACCTGCACGAGCAGGTGAGGGAGGTCGGCACGACGTGAGCGCACCTGCCGAACACAGCCACGCGGACCAGTGGGCCGAGACGCTCGCCTGCCGCGTGGTCGCGGTGCGCCGCTTCGGCGCCTTCGCGGCGCTCGAGTTGGCGGCGCCGGTCGTAGCGGCCACCGCGGCGCCCGGTCAGTTCGTCATGGTGACCGTGCCGGGCGGTGGCTTCCTGCTGAGGCGTCCGCTCTCGGTCTTCACGGTGCACGCCGACCGCGTCGGGCTCCTGGTCGAGGCACGCGGTCCGGGCAGCGAGCGCCTCACGGGGGTGGAGGTCGGGGACACGCTCGAGATCGCCGGGCCGCTTGGCGTCGGCTTTCCTGTCGCGGGAACCTCCAGCGCGCTGCTTGTCGGCGGCGGGATCGGCTGCGCCCCGCTCCAGTTCCTGGCCGAGCGGCTTGCGGCGGGCGGGGCGGCCGTCGCGGCCGCTTTCGGCTTCCGCGACGGCCGCCAGGCCCGCGTCGCCGCGGCCTTCGACCTGCAACCGCTCTGGGTGGCGACAGAGGACGGCAGCATCGGCCGGCGCGGACTGGTCACCGCCGTGCTCGACGACCTCGACGTCCATCCCGGCACGCGGGTGTTCTGCTGCGGCCCGTTCGCCATGGTCGGCGCCGTGCAGCGATGGGCCCTCCAGCGTCGGCTCGAGGGGTTCGCCTCGCTCGAGGCGCACATGGCCTGCGGCAGCGGCTCGTGCCACGGCTGCGTGGTCGGCACCACCGAGGGCTACCTGAGGGTGTGCTCCGAAGGCCCCGTCTTCCCGCTCGCGTCGGTGGTGATCCCGTGAGCACGGACACGGGTCGCGACGACGCGGGGGCGGGACTCACGCCCGCCGCGGTCGACTTGACCGTCGACCTCGGGCCGCTCCACCTCGAGCACCCGCTGGTCGACGCGTCGGGCACCTTCGACGCCCTCGAGCAGGCACGGCGCTCCCGGGGTGACTTCTTCGCCGATTTTCCCTACGCAGCCTATGTACCGAAGACGGTCACCGCCGACGCGCGCACCGGCAACCCTCCACCCAGGGTCACCGAGACGGCCTCGGGGATGATCAACGCGATCGGGCTGGAGAACCCCGGAGTCGACGTGTTCGTGGCTGGACTGGGGGATCTCGCGCGCCTGCGGCAGCCCGTGATAGTGAGCGTGGGCGGCAACAGCCCCGAGCAGTACGCCGCCGTGGTGGAACGTATCGAGGCAGCGCTCGGAGCGGGTGACGGCGGGGCTGCGCCGGCCGTCGCCGCCTACGAGCTCAACGTGTCGTGTCCCAACGTGCGCGGCGGCCTCTCGATCGGCGTCGACCCCGACGCCACCGCGGCCGTCACCGCCGCCGTCCGCGAAGCCACCCGGCGGCTGGTCATCGTCAAGCTCACCCCGAACGTGACGGACGTGCGGCCGGTGGCGCGCGCAGCCGTCGCGGCGGGCGCGGGCGCGCTCTCGCTGGTCAACACCTTCCGGGCGATGGTCCTCGACCCGCAGACGCTGCGCCCGCTCCTCGGCAACCGCACCGGGGGACTCTGTGGCCCCGCCATCAAGCCCATCGCACTGCGCATGGTGGCCGAGCTGGCCGAGGCGCTCCCGCAGACGCCGCTCATCGGGATGGGCGGCGTGATGACGGGCCGCGACGTGCTCGAGTTCATCGCCTGCGGGTCGAGCGCCGTCGCGGTGGGCGCGGCCAACTTCACGGGGATCGAGGCGCCACGCCGTATCCTGGCCGAACTGCGCGCGGAGTGTGCGGCACGGGGGTTCAGGACGGTGGCCGCCGTCCGCGGCAGGGCGCTCGGCCCGGCACACTGACGCCGCACCCGCGTCCGGGTCGAAAAAGGCCAGCTAGCGGGGCTGTTTGACGTGTTGCCCCGCCCGTGGCCTTCACATATACTCTCGCCCGTGCCCAGTACCTCGAAGCAATTCAACACCGCTCCCGCGCGTTCCCTCGACCAGCGCATGGACGCCCTCAGCCGGGCGAACATGGTGCGCAGCCAGCGTGCCGCGCTCAAGGCCGAGCTCAAGCGCGGCGTGGTCGGCATCCGCGACGTGCTCGCCGCGCCGCCCGAGTACCTGCTCACCGCCAAGGTCCTCGACGTGCTCATGGCCGCCCCGAAATGCGGGCGGGTCAAGTCGGCGAAGATCATCGAGCAGTGCCGCATCAGCCCGAGCAAGACGGTAGGCGGCCTGTCCGATCGCCAGCGCACCGAGCTCCTCGCCTACTTCGGGGGCTGACATCGGCTCGGTCTTCGTAGTCTCGGGGCCTTCGGGCGCCGGGAAGGGGACCGTCATCGGACTGCTCAAGCAGCGCCTCCACCGCGTCGTGACGTCCGTGTCGGCGACCACCCGTGCCCCTCGGCCGGGCGAGATCGACGGGCGCGAGTACCACTTCCTGACCCGCGCCGCGTTCCAGGCCGCCGTCGAGGAGGGCGCCTTCCTTGAGTGGGTAGAGTACAGTGGTGATCTGTACGGAACGCTGCGCACGGATGTGACCGAGAAGCTCGCGCAGGGGGACGATGTCATCCTCGAGATCGAGCTGCAAGGCGCGCGCCGTGTGCACGGATCCCTGCCCGAGGCGGTCCGGGTCTTCATCGGCCCGCCGTCGCTGGCCGAGCTGGCCGAACGGCTGCGGGGACGCGGCACCGAGACCGACGCCGCCATGGCGCGGCGCCTGCACATCGCCGAGACAGAGGTGGCGGCCGCGCAGGAGTTCGATCACGTCGTGGTCAACGACGACGCGGAACGGGCGGCCGACGAGCTTGCCGCCATCATCAGCGCACGACGAAAGGACGACTAGTGGATCGACCCCGTATCGACGAGGTCCTGCCCAAGGCCGATGATTCGCGCTACGCCCTCGTGATGATCGCCGCGAAGCGCGCCCGGCAGATCAACAACTACTACCACAGCCTCGGTGAGGGCACCCTCGGGCTGGAGGGCGAGCTCACTCCGCCGCTCGTGACGACGCGCAGCACGAACCTGCTGACGATCGCGCTCGAGGAGATCGCCGACGGCAAGCTCGAGCACGAGCGCGAGGAGTAGCGAGGGTCCCATGCCGGCCGGCGCTGCGACGGCACGTGTGAACGAGGGTCCCGGCGACCGTACGGTCCTCGTCGGCGTCAGCGGCGGCATCGCCATCTACAAAGCCGTGGAGCTCGTGCGCGCCCTCGTGCGCGAGGGCTTCCGCCCGCTGGTGGTCGAGACAGAGGCGGCGCGGCGCTTCGTGATGCCGCTCACCTTCGCGGCCGTGTCGCAGGCGCCCGTGCTGGACGACGACACGGCCTGGCAGGCGAGCGGCGGCTGGTTCCAGCATATCGACGCCGCCCGCGAGGCCGGCGTGATGGTCGTCGCTCCGGCGACGGCGAACACGCTCGCCAAGATGGCGGGCGGCATGGCCGACAACCTGCTGACCTCGATCTACCTCGCCTTCCGGGGCCCCGTCATCGTCGCGCCGACGATGAACTGGGCGATGTACGAGCACGCCGCGACGCAGGAGAACCTGCGCGTGCTCGAGGATCGCGGCGTCGAGGTACTGGGCACGGGGCGCGGCGAGCTTGCCTGCGGCGAGGAAGGCCAGGGCCGCATGGCGGAGCCTGAGACGATCCTCCAAGCTGTGCGCCGCGCCTTCGCGGCGCGCGCCGCCGGCCCGCTCGCCGGGCGCACCGTCGTCGTGACGTCGGGCGGCACGCGCGAACGCATCGACGCCGTGCGCTACATCGGCAACCGGTCGAGCGGCAAGATGGGGCGCGCCGTCGCCGACGAGGCCTATCTGCGCGGCGCGCACGTCGTGCTCGTGACGACACAGGAGGCCACCGACGCGCCCTTCGACGTACGTCAGGTGGAGAGTGCCGACGAGATGGGCGCGGCCGTGGAGGCGGCGACGGCGGAGGCGGACGTGCTTGTCATGGCCGCCGCCGTCGCCGACTTCAAGCCGCGCCAGGCAGACGACGGCAAGATCGAGCGGGCCGAGCGCGAGACGCTCACCATCGAGCTCGAACGCACGATCGACGTGCTGGCTTCCGTGGCTCGTCCCGGTCTGCTCCGCGTCGCGTTCGCCGCCGAGGCCGGGCCCCAGATCGACCGCGCCCGCGCCAAGAAGGTCGCGAAGGGCGTCGAGTTGCTCGTCTTCAACGACATCCTGGCGACTGGTGTGGGTATCGGTTCGGACGAGAACGAGATCACCATCCTCGGCGCCGGTGGCGAGGTGCGGGTGCCGCGCACGAGCAAACGACGCTGCGCCATCGCCATTGCCGATGCCATCGAGCAGACGCTGGAGGTACCGTGAGCGCGGACCGCCGTGAGGTCATGACCCTTGTCGAGGCGCGGGTGACGAACGAACACCTGCGGCGGCACATGCTGGCCTGTGAGGCCATCATGCGCGCCTTCGCGGCGCGCTTCGAAGAGGACGAGGACGAGTGGGGCATCGCCGGGCTCGGCCACGACCTCGACGCGGAGGAGACCGAGGACGACTTCGCGCGCCACGGCGTTCTCGCCGGCGAGGCGCTCGCGAGCCTCGGCGCCGGTCCCGAGATCGTGCACGCGGTCGCCGCGCACAACGGCGAGCGCACCGGCGTGGCCCCTGAGTCGCGCATGGACGTCGCCCTGATCGTGGCCGACCAGCTCGAGCGGCCTGATCACGGCGGCCACCCTCGTGCGGCCCGATCGGGAGCTCGCCGGCGTGCAGGTGAAGTCGCTGCGCAAGCGCTTCCGCGAGGGCGCCTTCGCGCGCGGCGTGGATCGGGACTCGATCGCTCGCTGCGGCGAGCTGGGGCTCGAGCTCGATGAGACCTTCGCCATCGGGCTGCAGGCGATGCAGCGCGTCGCGCCTGAGCTGGGCTTCTGACCGCAGCGCGCAGCGCGTCCCAGCGCGCCGCCCGCACGTTGCCGCGAGACACCATGGAACGCACCAGCCCGGCATTCGAAGAGCACAGTGAGGCATACGCGCTGTTCCGGCGGGGCCGCTTCTTCCTCGAGCGCCGGCATCCCGGCCAAGCCGCCCTGCTGCTCGAACGCGCCCTCCGTCTGGAGCCGGGCCGCAACTCGATCCGCGAGGCCCTGGGCCGCGCGCACTTCGCCATGGGCGAGCACGCACGAGCGGCCGAGCAGTTCGCGGAGATCGTGGAGGCAGCGCCCGACAACGACTACGCCCACTATGCACTGGGGCGCTGTCTGCTTCGTCTCGAACAGCCAGACGAGGCGCGGGCCCACCTGCGGCTGGCCCGCGCCCTGCGGCCGCACAGCGATCTCTACCGCGAGGCGCTCGAGGGGCTGGAACGCGGGCAGGGATAGGCCGCGCCGGCGTCCTCGCAGGGGCGACCGGCCCGGGACTCAGTCGGCCGGTCCAGCCTGTACCTGCGCGGCCGGCGCCTGCCCGTGCGCCATCGCCAAGAGCAGCTCGATGCGCTTCTGGATGGGGGGGTGCGTGTCGAAGAGCCCGGCCGACTCCTTCGTCTTCTTCAGAGGGTTCGCGATGTAGAGGTGGGCCGTCGCGCGGTTGCCGTGCTTGAGGGCCGCCGGATGCGCCGCGATCTTCTGCAGCGCCCCCGCCAGGCCGAGCGGGTTCCGCGTGAGCTCGACGGCGCTGCCGTCGGCCAGCAGCTCGCGGCGCCGCGAGATGGCGAACTGAACGAGGTACGCAGCGATAGGGGCGAGGATGGCGAGAAAGACCGCGATCAGCATGACGATCGCCCCGGCGCCGCCGCTGTCGCTGTCCCGCCTCCCGCCGCCCCAGCCGAACAGGCGCGAGCGCAGGAAGAAGTCGGAGACCAGGGCGATGATGCCGACCATGATGCCGACGAGCGTGGCGAAGCGCACGTCGTAGTTGCGTACGTGCGACATCTCGTGTGCCACGACGCCCTGGAGCTCGTCGCGGTTCATGAGGTCCAGCAGGCCTCGCGTAACGGCGATCGATGCATGCTTGGGGTCGCGTCCGGTGGCGAAGGCGTTGGGCGCCGGATCCTCGATGACGTAGACGGCCGGCGGCTGCGGCAGACCGGCCGCGATCGTCATCTCCTCGACGACGTTCCAGAGCTGCGGCTCTTCAGCGTGCGTGATCTGGCGCGCGCCGCTCACGGCGAGCACCATCTTGTCGCCGCTGTAGTAGCCGATCAGGCTCCAGACGATGGCGATCACGCCGAAGAGCCCGAGGAAGCCGAGCCCCCCATTGTTCGTACCCGTGTAGGCGAGGCCGATGACGTAGCCCAGGCTCGTCAGCAGTGCGATGACCATGCCTATGAGGAGCCAGGACGCCCGCCGGTTCCGGCGGATCTGCTCGTACATCCTCGTCCTCTGTCGTGCGGGACCGGGAGGCTAGCGGAGGTCCACCTTGGGGACGGCCGTCTCACCCTCCGGGACCTCGAAGAACTGGCGCGTGGTGAAGTTGAACATGCCCGCGAGGATGTTGGTCGGGAACATCTGGATGGCGTTGTTGTAGGTCAGCACGCTGTCGTTGTAGAACTGCCGCGCGAAGGCGATCTTGTTCTCGGTCGCGGTCAGCTCCTCCTGCAGGCTCATCACGTTCTGGTTCGCCTTGAGGTCGGGGTAGTTCTCGACGACCGCGAAGAGCGACTTCAGCGTGTCGGTGAGGGCGTTCTCGGCGCGCGCCTGAGCCTGCGGCCCGGCCGCGCCGGCCTGCATCGCGGCTGCCCGCGCCTGCGTGACGTTGGTGAGCGTCTCCTGCTCGTACTGCATGTAGTCCTTGACCGCCTCCACCAGGTTGGGGATGAGGTCGTGCCGCCGTTTGAGCTGAACGTCGATCTGGCTCCAGGAGTTGTCCACCTGGTTCCGGCGACCTACCAGCCGGTTGTAGAGCACCGCGAAGATCACCCCGAGCAGGACCAGGATCACGATGATGACGATGACGGCGATCACGCTCGTCTCCTTTCATGGCCGACAGCCTTCGCTATTGTACGCCGCGCGGACCAGGCAGCCCTGCTCGGCGCGGCGTGGGCAGCATCGGCGTGCGGCCCGCCGATGCCTCGAGGAGTGCGCGTGTACACGTCTCGACGGGCAGGGTATCCTCGACGGCATGAGCCGCAGCCGTCGCATCCTGTCGTTCGCCGCCGCCGCCGCTCTGCTCGCCCTGCTCGTGTTCGGCGGCCTGGCGGTAGGACGCGCCCGCGTCGACGGCGGCGGCGCCGGCCAGGCGCTTGCCGCCGTGCCGGCCGCCGCCGCGCCGGCTTCGACGTCCCCCGCCCCTGAGTACGAGCGCTGGCAGGTGGCGAAGGTCACGGCACCAGTGGTGGTGCGCACGCGGCCAGAGCCGGACGCTCCCGTGAGAATCAGGCTGGGTGTGCGCAACGTGAACGACTACCCCAACCTCCTTCTGGTCGACGCCGTCCGCGACGCGGGCGCCGCCACGTGGTACCGCGTCTGGCTCGCCGTCTCTCCCAACGGCAGCCGCGGCTGGGTCAGGGAAGGGGACCTCGCTTTCTACACGACCTCTGCGAAGATCGTCATCGACCTCTCCGAGCGCAAGCTCAGCGTGTACCAGAGGGGCGAGCTCAAGGGTGAGTACCCCGTGGCCGTCGGCAGGCCCGGCCTGGAGACACCGACGGGGTTCTTCTTCATCAACCAGAAGCTCAAGCCGGCGGCCACGAACGGCGCATTCGGCGTCCTTGCCATCGGCATCAGCGCCTTTCAGCCCAAGCTGTCGGGCTGGGCCCAGGGAGGCCCGGTCGCCATCCACGGGACCAACCAGCCCGCCCTCATCGGCCAGGCGATCAGCCACGGCTGCGTGCGCATGCGCAACGAGGACGTGCTCGCGGTGAGCAGGCTGGTCCCGGCCGGCAGCCCGGTCGTGATCCAGAAATGAGGCCGGCCGGCGCTGGGCGCCGGCCGGCCTGGGTTCTGCGAGTCGTGTCAGTGCGCCGCGCCGGCCGTCACCAATAGTCGCCCTGCGTGAGCTGCATGTCGTGCGCCTTGCACTTCGGGCAGGTGTACGAGGCCGCCTTCTCCAGGAAGAACAGCTCGCTGCCGCACTTCAGGCAGGTGAACTCGTCGATGATGAGGTCGGCGCCGGTGAGGTCCACCTCGACGATGGTCCCGCACTCTATGCAGTAGGCAGGCATGAAGCGCTGACGCGCGTCGTTGACGCTGACGCCCCATCGAATGCGCTCGGCGCTGTAGCCGCACTTGCGGCAACCGAAGGTCGTGTACTCGCCCATTGCGTGCCTCTCTCACCGGGGTTCGTCCGCCGCTTCTCTATCGGCAGAAGCGGCCGGCGTGTTGAGGGCCGGGCCGCGCGCCTCGTTTGACCTCTCGACTCGGCGCCCGCCTGCGACGCGCGCGAACCCCACGAGAGCCCCCTGCGCCGGGGCAAAAACGCCTGCTCCCGCCTGTACCGTGCCCAACCCGTGTGCTATACTCCGCCGGCTGGAAAACCACACCCGGAAGCGGTACTCGCGTGACAGCCGGTGCGTAACCGGCTTTTCTTTTGGAAGGGTAGAGTGCGGAGACAGAAACAGGACCTGGTGGCCGAGGTCGAGGCCATGCTGGGCGTCGGGTTCCCGGACGTCGAGCTCGTCGATCTTGACGTGAGCGGCGGGGCGTCGCCGACGATGACGCTCTATATCGACCGTGACGGCGGCGTCGACCTGGCGCTGTGCGAGGCGGTGACGCGCGGTCTCGACGAGCTGCGGGCGCGCTACGCGCTGCAGGTCTCGTCCCCCGGTCTCGACCGCCGCCTGCGCACGCCGGCGCACTTCGCCGCCGTGACCGGCCGTAGAGTCGCCGTCACGCTGGACGAGCCGCGCAACGGCCGCCGCAATTTCGGCGGCGTGCTGGCGGCGGCCGGCGAAGAGAGCATCACCCTGTCACTGACCGAGGGGGGCGAGGCAAGCCTGCCCCTCGCAGACATCGCGACCGCCCACGTGGTCTACGACTTCGAGGCGAATGGAGGCCACCGTGAGTAGAGAGATCATCGAGGCGCTGCGTCAGATCGAGAAGGAGAAGGGCATCGCCTTCGACGCGCTCGTCGACGCGCTCGAGGACGCCCTGCTCTCGGCCTACAAGAAGACCCCCGACGCTGTGGAGCACGCCAAGGTCGAGGTCGACACCGAGACCGGCGACATGAGGGTGTTCCAACTGATCTTCCCGGACCACATCGACGTCGAGGCGCTCAAGGTGCACGACGAGGAGGGTCAGGAGATCGGGCTCGACCTCTCGGGCGTCGACATGAGCGAGGTCGAGCGCATCGAGGTCACGCCCGACAACTTCGGCCGCATCGCGGCGCAGACCGCCAAGCAGGTCATCCTGCAGCGCATCCGCGAAGCCGAGCGCGACCTGATGTTCGAGGAGTACGTGGACCGTGTCGGCGAGCTCGTCACGGGCGTGGTGCAGCAGAGCGACTCGCGCTACACCCTGGTCGAGCTCGGCCGCGTCGAGGCCCTGCTGCCGAAGAGCGAGCAGATCGAGACCGAGCACTACGAGCACGGCGCCCGCGTGAAGGCCGTCATCGTCAAGGTGCAGGACTCGACCAAAGGCCCCCAGGTCATCCTCTCGCGCCGCAGCGAGGAGGTCGTGCGCAAGCTGTTCGAGCTGGAGGTGCCGGAGATCGCTGACGGCCTCGTCGAGATCCGTCAGGTCGCCCGCGAGACGGGCTACCGCGGCCGCGACGGCAAGCCCGTCCCCGGACGCTGCAAGATCGCCGTCGTGTCGCACGCCGACGGGGTCGACCCCGTGGGCGCCTGCGTGGGGCCGCGAGGCTCGCGCGTGCGCATGGTGGTCGGCGAGCTGCGCGGCGAGCGCATCGACATCATCCCCTACAACGAGGATGCCGCCCGGTTCGTCGCCAAGGCGCTCTCGCCGGCGCGCGTGCGTGAGGTGATCGTCGACGACGAGGCCAAGTCGGCCACCATCATCGTGCCCGACGACCAGCTCTCGCTGGCCATCGGCAAGGATGGCCAGAACGCACGTCTCGCGAGCAAGCTGACCGGCTGGCGCATCGACATCAAGAGCCAGGAGCAGCAGGCCAGGGATGAGGCTGATGCCGAGTATGGCGACGACGACGAGATGAGCGGTCAGTGCGCCGCCATCACGCGCAACGGCAAGCGCTGCCCGAACCAGGCCGAACCGGGCTCGCGGTACTGCAGCATCCACGTAGACTACGTGCCGCCGGCTGAGCCCGAGGGCGACGCTGCAGAGCCGGATGCGGCCGTCGAGGCGGGGATGGCGGCCGAAGAAGAGGCCGCCGTCGAGGCCGCCGCAGACGAGGCCGAGACGACCGGGGCGTGACGGGAACGCGACCGGAACGGACCTGCGTCGGGTGCCGGCGCAAACGTCCGCAAGAGGACTTGATACGATTGTGCGTCGAGCGCGGGCACGTGATGCCCGCGCCCAGGGCGGCGTCGGGCAGAGGGGCGTACGTGTGTCCCGACCCGGCCTGCCTTGAGGCGGCGATGAAGCGACGGGCGTTCGCCCGCTCGTTTCGCGCCGCCGTCGCACCAGACCCAGATCTGGGCCGCCGCTTCGCGACGGCCTGCGAGCAGCGAAAGGCGGTGAGGTGAATGGCGACGAACCGTAAGGTCAGCGACATCGCCCGCCAGCGCGGGACGAGCGTCGACGACGTCCTCGCCCACCTCAAGCGGGCCGGCATCGAAGTCGTCGACGGCGAGGTGTCGGTCGACGAGGAGGCCATCGAGAAGGCGTACACGACGGTCGCAGGACCGGCGGCGCGGCGCTCGCGCGGCGGCCAGGCCGGCAAGCGCCGGCGTGTCATCATCGACGCCGGTGCGGCCCGGCGCGGCGGCCCCCAAGGGGGCGGCCGGCAGCGCCGCGGGCGGCGTGGCCGGCCGCAGCGCGAGGAGGAAGCGCAGGCCGTCCCGGTCGTCCCGACCGGCGTCGTCAAGGTGCCCTCCGGTGCGACCGTGAAGGACGTGTCGCAGCTCCTCGGCATCGCGACGCCCGACATCATCAAGGCCCTGATGGGCTACGGCGAGATGGCCACCATCACGCAGTCCCTCAGTGACGAGGCCATCGAGGTCCTCGCCGGCGACTTCAGCCGCGAGGTCGAGATCACGCACGCCGCCGACGAAGAGGCCGCGCTCGAGGCCGAGGCCGTCGACGACCCGGCCGAGCTCAAGCCGCGGCCATCCGTCATCACCGTGATGGGCCACGTCGACCACGGCAAGACGAGCCTGCTCGACGCCATCCGTGAGACCTCGGTCGCCGCGGGTGAGGCGGGTGGCATCACGCAGCACATCGGCGCCTACCAGGTGAGCCACGACGGCAAGACCATCACCTTCATCGACACCCCGGGGCACGCCGCCTTCACGGCGATGCGCGCCCGCGGCGCGAAGGTGACCGACATCGCCGCGATCGTGGTCGCCGCCGACGACGGCGTCATGCCGCAGACCGTGGAGGCGATCGACCACGCCAAGGCGGCCGGGGTGCCGATGCTCATCGTCGTCAACAAGATCGACAAGCCCGAGGCGAACGTCGACCGCATCAAGCAGCAGCTCACCGAGCATGGCCTTGTGCCCGAGGAATGGGGCGGCGACACGATCTTCGTCGAGGCCAGCGCCAAGAAGCGCATCGGTCTGGACAGCTTCCTCGACATGCTGCTGCTGATCGCCGAGGTCGGCGACCTCAAGGCGAATCCGGACGCGCCGGCCAGCGGGTACGTCATCGAGTCGAAGGTCGACCCGGGCCGCGGCGTCATCGCGACCATCCTGGTCAATCGCGGCACCATCCAGGTGGGCGACGCGATCGTGGCCGGCGAGGCCAGCGGCCGCGTGCGGGCCATGCGTGACTTCAAGGGCGAACCGCTCAAGAGCGGCGGTCCCTCGACGCCCGTCGAGATCATCGGCTTCGACGAGCTGCCGGTGGCCGGCGAGTTCTGCCGCGTGGTCAAGGACGAGCGTGCGGCCCGCGCTCTCGGCCAGAGGCGCGCCAACCGGCTGCGCACCGAGGCGCTCGCGAAGCAGCGCGCCCTCACGCTCGACGATGTGTTCGCGCGCATCGCCGAGGGCAAGGTGCTCGACCTCAACCTGGTGGTCAAGGCGGACGTGCAGGGCAGCCTCGAGGCGCTCAGCGACGCGCTGCTGAAGATCCAGCACCCTGAGGTCAAGGTGCGCATCATCCATTCCGGTGTCGGCGGGGTCAACGAGTCGGACGTCATGCTGGCGGCCGCCTCGAGCGCCATCATCATCGGGTTCAACGTACGGCCGAGCCCGGCCGCGACCCAGCTCGCGGAAGGCGAAGGCGTGGATGTGCGCACGTACCGCGTGATCTACAAGGTGACCGAGGACATCACGGCCGCCCTGGTGGGCATGCTCAAGCCTGAGTACCAGGAGGTCGTCCTGGGGCAGGCCGAGGTGCGCACCACGTTCAAGGCCTCCAAGCTGGGCACCATCGCGGGCTGCATGGTCACCCAGGGCACGATCACCCGCAACGCCGGCATCCGCGTGCTGCGCAACGACGTCGTCGTGCACGACGGCAAGCTCGCCTCGCTCAAGCGCTTCCAGGAGGACGCGCGCGAGGTCCAGGAAGGCTTCGAATGCGGCATCCTGCTCGACAGCTTCAACGACATCAAAGAAGGAGATGTCTTGGAAGCCTACGAGACCAGGGAAGTCGCGCGTGAGGTCTAGCGCCGCCACCATCGGCGTCCTGCTTGCCGACCTGCACTTCCCGGCCAACCGCTCGCTGAAGGACAAGCGGGCCCCGCTGCACTCGCTCCGCGACGTCGTGCAGGGGCGCTTCAAGGCCTCCTTCAGCGAGGTCGGCGGCCAGGAGCAGTGGCAGCGGGCACGGGTGCTGATCGCGCTGGCGGCCTCGTCGCCGGTGCAGGCCGGCGAGCAGCTTGACGAGATCGAGCGCTACCTGTTCGGACGCGAGTTCGAGGTGTCGCGGGTGGTGCTGAAGGCCGTCGACCCGCTGGAGACGCTGTGGGACATCGACTGCAGAGAGTGAACGAGAGCATCCGCGAGGTGCTCTCCGCCGAGATCGCCGCGGGGCTCAAGGACCCGCGCGTGGGCTTTGTGACGGTGACCGGTGTCGAGACGACACCTGACCTGCGGTATGCCAAGGTGTTCGTGAGCGTGCTGGGCAGGGAGCGCGAGCGGCGCGAGACCCTGGCCGGCCTCGAGGCCTCGCGAGGCTTCCTCCAGGCCCGTGTGGCCGAGGACGTGCACATGAAGCGTACCCCTCTGCTCACCTTCGTCTACGACGAGACGACCGACCGGGCGATGCACATCGAACGCCTCCTCAAGAAGGAGGCCGAGGAGCTCGGCGAGACGCAGCCCGAGGCTCTTGCTGAGGCTTCCGAGGCAACGCCGCCGGCCGCCGCTGCGGAGGCTCCGGACGAGGACTTGATCGACGAGGCGCCCGACGCGGCCCTGCGCCGAGACGCCGAGGAGGAGCAAGCATGAACGTGGTGCCCGCGGACCTCCACGCCGTCTGCGAGCGCATGCGCGCCGAGCGCGCCGTGGCGCTCGCCGTCCATCAGAAGCCGGACCTCGACGCGGTCGGCGCCGCGGCGGGCATGATCGACGTGTTCGCGCAACTCGGCGCCTCTGCGACGCTCCACCTCGACCCGGCCGAGGAGCTTCCGCTGGAGGACTCCCTGCTCGGTGATGGCGCCGTGCGCCGCGAGCTGCCGCCCGCGGGCACGCCGCTCTACGCCCTGGACAGTGGCTCGCTGGCGCGCGTGGCGCTCCCGGTGGACACCTGGGACGGGTTTGTCGTGAACATCGACCATCACCACGACAACGCGCGCTTCGGCGACCTCGTGCTGCTGCGAGCGCAGGCCAGCAGCACGAGCGAGGTCGTCTGCGACATCGCGCGCTGCCTGGGTGTGACGCCGGCGCCGAGAGCGGCCACTGCCCTCTACGCCGGCATCTCGTTCGACTCGGGGCACTTTCGCCACGCCAGCACCAGCCCGCACACCTTTCAGACCGCGGCGTGGCTGCTCGACTGCGGCGTGGACGTCACGAGCATCTACGAGGAGCTCTACGAACGACGCACCCTCGGTGCCGTGCGCCTCTGGGCGCGCGCCGTCGCCGCCGCCGCGGAGGTGGCGACGGGGCGCGGCCTGATCGCGACGCTCACGGCGGCCGACTATGCCGCCGCCGGCGCCGGTGAGAACGAGACCGAGCACATCGTCGAGACGCTGCGCAGCGTCGACGGTGTCGAGGTCGCCGCGCTCGTCAAGGAGCAGCGCGGCGCCCCCCGCGTGCGCGTGAGCCTGCGCTCGAGCGGCGCGGACGTGAGCGCGCTCGCGGCGCGGCGGGGGGGAGGCGGCCACCGCATGGCGGCCGGCTTCTCGAGCGACGACACCCCGGAGGAGGTGACGGCTTGGCTCAGTACCGAACTCGCAAGGCTCCTCTCGACGGCGTCCTCCTGATCGACAAGCCAGAGGGGCTGACGTCACACGACGTCGTGGCGCGGGTCCGCCGCGCCCTGCGGCCGGCGGTCAAGAAGGTCGGCCACGCCGGCACCCTGGATCCCTTTGCCACGGGGCTGCTGGTCGTGCTCGTCGGACGCGCCACCAAGCTCGCACGCTTCTTCGTCGACCTGCCCAAGGAATACGAGTGCACGATGCGCTTCGGGACACGGTCCGACACGGGCGACCGCACCGGCGAGCTGACCGGCACGGGACGCACGACGACCCGGGCCGAGATCGAGGCCGTCATCCCGGACTTCACCGGCAGGGTCATGCAGCGCGTCCCGATGACCTCAGCCGTGAAGGTCGACGGAGAGCGGCTCTACAAGAAGGCACACCGTGGCGAGGTGGTCGAGACCCCGGTCAAGGAGGTCGAGATCTCGGCGATCGACACGCTGGCCTTCGACGAGGCCGGCCAGGCCCTGCGCTGCCGCATCGCGTGCTCCAAGGGCACGTACGTGCGGCAGCTGGCCATCGACATCGGCGAGGCCGTCGGCGCGGGCGGCTACCTCGAGCAGCTCAGCCGGCTCGCCGTCGGCGACCTGCGTCTCGAGGACAGCCAGAGCCTGGCCGCGTTCGAAGCGGACGCCGCGGCGCGCGAGCCCGGGGTCGAGCATGTCCCCGGGCTGATCGCGCCGGCGCGGGCGCTGAGCTTCATGCCGGCCGTCGAGCTCGGCACGGCGCAGGTGCTGCCGGTCCGCAACGGGGCACGCCTGCCGGCCGGACCGCAGGAGCCGGTGCGCGTCACCCACCGCGGCGAGCTCATCGCGGTCTACGGGCCGGCCGAGGAAGGCCGCGCTCTCAAGCTGCTCGTCAAGCTCTGATGCGCGTCGTCACCGACCTGCGGGCCCTTGAGCGACGGCCGCGGGCGGTCGCCATCGGCACCTTCGACGGCGTGCACGCCGGACACCGGGCGGTGATCGGCAGAGCGGTGCAGACCGCCGCGGAGCTAGATCTCACGAGCACGGTGGTGACCTTCGACCGCCATCCGCTCGCCGTTGTGACGCCCGGTCACGCGCCCGAGCTCCTGACCACCTCCGCGGAGAAGACCCGCCTCATCGCCGAGCTCGGGCCCGATGAGCTCCTCGTGCTGCACTTCGACGCGGCGCTGGCGGCGCTCGAGCCCGACGAGTTCTGCCGCCGTGTGCTCGTCGACGCGTTGGGCGCCCGCTTCGTGGTCGTGGGCGAGAACTTCAGCTTCGGCGCCGGCGGACGCGGCGACGCCGCCGCGCTGGCCGCCTGCGGCGAGCGCGGCGGCTTCGAGACGGCCGCCGTCATGCTCGTCACCGACGAGGGTCATGCCATCAGCTCGACGAGGATCCGGCGCCTGCTCCGCGAAGGGGCCCTCGAGGAGGTCCGCCAGGTGCTCGGCAGGCCCCCGACGGCGACCGGCCACGTCGTGCACGGCCTGCGCCGCGGCCGCACGCTGGGGTTCCCGACCGCCAACATCGACGTCGAGGCGGGCCTGATCTTCCCCGGCCGCGGCGTGTATGCGGCGCGGGTGCTGGTGGACGGGCACTGGTATCGGGCCGCCGTGAACATCGGTCACAACCCGACGTTCAACACCGACGCCGGCCTGGCCCACGTCTCCATCGAAGCCTTCCTGCTGGGCTTCGCCGGCGACATCTACGATCACGCCATCCGGATCGACTTCCTGCACAAGCTGCGGGCGGAGCGCCGGTTCGGTGAGGTCGCGGCGCTCGTGCAGCAGATGCATACCGACATCGGCGCGACCGCGGCCCTCCGGGACCCGGCCTACGCCGAGGTCGGGCTCTGACGCCACCCGGGCGCCGGCGAAGGCATCAGGACCGGTCCGCGTGGGTACCACGGCTCGCGGACGCCTGCGGTTTGTCCCCAGTTCGCCCTGTGCTACCCTATCGGCTCGACCGTCTCTCGGTCGCGGGTCGCCAACCCCGACTGGGTTTCCGGAGCACCCGGCGCGCAGCGCGCGCCGGAGGGAGGTGAGTCCCCTGGCATTCTCCAAGGAAGACAAACAGTCCGTCATCGCCAAGCACGCCAAGCACGACGGCGACACGGGATCCCCCGAGGTACAGATCGCGATCCTCACGGCGCGCATCGACACCCTCACCGAGCACCTGAAGCAGCACAAGAAGGATCACCATTCGCGGCGCGGCCTCCTCAAGATGGTCGGCCACCGTCGCCGTCTGCTCAACTACCTGCAGTCGCGCGACCTCGAGCGCTACCGCGCGCTCGTCAAGGAGCTCGAGCTCCGTAAGTGAGCCTCGCTCACAGGCACCCCTGATCAGTAGCCGTCCGACCGGGACGGTCGTCCGTGCGCATCCGGCGCCGGGCGGGGAAGGAAGACGAAGGAAGAGATGAAGACATTCGAAGCAGAGGTCGGCGGCAAGACCATCACCATCGAGACCGGGCGGCTCGCCAAGCAGGCCAACGGGTCGGCACTGGTGCGCTGTGGCGACACCGTTGTGCTCGTCACCGCCGTGATGCGCGAGGAGACACGCGAGGGGCAGGACTTCTTCCCGCTCACCGTCGACGTCGAGGAGCGCCACTACGCGGCCGGCAAGATCCCCGGCGGCTTCATCAAGCGCGAGTCGCGCCCCAGCGAGAAGGCGATCCTCGCGGCACGCCAGATCGACCGGCCGATCCGGCCGCTGTTCCCCAAGGGCTTCATGAACGAGGTCCACGTGGTCGCCACCGTGCTCTCCACCGACCTCGAGAACTCGTACGACGTGCTCGCCTCACTGGGCGCCTCCGCCGCCCTCACCATGTCAGAGATCCCGTTCGGCGGCCCCGTGGGCTCCGTGCGCATCGGCCGCATCGAGGACGAGTTCGTCGTGAACCCGACCCTCGAGCAGGTGCAGGACGAGTCCGTCATCGACCTGGTCGTGACCGGGACCCGCGAGGCCATCGTCATGGTCGAGGCGGGCGCCAAGGAGGTCGACGAGGCCCTCGTGGTCGACGCGCTCCGGCTGGCTCACGGCGAGATCCAGAAGCTGATCGACGTGCAGGACCAGATGCGCGAGGCCGCCGGCAAGGCCAAGTGGCCGACGCCCGAGTACGGCGTCGACGAAGGTCTCTACACGCAGGTCAAGGCGCAGTACACCGCCGAGATGGACCGCGTCACGCAGCTCGAAGACAAGAAGGCGCGGCAGGATGGGACCAGCGCCCTGCGCGCCCAGATCGTCGAGACCCTGGCCGGCGGCGACGACGTCGACCCCGAGCGGCTCGTGCAGGTACGGCGCGCCGCCGCCAAGCTCGAGAAGGACATCGTGCGGCGGCGCATCGCCGTCGACAAGCGCCGCCCCGACGGGCGCGGCACCGAGGACATCCGCCAGATCAGCTGCGACGTGGGCGTCATCCCGCGCACGCACGGGTCGGCGCTCTTCACGCGCGGCCAGACGCAGGCGCTCTCACTGCTCACCCTGGGCGGCACCGGCGAGTTCCAGCGTATCGACGACCTCAGCCTCACCGAGAAGAAGCGCTACATCCACCACTACAACTTCCCGCCCTATTCGGTGGGCGAGACAGGGTTCATGCGCGGCCCCAAGCGCCGCGACATCGGGCACGGCGCTCTCGCCGAGCGCGCCCTCGTCCCGATGCTGCCCGACGAGGTCGAGTTCCCCTACACCATCCGCATCGTCAGCGAGATCCTCGAGAGCAACGGCTCCTCCTCGATGGCCAGCGTCTGTGGCTCCTCGCTCTCGCTCATGGACGCCGGCGTACCGATCAAGGCGGCCGTCGCCGGCATCGCCATGGGCCTCATCAAGGAAGGCGACTCCTACGTCGTGCTGACCGACATCGCCGGCGTCGAAGACCACCTCGGCGACATGGACTTCAAGGTGGCCGGCACGGCGGCGGGCATCACCGCCCTGCAGATGGACATCAAGATCACCGGGGTCACGTTCGAGATCCTCACCGAGGCCCTGGCGCAGGCCAAGCGGGCACGGCTCTTCATCCTCGACAAGATGCTCGCCACGATCCCCGAGCCGCGCGCCGAGCTCTCGCCGTACGCGCCGCGTATCTTCACGATCCAGATCAACCCGGATCAGATCGGCCTCGTCATCGGCAAGGGTGGCGAGACGATCCGCGGCATGACCGACGAGTTCGGTGTCACCATCGACATCGAGGACGACGGCACGATCTTCATCTGCTCGCCCGACATGGAGTCCGCGGAGGCGGTCATCGGCCGCATCACGGCGATGACCAAGGACGTCGAGGTCGGCGATGTCTTCACCGGCAAGGTCGTGAAGACGACGGACTTCGGCGCGTTCGTCGAGCTGAAGAAGGGTACAGACGGGCTGATCCACATCTCGCGCCTCGGCAAGAAGGGCGAGCGTGTGAAGTCGGTCGAGGACGTCGTGAAGCGCGGCGACATCATCAGCGTCGAGGTGGTCGAGATCGACAAGGCGCGCAACCGTATCGGCCTGAAGCCGCTGGACGAAGCCGAGACCGCCGACGTCTGACGAACGTGACTGACATCCCCGCGAGCGGGGAGAGGCTGCGGAGGCCCTCATCGAGGCCTACGAGCTGACAACGCTGGAGAACGGTCTGCGAGTGGCGACCGAGCGCCTCGACGGAGTGCGCTCGGTCGCCCTCGGCGTGTGGATCGCCGGCGGCTCGCGGCTGGAGCCGCCCGAGCTCGCCGGCGTCTCGCACTTCATCGAGCACCTCATCTTCAAGGGCTCCGCGACCTACTCCGCCTTCGACATCGCCCACCTCTTCGACGACATGGGAGCCGAGCCGAACGCCTCCACCTCGAAGGAGCACACGCTCGTCAACGCGCGCCTGCTCGACGAGGATCTGCCGAAGGCGGTCGAGCTGCTCGCGGAGATGGTCGTGCGGCCCTCGTTCAAGGAGCTCGACCAGGAACGCGAGGTCGTGCTCGAGGAAGTGGCGATGTACGAGGACTCGCCCCCCGAGCTCGTGCACGACGACCTGGCGGAGGCCGTGTTCGCCGGCCACCCCCTCGGCCAGCCCATCATCGGCCACACCCACACGCTGCGCGGCCTCGGCCTCGAAGAGGTGCGGGCCTACCACGGCGAGCACTACGTGGCGGACGGCATCGTCGTGGCCGCCGCGGGCCACGTCGACCACGCCGCCTTCTGCGAGCTCGTCGACGGGTCGTTCGGCGGGCGTGACGGCCGCGCGGTGCCCAAGGCGACGCTCGGCGACCCGGCACCTCAGCACGTGGCCCATTTCACGACCAAGGACACGGAGCAGTACCACCTGTGCCTGGGCGGCGTAGGGCCGCGCCGCGACGCGGCGGACCGCTACGCCACCTTTGTGGTCGACACCATCCTGGGAGGCTCGTGGAGCTCGCGGCTCTTCCAGGAGGTGCGCGAGAAGCGCGGCCTGGCCTACTCGGTGTACTCCTATACGTCGCTGTACGCCGACGCCGGGCTGAGCGCCATCTACGTCGGGTCGAGGGAGGAGGCCGTCGCCGAGGCGTTCCGCGTCGTTCTCGACGTGCTGCGTGGCCTCGACGGCGAGCTCACCGAGGAAGCCGTCGACCGGGCCAGGAACCACCTCAAGGGCCAGACGGTGCTGAGCATGGAGAGCCCCGGCAGCCGCATGCAGGCGCTGGGGCGCTCGATCTTGATGGGGATGCCGGTGCTCTCGCTGGACGACATCCTCGCGCGCATCGACGGCGTCACGCGCGAGGATGCCCTGGCCGCTGCGGCGCGCTACTACGATCCCGCGGCGTGGTCGGCGACGTGCATCGGGCCCGATCCCAAGCCCTTGCGCGACGTGACCGACGGCTTCGCGTGGGAGGAGCGATAAGCGGCATGCGCCTACGGTGTCCCGCTTGTGCACGCTTGAAGGGAGGGGCGTCATGAGCGGCAGGGGCCTGCGGCGTGCCGCTTGTGTACGCCGGAAGAGAGGAGCGTCATGATCGACGTGCTGGTGGTGGGCGGCAAGGGCAAGATGGGCTCCCTCACGGCGCAGACGATCGCCGCGCAGGACGACCTGCGGCTGGCCGCGATCGCCGACCCGAACGCGGGCGGCGCCGAAGACGTGCCGGCCTTCGCCTCGGTCCCCGAGGCGCTGGCGGCCGGCGCCTACGGCGCCGCCGTCGAGTTCAGCCTGCCGTCGTCGGTGTTCGAGAACACGCGCGCGCTGCTGCACGCCGGGGTCCCGACCGTCGTCGGCGCGACCGGCCTCAGGGACACGCAGATCGAGGACCTGCGCGCCGTCGCCGCCGCGCAGGGAGTCGGCTGCGTGATCGCGACCAACTTCGCCATCGGCGCGGTGCTCATGATGCGCTTCGCCGCCGAGGCGGCTCGCTATTTCGACACCGCCGAGATCGTCGAGCTGCACGAGGCGAGCAAGAAGGACGCACCGTCCGGGACTGCGCTCTACACGGCGCGCCTCATGGGCTCGGGGACAGGCTCGCGGGTCGCGGCCGTCCCCGGCGACGCCCCGTCGCGGGGCCTCGACACGGACGGCGTGCGCATCCACAGCGTGCGGCTTCCGGGCCTGGTCGCCCACCAGGAAGTGCTCCTCGGCGGCGGTGACGAGCTGCTGACGCTGCGCCACGACTCGTATTCGCGGGCCTGCTTCATGGGCGGCGTGCTCCTCGCGCTGCGCGCCGTCACCGGGCTCAAGGAAACGGTGGTCGGGCTGGAGAACCTGCTTGACTGAGCGGCACGGCAAGCGCGCGCGAGAGGGGAGACGATGATGACACCGGACTTCGGCACCATTCTGACGGCGATGGTCACGCCCTTCGACGCCGGTCTCGCCGTCGACTACGCCGGCGCGGAGCGCCTGGCCGCGTGGCTGCTCGAGAACGGGTCCGACGGCCTCGTCGTGGCCGGGACGACCGGCGAGTCGCCGACGCTCACCGACGACGAGAAGCTCGAGCTCTTCCGCGTCGTCATCGCTGCAGTCGGCGACCGTGCGCCGGTCGTCGTCGGCACCGGCACCTACGACACGCGCCACAGCATCGAGTTCACCCGGGCGGCCGAGCGCGCCGGGGTCGACGCGGCGCTCGTCGTCACGCCCTACTACAACAAGCCGCCCGAGCGCGGCCTCATCGAGCACTTCCGCGCGGTGGCGGCGGCCACGGACCTGCCCGTGCTGATCTACAACATCCCGGGCAGGTCGGGAGTGAACCTCTCGGCGGCCGCCCTCGAGACCCTCGCCGGCGTCGAGAACATCGTCGCCGTGAAGCAGGCCAACCCCGACCTCGACGAACTGGACCGCGTCTGCGCGATCGAGGGATTCGGGGTGTACGCCGGCAACGACGACATGCTGCTCGACGTCCTGCGCAGGGGCGGCCGCGGCGGCATCTGTGTAGCGAGCCACGTGGCCGGGCCACGGATGGCTGAACTGGCCCGGCTCGCACTGGCCGGCGACCTCGCGGGGGCGGCCGCCATCGACGACGCGCTCCGTGCCCTCTACAAGGCGCTCTTCGTCACCACCAACCCGATACCGGTGAAGGAAGCGCTCAATCTGCTGGGCCACGACGTGGGCGGGCTGCGCCTGCCCCTCGTCGCCGCCAGCGACGACGAGCGTGCCGTGATCGCCGGCGCGCTGAAGGATCTGGGAGTGCTCATCGCATGAGTGACGACACCGTACGCATCATCCCGCTGGGCGGGCTCGGAGAGATCGGCAAGAACATGACCGCCGTCGAGTATCACGGCAAGATCGTGGTGGTCGACTGCGGGTTGGAGTTCCCCCGCGACGACATGTTCGGCATCGACCTCGTGCTGCCCGACATCAGCTACCTCCTTGAGCGGCGCGACGACGTGCTCGCCTTCGTCATCACGCACGGCCACGAGGACCACTACGGCGCCCTGCCCTTCATCCTGCGTCAGCTCAACAAGCCGGTGTACGCCAGCCGTCTGACGATCGCCTTCACCAAGTCGAAGCTGGACGAGCACGGCCTCATCAAGAGCGCCGACGTGAACGAGGTGCGCGAGGGCAAGACGCTCGACCTCGGCCCCTTCCATATCTCGTTCGTGGCCGTCAGTCACAGCGTGCCCGACGCGCTCTCCGTCGTGATCGACACGGCCGGCGGCGCCGTCGTCTTCACCGGCGACTACAAGTTCGACCACACGCCCATCGACGGCCGCATCACCGACGTGAACACGTTCGCCCAGCTCGGCCAGCGCGGCGTCCTCGCCCTGCTCGCCGACTCCACCAACGCGGAGTCGCTCGGCTCGACCGCCTCCGAGAGCACCGTGGGGCAGTCCTTCCACCAGATCTTCGCCCACGCCGAGGGTCGCGTCATCGTCGCGTGCTTCGCGTCGCACATCCATCGCGTGCAACAGGCGATCCAGATCGCCCATCTCCACGGCCGCAAGTTCGCCGTCTCGGGACGTTCGATGCAGAAGAACGTCAACATCGCGCGGAACCTCGGCTACCTGAAAGTGCCCGACGATGCCATGGTCAAGCTCGCCGACATCGACCAGTACCGGCCCGAAGAGCTGCTGATCCTTTCGACCGGCAGCCAGGGGGAGCCGCTGTCGGCGCTCTCCCGCATGGCCTTTGACGACCATCCCCAGGTCGAGCTCCACGAGGGGGATACCGTGGTGATCTCGGCGAAGCCGATCCCCGGCAACGAGGTCAGCGTCATGGAGACGATCAACAGGCTGCTGAAGTCGGGCGCCGACGTCATCTACGGGTCCGACAGCGGCGTCCACGTCTCCGGCCACGCGTCGCAGGAAGACATGCGCATGATGCTCAACCTGCTGCGTCCCCAGTACTTCATCCCGGTCCACGGCGAGTACCGCCACCAGCACCTGCACTCCGGTCTGGCGCGCGAGTCCGGCATCGAGGAGGAGCGTATCTTCATCCTCGAGAACGGCGACGTGCTCGAGCTCGACCGCGACAACGGCGAGATCACCGGCAAGGTGCACACCGGCATGGTCTTCGTCGACGGCTTCGAGATCGGCGGGGAGGAGGGCCTGGTCCTGCGCGACCGGCAGCAGCTCGCCGTCGACGGCATCCTGATCGCGGTCGTGTCCGTGAGTGTTCAGGACGGTTCCGTGGTGGCGCCGCCCGAGCTCGTGGCGCGCGGCTTCCTGCACGATGACGAGCGCGAGCAGGAAGTGCTCGACAAGGCGAAGGCGGCGCTCGACGGCCTCTTCAACGAACTGGGCCGGGAGCACATGACCGGGCAGCGCCTCCTCAAGGAGGACATCAAGGACAGGCTCGCGGAGCTGGTGTACCGCGAGACCCGGCAGCGGCCCCTCATCATGCCCGTCGTCGTGGAGGTCTGAGGTCCGCCCGCCGGACGTCTGCACGAACGCGCGCTGCGTCGAGGACGCGAGGCTCGGGGCGCGCGACGTCCGAGGCTAGGGAAGCTCGCCCCGGCGTCGAACTCTACGCGTATGTCCACTCCACGCACTGCCGGGCGCGGCGCCAAGGCCAAGCGCCGGCCGGCGCCGCCGGCCGGGCGCACGGTGCGCCGCGCCGTCGCGCCAGGATCAACGCCACCGGCCACGCGTCACCGTCATGAGCTGGCGGCGATCGCCTGCGCCGCTGTAGCCGTCTTCCTGGCCTTCGTGCTCTATCTCGGGTGGGACGGCGGCAGCCTGGGCCGCTGGCTCGGCGACGCGCTGCGCTGGTTCGTCGGGCTCGCCGCCTTCCTCACCCCACTCGCCCTCGCGTACACCGCCTATGCGCTCGCCGCCAAGGAGGAGCATCGCCCGCGGCGGTCACTCACGATCGGCATCGCGATGCTCTGCGTCGCCGTCGTGCTGGCCGCCGCGGCCGACACCTTCGGGCTCTTCGGCGGCGAGCGCCCGGCCACGCTGTTCCGCGACGCCTGGATGACGGATCACGGTGGCATGGTGGGGGAGAGCCTGTGGGCGCTCTTGAACCCTCTCGTGGGACACATCGGCGTCGACGTCCTCGTGCTGGCGCTGCTCGTCGGTGGCGTGCTGCTGATCAGCGGGACATCGCTGCGTCTCTGGGCGCGGCGCTCGCGCGACGGGGTGACCGTCGCCGGCCGCGCCGCGCGCAGCCAGGCCCAGGAGCTCGGCGACCGCCGCCGCCGGCTGCAGGCCGAGCAGGCGGCCGCCGAGGACCTGACCGTCCGCATCCCACCCGACGAGGCCGGCACCGTCCTCGCGCCGCTGAGTGCGCGCGAGCCCGCCGCCTATGGCCCCGCCGTCACCACGCACACGACGCGTCTCATCGACGGCGTTCTCGACGCTCCCGAGATCTTCAGCGCGGCGCCGGGCGGCGCGTACCCGGCGCCGCCGTACGCGCCGCCCACCGCGCCCCTGCAGGTCATCGAGGCCGACGACATCGAGCAGATGAGTCTCGCCGAGGCCGCGCCCGAGACGCCTGAAGGCGCGGAAGCGGCGCTCGCCTTCGCCGATGAGGAGCGCCGCGTCTGGTCGCTGCCGCAGCCGGTGCTCCTCCAGCGTCTGGGCGAGGGCAAGGGTGAGACGCCACAGACCATCGAGAGCGTCTCTACGCGCCTCGTCGAGACGCTGGGCCACTTCAATATCCCGGCGAACGTCATCGGCACCGTCTCGGGGCCGCGCGTCACCCGCTACGAGCTCCAGGTGGCGCCGGGCATCAAGGTCAGCAAGGTGACCAACCTCAAGGACGACCTCGCCTACGCGCTGGCTGCGACCGACGTCCGCGTCCAGGCGCCGATCCCCGGCAAGCAGGCCGTGGGCGTGGAAGTGCCCAACATGGAGGCCAACTACGTGTCGCTGGGCGACATCTACGGACCCTTCCCGCAACACGCCTCGCCACTCGCCTTCTGGCTCGGCAAGGACGTGTCCGGCAAGGCCGTGCTCGCCGACCTCGTCAAGATGGTCCACCTGCTGATCGCCGGCACCACCGGGTCGGGCAAGAGCGGCTGCATCAACGCGCTGATCAGCTCGATCCTGCTGCGCGCCACGCCGGACCAGGTCCGGATGATCATGATCGACCCCAAGAAGGTGGAGCTCTCCAACTTCGACGGCATCCCACACCTGCTCGCCCCTGTGGTCACGAACATGAAGCAGGCGAGCTACGTGCTGGACAACATCTGCCGTGAGATGGACCGGCGCTACGAGGTGATGGCGCGCAACGGCAGCGCCCAGAACATCCGCGACCTCAACAAGAAGCTGGAGCGCGCCGGCGAGACGCCGCTGCCCTACATCATGGTGATCATCGACGAGCTCGCCGACCTGATGATGGTGGCGCCGTCCGAGGTCGAGGATGCCGTGATCCGGCTGGGACAGCTCGGCCGCGGCGCGGGCGTCCACCTCGTGGTCGCCACGCAGCGGCCCTCCGTCGACGTCGTCACCGGCATGATCAAGACCAACATCCCGTCGCGCATCGCCTTTGCGGTCTCGTCCCAGACCGACTCCCGCGTGATCCTCGACCAGGGCGGCGCCGAGAGCCTGCTGGGCATGGGTGACATGCTCTTCCACCCGCTGGGGAGCACGCGCATGCTGCGCGTCCAGGGTGCGCTCGTCACGGCGCGCGAGATGAAGCTCGTCACCGAGCACTGGAAGCAGCAGGCGAAGCCCGAGTTCCGCGAGGACCTGCTCGAGAACCCGGCCGGGACCGAGACGGACGCGAGTCAGGGCGCCGGTGAGGACGAGCTCCTCGGCGAAGCCATTCGGACGGTCGTCACCACCGGCGCCGCCTCCGTGGCGCTGCTGCAGCGGCGCCTCAGGGTGGGGTACGCGCGCGCCGGGCGGCTCGTCGACATCATGGAGCAGATGGGCGTCATCAGCGGCTACGACGGCAGCAAGGCGCGCGGCGTCCTGATCGGCGAGGAAGACCTGCCCGGCGTCCTCGCCCAGATCGCCGGCCAGGAGCTGCCGCCGGCCGACGCGGGCGCGCCGTCCGTGTTGCCGCCGGACGAGGCGGCCGACGAACCAGCGTGAGACCGCCTGCGCCGGCTCGGCTGGCTGAAGGCTCGAGCCATCTGCGGAGCGCGTCCTGCGTGCGCTCGCGCCTCCGTCTGGCGAGCGCTGAGGGCGTTGGCTAGACTGTAGGTTCGCACGACCGCCGCCCGCCAAGGCGGGGCGAAGCGAAAGGAAGGCGTACAACCCGGCGTGTTCGAGATCGGCACAACCCTGCGCGAAGCTCGCGTCCGTCGCAAACTCACGCTCCAGCAGGTGGAGGAGGACACGAAGATCCGTGTCAAGTACCTCCAGGCCATGGAGAACGAGGACTTCGACATCATGCCCGGCAAGGCGTACGTGAAGGGCTTCCTGCAGACGTACGCCTCCTACCTCGGCCTGGATCCGACCATCATCCTCGACGAGTACCGCTCCCGGGCCATGCCGCGCGACGAGCATCAGCCCTTCGCCGGCGCGTCGGTGATCGGCAAGCCCTACGGTCACCGGCGGCGCAACACTCTCGCGTTCATCGCCGTCGTGTGCCTTCTCGTGCTGGCCGTCATCGTCGTCCTCGGCTACACCGGGCAACCCGCCGAGGAGCCGGTCGTCAAGCCGAGTGCGCTCGGCGTGGGCTCGCCGTCGGCGAGCCCTTCGCCGAGCGCGAAACCCAGCGTGACGCCGACGATCGCGAGCGACGTCGTCAAGATCAGCGCCACCAGGGGTGACTGCTGGTTCGAGGCGCGCAAGGGCGGCTCGACGGGTGAAGTCCTCTTCTCGAACACGCTGGCGAAGGGCACCAGCAAGACGCTGAAGGCGACGCTCCTCTGGCTGCGGCTCGGAGCGCCTGAAGCGGTGGTCATCAAGGCCGGCAGCAAGCAACTGCCCGCCGTCGCAGGGCCTGGTCCGGTGGACGTGCTCATCGACGACGGCGTGCTGACAAGGCAGGGCTGAGAAATGGCGAAGGAAGCGTCCTTCGACGTGGTGTCGCGAGCCGACATGAACGAGGTGCGCAACGCCGTCAACATGGCGCAGAAGGAGATCGCGCAGCGCTACGACTTCAAGAAGAGCGTCAGCAAGGTGACGCTCGAGGGCGACCACCTGGTGCTCGTGTCCGACGACGAGGGCAAGCTGCATCAGGTCGTCGACCTGCTCGAGGAGAAGCTCGTGCGGCGTAAGGTCTCGCTGAAGGCGCTGCAGTACGGCAAGGTCGAGCAGGCCCTCGGCGGCACCGTCCGGCAGCAGGTGGGCATCGCCCAGGGGATCCCCGACGAGAAGGCCAAGGCGATGAACAAGCTGCTCCGCCAGCGCTTCAAGAAGGTCAAGGTGCAGATCCAGGGCGACACTCTCCGTGTCTTCTCGCCGAGCAAGGACGAGCTGCAGGGCGCGATCCAGGCCCTCAAGGACGAGGATTGGGGGCTGCCGCTCCAGTTCGTGAACTACCGCTGAGCGGCAGCCCGGCCCCGCCGGACGAGGCTGGCGCCGACGCATGAAGCCCAGGACCTACTTCATCCAGACCCTCGGTTGTCCCAAGAACGAGGCTGACTCCGATCGACTGACCAGGGCGCTCGACGACATCGGCTATGACGAGGCGACGGCGTCCGAAGCCTCCCTGATCGTGGTCAACACCTGCGGCTTCATCGACGCCGCCAAAGAGGAGTCGATCGACGCGATCCTCGACGCGACGGCGGCGGCGCACGAGAGCGGGGCCGCCGTCGCCGCCGTTGGCTGCCTCGTGGAACGCTATCGCGACGAGCTCGCCGCCGAGCTGCCCGAGGTCGAGCTGTGGTGCGGGCTCGACTGGACGCCGCTGCTGACGGCGCTGGAGCACGGCGAGCGGGGCGAAGCAGCCCTCGGAGGCGACCCCAACGCACAGTCCAACCCCGACGCCGGCCGCACCAATGGCCGGGCGTCTGTGCCCGGGGAAGAGGCGCGCAGGGTCAGGCGGCGCGCTGCGCGCCCGGTACACGCCTACGTCAAGGTGTCCGACGGCTGCGACCGGCGCTGCAGCTACTGCGCCATCCCCCTGATCAAGGGCGACTACGAGGCGAGCGCCCCCGGGCGGATCCTGCAGGACGCCCGTGCGGCACTCGCCGCCGGCGCCCGCGAGCTCGTACTGGTGGGGCAGGACACGTCGCGCTGGTCGTGGCCGGGATGGGGCGGGCTGGAGCGCCTGCTCGCCGAGCTCCGGGCGCTCGGGCCCGCCTGGTTGCGCCTCCTCTACCTGCAGCCAGACGGCATCGACGACGCCCTTCTCGGGGCCATGGCCGCCCACGCCGTGCCGTACCTCGATGTGCCCCTGCAGCACGCCTCCGGGACGATCCTGAGGCGTATGGGGCGAAGCGGCGACGGCGCGCGGTACCTCGAGCTGCTGGCCCTGGCGCGTCGCGCCCTGCCCGGCGCCACGGTACGCTCGACCTTCATCGCCGGCTTCCCCGGCGAGACCGAGGCCGACGTCGACGAACTGGTCTCGTTCATCGCCGAAGCCGGCCTCGCCGTCGCAGGAGTCTTCGTGTTCGACGCCCAGGACGGCACGCGTGCCGCGTCGCTGCCGGGCCAGGTGCCGCTCGAGGTCCGTCTCGCGCGCGCCGCCCGCGTGAGCGAGGCCATCGACCGGGCCGCGGAGACGTACTGGGCGGACCTTGTCGGCCGCGAGGTGGAACTCCTCGTCGAGCAGGGCACGCGGCAGGTGGGCGGCGAGGCCGTCGCGCGCCTCGCCGCCCAGGCGCCCGACATCGACGGGCGCACCCTTCTCACGGGCCGCGCCGTGCACCGTGGGCAGCTCGTTCACGGCCGTGTCGTCGGGACGCTCGGCTATGATGTAGCGGCGGTCGCCCTGCCTTGAGCGGCGCGCAGCCGCTGTGAGGAGACGCCACGTCCGACGACACGAACAAAGAGATCGCCATCAGCGGCGAAGCGGCGCCCGCCGAGCGCAGGTCCGGCGGCGTGAACCAGCAGGCGGGCACCTGGAACCTCGCGAACGTGCTGACCCTCGCCCGCCTGCTCTTCGTCCCGGTGGTCGTCGTGTTCCTCGTGGCGAACATCCCCTACGGCTACGTCGTGGCGATCGCCCTCTTCATCATCGCCGCCATCACCGACACGCTCGACGGGTACATCGCCCGCTCGCGCGATACCGTCACCACCTTCGGGCAGTTCGTCGACCCGCTTGCCGACAAGCTCCTCATCGCGGCGCCGTTGATCGCCCTCGTCGGCATGGACCGCCTGCCGGCGTGGGTCGCGATGGTGATCATCGCGCGCGAGTTCGCCGTGAGCGCGCTACGTATCGTCGGACTGGCGCAGGGCGTCTCCATCCCGGCCGACCGCTACGGCAAGCTCAAGACCTTCTTCCAGATCGCCGCCATCGTGTCGCTCATGCTGCCGCACAGCCTGTTCCACGGCTGGATGGCCACGGGCGACACCATCGTCGAGGTCGCCCTCGTGACCATCGCCGTCGTGCTCACCGTCGTCTCCGGGGTGCACTACTTCTACAACGCCCGCAACCTGCTGCGCCTGCCGGGGGGGCAGAGCTGGTGAGCTGTCGCGGCAAGCGGGGAGCGCCACGCCTCTCGGGGACGCCGTCGTGCTGAGCGGCCTGCCCCAGGCGGTGATCGTGCTCACCGGCAGCGAGCTGCTCGACGGGCGCACGCGGGACACGAACGGTGCCTTCCTCAGCGCCGAGCTGCAGCGCGAGGGCGCCGAGGTTGCCGCCGTGCTGGTCGTCCCCGACGATCGCGGCCGCCTGCTTGCCGGCATCCGTTTCGCCCTCGAGGCAGGGCCCGCCGTGCTGTTGCTGAGCGGCGGCCTCGGGACGACGCACGATGACCTGACGGCGGCCTGCCTTGCCGAGGCCGCCGGGGTCCCGCTGCTCGAGCATCCCGAGGCCTTGCGGATGGTGGCCGAACGGACGCGTGCGGTGGCCGAGCACCGGCATCTGGACTTCGACGAGGTCTTTCGCGTGGCTCGGCAACAGGCGCTCCTGCCGCAAGGGGCGCGACCGGTGCCTCCGGCCGGGGTCGCGCCCGGCATCGCGCTCCACATGGGCGTGACCAGGGTCTACGCCCTGCCGGGCGTGCCGTTCGAGTTGCGCGCCATGTGGAACGCGGTGCGCGACGAGCTCGCCGCCGCCGGTGTCCTCGGCGACGTGAAGAGCCGGGTGGTGCGCACCTACGGCGTCGGCGAGCTCCAGGTCGGAGCCGTCGTCGACGCCGCCGCCCGCGACCTGCTCGACGTGGCCGTCAACGTCAACGCCGGCGAGGTGACGGTACGACTGCGCTACCGGCCCGAGACAGCCGCTCAAGAGCAGGCCGACGCGCTCGTCGTCGCTCTCGCCGCGGCCGTCCCCGTCTTCTCGACGGACGGCCGCACCGTCGACGACGTGCTTGCGGCGCGCCTGCGCGAGCGGCATGCGACCGTCGCGCTCGCCGAGTCGTGCACCGGCGGCGCGCTGGGCAAGCGCCTCACCGACCGGCCGGGCAGCTCCGGCTACGTCCTGGGCGGCGTGATCAGCTACGCGAACGCCGTCAAGCGTGATGTGCTCGGCGTGCCGGAGGCGGTGCTGACCGAGCACGGCGCCGTCTCGCGGCCGGTGGCGGCGGCGATGGCCGAAGGAGCCCGCCGCGCAACGGGCGCGACGTATGCGCTGAGCGTCACCGGGGTGGCCGGGCCGGAGGGCGGCACGCCAGAGAAGCCGGTCGGCCTCGTCTTCCTGGCCTGCGCTGGCCCCGGCGGGACCAAGGTGCTGCGCGAGCACTTCCCCGGGGACCGGGGAAGCGTGCGTGACTGGAGTGTCGTCCGTGCCCTGCATCTGCTGCGTGAGGTCCTCGAGGAGGACGCATGAGCCGCATGTGGACCGAGGAGACGAAGCGCCTGTTCGTCGCGCTCGATCTGCCGCGCGACGTCGCGCGTGAGGTCGCCCTCTGGCAGGACGACAACCTGGCGGGACGCAAGGAACTGAGGGTCATGGGCACGATCCACCTCACCCTCGCCTTCCTGGGGCAGCTTCCCGTCGAACGCGTCCCGGAGCTCAGCGACGCCCTCAGCGCCATCGGCTTCGCCCCGCTGCGACTGACGGTCGAGGAGGCCATCTTCCTGCCCGAGCGCCGCGCGAAGCGGGTCATCGCGCTGCGCCTGGGCGACGAGGGCGGCGCCCTGCTCGGCCTGCAGGCCGAGGTCAGCGCCGCCCTTGCCGAGCGCGGCCTGTACAAGCCCGAGAAACGCCCGTTCCTGCCCCACGTGACGGTCGCCCGCTACCGCAATCCCGGTCAACCTTTTCCCCTGCAAAATGTGAACTTCCCAGGGTTTGGCGTCGACCAGATGGTCTTGTATAGTAGCCTCCTGCAGAGGGGCGGCGCCGTCCATACTCCGCTCGCAGTCTTCCCCGCGTCCCAATGAGAGGAGCGTCCGGTTTGGACAAGGACAAGGCCCTCGACGCAGCCATGACCCAGATCGAGCGCCAGTTCGGCAAGGGCAGCGTCATGCGCATGGGCGACCATCCGGTGAGCAACGACCTGCAGTGCGTGCCGACAGGCTCGCTCGCTCTCGACATCGCGTTGGGAGTGGGGGGCATCCCGCGCGGCCGCATCGTCGAGATCTACGGGCCCGAGGCGTCCGGCAAGACCACCCTCGTGTACCACCTCATCGCCGAGGCCCAGCGCCTCGGCGGGCAGGCCGCTTTCATCGACGCCGAGCACGCCATGGACCCGCTGTACGCCAAGGCCATCGGCGTCGACGTCGACAACCTCCTGGTCTCGCAGCCCGACTACGGCGAGCAGGCCCTCGAGATCGCCGAGATGCTGGTGCGCAGCGGCGCCCTCGACATCGTCGCCATCGACTCTGTCGCGGCGCTCACCCCCAAGGCCGAGATCGAGGGTGAGATGGGCGACAGCTTCGTCGGCCTGCAGGCGCGACTCATGAGCCAGGCCCTCCGCAAGCTCGCCGGCACGCTGAACCGCTCCGGCACCATCTGCGTCTTCACCAACCAGCTCCGCGAGAAGATCGGCGTGATGTTCGGCAACCCCGAGACCACGACGGGCGGCAAAGCCCTCAAGTTCTACGCGACCGTCAGGCTCGACATCCGCCGCATCGAGACCCTCAAGGACGGCACCGAGGCCGTCGGCAACCGGGTCCGCGTGAAGGTCGCCAAGAACAAGGTCGCGCCGCCCTTCAAACTGGCCGAGTTCGACATCATGTACGGCCAGGGCATCTCGCGAGAGGGCACGCTCCTCGATCTCGGCGTCGTGCACGACGTCGTGCAGAAGAGCGGCGCCTTCTTCAGCTACAACGACGAGCGCCTCGGCCAGGGCCGGGCCAACGCCAAGGTCTTCCTCAAGGAGAACCCCGACATCGCCGCGGCGATCGAGGCGCAGATCCGCGAGAAGGCCGGGCTGCCGCCGGCGCCGCCGGCTCCGGCCGGCGAGACCGCGGCCGCGGCCAAGCCGGTGGCGGCGCCTGCCGGCGTCGACCCGGTCACCGGCGAGGTCCTCTAGGCGCGCATGCCCGTCATCACGGCGCTGCGCGCCACCAGGCGCGGCCGTGTCGCCGTCCACGTGGACGGGAGCTTCTTCTGCAGCGTCAGCGACGCGACCATCGCCCGTGCCCGCCTCTTCAAGGGGCGCGAGCTCGACGAGACCGAACTCGACGCGCTGCGGTCGCAGGCTTCGGACGAGCACTTGCTGGGCGACGCCTACCGGCTCCTCGCCCAGCGTCAGCGCAGCCGCGCAGAGCTGCGCGATCGGCTGCTGCGCAAGGGACATGGGGAGGAGGCCGTCGCGGCGGCGCTCGAGCGCCTCGCCGGCGACGGCCTCCTCGACGACGCCGCCTTCGCACGTGCCTTCGTCGCCGACAAACGTCGTCTCCAGAACTGGGGCGAGCAGCGCATCCGGCGCGGCCTGACCCAGCTCGGCGTGGCGCGTGCCGACGCCGAGGCCGCCATCGGCGAAGGCGACGAGGGCGCCGAACTGGCGCGCGCGCTCGCGCTCTTGACGCGCTCCGGCCCGCCGCGCCCGCCGCTCGAGGCGGCGCGGCGGCGGGCGTACGGCGCGTTGCAGCGCAAGGGCTTCTCGGGGTCCGTCGCCTACCAGGCGATCGCCCGCTGGTCGGGCGCCGCCGGGCCCGACGACTGACTCCCGTCGCCAGTCTCGGCCACGCCTCCGGCGGCTCTCGCATCCTCCCTGCAATTGACAGGGAAATGAGTGGGCCTCTAGAATCGATGAACGCACGCATGTGCGTGTGCCTGTGCATGAACCTCTCGCTCGTGCGGAGCGATACACGGCGGCCGGGACGGCCGCGAGACTGCCAACGACGACTCAGGGGTCTGCTCTGAGAGCTTTGGGAGCTTTGCCGCTCCCCTCAGCGTCCTGACCCCCGGACGACCAGCAGCTCAAGCGTATCTTTCTGCACCTGCGAGCGAGGCACGGGCCGGGCTTGACCCGGCTTTTTCGTGCCTTGATACCTGTGAGGGGACGAGATGTCCACAGCAGTCACGATAGTCATAGTGGTGCTGGCGCTCGCGGCGGGCGCCGGCCTCGGGTACCTGGTCCGCCGCTCGCTCGCCTCCGGCAAGCTCGCCGGGGCGGAGCGTGAAGCCGAACAGACGCTGCGCGATGCGCGTCGCGAGGCCGACACGCTCCTCAAAGAGGCCAAGCTCGAAGCCAAGGAAGAGGTCCACAAGGTACGAGCGGAGGTCGAGGAGGAGGTCCGCGGCCGGCGCAACGAGGTCGCGGCAGCCGAGCAGCGCCTCATGCAGCGCGAGGAGCAGCTCGAGGCTCGCGCCCTCGAACAGGACCGGCGCGAGCAGTCGCTGCACGACCGCGAGGACAACGTGCAGAAGCTCACCGACGAGCTCGCAGCCTCTCGCGACGAAGCCGTAGCCACGCTCGAACGCATCTCGGGGATGAGCACCGCGCAAGCCCGGGAGCTGCTCCTCAAGCAGACCGAGGACGACGCGCGCCACGACATGGCCAAGCTGGTGCGTCAGGTCGAGGAGGAAGCGCGCCGTGAGGCCGACCGGCGGGCGCGCAACATCCTCTCGCTGTCGATCCAGCGCACCGCCGCCAACCACGTGGCCGAGACCACCGTGTCGGTCGTGAACCTGCCCTCCGACGACATGAAGGGTCGCATCATCGGCCGTGAAGGCCGCAACATCCGCGCCCTCGAGAACGTGACCGGCATCGACTTCATCATCGACGACACTCCGGAGGCCGTCGTGCTCTCCGGCTTCGACGGGGTGCGCCGCGAGACGGCACGCATAACGCTCACCAAGCTGTTGGCCGACGGCCGCATCCATCCCGCGCGCATCGAGGAGACGTACCAGCAGGCGGTGGCCGAGGTCGAGGCGGCCATCGAGGAGGCCGGCGAGCAGGCCTGCTTCGACACCAACGTGCACGGCGTGGCGCCCGAGCTCGTCAAGGTGCTCGGGCGCCTCAAGTTCAGGACGAGCTACGGGCAGAACGTGCTCAACCACTCCATCGAGGTGGCCAATCTCGCCGGCATCATGGCCGCCGAGCTTGGCGCCAACGCCAAGATCGCCAAGCGCGCCGGCCTGCTGCACGACATCGGCAAGGCCGTCGACCACGAGGTCGACGGCTCGCATGCCGACATCTCGCAGCAGCTCGCCAAGAAGTACCGCGAGTCGCAGAGCGTCATCCACGCCATCCAGGCGCACCATCAGGACGTCGAGGCGCAGACCGTCGAGGCCGTGCTCGTGCAGGCCGCCGACGCGATCTCCGCAGCGCGACCGGGTGCGCGCCGCGAATCGCTCGAGAACTACGTCAAGCGCCTCGAGTCGCTCGAGCAGATCGCCACGGCGCATAAGGGCGTCGAGAAGTGTTACGCCATGCAGGCGGGACGCGAGGTGCGCGTCATGGTCAAGCCTGCGGAGATCGACGACGACACGACGGCGCTGCTGGCCCGCGAGATCGCCAAGGAGATCGAAGGGCAGCTCGACTACCCCGGGCAGATCAAGGTCACCGTCATCCGCGAGAACCGCGCGGTGGAGTACGCGAAGTAGGGGAGAGGGGCGCCGGGCCGAGTGAAGCTCTGCCGGCCCGGCGCCCCATCCGTCTCACCGCTCTCGAGGCACAGCGTCATGCCGAGCTACTACCTGCGCTCGTTCGGCTGCCAGATGAACGAGCACGACGCGGAGCGTATCCGCTACCTGCTCGAAGCAGAGGGCTACGAGCCCGTGCCCGAGCCCGACGACGCCGACGTGCTCGTCTACAACACCTGCACGGTGCGCGAGAGCGCGGCCGAGCGTCTCGCGGGTCATCTGGGGACGGCGGCCCGGCTGAAGAGGGAAGACCCGGGCCGCATCGTCCTCGTGACCGGCTGCCTGCCGCAGGCCGAGCAGGCGGCGTTCTTCACCCGGTTCCCCTTCGTCGACGGCGCGCTCGGGCCCCAGAACGTGCACCGGCTGCCCGAGCTGCTCGAGGCGGCCGTGCGGCCCGCCGGCGACGCCGGCCGCGCGCAGGGCCCGTCCGCCGCTCGCCGCCCCGCGACAGGCTTCTTCCATGACGGTCCGCGCCTGAGCGGCGCGCTGCGCGCCCGCCGGGCGCGCCCGTATCAGGCCTGGGTCCAGGTCATGTCGGGGTGCACCAACTTCTGCTCCTACTGCATCGTCCCCTACGTCCGCGGCCCCGAGCGCAGCAGGCAGCCCGCCGACATACTGGCCGAGGTGCGAGCCCTCGCCGCCGACGGCGTTCGCGAGGTCACCCTCCTCGGCCAGAACGTCAACTCCTACGGCCATGACCTCCCGGAGGGCGCGAGCGACTTCGCTGCGCTCCTGCGCCTGCTCGACGCCGAGGGCGGGGTGCCACGGCTGCGCTTCATGACGTCGCACCCCAAGGACCTCTCAGACGAGCTCGTGGGCGCCGTCGCCGAACTCCGCTCGGTCTGCGAGCACGTGCACCTGCCGCTGCAGTCGGGCTCGGACAGCGTCCTCAGAGTGATGCACCGCTCCTACACTGCCGAGCGTTTCCTGGAGCGCGTCGCCGCCCTGCGCCGCGAGGTCCCCGGCGTCGCGGTCACCACCGACCTCATCGCGGGCTTCCCCGGTGAGACCGCCGACGACTTCGCGGCGACCGTCGCCGCGGTTGGCGAGGCGGCCTTCGACGGCGCCTTCACGTTCGTCTTCTCACCCCGTCGCGGCACCAAGGCCGCGGACCTGCCCGGCCACGTTCCCGAGGCGGTCGCCCGGGAGCGCGTCGAGCACCTCATCGCGCTCACGCAGGAGCTGGCGCTGGCGAGCCACCGGCGCTGGGTGGGGAAGAGGGTGGAGGTCCTGGTCGAGGGTCCGAGCCGGCACGGGGACGGCAGGCGAGGGCGCACGCGCCAGAACGTGACCGTCAACTTTGGCGGGCAGGCGGCCGCGGGTACACTAGTCGAGCTGGAGGTCATCGCAGCGACCTCCACGACGCTCACAGGGCGGATCGTGGAGGACGAGCAGGGAGGCGGCCATGCAGGGATGTATCTGTCCGCACCCCCCGCTGCTGATCCCTGAGATCGGCCGCGGGTCACTCGACGAGGTCGCGGCCACCGTCCGCGGCATGGAGACCTTGGCCCGCGACGTTGGCGAACCCGACACCGTGATCGTCGTCTCGCCACACACGCCCGGGTACGCGGACGTCCACATCGTCAAGACGGCCGCGCATCTCACAGGGGACTTCGGCGCCTTCGGCTGCCCCGAGATCTCGTTCAGCTACGAGAACGACACCGCGTTCGTCGACCTTCTGCTCGCCCTCGCCGGCGGCGACGGCGGCGTGGCGCTCGCGCCCGGTGAGGGGGACATCCTCGATCACGGCGTGCTCGTGCCGCTGAGCTTCCTGCGGCCGCAGCGGATCGTCTCCCTCTCGATCGTCTCGCCCTATCGCCCGCATCGCGCCCTGGGCCGCCTCGTGCGTCGCTGCGCCGAGGAGCTCGGCCGCGACGCCCTGTTCCTGGCGTCCGGGGACCTCTCGCACCGCCTGATCCCGTCGGCGCCGGCCGGCTACGACCCCCGGGGGAAGGTCTTCGACGAGACGGTCGTCGACCTTCTGCGCGTGGGGGACTTCACCGCCCTTGCCTCCCTCGACAAGGCGCTCATCAGCGGAGCCGGCGAGTGCGGGCTGCGCTCGCTCATCGGCCTGGGCGGCTTTCTCGGCGACGACGCCGTCAAGGACCCGACCGTCTACAGCTACGAAGGGCCGTTCGGGGTGGGGTATCTCGTGGCGCGATTCGGTGCTTTGGACGAGCACCAAACCGGGACGTGATGGAGGAGCCCGACGGCCCCAGCGCGTCCGGCGAGGTGATGGGCCCGGCCGATTACGCGCTCTCTTGTGTCAGCGCGTTCGTGCGCGGAGCGCCGGTGCCGGAGCCGCCCGCCCACGATCTCTTCCGGCGGCGGGCGGCCTGTTTCGTCTCGCTCAAGAAACACGGCGACCTGCGCGGGTGCATCGGCACTCTCGCCCCTGCGGAGCCGGACCTCGGCCGGGAGATCGCGCGCAACGCTCACTCGGCCGCCTTTCAGGATCCGCGTTTTGCCTCTGTGAAGCCCGCGGAGCTCGAAGCGCTCACGTGCTCGGTCGACGTGCTGAGCGAGCCCGAGGACTGCCGGCTGGAGGATCTCGATCCGTCTCGCTACGGGGTGATCGTCGCCCTCGGTTTCCGGCGTGGCGTCCTGCTCCCAGACCTGCCCGGCGTGGACACGGTCGAGGCGCAGGTGGGCATCGCGCTGCAGAAGGCGGGGATCTCCCCCGACGAGCCGTTCGCGGTCGAGCGCTTCACGGTGGACCGGTATCGGCAGGGGGACGCGTCGTCGTCGTGAGCGGGCCTTCCCGGGGCCCTGGCACGACCGCGGTCCGGGTCGGCGACGAGCCGACGCCCGTCGTCGCCCTGTTCGGTGCTACCGGCCTCGGCAAGACCGAGGTCGCCGTCCGTCTTGCGGAGCTGCTCGCCGCCGAGGTCGTCGCCGCCGACGCGATGCAGGTGTACGAAGGCCTGCCCGTCCTGACGAACCAGCCCCACCGCGACCTGCGTGACCGCGTGCGCTACCACCTCGTGGGCGTCGTGCCGCCGCAGCAGTCGTTCTCGGTACACGAGTACGCCGTGATGGCGCACGCTGCGATAGAGGAGATCCGCTCACGGGGCACCGCCGTGATCGTCGAAGGTGGGAGCGGTCTGTACCTGCGTGCGGCGCTGGGCGACCTCGCCTTCGCGGGCCGGCCCGACCCGCAGGCGCGGCACGAGCTCGAGCGCCTGTGGGCGCGCGACCCGGGCGCGGTGGTCGACGAGCTCCGCTCGCTCGATCCCGCGACGGTCGCGCGTCTCGACACCGCGAATCCGCGCCGCGTGATCCGCGCCTTGGAGGCGGTGCGGTCACTGGGCCGGCCGCTGACGGCCGCCGAACGCGGCGGCCTGTGGCGGCCGGCCGAGCGTTACCCACACCGTCTCGTCGCGCTGCAGCCCGACCGCGAGGCGCTGCGCGAGCGTGTCGAGCGCCGCGTCGACGAGATGCTCGCCGGCGGCGCCATCGAAGAGGTGCGCCTGGCCTGCGCCGCCGGCCCGCTCTCGGCGACGCTGCAACAAGCCATCGGGGTGCGCGAGCTGTGCGCCTATCTCGAAGGCGCTCTCACCCTCGGCGAGGCGGCGCGCCTCATGAAGGCACGCACGCGTTCGCTGGTGCGCCGGCAGCTGACCTGGTTGCGCAAGCTGCCGGCGCCCGAGCGTGTCTCGACCGCCGGCCGCGACCCGGCCGAGGTCGCCGCCGAGGTCGCGGCCGCCCTCGACCCCCATGGTAGGATGGGCGCTCCCATCGACGAGGGGTAGCTGATGACACCCACCTGGCAGGGCCTCGGCGAGATGCTGTTCTCGAAGTGGCAAGGCCTCGGCAACACGTACATCGTCCTTCACCGGGAGCAGGTTCCCTTCGAGCTCACGCCCGAGCGCGTGAAGCTCCTCTGCGACCGGGACTTTGGCATCGGCTCCGACGGCATCCTCCTCATCGGCCCGCAGACGGGGGACGACCGCTTCCGGCTGCAGATCTTCAACCCGGACGGCAGCGAGGCCGAGATGTGCGGCAACGGCGTGCGCATGGTGGCCCGCAAGCTCAAGATGGAGGGCCTTCTCACGGGTGACAGGGTCGTGCTCGACACGGCCGCCGGCGAGATCGTGCCGATGCTCCGCGACGGCTACGAGGTCCGCGTCGACATGGGCCTCGCGCGTTTCGGGGGCGAGAAGCTGAAGGGCTTCGAAGGCGATGCCGTGGAAGAGACGCTGCAGGCCGGTGGCCGGCAGTTCAACTTCACGTTCGTCGACGTCGGCAACCCGCACGCCGTGATCCAGTCGCCCTGGCCGCTGGAGCTCGTGCCGCTGCACGAGGTCGGACCGATGATCGAGAACCACAAGTTCTTCCCGCGCAAGGCGAACGTGGAATTCGTGAAGGTCTGCGACGAGCAGTACGCCAAGGTGCGGGTCTGGGAACGCGGCGTGGGGGAGACCCGGGCCTGCGGCACCGGGGCCACCGCCACGGCCGTGGCCCTCGTGCGCACGGGGCGCTGCATCAGCCCCGTCACCGTGGAGCTGCCGGGCGGCCGGCTCGTCGTCGAAGTCGCGCCTGACTGGCGCGTCTTCATGACCGGGCCGGCCGAGGAGATCTACCACGGCGACCTCTCGCGCGAGTTTCTCGACCATCTGCAGTAGGGGAGAGGCGGGCGCCTCTCCTTCCCACTAGTATCCTCGGAGGAGTATGCGACTCTCGCAACGCGTCCAGAGCCTGCCGCCCTACCTGTTCGCCGAGATCGAGCGTAAGGTCGCGGCGCGGCGCGCCGCCGGCGTGGACATCATCAGCCTCGGCATCGGCGACCCGGATCTGCCGACGCCGCCACACGTCGTCGCCGCCCTGAAGCAGGGTGCCGACGACCCTGCGACCCACCAGTACCCGACGAACCGCGGCGAGATCGGCTTCAGAACGGCGGTCGCGCGCTACTACCGTGCGCGCTACGACGTCGAGCTGGACATCGAGAGCGAGATCGTGCCGCTGCTCGGCGCCAAGGAGGGTGTCGCCCACATCTGTCTCGCGCTGCTGGACCAGTGGGACGTCTGCCTGGCCGCCGATCCCGGCTACCCGGTGTACACCACCGGACCGCTGCTCGCCGACGGTACGGCGGTCCACCTGCCGCTCGTTCCCGAGCTTGGGTTCCAGCCTGACCTCGAGGCGCTCGAACCGGCGGTGCTCGCGAAGGCGAAGATGATCTTCGTGTGCTACCCCAACAACCCGACCGGAGCCGTGATCGAGGACGACTTCTTCACTCGGCTGGTCGCCTTCGCCCGCGCCAACGACCTGATCGTCGTCCACGACAACGCCTACGGCGACATCACCTACGACGGCTACGTTGCGCCGAGCTTCTTGGCCACGCCGGGCGCGAAGGAGGTCGGCGTCGAGCTCTACTCGCTGTCGAAAAGCTACAACATGACGGGATGGCGCGCCGGGGCGATCGTCGGCAACGCGACCGTGGTGGACGCCTTCTGGCGACTCAAGACCAACATGGACTCAGGGATGTTCGGGGCGGTGCAACGCGCGGGGACGGCGGCGCTCGACGGTCCGCAGGACTGCGTGCGCGAGATGTGCGGCATCTACGAGCGCCGCCGCGACCTGCTCGTCGAGGCGCTGCGGGGCATCGGCCTCGACGCACGCCCTCCGAAGGGCACGATCTACCTGTGGGTGCCCGTGCCCGAGGGCCACACGTCCGCGAGCTTCACGGAGCAGGTGCTGAACCAGGCGGACGTGATCGTCTCGCCGGGTGCGGCCTACGGCCCCGCCGGCGAGGGCTACGTCCGCTTCTCGCTCACCGTCCCGGACGAACGCCTCGCGGAGGCGGTAGAGCGCATCGCCGAGCGGGTACGGCTCTAGCGACAGGACCGGCACAGCGACGAGGCGTCCGCGGAAGCGCGGACGGCACAGTGACCAACGGCAAGGGGGCAGGTCTGGACACGATCAAGGGCACCGGCGAGCGGCCGCGCGCCGTCGTGTTCGCCGTGCTTCCGCCGCAGCGTGGCGAAGGTCCCGACCATCAGGAACAGCTCGTCGAGATCAGGGAGCTCCTGCGCTCGGCCGATATCGACGACGTCGGCGAAGTCGTGCAGCGCCGCGACCACCCCGACCCGCATTCGTACCTGGGCCGGGGCAAGATGAGCGATCTCAAGGCGGCCGTGCGCGAGGCTGCGGCGACCGTCGCGGTCTGTGAAGACGATCTCAGCCCCGGCCAGGTCGCCGCCGTGCTGGATGCCCTCGACGTCGACGTTCTTGACCGCACCGAGCTCATCCTGAGTGTGTTCGCCAAGCACGCGCACTCGCTCGAAGGGACGCTGCAGGTGCACCTGGCGCAGCTCGAGTACGAGCTCACGCGCGTGCGCGGCAAGGGTCTGGTCCTGTCGCGCCTGGGCGCCGGCGTCGACATGCGCGGTCCCGGCGAGACGAAGCTCGAGGTGGACCGTCGCGTGCTCCGGCGGCGCATCCAGACGCTGCAGGGACGGATCGAGCGCATGGCGCAGACGCGGCGCACCCAGAGGGCCCGCCGCGTGCGCAGCGCCATGCCGCTGATCTCCCTCGCCGGTTACACCAACGCCGGCAAGTCCACCCTCCTGAACGCCCTGACTGATGCCCACGTCTCGGTCGCCGACAGGCTCTTCGAGACGCTCGACCCGACATCGCGCGCCTTCCGCTTCCACGACCGCGACTACGTCATCACCGACACGGTCGGGTTCATCCGCAAGCTGCCACACCAGCTCGTCGATGCGTTCGGCTCGACCCTCGAAGAGACGACGCTCGCCGACGTCGTGCTGGTCGTCGCCGACGCCAGCCTCGATGCGGACGAGGTGGCCGCCCGGCAGGAGACCGTCGCCCAGGTGCTCGACGAGATAGGCTCGCGGGCCCCGCGCCTCCTCGTCTTCAACAAGATCGACCTCGCCGACGAGGCCCGCCTTGCCAGGCTGCGCGCGCTCTATCCCGAGGCCATGTTCATCGCCGCCGCCACGGGCGAGGGGCTGGAAGGCCTCGAAGGGCGTCTCGCGGCCTTCTTCGACAGGGCGCTACGGCCGGTCCGCCTGTTGTTTCCCTACGACGCCGGGCACGAGCGCCACCAGCTGCGCGGCGTCGCCAGCGACCTGCGCGAGGAGCACACGGCCGACGGTGTCGTCGTCGAGGCTCGCCTGCCCGTGGCCGAAGCCGCCCGCTACGCACGCTACGCCGTGCCGCGGCCGGAGGCAGAGCCCGACGCTGCTTCGCAGGAAGGCTCGGCAGCCGAATGATGCCCGAGCAGCCCGCACCGCTGCCCGTACGCCTGCTGAACGAGCGCGCACGGCTGCCGGAGCGCGCCTACGAGGGCGACGCCGCGTTCGACCTCTGCGCGGCCGAGGACCACGAGATCCCTCCGCTCGGCCGCGCCGTCGTCGGCACCGGCATCGCCCTCGGCCTTCCGCCCGGCCTGGCGGCCCTCACGCTGCCGCGTTCGGGCCTCGCCGCCCGCCACGGCATCTCCATCGTCAACGCGCCCGGCCTCATCGATCCCGGCTATCGCGGCGAAGTGCGCATCATCCTCCTGAACACCGACGCGCACGAGGCGTTCGCCGTGCGCGTCGGCGACCGCATCGCCCAGCTGCTCGTCGTGTCGCTCGCATCCGTCAGGCTCGAAGAAGCAGAAGAGCTTGACGAGACCCACCGCGGCGAGCGAGGCTTCGGTTCGAGCGGCGTACGAGAGCCGTATGAGCCTGGTAGGGCAGAGGGGGACACGCGTGACCGACGCTGAGCAAGGCCGTCCTGACGGCGCCGACAAGCCTACTATTCGTGTCGCAGGCTTTCTCAGGCTCGACGACACGCTGCTCATGGTCGAGCAGGGCCGCGGCGATGCGCGCTACTGGCTGCTTCCCGGCGGGGGCGTCCGTTTCGGCGAGACGCTGGCACAGGCCCTCGTGCGCGAGATCCACGAAGAGCTTGCGCTGCGCGTCGGTGTCGGGCGCCTCCTGGCCATCGTCGAGTCGATCTCGCCGGAACCCGACTATCCAAAGCACGTCGTCCATCTGATCTTCGAGGTCTCCGCGGCTCCGGAAGCAGAGTCGGCGCCCCAGGAGGCGGCGGTCCTCAGCGCACGCTATCTGTCGGAGCACGATCTCGACAGCCTCGACGTGCGCCCGCCGATAGCCGAGTTTCTCGCCTCGTGTCTCCGCGAGCTGCCGTCCTCGCCGCAGTATCTCGGCCGTCGCTGGTAGGCCGGCCCCGGTGAGGGGCGCCCGAGCAGGGGCATCTCTGCGGCCACAGCATCATGGCTTCACCGACGATCCCGGAGCACCCAGGCTCGAGAGTAACACGCGATAATCTCCGTTATGTAAAGTAGGAGACTGCGGACCGTGTGGCACACTCTGTGGTTGCCGCGGACTGGTCCCCTCCCCTTCCGGCTCGCTGCGGGATCCGCTTTCTCAGACGTCGCGACACGACGCGGCCGTCGCCTTGCTGCAGCACGGGACGAGCGAGGAATGCTCTCGGCGACCGCAGTGGGCGCGGAAGATCCGTCAGGCCGGCCGAGCACCGGCAGGTGATCGCCGCGAGTGGATCACGGGCGTCCTCCCCGCGGCTCTCGAAGCAGCTTGGGCGTCGCAGGGCTGGACCGGGAAGACGAACGCCTGTTCGCCTTGCGGTCTTGCTCGCTCAGTACTGGACGAGACTGAAGATGTCGTAGCCCTCGAGCTTGTCGCGCCCATGGAGCGGCAGGAGCTCGACGATGAAGGCGAGCCCGACGACCTTGCCGCCGAGGCGCTCCACGAGCTCGATCTTGGCGCGCGCCGTTCCGCCCGTCGCCAGGAGGTCGTCGTGCACGAGCACGTTCTGGCCGGGCTTGATGGCATCGGCATGGATCTCGAGGCGGTCGGTCCCGTACTCCAGCTCGTACTCGGCCGCGATGGTCTCGTACGGCAGCTTGCCGGGCTTGCGCGCGGCCACGAAGCCGGCGCCGAGGCCGTAGGCGATCGCGGCGCCGAGGATGAAGCCGCGCGCCTCCGCCCCGAGCACCACGTCGACGTGCTTGCCCACGCCGTATTCGACGATGCGGTCGACGGACTCGCGCAGCGCCTTCGGGTCCTGCAGCAGGGGCATGATGTCGCGGAAGAGGATGCCCTGCTTCGGGAAGTCGGGGATGTTGCGGATCATCGCGGCCAGGTCGATGGCGCCGTCGCTCATGGTCGTCGTCTCCTCTGTGGGATGGTGCGCGCCGCCGGGCTGCGCCGCGACGTCGCGGATTTCAGCCCTCGGGCCCGTCACGCTTCAGCCCTCGGCCCCGTCACGCCCGCGGTGAGCTGCCGGATGCTGCGCGTGAGCAGCATCTGCCTGAGCTGGGTCGCCGCCTGCACGACGTCCTCGAGCTGGTCGAGGCCCTCACGCCGCCGCTCCGGCCGGTTCGAGCGCAACGCCGGCAGCAGCAGCTGCTCGACGAGGCCCACCTCACGGTCGACCGCGGTCTTGAGGAGGCGCAGGTTCTTCGGGCGCAAGCCGTTGCGCGCAAGCTGGGCCGCCGCTCCGACGATCCCCGCCTCGGTCTCGGTGTACCGCCGCACGCCGCTGACCTGGCGGCCGCGCACCAGCTCGTACTCGTCGAGCTCCTGCAGCAGGGTCGAGTCGGCGCCGGTGAGCTGCTGGACCTCCTCGGCGGTGTAGGTGCGCTCCTCCCCAGCGGCGACGAAGTCGGCCTTACGCAAGCCCTGACGCGCCGTCGGCACCGCCGTCCCGGGACTGCGCTCGAGCTCTCGCCTGATGACCTTGAGCGGCAGGTACTCGTCACGCTGCATGGTCAGCACGCGGATGAGACGGTTGAAGTCGTCCTGTGAGTACAGACGGTAGCCCGACTTGGTGCGTCGCGGCATGACGAGCCCCTGTTCCTCGAGGTAGCGCAGCTTGCTGACGCTGATATCGGGGAACTCGCCGTGCAGGCGGTCGACGACCGAGCCGATCGTGAGGAGCTTCTCGTCCTCGATGTCGAAGAGCAGCTCGACGCCCTCGGTCACGGCCTGCCCCCTGCACTGGAGTGCGAGGGCCGGTCGGTCGAGGGGGCCGAATGCTTGGCCCGGCTCGGAGGCCGGCGCGCGGGAACAGAGCGCGTCACGGGACGATGAAGGTGAACTTGTACTTGCCGATCTGGATCTCGTCGCCGTCGACGAGCACGGTGCGGTCGCTCCGACGGCGATTCACGAAGGTGCCGTTGAGGCTGCCTTCGTCCACGAGCACGAACTGGTCGCCTTCGCGCTGCACCACGGCGTGGTTGCGCGAGACGGTGACGTCGTCGAGGAAGATGTCGGCGGCGGGGTGACGGCCGAGGGTCACGCGATCGGCGTCGATCGCGTACGTCTCGCCCGACCTGCCCCCGCCGCTGCGGATGACGAGCGTCGCCTTCTCGTGCACGCCGGTGAGCGGCCCGAGCTCGCCGTCGTCCTCCTGGGGCTGGTAGCTGATCGTCGTCTGGGCGTCAGGCTGGTCGGCGACCAGGCTCGCCCCGCAGCGGGCGCAGTAACTCGCTCCCTCGGAGTTCCTGAAGCCACACTCGGGGCAGAACACGTCAGGCTCCCGGTTCGTCCCCGGCCGGCGGTTCCGCCGCGGCTGACGCCGGCCCCTGCCCTGCGAGGATCCGCGACAGACCCTCCACGTCGCCGGGGCTGATGACCGCCTCCCCCTCGCTGTGCTTCTTCTGGAGGCGCATGACGAGCTCGGCACGCAGGATGTCGAGCTTGCCCTGCAGGATGCGGCGCTGCCGTGAGATCTCGCGCTCTTCGGCCTCGAGCTGCGCCACGAGAGCCTTCAACTCGTCGTCGGAACGGGAGACGAGGTCGACGATGTCGTCCATCGCGCTTCCTCCATACGGTAGGGGGATGTTCTACGGTAGCGGAGTCGGACTCAACGTTCAAGCTCAGGTTGAGGCGGTCCCCCCGCCCACAGCGGCTCCCCGTTGGGTCCGATAGGCACCTGGATGGTGACGACGCCGCGGTCGCGGAGGCGGCCGATGGCGCGGAGCGCCTCGTATTCGTCGTACTCACCGGCCACCAGCATGCCGTCGACGATGTCGCCGATCGCGCGCTCTCCCGGCCCCAGGTACCCCAGCACGCGCGTCTCGGCCGGATCGTCGGCGACGGCGCCGCGGAGCTCGGGGCGGACGATCGCCGGCGCCGGCAGCTCGCGGCGCAGTTGCTGGATCTCGTCTATGCGGCGCATACCTTCCATCAGCAATGACGCGGTTGCCAGATTACACGTCTCCTCGTCGAGATGCGCGTCCGGATCGAAGTCGAAGCGGCCTTCGTGCAGGTCGAGAAGGGTGTAGAAGGCCTTCTCCGCCTTGAGCTTGCCACACGACGCGCCGACCAGCCGGCCATCGCGAAACGCGAGCTGGCCGGCGAGAACGGCGTCCGTCCCGTACAGCAGCAGCAGCCCGGTCTTGCCGCCCAGCGAGGTCATCTCGATGAGGTCGGCGAGGGCAAGTTCCTGCAGGTCGCCCTTCAGACCCATGTGCCGCTCCCCTCGCCGCCACTCGTGCCGTGCGCAATCATACCCCCCAGCTTCGCGGAGCTTGGGCGCGCTTCCTGCCCCGTGCGCGCCAGGCCCTTGGGCGCCGCCGCCGCCGCGCCGCGCCTTCCTGCCCCACGAGGCTCAACCTCGGCCCTGTGCGTGACGATACAGGAAGGGCGGGCGCCGGCTGGGACCGGGCGCGACGACGTGTCGCCCGGTCTGACAGCGCCTGATATAGTCCACCCGGATTCGAGCCCCCCGAGAGGAGCAGCGTGGCCAAGCGCAAGGGACTGGTCATCAACGATCGCCAGCTCGATCGCTGCGACGACCTCCTGCAGAAGCTCAAGGAGGTCTCGGGCTCGAGCTTCTTGGCGCTCATCTCGACGTCCGGCCAGCCCATCACGACGGCCTCCGACGAGTACCATCCCGAGACGCTCTCCCTCGCCTCGCTCGCGGCAAGCTCGTTCGCCGCCACGCAGCAGCTCGCGAAGATCCTCGACGAGAACGAGTTCACCCTGCTCTTCCACGAGGGTAAGGGCTTGAACCTGCACGTTTCGCAGGTCACCGAGCAGGTGCTGCTCATCGTCACCTTCGGCCGCGAGACCCAGGTCGGCAAGGTGCGCCTCTACACGCAGCGGGCCATCGAGGTGCTGCGGCAGATCTTCGAAGGGCCCGAGGACGAAGATGGCCCGCGCATGGACTCGGACTTCGAGGCCGACGCGGGCCTCGCCATCGACGACCTCTTCAAGGACCTGTGAGGACGCCCGGATGCCTCTGATCAACTTCGCCGCCCGCGAGATCAACTACAAGATCGTCTACTACGGCTGCGGGCTGTGCGGCAAGACGACCAACATCCAGTACATCCACCGCAAGATCAATCCGGATGCGCGCGGCAAGCTGGTGTCGATCGCCACCGAGGAGGAACGCACGCTCTACTTCGACTTCCTCCCGCTCTCACTGGGGACGGTCAAAGGCATGCAGACCCGCTTCCACCTCTACACGGTGCCGGGTCAGAGCTACTACAACGCGAGCCGTAAGCTCGTGCTGCAGGGCGTCGACGGCGTGATCTTCGTGGCCGATTCGCAGATCACGCGCCTCGACGAGAACGTCGAGAGCTACCTGAACCTCTGGGACAACCTGCTCGGCCAGGGCGACGACCTCACCACCCTGGGCTTCGTCACCCAGATGAACAAGCGCGACCTCACCGACGTCTTCTCGGTCGAAGACCTCAACGAGCTCCTCAACCACACCCAATCGCCGGTGACCGAGGCTTGCGCCGTCACCGGCGAAGGCGTGTTCGAGACGCTGAAGATCGTCTGCAAGCAGGTCATCGCCAAGACGGGCTGAGGCCCGCCTCTTCCCCGCCGACTCCGGCGAGCAGCTTGACGTGGCAGGGCTTTTCGCCTGCCTGTGACGATTCGACCCGCTCAGCCGTCCCTATGGCCCGCTCAGCCCGTCCCGACGCGCTTGATCCAGTCGCGCGGCTGATACGTCGAGACGTACGTCTCGCGGAAGAGGACGGCGCCGGCGGCGTCCTTCACCGTGCGGACGACCTTGACGGTCTTGCCGTCGGCGCCGAGCTCCCAGCGCACGATGCCGTTCGAGAGGTCCGCATCGTAGACGACCCGGGGGCTGGCCTTCGTGGTCGCCGGCTTGCGGACCTCGTAGTAGGCGCTGGTCGTGTAGCTCACCCGGCGGCCGGTCTTGCCGACCAGCGCCACCGTGAGCGCGTCGCCTTCCACCCAGCTGCGGATCATCAGCGGCTTGCCGGTGTCGTTGCGGAACTTGAAGTCGGGGCCGCCCCAACTGACCGTCGCATCCCGCCCCACCGGGTAGTGCGCGATGAGCAGGCCGTGGGCGTGGCGCTCGACCACGGGCAAGCCGGCGAAGAAGACGGCGTTGAACAGGGTGGTCGCGTACTGGCAGATGCCGCCGCCGACACCCTGTCTGAGCACGCCGTCGCCGGCGATCACCGGCGCGAAGTCGAAGCCCCGGTTCTCGGTGCGCGGTCCCATGCTGGCGTTCAGCGAAAAGACCGCGCCGGGCTGCACGATGGTCCCGTCCACGAGCTTGGCGGCGAGCGCGATGTTCGTGGCCCGTCCCGGGTTGTCGGGGTTGAAGTACGTGGTGAACTGCGAGCCCAGCGAGGCCAGGCCCATGCTGCGCACATCCTCGGTACTGAGCGCGGGCAGGTCGGCGCGCAGGGCGACGACGACCTGGCGCAGGCCGCCGCCGGAGGCGGCGGCGTCCAGGTCGTCGATGAGCCGCTGCCATGTCCAGGACGATCCCGTCCCGGCTCGGGGTGACCGTGATACCACCCGCTTCATGTACGACGATGTCGGCGTCCTGAGCGGGCGTCTCGGCGTAGGCGAAGAGGCCGTGCAGGGTCGCCTTGGCACGCTCGTTGTCGAAGGTGAGCGGGTAGAGGTCGGCGTCTGAGGCGGTGTTCACGCTGAGCATCTGCGCGAGCTGCGACGGCGGGAGCTCGATGGAGGTCTCGCGCAAACGCAGCGTCACGGCGCGCGAGAGGTAGGTCGCGGCGGCGCCGGCGCGCTGCTCGGCGTCGGCCGTGCTCACCTTCGGGGGCACGGCCCGGGTGGGCACCGCGCCGGCGTACGCCTCGCCCGCTTCGATCGCCGCCAGGATGCGGCGCTCGAGGTCGACGGCGTCGACCTCGCGGCCGTCCGCGCCGGGAACGACCGAGACGGCGCCTCCCTCGAGCGACAGCGTGGCGTCGGTCGGCTCGACGTCGACCTTGTCACGGACGCGCTCCAGGCCCTGCTCGTACATGTCGGCGTCGACACGCACGACGGGGTCCACCTCGCGGCCACGCCGCGGCAGGTACATCGAGAGCCCGAACGGAAGGTCGTAGCGGCCGTGACGCTCGGCCTCTCGCACCGTGGCGGCGGTGTCGACCGAGATGCCGAGCGCCGCGAGAGTGATGGCCATGTCGCCCTTCGGCGTCTGGAGGCTCAGGTCCTGGGCGGGAGCGGCGACGCGCTCGCGGAGGAGCCGCTCGGCCTGCGCTGTGGTCTGGCCGCCCAGGTCGACCCCGGCGACCGCGATGCCCGGCGGCACCCTTCCGGCCAGCGAGAGCTGCACGACGACAAGGGCCACCACGGCTGCGACCGCGGTGACGATGCCGGACACCATGAGAATGCGCCGACGGCGCGCCGCGACGGCCTCGGGCGAGCGCGCCCGCGACGCAGCCGGCGACTGCTGAGGCGCAGACGTGGCGGCGGCCTCCGGCGACGCTTTCGGGCCGGTCGGCTGGTCGTGTGTCGTGTCTGGCGGGTGATCGCTCACGGGCGGATGGGGCGCCGCCCCGCCGGCGGCGGGCGGCGCCCAGCTTCTCGGCTCAGTCTACCGGAAGGGGTTCGGGGACGACGCAGCGCCTCCTCTCCCCTCTGGCTCATGTATCGGGCGCGACGCGCGAGGTCGTGAGCGGCGAGCAGCCCCGCGTATCGAGCGCGATGTGCGCGCGAGCGCTCCCGGCCGAGGCCTCCGGGGCGCTCCTACTCCTCGCGGTGCTCGATGATGCGCCGCACCTCTGCCGCGAAGCGGTCGGCCAGGTCCTGCGACTCCTTCTGGTCGTCGCCTTCGGCGTAGATGTGGAAGAGCGGCTCGTCGGCGTCGGGCAGCAGTTGGGCCCACGAGGCGCCGCGCGTCATGGTGATGCCGTCGACCAGGCTCAGCTCCGGAGCCTCCCGCGGCCGGCTGCGACTGCCGGAGCCGCGGGCACGGCTCGTGTCCGTGAGGGTCTGGCCGCCGCCGCTGCTGTCGACGACCACGGCGCCCTCACGCTCGACTTCACGCTGCAGGCGCTCGGTCGCGAGCCGCATCACCGTCCCCTTCAGTGACCAGGGGCAGGGCACGGTGCGGTGGACCAGGGTGCTTTCGGGGATCTCCGCGACCTGCTCGCTGAGCGGCTTGGCCTGCGGGGCGAGCAGCTCGAGGAGCTTGCCGAGGCTCATGACGGCGTCGAAGGCCGGCATGAACTCCGGGAAGATATAGCCGCCGCCGAGGGCGCCGGCGAAGACGACGCCGCCCTCTGTGGCGGCCTGTGTGAGCGCCGCCATCGAGACCTTCGAACGCACCACCTCGATCTCGAAGGCGTCGGCGAGCTGCTCGGCGATGCGCGTGACGGTGAGCGGCAGCACGATCTTGGCGTGCTTCGAGGCCTGCTGAGCCACGAGCTTCACGAAGAGCAGCAGCGTCTTCTCGAGGGGCACCTCCTCCCCACGCTCGTCGATCACGTAGAGGCGCTCGGCGCCGTAGCCGATCACGATGCCGAGATCGGCCTTCATCGTCCGCACCAGCCGCGACACCTGGTCGATGTTCTCGCTGAGCTCCTCGGCGGTGATGGCGGAGTGCGTCTGGCCGCTGAAGGCATGCAGGGCCAGCACCTCGCAGTCGAGGTTGCCGAGGATGTTGGGCAGGGCCAGCGACGCCGGGGAGTACGAATAGTCGATGACGAGGCGGTAGCGGCGCGCCTTGATGCGCTCGACGTCCCAGCTCTGCAGCAGACCGCGCACGTAGGTCTCCATGGCGCGGTCCGGGAACTCGAGCTCGCCGAACTCGCTGTAGAAGGCGCGCCGGAAGTCTTGCCGGCCGTAGTACTTCTCGATGTCCTTCTGGCGCTTCTCGCTGATCGAGACGCCCGGAGACTCGAAGATCTGGATCTCGACCATCTCGGGGTCCCAGGACGAGATGCGCACGTGCATGCCGCCCTGCGTGTTGCCGTTCTTCACCTCGAAGCGGTTGATGGCGCTGCTGGCGAGGCGCAGGTCCTGCACCACGACGCCCGTGGAGCTGAGCCCGCAGATCAGCGCCCGCTTGAAGACCCGCGACGCCGGGTGCGCGTCGCGGCTCGTCGTCACGCGGGCGCCCTTCGGCAGAGCCGTCCCGTACGCCATGGCGAGCTTCAGGCAGAGCTCGGCGGTGATGTCGATGTTGATGATGCCGACGATGCCTTCCTTGCCGAAGAGCTGCGCCGTGCCACGCGACTCCCAGATGATGCTGGAGTGGATCTGGGCGCCCGACTCCACCGTCTTGAAGGGGTAGATCTTCACGTCGGGCGCGATGTGCGCCTGCTCGCCGATGACGCACTCATCGCCGATCGCCACGCCCTCGCTGATGGTGACGCCGGCCTTCACGTCGCAGTTCTTGCCGATGATGCTGCCGTAGACCTTGCTCGAGGAGCCGATGTACGTGTTCGTGTCGATCACGCTGTGGCGCGTCTCGGCATGGTCCTTGATCACGGTGTTGCTGCCGAGGACCGAGTAGGCCCCGACGTAGGCCGCGGGGTCGATGCGGGCGTAGTTGCCGATGAAGGCCGGACCGGTCACGTTCTCGAGCGAGTCGAGGCTGATGTTCTCGCCGATGAAGATGCGGTTCTCGAGCTGGATACCGGGGACCGCGACGTCCGGGACGCCGTCGAGGACGTCGCGGTTGGCGGCGAGGTACTGCTGCAGGCTGCCGATGTCCTGCCAGTAGCCGTCGGCGATGTAGCCGAACAGCGGCGCGCCCTTCTCGAACAGCTTCGGGAAGAGCTCCTGGCTGAAGTCGAAGGGCTTCCCGGCCGGGATGTGGTCGAGGATCTCCGGTTCGAGCACGTAGATGCCGGTGTTGACCGTGTCGGAGAAGACCTGCCCCCACGTCGGCTTCTCGAGGAAGCGCTCGATGCCGCCCTCGTCGTTGACGACCACGACGCCGAAGTCGAGCGGGTTCTCGACCCGCTTCAGGGCGATGGTCGCAAGCGCACCCTTCCGCTTGTGGAAGGCGATGAGGTCGGTGAGGTCGATGTCGGTGAGCGCATCGCCCGAAATGACGATGAAGGTGTCGTCGTGCAGCAGGTCCTCGGCGAGCTTGACGCTGCCCGCGGTGCCGGCGGGCGCCTCCTCCACCGAGTAGTGGACGTCGGCGCCCAGCGACGAGCCGTCGCCGAAGTAGTCGCGGATGATGCGCGGCAGGAAGGCCAGGGTGACGACCGACTCCTCGATGCCGTGCCGCTTCAGCAGCTCGAGGATGTACTCCATGCACGGCTTGCCGACCACGGGCACCATCGGCTTCGGCTGGTTGCTGGTGAGGGGACGCAGACGGGTGCCCTCGCCGCCTGCCATCACGACTGCACGCACGGGCATCACCTTTCTGTGTAGAACCCGTCACGCGGAAGGATGGCCCCAGGGCCGGGTGCGGGCACCGGGCCGGGCGTGACTCGCCCGAATCGTACCTGAAAGGCAGGGCGGCGAAACAGACGGCGATTGGCTCGGCCGAGCGTGCTACGCCGTCTTCATGCTCCGCAGGTACAGCATGGCGCGGTACAGATAGAGCAGCCCCGACCCGACGTAGAGCGATCCGCCGACGAGCACCCAGAGCCAGCCCATGAGGCGGACGTCGATCATGAACCACAGGATCCCGCCCATGAGGATGAAGTTGGCGAGCTTGCCCCAGCGGCTGATCTGGGGGCCCTCAGAGTAGCGACGGGCGGGCAAAGCGAGCAGCAGGATCAGGCCGTCGCGTACGAGCAGGGGGACCACCACCAGCCAGGGCAGGGTGTCGAAGTACAGCAGCATGCCCAGAAGGCAGAAGAAGAAGATCCGGTCGACGAGCGGGTCGACCCACCTGCCGAACTCGCTCTGCACCTGCAGGCGGCGCGCGAGGATGCCGTCGACCACGTCGCTCAGGGCGGCGAAGAGGACGACCCAGGCCGCACCCCACGCGGCGTCGGGCTGTGCCTCGGCGTACAGCCAGACGATCAGCGGCAAGAGCAAGAGCCGCGCGAGCGTCATGACGTTCGGGATATTGCGGACGACGGGATTCATGGAGGGAGAGTCTACCAGCCGGCGCTGACCTGACGACGGCCGCCGCGGCTATGGCCTCGCGGCGGCCGGCTCTGGCCTCACGGCGGCTCTTCTGTGCCTTGTGCTACACTCCCCACCGCGGTCGGCGTGTGGCGCAGCCTGGTTAGCGCACTAGTCTGGGGGACTAGGGGTCGCCAGTTCAAATCTGGCCACGCCGACCATTTCGTTTTCCCTGCAAACGAGCCTATGACGGGCTTCGTCGTCCTGCGGGGACTACTCTCGTCCCTGACTGGCCGTTGCACGGCGTCATCGAATTCCCCGATACTGAGCTTGGCCGCGAGAGGGGGAGCCATGCTTGTCGCCACGTTCGGACCATCGACGGAGTTGGCCGGCAAGGCCATTTCCTACGAGAACGGTCGCTTCATCCTTGGGGACTTCGGCCCGATAACGCCGCGAGCCGTCCTCGACTACGACCAGGAAGGGCAGCTCCTCTGGGACAGCGAGGGAACGCGCGCCTGGGTCCAGAGCCTCGCCGCCGCAACGCCTCCCCCAGCGCCTGCTGCGGCCCCGAGGAAGGGCATGAGCAAGAGTCTGCGCATCGCCCTGCTCGTCGGCGCCGTGTTGGCGGTGGCGATCGCCGTCGCGGCCACGGTGCTGAACACAGACCACGAGCCGAGTGCGCCCTCGCTCTCCTCGTCCGAGATGCACCAGCGCCTCGCCGGGCAGGTGCACGGCGGCGTCCTGGTGGACTCCTGCCGCATAGCCGATGGCCACGCCGATGTCGTGCTCAAGGACTCCCGCACCGATAGCCCGCGCGAGTTCCACGCAGTGGCACAACAGGACTGCTTCGACGCCTTCCGCACTGCGTTCGCGCCGGGTACCGGCATCACGAAGGCGACCGTGGAAGTGATGATCGAGGCGTCCGACCAGTTCGGCTTCGGCGTCTGGGATCCGATCTACAAAGCGTCGCTGCCCGGCGAAGTCGCTGCAAGAGTCGACTGGGAGACGGCGACCCCGCAGCAAGTCGAGACGCTATGGACCGTCGACTTCAAGAAGGACAGCGTACGCTGACGTCGACACGCAGGCGAAGCCGGTGGGCGTCAACCATCTGTATGTGAAGTAGCCGCCGCGACCGGCCGGGGCTGACACCGCGTCGGCCCCGCGAAACGGCCGCCCGGCTGTCTGCCCCTCCTCCTGCGACCTCTCCCCTGAGGGCTACTCCGTTTGCCAGACACGGCCGGTTGTGATTGCCTTCCCGACCAATGTCCGGCGGCCGGTCCGTGGCGGCCGGAGCCAGACCGGGTACGAAGGAGGCGCATGGCATGGAACACCTCCCAAGGGTCACGGCCGTGACAACTCTCATCTCACTGCTCTGCCTGCTCGCGGGGCTCGCGTTGCCGGGCGTCATCGACGGCAGCACGCCGCCGTCGGTGAGCGTGCGCAGCTACGGCGCCGTCGGCAACGGGACGCACGACGACACCGCGGCGCTGAATCGCGCCATGAGGGCGATGGCCCCGTCCGGCGGCACGGTCCGTCTGCCGCGTGGCACGTACAAGGTCAGCAGCATCCGGGTCCCGGACGGCGTCCGCCTCGTCGGCGCCGGCATGAACGCGAGCTGGATCCGCGGCGGGGTCAGCTACGGCAGCAGAGTCCGCCTGACCGATCTCAAGATAGGGGCCAGAGGCCGCACCTTCTACAACGCACCCGGAGCGCGCTACTCGACCTTCACCCGCTGCCGCTTCCGAGGGGGCGGCGACGGCTACGTGGTCCTGCTCGGCGACATCGACCGCAGTTGCAGCTACATCACGTTCAAGGACTGCCTGATCGAGTGCAACCTGGGCAAAGCCAACTGGAATCACTCCAACCCCGTCAACAACATCCGCATCACGGAGAACGCCGCGCCGGGCGGAGCCCACGTCGATCACGTCACGTTCGACGGCTGCCATGTCGGCGTCTCGAACGGCGTGAGGAAGGGTTCGCCCAGGGCCGGCCTCGAGGCCTATACCTGGGACAGCACCGGCACTGTCACCCACGGCTGGAGCAACCTGCGGATCGTGGATTGTGTCTTCGAGGCGGCGGACGAGTTCACGATCGACCTCGCGGACACCTACCGGCTGGGAAACGGCGCTGTTCGCTCAGGCCCGGCGCTGATCAAGGGCTGCACCATCAAGGGTGGCGGCAAGGCTTCGGACGCGCAGTGGGGCTACAGCATCTGCATCGAGGCGCCCGTCGGCGTCGTGGTCGAGGACAACACGATCTACCGCGCCTCCAGCAACACCATCGGTACGGCCCCCGATACGCGCCCCGGGGTCGCCGGTCCCATCTTCCGCAACAACCGCATCGACTTGACCTACCCCAACGGCATTGCGTCGCGGGCCCCGTACATCTACCTGCGCGGGCAGCATCCCCAGTTCGTGGACAACCGCGTGATCGCGGCCCGAGGCACGATCTTCAAGATCGAGCGGACGGACGGCGTCGTGGTGACCGGCAACGACGTCACGGCGGGAAGCGCCACGGTCTGGCAGGTCTGGGATGCGACGGTGACGAACGCGACCCTCGCGCCCAACGCCGTGCGCTAGGACGGCGCGCAGGGACCGCGACGCGTGGGGGGTCGAGGCAAGGGTGGGGTCGCGGTTGCGGCGCGTGCCGTAGAGATCTGAGCACGGACGCGGAACGGCCGGCTTACGCCGGCCGTTCCGCGGACTGGCTCGCTGGTCCAGGGGGTCTTAGTACTCGTCCTCCTCGTGGCCGAAGCCGTTCCCGTTGGGATGTGCTTCGGCCAGGAGGTCGAGGATGTCGTCTCTCACGTCGCGGTCGCGCAACAGGATGCCGTACAGCTCGTCGGCGAGCTCGGGGACGCCGGCCAGGACGCGCGCCACCTGGCGCAGCCGGAACTCGAGGAAGTAGTCCGGCGTCACGCACAGCGCGCGCGCGATGACGGCGATCACGGGATCCGACGGCACGGGCCGCGTACCCTTGGTCAGGTGGTTCAGGTAGCCGGCCGAGAGCTGCGTCTTGTAGGCGAGCTGCCGGTAGCTCAGCCTCCGTTCCTCCATGAGGCCCTTCAGGGCAAGCGGGAAACGGAGCTGTGTGGTTCTATCTTTGGCGATCTCTGTCATCAGCGTGCAAGCCATCTCGCTAACAGGTATCGCCCGCAAGAAGTGATTCCTTAATAGTCAACGCCGCGATTTGTTGCCCGCGGAGGCAACAGTCGGCCCGGCTCCGTTCAGATGAACGGGAGGAACGGCGAAGTCGGACGGTGAGTAGTCCAGCCCGTCCGGGCGGGCTCCAATGACGTCTGGCCGGTATGCCTGCGACGATGGCGAAGTCCGCCACGTCGTGCGTCACGACTGCGCCGGCTGCGGCAACGGCTCCCCGCCCAATGGTCACCCCAGGAAGCACCTGGACGCCGGCCGAGAGCCACGCATGATCCTTGACCCGCACGGGTCCGGCCTTCGTGCCGAAGACCGGGCTCGACGGGTCGTGCTCGACGGTCCATATCCATACGCCCGTCGAGAGGTTCACGTCATTCTCGAGCACGATGCCGGCGCGGCCGTCAAGGATCGCTCGATGACCAATGACTGCCCCCGCCCACGACTTTGACGCCGCCTGGGTTGCGCAACTCGAGCCCGCCGTAGATGACCGCCCGCTCGCCCAACTGTCATCCCGGCCAGGGAGTACATCAGGTTCCGCACGCGGTGTGAGGGCAGGTGACCGACCCAGAGCAGGATAAGGAAGCGCAGTCCCTCCCGATGGCGTGCCCACTGCCCGTACAGGCGCCTCAAGCGAGCGGTGGTGGCTGGATCGGCGCGGTCAAGGAGCCAGCCCTTCAGCCGCGCTTGATCGCCGGTCACGCGCGCCGCCTCTTCAGGCTTCGGCGAGCAGCTCGCGCAAGGCGTGGCCGAGCTCGGCCACCGCCACGTCGCGGCGCTCGCCGTCCGAGCGCCGCTTGAGCTCGACGACGCCCTCGCCGGCGCGCTTGCCGACGACGACCTGGGCGGGACAGCCCAGAAGGTCGGCGTCGGCGAACTTGATGCCGGCCGACGCGTCACGGTCGTCGTAGACGACCTCGAAGCCGGCGGCCGGCAGCTCGCCGTAGAGGCGCTCGCCGAGCGCCCGCTGGGTCTCGTCGGCGGCGCGCACCACGACCAGGTGCACGTCGAAGGGCGCGATGCTGCGCGGCCAGATGATGCCGCGGTCGTCGTGGTGCTGCTCGATGGCCGCGGCGGCGATGCGCGCGAGGCCGATGCCGTAGCTGCCCATGACGATGGGCTTCTCTTCCCCACCTTCGTCCAGGTAGGTCGCGCCCATCGGCACGGAGTACTTGAGGCCGAGCTGGAAGATGTTGCCGACCTCGATGGTGCGCGCCCTCTCGAGGCGACACTCGCCGCAGTGCGGGCAGCGGTCGCCGGCGCGGACTTCGCGGATGTCGCGAAGCGGACGCCGGACGGCCGGCCGCGGCAAGCTGGTCGGCGGAGACGCCGACTCTTGTGGTGGTCGCTCTTGTTCGCGCCGGCCAGGTAGGAGCCGTGCGTGCAGCGCCTGGTCGGCGTAGACGTCGGAGCGGTCGGGACGGGGCCGACGAAGCCCGGCTCGACGCCCTGCGCCTCGAGCACCTCGTCGGCCGTCGCCAGCCGGAACTCGGCGCCCAGCAGGTTGCGCAGCTTGAGCTCGTTGAGCTCGTGATCGCCGCGCAGCAGCACCATGACCGGGCCGGCCGGCGGCTTCACCGCTCTGGTGACCACGACGAGCGCCTTCATGAAGGCGGCCGGCGGCAGACCGAGGAAACGGCCGACCTCGTCGATGGTGCGCGCCGGGGGTCGGTTTGACCTCATCGGAGCAGGTCGATCGTCTCGCTGCGCGGCGTGGTCTGCGAGCGGCGGCTCGCGGTCGAGGCCGGCGACGGCGAGCTCGACGTTCGCCGCGTAGCCACACGCGCGGCAGAAGACGATCTCGTCCTCGCCGGCGTCGGCATAGGCCATGTAGGCGTGCGAGATGTCCCCGCCCATCATGCCGGGGTCCTCGTCGACCATCATGTACTCGACGCCGCAGCGCGCGTAGACCCGGTCGTAGGCGCCGATGTGCTTCTGGTAGCTCACCTGGAGGCCCTCCGTGGTCGACGTCGAGGCTGTACGAGTCCTTCATGATGAACTCGCGGGTGCGCAGGATGCCGCTCTTGGGGCGCGCCTCGTCGCGTTCCTTGGTCTGGATGTGGTACCAGAGCTGCGGCAGTTGCTTGTAGCTCTGGATCTCGCGCGCCGCCAGCCAGGTGACGACCTCTTCGTGGGTCATCGCGAGAGCCATGTCGGTGCGTTTGCGGTCCTTGAGGCGGAACATCTCCTCGTGGATCTCGTCCCAGCGTCCCGACTCCTGCCAGATCTCCGCCGGCTGCAGCACCGGCATGAGCATCTCCTGGCAGCCGATCGCGTCCATCTCCTCGCGGATGATGCGCTCGATCTTGCGCATGACGCGCCAGCCGGCCGGCAGATACACGTAGATGCCTGCCGCCAGCTGGCGCACGAGGCCGGCGCGCACCATCAGCTTGTGGCTGATGGCCTCGGCGCCGGCCGGGTCTTCTTTGATGGTGGGCAGTAGGAGCTGGGTCAGGCGCATCGCGACCGCGTCAGCCGCGACTGAGGGGTTGGGCGATCGGGGCAGTCGCAGCCTCGTCGGCCGCAAGGTCCATCTCGTCCTTGTTGCGGCTGCTGTACCGGTAGCGGTACGGCGCACCCTCCATACTCACGTTCGTCAGTACGACACCGAGCCGCTTGCAGGGCAGCGGCCGCAAGAAGTCGTTAGCATCACGCAGCATCGATCGCGTCACCTTCCCCATGCGAAGCACCAGCAACAGGCCATCGACCCGTCGCGCGAGAGCGCCGGCGTCGCCCACCGCCAGGAAGGGAGGCGAGTCCACCAGCACCACGTCCACGCGTGACTCGAGGGCCCCGATGATCTGCCCCACTCGCTCGGACGTGACGATCTCGTTCGGGTTGGGGGGCAACGGGCCAGCCGTCAGGACCTGGATCGGCACGACATCTCGGGCGACGGTCGTCGCGCCGCCGCTCATGGCGGGATCGACGGCATAGAGCTGAAGTGCGTTCTCGAGCCCGATCTGCTCGGCGGCCACGTTCGACAAGCCGCCGCGGTTCGAGACGCCGAAGAAGCTATGCACGCGAGGGCGCCTCAGATCCGCATCGAGCACGGCTACTCGCTTGCCGGTGAGGGCCAGGGTGACGGCGAGATTGCAGAGGGTGGTGGTCTTGCCCTCGCCTTGCGTCGCACTGGTCACCAAGATGGAGTGCAGCTTCGTGTCGATGGAGGTGAAATCGAGGTTGCCACGCAGAATGCGCATCGCCTCCGATGTCCGGCCGTCTGGCTCGAGTTCGACGACGAGCCCGGGCGCGTCTTTGGCCCCTTCCTTGGAGGAACGCGGCAGTCTGCCCAGGATCGGCAGGCCAAGTGCACGTGTCAGCTCGTCCTGCTCGCGGACTCGGACGTCAAGCTGCTCTGCCAGGAACGCGATAGCGGCGCCGACGAGGATGCCGATGACGGCCGCCAGAATCGCATCGCGGACCGGCCGGGGCGTGTATGGCGTCGTCGCGGGCACAGCCGGCTCGGCGACCGAGTAGTTCCCGATTGGAGAGTCGATCAGCACCCGGATGTTCTGCAACATGGACTGCAACTGCTTGTAGGCGGGATCCTCGTGATCGGTGTACGCCTGCGCCCTCGTGTAGATCGTCGTCGCTACATCCTGAAGCTGGCGGCGAATGCGTTCATGCTTGTAGGTCTTGAAGGCTTCTGCGTACGCGTTGGCGACGAGCGCCGCCCGCTCCGGGTCCTCGCTCGTGGCCGTCACAGTGAGGGCGTTGGTGTCCTCGACGTCCGTCGAAGTCACAGCCACGCCAACTTCCGCGCCGCTGTGGCCCTCCCCCGCCAGCGCATCACGAGCCATGCCGGCGATCGTCCGTCCGGTTATGAGCTGCGCCGCCGTCTTGAGCTCTCGATCGATGTCCACGCCGGCCACATATTGGGTGCCCGTGATCGCCGCGGCCACATCGGACTGCTTCTGATAGACGACCGTGGCCGTCGACGAGTACCGGGGAGTCTTCATCGAGTCGAGGGCGACCACGACGGCCACAGCGACCACGACGGCGACCAGCACGATCCAGCCACGCCGCTTGACGACGAGCATGTAATCGCGGACGACGGTGTTCTGTCGGTCGCTTTCAGGCATACGGGAGAGTCGAGATCGGTTGGGCGATGATACGTCAGCCTTGAGGCGTGACGCAATTGGACGCTGGCGGGCGACCGAAGGAGCCGCGGGGGTGCGCTCCGGCGAGCAGCGCCACGAACACGCGGAACGCGCGAGCCTCCCTTCGCGCAGCTCCGGACTCGCGTACGACCAAGGCGCGGAGCAGCCGGAGCCCCAGGACGATGATGAATCCCGCAGCGAAGGCCAGCGACGCCGGACGGCCGTCCCACTTCCCGAACCCAATGACCAGTGCGTGTCCCAGTCGTGCGAGCGCGAGAGCATCATCCCCGCCTGTGCTCTCGCCGCCCACGTGCGCAACCCGAGCCCCCGCCGCGAGTACGGAGGTCATGCCCGACTGCCGGATGCTCCTCGCGAGATCTTCGTCCTCGCTGTAGAGGAAGAATCGTTCGTCTAGCCCGCGTGTCCGTTCCATCACGGATCGTCGCACCAGCAGAGCGGCACCCCAGAGGTAGTCAACAGTGAACAGACCCCGACCCAAGCCACGGCGTGGGTACTCGGGCCCGATCTTCCCATGGCGCCAGCGGCGGGCGAGCGGCATCAGGGCGAGCAGCCGGTTGGAGACGCTCGAAAAGCGGCGGGCGCCAAACGTCTCGCCATGCTCCCCGACGAGGAGGCCGCCCACGGCCCCGACGTTCGGGTCCATGTCGAGGACTTGCACGAACCGCGCGAGCGCCCCGTCAGAGAGGCAGGCATCGGGGTTGAGCAGCAGGACATAGGGCTCAGTGCAGTGCGACAAGCCCACGTTCACGCCCGCGGCGAAGCCTCTGTTCTCGTCCTGGGCGCAGACGACGTCGGCCAACTCCGCGGCCAGAGCAGCACTGCCGTCGACGGACGCGTTGTCGACTACGATGAGATGGACCGTCTCAGACTGCGCCCGAATCGAGGCCACCGCATCGGCCGACAGTGCGTTCACTGTTGTAGCTGACCACGACTACGTCCACAGGCAGCCCCGTCCGGCCGACGGGACTGCTCACTCGAACACGCCCAACGGGCCAGCCGCCTTCGGATCCTCGTCACGGAAGGTCCAGCCTGCGACGCGCTCCCCAGGGATGTCGGACGCAAGGGCCAC
>CAVZSF010000003.1:0-332283 GCA_963777895.1 uncultured Thermoleophilia bacterium
TACGCCATCCCGCGGCTGTTCGACTGCCAGCTCTACAGCCGCTTCATGGCCAGCACGCAGTGGGTCCTTTACACGATCGGGTTCACGTTCTTCTTCATCGGCTTCGTGCTGGCCGGCCTGGTCCAGGGATCCGATTGGGTCAACATCGGCGAGCCGGTGTGGTCGGTGCTGCCGGCCATCAGGCCCTGGATGTCGCTGCGCATCTTCGGCGGCGCGCTCATGTACGTGAGCTTCTGGCTGTTCCTCATCAACGTGCTCGGCACGTACATCGTGCAGCGACCCGAAGGGACGTCCCGAGACGCCGGTGAGACCGCCGCTAGCCGACCGGGACCGTGGGCGAAGAAGCGCCCGTCCACCCGTGAGCGCCGGCGGACGGGAGGAGGACGAAGCCATGAGGATGACGCTGAGAGTCGTGGCCATCGGCGGAGCGCTCGTGTTCGTCGCCGTGGTCGTGTGGGTCGTGATCATGCCCTACGCGCTCTGGAAGCCGGAGCAGACGATCATCGCGCAGCCGTACACGGGCGACGCGGGCCACGGCCGCAAGCTGTACTACTCGAACGGCTGCGACTACTGCCACACGCTGTACGTGCGCAACGCAGGACGTGGCCATGGGACAGACGTCGCTGGGCGGCAACTACGTGTTCGACCGGCCCCATCTGCTGGGCAGCGAGCGCACGGGGCCCGACCTCTCCTACATCGGGCGCAAGCGCAGCGAGGCGTGGGAGGTCCAGCATCTGAGGCTCCCGCGCACCTTGTCGCCGCTGTCGATCATGCCGAACTTCACGGATCTGCCCGACAAGGACCTGCGCGACATCGTCGCCTATCTCTTCGCGGAGGGCGACCGGGTCGCGCAGCAGCGCATGGTCCCGCCGGAGAACACGCCCTACCTGGGCAAGACCGATCCCGATCGGCTATCCCGATGCAGACGCGTGCAGGAGGGCGTGGACCAGGGCTGGCCGAGCTGGAACGCGGCGCACCTGCAGGAGGGCAAGAACATCTACGTCACCCGCTGCATGACCTGCCACGGCTGCGCCGGCAACGGGCTCGGCAGCTACGGCGGCCACATGGTCGTGACGCCGGTGAACTTCAAGGAGGATCCCTACGCGGCCATGCCCGACGACGAGTGGATCTGGCACGTCTCCGAGGGCGTGCCCGGGCACGCTCATGCCGGTCTGGAAGACGAGCCTGAGCGCAGACGCAGCGCTGGTACGCCATCCGCTACGTCCAGCAGCAGTTCGCGCGCACCTTCTACCGGGATCCGGCCGAGGGCGACGTGCCGCCCGCCCTACGAAGGGCAGACCAATCCGCTGCCGCAAGACGGCGGCTAACGTCGACGCGGGCAAGACCGATCTGGACGCGCGAATGCATGGTGTGCCACGGCGACTGCGGGCCGCGGCGAGGGCCCGTACCGCAAGGGCCTCGAGCCGCTGCCGCCAGACTTCGGCGACGACGACTACAGCGACTTCACCGACGCCGACTACTACTGGCGCATCAGCGAGGGGCTGCCGTGGACCGCCATGCCGGCCTGGAAGTACCAGTACGACGGCACGGCGCGCTGGCAGCTCGTGCACTACATCCGCTCGATCTTCACGCAGACCGAGCAGCGGCCGCCGCAGCCCAAGACGCCCGAGGGCGACCTGGCCTTCCCGTTCCCGCGAGAGCTACAAGGGCAGGACGTGGCCGGCCGGGACGAGCTACGAGCAGGGCAAGGCGATCTACGTGAGCGCCTGCGCCCACTGCCACGGTCTCGCCGGCGACGGCGAGGGCTGGGACGGGGCCTACCTGCACCCCGTGCCCGCCAACCTGCACGACCAGGGCACGGAGCTGAACCCGCCCGACGAGCTGATGGCCAAGCTCAGCTTCGGCATCGAGGACACGGCGATGCCGGTGTTCGCCGAGTGGATGCCGTTCAACGAGCGCTGGGCGCTCGTCAAGTACATCGTCGACACGTTCCAGAAGGGCGTGCAGGGCGGGCAGAGCACCATGAAGGCCGCGGAGCTGCCCGCCAACTACGTGACCTACGACGACGGCATCTACGAGGAGGAGGGCAACACCATCTCGCCCAGCCGACGGCGCCGAAGCTCTACGCCCGCTTCTGCAGCACCTGCCACGGCGCCGACGGGCAGGGCGACGGCCCCGGCCTGAAGGACCTCGTGAGCGCCGGGCCCGCCCCCTTCCCGGCCAACATGCCCGAGGCCTACGTCTTCTGGCGCGACGCGCGAGGGCGTGCCGGGCAGCATCATGCCGCCCTTCGCAGCCGTCCAGCGTCAGTCGTTCTTCAACGCCGGGTATCTGAGCCGAGGGTTCGCCGTTCCTCGGGGAGGCCGATCTGCGCAACGTCGCCAACTACCTGGCCACGAAGTAGTGAGGAGGAAGATGTCTCCAGGACTGTGGCTGATCGCGCTCTGGTCCGCAGGGATCATCGTGGCGGGCCTGATCTGGCTCGTGTGGAGCCTCGACCACGGGCAGTTCGACGACCTCGAGGAGACCAAGTACACGATGCTCAAGGACCGCGAGCCCGAGCCGTGGCCCGGCCGCAGGCCGCGGCCCAAGGTCGGGCGACGCAACCGACGTCCACGAGAGGAGTGAGGTCGGCATGGCACAGAACGACGTTGCGCGTTGATTGGACCGTCTTCTGGGTCGCTTTCGGCACGGCCGTCTGCTTCGCGTGGATGCTCGCGTCGGTGGTGCGCTACAGGGTCACTCACAGGAAGCCGTCGATGGCCAAGACGCCGACGACGCGCGAGGGGGAGCCGCCGTGGCGCCGGGCACGGAGCCCAGGCCGGAAGGCTATCTCCTGTCCTTCAACAAGCACGTAGAGGAGGGCGAGGGCGGTTTGACGATCCTGGGCTGGGTCGTGCTGGTCGGCGTCCCCCTGTGGTGGGCGCTCTATCTGATCGTCTACTGGGGCCGTGAGCTGACACGCCCTGCCGACACAATCTGCTGCCGTACTAGAGGAGGCCGGGATGCCCTACACCTATCACGTCGAGTTCGACATGGATCCCGGCCGCATGAACCTTCTCGAGGTCGGCGGGGAGCTCGAGACGATCGCCGCGACGCTCAAGGCGGTGTTGCCCGGCGACGAAGGCCTCGTGTCGTCACGCACGCTGTACTCGCTCGACCGCCCAGAGACGGTCCATGTCGTCTTCGAGAGCGTGTGGGAGGACTGGGACGACCTCGTGCACCATCGTGACGGCGAGCTCGACGAGTACAAGTACGTGACGGCATGGGCGCCGCCCGCCGTCACCGGGCCCGTCACAGCCGCATGTGTACGGCCAGACCGGCATCTGAGCGGGCAGGGGCGCCGGTTGAGAGGAGGCGGCCTGAGGCTGGTCCGCCCCGCGCTCGTCGTGGGCCGATCGTCGCGGCCTGCGCTGGCGGGCTGCGGTGGCAGCCCGGAGGGGCAGACGGCGGCGGCGCAGGAAGCGGGCGGGGTGCGCTGCGTGGTGACGCTCACGCCGTCGCGGCCGCGGCCATGCCGCTTCGCTATCCGCATTGAGCTCACCGACAGCGCGGGCCGCCCTGTCAGCGCGCGTGACGCCGAGGCCGAGCTCACCATGCCCGGCATGCAGATGCCCGTCACGCGGCCCGAGCTGAGCGGGACGCGCCCGGCACGTTCTCGGCACCGTCGCTGCCCATGAGCGGCCGCTGGCTGCTCACCGTCGCGCGCCAGTCCGGCGTCCGGCACGTCGCTTCTCGTTTCCCGTCGCTAGCCGGCTGAAGCGTGGACGGCGCCGCGCTGGTACGCTCGCCGTCACCGGTCTGCTCGGCAGCCTCGGCCACTGCAGCGGCATGTGTGGACCGCTCGTGCTCATGCTCGGACGCGCGCCCGGCGCGTCGGGCTCGCGAGCGCCGGGTGGCGCGCAGCTCGCTCTACCACGCGGCGCGCGTCGCCGTGTACGGCGTGCTCGGCGCGGTGGCGGCCCTGCTCGGCGGCTCGCTGGTCGCCGCGGCGGGGCTGCGGCCACGCGGAGGCGTGGCTCAGCCTCGTGCTCGGCTCGGTCGTCGCCGCCTTCGGTCTCGCCTACCTCGGTCCAGCGCGACCGGGCCGCGGACGCTCGCTGCCGCTTCCCCTGGCTCGATCGCGGCCTCGAGCGCCGCCCTGCGGCGCGGCGGCTGGCCGGCCACGGCGGGCTCGGCGCGCTCAACGGCCTCTTGCCCTGCGGCCTGGTCTACAGCGCGCCTGCCTCGTCGTCAGCCGCGGCGGGCAGCGCGCGGACGCCGCCGGCGGGCATGCTGGTCTTCGGCGCGGCCACCATCCCGGTGCTGCTCGTCATCGGCCTCGGCGGCTCGCGCTGGCCCGAGGATCCGAGCGGGCGTCTGCAGCTGCGCCGCCGGCGTGCTCATCGTCGTCGTCGGCGTGCAGCTCGCCCTGCGCGGCGCGGCGCAGCTCGGCGCTTTCTGCCGCACGCTCGCCATCTGGCTCGTGCCTGTGGTGAGCTGAGCGCCGAGGCCCGCGAAACGCTGCGAGCTGTGTGGGCTGCCGGTGCGCAGCGACGCCATGACCGCGCGATTCGACGACGAAGACCACCTCTTCTGCTGCCCCGGCTGCGCGCGCGTCTACGGCGTCGGCGCAGCGACAGCCGGCCTGCTCGAGCAGGTCACGGCGCCGCCGCCGCGGCGGGCCGCCGGCGGACTCGACTTTCTCCTCAGTCGCGGCGAGACCGCCTACTTCACGGTGGACGGGATGTGGTGCGCCGGCTGCGCCGTGAGCGCCGAGCGCGCTGTCGGGCGCCTGCCCGGCGTGCTGGACATCGAGATCGGCTTCGCCGCGGAGCGCGGGCGGCTGCAGTTCGACCCGGCCAAGGTCGACCCGGCCGCGGCGCTCGAGACGCTGGATCGCCTCGGACTGCGGGCGACGCTGCTCGACGATGCCGACAAGCGCCGCGCCGAGCGCCGCGAGGAGCGTCTGCTGCTGCGCGTCGTCGTGGCCTGGATCCTCGGCATGCAGGTCATGCTCCTCTACCTGCTGCGAGCTCTACGCCTCTACCAGCGCGGCGACTACGAGTCGACCACGGCCCGGGCCTTCGCCATCATGGCCGGCGCGTTCACCACCGTCATCCTGTTCTACAGCGGCTGGACCTTCCTTCGGGGCGCCTGGCGCGCGACTCGCGTGCGCACGGTGTCCATGGACACCCTCATCGCGCTCGGCACGCTGTTCGCCTACGGCGACAGCGTCGTGATGACTGTCACGGCGTCGGGACCGGCCTACTTCGACGCCGTGGCCATGATCACGCAGATCGTCGTGCTTGGCCGGTACCTGGAGCTGACGGGCGGGGCCCGCGCCCGCAAGGACCTGCACCGCCTGCTGGCGCTGCAGCCGGAGCGGGCGCGGGTGCGCCGTGACGGCGAGTGGCGCGAGGTCCGTGTCGATCATGCCCAGCCCGGCGACGAGCTGCTGGTGCGGCCGGGCGAGCGTGTGCCACTTGACTGCGTCGTCCTGCAGGGCGAAGCCGCGGTTGACGAGTCGGTGCTCACCGGCGAGGCGAATCCGGTGCTGAAGGTTCCCGGCGACGAGGTCTACGCGGGGACGGTGCTGTCGGGCGGGGCGCTCGTCTGCCGGGTGCTGCAGCGGACGAGCGCCTCGCGCCTCGCACAGATCGCCGCGCTCGTCGACCGCACGCTGGCCGCCAAACCGCCGGTGCAGCGGATCGCCGACCGCGCGTCGGCGTGGTTCACGATCGTCATCCTCGTCGCGGCGACACTCACCGTGGCCGGATGGCTCGTGGTGGACGGCGCCGCGAGCGACGCCCTCATTCACGGCGTCGCCGTGCTGGTCGTCGCCTGCCCCTGCGCGCTCGGGCTGGCCACACCGCTCGTGCTGGCCATCGTGCTGGGCCGCGCCGTCAGGGCCGGCGTGGTCGTGCGCGCGCCCAGCGCACTCGAGACGGCCCCTTCCGTCACACGCGTCGTCTTCGACAAGACGGGCACCCTGACGCGAGGCAGCTACACGGTCACATCGATCACCACGCACGACGGGATCGCCGCCGGCCGGGAGATGGTGTGCCTGGCCGCAGCCGTCGAGCAGTTCTCCGAACACCCCATCGGCGCGGCGATCAGCTCCGCGTGCCTGGCCGCGCCTCCGCCGGCCGAGGGCTTTCGTGCGTTCGCCGGTCTGGGGGTGACGGCGAAGGCCGGCGGCCGCCAGGTGGCGGTGGGCAGCGGACGCCTCGCCGGCCCGGCGAGAGCCGGCGCTGTATCCGCCGGCTCCGCCGGCGCTGTATCCGCCGGCTCCGCCGGCGCGTATCCGCCGGCTCCGCCGGCGCCGTATCCGCCGCCCGGCGCCGCGCCTAGCGCTGGACGCCGCCGAGGCAGGCGACACCGTGGTCTGGGTCAGTCGCGAAGGTGAGACCCTGGGCTCGATCGCGCTGCGCGACGACCTCGAGCCCAGCGCGGCGGCTGCCGTCGCCGCCCTCCAGGATCGGGACATCGCCTGCGTCGCCCTCTCTGGCGACTCGCCGGCCGCCACGCAAGCGGTCGCCACCACGCTCGGGCTTGACGGCTTCGAGGGCGACTGTCCGCCGGCCGCCAAGGCCGAGAGGATCGCCGGCTGGCAGGCGCGTGGCGAGCGCGTGGCGATGCTGGGCGACGGCGTGAACGACGCCCCTGCCCTGGCGGCCGCTGATCTCAGTTTCACGGTGGCCGGCGGCACCGACGTGGCCGCGGAGACGTCGGACGTCGTGCTCTTGCGTGACGATCTGCGGCTCGTGCCGTGGCTGCTCGGGCTGTCGGCGACCGCGAGACGGATCATCATCCAGAACATCGCGTGGGCCTTCGCCTACAACGCCGTCGCCATCCCGCTGGCCGCCTTCGGTCTGGTGACACCGGGCATCGCGGCGCTCGCCATGACCGCCAGCAACCTCCTGGTCGTCGGCAACTCCTTGCGGCTTCTGCGCCGGTCTTGAGACGACCGCCGCCGTACCTGTCACGCCATACCGTTCCAGTAGGCCCCGAAGCGTACGTCTCCCAGGGAACGGGCACCTCGCCACCGATCCGGAGGTCAAGGGGGCCACTTCGCGCGAAGCGCAGCGCTCGCAGGTTAACCGGGGTGCGTTAGCGCTACTGAGGATGGAGCGCGCCATGGGTGGCTTCGTCGTAGACGGTCACGCTCGAGCGAAGCGCTCGCTGGAGTACGCACTGCTCGCCCGCTTCTCGCGCCCACAATGACTACCCCAGCGATTCCCGGCAAGCGGACTCGAGTGATGACTTCGCCTTGCGCGGGTCCAGACGGATTTAGGGAGAGGGAGAAGAGTGGCTGGCGAGGAAGGACTCGAACCTTCAATCCCCTGATCCAGAGTCAGGTGCCTTGCCAGTTAGGCCACTCGCCAGCGGTGCTGCAGGCCAGTGAGTTTACCGCGCGAAGGCAGCCTCCTCAAGCGTCGCGCGGCACGGTCCTCAGGCGTCACGCGACAAGGGCTCACGCCTGAGCGCCGCCGGCTCAGGAGGGTCAGGCCGTGTCCTGGCGTCCCTGCGCCTGCAGCTTCGCCCAGGTGTCGCGGAGCGTCAGCGTCCGGTCGAATACGAGCGCGCCGGGCGCCGAATCGGGATCGGGACAGAAGTAGCCGAGACGCTCGAACTGCACGGTCTGGCCGACCGCCAAGCCGGCGAGCGACGGCTCCACGAGGCATCCCCCAAGCACGATCTCGGAGTCCGGGTTCAGGTCCTCAAGGACGTCCCGGCCATCGGCCCCGGGGTGCGCGCTGCGGAAGAGGTGATCGTAGAGGCGCACCTCCGCGCCGACGGCGTGCGCGGCCGACACCCAGTGGAGGGTCGCCTTGGGGCGGCGGCCATCGGGAGCATCGCCGCCGCGCGTGGCGGGGTCGTGGGTGCAGCGCAGCTCGACGACCCGGCCGGTCGCGTCCTTGACGACCTCCCGGCAGGTGACGAAGTAGGCGGACCGCAGCCGCACCTCGCGGCCGGGGGCCAGCCGGAAGAACTTGCGCGGCGGGTCCTCCATGAAGTCGTCGCGCTCGATCCAGAGCTCCCGCGCAAAAGGCACCTGGCGGGTCCCGGCGGACGGGTCCTCCGGATTGTTCGGGACATCGATCTCCTCGACCTTGCCCTCGGGGTAGTCCCCTATCACAACCTTCAGGGGATCGAGCACGGCGAAGCGGCGGGGAGCCGTCCTGTTCAGGACGCTGCGGACGGCGTGCTCGAGCATCTCCACCTCGAGCACCTTGCCGGCCCTTGCCACCCCGACCATGGCCACGAAGTCGCGGATCCCCTCGGCGGGGAAGCCTCGCCGTCGCAGGCCCGAGAGGGTCGGCATGCGAGGATCGTCCCAACCGCGCACGTGCCCGTGGTTGACGACACGCAGCAGGGCACGCTTCGACAGAACGGTGTGGGTCAGGTTGAGCCGGGCGAACTCGTACTGGCGCGGGCGCGAGGGCACCGGCAGGTTCTCGATCAGCCAGTCGTAGAGCGGCCGGTGGTCCTTGAACTCCAGCGTGCAGATCGAATGGGTGATGCCCTCGATGGCGTCCGATTGACCGTGGGCGAAGTCGTAGGTCGGGTAGATGCACCAGGCGTCGCCCGTGCGGGGGTGCTCGGCGTGAAGGATCCGGTACAGGACGGGGTCGCGTAGGTGGACGTTGCCGGCCGCCATGTCGATGCGCGCCCGCAACACGCGAGCTCCGTCGGGGAACTCGCCGGCCCGCATGCGCTCGAGGAGGTCGAGGCTCTCCTCGACCGGCCGCTCGCGCCAGGGGCTGTCGCGCCCCGGCTCGGTCAGCGTCCCGCGATACTCGCGGATCTCGTCGGCGGAGAGGTCGTCGACGTAGGCCTTGCCGGCCTTGATGAGCGCGACGGCCCACTCGTAGAGCCGCTCGAAGTAGTCCGACGCGAAATACAGGTGCTCGCCCCAGTCGAAGCCCAGCCAGCGGATGTCGGCCTCGATGGCGTCGATGTACTCCTGCTCTTCCTTCATCGGGTTCGTGTCGTCGAAGCGCAGGTGGTAGCGCCCGCCGTTCTCGAGAGCGATGCCGAAGTTGAGGCAGATCGCCTGCGCGTGACCGATGTGGAGGTAGCCGTTCGGCTCGGGGGGGAAGCGGGTGACGACAGTCTTGACCCGGCCCTCGCGGAGGTCGGTCGCCACGATCTCGCGGATGAAGTCGCCGCGCTCGGGCGGGGATGGTGTCGGGGTGCTCACAGGCGCCGAGGATAGCACGGGACGCGGCACGACATCGTGGCGCACCCATCCGGGGCCAAGACGCCGACGTCTCGCGGCGGTACCATGGCTTCGGATCCCATATGCGCCGCCACTCCTTACGCCCGTCCTGCCCTGGAGGTGGACGATGACCAGCCTTCCCGACTCACCGCTTTCCCTTTGGCTCGATCAGTACGGCGCCTACGAGGCGGCGCCACCGCTGGAAGGCGAGCAGGCTGCGGACGTGGCCGTCGTCGGCGGTGGCTTCACCGGCCTCGCGACGGCGATCGCCCTGAAGGACGTCGATCCTTCGCTCGATGTCGCCGTCCTCGAAGCCAAGACCGTGGGCTACGGGGCCAGCGGTCGCAACGGCTCGTTCGCGATGACCGTCGTCGGTCTGGGCTTCGGCACGACCGCGTTGCTGCGCGGCAAGACCTTCCTGCAGGCCGCGCACACGTACATGGAGCGCGCGGTCGACGAGCTCGAAGAGCTGATCGACCGCGAGCAGCTTGACTGCGACAAGATCCGCCCGGGCTTCCTGCGCGTCGCCACGACCGAAAGCTACGTGAAGCGTCTGAAGAAGCAGGTCGACCTCATGCAGTCGCTGGGCTTCGACGGCATCACCTGGATCGAGGCGGCCGAGGCACGGGCGATGGTCGACTCCCCACGCTACCTGGGCGGGATGTGGGAGCCGCGCCTGCTGCTGGTCGACCCGGCCAAGCTCGTGCGCGAAGAGAAGCGGGTCGCCATGGCGCGCGGCGTGCGCATCTTCGAGGAGACGCCGGTCATCTCGATCGTCTCTGAGGACGACGCGCGCCGCGGCTTCCGTCTGCTCACACCGCGCGGCTCGCTGGTCGCCCAGAAGCTCGCCTTCGCCACCAACGCCTACTCGCATCTCTTCCCGACCCTAGGCCACAAGCAGGTGCCCGCTTTCACCTACATGATCGCCACGGAGCCACTCTCCGACGAGCAGCTGGCGCCGATCGGCTGGGAAGGACGGCAGGGCCTCGAGGACGCGCGCAATCTGATCCACTACTACCGGCTGACGCCCGACAAGCGCATCGTCATGGGAGGCGGACCAGTCGGCCTCACCTACGCCGGCTCCCTCGAGGCCGACTCGGACGAGAAGGCCTGGAAGCACCTCGAGGACCACATCCACTTCCTCTGGCCGCACCTCGGGGACCTGCGGGTCACGCACCGCTGGGGCGGGCCGTTCTCGGTCACGACCGACCTGACGCCCGCCCTCGGCTATGTGGGGGATCATCGCGTCGTCTACAGCCTCGGCTGCATCGGGCACGGTGTCTCGATGAGCTACGTCAACGGCCGCGAGCTGGCGGCCCTTCTGCTCGAGCGGCCGGCCACCGACCTGCCGCCGTGCCCGTTCATCAACCGGCGCGTGATCCCCTGGCCCCCGGAGCCGCTCCAGAGCGGCGCGACGCACGCCATCCGCGGCTACCTGCGGGCCGAAGACGGCTTCTACGAACGTGGCCTGACAAAGGCCTAGGACAGGCGCGGACTGACCCCTCCCGACGTGTTCCCAACGGCAGAACGTCCCTAGTACTCGTCTAGAGTGGGGAGAACGCTCTCGCAACCTGTCGGCTCACACTGGGGCGCCGATGACGAGGAGGGGGTTTCTCAAGTGGCTCATCGCCGGCTTCGGCGCGGTGTCGCTGGCCGGCGTCCTGTATCCCGTGATCCGTTTCCTCAAGCCGCCGGCGGCGGTTTCCGGCGCCATCGGCCAGGTCGCCAACGTCGGGGCGGTGAGCACCTTCCCTGACGGACAGCTCACCGCCATCGTCGTGAACGGACAGCCCGCGTACGTCACCGCCCAGGGCGGCACCTACACCGTCCACTCCCTCATCTGCACTCACCTCGGGTGCGTCGTCGCGGTCTCCGGCGACAAGCTCCACTGCCCCTGTCACGGCAGCGATTTCGCGGCGAGCGGCGCCGTGACGAAGGGCCCTGCCAAGCTGCCGTTGCCGCCCTATCACTCGCAGGTCCAGGACGGCTCACTGCTGGTCGGCCCGATCGACCTCAGCAAGGCGTCCTACCCCGGCTGGTACAAGGGGGAGTTCTGATGAGCGCGCTGCCTGAGAGCGCACCTCCTCCCGAGGCGTCGCCGGCGAACCGAGGCGCTGTCAACTGGCTCGTCGGCCGGCTCGGCCTTGATGAGACGATGGAGGATCAGTACAACCGCATCGTCCCAAAGCACGCCACCAACTACATCTACTGCTTCGGCGGCATCGCCTTCGTGCTCTTCGTCATCCTCGCCGTCACCGGCATCATGCTCGCGGTCTACTACGAAGCTACACCGGCCACCGCTTATCAGAGCGTGCTCGACATCTCGACCAACGTGCAGTTCGGCTGGTGGATCCGCTCGATCCATCGCTGGGCCGCCGGCGGCATGGTCCTCCTGGTCTTCATCCACATGCTGCGCGTCTTCTTCACCGGCGCCTACAAGGCGCCGCGCGAGCTGAACTGGGTCAACGGGGTCGTCCTGCTGCTCCTCACGCTGGGCTTCGGTTTCACCGGCTACCTGCTGCCCTGGGACCAGAAGGCCTACTGGGCGACCAAGGTCGGCACCGACATCGCCGGCTCTGTCCCGCTGATCGGCCACTTCCTGCTGGTCAGCTTGCGTGGCGGCGACCAGATCAGCGCCGCCACGCTGGGACGGTTCTTCAGCCTGCACGTGCTCGTGCTGCCGGCTCTCATCGTCGTGTTCCTCATCGGGCACTTCTGGATGATCCGCCGGCACGGCATCTCCGGACGGCTGTAGGGGCGAGGGATGGCGCGCCGCGACAGACAGGTCCCGACCAATGAGCCGCCCCGCTTCTACTGGGAGATGTGGCGCGATCCCGGCCAAGGCTACATCCCGTACTTCTGGGAGGAGCTCACGTCGCAAGCGATGATGTTCTTCCTCTTCCTGGGGGTCATCGGGGGGGTCGCTCTGCTGTGGCCGGCGGACCTCGCCGAGCGCGCCAACGTGCTGGTTACACCCCCCGGCATCAAGCCCGAGTGGTACTTCCTCGGCCTCTTCCAGCTCATCAAGGTGATCCCCGAGCTCGCCGCGATCATCGTGGTGGGCCTCGTGCTGCTGCTGCTCATCGTGCTGCCGTTCGTGGACCGCAGCCCGGAGCGCAACCCCCTGCACAAGCCCGTCACGACGACGATCGGCGTCGCCATCGTCGTCGTACTCGTGGCCCTGACCATTTGGGGGGCCGCGACGCCGTGAGCCCGGAGGAGGAGACATGAAGCGAGTCATCCTGTGGTGGGTACCCGCGGTGCTTGCCGCGACGCTGGCCGCGGCGGCGGGATGCGCGAGCCTGGCCACCCCGGAGGCGCCGAGCTCGGGGTCGCCGACGACAGGTGGGGGCGTCGCGGCCAACGTAAGTCAGCAGGTGAAGGACGGTGGGCAACTCTACGTCGATCTGGCCTGCGTCCGTTGTCACGCCCCCCAAGGCGTCGGCGGCATCCCGAACCGGCTCAACGTCGGCGGCGACAGCACCATTCCACCGCTCGACAACGCCTATCGAGACGAGACGGAGCAGTTCCGCACGGCGGTGCAGATCACCCAGGTGCTGGACGAGGGCGGCATCGTGAGCAAGAAGCCGGGCGTCATCAATATGCCGTCGTGGAAGGGCGTCATCAACGACGGCCCAGGCCGACGCCGTAGCCGCCTACATCCTCGCCGGCCTCCCGAACACCGGCGCCAGCTACGACCCCGATCCGGCCAAGGCGGCGGACATCTACAGTGCGTACGCCTGCCTCTACTGTCACGGGCAGGTGGGGCCCAACGCCTCACCGCCGCCGGCGCCGAATCCGAAGACTGAGGACAAGACGGTGCCGGGTCTTCGCAACCCCGACGACCCGGTGCCGATGAGCGAGCTGCGCTCGGTGCTGATGGAGGGCTCGATCCCCGACCCGGGCACCAAAGGCGTGATCCTCATGCCGGCCTGGGGACAGATCCTCTCGACCGACCAGGTGAACGCGATCCTGCCGTACATCGTGGACGGCCCGAAGGCAAAGACGTTGCCGGCGCCGGCGCCCGCCACGCCGCTGCCGCTGGCAAGCGGCCCGGCCACCGGCGCCTCCCCATCGGCCTCGGGCTCACCATGACCGCGGCGCTCAACGTCCTGTTGGCGCAGGGCATCCCCCTGGCGCCGCCGCTCCAGACACGCGTCATCGCGCTCGTGGTCGTGGAGGTCTTCCTGATCACCACGGCCGTGCTGCTCTACGTCCGATGGGTGCAGCTCAGGGACGAGCCGCTCGACGAGTGGTGGCGGCGGCGCAAGGGGGCCGGATTCTCCGCCCGGACGCGCGCGCTGATGGACGAGTCCGAGCGCGCGCGTCGCGCAGAAGAAGGCTCGGAGGAGCCGCAGCCGCTGCCTCCGGAGCACGGCCCTCCCACCTGAGACCTCGCCCGGCACCCGGTTGTAGGATGCGGCCAAGGGCATCGTCGAACCGGGAGAGCCATGAGCGAGCGAGCCAAGGTCGTGATCGGTGCGATCGTGATCTTCGCGACCGCCCCCCTGTTCCTGGCGGTGGCCGTCCGCCTGTCGGGCGCCGCCGTCGTCGGCGCCGGCGTGCTCGCCGCCATCATGCTCGCTGTCGGCGTGTATCTGGCCCGGCCCTGGCTGGTCACGGCGCGCCGCCATGAGAGCAGCCCGGGCTCGGTGCCCGAGCCGGCGGGCTGCCTTCCCATCGTGGTCATGCTCGTCGCCCTCGCCACCGGCGGCATCATCGTCTGGTTCGTGGTGTTCTACGGCGCTGCGGCGATGATGGGCGGCTGGAACGTCTGAGGGAGGCCGACCCCGACCGGGGTGGCCACCAGGCGTCATATACTCGAACGACCCCAGGCCGCTTGTGGCTCACCCGCGTCAGGAGGGAACGCGATGAGGAAGCCGACCCGTCCACTGCTCATGCTCGCACTGGCCGCGCCGTGCCTGCTCGGAGCAGGGACAGTCCCCTCGCTGTGCGTGCGTGAACGCCTGGCCCGCGCGACGACGTTCATCGACGCCAGCCTGCAGAAGTACCGGCCCTAGTCCGTGGGAGAAGCGCCGAGATCGAGGCGGCGGCGAGCGGTCGCGCGCCGCCGCCTCGCCGCCGCCGTCTTCATCGCGGCCATCCTCGTGACGCTGGGCCTGGCGCGCCTCGGCTGCGGGGACGACCAGCCGCCCTTCACCGGGCGGCTTGGCGATCCCGGCGGCGGGCGCGCCTACCGCGTCACCGCCTGGAACCACGGCAATCCCGCCTCGATCGCGACTGCCCTGCAGGCGCAGGCCATCGACGAGGTCGACTTCGTCTGGTACCTCTCCCAGGCCGACGGCAGCGTCGCCACCGAGCGCGAGGACCTCGATCTGGTGCGCTCCACCCGCGAGGGCGGAGCCCAGGCCTTCGCCACGCTCGTGAACCGCAAGCCGGGCGGCGGCTTCGACGGCGCGATCGCGCACCGCATCCTCGCGACCCCCGCGTCGCGGACCTCCCACGTCGCGACGCTCGTTCAACTCGTCCTGGACAGGGGCTACGACGGTCTCGACCTCGACTGGGAACTCGTGCCGGTCGCCGACCGTGACCGGTTCTCGGCCTTCGTCGAGGAGCTCGCCGGCGCGCTCCACGAAGAGCACCGGCTCCTCAGCATCGCGGTCTTCCCCAAGGAATCGGAACCGGGCGCCTGGGCGACGCAGAAGGTGGCCGACTACCGCCGCCTGGGGGCGGCCGTCGACGAGTTCAAGGTCATGACGTACAGCTACAGCGGGGGGTGGAGCGACCCGGGACCGCAGGCGCCGTTGGACTGGGCCGGCCGCGTGCTCGCCTTCGCCGCCTCACAGGTGCCACCGGAGAAGGTCCTCATGGGCGTGCCCTTCTACGGCTTCGACTGGCACGGCGGCGTGACCACCGCGGTGCACTGGCGCGACGCCGCCGCGAAGCTCGAGGAGCTCGGCACAGCGGCGTCGCGCGACAAGGCCTCGCAGGAGGCGACGTTCACCTACGAGAAAGACGGCGTCACCCACACCGTGTTCTTCCAGGACAGGGCCGCCGTGGCCGCAAAGCTCGCCATGCTGACGCAGAAGCACGCCAAGCTCGGCGGCATCGCGATCTGGCAGATGTACGGCGAGGACCCCGGGGTCTGGTCGGTGATTCGGAAGGGGCTCCGGAAGCCATGAGCATCCTCACCCTCCTGGGCATCGCCGTCGCCCTCGCCATGGACGCCTTCGCGGTGTCGATAGGCGTGGGCCTGACCGCCGACGCCGTCAGCCTCCGGAAGACACTGCGGCTCGCCTGGCACTTCGGCCTCTTCCAGGCCCTGATGCCGATCATCGGCTGGCTCGCCGGCCTCTCCGTCGAGCGCTGGATCAGCGGCATCGACCACTGGATCGCCTTCGGCCTCCTGACCGTCATCGGCGGCCGGATGGTCTACGAGGCCCTGCACGAGGAGGACGAGGTCCGCGCCGGGCGCGACCCGACTCGCGGCGCATCGCTCGTCGTGCTCTCCGTGGCGACCAGCATCGATGCGCTTGCCGTCGGCCTCTCGCTGGCCCTCCTCGGCGTCGAGATCTGGTACCCCGCCGCGGTCATCGGCGCCGTCGCCTTCGCCTTCACGGCGGTGGGCATCCACCTGGGCCGCCGCTTCGGCGCCCTCCTCGGCCGCCGCATGGAGGTGGCCGGCGGCGTGATCCTCATCGCCATCGGCGTGCGGATCCTGATCGAGCACCTCTTCTAGACGCCACACCTTCGTGGTCGTCGCTTCGCTTCGACGTCCCGCTCTCAGGGTGGCCACAGGGATGACACAGGGCGCCCGCAGACTGCGGCAGTAGAACCACGCCAGTGAACGGCGGCGTGGATGTCGCTGCCCCAAGGAGGGAGCCTATGTTCTTCACGTATCTCTGGCGCGAGCTGCGCCGCCGGCACCGCCAGGCCCTGCTCACGGCGTTCGGTCTCGCCGTGGGCGTCGGGCTTGTGGTCGCGGTGACGGCCTATGCCGACGGCGTGGCAGCGGCGCAGGACGAGGTCCTGCGATCGCTGTACGGCGTCGGCACCGCTATCACGGTGACGCAGACGGCGCAGCTAGGCACGGGCGGCCCGCAGCAGTTCGGCATGACCCCGGGAGACCGCCAGGACCAGGGTGAGAAGTTCTCGCGTGACCGGGTCATGACCTCTCCCGGCCAGCAGGCCATCTCGACCGGGAAGATCGACAAGATCGCCGCCCTCGACGGGGTCACCTCCGCCGTCGGCGGTCTGACCGTCAGCGTCATGCACGTCGAAGGCGAGTTCGCCCAGACGATGCCGGAGCAGGGCGGCCAGAGCAGCCAGCAGACGCCGGCCTCCGGCGATCAGCCTCAGGCGATGGCGTCCCAGGCGCCCATCGCGGTCCAGTCCTACACCATCACCGGAGTGGACGTGACCGATCAGACGATCGGTCCGCTGAGCTCGGCCACGATCGTCAAGGGACGCACGTTCGCGGGCGACGAGACCAACGCCAAGGTGATGCTCGTCGAGAAGGGCTACGCCAAGCAGAACGACCTGACCCTCGGCGACACGAAGAAGATCGACGGCGCGAAGTACGAGATCGTCGGCGTGGTGACGTCTGCGAGCAGCTCCGCCAACTACTACCTGCCTCTCGCGCGCGTGCAGAAGATCGCCGATGAGGACGGCGTCAGCCAGATCTACGTCAAGGCCGACAGCGCCGAGAACATCACCGCGGTCAAGAAGGAGATCAAGGCGGTCTTCCCCAAGGCGACCGTGACCACCGCCGAGGATCTGGCCGACCAGGTGAGCGGCTCGCTCTCCAGCGCGTCCAAGCTCGCCGACCAGCTCGGGACCTGGCTCGCCGGCGCCGCCTTGATCGCGGCCTTCCTGGTCGCCAGCCTGCTGACGGTGTCCGCCGTCTCACGGCGGGTACGCGAATTCGGCACCCTGAAGGCCCTCGGCTGGCGCAGCCGCCGGGTCGTCGGGCAGGTGCTCGGCGAGTCGGTCGTGCAGGGCATCGCCGGCGGCGTCATGGGCGTCGCACTCGGTGCAGCGGGCGCCTGGCTCATCACGCAGCTTTCGCCAGACCTCGAAGCCAAAGTGGGTGCGACGGCGAACGCCGCCGGCGCCGTCATGGGCGGACCCGGCGGCGCCTTGCCTCCCGGACAAAGCGACGGCATGCGTGCCCTGGCCGACGCCGCCCAGACGGTGACCGTCCAGCTCACCGCGCCCATCAGCCTCGAACTGGTGCTTCTCGCCGTCGGGCTGGCCCTCGCGGGCGGACTCCTGGCGGGAGCCTTCGGCGGCTGGCGTGCCTCGCGGCTTCGCCCCGCTGACGCGCTGAGGAGGGTGGACTGATGCAGGAGGACGGCATGCTGTACAAGCTGAGTGGTGTGACCAAGCGCTACACCAAGGGCCGTCAGACGGTGGACGCGCTCAGCGGGATCGACCTCGACATCGCCGAGGGCGAGTTCCTTGCGATCCAGGGATCGACCGGATCCGGCAAGACCACGCTGCTCCAGATGCTCGGAGCGCTCGACCGGCCCAGCGGTGGCGAGGTGGGCTTCGACGGCCGCGACCTCGGCAAGCTGAGCGAGGGCCAGCTCTCCGAGCTGCGCAGCCACGCGTTCGGCTTCGTCTTCCAGGCGTTCAACCTGATCCCCACGCTCACGGCGCAGGAGAACGTGGAGACGGCGCTGGTGCCCTGGAAGGTCGCCGGCGACGAGCGACGCCGGCGCGCCGCCGAGGCGCTCGCCGGCGTCGGCTTGGCCGACCGGGCGCGGCACATACCCTCGGAACTCTCGGGCGGCGAGCAGCAGCGCGTGGCCATCGCCCGCGCGCTCGTACGGGCACCTCGTGTGATCCTCGGGGACGAGCCCACCGGCAACCTCGACGAGCGCACCCGCGACGACATCATCGGGCTGCTCGAGAACCTGTGGCGGGAGAGCGGCCAGACGGTGATCATCGTCACTCACGACACGTGGGTCGCGAGCCGCGCGTCGCGGCGGATCTGGCTCGATGAAGGCCGGCTGACAGATGCCGGCTACGGAAGCGCGGACGGCGTGGACGCCGGCGCTTCGCGAGACGAAGCGGGCGGCGGCGCGTCGCAGGGCGAACTGGATGACGACGATTCGGGCGGCGGCACTTCGCAGGGCGAACCGGGTGGCGAGGGGTCGGGCGGCGGCGAGCCGAGTGACGATGGCCGCCCCGACCTGCACGGCAAGATGCACGCGACGCAGGAGGCGCGCAGCGAGATGGCGGCCGTCCCGGACTGAGGCGCAGGCGCGGCGCGTGATCGTCGGCGCGTCGGAGCGGCGCGCGATCGCCGACGCGCCGGCCGGCCAGCGTCGGACTCCGCGGCGTGTCGCCAGACGAAACGACGGCGGCGGGGAGAGCCTTGAGGCTCTCCCCGCCGCCGTCTCGTTCTCAGGCGGGCTCGCCAGCCTTACCGCCGAGCCCGCTGCGGCTCGTCGCGCCTGCGGCTAGTCGCGGCTGCGGCGGCGGCCGCCGCCGCGCTCGCTGAGGCCGCGGGCCTCGGCGACGTACGGCAGCAGCGCCATCTCGCGGGCGCGCTTGATGGCGGCCGCCAGCTGGCGCTGGTGCCGGCGGCAGGTCCCGGTCGTGCGCGGCGACTTGATCTTGCCGCGGTCGCTGATGAAGCGGCGCAGGCCGGAGTAGTCCTTGTAGTCGACCTCGTCGATCTTCTCTTTGCAGAAGTGGCAGAAGCGGCGGCGCGAGGGATCGAACGGTCCGCGCCTCTTCTTGTCGGTGCGGGGCTTGCGCTTCGTACTCGGCACTCTGGCTTCCTTTCTCCTGCGTCGGCGGTGACGCGGTGCTTCCGCTGAAGTCCTCGGGGCATGCCGCGGGGACGTGCTGTCTCTTAGCGCGAAGCGACAGTGTACCTCGACTCGGCCGTCGAGGCCATCGTCCACGATGTCGCAGCCGCGCCGCGGTCGCGGCCGGCCGAGGATCAGACGGGCGCGGTCAGCGGGAGGCTCACCGTGAAGCGTGCGCCCTCCCCGGGCGCCGTCTGCAGGGCGACGCTTCCGCCGTGCCGTTCGGCGATGGCGGCGACGATCGAGAGGCCGAGGCCGGACGACCCCTGACCGGCGGCGCGCGATTGCTCGCTCCGGTAGAACGGCTCGAAGATGCGCTCCGCGTCCTCGGCGCTCATGCCGGCGCCGTCGTCGGCCACCACCAGGAGCGCGTGCTCCGTGTCGCGCTCGACGGACACCCGGATGGTGGCGGCATCGCCGGCGTGCTGGACGGCGTTGACGACCAGGTTGGCGACGAGCTGGCGGAGGCCGGCCTCGTCGCCCGGCACCACGACCGCGCCGGGCGCGGCGAACTCGATGCTTCGTTCCGGCGCGACGGTTCGGGCGTCCGCGACGGCGTCGCCCGCGACCTGGGACAGGTCGACCGGCGCTCGTTCGAGCGGACGCTCCTCGTCGCGCCGCGCCACCTGCAAGAGCTCGTCCACCAGCACGCCCATGCGCGCCGCCTCCTGCTCGATGCGGCGCATGGCGAGCTCGAGGTCCTCCGGACGGTCCTTGGCGCCGCGGCGGAAGAGCTCGGCGTAGCCGCGGATCGAGACGAGCGGCGTGCGCAGCTCGTGCGACGCTTGGGCGAGGAAGCGGCGCAGCTTCTCCTCTGACCGCTTGCGCCGCTCGAAGGACCGCTCGATCTGCGCGAGCATCGCGTTCAGCGCGATCCCCAGGCGCCCTACCTCGGTGCCCGGCTCGGTGTGATCGATCCGCCGCCCCAGGTCGCCCTCGGCGATCGCTCCCGCCGTCGTCGCCATGTCCTCGAGCGGGCGCAGCTCACGCCGCACCAGGTACCAGGCCAGAGCCGCCAGCGCGACGAGCACGCCGATGGTCACGATGACCTCGATGACGACGAGACGCGCCAGCGTCTGGGTCACCTCCGAGAGCGGGATCGCGACGATCAGGATGTAGTCGGTGTTCGCGATCCTCGACCCGAGGACGCGATATGCCCTGCCCTCGCGGCCCGAGCCCCGGGCCGTGAACGTGGTCCCGCCGGGCGCGCTGCCCGCGTCTTTGACGATCGTCGACGGCAGCACCGGAGCCGTGGGCGTGGCGCTGCCATACGTGAAGAAGACGTACCTGACGACGGCGGCGTTGGCATCGAGGATCGCGCCGTACGTGCCCGGCGGCAGCACCGTGGTGGCGTTCTCGCGCGTCAGCCCAAGGTCGGGCAGATTGGCACCGCCCTGCGAGGCGAGCGCCTGGGTGACGGGCTGCGTCGCGCCGGTCAGCTGCTGGTCGACACGGTCGAAGAGGAAGGAGCGCAGCGAGACGTAGAGGGCGGCGTTGGCAAGCACGAGGCCGGCGAAGACCAGGGCGACGAGTGTCAGCGTCAGACGCAGCCGAAGGGTGACGCGCTGCAAGCGCTACTCCGAGTTCTCGCGCAGGCAGTAACCGAAGCCGCGCACCGTGTGGATCAGCGGCGAGCCCAGCGGGTTGAGCTTCTTGCGCAGGTAGCTGATGTAGATCTCGACCACGTTGGCCTCGCCCCCGAAGTCGTAGCTCCACACCCTGTCGAGGATCTGCGCCTTCGAGAGGACGCGACGCGGGTTCAGCATCAGGTAACGGAGCAACTTGTACTCGGTGGCCGTCAGCTCGATCGGTGTACCCGCGCGCGTCACTTCGTGCGTGTCCTCGTTCATCTCGATGTCGGCGAAGACCAGACGCTGGGGCTGCGATTCGGAGCGGCGGGTGCGGCGCAGCACGGCGCGGATGCGGGCGACGAGCTCCTCCAGACTGAAGGGCTTGGTCATGTAGTCGTCGCCGCCGAGCGTCAGGCCGCGCACCTTGTCCTCGGTCGCGTCCCGTGCGGTCAGGAAGAGGACCGGTGTGCCGGGCGCCTCGGCGGAGAGCCGCCGGGCGACCTCGAAACCGTCGAAGTCCGGCAACATGATGTCGAGGACCACGAGGTCCGGCCGGGAGGCCGTGAAGGCGTTGACGGCCTCACGGCCGGTGTGGGCGACCTCGACCTCGAACCGCTCGTAGCGCAAGGCGAGCGCCACGAGGTCGGTGATGCTCGGCTCGTCGTCGACGACGAGCACCTTGGTGCCGATGTCCCCCTGGTCCTCTTCGTACGCCGCATCCACGTCGCATCTCCTCCGCTCGACGAGCCGATTCTCGTCCGCGCCGCTGGGCGTCAGTTGAGAACTGCCTGTGAGAACGCTGTGTCTGCCACAGCTTACGCCCTCAGGCGCATGCGCGGGCCCGCCTCTCAGAACATTCACAGGAAAGGCTCAGCATGCCTTCAGTCCCGGCGGCTACAACTGCACCAGCATCTCAGACGGCCGCGGCGGACGACGTCGCCGCGCTGCGGCCGCACGACAGCGAGGCGACGGAGAGGAACCCAGAGCATGAACCGCACGCGCACGTTGATCGTCGGTCTGGTGTCGGGCGTCGGGAGCGCCGCTCTCGTGCTGCTGCTGGTCGTTGCCACCGGCATCATCCCGAGCACCACGACGACGGTGGTACAGCCGTCGTCGGCCACCAGCACCCCCGTGTCCTTCAAGAGCGACGCGGCGATGACGCCGACGCAGATCTACGACAAGTACTCCCCCGGCGTCGTCGAGATCCGCTCGACCTTCTCCGGGGCCTCCACCATGACGCCCTTCGGTCCCCAGCAGGGCTCTGCCCAGGCACTCGGCACCGGCTTCGTCGTCTCGAAGGACGGTTACATCCTCACGAACGCGCACGTGGTGGCCGACAACGGCCAGCGCGCCAGCTCCGTGAGCGTCGTCTTCAAGGGCAGCGGCGGCTCCACCTCGACGAATGAGGTCACGGCGAAGATCGTCGGCATCGACGAGTCCAGCGACGTCGCTCTGCTCAAGATCGACACCGCCAAGGCGCCCACCTTGGTGCCTCTGGTGCTGGGCGACTCCAGCAAGGTGCAGGTCGGCGAGTCCGTGGTCGCCATCGGTAACCCCCTCGGCTACGACTTCTCTGTGACGGCCGGCATCGTCTCGGCCGTCGGCCGCAACCTGCAGGCGCCCAACGGCGCCCAGATCTCGGACGGCATTCAGACGGACGCCGCCATCAACTCAGGCAACTCCGGCGGCCCGCTCTTCGACGCCTCCGGAGCGGTGATCGGCATCAACGAGCAGATCGCCTCGCAGAGCGGCGGCAATGAGGGCCTCGGGTTCGCCGTGCCCATCAACCGGGCGATCGACGTGATGAAGCAGCTGAAGAGCAACGGTTCCGTCAAGTACGCCTGGCTCGGCGTCCAGGGCCAGACCCTGACCGCCGACGTCGCAAAGGCCCTCGGGCTGAGCGTGAAGCAGGGCGTCCTGGTGGCCAGCGTGGTGAAGAGCAGCCCCGCCGCCGCCGCGGGCATCACCGGCGGGACCTCAGAGCAGGCGCTGCAGGGCCAGCCCTACGTCGTGGGCGGCGACATCATCACCGCGATCGACGGCAAGCAGCTCGCCGGCATGGAAGAGCTCTCGGCCGCCATCTCACAGCACAAGCCAGGCGACAAGGTGACGCTCACCGTCGTCTCGGGATCGTCGACCAAGGATGTTCAGGTCACACTGGGTGACCGTCCAGCCTCCCTCTGACCCCACCCCCGTGAGGCGCGTGCCCCCTCGCGTCCCACAGCATGCAGCCCCCTGCATGCCCCCTCCGGGAGGGGCCGGCCCAAGGGCCGGCCCCTCCCGCCCCTTCTTGAGTCGCCAGTCCCCGGCCGATCTCTCCCTTTCACAGGTGAATCTCAGAAAAGGCACAGCTCGGTCACACACGCCATGGCTACACTGCAGTCATAGAAACGTCACCCCGATGTGTGACCATCTAGTTTCACGAAGACCCCACCCAGTGAGACGTGTCCCTCCCCCTCACGCCTCACAGCATGCAGCCCCCCCTGCATGCCCCCTCCGGGAGGGGCCGGCCGCTCAGGCCGGCCCCTCCCGCCCCTTTTGTTTCTAGGATGGGTACGAAGGTCCCGACATGAGCGTCTTTTGGTGGATCGTCCTCGTCCTGGCTGTGGTCTTCGTGCTGGTGCCGTTCCTGCAGCGGCGCCGCCTGCATCGCCGCCGGCGCGGCCTCATCCGGCAGCTCGAGCAGGCCAGGGGCTCGCGCGTCGTCACGGTCATTCATCGGCAGGAGACGATCAGCCTGCTGGGCATCCCGATCAGCCGGTTCATCGACATCGAGGACGCCGAGCAGATCCTGCGGGCCATCCGGCTGACGCCCGATGAGCTCCCGATCGACCTCGTCCTGCACACGCCGGGCGGACTCGTGCTGGCGTCCGACCAGATCGCTCACGCACTGAAGCGACACCGGGGCAAGGTGACGATCTTCGTTCCGCACTACGCCATGTCGGGCGGCACGCTGCTCGCGCTGGCCGCCGACGAGATCGTGATGGACCGGGACGCGGTGCTCGGCCCGGTCGACCCCCAGCTCGGCGGCCTGCCGCGAGGCTTCTGGCCGGCCGCCTCGATCCTCAAGGCGCTTGAGACCCCGAACCCAAACCGCAGCGACGAGACCTTGATCCTGGGTGACATGGCGCGCAAGGCGATCGACCAGGTGGAGGCGACCGTGTTCGCACTGCTCGCCGACACGCACGATGAAGACGCCGCGCACGCCTTGGCAAGGACGCTCAGCGAGGGGCGCTGGACGCACGACTACCCGATACGCATCGATGAGGCGCGTGAGTTCGGCCTGCCCGTCCGGGACGACGTCCCGGACGCCGTCTACGAGCTCATGCGCCTCTACCCCCAGCGCGCCGGCCGCCGCCCGTCCGTCGAGTTCATCCCCGTCCCCTACAAGGAGGGTGGGGGCCCAGCGGGCGGCGAGGAGCAGTAGGACGCTCCCCGGCGGCAGGCGCTTCGCCCGCCGCCGCTTACGCCGCCTCGTTGCGCCGCGCCTCGGCCTCGGCCTTGTCCTCCTGAAGATCGAGGTCCTCGGCCGTGTCCTCGGGCGACTCCTCCATGGTCTCTTCGATGACGTTCAACGGGCGGTCCGCGTCGGTGCTCTCGGCGCCGCCCCAGGAACGCCCTCCTTCATCCACGACGGGGGTGTCGTCGAGGTACAGGAAGGGCTCCTCGGGGTGTGCCGTCGCGTAGTGCTCGACGAACGACGCCCGTTCGGTGAACGTGGCCCCGCAGTGGGGGCAGATGTCGACGTGCATGTGGGTCCTCCCCTGCCGCGCCTGGTTGATCGTCAGGTTCCCGGCAGCGCCCCCGGCGACTCCCGTTCCGGCCTGCCGGCGAGGTAGACTACGCGCCTGACGAGACCGGGCTGGGAGGCAAGCCCTAGGCCGCCGGCCACCCTACCTCCCCCGCCCGCGCACGAGGAGGCGCGGTGCACGGGGACGAGGCGCTGGCACTGTACGCGGCGGCACGGAGCGGAGGTCTCCGTCCGGCCCTGCTCGAGTCACTCGGACCGCGCACCCCTTTCGGTCGCCGGACCCTGCTTGCGGCCGCGCCCTCTCGTGAGGTCGAGCTTCGAGACGGCGTGCTCCGTGAGAGCGGGCGCGTGCTGGGCGGCGTGGCTGAGCTCTTCGAGCTTCTCACGCCGCCGGCGACGCCCACCACATCGCCCTTCTTCCCAGCCTGGGTCGGCTTCTTCGCCTACGAGTTCGCACGCCTCCTGGACATGCCGGCGAAGGCGCCCCTGCCCGGCCTCCCGGACGCCGCCTTCCGTCTCTACGAGCGGGGCTGGCTGTGGGAGGACGGACGGCTGGTGGAGCGGCCGGACGCGTGCAGTGAGCTGGCCGGGCTGGCGCCGGCCTCGACGATGCCGTCCGGCCTGCCGGCCATCGAGCTGCGCAGCGACTACCCCGCAGACGAGCACATCGCCGGGGTCGAGGAGGTGCAGGAGCGGATCCGTGCGGGCTGGGTGTACCAGGTCAACCTCTCGAGCCGTTTCCACTTCGACGCACGCGAGCTCGACGCGCTGCCCTTCTACGCCACCCTGCGACAGACCAACCCGAGCCCCTTCTTCGGCATCGTCGAGGGCGATGGCTGGGCCGTCGTCTCGGGCAGTCCCGAACGTCTCTTCAGGCTCGAGGACGACCTGCTGACGGCGCGCCCTATCGCGGGGACCAGGCCGCGCCACGCCGAAACGGCCGAGGACGACGCCCTGGAGCGCGATCTGCTCGGGGACCGTAAGGAGCAGGCCGAGCACGTGATGCTCGTCGACCTGCTCCGCAACGACCTCGCCCGAGTCTCGCGGCCAGGTAGCGTCGAGGTGAGCGAGGCCTTTACCGTCGAGCGATACAGTCACGTCATGCATCTCGTGAGCGAGGTGCGGGGTGCGCCGCGGGCGCCGTTCGCAGACGTGATGCGCAGCATCTTCCCCGGCGGCACCATCACCGGCGCGCCCAAGGAGAGCGTGATGCGCGAGATCGAGCGCCTCGAGCCGGTGCCGCGGGGCGCCTACACCGGCTCGCTGGGCTACGTCTCGGCGGCCGGTGCCGACTTCAACATCCTCATCCGCAGCCTGACCGTGGCCGGCGACACCGCCTACCTCTCGGCCGGAGGCGGCATCGTCATTGAAAGCGACCCGACCACTGAGTACCTCGAGGCGCGCCACAAGGCGGAGGCGCTGCTGCACGTGCTGGGGAAGGGGCGGCGCGGGCTGCCGCCGGCGGCCCCGCGCCGCCACGACCAGTGGCGCCCGCCGCGGCAGCGCCCGCCGATCGCGGCTCGCGTCCTCTTCATTGAGTGCCACGACTCGTTCAGCTTCAACATCGTGGACTACTTGCACCTGGCGGGAGCTGAGGTGCGGGTCGTCGACCACGAGGAGGCGCCGCAAGAGGGCGTGGACGTCGGGGCGCCGTCAGAGACAGTGGCAATCCGGCCGCCACATCGGGCCGGCGGAGACGCCCGCCCGCATCCGGCGCTCGCCTGGGCCACCCACGTGCGTGACCGGCCCGGGACCCGGAGAGCCGGCCACTTCGGGACGGTTGCTCGAGTGGACGGCCGCCGCCATGGCCTCGAGTGTGCCGCTGCTCGGCATCTGCCTCGGCCACCAGGCCATCGGGGCCGCGGCGGGCGCACGCCTCGTGCGGGCGCCGCGGCCCGTCCACGGAGAGGCTCACCTAGTCGAGCACGCCGGCCGCGGCATCTTCGCGGGCATACCCTCGCCGGCCCGCTTCACGCGCTACCATTCGCTGGTGCTCGACGATCTGCCCGATGAGCTTCGGCTCGAGGCCTGGACCGCGGACGACCTCGTCATGGCCGTGTCGCATCGCGACCTGCCCGTCTGGGGCGTCCAGTTCCATCCGGAGAGCATGCTGAGCGAGGAGGGGCTCGAGTTGCTCGCGGCCTTCCTCGCCCTGTAGGGACGACCGCGACGCCCCAGGCCCAAGCCGGCGGAGATGCTCCGCCGCCCAGCCTTTACCTCAAGCCAGCCCCATCCGGCGCAGCTCTCCTTCGGTGTAGCCGAAGAAGTGCGCCGTCTCGTGCAGGACGGTGACGCGGATCCGCGCCGCCAGAGCTGCAGATGTCGGCGAGATCCGCTCCAGGTTGGCGCTGAACACATGGATCGTGTCCGAGTAGGGCGCGCCGAAGCTGACAGACCGGCGCGCCATCGGAACGCCGTGGTACAGGCCGAGGATGCGAGGGTCGATGCCGCCGGCGACCATCTCTGGTGACGGCCGTTCGGCGACCAGGATGGCGACGTTCCGCAGATGCTCGAGATGCTGCTGGGAGAGCTCAGCGAGCGCCGCTTCGGCCACGGCCTCGAACTCCTCCGGCGTCATGAGGCCCCGAGCGGGAACGGCGGCGTCGAGCCGCAGGACCGCCAGCCACTCCTCGGTCGCCGCGTCGTGCTCGCCGCACGCCCCCAGGGCGCGGGCGAGCAGGTAGCGCACGTCGGCCTCGAAGGCGGGCGGCAGGCCACCGCGGGCGAGGACGGCCCGCAGCCGCTGTACGGCGGCGGGGGCATCGCCCGCGGCCAGCAGCCGCCCGCCCTCGCGCACCTCGTCGGCGACAGCCATCAGGATCCGGCGCTATTGGCCGGCGGCGCGGGGTGGCGCTTGTCGATGCCGGGCGGCGCCGCTTCCGGCGCGGCGGCGGACTCAGCGACGCCGGCGCCGCCCGCCGCGCCGCCCTCTTCCACCGCCCGCGCCCCGTCCGCGCTCACCGCGCGCAGCGACTCGACCTCGATGAAGATGCGGTTCACCTCGGGATGGTCCGCCGTGATGTGCTCCTCGATGCGGTGGATGGCGGCGTGGATCTCCTCGGCCGGCGTCCCCGGCGCGAACTCGACCTCGAGGTTCAGCAGGACCTCCTCGGGGCCGAGGTGCATGGTGAGGACGGCGCCGACCCCGGTGACGACCGGGTCGTCACCGGCGAAGCGGCGCACGTCGTCGACCAGGTGCGGGTCGGCGCTCTCGCCGACCAGCAGGCCCTTGCTCTCCCAGGCCAGCCACACGGCGACGACGCAGAGGATGCTGCCGATGACGATCGAGGCGGTGCCGTCGATGTAGGGGTTCTCGAGCTCGTGGGCGAGGAAGATGCCGACGAAGGCGACGACCAGGCCGGCGAGCGCGGCCGAGTCCTCGAAGAGCACGGTGAAGAGGCTCGGGTCCTTGCCGTGGTGGATCGCGCTGAGCGCCCGCCGGTCGCCCTTCACCGTCCTGAAGGCGCGGTAGGCGACCGTGAACGAGATGCTCTCGAAGACCATGGCCAGGGCGAGGACGATGTAGTTGATGGTCGGGTCCTTGAGCTCGCTCGGGTGCTGGATGTGCAGGATGCCCTCGTAGATGGACATGCCGCCGCCGATGCCGAAGATGCTGATCGCGACGATCAGGCTCCAGAAGTAGAGCTCCTTGCCGTAGCCGAAGGGGTGCGTGACGCTGGGCGGTCGCGAGCTGCGCTTGATGCCGAGGAAGAGCAGGGCGCCGTTGCCGGTGTCGACCAGCGAGTGGATGCCCTCGGAGAGCATCGCCGAGCTGCCGGTCATGACCGCGGCGACGAACTTGATGACGGCGATCGCGGCGTTGCCGATGATCGCCGCGATGACGGCCTTCTTGGATTCCGTGTGCGCCACGGGCGCAAGCGTACCGCGCGAGGGCAGGCGGCGTCACGGGCGGGGCGCCGCGGGCGCAGGCGCCGCGCCGCGCCCGCGCCGCCCTCTGCTACCCTACCGGCACGATGCTGCGGGCCGTCACTCTCGACTTCTGGAACACCCTCTTCGTCGACCACCGCGGGCGCGAGCGCGAGCACGGCCGCGCGGCGATGGCTGCGCGCCGAGCTCGACGCTCGCCGGCGTCGGCACGCCGCCGACGACGGACGCACCTCGCCGACGCGCTCTGCCGCCGGCTTCGACTACTTCGAGCGCGTCTGGCGCGACGAGCAGCGCACGCCGCCGGCGAGCGAGACGACGAGGCGACGCTCGCCGCCCTGGGCGTGCGCCTTCCCGACGACGCGCTTCGCGCGCGACCGTCGAGTACTTCGAGCACCTCATCCTCGACGTCCGACCCGAGCCCGTCGCCGGCGCCGTCGGCGCGCTGCCGACGACTGGCCGAGCGCTACAGGCTCGCCGTCGTCTGCGACACGGGCTACTCGCCGGGCAGCGTCCTCGCGCGAGCTGCTCGCCGGCAACGACATGCTCGAGCCGTTCACGTACCTGTTCTTCTCCAACGAGCACGGCATGAGCAAGCCCGACCCGCGCGTCTTCAAGCACACGCTCGGCGCAGCTCGGCGTGCGCGCCGGCGAGGCGGCGCACGTCGGCGACATGCAGCGCACCGACATCGCCGGCGCGCAGGCCGCCGGCATGACCGCCGTCCACTTCGTCGGCGCCAACAACCGCGACGCGCGGGCGCTCCACCGCCGACCTCATCGTGCGCCACTTCGACGAGCTGCCGGCGGCCCTCGGCGACCTCATCTGCGCCGGCTGCTGATGATCGTGCACGGCGCAGGCTGACCAAGTGCCGGCGGTCCTCCAGCCTGCCTGACGCCGGCGGCCCTCGCGCAGCCGCCTCACGCCGGCGGCCCTCGCGCAGACCGATGCGCGCTGGCTCGAAGGCTGCTGTGCTCCTCGTTCTGGCGGCGCTGCTGGCGCCGGCCTGGCTGATAGCGCGGCGCGGCGGCTACCGCCGCCGCGCGCTGCTCCAGGCCGGCGCCTTCTTCGGCGCCGCCAACTTCGCCGTGCTCGCCGCGGCCGTGGCATTCGAGGCGCAGCATCCCCGGCGACTACGCCGCCAGCATCTTCTTCCAGGACGCCCATCGTCACGGCCAGTTCGACCTCGTGGAGTCGCTCTCGGCGCTCGGGTCCGTCTACGTCGTCGTGCCGGTGACCGTCCTGCTCGCCGTGCTGGTCGGGCTCTGGTCGATCCGGTCGGCCGCGTATCTGCTGGCGACCGTCCTCACGTCGACGGCCGCTCAACCTGGTCATCAAGGGTCTCTTCCAGCGGCCGCCGCCGCGCACGATCGCCGCCGACAGCATCGCCCTCTCCGCCTTCCCAAGCGGCCACGCGATGCGCACCATGACGCTGGCCCTGGCGCTCGCGCTCATCCTCCCCCTGCGTCCCTGGCGATGGCCGGTGGCGGCGATCGGCGTCGCGGTCGCCGTCCTGATCGGCCTTTCACGGGTCTACCTGGGTGCTCACTACTTCTCGGACGTGATCGGGGCGTGGGCGCTCTCCCTCGCCATCGTGTGCCTGATGATGCTGCTCTGGGACCGCCTGTTCCCGATGCACAGCGGCCCAGCGCAAGCGGGATCGCGGACAGGGACGGCCACGCCGGTATCCAGCGCGTTGCCGGAGGCAGACGTCGCCGCCCTCCGCAGGCTCAGGGAAGACCCGTCCGCGCCCCTCGGCGGCGTGCGCGTCGTCCTGTTCGACTGGGGCAACACCCTGATGGTCGATCACGGCCTCGCCGGGCCGATGGCCGAGTGGCCGAGGTCGACGCGGTACCCGGCGCGGCCGAGGTGCTCGAGCGCGCTGCGGGACGAGTACACGATCGGGGTCGCCACCAACGCCGACGCTTCGGGAGCCGGGATGGTGAGGCGGCGCTGCGCCGGGTCGGGCTTGCGTCCTCCGTCGAACGCGTCTTCTCGTCGCGCGACATCGGGGCGGTGAAGCCCGACCCGGCCTTCTATGCCGCCGTCCTTCGCGAGCTGAGCGAGACGACTCCCGCGCGACGCCGGCCGACTGCGGCCGATGAGGTCGTCATGGTCGGCGACAGCTACACCAACGACGTGGCGGGCGCAAAGGCGGCGGGGCTGCGCGCGATCTGGTTCAACCAGGACGGCCGCCAGACGCTGGGCGAGGCGGCCTCAGACCACGACGCGGTCATCGAGAGTCTCGAGGACTTGCCGGCTGTCCTGGCCGCCTTGAGTCGGTAGTGCTTCCGGAGATCCGCTGCGGCTGACAGTCGAACCGCTCGCGACCAGCCCCGGTCGTAGACGGACTCGGCCTCGTCGAGGTCGTCAGCCCAGCAGGGCGGCGGCAGTCGTCAGCCGCGCGACGGTCTCGTCGCGGCCGAGCGCCCAGAGGCTCTCGAAGAGACCGGGCGTGACGCTCTGGCCGCTCATCGCCGAGGCGCAGCGCGGCGAACACCGCCTTGGGCTTGACGCTCGAGCAGGGCCCGGGCAGGTCGCGCACCAGCGCCTCGATGGTCTCGCCACGTGCCAGGTCTCGACGGCCGCAGGTCGGCGGCGGCGCGCGCCAGCGTGGCCGCCGCCTCCGGCGTGCCGGCGAGCCGCTCCCGGGCCTCGTCGGTGAACGCGAGCGGGCGGAAGAAGAAGCCGGCCATCGGGATGAAGTCGGCGAGCACGTCGATCTTCTCGCGCACGAGCGGCGCGACGGCCTTCGTCAGCTTCGCCTGCGTCGGCCGTCGGCGCGGTCGCCGGCTGGTGCGCCGTCTCGGCGCTCTCGACGACGGCGGCCAGGGCCTGTGGCCCCTCCGCCGCCACCTTCTCGACCGCCGCCGGGTCGCCGTAGAAGCCCACCCGCGTCAGGTAGGCGACGAGCCGCTCGCCGAGGTCGTCGTCGCTCATCTGCCGGATGAAGCGCCCGTTCATCCAGCGCAGCTTGTCGGGATCGAAGATCGACGGGCTCGGACTCAGCTTCTCGACGTCGAAGTCGCGCGCCAGGTCCTCGAGCGTCCAGCGTGATCATGCGTCTCGTCGAACTCGGTGCTCAGGAAGCAGAGGTAGTTGCGCACGACCTCGACGAGCAGGCCCTGCGCCGTGAGCTGTTCGAGCTTGGTCGCGCCGTGCCGCTTGCTGAGCTTCTTGCGGTCGGTGCCGAAGAGCAGCGGCATGTGGAGGAACTTCGGCACCGGCGCGCCGAGCGCCTCGTAGATGAGGATCTGCTTGGGCGTGTTGCGAGATGTGGTCGTCGCCGCGGATCACGTGGGTGATCGTCCATGGTGACGTCGTCCACCACGACGGCGAGGTTGTAGACGATGGTGCCGTCGGACCGCTGGACGATGAAGTCGCCGATGAGGTCGTTGTCGACCTCGACCGGCTCGCGGATCATGTCGTCGAAGACGGTCTTGCCCGGCGGGACCTTGAAGCGCAGCGTCCAGGGCTCGCCGGCCGCCCTGCGGCGCTCGACTTCGTCGGCGCCGAGCCGGCGGCACTTGCCCGAGTACACCCAGTTCCGCTTCTCGGCCTGCGCCGCCTGCCGCTCGGCCTCGAGCTCCTCGGGGGTGCAGAAGCAGGCGTACAGGTGGCCGCTGGCGAGCAGCTTGTCGACGTACTCGCGGTAGATGGCCGTGCGCTCGGTCTGCCGGTACGGCCCGTGGGGCACCGGCACGCCCGGGCCCTCGTCCCAGTCGAGCCCCATCTCCTGAGCGAGCGAGATGATCTGCGCGATCGCCTCGTCGGTGCTGCGCGACGGGTCGGTGTCCTCGATGCGCAGGATCAGCGTGCCCCCGTGCTGCCGCGCGTAGATGTAGTTGTAGAGGCCGGTGCGCGCGCTGCCGAGGTGCAGGTAGCCCGTCGGAGACGGGGCGAAACGGACGCGGACGGGTCGGTCATAGGCGGCTATGATACCCGCCCCGGCGCTCGATCTCCGTGCGCGCTCCCAACTCACTGTTGAGCCGGCCGCTGCGAATCGCATAATGGAACCACTCACACATCCGGAGCCGTGCGAGAAGGGGGAAGGGGGGAAGCGACGGCACGAGCTCCGAGCCATGGGGGAACGGGCCTCCCGGCCCGAGAACGCACCGAAGGAGCTGAACGTGAGACTCCGCATCCTTCCCGTCGTCGTCATCGCGATCCTGATCGCGCTGGCCCTGGTCCCGGCGACTCGCGACGGCCTGCACCACCATCATCGTCGGCAAAGACCTGACCGCCGACGGGTCCGTCCTGATCTCGCACAACGAAGAAGACAGCGGCACGGTCGTGATGCACTACGTCGTGGCAGCCCGCCGGCCGCGGCAGCGACTACGAGCTGTATTCCGGCGGGCTCGGTCGCCGAGCCCAACCGCACCGTCGCCTACATGGGCACGAGCGTCTGGGACAAGGGCTACATCCCGGGCGACTTCATCGGCGGCGTCAACCGCCATCAGGTCGCCATCTACAACAACATGACCTACAGCCGCTGAGTATCCGGAGGACCCGTGGGAGGTCCATCCCGGCGGCGTCATCTGGACGGAGTTCAACATCCTCGCCTCGCTGCAGGCCAAGACCGCGCGCCAGGCCGTGAAGATCATGGGGAACCTGTCTGAGACGCTCGGCCTGAGCTGCGATCCCGGGACCTCGTTCGGCATCGCCGATGCCAACGAGGGCTGGTGGATCGACATCGCGCGCGGCGGCCAGTGGGTCGCGCAGCGCGTGCCCGACGACGAGGCGCAGGTGATCGCCAACTGCTTCCGCATCGGCGAGGTCGACTTCAGCGACCAGGAGGACTTCCTGTGGTCGTCCAACCTGGTCGGCTATGCCGTCGACAAGGGCTGGTACGACCCGACGAGCGGCGAGCCCTTCAACTTCGCCGAGGTCTACGGCTCGCCCGAGAGCCTCGCGGATCCGTACAACACGGTCCGGCACGAGATGGTGCAGCAGCGGCTGGACACGCTCGACGCGATCACCCCGGAGGACCTCATGGACATCATGAGCTGGCACTTCGAGGGCACCGAGTACGACCTCAGTGACGGCTACACGACGTCGCCGCACACCATGCCCGGCGTGCGCAGCATCTGCCGCAACAACACACAGGTGAGCGAGGTAGCGCAGCTGCGAGGAACTGGCTGCCGGCGCGGTCGGCGCGGTCGTCTGGACGAGCATGCGGACGCCGTGCCGGGCGTCTACGTGCCTTGGTACATGGGCATTTCGGACGTGCCCGAGCCGTACAAGACGGGGACGGACGAGGTGAGCGAGGGCTCCGCTTGGTGGGCCTTCCGCGACCTCGATGTGTACGTGAACAGCCACTACAAGGACACGATCCCGACGGTGCGCGCCACCTGGGAGACCTTCCAGGCGCAGATGCTCGCCGATCAGGCGGGCTTCGAGCGCGCAGGTGCTCAGGGTCTACAAGAAGGACCCGGCGAGCGGCGCGGCGATGCTGACCGCCTACTCGGGTGGCCTCGGCATGCAGGCCTACGAAACGGCCGGAACGCTGCTCGAGCAGCTGTCGGCGGAGTGATCGAATGACAAGTGGGGCGGCGGGCGTGCGAAGCCCGCCGCCCCATCCTTATCGGAGGAGCCATGGACGGTCTTGTGCAGTGGTGCGAGCGGGCGAAGGAGCTGGGCGCGGACCGCGCCACCGTGGTCGAGACCGGGAAGGTCGTCACCGGACAGTGGGTGCGGATGAAGTGTCTGTACGGCTGCGACGAACCCGGCGTCTACAAGACGTGCCCGCCGGACGGGGCGCCGTCCGTCGACCAGACGCGAGAGCTGCTGACCGAGTACGACAAGGCGATCCTGCTGGGCGTCGGACCGATCGTCGGCGACGAGAAGTCCGACGCCGAAGCGCTGCGCCTGAACAAGATGGCCCTCGCGCTGGAACGCGAGCTCTTCCTGGCCGGCTTCCACAAGGCCTGGACGATGGGCGCCGGCCCCTGCGACATCTGCGGCGCCTGCGCCAAGGGCGAGGATTGCCCGACCCCCGAGAAGGCGCGGCCCTCGATGGAGGGTTGCGGCGTCGACGTGTTCACGACGGTGCGCAACGCCGGCTGGCAGATCGAGGTCGTGACGGCGCCCGGCGAAGAGTACCGCTTCTTCGCGCTGGTCCTGGTCGACTAGCCCCGTGGCCGACCAAGCGAGGCACCGGCGCGTCCGTGTGGTCGATGCCCACGTCGCTTCCTACGAGGACCCGATCGCCGTCAGTAAGGGAGATCGGGTCCTTCTCGGCAGGCGTGACGACCAGTATCCCGGCTGGATCTGGTGTATCGGACCAGGCGGCCGCGAGGGCTGGACGCCCGAACAGTTCCTGTCTCTCGACGCGGGCGAGGGCGCGACACGCTCCGCCGGCGAGGGCGAGGCGGTCACCGACGAGCGCGAGGCGAGCGCCGGAGAGGCGGTCGCGACCGTCGACTACGACGCGCGCGAGCTGACCGTCACGGCAGGCGAGGAGTTGACCGTCGCCGACGAGGTCGGCGGCTGGCTGCTGTGCGAGCGCCGCAACGGCGAGCGAGGCTGGCTGCCCGCCGCGGTCACTGCTCCGGCTGCATGACGACCGCGCCGACCGTCGGTGTGTCGAACATGCCCATGGTGATGCCCTCCACATAGTCGGCACCGGCCGGTGCGTTCACCGCGGAGGTCACCGTCATCGGGATGCCGGTCATCGTCATCCCCATGGTGCTGCAGTAGTGGGTGATCACGAGAGAGAGGACGCCGCCCTCTTCGCCGTTCTCGTCCACGCCGAAGGACGACCAACCGGTGAGCGACGTGGCCACCCAGGTGCCCTTGCAGTGGACGGTGCCGTCGACGTTCAGATGGACGAACTTGCCCTTCGCCTTCACCGTCGCGGCGCGCGGATCGAAGGTGCCCGCGCCGGTGACGCGGATCGAGTCGCCGGGGGAGGCCATCATGTCCGACCCCGTGATTCCGGAGGCGACCGAGACGTTTGTGCCGGCGAGCGAGAACGAGTGCGTCGTCGAGGAGGCCATTGCGGGGGCCGTGAAATCGGTGAGGGCAAGCGCCGACAGCAGGACGGCCGCGAGAACGAGGACACGCTTCATCGATCTCCACCTCCGGAGACGGGACTGTGAGGGATGGGGGGCGCGGCGGCGAAGCGGACCGCGCCGTGAAGGGTAGTTGCGACTGTCAGGATACTCGCAACCCAACGGCAGGCAAGGGCGACCGCAGAGATCAGGGCGCTGGGCTCGCCATCCTTCCTTCTTGGCAGGTAGGCTCATGAAGGGGCCTTCCCCCGCCACACTCGACCTGCGGACACCGAAGGAGCGCCTCATGACCGACCCGGCGAACCACCGCGAGGACGACGCACCCGAGCTCTCGCCGGCGACGCTCAGCGTCTGGGCCGGCGAGGGCGAGTCGCTCGTCCAGGGCGCGACCCAGGTGCCCGTCGTCTACAGCGCGGCGTACGGCTATCCGGACGTCGACGCCTGGCTCGACGTCGCCCTGGGGCGCAAGCCCGGCCACATCTACAGTCGCAACACCAACCCGACGGTCCGCGCCTTCGAGGAGAAGATGCGCGATCCTCGAAGGCGCCGACGCCGCGACCAGCTTCTCGACCGGTATGGCCGCCATCAGCAACACGCCTCTTCGCCCTGCTCTCGTCCGGCGACCGCGTCGTCTCGGTCAAGGACACGCTACGGCGGCACGAACCGCGTCTTCCTCGACTTCCTGCCGCGCTTCGGCATCGAGGTGGAGCTCTGCGACACGACCGACCACGAGCAGATCGAGGCCGCAGTCGCCAAGGGCTGCCGCTGCTCTACCTCGAGACGCCGACCAACCCGACGCTCAAGGTCGTCGACATCGCCCGCCTCGCAGCCGCCGGCGCACGCGGCGGGCGCCCCGTGCGTCGTCGACAACACCTTCGCCACGCCGCTCAACCAGAGCCCGCTCGCGCTGGGCGCCGACCTCGTCCTCCACAGCGCCACCAAGTACCTCGGCGGGCACGCCGACGTGCTCGGCGGCGCGATCTGCGGCGCCCGCGAGCTCGTTGAGAAGGTCTACCACTACCGCGAGATCACCGGCGCCGCCCTCGACCCGATGGCCGCCTACCTGCTCATCCGCAGCATGAAGACGCTGGCGCTGCGGGTCGGCGGCAGAACGAGAGCGCCCTGCGCATCGCGCAGTGGCTCGAGGCGCAGCCGGCCGTGACGGTCGTCAACTACCCCGGCCTCGCAGTCGCACCCGCGGCACGAGATCGCGGCGCGGCAGATGCGCGGCTTCGGCGGCATGCTCAGCTTCGGTCTCGAGGGCGGCTTCGAGGCCGTCAAGCGCGTCCTGCCGCGGCTCAAGCTCGCCCACCGCGCCGCCAACCTCGGCGCCGTCGAGACGGTCGCCGGCCCGCCGGCGACCACGAGCCACGTCGAGTGCACGCCCGAGGAGCGCGCCGCGATGGGCATCCCGGAGGGACTCATCCGGTACTCGGTCGGGATCGAGGACGCCGGCGATCTGATCGCCGACCTCGACCAGGCGCTGCAGGCGCTCTAGTCACGCGGAAGCCCACCCGGCGTCCGACTTCCGGTACGCTAGGACCGCGCCTGGACCGGGGGTCCGGCGCGGGACGGAGTCCTGGGGGCCTCATGAACGACACCATGACCGAAGACGGCGCGCTCCAGCGGCAGCTCGAGGAGCTCGGGCTCGCCGGCAGCGGCGCCGTCCATCGCAACCTGCCGCCGGCCGAGCTCATCGCGCGCTCGCTGGCCCGCGCCGAGGGCATCCTGGCGGCCAACGGCGCGCTCGTCGTCAAGACCGGCGAGCCCTCGGGCCGCTCGCCCAACGACCGCGTCATCGTCGAAGACGGCGCCGCCGACACAGGTCTGCTGGGGCGACGTCAACCTGCCCTGCACGCCGGCGCTCTTCGACCGCCTGCTCGACAAGGCGCGCGGCTACCTGCACGGCCGCGACCTCTACGTCTTCGACGGCTTCGCCGGCGCCGAGCGCACCTACCGCCTGCCCATCCGCGTCATCAGCCGACGCGACCTGGCACACGCTGTTCGCCAACACGCTCTTCGTGCGCCCCACGCCGATCGAGCTCGACGACTTCGCACCCGGGCTTCACGGTGATCGACTGCGGCGCCCTGCGCGCCAGCGCCGACTTCGACGGCACGCGCACCTCGGTCTTCGTCGGCATCAGCTTCACGCGCAAGCTCGTGCTCATCCTCGGCAGCATGTACGGCGGCGAGATGAAGAAGGCCATCTTCACGGTCATGAACTACCTGATGCCGCAGCGCAACGTGCTGCCCATGCACTGCTCGGCCAACATGGGCGAGGCGGGCGACGTGGCCCTGTTCTTCGGCCTCTCGGGGACCGGCAAGACGACCTTCTCGGCCGACCCGTCCCGGCGCCTCATCGGCGACGACGAGCACGGCTGGAGCGACCACAGCATCTTCAACTTCGAGGGCGGCTGCTACGCCAAGACGATCCACCTCTCCGAGGAGTCCGAGCCGCAGATCTACAACGCCATCAAGTTCGGCTCGATCCTCGAGAACGTCGTCATCGACCCGCAGACGCGGGCCATCGACTACGACTCGGACTTCCTCACCGAGAACACGCGCGCCACCTACCCGATCGAGCACATCCCCAACGCCGTGCTGGGCGGCGTCGGCGACCACCCGCGCAACGTCTTCTTCCTCACCTGCGACGCCTTCGGCGTGCTGCCGCCGATCGCGCAGGCTCACGCCCGAGATGGCCAGCTACCACTTCCTCTCGGGCTTCACGAGCAAGGTCGCCGGCACCGAGGTCGGCATCGACGAGCCGCGTCCGACCTTCTCGACCTGCTTCGGGGCGCCGTTCATGCCGCTGCGACCCGACGCCGCTACGCCGAGATGCTCGCCGAGCGCCTGCGCTGGCACGAGACCGACTGCTGGCTGGTCAACACCGGCTGGACCGGCGGACCCTACGGCGTCGGCGAGCCGCATGAGCATCGACCTGACGCGGGCGCTGCTCACGGCGGCGCTGAGCGGGACGCTGGCCAAGTCGGGCTTCACGCCGCACCCGGTCTTCAAGGTGCTCGTGCCGCACCGCTGCGACTGCGCCGCCGACGACGTGCTCGACCCGCGCGCGAGCTGGGCCGACAAGGACGCCTACGACGCAGTCGGCCCGCGAGCTCGCGCGCATGTTCGCGCGAGAACTTCGCGCAGTACGAGGAGCACGTCGCGCCCGAGGTGCTGGCGGCGGGGCCGGACCCGGAGGCCGACGCCTCGAGTAGCCGGCCGCATCTGCTCGTCTGGACGCGCTCGGCCGACGACGGCGCCCGCCCGACGCGGCGCCGCCACCGTGAGCGCCGTCTGGCGGAGCCGCTCTTTGCCGTCATGACGGCTTCTGGTACCGTACCGTCCCTATGACCGCCCCGGCCCCCGACACCTCGCGGCCGCTGCGCCTCGTCGTCCTCGTCAAGCAGGTCCCCGACACCGCCAACGTGACCGGCGACGCGATGAAGGAGGACGGCACCATCAACCGCGCCGCCCTGCCGACGGTCTTCAACCCCGAGGACCTGAACGCGCTCGAAGAGGCGCTCAAGCTCAAGGACCGCCACGGCGGGCGCGTGACCGTGATCACGATGGGCCCGCCGGCCGCCGTCGCCGTGCTGCGCGAGTCGCTGTACCGCGGCGCCGACGAGGTCATCCTGCTCACCGACAAGGCGTTCGCCGGCGCCGACACGCTGGCGACGAGCTACGCGCTGGCGCAGGCGGTCGAAGAAGGCCGGCGAGTTCGACCTCGTGCTCTGCGGCCGGCAGGCGATCGACGGCGACACCGCCCAGGTCGGGCCGCAGACGGCCGAGAAGCTGGGCGTGCCGCAGATCACCTGCGTGAGCCGCATCGACGAGGTCGTGGCCGGCCGGCGCGGACGGGGACGCGGCCGGCGCCAGTCGCGGGCCGCGTCGTCGCGACGCGCTCCGTCGAGGGCGGCTTCGAGACCCTCGAGAGCCCGCTGCCGGCCCTGCTCACGATCACCGTGCGAGGCCAACGACCCGCGGCCGCCGAGCGTCAAGCTCGTGATGATCTACAAGGACATCGCCGCCGAGGCGCTGCCCGAGCTACGACGACACCTACCTCGACCCCGAGAGCCGACGAGGCCGAGGTCTGCATGCTCGACCGCGCCGGCCGGCCCGTCTGCCGCGCCAAGGTCGTGCAGTGGGACCACGACGCCGATCGGCGCCGAGCGCGAGCTGGTCGGCCTGCGCGGCTCGCCCACGCGCGTGAAGGAGATCGAGAGCGTCGTGCTTGCGCAGAGCGAGGCGCGCATGGTCGAGCCCGACGAGGCCGGCATCGCCGAGCTCGTCCACGAGCTGATCGAGGAGCACATCCTTGGCTAACGGCGCGACACGACGGCGCCGCCGGCGACACGCCCGTCGCCACGGCGCCGGCGCCGGCGACGTCTGGGTCTTCGTCGAGCAGCGCGACGGCGTCGCGGCCGAGGTCAGCCTCGAGCTGCTCGGCCGCGCCCGCGAGCTCGCCGACCAGCTCGGCGTGCAAGGTCGGCGCCGTGCTGGCCGGGGCGGGCGAGGCCGTCAAGGCCCTCGCGCCCGCCCTCGTCGCCCGCGGCGCCGACACCGTCTACCTCGCCGACCACGAGGACCTCGCGCAGTACCTCGCCCTGCCCTACACGCGCCTCGTCGCCGGCGCTCGTGCGCCGGTACCAGCCGCAGATCGTCCTCTACGGCGCCACGACGACCGGCCGCGACCTCGGCCCGCGCGTCGCCAGCACGCTGCGCACCGGCCTCACCGCCGACTGCACCGACCTGCGCATCGGCGACCTCGAGATGAAGGGCGTCGTCTACGCGCGACCTGCTCTACCAGATCCGTCCCGCCTTCGGCGGCAACATCATCGCCACCATCGTCAGCCCCGAGCACGTGCCGCAGATGGCGACCGTGCGCGAGGGCGTCATGGTCATGCCCGAGGCGGACGCGTCGCGCGCGCGGCGAGATCGTCGACGTGGCCGTCCAGCGCGGCGCCGTCAGCCGCGGCCGACGGCCCCGATCCTCCTCCCCGACGCCGACTTCGCCGTGCGCGTCGTGCGCCGCGTCCAGGAGGAGAAGACGGTCGACCTCAAGGGCGCCCGCATCGTCGTCTCGGGCGGCGTCGGCGTCGGCTCGCGCGAGGGCTTCGCCCTCGTCGAGCAGCTCGCCGACGACCCTCGGCGGCGTGGTCGGCGCCTCGCGCGCCGCCGTCGACGCCGGCTGGATCGCCCACGACCACCAGGTCGGCCAGACCGGCGTCACCGTGCGGCCCAAGCTCTACATCGCCTGCGGCATCTCCGGCTCGGTGCAGCACCGCGCCGGCATGGACCAGTCGGCGCGCATCCTCGCCATCAACAGCGACCCCGGCGCGCCGATCTTCTCGGTCGCCCACTACGGCATCGTCGGCGACCTGCACAAGGTCGATCCCGCTGCTGATCAAGGCCTACCGGACGAAGGGTGCAGCCGCGGTGCCGGGCGTCGCGGAAGCAGGCCGACAGGCGGCGATGGCGCGGACGCCGGCGCCGCCGGCGAAGCGGAAGGCGGCGCCTGATGCCCAACTTCTACACCGACAACCCGGACCTCGTCGCCCAGCTCGACCGCCTCGACCTGGCGCGCATCGTCGCCTGGCGCGAGGACGACTACGCCCAGGCGCGCGACTTCGCCTACGCGCCGCGCGACTACGAGGACGCGGTCGACTCGTACCGGCGCACGCTCGAGATCGTCGGCGACATCGCCGGCGACTTCGTCGAGCCGCGCGCCGAGGACGTCGACCGCGCCGGCAGCGTCCTCGCCGACGGCGAGGTCTGCTACGCGCCCGGCATCGCGCGAGTCGCTCGAGCGCCTGCGCCAGGCCGACCTCATGGGCATCACGCTGCCGCGCCGGTACGGCGGCCTCAACTTCCCCGTCACCGTCTCGGTGATGATCGTCGAGATGGTCTCGCGCGCCGACCCGGCGCTGATGAACATCTTCGGCCTGCAGGACATCGCCGAGACGGTCAACAAGTTCGCCTCGGACGAGATGAAGGAGGCCTACCTGCCGCGCTTCGCCAGCGGCGAGGTCACCGGGTCGATGGCGCTCACCGAGCCGGAGGCCGGCAGCGACCTGCAGAACGTGCAGCTCAAGGCGACGCCGGCCGACGACGGCACCTGGCGCCTCAACGGCGTCAAGCGCTTCATCACCAACGGCTGCGGCCGCATCAGCCTCGTGCTGGCGCGCTCGGAGGAAGGGCACGACGGACGCGCGCGGCCTCTCGATGTTCCTCTACGAGCGCGACGAGCACATGCAGATCCGCCGCCTCGAGGACAAGCTCGGCATCCACGGCTCGCCGACCTGCGAGCTGCAGTTCGACGACGCGCCGGCGCTGCTCGTCGGCGAGCGCCGGCGCGGCCTGACGACCTACGTCATGAGCCTCATGAACGGCGCCCGCCTCGCGATCGCGGCGCAGGCGCAGGGCATCGCCGAGGCCGCCTACCGGGCGGCGGTGAAGTACGCCGACGAGCGCGTGCAGTTCGGCGCGCCGATCGCGACGCTCACCCCGGTGGCGGCCATGCTGGCCGACATGAAGGTGAGCGTCGAGGCGGCGCGCGCCCTGCTCTACGAGACGGCGCTGATCGTCGACCTCAAGGAAGGCCTCGAGCACCGCATCGAGCAGTTGCAGATGCGGCGCGGAGGCCGGCAGCTTCGCCGGCCGGCCGCCGCCGACGACGCTGCCGCCGCCACGCGCCACGAGCTCAAGGACCTGCGCGCCGAGCTCAAGACGCTTCAACCGGCTCGCCGAGCCTCTACACGCCGCTCGCCAAGGCCTGCTGCACCGAGATGGCCAACCAGGTCGCCTACGACTCGCTGCAGGTCCACGGCGGCTCGGGCTACATGCGCGACTTCGCCGTCGAGCGCCACGCGCGCGACGCGCGCATCACCAACATCTACGAGGGGACGACGCAGCTCCAGGTCGTCGCCGCGATCGGCGGCGTGCTCTCGGGGACGCTCTCCGACCGGCTCGACGAGTACGACGCCGGCGACTACGCGCGCGACGCCCGAGCTGCTGGCGCGCGTGCGGCACGCCCGCGCGCGCCTGCCAGGCCGCGATCGACCACGTGCGCGCGCTCGACGACACGCGCTACCGCGACTTCCACAGCCGGCGGCTGGTGGAGATGGCGATCGACGTGATCTGCGGCTACCTGCTCCTGCGCGAGGCGCAGGACGACGCCCGCAAGCTGCTCGTGGCGCGGCACTTCGTCGCCGCGATGGCGGGACGCGTCGAAGGGGCGGCGACGACGGTCCTCGACCGGCGACCCCGGCCAGCTCGACGAGCTGGCCGCCCTCGCCGGCGACTGACGCCGGCTCAGGCGGCTGCGCCGCCCCCGCCGGCCGCTTCCTCACCCGAACGTCTCGCACCCGGTTCTTGCCGCCGCGCTTCGCCTTGTAGAGCGCGGCGTCGGCGTTGCGCACGAGGTCCTCGACGGTGTCGCTCTGCCGCGGGTAGACGAGGCCACGCCGACGCTCACCGTGAGGCGGCTGCTCAGCCGGCCGGCCGACCCGTGAGCGCAGGCGCGCCGCGAACCGCGCTCCGCACGCGCTCGGCGACCGCCACCGCTCCGTCGTGGTTGCCGGGCGCCGGCTCGCGCAGCGGCCTCTCGTCTTCGCGCCCTCTCGCCTCGGCGGCACCGGCATCGCGAGCTGCGGGTCGGCGGCGCCGTCCATCGGCGTGTTGGGCAGGATCACGGCGAACTCCTCGCCGCCGTACCGCGCCGCGATGTCGACGTCCTCGCCGCAAGGCCGCGCTGAGGATGCCGCGCGACCTCGCGCAGGACCTCGTCGCCGGCCACGTGGCCGTGGGTGTCGTTGAACGCCTTGAAGTCGTCGATGTCGATCATGAGCAGCGACACCGGCGTGTCGTAACGCGCGGGCCCGTGCGACCTCCTGGCCGAGCCGCTCGTAGAAGTAGCGGTGGTTGTAGAGGCCCGTGAGGCCGTCGGTGATCGCCCGCTGCTCGCTCGAGCGGTACAGGCGCGCGTGCTCGATGGCGACGGCGGCCTGCTCGGCCAGCGCCTGCGCGAGCTCGAGTCTCCTCGGGCGTGAACGGCGCTCGCGCTCCGTCTCGATCAGGACGAGCAGGCCGTACGGGACGTCGTTGAACACCAGCGGCACGTTCAGGTACGCCTTGTCGCCGAACTTCTCGAAGGAGTCCACGGCGACCGGGGTCACGTCCGGGTCCGAGGCGTACTGCTCGACCGGGAGCCTTGCCGACGATGATCGCCCGCTCCTCCGGCTCGTCGTCCAGCGAGAACGTCTGGTGCAGCGACTCGTAGGCGAGGGGGTCGCGGATGCGCGCTGTACAGTGGCCACCACGGTCACCGTGTTGGCCGTCCGCGTCGAACTCCTGGATCTGGCACTGCTGGCAGTCGAGAGCCTCGCGCGGCCGTGCGCGCGACGGTCTCGAGCACCTCGTCGAGGTCGACGCTCGAGGTGATCGCCTGCGTCGACTCGAGCAGCGAGTCGAGGCGCCGGTTCTGCTCTTCGAGCCGGCGCAGGAGCTGCGCGTTGCGCATGGCGATCGCCGCCTGCTCGCCCAGCGCCCGCGCGATCTCGCGCTCCTCCTCGGTGAAGTGCGCGCTCGCGCTCCGTCTCGAAGAAGACGAGCAGCCCGACGGGCCGACCCTCGTTCGACGAGCGGGACGGTGAGGATCGTCTTCTCGCCGTTGTCGATCATCGAAGCGCCGGTTCGCCGGGTCCAGCGTGGGGTCGGAGACCTTCTCCTCGCTTGATCTCGCCGCCGTAGAGCGTGTCCCGGTCGCCGGGGTAGTCGCGCAGCGAGAAGGTGCGGCCGACCCAGTCTGCTCGGGTCGTCGTCCGGGGATGCGCTGGTAGAAGGCGACGACCTTCAGCGTCTCCGTCTCGGCGTCGTAGCGCGTTGATGGCGCACTCGGCGGTCCCGAGGGCCTCGCCGGCCGCCCGCGCGATCGTCTGCAGCAGCTCGTCGAGGTCGAGCGTCGACGACATCGCGCGGCTCGGCGTCGACCAGCGCGCGCGAGGCGCCGGTTCTGCTGCGCCTCCCGGCGGAACATGCGCGCGTTGTGGATCGCCACGGCCGCGGGCACGGCGAGCCGGGCGAGCAGCTCGTGCTCCTCCGGCGGTGAAACGCCGCGGCCAGCGCTTCTCGACCAGCGTGAGGACACCGATGGCCTCGTCGTTGAAGGTGAGCGGCACCGACAGGACGCTCTGCTCGCCCCAGTGCCTCCATCTCCGCGCGGTCGACGGGATCGAGGTCGGGGTCGTCGAGGTGATGCTCGCGCACGCCGCCCTCCGCCAGCGATGAGCGCGCGTAGGTCGGGCCGCCCGGCGATGTCGCACGATCGTGCCGATCCAGGCGTGGTCCGCGGCGGTGATCTCGCGCGACCACATCGCCGTCGCCGACCAAGGCCTGCCCTCGAGGGGCCGGTACTCGTAGACGTCGCACTCCCAGACGTCGAACAGCTCGGTCAGGCGCCGCGCGATCGTCGAGAGGACCTCGTCGAGCTCGAGACTCGACGAGAGCGCGGCGCTCGACTTCGAGCGCCAGTCGAGGCACGCGCGTGCCTGTCCTGCCAGCATCCTCACGGCTCGGTACACCTCGATCCGGTTCTTGCCGCCGCGCTTGGCCACGTAGAGCGCCTTGTCGGCGTTGCTGACGAGGCGCTCGGCGTCACCGGCCGTCCTGGTCGAGGCAGGCGACACCGACGCTGACGGTGAGGTGCGCGTAGCGGCGGCCGCCGTGCCCGGCGAAGCGGCGTGCCTTCGACCGCCTCACGCAGGCGCTCGCCGACGACCACGGCGCCGGCGCCCGCGCGGCGGCAGCTCCCCGTCGAGCTCCTCGAGCCGCTCGCGCAGGCGGTGCCCGAGGCACGCGGCGCCCGACGCGTCGGTGTGCGGAAGGATCACGGCGAACTCCTCGCCGCCGTAGCGCGCCGGGAGGTCGATGCCCTGACGCACGTTCGTCTGCGAGGATCGCGCCGACCTCGCGCAGCACCTCGTCGCCGAGCTGGTGGCCGTGCTCGTCGTTGAACCGCTTGAAGTCGTCGACGTCGAGCATGAGCAGCGACAGCGGAAGCTCGTAGCGCTGAGCGCGCGCGCACTTCCTCGGCGAGTCGCTCCTGGAAGTGGCGATGGTTGTAGAGGCCGGTGAGGCCGTCGCGGACGGCCTGGCGCTGCACCTGCCGGTACAGCGCCGCGTTGGCGAACGCGACGGCCGCCTGGTTGGCGAGCACCTGGAGCGCCTCGATCTCGGGCTGCGCGAACGACCGGAAGCCCGGCAGCGACATCTCCACGAAGCCCTCCGCGGAACCCCGGCTGACGAAGGGGACGGCCAGGGACGAGCCGCCGGTCGTCGACTCGTGCGTCGGCCGCAGCCGCTCGATCGCCGCGAGGGCGAGGGGCGACGGCAGGGCGGCCGGCGCGTCGTCCTGCGCTTCGTCCAGAAGGACCGGCGCCGGCACGAGGGAACCATCGTCAGCGCGCAGCCAGACCTCCGTGCCGAGCTCGTCGCCGAGCAGCTGCGCGACGCCGGCGGCGACGCCGTTCACGAGAGCGTCAAGCTCGAACGTCGAGGTGAGCACCTGGCTCGTCTCGAGCAGTCCGAGCAGGCGCGCGCGATGGTCGGCGTGCTCGCGATACAGCCTGGCGTTGTGCAGCGCGGCGCCGGCGAGGTCGCCGATGCTGCGCACCAGGTCGATGTCTTCGGGGCCGAAGGGCCGCTCCTCGACCATGTCGTAGAGGCGCAGGATGCCGATCGGCTCCCGGCGGAAGACGAGCGGCAGGCTGAGCACCGTCTTCTCGTTCCACGCATCCATGGTCAAGCGCCGGTCCGCGGGCAACGCCTCGTCGGACAGGTGCTCCACGACGATCTCGCGGTCACGCAGGATCTCGCCATCGGTCGGGTAGTCGTCCAGCCTGTAGAGCGTGCCCACCGGATCGTCGTCGGGGGAATCGGGCGCCGTGTAGAGGACGTGCACGGCGCGATAGACGAGACTGTCGGCCTCCGGCCTGTACTCGTAGATCGCGCCCTGTGAGACGCCCATGACCTCGGTGGCCTGCTGCGCCACGCGCTGCAGGACCTCGTCCAGATCGATGCTCGAGGTGATCGCGCGGCTCGCATCGACGACCGCGCCCAGCCGCTTCGTGCGTTCGGCACGATCGCGGAAGGCACGGGCGTTATGGATCGCGACGGCAGCGGGGCCGGCCAACAGCTCAAGCAGGCGGATCTCGTCCGCGGTGTAGCGGCGCATCCGTTCCATGTCGCAGACGCCCAGCACCCCGATGATCTCGTCCCCGTAGAGGAGCGGTACCTCCATGGTCGCCAGCTCGTGCCACTCGACCATGATCGCCCGCTCCTCAGGCAGGAGGTGCTCGTCGTCGGCATAGGCCTCTACCGGCGCCTTCGTATCGAGGACCTCACGACGACCCGGGCGTTCGTTCAGGTCGATCACGTGACCGATCCAGGCCGCGTCTTCTTCGTTCGGGTCCTTCGACCAGATGGCCGCACAGGTGAGCGTGTCGGCGTCGGCGTTGTAGTCGTGGATGTCGCACTGCTGCACGTCGAGGGCCTCGGCCACTCGCCGCGCCACGCTGGCCAGCACCTCGTCGAGATCCAGGCTGGCCGCGAGGGTCGAGCCGACGTCGTAGACAGCGCGATACGGATCGCTGACGCTGTGTCGGACACGCTCAGTCATTGAACACCTCGACCCGGTTCTTGCCGAGGCGCTTCGCCAGGTACAGCGCCTTGTCGGCGGCCCGCACGAGCTCCTCCGGGTCGCCGACCGCGCCGGGGTACGAACCCACGCCCACACTGACCGTGACGGCGGCGCCCTCGACGCCGGAGACATCGCCCTCCTCGATGCTCGCGCGGATGCGCTCGCCGACGGTGCGCGCACCGATCTCCTGGGAGGGCGGGAGATCCTCGCCGGCAGCCTGGAGCCGCGCGACCTGCCGGACGAGGCGGTCGCCGACGGCGAAGGCGCCGTCGCGTGCGGTGTTGGGCAGCAGGACGGCGAACTCCTCCCCTCCGTAGCGAGCGACGAGGTCGACCCCCTGCCTGACCTGTTCGTCGAGCAGGCTGCCGACGGCGGTGAGCACGCGGTCGCCCAGCGGGTGGCCGAACGTGTCGTTGAACAGCTTGAAGTCGTCGATGTCGAGCATGAGGAGCGACAGGGGGAGGCCGTAGCGCTGCGCGCGTGCGAACTCGTCGCGAAGCCGGTCGTAGAAGTAGCGGTGGTTGTACAGCCCGGTGAGGCCGTCCCTGATCGCCTGCTCCTCGACCACGTGGTAGAGCCGCGCGTTGGCGAGAGCGGCCGCGGCCTGGCCGGCCAGGATCTGGACCAGGTCCACGTCCTCGTCCGAAAGGGCCGGCCCGTCGCCGCGGCGCAGCTCGATGAGTCCTTCCACCGTGTCGCGCAGCACGAGAGGCGCCACCAGCCGGTGGCCCCCGTCCGCACCCCCCTGGACGGCCAGCCGGGTCTTCACGGCGCGCGTCGCGAGGTCGTCCGCGACAGCTGCCTCGCCCTCGTCGAACAGCATCACGCTCACATCTTGCTCGCCCACGGCGAACAGCCGGAGCGCCTCTTCGCGGATGGCCGCGGTGACCGCCTCGGCGTCGAGCGACGACGCCAGGGCGCGGCTGGTCTCGAGCAGGGCGAGAAGGCGGTCGTTCTGCTCCCACTGGCGGCGATAGAGGCGCGCATGCACGATGGCGACGGCGGCCTGCTCGCCGAGGGCGCGCGCGAGCTCCATCTCGTCGTCCGAGAACGTCCGCTCGCGCTCCGTCTCGATGAGCACGAGCTCACCGACCGGGTCCCCCTCGAAGAGCAGCGGGACATTGAGGCAGGTCTTCTCACCCCACTCCGTCATGGAGTCGCGCACGTACGGCGTCAGGGTGGAGTCGGACAGGGTGTCGACCTGGATGGCGCCGTTGGCGAGAAGCTCCCGGTCTCCTGGCCGGTCGTCGACTGAGTATGTCTTGCCGATCTGGGACTCGGCGCCCTCGTCCGCGACCGTCTGGTAGATGGCGCGGAACACCCAGACCTCGTCGACGGGCTCGTACTCGTAGATCACCGCTTCTGCCGTCGCCAGCGCCCCCGAAGCCTGACGCGCGACCACGGCGAGGATGTCCTCGAGGACGACCGCGGATGTGAGGGTACGGCTCGAGTCGAGAAGCGAGGCGAGCGCCCGTTCCTGCTCCTCCTGCCGCCGGAAGGCCTGAGCGTTCGTGACCGCGAGCGCCGCCGGCAGGGTCAGCAGTCGCAGAAGCTCTTTGTCCTCGTCGGTGAAATGGCGGATGGAGCGCTTCTCGATGACGGTGAGGCAGCCGACGACGCGCTCCTCGATCGCCAGGGGGACGGAGATCGTCGCCAGCTCACCCCACTCCATCATGAGCTGGCGATCGGTCTCGTCCATCTCCGCGTCGTCGGCGTAGCTCTCGTCCGTCCGGCCCTCGAGCAGGACGCCATGGTAGGACGGACGCTGCGCGAGCGACCAGACGGTGCCGACCCACTCGCGATCCTCCTGGCTCATCTCGCGCGCCCAAGCGGCCGTCGCCACGATCGTCTCGGTCTCGGGGTCGTACTGGTAGAGGTCGCATTCCCACACGTCGAGCGCCTGCGCGATGCGCCGCGCGACGTTCTCGAGGACGTCCTCGAGCATGAGATAAGAGGTCAGCTCGGCGCTGACCTCGCAGGCGATCTTGAACTTGCCGTCTTCGGTCGTCGATCCTCTCAAGCGGCGACGCTCCTCTCCGCGCACTTGGTCTATCGGCAGCCACAGGCGTAGCCATAAGAGGCGACAGTGGTACGAGCGTCTAGAGGCAGTCCCGGACGAGGACGGTGGAAAGAGAGTACGAGTCCCGGGCTACGGTCTCGAGCGGACGCGGCTCTGCCGCATGACCTCGTGGTTCTCGCGTGGAGGTTGGGCGGCCGGCGGACCCGAAGAGTTCGCCGCCGGCCGTGCCTAGTGACTCGGAGACCGGGCGGCGGCCGGCGCTGGATGCGCCGGCCGGAAGCGCAGGCGCACCGCATCGAGCGTGCAGAGCAGCGCGGCGAGCTGCGCCTGTACGAGAGCACGCACGGGCACAGGCTCGATCGCCCCCGCCGTGGCGAGGCGGAGGACGCGTGAGCGCAGCTTCTCCTCGGCGACCGCGCTGACGCCCTCGAGCACGTCGTTCTGCTCGGGCTCCGCCCGCGCCATGCTCCACAGGTGGCCGACCCGCGAAAGCGCGCCGAGCTCGCGCAGGTACAGCGAGTCGAAGAGCTGCGCCACGGTCGCCTCCTCGTCGAAGCGGCGCTCGCTGCGCACCATCTCGCGCTCCGCGGGCAGGTCGTCCTTGACACCCATCAGCCAGGCCTGCAGCGCACGCTGCCACGGTGACTCCTGCGTGAGGTGAGGTGCCGCCTCCAGATATCGCTCGCGGAGCCACTCGACGTAGCCCTGCTCGACCTCGATGCCGCGCTCCTTCGCCTCCCGCCGGGTGAGGCCGGCCGCGGCCCGATCGGCCGCCTTCGGGCTCGTGAAGAAGGGCACCTCCGCGACCAGGGTGAAGCAGTCCCACAGGGCGGTCGCGTAGCTGTCGCTCGAATCGCCGCCCTGCAACGCGACCGCGGGGTCCGTGCCGTAACGTGCGTAGTACTCATAGTCGGCCCGCAGGTCGGAGGCTTCGAACATCGCGTCGGCGAAGGCATGGAGGTACGGCATCTCGGGCTCGCCGCGGTGCACCGGGATCTTCGCCCCCGCGAGCACCGCGGCAAGGTCCTCGCGCAGCGCCTCGTCGTCGTGGGACAGGTAGAAGTACCCGCCGCAGTAGTGCGCGTTGTGCAGGCCCATGTAGAGGTCGACCGGCGCGCGCTCGAACACGTTCATCACGGCGCGCGCCTCCGGCAGGGGCTTGGTGAACTCGTAGCGCTTGTACGCGAACGGGAAGGTCCACTCGAACTGTTCGACGAAGGCCGGTCGGTACTGCCGCAGGAGGAAACCGGCGAGGTCGCCCGGCTCGTCGAACCACGCCTCGTTCAGTCGCATCCCGTCCGGGTCGGCGACCTTGACGACGGAGAACCTGAAGCCCAGACGCTCGCAGAGATCCGTCTCTGCCAGCAGGGTAAGGAGGTGCTCCAGCACGAGCGTGCCGATCGGCTCCTCGGGATGCGGGGCGCCCACCAGGACGCAGCGCAGCGGCCCGTCACCGACGTCGAGACAGCGCAGCTCGTGTCCGCCGCGTGAGGTGCCTGCCCGCCAAGCCGTCACGCGGGGCTGTGCGGCGAGCAGACGGTCGGTCGAAGCCTCGAGGTCGTCGACGCGCAGATAGCGGTCCCAGGCTGGGACGCTCGCGATGATGTCGTCGTAGCGAGGGATCATGCGGCCGCCTTTCTGAGGAGCCGGTGGCGCTCTCGAAGAACGGGGGCCAGCTTAGCAGAAGCACTATCTTTGTCGGATTCGGCAGACTTTGCGGAAGGCCTAAAGGTTTCCTGGGAGCGGCCGATGAAAGGACCGGTACCCCCTTCAGAGGGCCGGGATCCCCCGGGGCAGGCTCGCCAGGCGAGCCGCCACGGAAGATCCCGGCCCTTCCCCTTTCCAGGGGCCTCCCGGCACCCGATCCGCCCTCGAAAGGCGCCCGTTCCCTCTGGCGAGCGCGGCGCCCGCTGTGCTACGGTTCGGCCGTGGAGATGGAGGCGAGATGATCTACTGCGTGGTGCCGCCCGAGCTGGGGGAAGAGGCGTTCCGTCGGCTCGTCGACCACTATCGCGACAACCCCAACGTGAAGGTCATCATGGACCGGCGGCAGGGTGAACGGCGCCGCGACAAGTCCGGCGGCGGGGTGCGCGAGACGCGCGACCGCCGCCGCCGCCGGCTACCCGGCGACTACGACGTCTGATCGTCCCACGAACCGCTCTCCGACCCGACTGCTGCCATGACCCAGCGCCGCCGCGGTACACAGACCAGCGTCGTCCTCTCCTCGCTCATGATGCCGGCCGACGCCAACTTCATGGGCAACATCCACGGCGGCGTCATCATGAAGCTCATCGACGAGGCGGCCGGGACCTGCGCCTTCCAGTACTGCCGCACGCGCGTCGTCACGGCCGCCATCGACCGCATCGACTTCCACTACCCGGTGCAGATCGGCAACTTGATCTCGCTCAAGGCCAACATGAACTTCACCGGCACCAAGTCGATGGAGGTCGGCGTCCGGGTGGAGGCCGAGGACCTGACGACCGGCGTGATCACGCACTGCGCGTCGGCCTACCTCGTGTTCGTCGCGCTCAGCGACAGCGGCAGCCCGATCGCCGTTCCGCCGCTCGTCCCGCGCTCCGCCCAGCAGCGCCGTTGGTTCGACGAGGGGAAGGCGCGCCGGGACAAGCGGCTCGCCGAGCGCCAGCCGGCCGACTGACGGGTCACACCCCCCGACGCAGCCCGCCTCCAGGCAGAAGGCAACCGGCCATCTCAGGCGAGGGCCGACACACGGCCCTCCAGCCGCAGCACCTCGCGCAACGCCTCGTGAGCCACGTCGAGCTGGTCCCCCGTAGGCTCGCTCGTCGTGAAGAGACGCTGCATCTCGATGCCGGGCAGTCGCAGGGCGGCGGCGAGCGGGTGGTCCTGATGGCGCGCCATCCAGCCGAAGACCTCGACCGCCGTGCCGAGTGAGACCAGGCTGGCGATGAGGGTCGCCAGCGGCTTGCGCTCCTGGCCGGCCGCCCGCAGCAGCAGGCCGGCCGCGACGTTGCTCAGCAGGAGGGGGGCGACGAGGTTGGAGCCGCAACGGGCATGCTCCTTGGCCGCATCCGCCGGCTCATCATCGCCCTCGTAGGCGGCCACGCTCTTGTGCTCGGCGCCGTGATACCGCGAGACCTCGGAGCCCCGCAGCGCGAGCAGCACGGGCAGCAGCGTGGCGCCCGCGATGGCCAGCTCGCTGACAACGGGAGCGCGCCGTCCCGTGCGGCGCAACATCGTGGTGAGCACAGCGCCGCCGACCGACGCGCCGAGTAGGCGCGGGTCCTCCTGAGGGAGGATCGGCGTGCCGACGGCGCGTCGCACCGAAGGCAACACCGCCATCGCCTCGCCGAGACGCAGGATGCCGCGCGCCAGCGGGACCTTCTGCAGCCGTTCGCGACCAGGCAGCCGCGCCTTGCGGCCCGACGTCACCTCGACGGTGCCGTCGGGCCGCCTCACGGCTGCCGCCCAGTACGATTCGCTCTGCAGCAGGACGCCGTCGCGCAGCGCCATGCCGCCGAGCTGGAGCGGCGCGCGGCCACCCGCATCCGTGGCGATCGCCACGTCCGCTGCGTTCTGCGGTCGATCACTCATCGCTGGCTCTCCATCTCATCCAGGGGCCGTCTGTGCCCCGTACCTTCCATACGGCGTCCCGTGTCTTCAAAGCCGTCCGGGCCTCAGGCCCGGCGCCGCGGCCCGTTCGCCCGAGTGTACCGCGCCCACGTAGAATGTCTTCACCCCACACCTGCGCACCCGTGGAGGGGACGCTGCGCCGCCTCGACCGTGACCTCAAGCTTCTCGCGTTCGCCAACCTGCTCTTCGCGCTGGGTGTCGGCATGTATCTCCAGCTCCTTCCCGTCTACGAGCTGCGTCTCGGCGCCCCCCGGGTCTGGGTCGGGATCCTGGCGGCGATCATGCTCGGCATGACCGCCCTCGGCAACATCCCGGGGGCGTGGGCGGCGCACCGCTTCCCACTGCGCTGGGTCATCGCCGCGGTCTGGTGGCTCACCGTGCCGGCAGCGCTCTCGTTCGCACTCGCCCCGTCCTGGCCGTGGCTCATCCCCGGTCTGCTGCTGAGCGGCGCGTACATGGCCAACAACCCTGCTTTCAAGAGCTACATCGTCCTCAAGTCGGCGCCCGAGCGTGTCGCGCGCAACGTGACCCTCGTGTTCGGCATGTACCCCGCCGGCCTCGTGGTGGCGCCGATCATCGGCGGCGCGCTCGCCCAGGCGTACGGCATGCCGACCGTCTTCGCGTTGAGCGCCGTCCTGTTCGTCGGGTCGTCATCGGCCGCCACCATGATCCGCGACACGCCCTACCACGCCGCCGGCCAGGAGTGGAGCCTGGCGGACCTGCGCGCCAACCTCCGCTTCCGCCGCTACCTCCGCTTCTTCCTGCTCGGGTTCCTCGCCGTGTACGTCGGGCAGCCCTTCCTCAACCCCTACCTCTCGCAAGTCCACTCGCAAGACTTCAGCGCCCTCGGCGTGTACTCAGGCCTCGCGGCACTGGGGGCGGCCATCCTTACGATCGTCGGTGGCCGGATCACGGATGGACGGGGGCCGCGCGCCGGCGCCGCCCTCACACTCGTCGCCCTGCTCGGGGGGACCATGCTGCTCGTGATCGGCAGCTCGCCGGCCCTATGGGCCCTGGCGATGCTGCTGTGCGGCGCCTACGACGCCTTCCGCTTCATCGCCACCGCCATGGTGGCCGGGACGTTCACGAACGTGCCGCTGGCCTGGGGCTACGCCATCTTCGATACCGTGATGGGCCTGCCTATGGCGGGCGGCGCGATCCTCGGCGGCGTGCTCTACCGTTCCGCGGACTCCCTGCCCTTCGCCTGCGTGATCGCCGTGTCCTTTGTCCTGCTCGTCGCGCTGTGGTTGGCGCCCGGGCATGCAGAGGAACGGGAGGCCCGGCTCCACCCAGACGAGGGCGACCGCGGCGGACGCGACCGCGGCGGACGCCGCCGAGACCAGCGCCTGAGGCAAGGTCGTCAACGCGGGGCGCCGCGGTCGGTCCATGCCCGTCTGGTACTCTTGCCGCCTGACAAGGAGAGGCGATGAAGCTCAGCGACGTGTGGCCGGACACAATGGACCGGCAGACCGATGATGCGGACGGCCCGGTCAAGCTCATGGTGTCAGAGCTGGCCGAGGGTCAGCCAGTGACCAGCTACTTCGTGTGCGCCGACCGTGACGTCCGCAGTACCAAGAACGGCGGCAAGATGATGAACCTGACGCTGCAGCGACGCCAGCGGTCAGGTGAAGGGAGTGCACTTCGACCCGTCGGACGAGGTCGTGGCGGACGTGACGCCCGGCACCGTGGTGAAGGTCAAGGGCATGTTCCGCATCGACTCGCGGTGGGGGGCGCAGGTCGTCGTCGAGCGCCTGCGCGTCATGGAAGAGGGCGAGTTCGACCATATCGCGCTGGTGCCGGTGTCGCCGGTGCCCGCCGTCGAGCTCGAGCGCCGCCTGCGCGGCGCTGCTCGCCGGCGTGACCGAGCCGCATCTGCGCGCCCTGCTCGAGCGCACCTTCGATCCCGAACGCGAACCCGGACGCGGCTTCGCCGTCGGCCCCGCAGCGATCCGCAACCACCACGCCTACCGGCACGGCCTGCTCGAACACTCGCTCGTCGTGTCCGAGGTGGCGCGCGGTGTCGCCGACAACCTGCCCTCGGTCGACCGCGACCTCGTCGTCGTCGGCGCGCTGCTGCACGACATCGGCAAGGTGGCAGGCTACTCGAGCGACCCCTTCGCCCCCGGCTTCACCGACGCCGGCCGCCTGCAGGGCGAGATCGTCCTGGGGCACGACCTGGTCGGCGCCCTGATCGCCGAGATCGACGGCTTCCCAGACGACCTCTCACTGCGCCTGCGGCACATCGTCGTGTCGCACCACGGCGAGAGGGAGAAGGGCAGCCCGGTGGTGCCGATGACGCGGGAAGCTGTGATCGTCCACTACTGCGACGACATGACGGCGCGCGTGGCGGCCGTCGACGACGCGGAACGCGCGACGGCCGCCGGCGAGCGCTGGTCGTCCTACAGCAAGATGCTCGAGACCCCGCTCTTCCTCGGCGAGCGCCGGGAAGCCGGCGGCGGCGCGACCCCAATGGACGACGCGGTCGCGGCCGCCGCTACCCCGGGCGCGATGACGGTGGCGTGCGGCGGCGCGAAGGACGAGGTCGACGCCGAAGGCCTCGGCCAGCGTCGACGCCGGTGAGGCAGGTGAGACAGCGGCCGACGTAGCCGCGGCCGGCGACGCGGCGGCAGACGAGCGGCCGCGGCTGACGAGGCCGCGTCCGATGACGCCCCTGCGGGCGGCGAGGAAGCCGCCGTTGTGGCAGCGCCACCGGTTGACGACGGCGAGGCCGCCGGGCCGGACACGCTGTTCAACGGTTAAGGCCGATGACGGCGGGGCCGGCAGGAGCAGGCGCTCCTCCCCGGCCCCGCCGTCCAGCTCAACTCCAGATCTCGCGCGCCGCGGCGAGCACCTCGGCCGCGTGGCCCTTGGCCTTGACCTTCGGGTAGATCCTGCGCAGCGTACCGTCGCCGTCGATCAGCCACGTCGAGCGCTTGGCGACGCCGACCACGGGAACTCCGACCCCGAAGGCCTCCGTGACCTCGTGCCCGCCCGCGTCGCTCAGCAGCGGCATGCGCAGGCCGAGCTTCTGCGCCCACTTCTCGTTCGTGGACGGCTTGTCCGCGCTGGCGCCGACGACCTGCACGCCGAGTGCCTCGAACTCGTCAAGGAGGCCGTTGAACTCAACGGCTTCGGTCGTTCAGCCCCCGGTGAACGCCTTCGGGTAGAAGAACAGGACCGTCGCCTTGCCGGGAGCGCCCAGGTCGTAGGTGGCGCCGTCGTAGGACGTGCCCGTCACCGACGGCGCCTTGTCACCCTCTTTGAGCACGCGGTCTCCTTTCGCCCCGCCGGATGGTCAGTACCGTCCCCAGAGCCGCCGCGCCTCCTCGAGCACGTCGCGGGCGTGCCCGTACGGGGGGACCTCAGGGAAGACGTGTCTCACGAGTCCGGTGGTGTCGATCATGACCGTGGTCGCCCGCGGCCGGCCACGCTTGGTGCCGACGAGGCCGAAAGCGAGGCAGACCCGGCGGTCGGCGTCGCTGACGAAGGGGAAGCGCAGGTCGTAGCCCGATGAGAACGACGCCACGATCTTCTCGGGCTCGATCGCGACGCCGATCACGCGCACGCCCATCTGCCGGAACTCGCTGAGCTGGTCGTTGAAGTCGCCGGCCGTGCTGATCGCGCGCCCGGTGGTCACGTCTTCACAGAAGAACAGCACGAGGCGGTCGCTCGGCGCGCCGAGGTCGATCGTCTCGCCGTCGCTCGCGACAAGCAACAGTCCGGGGGCGTCTTCGTCGACCCCGACCATCAGCAGCGTCCCCGGTCACTCACGGCGTCGCGGTCCCCGGCCCTCAGGCCTCGAGCTCGGCGTCGCCCTGCGCCGGCGGCGCCGCGACGACGAGGAAGGTCAGCGGGCCGACACCGACGTTGCTCACCCGGTGCCAAGCGCTTGCTGGCACGGCGAGCGCGTCGCGCTCGCGGAGGTGGTGCTGCGCCTCGTCCACGTCGATCATCGCCGTCCCCTCGAGCACGAGGTAGAGCTCCTCCTGCTCACGGTGCAGGTGGCGCGACATGGAGCCCTCGGCGAGCGTGAACACGTTGGCGCGCATCTCGCTCAGCGCGAGCCCTTCGCTGAGGCGTTGAACGCTGAGCTTCTCGTTCAGGCTCTGTGTCGGCACGGCGCGGACGACTGGCATCGCTTCCTCCGGTATGTCTGGATCAGGCGTTCTCGTTGGGCAGGAGCGTCACCGGGATCTCGCAGCGCTGCTTGAGCCGCTGGGCGTCCTGCGCGGAGCCCACGATGTCGCCGTAGTGCATGGGGACGACGGCCTTGGTCGTGATGTGGCGGCAGAAGTCGAGCGCCTCGTCGGCCGTCATGACGTACGTGCCGCTCACCGGGACCAGGGCCACGTCGACCTCGATGTCATCCAGCTCCGGGACGGGGTCCGTGTCACCGGCATGGTAGATGCGCAATCCGTCCATGTCGACGATGTAGCCCACGTAGCCCGCCTCACGCGGGTGGAACACCTCGCCGGGCTTACGGAACTTGTCCACGTTGTAGGCGGGCACGGCCGTCACTCTTGCCGAGCCGACGTCCACGGTGTCGCCGGGACGGACCGTGACGGTCTCGCGGCCGGCAAGCTGCTGCGTCACCTTGGCGGGGCCGACCACGACCGTCCCCGGGCCGGTCAGCCGCTCGATGTCGGGGACGCTCAGATGATCGTAGTGGTCGTGGGTGACGAGGATCACGTCGGCGGCGCGCTGGCCGCCGGGAAGCTTCCACGGGTCGATGTACACGGTGCTGCTGCCGTCGATGCGGAAGCTGTCGTGGCCGAACCAGTGGATCGTGTCGAGCATGCTGCCTCCCTCGCGGGCTGCCCCCATCGTACCTTGGGAAGAGCGAAAAGGGGCGGCCGCGGGACCGGCCGAGCCCGGTCCCGCGGCCGCCCCCGTCGCTCGTCTGTCGTCAGGCTTCCGGCTCTGACTCGCTCGCAGCCGGCGGCTCGTCCTGAGCCGCCCTGCTCTCGTCGGCCGGCTCGCCCTCTGGCTCCTGGGCGATCTCTGCCTCCGGCTCGCCCTCGGGCTCCGGCTCGCTCTCTGGCTCCTGGGCGATCTCTACATCCGGCTCGCTCTCTGGCTCCGGCTCGCTCTCTGCTTCCGGCTCACCTTCGGGTTCCGGCTCGCCCTCTGATTCCGGCTCGCTTTCTGGCGCCGGTGCGCTCTCGGCGCTCGGCGCGCTCGCCGATGCCGGCCGGACGTTGGCGGCCTGCTGGCCCTTGCGCCCCTCGACCACCTCGAACTCGACCGCCTGGTCCGGCTCGAGCGTTGTGACACCCTCGGCGAGACCAGTCACGTGGACGAAGATGTCGTTGTCGTTGTCCTGCGCGATGAACCCGTAGGCCTTCTCGGCGGAGAACCATTTGACCTTGCCTTGAGGCACTGCTTCCTCCTCTTGACGTGCGAAGCGGTCCTCTCGGCGCTCGGGCCAGATGGGCGCGCTCCTTACTTATGCGCGCTGTTATACCCCGTACCCCGCAATGATGCGACCCCCTGCGCGGGCTCGTTTCGAGCCTGAACAAGCCCAACGGGAGAGGCGTTGGTGAGATGCGCCGCGGGTCGTACACTGCATCCATGAAGCTGCGCGTCGCCATCGATTACGAACGCTGCACCGGAGCGGGCGCCTGCGAGCAGGTCTGTCCCGAGGTCTTCTACCTGCGTGACAGTGACGGCCTCGCCGAGGTCATCGACGAGGAGCCGCACGAGACCCTGTGGGATGCCGTGCGGCGCGCGCAGGAGGCGTGCCCCGACGAGGCCGTCGTCATCGAGGAGCTCGACGACTGAACGTTCGTCGGTCGCACCCGCACCGCGCCGGGCACGTGCCGGAACGGCGCGTCAGCGGCGCGTGACGGCGAAGATCCCGACGCGCGCCATCAGGTTAGGCGCGAGCTGGCGCGAGGGCGGGGGGCGTCCAACGACCGCAGATAGACCTCCTGCTCGATGCTCAGGCCCTCCTCACGGCACAGCGCCCGGAAGTCCCTGATCGTGCAGAGATGGATGTTGGGCGTGTCCCACCACTGGTAGGGCAGCTGGGCCGAGACGGGCATCCGGCCGCGGAAGACGAGCTGGCCGCGTACCGCCCAGTGGGCGAAGTTGGGGAAGCTCACAATGGCGAGGCGCCCGACGCGTACCATCTCGCGGACGATCATGCGGGGGCGCCGGAGCTGCTGAAGACTCAAGCTGAGGATCACCACGTCGTGCGAGCCGTCGGAGAAGTCCGCGAGACCTTCGTCGAGGTCGCCGTGGAAGACGGAGAGGCCCTTGCCGACGCATGCCTCGATGGCCTGCTTGTCGATGTCGACGCCGCTGCCGCGCACGTGCTTCCCGCGCACCAGCTCCTCGAGCAGCTGCCCGTCGCCGCAGGCGAGGTCGAGCACCGTCGCGCCGTCCGGCACCAGGTCCTCGATCAGCTTGTAGTCGATACGCGCCAAAGCGCTCAGCTCCCACGCGCGAAGCTGCGCCTGCCGCTGCCCAGGAAGGCGCCTATGACGCCCTCCATCTTGGACCGTTCCAACAAGAAGGCGTCGTGGCCGTAATGGCTCTCGACCTCGTAGTAGCTGACGTGCTTGTGCGTCGTACGCAGGGCGCCGACGATCTCTTTGAGCTGATACGGCGGGTGCAGCCAATCGCTCGAGAAGGACAATACGAGGAAGCGCGACGTCACGTTTCGAAAGGCGTCGGCCAGGCTGCGGTCGCGGCGCGCGACGTCGAAGTAGTCGAGCGCGCGCGTGATGTAGAGGTACGTGTTGGCGTCGAACCGGTTCGTGAACGCGAGTCCCTGGTGGCGCAGATAGCTTTCGACCTCGAAGTCGGCCGAGAACGTGAACGAGTAGTCGTGGATGTCACGCAGGCGGCGCCCGAACTTCTCCTGCATCGCCTCGTCGGAGAGGTAGGTGATGTGGCCGACCATGCGCGCGACGGCGAGGCCCTTGCCGGGGGCCTTGCCCCCGTAATACTCGCCGCCGCGCCAGTTCGGGTCGGCCATGATCGCCTGGCGTCCGACCTCGTTGAAGGCGATGGCCTGTGTCGGCTGACGGGCCGCCGTCGCCATGGCGACGGCGAGATGCACCCGCTCGGGGTGACTGACGGCCAGCTCGAGCACCTGCATCCCGCCCATCGAGCCGCCGACGGCGGCCAGCAGCTTCTCGATGCCGAGGTGGTCGAGCAGCAGCAGGTGGGCCTCGACCATGTCGGCGATGGTGATCATCGGAAAGCTCGTGCCGTACGGGCGGCCGGTCGACGCGTCGACCGACGAAGGACCCGTCGACCCGTTACAGCCGCCGATCACGTTGGCGCAGATGACGAAGTACTTCTCGGTGTCGAGCGCCTTGCCGGGGCCGATAAGGATGTCCCACCATCCGGCGCGCTTGTCGTTGGCGCTGTGCCGGCCGGCGGCGTGAGCGTCGCCCGAGAGGGCGTGGAAGACCATGACGGCGTTGTCTCTCGCCTCGCTCAGCGTCCCGTAGGTCTCGAAGGCGACCGTCACGGGCCAAAGCTCGCCGCCGCCCTCCAGCTCGAGAGTGCGACCGGGCTCATCGAAGGTGACGTGCTTCGTGCGCACGATGCCGGCCGAGCCGGCGTCGGCATCGGCGACGACCGGAACGTCGCCGATCTCGCCGGCCGGGGTCGGGCTGCTCTGTGTCGTCTGTTCGGTCACGTCAGGCAAGCAAGGAATGCCCCAGACGGTCTGGGCGGCGGGGCGCCTGCCCGGCGCCCCGCCGCCCATTCTACGTCGCGCCGCAGGGCCATCGGTCGAGACGGCCATCTCGGCACGCAACGAGGGGCCGGCCGCCTCAGGTCTGGGCCAGCGCCTGGTCGATGTCGGCGATGATGTCGTCGAGCGACTCGATGCCGACCGACAGGCGCACGAAGTCGTCGGTCACGCCGGCGAGGTGCTGCTCCTCCGGCTCGAGTTGCGAGTGCGTCGTCGTCGCCGGGTGGATGCAGAGCGACTTCGCGTCCCCGATGTTGGCCAGATGCGAGAACAGCTTCGTGCTCTCGACGAACCGCCGGCCCGCTTCACGGCCGCCCTTGATGCCGAAGCCCACGATCGCCCCGTACAGGCCGCGATGGTGGTACTGCTGCGCGACCTCGCACGACCGGTGCGAGCAGAGGCCGGGATAGCTCACCCAGGCGACCTTCTCGTGGTTCTCGAGGTGCTCGGCCACCGCCGCTGCGTTGGTGCTGTGTCGCTCCATCCGCAGGGGCAGCGTCTCGAGGCCCTGCAGGAAGAGGAAGGCGTTGAAGGGCGAGAGCGCCGCGCCCACATCGCGCAACAGGCTGACGCGCAGCTTCACCGCGTAGGTCAGCGGGCCCAGCGCCTCGTAGAACTTCAGACCGTGGTAGCTGGCGTCCGGCTCGACCAGGCCCGGGAACTTGTCGTTCTGCGACCAGTCGAACTTGCCCGAGTCCACGACGACGCCTCCGATCGAGGTACCGTGCCCGCCGATGAACTTGGTCGCCGAGTGCACCACGATGTCGGCGCCGTGGTCGATCGGCCTGATCAGGTACGGGGTCGCCATCGTGTTGTCCACGATCAGGGGGACGCCCGCCTCATGCGCGACGGCCGCGACCGCCGCGATGTCGAGCGTGTCCAGCTTCGGGTTGCCGACCGTCTCCGCGTAGAGCGCCTTCGTGGTCGGCTTGATCGCCCGGCGGAAGTTCTCGGGGTCTACGGGGTCGACCAGGTCGATCTCCAGGCCCAGGCGCGGCAGGGTGTGGACGAAGAGGTTGTAGGTCCCGCCGTACAGGCTGTTGGCGCTGACCACGTGATCGCCGGCCCCGGCGATGTTGAGGATGCTGAAGGTGACGGCCGAGGAGCCGGAGGCGAAGGCGAGGCCGGCCACCCCACCCTCGAGCGCGGCGACGCGCTGCTCGAACACGTCGTTGGTGGGGTTCATGATCCTCGTGTAGATGTTGCCGAAGGTGCGCAGGCCGAAGAGGTCGGCGGCGTGTTCGGCGCTGTCGAACACGTAGGACGTGGTCTGGTAGATGGGCACAGCCCGGGAGTTCGTCGCCGGGTCGACCTGCTGCCCGGCGTGCAGGGCGAGCGTCTCGAAGCCCCGCTGCGTCTCGGTCTCGTTTGTGGCTGTCATGAGTTCTCCCGTCAGATGTAGTACATCGGTTGCGCGCCGGCTCGCGCCGCCGCCCCGGCGACCGTGGCCGCCTCGAGGATGTCGCGGGTGGCGTCGCGCACGTCTCGCCAGACGGGCGCGACCAGCTGCTCCGCAGCGTCGTCGCGCTGCATTCGGCCCTTGCCGCCGTCCGAGCCCTCGATGAGATCGATGACCTGGGCGAACGTGATGCCTTCAGGGTCGCGCGCCAGCACGTAGCCGCCGCCCTTGCCGCGGCGGCTCCCGACCAGACCGGCCTGCCTGAGGTCCTGCATGACGCGCTCCAGGAACTTGACCGGGATGCCGCCGAAGGCGGCGATCTCCCGGGCCTGAACAGGGCGGCCTTCCCGGGCGAGCGCCAGACGGACCAGGGCCTTTATCGCGTACTCGCTTCTGAGCGAGAGATGCGTCATAGACACGTCCAATCCATACTTCACACTAGGATTTGGGAACTTAAGCCACGCGGGCACAGGTCGTCAAGTACCCGCAAGCGGCGTCTCCAAGCCTTGACGGAGCCGCCGGTCGAAGGACGCTCCTCTATCTGCACGTCGCCGAAGCGGGGGGCGATGCTACGATGCGGTCCGTGGAAGAGACGCGAGAGACGCCGGAGGAGAAGCGCGCGATCCTGCGGCGCGAGCTGCCCGGCCTCGAGGAGGCCGTACCCCTCGCGCCGCTCTGCGCCTACCGCGTCGGCGGACCCGCCGAGTTCCTCTTCACGGCACGCGAGACGAACGCGCTGTCGTATGCCGTGCTCGTCGCGCGAGAGCTGAGGCTGCCCGTCACCGTCCTGGGACGCGCGACCAACGTGCTCGTCGCCGACGCCGGCCTCCCCGGCCTGGTCGTCCTCGCCCGCAACGAGCGGCACACGCTCGAGGGCGAGTTGCTGAAGGTGGAGGCCGGCGCGGAGCTGCCCGGCCTGGTCGCCGACCTGGCCGGACAGGGGCTCGCCGGCCTCGAGTTCGCCGGCAACATCCCGGGCTCGGTGGGCGGCGCCGTCGTCGGCAACGCCGGCGCCTACGGCCGGTCTGTCGCGGACGTCCTCGTGGATGTCCACCTGCTCGACGGCCGCAAGGAGCGACGGGCAGCGCCCGGCGAGCTCGACTTCGCCTACCGGACGAGCCTGCTGAAGCGCCGGCGCGACCTGATCGTGCTCTCCGCCGACTTCGCGCTGCGCGCCGGCGAGGCGCCCGAGCTGCTCGCGGAGATCGCCCGCGACGCCGCCCTGCGCCAGAGCAAGCACCCCCTCGAGTACGCCTCGTGCGGCAGCTACTTCAAGAACCCGTCGCGAGAGGTCCCGGCCGCTCGCCTCATCGAAGAGAGCGGCCTCAAGGGCCTGACCATCGGCAAGGCCCGGGTGAGCGAGCGCCACGCCAACTTCCTGGTGGCGCTCGACGGCGCGACCGCCGCCGACATCCTGGCGCTCGCCGCCGAGGTGAAGCGCCGGGTGCGCGAGCAGACCGGGGTCGCGCTCGAAGAAGAGGTCCGGCACCTCGGCTTCGCGGCGCCGGCCGCCGGCCAGCTGCTGCTCGACGAGTGACGATCGCGGCTTGCCGCGAGTCGTCGGACTTCGAGCCGCTGCGCTCGACGCCTGACGGCTGGCGCAGCACGCCCTGCCGCTTCGCGGAGCTCCCCTCTATACTGCGAGGCGTCGGCGAACCTCAGGCGCCCCCGGGGCGTCCCTTCACCTGGAGGAAGTCATAGACGAGCTGCCGACCGGTCTCGTAGACCGGCTGCGGCGGGCGCAACCCGAGGCGCGCGCCGAGTTCTTCCGCCGCTACGCGCCCCAGGTGCGCCGCATCCTCTTCCTCCAGGGACTCTGCGACGAGGTGGACGACGCCGTGCAGGAGGTCTTCATCAAGGTGTTCCGCGCGCAACTGCCAGACGAAGGGCCCTTCCTGGCCTGGTTCTACCGCGTGATCCTGAACACCGGGCGCGACCAGGGAAGGCGGCGTCAGACGCGTCAGGGGCTCGTGGAGCGGCTCGAGGCGCTCGTCGCCGGCCGAGGAGGCCGGCGAGATGCACGCCCCGGGCGACCCCGCCCTGCGCCGGGCACTGGAGGGACTGTCGGCGGAGTTCCGCGAGGTCGTGGCGCTGCGCTTCTTCGCCGACCTGTCGCTCGAGGGGATCGCCGCGGCGCAGGATGTCCCGCTCGGTACGGTCAAGTCGCGGCTCCACGGCGCCCTGCGCAAGCTGCGGGAGTCGCTCACGCAGGCGGGCTACGAGGCGCCGGCCTCGCGAGGATAGGACGAGATGGACGGCATGGACGAAACGAGGACGCAGGACACGGGGCCGTTCGACGACGACCGGTTGCTGAGCTACGCGCTGGGGCTTGAGTCGGACGCGGAGCTCGAGGCGGCGCTCGCCGGGGACGACCGGTTGCGCGCACGGCTCGAGGCCGTGCGCGCCGACCTCGGCGCCGTCGAGCTGGGCCTCGAGCGCATCGTCCCGGCGCCGCCCGACGACTACTCCGACCTGAGCGACGCGCGCTGGGCCGGCCTCAAGCCGCTTCTCCAGGCCCCCTCCCCGGCGCCTGTGCGCCGCCGTTCCTGGCTGCGCGTGCTAGCGCCCGTGACGGCCGTCGTCATCGTGCTCGGCGCCGGCGTCGTGGCGCTTCAGTACACCGGTGGAGGCGGCGGCGGAAGCATGTCGACGCAAGCCACCGACAGCGCCGGCGAGAAGGCCGCACCGAACGAGGCGGCGCCGACCGTGTCCGGTGACGGGACTCTGTCCGCGGGCGGCGTGACCCGGGACGCCGCGGCGGGCTACGGCACGGTCGTCGTCGCCCGCGCGAAGGCCCCCATCGAAGGCACGCAGGTCTTCACCGTCAAGCGCGTGCTCAAGGGCGAGGCGGGTGGCAGCGTGAAGCTCACGATGGGGGCGCGCTCGGCGCCGGCCGGCACCCTTGTCGTGCTCTACCTGCAGCCCGAAGAGGCGACCCGGACCGACGCCTCACCCATACCGGCGCCGGCTGCCGGCAGCTCCGGCGATGGCTCCTTCGACTACGCCTTCCGGGGGTCGCCGGCCTTGGCCCGCCCGCTGCCCAGCGGCACCGATCCGGACTCCGTCACGCTTCCGTGATCCGTCCCCGCGACGAGAGCGCCGGGCGCGGGTAGACTCAGCGGGCGGCGGCGGACGCGACCATGGTCGTCCGACGCAGCGACGCACGGCCGCGCGGCGAGCGAAGCGGGGTGAGCATGGCTGGTCTTCTCTCTGGCAAGAACATGCTCGTCATGGGCGCCGCGAACCCGCGGTCGATCGCCTGGGCGGTCGCCGAGGCGATCCACCGCGAGGGCGGCGCCGTCGCGCTGACCTACCAGGCCGAGCGGCTGCGGCGGCGTGTCGCGACGCCTCGCGCGAAGCGATCGGCGACGCGCCGATGATCGAGTGCGACGTGGCCAGCGACGCGGCGGTGCGCGCCGCCGTCGACGAGCTCGCCGACCGACATGCCCGTCCTGCACGGCGTCGTCCACAGCATCGCCTGGGCGCCGGCCGAAGACCTGCAGGGCAGCTTCGTCGAGACGTCGCGCGACGGCTTCGCCGCCGCCAACGACATCAGCTCCTACTCGCTCATCGCGCTCGCCCGCGAGGCGCGGCGGCTCATGACCGAGGGCGGCAGCGTCGTCGACCATGACCTACGCCGGTTCGTGGCGCGTGATCCCCAACTACAACGTCATGGGTCCGGCGAAGGCGAGCCTCGAGAGCTCGGTGCGCTATCTGGCCGCCGACCTCGGGCCGGCCGGCATCCGCGTGAACGCGGTCTCGGCCGGCCCCATCGCCACCGTCGCCGCGCGCACCATCAAGGACTTCAGCGGCATGCTCGACCTGCTCGAGAGCCACACGCCGCTGCGCCGCAACGTCACCAGCGACGAGGTCGCCGACGCCACGGTCTTCCTGCTCAGCGACCTCTCGCGCGCGATCACCGGCGAGGTCGTGCACGTCGACGCCGGCGCGCATGCGGTGACATGAGCAGTCGCCCGCCGCAGCCGGCCGCGCCGTCCGCAGCGTTGTGCCAAGACGGCTTCGCGACTCCTCGACGCGGGCCTCGCCGTGATCGCCTACTGCGCCAAGGACCTCGCCACCGGGAAGACGCTCTCGGCCAACGCCGACGTCGTCATGCCGTCGTGGAGCACGATCAAGCTGCTGCTCGCCGCGGCCTTCTGGCGCGCCGTCGAACGCGGCGAGCTCAGGGACAGCTAGCCGTACGCCTTCCAGCCGTGGGAGGCGGTCGGCGGATCCGGCGTGCTGCACGGCTTCCGGCACGCGGCGAGGCTCACGCTCGCCGACTTCGTGCACCTCTCGCTCGCGGTGAGCGACAACGACGCCACGAACATCGTGCTCAGCTTCGTCGGGCTCGAGAGGGTGAACGCCCTGGCCGAGGAGCTCGGCCTGACGGCGACGCGCATGCGACGGCGGATGATGGACGCCGAAGGCGCGCGAGGAGGGCGTCGACAACACGACGAGCGCAGCGCGACATGGTCGCCCTGCTCGAGGAGCTCGCGCAGGGGCCGCGCCTGAGCGCGGCCGTGCGCGAGCCCATCCTCGCCTCCCTGCAGAAGACCGAGCACCGCGACGGCGTCGCCCGCTACCTGCCGGCCGAGGCGGTCTACACCGGCAAGCTCGGCGACGACAGCCGGACGGTCGTTACGCCCACGACTGCTGCCTGGTGCGGCCACGGCGAGCCGACTCTGGCGCTGGCCGATCCTGAGCGACGGCGGCGAAGGCTACGAGGCCGTGTCCCGCCTCGGCGCGGCGCTGGTCGCGGCCCTCGCCGGCGACAACGAGGGCGCCGCTCCCGCGGTCTCCTCGACGGACGGCCGCGGCCCGGGTCCGGCTGACTGACCCCGGGGCGCCGTCAGTCCGCCGGCCGCACACCCAGGCCCGGCTCGTCCGACGCCGTCAGACGGTCGCCGTCGACGCCGATGCCGGTGTACGGGTCGCGGGCGAGCAGCAGGGCGCCGTCGAGGTCGACGTGGTCGGCGAGGCCGGCGAGCTGCAGGCGCGGCGGCGATGCCCGAGGCTCGACTCGACCATGCAGCCGAGCAGGACCTGGAGGCCGCGGCCGCGACAGGCGGACAGTGAGCGAGAAGGCGTGCGCGATGCCGCCCGCCTTGGCGAGCTTGACGACGACGCCGTCGTAGAGCTCGCCGATGGTCTCGAGGTCGGCGAGCGTCAGCACGGCCTCGTCGGCGAACAGCGGCACGGGCGAGCGCTCGTGCAGCCAGAGCTGGTCGTCACGCGGCGGCGGCCGGCAGGGGCTGCTCGACGAGCTCGGCGCCGAGGCCGCCGAGCGCCTCGAGCGGCGCGCGCCGCGCGCTCGCGGTCCCAGCCCTCGTTGGCGTCGAAGCGAAAGGTCACGTCGGGCAGCTCGCGCGCCAGGCGCCGCGGCCAGCTCGAGGTCGCCGTCGAACCCGAGCTTCACCTTGAGCGTCCCGAAACGCGCGCGCCGCCCGCGCCTGCGCGAGCATCTCCTCCGGCGCGCCGATGGCGATCGTGTACGACGTGACGACGGACGGCCGCTCGAGGCCGAGCATGCGCCAGACCGGCTCGCCGACCTGCTTGCCGGCGAGGTCCCAGGCGGCGGCGCTGAGGGCGGCGCGCAGGCCCGGCCACGGCGGGGCGCCGGCGCCGAAGGCGGCCGGCGCCGCGCCGCCGCCGAGCGCCGCCGCCTCCGCGTCGAAGGCGAGCTCGTCGCAGAAGCCCTCGACCGGCCGCCGGCCCTTCGAGGTCGGCGATCACCGGCGCGAGCCGCTCGAGCAGCGCGATGCCCTCGGCGCGCGCCTCGCCGTAGCGGCGGTTCGGCGCCGCCTCGCCCGATCCCGCGACGCCGTCCGGCGCCGTCAGCGTCGACGACGTAGTTCTCGAAGCGTCGAGTGCGTCCAGCGCGCGATGCCGAACGGGACCGCGGTCTGCAGGTCGAGCGGTCTCGCGTCGACGTCCAGCATCTGATCACTCCCGTCATTCCACGATGAAGACGCCCTCGACGGGCGCGAACGTCCAGCGTCCCGCAGCGTCTCGCGCGTCGACGTACCAGGCGTAGGTATGCCCGCCGCGCAGCAGCGCGGCGGGGATGCGACAGCGACAAGCCGCAGCGTCGGGGCCATCGAAGTCGAGGTCGAGCAGCGGTGGCGCGTCGTCGGCCAGGCAGGCGTCCTCGAACAGGCGGACGCGTACCGCCGTCTGAGTCACGGCCGGTTCGGGGATGGACCAGCGCAGGTCGACGGTCCGCCGGCCGGCCGCAGCGGCTCGAGCAGGTCGGGCCGGAGCCCGGGCGGCCGGGTCGCGTTGTACGCGAGCAGCGGGTCGCCGGGCTCCGGCCGCCACAGCGCGGTCGCCAGGGCCGAGCCGGACCAGCCGCGCTCGTCGTGGCAGAAGAGCACGACGGCGAAGCGGGAGCCGTCGCGTGAGCAGCGCGGAGGGCACGGCGAAGCTCGTCTACTCCGGCGCAAGGTCAGGCGCAGCAGGCGGTGCTTCCAGAGGTCGCGCGTCTCCTCCCACACCTCCACGCGCCAGCCGTCGATCGGGGGGACCGCGCCCCGGCTCTGCGCGGCGTGCTCGCGGCACTCGCTCCGAGTCGTGTCCTCACCGCCGGGCCGCCAGGCCACCGTCCATGCGCCCTCGCCGAGGACGCGGTGCGGCAGGCCGGCGATGGCAGGGGGCGCCGGCCGTTCGGGCGGTGCTCCGGCCGGCGCCCCCTGCCCGCCGGCCCAGCCCAGCGCCTCGTAGGTGTCGTCGAGCAGCCAGGCGCCGTCCGGTGTGTAGTAGTCGAGCGCCGCGCGTCTCGCGGTTGTCGTAGACCTCGCGTCCGCGCGCGTCCGTTGCGAGCCGCCTCCGGCAGTAGAACGGCAGGTCGCTCAGACCGGCGGCGCGGCGCAGCACGACGAGGTCGCGCTCGCCCTCAGGGTTCGCGGCCGCCAGTCGCGCATGCAAGCCCTCGTGCAGGAACCTGACCCGATCGTCGCACAGCCGCAGGTACGCGCCGCCGTCGTGACGCAATCGGTCGGTCGTCTCGGTCGCGCTCATGAAGCGCGTGAAGATCTGCCGCTCCGCGACCAGCCGGCCGTCGTCGAACAGAGGCACGCGCGCGCGTGACGACGTGTCGTAGACGAGGTCGGTGGCCCGCCACGCGGCCGCGTAGATCACCGTGTGGAACTCCGCGTCGGGATGGGGATGGCTCACCACGATGTCGCCCGGCAGGAGCTCGTCGCGCGTCCGCGATCGGCGCGCCACCGTGCTTCCTCCGCCCTCTGCGTCGCCGAGCTCGGCGTTGAGCTCGTCGCCGTCGTCGAGCCAGTCGAAGAGGCGCCGCTGGAAGCCCCAGCAGTCGAACATGTCGTCGAAGTTGTACGGACGCGACTGCGGCGCGAACCGCTCGAGCGCGAGCAGGACGGCGTCGGGGGCAAGTGGAGTCGATCGCATGGCCTCACACATACCAGCCCGGCAGGGCAGCGTCAAAGAAGCTGGGGAGTGTGTCAGAGATCCCGCGCCCTGCCGGCTCACTCACAGGCTTGGAGCAAGTTCGATTCGCGCTTGCAGTAGGTTTACACTTCCCGCCATGACCGCCCCGCTTCTCGACATCACGGACCTCTCCGTCGACTTCGACTCTCGAGGAGGGGACCGTGCACGCCGTCGACCGGGTGAGCTTCTCGGTCGCGCCCGGGCGAGCTCGTCGGCCTCGTCGGCGAGTCTGGCTGCGGCAAGAGCGTGACGGCGACGGCCATCCTCGGCCTCACTCGCATGATCAACAACGCGAACCGTGTCGGGAAGCATCGAGTTCGAGGGTCGCGACCTGCTCGCGCCTGCCCGAGAACGAGGTGCGCAAGGTCCGCGGCAGGACATCGCGATGATCTTCCAGGACCCGGTCACGAGCCTGAACCCGGTGCTCTCGATCGAGCGCCTCATGACCGAGGGCATCGAGCTGCACCTGGGCCTCTCGCACGACGACGCCGTCTCCCGCGCCATCGACATGCTGCAGACGGTCGGCATCCCCAAGGCCGCCGACGCGCATCAAGGACTACCCGCACCAGTTCTCGGGCGGCATGCGCCAGCGCGTGATGATCGCCATGGCGCTCTCGTGCAACCCCAAGCTGCTGCTCGCCGACGAGCCGACGACGGCGCTGGACGTGACCATCCAGGCGCAGATCCTGCGCCTCATGAAGCAGCTCTCGCGCGAGTACGACGCCGCCGTCATCGTCATCACCCACGACCTCGGCGTCGTCGCCGGGATGTGCCGGCGGATCCTCGTCATGTATGCGGGACGCATCGTCGAGGAGGGGCCGGCCAAGCCGCTCTTCCATCACCCGCACCACCCGTACACGGTCGGGCTGCTGCGCAGCGTGCCGCGTCTCGACCGGCCGCGCGCCGACGAGCTGCAGTCGATCGAAGGGCTGCCGCCCGACCTCAGCCACCTGCCGCCGGGCTGCTCCTTCGCGCCGCGCTGCTGGATGGCGACCGACGAGTGCTGGCAGAGCGTGCCGCCGCTCTTCGACACCGACGCGGGGCGGCGCAGCGCCTGCTTCCACCGCGACAAGCTCATCGACCGCGAGCGCGCGGAGGTGACGGCGTGAGCACGCCGGCGTCGCGTCCCGGCGGCGACCGGTCGCGCCGCGGCCGCCGCGAACGGCGACACGCTCGTCACGGTCGACGACCTCGCGGTGCACTTCCCGATCACGAGCGGCATCGTCTTCCGCCACAAGATCGGCGCCGTGCGCGCCGTCGACGGGCTCTCGTTCACCGTGCAAGCGGGGCGAGACGCTCGGGCCTGGTCGGCGAATCGGGCTGCGGCAAGTCGACGACCGGCCGCGCGATCCTGCAGCTCATCCGCCCGACGACGGGGCGCGTGCTCTACGAGGGCGCCGACCTCGCCCACCTTCGCGGCGGCGCCCTGCGCCGCCAGCGCCGCCGCATGCAGATGATCTTCCAGGACCCCTACGCGTCGCTGAACAGCCGCATGACGGTGGCCGACATCGTCGGCGAGCCGCTGCTGGTGCACAAGCTCCGCGACCGCGGCGGCGCAAGGAGCGGGTGCGCGAGCTGCTGCAGACGGTGGGCATCAACCCGAACACGCTGAACCGCTACCCGCACGAGTTCTCCGGCGGCCAGCGCCAGCGCATCGGCATCGCGCGCGCCCTGGCCGTCGAGCCCAACTTCATCGTCTGCGACGAGCCCATCAGCGCGCTCGACGTCAGCATCCGCGCGCAGATCATCAACCTCCTGCAGCGAGCTGCAGCGCGAGTTCGGCCTCACCTACCTGTTCATCGCCCACGACCTCTCGGTGGTGCGCCACATCTCCGACCGCGTCGCGGTCATGTACCTGGGGAGGATCGTGGAGCTCGCCGAGAACGCGGTGCTCTACGGCGAGCCGATGCACCCCTACACGCAGGCCCTGCTCAGCGCCGTGCCGATCCCCGACCCGGAGGCCGAGGAGCATGCGCCGCCCGGTCGTGCTGCAGGGCGACGTGCCCTCGCCGGCCGACCCGCCGCCGGGCTGCCACTTCCACACCCGCTGCCCCGCGGTGCAGGCACGGCCTCTGCGACGTCGAGAGTCCCGCCTCTGAAGGAGGTGCGGCCCGGCCACTGGCCGCGTGCCACCTGATCACGACGAGCGACTTACCCGCACATCAGGGCCGGAGAGGACGACCTCGCGGTCGTCGCCGCCGGCCCGGCCCAGGCGCGACCGCCGCACGGACGCGACGCCCGGACGACGGTCGACCGTCGACGACGAGCGTCGACGCCGGTCGAGCCGCCACGCCCGTCCTCGACCGGAGCGATCTACTCGCCGCTCGACCGACGGCCATGGCGCGTCGCGGCCGCCGCCGGCTGGTCGCCCGACGCCGCTCCTCATCGAGCACCGCTCGACCTGGAAGGAAGTCTGGATCCGCTTCCGCCGCGACAAGTTCGCCGTCGGCGGCGGTGGTCGTCGTGATCCTGCTCATCCTCATGGCGGTCTTCGCGCCGTGGATCGCGCCGCACGACCCGACCGTGCAGTACGACGAGGGCCTCACCATGCAGGGCATGCCGGTCGGCTCGTCGGCGCAGTTCCCGCTCGGCACCGACACGCTCGGCCGCGACCTGCTGAGCCGGCTCATCTACGGCGCCCGCGTGTCGCTCGTCATCGGCGTGCTCGCCAACGGCTTCGCCCTCGTCCTGGGCGTCGTCTTCGGTCTCACGGCGGGCTACTTCCGCGGCTGGGTCGAGACCGCTCCTCATGCGCATGACCGACGTGATGATGGCCTTCCCCATCTACCTCTTCGCCATCGCCCTGGTCAGCGTGCTCAAGCCGAGCCTCTGGATCCTCGTCCTGGTGATCGGCATCGTCTACTGGACGCCGATGACGCGCGTCATCCACGGCGAGGTGCTGTCGATCCGCGAGAAGGAGTTCGTCGACGCCGCCCGCCTGACGGGCTGCACGAACGGGCGGCTCCTCTACCGGCACATCCTGCCGCACCTCGTGGCGCCGATCATCGTCTACATCAGCCTCGGCATCGCGACGACGATCCTGTTCGAGTCGACGCTCAGCTACATCGGCCTCGGCGTGCAGCCGCCGACGCCGTCCTGGGGCCAGATGATCGCCGAGGGGCAGCCGTACTACCTGTCGGCGCCGCACCTGGTCATCTATCCCGGCCTGATGATCATGATCACCGTGCTGGCCTTCAACCTGGTCGGCGACGGCCTGCGGGACGCGTTCGACCCGCAGCAGCGTCGCCGCTGAGCGAGAGCGACGGACGACGTCGACGCATGAGCGCACACGAGCGCACCAAGGAGGAAGGGATGAGGACATCGCCCACCGCGCGCCGGCTCGCCGCCGTGCTCGCCCTGCTGCTGGTGGCCGCCATGGCCGCTCGCCGCTGGTCGCCTGCGGCGAGCGAGCGGCGACGAGGGCGGCGGCGCGACGACCGGCGGCGACACGCCCAAGCAGGGCGGCGTCGCTGACGCTCTCGTACCTGACGCGAACCGTCGAGCCTCGACCCGGCGATCGCCTGGAACGTCATCGACTGGCAGATCGAGCACGAGATCTTCGAGGGCTTCCTGCGCTACGCGGCCAAGCCCGGCGACGAGGGCAACGTGCTCGAGCCGGCGCTCGCCACCGAGGTGCCCGTCGGTCGAGAACGGCGGCATCAGCGAGGACGGCCTCGTCTACACGTTCCACCTGCGCGAGGGCGTCAAGTTCCAGCCGCCGGTCGACCGCGAGGTCACGGCCGCCGACTTCAAGTACAGCTTCGAGCGCATGATGAGCGAGCCGCGCGCGCCGGCGACCTCGTTCTACATGGGCGTCGTCGGCGCCGACGAGTTCATGGACGGCAAGGCCGACGAGATCAGCGGCTTCAAGGCGGTCGACGACTACACCGTCGAGATCACGCTCAAGTCGCCCGACCTCTCGTTCCTCAACGCGCTGACGATGGAGTTCTGCGACGTCGTGCCGCAGGAGTGGGTCGAGAAGTGGGGCAAGGAGATCAACCGCCACCCGCTCGGCACCGGCCGCTTCATGTTCGACCACTGGACGCCGGGCCAGGAGATCGTCCTCAAGAAGAACCCGAACTACTGGGACGAGGGCAAGCCGTACCTCGACGAGATCAAGTACGCGCTCTCCTTCAGCCCGTCGACCGCGCTGCTCAAGCTGCAGCAGGGCGAGATCGACGCGCTCGGCGACGGCGTGCCGCCGTCCGACATCGTGCGCATCCAGAACGACCCCGAGTGGAAGGACTACGTCTACACCCAGCCGCTGATCGCGATCAGCTACCTCTTCCTCAACGACGGCATGCCGCCGTTCGACAACCCCAAGGTGCGCGAGGCGATCGCCTGGGCCGTCGACCGCGACAACCTGGTCAAGCTGCAGGCCGGCCAGGCGCAGGCGCTGTACCAGTTCTATCCGCCGGGCATGCCGGGCCACGTCGAGGGCAAGGAGTACTACGGCTACGACCCCGAGAAGGCCAAGGCGCTCCTGGCCGAGGCCGGCTTCCCGGACGGCTTCGAGACGATGCTCTACACCGACAACGTCGACCCGAACCCGAAGCTCATGCAGTCGGTGCAGGCCGACCTGAAGGCGATCGGCATCGACGGCCGACCTCAAGACGATGAGCAACAACACCTACTACAACCAGCAGAGCACGCCGAACACGCTGACCATGGGCAGCTTCGGCTGGTGGATGGACTTCCCCGACCCGAGCGACTGGATCGGACCGCTGTTCAGCAAGGCGAGCGCCGTGCCGGGCGGCATGAACTCGAGCTTCTGGTGGAGCCAGGAGCTCGAGGACGCCTACGTCGCGGCGCAGGCGATGACCGACCCCGCAGGCGCGCATCGAGGCCTACTCGGCGATGCAGGACATCATCGCCGCCGACACCGGCTACGCGCCGCTGTACTCGCCCGACGCAGACGACGATGTGCTCGAAGAACGTCGGCGGGTTCTACCTGCACCCGGTGTACCAGATCGATCCGGGAAGCTACTGGAGGCTGTAGGGACTGGCGCGGGCGGCGGCGCCGAGCGCCGCCGCCCGCGAGTCCGGGGGAACCGCCCATGGAGGGCGGACGAAAGGAGTCCGAGATGAGACGGAGACGGATCTGGACGGTGCTGCTGGTCGCTGCTGGCCGCCGCCGCGCTCGCCCTCGCGCTCGCCGCCTGCGGCGAGGACGAGGGCGACGGACGACGGCGGCGGCACCGGCAGCGGCGAGCCCGTCCAGGGCGGCACGCTGAACGTGACCTTCCAGGGCGAGCCGACCGAGCTCGACCCGGCGATCGCCTGGGAGATCACCTCGTGGTCGCATCGAGCGCCTGACCTACGAGACCTTCCTCACCTACGCGAGCACGGCCGGCGAGGCCGGCGCCGAGCTCGTCCCGTCGCTCGCCACCGAGGTCCCCTCGGCCGAGAACGGCGGCATCAGCGCCGACGGCACGGTCTACACGTTCCACCTCAAGCAGGGCATCAAGTTCGCCCCGCCGGTCGACCGCGAGGTCACGGCCGACGACTTCAAGTGGAGCTTCGAGCGCATGATGAAGGAGCCGCTCGCGCCGGCGACCTTCTTCTACACCGGCATCGTCGGCGCCGCAGGACTTCATGGACGGCAAGGCCGACGAGATCGCCGGCTTCAAGGTCGTCGACGACTACACCGTCGAGATCACGCTCGACGCGCCCGACTCGTCCTTCCTCTGGGCGATGACCATGCCGTTCACCTCGGTCATGCCCAAGGAGTGGGCCGAGCGAGGTCGGCAAGGACATCAAGCGCAAGCCGCTCGGCACCGGCCCGTTCACCATCGAGTCGTGGACGCCCGGGCAGGAGATCATCGCCAAGCGCAACCCGAACTACTGGGACGAGGGCAAGCCGTACCTCGACGCGATCGACTTCGACCTGACGGCCAACCCGAGCACCGCGCTGCTGCAGCTGCAGAACGGCGAGGTCGACGTGCTCGGCGACGGCATCCCCGGCCGCCGACTACCAGCGCGTCACGCAGGACCCGACGTGGGGCCAGTACACGCTACGACGCGCCGGAGATCGCCTGGTACTACGTGTTCATGAACGTGCTCGAGAAGCCGTTCGACGACCTGCAGGTCCGCCAGGCGATCAACTACGCCATCGACACCGCGCAAGATCCAGAAGGTCATGGGCGGTCAGGCCCAGGCCCTCAACCAGGTCTATCCCAAGGGCATGCCCGGCAACCAGGGCAACAAGGTCTACTACAGCGTACGACCCCGAGAAGGCCAAGCAGCTGCTCGCCGAGGCCGGGTTACCCGGACGGCTTCAAGACCACCTTCTACGGCCACAACGTCGACCCGTTCCCGAAGCTCGCCCAGGCCATCCAGGCCGACCTCAAGGCGGTCGGCATCGACGCCGAGATCAAGCTGATGGACAAGGCGACCTACTGGGACTTCATCAGCCTCAAGAAGTCGCACGCCGGCATCGGCCTCTCCGACTGGTACCAGGACTTCCCCGACCCGAGCGACTGGATCGGCCCGCTGTTCATCAAGGCGAGCGCGGTCGACGGCGGCGCCAACTCGAGCTTCTGGTGGGACCAGCGCGTCGACGACCTCTACGAGCAGGCGGTCAACGAGCTCGACCCGGACGACGCGCATCGACATGTACGTCCAGATGCAGGACATCATCATGGAGGAGGCGCCGACGGCGCCGCTCTTCCAGCCGGTGTGGAACGGCATGTACGGCAAGAACGTGGGCGGCTACTACTACCACCCCGTCTGGAACCTCAACTTCCAGGACTTCTGGAAGCTCGACGGCAAGTGAGCGACTGAGGGACTGGCGGATGATCCGGGCACGGCGACAAGGCGAGCGGGAGGCAGCGGCACGATGGGTAAGTACCTCATGCGCCGTCTGCTGTGGGTCGTGGTGGTGCTCTTCTTCGTGAGCATCATCACCTTCCTGCTCGCCTTCGCCGTGCCCGGCGACCCCGCCAAGAGCATCGCCGGCGTGCACGCGACGCCGGAGGTCCTCGACCGCATCCGCACCGAGCTCGGGCTCGACAAGCCCGTCTACGAGCAGTACTGGCATCTACCTGAAGAACCTGCTGCAGGGCGACATGGGCTTCTCGTACGAGACCCAGCGGCCGGTCGCGCAGTCGATCATCGAGCGCTTCCCCGCGACCGTCGATGATCGCCCTGTTCGGCATCTTCTTCGAGCTGCTGATCGGCATCCCGGTGGGCATGATCAGCGCCCTCAAGCAGTACAGCGTCCGCGACCGCACGTTCACCGTGCTCAGCCTGCTGGGCATCGCCGCGCCCGGCGTTCTGGCTGGGCATGATCTTCCTGTACGTCTTCGCCTTCCAGCTCCAGCTCTTCCCGCTCGGCGGCTACGAGGGCTGGACGGAGCGCCGCTCTACGGCGTCCTGCCCGGGCTCACCCTGGGCGTCGGCGGCGCCGCCTGGTACTCGCGCATGCTGCGCTCGAGCATGCTCGACATCCTCAACGCCGACTACGTGCGGGCCGCCCGCGCCAAGGGCCTGCCCGAGCGCACCGTCGTGTGGCGCCACATCATGCGCAACTCGTGGAGCCCGATCATCACCCTGCTCGGCCTCGACTTCGGCTGGTTCCTCGGCGGCGTCCTGGTGATCGAGGTCGTGTTCGGCGTTCCCGGCATCGGCTGGCAGGCGTGGAACGCCATCCAGACGCAGGACCTGCCGATGATCATGGGCACGGTGCTCTTCGCCGCGGTGCTGGTGACGGTCAGCAACCTCGTGGTCGACGTCGCCTACACCTGGCTCGACCCGCGGGTGAAGTACACCTGACCCGACGAGGCTCGTCGGCCCAGGCCCTTCTGGACGGCCGGCTTCCCCGAAATCGCCGTTCTGGAGGCCTGTACTCAGCTTTACGAGTGCCGGCTCCCCCCCTACACTTACGAAGCAGCGCTCCGCCCGGAGTGCTTCGCGCGCGTAGAGATGGAGTCAAGGCTCTCGTAGTGCTCCTCCGAATCCGACCCCCGGTGGGAGGTGGTAACGTCGTGTGGCACGGGCCGTGATGCTCGATGCCCCACGGATGAGACACGCAGAATCCCGCCACGACCGGTCCGCCCGACCAACATCGCATGTCCGGAGCGGCCGAGTCCGAGGCGATGCCTGTCTAGTTGGAGGATCGGGCCGGTTCGCAGCCGCCGACGGCGCGAACGGGCCAGACGATACGAGAGGAACTGGGATGACAGAAGTCCTGAAAGATGTGAAGACCCTCGGCTACATGGTCGACGGCGAGTGGCGCGAATCGCAGAGCGACACCTGGGTCGACATCACCGACTCCAACACCGGCGAGGTGATCGCCGCGCACGCCGATGTGCACCGAGGCCGAGGTCGACCGAGGCCATCGAGTCGGCCCACCGCGCCTTCGGCCCGTGGGCCAGCATGCCCATCCAGAAGCGCACCGAGGTCCTCTTCACGCTGGCGCCCGATGCTCCTCGAGAAGATGGACGAGATCGCCACGCTGGTCTCGACCGAGCTCGGCAAGAACCTCGACGAGGCCCGCGGCGAGGTCATCAAGATCATCGAGGCCATCGACGTCGCCGTCGGCGCCCCGATGCTCATGAAGGGCGAGTCGCTGATGAACGTGGCCACCGGTCACGACACGGTCAGCTACCGCGAGCCGCTCGGCGTGTTCGCCGGCATCGCGCCGTTCAACTTCCCGGCCATGATCCCCTTCGGCTGGATGCTGCCGCTCTGCATCGCCACCGGCAACACCTTCGTGCTCAAGGCCGCCAACCCCGTGCCGCTGACGAGCCACATGCTGCTCGACATGCTGTACGAGGCCGGTCTGCCCAAGGGCGTCGTCAACATGGTGACGGCCGAGAAGGAAGAGGCCGAGGTCCTGCTGAAGCACCCGGCCGGTCCGCGGCGTCAGCTTCGTCGGCACCACGCCGGTCGGCAAGCACATCTACTCGATCGCCGCCGCCCACGGCAAGCGCGTCCAGGCGCAGACGCAGGCCAAGAACCACGGCCTGGTGCTCCGCGACGCCTCGCTCGAGCGCGCCGCCCGCGGCATCATCAACTCGACCTTCGGCTGCGCCGGCATGCGCTGCATGGCGCTCCCCGTCTGCGTCGTCGAGAACGCCGTCGCCGACGAGTTCGTCGGCTACATGAAGCAGTTCGCCGAGGAGCGCGTCGTCGGCGCCGCCTACGACCCCAAGACGGAGCTCGGCCCGGTCGTCTCCGCCGCCCACCAGGCGTCGGTCAAGCGCTGGATCGACAAGGCCGTCGAAGAGGGCGCTACGCTGGTCCTGGACGGCCGCGACCTCGTCGTCCCCGGCTTTGAGGGCGGCCACTTCGTCGGCGCCGACCATCTTCGACAACGTCACGCCCGAGATGACCTGCGGCTGGGAAGAGGCCTTCGGCCCGGTGCTCTTCATCAAGCGCGTCGACGACTTCGAGGAGGGCCTCGCCCTCATGAACAGCAGCGAGTTCGCCAACGGCTCCTGCATCTTCACCGAGAGCGGCTACTACTCCCGCGAGTTCGCGCGTCGCACGCACGCCGGCATGGTCGGCATCAACGTCGGCATCCCGGTGCCGGTGAGCTTCTTCCCCTTCGCGGGCCACAAGGACTCCTTCTTCGGCGACAACCACGTGCTCGGCAAGGACGGCGTCCAGTTCTTCACCGAGACCAAGTGCGTCACCACGCGCTGGTTCACCGAGGCCGACAAGAAGCAGAAGCAGATCAGCACCTGGGAGGGCACGGTCAACCGCTGATCGCGACAGACCACTTTCGGGAGCGCTTCAGAAGGGGCCGGGCTCGCAAGAGCCCGGCCCCTTCTCTTTGGACCGGCAACGCCGATCCCGCGTCCAGCGCTCCGCCCTGGGGGAAACGGGCGCATAGGGAGTCAGCCCACGACCGGGAGCACGCGATGGCAAGGACGTCCGAGAGCACCTTCAATCCCCTGAAGCCGCTGAAGGACGACTACGGCGTCCTCCGCAACTACATCGACGGCGAGTGGGTCGAGGCCAGCGGAGACCGCTATCTCGACGTCCACGATCCTCCGACGGCACGCGTGATCGCGCAGGTGCGCTGCTCCACGCCGGCCGGACGTGGACCGCGCGGTCCGCGCCGCCCAGGCGGCCTTCCGCGAGTGGCGCACGACGCCGCCACTCGCGCGGGTGCGCTACCTCTTCAAGATACAGGGACGCTCCTCGAGCGGCACTTCGAGGAGGTCGCCCGCATCACGACGCCAGGAGCACGGCAAGGCGATCGACGAGGCGCGCGGCGAGACGCGGCGGGCCATCGAGAACATCGAGACCGCCGCCGGCATCCCGACGATGATGATGGGCTACAACCTCGAGGACGGGGCGGCCAGGAACATCGACGAGATGGTGATCCGCCAGCCGCTCGGCGTGTTCGCCGGCATCAGCCCGTTCAACTTCCCCGGCATGGTGCCCTTCTGGTTCTGGCCCTACGCGGTCGCCACGGCAGACACCTTCATCATCAAGGTGTCGGAGAAGACGCCGGTCACGATGACGCGCATGGTCGAGCTGCTCGAGGAAGTCGACCTTCCGGAGGGCGTCCTCAACATCGTGCACGGCGACCGCGAGGTGGCGAACGCGCTGCTCGAGCACCCCGGCATCAAGGGCGTGACCTTCGTCGGTTCGACGCCGGTCGCCAAGCACATCTACGAGCGTTGCGGCGCGACCGGCAAGCGCTGCATCGTGCAGGCCGGCGCGAAGAACTTCATCACCGTCATGCCCGACGCGGAGATCGAGCGCGCGGTCCGCAACATGATCGCCTCGTTCTTCGGCTGCACCGGGCAGCGCTGCCTGGCCGGGGCCAACCTGCTCGCCGTCGGCGAGGTGCACGAGCCGCTGAAGGCGGCCTTCGTCGCCGCCAGCGAGCGCATCAAGCTGGGCCCCGGCCTCGACGAGAGCGTCAACATGGGGCCGCTGGTCGACAGGGCGGCCAAGGACCGGGTGCTCCGCTACATCGACAAGGGCGTCGAGGAGGGCGCGACGCTGCTCCTCGACGGCCGCGAGGCAAGCGTTCCGGGCTACGAGAAAGGCTACTTCGTCGGACCCACCGTCTTCGACGACGTCACGCCCGGCATGACGATCGCCCGCGAGGAGATCTTCGGGCCGGTGACGAGCATCATCCGCGTCGCCGACCTCGCCGAGGCGATCAGGGTCACCAACGAGTCGCCCTTCGGCAATGCCGCCTCCATCTACACGCAGAGCGGGCGTGCTGCACGCACCTTCCGCTACCAGGTCGAGGCCGGCAACATCGGCGTGAACCTGGGCATCGCCGCACCCATGGCCTACTTCCCCTTTGGGGGCATGAAGGACAGCTTCTTCGGCAGCCTTCACGGACAGGGGCAGGAGGCCGTGAGGTTCTTCACGGACAGTAAGGTCGTGATCGAGCGCTGGTGAGCGTTGGGAGTGGCGAAGACCGCCGGCCTGGGTAGAACGCCAGCCAACGACTCGTGAGGACAAAGGAGACCCCGTGGCTCGTGACTTCCCGGAGATCGTCAACTTCGGCTCGGCCTTTCGCTTCGCCCTCGAGGCCGAGCAGGCCGGCGCCGACTTCGCCGCAGAGGCAGGTGTCGTGGCCCCCGACCAGGAGTGGCGCGACCGCCTCGAAGTGCTGGTCTGTACCCACGACGACCGCGTGCAGAAGCTGATGACGCTTCGCCAGGAGGTCAATGAGATGACCCTCGAGCCCCTGCACGAGCTCGACGCTTCGCCGTACCTGGACGTCCTGAAGGCGGAGCCGGCGGTGACCTGGCCGGAGGCGGCCGAGCAGCTCGCCGTCGTCGAGGAGGCCATCGCCGGCTACCACGAGGCCTTCGTGGCGCACGCCGAGGACGTGCTCGCCGCCCAGGCGCGCGCCTTCACGAAGGCGTCCAGGCAAGAGCGGGCGATGGCGGAGGAGCTGCGCGCCGCACTCGACTGACGAAGCGAGCGACGAAGCTGGAGCCGCGCTCGCGCGCGAGGTCGCGGGCTGGGGCCGCGGCGGCGGGCGCGCTGTGCCTCCGACGCCAACCCTGCGCGCTTCCGACGCCACCCTGCACGCTTCCCTGGGCCCACCCGGCGCACTGCCCCGAACGCCCTCCCGGTATACTCGCGAGCGTGATCGACGACGACCTGCGCGCCTCGGTTCTGTTGGGCGGCCTCGACGAGGCAAGCCTCGCGCGACTCGCCGCCATCGCGCGGCCGGTCAGGCTGGAGCCCGAGAGCACCGTCTTCTCGCAACACGACCCCGCGCGGGCCTTCTTCCTGCTGAGCGAGGGCGCCGTCAAGGTGTTCAAGCTCTTCCGGGACGGGCGCACGGCGACGCTGCGCCACGTGCGCCCCGGCGAGACGTTCGGCGAATCGGTCCTCTTCCACGACACGTACCCGTCGAGCGCGGAGACCATGACCGAGAGTCGTCTCTACCGGTTCGAGACCGTCGAGTTCCGCGCGCTCCTTCTCGCCGACCCGGCGCTGGCCGTCAACCTTCTCGGCGCCATGGCGCGTCTCATGCTGCTGCTGAACAGCCGCGTCGAGGAGCTGCTCCTTCCCGTGCCGGCGCGGCTCGCGCGCTACCTGCTCGCCCTCGCCGAGGAGCAGCTCGACGCGCCCGTCTCGCCGGGCGCCCCACGGGTCGTTCGGCTGCCCACCACGAAGAAGGAGCTCGCGGCGCGCCTCGGCACCGTCCCGGAGACGCTGAGCCGTACGTTCGACCGCTTCAAGCGCGCGGCGGTGATCCGCCTGAGTGGAGGCGGCGAACTGATCGAGATCCTGGACTTCGCCGCCCTGCGCCGCCTCGCGCAGGAATAGCCACCCCGCCGCCCGTCAGGCGTGCCTCCGTGAGCGGCGGGCCCTCAGCGGCCGTCGGCACGGCGGCTGTCTCCGCTCAAGGCGACGCCGCCCGCTCAGGACCTCCCACCCCGTGCCGAGGAGTAGCATTGGCACGAGTCCGTCGCAGCACAGGGGGAGGACCATGGCACACGAACCGCTCACCCGCGCCGACTTCCTCAAGATCCTCGCCGCCGGGGCCGGCGGCATCCTGTTCCTGCCCGGCGCGCAGGACGCTCTCGCCGCCGTCGGCGACGCGAACGACACGCTCGATCAGGCCGCCCTCGGTGGGAACCTCGTCGCAGCCGGCAGCTACCCGGACCTGACCGTCGTCAAAGGGACTCCGATCGGCACGAACGTCCGGACGGCGATCGCCAAGCTCGGGGGGATGCGTCGCTTCGTGAGCCTGGGCGACGATGTCATCATTAAGCCCAACATCGGCCACGCGCGCGCCGCGAAGTACGCGGTCGACACGAACCCGACCGTCGTGGCCACACTCGTGCGCCTGGCGCTCGGCGCCGGCGCCAACCGGGTCCGCGTGATGGACAACCCGGTCTCGGCGGCGCCCGCCACCGCCTACAGCAAGAGCGGCATCAAGACCGCCGTCGAGAGCGCCGGCGGGTCGATGCACGTGATGAGCAGCACCCGCTACCAGGACTACTACGTGGGCAGCCTCCTGCAGGACCATCCGCTGTATCGCCCGCTGATGGACTGCGACGTGCTCATCAACGTGCCCATCGCCAAGGTGCACGGCTCCACCGGCCTGACACTCGCGGGCAAGAACATGATGGGGGCCACGAGCGACCGCGGCTCGATGCACACGAAGGGCCTGAGCAAGAGCATCGCCGAGATCAACTCCAAGCTCCGACCGAACCTGACCGTCATCGACGCGATCCGCATCCTCGTGGCGAACGGCCCCAGCGGCGGCGACCTCGCGGACGTGCGCCGCAAGAACACGGTCATCGCTTCGAAGGACTGGGTGGCGGCGGACGCCTACGCCACCCGGCTGTTCGGGAAGACGCCCCGCTTCGTGCCGTACATCGCCGCGGCCCACCAGCTGGGCCTCGGTCAAAACGACCTGTCACAACTGACCATCAAGAAGTTCTACGTCTGAGCGCGTCGTGAGGGACGAGGGAAGCGCGAAGCAGGCGCGCCGGTCGACGGGCGGCTGGCAGGCCGCCCGCTGGGCGCGCCGGCTGACGCAGGTCGCCACCTTCGCCTTCTTCACGTACCTCCTCTTCGCGGGCCTGCAGCGGATCGACCCGCTGTCCTACGCCGGCATCTTCTTCCGCTTCGACCCGCTCGCGGGTCTGGCGACGATGCTCGCCGAGCGCGCCTGGCTGCCGGACTTCGTGCCCATGTTCGCGACGCTGGTCCTCGCCCTCCTGGTCGGGCGAGTCTGGTGCGGCTGGATCTGCCCCCTCGGCACGCTCCTCGGCTGGGTGCGGTTCCGCGCGGCGCCGCGGCGTGCGGCGCGCCTGCGCCCCTCGCTGCGGCGCCTCAAGTACGTCCTGCTCGGCGTGATCTTCGTCCTGGCCGCGTTCGCCGGCCTCACCATGCTCGTGCTAGATCCGCTGGCGCTGCTCGTCCGCACCGGGACGGCAGCCGTGGTCCCGGGCTTCGTCTACGTGGTGGACACGATCGACAGGGCCGGCATGCGCTGGACGCCCACGGTCGGCGCCGTGACCTGGGTGGAGGAACACCTCCGCGGCAGCCTGCTTCCCACGATTCAGCCGCGCTACGACCAGGCCGTGATCTTGGCGCTCGTCCTCCTTGGCGTGATCCTGCTGAACGCGCTGGCACCGCGCTTCTGGTGCCGCTACGTGTGCCCGCTCGGTGCGCTGCTCGGCCTGGTCGCCAAGGTGCAGGTGCTGCGCCCCGTCGTCGGCGACGGCTGCGACCGCTGCGGCGCCTGTGCGCGCGCCTGCACCGTCGGCGCGATCGAGCTCGCGGAGGGCGGCAGCGACCCGGCTGCGCGGCCGATCCAAGCGGAAGAGGAACCCGCCAGCCGCGCCGCGACCGTCGTCACCTCGGAGTGCACGACCTGCCTGGACTGCCTGGTCGCCTGCCCGACCCCCGGCGCGATGAGCTTCGGGGTCGCGCGGCGGCCCGGGCCGTGGGCGCGCTACGACCCGGGGCGACGTGAGGTGGTCTTCTCGGCGGCCGCCGGCGTAGCGGCGGCCGTGCTGTTCGGCACCGGTGTCGCCCGGGCAGTCCCGCGCCCGGGCCTCATCCGTCCGCCGGGCGCGCAGGACGAGAGCGACTTCCTGTCGCGCTGCCTCCGCTGCGGCGAGTGCATGAAAGCCTGCCCGACCTTCGGCCTGCAACCGTCACTCTCTGAGGCCGGCCTCGAAGGCCTCTGGACCCCGGTGCTCAAGTCGCGCCTCGGCTACTGCGACTACGGCTGTTCTGCCTGCGGCCAGGTGTGCCCGTCGCGAGCGATCCCGGAGCTGACCCTCGCCGAGAAGCGCACGCGGGTCATAGGGCTCGCCGTGATCGACCGCGACCGCTGCCTGCCCTGGGCGAGCGACACGCCCTGCATCGTCTGCCAGGAGATGTGCCCCATCCCGGACAAGGCGATCGAGCTCGTCGGCCAGCACCTCATCGACCGCCCCGACGGCACGCAGGACTACCTCTCCCGCCCGAAGGTGATCGCGGATCGCTGCATCGGCTGCGGTATCTGCGAGTACAAGTGCCCGCTCACGGGAACCGCGGCGATCGTCGTCCGCCCGCCGACCGCGGTGCGGCCGGCCGGCAGCGTCGGCTGACGCCCAAGCCGACTGGCATCCATGCTTCAGCCCCGCGACTGCGGGTAGACACAGCCGGACGGTGGGGGAGCGGCCGTTGACGCAGGTCAATGCCGCGTGGCCGCACAGCGAGTAGGGTTAGCACCAGCTCCACAGTGTTAATCCGGCGACCGCGGGCGCTCGACCCCCCGGGCGCCTGGCCGGCGCGGCTCCATCGCGTGCGACGCGCCTCACGAAAGGACCGGACGCATGGCGCTTCGCAGCATCGTGAAGATCGACGAGGACCTCTGCAACGGCTGCGGGCTCTGCGTGACGCCCTGCGCCGAGGGCGCGATCGAGCTCGTGGACGGCAAGGCCAAGGTCGTCAAGGACGAGCTCTGCGACGGCGCCGGCTTCTGCCTCGCCGTGTGTCCCACCGGCGCCCTCACCATCGAGAAGCGCGAGGCCGCAGATTTCGACGAGGAGGAGGCGGCCGAGCGCGTCGCCGCCAAGCTGGCCGCCGCCGTCGCGATCCAGCAGCACTGCTTCAACTGCGGACGCAGCGAGATGGACGCCGTCCTCTTCCCCTGCCGCAACAAGGGCGAGAGCACCTGGGTCTGCGTCAAGTGCCTGCCCGCCCTCATCCACGGGTGAGCCCTGCTTCCGCCAACGAGAGCGCCGGCAGCGACCCGGCGCCGCCCATCCCGCGTGTGACCGGCGCTTCGCGCGCCTGAAGTCCCCCGTCCCCTTCACAGGAGGAGCCATGGCCGACAGTTACCACGCCTCAGTGCACACGATGCTCGAGGAGATGCGCGAGAACGGCGAGGACAGCGTCTTCGACCGCATGGACGCGCAGGGCAAGCGCTGCCAGTTCTGCGAGCAGGGGATCCGCTGCTCGCTGTGTTCGCAGGGCCCCTGCCGCATCTCGGCCAGGGCGTCGCGCGGCGCCTGCGGCATCGACGCCGACGGCATGGCGATGCGCAACTTCCTGCTGCAGAACACCATGGGCACTGCCGCCTACACCTACCACGCCGGCGAGGTCATGAAGACCCTGGCCAAGGCGACTCCCGGCGGCACGTACGAGATCAAGGACTGGAGCAAGCTCGAGCTCCTCGCCACGGTGGTCGGCGAAGAGGTCGAGCCCAAGGACACCCTGCCGAAGCGCGTCGCCGACGCCGTCTGGGCCGAGTTCAACCGCGATCACCAGAGTCCCTCGCCGCTCGTCGAGGCGTTCGCGCCCAAGCCGCGCGTAGAGGTCTGGAAGAAGCTCGGCATCATGCCGGGCGGCGTGCTGCACGAGCACGTGCGCTGCGCCACCAGCTCGATGACCAACATCGACGGCGACTACGTGAGCCTCGCCCTCAAAGGCCTGCGCCTCGGCCTCGCCACGGCGTACGGCGCCCAGGTCCCACTGGAGCTGGCGCAGGACGCCCTCTTCGGCACGCCGCAGCCTCATGTCGTCAAGGTCGACCTCGGGATCCTCGACCCGGCGTACGTCAACGTGGTCGTGAACGGGCATGAGCCCATGATGGGCGCGGCCCTCATCGCCGCCGCCCACGAGCAGGGCAATCAGGACAAGGCCAAGGCGGCCGGCGCCAAGGGCCTCCACATCGTCGGCTCCATCGAGACCGGCGAGGAGCTCGTGCAGCGCTTCGAGGTCGACGACGTGTTCGTCGGTCTCACCGGCAACTGGCTCAACCAGGAGACGGCGGTCGCCACGGGCGCCATCGACGTCTTCGCCGCCGACATGAACTGCACCGTGCCGACGCTGGCCGAGACGTGCGCCACTCACGGCGCCCTGCTCGTGCCCGTCAGCGACCTGATCGGCATCCCCGGCGCCGCGCCGGCCGTCGTGTTCGACCCCGCCAAGGCGGGCGATCAGGCGCAGCAGCTCATCGACATGGCCGTCGACAACTTCCCGAAGCGGGCCGCGAAGGGCAACGGCAAGCTGCCGGCGCTCCGCACCGGCGAGGCCGTCGTCGGCTTCTCGACCGAGTCGATCCTCGGCGCGCTGGGCGGCAGCCTCGACCCGCTGCTCGACGTCATCAAGAACGGCACGCTCAAGGGCGTGGCCGGTCTCGTGAGCTGCACCACGCTGCGCGACTCCGACCAGGACAGCTTCACGGTCGCGGTCGCCAAGGAGCTCATCAAGAACGACGTGCTGGTGCTCTCGATGGGCTGCGGCAACGCCGCCTGCCAGGTCGCCGGTCTGCAGACCCTCGACGCGAAGCAGTTCGCCGGGCCCGGCCTCACGGCCGTGTGCGAGCTGCTCGGCATCCCGCCGGTGCTGAGCTTCGGCACCTGCACCGACACCGGCCGCATCATGCTGCTGGTCGGCGCCATCGCCGACGCCCTCGGCGTCGACGTGCCGGCCCTGCCGGTCGTGGCGACCGCGCCCGAGTACATGGAGCAGAAGGCGACCATCGACGCGATGGCGGCGCTGGCCTTCGGCCTGTACGTGCACGTGAACCCCGTGCCCTTCGTCACGGGAGCGCCCAACCTCGTCAAGCTCGTGACCGAGGACCTTCCCGGCGTCACCGGCGGCAAGCTCGCCCTCGAGAGCGATGCCAAGGAAGCCGTCGCCGGCATGCTGGCGTGGATCGAGACGAAGCGGGCAGGCCTGGGCATCTGACGGGCGGCCGCCTCCCGGCCAACGCCGAGGGCCGGCCGGCATGACCGGCTGATTGATGCATCCGCTCATTGAGGGGCGGGGGAGCGCTTGGCGCACTCCCCCGCCCCTCTGCCTTTGTGCTGTGTCGAGGAAGGCGCCTACCCAGACGACGAAGAAGGCAGCACAAGGGAGGCGAGGCCACCGGCCGCAGGGGCTGAGGCGGAGGCGCCGGTGGTAGCCTTGGCGAATGGACGTCTCCCTCTTTGCGACCGTCGCCGCCGGCCTCGAGTCGCTGCTCGCCGGCGAGCTCCGGCGCCTCGGCGCCTCGGATGTGCGGCAGGCACGGGCGGGAGTCTCGCTCCAGGGTTCGCTCGAGACGGCCTACCGGGCCTGCCTGTGGTCGCGACTCGCCACCCGCATCCTGCTTCCCGTCGCGTCGGGGCCGGCGCCTGACGCCGACCAGCTCTACGCAACGGCGCGCCGCGTGGACTGGGCGGAGCATCTCGGTGCCGGCGGCACGCTGGCGGTGGACTTCACCGGCCAGAACGCCGGCATCCGCGACACCCGTTTCGGTGCGGTGCGGGTCAAGGACGCGATCGTCGATCAGTTCCGCGAGCGCGAGGGACGCCGGCCGTCGGTGGAGACGCGCGCGCCGGACCTGCGCGTGAACGCGCACCTCACCGGCGCGCGCGTCACGATCTCCCTCGACCTCGGAGGCGACAGTCTGCACCGCCGTGGCTACCGCACCGACAAGGTACAGGTCGAGGCGCCGCTCAAAGAGAACCTCGCCGCCGCCGTGCTTCTCTTCGCCGCCTGGCCCGAGACCGCCGCCGCGGGAGGAAGCTTCGTCGACCCGCTCTGCGGGTCCGGGACGCTGGCCATCGAGGCGGCCTGGATGGCGGCCGACTTCGCGCCGGGCCTTCTGCGCGCCGAGCAGGCCGCTGGGCGCGGCGGACACGCCTTCGCCTTCGAACGGTGGCCCGGGCACGATGCCGGACTATGGAAGGGGCTGCTCCACGAGGCGCGCGAGCGTCGGGAGGCCGGTCTCGCCCGCCTCAGGGAGACCGGCCTCGTCTTCGCCGCCGCCGACCGAGACCCCAGAGCCGTGGCCGTGGCGGCGGGCTGCGCCAAGCGTGCAGGCCTGTCCGGCATCATGACCGTCGTCCAGGCCGACCTGAGCGTCGCCGAACCACCGTCGTCGTCTGGGCTGCTCGCCGCCAACGCCCCCTACGGCGAACGGCTGCCACGCGAGACCGACGCCGTATACCGGCTGCTGGGCGAGCGTCTGCGCGCTGCCTTCGCCGGCTGGGACGCGGTCGTGCTCGCCGGCGGGCCGCGCCAGGTCGGCTTGCTGGGCGCGGACGTCACCCGTTCGACCACCATCATGAACGGCCCGCTTCGCTGCACGCTCGCCTACGTCCAGCCGAGTGCACGGGCGCTCTCCGCTCATCGGACGAAAGCGCCGGATCGCGGGCTGGGAGCCGGCGCCGCGGGCGGGCGAGAGGCCGGCGACGTCGAGCGCCCCGCCGGCCTCGCGCCCGCCCGCGGCGCCGAGCAGTTCGCCAACCGGCTGCGCAAGGACCTGCATCACATCGGCCGCACGATGCGGCGTCAGGGGGTGAGCTGCTACCGGCTCTACGACGCCGACCTGCCCGACTACAACGTGGCGGTCGACGTGTACGAAGGACGGGTCCACGTCCAGGAGTACGCGCCGCCGCCCGACGTGCCGGAGGCAGCGGCGGCGGCGCGGCTGGCGCAGGCCGTCCAAACGGTCGCGGACGTCCTCGAGGCGCCGCGAGCGGACATCGTCGTCAAGCAGCGGCGGCGCCAGCGCGGCGCGGCGCAGTACGAGCGCCACGCCGCCAGCGGCGCCTTCTTCCCCGTGACCGAGGAGGGCCTCACCTACGTCGTGAACCTCACGGACTATCTCGACACAGGGCTCTTCCTCGACCAGCGCCTCACGCGCCGGCTCATCCGCGCGGAGGCGGGCGGGCGGCGCTTCCTCAACCTCTTCGCCTATACGGGAGGAGGCACCGTTTCGGCCGTGGCCGGAGGCGCAGCGGCGACCACTACCGTCGACCTCTCGGCGACCTACCTCGACTGGGCGCGGCGCAACTTCCGTGCGAACGGCATCGAGGAAGGCGACGCCCACCGCCTCGTGCAGGCCGACGTCCTCGACTGGGTGACGCGCGACGAGGGCCGGTACGACTTCGTTCTGCTCGACCCGCCGACCTTCTCGAACTCGAAGCGCATGGGTCGCGCCAGCTTCGACGTCCAGCGCGACCACGCCGACCTCATCCGGCTCGTCGTTCGCCGCCTGCTCGCACCCGGCGGCGTGCTCCTCTTCTGCAGCAATCGCCGCAACTTCAGCCTTGAGGGCGAGGCCCTCGCGGACCTCGCCCTCAAGGACCTCTCGCGCGCGACGCTGCCCGCCGACTTCGCCCGCCGCGCCGCCTTCCACCACGTCTGGCGGATCCAGGCCTGACGACCACCAGGCGGCCCCCGCCCGGCGCGCCGCCGCCGGCCGGCCCGGTCGTCGTCATCCCGTGAGCAAAACCTTCGGGCAGGAGTCGGCCGCGAGGGTATGATGAGCATCGGAAGGCGGCCGCCCGGCCGCCGGGGTCGAAAGGAGCCAGCGGCCATGCACGTCCTCGCCGACGGACGCGTTTCGGCGCGCGCCGTCATCATCGCCGTCCTCATCATTCTCGCCGCACTCTTCCTCGCCGCACCAGCCTTCGCGGCCCCGGACGAACCCACCCTCACGGTCGCGGAGCTGCGCACCAAGCTGGACACCGCGCCGCTCGACGGCTACATGAAGACGGTCGTCTCCGGCTACACGATCGAGCAGATCCCGCTCACGGTCGAGAGCATCGTCGACTACTCCTGGGGCTCCCTCATCCTCTTCGAGGCCTATGGCCCCATCATCGACAAGATCGGGAGCTGCGGGCCCGGCATGAGCGGCAGCCCCATCTACGTCACCGACCCTGACGACGGAGGGGCCGTGAAGCTCGTCGGAGCGCTCTCCTACGGCTACGACCTCACCGTCGGGGGGATGTGCATGGCGACCCCCATCGAGTACATGTCGGCGCTCGAGGACGACTTCCCCGTGAGGCCTCCGGCGCCCGGGACGTATCCCCTCGAACAGCCCGTGGCCACCGAGGAGGGGACGATCGCGAGCGTGCGCGTCGTCTCGTCGGCGAAGGCGGCCACGGTCGCCGACGCCGCCCCGGGTGAGGTCGTCATGGCCCCCCTCGGCCTCATCGAGATCGGCGGGCTCGACCCCCGCAGCGCCGCCTACAAGGACCTCGCCGCCGAGCTCGCCAAGCAGACTGGCCTCACGGTGCACGCCGCCGGCGGCACCGGCATCTGGGCGGGATTGCCGGCGCCCGACCTCACCGCTGGCTCGGCGTTCGTCGAGATGTTCTCGCGGGGCGCCGTCTGGTACGGCGGTGCGGGCACGGTGACGTACGTCCACGACGGCATCGTCATGGGCATGGGACACTCCTCCTGGTGGACGGGCGCCACCGACGCGGCCATGACCGGAGGCTACGTGGCCGCAACCTGGAACACGCTGGCCGGGTCGCTCAAGGAGATCATCCCGCGTGACGTCAAGGGCACCATCACGCAGGACAGGACCTGGGGGGTCGGCGGCGTGGTCGGCCAGACCCCCGACATGGTGCCGGTGACCTCCCACGTTACCTTTCCCGAGCAATCGCGCGAAGTGAGCGACGCCTCCGAAGTCGCCGAGTGGACCTTCCAGACCCCGATCTACGGCGACCTTGCTGGCTATGCACCGGCGCAGGTCCTCTGGGACGCCTGCGACGCCTGGGCGATCCCGGGCAGCGCCGAGACCACGACCACCCTCGAGGTCTCGGACGCGACGGGGGCCTACACCGTGACGATGCACAACTTCTGGAGCGACGCCTACGACATCACCTACGCCCCCGTCGACGACCTTTTCGGGGCGCTGTACACGCTCTCGGACGATCCCGACGGGAACGTGCACGCCCGTCTCGAGTCGGTCGACTTCGATGCGACCGTCTCGTCGCAGGTGCGCACCGGACGGCTCGTCGACCTTGCTCTGCCGCAGGGCCTGAGGGTGGGCGACAACGAGGTGATCGTCAGCTACTACCGTTACGGATCGACCACCCTGCAGACGGTGACCGGCACGCTCACCATCCCCGAGGGCACGCCCACCAACGGAACCTTCGACGTGATGTCCCCGCTCTACAGCATGTGGATGGGCGAGTACGGGATGGACTACGAGGGGGCTTCGGCGCCGAAGACGCTGGCGGAGCTGGTACAGGAGCTGAACTCGCAGCCCCAGAACTCGGATCTCATCCTGACCTTCTGGCCGCGCGAGGAGGATGGCTCCGAGGGACCCGGGTTCGAGCCTCCGAGCGGCGTGCAGCAGGGCGAGGGGACCGACCCGTATGCCCCCATCGAGGTAGTGATCCCCACCGAGACGAGTCCGGGGGACACGGGCTACGTCCTGGACGGGGAGCTTTACCAGGAGACCTGGTACGTGTCGCTGGAGGCCGGCCGTCGCGTCGTGCCCTATGACGATTCGCTGCGGCTGTTCGGAATCGTGCAGGGCGCCGGTTCGGGTGCCGAAGTCGACATCTACACGCAGGCCGCGGGCGACGCCGACGAGGTGTACCTCAAGACGGTGATGACCGAGGCCGAGGACGGGACGGGCTTCTTCACGACGCGGGTGGGTCACCTGACCAAGAACACGCGGATCATCGCGCGCGTGGAGGGAGCCAATGGTTGGCTGACCGGCGACGCCTCCGTGGACGTGGGAGTCTCGGCGGCCGTCCGTCTCACCGCGCGGTCGGGAGCGACCTCGGCGCGCCTGACGGCACACGTGCTGCCCAAGGACACCGGCGGCCTGGTGGCCTTCCAGGTGTACCGGAACGGCCGCTGGCAGTACGTCGGCACGCCCAAGACCGTGGTCGATGGGATCGCCCGCATCAGGGTGGCGATCCGCGGCACCGTCGCGGTGCGGGCGAGGTTCCTCGGCAGCGACGTGAACATGCCGGCGAAGTCCGCGACGATCAGGGTCTCGCCGAGCTAAGTCATCAGCAGGAAGGGGCCGGCGGTCGTGAGACGCCCGCCGGCCCCTTCCTCGCCTTCGTCTCCTCGAGCGCGATCGTCAGCAGATTCGTGCTGCCAGCCGCGCTTGTCCGAAGTCAATGACGGGTAGATGCTCGCCCGTGTGGACTTGACCGCGAACGGTCGGCCTCTGGGGAGGAGCCTATGAAGCGTCACCTTGTCGTACTCTGCCTTGTCGTGCTCGCAGCTCTGGTCGTCGCGGCGGCGGCGACCGCGCCGCCGGCCGCCGCCGCGTACACCGCGTCGCAGTGCCTCACCTGCCACAGCGAGACCACGCCGGGTATCGTGAAGCAGTTCCAGTCCGGCGCCATGGGCGCCTCGGGCGACGTGACCTGCGTCGACTGCCACGGGAGCGACCACGCCGCCATCGAGGCGGCGGACGGGGCCGTCCCGGCGAGCACCTGCGCCGGCTGCCATCCCGAGCAGTACGCCGAGTTCACGGTGAAGAACGCGGCCGGCTACGTGAACAAGCACGCGCTGGGCTGGACGCGCATGACGGCGGCCGCCCGGTACATGGTGATGCCCGAGGCCCAGCGTTACGACATGTGCGAACGCTGCCACAACATCGGCATCGTCGCGGCCGACGGGTCCGTGGGCAAGTGCGACTCGTGCCACACGCGCCACGTGTTCTCGGCCGAAGAGGCGAAAGAGCCCGCCGCCTGCGGCACCTGCCACATGGGCCCAGACCACGAGCAGATCGACATGTGGGAGAAGAGCAAACACGGCGTCGTCTACACGACGGAGAAGGAGCGGCCCGGCGGTGACCCCTCTCGGGCGCCTACCTGCGTGACCTGCCACATGCCGACCCTCGAGAACGGAGCGGGAGAGCCGCTCACCCACAACGTCTCGACGAACCTCACGGTCGGGACGGTCGCCCAGGGGGCGGCCGTCGGCAATCCGGCGACGCCGCCGCTGACGTCGGTGCCGATGCGGACGATCTCGCAGCAGGCGTTCGACCAGAACCGCCAGAAGATGCTCGACGTCTGCACGCAGTGCCACGGCGAGGGCTTCGCCGAGAAGCAGCTCGCGGTCTGCGACACGGTCAAGGCCGACGTCGACGCCCTGCTGTGGGACCCCGTGATGCGGATCCGTGGCCTCTGGTATGACGGCCTGCTCGACCCGATGCCCGAGAACAGGGCGCCCAACCCCTTCTATGCGACGCCGGGTCCGAACCTGGTGAACGACGGACACGCGCTGGTACTCGGCGGCCAGCAGCTCTACGGCGGGACATCCGAGATCGAGCAGTGGTTCTTCTACACGTACAAATACGACCATGTGAACACGTTCAAGGGCGCCTACCACATCAATCCGGACTACAGCCACTGGTTCGGCTGGTCCGAGGTCAACCAGGACCGCGACATCATCGCCGGGCAGGAGAGCGCCCTGCGGCGCGGGCAAGATCCCGGCTTCCTCGCGCCCGCCTCCCGCGCCGTCGTCGGGCAGCCGGCGACGTTCGACGCGTCGGCGCTGCTGACGTGGGGCGACGCCAGCGCGAACACCTTCGCCTGGTGGTGGGGCGACAAACAGAGCGCCGCGGCGAGCGCGGAGCTGAGCACGGCGGCTCACACGTACGCCGCCCCCGGCAGGTACACCGTCCGCCTGACGTGCAGCGACGGTGACCAGGTCAACAACGCCCTCCTTCCGTTCACCTGTTCGGCGAAGCGCACCACCCAGCGGTCAGTGACGGTCAAGCACGGAGCAAGCCTCTCGATCAAGTCGATCGCCCGGGTCAAGGCCGGGAAGAAGGTGACCGTCCCCGTCACCTTCACGACCGGGGACGGTAACATCGCCAATCTCGAGTTGTGGAAGAAGACCAACGGCTCGTGGTCTCAGGTCGCGGTGAAGGCCGTCACCACGGCGGCCGGGGCGCCGCTGTCGGTGACCTTCAAGCCGGTGCTCAAGGTGAAGACCACCTACAAGGTGGTCTATGCCGGCGACGCCGACACCTGGGATGCGACGAGCAACCTGAAGACGGTCAAGCCGCTGTAGACGAACGAAGGGGCGGGCGGCGGCGCACGAGCGCCGCCGCCCGCCCCTTGTCACGCCTACTCCGCGAGAGCGGCGAGCAGCAGCCCGAGCAGCATCACGAAGGCTGCCACAGAGCAGAAGATGGCGATGCAGCAGGCGGCGTTCGGATGCGGCAGCGCGTGTCTCATGGGCTTCCCCTCCACGAGAACGACCCTCCACTGCATGGTACACCCGATGGCAAAGGGCGCGGTCGCCCAGCGTTGTGAGACTCCGACGCCCCCGTGGCGGTGTGACCGACGGGCCGGCGGGGGTATGAGTGTGGCCAGGCGACGAAGGCACGCTGAGGGCGGGCGTGAGGAGGCATGGTGGAAGCACCCTATGGATCGTGGACATCACCGATCAGCGGCAGGCTGATCGCGGAAGGCGGCGTGGGCCTGGGATGGCCGCAGGCGCTGAAGGACTCGCTGTTCTGGGTCGAGCAACGGCCGCTCGAAGAAGGTCGCTACGTCGTCGTGCGCCGTGACCGCGACGCGCGCATCGCCGACGTCACGCCCCGCGACCACAACGCGCGTACGCTGGTGCACGAATACGGCGGCGGCATGTACCGCGCGTTCAGGACGCCCGAAGGCGGCGAGAGCGTCATCTTCAGCGGCTATGCCGACCAGCGGCTCTACCGGCAAGACCTGCCGTCGGGCCCGGCGGCGGGCGGCGCGGCGCGCTGGAGCGCGCCGCGCCCGATCACGCCGCCGCCGCCGGCCGCACGCGCCTGGCGCTACGCCGACGGGGTCGTGACACCGGACGGGTCGCTGCTGATCTGCGTGCGCGAACGTCACGACGGCGACATGGTCGTGAACGACCTCGTCGCCGTCCCCTCCGACGGGTCTTCCGAGCCCCGCGTCCTGGCCCAGGGTCACGACTTCTTCTCGAGCCCCAGGCTGAGCCAGGACGGCGGCCTGCTCGCGTGGCTCGCTTGGGACCACCCGAACATGCCGTGGGACGGCACCGAGCTGTGGGTCGCCGCGTTCGACCCCGACGGCGACCTCTCGCACGCGACCATGGTCGCCGGAGGCCCCGAGGAGTCGGTGCTCCAGCCGCTCTGGAGTCGCAGCGGCGCGCTCCACTTCGTGAGCGACCGCAGCGGCTGGTGGAACATCTACCGCCTCGACCAGCCACAAGGCCTCAGCGGGCCTCCCGTCGTCACCCCCATCGCTCCTCTGGAGGCGGAGTTCGCCAAGCCTTCCTGGGTCTTCGGTCTGCAGAACTACGGCTTCCTGCCCGACGGCCGCATCGTGGCCTTCTACTCGCAGGACGGCGTCGACCACCTGGCGGTCCTCGACGCCGCAGGTCCGCAGGAGCTCACGATCCCTTACTCGGTCGTGGCCGGCACGATCGTCGTCATGGGCGAGGACGTGGGCCTTGTCGCTGCCAGCCCCACCCGCAGCTGGGACGTCGCCATCGTGCGCCCGCCCGTACCCGAGACTGACCCGTCCCTGATCGAGCCCCCTCCCGGGGTCGACCCGGCCAAGTCCACCATCATCGAGGTGGTGCGGCGCGCGCGCACCGACGCCGTCGACCCGCGTTACATCTCGCGGCCCGAGCCGATCGCCTTCCCCACGTGGTACGAGCCGGGGACGGTCACGGGAAGCCTGGCCGACGAGGTCGCCGCGGCGGGGGAGGCACGGGCGGTGGTCGGCCTCGAGGGGGCGGCGGCTCAGCCGCCGGGCCTCGAGGCCCACGCGCTGTACTTCCCGCCCACGAACGAGGACTTCTCGGCGCCGGAGGGCGAGCTTCCTCCGCTGCTCGTGATCAGCCACGGCGGACCGACCTCGGCGCACGAGGCGAACCTCAGCATGGACATCCAGTACTGGACCTCGCGCGGCTTCGCCGTCGTCGACGTCAACTACGGCGGCTCGAGCGGCTACGGCCGCGCCTACCGCGAGCGCCTCAAGGGCAACTGGGGCATCGTCGACACCATCGACTGCATGCGCGCCGCCGCGTACCTGGTCGAGCGTGGCGATGTCGACCCCGAGCGGCTCGCCGTCAGGGGCGGGAGCGCCGGCGGCTACACGACGCTCAACGCGCTGACGCGCCATCGCTTCTTCGCCGCCGGCGCCTCGCACTTCGGGCTCGCCGATCTCGAGCGCTTCGTGAGCGGCGGGACGCACAAGTTCGAGGAGCGCTACCTCATCCAGCTGATCGGGCCGTACCCGGAGGCCGCCGAGCTCTACCGCGAGCGCTCGCCCATCAACCACGTCGACGACATCGCCTGTCCCGTGATCCTGCTGCAGGGTCTCGACGATGCCATCGTGCCGCCCGAGCAGGCGGAGATGATCGCCGCGGCGCTGGAGCGGAAGGGACTGCCCTACGCGTACCTCGCCTTCGAGGGCGAGCAACACGGCTTCCGCAAATCGGAGAACATCATGCGTAGCCTGGAGGCCGAGCTGTTCTTCTACGGCAAGGTGTTCGGGTTCTCGCCCGCCGACGAGATCGAGCCGGTCGAGATCGAGAACCTGTCGTGACGAGGTAACGGCGCCAAATGACGGTGACGCCGGTGGCCGCCGGCCGCGCCGCCTGAGCGGCTCGGCCGGCGGCCCCGGCGTCACTGAGCCGGCGTCGGGGGCGATGCACCGGCTTGTCGACACGAGGCTGTTGCTCACCGAAGGTATCGGCGGTGGCGAGTCATGCGTGAGCGATCGACGCTGCCTGTCCAGACGACGGTTTCCAGCGCTCGTGTGAAGTGGCGAGGGACGTGCATACGTTCGCGCGATGAGCCCGTCGCCGCCCTGCGGGTCATGCACGGCAACACGTTGCGGCGCAGGCCTGCCGGACGCGTATACTCGATGGCATGAGCACGACGCTCGAAGCCATCCACCTCCTCGTCACGTATCGCTGCACGTACACGTGCGACCACTGCTTCGTCTGGAGCTCGCCGGAGAGCGAGGGGACGATGACGCTTGCGCAGGTCCGGGGCGCGATCGCTGACGCCGCCAAGCTCGGCACGACCTTCGTCTACTTCGAAGGCGGCGAACCGACGCTGGCCTACCCGGTCGTGCTGGAGGCGGCCGCGGCGGCCCGCGAGGCGGGCCTCGACTGGGGTCTTGTGACGAACTGCTACTGGGCCACGTCGGTCGATGACGCCTCTGTGTGGCTGCGCCCCTTCAAGGAGCTCGGCATCGCCGACCTCTCGCTCTCGTCATACGCCTACTTCGCCCAGGATGCCGACGAAGAGAAGCTGCGCTGCGCCGTGATCGCGGCGCAGGAGCTCGAGCTGCCGATGGCGGTGCTCGAGGTCGGCGCCGCGGCCTGCCTGGACGTGCCCGGGCTCTGTCTGGGAGACGTGGGCGAGGTCATGCACAAGGGGAGGGCGGCCGTGGAGCTCGCCCCCGGGCGAGCCACCCGGCCGCCGCAGGAGCTCGTCACCTGCCCCTTCGAGGACTTCGCCGAACCGGGGCGCTGCCACCTCGGCGCGGACGGCGAGCTGCAGCTGTGTCAGGGGATCAGCGCCGGCAACGTCTGGAAGGACGGTCTTGCCGGCGTCCTTTCGGCCTACGAGCCCTCAGCGCGGCCCGTCGTGCGCGAGATCCTGCAGGGTGGACCGTGGGCGCTGGCCCAGGCGTACGGCCATCGACCCTTGCGCGACCTCTACGCGGACGAGTGCCATCTCTGCTACGAGGTGAGAACGGCCTTACGGCCGGCGCTGCCAGAGGTGCTCGCGCCGGCCCAGTGCTACGGAGAAGCCATCGGGACCACGAAGGACACGGGGGTAACAACATGACGTCGGAGTGTGAACGGTTCTGGGACGCGGGCAGCTACGCGGTGGTCGGTCACAGCGCGAAGCGCCCCTTCCCGAAGATCACCTACAACGCCCTCAAGGAACGCGGCAGGACGGTCTACGCGATCGACCCCGAGGCCGCGGTGGTCGAGGGCGACCAGACCTTCTCGGACTTCGGGGCGCTGCCGGTGAAGCCGGAGGCCGTCGTCATGGAGCTGCCCAAGGATGAGACGGCGCAGTGGGTCGCCAAGGCGGCGGAGGCGGGCGTCGAGTCGATCTGGATCCACCAGATGACCGAGACGCCCGAGGCCCTGGCGAGCGCCAAAGAGGCGGGGATGAAGGTCATCACCGGGCATTGCGCGGTGATGTACAACATCCCCGGCTTCAGCATGCACGCTCCCCATCGATGGATCTGGAAGCTGCTGAAGAAGTACTGAGGCGCCGCAAAGCGGCGGGCGGGCGCCATGGCCGGCGCGCCGCGGCCGGCCGGAGGCTGGCGGCGGCGCTCGCCGCGGTCGCGCTCGCGCTGCTGAGCCTCGCCCCGCCCGCCGCGGCCAGACATCGCACCGGCCACGTCCAACCGCCACGACGTCCGGCCGCACCGAACGTCGTGGCGCGTCCGTCCATCGTCCTGGATCTGATCCCGTTCGGGACCGCTCGCCGCGCCGAGATGGCCGACTACTCCCTGCGTCACTACGGGCAGCACACCTGGCGACTCACCGACCCCAAGGTGATCGTCCTGCACTTCACCGCCGGTGGGACGTACGCGAGCGCCTATTGGACCTTCCGTTCCGACACGCCGAACAAGGGGGAGCTGCCCGGGGTCTCCTCGCACTTTGTGATCGACAAGGACGGCACCATCTACGAGCTCGTCCCGCTCGGCCTGCGCGCGCGGCACTGCATCGGGCTCAATCACGTCTCGATCAGCATCGAGTTCGTGCAGGAGACGGGCGCCGGCGCTCGCTGGGCGGACCGCCGCATCCTCGATCGCACCCGCCAGGTGAACGCCGGCCTGAGATTGGTCCGCTTTCTTATCGCCACCTACGGGATCGAGCGACGGAACGTGATCGGCCACTCGATGGCGAACGGCTCGCCGTACTTCAAGGACCTGCGCGGCTGGCGCAACACGCACGTCGACTGGCAGGCGCCAGACGTGCGGGAGTTCCGCAGCCGACTGTAGGGAGTCCCGCGACCTGAGGCCGTCGCGCGGCGGCGCGCGCCGTCAGCCGGCCAGGCCGTCGCCGGCCGGCACGTCCGGCGGCTGCGGCGGCACAGCGTCTTCGGGCAGGCCGCGGACGTGCTCGACGGCGCGCAGCGCCGCGGCGGACCCTTCCCTCAGGCAGTCCCCGATGCCGATGCCGTGGTAGGCGCCGCCGGCGAGCTCGACGCCGGGCACGCCCGCCACGGCGCGCTCGATGCGGTCGACGAGGTCGACATGGCCGACCCGATACTGCGGCATGCCGCGGGGCCAGCGGAAGATCTCGACGAGCTCGGGCTCGGCGTGGATGCCCAGCACCTCGCCGAGCTCGGCGCGCACCACGCGCGTCATCTCGTCGTCGTCGAGCTGCGCCGCCGCCTCGCGCCCGGCGCGACCGAGGAAGCTGCGCACGAGCACATGGCCCTCGGGCGCCCTCCCCGCGAACTTGCTCGAGCTCCAGGTCGTGGCCATGACCGGCCGGCCCTCCGCGCGCGGCGTCACGTAGCCGAAGCCGCGCAGGTCGTGACCGATCGCGTCGCGGCGGAAGGCGACGGAGACGGTGGCCGTGGTGACGTAGTCGATGGAGGAAAGGCCGGCCGCGGCCGCCGGCGCGACCGTGCGCAGCAGGTCGCCGGCGGCCCAGGCCGGCGCGGCGAACACGACGCCGTCCACCTCCTCGCGCCCGCCGTCGCTCAGCGCCAGGTGATAGCGCCCGCCTCGAGCCGACGGGACGCCGGACTGAGCAGGCGCGGCGTCTTGGGACGTCTCCATCGACGGCACGGCCGGATCCGAGCCGCCGGTCTCGAAGACCGTCACCCCGATACCGGAGCGCAGACGCTCGGCCGGCAGCGAGGCCACCATGGCGTCGCTCAGGTCTGCCAAGCCGCCGGTGAACGAGTAGAAGTAGCTGCGCGGCGCGGGGCGCTGAGGCGCCGCGGCCGAGGCGCGCTGCGCGCGCGCCCTCGCCCGGCGCCTTCCGAGCATCCCGATGATGAGGCTGCGGTGCTCGCGCTCCATCTGCAGGAACATCGGGAAGGTGGCCTGCACGCTCATCTGGTCGGGGTCTCCCGCATGGATGCCGGCGACGATCGGTTCGGCGATGCGCTGCAGCGCTTCATGGCCGAGGCGCCGCGTCACGAAGTGCGCCAGGCTCTCGTCGGGCGTCGCGAGAGCGCCGTTCGGGCCGGCTCCGCCGGCCCCCGCGGCGCCCGCCCTCGCCGTGCCCGTCCCCGCTATCGCCGCCCCGCCTCGCGGAAGCACCAGGTCGAGCCCCATGCGCAGCTTGCCCGGCCAGCTGATCAGGCCGCTGAGGGCGAAGGGCACCATCCGCGTCGGCACCATCAGGATGATGCCTTCGGGCAGCTCGTGGAGCCCGCCGCGTGTGAACACGTAGCTGCGGCGGATGTCCTCGTTGGAGTCGAGGATGTCGTCGCCGATGCCGAGACGGCGGGCCATCTGGATAGGCCACGGCTTTTCGACGATGGCGGAGTCGGGGCCGCCCTCGATCACGAAGCCGTCCCGCCGAACGGTCTGGACCTTGCCTCCGAAGCGCGGCTCCTGTTCGAAGAGCATCCAGTCGAAACCGCCGCCCGCGAGACGCTCATCCTCGAGCGCGCGGGCGGCGCCCAAGCCCGTCATGCCGCCGCCGATCACGGCGATGCGCGGCAAGCGCCCGCTCGTGGAGCCTGCGGCGTCAGGGCGCCCGGCCGGGGCCGTCATGCGTGAGGGGACGTCATGAGCGGGAGCAGGCTCTCGGTCTCATCCGTGCCGGTGGGGCCCTTCCGGTGGCTGCGGCTGATGCTCGACAGGCCGCCGCGCCAGATGGTCGATCACGAGATCGGCCAGGGCCTCGATGAAGAAGGGTGAGTCGTTGGGCGGCGCGGATCGCCGGTACTGCATGCCACACGTCTCGGCGACGGACCGCAGCGAGATGTCGAGGTCGTAGAGCGTCTCGACGTTGTCCGAGACAAAGCCCACGGGCACGACGAGCAGCTTCTCCCAGCCCTCTTCGGCGAGCGTCCTGACGACGTCGTCGGCCTCGGGCTCGAGCCACTCGCCGCCGCCGCGTCCCTTGCTCTGGTAGCCGAAGCGCCAGTCGCCCGGCTCGAAACGGGGCAGCAGTTGGGCGATCGTCTGCTGCAGCTGCTCGGCGTACGGATCTCCTTCGAGAACGGTCTCGACCGGGACGTTGTGGGCGGTGAAGAGCACGGCCCACTCGCGCGCGTCGCACCCGTCGAGGGCCTCGGCGATGCGCTTCGAGACGGCCTGCACGAAGCCCCGGTTCGCATACCAGCCCTCGAGCAGCGGCACTCCGCCTCGCCCTGCGGCGTCGAGTGCCGCCCGGTACTTGTCGGACGTCAGCCGCGACGCGAACGGCGAGAGCGGCAGGGCGAGCACGTCGTGCGCGTCGAGCTCGGCGAGGCAGTCCGCCACGCTCGGCTGCGTGTAGAGGAAGCCGTGACGCACACGGATGGGGAAGGCGAGCTGCTGGACGAGCCTGGCTTGCAGGGCACGAGCCTGCCGCGCGGTGATCTCCGGCAGAGGCGAGCCGCCACCGATGGTCGTGTAGCGCTCGTTTACGACGGTGAGGGTCTCGGCGCTCGGTTCCCTGCCGGTCATGCTCTGCAGGAAGGCCGGGACGCCGGCGACGTCGGCCGGCCCGCCGAAGGCGAGCAGGGCGACGTCGACGAGCGAGGCGGGAGTGCCGGCCGGGCCGCGGCCGGCGCCTGCGGCGGGAGCGCCGGCCGCCGTCATGCCTTCGCCTCCGCCGAGAGCCTGTGCACGGTGTCCACCAGATGCTTCACGTGGTCCGGCGGCGTCATGGGGAGCAGTCCGTGCCCCAGATTGAAGATGTGCCCGTCACGGCCGTCGGCGCGGCGCAACACGTCGGCCGCCCGTTCCTCTATCGCGGCGGGCGGCCCCAGCAGCGTCACCGGGTCGAGGTTGCCCTGCACGGCGACGTCGTCGCCCAGCATCTGCCACGCCCGGTCCAGCGTCATCTTCCAGTCGACCCCGTAGACATCGGCGCCGGCCTGCCCGACGAGGTCGAGCATGCCGGCGGCGCCGTTCGCGAAGTAGATCACGGGGGCGCCGTGCCCCCGCACGCTATCCACCACGTACCGCACGTGCGGCAGGACGGTGCGCTCGTAGTCGAACGGGGCCAGCGCGCCGACCCACGAATCGAACAGCTGCACCGCCTGGGCGCCCGCCTCGATCTGCGCCAGCAGGTAGCCGGCGACCACCTCGGCCAGCAGTTCCATCAGATACCCGAAGGTCACCGGGTCCTCGAGCATGAGCTGCTTCACGTGCTCGTAGTTGCGCGAGTGCCCGCCCTCGACGACGTAGCTGGCCAAGGTGAAGGGCGCACCGGCGAAGCCGATGAGCGGCACCTTGCCGTCGATCTCGTGACGGACCAGGCGCAGCGTCTCCATGACGTAGTCGAGCTCCGTCCTGGGGTCGACGGTCCGCACGCCGTGCACGTCGCGTCCGCTGCGGATCGGGTGCTCGATCACCGGGCCGCCTTCGGGCGCGAAATGGAAGCCGATGCCCATGGGCTCGAGCGGCAACAGGATGTCGGCGAAGACGATGGCGGCGTCGAGGTCGAAGCGCCGCAGCGGCTGCAGGGTCACCTCGCAGGCCACGTCGGGCCGCTTGCACATCTCGATGAACGAGAGCTTGTCGCGGATCTCGCGGTACTCGGGCAGGTAGCGTCCGGCCTGGCGCATGAGCCAGATGGGTGTCATGTCGGTCGCGCGGCGCGCGCAGGCGTCGAGGAAGCGCAAGGTGCTCACCCCTTGATCAGGCGCGGCAGTCGCCCGCCGCTTGGGTGAGCCATTCTAGCAAACGGCGCCGCCGTGCCCTCGTGAGGGCGCCCACGGCGGCTGCCCAAGCTCACACGGCAGGACGATAGCCTTCGCCGAGTGCGGCCTTGCGGCAGGTGTGACAGACGGTCACCACACCTGCCCGAGGCCGCGGCGAGATCAGGTGGAAGCTCGGCCCATGATCGGCGAGAGCGCTGCCGCACAGGTCGCAACGGAGGGCGCGAACGACACCAAGGCGTTCGGGCTGGAGCACGGGCGGCGGGTCCTCGCGAACCGCCGGCCGAAGGGGATGGACGTTACCCATCGTTCCTCCTTGCAGGCGATGCCCCGACAACCTCTCTATCGGAAGGTAACGCCGGAAAGTAATCGAGAGTCTGCCCATCAGGAGAGGAGAAGTAACCCGGCCTGGCAACGCCCTCGTGGCGAGCGGAGCCGTCCCGCTTTCGCGTGCGACCGCCCCTTTATCGACAAGACGAGTTTCATAACGTCTTGTGATTTGCGGAATTAGAAGAACGCATAGAAGATACCTCCGGTCGCAGTCCACAAAGAGAGAGGTGACCATCCGCACAAGATCCCCGGAGATCGAGCCGATCACGAGCGGCGTGCTGCTCTTCAGGAGCTGCCTGATCTCGACCGAGTATCCCGGCGCGGAGGCCGCTACCAAGTGGCTCTTCGAGCGCTTCGGCATCGAATACACCGTGCATCCCGAGCAGACCTGCTGCACGGGCCTCGGCTACTACTCCGAGCTGGTGCCGGTCGCCACGTCGGTGGCCCTGGCCGCCCGCAACGCCTGCGTCGCCGTCGACGACGGCCACCCGGTCATGAGCTACCTCTGCTCGACCTGCTACGCCATCAACAAGAAGGCGCGCAACATCCTGGAGGTGCCCGAGTCCCGGGCGCAGGCGAACCAGGCCCTCGCCAAGGTCGGGCGCGAGTACACCGACGATGTCGCCGCGACCATCCGCCACAGCCATACGATGGAGATCCTCTGGAGTGCCCACCGCTCCATCCCGGCGCTCATCCAGCGGCGACTCGACGGCATCAAGGTGGCGACGCACCCCGCCTGCCACTACTGCAAGGTCTTCCCCGACGAGGTCGTTGGCGACAGCGAGGACTTCATGATCCCGGAAGACCTGCTCGAGGACACCGGCGTCATCAAGACGGGCCTCTACAACGAGAAGACGACGCACTGCGGCGCCGGCTTCCGCCAGCGCTTCGTGAACCCGTCGATCGCGCGTGGCGGTCACCCGCGAGAAGCTGCGGCGCCTCGCGCAGGAGGCGGTCGACGTCTGCGTTCACATGTGCCCGAACTGCGCCATCCAGTTCGACCGGCACCACGGCATCATCGAGGCGGCCTCCCACGAGGAGTACCCGTTCGTCCACCTTCACGTGCAGCAGCTGCTCGCGCTGGCGCTGGGCGCCGACCCCGAGAAGGACTGCGGCCTGGGGTCGCACTCGCAGGACGTGGAGCCGCTGCTCGAACGCATCGGCGCGCGGGCGGCCGCAGGCCGTACCCGCGCGCAAGCGACGCCGGCCGGAGTCTGACGTGAGGGCCGGCGTCTTCCTCTGCCAGTGCGGCGGCAACATCAGCGGCGTCCTCGACCTCGAGGACCTCGCCGCCCACGCCCGCAAGCTCGACGGCGTCACCACCGTCGCCATCAACCAGTTCATGTGCGGGACCGAGGGCCGCCAGCTCATCGCGGGCGCCGTGGAGGAACGCGGCCTCGACCACCTGGTCATCGCCAGCTGCTCGCCGCGCTTCCAGGGGCCGACCTTCGAGCGCATCGCCCGCGACCTCCGCCTCGGCGAGAACGCGGTCGCCTTCGCCAACCTGCGCGAGGGCTGCAGCTTCATCCACCGCCACGAGCCCCAGCGCGCCCAGGAGAAGGCCAGGACGATCCTGGAAGGGGCCGTCGCACGCGCGCGCCACCAGAGCGACCTGCCCCGGCAGCGCACCTTCCTGCACCGCTCGGCGCTCGTCGTCGGCGGCGGCATCGCCGGCATGACCGCCGCCGAGGAGCTCGCGGCGAGCGGCATCGAGGTCCATCTGGTCGAGCGCCAGCCGTCGCTGGGCGGCTATATGGCGCGCCTCAGCAAGACCTTCCCGACCGAGGACTGCGCCATGTGCTCCCTGGCGCCCCGGCTCACCGACACCTCACTCGAGAGCCGCGTGCACGTGCACACCCTCACCGAGGTCGACGAGATCGGCGGCCCGCCCGGCGAGTTCCGGGTGAGCCTGCGCCACAAGCCGCGCTACGTGAGCGAGGCCTGCGTCGGCTGCGGCGAGTGCGTGTCCGTGTGCCCGGTGACGTACAAGAACGACTTCGACTTCGGGATGAGCGAGCGCCGGGCGATCGACCGCCAGTTCGCGAACGCCGTACCCAGTACGTTCGCCGTCGACAAGAAGGGCTGGAGTCCGTGCAAGAGCGCGTGCGCCGTGCACACCAGCGCCCAGGGGTACGTGGCGCTGGTCGCCGCCGGCCGTTTCGAGGACGCCTACCGGGTGGCCAGCGGACCTAACCCCTTCAGCAGCGTGTGCGGCCGTATCTGCACGCACCTCTGCGAGACCGCCTGCGCCCGCGGCAAGGTCGACGAGCCCATCGCCATCGCTGCGCTCAAGCGCTTCGTCGCCGACACCGTGGGGCCGGGGCTGCCGGTGCCGCCGGCCCCGGTCATCCACGAGGAACGAGTGGCGGTCGTCGGGGCCGGCCCGGCCGGCCTCACCTGCGCCCGCGACCTCGCGAACCTCGGTTACCCGGTCACGGTCTTCGAGGCCCAGGAGGTCCCGGGAGGGATGCTCCGCACCGGGATCCCCGACTACCGCCTGCCGCACGACGTGATCCAGCGCGAGGTCGAGCAGGTGCTCGCCCTGGGCATCGATCTGCGACTCGGGCAGCGCGCCGGCGCCGACTTCACCGTCGACGGCCTCCTCGAGCAGGGCTACAGGGCCGTTTACCTGGCGACCGGCCTGCAGAAGAGCACCGAGCTGAAGATCCCCGGTGACGAGCTCGACGGCGTTTCTCGCGCGGTCGAGCTGCTGCGCGAGCTCAACCTCGGCGGTACGCCGAAGATCGGCGACAAGATCGTCGTCATCGGCGGCGGCGACGTCGCGCTCGACGCCGCACGCTCCCTGATCCGGTTGCAGCGCGGGGCCGGCAGGCAATCGGATGTGACCCTGGTGTACCGCCGCACGAAGGTCGAGATGCCGGCCAACGCAGGCGAGGTCGAGGAGGCCCGCGAGGAAGGGCTCACGGTCGAGTTCCTCGTGCAGCCGCTCGAGATCGTCGGATCGCACGGTAAGGTCGCGGGCCTCAAGCTTCAGCGCTGCGAGCTCGGCGAGCCGGACGCGTCCGGCCGGCGGCACCCCGTCCTCGTCGCCGGCTCGGAGTACCAGGTCGCCGCCGACACTGTGGTCTTCGCCGTCGGCCAGTCGCTCGTCGACGACTTCGCGCAGGGATGCGACGGCCTCGAGCTCGACAAAGGGCAGATCTGCATCGACCGCGACACCATGATGACGGCGCGAGAGGGCGTGTTCGCCGGCGGCGACGCCGCGGCGCTCGGCTTCTACACCGCCATCGAGGCGGTCGCCGCCGGGCGCCGCGGCGCCGCCGCCATCCACAACTTTCTGAGGGGCGAGCGCCTTCTGCCAGTCTGGGACGACGAGCGTGAGATGGCGCGGCCGAGCGACCAAGAGCTCGCCGCCGTCACCCTCGGGCAGCGCGTGCCGATGACGACGGTCGACGGCCTGGTGCGCCGCGACGACTGGAACGAGGTGAGTCGCGGCTATACGGCCGAAGAGGCCGTCGCCGAGGCCGAGCGCTGCCTGGCCTGCGCGATCTGCAGCGAGTGCGACTCGTGCGTGCGTGCCTGTCCTTCGGGGGCGATCGACTGGGACCAGACCGAGACGGCCGAGGAGGTGACGGTCGGTGCCGTCATCATCGCGACGGGCCATCAGGAGTTCGACGCGCGGCGCAAGCGCGCCCTGGGCCACGGCCGCTTCGACAACGTGCTCACGCAGAGCCAGCTCGCGCGCCTGCTCGCCGCCGCAGGACCGACGGCCGGCGAGCTCACCCGCCCGTCAGACGGCGCCGTTCCCAAGAACATCCTCATGCTCCAGTGTGTGGGCTCGCGAGACTGCACCTCGAGCGGCAACGAGCACTGCTCCGCCATTTGCTGCCTGTTCGCGACGCTCCACAGCTCGTTGATCAAGCAGCACTATCCCGATGCGGAGGTCGCGATCGGCTACACCGACCTGCGCGCTCCCGGCAAGGCTCACGAGGAGTACTACAAGCTCGTGCAGGCGCGCGGCGTGCGCTACATCCGCGGCCGCGTCAGTGAGATCCTCCAGGAGCCCGACAAGAGCCTGCGCGTGCGTCTCGAGGACACGCTCACGGGACGCAAGAGCGAGGAGCTCTACGATCTGGTCGTGCTGTCGGCCGGGCTCGAGGCGAGCGCGGGCACGAAGGACATCGCCCGCGTGGCCGGTCTGCAGACCGCCGGCGCGGGCTTCATCAAGGAATACCACCCGAAGCTGCGCCCGGTGGACACGCAGCGGACGGGGATGTTCGTGGCCGGCACCGCGCAGGGTCCCAAGTCGATCCCCGACTCGATCGCCCAGGCCAAGGCGGCGGCGGCGCGGGCGATCAGCATGCTGAGCACGGGGTTCGTGCTGACGCCCGCGCAAGTGGCCGCCAGCGACGCGTCGGTCTGCATCGGCTGTGGCGTCTGCGAGACGGCCTGCCCGCAGGGGGCCGTCACGCTCAGCGCCGGGGCCGACGCCCACTCGGTGGTCGACCCCAACGTCTGCCGCGGCTGCGGCATCTGCTCGGCAGAGTGCCCGACGGGGGCGATCCAGCTCGGGGGCTTCAGCGACGAGGAGGTCCTCGCGGAGGTGACGGTGTGATGACGGCCATGACCGGCGCAGACACCAGTCCCGAAGCCGGCCGGCGGCGCATCGTGGCCTTCTGTTGCCGGGAATGCGCCTACGCCGCGGCCGACGCGACCGCGAACGCCCGCACCCCGCTGCCCCCGTCTGTCCGCCTTGTGCTCATGCCGTGCACCGGAAGGGTCAGCCCGTTGCATCTCCTGACCGCGCTCGCCGAGGGCGCCGACGGTGTCATGGTGGCGGGCTGCCTCGAGGGCCAGTGCCACTATCGTGAGGGCAACTTCAACGCGATCGACAGGGTCACGTTCGTCCAGCGCCTGCTGCAGAGCGTGGGCGTCGAGCCCGAGCGCTGCCGCATGTTCACGATGAGCGCCGGCGAGCCGCCGAAGTTCGTCGCCGCCATCAAGGAGATGGACCGGACGATCGGCGCGCTGCCGCCTCTCGAGCGCAGCGCTGTCGGCGACCTGAACGCGAGCCCAAGGTCGCTCCCGGAGGAGACCGACTTGGCCGCAGACGGCGTGCTCCAGGGGAGCGTCGTCTGATGCCCCTGACGACGCGCGGTCGCGAGATCCTGAGCCGCGTTCCCGGCGGCTCGCTGCACAGCACCTCCGGCGTCGGCTGCGAGATCGTGCGCCACGAGGAGCTGTGCGTGGGCTGCGGCAAGTGCGCGACGCACTGCCCATCGGGCGCCTCGCGTCGCGGCGATCTGTTCGATGTGCACCAGCTTCTGGATGCACCGCCCGACACGCGGCGCGGCGCGCTCGGCGCCGCCTTGCGGCGCATCGCGCACCGCGCCCCGGACGGCCCCATCGAGGTGCCGCCCCGCGTCACCGTCTTTCGCACCATCGTCTACGACGACACCCTCTGCCTCGGCTGCGGGACCTGCGCGCGCGGCTGTCCTGCCGCAGCGATCGAGACCCTGCCCCCGAAGGCGGCGCCGTGATGAGGCAACGGGCGACCCACCCCCTGGTCCTGCTCTGTGAGTGTGCGGGGACGATGCCGAACGTCGATTTCGACCAGCTCGAACGACACGCGGGTCTCCACGCCGACACGCTGCGCGGCCGCCACTGGTGCAGCCGCGAGGGCCAGGCACGGCTGCTGGAGATCATGGACTCTGGAGCCGGGGGCGAGGCCGGCGAGAAGCCGTCGCGTCAGCTTGTCTTCGCCGGCTGCTCGCAGGACTTCGCCGCGCGCCGCTTCCAGCGCCTGCTCGCGCGCGGCCTGCGGCTCGAGGTGGCCGACATCCGCGAGGGCTGCAGCTGGGTGCACGGCGAGGACGCGGCGGCGGTCACCGACAAGGCGATGCGCATCGTCGACTCGTCCATCGCGTACCCCGACGCGCCGGCCGACGTCATGGCTTGCGCCGAACGTCACGACGCCGTCGTGGTGATCGGCGGCGGCGTGGCCGGCACGCAGGCCGCCGCCGAGCTCGCTCAGATGGGCCATTCCGTTGAGCTCGTCGAGCGGCGGCCCTTCCTCGGCGGCCGCGCCGCCCGGATCGGCACCGTCTTCCCGACCAACGACTGCGGCCAGTGCCTGCCCACGACCGACGCCCAGGCCGGCACCCGCAAGTGCTTCCACCGCAACGTCGCCATCGACCATCCCGGCCTGCGCATCTGGCGCCGCGCCGTCGTCGAGTCGGTCGCCGGTCACCCCGGCGATTTCGAGGTGTCGATCCGGCGGCTGCCCAACATCGTGACCGACGCCTGCATCAACTGCGGCACGTGCGAGTCCGTCTGCCCGGTGGAATCGTCGGAGCCCGGCAAGAAGGCGATCTTCACGGAGTTCTACGACGGCCGCGTCGTGCGCACCGTCGACCTCGATACCTGTACCTTCTGCGGCAAGTGCGCCGGCGAGTGCCCGGTGGAGGCCATCGACTTCACGCAGTCGCCGGAGCGCGCGACGGTGCACGCAGGGGCGATCCTCGCGGCGACGGGGTGCGAACCCGTTCCCGCGTCGCTGGTCGGCTACCTCGGCTCCGGCCGCGACGGCGTCATCACCCAGGTCGATCTCTCGGAGATGCTCGACGACTGGGAAGCGGAGGCTTCGCTGGGCCGGATGCCGGTCGAGGAGATCGTCATGGTGCAGTGCGCCGGATCGCGCGACCGCAGGCGGCTGCCGTACTGCTCACGCCTCTGCTGCATGATCGCGCTCAAGCACGCGATCCGGCTCAAGACGCTCTTCCCGGCGATGAAGGTCACCATCTGCTACCTCGAGATGAGGACGGCGGGCGCCGGCTACGAGAACTGGTTCCTCGCGGCGCGTCAGGCCGGCGTCCAGTTCCTGCGCGGGACGCCCCCCGAGGTGCAGTTCGACGCCGGCGGCAGGCCGGTCATCGAGGTCGAGGACGTGACGGCGGCGCGCAAGCGCGTGCTGCGTCCCGACCTCGTCGTGCTCTCGACCGGCTTCGTGCCGGCGGAGGGCACCACGCACATCGCGGAGACGCTCGGGCTGGACCGCGACGAGGACGGCTACATCGAGATCCTCGACCGCAAGAACCGCGCGACCGAGACGACGGCCGAGGGCGTCTTCGTGTGTGGCTCGGCGTCGGGGCCCAAGGCCCTGATCGAGGTGAACACCGAGGCCTCCGCCGTCGCCAGCGAGATCCACAACTTCCTGACCTCGGCCGGCCGCCGCACCGCGCCGGCCTCTGTGGTCGACGCGGCGCGGTGCGTCGGCTGCGACACCTGCATCGAGATGTGTCCCTTCGGGGCCATAAGCCTCATCGACCGGCCTGCGGACGCGCCTCGCCCGGCCGAAGTCAGGGAGGACGGCAAGCTTGCCGTCATCGACCCCGACTCGTGCCGGGCCTGCGGCATCTGCGCGGCCAACTGCCCCGAAGTCGCTGTTGCCCACCATCTCAGCGACGACGCCCTGTTCGGCCGCATCGCCACGATGGTCCACGGCGCCGAGCGCCCGGTGGTCGGCTTCTACTGCAGGGAGTGCGCCGGGGCCGCCATCGGCCTCAGCGGACAGCGGCGCGACCGCTACCCCGAAGGCGTCCGCCTCATCGAGCTGCCCTGCCTGGGACGACTCAGCGCCATGCACATCGTCGAGGCGGTCAGGCTCGGCGCAGCCGGGGTCTTCCTGGCCGGCTGCGCCGAGGGCCGCTGCCAATACCGTCGCGGTGACACCAGCGCGCTGGAGCAACTGCAGATCGCGGAGGAGCTGCTGACGGACGGCGGCCAGCGCGTGCCGCTCGATCTCTGGCACCTCTGCGCCGTCGACCGCCTCAGCGTCGGCCGCCGCATCCGGCTCTTCCACGCAATGGCCGTCGGCGACCAGCTCTCGGGCGGGCGGGCGGAAGAGGAGCTCAGCCTGCCTGGCCTTCGCCGCCGAGGCGCGCAGGGGAGGTGAGCGCTGTGGGCACCTCGTCTGACACGGGCGCCTATCCGACAGTGTTGGTCGACGAGCTCGCGCGTCTCGCCGACGAATGCAAGCTCTGCCTGCAGTGCGGCGAGTGCACGTCGTCTTGCCCCAGCGGCCGCGAGCTCTACCGGGGCCCCCGGCGCATCGTGCGGCTGCTCCTGGCCGGAGAGGTCGAGGCCGTGATGAAGAGCGACGACCTCTGGCGGTGCACCGAGTGCGGCGCCTGCACGGCGCACTGCCGCATGGAGATCGACATCGCCGGGGTGCTCAAGCGCTTGCGGCACCTCGAACGGGAGCACGGATCCGCCATCCGCTGCCCGGAACGCTCCGCGGCCAACGTCGCCTCCACGCGGCTGAAGCGACGGAGCCGCATCGACAACATGCAGTTCGGGATGGCGATGCTGGCGCGGGGCCACCTGCCGAAGGACAAGGTCGGCGCTGCGGAGATGGGCGTGAAGCTCGGACGTCGGCTCGTGCCGGCGAACGACGGCAGGGTGGCGGCGGCGGGGGGGGCCGCAGGCGCCGCCGCCACCCTGCCGTTCTTCGCCGGCTGCGCCATCCCCCAGGACCGGCAGCTTCACGGGCTGCTGCACGAGGTGGCCGCAGGGTTCGGCGTCCGCCTCGCCGAGGCGGACGCCGCCGGCTGCTGCGGCCACCCCAGCCGTGGCGCCGTCGCCAGCCTGTTCGGTGCGGAGGGCAGCGTCCAGACGGCCTGTCCCGCGTGCGACGCGAGCCTCCGTGAGGCGGGCATGACGCCGGTGCCGCTGTGGGACACGCTCACGGACCGCGCACGACGCGAAGGCATCCCGCTGACTGCCCGTTCTGACCGCTTCGTGCCGTACGTGGGCTGCCTTGCGGACCGCGACCGGACGCTGGCCGCGCTCGCAGAGGCCGGCGACCTCTCGGGCTCTGCCGCCCAGATCGCCCACCCGTCGCTGCACAACGGCTGCTGTGGCGCCCTCGGCGGCATGTACCGCGGCGCCACGAAGGCGAGCGCCATGCTGCTCGAGTTCGCGGCCGAACGCGAGGCGCCCGTCGTGACCACCTGTGTGCTCTGCCGCGACAACCTGCGCTCGGCCGCCCGCGAGCTCAAGCTCGACGTCCCGGTCCACTTCTGGCCCGAGTTCTTCCGGGCCGTCCCTCCGGAGGCCCAGACCGATGACTGACAAGGCCAGCAATCCCTACGGGACCATCGCGGAGCCGTCCTTCAGGGGGCGCTCGACCAGCCGCCAGGACCTCATCGATCGGATCATGGGCGATCCCCGCATGCACGATCACAAAGACGGCTTCCAGAGCTGCATCCAGTGCGGCATCTGCACCTCGGGCTGTCCGGCGGCGCGCTTCACGGAGTACATTCCCCGTGAGATCGCGCGCCGCGCCCTCGACGGCGACCCCACGCTCCTCGAGGACGACAGCGTCTGGTACTGCTTCTACTGCTACACCTGCCAGAGCCGCTGCCCCCGCAAGAACAGCGTCGCCGTCATCAACCAGATCGTGCGCAGCATGCAGGTCGAGAGCGGCTACGGCATCAAGCACGTCGAGATGTTCACCGCCTGGGGCGAGCAGTTCTACGACAAGGGGATGGGCGGGACGCCGCACGTGTTCTTCGCAGACATCGCAGAGGCATGGGGCCCGAAGTGGAAGGCGTTCATCGAGAACCGCGACACCATGCGCGCGGAGATGGGCCTGGGCGGGATGTTGCCGGCCGAGGAGGCCGTCAAGGAGGTCCAGGTCCTCATGGAGGAGACCGGCTTCTTCGACCGCCTCAAGAGCCTCGGCGCCTGGAAGGACCACGAGCCGGCGAAGCGCCCGTAGCGTGCGATAATCGGACGGCATCCCGGAAGGAGCCCATGCCGTCCATCACCGTCTATCTGCCTGCCAGCCTCACCGCGCCCGAGCCCGCCCAGGAGATCGTCTGCGAGGGCGACACGGTGCGCGCGGCGCTGGAGGATCTCGCACGCCGCGCGCCCTGGGCGGAAGCGCGCGTCTTCTTCAAGAGCAAGCTGCTCGTGACCGTCGCCCGCAACGGCGCGGGCCTGCGTCCCTCCGAGGCGCTGGCGACGCCGCTGGCCGCCGGCGATCGGCTCGACCTCATCCCGCCGGTCGCCGGCGGCTGAGTCCGCCCCCCTCGCGATCCTGTCGAGCACTCGGCGACCGAGGGTGCCGGGGCTAGAGCGCGGCTTCCTCGGGTAGGTTGCCTGCCGACCGGCAGTCGAGCGAGGGGACTCATGACGCTGTGGGACACGCGCGAGCATCGGACCGAGCTGCTTCTGGCTGCTCTGCGAGCGCTTATGGGCGTCATCTTCCTCTCAGTCTGGTCGTACAACATCACGAAGGGCTACTACTCCCCCGGCGGATGGGCCGACTTCGTCCAGAAGTACGCAGACACGACGGTCGTGGGTCCCTACCGCTCCTTCCTGAACGAGGTGATGATCCCGAGCGCCTCGGTCGCAGCGAGGGGCCAGTTCGTGCTGGAACTCATCGTCGGCGGGTTCCTGGTGATCGGCCTGTTCACGCCGGTGGTGGGACTCCTGGGCGCGCTCTTCCAGCTCAACCTGCTTGTGGCTACGTCGGGGACGAGTGACTGGCCGGGCACCTACATCATCATGGCGGCCCTGCTGCTTGCCGTTGCCCTGGGGCAGGCCGGGCGGACGCTGGGCGTCGACGCGAGGCTCGCGCGGAGACATCCGACGCCGCGCCTGCCCGTTTACTAGGGCCGACGATCCAAGCCGAACAGCCGCAGGCGCACGAGGCACCAGCTGATGTCCCGCACCGCACCGAGCGAAGCGCGCCACGAGCCGGCGATCTTCGACGTGCCCGAACGTGGCCGGTAGGCCACCTGGCGGACGCCGATGCGCGCGCCCGCGAGGCGCGCTTTCACAGCCATCTCCGTCGGGAAGGCGTAGGCACGCTCCTCCAAGGCCAGGCGGTCGAGCAGGTCGAGGCGGACGGCGCGGAATGGACCGTCGTCACTCAGCCGCAGCCCGAAGAACAGCCGCATAGTGAGAGCCAGCCAGGCGTTGCCCAAGCGCTGGTGCAGCGGCATGTGGCCCTCGGCATGACCGCGCACGGCCGAGCGACGCGAGCCAATGACGAGGTCGGCAACGCCGGCGAGGACCGGACCGACGAGATGACGCACCTGCGCTGGATCGTCGGTCCCGTCGGCCTCCATGAAGACCACTGCAAGGGCGCCTCGCGCCCGCGCTTCACGGACGCCTCTGAGGCACGGGTACCCATACCCTCGGCGTGGCTCGCGCAGCGACTCGCCGCCGGCCGCCACGATCAGCTCCTGCCCGCCGTCGCTCGACCCGTTGTCCACGAAGAGGGTGCACTCGAGCAGGCCGAGCGCGCGAAGCTCGGCGAGCAGCGCAGGCAACGCGGCCGCCTCGTCGAGCACCGGCACGACAAGGAGGAAGTCGAGGGGCTCGTCGTCCCTGCCGGACTCATCCTGCGTTCTTCGCATGCCGCGATTCTAGCGACGACAGGCAGTTGCCGTGACCGCAGGCTGTCGGGATACTCATGTCCAGGCGACGGAGACTATGGAAGGCAGATAGCTCGGTGCGCAACCACATGAAACGGGGCGGCCGATGAGCGCGGCCCTTGTCGTGATGGCCAAGCGTCCGGTGCGGGGCGCGGTCAAGAGCCGGCTGGCGGCGACGCTCGGTGACGAGCAGGCGCTCGCCGTGTACGCCGAGCTGCTGCGGGCCACGCTCGCCAGAGCCGAGCTGCTTGAAGCGGTCGATCTCGTACTGGCGACGCCGCCAGACCCGTCCGGGGCAAACGAGATCGACGTCCTGGAGGGCAGGTCGCATCGCTGGGGGCTCCTCGAACAGCGCGGTGACGGCCTCGGCGATCGGCTTGCCGGAGTGCTGGGCGACCTGTTCGCCGCCGGTGCTGACTGCGTCCTCGCCGTCGACAGCGACAGCCCGCCGATCCCGCTGGAGTACCTTCGCCGGGGCTTCTCGCTGGCGACGGCCGGCCGGCTGGTCGTGGGGCCGGCCGCCGACGGCGGCTACTACCTCATCGGTTGTGACCATCAGACGTGGGAGCGGCACGGTTGCAGCCTGGCCAAGCTTCTTCGCACCTCCGCCATGAGCTCTCCCGGCCTGCTCACGCACACGCTGCGTGAAGCGCATGCCCTCGGCCTGGAGCCGATCCAGCTGCCCTTGTGGATCGACGTGGACGGCGCCGACCAGCTCGCGGTGCTGACGCGCCTCCGCGGCGAGGCCGCCTCGCGCGGGGAACCCCTCTCCACGCTGCGCGAGGTCTACCTGCACGTCACGCATCGCTGCGGTAGAGCGTGCCGTCACTGCTACGACAAGAACGCGGCGCGGCGCCGCCACGAGCTGAGCACGGCCGGCTGGAAGGACGCCGTCGATCAATGTGGCGCGCTCGGTGCGTCGAGCTTCGTGTTCATCGGCGGCGACCCCTTTCTGCGCGGCGACCTCGTCGATCTGATCGATCACGTCACCGGCACGCACGGCGGCAGGGCGAGGGTCTTCTTCAATAGCCGGATCGATGCGAAGGCGGCGGCCGAGCTGGCCAGAGTCGGTCGCGGCCGCCTCACGCCACTCGCCAGCATCGACGGTGGGCGGGAGGTCAACGATCGGCTGCGCGGCCGGGGCAGCCACGATGACGTGATGGCGTCGGTCGCCAACCTGTTGTCGGCCGGGCTCGAGCCTGTCGCCAATACCGTGCTGGTCGAGCCGGTGCTGGCCGACCTCCCGCAGCTCGCGGTCGAGCTGCGGGAGGTCGGCGTCCGCCGGCTCCACCTGATCCTCCCGCACCAGCAGGGCCTCGCAGGCGAACCCGGCCTGTTGCCCTCCCCCGACGCGCTGCTCGCTGCAGTGCGCCGGCTGGTCATCGTGGCGGAGGCCGCCGGACTCGTCGTCGACAACCTGCACAGCTGGCAGCGACGCCTAGGGCCCCGCAACGACCTCTGTGCCGCGGGCTGCCGCGACCTGGCCATCGATCCTTACGGCAGCGTACACGCCTGCGCCATCACGGTGGGCGATCCCGCCTTCCTCGCCGGTTCTTTGCGAGAGCAGGACCTCGCGACGATCTGGCGGGACTCTGCGTCCCTGCGGCTGCTGCGCGCCTCGCGGGCGCGCGATCGCGCCGCATGCCGCGCCTGCGCAGTCGTCGATGCCTGCGGAGGGGAGTGCTGGGTACAGGCGCACTACGCGGCGCGCGCGGCAAACGAGCCGGCCGGCTATGGGGCGGAGTTTCCGTACTGCGACCTGGTCAGGCCCTTGCTGGAGGAGTTGGGGGCGCAGCAAGCCGGGCTGCCGGGAGCGGAAGCAGTCCCGGCAGGTGCCCGGGGGCAAGCGGCCGCCGGCACCGAGGGCTACGCCCTCTTCGACTGCATATGAGGCTACTGACGCGCGGGCGTGACCCGCGCAGCGATCAGTCCGAGCCAGACTCGCCGATCCGCAGCACCGCCGAGCCCTTGACTCGGTCTTCCTTGAGATCGAGCAGGGCCTCGTTGGCGTCCTCGAGGGCGTACTCCTGTACGCGGCTGACCACGGGTACAAGGGCCGCGTCGCGAAGGAGCTCGCGCGCATCCTGACGGGTCGAGTTGGCGACGCTGCGGATGACGCGCTCGTGATAGATCCACGGGTACTCGATGGGCGGGATCGGCGAGGAGTAGATCCCGCCCAGCGCGACGATCCCGCCCTTGTCGAGGCGTCGCAGCGCGTCGACGGCGAGCTCGCCGGCGGGGGCGAAGACGATGGCGGCGTCGAAGACGACGCCCGGGTCTTCGCCGGACTCGCCGGCCCAGACCGCGCCGAGCTCGCGCGCCAGGCTGCGATGCTGCTCGTCGCGGGCGAAGCCGTAGACCTCCCAGCCGCGCCAGATCGCCACTTGGGTGCAGAGCGAGGCCGCCGAGCCGAAGCCGTAGATGCCGAGGCGACGCACCTGCGCGGCCTCGTCGAGCGGCTCGTCCGTCGGCGGCCAGTCCGGCCAGCGGTGCGGTTCCTCGACCATGAACGGCTCGCCGGCCGGGCCTGAGCGCGCGCCGTCCACCCCTGTAGGCCGCTGCCCGGGCAAGCCGGCGTCCCCGCCGACGACCCCGGTGAGACGAAGGCAGCGGTAGCCGATGATGCCGGCGCACAGCAGGGGAGCGGCGGCCAGGTCGCCCATCCCGTGCGGCAGTCGGTAGACGAAAGTGGCCGGGGCGACGGTGTACTCGGCGAAGCCGCCATCGACGTCCCAGCCGGTGAACAGGGCGCGCTCGCAGAGGTTCTCGTCGCCGCGTCGGCAGTAGCGGCAGGTCTCGTCGGTCTGGTGGAGCCAGGGCACGCCCACGCGGTCGCCGAGGGCGAGGGCCGGCGCGGCGGGCTCGCCGCCGGGCGGGATCGTGTCGGCAAGCTCGCCGAAGGCGACGACCTCGCCGACGATCTGGTGGCCCGGCACCACGGGCGAGCGGTGCGGCGGCAGCTCGCCCTCGATGATGTGCAGATCCGTGCGGCAGACGCCGCAGGCGTGTACCTTCAGCAAGACCTCTCCGGGGCCCGGCTGCGGAACCGGCAGCTCGACCAGCCGGAGCGGCCGCTCAGCGGCCGACGCCGGCGCCGCGAGCTGCATCGCGCGCATCGTGGACGGTAGTCCGTCGGCCTTGTCACCCGTCACCGGCGTCCCTCCAGAAGCCGTCCCGTGGGGTTCACCGCCCGCAAAGCGGCCACCAGCAGCACCGCCAGGGCGGGTACGAAGAACAGCCCGCCCTCGAACGCCAGGACCGGAGCAGCGACGAGAAGCAGCCCCACAGGGGTGATACGAAGCAAGGGGCGCCGAAAGGACCGCGCCACAAGGGCGACGACCGAGTACGCCACCGCCCACAGGACGACGAGCGGCAGCGCGTCCCAGCCGATCGCCGCGAGGATGAAAAGCTCTGCCGCCACGAACAGGCCGAGACTGATCCGCCAGAGGTTCCGCATGATCGCCCGTCCCATGTCCTCACCCTACGACAGGACGTCCTTCCGCCGGAAGAGCAGCCACGTCACGACGGTCAACCCCCCGCTCCACGCCGCGAACACACCCAGCCCCTTGAGGATGGGCCGCCAATAGATGGGATCGCGCATGAAGTCCAGGTAGTTCTCGAAGTAGGCCGGGAAGACCCACGGCCGCAGCCAGTCGAAGTAGCTGAACGAGATCAGCACCCCGAGCACGATGTAGACGACGATGGCCGCGATCAGCGCCGTGAGGCTCGAGTCGGTGAGGGCCGAGAACAGCAGGGCGAGCGAGACGATGCAGGACATCGCCGCGAGCCCATAGAGGCAGGCCAGCGCGATCAGACCGAGTCCGTGCCACACGCCCACGGTGGTGCCCGAGAGCAGCACCATCGGCTCGAGGCCGAAGAAGATGGCGCCGAAGAGCAGACCGCTCCCGACCATGAAGACGAAGCCCGCGAGCAGGTACAGCATCGCGGCGAGCCATTTCGTGAGGACGACCGAGCCGCGCTTCACCGGCCGCAACAGGATGATGCGCAGGGTGCCGAGCTCGGCCTCGCCGGCGAGCATGTAGCCGGCGACCATGGCGGCCGCCATGGGCAGCAGGAAGGGCAGCAGCACGGTCAGCGCGCCGAGCGGCACGTACATCCCGTTGCCGAAGATGCGTGAGAAGAACTGCGGTCCGTCGCCGCCGCCGTGGGGGTCGCCGCCCTGCAGGTAGATGGCGAGCGCGATGAGGAAGGGGACGACGGCCGCTCCGCCCCAGATGAGGTAGCTGCGCCACTGGAAGAGGAGCTTGGTGATCTCGCGCCGCAGCGGACTCCAGTGAACGCCGGTCATCGGTCCGGCGGTGCTGCCGTGCGCAGGGCCGGGTGATCCGGCGGTGCTGCCGTGCGCGGCGGCGGGGAGGTCGTTGCCGGCCGGCGGAGCTGGGGGCGCCGGGGAGACGTCGGCGGCGCTCATGACCGGCCTCCCGGGAGCAGGCGCCGGAGGCCGGCGCGGCGCTTCGCCCGCGCCGGCCCTCCCTCGTCTTGCGTCAGCTCGAGGAAGAAGTCCTCGAGGCCCTGCTCGGGCGCGGGGACGACGGCGCGCACGTCGATGCCGTCGCCGACCAGGCGGCGCACCATCTCGGCGGTCCCGTCTTCGCCGGCCTCGACGACCAGGTAGCCGTCGTCCTCCCGTACCCCGTCGAAGAGCGGCCGCAGGGTCTCGAGGGCCTTGCGCTGGTCGCCCGTCATCACCTTCACGGCGAGGCTCTTGGGGCGTAGCTCGGCGACCGGTCCCTGCACGACCACGCGGCCCTTGTCGATGATCACGGCGCGCGTGCAGACCTGTTCGACCTCGTGCAGCAGGTGCGAGCTGAGAAAGACGGTCGTCCCGCTCTCACCGAGCGAGCGGATCAGCTCGCGGACGTCTTTCATGCCCCTGGGATCCAGACCGCTGGTGGGCTCGTCTAGCACGATCAGCTCGGGACCATGAAGCAGCGCCTGGGCGATGCCCAGGCGCTGCTTCATGCCGTGGCTGAAACCGCCCACCCTGTCGTCGGCCCGGTCGAGCAGGCCGGCGATCTCGAGGACCTCGTCGATGCGCGCCTCGCTCACCGGCGCCGTCATGCTGCCCAGCAGGCGCAGGTTCCGGCGCGCCGACATCAGCGGGTAGAAGGTGGGGTCGTCCACGAACCCGCCCACGTGCCGCAACGCGTCCTGAAGCTGACCCGGGACGCGGTGGCCACACACCTCGGCGTAGCCGGCCGTGGGGTGGATCAACCCGAGGACGAGCCGGATGACCGTGGTCTTGCCGGCGCCGTTCGGCCCGAGAAAGCCGAAGACGTCGCCGCGTCCGACCTCGATGTCGAGGCCGTCGACGGCGCGCAGGCGGCCGAACTCCTTGGTCAGGCCGTGGGTGGCGAGAACGCTCTCCACCTCACGCCACCCGCGGGGCGCTCACTGGACGGTCGCGGCGAAGGCCTCGAGGTCGGCGCGGGTCACGAGGCCGAAGGCCACGAGCGTCCGGCCGCCGTCCTGCCAGACCATCGCGCCCCCAAGCGGCGTCGCGAGCAGCTTCGCCTGATGGCCGCCGACGGTCGCCGAGTCGATCATCTGCGGCAGTTGCTTCAGCTGCTTCTCGATCTCGGGGGTGGTCTTTGTCTCGGCCAGCGCGATCGCGCCGAAGCCGTTGCCGTAGAGCAGCACGGCGACGGGCCCGCTCGACATCTTCTCGCCGCCCGACTGCGTGGCGTCCGTGCCGGTCTGGCCGGCCTGCAAGCCCGCGCCCGCGCCGAGCAGCTCCGCCAGCGGCGTACCGCCGGCCGTGAGCGGGCCGCCCTTGTCGAGCACGTAGGCCCACTGGAAGGGCCGCGCGTCGTAGCCCCTGGCGGTCGCGAGGTCGAAGCCGACGAGCTGCTGCGCCTGGTCGACCGTCAGAAGGGCGCGCCGCACGGTCTGCTTGCTCGCGTCCGACGTGGCCTTGTCGCCGGCGCCCGCACCGAGCTTCGCCGAGCCGCTCTCACCGTGCAGCTTCGCGGCGTCGACCTGCTTCTCGGTGACGGTGGCGCCGGCCGGAGGCTCGAACGCGAAGCGCGACGCGTCGATCGCGTCGTACGAGACGCTGTCGAAGCCGAACGAAAGGACGGCGTCGCCGCCACTCGCGGCGAAGACCTGCAGGCGCAGCGGCACGAAGGTCTCGCCGTCGACGGCGACCTCGATCGGCCCGAGGGCGGTGTCGGTCGCCGCCGGCGTCAGGCGCAGCACGTAGGCGGCGCGTCCCGCGACGGTCGTCTGACCGTTCACGTCGACCGTCGCGTACGGCGCCGCCTTCTGCACCAGCGCCTCGATCTGGGACGGTGTCAGGAACGACGGCGACGGGCTCGGCATCGGCTGCCCGTCGCCCGTCTCACCGGTGACCTTCCACTCCTTCACTGTGTCGGTGGCGTAGTCGTAGAGCCACGCCGTCTTCTCGGCCTTGCTGACCACCGCGACCTGGTCGCCACCGTTGGCCTGCGACTCGAGGCGCAGGCCGTCCTGCGACAGCCATACGCGCCCGCTGCCGCTCGACGTCAGCGGCGACTGCGCGCCCCGGCTGTCGTACTGGCTGGGCACGGCGAGGTCGCCCAACAGCCCGTTCTTCCACGCGACTTCGCCGCTGATCGCCCGCGTCTGCTCGCCCGCCGCGCTCATCTTGGCGAGCAGCTCGCCCGGCGTGAGCGACGGCAGTGTGGTCGTTCCCCCGGCGACGGCGACCACGGTAAGGAGGATCGCCGCGACGGCGACGACGGACAGGCCGATCAGCACCTTGGCGCGCATGGGATCTCCTTCGTGGTGGTTCCTGCCGCTCAATGTACCCCCGCCGAGCGCGGCGCGCACCTGGAGCGCGCAGAGTCACAGCCCGTTCACAGACGTCAGGGCAGAGTCTGGACGTACGCCTTCCAGCCGCTCACGAAGTCATCCCACGAGACGTGGAGGGTCCTCTCCACGGCATCGCGCACCCCAGCCTCGGACATGTCCGAGTTCGCGACGGCGGTGGCGAAGTCCCGCAGTGTGGCGAGGCTCCATCCCGACAGGACGTACTGCACCACCGATCCCGCCTCGTAGTAGGCGAGATGGACCTCGTCCATGGAGTCGCTACTCCAGAAGTTGTGGAGGGTCATGGCGCTCAGCAGCGGCAGGGTGGGATTCCCGGCGGCGATCTCGTCACGCAGCACCTGATAGGAGCGTCCGCCCTCGACCGTCGTCGCGAGTCCCTCCAGAATGAAGATGGGCGCGTGCCTCGTGTCGTCGAACCAGCGGAACGTGAAGGCATGGGTCAGCTCGTGGCCGAGCATGTTCGGCATCCAGTCCCTCTGGCTTGCGATCGTCGGGCCGAGCACGCCGATATCGCGCGGCCACCACGCCGCCTCAGGGTAGCGGGACACGGGACTCGAGAAGTACTTGATGCGCTGTTCGGGCGGGTCGCCCAGAGAGGCGCGAAGCTGCTCCTCGCCGCGGTAGAGGAAGATCATCACGGGACGGTCGGGTTCGAGACCGAGCGCCGTGAGGCGCTCCCGGCCCGCGACGGCCGCATCGGCCAGCTCGCGGGCCGTCGCCGCCCAGTCCGCATCGCTCACGACGACGCAGCCCTCACCCCTGGTCGCCAGCGGCCGGTGGAACGCCATGAAGTACTGGGACCCGAGCCCGTCCGAGGTGAGGTCGTCGCTCACCACCGTGCGGCCCGCGGCGCCGCCCAGTCGTTCCATGGAGAGGAGCCGTTCCGCGACGATGCGGTCCTCGGGACCGACGCCGTCGAGCTCGCCCAGGATGCGGACGTCGAACCTGCCCTGCTGCCCGGACACCGGCTCGACGGCGGCCGTGAGACTGGTCCAATGGGAGCGGCGAGAGGCCGCGGTAGAGCTCGAGGCGCGCCTGGCGGGCGTCCTGCCCGCTCGCGGGCAGCGCCTCCCGCCAGGCGCGCTCGTCACCGCGGCGCAAGGCGTCGAGCGCCGCGGTGAACGCGGCCTCCGCCTCTGCCGTCGTTGCCGGCCTGACGGCCGGCTCCGTCGCCGCGGAGTCCTCCTGGAAGGCGATCGGCAGCGCCAGCGAGAACGCGACCAGAGCCGCGACCCCGAGAAGGGCGACCACCAGAGGCGCGACCCATCGTCTGTGCATCACCGGTCCTGTCCACGCTGCCGACCGAAAAGGGTGCCGGCGCCGCCCCTGCGGCGCCGCCGGCACCCTCCCGCGTCATTGTACCGCTGCCGGCGTTCTGCGCCCGTCGCCGCGCGGCTTCACGCTAGTCCTCCCGCCCGGCAGGCGCTAGGCTGGGTCACTCATGCGACCCGAGCTCTTCCACATCGGCGGCTTCACCGTCTACAGCTTCGGGCTGATGGCCGCGCTCGCGCTCATCGTTCCCGGGCTTGTCATCGTGCTGCCCCTGCTGCGACGCCGCGGCGTCAGCACCGACTTCGCCTTCGAGCTGATCGTGGCGGGCGGCATCGGCGGCTTCCTCGGCGCGCGCCTCTACTACATGGCCGAGCACTGGAGCGACGTCCGCAACGACGTCTGGGGACACCTCATCTCCGGCATCGGCTTCACCTGGTACGGGGGACTGATCGGCGGCTTCGTCGCGGTCGTCGCCTGGTGCCTGATCCGCCGCGTGCCGCTCGGCATCGTCGCGAACACCATGGGCCCGGCCGTGGCCCTGGGCTACACCATCGGCAGGGTCGGCTGCCAGCTCGCCGGGGACGGCGACTACGGCAAGCCCAGCGACCTGCCGTGGGCGATGGGCTACCCGCACGGCACCGTCCCGACCCCGCCCGGCGTGACGGTCCACCCGACGCCGATCTACGAGATCATCATGATGGCGCCCATCATCTGGGTGCTGTGGCGCCTCGCACACAGGGACCACTCCGGCTGGTGGACGTTCGGCTGGATGCTCGTCCTCACCGGGGTCGAGCGCTTCGTCGTCGAGTTCGTGCGCCGCAACGAGGTCGTGGCCCTGGGCCTCACGCAGCCGCAGTTCGTGGCGATCGTCAGCGTGGCGATCGGCACCGTGCTCGTGCTCGTCTTCAAGGACAGGCCGGCGGAGCAGGCCGCCTGAGAGAAGCGCGGCGGGCCGGAGCGGACCGCAGCCGCCGGCCACCTGTCTCCTCCCGAGCAGCGACCCAGCCGTTCCCACACGCCTGAGCGCCGGCTGTACCGACGGCGCTCTCAGTCTGGTGCCGGCACGAGCAGCAGGGGGCACGGCGCCTCCGCCAGCAGCCGTCGCACGACCGGCGCCTTCCCCTTCGACAGGTAGCCGCGCCACGAGATGACGATGAGGTCGGCGTCGAGGTCGTTGGCCTCGCGGACGATCATCTGGCCGGGCTCGCCCACACGCACCGCGACCCGGTGCCGCCCGCCTTCGGGACACTGCGAGAAGCGCATGCGGAACTCGTCCTGCCACGCCTGCCACTCGTAGTGCTCCTGGTCCATGATGCGGGGCGCCGGCAGACTGCCGATCTCGCCCGGCTGATCGCCCGTCACGACGTGCAGCATGATGATCTCGCGGCCGCGGGCGCAGAAGGCGTCGTCGGCGCGCAACATGGCGGCCGACGTCGAGGGGCTGCCTTCGAGCGGCACGATCAAGCGCCGGAGCCGCTCGATGACGCGCGCCTGCGGGCGCACCACGAGCATGGGCACGGTCAGGGCGGTGATCAGCTCGCGCGCCACCGAACCGAGGCCCGGCCCCTCGCCGTTCCTCGTGAGGAAGGCGACGATGTCGGCGCCGGCCGACTCGCGGAGGATCCCCTCCGCGGGCGACCCGGCGTCCACGAGCTCGACGTTCTCAGGCCAGCCGCCGGCCGGCGTCTCGCCGCCCACGTGCACGGCGCGCACCTCCACGCCGGCCGCGTCCGCGAGCGTGCGGGCATCCTGCAGCAGGCCCTCGTCGCCGCTGCCGCCCGCGAGCGCCACGAGCACGCTCACCGCGCCACCTCCTCCCAGGGTCCGTCGTCCCGCCGGTAGCGATGCACCCCGACGGCCAGCGTGTGCGCGCGGCCGTCGAGGACGACGTCGACCGGCGCCTCCTCGACGGTGAGCGTGAGCCGCTCGCCACCGCGGCTCTTGCGCACGTCGAGCACAAGCCGCGAGCCGCGGAAGCGGAGCGGCACCGAGAACCGCCGCCACGAGGACGGCAGCGTGGGTTCGATGGCGAGGCTCTCGTCGACGCGGCGCACGCCGGCGAAGCCCATGACCGCGGCCTGCCAGAGGCCACCCATGGTGGCCATGTGCAGGCCGCGGGCCGCGTTGCCCATGTTGTCGCCCAGGTCGATCGACATCGCCATGCGGAAGTCGACTTCCGCCGCCTCCATGTCGCCGATGCGTGCGGCCACCGCCCCGTACATCGCCGGCGAGAGCGACGAACCGTGGCTCGTGATCGGCTCGTAGTAGCGGTAGTTGGCCGCCATCGTCTCCTTGTCGATCTCGTTGGACAGCACGTAGCAGAGCATCACCGCATCGGCCTGTTTCACCACCTTGGACCGCAGCGTGACCTCGCGGCCCAAGAGCAGGTCGGCGGCCATGGGCCGCGGCCGCAGCTTCTCGGGCGGGACGTCGTCGAGGCCGTGGAAGCCGGCGAACTGTTCGAAGACCTGGGTCGCCGGGTCCATGCCGTCCACGAGGTTGTCGGCCACCTCGCGCCAGCCCGCCAGCTCCCGGGCGGTCACCTTGAGACGTTCGCGCAAGCGTGCCGCCGCGCGCCGATCAGTCGCCTCGAGCCAGCGCAGCGCCTCGATGCCGTGCCGGATGTTCCAGCGCGCCAGGCCGTTCGTATAGGCGTTGTCGTCGACGCCCTCGTGATACTCGTCCGGACCCACGACCATCCTGATGTGGTAGCGGCCCTCGGCGTCGCGTGACGAGCGCGACGCCCAGAACCGCCCCGTTTCCAATAGCAGCTCCACGCCCATGCTCTTCATGAACTCGTCGTCGCCGGTGACCTTCCAGTACTCCCACGCCGCCCAAGCCACGTCGGCCGAGATGTGGTGCTCGAGCAGACCGGAGAGGATGGGGATGATCTCCCCGTCTGGCCCGTAGCCGTAGGGCGGCGTCGTCTCGACGCCCCTGTCCGCCGACTCCCAAGGGAAGAGGGCGCCCTTGTGGCCCATCTGCCGGGCCTTCTCGCGCGCCCCCGGGAGGTTGCGGTACCGGTAGGCGAGCAACGTGCGCGCCGTCTCAGGATGCGAGTACATGAAGAACGGCAGCACGAAGATCTCGGTGTCCCAGAAGACATGGAGGAAGTAGGACATCCCGCTCAGGCCGCGCGCGCCGACGGAGACGGCGTCGTTGGTGGGATGCGCCGTGCTGATGAGGTGGAAGATCGAGAAGCGCAGCGCCTGCTGCGCCTCGGCGTCGCCTTCGATGACGAGGTCGGCGTCGCGCCAGCGCTGCCGCCAGGCGGCGCGCTGGCGCCGCAGCAGCTCGTCGAAGCCGAGGCGCTCGGCCCGCTCGAGCGCGCTGCGCGCGCTCTGCACGGACGGAACGCGGCTGCGGCCGGCGGCGATGGCGGCGAACCGGTCCACCGTGGCCGGTTCGCCGGCCTCCAGCCGCCCGCCGATCACGTCGCGGGCCTGTTCCACCCGCCGCGACACCGGCGAGCCCGAGGCCGGCCTGGTCGTCACCGCCAGGACGTGGCCGCCCCCGTTGCGCCCCTTCGAGAGGGCGACGAAGCCGGGCTGGTCGCCGAGCGTCTCGAACGTGGTCTCGCGCAGCGGTCCGCCGGCGTAGCTGACGCCGACCAGCCCTTCCCAGATGAGATGGGCGCCGGCGTCGACCGGGACGGCCTCGGCGCGGATGGCCATCAGACGCCCGGTCGTCGAGCGAGGCGAACCGGGCGGTGCGCACCCGCAGGATGCGGTCGGCCCGGTCACGCTGCGTCCAGAAGCGGTAGACGACCCCGTCCTTCATGTCGAGCACGCGGTGCTGCTCGAGCAGCTCGCCGTTGGCGAGCGTCAGGTACATGTCGCCGGCCTTGAGGCGCAGGCCGAGCCAGTCGGGCGCCGCCACGGGCTGCCGGAAGCGCGGCTCTCCCGTGCCGTCGCCGTAGACGCCGGCGACCAGGGTCGCCGGCGTCGACACGGCCGAGCCTTCCTCCAGAGCGCCGCGCGTGCCCGTGGCCCCGTTGGCCACCGTCAGCCACGTCTCGACCTCGCGCTCGCGGTAGGGGTCGAAGCCGTGCACCTCGAAGCGCCACGCCGCATCGCTCGTCGGTTGCGGGAACTGCTCGCGCGCTTCGCGGCCGCGGCGCTGGATCTGCTGCTCGAGGACGGCGATGAGACCGGAGGGGCCGCCGCCCAGGACGCGGACGCGCGGCGGCACATGGTCGCCGCCCTCGCCGACCGACACGAGGGCGGCGCGGCGCATGTCGGGCACGAGCAGCGCCCGTTCGGGCGTGGCCCGCCCGTTGACCAGGCCGAACTCGTGCCCGACCAGCAGCAGATCGCGCGGGTCCCGGTCGCGGTCGGCGACGAGGCGGCGCAGGACGTAGCGCATGGCGTCCGCCTCGTCGGTGAGACCTATCTCGATGCTCTGCGACGTCCAGGAGATCGAAGGGTGCGCGAGACCGGCGTTGACGGCGAGCCGTTCGGCCACGTCCACCCAGGCCGTCGCGAGGTCGATGACGGCGTCCTCTACGCGCACCAGGCGCCGGTTCGTGCGGTACTCGATGCGGGCCGTGTGCCCTGAGTCGGCCAGATCCTGGCGGAGCTCTTCCGCCGCCGCCGTCAGCGCCGCCTCCTCGCGCTCACTCGCCTGCCGGCGCTCCAGCAGGCGGGCGCCGTTCGGGCCGACGACGTAGACCTCGGAACCCTGCGAGAGCAGCAGGAAGAGGCGGCCCTCGACACCCGGCCGCGCGCGCAACTGCCCGTCGATGCGGCGCACGTCGCCGCGCGCGACGATGGCGACGTCCACGCCGAGCGACGTGAGCCGCTCGACGGCGCTCCGCACGGCGCGCGCGGCCGCTCTCGGGCCGCTCACGGCGGTGCCCTCCCACGTGAAGGTCACCACCGCGAAGTCGCGCTCGAGGTCGCGGGGAAGGTCGTCGATGCGTCGCTGTGCCATGCCGGTCTGCGCTTGAGCCGCGCGCTCCTTCGCCTCGCGATAGACTTGTGGCGTCCGGCCGGGCCGACGGCCCGGAGTGTCCGGACGGTTATGGTACAGGCTCGGCTCGCAGAGAGAGCATTCCCCCTCCTCTCCGAGCCGCACGCGTAGGATGCCGCCCTGGAGGTGAGCCCCGTGGACCGGTTCGACGTCGACTACGTCCGCAGGCAGTTCCCCGCGCTCGCGCGCTCGATCGCCGGCCACCCCGTCGCGTATCTGGACGGTCCCGGCGGGACTCAAACACCGGAGCGCGTCCTCGACGCCGTCCGCGACTACCTCGTCAACCACAACAGCAACACTCACGGCTTCTTTGCGACCACGGAAGAGACCGACCAGGTGATCCTCGAGGCACGCATGGCGATGGCCGACTTCTTCGGCTGCGACTGGAGCGAGGTCTCCTTCGGCGCCAACATGACCACCCTGTGCTTCCTCCTCGCCCAATCGGTGGGCCGTGACCTGAAGGCCGGCGACCAGATCCTCATCACCGAGATCGACCACGAAGGCAACCGCGGTCCCTGGCTGCACCTTGCGGAACGCGGCGTGCTGGTGCGCGAGGTCCCCGTCCACCCGGCGACCTGCACGCTCGACTTCGAGGCCTTCGAGAAGATGGCGACGGAGGGCAGGACGAAGGTCGTTGCGGTCAACTACGCCTCGAACGCGGTGGGGACGATCACCGACGTGAAGCGGGCCTGCGAGATCGCCCGCAGGGTCGGGGCGCTCTCGGTCGTCGACGCCGTGCATTACGCCCTGCACGGCCCGATCGACGTCCACGAGATCGGCTGTGACGTACTGCTCTGCTCGGCCTACAAGTTCTTCGGACCACACGTCGGCGTGCAGTACACGCGCCTCGGCGTCGGCGAGCGCATCCGCGCCCTGCGGCTGCGCACGCAGGAGGAGGAGCCGCCGTACAGGTTCGAGACCGGAACCTTGTGCCAGGAAGGTCTCGCAGGGGTCACGGCGGCGGTCGACTTCATCGCCGACATGGGCCGTCATCACGAGGGGCTGGTGGCTGAGCGGCTGCCCTACGGGCTGGCCGGCCGGCGCCGCGACGTGATCGCCGGGATGCTCGCCAACGAGCTGTACGAGCAGCCGCTCGCGCGGCGCCTCATGGAGGAGCTCGCCGAGATCCCCGGCGTCACCCTCTACGGCCCGCCGGCCGGCCATCCCCGCACCTCGACCGTGTCGTTCACGATCGACGGGGTGCGGCCCGAGCAGGCCTGCCGGCAGCTCGGCGACCAGGGCCTCTTCCTGTGGGACGGACACTTCTATGCGGTGCGGCTGGTGGAGCGCCTCGGCTTGATGGAAGCCGGCGGGCTCGTGCGGGTCGGACTGTGCCCGTACACCACGTGGGACGAGCTGGCGCGGCTCGTGGACGGGGTCGCCAGACTCGCGGAGGCGGCGCGGCGATGACGGGCGCACGGCACGCCGTCGCGCCCGTCCGCGCGCCGTCATGAGCGACCTCCGCACCGTCAAGCTCTGCCTGCTGGGCTTCGGCAGCGTCGCGCGCGCGACCTGCGAGCTGCTGGAGCGGCAGGAGGCGGCGCTCGCGGAGCGCCACGGCCTGCGCTTCGTCGTGACCGGCGCCGGCACCCGCCGCGGCAGCCTGCTGGCGCCGGACGGTATGCGGCCGGCCGAAGCGCTGGCGGCCGCCGGCCGCGGCGCCGAGGGCCGGCTCCCCGAGCCGCCGCGGCCGGCGGCCGACCTCCTGCGCGCCTCGGACGCCGACGTCCTGCTCGAGCTCACCGTCATGGAAGAGGACTTCGCGCCCCTGGCGACCGGTCACATCGAGACGGCCTTCGACCTCGGCATGGACGTTGTGACCGCGAACAAAGGCCCCATCGCCTGGAACTGGCGCCGCGTCGCCGCGAAGGCGGCGGCGACCGGGCGCCACATCCGCTTCGAGAGCACGGTCATGGACGGCCTGCCGGTCTTCAGCCTGCTCGAGTTCGCGCTGCCGGACTGCCGGCTGCTCGGCTTCGACGCCGTGTTCAACAGCACCACCAACTTCATCATCGATGCGATGGCGCGCGGCGAGAGCTTCGAGAGCGCCCTGGGCTACGCGCAGACCGAGGGGTTCGCCGAGGCCGACCCGGCCCACGACCTCGACGGCTGGGACGCGGCCTGCAAGGCGGCGGCGCTGGCCAACGTGGCGATGGACGCCGGCATCACGCCGGCAGGCGTCGACAAGCAGCGCCTCGACGAGGTCCCGCTGGACCAGATCAAGTCGGCGCGGGCGGCCGGCAAGCGCCTGCGGCTCGTGACGAGCGTGTGGCGCGACGGCGGCGCGGACGGCGCCGGCGTTGCCGCCGGCGCCGTCCGCGCCCAGGTGCGCGCCACCGAGCTCGACATCGACCACCCGCTGGCGCCGCTGAATGCCGAGTCGCTCGGCGTCGTGCTCCACACCGACCTGATGGGCGATGTCGTCGTCGCCGAGATGGGCGCGCTCGTGCCCCAGACCGCCTACGGGGTGTACGCCGACCTGCTTCACCTGTGCCGGAGGAACTGAGCACCCTCCCTGCGCCCCTCGCCGTCGCGCCCGTCACGGCGCCGCCGGCATCTCGACGTCCGTTTTGGCGCCGGCCGCTCGTCGTCGCGCTGCTCGTTTTCGTCGCCGGCGCCGCGCTGGGCGCCGCCGCCTTCACCGCCGAGCAGCGCTTCATCGTCTGGCGGCCGAACGTCTCCCGCACGGCGGATGGCTGGCACGTCACGGGCGCCTCCGGACTCCGGCCGGCGGCCCCCGCTATCGCCGGCGACCATATCGCCTGGGGTCAGGGGCTCTACACCTGCGTCATGGATCTCGGCACGGGCGAGACCCACGTCATCGGCTTCGCCGCGACGGGAACTTCCATCTGGCCGCCTTCCATGAACGGTCGCTACGTGGCCTGGATGGAGACGCCGAAGGCGTCGGGCGGCCGCGGTCTCGTCTGGACCTACGACATCGAACGCGGCCGGCGCCTCTCCCATGGCGCCGGCGCCAATGGGGCGACGACGGCCCTGAGCGACGACCGGGTCATCTGGTACGAGGGGGGCGACGCGACCAGGGTCGTGGGCGTCGACCTCGCCTATGGCACCCGCTCCGTGCAGTCGAGCGCCGCTGATCTGGACTACCCCGTGCTCGGGGCCGGCCACCTCATCGGCTGGCTGCTCCACTCCGACGCGCGCGGCGTGCTCGCTCAGCTCAAGGACATCGCCCGGGGCACGCTCGTCGAGGTGCCGCTCGTCGCACCCGGCAGCGGGCTCACGGTGGGGGATATCCAGCTCGCCGGGAGCTGGCTGCTGTGGACGGTCCAGTCCGCGACGTCCACCACCGTGCTGGTCTACGACGCGGCAGCAGGGACGACGCGGACCGTCGTCCGTGGTGACGTCCTGATGCCGGCCACGGACGGCCGGACGGTCGTCTGGGCGACGCCCAGCGAGTCCGGCTCGGGCGCCGCCGTCCGCGGCGCGACCGCTTCGGGGGATCCCTTCATCGTCACCCGCCTCGCGACGTGGCCGTCGGCCCTTGCCATCGGCGGCGGCCGGGTAGCGTGGACGGGTGAGGACGAGAGCGGGCCCTTCCTGCAGACCGCTGACCTGCCGTGATGACTCTCACTGAACGTCCCGGACAGTGCAGGGCCCGCAAGGTGGCCGTGGCGATGCGCGCCGGGAGGAGGTGAGCGCGACGCGCCGCTACATCCCACCGCCCCTCGGCGCCTACGGCCAGCGCGTGCTGCTCCTGGTGCTCGTCGAGTTGTGCCTGCTCAACGTGGCCGACTTCGTCCTCACCAGCTACGCGATGTGGCTCGGGTTCGCCACAGAGTCGAACGGCGTGATGGACTTCTTCTTCCGCCAGGGGACCGTCGCCGCCGCCGTGTTCAAGTTCAGCATCGTGACGGGCGGCGCGGTAGCGCTCTGGCTGCTCCGCCGCTACCGCGCCGCGCTGCTCGCCGGCGTGCTGCTCACCGGCGTCTTCTCGGCCGTGGTCGTCTATCAGCTGCTGTGGATCGCGAGCCTCTGAGACGGGAGGGCTCGGTCCTGGACCCAAGGGCGGGAAGGAAGAAGGCATGATTCACGACCTGCCGATCGCCACCGACTGGTTCGCCGTCACGTGGGTGACGGCAAGCGTCGCACTGCTCAACGAGCCTCATGTCGACGCCTTCCTGCAGGGCAACATCTGGTACGTGCGCGGTCGGGAGCGCGATCTGCTGATCGACGCCGGCAACGGGATCGCGCCGCTGCGGCCGGTCCTCGAACGGTTCTCGCACGGTAAGAGGCGCGAGATCGTCGCGCTCGCGACCCATGCGCACGCCGACCACATCGGGGGTCTGCACGAGTTCGAGCGCCGCCTGCTGCACCCGAAAGAGGCGCAGGCGGCGCGGCACCTGGACGACGAGGCCCCGCTGGTCGCCGCGACGTGGCATGACAAGCTCGCGGATGCGCTCGAAGAGGAGGGCTTCATCATCCCTCCCATACTGATCGACGCACGGCCGTCCGAGGATTTCGACCCAGCCGCCTTCCGCATCGCGCCGGTCGCCGCCACGCACAATGTGCAGGGCGGCGACCTCGTCGACCTCGGCGACCGGCAGCTCCAGGTCGTCGACCTGCCGGGCCATACGCCCGGCAGCATCGGCGTCTGGGACGAACGTGACGGCGCGCTCTACTCCGGCGACGCCGTCTACGAGGAGGGCCTCATCGACACCCTGCCCGAGTCGAGCATCGAGGACTACCTGCACACGATGCGCCGGCTCCGCGACCTGACCGCCGAGGTCGTCTACCCAGGTCACGACGCCCCCTTCGGACGCGAGCGCCTGCAGGAGATCGCCGGCGAGTATCTGCGCCGGCGCGGCGAGAACGCTCAGGGCTCGTAGCGTCCGGGACGGCGGCGCGCCGCGCAACGAGGCCCGCCTGATCCTCAGAGCGTCGGCCGGCGCGGGAGGTCTAAGATCGCCGGCCGCGCGGCAGGCTTCAGCCGGCCGGCACGAACGCGCCCAGGATCGTCACGCCGACGATGGTGGCCGCGACGCCCGCCAATTGGTGTGGTCGCGGCCGCTCCCTGAGCACGACGACGCCGAGCAGCAGCGCGAAGGTCGCGAACTGCGAGGCGGTGACGCCGGCGACGGCGAGCGGCCCGAGGGCCACCGAGACGGTGAGTGTGAACACCCCGGCGAGCTCGAGCAGCCCCGAGCCCACGGCGAGCGGCTGCAGCCGCCGTGGGATCGCCATCCCGCCAAGGATGAGGGCCAGCGGTACGGCGATCGCGAACGAGGTCAGCCGCGAGACCGCGGCGACCGAGATCCACGAGATGTCGCCCGCCTGGCCGTAGAGCGTCACGACGACGCCGAAGAGGACGGCGGAGAGGAGCGCCCACCCCGCGCCCGCCGTGCTCCTGGCGCGGTCCTGCACGGCGGCGAGGACGGCGCCGACCACGGTCAGCGCCAGGCCGGCGCCGATCAACGGCGTGACCTGCTCGCCGAGGGCGATGGCGGCCGCGGCCGTGAAGGCGCCCTGCAGGGAGCTGAGCGCGGCGACCAGCGACAGGTCGCCTTTGGCAAAGCCCGAGAGCAGCGCGAAGTAGGCGCCCACGTACAGCACGCCGGCGGAGGCCGCCCATGCCGCCGCTTTCCATTCCGCGGCGCCGCTCGGAAGCCCGTCGATGATCAGCATCGCCGGTACCGCGATGACCAGGCCGATGGTGAGCGTCCACGCAACCATGCGCAGCGCGCTCGACGCCCGCGTGACGTACTGCGCCATCATGTCGCTGACGGCGTACGAGAAGGACGAGGCGAGACCGAAGAGGACGGTCAGCATCTGCGGGCGGACCGTCCGATCATCTGTCTCGCGGCGAAGGCGTCAGGACTGGTCCGGCCGGCGGGCCGCAAGGTCGGCGAAGCTGCGCGTCCGCAGCCCCGCGTGCTTCTCGGCGATCGTCACCGCCAGCGCATCCAGCGCCGCGAAGTCGGCCGCGCGCGGCAGCCCCTTGGCCAGCACTGGCTCAAGGAACTCGACCTTGAGCTTGTCCATCATGCCGACGAGTGTCTCGACGGTCTTGCCGGCCCAGCCGTAGGAGCCGATCACCGTCGCGTACTTGGTGCGCGGCTTGAGCGCGTTCGCGAGGAAGGCCGCGTGGGCGGCCAGCGGATGCGGCCCGGTGAGCACCGTGGGCGTCCCGATCACAACGGTGCCGGCGTGCACCAGCGAGCTGGCGAGCTCGCCGGCATCCAGGGTCGTGAGGTCGAAGCGCTCGACGGCTACGCCCCGGTCCGTCAGGGCCGCCGTCAGGTGATCCACCATGAGCAACGTGCTGTCGTGCATCGAGACGAACGGCAGGCAGACGATGTTCTGCGGGTCCCCGGTCGCCCAGTCCCGGTAGGCCTCGATGATGAAGCTGGGGTCGTCGTACACAGGACCGTGGCTCGGTCCGATCAGCGCGATCGGGTACTTCGTCACCTTCTCGATGTTCTTCGTCACCTGACCACCGAACGGCATCATGATCTCGGCGTAGTAACGCTTCGCCCCGTCGTAGACCTCGTGCCTGTCGGCGAAGACGTCGTTGGTCGCGTAGTGAGAGCCGAAGAAGTCGCAGCTGAAGAGCATCCTGTCTTCGGCGAGCCAGGTGCTCATCGTCTCGGGCCAGTGGACCCAGGGCGTGAGGACGAAGGTGAGGGTCTTGTCGCCGAGGCTGAGGGTGTCGCCGTCGGCGACCACCTGGAAGCGCGCGTCGTCTACGTGCAGATGGTCGATCAGCATCCCCCTCGCCTTCTCATTGCAGACGATGGTGAGGTCGGGGAAACGCTCGAGCAGCATCGGGGTCGAGCCTGAATGGTCCTGCTCGACGTGGTGGATGACGAGGAAGTCGGGGGCGGGCAGGTCGTCGAGCTGGGCGCTCAGGGTGGGCCACTTCGCGGGGTCGACCGTGTCGATGAGAACGCTCTTCTCGCTGCCCTTGACGAAGTAACTGTTGTAGCTGGTGCCGTGGGGCAGCGGGATGAGCGCGTCGAACAGGCGGCGATCCCAGTCGACGGCGCCGATGAGGTAGACATTCGGGACGATCTCGCGTGGCTTCATGACACCCCTCGGGATGTAGCAGGCGAACGGCTGGCGGCAGGGATTATATCCACGCCGCACGCGCGGCTACCGCGCTGGCTTGGCCGGCACGACCGCTCGCTATACTGCCGCCATGAGTCCCTTCGCCCGAGACCGTCCGACTGCGCGCAGTGACCGCCGCAGGATGGTCCTCGTGTTGTTGCTGGTCGCCGCCGTCGCTTTGTGCGTGCGCTTCGCCTACGTCGCCCGCGCCGGCGGCCCGGCCGAAGACTACGTGCACGACGACCACGACGTGATCGGCATCAACGTCGTGACCGGCCACGGGTTCAGCTACCAGGCGGGCAAGGACACGCCCACCATCACACGCGCACCCCTCTTCCCCCTGGTGCTGGGCGTGACCTATCTGGCCGCGGGACATCAAAGGGATTTCACCCTGTGGCGTTCCGTCGAGGCGGTCGTGGAGGCGGCCACCGCCGTCCTGCTCGCCCTCCTGGTACTGCAGGCCGCGCCCGGGGTGCCGCGAAACCTCCATATTGCCGGCGTTGCCGGCACTCTCTACGCCCTGAACCCGCAGGCAGCACAGTGGGCCACGAGGCTCACGCCTGAGACGTGGATGACGTTCTTCGCGGTTCTGGCGGCGCTGGCGTTCGTCGTCTGGCTCCGCCGGGCGAGTTACGCCAGCGCCGCCCTCCTGGGCCTGACCCTGGGCCTCCTGATCCTGACGAAGAGCGTGTCGCTGGGCGTGCCCGTCATCGCCGCCGTCGCCGGCGCCCTGCTGGTGCGCCGCGACGGGGCCCCGGCCCGACGCGCCGTCCTGTGCGGCGTGCTCGTCCTCGTCGTGGCGTACAGCGTGGTCGCGCCCTGGACGATCCGCAACTATCGGGTGTCGCACGCGTTCGTCCCCGTCCAGACCCTGACTTGGTACAACTTCTGGATGGGGATGGAGGCTGGACGAGGTCCCTCGCCCGGCTACGACCCTCTCTCCGTGGAGTACCAGACGCGGCCGTTCTCTATAGAGCAGAAGACGCCCGCGCAGGATCTGCAGCGAGAGGCCATGTTGCGCGACCACGCCTTGACGTTCGTTCGTGAGCATCCTGGTGGCATGGCTCGGAAGATCGGCGACGACCTCGTCGCCTTCTGGTACGAGTGGAACGCGGCGACCTTGAGGACCCCCGCAGCCGCCGCCTATCTGCTACAGCTTGCCTTGGCGGTCGCGGGCGTCGTCATCGGGCTGCGACGGCCAGGCCTGCGCCGGCTCGCCGGCGTGTGCCTGGCCTTCCCGGTCTACTACGTCGTCGCGTACTCACCGTTCTTCGCGCACTTCCGCTTCTCCCTGCCGACGATCCCGTTCACGGCCGCGCTCGCGGCCATCGCGCTGGTGGCGGCTGCCCGGTGGGGGCGGACTCTGACGCGGCCGTCGTCGTAGCCTCCCACTCCTAGCCGCTTCCACTTGCGGTCAGAAGTGACCGCGACGACCGTGGGTCTCTACCAGGCCGTCAGCGACGGCTGCGCCTCAGCCTCGGCGCTCCAGCTCGTCGGCGAGCTGCTCCACGAACAGGCCGACGTCGGTGACGATACCGATGGCCTGGAAGCTGCCGCGGTCGGCCAGCTTCGTCACGACCGCGGGGTTGATGTCGACGCACACCGTGCGCACGGCAGCCGGCAGCAGGTTGCCCGTGGCGATGCTGTGCAGCATCGTCGAGAGCATCAGGCAGGCGCCGGCGCGCTGCGCGTACTCGCGCATCGTCACCTGCGCCTCGATCACGTCAGTGATGACCTCCGGCAACGGTCCGTCATCGCGGATGCTGCCCGCCAGCACGAAGGGCGTCCCGGTCTTCACGAGCGTGTGCATCAGACCCTTGGTGAGCACGCCTTGCTCGACCGCGTCCTTGATCGAGCCGCAACGGCGTATCGTGTTGATGGCGCGCAGATGGTGCTCGTGGCCGCCGGGGATCGGCGTGCCCTCTGTCAAGCTGATGCCGAGCGAGGTCCCGAACAGGGCCGACTCGATGTCGTGGGTGGCGACCGCGTTGCCGCCGAAGACGGCGCCGACGTAGCCCGCCTCGATGAGGCGGGCCAGGTGCGGCGCCGCCCCCGTGTGGATGACCGCCGGGCCGACCACGGCGATGGTCAGCTTCCCTTCATCCCTCACGTGCCGCAGCAGGCGTGCCACCTCGTGGACGATCTGCGCCTTGGGTTTCTCGCTCGAGACCGCCGACGCCATGAACTCGAAGGGCTGGCTCTCGCGCGGCCGCTCGAGCGGCAGCACGCGCAGCCCGTGGTGTCCGGCCACGTAGAGCTCGCCGGCCGAGACCTCGCCCATGGGCACGGTCTCGGCCGTCCCCGCCCCCACGTCGACGCGCACGCCGCAGTCCATCTCGGGCCTCTCGACGCGCACCCACTCGCCCTTGAGGCGCACGTACGTCTCCAGGTTGGTGGTCGAGTAGAAGTCGTCGGGGAAGACGCCGTCCTTGGGCGCCGGCTCGAGCTGCGCGTCCTCCGGCGACACCGCCACGACGCCGTGCTCGGTGATGACCGTGAGGATCTCCTCGAGGTGCGCGCGGTCGCGCCCGTACACGCGCATCACCGCGGTCGAGATGTCGTTCTGCGTGCGGCCCACGCGGAAGTCGAGGACCTCGAACTCGCCCTCGAGGTCCATGATCGCGTCCCAGACCTGGGGCAGCATCAGCGAGTCGATGAGGTGGCCCTGAAGCTGGACGTCTTCGTAAGGCTTGTCGGGCATCGGCGCCTCCACCGCACCTGGGTTGGCGAACACAGGATAGCAGCAGGCACACGAGCCCGAGAGGCGCGATCCGCCGGAGGCAGACCAGTCAGGTCCCGGTGCGTTGACTAAGGTCAACGCCCCAGTAAACGGCGCTTCCATAGTGTAAATATCCTAGACTGGCCACGATCGTGGGGGTCACCGTGCACAAAGGGGGAGTCATGAGTGGTCGCGTTGAGGATCCACGCCGTCCGTTGATCCTTTCGCGGCGCTGGGTCCAGGTCTCGCTGCTGGTCTTCGTACTCGGCTTCTTCGGTCTTGGCCTGGCCGGCTACCTCAACTACCGGGACGAGCCGCCGATGCCGGCGAAGGTCGTGGACGCCTCGGGCCAGACGCTCTTCACGCACGACGACGTGATCGCCGGCCAGAGGCGTCTTTCTCGGCAACGGTCTGATGCAGTACGGCAGCATCTTCGGGCACGGCGCCTACCTCGGCCCCGACTTCACGGCCGACTATCTGCACCGGCAGATCGGCTCGATGCGCGCGCGGGCGGCGGTGGGGACGGCGCCGCGGGCGCAGCCCATCCCGGCGCCGCCGCCGTGGCCGCATCCGACGGCGCCGCGGCGCAGATCGCCGCGGCCATCACCAGCGACCTCAAGACCAATCGCTACGACGCCGCCACCGACACCCTTACGCTTCACCGCCGCCCAGACGGCCGCCTTCGACGATCTCGTGCGCTACTACACAGGCTACTTCTCGACGCCCACCACCAAGTTCGGTCTGCGTCGCGACGCCATCACCAAGGCGCAGGAGCTGCGCGACCTGACCGCCTTCTTCGCGTGGACGGCGTGGGCCGCGGCGGCCAACCGGCCCGGCAAGCAGTACTCGTACACCAACAACTGGCCGAGCGAGACGGCGATCGGCAACACGCCGACCGCCGACGCCCTGCTGTGGAGCGCGCTCTCGCTCATCGCCCTCATCGGCGGCACCGGCCTCCTGCTCGCGCATCTTCGGGCGCTACGACTGGCTCGGCTGGCACCGGCGCGAGCAGCAGCAGCTCGACTTCCGCAGCGCCCGACGCCGTGACGATCACGCCGGCACAGCGCGCCACCGGCTGGTTCTTCTTCGTGATGGCGCTGCTGTTCGTCCTGCAGACGCTGGTCGGCGCGCTGACGCAGCACTACCGCGCCGACCTCGCCAGCTTCTTCGGCGTCGACGTCGGCCGCCTGCTGCCCTACAACCTCTCCCGCACCTGGCACGTCCAGCTCACGATCTTCTGGGTGGCGACCTCGTTCCTCGCGGCCGGCATCTTCCTGCTGCCGCTGATCACGAGGCGCGAGCCGCAAGCGCCAGGGCCTGCTGTCGTACGCGCTGCTCGGCGCGCTCGCGGTCGTCGTCTTCGGCAGCCTGTTCGGCGAGTTCGCCGGCCAGCGCGGCTGGTTCGGCAGCCTGTGGCCATGGTTGGGCAGACCAGGGGCTCGAGTACGTCGACCTCGGCCGCTTCTGGCAGATACTGCTCATCGTCGGCATGCTCCTCTGGGTGTTCATCGTCGTCCGCGGCCTGCGCCGCCGGCTCGCCGGCGAGAGCTTCGGCAACATGCCCTGGCTCTTCCTCTACGCCGCTCTCGCGATCCCCGCCTTCTACGCGGTCTCGCTGCTCGCCAGCCCCAGCGGTCACACCACCATCAACGACTACTGGCGCTTCTGGATGGTGCACCTCTGGGTCGAGGACTTCCTCGAGCTGTTCACGACCGCGATGGTGGCCTACGTCTTCGTGCTGCTCGGTGTCGTCCACGAGCGCACCGCGCTGCGCGTCATCTACCTCGACATCATCATCTACTCGGTGGGCGGCGTGATCGGCACCATGCACCACCTGTACTTCTCGGGGACGCCGGCGGCGACCATGGCGCTGGGCGCGCTGTTCAGCGCCGCCGAGATCATCCCGCTCACGCTGCTCACGGTCGAAGCGTGGAGCTTCGTGCGGCTGGGGGCGCGCGAGACCGCAGGCTTCGCGCGCGCCTTCCCGCACTACTGGGCCGTCATGTTCCTCATCGCCGTGGGCTTCTGGAACTTCCTCGGCGCCGGCGTCTTCGGCTTCCTCATCAACCTGCCGATCGTGAGCTACTTCGAGATCGGCACCGGGCTGACGGCAAACCACGCGCACACCGCGATGATGGGCGTCTACGGGATGCTCGCCGCCGGACTCGCGATCTTCTGCCTGCGCTATCTCGTGCCCGAGAAGCAGCTGGTCCGACCGCGCCGCGCGGATCTCGTTCTGGTCGCTCAACGTCGGCCTCGCCTGGATGGCGTTCGCCAGCCTCTTCCCGCTCGGCGTGCTGCAGCTCTACCACTCGGTGGCCGACGGCTACTGGCAGGCGCGCACGCTCGACTATCTGGGCAACACACGAACACGGTGCTCGAGTGGGTGCGCCTGCCCGGCGACGTGCTCTTCATCCTCGGCGGGCGCGCTGCCGCTGCTGTGGCTTGCTTTCTGGGCGATCGCCGGCCGCAAGGGCGTGGCGATCGCCGACGACTACGACGCGACGCTCTACTCCGAGCTGCCGGCGGAGGTTGCCGAGGCCTGACGCCGGCTACGACGCCGTGGGGATGACGGGCCGGCCCTCGTCGACGGGCCGGCCCTCCGGGCCTCGCCTCGACGGCAACGTCTCGATGATGAGGATGCCGCTGAAGATCAGGGCGGCGCCGGTCACGAGGCGCCACGTGATCGTGTCCATCCCGAAGATGATCCCGAACACGGCGCTCGACACACTCTCGAGGCAGAGCAGGACCGCGGCGTGCGTGGACGTCGTGCGGCGCTGTGCCCACGACTGCAGGAAGAAGGCGTAGATCGTGCCGCTCAGCGCCGTCCACACGACGGCCGCCCAGACCTCCCACGGCAACGAGAAGCTGATGTCGGTCGTCAGAACCGCGATCACCGTCGCCAGCACGGCGCTGACCGCGATCTGCGTGACGGCCAGCGTCGCCGGCGGCACCTTGGGCGCGAAGAACCCGGTGGCCATGATGTGCAGCGCGTAGCCGAGGGCGCCCAACAGGGTGAGGGCGTCGCCCCAGCTGATCGTGAGGTCGCCGCGCAGCGAGAGGACGCCGAGACCGGCGGTCGCCACGATGGCGCCGAGCACCTGCGTCCAGCCGGGTGAGCGGCGAGCCACCATCCAGTAGAGGAAGGGCACCATGGCCACGCTCAGACCGGTGATGAAGCCTGACTTGCCCGGGGTGGTGTACTGCAGGCCGATCGTCTGGACGATGAGGGCGGTGCAGTAGAAGACGCCGAGGATCCCGCCCATGAGCCAGTAGCTCTTCGTGCTGCGCGTGAGGCTGCGCGGCATGATGGCGGCGAAGATCGCCGTCGCCACGAGGTAACGCAGCATGATGTAGAGCATCGGGTCGACACGCCCGATGACGTCCTTGATGACGACGAAGTTGAAACCCCAGACGACGGCGATCGAGAAGAGCGCCGCATCGGCCACGAGCATCTGGCGGCGCTCGCCCCGGTCGCGGGCCACCGCGGCGTCTTCCACGTCACCTCCAGCGCGCCCGAGCCTGGTCGGGCGCGGCACCGCAGGCGCCGCGCCCCCTCCACGGCACTGAGTCTACGCTGCGGCTCGCCGGGGACGCATCCCGACGGTCACACCTCCACGAGGGCGAAGCCTTCCGGGTCTCGCTCTTCCCACTCGTCGAAGGGGTCGTCCTTGACCGCCGCACGCATCGCCTCGACGCCCGACCGCCAGCTCGCCTCGTCCTCCCAGATGGCGAGACCGACGAGCCTGCCGCTGCGCAGGTCTTTGAGCGTGTGCAGCTCGCGCAGGCCGGCCGCCCCGGACGCGGCTCTCCCATAGCGGTGCATGGAGTCGATCAGGTCCGGTTCCCGCCCCGGCTTCGGCTGATGGATCGACATGTGGACGAACATGGGGCCTCCTTACGGCGTGATGCTCCTCACATCACCGCCGCGTCACGTGCTCACACCGCCAAGCCGCACCAGCGCATCGCCGCCAGGGCGTAGACCGCGGCCGCGTCGACGAGCTCGTCCTCGACGATCCACTCGTCGATCGTGTGCGCCGTCGCAAGCGCATCAGGTCCATAGGAGAAGGTCGGGGTCCCGCCACGCAGCGTGAAGGTGGCGGCGTCATGCCACGAGTCGAGACCGCCGGGCCTGCCCTGACGGCCCAGCCCGGCCCCGGCATCGAGCGTCGCCACGACCAGCGGATGGTCGGCCGGCATCTCGGCGGGCACGATGTCTGAGTGCCAGTCGTAGGTGAGCGGGTGCTCGTCAAACCAGGGATCGGTCGCCGCCGCGGCCTCGAAGGCCTGCCGGATCTCCGCCTCGACGGCCTTGCCGGTGCCCTCCTCGTCGAGGCGGCCGGGCAGGTACATCGAATCGAAGCAGATCGTGCAGCTCGCCGGATACGTGACCTCCCAGGTGCCGCCGCTGATGATGGTCGGCACGATATCGCCCGGCGAGAGCAGCGGATGCTGCTGGTCCGGGCGGTCACGCCACTCGTCACGGAGGCGCTGCGCCGCCTGGATGATCGGCAGCGCCTTCTCAATGGCGTTCACGGCCCCGCCCTCGCGCCAGTGAGGCTGGCGCACCTCGGCGTGGCCCGGGCGCCCCTCGACCGTCACGAAGGGCGTGAGGGTGCCGCGGCAGGCCACCCAGGCGTCGAAGCCCGTAGGCTCGGCGCAGATGCCCGCGTCGGCCTTCACGCCCCGCGCGACGCAGGCGAAGCCGCCCGCGCCCGAGGACTCCTCGTCGGTGTTGGTGCAGAACACGACGTCGCCGGCAAGGCGGACGCCGGCGCGCGCCAGCGCTTCGAGGGCGACCACCAGGGCGGCCACGCCGCCCTTCATGTCGCCCACGCCGCGGGCGTACAGCCGGGCGTCACGCCGCGTCAGCGTGAACGGGTCGCTGGTCCACTTCTCGCGCGGCTCGACGTCGACGGCGTCGATGTGGCCGTTGAGCAGCAGGCTGCGCCCGCCGCCCCCGCCGCGCAGCCGCGCGGCGAGCTGCGGGCGCCCGTTGAAGTCGAGCTCATCGGGCACGTGCCGATTGCCGCTCCCCGTGGCCTCGGGCTCCCAGAGGTCCGTCTCGGCGCCCAGCGCGATCAGCCGCCGTTCGAGGATCCGCTGCAGCTTCTCCTCGTCGCGCGCCGGCATCCCCACGGTGCGTGCGGTGGTGTCGCAGGCGACGAGCTCGGCCGTCAGGCCGAGGAGCTCGTCGCGCGCCTCCCGCACGCCGGCCACGACCTTCTCCTCGAGCGCTGAACGCACGTCTGACACCTCGGCCTCCTCGGCTCACGCTGCCGGAGCAGCGAACGCTTGCTGGCGGACCGGCCGGACGGCGCCGACCGGGCCTCGCGCTGATTCTACGGCGCGAGGCCCGGCCTCCGCCGATCCGCGCCTTCGCTGCGCACGTACCGCGCTCGCCCGCCAAGGCGCAGTCGACCACCCTTGCGCGCCTCGAGCCGATGTGCTTCTGTCAGCGAGATGACAGCAGGGGGTGCCCGCGCTCGGCCGTCCCCGCGACGGCCCGCCAGGCCCGCCCATCGAGGAGGAGACATGGAGGACATCAGCACCAAGCGAGTCCGCGTCGTCAAGCCTGAGGACGTCGCCTGGGAGCCGGCGGCCGTCTATCCCGAAGAGCAGGACCCGCCCGGGAAGGAATACACCGCGGCGCAATCGTTCGACGAGAAGTTCAGCTTCGGCCTGTGGCAGCGCGACGTGCAGCGTCGCTACTTCGAGCGGCCCTACCACGAGATCGCCTACATCATCGAAGGCCAGGTCGAGATCACCGAGGACGACGGCACGATCGTCATCGCCGGCCCGGGCGACGTCCTCATCACTCCCCGCGGCTCCAAGGGTTTCTGGAAGAACCTCACGCCGGTGAAGAAGGTCTGGGGCATCTACGAGGAGCCGAGCGGCGACATAGAGGCGTACAAGGGGCCGGGAGCGTTCTGAGAGGTCCCGGCGCCTGAGCTGCCGGGGCGCGCGTGACCAGCGGTCCCCAGCACTACCCAGAGCACGGACCCAACTGCGCCGTCTCCTTCGAGGACCCGAGCGGCAACGGTCTCGAGGTGGTGCACCGCTCCAGGGAATGAGCGGCTCGGGGGCTCGGCGGGCGGTATAGCATCAGCTTATGGCCACGCCCGCCGAGCCCCCCGCCCCCCTGCGCGATCGCCTGCGCGCCCTCGACCCCAACGTCAGGGGCATGGGCTGGGTCAGCTTCGTGGCCGATCTCAGCAGCGAGATCGTCTACCCCCTCTTCCCGCTCTTCATCACGAGCATCCTGGGCGCGCCGGTCGCCGTGCTCGGCGTGATCGAGGGCATCGCCGAGGGGACGGCGACCTTCCTCCGCTATCCGTTCGGCATCCTGTCGGACCGGCTCGGCAGACGACGCCCGTTCGTCTTCGTCGGCTACGGCCTCAGCGCCGTCGGCAAGCTCTTCATCGCGCTGGCGGGCGTCTGGGGCATCGCTCTGCTCGGCCGCGTCGTCGACCGCGCCGGCAAGGGCATCCGGACGGCGCCCCGCGACGCGCTGATCGGCGCCGGCACGCCCCCAGAACAGCAGGGCCTCGCCTTCGGCCTGCACCGCACCATGGACACGATGGGGGCGGCCATCGGTCCCCTGATCGCCTTGGCCGCCCTCGAGCTGGGGCTGCCGTTTCGCTGGGTGCTCGGCCTGGCGGTCGTGCCGGCGCTGCTCAGCGTGGTCGTGATCGCGCTGGCCGTGCGCGAGCGCCGTCAGGCGCCCTCGCCGGCCGCCTTCCGCTTGCGGCTGCCGGCCTCGCCGGCCTATCGCTGGCTGCTCGCCGGCTCGCTCGTCTTCGGCCTCGGCAACTCCAGCGACATGTTCATCTTGCTGCGCGCGCAGGACGTCGGCCTGGGCGCGAGCGGGATCATCCTCGTCTACGTGCTCTACAACGTGGTCTACGCGGCCGCCTCGCTGCCGCTCGGCGGCCTCTCCGACCGTATCGGGCAGTTCCCTCTCGTGATCGCCGGCTACGTCGTCTTCGCCGCCGTGTATCTCGGGTTCGCGGTGGCAGGGTCGATCGCGGGGGTCACCGTGCTGTTCGCGGTGTACGGCCTGTACATCGCCGCCACGGAGGGCACAAGCAAGGCGCTGATCAGCCGGGCGACGCCGCTGAGCGAGCGGGCCTCAGCCATCGGACTGCAGGCCACGCTCGGCGGCGTCGCCACTCTGCTCGCCAGTTCCCTCGGCGGCGTCCTCTGGTCGGCGGCCGGCCCCTGGGCGACCTTTGCCCTCGGCGCCGCCTGCGCTCTCGCCGCGGCCGCCCTCATGACACTGGGCCGCGGCGCGGTCCGACGCAGCCTCGCGCCGGCGACTTCCGTATGATGGGGACAGGTGGATCCACCCGGCTCCCGGCGGCCGCCGGGAGCCGGGTGACAAAGGCGAGCGAACGTGAGGTTGGCCATGGCAACGTCTGAACATCGTCTGCGGAAGCTTGCCGGCGTCGTCGCTGCTCCCGAGTTCGTCGTCCCCTGGCTCGACCGCATCTACGACCCCATCGAGATCGACCTGGTGTTCGCGCTGGCGGATGGACCGCTCTCGCGGGCAGCGCTGGCCGAGCGTCTCGGGCTTGCGCCGGCTGACCTCGCGCCGATCGTCTCGCGGGGCTACCGTCGTGCCGTCCTGGCCGGCGACGGCGACGAGCTCGCCGCCGACACCTTCTACGAGCGCTCCGCCATGTGGGCCCGCTCCGCGGGCCGCGGCAGCGTGCCGGACGACGTCCACAAAGCGCTCGCCGACTGGTGGCTCGACGCCTACGTCGACTCGGTGCGCGATGGTCTAGCGAAGCTCCAGGGCGGGGCCCCCGAGCCCGGCGGCGACGCCGACTACGCCTACCTTCTGCTCAGCGAGGCGGAAGAGATGGTGCGCCGCGAGGAGCACGTCTACCTGTGGCGCTGCGACTGCCGCACGCTCATGCGCGCCTGCGACCAGTCCGTGGACAACTGCCTCCGCTTCCACAACGACCGCGACGTCGGGCTCGAGATCTCGAAGGAGCTCGCCATCGACATCCTGCGCGAAGCCGACGCCGCAGGGCTCATGCACTGCGACTACGTCGGCTTCGGTGGGCCGACCGACCCGCACGCGATCTGCAACTGCTGCACAGACTGCTGCCAGCCCCAGCTCGCGTCGCAGCGTCTGGGGGTGAGCGACGTCTGGCCCCGGCGCCGGTACCTCGCGAGCGTGTCAGCAGACGCCTGCACTCTGTGCGGCACCTGCACCGAGCGATGCCCCTTCGGCGCCCTGAGCGTCGCGGCCACCGGCGCCGACGAGAGCCTCGTCCTTGCCGAGGATGAGTGCCGCGGCTGCGGCCTGTGCGCGACGACCTGTCTGGAAGCGGCCATCCAGATGGTGGCGCGGCCCGGCGCGGCCTGAGTGGCGCAGACACAAGGCGCGTGAGCGGCCATGGCCCGCCGCGCGGCCCGAGGGACGCAGACACCTCACCCGCCGCGCGCGCCTGCTTGCCGACACCCGGGCGCGTGACTATCATCGAGAGTGCCGCACAGTCCCGAGGAGCGCCGCCATGCAGCCACTCATGAAGCCTCAGCCGCTCGGAGCGCTGGACTTCGTCATGCGCTGGCGCCCCAACTGTCACTGCTGGACAAGCGAGCCGCTCTTCCACGGCTAGACCCGGGCCGCGAGTCCGGCGTCGGCCCGACCGGCCGCCGCCCTCAGCCTCCGCGGCGCCAAGGTCCTGCACGGCGCCGCGCCTTCCCCTTCACCATGACGCCTGGGAGGCGCAGTGACAGACACCACCTCGAAAGTCGGCCGGCTGGCCTTTCTGAGCGAGGACGACAAGGGCCGCGTCTACGACGCCGCCCTGACGATCCTCGCCGACATCGGTATGCGCGTGCATCACGACGAAGGCCGCGCGATCATGCTCGCGGCGGGCTGCACCCTGGACGACGACAAACGCGTGCACGTGCCCCGAGAGCTCGTCGCTCGGGCTCGCGAGACGGCGCCGGCGAGCTTCATTCTGCACGACAGGACCGGCGCTCCCGCCTTTACCGTCGGCGGCTACGCGGCCGTCTTCGGAACCGGCTCTGACCTCATGCATCTCTACGATCTGGAGAGCGGCGAGCGACGGCGCACGTCGCTCGCCGACGTCGCGACGTGCGCCCGTCTCTGCGACGCGCTCGACAACATCGACTTCGTCATGTCGAGCGCGTATCCGCACGAGGTCGAGTCGCACCGCGCGTACCTCGAGGAGTTCCGCGCGATGGTGCTCGGCACGACGAAGCCGCTCGTCATGACGGCCGAGGGCGGCCGCGACCTCGAGCGCATGTGGGCCGCCGCCTGCGAGCTGCGCGACGGCCCCGAGCAACTCCGCGCCCGACCGTACTTCGTCGTCTACGACCAGCCGAGCAGTCCGCTGGACCATCCGACGGACAGCGTCGACAAGCTGCTCTTCTGCGCCGACGCCGGCATCCCCGTGATCTACTCCCCCGCCCCCCTGGCCGGAGGCACCGCGCCGATCACCGTGGCCGGGCACGTGGCGCAAGGCGTCGCCGAGTCGCTTTTCGGGCTCGTGCTGCACCAGCTCCACCGGGCGGGATCCCCGTTCCTCACGGGGATGGGCCCGGCCGTCCTCGACATGGCCACCGCCCAGTCCTCCTACAACGCCCCGGAGTACCTGCAGGCCTACGCCTGCTTCGTGGAAATGGCGCGCTGGCTGGACCTGCCGAACTGGGGCTACGGCGGCACGACGGACGCGCAGCTCGTCGACGCGCAAGCCGGCATGGAGATCGCCGAGCTGACGCTGCTCAGCATGCTGCTCGGCTCCAACCTCAACCACGACGTCGGCTACCTCGACTTCGGCATGACGGGGTCGCTCGAGCAGATCGTCATCGTCGACGAGTACATCGCCATGAACCGCCGCCTGCTCGGCGGCGTCGAGGTGAGCGACGACACCCTGGCCCTTAACGTCATCGCCGACATCGGTCCGGGCGGCGACGCGCTCAGCCACCGGCACACTGCCAAGCACCTGCGCACCGCACAGTGGCGGCCACGCATCCTCAACCGCAAGGGCCACGAACGCTGGATCGAGGACGGCGCGCCGGATCTCCGCGAAGCGGCCCGCCGGCGCGCCCTGCAGGTCCTCGACGCGCACGTCCCGGCGCCGCTCGACGAGCACGCCAGGACGCGCATCGACGAGATCGTCGAGGGGTTCCAGACAGATGGCTGAGCGCCCGGCGGCAGTCCAGGGCTCGTGCAACGACCGCCTCGAGAAACGCCTCGAGAGACTCGCGGCCATCGTGGGCGCGCCGCCCTTCATGCTCCCCTGGCTCGACCGCTTCTACGAGGAGACCGAGGTCGACCTCGCCTTCGAGGCCGCGGAAGGGCTGCTGCCGGGGACGCACCCGGAGGACGCGCTCAACCGGTCGTATCGCCGTGCGGTGCTCGACCGTGACGGGGAGGCCTGGTCGCCGGCGAGCTTCCATGCGCGCTACGAGCTGTGGGCCCTCTACGAAGACTGGCGCGACATCCCGCAGAGCGTGCGCGACGAGCTCAACGTGTGGGAGCTCGACGACTACCTCGTCGAGGTCGGTGACGGCATCGCCTCGGTGCGCGAGGGACGGAGCACCGAGGGCGACCAGCTGGACTACACCTTCCTGCTGCTCGAGGAGGCGGAGGAGCTGCTCCGCGCCCGTCCGGCGGTCTACCTCTGGCCCTGCAACTGCCGCGCCATGATGGGCCGGTGCGAGCACTCGCACGCGGTCTGCCTGCGCTTCGACAACAACCGCGGCATCGGCTGGGAGATAAGCCCGGAACGCGCCGTCCAGATCCTGCGCCAGGCAGATCACGAAGGGCTCGCGCACACCGCGTATCTCATGAGCACCCACGGTCACCACGGCATCTGCAACTGCTGCAGCGACTGCTGCTTTCCGATCCTCGCCGGCGAGAAGCTCGGAGCGGCCGACGTGTGGCCCGTGCGCCGCTATCTTGCCGTGATCGACGACGCCGAGTGCACACGATGCCGCCGCTGCGAGAAACGCTGCCCCTTCGGCGCCATCTCGTTCGGCGGGAAGGGAAGACCCATGCAGATCGACCCTCACGTGTGCCGAGGCTGCGGCCTGTGCTCCACCGGCTGCGAAGAAGAATCGATCCTGATGGAAGCGCGGGCGCCTGTTCCGGCCTGAGAGCGCCCGCAGGCCGCGGGGTCGCGACGTCGTGATGGCGGGTCAGAGAAAGAGTGGCGGGAGCGACGAGACTCGAACTCGCGACCTCCGGCGTGACAGGCCGGCGTTCTAACCAGCTGAACTACGCCCCCGCGACAGGGCGCCTGCGCACGGCCGGCGGCGCCGGCCCTCGCGGGCGGAACGGCAGTGTAGCACAGCGTCGACAGGCCCACAAAGCGAGGCCGGCGGCGGCGACCACGGTCGCCGCCGCCGGCCCGCGACGCTCAGCAGAAAGCTCTCAGCGCTTCCGTCCCAGATTGTCGCTCTGCATCACGATCTTGCCCGCCGCCACGGGCAGCAGGGCGTCGTACTTCCGCAACCCGTAGTAAGGCGTCTGCCAGTAGCCCCCGTGCACCATGACCACCCGGCGGGTCAGGTCCGTGCCGAAGGGGTCCAGCTGCGTCAGGGCCGAGCCCTGGTACACCGTGGTGAACACGTAGAACCGCATCGGGTTGGCCTTGGGATACGGCGTCAGCGCGAGCAGCACCGGTCCCGTGTACTTCACGGCCTCGTCGAGCTGAACGAAGCCGTCGTGGTCGGTGTCGGCAGCGTCGCCCGGAAGCACCGCCGGCGTGCCGTCGGCGAAGCCGTGGATGTGCTGGGCATGCTGCTTTTGCGGCACGAGGCCGTATGCCCACACGCTCACCTTCAGCTGGCCGGGCAGCTTGGTGATCGCGACCATGCCCGTCACCCCCGAGCCGTTCAGCTCGGTGAGGGCGGCGCGATACCCCCTGACGACCCCTCGCGCCGAGGCCGTCCCTGCGATGCCCAAAGCGAACACCGCGACGAGCACAACAAGTGCGATGACTCTCTTCATCCATACCCCCTTCGATGACCGGGATCCCCCCACCGCAGGACGCGGTGAAACCCCACACTACTCAGCCGTACCCAAGACAGTCAACGCATTGCGTGAGGAAGTTTGTATACAAACTGGAGAACGCTCGGCGCAGGAACGAGGGCGAACGCGCAAGGTCGATGAACCCGTCCACGAGGAAGGCCGATCGCCTCGCACGGCCTCGGCCGGAGCCGGCCCTACGTCGAGGCGCGGCGCGGCACTCCGTGCGGCAGCTGTGACCCGAGGAAGAGCGTGTGCTTACCCGAGGGCCGCTCTTCGACGGAAGCGCGACTTGCCCAGAGCGGGCACGTTCGCCGGCCCGAGGACGCGACTTTCAGACGGTGACGGCCGGCAGCGTGACGACCACCGTCGTCCCCCTGCCGGTCTCACTCTCCAGCGTCACGGAGCCGCCCGCCTCCTCGACGAAGGCGCGCGTCACGGCCAGCCCCAGTCCTAGGCCCCGGTCCGGCAGTTCCCGGGCGGCCGCCCCTTGGTAGCCGAGGTCGAACACTTTCGGCAGCTCGTCGGCCGGGATCCCACAGCCGTTGTCCCTGATCTCGATGACGACGCAGCCGCCCTCGGCACCCGCAGCGGCCGTCACGATCCCGGCCGCCGGCGTGAACGTGCAGGCGTTGATCAGGATGTTGCGCACGGCGAGGCGCAGCCGGTGCGGATCGGCGAGGACGAAGAGGCGTCCGGTACCGGGCGACGCGTCGGGGCCCGACACGTCCACCTGCGGCGAGCCGTCGAGCTGCGCCGGCACCAGCCTCGCCAGCTCGCGGAGCAGCGGCACGACCTCGACGCTCTGGTCGGCAGGTGGGAGCCGCGCCACCTCGAGCCATCCCGTCTCCACCAGGCTCGAGATCATGCCGCCCAAACGGGCAGCGTTCCGCTCGAGCATCGCGACGTAGTCGCGCTGGCGCGGCTCGAGCTCGCCGGCCGTGCCGTCGAGCAGCATGTCGAGCACCGGCTGCAGCACGGCGAGCGGCGTGCGCAGCTCGTGACGCACGAAGGACTGGGCCGTGGCCGCCCGCCCGCGGGCGTCGTCCTCGCCGCCCATCGCGGCCGGCGGACTCGTCTGGCCGCTGTCGCCTTCGCCGCCCGGTGTCGCCGGCGGAATCTGGCCATCGGGTGACATGGACACACCCTATCGCACGATGAGGAGGTCATGGACGCGTGCTGCAACGGACCTGCGGGCGGTGCTGCGTGCGCACTGCCGGCGGCTCGTCGTTCGAGCAGCGCGAATGGGATGGCATGGACCGGTAGAGACGGAAGTCCGGGAGGTAGGGGCCGGGGGATCGCAGCGAGCGCCGGCGTGGTGGGCGATGTTGGATTTGAACCAACGACCCCCTGCTTGTAAGGCAGGTGCTCTTCCCCTGAGCTAATCGCCCGCTCGTGAGCGTCGGCAGTATATACCTCTCGCTGTCGGGGTACGCTGGCGGCAGGATGAGTGGACATTCACGGAGGGCGACGGCGAGCACGTGAGCCATCCGCCGGACGGCAAGCTCGTCGTCGAGCACATCGGCTTCGTCGCCCCACACCGTCCCCCACGGCGCACCGAGTCGCCGCCTGACGGGCGTGCGCACACGCGCGCCATCCTCACCGACGTTTCCTTTGTCGTCAGGGCCCACCACGTGTTCACGGTGCTGGGGCCCTCGGGCTCGGGCAAGTCCACCCTACTGCGCATCATCAACCGCCTGATCGAGCCGACGGAGGGCAGCGTTCTGCTCGACGGCCGGCCGGTGTCCGAGCTCCCCGTGCAGACGTTGCGGCGGCGGGTCGGCATGGTCTTCCAGGCGCCCGCGCTCTTCGACGGCACGGTCATGGACAACGTTCTGTACGGCCCGCGGCTCCGGGGCGCGATGAGCGCTGAGACGCCCGGTGCGGGGACGGCCGGCAGGAGGCGGGCCGGCGCGGGGCCGAGCGGCGCAGTGCGGACCCGCGCGGAGCAGGCCGGCGCGGCACGCGAGCGCTCCTGCGAGCTGCTGCGCCGCGTCGGCCTGCCAGACTCCTTCTGCGACAAGCCGGCCCACGAGCTTTCCGGAGGCGAGGCGCAGCGGGTCTGCCTGGCGCGCGCCCTCGCCAACGACCCCGAGGTCCTCCTGCTCGACGAACCGACCGCCTCGCTCGATCCCACGGCGGCGCGCCACGTCGAGGAGTTGCTGGCGCGACTGGCCGGCGAGACCGACCTGACCTTCGTCTTCGTCACGCACGACCTGCACCAGGCGCGCCGCATCGGCGACCGCGGCCTGCTGCTGGTCGACGGGAGGGTCGTCGAAGAAGGTCCGTTGCCCGAGCTGCTCGACGACCCCGACGCCGAGGTCACGCGCCTCTTCGTCGAAGGCCGCCTCGGGTCGCAGGTCGCCCGAGGATGAGGCCGCACTACCGGCGGACCAAGGCTCCGAGAGCCCGCCCAGCACGGAAGGGCCATCCGCCGTCGCCGAAGCGGCGACGATACCCCAGGCGGAGAACGGTTGATGCCCATCGCCGCTCAGTTCACCTACTGGAACGTGGCTGCCGCGCTCGCCCTCCTGGCGATCGCCCTTCTGCTGTCCTGGCGGCAGGGCCTCGGCGTCGAACGTGACCTCGTCGTGGCCGCCGTCCGCTCGTTCGTCCAACTCATGGCGATCGGCTACGTGATCGACCTCATTTTCGGCACGGAGCACATCGCCTACGTCCTGCTCATGGTCGTGGCCATGGTGGTCTTCGCTGCGATCACGTCCGCCCGCCGCCTGCGAGACCTGCCGCGCTCCTGGCTCGTCATGCTCCTCGCCATCGGTGGCGCCGCCGCTGCTGACGCTCGTGATGATGCTCGTCCTCGACATCATCCCGAGCACGGCGCGCTACGTGATCCCGATCGCCGGCATGGTGATCGGCAACACCATGAACGTGGCCTCGGTGACGGGGCTCCGGCTCCTGGAGGACACGCAGGCACAACGGCCACGCATCGAGGCGGCCCTGGCCCTGGGGGCCAGCCCGAGCCAGGCGACGCACGGCATCGTCCGCGGGTCGGTGCGGCTCGCGATGGTGCCGGTCATAGACAGCACGAAGACGATGGGCATCGTCTTCCTGCCCGGGGCGATGACCGGCATGATCCTCGCCGGCGCCGACCCTCTCGAGGCCGTGCGCCTGCAGGTCGTCGTGATGTACATGCTGCTGGCGGCGGTCGCCATGACGGCTTCGGCCGTCGCCCTGCTCGTCCCGCGCGAGCTCTTCACGCCGCAGCAGCAGCTGCGACGCCTGGAGAGCGAAGGGACCTGAGAGCCTCCGAGAAGGACATTGAAAGGCGCAGGGACCGTGGGGGGCGGGACTTGGGTGCGGTTGGAGAGGACCTTGGGCGCCGTTGGAGCAGGCTGGGCGCCACGAGCCTCAAACGAAACGGGCGGGGCGGCGCTTCCGCGCCGCCCCGCCCGTTGTCCCCTCACGGGGTTGTGGGCCTCAGTTGTACACGGGCTGGATCTCGCGCCACGTACCGCCCACGACACGCACGTGCAGCGCCACGATCCTGTCGAGCGCGTACAGGACGCCCGGGTCGAACATGATGGTCTGGTCGCCCTTGAGGACCACGTCCCCCTTGGCGATCAACATACCGTGCACGACGAAGCCGCCGTTGTTCGTGAAGGGCCCGTCCGTGTAGATGAGGCCGTAGAAGTCGCCGTTGCCACCCACGGTCAGCCCCCCGCCGCCCTCGAGGATGAGGATGCCCGGGAGCTTGGGGAGAGCAATCGTTCCGGCGCCGTTCGTGGTGCCGTTCGGCAGGTTGCTCAGGCCGTTCGTCTTGATGTACGTGATCCCCTCGAGTGCCGAGTTTGCCCAGCTCGCCACGGAAGGGGTCGTGTACTTGTGGGTGGCGGAGTCCTTGAGGATGGCCAGCACGTCCGGAGACAGGATCGTATCGGCGGAGGGCGTGGAACTGCCCGTCTGGCCACTGACGTTCGTGTCCAGCACGTCACCCCACTGGCTCGCGGGCAGGAGCCCGCTCGTGCTGTAGAAGCCCCCGGCGACTTCGGCCACGGCGGGGTCACCCGTCGTCGCCACATCCGCCTTCCAGTTGTTGATGGTCACTGTGCCGGGCGTGTTCAGGGCCACGTTACGGCGCAGCAGCGGGCTGAGGTTCACCAACTGCAGCTGCGCTTGGACGCGCGAAGCGCTGTTCCCGACACCCGCCTGTGCCTCGACATACAGCAGGCCGTCCTTGTTGGCGTCATACGGCACGCCGTCGGCACGGGTGACCTGTCCGTCTTCGTTGGTGTCCGCGTTGTCGAAGTACACGACGCTCACGAACGGCCCCTTGCCGGTCTTGGGGTCCGGGAAGTCCGTCGTGCTGAAGCTGTTCCTGAACGCGGTCGTGTCGAAGGTCGGGGCGGTCGTCGTCGGCCACTTGGCCGGAGCGCTCAAGTCGTACATCACCCGGTCGAGCGCAGCCTCCGCCACGTTGAACGATTTCGCCCTGTTCCGGTCCGTGCGCGTGTTGCTCTGTGCGTTCACTACGAGGATCACGAGCGACGAAGCAAGGATGGCGAGCGCGGCGACGATGCCGATCACCAGCACCAGGCTCGCGCCTCTCTGTGACTTAGCTCTGCGCATGCTTGCCCCCTAGAATTGCCGCGAGTTTCGCGGTTGGACCGTCGTCACGATCTCCGTGCGATTGGGCGAGTGGCCTGGGTTCAGGTCGATCAGCATCCTGATCTTCACCGATACGATCGAGCTCGTCGAGACGCCGTCCCACGCCGCCAGGCGTCCCGCGCTGTCGTACATGTAGTACTCGAACAAGGGGGCGCTCCCATCGGTCGGGCGGACGCAGTTCGTCGCCACCTTCATCTTCCTGTCGGTGTAGAAGGAGAGGCCCGCGGCGCCGTCGCTGTCTTCCACGCGGTAGAGGTCGTAGGTGCCCGAGGACGCCACGTATCGCATCAGGTAGCCGATGAGGACAGGCGAGGTATTCGCCGCGTTGGCCGCGTCCGAGTCATTGAACAGCGTCGTGAAGTAGAGGCGATACGGCCTCGCCGTGCGGATCGATGCATAGCCCGGGACGGGCTGAGCGTCCCTGATCTCGCGGCTCAGCCGCCTCGTCGCGTCACGCGCGTACTCTCTCGCCTTCGTGTCCTTCGTCGTGAAGGAGTACGAGTCGCTGAGCGCGATCCACGAGGTGATGAGCATGGCGGATATCACCGTCGTGATGGTCATGCCCACGAGCAGCTCGATGAGGGTGATGCCGGCCTGTCGCTTGTCGCGTCTTCCTGTCATCGCAGCCCCCTCGCCCTCAGAAGACGAAGTCGATGGTTGTGGCGTTCGTGAGCATGGTGGTCTGTGACTTGGTCACCTGTACCGTCCCGACGTAGGCGACCGCGGTGACCCGGTAGGAGCCATAGGGCATGGGAACGGACGCCAGCCAGATCGCCGTGCCGTTGCTCGCGATGGACTTCGCCCCCTTACTGACGTCGGGGTCCGGATCGAGATAGGTGACCGTCACGGTGGCGTTGGCGTTGTAGACGCGCACGGTCAGAGAGTAGTTCTGCGCGGTGCCAGTCGTGGCCGTCACCGCGGCGCTGGCCGCAGACGTGTTCAGCGCCCCATCGACCGCCTTGAGATAGTAGCTGCGCGGCGACGTCGACCACCCGGGGACGTCGTTGTAGCTCGTCTGTCCTGGTCCCACGGTCGCGAGCAGGCTGCCGTCCCGGTAGATCTGATAGGCGAAGACGCCCGTCACCGGTTCGCCGACCGCGCCGGACGGATCGGAGGCAGCCGCCCAGGTGAGCCGGACGTTCGGCCCCTGCGCCGTCGCGGCAAGCGATGCAGGCGCAGTGGGCGCGGTCTTGTCGGCCGACGAGACCAGGGGTGTGAGCGCCACGACGTTGCTGTTGGCGCTGCGCAGACCGAACGTGTCGACGACCTGCACGCGATACTCATAGGCCGTGCCGGCCACGACGCCCCGGTCGATGAAGAAGGTCGACAAGGCGCCGGCGGCGGCGTACGGGTCGGTCGGCCATGTGGTGCTGCTCGCTTCCTTGCGGAAGACGTCGTAGTGGTCGATGTCGGTGTCGCTCGGGGCCGCCCACGAGAGACTTGCCCCGCCGACGCCCGCCACACCGCTGACGATCACCGTCCCCGGCGCCCCCTTGTCGAGTGCAAAGGTCAGCTGCCAGACGTTGCCTGGCTGTCCGGCGACGATGCCCAGGGTCGGACTCGGGCTTGGGGTCGGCGCGGGGGTCGGCCCGACGAGGGTGCTGCCGGTGTAGGCGACCGCGGAGAAGGTGTAGGTGCCGTCGGGTGCCCCTGCAGCCACCGTCCAGGTCGTCGTGAACACCCCGTTCACGTGCTCACTGTTGGCTGCGTTGTAGCTCACCGTGGACGTGTAGGAGCCTGTGCCGCCCACCCTGTTGATGCGGAACTCGACGCGTCCCACACGCTGGCGGTCGGCGGCGGAGATCGTCGCCGTCAGGGTAACGGTGGTGGCCGAAGAAGCGGACGTGTGGATATAGGAGCCCTCGTGGTCTACGTCCGACGCCAGTGGCGTCACCGCGAGGTTGGTGATCTGCGGTCCGGAGTCTTGGCGCGTAATGTTCGTACGGAGCACGACGCGCCTGCCAGCCGCGGAGCCCGAGCCAAGCCAAGTCACCGTGACGGTCACCTGCTTGTAGGCGAGCACGCCGGTCGTGCTGCCGGTCGGCTTTACCTCGGTGACGCCGTAGTCGACGGTGAAGTTCTTCGAGGCGCTGCCCACCTGCGTCGTGACGGTGGGGCCGAACTGTCCCGCTGAGAAGCTGGGGTTGTAGAGGTTCGGCGTGGAGGCCGGAGTGGCCGAGTCCGCGACGATCTCGTCGTAGTCGAGCGTCCGGATCCTCTCGAGCTTGTCCTGCGCGATGTTGACCGCAACGGTCTTGGCACGGTCCTCCGAGCCCTTGCCGGCCGCCTGCACGAACAACGGCACCATCGCCGCGAACGCGATGCCGGCGATGACGATGGTGACGAGCAGTTCGACGATGCTGAATCCCGCATGGCCTCGCCGGGAGGCCTGTTCATGCCCTGCCTCCGGATAGCGAGGGGAACGTCTCCTCGTTCTATCGGCCGCACGCCGGAGAGCATGAGCGTCCGGGCCGATTTTCGTTGCCGCCGATGGCAGCGTCGTTAAGGCTTCTCCCTAGGCTCACTTTCCCTGTGGGCTCAGTACGAGCAGATGCGTGGCGGGTCGCTCGAGTCTGGATCCGGGCTCCGGGACGGGACTAGAACATTCGTCTAGCTGAGGAGAGGCGCGCGGCAGCGGAGGATCTGCCGGCATGCCGGCGCGGCGCGGACGGTGCGCCGCAGGACTCGCTACTGCAGCTGCTGGAGTTGGCTCAGCGTGTTCTGCAGGGCCTGGATCTGGCGGCCGTACTCGGCCCAATCGCCGTTCTGCTGGGCCTGCTGGGCCGCCTCGAACTGCTGGTTCGCCCGCTGGACGAGCTTCAGGGCCTGCGCGCTCAAGTTGCCGGTCGTGCCGCCTTGGCCGCCGGTGCCGCCCTGGCCGCCGGTGCCGCCCGTGCCTCCCTGGCCGCCCGTGCCCGGCGGCTGCACGTTCGGGACATTGCCGAAGGCCTGGGCGAGCGCCTCGCCCAACGTCGGCTGCATCACGACGATCTGCTCGCCCGCCGTCCCTTCGGCGGTCGTCGGCGTCTGGTAGAAGACGATGACCCGCTTCATCTGCGGCAGTTGGGTCTGCTCGCCCTCGAGGTAGAGCGGCTGCACGTAGAGCAGCGAGTCCTCGATCGGGATGACCAGCAGGTTCCCCATGATCACTCTCGAGCCTTGCTGGCCCCACAGCGAGCGCTGCGCCGAGATGGTCGGGTCCTGGTTGATGGCGGCCTCGACCTGGCTCGGTCCGTAGACGCTGGTGCCCTTGGCGAACTGGAAGGCGACGGCCTTGCCGTAGTCCTGGCCGTCGCTCAACGCCGCCAGCCACGCCACCATGTTGGGCCGCGTGTTCGGCACGAACGGGATCATGAGGAGGAACTCCTCCTGCTCCGTCTTCGGGAGGCTCATGATCACGTAGTACGCCGCCATCCTGCCCGGCCCGCTCAACGCGACGTTGTCGGGGATCTGCCACTGGTCGCCCTTGTTGTAGAGCACCGCGGGATCGTCAACGTGGTAGGTCGCGTACACCTCGGACTGCACGTTGAAGAGCTGCTCCGGGTAGCGGATGTGATCCAGCAGAGCCGCCGGCATCTCGCTCCTCGGCGTGAAGAGGTCGGGGTAGATCTTCTCGTAGGTCTGCAGGATCGGGTCCTGCTCGTCGAAGGCGTAGAAGCGCATGGTGCCGTTGTAGGCGTCGATGACGGCCTTGACCGAGTTGCGGATGTAACTGACACCCGCCTCGGGCGTCGAGTACGGATACCGTCGAGTCGTCGTATAGGCGTCGGCGACCCAGTAGAGGCGGCCGTCCGAGATCACCATGTACGGGTCCGGGTCGAAGGAGAGGAACGGGGCCGCCGCCTGCAGCCGCTCCACGATGTTGTTGCGGATGATCACGCGACTGTCGGCGTCGATGGCCGACGACGTGAAGAACTTGATGGTGCCGAAGCGCCAGGCGAAGGCCAGCTTCGGCAGGAAGGACCCGATGCCGATCCCGCCGCTGCCGCTGTAGTTGCGGTAGACATCGGCTCCGCCGGCGCCCGGGTAGTCGAACTCGCGGTCCTTGGTCTTCACCAGCGTGTAGTCGGTGCCGATCTCACCGTAGTAGATCCGGGGTTCCTTGATCTCGAGCCCCTGCACCGACCGGGGCGGGACGTCCTGCACGAGGAAGTCCGGGGACCCATCGGTCGTGACCTGGTTCACGGCGCTGACGACGGCCCCGAAGCCGTGGGTGTAGGTGATGTGCTGGTTGACCCAGGTCTGCGCCTGCGCGGGCAGGCCGGAGATATCGAGCTCGCGCGCGGAGAGCATCGTCTGCGTGTACTCCCCCGCCACCGTGTACCGGTCGACGTCGGCGTCGACGAAGGAGTAGTAGGGGCGCAACTGCTGCAGCTGGCGATAGCTGCGCGTCAGGGTGTCGGGATCCCACAGCCGGATGTTGCGAAGCGTCGCTTCGTTCTGCCGCAGGACACTCCCGGTGATCGCGGTCTTCATGGCGAGCGGCTGAGAGTCGACCTTGTCGAGATCGTAGGCGGCCTTCGTCGCGTCGATGTTGTGCTGGATGTACTGCTCTTCCTTGTCCAGCTGGTTCGGGTTCACGATCAGCGACTGGTAGGCCGCGGGGACGACCCCGCGCAGCACGATGAGGGCGATGACCCAGATGGCGATGGCGGCCGGCCACCAGCGGTGCCGCCGCCAGATGTTGTAGACGAGGGCGGCGGCCAGCGCGAAGGCCAGCACCATCGTCACGCGCGTGAGCGGCAGGCGGATGTGGACGTCGGTGTAGCCGGCGCCGAACACGGCGCCGGCCGTCGAGTAGAGCAGGTTCCAGGCACGGAAGAGCTGGCCGATGCCGACCGCGACGAAGATCGCGGCGAGCACTGCCGAGAGGTGGGCGATCGCGGGGCCGGAGAGATGGAGCTCGACCCGGGAGCGCACGTACTGGGCCGCCTCGCTGGGGCTCGTCGGCCCGCGGAACGGCCCTCCCTCGGCCCCGGCGGGCGGCGGGGCAGCAGTGTACTCGATGCCGCCCAGCACCAGATGGACGATGGCGGCCGCGATGAGCGACGCGATCAGCGCGGCCAGCACGAAGTTCTGCACGGCCTGCCACGCCGGCATGGTGAAGACATAGAAGCCGAGGTCGCGCCCGAACACGGCGTCCTTCTCGCCGAAGCTGGTGGCGTTGAGGGCGCGCAGGAAGAGCAGCCAGGCGCCCGAGGCGCCGAACCCGGCGATCACGGCGACGATGCCCGCCACGATCAAGCCGATGCGTCCCACGTAGCGCCGCACCGTCTCGCTGCGTGGCTCGATCACGCCTTCGATGCTCGACCGGAAGTCGGGCGCGAGGCGGCGAGCCAGCAGGATGTTGGCCGCCACGACCACGAAGAACACGGCCGCCGCAGCGGCGCCGAGCGCGAGGCGCGACCACACCCTGGTCCAGAACACCGACCGCAGCCCCACCTCGCCGAACCACAGCCAATCCACGTACATCCCGACGAGACGGCCGAGCAGCGAGGCGATGACGACCACGAGGACGACGACGATCGCGATGACGACGGTGCGCAGCCTGCGGCGAGGATCGGGACGCGGGGGACGGCGCGCGCGGAGCGGCGTGACATTGTCCATGAGAGCAGTATGCCACAGCGGAGGGCGCGACTGTCGTCTGCCACGCGCAGTGGAGCCCCCGGACCGCCAGCCCCGGGGGGCCGAGGTGGTCTTGCGGCGGCGCGCGGAGCGGCGGGCGCGCAGGCGGCGCCTGTAGGCGGGCGGATGTCAGGCGGCGGGCGTCAGGCGGAGGGCGTCAGGCGGCGGGCGTGCGTGCGCTGTCCGAGTCGCCGCGCAGCATCGCCACGAACCGCTGGACCATACGCGGATCGAGGGCGCGCGCCGACTCGCCCCGCAGCCGCTCCAGCGCCTCGTGGCCGCCGCGTCCGTACTCGCGGCAGACGGCGAAGGCGCGGGCGACGCGCGGGATGCGGGCCCCGCGCCGTCCCTCCGGGTAGCCGCTGCCGTCCCAGCTCTCGCTGCCGTACAGCAGCGCCTCGACGGCCTGCCGCCGGACGTCGTACTTGCCGCCGCCGTTGTGGCCGTTGCCGTTGGTGCCGTTGCCGCCGCCGAGGATCGCCTGCACGTCGTCGCCCAGGGACGCGCCGGCCTCGTAGACGGCGAGAGCCGTGACCAGGCCGGCCGTCTCGAACTCGCTGAGCGCGAGCTGCGCGGCGAAACGGCGGCCCACGTCGGCCAGGTCGCCGGCGATCATCGCCGCCATCCTGGCGGTGTCTTCGCCGGCGAGACAGACCCGGTTGCGACCACGCGCCTTGGCGCGCAGCAGGGCGGCGTCGGCCGCCGCCAGCACGCCGTCGCTGTCGCTCGCCGACTCGGGGAAGGCGGCGACGCCGATCGACATCGTCACCTTGACCGCGTCGGCGTCGATCTGCGCAACCTGTTCGCGCACGCGTTCGGCCAGCGTCGCCGCCTCGGCCAGCCCGGTTTGCGGCAGGATCATGACGAACTCCTCGCCACCGTAACGGGCCTGATAGTCCGACTCGCGGGAGCACGAACGCAGTACGTCCGCCACGTCGCGCAGGACCTCGTCGCCCGCCTGGTGTCCGATGGTGTCGTTGACCGTCTTGAAGTGATCGAGATCCATCATCAGGAGGCAGAACGTCTCCTCGTAGCGCTCGGCCCGGCTGACCGTCGCCTTCAGCGTGTCGTGGAAGTGACGGTAGTTGTGGATCCCGGTCAGGCCGTCGCTGATCGCCTGACGTTCCATGTCCTCGTAGCTGCGCGCGTTCTGGATGGCGATGGCCGCCATATTAGCGAACAGCTTCGCCGGCTCGAGCTCCTCCTCGGCGAAGGTCCCGCCGCCGAGGCGGTCGATCGAGAGTACTCCCGTCACCTTGCCGCGCACGTTCAGCGGCACGATGATGCTCGCCTGCGGCTCGCCTTCCTCCGTGCCCGGGATGAAGACGCCGCGCGGGTCGGTGTTCATGTCGTTGACGAGCTGCGCCTCGTTGTGGCTCACCACCCATCCGGTGACGCCCTCGTCGAGCGCGCTCCTGAAGTCGAGCATCTGCTCGGCGCTCTCGTCGCGCGCGTAGATCGCGACCAGCTCGTTCGTGTCCTCGTCCACGAGGCGAATGTCCATGGTGTCGTAGTCGACGATCTGCTTCAGCATCGTCGTGATCAGCTGGAAGACGTCGCGCTGGTCGAGGGTCGACAGAAGAGCGGTGCTCAGGTTCAGGAGTTGGTGCCGAGTGGCGAGCTCCCGTTCGAGCTCGGTGCCCGTCGCCTCGAGCTGCTCCTGCTGGCGGGCGCTCTCGACCGCCACCGCGGCGTGGGCGGCGAACACTTCCAGCGCCTTGACCTGTTCGAGCGTGGGGATCGCCTTGTCCTCCGGATCGTACAGGTCGACGACGCCCATGAGCTGGTGGCGCTTGTCGTAGAACGGGACGAACAGGTCGTCGTCCTGGTCCCACTCGCCGGGACGACGCGGGCCCAGCGGCAGAGGCGGCAGGTAGTAGAGCTGCTCCTCCGTCCATTCATGCCGGCGATGATCGATAAAGAACGACGAGCCGATCTGATGACGCTCGACCAGGAGCTCGTCCCAGATGTGGCTGGGGACCGGCCGCGCGAAGACGTCGGCGTCGTAGTCGGGGTGTTCGCCCACGGTCGCCCACGCCCGGTACTTCGCGCCGTCCGGTTCTACCAGGTAGACGGTGGACTCACGGTAGCCGAAGGTACTCGTCACGGTGCTGACGATGGCACGGACGATGCCCTCGAGGTCGGAGCCGGACTGGATCTCGCTGGCGAGCCGCACGAGGCCATGCAGCAGCTCGCTCTCGCCGCGCTCCGCCTTGCGGTTCTTGCCGCCGAACACCACTCGTGCTCCCTGGTCGGGGTTCCTCACCCCTTAGCTCGGCAGTAGTGTACCCCCGGCTTGAGCTTGAGCGGCCGTACGTAGCCAATAGGGTTGTCAGACTTGTGGACGCTCCCGAGGCGCCGCGGAGGCGCGCAGCGGCGTCATCCGGCGCCGGGGTTGGGCGGTCCTCAGCCGGGAGGCGGATCCTGGTGAGACGCGGGACGGGCGGCGGGCCGGTGCCGCCGGCCCGCCGCCCGTCCCAAGCTCTTCCCGCACGTCAGCCGGCCCTCGACCGTCCGCCGAGACCCGCGGCGTCAGGTCACGACTTCAGGAGCCGGCCGCCGCCACGCCCAGCTGCAGGATCTCGCGCGCCTCGTCGGGGGTGGCGCACTCGCGCCCCCACTCCGCGGCGAGGCGCGCCACGCGGCCGGTCAGCTGGGCGTTGCCGTCCGTCAGCACGCCCTTGTGGTAGTAGATATTGTCCTCGAGCCCGAGGCGCACGTTGCCGCCCAGGGCGAGCGCGGTCATGGTGACCGGCATGTGCCAGCGGCCGATGCCGGTCGCCGTCCACGTCGAGCCCTCGGGGAGACGGTCGACGAGGAAGGCGACGTTGCGCGGCTCGCCGCTCATACTGCCGGGCACGCCCAGCACGAAGTCCCAGTGCATGAGCGGGCCGGCCGGACCGAGCTGCTTGACCAGCCGCACGGCGTTATCGATCTGGCCGGCCTCGAAGATCTCGAACTCGGGCCGCACGCCCTTCGCCTGCATGCGCGTGTAGAACTCCTTCATCAGGGCGGTGTCGTTGAAGAACACCTCGTCGCCGAAGTTGGCCGTGCCGGTCGTCAGCGACGCCACCTCGGGGTTCAGCTCCAGCGGCTGCAGGCGTTCGTCGGCGGTCATGCCCATGGCCCCGCCGGTCGAGGCCTGGATAATGACGTCGGTCCGCTCGCGGATGGCGGCAACTGCGGCCGCGAAAACGTCCCTGTCCTGGGTCGGCGTGCCGTCCGGCCGCCGCACGTGCAGGTGATAGACGCTGGCGCCGGCCTCGCGGCAGCGGGCCGCGTCCTCGCCGATCTCCTGCGCCGAGATCGGCAGGGCCGGCTGCGCCTCCCTGGTCGTCTCGGCGCCCACGCCCGCGACAGTGATGATGAGCTTGTCCATCGAGCCTCCCCCCGGCTACTTGCTGTACGGGTACTCCTGCGCCACGTAGGCGAGACTCTCCTCCACGACGTCCAGCGCCCTGGTGAGGTCCTCCTCGGTGTGGCGGTAGGCGATGTACCAGTGATGATACGGCTGCACGAAGAGGCCGCGGCGGATGCACTGCGTGTAGAACTCGGTCCGCCGCTCCTTGTAGTGGTCGTCCGCGTGGTCGAAGGTGAGGAAGGGCATCGGCGGGATCCCGCTCTTCGTGACCGGCACGCCGCTCTTGTCGACGATGTCGCCGAGCCGCTCCAAGAAGCGCGTGCCGCGCTCCCAGATCGTGTCCTGCACCTTCTCGCGCTCGAGCACCTCGAGGCACTTCATGCTGGCCGCCATCTCGAGGCTGTTGGGGAAGTACGTCGAGCTGAGGAAGGCGCCCTTGACGTAGACGCTCATGATCTCGCGCCTGCCCACGAGGGCCGCGATCGAGTAGCCGTTGGCCATGGCCTTGCCCACCGTGGTCATGTCCGGCGTGACGCCGTAGCGCTCGCTCGCGCCGCCCATCGCCACACGAAAGCCAGTCCGGATCTCGTCGAACGTGACCACCGCGCCGTTCTTGTGCGCGAGGTCGACGACCGCCTGGAGGTAGCCTGGCGGCGGCGCGATGATCGGCTTGGCCATGGGGTGACCGACCGGCGTGATGACGACCCCGGCGACCTCGCCGGGGTTCTCGGCGAAGACGCGCTCGAGGTCGGCGATGTCGCCGTACTCGAACTCCTTGGTGAGCTCCCACACGGCCTGAGGGACGCCGCCGTGGTGCTCCACGCACCAGTCGCCCCAGCCGTGGTAGCCGCAGCGCGCGATCTTGTCGCGGCCGGTGTAGGCGCGCATCGCGCGCACGGCCGCGTTGGTCGCGTCCGAGCCGGTCTTCACGAGGATCGTCTGCTCGCCGCACGGCATGATGTCGGCAAGGCGCTGCTCGAGCTCGTTCTGCAACGGCTGGACCAGGCTGAAGCAGAAGCCCTTGTCCATCTGCGCCTTGGCGGCGTCGTTGATCTCCGGCTCGACGTATCCGAGGATGATCGGCCCGTAAGCGCAGAGCATGTCGATGTACTCGTTGCCGTCGACGTCGAAGATGTGGCCACCCTTGCCATGCGTGATGAACACGGGGTACTCGCCGACCACGAAGTTGTAGGGCCGGCGGATGCCGCCGACGCCCCCCGGCGTCAGGCGCTGGGCGTCGTCGAGCATCGCCATCGATCTGGACAGCTCGAGCTTGGGCGCGCTTTCCACTTTGTTGACCATCGGGGCTCCTTTCAGCGCGGTGCGCGGGTGATCGTAAAGATGCTAGGGAAGGACGGACCCGGCGGGACGCGGGTCAGAGGGATGCCGCAGTGAGACGTGTCGTACAGCCATGGTCGCCTCCCCCAGAAGCCTATCCGAAAGGCGGCCGGACGGCATCCCGCAGCGTCGTCCCGCCGCGGAGAGGGCATCAGGCGGGCGGCTCCGGCACGGCCCCTTCGCGCTCGCCGTAGAGGACCACGAGGAGGCCGGCGACCACGATGAGGGCGCCGCCGGCGATCGTCCAGCCAGAGATGCTCTGACCCAGCAGGACGAGCGCGTAAAGCGGCGCCGTCACCGGCTCGAGGTACCCGAGGATGGACGAGTGCTGCACGCGGATCCGGCCGACGCCCTCGGTCCACATCGTGTAAGCAATGGCGGTGCACACCACGCCGAGCAGCAGCCCCGACACGAGGTCGGTCCTCGTGAGCTGGTACCCGGCGCCGACCGTCTGCCAGAGGGCGAGCGGAAGCAGGATGACCGCGTTCAGGCCGCACTCCGCCATGACGATGCCGACGCTCGACACGCGCGTCGTCAGATCCTTGACCGTGAGCTGGAAACCGGCGTAGCCGACGCCGGCGCCAAGACCGGCCGCGACGCCCCACCACGACAGCCTGATGGTCTCGCCCAGCAGCGACGGCGCGAGGATCACAACGAGGCCGCCCAGCGCCAGGCCCAGGGCCGGGTACACGATGCGGTCGGTCGGCGTCCCGAAGATGCGCGGGGCGGCGAGGGCGACCCAGACCGGCGCCATGAACTGAAGGAACATGCCGATGGCGACGTTCGTCTCGCGCATCGCGATGAAGAAGAGCAGCAGCGAGAACGCGTCGATGAAGCCCATGAGGAGGAGGCGCGGCCAGACGGCGCGGTCGCGGGCGCCGGCCAGCGGCCGGCGCCGCGCGAAGACCGCGCCGAGCACGAGTCCCGCCGTCACGAAGCGAACGACGAGCAGGGCGCTCTCCGGCGCAGAGGCCCAAGCGACCAGCGTGCCGATGAGGCCCATGATCACGAACGAGGAGGCGACCAGAGCGTAGCCCTGGGTGGAGCGGCTCCTCATGAGTCGCCATCCGGCCGCACGGAGACTGGCACGGGCTCTTCGCCGGCGAGGCCGGCGAGCGACGCCGCGCTATCGTGACCGGGCTCGGCGATCGCCTCCGGTGCGCCGAAGACCACGACGAGGACGCCGGCGACGACGATCAGGGCTCCGCCCGCGATCGTCGCCGGCGACGGCCGCTCGCCCAGCAGCAGCAGGGCGTAGAGCGGCGCGCTCACCGGCTCGACAAAGCCCAGGATCGAGGCGTGCTCGACGCGGATGCGCCGCAGGCCCTCCGGGTAGAGCACGTAGGGGATCGCCGTGCAGAACACGCCGAGCGCGAGGCCGGCCACAATGTCGTCGCGTGTGAACTGGTAGCCGCTGCCGAACACCTGCCACGCGGCAAGCGGCAGCAGGATGAGCGCGTCGAGCGCCATCTCCGCGAGGCCGATCGTGGAGCTGCGCGCCTTCCGCGTCAGCCGCTTCGTGGTCAGCGCGTAGGCGGCGTAGAGAAGGCCGGTGGTCACTCCGCAAGCCACACCGAGCAGGGAGAGTTGCTCCGCGCCGACCAGGCCCGGCACGAGGATCACGGCCATGCCCCCCAAGGCGATCGCCAGCGCCGGGTAGACGATGCGGTCGGGGCGTTCCCCCATCAACCGCGGCGCGAGCAGCGCGACGTAGACCGGGCCCGTGAACAGCAGGAACATCCCGACGGCGACATCGGTGAGGCGCAGGGCCAGGAAGAACAGCAGCAGCGTGCCGGCGCTGAAGAGGCCCATGAGCAGCAGGCCGGGGGCGACACCGGGACGACGCACGTCGTCGAGCGTCGCCCGCCGCGCGAAGATGGCCCCTACGAGCGCCGTGCCGATGACCATGCGGAACACGATGAGGGCGCTCTCGGGCATCGTGGCGATGCGCACCAAGGCCCCGATCGCACCCCAGATCAGGAAGCTGATGGAGACGAGCAGATAGCCGCTGAGGTCTCGCGAGGCCGTGGTCGATCCGCCTCCGCGGGAGCTCATCCGTACACCTCCTCCTCCGCCTTGCCCAGCGCCACGACGAGGACGCCGGCGGCGACGATGAGGGCGCCGCCGGCAAGGGTCCAGCCCGAGGGCCGCTGGCCGAGCAGGACGAAGGCGTACAAAGGCGCGCTCACCGGTTCGATGTAGCCCATGATGGAGGCGTGCTGCACCTTGATGTAGTGCAGGCCGTCGATGAACAGGCTGAAGCTGAGGGCCGTCGTCACCACGCCGAGCAGGGCGGCCATGAAGACGTTGAGGACGGTGAAGTCCGCAGCCGTGCTCTCGGCGAGGCCCCAGGGCAGCAGGACGATGGCGGTGATGGCCGCGATGACGAAGACGATGCCCGTGCCCTCGAGGCCACGCTGACGCAAATCCTTGCTGAGCATCAGGTAGCCGGCGTAGAAGACGCCGGCGGCGATGCCGGCGGCGAGGCCGCCGGCATCCAGCCCGGCGCCGCTCAGCCCCGGCACGAGGATGATCGCCATCCCGGCCAGGGCGAGTGCCAGCGCAACGACCACGACGCGCTCCGTCTTGTCGCCCGACAGCCGCGGAGCGATCACGGCGACGTAGACGGGCGCGAGGTACGACGTGAAGATCGCGATGGCCACGCCCGTCTCGCGGATGGCGATGAAGTAGCACGTCAGGTTGGCGGCGAGCACGAGCCCGAGCAGACCGAGGCGTAAGGCGGTGGCGCGGTCTCGAGGCCTCGGCCACCGGTGGCGCGGGCCGAGCACCAGGGCGAGGGCTCCCGTCGCGAACGCCATGCGCAGCGAGACGAGCATGACCACGGGCATGGTCGCATAGCTCACGATCGTCCCGATGGACCCGTTGATCAGCGCCGCGGCGAAGGTCCCGCCGTAGCCGCGCAGACGGTCGCTCATGCCGGCAGCTCGTCGTCGGCCTTGCCGAGGGCGACGACGCTCATGCCGGCGAACAGGATCAAGGCGCCGCCGGCGAGCGTTGCGAGCGACGGGCGCTCCGCCACCAGCAGGAACGCCCAGAGCGGCGCCGTGACTGGTTCGAGGTAGCCGAGGATCCCGGTGTGCTCGACACGCACGAAGCGCATCCCATCGATGAAGAGGCTGAAGCAGAGCGCCGTGTAGACGAGTCCGAACACCACGACGATCCAGGCGTCCTGAGCCGTGAGGTGGTAGCCGGTCCGGGCCGTCTGTGCGACGGCGAGCGGCGTTATGAGCACGACGACCGCAAGGCAGTGGAAGAGCGTGATCGTGTCGCCGTGCAGGCTCCGGTCCAGGGTCTTCACAAGCATCAGGGCGGTGGCGTACAGGCCGCCGGCGACGATGCCGCAGAGGATACCGGGCAGCACGCTCTCGGCCCCGCTCAACGACAGCGACGGGATCACGATGAGGGCCATGCCGGCCGCCGCGACCGCGACCGCAGCCATGTCGGTCCATTCACGCCGCGTATGCAGGAGCCACGGTGCGACCAGCGCGATGTAGACCGGCGCCATGTACTCGAGCGAGATGCCGATGGCGACGTTCGCGAGACGGATGGCGCCGAAGTAGAAGAGCAGCTCGCCGGCCACTACGACGCCGATGAGGACGAGGCGCCGCAGCTGGCCCGAGAGACGGATCTCGGCGAAGCCGCCGCGCGCGGCGAGGAAGGCGGCCAGGACGATGCCGGCCAGCCCCATGCGGACCACGAGCAGCAGGGTGGCCGGCATCGTCGAGAGCTGCAGGAGCGCTCCCGAGGTACCCAGGATGAGGGAGGCGCCTCCGATCTCGGCGTAGCCCCGCCAGCGCGTCTGCGTCCACGCCGCCACAGACCCGCCCCGCGCCCTCAGGCCTGCGTCGCGAACCCGAGCCGGGCGGCGAACTGCGCCTGGAAGTCCTTGTTCGTGGCGAGCTCGAGGAAGGAGATGCGGCGGCGCAGGCGCGCCATGCGACGGCGCGCGAGCACGTCGATGAGGGCCATCTGGGCGCCCACCCCGGCGGCGTTGCCCACGAACAGGACGCGGTCCGTGGGCACCGGCGGCAGCAGGTCTATGTACAGCGAGTTGCCCAGGTCGAGGTAGTTGCCGAAGGCGCCGGCGACGTACACCCGATGCAGGTCGGCCACGCTCACCCCCAGGCTCTCGAGCAGCAGGGTCCAGCCTGTCGCGATCGCGCCTTTGGCCAACTGCAGGTTGCGCACGTCGTGCTGCGTGAAGACGATCTCGCCGTTGGGACCGCTGGTCAGCAGGTACTCGGACGATCCCGACTCGCCCTTGCGGACCAGCGGGTGCGACAGCATGCGTCCGCTGCGGTCCACGACGCCGCTGCGCACCAGACCGGCGAGCAGGTCGACCACGCCCGAGCCGCACATGCCGAGCGGGGCGCCGTTCCCGATGGTCTGGATGCTCGCGGGGTGGCCGGCGGCATCGATCGTGACCTTCTCGATCGCGCCGGCGACCGCCTTCATGCCGTGGGTGATCTGGTAGCCCTCGAAGGCGGGGCCCGAGGCGCAGCTCGTCACGGTGACCTCGCCGTCGTGCACGAGGGCGATCTCGGTGTTGGTGCCGATGTCGATGGCGAGCGACGGGCGGCGGCGCGTCGCGAGCCGCGTCGCGGCGATCACGGCGAGCGCGTCCGAGCCGACGAACCCGGCGATCGGCGGCGGGAAGTAGACGCCGCCCTCGGGGTTCATGTCGATGCCGAGGTCGGCGCCGCGCACGAGCACCGGCTCGGCTGCAGCCGGCGCGTAGGGCGCGGCGCCGAGCCCCTGGGCCGGCAGGCCCAGGACCAGATGATGCATCGCCGTGTTGCCGACGACCGTCATGTCGTAGAGGTGCTTCGCCGCGATGCCCTGACGCTGATACAGGGCGGCCAGGCACTCGTTGACGCCCGACCTGGCCGCCTCCGCCAGCTCCGCGCGGTGCTCGCCCGACTGCGCGATGCGGCTCACGACGTCCTCGCCGTAGCGCATCTGGGGGTTCTCCACGGCCTCGGAGTCGACGTGCTCGCCGCGTTCCAGGTCGAACAGGTACGTCACGATCTTCGAGGTGCCGATGTCGACCGCGGCGCCGTGGGCGACGCCCGCCGCCTCCGGCGCCTCGACATCGATCAGGCGCCGCCCGTACCGCGTGAACGTCGCGCGCCAGCCGTTGCCGCGGAGCACGTCCGGCGCCTCCCGCAGTGCCTGGTACGGGACCTCGACCCCGTGCAGCACGGCCTGCACGCGCTCGAGGTCGCTGCGGGCGTCGCCGATCACGGGCGGGTCGAGCTGCTCGGTCACGCGCGTCACCGCCGGATGGGCGGCGCCGTGCCGCAGCCGGCTCGTGGTCAGGATGCGCCTGCGTGCCGCTGGTCTCGCGCACCTCGATGCTGACACGGGAGGACACCGGCCGCGCCTGACAGGCGAGCCGCCAGCCCGTGGCGCGCAGCTTCTCCGGGACCTTGCGGATCTCGACCTCGGTCGGCTCCGTGAGCTCGCCGGCCCCGAGGCGCACGAGGCACTTGCCGCACGTGCCCCGTCCGGCGCACACGTTGGGGACGTCGATACCGACCCGCAGGAGGGCGTCCAGCAAGGTCTCGTCCTGGCCGACCTCGAGGGTCACGCCGATGGGCTCGACGAAGACTTTGGTCACGGCTCAGTCCTTGTCAGGTCCGCCGGCGGCGGGCGACCAGGGGTCGCCCGCCGCCGGCGCGGCGCGGCCGCCGTCAGGCAGTCGCGCCGGGTCTTCATGCCGCCAGGCGATCGCGCCGGGCGTCACACCGTCAGTGCGGCACGTGGAACGGCTCGGTGTGGATGTCCGCCATGAGCGCCTTGCGGTCGGCCACCTTCTGCCAGCGGGCCGCCCACACGTCGCCCAGCACCACGTCCTTGCTGTCGAAGATGCCCGCGACACCCTTGCGGGGCCCCTTCTCGCATTCCTCGCAGTGACACTCGAAGTGGTAGTCGTCCGGCTCGGTGTACTTGCTGATGACGCCCTCGTAGTTGCGCAGGATGATCTCCTTGTCGCCCATGGAGATCAGGTACTGCGGGATCACCGGCGTCTTCCCGCCACCGCCGATGGCGTCGATGATGTACATCGGCACGGCGAAGCCGGTGGTGTGGCCGCGGAGGCTCTCGTAGATCTCGATGCCCTTGGCCACCGACGTGCGGAAGTGACCCGTCCCGTTGGCCAGGTCGCACTGGTAGTAGTAGTAGGGCTTCACGCGGATCTTCACGAGCCCCTGCACCAGCTTCTTCATGACCTTGGCGCAGTCGTTGATGCCGTTCATCAGCACGCTCTGGTTGCCCAGGTTGATGCCGGCGTCGGCGAGCATGGCGCAGGCGGCGGCGGACTCGGGCGTGATCTCGTTCGGGTGGTTGAAGTGCGTGTTGAAGTACAGCGGGTGGTACTTCTTGAGCATCTCGCAGAGCTCGGGCGTGATGCGCTGCGGGCACACCACCGGCATCCTCGAGCCGAGGCGCACGATCTCGACGTGATCGATGGCCCGCACGCGCTGCAGGATCCACTCGAGCTTGTCGTCGGAGAGCGTCAGGGGGTCGCCGCCCGAGATCAGCACGTCGCGGACTTCCTTGTTACGCTCGATGTACGTGAAGGCGGCCTCGTAGTCCTCGTTCGACGCGGCGCCTTCGGACTCGCCCACGATGCGGCGCCGCGTGCAGTGGCGGCAGTACATGGAGCACATCTCGGTCACGAGGAAGAGCACGCGATCCGGGTAGCGGTGCGTGATGAGCGGCGTGGGGGAGTCGATCGTCTCGGCGATCGCATCCTCCATGTCGGCCTCGCCGACGATCAGCTCCGCCGTCGTCGGCACGGCCTGCCAGCGCACGGGGTCGTTCTTGTCGTCGGGGTCGATGAGCGAGCAGTAGTAGGGCGTTGCCGCGACGCGGAACTTGCCCATGCATGCCTGCAGGTCCTTGCGGTCCTGATCGTCCAGATGGAGGACCTGCTCGAAGTCCTCGACCGTGCTGAGACGGTGCCGGACCTGCCAGCGCCAGTCGTTCCACTGCTCGTCGGTCACGTCTTTGAAGAGCGGTATGTCGCGGAAGTGTCGAGCCATCAACCTTCATCTCCTTCGTGGGGGCCCCCAGGCGCCCCATGGTCTACGGTCTCATGAGACGGGACGACGCCCGCCGGCGCAGCCGGGCGGGCGCGCATTCAGCGCTGCATCAGCTTATTACAGACCGGCGGTCGCGATGATCCGCTGCAGGATGGCCGCACGCTCGTCGTCGAGCGGTTCCACCTCGTGCTTCGCGAGCAGCTCGGCGGCGAGGCCGGCCGCGTTGTCGGCCGCGTCGCGGCGGCCGCCCGCGACCCACGCCTCCCAGGGGGAGCGGTCAAGCAGGCGGGGGCGCCACACGTCCTTCATGTGCTGCCGCGTGTGGCGCTGTCCGAGGAAGTTCCCACAGATGTCGACCTGCTTGATGGCCTCGAGGGCCAGGGTCTCGTCGTCCACGGTGATGCCCTGCGCGATCGTCGCCGACCAGGAGAAGAGCTCCGTGTCGGCCACGAGTTGAGCCTGCGAGTAGACGCGGCCGCCGGCAAGCGCGCCCGCGCCGCAGGCAAGGGGCACGCCGGCAAGGGCGGCCGTGAGCGCGGCGAACGAGCCGTCGGTGGAGGCCTCCCAGTCGACGGTCTCGGCGTCGGTGCGCAGCACGTCCGCGACGGCCGGCAGCCCGGCGCGGGCGGCGAGCTGCGCGGCGGCCAGCGTGAAGAGCTGGGCGGCCGCGCCGGTCGCCGCGACGCCGGCGAGCGCCGGCCGCACGGGCACGAAGAACGCGGCTCCCGGCGCGAGCGCCTGCAGGGCGGCGTTGGCAGCCAGGGCGCGCGCGAAAAAGGACACGATGGCGGCGGTCAGGTCTGGGCCGCCGGTGACGCCGAAGGCCGGGCATGCCTGCGGAGCGGGCGCGGCCGGTACGCCGACCGGCAGGCCGGCCGCCGCGAACACGCCCGCGGCGGCGAAGGCGCCCGGTCCGGCGAACAGGGAGAGTGGCGGCCTCGCGCGCCGCTCGTCCGTCGGCGTCCCGAAGAGCCGTGGCCATGGCCACGGCGGCCTCCGCCTCCTCGACCGCGGCCGGCGTCGTGAGCAGGACATGCTTCGTCGTGGAGCCCACGGCGATCTCGATCTCGGTCAGCAGCCGCAGGCCGCGCTCGACGTCGAGCGCGCGCAACGGCGGCCCGGCGACGACGGCGACCTCGGGGAGAGCGTCGGCGAGCCGCACGGCCGCTTCGAGCTGCCCCGCGGTCGCCCGGACCGGCTGGTCCGCACCGGCGGGGAGCGCCTCCGGCGCCGGCTCGCCGCCGGCGGCCAGCAGACACGCACCGGCCGCGAGGACGACGTCCTGGGCCGCCGCGCGGGCACCCAGCAGGAACTCCTTGGGCGCCCGCGCGGCGGCCTCTTCGGCCAGCCCACGCGGCACGGCCAGGGCGCCGGTGTCGGTGACGCGTGCGCCTGCGCCGGCCAGCGCCTCACGCGCGCGCACGTCCGGAACGGTCACGCCCTCGGTCTCGAGCAGTGTCAGCGCGGCATCGTAGAGAAGCTCCGCGTCTTCTTGCGCGAGCACGCGCAGGGCGACGTCCGTCCGCCACGTCAGTGGGGGTCGGGGTGTGTCGATGGTGGGGGTTGTCCCGGTCACGTCGTCACTGCCTCCGAGGGACGAGAGGCGGCAGGCCGCCGCGGCCACTCTACATCACCCTCGCTGGCCCCGCAGCCGGACCCCGGTCGCCCCGCCGGCCCACCGCGTCGTACAGTAGCCGCACAGGGCGGCAGGCCGTCCGCCGGGGAACGAGCGCGAGGAGGATCGCCCCGCCATGAGGATCGAAGTCGACTGCGAACGTATCCGCGCCAACGCCGAAGCGGTGACGAAGCTCTGTGCACGACACGGCATCGAGGTCGCCGGCGTCACGAAGTGCTGCTGCGGCGAACCCGAGATCGGCCAAGCCATGCTCGCCGGCGGCTGCACGATGCTCGCGGATTCGCGCCTCGACAACGTCGCGCGCCTGCGCGCGGCCGGCATCGAGGCGCCCATCCTCCTGCTGCGCCTGCCGGCGATCAGCGAAGCCGCCCAGGTGGTCGAGCTCTGCGACATGAGCCTGAACAGCGAGGTCGACACGGTGAGGGCCCTGTCGGCCGCCGCCGTCGCGCGGGGCGTGGTCCACCAGGTCCTGTTCATGGTCGACACCGGCGACCGCCGCGAGGGCGTCATGCCGGAGGAGGCCGGCGCAGCCTGCCGGCAGATCATGGATCTGCCGGGCATCGACCTCGCCGGCCTCGGCACCAGCCTCAACTGCCTCTGCGGCGTCATGCCGACCCCTGAGAACCAGCAGGAGTTCGCCGACATCGTCGAGCGGGTCGAAGCCGAGTTGGGCGTGACCTTCCGTCTCGTGTCGGGCGGTCACACCGCCAACCTCCACCTCGTGCAGTCCGGCCAGGTGCCGGCGCGCTTCAACCACTTCCGCGTCGGCGAAGGCATCCTCACCGGCACCGATTTCTCGACATGGGCTGAGCTGCCTATGCCGTACACCGACGCCTTCAAGGTCTACGCCGAGGTGATCGAGCTCAAGGACAAGCCCTCGGCGCCGGACGGCACCTGCGGCCCCGACGCCTTCATGGAGGTCCATGAGTGGCCCGACCTCGGCATCCGGCGTCGCGCCATCGTCGCGCTCGGCGAGATCGACCTGCGCACCTCGAGCCTCAGGCCCATGCGCCCCGGGGTCACGGTGGTAGGAGCCTCCTCCGATCACCTCGTGCTCGACGTGACCGAGGCCGATCCCCCGGTCACACTGGGCGAGGAGCTCGGCTTCGACACGGTCTACCCGGCGGTCTCGACCTGCTGGTCCGGGTCGTGCTCGATGAAGGTGGTGCATCCCCTCACGGCAGCGGCAGTCGTAAGAGCGGGCCGCTCCGATCTCTGCATAAGGTCGCAGCAGAGTGTGACGGGGCGGGCGGCACCTGGTGCCGCCCGCCCCGTCTCGAGCATTCCGTCCTGCGCCACTGTCAGCTGCCGGCGAGCTCCCTGTCGGCGCGCGTCACGATGGCGCGCAGCTCCGCGGTCACGTCTTCCGGGAGCGGCTGCGGCTCGTAGGTCGCAAGGATCTCGTCGGCCATCTCCGTCGCCTTCTCGAGGGCGCCCTTCTTGCCCTCGCGCAGCCACACGTCGTACGGCGTGCGGTCCCAGACGGTCGGCCGCCAGATCTCCTTCATGTGCTGACGGGTGTGTCTCTCGGCCAGATACGTCCCGTTGGGGCCGACCCGCTTGATCACGTCCAGCGCCAGCGTTTCGTCGTCGACCTGCACCCCGCCGGCGACCTTCTGCACGATGCCGTAGATCTCGGTCTCCATGATCATGTGCGGGTAGCTCAGGATCTTCGACCCGTTGAGCAGGCCGCAGCCGTTCATCATGTCGGCACACGTCATCACGCTCGCGAAGGTGCTCAGGGAGTCGTCGATGGCGGCCTGCCAGTCGGGCTCCTTGGCGCCGGTGGCCATGGTGCCCATCGCCATCGGGATGCCGTAGAAATGGGCGAGCTGGGTGGAGGCGGCGGCGAGCAGGTAGTCCTCGGGCGAGCCGCCCGTGTAGCCGCCGGTCTTGAGGTCGATCACGCTCGGGGCGCCGGCGAAGAAGCAGGGTACGCCCGGGAAGGCGAGCTGCAGCATGACGACGCCGCTGAGGGCCTCGGCGTTCTGGACGACGAGGTTGCCCGCGATCGTGGCCGGCCCCGTGCCGGCGCTGAGCGGCATCGGCATGAAGCCGCTCGCGAGGCCGTGCTCGGCGGCGACAAGGTTGGCCTCGAGGTTGGGGCCGTCGTGCGCGAGCGGGTCCACGGCGCACTGCATGAAGCTGACGATCGGGCGGCGGCGCAGCTCGTCGGTCCCGCCGACGATCGCCGCCGCCATCTCAACGAGGTAGCGCGCCGCCTTCTCGCCGACCGTCGTCACCGCCTGGTAGTGCTTGCTCGTGTTGGTGAGCACGGCCTCAGAGTCGTGGAGCGCCTTGCTCGCGGGCGGCACATCCTGCGACGTGACGACCGGCCCCCAGTAGTAGCTGACGGCCGGGAGCGCGTCGACGAAGCGGGCGGAGGTGGCGGCGTCGGCCTTGGTCGAGGGCCGCTTCTCGCCGGTGTGGTGGTCGTAGACGAACACGCCGGAGCCGTCGTTCGAGAGGTAACAGTGGCGCCGGTCGATGAGCATGTCGGCGGCCGCGTCGCGGCCGGCGAGCACGTACTCCTCCGGCGCCTGCTTGACCGCCTCCATGACGACGGCGCGCGGGAAGCGGACGACCTGCGTCGCCCTGTCGACCGCGCAGCCGCCCTTCTCGAGGACGTCCAGGGCGCGTGCGCTCGGGAAGCGCACGCCCGTCTCCTCCATCACCTCGAGCGTGGCTTCGTGGATGCGTTCGAGCTCGGACGGCGAGAGCACGTCCCAGCGGAGCTTCGGTTCGATGGGGTTGATCCTTGCAGTCATCTGGACCTCACGATGGGTACTTGTCTGGGACGTTCTCAGGCGGTCGGGCGGGACGCCTCCACCTCGGCGAGGATGCGGTCGAGTCCGGCCTTCACCTCGTCGCCCAGCTCGAAGGCGCGCGGCTCGGCGCGAAGCGCCGCCACGCGCGCCCGCAGGCGGTCGACCAGGGTCGGACGACCCTTCCTCCACCCAGTGGGCGTGGCGCGAGGTGTCGAAGAGGTCGCTCTGCCAGATCCCGCGGAAGTGCTTGCGCGTGTACGGCCGGGCCAGGTGGCTGCCGCCCGGCCCCACCGCCGCGATCTCTTCGAGGGCGAGCGCGTCGTCGTCGACCGGCAGCGGCGCCATGAACGCCTTGGCGTACCCGATGAGCTCGTTGCCGAAGAGGATCGACTCGTAGCTGCTCTGCAGCCCTGCCTCGAGGTAGCCCACGTCGTGGAGCAGCGTCGCCCGCGAGAGCAGGCCGGTGACGGCGGTGATCGCGGCCTCGGCGCTCCACTGCCCGTCGAGCGACTTGCTGTCGCTGTGCGCGGCGTAGCTGAAGCTCGGCAGGTCGTACCAGCGGGCGAGGTCGGTCTGCGCCTGATAGCCCTGGATCGGGCCGGCGGACGCGTACACCTCGTTCATCGTGCGCATGTTCATGGCGCCGACGCCGACACCCCACACGAAGGGAGCGCCGGGCTTGACCGCCTGGCTCAGCACGAGGCCCGCCAGGGTCTCGGCGTTGGCGACCACGATGACGGCCGCGATGCTGGCCGGCGCCGTCGTGCCCGCGTTCGGCGCCGGCGCCCAGATCAGCGGGATGTCGAGCTCGGCGCACGCCATGACCTTGCTGGCGCCGTCCTCGTCGAACATGAGCGGCGGCACGGGCATGGCGTAGATGCCGAAGCTGCCCGCCTCTCCAGCCAGGGCGCACATCTCCTTCATCCGGCCCAGGATGTGGCCGTCGCGCGGCGCCACCAGGAGCGGCTTGCGCGTGCCGCGCACCATGGCGTCCACCTGCGCCAGGTCGTCGATCGCCTGGGGCACGTCCTCCGGCAGTCCCATGCTCATCACGAAGTCGATGTTAGGCAGCTTCTCGCAGAGCGCCGCCTGGCCCTCGACGTCGGCCTTCACGACGCGGCGGCGCTCACGCGTGTCGGGGTCGCAGATATAGAGCACGTCGGAGCCGGTGCCGCAGTAGGTATGACGGGCGTCCAGCACGAGCGGCTCGGTCGTGCCGCCGCGCGGCTTCAGCTGACAGCCCCGCGACGCGCTCTTGAGGGCCGCCTCGACGAGGTCGGCCGGGATGCGCACGCGTGTCCCGTCGACGCGCGCGCCGGCGCGCGCGAAGGTCTCGACCGCCGGCGCATAGCGCACCTCGATGCCCGTCTCGGCGAGCACCTGCAGGGTGGCCTCGTGCGCCCGGCGACAGGCGTCGTCGCCCCAGATGGTCAGGCGAGCTTCGTTCACCGTGCACCTCCTCCAGTGTGGGCGACCCCGCCGTCGCTGACGCGGCGAGGTTCACCTCAGGATCGTCGGATCGAAAACAGCGGCGGGCCGCCGGCCGCCGGCGCGCTGCGCCGGCCGCGGCGGCCTTAGTGGCCGAACGTGAAGTAGATGTGACTGACCGTCCCCCGGCTCACGGGGCGACTCTAGCACGGAAGCTTGGGCGAAGTTCGCGCGTGCGACGCCGAGGCCTTTACGCCGCACGCCCCTCGGCCATAGCCTCTGCTGCGCAGACCGAAGGGAGTGCCGATGAAGCGCAACCTGCACGCCGGCCACCCGCGGAGGGGTGGCCTCAGCCTCAACGTCTTCACCGAGGCAGAGCTCGACGACATCCACCTCGCGTCCCTCGAGGTGCTGGAGCGCACCGGGATGTGGGTCGAGGACGACGAGGCGCTCGCCATCTTCGCGGACGGCGGCTGCCGCGTGGACCGCGAGAGCCGGATGGTCCGGATCCCGCCGCACGTCGTCGAGGACGCGATACGCAGCGCGCCACCGCTCTTCGTGCTCGCCGGGCGCGACCCGGCCAACGACATCGTGCTCGAGCCCAGCCGCGTGTCGTTCTGCAACTTCGACGAAGGCATCATGGTCAACGACCTGCGCAGCGGCGAGCATCGCGAGCCCACTCTGAGCGACATCGCCGAGTTCGCCCGCCTGGTGGACGCGCTGCCGCACATCGACTGCTACGAGCCCGCCGCGGGACCGTCCGACGTGCCGCACGAGACAGCGGTCCTGCACGGCACCGAGGCCGCCCTGCACAACTGCACGAAGTGCGTCGGCACCGAGGCCATTTCGGCGTGGGAGGTCCGCAAGGTCCTCGAGATGGCGGTCGCCGTCATGGGTAGCGAAGATGCCCTCCGCGAACGGCCGATCGTAGGCTTCGGCTGCTGCCCCGTGAGCCCGCTGAAGCTGCCGCACGACGCCACCGAGGTGATCGTCGAGACGGCACGCCGGGGCATCCCCTGCGGCGTGCTCTCGATGGCGATGTCCGGCGGGTCTTCCCCCGTAACGCTGGACGGCACGCTCGTGCTGCACAACGCGGAGGTCCTTGCCGGCATCACACTCTCGCAGCTCACAGAACGGGGCGCCCCGGTCGACTACGGGACCTCGACCACGGCCATGGACATGAAGCTGGCGGCGGCGAGTGTCGGGTCGCCGGAGCTGGCCCTGTTCAGCGCCGCCGTGGCGCAGATGGCGCGACGGTACCTGATCCCGAGCTTCGTGGCGGGGTTGTAGGCGGATTCGAAGCTCGGTGACGCGCAGACCGGTCACGAGAAGACCCTCACCGGCCTGATGGCTGCGTTGGCAGGGGCCAACCAGATCTACGGGGCGGGGATGATCGAGTCGGGCGTCACCTTCGACGGAGCGCAGCTCGTTATGGACGACGAGATCGCCGGGATGATCAAGCACTGTGTCATGGGCATTTCTGTGAGCGACCCCACCATGGCGGTGGAGGACATCGCCGAGGTCGGACCGTTCGGGGACTTCTTGAGCCTGGACGCGACACTGCGGCACATGCGGGCACTCAGCCAGCCGGCGCTGCTCGACCGTCGCGTGCGCGAGGACTGGGAGGAGCGCGGCGCCAGCGACCTGTACGCGAGGGCGCAGGCGAAGGCCCTCGAGATCGTCGAGGGCCACAAGCCCGCGCCGCTCGACCCCGACGCGGCGCGGCAGATCCGCGCCATCGTCGAGACCGCCGACCGTGAACGCGGCGTGGTCGCCCCGCCCGTCCAGTACACCTAGAAGGGGCAGGCGTCCGGGTGACGCACGGGCGGGCACACGTCGACACGCGGGCGATGGGTTGCTCGCCGATCCGACGCCATTGCGCGCGAAGGCTCGAGCGGTCCAGAACGGCGACGGGGCGGACGGCGCTGATGCGCCGCCCGCCCCGTCGCCGTTCTGCGGCTGCGCCCGCCGCGCTCAGTCGGTATCGTTCGGGTCGGGCAGGTACGTCGTCGTGTGCGGAGGCTGCGGCGATGTGCCGTGCGGGGGGATCTCCGCCGAGGTAGGCTGGCGCCCCTCGGCGCCCGCGAGGTCCGCTTCCGGCGCCTCGCCGGTCCCCACGTCCACGAGCTCGTCGCCGCGGTCGAGCGGCATCTCACCGCCCGGGCCGGGGCCTGTCGGCATCTTGGGCAGGTCCGTCCCGGCCTCCGCGATCGGACTGTCGCCCCCCGGCTCCGTGATCCCGAGCTCGGCCGCGTGCCGGGGGTCGACCTCGGGGAGGATGTGGCGCAGGAACTGGCGGGTGCGCGGGTCCTTGGGGTTGAAGAAGACCTCGTCCGGCCGGCCCTGCTCGATGAAGAGGCCGTCGTCCATGTAGACGACGCGGTCCGCCACGTCGCGCGCGAAGCCCATCTCGTGACTCACGACGATCATCGTCATGCCGCCCTCGGCGAGCTCCTTCATGACCTTGAGGACCTCACCGATCAGCTCGGGGTCGAGGGCGCTGGTCGGCTCGTCGAAGAGCATCAGCAGCGGGTCCATCGCCAGCGCGCGGGCGATGGCCACCCGCTGCTTCTGGCCGCCCGAGAGCTGGCTCGGGAAGTAGTCGACGCGCTCGGCGAGGCCGACCTTTCCCAGCAGCTCGCGGGCACGCTTGACGGCCGCTTCCTTGTTCTCGCCCTTCACGAGGATCGGCCCCTCGACCACGTTCTCGGTGGCGTCCTTGTGAGGGAAGAGGTTGAACTCCTGGAAGACCATGCCGCACTTCAGGCGGATCTCGCGAACGGCGTGCTGGAAGGCCTTGCCGTGATCGCCGCACTTGGCGTGCACGCCGCCGATGGTGATGTCGCCGGTCGTCGGGTCCTCGAGGAAGTTCAGGCAGCGCAGGAAGGTGCTCTTGCCCGAGCCGGACGGCCCGATGAGGACCACCACCTCGCCGCGCCGCACCTCGAGGTCGACGCCCTTGAGGACGTGGTTCTTGCCGAAGTACTTCTGCAGCCCTTCGACCTTGACGACGAGCTCGTCGCCGGCGCGCGGGGCGCTCGAGGGAGACGGTGTGGCCATGTTACTGCCCCCTTGTCTTGTCGCGCTCCATGCGGCGCTCGAGCTTCGCCTGCCAGAAGCTGAAGAAGATGGTCAGCGCCCAGTAGAAGGCGGCGGCGACCACGAGCGTCGAAAGGAAGTTGAAGGTCGCCGCCCCGGCGAGCTGAGAGCGCCGCAGCAGCTCCTCGACGGTGATCACCGACACGAGCGACGTGTCCTTGATGAGGGCGATGAAGTCGTTGCCCACGGCGGGGATCACGATCTTGAACGCCTGCGGCAGCACGATCCGGCGGCTGGTCTGCCAGCTGCTCAGGCCCAGCGCCCAAGCGGCTTCGGTCTGGCCTTTCGGCACGGCCTGGATGCCGGCGCGGAAGACCTCGGTGAGATAGGCCCCGTAGTTCAGCGACAGGGCCGCGACACCGGCCCAGAACGCCGGCGGGTTGTAGCTCTCGGAAAGACCGAGACGCTGCACGACCTCGGGCGTCACCTGGTAGATGAAGATGATCTGCAGGAGCAGCGGCGTGCCGCGAAAGAGTGACGTGTAGAAGGTCGCGGTCCAGTAGGGGATTCGTCCCAGGACCATGCGCCACATGTAGCCCCAGCTCTGGTACCGCGCCCACGCCTGCTTGAAGCTCATCTTCTTGGAAAGCCGCCCAAGCGCGCCCAGCAAAGCGAGGATGCAAGCCAGAAGGATCGAGACCACCGTCAGGGCGACGGTGTTGATCGCTCCTTGCGCGATGAAGCGGAACCACGTGCGCATGATGTCCAGGCTGAAGAGCTTGCCGCCCCCGGCCTCACCCTGTGAGGCAAAGCTCCAGGAGTACTCGACGGTCTCACCAGTCGTGGTCACCAGAATGACTTTGAAGTCGTAGTCGCCCTCGGGATAGCTCTGGTCCAACTTGAACATGATCCCGGAGGTGGCCCGCGAGATGGCCGGCACCTCGCTGGGCGGCTTCGTGAGCGCCTGCTGCTTCCCGTTGATGAACAGCTGGCACTTTTCGAACGCGAGGGCGGCGCCGTTCGGGTCGTAGTTGACGATGACCTGGTCGCCCGTCCAGTTCTCGCCACCCTTGGGGTCGTCGGGGTTCGGGATCACGCCCGTGACCTCGGGCACGCCCGAGCCCTTGACAGGGGCCGGCGAGGGCGAGTCGGCAGCCATCGCCGTGGCCGCCGTCATGAGCGCGAGCGTCAGGAGGACGGCCAGGAGAACGGCGAACGCTGAGCGTCGTCTGTGCATCGGCGATGACCTCTTCTCGTCACGTGAGGACTGCGGCGGGGGTCCAGTGCAGACCCCCGCCGCAGCCAGCTCGATGGTTCAACCGGCCGCAGGCCGGAGCATCGGTCCCTGCTACTTGACCGTCAGATCGAGGCCGTTGTACCACTTCTTGGACATCTCGGTCAGCGACCCATCTTCGTGCATGGTCGTGATCGAGTAGTCCAGGAGCTTCACCCAGTCGGCTTCGCCCTCCGCGACGGCGAAGGCGAGGTCCTCGTAGTACAGCGGCTTGCCGGAGAACTCGAAGGGCTTGCCCTCGAGGATCGCCTGCTGACCGGTCGGACCGGCCGTCATCACGAAGTCCAGGTTGCCGTTCTGCAGGTCCGGGAAGGCGCTCGCGTCGGTGTCGTACGTCCTTACCTTGGCGTCGCTCTCGCTCTTGAGGTAGTCGTAGTACGTCGTGGCGGCGCCGACGCCGACGCTCTTGCCGGCGAGGTCGGCGAGGCCGGCGATCTGCGGGCCGCCCTCCTTCACGAAGACCTGACCGGAGGCGTAATAGTACGGCTGCGTGAAGTCAAGGGTCTTGTCGCGTGCGGGGGTGATCGTCATCGAGCCGATCGAGACGTCGTAGCGCCCCTGGTTGAGGGCGGCGGGGATGGTCTCCCACGCGGGGTTCTCGAACTGCACCTGGAGGCCGAGGAGCTCGGCCATCTTCTTGGCGACGTCGACGTCGAACCCGACGAGATCGCCGGTGGCCTCATCGATGGAGCTCTGCGGAGCATAGTTGGCGTCGTTCGCCACGACGACCGTGCCCTTGTCCACGATCTCCTTCGCAACGCCCGTCGGCTCATGGCCGAGGATGGTCGCGGCGCGCTCGGCCGCGGAGCCGCTCACGGCCGTTGCGGCCGCGTCGGCGGTATCGTCGCTGCTGCTGCCGCACGCAGCCAAACCGAACGCCAGCGCCAGTGCGAGCACAAGCAGCGCCGCGACGAGAGTCTTCCCCTTGCTCATCTGACCGTCCTTTTTCGGAGTTCCCCTGGTGGCCACCGACACTGCCGCGGATGAGCGCTTCGCACCGTCTGGCGACGGGTCGTCGATCGCGCCCTTACGGCTGCTGTCGCTTCGCTTTATACAGCACGCCAGATGGATTACAACCGGGGTCCAGCGGCCAAGACGCTACGCGCACGGCCATTTGGTTTGAGGCTAATCTTCCGGATACTACGAGCGCGAGCGTACGTGCAACGCTATGAAGATATGCAGGCGAGCCGCTTGAAGTTCGTGATCGACGGCGGCGGGCAGTCGCGGGGGCTGGTGGGTGGCGAGGATCGCCGCGACGCGGGCGTGCGCCGCGGCGACAGAGGACCCGCCTGCGCGCCTGGGACCTCGCAACGGCGGGCCGGCGACCGGCGCCGCAGGCGCCGCGGGCCGGCCCAGCCCCGTGAGATCGAGGCCCGCCACCACCTCGCGCGCCTGCGTCAGCGCGTCGGCCGCCAGGGCCATCTCCTCGTAGCTGAAGATGCGGCCACCGGAGACCATGCCGACACCAGTGAGCATGTCGACGCCGGCCACGACCGAGAGGAAGGTCGTCGTCGTGTCGTCGAGGGCCGACTGCCAGGACGGCGCCTTCGCCCCGGATGAGTTCACCCCGCACTGCGTCGGCAGGCCGTAGAAGCGGCCGATCTGGCCGACGGCGGCGGCCATGAGGGTGTCTTCCGGGGCGCCGCCCGTGAAGTCGCCCGTCTTCAGGTCCATGACGCTCGGGATGAAGCAGATGAAGACCGGGGCGCCGGGCACGGCGGCCTCGATGACGGCGACCGCGCTGAGCGCCTCGGCGATGCCGACCACGAGAGAGCCGGCCATGGTGATCGGCGTGGTCGAGCCGCCCATCGGCATGGTGACGAAGCCGATGGGCACGCCGGCCGCCGCGAACTCGAGACCGGCCTCGAGGGTGCCGGCGTCGTTCCCCAGTGGTGTGACCGTTCCGAGCAGCGCCGAGATAGGCGGCTCCCTGCGCAGCCGCTCTTCGTCGCCCTCGCAGAGCGCCAGCGCCATCGCCACCGCCGTGCGCGCCATCCCGGGCTCGACGACCGTGACGGTCTGCACGTGCTTGCCGGTGTTGGCCAGAGCGAGGTAGAGCTCGTGCAGGCCGCGCACCTCCGCCGGCCTGTCCTGCGCGCTGACCGCCGGCCAGCAGAAGTCGATCTCCGGCATCGCGTCCACGACCCGCGCGATCGCCGCGACGTCCTCCGCGGTCGTGCTCCGCTTTCCGCCATCAGTGACGTCGTAGATCTCGACGCAGCAGCCGTCGCTGGTCATGAGCGAGCGATGGCCGGTCTCGAGAGGCGCCGCCGCGCGCGCGCCGAGCGTGAACCGCGGCGGCGCAAGGCCGACCAGACGCCGCACCAGCTCGGCCGGCAACCAGACCCGCTGCTCTTCGGCCTTCGCCCCCTGCGCCACGAGCGCCGCCCGGGCACGTTCAGAGGGGATGAAGACGCCGACCTCGGCAAGCACCTCGAGGGCGGCCTCGTCGAGCCGCCGCAGATCGTCGCCCGTGAAGAGCGGCGCGGGCACGGCCGTGCCCGCCTTGTGTCCCTGGGTCGTCATCGCCACCGTCCGCCTGTCGTCTGGCGGGGCCTGGTCGCCCCGGCCCCGCTCACCAGTCCCGCTTCGCGATCTCGACCACCAGCGGTCGCACGACCTCCCGCAGGTCGGCCGCGCGGATCTTGAGCATCGTGGTCGTGTCGCCGCCGCCACAGTAGACGACGGACGGCACGAACGCATCCGGGTCGGCGACGCAAGGGATGTCCTGGGCCAGGGCGCAGGGAGGCACGGCGCCGACGCGGTAACCGGTCGTCTCCAGCACCTGCTGGCCCTTCGCGAGAGCCGCGCGCTCGGCGCCAAGGCGTTGCGCAAGCAGCGCGGTGTCCACGGCGAGGTGCCCCGGAACGAGAACGAGATACGGCGCGTCGTCGACGAGGAACACCAGCGACTTGACCACGTCGGACTCGGGGACACCGAGCTGCGCCGCGGCCCGCGCGACGGTCGACGACCGCGCGGGCAGATGCAGGATCTCGTGGGCGACGCCGAGACCGAGCAGGTAGTTGTGGACGTCGCTGGAGGACAGCATGAGCACCTCCCGGGAGCCGCCGAAGTCTAGCACCCGGAGGTCTGGTCCCGTTCCCGTCGAAGGACCGGTACCATGGCAGGCATGACTGCTGAGGAAGGCTCGCCCCGACCCAGAGCGACCCGCCGCGTGCGCGCGCGGCGCCTGGCCGCCGACCTGTTGCTCGTCGTCGGCGGCCTGATCCTCGCCTTCCCGCTCTGGTCCGGCCTGTACACGAGCTGGCAGCAGAGCAGGCTCACCGACGCCTACGCCCAGCGCAGTACGTCCTTCGCCGCGTCCCAGGGCCTCTCCCAGGATGCCCGGCCCTCACACGGTCTCGCCGACGAGGTCGTCGTCAGGCGGCTGGCCCGGCTGTACGGCGACGAGCTCGAGCCGGGCGATCCGGTCGGCCGGCTCACGATCCCCCGCATCGGGGTGGACGAGGTCGTCCAGCAGGGAGCGGCCGGGCAGGCGTCGCTTGACCCGGCCGTCGACAAGGAGTTGCTGCGCAACGGCCCCGTTCATTACGGGATCACCCCGCTGCCGGGCGCCGGGGAGCCGTTCGCGGTGTCCGGCCATCGCACCACGTACGGCGCCCCATTCTCCCGGCTGGACGCGCTGAGGCGCGGCGACAAGCTGTACGTGGAGACGCCGTACGCCCGCTTCGAGTACGAGGTCGGCAAGACCACCGTCGTCCTGCCGACCGACGTCACGGTGCTCGCCGACCGCGGCTACGGTCTCGTCTTGACCACCTGCACGCCGCGGTACAGCGCGAGCCACCGCCTGATCGTCTGGGGCAAGCTGGCCGGAGTGACGATCAAGGGCGCCGGCGTCCCGGCGCACGACTGACGCCGCCGGCGCGGCGGCGACACCCTCGGCGCCGGCCATGCAACTTGGCCTGCTGCGACGCTGTTCATCCGCGGCCCGTGCAGCACGAGCCGCTGCAGCCCGCGGTCACACGCCCCCGCGTCGTCCGCTCCTAAGGCCCTGGAGTGCTGCCCGGATATGGGGGCCGCTCCGCCGAGCTCCCCTCAAGCAGCAGCACCATGAACTGCGCGCCGGGGTCCGCACCGGCGAAGCCGGCGGGCACGAGGGCGAGCCCGTCCGCCAGAGCCATCGAACGCAGGATCCCGGAGCCCTGCGGGCCGGTCGTCGTGAAGACCCAGCCGCCATCTCGATGCAGCAGCCGGCAGCGGCGCGCCTCCGTGCGTTCCTTGGTGCGCTCCACGGGTTCCCTCGCGGCCGCGACGACGTAGGGACGATAGAGGTCCGCCCGGCCCTGCAGCGCGAGCAGCGCCGGCCGCACGTACAGCTCGAAGCTGACCATGGCGGCCACGGGGTTCCCCGGCACGCCGAAGACGAGCGTCTCGCCGCGCACGCCGAAGGCGAGCGGCTTGCCGGGCTTCGTCGCGACGCCCCAGAAGCGCCGCTCGACGCCGAGCTCCTCCTGCACCTGCTTGACGAAGTCGAACTCCCCGACGGAGACGCCCCCGCTCGTGATCACGACGTCGTGCTCCAGCGCCAGGCCGAGCAGGCGGCGCGTCTCGTCCGGGTCGTCGCGGGCGATGCCGAGCAGCACCGGCTCGGCGCCGGCGGCGAGCACCTGCCCGTAGGCCGTGTACGAGTTCGAGTTGCGGATCTGTCCCGGAGCGAGGGACTCGCCCAGCGGGACGAGCTCGCTTCCGGTCGCCAGGATCGCCACCCACGGCCGGCGCGCGACCGGCACCCGCTCGTGGCCTGTCGATGCGAGCAGACCGATCTCGGCCGGGCCCAGGTGGGCGCCGCGCGGCAGCACCACGTCGCCGGCGGCGACGTCCTCGCCCGCGCGGCGCACGTTGGCGCCCGGCGAGACCGCCTCGCGCACCACCAGGGTGTCGCCCTCCTGGGCGGTCAGCTCGACCGGCACCACCGTGTCCACCCCGGGCGGCAACGGCGCGCCCGTCATGATCTTGGCCGCCGCCCCGGGAGGGACCTTGTCGGCGACGTAGCGTCCGGCCGGGATCTCTACCGTGACGGTGTAGCGCGTGCGTCCCGAGGCGAGCTCATCGCCGCGCACCGCGTAGCCGTCCATGGCCGAGTTGTCGAACGACGGCACAGGGTCGGTGGCAGTGAGATCCGCGGCGGCGGTGCGGCCTAGCGCGTCGAGTAACGGCACGCGCTCGACGCCGAGCGGCCGCGCCGCCGCCAGCACCTTGTCCAACGCCTCGTCTATTGTGATCAGCGGGGTCATCGCCGGTGAAGTCTCAACTGTTTACGCCACTTAGTAAACTCCCCCTGTTGCGAGTCCGATAGCGCTAGCAGGAAGCAGGCGAAGGAGCCCGACATGACCTTCCCCGACGAGCAGCGCAGCATCACCCAGGGACCGCCCTCAGGAGCGACACCCCAGCGCATCGAGACGCTGAAGCAGCTTGTGCGTCACAGCGCCTACGACGTCCCGGCGGACGAGGTCGCGGCACGCATCATTCGCTACGCCTTCGGCCTTCCCATGCCCATCGCGCGCGGGCGCAACTGAGCACCACCAGGCCGGCGATCCCGCCGGCCACGTCCGTCGCGAGATCGCCGAGCTGCATGTCCCGGTAGGGCAGCGGCCCCTGCACGAGTTCGACGACCCCGCCCAGCGCCGCGGTCATGGCGAGCGCCACCACGGCCGCCTTGAGGAAGCTGGGCTGGCCGCGCCGTGCGAGCAGCCAGTCGCCTGCGAGGAACGCGAACACGGCGAACTCGGCGAAGTGGCCGACGACCGTCGACAGGCTCTCCTCCTCGCCGACCACGGCCTGCAGTGTGTCGTGGGTGGGCACGACGCCGAAGACGAGCACGACCGCCCCCCATCCGAGCAGCAGCACTGCTCTCCGCCCGGGATCAGGGTCCACGGCGCGCCCCGCGGCGATGCGCCCCGAACGTCTCGCCGCCGTCGAAGACGAGGACCGCAACGACCCCCTCGTGGACAGCGACGGTGGCTCCAGGTGCGCCGCTGGGCCCGGACGCGGCGGCGCCTCTGGCCACAACGGTGGCCCCGCCTTCCACGATGGCCGCGGGCGCGACGCTGTTGCCTAACCCGAGGGTCGCGTCGCACGGGATCGTTTCGTGGGTCAGCCCGTACTCGAACCGCTCGAGCGTGACCACCGCGTCACCCGCCAGCGGCAGCAGCGAGACCCTGGCCCCTGGATGCGCGTCGAGGGTCACGGTCTCGCGTGCGACCAGGACGCGGACGACAAGGCTCGGCGAGGCCAACCGCGCCGGCACGCCGCGCTCGGCGGCGCGGCGCAGCAGGACCAGGTGACCCCACGTGTGGTCGAGGGCGCCGAGGGCGCCGGCGAGGATCACCTCGCCGGCGCCGCGGCGCAGCACTTCATCGAGCGCCAGCTCGCCGTCGGTCGCGTCCTTCCTGACAGGGTGGCGGAGGACCTCGGCGCCGGCGCCCGCCAGGGCGCTGAGGTCCTCTGCTGGAAGCGAGTCGAAGTCGCCGACGAGCAGGCTGGGAACGACGCCGATGCGGCGCAGGAAGCGGGCGCCGCCGTCCGCGGCGGCGACCACGTTGACGGCCGCCGCGACGGCGGCGTAGTAGGCGTCGTCTTCGTACGTCCCGTCGAGGAAGATCGCCGCCGACACCGGGCCGCCTTCCGCGCCGCCGCCGCCTCCGTCCGCCGCCACCGCTGGCACGCGGGCCGCGTGCTGCCGCCCAGTCCCCGCGCGCCTCCTCCCGCTCCCCGCGCGCCTCCTCCTGCTCCCCGCGCGCCCTCACCGGCCGTCCCCCGGGAAGGCTGCGTCATAGGCGCGCAACAGCGGCGAAAGGAGCAGTGCGGTGACGATCGCCGAGGGCACGAGATACAGCAGGTTGTACGTGAGGGAGTAGAGCCACGCGGCCTCCCACGCGGGGGCGTATTCGGCGAAGAACAGGAGGCCTGAGAGGAAGTGGAAGAGGAGACGGGCGCCTGCACCGACGGCGACTGCCGCGACCAGCCGCCAGGCGGCGCCGGGCGCGCCCGGGACCACGCGGACGAGGCCCGCCAGCCCCAAGGCCCCAAAGGCGAGTGGGTAGTCGAGGGCCGCTTGCACGGGGTGATAGATGTAGGGAGCACCGCCCACGCCGAGCAGCTGCAGGCCGCCGAACAGGGCGCCGGCGACCACGCCCGGTACCACGCCGCGGCGGAGAGCGATGAAGAGGATCGGCACCATCTCGAGCCCGAACGACCCTCCCTGGGGCATCCGCAGCGGGAACGCCTGTGCCAGCCAGCTGAGGACCAGCGCAAGCGCGACCGCCATCGCGATCTCCGTCAGGGCCCTGACTCCCCAGGCCGCAGGGTTCGGATTCATGCGCGCGCGCAGGTCGGCGGACGGCGCGGCAAGCGGGGTGTTCATGCTTCTCCCTTCGCTGGCATTACCCAGCAGCGTCTCGGACGCCGCCACCACACGGGTGGTCAGGTTCAGCGCGTCGGCGCTAGGAAAGCGCCTTCTCAGCCCCTCTCAGGAGCTCCGCGAGGACATCTTGAGTCTACCCCCACGCCCGCTGTGGGTCACGGCGGCGTTTCACGTCCCCGCTATGCCGTTCACCAGCGCCTGTGGAGAATGTGGATAACTCCTCTTTCCCTTGCTTTCAGGCTCACGATGGCCGTGGATAAGACGTTGACGCGAACGAGTCTGCTTGAACCGAACAAGAAACAGACCACGTCGCGAATCTAGGCCGTTTTGCAGGAGATTTACACGACCGGACGCAGACCTTTCGGGGGTTGACAGCGGCGGCCGCGCCCTGCTCACGGGGCGGGAGTCGGCCGCCGCCCCGGTCAGGCCTGTGAAACCGCCTTTTCCACATTTGCCGCAACGAGCGGCTCATTCCGTCCGCCGGGTCAGACGGATTCCACAGTTCTTGAACACCCTGTGGATAACTCCGGCGCTCAGCGGGCCTGCAGGCCGCCGAGCGAGGCTGGTACACCCGTTTCAGGGGCCCTGAGCCGCTGCTATACTCGTCACCCCCATGGAGTCCTTCCTCGACAGGCTGCTCGCCCAAGAGCCTTCCACCCAGAGCGGCGGGGTGCGCGACCATCCCGCGACTTCCACCGCGGACGCCGCACCGGTCGCCGCACCGGCGGCCACCGTCCCCGCGCCCCCCGCCGGCCCCGAAGCGCCGCGCCTCGCGGTCTACGACACGCTCACCAGCCCCCCGCGAGTCATCGCGGTCGAGGAGGTGGACGTCCCCGCGCTCATCGCGTCGCTCGCCGAGAAGACCTACCACGCCTGCCGGGAGCAGGGTGGGGAGGTCCCCTACAGCGTCATCCAGGAGCTCATCGAGAACCTCCTGCACGCGGCCTTCCGTGACGTCGTCGTGACGATCCTCGACAACGGGCAGACGGTGCGCATCTCCGATCACGGCCCGGGCGTCGGCGACAAGGAGCGCGCCTTCCTCCCGGGGTTCACAACGGCGACCGCGGACCAGCGCCGCTGGATCCGCGGCGTCGGCTCCGGCCTGCCGCTGGCGCGCGAGCAGCTGCAGTTCCTGCGCGGCGTGCTGACTGTCGAAGACAACCTCGGCTGCGGATCGGTCTTCACCATCAAGCTGCCGGCGCGCGCCGCCGAGGAGCCCAGTCGCGCCGCCGCGCCGCAGGTCAAGTTGACCACCCGCCAGACCAAGGTGCTGGTCCTCCTCATGGAGCTCGGCTCAGCGGGTCCCAAGGCGCTGGCGAGGGAGCTCGATATCTCGCCGGCGACGGCGTTCCGTGAGCTCAATTTACTGGAGCAGAAGGGGTTGATACACTCGCTCGGCGACGGCAAGCGAGCGTTGCGCGAGGAGGGCCTCCACCTCCTCGACACGATCCTCTGACGGTCTTTCGACACACTCCGGGGGCGGCCGCCGCGTCCCCCGGTGAGGAGTGGACCCCATCGACGACCAGCTGACACTCATCTGGAACGAGGCCCGCGAACAGCTGCGCTCTCAGCTCAACGAGCGGACCTTCCGTCTCTGGTTCGACCGCACCCTCCCGCTCGACCTGCGCGACGGCGTCTTCGTCGTGGCGGTGCCCAACGACTTCGCCAAGGACTGGATCGAGAAGCGCTTCGCCGACAAGGTCAACGAGGCGCTGCTGCAGGTCCTCGGCGATGCCGTCGCCCTTGAGCTCGTCGTCGATGAGCGGGCGGCGGCGGCCGGCGAGGGCGGCGGCGATGAGCCCGGCGCTGCCGGCGACGGGACCGTCGTCGAGACGGCGCCGGCCCGCCGCACCGGCGACCGTCCGGCCCGGCAATCCACCTCGCGCGCCGACACCGCCCGCGCCCGCGCCGAACTCAACCCCCGCTATGTCTTCGACCGCTTCGTCGTCGGTCCCCACAACGAGTACGCGACAGCGGTCGCGAGCAGCGTCGCCGAGGCGCCCGCCACGGCCTACAACCCGGTGTTCATCTACGCCGACACCGGCCTCGGCAAGACCCACCTCGTCCAGGCGATCGCCCATGCCGTGCTCGATCGGCATCCCGACCTCCAGGTCAAGTACGTCACGGTCGAGCGCTTCACCGACGACTTCATCAACGCCGTCACCGACAAGGGCCGCATCGAGGGCTTCAAGCAGTCGTACCGCGCGAACGACGTACTCGTGGTCGACGACGTGCAGTTCCTCGCCGAGAAGCAGCAGACCCAGGTCGAGTTCTTTCACACGTTCAACTCGCTCTACGAGGCCGGTCGGCAGATCGTGATCACCTCCGACCGGCCTCCCCGCGAGCTCGAGGAGCTCGAAGAGCGGCTGCGCTCGCGCTTCGGTCAGGGCGTCGTCGTCGACATCGGCCGTCCCGACCTCGAGACCCGCATCGCCATCCTCCGCAAGCAGGTGAAATGGGACGGCTACCACATCGCCGAACCCGAGGTGCTCGAGTGGATGGCCTCGCGCATCACGACCAATATCCGCGAGCTGTACGGCGCCCTCACACGCGTCGTGAGCTACGCCTCGATCCATGGAGGCGAGGTCACCGTCGAGCTCGCCAAGGAGGCGCTGCGCGACATCCTCCCCAAGGCCTACGCACACCCGGTGACCATCGAGATGGTGCAGAGCGAGGTGGCGCGGCAGTTCGGTCTCCACGTCAACGACCTGCGCGGTAACCGGCGCACCCAGGACGTCGCCTACGCGCGACAGATCGCCATGTACCTCGCGCGCGACCTCACCGAGGCGTCGCTGCCGCAGATCGGCGACCGCTTCGGCGGCCGCCACCACACAACGGTGATCTACGCGATCGACAAGGTGGAGCGGCAGCTCAAGGACGACCACGACCCACAGCTGCAGGATCTCATCCAGCTCATCAGTGGTCGTCTCAAGACCGCCCGCTGACGTCCCCCTCGCCTCTTCCGTGCGCTCCCGTGCGCCCGGGCGGCCGTTCCACACACGTCCATCCGCCCGCTCGCCACACCCTGTGGACAATCCCTCACGACGGCGTGGACAAACTGACAAGGACCGCCCAAAGAGGCTATGCTTCGCGCAAGAAACGGGGCGGACCCTGCACGGGCCACCCGCTTCTGCACAGGCCATGCACAGCCCTCTGGTGGACCGGCCTGTGAGCACGTGCGGGGAGAAGCTACGTTCTCCACATCATCACAGGCCTTATGACGATGATGAGAAGAGCGAATAGACCTCTTTGTATTAACAAGGAGCCGGAATGAGACTCACGGTGGACCGCAGCGCGCTGGTGGACAAGCTCAACATCCTCGCGAGGGGTGTCTCGACGCGCAGCGCGCTTCCGGTGCTCTCCGGCGTGCTGCTGCAGACAAGCGACGGCCGTCTCGACCTGTACTCGACCGACATGGAACTGTCGATCAAGGCCAGCATGACGACCGAGATCGAGCGCGAGGGCGAGATCGTGGTGCCGGCGCGGCTCTTCACCGACGTGGTGCGGAACCTGCAGAGCGAGACGGTGTGCATCGACGCCGGCGACGCCGCGGTCAAGCTCGCCGGCGGAACGGCGCAGTTCTCGCTCAACGCCTGGTCGGCCAGCGACTTCCCGCAGACCTCGTCCTTCGAGATGGAGGGCGGTCTCACGCTCGGAAGGCAGCCGTTCGTGGACACGCTCACCAAGGTCGGGCGCGCGGCATCGCGCGACGAGACCCGCCCGATCCTCACGGGCGTGCTCGTCACGGTGAGCGGCGACGTGCTCAAGATGGTCGCCACCGACAGCTACCGGCTCGGGGTCAAAGAGACGAAGCTCGAGGCCGGCGTGGGCGCCGACGTCCAGGCCATCGTCCCGGTAAAGGCGTTGAACGAGGTGGCGCGCCTGGCCACGGCGATGGGCGACGGAGAGCTCGGCGTCGTCATCGGTGAGAACCAGGCGCTCTTCCGCCTGGCCGACGCGGCCGGCGACGTGCTCGTCGCGTCGCGGCTGATCGACGGCCAGTTCCCCAACTACAAGCAGCTGATTCCCGAGACGTTCGATCACGAGGTCGTGCTGGGCAGAGAGCTCTTCGCCGGCGCGGCGCGGCGCGTCAGCCTGCTGGCGCAGAAGAACGCGCCGCTGCGCCTGAGCTTCACCACGGGAAAGCTGACGATGCGTGCCGTGACGCAGGACGTCGGCCAAGCAGAAGAGTCGATGGACGCGCCGTTCGAAGGCGAGGACTTCGAGATCGGCTTCAACCCCGTCTATCTCGTCGAGGGTATCGAGGCGGTGGACGACGCCGAGGTGACGCTGAAGTTCACCAACCCGCTGCGGCCGGGGCTCGTGTGCGGTGCGGACGGCACCTTCGTCTATCTCATCATGCCGATCCGCCTGAGCGGTTGAATCGGCGGCCGCCGCGGCGGCCCGGGAGCATCACATGATCGACGTCTCCGTCGAGGGCGAGGTGCCGCTCGGCGCCTTCCTCAAGTTGGCCGGTGCGGCCGATACCGGCGGCATGGCCAAGCTCCTCATACAGGGAGGCGAGGTCCGCGTGAACGGTGTAGTGGAGCGCCGGCGCGGGCGCACGCTGCAAGCCGGCGATGTGGTGGCGTTCGGCGAGACAGAGTACCGCGTGTGTTCCTCACCGGCCTGAGGCTCGTCAACTTTCGCTCGTACTGCGATACCGAGGTCGCGTTCGGCCCAGGCCTCAACGTCGTGGTGGGCGACAACGCCACCGGCAAGACGAACCTGCTCGAGGCCGCTTACTTTGCGCTGCGCGGGAGATCGCCGCGCACCAGGAGGGACGAGAAGCTCGTCACCTGGGGCGAGCGCTACGCTCGCGTGACGGTGACGATCGCAGGGGCGGGCGACGACACGCAGCGGGTCGAGGTCGCCTACGCGCCCGGCCAAGGCAAACGCGCCCGCTGGGACGGGCTCGAGGTGCAGAACCTCGACGAGCTGCGTCGCCGCTGGCAGGTCTTCATCTTCGTTCCCGAGAGCCTCCTGCTCGTCAAGGGCAGCCCCGCCCGGCGGCGGGCTCAGCTCGACGCCTTCGCCGCGGCCATCGACCGGCCGTACGCGGCCGCGGCGCGCGAGCTGCAGGCCGCACTGCGGCAGCGCAACGCGCAACTCGCCAACGTGCGCGCCGGGGCGTCGCCGGCGACGCTCGATCCGTGGGACGTGCAGTTCGCACGGGCGGCGGTCGAGCTGGGCCGGCGACGCGAGACGCTGGTGCGCGAGCTGGGCGACCGCTTTGCCGAAGCGGCCGCGGCGCTCGCCCCGGCCGGCGAGCGCTTCGCCCTTCAACTCGTGACGCAACTGGCCGCGATCGACTACGACGAGACAGCGTTGCGCGACCGGATGCGCGAACGACGCGGCGTCGAGCTGGGGCGCGCGCTCACCCTGATCGGCCCGCATCGCGACGACCTGCGTTTCGTCGAGGTGGCGAGCGTCGCCGGCGAGACGCCGTTGGAGCCGGTGGTCGGGGATGGCGAGGCGACGGGCGGCGTGCCCTCGGCCGACGGGGCAGCCGGGAGGCAGCGCGCCGGCGGCGGGGAGCTCCGCGACGACGACGAGCCTCACGACGGGCCCGCGGACGACCGTGAGCCGGGGGACGATCGCGTGCCCGGTGACGTGCCCGAAGGCGACGACGAGACCGATGGCTCGCCTGCCGATGTGACCGATGACGCGCCCGAAGGCGACGACGAGCGCCTCACAGATCAGAGTGCGGCGTCATGCGGCCTGCCCGGACTGCCCCCGGGTGGCCGCGACCTGCGCCTCTTCGGGTCACAGGGCGAGCAGCGCGCCGCGGTCCTGGCCCTGCTGCTCGCCGAACAGGGTGTGGCGGCCGAGCGTGGCGGAGACGTCGGCGTGCTCTTCCTGGACGACGTGATGAGCGAGCTCGACGACCGGCGCCGGCGCCTGCTCGTGGCCATGCTCGCCGGCGCCGGGCAGGCGATCATCACGACGACCGACCGCCACTACTTCACCGACGCCGAGCTCGATGCCGCGACGGTCGTCGAGCTGCCGCTCGAGGGCAGCCTCGCGCGTTCCGGCCCGGTGAGGTCGTAGGATGGCCCGGTGAGCGAGCTCCGCCGCCTCGGCGAGATCATCAGCCCCACCCTCTCGAAGCTCGAGACGAGCGACGGCGCGCGCGCGTACGGGCTGTGGGCGCGCGCCGCCGGCGACCCCATCGCCGCCAATGCGCGCCCCCGCCGCTTCGCGCGCGGCCTCCTGACCGTGGAGTGTTCCTCTTCGATCTGGGCCAACGAGCTCACTTACCTGGCACCGCAACTCCTCACGCGCATGGCCGAGCTCGAACCCGGCGGCCCCGTCCAGCGCCTGCGCTTCGTGACGTCGCGCGTTCCCTTCGGTCCTCCGAGAGACGGCGGCGGACCGGCGGCGGAAGAGCGGAGGATGACAGGGTCGGGACCCGAAGCGGCGGCGACAGGGACGGCGGCGTCGGGGCCCGAAGCGGCAGCGAAAGGGCGGGAGAGGGCGCAGTCGCCGGCCTCCGCCAGGCAGGTCGATCGCCCCTCCCCGGCGAAGACGGAGGGACGTGAGCGGCACCGACGAAACGCCGATCCGGCTGCGGCCAGGACGGCCGCCGAAGCGGTCGGCGACGAGCGCCTGCGCGCCGCCATCCTGGCCGCGCTGGACCGCCGCTCCGACGCACCGGAGGCGGCGCACGGCGACGGTCCCGCCGTCAACCAGAAATAGCGCTCTTTTGCGGCGGTTTCCTGTGCCGCAACGAGTCGCGTCGGAGACCTTCTTCTGGTATAATCACGCAGGGCAAACAAGCCTGCCAGCCGAACCCCCGTCCGACCACCTTCACCCCAGCGAGGTCGTGTGAAGCAGCCGAGTTACGACGCGCAAGACATCCAGGTCCTCGAAGGCCTCGAGCCGGTCCGCGAACGGCCCGGCATGTACATCGGCTCCACCGGCCCGCGCGGCCTTCACCACCTCGTCTACGAGGTCGTCGACAACTCCGTCGACGAAGCGCTCGCCGGGTATGCGACCAGCATCGACGTCACCGTCAACCCAGACAACTCGATCACCGTGGTCGACGACGGTCGCGGCATCCCCGTCGGCATCATGGAGAAGTACGACAAGCCGGCGGCCACCATCGTGCTCACCATGCTGCATGCGGGCGGCAAGTTCGGCGGCGCCGGCTACAAGGTGTCGGGCGGCCTGCACGGCGTGGGCGTCTCGGTCGTCAACGCGCTGTCCGAGTGGCTCGAGCTCGACATCTTTGTGGACGGCTACCACTGGCACCAGCGCTTCGAGCGCGGCGTGCCCGTGACCGAACTCGAGAAGCGCGAAAAGATCGCGAAGAAGGGACCGACCGGCACCACGGTGTCGTTCATGCCCGACGCGGAGGTCTTCGAGGAGGTCGACTTCGACTTCCGCGTGCTCTCGCAGCGCCTGCGCGAGACCGCCTTCCTCACCAAGAACCTGCGCATCGCCCTCGACGACCAGCGCGCCGACGGCGAGTCGGTCGCCTTCCAGTACGCCGGCGGCATCAAGGACTTCGTCGCCTACATCAACCGCGACAAGGACGAGATCCATCGCAAGATCATCTTCCTCGAGAACGAGACCCCGGACGGCCAGGTCGAGGTCGCGATGCAGTGGAACTCGTCCTACAACGAGTCCATCTTCACCTTCGCCAACAACATCAACACGACCGAGGGTGGCACGCACCTCTCCGGCTTCCGCGGCGCCCTCACGCGCACCCTCAACGACTACGCCCGCGGCAAGGGCATCCTCAAGGAGAAGGACGAGAACCTCCAGGGCGAGGACGTGCGTGAGGGCCTCACCGCGCTCATCTCGGTCAAGCTGCGCAACCCGCAGTTCGAGGGCCAGACCAAGAGCAAGCTCGGCAATACCGAGATCCGTACGCTGGTCGAGACGACGGTCAACGCCAAGCTCGCCGAGTTCTTCGAAGAGAACCCGAGCGAGGGGCGCGCCATCGTCGAGAAGGCGGTCAACGCGGCGCGCGCCCGCAACGCGGCGCGCAAGGCGCGCGACCTCACCCGCCGCAAGGGCCTGCTCGAGGGCAGCACGCTGCCCGGCAAGCTGGCCGACTGCTCGATCCGTGACCCCGACCTGAGCGAGCTGTACCTGGTCGAGGGCGACTCGGCCGGCGGCTCGGCCAAACAGGCGCGCGACCGCAGCTTCCAGGCCATCCTGCCGCTGCGTGGCAAGATCATCAACGTGCACAAGGCGCGCATCGACAAGATGCTCGCCAACAACGAGATCCTCACGATGATCAGCGCTCTCGGCACGGGCATCGGCGACGAGTTCGACATCGAGCAGGCGCGCTACCACAAGGTCATCGTGATGACCGACGCCGACGTCGACGGCTCGCACATCCGCACCCTCATCCTCACGTTCTTCTTCCTGCACATGCGCCCGCTTATCGAGGCCGGCTACGTCTACATCGCGCAGCCGCCGCTCTACCGCCTCAAGCAGGGCAACCAGGAGCAGTACATCCACAAGGAGGCGCAGCTCGAGGACATCCTGCTGCGCGGACGGCTCGAGCAGATCAAGGTCGACAACACCGACACGGGCTTCAGCTTCTCGGAGACGAAGTACCAGCGCTTCCTGCGCGTGTACGGCGAGTACGAGGGCTGGGTCAAGAAGCTCAAGAGCCAGTACGGCGGCGAGCTCATCGACTGGCTCAAGAACGGCCCGATGATCGAGCAGGAGCTCGCGACGTTCGCGGCCCTGGTCGAGGCCCTGCGTCAGGACGTCGACGAACGCTACGTCATCGACGTCCTCGCCAGCGACGACGACGAGCAGGTCGTCGACACGCGCCTCGTCGAGCGGCGCACCGGCCTCGCGATCAACCTGCGCATCCCGTTCGCCGCCATCGCCGGACGCGAGTTCCAGAGCCTGAGGCGCGTGCACTTCCGTGTGAAGGAGATGGTCGGCAAGCCGCCCTTCACGCTGCGCTACGGGCAGCGCAAGGCCGAGGCGGCGAGCTACGAGCAGCTGCGCGAGCAGATCGTCGAGCTGGTCAAAGAGGGCATCCAGCTGCAGCGCTTCAAGGGCCTCGGCGAGATGAACCCCGATCAGCTCTGGGAGACGACGATGAACCCGATGACGCGCACCTTGCAGCTCGTGTCGATGGAAGACGCGATGGCGGCCGAAGAGGTCTTCACCATGCTGATGGGCGACAAGGTCGAACCGCGGCGCGAGTTCATCGAGAAGAACGCGAAGGAGGTCCGCTTCCTCGACGTGTAGTCGAGAGGCGGAAGAAGCGGACCCGTTGACGGCCCCGACGGGCTGACGGCCAAGGCGGAGCATGGATCACCTGCAGACACTCGAAGGCAAGATCGAGCCGGTCGAACTCGAAGACGAGATGCGCACGTCGTTCATCGATTACGCGATGAGCGTGATCGTCGACCGTGCGCTCCCCGACGTGCGCGACGGGCTCAAGCCGAGCCAGCGCCGCATCCTCGTCGCCATGAACGACCTCGGGCTGGCGCCGACCAAGCAGCACCGCAAGTGCGCCAAGATCGCCGGCGACACCTCGGGCAACTACCACCCCCACGGCGAGGCCGTGATCTACCCGACCCTCGTGCGCATGGCCCAGGACTTCAACATGCGCTACCCGCTGGTGGACGGTCAGGGCAACTTCGGCTCGGTCGAAGGCGACCCCCCGGCGGCGATGCGCTACACCGAGGCCCGCCTCAGCCGTATGGCCATGGAGATGCTGCGCGACATCGACGCCAACACCGTCGACTGGGTGCCCAACTACGACGAGACACGGCGCGAGCCCACCGTTCTCCCCAGCCGCATGCCGAACCTTCTGGTGAACGGCTCGGCCGGCATCGCCGTCGGCATGGCGACCAACCTGCCGCCGCACAATCTGGGCGAGGTCGTCGACGCGATCGTCCATATCATCGACAACCCGGACGCGACGCCCGACGACCTGATGAAGTTCATCAAAGGCCCCGATTTCCCCACCGGAGGCCTCATCCTCGGCACGGGCGGTTTCAAAGAGGCGTACCGCACGGGGCGGGGCCGCGTCCGCGTCCGCGCCAAGGCGCACACCGAGCAGATCAAGGGCAACCGCACCGCCGTCATCGTCACCGAGCTGCCCTACCAGGTGAACCGCGCCGCCCTCATCGAGGACATCGTCGACCTGGTCAAGTCCAAGAAGCTCTCCGAGATCAGCGACCTGCGCAACGAGTCAGACCGCTCGGGCATGCGCCTGGTCATCGAGCTTAAGCGCGACGCCATTGCCAAGGTCGTGCTGAACAAGCTCTACAAGCACACCCAGATGCAGACGACCTTCGGCGTCATCAACATCGCGCTCGTCGGCGGCGTGCCGCGCACGCTGACGCTGCCCGAGATGCTCAAGGCCTACGTGTCGTACCAGCGCGAGATCATCATCCGCCGCACCACCTTCGAGCTCGACAAGGCCGAGACGCGCGCCCACATCCTCGAGGGCCTGCTCGTCGCGCTCGACAACCTCGATCAGATCATCGCCATCATCCGCAAGGCGGCCGACGGGGACATGGCGCGCGACGCCCTGATCGATACGTTCGAGCTCACTCGGCCGCAGGCCCAGGCGATCCTCGACCTGCGTCTCCAGCGCCTCACTGCACTCGAGCGTGACAAGGTCAAAGAGGAGCACGCCGGCCTGCTTGCCCGCATCAAGGAGCTGCGCGCACTGCTCGGCGACGAGGGCGCGATCTACGGCGTCATCCGCGACGAGCTGCTCGAGATCAGGCGCCTGTACAACGACGACCGCCGCACCGAGATCGTGCCCGACGAGGGCGAGCTCGACATCGAGGACCTCATCGCCGAGGAACAGATGGCGATCACCATCACCAAGACGGGCTACGTGAAGCGCCTGCCTGTGGCCACCTACCGGCAGCAGAAGCGCGGTGGGGTCGGCGTGAGCGGCATGGAGCTGAAAGAAGAGGACGAGGTCGAGCACCTCTTCATCACGAGCACCCACAACTACCTGCTCTTCTTCACGAGTGTGGGCAAGGTCTATCGCCTCAAGGTCCACGAGCTTCCGCTCGCCGGGCGAAACGCGCGCGGCAAGCACATCGCCAACCTGCTGCCCATGCGCCAGGACGAGCGCATCTGCACCGTCATCAACACGCGCAACTTCGACGTGAGCGAGGGCAAGTACCTCACCTTCGGCACCCGCAAGGGCATCGTGAAGAAGACCCTCTTTGGCTCGTACAACACCCCGCTGAAGGCGGACGGGATCATTGCGATCGCCATTCGCGAGGGCGACGAGCTCATGGCCGTGCGCCACACCAGCGGCGACGACGACATCATCATGGTGAGCCGGCTGGGCCAGGGCATCCGCTTCCACGAGAGCGACGTCAGGCCCACCGGGCGCAATACGGGCGGAGTTCACGGCATGCGGCTGCGCAAGGGCGACGAGCTGATCAGCATGGACATAGCGCGTGACGACAGCGACCTGTTCGTGATCACCGACGCCGGCTACGGCAAGCGCACGCCGATCAGCGAATGGCGCGTGCAGGGCCGCGGCGGCCAGGGCGTGATCGCCATCAAGCTCACCGACGTGAAGGGCTACCTGGTCGGCGTGCGGGTCGTCCGCGAGAACCACGAGGTCATGCTGCAGAGCCGCGACGGCGTTGTGATCCGCATGCGCGCCGACGGCATCAGCAAGCAGGGCCGCACCGCCACCGGCGTGCGCGTCATGAACCTGCGCGAAGGCGATGTGGTGAGCGCCGTGGCCAAGATGGTGGTCTCCGAATCGGGCGCCACCGACGAGGAGATCGAGGCGGGCTGACGGAGTCCGCCTCGGACGACCGTCTGATGGTCTGCAGCCGGTAGCCGGAGCCCTCTGCGGTCGCTCCTCAGTCTGCTTTCGGCCTGAGGCTCAGCTGCAGAGACCAGGTCCTGACCGCGTTGCGGAGTCTTGGTGCTCAGCCGAGCGCGACGAGGGCGACGCCGGCCAGCGCCGCGGCGACGCCGGCGTACTGGTGCGGCCGGACGCGCTCGCCGAGCCACAACCGGGCGAGCGCGATCACGATCAGCGGGAAGAGCGAGGCGATCACCGACACCACGCTCAGGTAGCCGTAGGTCGAGGCTACGGCGAAGAGGCCCGTCGCGACTGTGTCGAGGGCGCCGATGCCGAGCAGCAACGGCACCTGTCGCGGCGATACGCCGAACCCCTGCCGGCCGACGACGACAACGACCAGCATGCCGGTGAGGGCGACGCCGCGCAGCACGATGAGACCCCAGTAGGGGTCGCTCTGCGCGGCCGAGCTGAGGGCGGTGAGGACGGTGCCGCTGGCGAGTGCGGCGACGACGGCGAGCACGATGCTCGCCGCCAGGCGCGGCTGGTGCGCGCCGCGCGCCGTCACGCCGCGCTCCACGATGCCTTCGCCGACGTCCGGGAGGGGCACGATCGGGAGGACCTCCGTCTTGACCGGCTGGCCGCCGCGATCCCCGGACGCGTTCGCCGCCAGTGCCGGCCCGGCCGCCCCGTCTGGCCCGGCCGCCCCGACTGGCCCGGCCGCCCCGTCTGCCGCGGACCCCGCCGGCTGATCACCGCTCTCGCGCACGTAGGACGCGGCGATCACGCCGGCGACGATCAGCGCCATGCCGGCGAGCTGAAGCAGCGAAGGCCGCTCGCCTCGGGCAAGGCCGTAGATCACCGGCACGACCGGATAGGCTGCGCTGATCGGCGAGACGACGCTCATGGACCCGATCGCGAGCGCTTTGTAGAGGCTCGACACGGCGGTCATGCTGGCGATCCCGGCGATGAAGGCGGCGAGCAGGAGCTCGCCGCCCGGATAGCTCGAACCGGTGACGAGCGCCATGAGGACCGCGGTGAGCAGGCCGCCCGCCATCATGCCCGTCACGACGGCACGCAGCGGCAGGCTCCGGGTGGTCAGGCCGCCCAGGAAGTCGGAGCCGCCCCATCCGAGGCTGGCGGCGAGCGCGAGGACGATGGCGATCATGCTCCCCTCCTCCTAGCCCAGGGCGACCAGCGCCACGCCCGTCAGGGCGATGGCCACACCGACGTTCTGGTGGGGGAGGATGCGCTCGCCCAGCGTCAGCCGGGCGAGAGCGATGGTGCCGAGCGGGAAGAGCGAGCCGATGACCGAGACCACGCTCAGGTAGCCGTACGTCGAAGCGACTGCGAAGAGGCCCGTGGCCACCGTGTCGAGGGCGCCGATGACGAGGAGCCCGGGCAGCTTCGCGACGGACGCGCCAACGCCGCGACGGGTGACGGCGATGAACAGCAGGATGCCGACGAACGCTGTGCCGCGGAGGACAACCAGGCCCCAGTACGGCGAGGTCTCCGCGGCGCGGCTGACAGCGGTGAGCGCGGTGCCGCTGGCGAGCGCCGCCACGACCGCGAGTAGCAGGCTCGGGATGCTAACCGCGCCCGGCCTCCCCGCCGGCGGCGCGGCCATGGCCCCGGCAATATCGGGCGCGGGGACGAACGCAGGCTCGTCCTCTCCCCGCGCCGGCGCGTAGGAAGCCAGCAGCACGCCGGCCACGATGAGCGCCATCCCGGCAAGCTGCAGCGCCGTCGGGCGTTCGCCCTGGGCGAGGCCGTAGATGACCGGGACGACCGGGTAGGAGGCGCTGATCGGGGCGACGATGCTCATCGAGCCGATGGCGAGGGCCTTGTAGAGCGTGAGGAAGGCGACGAGGCTGGCGAAACCGCCGAGGACCCCCGGCAGGATGAAGCCGGCGCCGGGCCAGCCGCCGCCGAGAAGCGCCACAGCCAAGGTCGAGGCGAGCACCCCACCCATGAGCGAGCCGCTGACCGTGGCGCGCAGCGGCAGGCTGCGCGTGCGCAGCCCCCCCAGGAAGTCGGAGCATCCCCAGCCCAGGCTGGCGAGAAAGGCGAGTGCGATCGCCGCCAGTGTCAATCCCTCCAGATGATCGCCGGACGGCGCCCCCGGCCATCGCCGGCGGCGCCCCAGAACCTATCAGACCGCGCAGACCCGCGTGGCGTGACCGGCGCCGCGCCGGAAGATCTCGACGTGGTGCGGCGCCGTGCGCCCGGTCGCTTCAGGGCTGGGTTCGCCGCACCGCGCGTCCCGCGCGGTCCCGGCGCTGCCCGTCCCAGGCGACCTGCCCGTTGACGACGACGAGGTCGATGCCCTCGGGGTAGGCGTGCGGAGCGGCGAACGTCGCCGTGTCGGCGACCGCTGCGGGATCGAAGAGCACTAGGTCGGCGGTCGCACCTTCGGCGATCGCGCCGCGCCCCTCCAGACCGAACACGGAGCTCGGCAGGCCGGTCATTTTGTGAACGGCTGCCTCGAGCGTCAGCAGACCGGCGTCGCGTGCGTAGCGTCCCAGCACGCGGGGGAAGGTCCCGTAGCTGCGCGGATGCAGGAGCGTCGTCGCGAGCGGACCTTCCGGCGAGACCGCCATCCCGTCCGAGCCCACCATGACGTCGGGGCGCGCGAGGATCGTCCTCACGTCGTCCTCGCGCATGCTGTGACCGCTCACGGCGGCGCTGGGATGTCGCTTCAGCAGGTCGAGGGTGAAGTCGACGGGCCGCTTGCCGCTCTCGTCGCCTGCCTCGGCGATCGTGCGCCCGACAAAACCCTCGGCATCCTCCAGCACGACCAGCTCCCAGCCCGCTCCGGCGACCGAGCTCTCCCAGTCTTCCTCGCCTTCCTCGATCGAGGCGACCAGCCGCTTCCTCGTCTCCGGGTCCGCCGTCAGCTCGTCCAACTCAGAGACGGGCGCCCACGGCGGCAGGAAGGAGGCGAGGTCGGTCTCCCATGCCGTGTACGGGTACTGGTCGGTCGAGGCGCCGCCGCCAAGGACCAGGTCGAGGAGCTCGTCGGTGCGGCCCCAGGCGAACCGACCCTCCAGCTTCAGATGGCTCACGTGGGGATGGACGCCGGCCAGCGCGCCGATCGCCAGCGTCTCGCGGACGGCGTCGAAGAGCAGCTTGCCCTCGGCGCGCATGTGCGTGGTGTAGATGCCGCCGTACGGAGCCATTGCCGCCGCGACGGCGGCCACCTCTTCGGTCGGGGCGTACATGTCGGGCACGTAGATGAGCCCGGTCGACATGCCGAGGGCGCCGGCCTGCAGGGCCTCGGCAAGGCCGGCGCGCATGGCGTCGATCTCGGCGGCCGTCGCCGGCCGGCGCTCGTGTCCCATCACGCCGGTGCGCAGGCTGCCGAAGCCGGCCAGGGCGGCCACGTTGCAGACGGGGGCGGCGGCGTCGACCGCGTCGAGATACGCCGCCGCCGAGTCCCAGCCGCCGCCCAGGGAGTCCGCGCTCACCCCGAGCATGGTCACGAGGTCCGGCAAGGCGCGCCGCGGCCAGGCGCAGCCCCCGCAGTTGCCCACCACCACGGTGGTCACGCCCTGGCGCAGGGCGCTGTCCATCCAGCCGTCCGTGAAGGGGGCCAGGTCGGAGTGCGTGTGAACGTCGATGAAGCCGGGAGCGAGCGCGCGGCCGCGCCCGGGAACGACACGGGCGGCCGGCGGCAGGTCTTGCGCGGACGCGGAAGTGCGCCTGATGAAGACGATCGCGCCACCGGCGACGCCGACGTGCGCGGTGTAGGACGGGGCGCCGGTGCCGTCGACGACCCGGGCGTCCGTGACGAGGAGATCGAGCATGGGCGCAGTCTACCGGGCCCGTTGGTCGAGCACGAGGATGGCCCGGATGTCGTTGACGTTGGTGCGGGTGGGGCCGGTGACGAGGAGGTCGCCGGCGGCCGCGAACGCGCCGTAGGCGTCGTTCGCGGCAAGAGCGGCGACCGGGTCGGCTCCGGCCGCCCGCATCCTCGCGAGGCTGTCCGGCGTGACGAGAACGCCGGCGTTGTCCTCGGTGCCGTCGACCCCGTCGCTGTCGGCGGCGAGCGCCCAGACAGAGGCATGGCCGTCGAGCCCGAGCGCCAGCGCCAGCGCGTACTCGGCGTTGCGGCCGCCGCGCCCGGAGCCGCGCACCGTCACGGTGGTCTCGCCGCCCGAGAGCAGCACCAGCGGGCGCGGCGCGACGGTGAGGATCGACCCCGCGGCCTTGGCGGCCCCTCTTGCCACCGCCGCGCGGAGGCCCGTGATGCGTCGCTCGCTGCTGCCGGTGCAGTCCAGGGCGAGCGCCGCGTGCAGCCCGCCGAGGTCGCGCGCCTCACCTTCCAGGTCGTCGCCCAGGATCACAGGCTGGATGCCGGCGCCGCGCGCCGCAGCCGCGGCAGCCTCGAGAGCGGTCGCGGCCGTCGCGAGGACGACGACCTCGTCCTGGACGAAGCATGCGTCGTTTGGCTTCGGGGTCTCGGGCACGTCGCCGCGCAGACCCGCGCGCAGCAGGTCGTGGACCGGTGCCGGCCCGTCGATCCCATAGCGCTCGAGGAGGGCGAGAGCCTCGGCGAACCTCGTCGGGTCTGGGACAGTCGGTCCGGACGCGATCACCGAGGGGTCGTCCCCGGGCACGTCGCTGATCAGGTACGTCACCACGTGTGCGGGGTGAGCTGCGGTCGCGAGCCGGCCGCCCTTGATGGCCGAGAGGTGCTTCCGCACGCAGTTGATCTCGGCGATGGTCGCGCCCGAGCGAAGGAGGCGCTCGTTCACCGCACGCTTGTCGTCGAGCGAGACGCCGGGAGCGGCTAGTGCGAGCAGCGCCGACCCACCCCCGCCGATCAGGCAGATCAGGAGGTCGCCGGCGGTGAGGCCGCGGGCCAGCTCGAGGATGCGCGCGGCCGCCTCGCGGCCGCGCGCATCCGGCACGGGGTGCGCGGCCTCCACGACCTCGACACGCTCGCACGGCACGCCGTGGCCGTCGCGTGTCACGACGAGCCCTTCGAGCGAGTCCGCCCTCTGCCCCCAGCGGGCCGCCGCATCGAGCTCGACGGCGCGAGCCATCGCGGCGGCGGCCTTGCCTGCGCCGACGACGACGGCGCGCCCCGCGGGAGGCGGCGGCAGCCTGCCCGGCAGCAGCCGGGCCGGGTCCGCCGCCGCCACCGCGGCGTCGAACAGCGCGCGCAGGAAGATGCGCGGCTCGGTCGCACTAACGCCGCGCATCTCATGCAGCGAGCCCCCGCCGAACCGCCTCACTGGTCCCCCTGGCCGGGCGCCGTCACGCCGTCTGCTGCGGCCTTCCGCGGCACCGTCAGATCAGGCCGTGCAGCCGCTCCGTGAGCGCGTCGAACTCGCCGCCCTTGAAGCAGTAGCCGATCTCCGTGAACGGCGAACGCAGTCGCTCGACCTCGGCTTTCACGGCGCGGCCTTCGAGGATCACGGCCGCCATGAGCTCGGCGGCCGCGGCGAAGTCCTGCGGTCCCATGCCGAAGCGCGTCAGCTCCGCCACACCGAGACGCAAGCCGCCGGCCGCCGTGAACCCTTCCTCGTCGGGCGTCGCCTGATAGTTGCAGATGATGTTGTTGGCCTCGAGGAGCTCGGCGACCTCCGCGCCACGGCCGTACCCGACATCCACCACGACCTGGTGGGTCTCGGTGAAGTCCACGGCCGGGTCGCCCTGCACGTCGAGCCCGGCGTCGTGCAGCGCCCGGGCGAATGCCTTGGCGTTGCCGATCACGGCCTGCTGGTAGGCGTCCTTGAAGTGGTTCATCTCGTAGGCCGCCATGAGTAGGCCGAGCAGCGTCCCGAGGTGGTGGTTCGAGACTGACCCGGGGAAGGCGCGCCGCTCGATCGCCTCCCAGAGATCCCAGCGCTCCTCGGGTTCCTGCCAGTTCCCGCCGATGAGGCCGCGCTGCGTGCCGAAGAAGGTCTTGTGCGTCGAGCCCGTGACGATGTGGGCGCCCTCGGCGAACGGCTGCTGGAAGTAGGGGCCGACCAGGCCGAGGACGTGGGCCATGTCGTACATCAGGACGGCTCTGCTGCCCGTCTCGTCGAGGAAGCGCCGTACCTCCGCCACCGGCTCGCGATGAAGGACCATGCTCTTGCCCAGGATGATGAGCTCGGGGTCTTCTTTGGCGATCAGTTCGAGCAGGGCCGGCACGTCCGGCTTGTAGGGGTTGTCGGCAAGCACCGGGATGTCTTCCACGCCCGGCTGCTCGGTGCGCGGGTCGCGGGCGACGAAATCGCGCAGCGCCCCCATGGGCTGCGCGCTCAGGTGCCCGCCCTTGCCGATGTGATTGTTGATGACCTTGCGGATGCGCCGCGGCTCTGCCTTGCGGTCGGCGCGGTTCAGGTAGTCGACCAGTGCGCTGAAGACGGCGGCGTTGGCCATCTGGCCGCTGATGACGCGGGTCTCGACCTCGGCGCAGCCCAGGAAGGCCTTCAGTTCCTGCTGGAGGAGCCGTTCGACCTCATGGATGAACGAGGTGCCTTGATAGTAGAAGACCTCGAGGTCGTAGAAGGCTTCCGTCTTCTTGTGCTCCGCGTAGCGGAAGGCGGGGTCGCTGACGCTCAACAGGCGCACCGGCGGCGAGGCCGTCATCTCGGAGGGGATGAGGTCGAGCGACCGGGACTGGCGCCACTCGTGATTGGCGATGGCTCCTTCGACGAGGCGGAGGGCGAGCCGCTCCCGCCCGCCTTCGGGGAGTGGCGGCAGCTCGGGCTCGTGGTCCCAGACGATCGCCCGCGCGCACGGTGGTGCATCGCTGCGCAGGTGGTACGGGACGACGAGGCCGGGGACGCGCTTGCCGCGCACGTCGACCTCGACCGCGTCGTCCTCGACGACCCGGCTGTCCACGTACGCCAGGGCGATCGAGCGCAGGTCGTGGTCCCCGGTCTGTGTCGAGCACAGACCCTCGCCCTCGAGGCCCCAGTAGGGGACCGCCGTGCCGCTCGTGACCCAGCCCACGTGCTCGTCACCGCGGTAGACCGGCGCGCCTTCCCGGGCGATGCCGCGTCCGGTGATGGCCACGGGACGGGTCATCTTCGGGAGGTCGTCGACCAGCGACCAGTCGCGGATCAAGATGCGTTCGTAGGCCGCATGCTGCCGTTCGAGCGCCGCGCGCCCGACGTAGTCCCCCTTACGCGGCGAGAAGCTGACCGCGAAGGAGGCCAGCGGGCAGCTCATGATGGGGATCTCGTGGCCGCCGGGATCCAGGCCGAGCTCGTGGCCGTACAGCGGCAGGCCCGCCTCGAGGCGCAGCGTGTCGCGGGCGCCCAGGCCGACGGGCAGGGCGCCCGCCGCGACGAGCGCGTCCCACAGGACCGGCGCGTCGGCTGAGGCGACGAAGAGCTCGAAGCAGAGCGGTTCGCCCGTATAGCCGGTGCGGCCGACCCGCACCTCGACGGCTCTGCTGTGGCCGTTGCCGCCGGCGTCGCCTCCGGCGCGGACGGTCACGATACTGAGGCGATTGCGCAGGGGCTCGGGCAGGTCGCCGGCCTCGATGAGTCCGGCCAGGATCGCCCGAGCCTCCCTGCCCTGCAGCGCCAGCATGGCGATGTCATACGTGCGGTCCTCGATGACGAAGCCGCCGGGCTCGGGTGTGCAGCCGAATGCCTCGCCCGGCCCCACCATCGTACCGCCGAAGCGCGCCACATACGTGCGGAGGTGCTCCCAGTCCTTCTCACGGTTCGAAGCGTTCACGACGAGCAGCCAGTCGTCCTCGCCGAAGCGATAGAGGTAGGCGTCGTCGACGGCGCCGCCGGTCTCGTTCGGGATGATGGTGTACTGCGCCTCGAGCGGGTCGAGAGCCTCACAGTTGCCCGTGAGCACGTGCTGCAGGAAGGGGACGGCCCCCTCGCCGTGCAGCACGAAGCGTCCCATGTGCGAGACGTCGAAGAGGCCCGCCGCCGACCGGGTCGCGAGGTGCTCGGCGATGATGCCGGTCGGGTACTGCACCGGCATCTCCCAGCCGGCGAAGTCGACCAGCCTCGCGCCCAGCGCGTCGTGACGGTCGTGGAGCGGCGTCTTCAGCAGGGTGGTCATCGTCGTCCTTCCGTCGCCGCCTGCGCCGCACCGGGACGCGTCGCGCCCCTCACGCCTCGGCCCAGGCCTTCAGCCCGCCGAGACCTTCCTCGATCCGTTCGACCGAGATGCCGGAGTACGCAAAGCGCGCGTAGCGGCGCGTCTCGCCAGGCAGTTCGCTGCCGAAGTGCAGGCGCGTGCAGAACGACACGCCGGTCTGCTCCAGGGCGTCTTTGCGCAGCTTGTCGTAGGTCGCGAAGCCCTTGCGCTCCATGACCTTGGTGAAGTCGGGGAAGAGGTAGAAGGTCGCCTCGGGCGAGTAGCAGGAGACGCCGCCGATGGCGTTCAGCCCGCGCACCGCGGCGTCACGCCGCTCGCGCAACGTGGCGAGTATCTGCTGCGCGCCGCTCTGGTCGCCGGTCAGCGCCTCGACGCCGGCCCACTGGATGAAGTGGCTGGTGCAGGACTCCTGGTTGACGTTCATGGTGGCGATCACCGAGATGAGGTCCTTCGGCCCGATCGCTCCGCCGAGGCGCCAGCCCGTCATGGCGAACTTCTTGCTGAAGGTGTAGAGGATGACGGTGCGCTCCTGCATGCCCGGGAGCGCTGCGATCGACGTGCTCTCTCCGGAGTAGCGGATGTCCCAATAGGCCTCGTCGCTGAGCACGTAAAGGTCGTGCTTCTGAGCAAGCTCAGCGAGCGCCTCTCGTTCGCTGTCGCGGCTCTCGGCGCCGGTCGGATTGTGGAGGTCGTTGAAGATGAGCAGCTTGGTGCGTGGCGTGATCGAGGCCTCGATGGCGTCGAAGTCGAGCAGGAAGTTGGTCTCGCCGGGCACGAAGCCGTAGGGCTTGGGCACACCGCCCAGGAAGTTGATCTGCGACTCGTAGATGGGGAAGCCGGGGTTCGGGTAGAGGACCTCGTCGCCGGGATCCATCAGGGCGAGCAGGAACTTGCTGATGACGGGCTTTCCGCCCGGTTGCACCGCGACGTTCTCGGGGCCGTACGGCAAGCCGTGCGTGGCCGCGATCTCATCGGCGAGCGCCTGCCGCAGCTCCGGGATGCCGCCGTTCGGGCAGTAGCCGGTCTTGCCGTCGGCAATCGCGCGATCGGCGGCCTCGACGACGTTGTGCGGGGTGGCGAGGTCGATGTCGCCCAGATGGAAGGGGTACACCTTGTTGCCTCTGGCCGCCCAGGCGGCGCACTCCGCGCCTACCGCGAAGGCCGTCTCGGTGCCGAGACGTCCGACCCGTTCCGCGAACGGCAGCGTTCCGCTGGTCTTCATGTGGTCCTCCTCGCCGGGCCCCTGTGCCCCTGTCTCACCCCGGCCCCGTCGTGGGAAGGCCGAGCTCCTTTGCGTTCACGATGCTGGGGGCTGCCTGCGGCGGCCGCTCCCCCAGGAAGGCGTCGATATCGTCGGGGTCGTCCCAGGCCGGCCAGCCCTGCAGTACGGCGGCGACGTTCGTGGCAGCCAGGGTCGCCATGCCCTCGCGCGTCCAGCTCGTGGCGGAGCCGAGGTGCGGGATGCTGACCACGTTGGGCAGGTCGAGGAGGCCGGGCTCGACGGCGGGTTCGTTCTCGAACACGTCGAGCCCGGCCTTGAAATCCGGATGCGTCCGGGCGTGCTCCACGAGTGCCTTCTCGTCGACGAGCGGGCCGCGGCTGGCGTTGACGAACACGCAGTGTGGCTTGGTCAGCGCCAGCCGCGGCCCGTCGATCAGGTGGTAGGTCTCCTCGGTGAGCACGCTGTGCACGCTGATCACGTCGGCCTCGCGCATGACCTCTTCGATGCTGCCCGCACGCCGCACCCGCACCGGTTCCTCGCCGTGCTCCTCGAGGAAGCGCGAGTAGTCCCTCATGTAGGTCTCGAGGGCCTCCTGGCGGTGGGGGTCGAAGTACAAGAGGTCCATCTTGTGGCCTTCGACCATCATGCGCGCGTAGGCGGAGCCGATGCGGCCGGCGCCGATCACGCCGAGCGTGCGCCGCCAGAGAAGTTCGCCCTGGAAGAGCGTCGGCAGCCAGGCGTGATACCTGCCTGCGGCGAGGAACTGGTGGGACTCGACGATGCGGCGTCCCGCCGCGAAGGTGAGGGCGACGGCGAGCTCGGCCGTCGTCTCGGTCAATACGCCGGGCGTGTTGCCGACGGCGATGCCGCCCGCCGTCGCCGCCGCGACGTCGACGTTGTTGTAGCCGACGGCGTAGTTGCTGTAGGCGACGCCGCCGGCGGCGCGCAGTGCGTCCAGCACCTCGGCGTCCCAGGCCTCGGTGAGCTGCCCTATGACGGCGTCGCACGACCCGCCGATCGCCTCGAGCAGCTCGCTCTTGCTCAGGATCGCCTCGGTCTGGCAGACCTCAACGCGGCAGTCCGCGTCGCGCAGCCGCTCGAGCCACAGCTCGCCCGGCAGCACCTTGGTCGCCAGCACCCGCCGGCTGCCGCCGGGATGCAGGATCTCGCACGCCATGCCGCCCATCTCGCTCCGTTCATTCCCTTAAAACGCGCAGGACAGGGCGAGCTTCCCTCACCCTGTCCCAGTACCGCGTTGGAGCGGCCGGTCCGGGGGCCCGTCCCGTCGCGATCCGTGAGCCTGAGAGTTTCGGCGGCCTGCCGGCCCCTTGCCCCTTCGGCGCCCGTCTCTCCGGCTGGTCACGGCTGCCGGCGACGGTCTCTCTCGCGACGTTCAGTCGGGCTTCCTCTGCGATGCAGTGCAGGCGGAATCTAGCAGCGCCCCCCGCAACGGGCAACCGTCTTGCGCCGGACAGGCGTGGAGAGCGTCCACAGGGCGTAGCCGGCCAGCACTCCCAACGCGTTGAGCAGCACGTCGTCGGTTTCCACGTACCTGTACGGGAAGGCAGCCGCAGCCGAGAGGGCGAGCTGGCCAAGCTCGATGACGAGGCCGGTCGCGATGCCGGCGGCGACGGCGCGCGGCCACGTCGCGGCGCGCGCCGTCGCCGCCGGCAGCAGGAACCCCAGGGGAACGAAGAGGAGGACGTTGCCGAGCAGGATGCGCAGACTCTCCCACTGGCCCACGCCTTGCACGAGCTCGTGGATCGACAGCAGCGGCACGAGCCTCACGTGGGTGATCAGGGCGCCGGCGCCCTCCGGAGGGATGGCATCCCCGCCGACCGGGATCGGGAAGAACGCCTGTCCGGCCAGCCAGGTGAGGTAGCCGGCAAGGAGCAGGCGTGCCGCCAGGCGTGCGGCCGGGAGGGTCCGACGGCCCGACTGCCAGATCCATACGACGACGAGGATGCCGGCCGGCGTCAAGCACCAGGCGGACAGCACCTAGGCGACCTCTGCCGCGCCCGGTTCGGCGCCGCCCGACGGCGCGTCGGCTGCAGTCGCCATGGGGACGGGTCCGCCTGAGGATCTGCCCCCGGCCGCCGTCATGTCCGCCAGGATCGTCTCGAGTAGCGGGAGCAGGAGCTGCACCCTGCTGTGACGTATGGCGACGTCCCACAGCGGCTCCATCTTCTTCCAGCCCGCGGTGTAGAGCAGGTGACGCAAGCGCGCCGCTGCCCCGTCCTTCGTCGCGGCCGCCGTCAGGATGGAGCGCCAGCTGTAGAAATCCCGATAGGCCCGTCGATAGCCGGCCTCGAGCTGGGAGGGTGACATGAGTGCGGGGCTAAAGACGGCATGGCGTGTGTCGTAGCGGTCCCAGTCGTTCGTGAGCATCCGTCCTTCTGCCGTGAGGCGTCGCTCGAGAGCGGTGCCGGGGTACGGGGTCAGGATGTGGAAGGTGGCCGTCTCCACCCCTTGCGCGACGGCCCACTCCGCCGTGCGGCCGAACACGGAGCGGTCGTCCTGGTCCATCCCGAAGACAAAGCTCGCGTTGACCATGACGCCGAGGTCGTGCATGCGCCGGATGGCGGCCTCGTACCGCAGGCGCGTGTCGCGCCCGCCGGCGTCGGTCGCGCGCTCGAGGTTCTGCACCTTCCCGACGGAGCGTAGCCCTTCCGGCGAGAGCGTCTCGAACCCGACGAACAGGCTGCGGCAGCCAGCCTCGACCGCGCGCTCGAGCAGGCCCGGGCGGAGCACGCCTTCCACGGTCGCCGCCGCCTGCCAGACGCGGCCCATGCCACGCATGCCTTCGAAGAGTCGCGCGGCGAAGCGCGGGCTGCCGAACAGGTTGTCGTCGAGGAAGTAGAGGTGCCGGCCGGGGAGCCTTTCGACCTCGGTGAGGGCTTCGCGGAGCGGCTGCAGGTAGAAGGAGCTGCCGCCGGCGAAGAACGACTCCTTGTAGCAGAACTCGCAGAGGTGGGGGCAGCCACGCGAGACCACGAGCGAGTTCGGCACCAGGTAGAGCCCGCGCTTGATCAGGTCGCGCCGTGGAGGGGGAGCACCGGCCAGACTGCGAGTGTGCGAGCGGTAGATGCGGCCGGGCGAGCGCGCCTTGAGATCGGCGAGAAAGCGCGGCCAGATGTCCTCCCCGGGTCCGACGAAGACGCTGTTCGCGTGTCTTGCGGCCTCGACGGGGAGGGCAGTCGGGTGGAGGCCGCCCAGACAGACGTGGGCGCCACGGTCGCGGTAGTGGACGGCGAGCGCGTAGGCACGCCGCGCCGAGGTGACGTACGCCTCGATGACGACGAGGTCGGGCTCGCGGTCGAGGGGCACGTCTTCGACGTGCTCGTCGCAGAGCTCCACCTCGTCGTCCGGGTCGAGGTAGGCGGCCAGCGTCGCCAGCCCGAGCGGCGGGAAGAGCGAGTACTTCAAGGGTCGCCGCGGGCCGGCTGCTGCCGATTCCCGGGGCAGGATCATGAGGACCTTCATCGCGAGCCCGGCGCGGGCCGCGGATCTCGGCCCCGGCGCGCGACGGCAGAGTCGAGGAGGGCCTCGAAACCCGCCGCGAAATCGTCCGGCCGGTCCCACTCCATGAGGCGCAGGCCGACGGCCCATGAGGCTCGGGTACTCGCCGCGATGGCCGGCGAGCTGCGCCACAACGGCGGCCTTCGGCACATCACGGGCGAGCAGCTGCGCGTAGCCCAAGCCGAGCGTGAACGCTCCCAGGGAGTGGTAGATGCGGGCGGCCTCGTCAGCAGTAAAGCCCCCCTCGAGCAGGGCACGCATCAGCGCGTCCATCCAGCGCCGCCCGTTCGGCGTGCGGATGGCCGCGGTGGCGATCAGCGGCAGCGCCCGGGGGTGACGCAGGGTGGCCTCGTGGAGGCCGGCGAACAGGAACGAGGTCCGTTCGCGCCAGCGCTCTTCGTGTCCCGGAAGCCGAAGGGCCTCTCCGGCGATGGCGTCGGCCACGGCGTCGAGCAGGGCGCGCTTGGAGCGGGAAGTGGTGGTAGAGGCTCATCGGCTTCACGCCAGCATCCGCCGCCAAGCGGCGCATGTTGAGGCCCTCGAGGCCGTCCGCGTCTATGATCGCCAGGGCGAGTTCGACGACGCGCGGTCCCGAGAGGGGGACCCTCGCGTCGCGGGCCGCCCCGCTATCGGATCCTCCTGCGCGCAACACCCCCACACGTCCCTCCTGACCGTACAAAGTACGCCTTACAAAGTAAGGATACTGGCGACGCGCAAGGCCTGTCAACGTGTGACGCTTCGGGGCTGCCCCTGTCGCTGTCTACCCAGGCGTATGATGACGATAGGAGAGGTCGGAGCGGCCCAGAGGAGGATCCATGGTCCATCTCGTTCTCACGGTCATCGCGACCACGCTCGACGAGCGGGAGCAACTCGCGCACGTGAATGACACGCTGGCGTGGTGGCCCGTCCAGCTCGCCATCCTCGGCCTCTACGTGGTCTTGGCGCTGCTCGCCTATGGTCCGTCGCGGACGGAAGGCGAGCACGACCGCTGGCGCATCCTCGTCGTGGCCCTCGGCGTCTTCATGACGATCGAGTTCCTGCTCGGCCAGAGCGTCCTGGGCCTGATCGTCTGGCCGTTCTGGTTGACCGTGCCGATCTACTTGTGGCTCGTGGCGATGTTCCTCTACTACTTCACGCGCATCGCCACGAAGACGAGACCGGGGGCGCCGGACGCGCAGGCCCAGGCGCGGGGTTCGGCGCTCGAGCACGTGCTCGGCGAGGCCGAGGCGGAGCAGCGAAGCCGGTCCTGAGGCTCGGGACTCTGCCGACTCGGGCTGCCGGCGCTCCGCACCTGCTTGGGCGGTTCGGCTTGACGCCGCGCCGCTGGCCCCGGAAGCGGGCCGTCGGCTAGACTCCTACGGCTCATGAGTGAGAACACCGACACCACGAAGGGGCCGGCCGGCGAAGCTGCGCCGGCCCGCCGCCCGCGTGTCTTCAGTGGCACCCAGCCGAGCGGCACCCTGCACCTCGGCAACTACCTCGGCGCGATCCGCAACTACGTCGCCATGCAGGAGACGCACGACTGCGTCTACTGCGTGGTCGACCTGCACGCCATCACCGTCCGTCAGCAGCGCGCCGAGCTGCGCCGCAGCACGATGGACGTGGCCAACGCGTACCTGGCGGCCGGTCTCGACCCGGAGCGCTCGATCATCATCGTCCAGTCGCACGTGCCGCAGCACAGCGAGCTCGCGTGGATCCTCAATACCATCACGTACATGGGCGAACTGCGGCGCATGACGCAGTTCAAGGACAAGACGGCGGGTGCCGAGGGCGAGAGCATCGGGGTCGGCCTCTTCGACTACCCGGTGCTGATGGCTGCCGACATCCTGCTGTACCGCGCCGACGCCGTGCCGGTGGGCGAGGACCAGAAGCAGCACGTCGAGCTGACGCGCGACCTGGCGGAGCGCTTCAACAACGCGTTCGGCAAGACGTTCGTCGTGCCCGAACCGATCATCCGGACGGAGGGCGGGCGTGTCATGGCGCTCGACGACCCGGCGAAGAAGATGAGCAAGAGCGCCGGGTCCGAGGCGAGCTACATCGCGCTGGCCGACCCGCCGGACACGATCCGCCGCAAGATCAAGCGCGCCGTCACCGATTCGGGTGCCGAGGTCAGGCCAGGTCCCGACAAGCCCGCCCTGAGCAACCTGCTCGAGATCTACAGGATCTTCAGCGGCGAGACCGAGCAGGCCCTTGTCGAGCGCTACGCCGGCCAGGGTTATGCCGACTTCAAGGCCGATCTCGCCGACGTCGTCGTGGATGCGCTGGCGCCGCTGCAGACGCGCATCCGCGAGCTCGAGGCCGACAAGGGGTACGTTCTCGGCGTCCTCAAGGACGGCGCCGAGCGCGCCGAGGCGATCGCGTCCCGTACCATGCAGCGCGTGCGCGAACGCGTCGGATTGGTGCCGAGGCCCGAGTAGTCGGCGGCCACCCGCCCCCCAGCGCGGCCATCAGAGCGACCATCACGTAGGGACTCCCCTGCGCCACTACTGAGTTCCGTCACGGCCGCCGCGCATCACCGTCACGCCGAGACGGGTAGAAGCGGGCTAGCCTGGCCGAGGGTCGGGCGCATCGGCGGAGACCGGCGTGCGTGAGGGACCAGCGCAGGTCGAAGCCGGCTCGCAGGCCGAAGCGAAAGGGGTGACGTGTGATCCGGACGGGGCAGGTGGAGGAGTACCTGAGGGCGCTGCGTCCGCAGGCCGACGACCTGCTGCGCGAGATGCGCGGCTTCGCGCGCGAACCCCGCATCCCGATCGCCGACCCCGAGACCGCCGCGCTCGTGGCGATGCTGGCCCGGGCCACCGGCGCCACGAGCGTCCTCGAGGTCGGCCTCGCGATCGGTTACACCGCGCTTCAGGTCGCCAGGGCGCTCCCGCCGCAGGGTGTCGTCGTCGCCCTCGAGAAGGACGACGACATGATCGCGGCGGCGCGCACCTATCTGCAGCGAGATCCGGCGGGCGCGAAGGTGCGCATCGTGCGCGGCGACGCCCGCGAGACCATGGCTGCAGAGCAGGGACCTTTCGACCTCGTCTTCGTCGACGCCGACAAGGCGTCGTACGGCGACTATGTCGCCATGGCCCTGGAGCGGCTGCGGCCGGCCGGACTCGTGGTCATCGACAACCTTCTGATGGGTGGCGCGGCAGCCACCGGCAAGGGCGACGAGCACTGGTCGCAGCAGTCGGTGGACGCGGGCAGAGAGCTCAGCCGCAGGCTGAGCGCCGACCCGCGTCTCGACTTCGTCCTGCTTCCCGTCGGCGACGGGGTCGGTCTGGTGCAGGTGCGCTGAGGTCGCCGGATCGCGACGCAGTCCGTCCCGTTCGGGCAGGGCGCGTCACCCCGGAGGGAACGCTGCGCGCCCTGTGCGCTCATTCATCGATCCAGATCGTGTCGCCGCCGGGTCGACCCGGACCCCGACCGCCCCGCCCCGGCCACGCGGATTGGCCGCCCCGCGGCCGCGACGGTAGACTTACGGCGACCCCTCAGGAGGCTCAGATGCTGTCGACCGAGACCGTGAAGTTCCGGACCGCCCAGATGGTGGGCGCTGAGTTCCCCCTCGTCTTCTGGCGCGGCAAGGGTCGCATCGCCTCCGCCGACGAGACCAGCATCGCGCTCACGGTCAGAGGACAGCGCTGCGATCTCACGTGGGACAGGCTCATCCTGACCTGGCGTCGCTTCCTGGAGAACCACACCCTGTCGGTGGACGAGCTCGGCGGTGGCGCCGACGCGGTCGCCGTCGTCAGCCTGTTCGCCTTCATGCAGGCCGACACCGTCGAGGTGATCGATGCCGACGGCCTCCTGGTGTTGCGCGACGCAGGCGGCAAGCCCGTCCACCAGTACGCCGACGTGTCCCGCCCGGCGACATGGGCGCCGTGGTACCGCAAGATCCACGGCGACTGAGCAGCCCGGGCGCGGAGTGAGCCGGCCGTGATCCGCGTTCCGTCCTCGCAGCACGTCTTCGCGCTCTCGGCGGCCACTACGCCTGCCGTCCGAGTCGCCGCCGGAGAGACCGTCGTTCTCGAGACCGCCGACTGTTTCGCCGGCCAGGTGGGCGCCGGCGCGGACCTCACGCACGTCGACTGGGATCTCATCAACCCGGCGACCGGACCTGTCTTCGTCGAAGGTACGCGGCCCGGCGACGTGCTGGCCGTGCGCATCGACAGCATCGACGTGGCCGACGCAGGCATCATGGCGGTGAGCGACGAGTTCGGCGTGCTCGCGGACCAGATCAAGGGGCTGGAGTTCAGGACGGTGCCGATCGAAGGTGGCAGAGCGCGTCTTCCCGGGGGCTTTGCCGTCCCCATCGCACCGATGATCGGGGTGATCGGCACGGCGCCGCCGAACGGCGCCGTGCCCACCGGCACCCCGGGCCCCCACGGCGGCAACATGGACACGCGTCTCATCGGCGAGGGCGCGACCGTCTATTTGCCCGTCTTCCACGAGGGAGGGCTGCTGGCGGTCGGCGACCTGCACGCCGTCATGGGCGACGGCGAGATCTGCGGCACCGGCGTCGAGGTCGCCGGCGCCGTGACGCTGACTGTGTCGATCCGGCGCGACCTGGGCCTGGACGCGCCTGCGGTCGAGACCGTTGACGTTGTCGCGACGATCGCCTCGGCCGAGACCCTCGACTCCGCCGCCGCCGAGGCCACCCGCGCCATGGCTGAGCTGCTCGAACGCCGTCTCGGTCTATCGGTGGTCGACGCCACCATGCTCCTGAGCGCCGCCGGTCAGCTCCAGGTCTCGCAAGTGGTCGACCCGCTCAAGACGGCGCGGTTCTCTCTGCCGAAGGTTCTGCTGACGGGCCGCGGTCCGCTCCTCTGAGCCTCCGCTGGGCCTCAGGGGCCGACGGCGCCGGGCCCGTAGGCGGGCCCGACTCGACCGGTGGTGAAGTACCGGTAGACGGCGAGGTTCTCGGCCATCTGTGCCACGCCGAAAGTCTCGTTGCGGAGATGGCCGAAGTCGTACTCGCCAGGCTCGTAGAGGTGCTTGTCGGCGTGCCGTTCCTGCTGCTGGTACACCCACAGCAGGTGCTGCACGCCGAACGCCAGCGCGTCGTCCCCGTCACTGAAGCCCAGGAAGAACGCGAACAGATCCTCCTGGGCCATGTTTATCCGGCGGCCCATCCCGGCGGTGCCCCAGTCGTTGCCCTGGGGGAAGTAGAGTCCCGGAGCGGGGGAGCCGTCGGCCGAGGTCAGGTAGATCGTCCCGCCGGGCGCGTCATAGGGCGGCGAAGGCCAGTGCCTGCGAGTCAGGGTGTCCCACACCACGTCGCCGTTATGGAAGACCTCCCCGGGGACGGGGCGGCCGGCCATGCCGTAGATCAGGCATGCGAGGTAGCTCTGCGTGGCCGCGACCATGTAGTCGGGGTGGACGATGCCGTGGTTCATCAGCTCGCCGGCGTCCGTCATGTTGTAGCCGGCGAGCCCGTCGTCGGGGGTGGCGTACGCCGCATAGGCGTAGTCAAGTCCCGTCTGTTCCCAGCGGCGTCGCTCTGCGCCGCCGAACCGCCCGTACGGAAAGGCCGAGGCCAGCAGCAGCAGGCTGCCGTTCCACGCGTCCTCCTCGGCCTTCGTGTCGCCGGGCGTGAGCGGCGTCCCATCGGCAGCGAAGGCGGAGCGGGGCGGTCTGCCGGCGAGCCGCTGGGCCTCGGCGCGCAGCATGCGCCGCACTGCCGTCCTGTCGGCTGGGTCCAATCCGTCCCAGACCATCCACGCCGCCATCCCCACGTAGTAGGACCACAGGCCGGACTGCCACTCCCTGCCCCAGCCTCCGGCTCGCGTCGCCTCATGCCGCCTCGCCAGGCTTGCCGTGAGAAGCACAGCCCGGCGCCTGTTGCGCGCGGGGCTCACCGAGGTCCCTTCAGCAGGGAAGAAGGCCAGCCGCGAGGCGGACGCCATGGCGTAGGCCGCCATCGCTGGCCCGCGGATGTGCTGCTCGCGCCGCCCGCCGAAGACGAACGGGAACCGGTCGTCGCCGATGACGTCAGGCCACCAGGTCTCGTTGAGGTAGACGAGGCCGTTGGCGTAGGTCGCCTCGGCCAGGTCGCCGAGGGGGTCTGCGGCCTGGGCGTCCGCTGGGTACTGCGCGGCAAGGAGGAGCACGACAGGGACGAAGACGGCCAGAAGAAGGCGGCCAGGCCGCGCGCGTTTGCCATCCAGCAGAAGGCGCCCGAGCTGTCGGCGCGTGCCGCCCCTTTCTGACACTGCGCTATGCTCCTTCCGATCCGTTCGTTGTCCCGACCTCACTATCGACCGGTGGAGCATGCTGGATGAGCCGCGAGGATCTCAGGGTGTGTGACGCCGAGCAGGGCGCCCTGGCTGCGCTCGACGAGGCCGCGATGGTCGAGCTGGTCCGCGAGCTGATCACCATGCCCAGTTTGGATGGTGATGAGTCGCCGGCGCAGGAGCGGGTCGCCGCTTGGCTCAGTGCCCAGGGGTTCGCGACGGACCTGTGGGAGATCGACCTGGAGGCCTTGGCCGAACACCCTGACTACTCCCACGAGGTGGAGCGGGGCGAGGCGCTCGGGGTCGTCGGGTGGTCGCGGCCGGACGGCGAGGACGCGGGCGGCGGCGGGGAGCGGCGAGCGGGCCGCGATCTGCTGCTGAACGGCCACATCGACGTCGTGCCGGCGGGCGACGAGGCGGGATGGACGACCGGGCCGTGGACGGCCGCTGTTCGGGACGGGCGCATCTACGGCCGCGGCGCCTGCGACATGAAGGGCGGGCTGGCCGCCGCGCTGTTCGCCGCCAAGGCCGTGCGCGACGCCGCGGTCCCGCTGGCCGGCCGCGTCGGCGTGGCGAGCGTGGCCGGCGAGGAGGAGGGCGGCCTCGGCACGCTCGCCGCTTTGCTTCGCGGCCACACCGCCGACGGGGCCATCGTGACCGAGCCCACGCGACTGGCCGTCGTGGTGGCGGAGGCGGGCTCGATCATGTTCCGCCTCACGGTCGAGGGGCGCGCCGCGCACGGTTCCGTACGGGAGCAGGGTGTGAGCGCGATCGAGAAGTTCCTGCCGCTCTTCCAGGCGATCCGGGCGCTCGAGGGGCGGCGCTGCGACCCCAGACACTGGGAAGGGAAGCTCGACGACTCCGTGGGCGCCCTCTTCAGGCGCCACCGCCTGCCCTGGCCGATCGAGGCCGGCACGCTGCGCGCGGGCGACTGGGGCTCCAGCGTGCCGCAGACCCTGGTCTGCGAGGGGCGCTATGGCTTCCCACCGGGAGAGGACGAGGCGGCGGCGCGGCGGGCCTTCGAGGAGGCCATCGCCGCCGCCGCCTCGTCCGATCCCTGGCTCTGCGAGCATCCGCCGCGCGTCGAGTGGTGGGGCGGGCGCTTCGCGCCCGCCGCGACCGACCCCACGGCCTCGATCGTGACGACGCTCCGCACCGCAGCCGAGGCCGTGATCGGCCGCAGTGCGCCGCTCGAGGCGGTCACCTACGGCTCCGACCTGCGGCTGCTCACCAACGTCGGCCACATCCCCGCCGTGCTCTTCGGCCCCGGTGACGTCAGGGACTCGCACATGCCGGACGAGTCCGTGGCGATCGACGAACTGTTGACGGCGGCGCGGGTGCTGATCGTGACCGCCGTGCGCTTCTGCGGTCTGGAGGACTGAGATCAGGCCACGTGCACCGTGTCTGTCCTCGTGATCGGCATGTTGCGCTCCACGCATTCGACACAGAACGCGTCCTGCACGCTGCGTGACAGGACCTCGGGGCAGACGATGCCCGCGTCTGTGATCTTGCCTTCGACGATGAACTCGGCATAGATGCTGGCCGGCGTGCTCGTCCCGTAGCTCACACAGGTCGCGCCCGGGATCTGACCGTTCACCCACTTGATGTCGGGCGGGAAGATGTTGAGGGTGACGCTGGCCGGCTTGCCGTTCTTCTCTCCGATGCAGTCGACGGTGACGACGCCGAAGTCGGTGATCTCGCCGGCCAGCGCGAGCTTCGCGAGCTCGTCGGCGGGCGGGTTCGGCGCCAGCGTCGCGACGAAGACGTCGATCGGCCGCACCTGGCTGCCGTCCTTGAGCGTCACGGGGTATTTGCTGGTCATGCCCGAGCCCACGAGGGCGAGGTCGGCGTCGATGGCGGCGCCGTCCGGGTCGCCGCCCATCTTGAAGTCGACGTAGCGGAGTCCCTTCTCGCCGTACTTGCCGGGGAGCAGACGCGGCAGTGTGGTGACCTCTTCGTGGTCGTGACAGATGACGGTCCCCAGCCCGAACGGCTCGGGGAACATGTACTTCTCGCGGCGCCCGAAGATCTCCACGCGTTTGTGCTCGCCGTCCTCGTAGAGCAGCGGCGGCTGGGCGCAGTCGGTGTAGTACGTCTCCTGACTCCAGACCTGCAACGGCACGGGGCTTTCGAACAGGGCGTAGTCCTTGATGCGGATCTCGAAGCACGCGTCGAGGTCCTGGTAGCCGATGCTGGCGAACGTGTTGGTGACGCCCGGGTCCATGCCGGTGTTGAGCAGAGCGGTGATGCCGGCCTTGGCGAAATCGTCGGCCAGCGTCATCTGCTCGAGGTAGGCCTCGTCGATGGTCTTCGTGCGCGTCTGACCCGAGGCCATGTCGAGGTACGCGGCGCTGGCCTTGAGGCAGGCGCGCATGATCGCCATGTTGAACTCCGGGATCACGGCGTTGACGATCAGCTTGGCGCCGTCACCGGCCTTTGCCACGGCGTCCACGTCCGACGCGTCGATGAACGCGCCCGTCGCCTTGCCGTTGCCGACCTGACCGGCGACGAACTTGGCGCGCCTCTCGTCGTAATCGGTGACGAGGATCTCGCTGACGGCCGGATTGCGGCCCAGGTTCCAGGTGAGTACCTGGCCCTGCATGCCGGCGCCGACGATGAGGACCTTCATGGTGACTCCCTCCTTGAGGGCGGCGTGCCGCCGCGCCTGCCATGGCTCTCCGCTCCCTATGGAGCGGACCGTTCGCAGCTTGGTTGTATCAGAGAGCCGCAGACGGTCTCAAGGTGTCTGGAGTGCGGATTTCGCAGATGCAAAGGCGTGAAGCAGTCCTCTTCGTGTCAACTGCTCGCGATTCGTGACGGGTATCGTGGAACAGGTGTGCCGCAGGTGCCCGACGAGCCTCGCGGGGGTAAGCTTCGGGCCATGCACGAGCTGGGCATCACGCAGGGCATCGTCGACCGGGCGCGCGAGGCCGCCGTAGCCAACGGCGCGACCAAGGTCACCGACCTCTATCTCACGATGACCGCGGCGGCGGACTTCACCATCGACTCGATCGAGATGTACTTCGAGATGCTCACCGACGAGGACGACCTGCTGTGCGGAGCTCGGCTGCACGTCGATTGGGCTCCCGTCGCGGCAACGTGTCTCGAGTGCCACGAGGGGTTCTCCACCGAGGCGCCGCGGCCGACGTGTCCCGCCTGCGGATCGCAGGTGGTGAGGCTCGACCCTGAGGCGCCGATGGTGCAGCTCACCAACGTGGGCATCGAGGGCGGCGAGGACTAGAGCCCGCCTGGCTCGTCGCCAAACCGCGCTCAGTCGCGTCTGGTGAAGCGGACCCGGTGCCGTCCGCGCTTCACGCCGCCGCCCTCCTTCGGGACGACGCTGATCGTTCCGTCCACCTCCAGTACGACCAGTTCGGCGTCGGTGATTGCCGCCACGCCGTGTTCTCGCAGAGCCATCTCGGCCTCGTCCACATCGACCCCCTCGCGACGCATCACGCGCTCGATCCACGCCCCGTCCCTGCCGATGACCGCGGGCTCTCCCTCGAGGAACTTGCGAAACGGCGTGGAGCGGACGCGCAGGTACGAGAGCGCAAGGTTCGTCAGGAAGAGCGTCGCCACGATGACGAGTCCGCCGAGCAGAGAGCTGTCCGGGCCCGTCATGGCCGGCTGGACGGCGTTGGCCACAAGGAGGATCAGGACCAAGTCGGTCAGTGTGAACTGGCCGACCTCGCGCTTGCCGAAGAAGCGCAGCACGAGGAGGAAGACGAGGTAGATCACGAGCGAGCGGACGACGATCTCCCACGCCGGCGTGCTCAGGTCGAACTAGCCACTCGCGGCGATCATCAGGAGCCTCCCCGCGCCGGCCCTACCGGCTCCAGGAAATAGGAGGTGACGGCGCTTTCGCCGCGCAGGGCCCGGTGACGGCAGAGCGGGCGGGCGACGGTGACGGCGGCCAGGAAGGCGGCGCGCCGCGCCGGAGGCGCGAGGCGCGCCGCCGCCGCGCCGCCCTTCGTTACCGGGCGTCCAGCCGTCGCCATGTCGCTCGCCGCCGCCGCGCCGCCCCCCATGTCTGCGCCGCCTGTCGCCTCGCGTTGGTAGAAGCGGTGCTTCTGCAGGCTGGGGAAGCGGGATCCGACCAGTTGCGCCGCGTTGTGCCGCCGCGAGTAGTCCTCACGATGGGCGACGCGCAGACCGACGGCATCGGCCAGCGTCTGGAGCGTCTCGTCGGTGAAGTGCGTGAGGTGGCGCGGCAGGTCGAGCGCCAGCCAGCGCGGCCCGAAGCGTGCCGCCTCGGACGAGTCGAAACGCGGCACGAAGAGCACGGCGACGAGCCCGCCCGGACGCAGCAGCTCGCGGGCGCGCCGCAACGCAGTCCGCGGGTCGTGCAGGTGCTCGAGGACCGAGGTCATCGTCACGACGTCGAACGAGGCCGGTGGGAGGTCCGCCGTCTCGAAGCGGCCGGTGACGACGTCGAGTCCGTGGCGGCGACGCGCCAGCTCGGCGGCCGCCGCGGAGGGCTCGACGCCGAGCACGTCCCATCCGTCGGTGCGCAGCGCCTCGAGCAGGTCTCCCGAGCCGCAGCCGGCGTCGAGCAGGCGGCCACGGCCTGGCCGCAGCATCGCCAGCCAGGCGAGGACCTCGTGCTGCTGGCGGTCGCGGTAGGCCTGTTCGAGGCGCGCCTGCCAGCCATCGTGGTCCATGCCGCCGTAGCTCTCGGGATAGAAGGCGACGATCGCCTCCGGCGTCGGCCGTGGGTCGGTGAAAGCAAGGCCGCACTCGTCGCAGCGCACCACGGTGTATTCCATGCGAGCGGACTGGTCGAGCCGGTCGCCGGCGGCAAGCACGACGTGACGGCGCTCCCCGCCGCAGAGGGGGCAGGAGGTCGACTCCATCTGAGCGCCGATCACCGTGGTCGGGCCCCCTCCAGTGCCGTCAGCGTCTTCGGCCGGGGAGAGAAGGAAGTGGTGGAGCATAGCGGAATCGAACCGCTGACCTCCTGGGTGCGATCCAGGCGCTCTCCCAGCTGAGCTAATGCCCCACCGATGGTGCCCCGTCGCCGGGGACAACTGGTTATACGGGATTCCCTGGCCTCGGGCAAGCCACGCCTGGCCGTCGGCCGCCTGGCGCACGGCCGCTCTCGTCGCGCCGACCGAGCATCGTCTGCCCCGTCATCCCCACGCCGAGCACCCATGTCACGTCGCCCACGCCTTGACGTACACTTCGGCGGTCCGAGCGGAGGAGGCGGGAGCATGGACAGCAACGAGGTCCGGGCGCGGTGGGAGCGGGCGGCGGCGACTGCCGCGGCCACCGAGGGCCGGCCCGGGCGTCCGATGGCCCCCATCCTCCGCGACGACGTTCCCACGTTCATCGGGGCGCCGTTGGCGGAAGAGCCCGGCGACCTTGTCGGCGCGGATGTCGCGGTCCTCGGCATCCCCTACGAGGGCGGCAGGCCGCTCGATCCCGTGACCGGGGCGCCTCCCCTGGCGTCTGACGACTCGGCCTCCTACCGGTCGGGCGCCGATGAAGGCCCCGCCGCGATCCGACGCGGCTCCATCTCCTGCGCACATCGTCAGGGACGCGGCCTGGTCCCGGAGGCCGCCCGCGACCTCGTGATCCTCGACCACCTGCGCGTGGTGGACTACGGCGACGTAGCCGGCGACCAGGGCACCGTCGAAGCGACTTTCATGGGGGCTCATGACAAGCTTGCCGACGTGTTCGCGACGGGCGCCGTGCCGATCGTCTTCGGCGGCGACCACGCGGTGTCGATCCCGGTGCTCCAGGTCCTCGCAGGGAAGCTGACCGGGAAGCTGGGCGTCGTCGTGTTCGATGCGCACTTCGACCTGGACTTCGAGCCGCGGTACGCGGCCGGGTCGCAATGGGCCCGAGCGTTCGAGCTGGGCGTGCTCGAGCCAGCCAACTTCGTGCAGATCGGCATCCGGGGCGTCCGCGAGTCCCTCGCCCAGCAGTGTGTGGCCGACGAGCTGGGGCACCGTTACTACACGATGGCGGAGGTCGACGACGCGGGCGTCGCGACGGTGGCCCAAGAAGCGCTCGAACTGGCGGCGGCCGGGACCGAGGCGGTCTACGTCTCTCTGGACGTGGACGTCCTCGACCCGGCCTGCGGCGGCCAGAAGTGTTTGGAGCCGGGCGGGCTCAGCGCCCGCGAGCTGCTGCGCGCGCTGCGTATCCTCGCGCGCGGGCGGATCGCGGGCTTCGACATCTGCTGTCTGGCGCCGCGTTACGATCCGCAGGGGCATCTCGGCCGGCTCGCGGCACGCGCGGCCGTCGAGGTGATCGCGGGCCTCGCCCTGCAGCGACCGTAGCGGGCCTGCAGGCCGCGCTGTCGGGCGCGGCTGTGACGCACCCGCGCGATTGCGTCGGCGCCACGCGCCACGTAGACGCCCGTTCCATCGAGCGCGTCGCGAACGGGACCGACACTTGGTCTCGGAGGTCCAAGCAACGCCGAGGTGGCGAATGACGCGCAAAGAACGGGAGCTCGTGGTCCAGGAGCTGCTTGCGCGCTACGACGGAGTAGGCAGCACGATCGTTGGCGACGAGCATTGCCTGGGGCGGCTGCTCGCCATGGTCCAGCGGGTCGCCACCAAGGGCGAGGTGATGGCCTACCTGACCGCCTTCATCGGCGCCTGATCGGACCTCGGCACAGCCGCAGCTGCTTCCGGCTCACGGCTTCGCCTGACCCCGTCCGGCCAGCACCGACGCGAACAGGTCCAGCAGCTCGCGCTCGAACAGGAAGGCGGGGCACTCGCCCAACTCCTGCAGGGCCTCGGCTTCCGAGAGCTGCCCGCGGTAGCCTCGGCCGGTGACCAGTCCCTCGTAGGTCGCCGCCAGCGCGGCGATCTCGGCCGCGCGGCCGCCCTTCTGCCCCGACCCGTCGCACGCCGCCGCCGCGGCGGCGGCGACCGCGCGGAGCTCGCGGCCGCCCATCCCGCGGGCACGGCCCACGGCGAGGGCGAGGTGCGACACGGCCGCGCGGCGCCGCTTCAGGTACGCGGCACGGGCCGCCGCCACCTCGCCCAGCGAGGCCACGACGTCGTCCGTCACGACGGCGGCTTGTTCGGGTGTCACGCTCCCGTGCTCGGCGCTGAACGCGATGACCTGGTTGCGTCCCCGCCGCTTGGCGACGTACATCGCCCAGTCCGCCTTGTCGATCAGCTCTTCCTTGTGCGTGGCGTCGGCCGGACAGACGGCGAGCCCGATGCTCACGGAGAGCGAGTCGGGTCCGGCCGTGAAGCGGGTGCCAAGGATGCTGTTCCGGATGCGTTCCGCCACTTCGAGCGCGGCCTCCTCGTGCGCGTCCACGAGCACGGCGGCGAACTCCTCGCCTCCATACCGGGCTGCTACGTCGACGTGACGCAATGACCCCTCCACGATGCGGGCGACCGCGCGCAGCGCCCTGTCACCGGCGCTGTGCCCGTGCCGCTCGTTGAAGGCGTGGAAGTCGTCGAGGTCGAGGAAGAGCAGGGCGAGGTGCGTGCCGCGGTCGAGGCAGCGGTCGAGCTCCTCGTCAAGGCGTTCGTGGAAGTAGCGGTGGTTGTAGAGGCCGGTGAGACCGTCCGTGATCGCCTCGACTTCCGTGCGGCCGATGCGTGCCGCCGCCCCCTCCACCATGGTCGCGAACGTCTGCGTGACGTCGCTCCGCAGACCCTCGACCTCGGTCTCGCCCGTTGCGGCGGGCAGGTCCGCGGAGACCGCCGCGACGATGTCGCCGTCATGGTTTCGCAGCGGGGCGGTGCCGCTGATCCAGGCTCCGAACTGATCGACGTAGAGGACCGTCTGGTCGGGACTCCATCCCGCCAGTACCTGGTTGATCTCCTCATCGACGAAGGTGTCGTCACCGAGACGGGAGTGCAGGCGCTCGTCCTCTTCGGCATCGGTGATCAGCACGGTCTTCTTGCCCTGACGAACGAAGGTGCTGAGAAAGCGCGTGGGCGGGTGCTCGTCGCGCACGGCACGGAGCACCTCGACCACGCGCCGGTACTCGGGCGAGCTCTCGTCTTGGGGCCGTTGCAGCCGCTGGTGGACCTCCGGGTCCACGCGGGAGGCCGCATCGACGGCGACGGCGAGGGCCTGTTCCCTCGTGGCCGCCATCCGTTCAAGGACCCGGCGGAAGGCGCCTACGAATGCCGGGTCGAACTGCGTTCCGCTGCAGCGTTCGAGCTCTTCCAGGCACTCCGGATACGTCAGCGCCTGGCGGTAGGGCCGCCGGAAGCTCATCGCGTCGTAGGAATCAACGACGCACATGGCGCGGGCGATCTCGGGGATGCTTTCGCCGCCAAATCCGTCAGGATACCCCGAGCCGTCGTACCGCTCGTGGTGGTGCCGCACCCCGAGCACGAGGTCCTCCGGGAACAGAGGCCGGATGATCTCGGAGGAGTAGGCCGGATGCTGCCGCATCAGCTCCCACTCCTTGGGGTTCAGGGTGGACGGCTTGAGCAGCACCCGGTCGCTCACCCCGATCTTGCCGATGTCGTGCAGGTAAGCGGCCTCCTCGACCTGGGCGAGGAGCTCCGGCTTCCAGCCCAGTTCCTCGCCCAGCAGCACCATGTAGGCCGCCACGCGTGCCGCGTGCCCGAGCGTGTAGTAGTCCTTGGCGTTCAGCGCGCTCGACAGCGCCTTGAGGTTGCCGAGGTGCATCCGCTTGATGTCGTCGTAGAGCTCGGCGTTGTTCAGGGCGAGGGCGAGTTGCGTCGCCACGCGCTCGAGCAGGCGCCGGTCGACGGCGGTGAAGGCGTCCGGCATCTCGGAGCCCAAGCTGAGAATGCCGCTCAGGCCTTCGCCCGCCGACAGCGCGATGACGGCCGCCGAGGCGAGCCCGTCGAGACCCTGGCTGCGGAGCTCCTCAGCGTCCTCGGGCAGCCGGAAGAAGAGGACGCGGTCCTCGGCGAGGCGGTCGGCGAAAGCGGTCAAACGCCCGGGCTCGAAGGGGTGAGCTTCGTCGCGGTCGGGATGGGTCGCGTAGATGAGCTCGAACGCATCGCCGCGGCGCAGCGTGAGCATGGCGCGCTGGAGCGGCACGAGCGCGCCGAGCTTCTCGACGGCCGCTGAGGCCACTGCGGGCAGGTCCAGGCTGGCCGTCGTCGCCTGGGCGATCTCGTAGAGCAGCTCGTTCTCGCGGTTGCGAAGCTGGAGGTCCTCGACGAGGTCGGCGTTGTCGATGGCGAGCGCGGCTACGCGGCACACCGAGGCGATGGTGGCCACCTCGTCGTCGCTGAAGCTGCGAGGGCCGCGCGTCTCGAGCAGCTCAAGCACACCGATGACCTCGTCCTTCGAGATGAGGGGGAAGATGATCTCCGCCGTTTCGGCGTAGTCCTGCATGAGGGCGCGCTCGCCCGGGTTGAGCAAGGGGTCGTCGAGGTTCTCGAGCGTCACGGGCTGGCGCGTGTCGACCGCCTTCGTGAGGGCGGCCCAACTGTCGAGGGGGAATCTGTGCCCTTGCCAGCCCATGTCCACCTCGCCGTCCACGAGGCTCACCACGCACGTGAGATCCCGCTGGTCGTCCAAGGTGTAGATGTCGCAGCACGGCATGTCGGCCACTGCGCAGAGACGGTGGCCCGTGTTCAGGAGGACCTGGTCGAGGTCGAGTGTCGAGGAGAGCTCGTAGCTGACCTCGTTGACAAGCGCCATGCGCTCAGCCGACTTGTCCAACCGGCTGTACAGATCGGCGTTTGCGAGCGCATTGGCCGCGACCTGGGCCAGGCTCTGCAAGAGGTCGAGGTCGCCGAACGCGCGCGGCCGGTTGTCGAAGATCGAGGCGACGCCCACGACCGTGCCGCGCGTGATGAGAGGCAGCTCGACCTTGGAGCGGTGTCCGTACGACAGATCTATCGCCCGCTCCGCGTCGGACACGTCCGGATCCGCGGCGATGTCCGCCGTGGTGAAGGGCCTTGACTCGGCGATGGCCTGCTGGATCATGGCGAACTTGTCGAGAGGGAAGGTCGTGCCCGCGTAGGCCTCGTCGAGCTCCCCGTTCTCGACGCTGGTGACGCAGCGGAGCTGGTCGCCCTCGATGCTCGAGATGTCGCAGCCGGCGGCGTCCGCCGCCTCGACGAGCCGGCGCGCGACGCTCTCCAGCAGCTGTGCCGGGTCGAGCGTCCCCCCGAACTCCAGCCCGGCCTCCACGAGGTGCGTGAGCTGCCGGTTCGTGCGCTCGAGGCGTTCCAGGAGCTGGTCCGCCTCGAGCGCCCCGGCCACGATGTGGCCGACGCTCATCAGGAAGTCGCGGAACGGTCCCAGATCCCTGGGCGTGCGGTCGTAGATCTCCAGCATACCGACGACGCCCGCCTCGCCCGAGAGCGGCACGGCCAGGTCGCTGCGCCAAGGCGAGTCACGATAGTGCCTCGCTTCTGCGTCCGAGAGCCCAGGCGTGTCCGGTCCGTTGATCTCCAGGATCTCGGCTCGATCCAGCGCTCGCTTCGTCGAGGGGAAGGACGCCAGCGAGGTGGTGTGCCCGACGGCATCGCTCAGGGCTACCCCTTCCTCCCAGGACGACAGGCACGTGAGGACGTCGTCGGTCAGGCGGAAGGTCTGGCACCCCGTGGCCCCGGTCGCCGCGGTCACGGTCCGGCCCACGGCTTGCAGCAGCGTCTCCAGCCGTCCGCCCGCCATCGCCAGACGCCCGAGCTCGATGAGCGCCTCCTGCAGCCTCTCGCGCACGTCGACGTCGTCGTGAAGTAAGGCGTTCTTCAGTGTTGCCGCAAGGATCTGGCCGACGCTCTTGAGGAAGTCCACCTGCTCGGCGTAGTCCCTGGGACGCTCGTCGAAGACCTCGACGAGCCCGATGACCTCGTCGTCCGCCACGAGAGGGATGCACAGCTCGCTCTTGTAGCCCCACTCCGCGTAGATCTCGCGCTCCCGGTCGGTGAGCCTGGGGTCGTCCGGGCTCTTGACGATCGCGGGCTCCATCATGTGGATGGCCGTCTGCATCATGGGGAAACGGTCCACCGGCGTCGACGCGTCGGTCGCCTCCTGGTCGATGCCGCGCTCGTCCACGCTCACCACGCAGCGCAGCACGTCGCCGTCCAGGCGAAACACGTCGCAGTCGGCTGCGCCGATGGCCTTCCTCAACCTCTCGGCGACGGCTGCGACCGTCTCGCGCACATCGCGCGACTGGGAAGTGATCGCCCCCAGCTCGACGAGCTCGTGAAGGATCGCGGTGCGGCGCTCGAGGTCCCCGAGGAGCCTGGTGCTGCCGAAGGCGCCCGCCAGGCTGTTCGCCAGGCTCTGAAGGAAGGGAAGATACTCCGTGTACTGTCGTTCGCGGGTGTCGTACAGGTCGATCAGGCCGAACAGCTCATCCCCGACGACGATCGGCAGGCAGACCTCGCTCGCGAAGCCGTAGTCGCGGTAGACGTCGCGCTCCCGGTCCGTCAGCTGCGGGTCGTCGGGGCTTCCGATGACCATCACCTGGCCCGACGTGAAGGCGGCCGTCAGCGTCGGGTACTCCTGAACGTCCAGGAGACGCCCCACAGCGCGCTCGTCGAGGCCGCTGCGGTCGAAGCTGACGAGGCACCGCAGCCCTTCGGGACTGTCCTGGTAGATGTCGCAGTTGGCTGCGCCCACCACCTGAACGAGGCGCTCCGCGACGCGCCGGACGACGGTGTCGAAGTCCTGACAACGCCAGGCGAAGGTGCTCAGCTCGACGAGCTCGTTGAGCAGCCTGTTGCGCCGGTCGATCTGCTCGAAGAGGCGGCCGCTCTCCAGGTTCCTGGCGGCTACCTGGCCGAGGCCGCTTATCAGGTCGAGATGTTCGGCGAAGGTCCGAGGGACGAAGTCCGACAGCTCGATGATGCCGATCACGCGACCCGCCGCCATGAGCGGGACGGCGAGCTGGGACTGGTAGCCCCATCGCTCGAGCGACGAGCGGGCTGCGGGTCCGAGCAGCGGGTCGTCGAGGGTCGGCATCACGGCGATCTGGCCGGTCTGGACGGCCTTCAGCTCGCACGGATAGCGCGCCAGCGGGACCGACGTTCCCTCCCAGTCTCCGTCGAAGCGCCCGCCGTCGTAGCTCACGAGGCAGCGCATCGTGCCGGCTTCGACGAGGTAGACGTCGGCTACGGGCGTCGACGTGAGCTCGGAGAGGCGTTTCGCGATCGAGCGGAGGATGCCGTCGGTCGTTCCGAGCTGCGACGCGTCGTCGACGCCGGCCTCGACGATGGCCTCGAGATCCTGCACGCGGCGCTCCAGGTCCGAGGTGAGGGGCCTTCCGGAGGAGGCGAGGGACGGCGACGCGGACGCCGGCACCAGGTCGACGGGCGCTCTCGGCGCCTGTTCCTGGACGCCGCCGCTTTCGGCGGCGATGAGCATGCCGGCCTGTCCGGCGACGAACTCCGCGAACGCGATGTTGGCCGCCGTGAAGGCGCGGGGGTAGCGACCCTCGGCGAGCTCGACCACGCCGGCCGCCGCTGCGCCGACCATGATCGGCAGCATGAGCAGGGCCCGGTCGCCCCTCCTCCGGCAGATCGTGGCCGCCCCATCGTCGAGAATGCCGGTCGAAGCCGTGTCGCTCACGATCAGCCGGCGCTGGGTCCTGATGACCTCGGCGGCCAGCGGGACGTCGGCGGGGGAAAGCGCGGCGCCGACGGCCATACCGCGCGGAGCGCTGTCGACGGCGTGACCTGCGACAACGTGGAACCCGTGTTCGCGATCGGCGATCAACATGACGCACGAGGTCACCCCGAGTCCGTCCGCGGCGACCTGGGCGAGGGTGGCGAGACCGGTGTGCGCCCGCAGGGAGGCGCCCAGAACGTCGAGGGGCGTCGGCGACGCCGGGCCGGCGTCGCTCGCTTCGCCGGCGCCTGCCTGGGTGCGAAGGATGGCCTCAATGTCGCTGCGCCGGAAGCGACGATGCCCGCCCGGGCTGCGGTAGCACGTCAGCTTACCGGCGTCAGACCAGCGTCGCAGCGTGTTGGGGCTCACGCCGAGCGCCGCGGCCGCGTCGCTCAGTCGCAGCCAGACCTCGCCGTCGGCTCTGCCTGCGCGCATGCCCTCCCCGTCCTGCGCCGCGTAAGCCGGGTCGATCCCGGCGAAAACGCACAAATCCTACCCGGCGCGCCATGCGGTGTCGACTCAATGGTGAGGATTATTGGGGAGGATGTTCGACGAGGACGGCGGGGTCGCCTGCCTCGAGGGCTCTCAGCCGTCGGGTTCGGCACCCGGGCCGAAGACGACGACGCGGTCCCGCCCGGTGCGCTTCGCGAGGTACATCGCCCAGTCGGCCTTGTCGACGAGCTCTTCGGCCAGGCCGGCGTCGCGCGGGTAGCTGCTGACCCCGATGCTCACCGTCAGTCCGGCGCCGTCGGTCGCGAGGGTGAGCTGCGCGATGCCGGCGCGAACACGTTCCGCGACCTCTGCGGCTCCGCTCGCATCGGTGTCGATGAGCAGGACGGCGAACTCCTCACCGCCGTAGCGCGCGGCCAGGTCGATCTGGCGCAGCGAGCGCAGCAGGACGTTGGCGATGGCACGGAGCGCCTCGTCACCGGCGAGATGGCCGTGGGTGTCGTTGTAGTCCTTGAAGCGGTCGATGTCGCAGAACAGGAGGGAAAGCGGCTTGCCCTGCTCGTTCGCCCTGGCGAGCTCCTCGGCAGCCCTCTGTTTGAAGTACCGCTGGTTGTAGAGCCCCGTGAGGCCGTCGGTGACGGCGTCCACCCGCGCCCGCCCCAGGCGCGTCGTGGCGGATTCGATGACGGCAGCGAACGCACCGGACCCGATCTGGCGGCCGAACTCCGTGGGCCAGTCGTCGTCCGGCGTCAGGTCGGCGCAGGCGAGACCCACCGTTTCGCCGTGCTCGTCGGTCAGGTCGGCGAGAGCGCTCACCCAGATGCCGAAGTCGTCGAGATGCAGCACGTTTCGCTCGGCATCGAGGGCGGCCGCCTCATCGACGCCGGCCTCGATGCCGAGCACGAGGTCGCCGAGGTGCGAGTGCAGGGCCTCGTCCTCCTCGGGGTCGCCGACCATACGCCAGCCCTGGTGACCGGGCACCATCGTGGTGAGGAAGCGCACGGGGGGGTGCTCGTCGCGGATCCGCCGCAGCACCCCCACAAGGTCGCGATACTCGGCGCTCCCTTCGTCCTCGACGCTCGTGAGGCGGTCGTGTTCTCTGATGTCGACGGCAGACGCCGCCGTGTGCGCTGCCGCCTTCGCCAGCGCCTTCCGCTCCGCGAGGCGAGCCAGCACGCGCAGGAAGGCGTCGACCATGTCCGGGTCGAATTGCCGGCCGCGGCATTGCTGGAGCTCAGCGACGCACTCCTCGAACACGAGCGCCGGGTGATGCGGGCGCTGGTACGACATGGCGTCGTAGGAGTCCACGAGACAGAGCGCCCGAGCGAGCTCGGGGATGTCTGTCTCGCGCAATCCGTCGGGGTAGCCGCCGCCATCCCAGCGCTCGTGGTGGTGCCGGATGCCGAGGACGATGTCCTCGCCGTACAGCGGCCGCACGATCTCCGCGCTCGTGATCGGATGGTCGCGGAGCTCCGCCATCTCGGCGTCCGAGAGCCGCCCTGGCTTGAAGAGCACATCGTCGGCTACGCCGATGCGGCCGACGTCGTGCAGGAAGGCGGCCTCCGTGATCTCCGGAAGGCGCTCGCTGTGCCAGCCCAGCTCGCGCCCGAGCAGGAGCATGTAGCCCGCGACGCGCGCGGCGTGACCCACGGCGTAGGAATCGCGCGCGTTGAGCGCCGTGATGAGCGCCTTGAGATTGCTCACGTGCATGGTCTTGATGGTCTCGTAGAGCCGGGCGTTCTTGAAGGCGAGCGCGAGCTGCGAACCCACGCGCGCGAGCAGTCTCCGGTCCGTCTCCGAGAACGCGTCCCGCCGGCGTCGCCCGAGGGCCAGAGCGCCGGTCAGCCCGCGGTCGTCCCACAGGCCGACCACGAGCAGTGTCGCCAGGGCAGGATCGCCCCCGAGGCCCTGTGCGACATCGGGACGTGCCGTCAGGTCGAGGATGACGGCGTGCTCCTCTTCCAGCGGCCCGACAAGGCCCGACGACAGCAGGTGTCCCATGGTGGCCGCAACGCCGTCGAGGCCGGGCAGGGAGCTGTAGATGACGCGCCAGTCGCCCTCGTGCTCGATCACGAGGCAGACCTCGTCGAACGAAAGCAGGCCGGCGAGCGCGCCGATGCTGGCGGTGGCGATGTCGCCGCTGTCGAGGCTCGCCGTCGTTATCGCGGCGATCCTGTTCAGGAGCTCGGCCTCGCGCGTGCGGATCGCGAGGTCTGCGTACAGCTCGGCATTCGCGATGGCCAGAGCCGCGACGCGGCAGAGCGCCTCGGCGCTGGCCACCTCCTGCGGATCGAACTGGCGCCTGGAGGGAGGGTCGAAGAGTTCGTCGAGGCCACGCTGCGCTCCCGGCTCGAAGAGTTCGGCGACGCCGATGGCCCGCTTCTCGACGACCAGGGGCACGATGAGTGCGCTCTTCGGTCCGGCGCGGCCCGTCACTGCGGCCGCCGCGACGCGCGGATCGTCCGGTCCCACCACCGTCACCACGGAGCGGGACTCGACGGCCAGCCTGGCCGCGCGCCAAACGTCGAGGCGGTAACGCCTGCCGATCCACGAGTCGTCACGCTCGCCCTTGACGACGCTGGCCATGCAGACGAGCTGGCCCCCTTCAAGGATGTAGATGTCGCAGGCCGGTACCGACACCGCCTGGGCAAGGCGGCGCGCCGCCGAGCCGAGTACGTGGTCAAGGTCGAGCGACGCGGCCAGGTCGAGGCCGGCCTCGTTGAGCACGCTCATACGCGCGGCGGACTCGTCCAGCAGGCGGTGCACTCGCGCGTTGCCGATCGTCTGCGCGGCTATCTGGGCGAGACCCAACAGCAGGTCGCCATGGGGGATCCCACCCTGCTTCTTCGAGTACATCGCGGCGACACCGATGACCTCGTTGCCCTGGATCAGGGGCAGCTCCAGGATCGAGCGATAGCCCCAGTGCAGGTTCTCTTCGCGCTCGATGCGGGTGACGGACGGATCCTCGGCGACGTCGGCCACGGTGTACGGCTGCCGCTGGCTCACGACGCGGGACGCCGCCGTGTAGTCGCTGAGGTTGTAGCGCGTCCCGGGGAAGTGCGCATCGATCACGTCACGATCGGCGCTCACCAGCCCCAGCATGGTGTCGTCCTCGAGTGCGTAGAGGTCGCAGGCATCCGCCTCGGCGGCGTCGCACATCCTTAGGACTACCGTACGAAGGACCTCATCGAGGTCGAGGGACGCATTGAACTCGCGTGCCGAATCGACAAGCAGGCGAAGGTCCCGGTTCGTGGTGGCGAGCCGCTCGAGCAGAAGCGCGTTGTCGAACGCCCCGCCGACGATCTGACCGACGCTGCGCGCGAAGTCGAGGTACTCGGCGTAGTCCCGACCCTGCTCGTCGAAGAGGTCGATGAGACCGACCAGCCGCTCGCCGACCACCAGGGGGATCGCCAGCTCGCTGCGGAAGCCCCACGTGGTGAACGACACCTGCTCGGTATCGCTCAGACGAGGATCATCCGGTCGCTGGACGACCAGCACGTCGTGCTCGCGAGCGGCCTGTGTCAGGCTGGGAAACTGCTCGAGGTCGATCGGCTTCGTCGCGTCCGGGTCGTCGAAGCCCGGTCGCACGTCGATGCTCACGAGGACGCGCAGCTCGCCGCCCTCGACCTTCGCGATCTCGCAGCAGGTGGCGCCGACGACGTCGATCAGGCGCTCGGCCACGTAGCGAGCGAGCGCCACGGGATCGTTCGTCTGGGTCACGCGCGCGCCGAGCTCCACGATCTCGCGAAGGGTGAGATTGCGCGACTCCAGCGCCTCCACGAGCAGCACGCGATCGAGGGTGTGAGCGGCCACGTCGCACAGCGCGCCAGCCGCCGTCAGGACGTCCGCATAGTCGCGCGGCCGATCGTCGTGGACCTCGGCGACGCCGATGACCTGCCCCTGGCTCCGCAGCGGGACGACGAGGGACGACACGATGCCCCACTCGGTCATCGCCGCTCTTGCGGCATCGCTCATGCGCGGGTCGCTGCGGTCGCGGGTGACCTCCGGCAGTCCCGTCAAGACGGCGCTTCGCACCGCCGGCCAATCGGCCAGAGGGAACACCGATCCCTCGTAGGCGGCCTGGAATCTCCCACGCTCCCATGAGACGACGACACGTACGGCCTCGGGCTCGACGACCGAGAGGTCGACCATCGGGGCGTCGCACAGCTCGGCCAGGCGGCGGGCGATGACCCGCAGGACCTGGTCAGAACCCGCCGTCCTGCTCTGGGCCTCGATGTCGGCGTCGAGGATGAGAGCGAGGTCGGCCGCCCTGCGCTCGGCGTGCGCCAGGCGCCGCCTGGCGTCCACGAGATCGGCGATGAGGCGCACCAGCGCCTCGTGCCCGGCCACGGATGCGGCGAGATCGCGGTTGCGGTCGTCGGCGAGCTCGACGATCCCGACCACGGCGTCGTCGACCACGAGAGGTACGATCGCCACGCTCGTCCCGTCTCCGTTCCCGTACAGACGGGAGCGCTGGCTTCGCGAGAGCCGGGGGTCGCGTGCGTCCGCGATGACCACCGTCCGCCGCGTGTCCATCGCCTGGTGGGCGGGCGGGAGATCGTCGACGGCCCAGTGAATGCCGGGGCGCCGGTGGGGCGGACGTCTCCGGCCGTGGGCGGCGAGCACCTCGCCATCGCCGTCCGCGACGGCGCTGATGAGGCAGCAGGCGACATGAGTCGCACCGCAGAGCTCTGCGGCGGCGAGCGCGAGCGTCTCGTCCGTGTCGGTGACCGCCGAGGCGGTCAGGCCCGGCGGAGTCCCGCCGGTGGCGCTGTCGTCCATACTTCCGTCATCGGCATCGGGCGCGTCAGGCTCAACCTGGAGGCTGTCGCGCGCGCCCATCCGCGGTAAGTTTCAGCCCACGCTGCTCGTCGCGTCGGCGGCGATGATGCGAGCCATCTCGTCGAACGCCGCGCCCACCGGCGAGGACGGGTCGAGAGCTGCCGGGACCCCCCGGTCTCCGCCGTCTCGGGTCGCCTCGTCGAGGGGGATCCGACCGAGCAGCCGTGTGTCCATGAGGCGGGCGATCTCGAAGGCGCCGCCCCGCCCGAAGATGTAGTGACGCGTGTCGCACGTCGGGCAGACGAAGTAGGCCATGTTCTCGACCACTCCGAGGACGCGGTGCTTCGTCATCTGCGCCATCCGTGCCGCCTTGCTCGCGGTGCGCGCCGCGGCCTCCTGGGGCGTGGTGACGATGATCATCTCGGCGTCGGGGATCATCTGGGCGACGGTTAGCGCGATGTCGCCCGTCCCCGGGGGGAGGTCGATGAGGAGGAAATCGGGGCTGCCCCACAGGACGTCGCCGAGGAACTGCTCGATCGCGCGTCCGAGCATCGGCCCCCGCCAGATGACCGGCTGGTCGCCCTCGAGAAAGAGACCCATCGACACCATCTTGACCCCGTACCGCTCGGGCGGCACGACCCTGCCCTCGTGCACCTCGGGTCGCACGTCGGGCAGGCCCAGCATCAGCGGGACGGACGGTCCGTACACGTCGGCGTCGATGAGGGCGACGGCGTGTCCGTGACGCGCGAGCGAGACGGCGAGGTTGACCGTCACGGTCGACTTGCCCACGCCGCCCTTGCCGCTGGCGATCGCGATGGTGCGGGTGGCAGAGCCGGGGCCGAAGAGCGTCTGGATCGACTGGTCTCGCGCCGTAAGATCGCGCCCCAGGGCGTCGCGTTCCTCGCACGACATCGCGTCGAGCTTGACCTCGACGTGCCGATGCCCGGCAATGGCGATCAGGGCCTTCTCGGCCTCGGCGCGGATCTGGTTGCGCAGGGGGCACGCCGCCGTGGTCAGGACGATGGTGGCGCCGATCCGTTGCTCGTCCACGACGATATCGCGCACCATGCCGAGCTCGACGATGCTGCGCCTCAGCTCCGGGTCCTGCACGGTGGAGAGCGCCGCGCGCACGTCGTCAGGGGTCACTGGTCCTCCCGCGGGTGGCTTCGATCGGGCGCGGCCGGCGCAGGGCCGCCCGCGCCTCGATTGTAGCAGGGCGTTCACAGCCTCAGCAGAAGCGCTTCACAGCATCTTCACCACTCCCGTCTACCATGACCTGAGAGACCGGCGTCTCGCGCTGCGAGCGGGACGATGTCTGCCACCCGACGAGGGAGGGGACGACCGGGAGGCCTTGGGAACGAGACAGGAGAGTATGTCGATGAAGGGATGGAAGCTGATAACGCTGGCCGTCGCCCTGGGCGTCGTGCTCATGTTCGCGGCCGTGACGATCGCGCGTGGCGCTAACGGTGGGTCACGCGGCGGCTGGGGCATGATGGGCGGCGGCTGGATGATGGGCGACCGTCAAGGGCAGGACGGCGACAACGTCGGCCCCTGCGGCGGCGCCGGGGCGGAGCTCATGAGCGACCCCGCCTTCCGCGCGGACATGCAGAAGCTGCGTGACGAGCATCGCAAGGACATGCAAACGTGGTCGGACAAGTACGGCGCGGACACCTCGAGTGCCGCGGCGCAGAAGGCTCTCGACCAGCTTCGCACGGAGCATTGGAACGACATGCGCAGCCTGTTCGACAAGTACGGCGTCGAGCTTCCCGACACGCCGCCGGCGGGTCGTGGAGGGTTCGGCGCCGGCTGCGGCGGGACGGGCGGCTGCGGTGGTCAGGGCGGCGCGACCGGCACACAGGGCCAGAACAGCGGGACCGGCATGATGGGTGGCGGCATGATGGGGGCCGGCTCGATCTGAGCCGAGGACCCGCAGCCGCGTCCGTCCGCTTGCGACGGACGCGGCTTGCGAGTGTTTCACGTGAAACACGAACGGCGGAGGGCGGCCTCGCTGAGGCCGCCCTCCGCCGTTCTCACGTGTCTTCGCCGCGCTTGGAGCCGGTGAAGACCGGCGGACGAGCGCTCACCATCCCACACCGAGCATCCCGCTTCGCGCCGCCAACCAGAACCGCTTCCCACATCGCGCGTCCCACGTGGTCCGTCCTGCCGGCGCTCGTCCGCCGTCTCAGTCGTCAGGTCTGGCTCAGACCTCCGACGCCTTGATGCCGACCGGTTCGGGGTTGCCCGAGCCGGTGGCGTACGTGTCCTTGAAGATCTCCATCAGGATCGGGCTTTCTCGGACGACCTCGAGCGAGATCACGGCGTGGTCCTTCGTGTAGCCGTTGCCGATGATCATGGTCGTGTCGGCACCGATGCCTTCGGCGCCCAGGGCGGCCGACGTGAAGCTGGTCGCCATGCTGAAGAAGTAGACGAGCCCGTCGTCCTTGGTGGCGAGGATCGAGGCCATCTCCGTGTTCGGGATGTCGACGCAGTTGATGGTGAGGTCGGCCATCTCGCCGTCTGTGGCCTTGCGGACCTCGTCCCACACGAAGAGCTGGTCGGTCGCCGAGCCCTGGATGATGACGTCGGCGAAGCCGGCGCGCTCGAGGCGCTTCTTGCCGGCGTCACCGTGCACGAGGCAGATGACCTTGCCGGTCGGCTTGACGCGCTTCTTGGCCTCGTAGGCGCAGAGCAGGCCGCTCTTGCCGCCCGCCCCGATGATGAACACGGTCTGGCCGGGCTTGCTCAGCTTCGCCGCCTGCGCCGGGGCGCCCGCGACGTCGAGGATCGCCAGGGCGAGGGCCTCGTCCATGTCTGCCGGGATCTTCGCGTAGATGCCGGTCTCGAAGAGGATCGCCTGGGCCTTGACCTTGACCTGGCAGGTGTCCTTGTCGACCGAGATGATCTCGTCGACCTTGAGCGGCGTCAGCGAAAGCGACACGAGGGTGGCGATACGGTCGCCGACCTTGAGGTCGCGATCCTGGAGCTTGGGGCCGACTGCGGCGACCGTGCCGAGCAGCATGCCGCCCGAGCCCGTGTCAGGGTTGTGGTGCTTGCCGCGCTCCTTGATGATGCCGAGGCTGTGACGCGCCATCTTCTTGACGTCGCCGGCCTCGGCCTCCTCGATCTGCGTGAAGCTGGCTGCGTCGATGTTGAGCGTGTCGACGTCGATGAGGATCTCGTTGTCGTAGATCTCCATCGTGTTGTCGACCTTCCAGGCCGGCTGCGGCAGGACGCCCTTGGGCTCGATGACCCGATGGGCGCCGAACCTGTTCCCTTCTTTCATCTCGCTCCCTCCCTCTCTAAAGGTGCCCCGCGCTCGACCACTGCGCGCGCTTCCGCGCGCGGGGCAGACTGTCGTGGTCCGGTCCAGGCCCTCAGGCCTCGATCTTGATGACGGAACCCGCGCCCTGGCCGCCGCCCACGCAGGCGCCGGTCAGGCCGATCTCCTGGCCGCGCTTCTGGAGCTCGTGGATCAGCGTGACGATCATGCGCGTGCCGGTGTTGCCGAGCGGGTGGCCGAGAGCGACCGCCCCGCCGTTGACGTTCACGATGTCGGGGTCGAGGCCTAGCTCGCGGGTGGCGAGCGCAGCGACGCAGGCGAAGGCCTCGTTGAGCTCGGCCAGCTGGACGTCCTTGCTCGTCAGGCCGGCCTTCTCGAGCGCCTTCTGCGCGGCGACGGTCTCGCCCAGGCCCATGATCGCGGGCTCGACGGCGGCCGTGGCATAGCTGACGAGCTGGGCGATCGGCTTGGCGCCGAGCTCAGCGGCCTTCTTGCGCGAAGTAACGACGAGCGCGCTGGCCCCGTCGGCGATCGCAGAGGCGTTACCGGCGGTCACAACGCCGCCGTCCTTCTTGAAGACCGGCCTGAGGCCAGCCAGGGCCTCGGGCGTCGTCGCGCGTGGACACTCGTCGGTATCGACCACGATCGGGTCGCCCTTGCGCTGCGGGATCGAGGCCGGGACGATCTCGTCCTTGAACTTGCCGGCCTTGATCGCGGCGGTCGCGTTGAGCTGGCTCTTGTAGGCGACGTCGTTCTGGAGCTCCTTGCTGATGTCGAAGCGCTCGCTGAGGTTCTCGGCGGTCATGCCCATGTGGTAGTTGTTCGCGGCGTCCCAGAGGCCGTCCCAGACCATCGTGTCGTACATGTTGTCGGTGGGCATGCCCATGCGGTAGCCGCTGCGACCGTTCTGCAGCACCCACGGTGCGCGGGTCATGTTCTCGGTGCCGCCGACGAGGTAGACCTCGCCGTCGCCGGCCTTGATCGCGGCCGCGGCCATGGCGAGCGCGGAGGCGCTCGACACGCAGACGCGGTTCACGGTGATGGCGGGGACGCTGTCGGGGATGCCGGCCTTGAGCTCGGCTTGGCGTGCCGTGTTCTGGCCGAGACCGGCCTGGATCACGTTCCCGAAGATGACCTCGTCGAGCTGGTCGCCGGTGACGCCGGCACGCTCGAGCGCCTCCTTCATGGCGATGGCGCCGAGCTCCACTGCCGGCGTGTTCGCGAAGCCGCCCTGGAAGCGGCCCTGGGCGGTCCGTACTGCTGAAAGGATGACGATGTCGTTGTCAGGCACTTGTTCTTCCTCCTCGTGGCTCTCGTGCACGCCTGCAGGCCCCCGCCGCGCGACTCACGCTCTGCACAACGCCACTCGATTGGTTGCTCGTTCTTGCTCCTTGGGTCTCGTTCAGACGCGGGCTGCCTGCCGGCGCACGACCTCCTGCGCGAGGAAGCTGGCGACCTCGAGCGGGGTCGTACGCGGCCCGAAGCCCGCGTCGTAGCCGAGCTCCTTGGCGAAGGCGTTGTTGATGCGCGGGCCGCCCACGATGAGCACGAAGCGCTCGCGCACGCCTTCGGCCTCGAGCAGCTCGATGAGCTGCGTGAGGTGCTGCACGTGGATGTTCTTCTGGGTCACCACCTGTGAGACCAGAATGGCGTCCGCGTTGCGCTCGAGCGCGGTCTTGAGCAGCTGGGCGCAGGGAATCTGCGATCCCATGTTGAGCGCGTCGATCTGCGGGTAGCGCTCGAGGCCGTAGTTGCCGGCGAAGCCCTTCATGTTGAGGATCGCGTCGATGCCGACCGTGTGCGCGTCGCTCTCGATGGCGGCGCCCACGACGACCAGCTTGCGGCCGAGCTCCTCCTTGATCAGGGCGTTGATGGCGTAGTAGTCCATCGCCTCGACCTCGAGGTAGTCGCCCTTGACGTCGTCGGGGTCGATGCCCACGTCCGTACGAGCGTAGGCCACATAGAACGTGAAGTCGGGATCGATGCCCTTGCACTCGGCGATCGCCACGTTGTGGTAGCCGAGCTTCTCGAGGTACTGCTTGCCCACGTCCGGGGCCTTCACGGAATAGCCGATCGGCAGCGTGAAGGAGAACTGGATGACGCCGTCGTCGCGGGTGTCGCCGTAGGGACGGACGATCATGCCTGCACCTCCTCCTTCGCGCGGACCGACTCGCCGGGCGGCGGCCCGGTCGGCGGTCCGCTCATGCGGCCGTCGCGGAGAGCGGCGAAGAACGGGTTGAAGTAGTCGTCGCTCACCTTGAAGACGCCCTCAACGCCGCGGCCGCCGTCGGGCTCGCGCTCGACGTCGGCGAACTCGCCCTTCTCGAGCGCCGCGAACAGGCCGATCTCGCGCACGTGCTCGATCTGCTCGACGGCCTCGGTGAGGACCTCGCCGGCGCGGCGCTCGATCATGCCGCCGGCCTTGAAGGTGACCTCGTCGCCGAGGTGGCGGCAGCCCTCGAAGAGGTACTTTGCGTTCTTGATCGAGACGTAGCGGTCCTGCAGCAGCGGCGTGTGCAGGGCCTCGGTGAGCATCCCGAGCAGCATGACGTCCTGGCCGGTAAAGATGCCCGTGAAGTTGAACATCGCGTCGATGATGTGGCCCTGGAAGACGTCGCCCGGCATGTACTTGGTGGGCGGCATGTACTTGGGTGAGGCTTCCGGGAAGAGCTCGCGCACGAGCAGGGCGTCGGCGACCTGGTAGACGACCTGGTCGGGGATCGCGGGGTTGATCTCGAAGGCGTGCCCAAGGCCCATCTGCCACTTCTCGAGGTTGGCGTGCAGGGCGAAGGCCTCGTTGATGAAGTCCGAGGCGATGACTGTGTAGCCCTTCTCGAAGGCGTCGGCAGTGGTGAGGTAGTTGTCCTCGCCGGTGTTGATGATGATGCCCGCACGCGCGTTGAGCAGCCTGGCGAGGTACTGGTCGACGAAGGTGCGCCGCATGTTGATGTTGCGGAAGATGATGCCGTACAGGGAGTCGTTGAGCATCATGTCGAGACGCTCGATCGATCCCATGTAGGCGATCTCCGGCATGCAGAGGCCGCTCGCGTAGTTGCAGAGGCGGATGTATCGGCCGAGCTCCTCGCCGACCTCGTCGAGGCCCTCGCGCATGAGGCGGAAGTTCTCCTGGGTGGCGTAGGTCCCGCCGAAGCCTTCGGTCGTGAGGCCGTACGGCACGTAGTCGAGCAGGCTCTGCGCCGTGGTGCGGATGACGGCGACCACGTCGGCGCCGGCCCGTGCGGCGGCCTTGGCCTGCACGACGTCCTCGTGGATGTTGCCGGTGGCGACGATCACGTACACGTACGGGCGCAGCGGCTCGCCGATACGGGCGACGAGCTCGTTGCGGCGCTCGCGTACGGCGTCGATGCGCGCCACGCCCTCGCGGGCGAGCTCGGTTCCGCGCGCCTCGACCGCGGCGCGGCGCTCGGCCGGCACGCCGGCCAGCGTGAGCTCGCCGCGGGCGACGCCCTCGGCCACTTCCTGGGCGCCCTTGCCGCTCCGTACCATGAGGTCGACAAACGGCCGCATGATGCCGGCGGGCAGCAGGTCGCGGGCGTGCTCGACGACGACGTTGACCAGCGGCACGTCGATCTCGTTCACGCCGGTGATGCCGAGCAGGCGCAGCGTAGCGCGCTCGGTGGAGTCGGTCGTGTGGGCCTCGATGTGCTGCTGGATGTCGTCGGCGATCGCCGCCGCGGCATCCCGGGCCCGGGCGACCAGCTTCTGGTCTACATTGATGCGTTGGGTCACTTGACCACCTTCCTCCTCAGGCGGGGACGGCGGGGGCGGCCGCGGTCTCGCCGTCCGGCATCGAGGCCAGACCATTGACGACGTCGAAGAGCGGCGCTCTGTCGCCCAGCGCCTCGCTCAATGCGTTGAAGAACACCTTCGGCTGGTACGGTTGCGGCACCCGGAAGGGGTTGACCGTGACGGCCAGCACGCGCAGAGGCCTCTGGACCTCGAGCGCGATCCCGCGCCGGCGGAAGAGCGCGACCGTGGCGGCCGGCAGCACCAGCACGGTCGCGTCGCGTACCACGATGCGCAGGGTGCGGCGGGGCGGCAGCACGCGGGTGAAGTCCTCGACGAAGTCCCGCGTGAGAGCCCCGCCGATGAGCAGCGTCTCCGCACCGAGCCGTTCGACTTCACGCGCGACCGTGACGCCCTCGCCGATCACCGTGTCGACGTTCAGCGCCGTGGCCGTGCCGCTCTCGTCCACGGCCACGGCCCGGGCCGTCTGCTGCAGCCCGGCGTCGACCTGGGCGAGCGTGGCGGCGGAGACCTGGGGCAAGGTCAGCATGTCGTAGGTGTCGACGGTCGTCTCGATCACCTCGGGCAGGGTGTCGCCGACCATTCCGCCGGTCGCGACGACCACCGCCTCGGAGACGCGCGGCGAGGCGCTCCCCAGCCTGTTGATGGCGCCGTCGACGAGGACCTGGCCGGCGCCGTGGACGCCGAGGCGCTCGACGGTCGTGCGCAGCTCCGCCAGCGTGGTGGGTCCGCTGACCTCGACCTCACCCTCGCCGGCGCGGCCGATGACCACGCGGCCGAGCGGCGTGACGAAGGGCAGCTCCTCGAGCACCTCGAGGTCGTAGTGCGAGCGGTCGAGCGAGCCTCTCGTCGTTGCGACCAGGGTGCCTCGCGGTGGCGCGATGCGGGGCTTGGCGAGACCGGTGAGGTGATCGACCTTCTCGCCGTCGAGCCCGAGCGACGTGAGCCCGTAGACGCGGCCGTCGTGAGCGAGCAGGGCGTTGACGACGGTCGTCTTGCCGGCGTTCTTGACGAGGCCGATGACGGCGACGGCGCGCGCGTCTGAGTCGGCGATGAGGTCGGAGAGCGCGGCGATCGTGACCGCGTCCGCGCCGCGCTCGCCCATCGCCACGGCGCGTCCGCAGCTCATCGAGCGCCTCCGGCCTGCGCCGCGGCGGCCTGTGCGCGCGCGGCTTCTGCGGGCCCGGCATCGCCGGGGCGGCGGATCTCCTTGAGGTAGCTGAAGATGGTGTAGCGCGAGAGGTCGAGGGCGTCGGCGATCTGCTCGGCCGAGCGCTTCACGAGGAAGGCGCCGCGCTCCTCGAGCCGCTTCACGACCTCCATCTTCTCTTCCCGCGACATCATGGCCGGGGTCTTGCCCATCTCGTTGAGGATCTTGGTGACCATGCCGGCGACGACGTCGCGGATGTCGCCCGCGAAGATCTCTTCGGCCGGCGCCGCCTCGCCGCCGAGGCGTCCGACCGCGGCCAGGTTCGCGAGCGTACGCTGCGACTGAACGATGCCGGAGACGTCGAAGTTGAGGCCGAGGATGCCGAACACCGAACCGTCGTCGTCGCGCAGGGTGACGGCGAGCGACTTGAGCACCTTGCCGTCGCTCGACGTCACGTAAAGACGGACGTCGGGGCCACCCTCGGAGGCCTGTCGGAGGGAGCGCAGCATCAGGTCGGTGGGAACGTCGCCGACGGTGCGGCCGGTGACGTGGCCGTTCTCGATGGCGATGATGGAATGCGGCAGGCGGCCGATGTCGTGCAGCACGACCTCGCAGTCGTTGCCGAACATCTCGGCAAGGCCCTGCACGAGCGGCAGGAGGGGCTTCATGCGCGGGTCGAGCGACTGCCTGACCACAACCACGCTCCATCGGGAGATTCCACGGCTCCCAAGGCGCAGCGCCTTGGAGGTCCTTTCTATCTCACGGGAGGGTGGCTTGTCAAAAAAAGTCTAGGCCATACCCGCTTTAGTGGCGAACCCTTGCCCGCGGGGCGGGATGATGAGATTTGGGGGTACCCACGCCGCTGACGAGCAGGCCCATTCCCTTGCCTTAGCTGTTCTGAGGCCGCTCGCCAAGGGTGACGTCGACCGTCATCGTCTTCCCGTCTCGCACCAGGGTCAGGGTGACCTGGTCGCCGGGCTGCTTCTCGGCGAGATAGGAGAGGAGGTCGTTGAAGCTGGTCACTGTCTGGTCGTCGATCTTTGTGATGACGTCCCCACCGACAACGTACTGCTGGCCCTGGACGGTCACGGTGTCGGTGCCGCCCTGCACGCCGGCCTTGGCCGCCGGGCTGCCGTCGGCGACGGTCGCGACGAGGACGCCGCTGTCGACCGGTAGATCGAAGGTCCGGGCGACGTCGGGAACGAGCGTGCGACCGGAGATGCCGAGCCAGGCGTACTTGACCTCGCCGCTCTTCTTGAGCTGCTCCATGGAGCGGATCGCCGTGTTGATCGGCACGGCGAAGCCGAGACCCTCGTTGCCCCCGCTCTGGGTCGCGATCTGCTCGTTGATCCCGATGACTTGTCCCCTCGTGTTGATGAGAGGTCCTCCGGAGTTGCCGGGGTTGATGGCGGCGTCGGTCTGGATGGCGTTCGGGATGGTCGTGTCGTTGGGCGCCTGGATACTGCGGCCCACCGCCGAGACGATGCCCGACGTGATGGAGAAGTCGTAGCCGAGAGGGTTGCCGATGGCCACGACCGGTTCGCCCACGACGACCTTCGACGAGTCGCCGAGCGGCAGCGGGAGCAGGTCCACCTTGTTCGGGTCGACCTTGATGATGGCGACGTCGCTGTCCTGGTCGACGCCGGTGAGCTCGCCGTTCACCTCGACGTCCTGCTCGCCCTGCCGCTTGAACACCACCGTCACCTTCTGCGCGGTCTGGCCTTGTTCGCTCACCACGTGCGCGTTGGTCAGGATGTAGCCGTCCTTGGAGGCGACGAACCCCGTGCCGAGTGCCTGGGCCGCCTGCGACTGGCCGAAGGGATCGAAGCCCGACGATGCGAACTCGGCGCGGACCATCACGACGCCCGCCGAGACCCTGCTGTAGATCTGGGCCGGCGAGAGCCCGTCACCGGACGTCGTGGTAGACGCCGGCATCTCCGCCGGCTGGACGACGGTGGTGGTCTGGCTCTCGCCGAAGCCGAAGGCGAGCACCAGCACGAGGATCAGCAGCGCGGCGCCCACGGCGCCGCCGACGATTCCGAGAACGAACCCTCTTTGTCTGGACATCTGGTCGCGACCCCTTCCGTCGGTGGCACGCGGCACTGCGCTCCGGCCGCGGTCACGCGCTCTAGACTACCCGCTGCCGAGCATCCCTCAAGCCTGCGCGCCCCCGGGACGCCGGCGCGGACTCGACCTGGGCTGGCGGCGCGGGAGCCGGACGGTGAACACCGCGCCGCCCTGCTCGCCTGAAGAGGCGGCGATGGTCCCGCCCATCAGCTCGGTGAGCTCGCGCGCGATCGAGAGCCCCAATCCGGCTCCCGCCGTGGAGGCGCGCTCTTGGCGGCCGCGGTGGAAGCGCTCGAAGACCCTCGGGAGGTCCTCAGCCGGGATGCCCGGACCGGTGTCGCTCACTGCGAGCGTCGCCGTCCGAGCATCGCCGCCGACGGCGATGCTGACGGCGCTGTGCGGCGGCGAGAACTTCACGGCGTTGTCGACGAGGGCGCGCAGCACCTGCGCGAGACGCTCCTCGTCGCACCAGGCCGTGACGGGCTCGCCGCCGTTCTCGACGGTCATGGCGAGCTCCTTGGCCTGCGCCTGCGTCTGGAACTCGTCAAGCACGGAGCGCGCCACCGTCTGCAGTTCGACGCTCGCGGGGGCAAGCTCTATGGAGCCTGCCTCGACGCGCGAGAGGTCGAGCATGCTCACGGCGAGGTTGCGCAGCCGATCCACCTGCTGCCGCATCAGCTGCAGGAACTCGTGGCGCTCGTCCTCACTGAGGCTGCCCTCGTCGAGGAGCTCGAGGAAGCCGGCCAGCGAGAAGAGCGGCGTCTTGAACTCGTGGGACGCGTTGGCGATGAAGTCCCGACGGGCGCGCTCGAGCTTGGCCTGCGCGGTCACGTCACGCAGCACGATGATCGAGGTGAAGTCGGCCTCGCCGCCGACGGGATAGGTCGACGCCTCCATGGTGCGCTCCCCGTGCATGAAGACGACCTCGTGGACGTCGCCGCCGCGACGCGACTCGTACCACATGTTCGCGACATCGTAGGGGAAGGCGCTGCCGAGCTCGGCGCCGACCGGCAGTTCGCGGCCGAGGAGTTCGGCCGCGGCGGGGTTGGTGATCGTGACGTGGCCGTCTGCCGAGATGCCGATCACTCCTTCGCTGAGGTCGTTCAGCAGGATCTCGATGCGGTCCTTCTCCTCGGCGATCTCGCCGAAGGCCTCCCGCAGGCGCCCGGCCATCGCGTTGAAGGCGCCGGCCAACTGGCCGACCTCGTCCTCGATCCCCACCGGCACGCTCACCGAGAGGTCGCCGGCGGAGATCGCCTCGGCGCTCGCCTCGATGCGCTTCAGGCGGCCTGCCACGAAGGTCGAGACGACGTAGCTGGCGACGAGGGCGACGAGCAGGGCGAGGGCGGTGGCCAGCAGCAGCTGGCGCTGTACGCTGGCCACCGCCCTGTCGACATCGTCGAGCGGGACCAGAACGAGCACGACGCCGGCCACCGACTCGGACGTCCCCTGCACGAGCAGCGGCACGGCGGTGGCCGCGTAGCGGCCCCCCGCCGTCTTCACCACGCCCTGCTCCACGGCCCCTGTGCGCAGGGCGTCCTTGTAGACGGGGAAGCCGGCCGGGTCGAAGGGATCGGTGCCACTCGAGTCGGCCCGCACCGTCCTGCCGCGATCGATCAGTACCACGCGCGCGTTCCACTTCATGCCGAGCCGGGCGATGACCTGGGCGAGAGCGTCCTCGTCGCGGATCGTGATGGCGCCCGTCTTGCTGTCGTAGGACGCGAACGTCGAGACGGTTAGGCTGGCTTCGTCGGCGTTGCCGGCCATGTCGGCGAGCTTGAGGCTCTCCAGGCGCGAGCCCAGGGGCGGCACCACGTAGACCCAGGCCACCAGCATGGCGAGCGCCACCAAGCCGACGACCAGCAGCGTGAGCCAGTTCTTGACCGAGCGCAGGATCACCATGGCGGCGTGGCGGGGATGGCAGACCTCGGGCGGAGGCGCTCGGGCCTCAGAACTCGCGGAACTTGTAGCCGATGTTCCGCACCGTGAAGATGAACTCCGGGTCCTTCGGGTTGCCCTCGAGCTTCTCGCGCAGGTGGCGGATGTGCACGTCCACGGTGCGCGCGTCGCGGTAGTCGGAGTCTCCCCAGACGAGCTGGAGCAGCAAGGGACGGCTGTACACGCGGCCGGGGTGTGAGACCAGCGTCTTGAGGATCTCGAATTCGATGTAGGTGAGGTCGACCTTGGCGCCGCGCACCGCGACGTTGCGCTTGAGCAGGTCGACCTCGAGGTCGTCGACCTTGATGACGTCCTTGCGGGCCGCCTCGGCGCTCCGGCTCATCTCTGCGCGCCGCAACTGGGCGCGCACCCTGCTGCGGAACTCGCGCAGGCTGAAGCGGTCCTTCGTGATGTAGTCGTCGGCGCCGATCTCGAGACCGAGGACCTTGTCGAACTCGTCCGACTTGGCGGTCAGCATCACGATGGGCACGATGCTCTGCGCGCGGATGCGGCGGCACACCTCCATGCCGTCCACGCGCGGCAGCATCAGGTCGAGGATCACGAGGTCGAAGCGCTCGCCGGAGAACGTCTCGAGCGCCTCCTCCCCGTCCCGCGCGGTCACGACCTGGTACCCCTCCTTCTCGAGGGGGAAGCGGAGCAGCTTGAGGATCGCTTCCTCATCGTCGACCAGCAGGATCCTCGCACCCGTTTCGTTCATCGCGTGTCTCCCTCAGCCTGTGCCGCCGCGGCTGCGGCCCGGCCGCCCTGGGGCGCGGCCGGCGGGGGCACGAGCGGCCGCGCCCGGAAGCCGGCGCCGACCGCCCGGGCGATCGCCTCGCAGCCCGGCAGGTCGGCGCCCGGCTGGTCGACCGCCGTGAGCGTTGTCTCGATGCCGTGTCGCACACACTGTTCGGCGAACTGGATGACGGCCCTGTGCGCCTTCGCGAACGTGGGCCGGCAGAGCTCGTCGTAGGTCTGGGGATCGGCGGCGTTGAGGCTGATCGTGACGGCGTCCAGCCCGACCGCCGCCAAGGCCGCCGGCACGTCGACGTCGGGATTGAGAAGCCGGCCGTGACCGTTCGTGTCGAGCCGCGCGCGCAGGCGGCGCAGGCGCAGCCACTCGGTCACGGCGAGCACGACGTCCAGGCGCATGGTCGGTTCGCCGAACCCGCAGAAGACGACCTCGTCGGCGGGTCCGTCCAGAAACTCGAGCTCGATGGCCTGCGTGACCTCGTCGAACTCCGGCTCGTGGTCGAGCCGAAGGACCTCACCAAAGACGTCGTCGCTGAAGGAACGGAGGCAGAAGCCGCAGTCGCAGGAGCAGCGGTTGGTGATGTTGAGGTAGACGTTCCCCTTGCCGCGGTAGGCGATTTTTCCCTGCTCACGCACGGCGCGAGTATATCGCAGGGTACAATGGCCGGACGGATGGGCGCCTGGCCGTGCGCGCCGGCGGCGAACGCCGGTGGCTGGGAGCGCCGATGAGCTGCACGACGGCGACTTCGCTCGCCGCGAAGGGACGTCATGACCGCGACCATCGACCAGCTGATCGACCTGTGCGACGGGCTGCGCCGGGTCGTCCTCCCGGCGCTCGGCTCGCACGCCGCGCGCGGGCACGCCGGTGTCGCCGTCGGCGGCGACGTCACCTTCGGCATCGACGAGCTGGCCGAGGACTATTTGGTCGCCACGATGCGCGAGCGGCTGCCGTCGTGGGCGTTCTACTCGGAGGACGGCGGCCTCCAGGGCTCGCGCGAGCCGGAGCTGATCCTCGTGGTCGACCCGATCGACGGCACGCGGCCGGCGGCGGCGGGCTTCGAGATGGCGTGCGTCAGCATCGCCGCCGTGCCGCCCGGGCCGGCTCCCACCATGGGCGACGTGAGCGCCGCCGTCGTCCAGGAGATCAAGAGCGGCGACCGCTTCGTGGCCGAGAAGGGCGGCGGCTACAGCATGACGCGTGCCGACGGACGCGACCTGCCGTTCTCGCCGACCGCCCGCGCCGACCTCGAGAGCCTCTTCTGGACGCTCGGCTTCCGCGGCCGGCCGGCCGTGATCCTCGCGTCCGTCCTGGAGGAGCTCATCGACACCTCATCTGTCGGCGGCTCGGTCTTCGACATCGGCTCGGCGACGTACTCGATCACCCGCATCCTCACCGGCCAGCTGGATGCCTACGTCGACATCGGGCCGGCGATCATCGCGGCGCATGCCTCCACCGAGGCGGACTTCCGTCGCGTCGGCCGCGGCAACGTGCTCTGCAACTCGCCCTACGACCTGGCCGCCGTGCACCTCATCTGCCGGGAGGCGGGCGTCCCGATCGGCGACGCCGATGGACGCCCGCTCGACGACCGCCTCGTGCTCGGCTCGGACGCGAGCTTCCAGCTCGCCTGCATCGCGTCGGGCAACCCTGCGCTGCAGGGGTTGCTGGTCGAGATCGTCGGGCGCGGGATCGCGTCGTTTCGCCCGAACGGGTAAGAAGCCGAAGCCATGGCGGAACCCGAGCTTCACGAGGCGATCCTCTACGAACGCCGCGACGACGGCGTGGTGCAGTGCCACGTTTGTCCCCGGCTATGCGTGATCAGGCCTGGCAAGAGCGGCGCCTGCCGCGCCCGCGTCAATCACGACGGGCGTCTCTACCTGCTCATCTACGACCGCGTGTGCAGCGTCGCCGCCGACCCGGTCGAGAAGAAGCCGCTGTACCACTTCTTCCCCGGCACCACGGTGCTCTCGCTGGGCAGCGTCGGCTGCAACTTCACCTGCCGCCACTGCCAGAACTGGCAGATCGCCCACGCCGACGCCACGACGCTGGCCCGTGACCTGCGACCGCTGCCCGTGCGTAACCTGCCGGTGCTCGCGCAGCACAACGACTGCCAGGGGGTCGCCTGGACCTACAACGAACCCACGATCTGGCTCGAATACATCCTGGACGGCGCCCAGGTCGCTCACGAGCACGGCCTCTACACGGTGATGGTGACCAACGGCTACATCACCGACGAGGCCCTCGAGGTGGTCGCCCCGCACATCGACGCCTATCGCGTCGACGTCAAGGGTTTCAGCAGCGCGGCCTACTACGAGCTCTGCCGCATCAAGGATTACGAACCCGTCCTGAGCGCCGCCGTGCGGGCCAAGCGCGACTTCGGCTGTCACGTGGAGATCGTGACGAACGTGATCCCCACCCTGAACGACGACGAGCGCATGCTGCGCGACCTGGCGCGCTGGATCGTCGCCGACCTGGGGCCGGAGACGCCCTGGCACGTGACGCGCTTCATGCCCTACCTGGAGCTGTCCCACCTGCCGCCGACGCCGATCCGCACCCTCGAGCGCGCCGTGGAGATCGGCCACAAGGAGGGGCTGCAGTTCGTCTACGTCGGGAACGTGCCGGGTCACGCCGGCGAGAACACGATGTGCCCCAACTGTCGCCGGCTGCTGGTGCGGCGCACGGGCTACGAGATCGAGGATGTCGCCCTGAAGGGCACGTTGTGCTCGATGTGCGGACAGAACGTGAATATCCGTACGCGGATCAAGTGAGAAGCGGTGGCTGCGTCGGGCACTGAGCGGGTAGGATGCACGAACGATGGATGAGCTGGTGCGACTCGATATCCCAGCGCGTGCCGAGTACGTGGCGCTCGGCAGGCTTGCCTTGGCGGGGCTGCTGCGCAACCGGGGGTACTCCGACGATGCCGTCGCCGACCTCAAGCTCGCGCTGACCGAGGCGTGCTCGAACTCCGTCCGTCACGCCTACGATCACGACGACGGCCAGGTGCACCTGTCTTTCGCCGTCGCCGACGACCGCGTCGTCATCGAGATCCGCGACGAGGGCGCCGGCTTCCACGAGGACGACGTCGACTGCCCCGAATGTCAAGGCATGCCCGACCTCGAGATGGACGGCGGCATGGGCATCTCGATCATCCGCGCGGTCGTGGACGAGTTCAAGCTGGAACGGCCCGAGGCCGGGGGCAGCAAGCTCGTCCTCACGAAGCTGCTCGACGCGTAGCGGCGCGCTCGCGCCGTTGAGCTCGTTCGACGACCTCATCGAACTGTTCGCGCTCGGGGAGCACCAGGCTTGGGCGCTGGACCGCTACGTAAGCCTGCTGGCCGGCTGGCGCCGTGCCAATCTGAGCGGGCTCAAGTCCCGTGATGACCTCATCGAGATCCTGCTGGGCGACTCGCTCGCCTTGCTGGACGTGCCGGCGCTTGCCCAGGCGGGCTCGCGCTGGGCCGATCTCGGCGCCGGCGCCGGCATCCCCGGCATCCCGCTGGCGATCGCCGTCCCGTCGCCGCCGCGGCTGACGCTGCTCGAAGCCACGGGCAAGAAGTGCGCCTTCCTGCGCGAAGCCGTCGTCGTGGCGGGGCTTGCCGGGAACGCGACGGTCGCGTGTGCACGCAGCGAGGAGTACGCGCGGCCCGGGGAGGACGGTGGCCGCGAGCACTCCGACGTGGTGCTGGCGCGCGCCGTCGCGCCGCTCGCCACGCTCGTCGAGCTCGCGGCCCCCCTGCTCGCGCCGGGCGGTATCCTGCTCGCCAGCAAGACGAGGGCCGCGGCGGAGGCGGAGGGGCCGGCCGGTGCTGAGTCGGCAGCCACCTGCGGCCTCAGCGGGCGGGGCGTGGTGCCACTGCCGCGCTCCCCGTTGCATGACGCGGTCTGCGTGGTGTTCGAGAAGACGCGGGCGACGCCCGGCTGGTTGCCGCGGCGGCCGGGCCTGGCCGCCAAGCGGCCGCTGGCGGGGTGACACGGCCGCCAGTATCATCGCGGGGGATGGAGGGGCAGGCATGACCCGCGTGATCGCGGTCACCAATCAGAAGGGCGGCGTCGGCAAGACGACGACCGCCGTGAATCTGGCCGCGTGCCTGGCGGAGGCGGGTCTGCCGGTGCTGCTCGTCGACCTCGACCCCCAGGCCAACGCCACCGCCGGCCTCGGCTCACCCGGCAACGGCGGGCAGGCCACGACGTACGGCCTCCTGGCCGGCCGGACTTCGCTGGACGGCGCGGTCGTGTCGACGGCCGTGTCCGGCCTCGACCTGGTGCCCTCGTCGGGCGACCTCGCAGGCGCGGTCGCCGAGCTCGCCGAGGTCGACGAGAGCGAGGCCGTGCTCCTCCAGGCGCTCGCGCCTTCCGTCGAGCGCTACGAGTTCGTCTTCATCGACTGCCCCCCGTCTCTCGGGGTGCTCACGATCAACGCGCTGATGGCGGCTCGCGAGGTGCTCATCCCGGTACAGGCGGAGTACTACGCCCTGGAGGGCCTCGCTCAGCTCCTCGAGACGGTGCGACTGGTCAGGGAGCGTCTCAACCCCAGATTGCGCATCCTCGGCGTGCTGCTCACCATGATGGACGCGCGCACGCGCATCGCCCGCGAGGTCGCGGCTGAGGTCCGCACGCACCTCGGCGCCGACGTGTTCGACGTCGTCGTGCCGCGGAACGTGCGGCTCGCCGAGGCTCCCAGCCACGGCCTGCCGATCTCGCGCTACGACGCCGGCTGTGCCGGCAGCGATGCCTACTTCGACCTGGCCAAGGAGGTCGTCTCCCGTGGATAAGAAGAAGGCGCTCGGGCGCGGCCTGGGGGCGCTGATCGGCGAGAACAAGGCGGCCCTCGCCAGGGCCGGCATGGCCGGCGCCGAGGGCCGCCTCCGCGAGCTCGAGCTCAGCGAGATCCGCGTCAACCGGCGGCAGCCGCGGCGCAGCTTCGACGAGGGCGAACTCGCCGAGCTCGCCGCGTCCATCGGCGCGCTCGGCGTGGTCCAGCCCGTCGTCGTCCGGCCCTTTGACGAACCGGGCGGCGGCGCGCGCTACGAGCTGATCGCCGGCGAGCGCCGCCTGCGCGCCGCGGGCCTCGCCGGCCTCGAGACGATCCCCGCTCTGGTGCGCGCGGCCGACGAGGCCGGCGCGCTCGAGATCGCGCTCGCCGAGAACGTCGCCCGTGAGGACCTGAACGCGATCGAGGAGGCGCAGGCGTTCGCCGCTCTGGTGGACGAGTTCGGCCTGACGCACCAGCGGGTCGCCGAGCTGGTCGGCCGCAGCCGCACGGCGGTCACCAACGTCCTGCGCCTGCTCGAACTGCCCGACGACGTGCAGGTGATGATCGAGCGCGGTGAGCTCTCCGAGGGACATGGGCGCGCGCTCCTGGGGCTGGCGGACCACGGTCGCCGTCGCAGCGCCGCGCGCCTGGTGGCCCAGCGCGGCCTGAGCGTACGCGAGACCGAAGCGCTCGTGCGCAAGCTCAACCAGCCAGAGGCGCCTCCCGCCGCACCGGCGGACTCCCCCTCAGAGCTGGGCGACCTGATCGATGAGCTGTACGGCCTGCTCGAGGCGCCCGTGCGAATCCGCGCCGGGCGGCGTGGCGGCCGTATCGAGATCGGCTACAAGGACCAGGCCGAGCTGGAGCGGCTGCTGGCCCTACTGCGCGGCCTGCGCTGACGGCGACGACCACTGAGCGCGGTCTACGGCGCGTATGACGGGCGAGCCCCGATACGCGCTTCAGCCGCCGCCGTGACGATCGCCCGACTGGGTGGTCGGGACGCTCGTCGGCGTCGCGTTCGTGCCCACGGCGCCGGTCGTGTCGGTGGTGCCGGTAGAACCCGACGTGGCCGGGCCCGTCTGGCCGGGCGCGGGCATGGCCGGGGCCGTGGGTGTCGGCGTTACCGTCGGCGTCACGCCCGGCGTGGGCGTGACGCCCGGCACCGGCGTCGACCCGGCGGGCGCGGTCTCGGTGGCCGGGACGTAGACCGTGGTCCCGTCCGCGAGCCTGTAGAAGGACCCGATCAGTGTGCCGACCCCGCTCACCTGCTGGCCCTGCTGGAGGTCCAGGCGCTCGATGGTGTCGCCGTTCTTCACGACGACCTGCATGTCCTCGGTGCCCGGGTTCGTCACGATGGTCATGTCCTTGCCCGTGAGGAGATCGCTCATCCCCAGGCCGGTGAGCGCCGCCAGCAGGAAGCCGACGGCGAGCACGATGGCCACGTCAAAGAGGTTGACGATGCCGTCGAGAGGGTCGCCGTTGCGATCGTGACGGTCGATGCGGCGTCGCTTCATGTAGTGCAGCTTCATGCCGGCGCCCGGCTCGTCGAGCACGGTCGGCATGAACTGGATGTCGCTGTCGTCGACCTGGGTCATCGGTCCCCTCGGGTCAGGCTGTCAGGACGGCTCGTCGGCCGGTCCCAGATCGGCGAACGGGTCGTCGTCGGCGACGAGCAGCGGCCGCAGGTCGATGTCGCTGAGCGGCTCGAGTACCTCGGTCGACGAGCCGTCCTCGCCCGCAGCCGGGGCCGCGACGGGGGCGGCCGGCGGCGCAGCCGGCCCGGCCGCCGGCACCAGCGGCTTCCGCGGCAGCGCGCCCGCCGCCTCCGGCGTCTCGCCCGTGGTCACGTCACCGGGCAGGACGACCTGCTCTTCGACCCAGCGCCCCTCGGTGTCCTTGCGGCGGCCCGCCTTGAGACGGCGCGGGCCGCCCTCCAGCAGCTCGAGGAGGTATTCGAGGTCGGAGATGTCCTGGGAGTAGATGCGGTCGCGGATGATGCTGATGAGGAAGCCCAAACCGCCGATGAGCAGACCGATGACGGTGACCGAGAACGCGATGCGCAGGTTCTCGGCGAGGGTCGCCGTATCGCCTTCGGCCAGGGCGGCCAGCGCAGGGGCGAGGGGGATCAGCGTTCCCATCAGACCCAGCATCGGGCCGATACGGACCAGGATGCGCGTCCGCTCGAGGCGCTTGATCGTGTAGAACTCGTACTCCTGGAGGAGCTTGAGTGGCTTCACGGCGAGACGCTGCGTCTGGTAGTTGCGGATGAGGTCGAAGAGGAAGCGCGCGACCACCATCGAGTACTTGTTCTCCTGCAGGTAGCGGTAGGCGCGCCGCGGCTTGCCGTCGGCGAAGGCCTGGCGTGCCCGCAAGGTGCGGATCTCGAGCGCCTCGAGGTCCCGATAGCGGGCTCTGAGGTACAGCTCGTAGACGAGCCAGCCCAGTTCGATCAGCACCCACACGAGGCAGACGATCGCAGCGATGAGGACCGGGTAGAAGAGCAGCTCGGCGGCGTTGAAGATCGCCTGCTGGATGTCGTCTGCGAGGCTCGCTACTGGCAGCATCAGGAGTGGCTCCCTCTCGTGGGTTCGGGTGTCAGGAGGTCCACGGCAACCTGGCCTTGAAGCGCTGCCACGGGGTGCCGCCGCCCGGCAAGACCTTGCCCTGCCCGGCCTCGGCGAGCGCGCCCGCCTGCCGACGATGCACGAGGTACGAGAGCGCCGCTCCCGCCGGCAGCATGGCGAGGAGCACCGCGCCGATGGCGCCGCCCTCGCCATTGTCGCCGTCCGTCGTCTGCGCCGGTGACCGTTGCGCTGGGCGACGGCAGTGGAGAGTCGCTCACGCCGGGTGTCGGCGTCAACGGCGTGCCGGTCACGGACCCGGGGTCTGTCGTGGTCCCTGGTGTGCCTGTGGCGCTCGCCGTCGGCGTCGGGGTGGGGTACAGGGTGGTCGTCGGGGTCGGCGTGGACGCGGGCGGCGTGTAGCCGCCGCCGGGGTTGTAGGGGGGGGTGGGGGAGCCGCCGCCGGACGACGTCGAAACCGACACCGTGAAGGTGTGCTTCACGGATCTGCTGTTGCCGGCGCGGTCTCTGATCCGGATCTCCACCGAATGAGTCCCGTTCGGGACGTCGATGAGGCTGAGTTTCACGGTCGAGGAGCCGATCTTCGCTTTGCCTGTCCTGTTGACGCCGTCGACGAAGATCCTGACGGCGCCCTTGTCGACACCGGTGCCGTTTCTGGTGTCGGCGTACGCGGCGCTCACCGCGACGTCGTTCGTGGTGGTGAACCTGGCGCCGTCGGAGGGCTTGAACGAGGAGACCTTGGGACGGAACGCCGAGGCAGGGCCGCCACTGTCGACGAAGGGGAAGGCCTCGCCGCCCAGCGCCACGGTCACCTGGGTGGTCGTCATCATCGTGCTGTCGCCGCCCGAGCTGGAGGAGTGGGCGAAAGCGCCGTTGGAGCGTTGAAGCGTGCCCAGATAGGAAAGGGCCGTCTTGACCCAGGCCTGGCCGCCGTTCTTCGTGGCATAGGCGGCTTGGACGGCCCACGCGGTGGACTCCGCGTTCGACCTCGGGTTCGACGGCAGCGACGGGAAGCCGCCGTCCGAGCGCTGATGGTCCTTGATCCACGCCAGGCCGCTGGCGACGGCGGGGGAGGATGCGTTCTGGCCGGCGGCGACGAGGGCCTGGACCACGGCTGCGGTCTGGTCGATGGTGCTCCCCAGGTTGTCGGCATCGCCCGTGGAGGTGGTGAAGCTCCACCCGTGGTCCGGGTTCTGGGCCGCCACCAGCCAGGCCGCCGCCGCCGTGACCAGCTCGCTGCTTTGCGCCTGGTTGGCCGCCCTCAGCGCGAGGAGCGCCCACGTCGTGGTGCTCACGTCGGCCTGGCTGCGGTCGCCCGACGTCGCGAGCGAGTAGTGTCCGTCGTCGGCGCGGTACAGGTTCATCTTGTTGAGGAGGTCGATGCGGGGCGTGCCGGCGGACCAGATGAGCCCGTTGCGGCCGATGGCGCCGTAGGCCAGCATGACCTTGGCGTAGAACGCCGGCGCGTTCACGCTGCCGCGCGCCCTCGCCTCGAGGTCAGACGCCTGCATGTAGTCGAGCGGGTCCTTGCCGCTCACGTCCCAATCGGTCACCTTCTCGCCGCCGGCGGCGATCGCCAGCATCGTCCACGGGGTCGTGTTGGCGAGGTCCATGGCGAGCGAGCCGGCGTCGCCGAAGCCGCCGGAGGACTGCTGCTTGGCGTGGAAGAAGTCGAAGGCCTTGGCGATCTTCGGCGGCGGCACCGCGGCGGCGGCGCCGGGCATGGCGAAGCCGAGCAGCAGCGCCGCCGCAAGGACGGCGACGAGCACAAAGGCCGGCAGGGATCGGTTCTCGTTCATGGCGTGTCCTCCAGTTCCACGAACGTGACACGGGTCCGGGCGCGGAACCGGGCCACAATAGTAGCAGCCTGTACGCCGAAAAGACCAGCAAACAGGCAGGTCGCGGCGATGTGTGCAAGGTCGAAGGGCAAGCCCTGGGCGTACAACGCGAGCAACGCCGGAAGTGTCCGGGGGGTGTAGGCGAGGAACATCCACAGGGTCACGAACCAGTCGAAGGCGAGGGCGAGCAGGCCGCCGCAGACGACCAGCTCCCAGCGGCGCGGCATGCGGCCGCCGCGGCCGAGCAGGCCGCCGGCGGCCCCGACCGCGCCCCACGCCAGCATCTGCCACGGCGTCCAGGGGCCCTGGCCGAAGAACAGGTTCGAGACGAGCGCTGCGGTCGCGCCGACCATGAACCCGGGGCCAGAGCCCAGGGCGACGCCGGAGACCATCACGACGAACGTCACGGGCTTGACGTTGGGCAGCGACGCGAACAGGACGCGGCTGGCGGTGGCGAGGGCCGCCAGCGCCGCCACGAGCGCGAGCTCGTGGGCGGCGTTCGCCCTCGCTCCGTACGACGCGACACCCACGGCGACGAGCGCCAGCACGATCACGAAGCTTGCCAGGCCCCAGTCGACGGCGGCGGGGTCCGCCACCGCCCACAGGGCGAGGCCTCCGGCGAGGGCCACCAGGGCGACGAGCACGAGCCGGCTCACCGGCACGCGGGCCGTCCACGGCGGGCGACGGGTACCTGAGTCGATCACTGCGGCGACACCCCCCACGTCACCTCGTCCTCGTGAAGGATGCCGGGGAGGGCGTGACGCAGCAGGCGGTTGACCTGCGTCGAGAAGAAGAGCGAGCCGTTGAGGACGTCCGCGGCTGGGCCGTCGGCGAGGACGCCCCCGTCGCCCACGACGACGACGCGCGTGGCGCAGCGCGCCGCGAACTCGACGTCGTGGGTCACGAGGAGCACGCAGCGGTCGGCGGCGGCCCAGCGGCGCAACGTCGCTGCCAGCTCGTTCTTGTGCGTCGGGTCCATCCCGCGCGTCGGCTCGTCCAGCACGACCAGAGCCGGGTCGACGCACGTCACGGCGGCGAGCGCGGCACGCGTCCGTTCGCCGCCGGACAGCGAGCGGGGGTCGCGCTCGACCAGGCCGCCCAGGTCGAGGTCGGCGATCGCCTTGTCGGCGAGCGTCCGGCGCTTGTCCTCATCCGGCTCGACCTGGGCCAACGTGTAGTCGATCTCCTGCGCGACGGTATCGCGCACGAAGTAGTCGTTTGGGTCTTGGCCGAGCAGCGCGCAGCCGCGCGCCGCCTCGGCCACGGACAGGGTCGCCACGTCCCGGCCGAGGAGCGAGACACTGCCGGCGAGGGGGCGCAGCAGGCCGTTGAAATGACGCACCAGCGTGGACTTCCCCGCGCCGTTCTCACCCATCAGGGCGACCACCTCCCCGCGGCGGAGTTGGAGCGAGACGTCCTCGAGCAGAGGCGCCTCCCTCTCGTAGCCGACCGTCAGGCCACGCGCGTGCAGCACCGGCTCGCCCGGGCTCTCCGGTCGCTGCTGCGACGCTCGTGCCGGCGCGCCATCCTCGATCACGTCGAGCATGTGACGTCCGTCCTTCACGGTCATGGGCAGGCCGCCGTCGGCGGCGCGTTCCGCCGCGTGGCCGTTCAGCCGTCGTGCGAAGAGACGTGCCACCGGTGGGAGGAGTTCGCGGTGGCCCGCGAGGGCCCAGAGCGCGAACTCCTGCGGTGGCGCGTCCACCACGACGGCGCCGTCTTCCATGTACAGCACCCTGGTCGCGAGATGCAGGCAGCGCTCCACGCGATGCTCCGCCAGCACGATCGTAGAGCCGGTGTCCTCCGAGAGCCGGCGCAGTGCGGCGAGGAGCTCTTCCGAGCCGACCGGGTCCAGCTGCGAGGTGGGCTCGTCGAGCAACAGCAGATGCGGCTGGACGGCGATGACGGCGGCGAGGGCGACCTTCTGCAGCTCGCCGCCGGAGAGCTCGGCCAGGGGCGCGTGCCGCAAGCGGGAGAGGCCCAGCGAGATGAGGGCCTCCTCGACCAGTCGCGTGATCGTCGACCCATCGACGCCGAGGTTCTCGAGGCCGAAGGCGATCTCGCGCTCGACCGTGGTCATGACGGCTTGGCTCTCGGGATCCTGGAAGACGAGCCCGACGCGACGCGCCAAGTCGTGGGGCCGGGCGGTGCGGGTGTCGAACTCGTCGACCTGTACCCGGCCGGCGAACGTGCCGCCATGGAAGTGAGGGACGAGACCGTTGAGGGCGCGCAGCAGAGTCGACTTGCCGCTGCCCGAGCCGCCGACGACGAGGACGACCTCGGCCGGGTCGATGTCGAGGGTAACGTCACACAGGGCGGGCCGGGCGGCGCCGGGATAGGTGTAGGTCACGCGCTCGAAGCGGGCGATGCGCGTCACGGCGTCCTCCTCGACGGGACGAGGGCCGCGGCCGCTGCGGGCACGAGCAGAGCGCCGAGCAGGGCCAGCCACCACGGGTCCAGGAGGGCGGGCCAGGGGTCGTCGAGCAGCGGATAGAAGCTGTAGGAGGCGGCGCCGCCGGCCAAGCCGGCGAGCAGGGCGGCGGCGGCCAGGATGCCGCCCGCCACGAGCGTCACGTCGACCGCCCGCCAGGGCCGCCGCCGCAGCCATCGGGAGCGCGCTCCGGCTCCGTAGCCCCGCGCCTCCATGGCCGCGGCCACGTCGACGGCGCGCTCCAGGCTGCGCGTGAGGAGCGCGCCGAGCAAGGGCAGGCGTGCAGCCGCGCGCTGCTTCCGCGTGCCCCGGTCGAGCTCCACGCCGCGGCAGCGCTGGGCGTCGGCGATCCGCCGCGCGTCACTCTGGAGGAGCGGCAGCAGGCGCGAAGCCAGCGAGAGGACGAGGCCGGAGCGGAAGGAGAACCGGCTGAAGAGTACGAGCTGGTCGTCCGGCGTCAACGCGACGGTCAGCAGCGCGAAGGCGAGGACGAGCGCAGCGAGACGCAGGGCGGTCGTCACGCCGTAGACGATGCCCTGCAGCGTCACGGTGATCGTCAAGGGGCCAAGTTCCCACTCCCAGAGCACGTCGAGGCCGCCGCGGCTGAAGAGCGGGTTCAGCAGCGCGAGGAAGAGACCCACCGCGAGCGCGACGCGCAGATACGGAACGGCCGCGCGCAGGCTGCCGCTGGCCGCGAGGAGGGCGAGCACGACGGCCAGCAGGACGGCCACCTGCAGCGGGTTCGCGACCACGAGGGCGGCGAACGCGACGGCGGCCACGTAGGTGGCCGCCGCGACCGGTCGCCGCCCGGCCAGGCCGCGGCCCGGCTCGAACCGGCGGGGGCGAACGCGCCCGCGGGCCGCCCGGACCGGGGCGAGGTCCATCTGGTAGCGGGGGCCGAACGCCGCGTTGGGCTCATGCACCGTGACGGGGATGCCGGGGCTGCTCATGTCGCCCCCCACGGCAGCGCGATGATCTTGTCGTCGACGAGGGCCACCCCGATCCTCGCGGTCAGGCTCTCAGGGGTGAGATGGAGGAGGATCGCCTCGATGTCGCGGGCCGTCTGTCCCAGCACGACGAGGAGAGGCCGGTCGGGATCGTCGAAGTTCGGCGCCGCGAGCGCGACGGCCTGAGCTCGGGGGCCTCGATCTCCGCTTGGCGAGAGCAGCGTCAGCGTGCCGGGGTCGGCCTTCACCAGGGCGAGGCCGCTCTTGTCCGCCGTCAGGAGGTCGGTCAGCCACGGCGCCGCGGCGGCCTGCGAGGCGGTCGCGAGCACCAGGCCGCCCCGAGGCTGCGCGTCCAGGCTCTGGCGAGCCTCCAGGCGCAGCCCGTTCGCTTTGGCCCACACCTCGAGTCCGGCGACGTCCTGGACGGCGGCGACCGGCAGAGGCTCGGTGTCGTACGGCCGCGGGAAGGCCGCCAGGGCCTGAGGGATGTACATCGCGTCCGACCAGCGGTGGTAGTCCCACCACACGCTCTCGCCGCCGCGCAGCTTCCAGCTGCCGGCGCCGACATCGGCCATGACGCCATCGACCCAGTAGAACCAGTCGGCGGCGCCGGCGCTGCTCGTCCCGCTGAAGCTCGACTTGAGCCCGTCGATGCCGTTGATGAAGCGTCCGCCGTAGCCGGTGTCGATCTCGGCGTTCTCGGCGAGCAGGCGGAGCACGTCGAGCTTGGCGGTGGCGGGGACGATGACGTCGCGCAGCACCGTGGCGCCGAAGTCGCGCGAGACGACGAGCCGGACCTCGCCGTTCGTGGGCGGCCGCCCGCCGTCCTTGGCCTGCGAACCCACCTCGGATGAGCGGGTGCCGGCGCAGGCCGTGAGGACCAGCGCCGGCAGCACGAGGGCGACGAGGATGGCCGGCAGCGCGAGCCGCCGCAGGAGACGAAGCCGGCCCGCCGGCCGGTCACGGCGCGCCGTGACGCGGGGCGACGCCGGGAGGCGGCGCGGGCGGGCATCCGCCCGCGCCGCCTCTCCCGAAGGTGTGCGACCGCGCGCGTTCATGCCGCCCGGGGTCCGATCGGTCGGTGACACTCGCTCATGCTTCCTCTGGTCCGGGTCTCCCCGAAGTCGCGCTCAGCTCACCTGGCGACGATGGTCGTGGTGAGTGGAGTCGCGCTGCGACCCCACGTGTCGGTCGCCGTCAGGCGAACGCGATACGTGCCGGGCCGGACGGGGCGTCCCGCGGCGTTGTCGCCGCTCCAGCGCAGGGTGTCGGAGCCGCCGGCGAGCCGCCGCGTCAGGGAGGCGATCAGGGCTCCGCTCCTCGAGCGCACGGTGTACTTGACCGTCGCCGAGCGCGAGAGCGTGAACCCGAACCGCACCGTATCGCGTGACGTGAACGGATCCGGTCGAGCGGTCAACGCCGTCAGTGCGAGCGGGTCGGCGATATTGATGCTGCGCTGCAGCGAGCGCACGTAGAAAGACGTGGCGTCCGTCCCCTTCTCCGCCCAGACCCGATACGTCCCCGGAGCGAGGTCGGTGAGCTCGACCCTGCCCGTGGCGTCCGTCACAGCGGTCCGGCTGCCGATGTGCAGCGTCGCACCGGCCACCGGCTGGAACTGGGTCGGCGTCTCGACGAACGTGTCGTCGACCTGGAACCGGTCGCGATCCGCAGCCGAGTTGGCCTTCTGGAGGTCGTCGGCGTAGACGGTCACGACGACCGGCTCGCCCGCTCTCCCACGCCCGATCGGCTTGGCCGAAGCGGACCACGAGCGCCTTGCCCGCCAGCGTCCAGTCAGGCATCTGCGTGAAGAGCACGCTGTCGCCGGCCTTCAGGTTGAAGGCGAGGGCACTGTCTTCGAAGACCGGCCAGCCGGCTCCGTTGACGGCGAAGATCCACCCGTAGGAGCCGTCGGCCAGCGAAGAGAAACCCCCGATCTCCGTGACGAAGTTGCCACCCGACGTCGCTTCCCAGGAGAAGCCCTTCGCGCGCGCCGCGGCTGCGAGGGCGCCCAAGACTGAGGCGTGACCAGGGTGATAGGGATTGCCCGCGGTGTCGTAGAAGGTCTTCGTCCAGTCGAAGATGAGGGACGTGGGTGAGGCGATGGGATAGGCGGAGGCCTCGACGCGCACCTGCGCCTTGGCTGTGGGGAGCAGTGGCTCACCCGCGAGGGCGCTCTGCGCAGCGAGCAGTACTGCAAGCAGCGCCAGCGCCGTGGTCAGGAGCAGACGTGACCGGAATCTTCCCATGGGGGACTCCTTTCCGGCGCCAGGCGGACCCTGTGCTTGCGAAGCTGCTTAAACGAAACGACCCCGCTGCCATCCTCACAGCGGGGTGGTCGAACACTCGGGGAGCGAGTACCCATCCTCGTGGGAAGCAGCTTCGCAGGCGGCTCAGCAGGTTTTCTGGCTCCCGGTCGTACTGCACGCGCCCCTGCTGCCTTCCCGGACCCGCGGGTCCAGTGACTCTCCTAAAGGAGAACGCAGAGGCGGCGACCGGTCACAGCGGCGGGACCGCGCCGGATTCACACCGGCTTCCCTAGAGGGCACTAGCCGCGCGCCATCTCATTGATTGGCAGCGGAATCCTACTCCCGCCACGAGGTGTCCGACAAACGGCAGCCGTTCGCCCGGGGGCTGGTACGAGCGTCTAGTGAGGCTAAGGTGATTCGTGATGTGCGCCGATACAGCGCGTGGTGACGGAGTGAACGAGACCATGGACAACCAGGAACAGGACGAAGTCGAGTTCTTCGGCATCAAGCTGAAGGTCAACAACGACCGCCTCGCCACGCTGCTCAACAGCAGCGTGAACGACAACGTCGTCGTGGTGGGTCGGCGTACCCTCGATCTGCTTGCCAAGGCGGACGAGGACGACGACGACATCGCCGTGGAAGGCGTCGCCGTCGAGTAGACGGGGACGGGCAGTCCAGGACATGGCACGGGGCGGCGAGCGTGAGCTCGCCGCCCCGTCGCATTCAGGGCCCGCGGATCTCATCCCGCGCGCCGGCTGGAGGCCAGGAACTGCTCGCACCCGCTCAGGGTCGTATGATTCCAGACGCCATGGCGCCCCAGCTCTCACTTGTCATCCCGGTCTACAACGAGGTCGCCAGCCTCGAGCCTCTGCTCGCGGAGATCGATGCCGCCGTCGCCGGCCTCCAGACCTACGAGGTGGTGTTCGTCGACGACGGCTCCAGCGACGGGTCGTTCGCCGAGATGGAGCGCTTGGCCGCCCTGCGTGGTGACGTGCGCATCGTGAAGCTGCGCCGGAACTTCGGCAAGGCGGCGGCCCTGGCCCATGGCTTCGCGGCCGCCGCCGGCCCGCTCATCGTTACGCTCGACGGGGACCGTCAGGACGACCCACGGGAGATCCCCAAGCTGCTCGCGAAGCTCGACGAGGGCTTCGACCTGGTCTCGGGCTGGAAGCAGAGCCGGCAGGATCCCGCCACGAAGACCGTGCCCTCACGGCTCTTCAACTGGACGGTGCGGCGGACGACCGGCATCCCGCTGCACGACTTCAACTGCGGCTTCAAGGCCTATCGCCGCGAGGTCGTGGAGAACGTGAACGTCTACGGCGACCTGCATCGCTACATCCCGGTGGTCGCGGCGCAGCAGGGATTTCGGGTGACGGAGGAGCGGGTGGCCCATCGTCGCCGCACGGCCGGGCACTCGAAGTTCGGCTGGCAGCGGTTCATGCGCGGCTACCTCGACCTGCTCACGGTGCTCTTCCTGGGCAGGTACCACAGCCGCCCGCAGCACCTCTTCGGCGGGCTCGGCACGCTGATCTTCCTCGTCGGCCTCCTGATCAGCGTCTACCTCACCATCGACAAGCTGTTCTTCGGCCATGCGCTCAGCGACCGGCCGCTCCTCCTGCTCGGCGTCCTGCTGATGATCGTCGGGGTGCAGCTCGTGTCGCTGGGGCTGCTCAGCGAGCTGATCGTCCACTCGCGCGCGAAGGCCGGGCCCGAGCCTGCCTGGGTCGAGCGCGTCGTCGACCCCGCGCAGGCGAGGGCCGACCTCGAGGCCGCCGACGCCGCCGCAAGCCCGGGTGAGGGTCAGGCGTCGCGGAGCGACGAGCCGCGCGCCGCGGACGCCGGGTCGCGCGATGTGGATGTCGCCGGCGAGCGCCACAGACCGTGACGTCGGGCGGCAAGGTCTCGTGACCGTGGTCCGCGCGATCGCGTACGTCGGCACCTACGACCCCGCCTACCCCCGCAACGCCGTGCTCATCGCCGGGCTTCGCGAGCTTGGCGTCGAGGTCCTCGAGTTCAACGCGCCGCTGCCGCCGCTCGAGGCGGCGGCGATGGCGACGCCGGCGGGCGCTCTGCGCACCGCCGGCGCGGTCGCCGCCGCCCACCTGCGGCTGCTCGCACAGCACACGCGGCGGCTCGACGTCGACGCCGTGATCGTGGGCTACCCCGGTCATCTGCTGGTCCCGTTCGGACGGGTCCTGGCGTGGGTGCGCCGGACCCGCCTCGTGTTCGACCCGCTCGTCTCGCTCGCCGACACCTTCGCCGGTGACCGCGCGCTCGTCGGCGAGCGCTCGCTCGCCGGCCGCGCCGCCGCCGCCGTCGACCGGGTCGCCTTCGGGCTCGCCGGACTCGTGCTGGCCGACACCGACGCTCATGCCCGCTTCTTCGCCGCGCGCTTCGGCCTGACGGATTCGCGGCTCGCGGTGGTCCCGGTGGGCGCGCTGCCCGAGCCGGCCGCCACGGGCGCCGCCCGCGAGCTTGGTGAGGGCCGACCCCTGGTCGTGCTGCAGTACGGGAAGTGGAGCCCGCTGCACGGCGCCGACATCGTGCTGGAGGCGGCGGAGCTGCTCTGCGGAGCGCCGGTCCGCTTCGTCCTGGTCGGCGAGGGGCAGAGCTCGGACGCGCTGCGGGCACGCATCGCCGCCCACGGCCTCGAGAACGTGGAGTGGCGCGGGATGCTCGGCCGGGAGGAGCTGCGGCGGGAGACGCTTGCCGCCGACGTCTGCTTGGGTGTGTTCGGCCGGTCCGAGAAGGCCGCCCGCGTGATCCCCAACAAGGTGTTCGATGCCTTCGCCTGCGGGCGCCCGGTGGTGACCGCCGACAGCCCTGCCGCTCGTGAGTGCCTGAGCCGCGGGGAGGACTGCCTGCTCGTGCCGGCCGGTGACGCCGCCGCCCTGGCGGCCGCCATCGACGCGCTGCAGGACCGGGACAGGCGGGCCGCCCTGGGCGCGGCCGCCCTGGAGCACTACCGGCGCCGGTTCACGCCGGCGGCGGTCGCCGGCGCCCTGCTGGCGGCGCTCGCGGGAGACGCCCGCCCGTGAACGCGCCGGGCGCCCGGCCGGGCGGCGCGCGAGGCTCGCGCTTCCGCCTGCTGCAGTACGCGCTCCTCGCGCTCTCGGCCGTCTTCGTCGGCCTCGTGCTGCGCGACTCGTGGGCCGAGGTCCAGGCCTTCGCGTGGGAGCTCGACCCCGTGTGGCTGGCGTTGTCGGCCGCCGCCTTCCTCGTCTTCTACTGGCTCCAGGCGGCGGGCTGGTGGCTGCTGCTGCGCGGATTCGCGCTCGAGGCGCCCCTGGGCTGGGCGACCACGGTGTGGGCCCAGTCCATCCTTGCCCGCTACGTGCCCGGCAACGTCTTCATGTTCGTCGGACGTGCCGTGCTCAGCCACACGCGCGGTCTCGACCTCGATCGCGTGAGCGCCACCATGGTCTACGAGCAGGCGCTTGCAGTTCTGCGCCGCGCTCGTCACGCTCGGTGTCCTCTTCCCGTTCTGGGACTACCACCCGGGACTGGCGGCGATCTCGCTGTTGGGCATCCCGGTGCTGCTCGTCCTGCTGCACCCGCGGGTCTTCCGCCCCCTCGCCGGCCGCCTGCTGCGGCTGGCCCGTCGCGAGCCTCTGGGGGCCGTGCTTCCCTACCCGGCCGTGCTCGGACTGCTCTGCTACTATCTGGCTACGTGGCTGCTCGTCGGTACGGGCGCCTGGCTCCTGCTCAAGGGCGTCACCGAGGACGCGGGGACCGGGCTCCTCCCCGAGACGATCCTCGCCTACGCGTTCGCGTACGTCGCCGGCATGCTCGCGTTCGTCTTCCCGAGCGGGGTCGGCGTCCGTGAGGCGGTGCTCGCAGGGTCTCTCGGGAAGGAGCTGGGCTCCGGGGTGGCCCTCGCGTGGGCCGTCCTGCTGCGGCTATGGCAGATCGCCATCGAGCTGGCCTTCGTCGGCTTGCTGACGTTGGCGCATCGCCTGCGGGGCGCGCCGCGCGACGGTGGGCCGCCTGCGGTGACGGCGGCCGACGACGCGGGTGGGGAGCCGAAGCCGCGGGACGACGAACGGGACGGCGAAACGCCGGAGGCCGGCGGGCGCGCCGCGGAGGCCTCCGGTCCGCGGCGAGGTGCATGACGTGGCGAAACGACGGGCGAGGAAGAAGGCGGGGGCGGCCGCGGCGGCCGCGGCGAAGCCGCATGGCCGCGGCCGCCTTGCGCCGGTCTCCGAGCTCGAACCGGACGCGTACGCGGCGCTCTTCCGGCGCTGCGCCTGGTACGTGCTCGCCGGCGCGGTCGCGTTCGCCGTCGTCTTCGCCCTGCTCGCCTGGCTTCGCTACCGGATGTACTACGGCGGCCGCTTCGACCTCGGCAACATGGTCCAGGCGGTGTACAACACCGCCCACGGTCACTTCCTCGAGATAACGACGGCGGGTTCGGGTGAGCCCCGACAGATGTCGCGGCTCGGGGCTCACGTCGATCCCATCCTCGCCGCGTTCGCCCTGCCGTGGCTCGTGTGGCCCAGCCCGGTCATGCTGCTCGTGCTGCAGAGCGTCATCGTGGCCACGGGCGCCTGGCCGGCGTACCGCCTCGGCGCGCGCGTCACAAGGGACCCGCGCGCCGGCGCCCTGCTCGCCGGCGCCCTTCTGCTCTACCCCGCGCTCGGCTACGGCGTCCTCAACGAGTTCCACCCCATCACGCTCGCGACCCCGCTGCTTCTCTGGGCCTTTCTCTTCATCGAGGAGGACCGCTGGCTGGCCGCCGTCCCCTTCCTCGTGCTGGCCGCGCTCTGCAAGGAGGACGTGCCCCTCGTGCTGGCCGTCATGGGCGCCTACTTCGCCCTGCGCAAGCGCTCCTTCTGGCCGCTCGTCCTCACCGCTCTTGCGCTCGCCTATTTCGCCTTCGCCGTCTGGGTCGTGATCCCGCACTTCAACGAGGCGGGCACGCCCTTCATCGACAGGTATGCAGCCTATGGCTCGGGCGCCGGCGAGATGGTCCGGACGGCGCTTGACCGATCCGCGGCTGCTCGCCGGCGACGTCTTCGCCGCCGACAACCTCGAGTACTGGCTGCACCTGCTCTGGCCCTTCGGGTTCCTGCCGCTGCTGAGTCCCGTGACGTTGCTCATCGCGGCGCCCGAGCTTGCCCTGAACGCGCTCTCCAGCGTGATCTGGCAGCGGAGCATCCAGTTCCATTACACGGCGGCGGAGATCCCCTTCTTCTTCGCCGCCGCCGTCTTCGGGCTCATGCGCCTCTGGCGCTGGCTGGGCGGGGGATGGCGCCGGCCCGAGAGCGCCATGCGGGGCGAGCTGCTGGGCCGCGCGGACCTCGCCCTCGTCGTCCTGCTCCTCTCGCTCGCGGCCTCGTACGTGCTGGGCCCGCTGCCGTTCTCACTGCCCGGCGCGCACTACAATGGGAAGGCCTACGCGAAGACTGGTCATGCCGCCGTCCTCGACATGGCGGTCGCCATGGTGCCGGACGGCGTGACCACCTCGGTCAACAACAACGTCGGCTCGCATCTCTCGGCCCGCCGCGTCGTGTACACGTTCCCGGACTACGCCGGGGCCAAGTACGTGGTCGTCGACCAGTCACGGCCGTCCGTGTACGACCGCACCGACAAGATCCTGCACGACCAGGCTCTCGGCCGGCTGGTCCTCGACACCCGTTACGTGTCGGTCTTCGCCCGCGACAAGGTCTTCGTTTTCAAGCTGTTGAGCGGATCCGGCGAAGGCCAGGGATCGGGCGCGAGCCAGGGTTCGGGCGCGGGTGGCTCCTCCGATGAGGGCGGCGCGACGCCCGGCACGAGCGCCTCGCCCAGCGGGGGCGCCGGCTCCGCAGACTGAGCGCCGCTCAGGCCACCCAGGCGAAGACCGCGAACATCGCGGTCAACGCGACCGATCCCAGCACCATCGCCACGAGGACGGCGGCGTGGGCGCGCGGCCTGTCGCGCGTGAACGCCGCCATCGCGACGAAGAGCGGGAAGGCCACCAGCATGAACCGCGGGTACGAGAGCAGCGGGATGTATCTGGCCGGGAAGAAGAGCGGGAAGAGGGCGGCTGCCGCCCCGTACAGTGAGTAGGCGGGCGGCAGCCGCTTCGCCGCATAGAAGAGGCAGAGCAGGGCGATGACGAGCGCCGCGAGCCCGATCAGGTTGGCGATCGCGACCCGATAGGCGTCGCCCGGCTGCAGCACCTGCCAGTAGAGGTCGAGGTACTGGCCGGAGAGCAACTGGCGCAGTCCCTGGACGCCGCCCTCGATGCCGCGCGCGATGGTGAAGTTCGGCCACAACAGAGCGCGCCGCCACTGCTGTTGCACGTCGGCGAAGAGCAGGGGCTTACCGAAGCTGACGCTGAGGTAGGTCATCCAGACGAGGAGGCCTTCCGCGACCATGAGCAGGTTGGCGACCTGGGCGTCGGTGCGGCGCAGACGCCAGCCGCGGCGCTGGTAGTAGAAGACCGCCATCGGCACGAGCAGCAGGACCCCCGTGCTGCGGGTGAGCGCCGCCAGCAGCCCGGCCAGGCCGGCGAGCCGCCACCGCTCCTGCCGCGCCCACCAGAAGCAGGCCAGCGAGAGGAGCAGGAAGATCGATTCGGTGTAGACGGCCTGGAAGAAGAAGGCGGTCGGGAAGAGCGAGATGTAGACGACCGAGCGGACCGCGACCTTCTGCCCGAAGTCCGCCTCCACGAGCCGGTAAAGCAGCCACACACTGGCGGCGAAGCACACCAGCGAGATGACGATGCCGCTTGTCAGCAGGTTGCCGCCCAGGACGACGCCGAGCCAGCGGATCAGGAGAGGGTACAGGGGGAAGAACGCCGTGCTGCCGTCGGCGTCGGCGTAGCCGGCCGCGGCGATCTTGATGTACCAGACGCCGTCCCAGTGCGCCCAGGGGTTGAGCAGGTGGCCGAGCGGCCCTGTGAAGACCTCGGCCCGCTCGGGGAAGCGGACCGCCCAGGAGGCGTCGCGGATCCCGAAGACGTAGGTCGCGGCGAAGCCGGCGAACAGGATGAAGAGGCGGCCGCCCACCACCGCGAGCAGGACCTGGCCCAGAGGGCCGGTCAGGCGCCCGCGGATGCCGGCGGCCGCCCCGGGCTTCGCCTCAGCCTCTGCCCCGGGCTTCGCCTCAGCCTCCGTCCGGGGCCCCCGGGGTGAGCAGGCCGCGCGCGAGCAGGGTGGTGAGGATCTGCTCGCGCAGGCGTGCCGCCAGGGTACGTCGCTCGAGCGGGTCGCCCGTCCACGCCATGAGCCGCAGCACGACGGTGTCGGCGGTCACGTCCTGGACCTCGACCGAGTGCGCGCGTCCGGGGGGTGGCGGTGTGAGCGCCGCCGCCTGTTCCAGCATGACCTGCTTCACCTCGCTGAGGGACACGGCCAGCGGCAGCGTGAGATCGACGAGGACGGCGCTCGCCGGGTCGTCGATCGAGTAGTTCTCGACGACCTTGCTCGCGAAGACCTCGTTGGGGATCACGATGCGGCGATCGTCGGCCGTCCTGATCGTGGTGTACGTCAGCTTGATCTCGTCGACGACGCCGTGCATGCCGTCGACGCCGACGTAGTCACCGATGCGCACCGGCTGCGAGAAGGCGATGAACACGCCGCTCGCGAGGTTGGCGATGGGGGCGCGGGCGGCGAAGCCGAAGACCGCGGCGAAGATCGCCGCGGAGGCGAGCATCGTCCGCGCCAGCGTCCCCACGACGGCGAACTGCAGCAGAGCCAGGGCGATGCCCACGAACAGGATGAGGACGACGGTCAGGCGCCTCGCCATGCGCATGCGCGTCTTCTCCGACGGGCTCGGCTCGCCGCGCAGGCGCAGCATGGCGCGGTCGCGGCGCACGAAGAGCCAGTCGACGACGCGCGCCGCGACCAAGGCGATCACGAGGTAGACGATGGCGCGCACCCAGGGTTCCTTGGTGAGTGACGTGGCGAGGACGATCGGGGCAGCGTGCACGTCCGTCTTACCTCGTTCAGGGGCTCGGCGACGCCGAGGGCGACGGCGACGGTGTCCCGGCGCCGGCAGGCAGGTCGTCACGGACGTCGTAGAGCAGCCGGCCCGTCTGGTAGTCGAGCAGGGCGGCGGTCACATCGTCGGAGCTGCCGCCCGCCTTGCCGAAGACCTCCCAGATGAAGCGGTAACTGGGCACGACCTCGCGCGTCACCGTGTGGCCGGCGACCGTGTGAGAGAAGGCATAGGGCTGGTCTTCGGGGACGAAGAGCAACTGGACCTCGTCGGGCGAGACATCGCTCCCCTTGAAGAGCCACTGTGCCTTGCGCAAGGCCTCGCCCGACGTCTTGAGCTCGGAGTCGCCGGGCACGCGGAGCGCGGCGGCGACGAACGACCAGCCCCGCCACGGATGCGTGGCGAACTCGTTGCGCTGCTCGGGCGCGGTGTACCGGTAGGCGACCAGCGCCGGCAGCAACGCGGCGAGTACGACCAGCGCGATGACGACGGCGGTGAGCAGGCCGACGTTGCGCCGCCGCACCTCGGGCGGCGGCGCAACGTCCCCGGCGGTCACGGGCCGGTCGGTCACGCCCCTGCCAGCTCGACCACGTCGCCGTCGGCGGGAACAGCCGTCGCGGGGAACACCTCGGCGGCATGGGCGGCCATCATCGCGTAGTAGGCCTCGTCGAAGAGCGGGTTAAGGTGCATGAACAGGAGGCGTCCGACCTCGGCTTGCGCCGCCAGGTCGGCCGCGGCGGTCGCCTCGCTGTGCGCCGCGAAGCCGGCGGCGAGCGAGGCGGGGACGCCGTGTCCGTCCTTCTTCGAGTACCAGGCCTCGTGCAGCAGGAGACCGGCTCCTTGGGCGAAGACGGCCGTCTCGGGATCGATGACCGTGTCGGTGGCGAGCACGAGGGCGTCGTCGAGACGGTAGCCCAGCGTCGCCTGCGTGTGTTGCTGGACGCGCACCCGGATGCGGTGCCCGGCGATCTCCTGCTCACCCGGGAGGACCTCGTCGATGGTCACCCCCGAGATGTCCGCGAACGGCCGGGGGTTGTAGGGCGGCCGGATCAGCTCCGCCAGCGCCGCCCGCGGGTCGAATCCGGAGAGCTCCTTCGCCGGGGCATGGATGGTCAGGCCGCGCTCGGGGAACAGCGCGGGCAGGTAGGCCAGGCCGCAGGTGTGGTCGAGGTGGTAGTGCGTGAGGAAGAGGTGGACCTCGGTGCAGCGCTCGAGCAGGGACTTGTACGGGGGCGCCACGAGTCGGCCGATGCCGGTGCCGGCGTCGAAGATCAGGAGCCGGGGCCCATCCTCGATGGCGAAGCACGTCGTGGCGCGTCGCGCGGTGGGCACCCATCCTTGCGTGCCCAGCACCCACAGGTTCATCAAATCCCTCCCCGGCGTGTCGGCGTTGACCGTACGGTACAACAGTCGTATACCCCTTCACGATGGCTGAGGCAGAGAAATGACGGATGGCTGAGGCAGAGAAGAGACGACTCGATGAAGCCATGGCGGCGGCGCTCGCGCGGCTCGACCTGGCCCCCGCTGCGCGCGAGCTCTGGGCGGCGGCGCTCGACGCCGTGCGTCCTGCCCTCGCCGGGGCCGAGAAGGAGCCGCTGCTCGCCGCCCTCGAGGACGTGGCGCGCAACGCGGCGCTCACGGGGAGCAGAGGTGTGGAGAGCCTGCTCGATGCCGTGACGACGGGAGCGGAGGCCTTTCGTGCCGCCCTCGAGGAGCGCGGCGACCGCCCCGCCCTGGAGCGCCTTGCCGCGCTGCGTCGCGAGGCCCCGCTGAGCGTCGCATCCGGCTTCGTGGCGGGTCTCGAGGAGACGATGGAACGGCTCCGTCACGAGGTGACGGCGGCGTCCTCTGTCGACCCGGCTTCGGGCGCGCTGCGCGTGACCGAGACGCTCGACCGGCTGGCGCTCGAGGTCGAGCGTTGCCGCCGGATGGACCTTGCGCTCGGCGTGGCCGCCGTCAGCCTGCAGGAGGGCGGCGACGACGCGGCCTGTGAGCGGACGCAGGGCGCCGGTCACCTGCGCGTCGTCGCCAGCACGCTGCGCGAGCACATGCGGCGCTACGACGCCGTCGGCCGTACGGTGGACGGCGAGTTCCTGCTCGTGCTGCCGGATGTAAGCCGGCGCGGGCTCGGGGCGGTCGCCGAGCGCTTGCGTCACGAGCTCGCCGAGGAGTGCGACCCCGGGCTTCGCTGTTCGTTCGCGCTCGCCCATTACGACTACGTCGATCTGCCTGCTCCCGAGATCGTCGCCACCGTCGTCCGCCGCGTCGCCACCATGAGAGCGGCGGGCGAGCCGGTGGGCTGGGTGGAGGGTTAGTCCAGGGCGACGCCCAGGACGGCGGCCGCCTTCCGCACGATCTCGCGCTCGTTCGGATACGTCATCAGCCGCAGTGCCTCGCCTATCGCGACCCAGCGCGCTTCGCTGACCTCGTGGTCGTGATCGTCGGTGGACCCGCCCTGAGCGCGCACCAGGAAGTAGTGCACCGTCTTGTGGACGCGTCCCCCGCGTTCCTTCGAATAGAACCAGTAATCGATCGCGCCCAGTCTGTCTTCGACGACGCCCGCGATGCCGGTCTCCTCGGCGACCTCGCGGATGGCCGCTTGGGACTCGGTCTCGCCGCTTTCGACACCACCCTTGGGCAGGCCCCACACACGCCTGCCAACGGGGTTGATCAGGCAGACCTCGAGACGGTCGTCGTCGCGCACGACCACGCCGCCTGCGGATGTCGCTTCGCGGACTTTCGCCATTTGAAGATGTGTACCCGGCGAGGACCGGGTACGTCCTGGCCGTAGTATATCGGCATGTTCGCGGCCATCGGCCGGTCCTCGTACCGTCACAGAAAGCTCATCGTCGCCCTCTGGGCGGTGGCCTTCGCCGCCGGCGTCGTCGCCACCCTCAGCCTGACCGGCGTGCTCAAGGGCGGCGGCTTCACGCGCGCCGGCTCGCCGTCGCAGCAGGCGCAGCGCCTGATGCAGGAGAGGCTCGGTGCAGGTCCGACCCACCTGACGATCGTCTTCCGCAGCAGCCGCCTTGACGCGCGCGGCAACGCCTTCCGTGAGCTGGAAGCGCGGGCGCTGGCGCCGCTGCGGGCGGCGGGCCTTGCGGGTCTCACCGCCGTCGAGACGGCGGCCTCGACGGGCAGCAGCGACCTGATCTCGCGCGACGGCCACGAGTCCCTCGCCGTGCTGAGCTTCAACGCCACCCTGGAGGAGGTCCAAGGCGAGATCCCGCGCATCAAGGGTCTCGTGCGCTCACCGCAGCTCGAGACCTTCGTGACCGGCGAGCCCGCCGTCTACGACGACATCGCGGCGATCTCGGCCGAGGACCTGCGCAAGGCCGAGTCCTACACCCTGCCGATCGCCGTGCTCGTCCTGCTTCTGATCTTCGGGACCCTGGTCGCCGCCGCCCTGCCGGTCATCGGCGGCGGCGCCGCGGTGACCGTCACGCTCGGCGTGTTCTGGGCGCTGGGCCACGTCGTCGACCTCTCGATCTTCGCCATGAACTCGGCGACGCTGCTCGGCCTCGCCGTGGGCATCGATTACTCGCTGTTCATGGTGGGCCGCTTCCGCGAGGAGCTCGCCGGGGGCAAGGACGTGGGGACGGCGGTGGAGGAGACGGTGCGGCACGCGGGCCGCTCGATCTTCTTCTCGGGAGCGGCCGTCCTCGTCGGCCTGCTCGGCCTCATGGCCATCCCCTATATGTCGATGCGCTCGATCGGCTTGGGCGGCTCGCTCGTCGTGCTCTTCTCGGTGCTCTCCGCCCTGACCCTGCTGCCGGCGCTCCTGGGCATGCTCGGGTCGCGGGTGAACGCGCTGCGCGTGTTCTGGCGCCCCGATCGTGAGGGCAGGTTCTGGCGGCGCTGGTCGAGCGCCGTGATGCGCCATCCCTGGCCGGTGCTCGTCGCCACCATCACGCTGGTCGTGGTGCTCGCCGCACCGGCCGTCCACCTTGCCGTGGACATCCCCGGCGCCACGTCGCTGCCGTCGGCGGCGGAGTCGCGCCGGGGGTACGACATACTGGTGCGCCAGTTCGACCCGTCGCGGCTGTCGCCCGTCGAGGTCCTCGTGACGTGGAAGGGCGATCCCGACCCGCTGTCGGCCGCCAATCTGGAGCGGTTGTCAGGGCTCGCCGGGGAGATCGCGGCGATGGACGGCGTGCAGGGCATCACCAGCGTGGCCACCGTGACGGGCGTGCCTGCGGCCGACCTGCCGCGCTTCTGGAAGGCGGTGCAGGCGGCCGGCGAGGGGACGGGCGCCGCGGGGACCGGCGCGACGGGAGGTGGTGCGCAGGGCGCCGGAGCGACGCAGGAGCCGTCCGGCGCCGCCGGGCTGCTGCAGGGCCTGCTGGGGCGCCGGCAGGTCGAAGGCGGCGCTGGCGCTCGCGCAGCGGACGACTGCGCCCGGCGTCGCCCTGCTGCGCGTCACGCCCGAGGCCCCACCGGCGTCCAGCGAAGCTCGCGACCTCAGCGTGCGCATCAGGGACATGAACCCGCCGGCCGGCACGGCCATCGCCGTGGCCGGCGTGCCGGCCGGCACGCACGACTACATCCACACGCTCTACAGCTACTTCCCCTGGATCGTCCTCTTCGTGGTGGTCGTGACCGGCGCCGTCCTGCTCGTGCTGCTGCGCAGCGCGCTGCTGCCGCTCAAGGCGGTCATCGTCAACACGTTCTCGATCGCCGCCGCCTTCGGCGTGCTCGTCTGGATCTTCCAGGAGGGGCACCTCGAGGGGCCGCTCGGCTTCGACAGCACCGGCGCCGTCGAGGCCGACATCCCCATCCTGCTGTTCTGCACGGTGTTCGGTATCTCGATGGACTACGAGGTCTTTCTGCTGAGCCGCATGCGCGAGGCCTGGCTCGAGACGCACGACAACCGCGAGAGCGTCGCCTTCGGCCTCGAGCGGACCGGGCGCATCATCACGAGCGCCGCGCTGATCATCGTGGTGGTGGCCGGCTCGTTCATGCTCACGTCGATCGTGATCACCAAGGCTCTCGGCGTTGGGCTGGCCGTCGCCGTCGCCCTCGACGCCACCGTCATACGCATCCTGATGGTGCCGGCCGCGATGCGCCTGCTCGGAGGCTGGAACTGGTGGCTGCCGGACTGGGTGGACCGCCGCCTGCCGCACCTCGAGTAGCAGCGGGTCGGGGCGGCCGCCACGCGACGGACGCCGTCACCGGCCTGCAGGTACGATGAGCGGCATGGGACGGCTCACGGACAGTACGGCGCCGCTGCGCGAGCCCGAGTTCCGCAAGCTCTTCCTCGGGCAGGCGACGTCGATCGCCGGCTCGATGCTGACTCTCGTTGCGCTGCCCTTCGCCGTGCTGTCGATCGGCGGCACTGCGACCGACATCGGCCTCGTGGAGGCGGCTTACGTGCTGCCGATGGCGATCGCCGTGACGGTCGGCGGCGTCTGGGCCGATCGTCTCGACCGTCGCAAGGTCATGCTGGTCGTGGACCTGCTGCGCATGGTCCTCACCTTCGCGATCGCCGGGCTTCTTCTCGCCGAAGCTCCTGACCGTGCCGATGCTCGTTCTCTTCCAGATCTCGCTGGGCCTGTGCGACGCCTTCTTCCGGCCGGCCTATACCGGTCTCGTGCCGCAGGTCGTGAGTGGGCCGCGCCTGCAGCAGGCGAACGCCCTGCAGGGCCTGGTCCAGAGCGGGTCGATCACGTTGGGGGCGGCGACCGGCGGACTGCTGGTCGCCGCCCTCGGCGCGGGTTGGGCGATCGCGATCGACGGCCTGACCTTCCTGGTGAGCGCCTGGTTCCTGTGGCGGCTTCGTCCCTCCGCTGGGCCTGCCCGTGAGGTCGGGGTCGAGGGCAGCACGGAGCCGACCGGCTTCTTCACGGACCTGCGCCTGGGCTGGCGCGAGTTCACGAGCCATACGTGGCTGTGGGTCATGGTGGCGGGCGCCTCGGTCTTCTTGCTCGCCGTCGAGGCGCCCTTGAGCGTGCTCGGTCCGATCGTCGCCCGCGACTTCTACAACGGGGCGCGCACCTGGGGCTTCCTCGCCGCCGCCATGGGCCTCGGCCAGATCGCCGGCGGCCTCACCGCGCTGCACTGGCGTCCGCGCCGCCCCTTCCTCGTGCTGGGCGTCGGGTTCTCACTCACCGCGCTGCCGATGATCGCGCTCGCAGTGACGGGGCCGCTCTGGACGCTGTTCGGGTCGGCCGCCGTCCTCGGCGTCGTGTGGGGGATGTTCGACCCGTTCTGGCTGACGGCCATGCAGCGCGAGATCCCGCCCGACATGATCTCTCGCGTCTCGTCCTACGACTACCTGGGCTCGCTCATGTTCTACCCACTCGGTCTTGCCGTCGCCGGGCCGCTCGCCGACGCCATCGGGATCTCGACGACCCTGTGGATCGGGGCTGGGGTCGGCGTCGGCGTGAGCGTCTTCTGGCTCAGCTGGAAGGACGTGCGCGGCGTGCACGAGCTCGGGCCGCCGGCGAGCCGTGAGGTCGCCGCGCAGGAGACTTGATCGGGGCGCGCCGGCCGCGACGCCGACGAACCCGCCTAGAACGCCTGGCCCGTCTCCTGCCACTCCCGGTAGAGGGCCGCATAACGCCCGTCGCCGGACACGAGCTGGTCGTGCGTGCCGCGCTCGACGATGCGGCCGTCGTCGACCACGAGGATCTCGTCGGCGTAGCGCACCGTGCTCAGGCGATGGGCCACGATCACGCTGGTGCGGCCGCTGAAGAGGACCTCCATGGCGCGCTCGATGCGGCGCTCGCTCTCGGCGTCGACGCTCGACGTGGCCTCGTCGAGGATGAGGATGCGCGGGTCGGCGAGCAGCGCCCGGGCGAAGCTGATGAGCTGCCGCTGCCCGGTCGAGAGCGCCGACCCGCCCTCCTGCACCTCGGTCTCGTAGCCGTCCGGCAATGACTCGACGAAGTCGTGCACGCCGACGATGCGGGCCACGCGCTTGACCTCGTCCTCGCTCGCCGTCGGCCGCGCGAAGCGGATGTTGTCGAGCACCGAGCCGCTGAAGAGGAAGGCCTCCTGCGGCACCACGGCGAGCTGGTCGCGGAGCGAGTGCTGGGTGACGTCGCGCAGGTCGTGGCCGTCGATCAGGACGGCGCCCTCGGTGGGGTCGTAGAAGCGGGCAAGCAGCTTGATGATGGTCGACTTGCCCGCCCCGGTCGCCCCGACGAGGGCGATCGTCGCTGCCGGACGGCAGCTCGAAGTCGATGTCGTGCAGCACCGGCGGCCCGCCGCCGTAGGCGAACGTGACGTCGCGGAACTCGACCTTCCCGCCCACCTCCGGCAGCGCCACCGCGTCGGGCGCGTCCAGCATGTCGGGCGCGGTGTCGAGCACCGTGTAGATCTTCTGCACCGCGGCCATCGACGACTGGAAGGTGTTGTAGAGCTGCGAGAGCTGCTGCAGTGGGTCGAAGAAGCTCGACAGGTAGCCGATGAACGCGACCAGGACGCCGACCTGGAGTGCTTCGCCGGTCACAAGCGACCCGCCGTACCAGAGGACGATCACCAGGGCGCTCGCCGACATGAACTCGACGAAGGGGAAGTAGAGGCCGCTCTGCACCACCGTCCGGTAGTTGACGTCGCGATAGGCGGCGTTGGCAATGTCGAGCTGCTCGTAGTCGCTCTGCTCTCGCCGGAAGGCCTTGAGGACGCGCACCCCTGAGATCGATTCCTGCAGGTGCGCGCTCACGTCGCCGATGCGGTTGCGGACCAGCGCGTACGAGCGCGCCGACTGCGCGCGGAAGACCAGTGTCGCGGCGATCAGGAAGGGCATGATGGCGAGCGTCGCGAGTGCGAGGCGCCAGTCGAGGATGAAGAGGAAGACGATGGCGCCGACGAAGGTGAGCGAGTTCGTCACCAGGGACGTGACGCCGTCGGTGACGAGCTGGTCGAGGGCGTCGATGTCGTTGGTCAGGCGACTCACGATCCAGCCCGTCTTCTGACGGCTGAAGAAGTCCAGGGAGAGCTTCTGGATGTGCTCGAAAAGGTCGCGCCGGAGGTCGTAGATGACGTGCTCGCCGACCCAGCTCGTCAGGTAGGTCTGCAGGTAGCTCGCGCCCAGGTTGATCGCGCTGACGGCGATGAACGCGACGATGACCCAGCTGAGGACGGTGAGGTCGTTCTGGCTGATGCCGCTGTCGATGCCGACCTTGATCAGGTAGGGGACGGCGAGGCTGCTCAGGGTGACGACGATCATGGCGGCGACACTCAGGACGGCGCGGCGGCGGTACGGGTAGGCGAGGCGCGCGAGCCGGGCGAGCTTGAGCTCGCGCGCCAGGTGCACGAAGGCGCGCCAGCCGCGCAGCTCCTCGGCGGAGGCGCCGCTGCCGTGCGGGCCGGCGGCGTGGCGGGACGACATGGCCATCAGGCCTCGCCTCCCGCCGCGGGCCGCACCCGGCGGCGTCCGTCGCCGTCGCGGCCATCGCGTCCGGCCGGCTGGCCGTTGCCGTCCGCGTCCGCGCGACCGCCCTGTCCGTTGTCCACCTCGACGTCGTCCAGCACCTCGCCGAGTTCTTCCGCACGGCCGAACATCCTGGCGTAGAGCGTCGCCCCGCGCATGAGCTCGGCGTGCGTGCCGCGCTCGACGATGCGTCCCTTGTCGAGCACGACGATCTCTTCGGCCAGCGAGATGGTTGAGGGCCGGTGGGCGATGATGAACGTGGTCCGGCCCTTCATGACCTCCGCCAGGGCGGCGCGGATCTTGAACTCGGTCTCGACGTCCACGCTCGAGGTCGCGTCGTCGAGGATGAGGATGCGTGGGTCCATCACGAGGGCCCGCGCGATGGCGATGCGCTGGCGCTGCCCGCCGCTGAGCGTGAAGCCGCGCTCGCCGACGACCGTCGCGTAGCCCTCGGGGAGGGCTCCGATGAAGTCGTCGGCCTGCGCGGCCTGCGCCGCCGCCCGGACTTCCTCGTCCGTTGCCTCCGGGCGGCCGAAGCGGATGTTCTCGGCGATCGATGTCGAGAAGAGGAAGGGGTCCTGGGTGACGATGCCGATGTGGCCGCGCAGGTCGGCGAGCTGGAGGTCGCGCACGTCCTGCCCGTCGACGAGGACCCGCCCGGCGCTGGTGTCGTAGAAGCGCGGGATGAGGTTGGTCAAGGTCGTCTTGCCGCAGCCGGTGTGACCGACGAGGGCGACCGTGCGACCGGCCGGGACCTCGAGGCTCACAGCCTCGAGCACCGGCCGGTCGACGTAGCTGAAGTACACGTCGTCGAAGACGACCTCGCCGGCGGGCGGCCCGCCGTCCGGGCCGCGCAGCGGCCGCGCGTCGGGCCGCTCCTCCATCTCGAGGGGCGCGTCGAGGAGCTCGTACACGCGGTTGCCGCTGGCGATGGCGCGCTGCATCAGGCCGGTGAGCCAGCCGATGACCTGCGCGGGATAGATGAACATCAGCAGGTAGCTGTAGAAGGCGACGAGGCTGCCCAGCGTCATCTGTCCGTCGATCACCTGACGGCCGCCGTAGAAGAGCAGCACGGCGATCGCCATGTTCGGGATGAAGGCGATGAGCGGGATGTAGAGGGCGCGGATACGGGCCGCCGCCACGCTCGCCTGGAAGACGCGCAGGCTGCGTTCGCTGAACTTCTCGAGCTCGTCGTCCTCGCGCGCGAAGATGCGCACGATGCGGCTGCCGACGACGTTCTCTTCCGCCGCCTCCGTGACGTCCGCGATCTTCTGCTGGACGTCCTGGAGGATCGGCCGGAGGCGCCTGCTGAAGCGTAGCGTCGCGGCCAGCAGGGCAGGCAGGAAGGCCATCGAGATGAGCGCCAGCTTCCAGTCGATCACGAAGAGCAGCACGACGACCGCGACCATCATGACGATGTTGGTGGCGAAGAAGACGAGGCCGTAGCCGAGGAACATGCGCACGTTCTGGACGTCGCTCATGGCGCGCGACATGAGCTGCCCGGTCGCCCAGCGGTCGAAGTAGCTCGCCGGCTGCCGCAGGAGGTGCGCCCAGAGGCGGTTGCGCAGGTCGTACTCGATGCCGAGGCTCGCCTTGCCCGTCGTGAGACGCCGTCCGACGGCGACGACGAGGCGGACGACGGCGATGCCCAGCAAGGCGAGCCCGTACATCACGAGCAGATTGGTGCTCGCCGCCGATGAGGACCTTGTCGATGACCTGCTGCGTGATGCGCGGCACGACCAGGCTCAGCCCCATCTGGACGAAGGCGAGCACGAAGCCGGCGATGGTGAGCCACTTGTAGTCGCCGAGCAGCTTGGTGATCCGCCAGAAGGTCTTCACGAGGCCAAGCTTACCCGGCCGCTAACCGGGCCTCCGCCGCCGCGCGCGACGCGGGCATGTTGCACCGTCGTGCCCGCGCCTTGCTCGGCGGAGATAGCCGCATGGTAGTCTCGTTTGCCTTGGACCCTCAGGAGGACGCGATGGGCGAGGGCTACGGAGCGCAGGGGATGGTCGGGCGCCTGCGGCGCGTGGTGATGCGGCGGCCCGACGAAGCGATGGCCGCCGCCGACCCGGCGCGCTGGCACTACACGGCGCCCGTCGACCTCGCCGAGGCTCAGGCCGCCCACGACGCGCTTCGCTGCCGTGCTGCGCGGCTGGGACGTCGAGGTGCTCTACCACGACGCGCTCCTGCCCGAGCACGCCGACAGCGTCTTCGTCTTCGACCCCGTGCTGGTGACGGACGCCGGCACGCTCGTCCTGCGCATGGGGAAGGCGCTGCGCCGCGGCGAGGAGGAGCCTCTGGCCGCGGCGCTCGAGCGTTTCGGCGTGCCGGTCCTCGCTCGCCTCGAGGGCGACGCCACCTGCGAGGGCGGCGACACGCTGTGGCTCGACCACGACACGCTCGCCGTGGGTCGCGGCTTCCGCACGAACGCCGAGGCCGTGCGCCAGCTGCGGACGCTGCTGGCGCCGCTCGGCGTCACCGTGCTCGACTACGACCTGCCGTTCTTCACCGGTCCGGAGGCGTGCCTCCATCTGCTCTCGCTGATCAGCCCCGTGGACGTCGACTTGGCCGTCGCCTATCCGCCGCTGATGCCCACGGCGTTCTGGACCGAGCTGCGGCGGCGCGGCGTGCGCCTGCTCGAGGTGCCCGAGGACGAGTTCCTGCACACGCAGGCGACCAACGTGCTGGCCGTCGCGCCGCGGCGCTGCGTCATGCTGGACGGCAGCCCGGTGACGCAGGCCCTCCTCGAGGAGGCCGGCTGCGAGGTCGTGACCTTCCCCGGCGCGCCGCTCTCGCTCAAAGCCGAGGGCGGCCCGACCTGCCTGACGCGGCCCATCCTGCGCGACTTGCGGTAGGCCGGTAGAAGCCGGCCGGGGGGACCGCTTAGGCGTCCTCGCGCTCGTGGCCGTGCGCGACGGCAGGGTCAGACCCAGGGCCGTGCGCATGGGGATGCCGATGGGCCGTGACGGCATGGCGGTGCGCGTGCTCGTGGATGAGGTTCACCGAGAGCAGCAGGTCGCGCTGCGCCAGGATCTCGTCGGGCGTGCCGTCGGCGACCACGCTGTGCCCCTCTGACAGGACGACGAGGCGGTCGGCCGCTTCCGCCGCAGCCGTGAGGTCGTGCGTGGCCATCACCACGGTACGTCCCTCACGCTTCCAGTCCTCGAGCACGGAAAGGAGCCACACCTGGCTGCGCGGATCGAGCGCCCCGGTGGGCTCGTCGAGCAGCACCACGTGGGGCTCCATGGTGATCACCGACGCGATCGCGACGCGCTTCTTCTCGCCGCCCGAGAGCGTGTACGGTGGCCGCTCGAGCAGACCCTCGATGCGGAGGTGACGAGCCACGTCGTCCACCCGGCGCCGGACCTCGTCCTCGGGCAGCCCCAGTTGCAGGGGGCCGAAGGCCAGCTCGTCGAGGACGCTGGAGCAGAAGAGCTGCACGTCGGCCTCCTGGAAAACGAAGCCGACGCGCGAGCGGAACTCACGGCGGAAGGCGGGTTCCTCAAGGGCCGCCTCCGTGAGCCGCGCCCCGAAGGCCATGACCTCGCCCTCGGTGGGGAACACGAGGCCGTCGAGGATCTTGAGCAGCGTAGACTTGCCGGAGCCGTTGGCGCCCACGATGGCGACGTGCCTGCCGCACTCGATGGCCAGGTCGACAGCGGCGAGCGCGGTGGCGCCGCCGCGATACTCGTGGCGCACGCCCCGGAGGATGAAATCGGCGACGGCCGAGGCAGGACCGGTGTCGCTCACGAGAGCACCATGCGGTCGGCGGCGACGAGCGCGGCGCACAGCGCCGCGCTCGTCGCCGCCCAGACCCAGTCACGCGGCTGCATGCGCAGCGTGACCAGCGCCGGCCACTCGCCGGTGAAGCCGCGCGAGAGCATGGCGTCGTAGACATCGTCCGCGGTCTTCATCGACTTGCGCACCACGAACGCCATCCTGTCGGTCACCCACGCCCGGTCCTCACGCACCGACCCACGCACCAGCGTGCGGCTTTCGCGCGCCAGGTGCATCTGCTCGGCCGTACGCAGCAGCGACAGGATCTGCTTCTGCGTCATCGCGAGCGTGGCGACCACCACGTCGGGCAGCCGCAGCGCGCCCAGCGCGTGCAACAGGTCCGGCCAGCGCATCGTCCACACCACGAGCAGGGCGAAGCCGGCGGAGGCGACCACGCGCGTCACGAGCGTGACCACCCCCATGAGGCCGGGCTCGGTCAGCGTGAGCGGGCCGAGCGAGAAGGCCTCGGCCCCCGGGGTGAAGACAGCCGAGGCGGACGGCAAGGCGATCAGAAAGGCAAGCAGCCCCGCCGAGGCCCAGACCTTGCGCGCGAACGAGGTGACGCTCAGCAGCGACGCCGCTGCCAGGGCCATCGTGAGGACGATCATCGCGGCGAGCAGGGCCACCGAATGCACCAGGCTCGCGGTCACCGCGAAGAGCACGAGCGTGATCAGCTTGACCCGGGGGTCGAGCCGCTGCAGAAGGCCCGGTCGTGTCGCCTGCTCCTCGTTCTCCAGCACGTCGGCGACGGCGCGGGCCAGCGAGTCGGCCGTCTTGCGCGCGAGCGAGCGCCCGCCGCGGCGACGTCTCGCGGCGGGCGCGATGGCGATCGGAGGGCAGGAGTCCGGCGCGTTCACCGGGCAGGCGTCGCCGGCGGCACGGAGGGCGCCGCGCCGGCCTCGTCGTCGTCGCGCCGCCGGCCCAGCAGCGCGCCGACGCCCCAGGCGACGCCCACCACGAGCACAGTCCCGGCGACCGCCGCGATCAGGTAGCCGAGCAGCGCGTTGCTCACACCCGGGGTGGCGTAGCCGGGCATGGCGGCCTTCCACAGCCCGCCGAGTCTCTCGAGGTTGGCGGGGACGTACCCGGTCATGCCCTCGAGCTGGCCGGCGCTCCATTCGCCCCACGCCGTGCCCGGCGCCAGCGCGCCGATGGGGGTGAGCAGGATGAGCGCCCCGATGCCGGCCCAGAGCCAGCGCAGCGGCTTGGCGGCCGGCTTCATCTGCAGCAGCGCCGGCTCGCTTCTGGCCAGCGCCGCGACCACGCCCATCGTGACGATCGCCTCGATCCAGCCGAAGAACAGCAGGTGTTCGAGCGCCATCGCCGGGACCGCGACGCTCAGCTTGTAGGGCGCGTACAGGGCCTGGCCGCTGGCGGTATGAGCGATGGCGGGCTGGATGCCGAACTCGAAGCCGGCGACGATGGCGGCCGCGACGATGGCGACGTACGCGGCCACGCCGGCGGAGACGACGCGGCGTCGCGCGCCGGGGGCGTCGCCGGCGACCAGGCGGTAGAGGTAGTAGCCGACGAACGGCATCACCGCCGCCATGTTGAAGCAGTTCGCGGCGAGCGCGGTGATGCCGCCGTCGCCGAAGAGCCCCGCCTGGACGACGAGGGCGATGGAGATGGCGATCACCGCGGCCCACGGGCCGAGGACGATCGCGATCAGCGTCGCCCCCACCGCGTGGCCGGTCGACCCGCCGATGACCGGCACGTTGAACATCATGATGACGAACGAGAACGCCGCGCCCAGGGCGAGCAGCGGGATCTGCCGGGACTTCAGGGTGCGTTTGACCTTGCGGGCGGCGACCGCCCAGATGGGGATCATCACGGCCCAGAGGACGAGGTAGGTCTGCGGGCCGAGGTAGCCGTCCGGGATGTGCATGGCGACGATGCTCATCGGAAGTCCTCGCCGATCCGGCGACTACAGTCGCGGGGCGGGCTCGCCAGGAGACGCCTGACTCCGGCGCCCGCCCGGGGTGCCTGTCTCGGCGGTTTCCTGGCACTCCCCGCACAGCCCGAAGGCCGTCACCTGGATCTGGTCGATGCTGAAGGCGCGGCGCGTGAGCTCCTCGTGCACGGGGGCGAGCAGCTCGTCGCCGAAGTGGCCGACGGCGCCGCACTTGCGGCAGAGGACGTGATGGTGGCTCGGCTCCGGCGACACCTCGTAGTAGGAGGCGCTGCCTTCGAGACGCGTCTCGACGACCAGGTCGAGGCCGACCAGCAGCTCCAGCGTGCGATAGACGGTGGAGACGTTCACGTCGGGCAGGGTGCTGCGCACCTCGGCCGTCACTTCCTCGACGGTCATGTGACGGTCGGCGCCGCGCAGCACCTCCCAGATGAGGTTACGTTGCGGCGTGAGCCGGTACCCTCTGTCACGCAGTGTCTGACGCGCGTGATGCATGTCGCAACCATAGTGCAGTTGCGAATCGGTCGCAACAAGGTACGCACGAGCCCGCACTGCCGGGCCAGGCGGGCCTTCATCGCGGCATGACCCCTCCGGCGCGCTGTAACCTTCACCCTCATGGCTTCGTCTAACCAAGGTGAGTGGCCGCTTCCGCCTGACCCCACGCCCTTCGATCTGGCGCGGGCGGCGGCCGGCGACCACGATGCCTTCAGGCTGATCGTGGAGCGATACCAGGCGATGGTGTATTCGGTGGCCTACAACGTGCTCGGCGACCCGGTGGACGCCGAAGACGCGGCGCAGGAAGTCTTCCTGCGCTGCTACCGCGCGCTGCCGCAGTACCGCGGCGAGGCGTCTTTCTCGACGTGGCTCTTTCGCCTCGCCCTCTCGAACGCCGTCGACTACGGGCGCAAGCAGCGGCGCCGGCCGGAGCCGGTGGAGGTCCCGGACGACATCGCCGCCGCCCCGGATCCCGGCGAGGGCATCGACGCGGCGGCTCTCGTGCGCGCTCTCGGCGACCTGCCCGAGGACTACCGCACGCCCACGGTGCTGCGCGACGTGTACGGGCTGCCCTATCAGGAGATCGCGGAGCTGACCGGCAGGCCGCTGGGCACGGTCAAGGTGATGGTGCACCGGGGACGGGCTTCGCTGCGGCTGCGTCTCAAGGCGGAGGGCCGGGCCGGCGAGGCGCGGACCAGACGAGATCCGGAGGATGCCTGATGGACTGCGCCGAGCTGCGCCGGCTCATCAACCGGTACATCGACGGTGAGCTGGGCTACCTGGAGACGGCCGACTTCCGCCGGCACGTCGCGTTCTGCCCCGAGTGCTCTCTGGAGCTGAGGGACTTGTCGGACGTGCGCGGCGCCTTGGCCCGTTGGGGCCAGACCGAGATCGCGCCCGTACCGGGCTTCGCCGACCGCCTCATGAGCGCGGTCGCCCGCGAGCCGCTGCCCGGGACGCCCCGGTCGGCGGGCGAGCTGTTCGACGAAGCCCTCGACGAGCTCGATCGCGTCCTCGGCAAGGTCCCGCTGCCGGGCGGCCGCTCGATCCCCGTCAAGAACGTCATCGGCTGGGCGCTCGCGACGGCCGCGGTGCTGCTGTACGGCCGCCGCCGCGGGCGCGACGAGCGAGCGGGCTGGTGAGAGTCGTGCCGGGCGCGAACGAGAGGATCGACCGATGAGCCTGCTGGACCGCGCACAGATCGAGCGCCTGTTGCCGCACCGCCCGCCCTTCCTGCTCGTCGACGAGGTCGACGAGCTCGAGGCGGGCGTCCGCTGCGTCGCGCGGCGCACGCTGCGCGACGACGATTTCTGGTTCGCCGGGCACTTCCCCGGCAATCCGGTCATGCCCGGCGTGCTGATCGTCGAGGCGCTCGCCCAGACGGCGAGCATCGCCGCGGCGAGCGCGATGCCGGGCTCCGGCCGAGAGGCAGGGGCGCCGTCGAGCGCCTCCGCGGACTCTCCCGACGCGGATGCTCCAGTCAGGCTCGGCCTCTTCGCCGGCATCGACAAGGTGCGCTTCAAAAGGGTCTGCAAGCCCGGCGACACGCTCCGCCTCGAGGCGGAGATCGTCGCCGTGCACGGCCCGGTCGGCCGCGCCAAGGTGACGGCGACCGTCGACGGCCGGCTCGCGTGCCGCGGCGAGCTCATGTTCGCCATCGTCGATGCCGCGGCGGTCGCGGGCGGCGAGGCCACGCTCGGTGGGGGCGATCGATGATCCGAGTCCGCCGCGGCCTCGTCCACGGCGCGCGCATCGCCGCCCTCGGCGTGCACGTGCCCGAGCGCATCCTCACCAACCACGAGATCTCGCAGTGGGTCGACACCTCGGACGAGTGGATCCAGACGCGCACCGGCATCCGCGAGCGGCGCGTCGCGCGCGAGGACGAGGCCACGTCCGACCTGGCCGAGGTGGCCGCGCGCCGCTGCCTCGAGTCGATCGATCTCGACCCCGCCGAGGTCGACCTCATCATCCTCACGACCATCTCGCCCGACCACATGATGCCGGCCACCGCGTCGATCGTCGCCGACCGCATCGGCGCCGTCCGCGCCGGCGCCTTCGACGTCCAGGCCGGCTGCACCGGGTTCGTCTACGGCCTCGCCATCGCCACCGCGTTCGTCTCGGCCGGCATCTACCACAACGTGCTTGTGCTCGGCGCCGAAGTCCTGTCGAAGATCCTCAACTGGGAGGACCGCTCGACCTGTGTGCTCTTCGGGGATGCCGCGGGCGCCGTGCTCGTACAGCCCAGCGACAACGGCAGCATCTTCTCCTTCGACCTGGGCAACGACGGCAGCGGCGCCGGCTACCTCAACATCCCCGCCGGCGGCACGCGTCTTCCCGCCTCCGAGCAGACCGTTCTCGACCGCGACCACACCATGCACATGGTCGGCAGCGAGGTGTTCAAGTTCGCCACCCGCACCGTGGTGGAGTCGTGCACCAAGGTCCTCGGCGACGCCGACATGACCGTCGAGGACGTCGACCTCTTCGTGCCGCACCAGGCGAACATCCGCATCATCGAATGGGTGGCCAAGAGGCTCGAGATGACCGACGCCCAGGTCTTCGCCAACCTCGACCGCTACGGCAACACCTCGTGCGCCTCCATCCCTTTGTGCTTACATGAGGCCATGCAGAACGGAAGGCTCAAGAAGGACGACGTGCTGCTGATGGCCGGGTTCGGCGCCGGACTCACGTGGGGCTCGTGCCTCACGAAGTGGGAGCTGTAGGTCCCGGACAGGTGGGCAAGCTCGTCCTGATGTTCCCCGGCCAGGGGTCGCAGGCCGTCGGCATGGGCTGCGACCTCGCCGCTGCCGAGCCGCTCATGCAGCAGGCCTACGACGAGGCCTCGGCCGTGCTCGGCTACGACCTCATGGACATGTGCGCCACGGGTCCGGTGGAGGACCTCTCCCGGACCGACCGGACCCAGCCCGCTCTTCTCGCCAACTCTGTCGGGATCCTGCGCGTGCTGCAGGCCGACGGCCTGCGCTTCGACGCGGCCCTCGGCCACAGCCTGGGCGACTACTCGGCGTTGGTCGCCACCGGCGCGCTCGGCTTCGACGACGCTCTGCGGCTGGTGCGGCGGCGCGGCGAGGAGATGCTCGCCGCCGCACTGCGCGACCCGGGCGGGATGGCGGCCGTGATCGGCTTGTCCGACGAGGTCGTCGACGAGATCTGCGCCGGCGTCGACGACGTCTGGCCGGCGAACTACAACTCGCCCGGCCAGGTGGTCGTGAGCGGCACGGCCGACGGGCTGGCGGCGCTTCGCCCGCGCTGCGAAGCAGCCGGGGCGAAGCGCTTCATCCCGCTCGCCGTCAGCGGCGCCTTTCACTCGCCGCTGGTGGCGGCGGCGGTCGAGCCGCTGCGCGGCGAGCTTGAAGCCGCCGCCTGGCACGCTCCCAAGCCGGCGTTCTTCTCCACGACGGAGGTCGCGTTCGAGTCCGGAGGGTTCGACCAGATGCTGCAGCGCCAGCTCGTCTCGCCGGTGCGCTTCACCCAGAGCGTACGAGCCTTGCGAGCGGCGGGTTATGATGCGTTCCTCGAGTTGGGCGCCGGCAGCGTCCTCACCGGGCTCGTCAAGCGGATCGCCCCCGAGGCGTTCGCCTCACGGGTCTCGGACGTCGAGACGCTGGCGACGCTGCGGCAGTCGCACACATACCTGGAGGCAGGGTGACCGTGCAGATCGACCTTGGGGGGACGACGGCTCTCGTGACGGGCGCCGGGCGCGGCATCGGCCGCGAGATCGCGCTCGCCTTGGCCGCGGCCGGCGCCGACGTCGCCGTCAACGACATCGCGGCGAGCGCCGACGCCTGCGCGGCCGTGGTCGCCGAGATCGAGGGGCTGGGCCGCCGGGGTCTCGTGGTCACCGCCGACGTCGGCGACGAAGCACAGGTCAACGCGATGGTCGAGCGCGCCGAGTCAGAGCTCGGGCCGCTGGGCCTGGTCGTCAACAACGCGGGCATCACGCGGGACAACGTCGTCATGATGATGGACGCGGCCGACTTCGACGCCGTGATCGCCACGCATCTGCGCGGCAGCTTCCTGGTCTCGAAGGCGGCGGCGCGCAGAATGTTCCGCCGCCGCACGGGCTGTATCATCAATCTCGCCAGCGTGGTGGGCAGGCGCGGCAACGCCGGGCAGGCGAACTACGCCGCCGCCAAGGCCGGGATCATCGGCCTCACCAAGTCGCTGGCGAAGGAGCTCGGTGCGCGAGGGGTCCGCGTCAACGCGATCGCGCCCGGGTACATCGACACGCCGATGACCCAGGCACTGCCCGAGGAGGCCCGCAAGCTCATCGTGGACAACACGCCACTGAAGAGCATCGGGACGACGGCCGACGTGGCCAACGCCGCCGTCTTCCTGGCATCCTCGCAGGCGCGGTTCATCACGGGCGTCACGCTGCCCGTGGACGGAGGGCTCGGCATCTGAGCGCAGGCTTGGGCTCAGAGCCTGCCCGCGACGGCGAGAGGACGATGGAGAGCAACGGCACACCACGCGTCGTGATCACGGGGATGGGAGTCATCTCCCCCCTGGGCTGCAACGTCGACGAGTTCTGGCGGAGATTGGTCGCCGGTGAATCGGCGGTCAGGGTCATCACGCGCTTCGACCACAGCAACCAGCGCGTGCACATCGCCGCCGAGGTCCAGGGCTTCGATGCCGAGGACTACCTCGAGAAGCGCAAGGTGCGGCGGCTCGACCTCTTCGCGCGCTACGCCGTGGCCGCCGCCAAGATCGCGGCCGCCGACGCCGAGTTCGACCCCCGCGACGAGGCGGAGCGGACGGGCGCGGTGATCGGCAGCGGCGTCGGCGGCCTGCAGACCCTCCACCAGGAGATCGAGAAGCTCATCGACATCGGTCCGGAGCGCACCAATCCGCTGCTCGTCCCGATGATGATCCCGAACATGGGCGCGGCTCAGGTCTCGCTCGAGCTTGGTACCAAGGGACCGCTGAACTCCACCTGCACGGCCTGCGCCGCCGGCTCCGACGCCATCGGCGTGGCCTTCCACACGATCCGGCGCGGCGAGGCCGACGTGATGTTCGCCGGTGGCAGCGAGGCGCCGGTGTCGTCGGTCGGCGTGGCCGGCTTCGCCGCGGCGCGTTCGCTCTCAAGGCGCAACGACGACCCGGAGCACGCCTCGCGACCCTTCGACCTGGGGCGCGACGGCTTCGTGATCGGCGAGGGTTCCGGTTGCCTGGTGCTCGAGGAGCTCGAGCACGCCCGCCGGCGCGGCGCGAAGATCTACGCCGAGCTGTGCGGCGTAGGCCAGAGCTCGGATTCCTTCCACATGACGGCGCCCGACGAGACGGGTCACTCGCAGGCCCGCGCGATGACGGCGGCGATCGCCTTGGCCGGGCTCGAGCCGGCCGACGTGCAGTACGTCAACACGCACGGCACGGCGACGCTGGCCGGAGACATCGCCGAGACGCGCGCCCTCAAGGACGCCTTCGGCGCGCACGCCCACAGGCTGCTCGCGTCGTCGAACAAGTCCATGATCGGCCACTGCCTGGGCGCCGCCGGCGCCATCGAGGCAGTGGCCACCGTCATGACCCTGGTCGACGGCGTCGTTCCGCCCACCACCAACCTCACCGACCCGGACCCGGAGTGCGACCTCGACTACGTCCCGCTCACGGCTCGCAAGGCGCCGGTGGAGGCCGCCCTCTCCAACAGCTTCGGCTTCGGGGGGCACAACGTCGCGCTGCTCTTCCGTCGTTTCGACGGCTGAGCGGACGGTTGCGGCGCGGCCGCGGGAAGGCCCATCCTCATGAACGTCACGCTCGAGATAGAGCGCCTCTCGGACGGGCAGCCCAAGCCGGAGTGGATCTGCCCCGCCTGTCACGACGTGGCCCGTCTGGTGGACGTGCGCGCGAACCTCTCGGTGTGCCCGCACTGCGGCCACCACCTCCGCGTCGGCGCGCGCGAACGCATCACTCAGCTCGTGGACGACGGCACCTTCCGCGAGCTGTGGGTGAACGTTCGCACCCTCGACCCGCTGCAGTTCAGCGACCTCGAACGCTACCCTGACCGGCTGCGTGAGGCGCAGGCCAAGACCGGCCTGACCGAAGCCATCGTCACGGGCACCGCCCAGGTCGGCGGCAATGACTGCGTGCTCGCCGCCATGGACTTCGGCTTCATGGGCGGCAGCATGGGCAGCGTCGTCGGCGAGAAGCTCTGGCGCAGCGCCGAGCTCGCCGCCGAGGAGGATCTCCCCCTGGTCGCCGTCTGCACGTCGGGCGGCGCGCGCATGCAGGAGGGCATCCTCTCGCTCATGCAGATGGCCAAGACGAGCTGCGCGGTGGACCTGCTGAACGAGTCCGGCGTGCCCTTCGTCGCCGTCCTCGTCGATCCGTGTACCGGCGGCGTCGTGGCGAGCTTCGCCACGCTGGCCGACGTCTGCATCGCCGAACCGGGCGCGCGGCTCTATTTCAGCGGGCCGCGCGTCATCGAGCAGACCACGCGTGAGGCGCTGCCCGAAGGCTTCAGCACCGCGGAGCGCAACCTGGAGCTCGGCCATCTGGACGCGGTCGTCCCGCGGGCCGAGCTCAAGCAGAAGCTCGCCAACTACCTGGGACTGCTGAGAGGAGGTGAGAGCCCTGAGCGACGACAAGCACGACGACGTGGAGACCGCGGCAAAGGAGGGCTGGCTCAGGCAACGGCTGACCGAGCTCGGCAGATTGCCTCTTATGCCCGGCGTTCATTTGTCGGAGGAGATCGAGAAGCTGCAGACGCGGCTGAAGACCCTCCGGCACGAGAGACGCCGTCATGACACCTGGCTGACCGTCGAGATCGCGCGGCACAAGGACCGTCCACGGACGCGCGATTACATCCGCAACCTGATCGAAGGCTTCGAGGAACTCAAGGGCGATCGCCTGCGGGCCGACGACCCCGCCATCGTCGGCGGCATCGGCTGGTTCAACGGCCGGGCCGTGCTGGTGGTGGGACACCAGAAGGGCCGCACCCTCGACGAGCAGACCGTGCACAACTTCGGGATGGCCAGCCCCGAGGGCTACCGGAAGGCGCAGCGGCTCTTCACGCTGGCCGAGCGGCACCGCTTGGCGGTGCTCACCTTCGTGGACACGCCGGGCGCCTACCCGGGCGTGCGGGCGGAGGAGGGCGGGCAGGCGCGTGCCATCGCCGAGAGCATGCTGAAGATGGCGCGTCTGACCGTGCCGGTGGTCGCCACCGTGATCGGCGAGGGCGGCTCCGGCGGCGCCCTCGCGCTCGCCGTCGCCGACCGCGTGCTGATGCAGGAGAACGCGACCTACTCGGTGATCTCGCCGGAGGGCTGTGCCGCCATTCTCTGGCGCGACGCGGCCTTCGCTCCGCAGGCCGCGGAAGCGCTGTGTCCGACGGCCTCCCAGCTCCTCAAGCTGGACGTGATCGACAAGGTCGTCGAAGAGCCGCGCGGCGGCGCCCAGCACGACGGCGTTGAGGCGGCGAAGAAGGTCGGCGAGGCGATCACCGAGACGCTCGCGAAGCTCGACGAGATGGACCCGGAGGAGCGTCGCCGTCAGCGCCGCGAGCGCTTCCGGCGGCTCGGTGTGTGGAACGACGCCGACGCCGCGCCGCACGTGCTTTCACCCATTCCCGACATGGGGCAGACGCCGCAGATCCCCTGAGCCGCCCGCGGGGGCTTGGGCGCGGTCACCTGACGGCGCCGCGCCCGGCCGCTCTCGCGATCGAGACCCGGCCGGCCGTCGATGTTCCTCGACTTACTCCACGATCAGCTGCCGCTCGCAGGTTCTGTTCGTCCATCTGTTGCTGGCCTCGTCCCGCGTCGCCCCGGCGATGTAGAGGTTGTACTCGCCTTTCGGCAGGTCGCACAGGAACCGGTAAGAGTGCCTGAACGGCCCGGGGGTCCATGGATCCGGGTACGCGGCCGCCTCCGTCCATCCGATCTCGTGCCGCAGCACGACGTTGCCCGTCAACGCCGACCGGACGATGAGTACGCAGAAGACGGTCTCCGAGCGGTCATCGAGGGTGAACCTCACTCGCACCCTGCTTCCCCTCTCCACAGGATCGATCGGGCCCCACGCCTTCGTCGCCGGCCCCTCCGTGTCGATCAAGACCTGCTTCGACACGACAGCCGACCGATTGCCCGCTCCATCGATCGCGCGCGCCAGGACCCAGTGACGTCCATCGTTGCTGTGGTCCGCCGGCGCGTCGATGGTGACCTGCTGCATGGGCGCCCAGGTCAGGCCGTCGTCCAGGCTTCCCTCGATCACACCCGGGCCGGCCCCGCCTGCGTCGCTCATGGTGAACGTCAGCGTCACCGGCGCGTTTCTCCACGATCCCGGGCCGTCGATGAAGGCCCGGGGCGGGATCACGTCGACGCCCTTTGGGTAGATCTGCCAGGCGAAGGCGTAGGGGCCACTGCCAACGTGCAGGTAGTACCTGCCGGTGACAGTCGCCTTGTAGGCCAAACCCTCTGTGAAGCGGGACATCCACATCGCGCCTCCCGTTTTCGAGCCCGCCTTGAAGATGCTCACCGCGAAGTCGGTCAGGAGCGGGTCGGCGGGCGAGAGCTTCAGGATCTGCCCCGCGTCCATGTACACGCGATAGATGTCCACCCGGTCGGGCCACCCGGCCGTGCCCTTCACGGGCGAGGCCGGCAGGGGCAGGCCGGGCTCGGCATCGTCGGCTCCCAGCCTCGTGTCGAAGGTGACGGACACCGTCTTCATGTACTCGACATTCCCGGCCCGGTCAGTTGAACGGAAGTCGACCGATCGTGTGGCGAGCATCCGCCAGGAAGCCTCCAGCCCGATGCGTGTCCCTTCCTTCCAGCGCCCTCCGTTCACCCTCCACTGCGTCGATGCGACACCCGAGCCGCCCGGTCCGTCGGCAGGGTACAGCTGCATCTCCACGTAGGTGTCGGCGTGAACGTCCGGGAAACCGAGGGCGGTCGTCACCGGTGGGGTCACGTCGGTCGACGGGTCGGCCAGACCGAGAGCGGCGGCGGCGTCGAGTTCCCCGCCGCTCATGCAGACGCCCTCGAGCCATGGCTTGGGGCGCGTCGAATCGAGGATGGCCGCGATGCGCTGCTGCGCCGTCTCGCCGGGATAGAGCGCCGCGCGCAGGGCGACGGTCCCAGTCACCTGGGGCGTCGCCATCGACGTCCCCGACATGACTGCGTACGTTGCGCCTTTGAGGGTGCTGAGGATCCGGGTCCCCGGCGCGGCGATGTCGGTCGTCAGCACCCCCCAGTTCGAATAGCCGGCGAGGCGCTCGCCGTCGGCGGCGCAGACGGAGACGATGTTCGGGCAGTCGAAGCCCGAGGGGTAGTGGCTCCAGACGTCGTCGTTCACCGAATCGTTGCCGGCCGAGGCGCAGAAGACGATGCCTGCTTCCCCCGCTGCCTTGACGGCGTTCCTCAGCGGAAGGCTGTCCTCCGGCCCGCCCCAGGATGCGTTGATGGCCACCACGTTGACGCCGTCGTCCACCTTCTCGTGGATCACGTAGTCGATGCACTCGATCGCGCCGGCGTCGTCGCCCCACCCCTGACATGAGAGGAACTTGAGCGCCATGACCTGGGCGTGCCAGCTGATGCCTGAGACGCCGGCACCGTCGCCTCCGACCGCGGCCATGATGCCGCTGGTGTGCGTGCCGTGGCCGTCGTCGTCCATCGGATGGACGTCGTTGTTCCACGCGTCGATGCCGTAGACGTCGTCGACGTAGCCGTTGCCGTCGTCGTCGATGCCGTTCCCGGCGGTCTCGCCGGGGTTATGCCAGACGTTGGGGGCGAGGTCGGGATGCAGGACGTCGACCCCCGTGTCGATGCTCGCCACAACGACGTCTGGGCTGCCGGTCGTGAAGTCCCACGCGTCGGGTGCGTTCACGGCGGCCAGGCCCCATTGCAGCGCCAGGCCGGGCTCCGTGAGCGGCACGGCGTCGACATGGCGCAGATAGTTCGGGGCGACAGCGAGCACCGCCGGGTCCGAGCGCAGCGCTTCTGCCAGGGCCGCGGTCGTCTGGGTCGACGACGTGACGAGGACCGTCCGGCGGAGGCCGTTCGCGTCGTGTGACAGCACACGCTCCACCCGGCCGCGGGCGGCGCGCACGGCGTACGTCCGTTGGGCTGCGGCGGTCTGCGCCTGGAACTGCACGATGAGTTCGCCGGGCACGTACGGGAGGGGCGCTCGCCCGTGGCCGCCCATCAGCTGAGAGGATTCCGGGTCGGCTGAGGACATCGAGGAAGTCCCCGAAAGCCCGGCGCTTGAGGCAGCTGCGACGGGTGAGAGCAAGGCGACGGCAATGAGCGCCGTGCCCGCGGCGTGGCGGAGCTTCATCCTGCGACCCCCAGGTCCGGTGCCGCATGACGTCCCCCCAACGTCGTCACGTCGGCGAATCGAGTCTACAGGTGCCGCCCTACGATGCAAGGCGGAGCGACCGGTGCGAAACCGGCTGCAGGACTGAGGTGCAGAGGCGTGCGCGGCGATCAGCCGGCGAAGCGGCTGAAGGCGTAGCGGTCGATCGGTACCTCGGGCTCGTCGCCGAGGACGACGGCCGCGATCGTCCGGCCGGTGATCGGGGCGCAGAGGATGCCATTGGGGCAGAAGCCGCAGGCGGTGACGACGTTGGGGAACTTCTCCAGGCGGCCGAGCACCGGCAGCAGGTCCTCCGTGAACCCCATCACGCCGCCCCACCAGCGGATGACGGCGGTATCGGCGAGTGAGGGGTGCACGCGGGCGGCCATGTCGAGGACGATGCGCTGGATGTCGAGCGTCGTGGCGGCGCCCACGCTGTCGAGCAGGAAGTCGCCGTGCTTGTCCTGCGGCCTGGCGCCGCCGATGGTCAGGCCGCCGTGCCGCGTCTGGCGCCAGTAGATGTAGGGGCTGGCGCCGTACAGGCAGGCGACCTGCATGAGCGGCGGCAGCGGCTCGGTGACGAAGATCTGGCCCCGCTGGGGCCGGACGGGCACGTCGAGCCCCAGCGGGGCCAGGAACGGCCGCGTCCAGGGCTCGAGGGCGACGACCAGCTGCTCGCAGCGCACGTCGCCCTCGGGGGTGCGGACGCCGACGATGCGCCCGTCGACCGGGCCGCATTCGCTGCCGTCGTCGCGGCCCCGCCCCGCCGCGTGGCCGGTGACGCCGGCGAAGCGCCGGGGCTCGGCCGCGCTCACCACGCCGTCACTCTCGACGAGCAGCGCGGTCGCCGGCGTGTTCTGCCGCACGCGCGCGCCGTGGCGCGCGGCCGCCAGCGCCAGCGCGTAGCAGAGCAGCAGCGGGTTGACCTGGCCGTCCATGGGGCGGTGCCAGCCGCCCAGCGTGTTGTCGGGGAAGAGGGCGGAGAGATCCTTGGCCTCGTCGCGGTCGAGCCAGCGCACCGGGTAGCCGAGCTTCTGGTGGCCGAGGAACTCCTCGTCGATCTCGTCCTTGTCGGCGTCGCCCTCGAGGATGATCTGCAGCGTTCCCGCCTGGAGGTATTCGACGTCGACGGCGGCGGTGTCGGCGAGCTCCTCGGCGAGCGCCGGCCACAGCTCCGCCGAGCGGTAGTAGTAGTCGACGAGCGGCGAGGCGGGATCGACGGCCGTGTCGAGCAGGCCGCCGTTGCGGCCGCTCGCTCCCTGGCCGATGTCGCCCGCCTCCAGGAGCAGCACGTCGGCGCCGCGCTTGGCGAGCTGGTGGGCGATCGAGCTGCCCGAGGCGCCCGCGCCGAGCACGACGATGTCGCACGAGGACGGCAGCGGCGCGAGGAGGTCGGACATGGCCGGATGATATCAGCCGCGGCGCTTGGGCTAGGATGACGGCCATGTCTCAGGAAGCCCCCACGGCGCCGCAACCGGGTTCGGCGAGCCCCGCGGACGAGGCGGTCATCAGCGTCCGGGACCTGCGCAAGGTGTACGGCCATCTCGCCGCCGTCGACGGCATCTCCTTCGCCGTCCGCCGCGGCGAGATCTTCGGGCTGCTCGGCTCGAACGGTGCCGGCAAGACGACGACGGTGGAGTGCGTGCAAGGCCTGCGGACGCCGACGTCGGGCACGGTGCGGGTCCTCGGTCAGGACCCGCGCACGCATCTCGGTGCCCTACGCGGCCGGATGGGCTGCCAGCTGCAGGAGTCGCGCCTGCCCGACCACCTCAAGGTGTGGGAGGCGCTCGACCTGTTCGCCCGGTTCACGCCGGGAGCGACCGACTGGCGCGTCCTCCTCGAGCAGTGGGGCCTCACCGAGAAGCGCGACGCCTCGTTCGCGAGCCTGTCGGGAGGCCAGCGCCAGAGGCTCTTCATCGCGCTGGCCCTCGTGAGCGAACCCGAGGTCGTCTTCCTCGACGAGATGACGACCGGCCTGGACCCGGCGGCGCGGCGCGTGGCCTGGGACCTCATCGAACGCATCCGCGACCGGGGCACGACGGTGGTGCTCGTGACTCACTTCATGGACGAGGCGGAGCGGCTCTGCGACCGTGTCGCCGTCGTGGACAAGGGCAAGATCGTCGCGCTCGACACGCCGCGCGGCCTCGTGGTGCGCTACGACCCGTTCGAGCAGGTCGTCTTCACCTACGAGGACGCGGAGATCGACTGGCTCGAACGGGTCCCCGGCGCCCGCACGGTGACGCGGCGCGGCCCGCGCGTCGTCGTCGAGGGCACGGGTCCGCTGCTGGCTCACGTCGCCGCGGCGCTCGTGGCGCGGGGCTCGACGCCCGAGGACCTGCGCGTGATCGAGCCCTCGCTCGAGGACGTCTTCCTCAAGCTCACCGGTCACCTGGTCGAGGACTGATGGCACGATGAGCGCCCTGCTGAAGCTCGCGTGGATCGAGCTGAAGCTCTTCATGCGCGAGCCGACCACGATCGTCTTCACCTTCGCCTTCCCCATCGTCCTGCTCTTCGTGCTGGGCGAGATCTTCGGAGAGCAGTCCACGCGCACCGGGGAGAGGATCTTTGGCGGATGGGGGGCGATGAACTACTACGTGCCGGCCTACTTCGGCGTGGTCGCCATGTCGGTCGGACTGATCATGCTGCCCGCCAGGCTCACGGCGTACCGCACCGGCGGCGTGCTGCGGCGCTTCCGTGCCTCGCTCGTGCCGATCTGGGCGGTACTCGGGTCGCAGGTCATCGCGGCGCTGGTGCTCGGCGGCGTGGGGGCCGTGCTGGTGTGGGGCGCGGCGAGCCTCGCGTACGACGTGCACGTGCCTGTCGCGGCCGGGCAGGTCGTCCTCGGCTTCCTGCTCACCTCGTCGGCTTTCGCGGCGATCGGCGCCCTGCTCGGCGCCGCGCTGCCGTCGACGCGCGCCGCGCAGGGCGCCGGCCTCATGCTCTTCTTCGTCATGCTCTTCCTCTCGGGTGCCGGACCGCCGACCGAGGTGATGAGCGACCGCATGCGCCGCATCGGCGACTTCCTGCCGCTCACCTACGCGATCGAGGCGATGCAGAAGGGCTGGAACACGACCGGCTGGGACGTCCCTGGAATGATGGTGCTCGCGGTGATCACGCTGGTCGCCGGTTGGCTCGCGCTGCGCGTGTACCGCTGGGGCTGAGAGCGCATCAGAGCTTGGCGAAGACCTTCTCGAGCCGCTCGCGCAGCGAGGTCTGGAGTCTGTTGAGCGGCGGCTCGCCGAAGAGCCAGACAGACGCGACGGGATCCACCGCGACGACACGGGTCCCACCTTCGGCGCCGACCAGCGAGATGGGGATGGCGAGCGCGGAGGGGGCGGCGGCGTCGAGCTCGACGGCCTTCGCCGCCGCCGCCGGCACGGCCACGTAGAGCAGGTGGTAGTCCTCCGGCAGGCGGTCGCTCACCGCGGCGCCCTCGATCTCGGCGAGCACGATGAAGCCATTCTCGTCGAGGGCGTCCTTCAAGCGGGCGAGCGTCTCAGGCGGCGTCAGGGGCACGAGCTTCTCGTGCCGGTACGCCGCCTTCGCGACCTGCTCTTCTGCGTCGGGCGCCGGCGGGTAGCGCTCGCGCAGGTGCTGGATGATCGGGTCCGAGCCCGAGATCACCAGCTCGTCGTCCTGCAGCAGGGGGACGACGTTCTGCCCCGAGAGCGCGACGATCTCGGCGCGGTCGTCGTGGCTCGCCCTGACGTTGACGATCGTCGCCGTCAGGCCAAGCTCGGTGAGGACCTGCCGCACCCGGTGACACGCCGGGCACCATTCTGCCTGGTACAGCGTGAGCATCCCGCGTCTCCTCGGCGTAGCGCGCCCCGCCAGCCTTGCGGAGGGCTGCCCGGCCGGCGCCGGCCGGAGCTGGAGTCTCGCACCAACCGTTCGGCCCTTGCAAGGCTCGGGGCTGGGTAGGTGGTCGGTGTCCGCGAGATCCCGTCCCCCGGCGGTCCGCTCTACGGGTAGTTCTGGGCCCTTCAAGGGCACCTCTCCTGTATGGGGCGCGTGCGACACGCTGCGTGGGACCGCCGCGGGGCGAGGGCCGGCTGCACGCGCGTTCGCTTGGCTGGTCGCCGGTCCCCTTGCCTTCATCGTCATGGCACTGTGGGTCGCGGTCGCGGTGGCCGCGGTGCGCTACCTGCCGCCTCTGGGCCAGAGCGCAAGCACCGTCGGGGACATCACCCCTGCCCATCTGCCCGCGCTGCGCGTCGAGCAGCGTTCCGCGGCAGTGTTCGGCAGCACCGTCCTCAGTCGGGTCGCCGTCGTGCAGCGCGACCCGGGCGGCCTGAGCCAGGACGTGCGGGACGCGTCGGCGAAGCAGGCGCTCGGCGTAGCGCAGGGGCAGGCGAAGGGCCGCTATCCGGGGCTCATGGCGGCTCTCCCGGTCCTGAACGACCAGCGCGTCATGCCCGGGGCCCACGAGGACGGCACGACCATCGTCACCTACCTTTACTTCGACCCGGCGAGCAGTTGGGTCGACCAGGAGAGGACGGCCCAGCTCTACGCCCGCGACCTGCGTGCCACGCCGGGGGCCGGGGTCGTCGGGGTCACGGGCTCGATCCCGGCGCGGATGGCCCAGGACGACCAGATCTTCGCCCACCTGGATCTCGTCGAGATCGCCACGGTCCTGCTCATCGGCCTGATCCTCGCGGTGACGTTCCGGTCGTTGCTGGCGCCCGTGGTGGCGCTCGCCGCCGGCGTGCTCTCGTACACGGTCGCGCTGCGCCTCGTCGAGTGGGCCGGCCAGCGCTCCGGGTTCGAGGCTCCGGTCGAGCTGCAGCCTCTGATGGTCGTGTTGCTGCTCGGTATCGTCACCGATTACGCGATCTTCCTGCTGGCCGGCTTCCGCCGGCAGCTCGCCGCCGGCGTACCCCGCGCCCGCGCGGCACGGCTGGCGGTCGCGGAGAACGCGCCGATCATCGCGACGGCCGGCCTCATGGTCGCGGCGGGCACGGCCGTGCTCGTGGTAGCGGATCTGCGCTTCTTCCGCGCCTTCGGACCAGGCCTCGCGCTCACCGTCCTGGTCGGGCTGGCCGTCGCGCTCACGCTCGTCCCGGCGTTGCTCGCCGTGCTGGGGAGGGCGGTCTTCTGGCCGTCGCGCGTGGCGGCCCCCGACTCGCCTGGGCCGGGGCCGGCCGCCGACGCCGCGGAGGGCACGCCCCAGTCGTGGCGGGCTCGCGTGCTGCACCGCGCGACGAGTCGTCCGGTCGCCTTCGTGGTCGCAGCGCTCGCCATGGCCGCGCTGCTCGCCGCTTCGTACGGCTTGCGCGACGCGTCGCTCGGCTTTGACCTCGTCAACGGCCTTCCGCGGAGCTCCGAGACCAGGAAGGCGGCCGACGCCGCCACGAGTGGCTTCGCCCAGGGCATCCTGTCGCCCACCGAGGTCCTGGTGCAGGGGAGCGGCCTTGCCGAGCGCCGGGCCAACCTTGAGCACCTCCAGGAGCTGATCGGGACGCAGCCCGGCGTCGCCGGCGTGGCCGGTCCCAAGGAGGAGGCGCTGGGGATGGCGGCCGCGACCGCCGCGACCGCCGCGACTGCCGCATCGCAAGGCGCCGCCGCCGGATCCGGCGCTCAGACTGCGCCGCCCTCGGCCGCCCAGGACCCAGGGCTGGCCATCTCGCCGGACGGAACGGCCGCGCGCTACGTCGTGGTCCTGAGCGGTGACCCGCTCGGCAGCTCGGGGATCGACCAGTACGAGCAGCTCGCCGGGAGGATGCCGGCGATGCTCCGGCAGAGCGACCTGCAAGACGCGAGGGCGAGCTTTGCCGGCGATACCGCGGTGACCTCCCAGACCATCGACGCCACCCTGAACGACCTGGTCCGCATCGCCATCGCCGTCCTGATCGTCGATCTCGTCCTGCTCATCATCTTCCTGCGCGCGCTGGTCGCCCCCGTCTACCTGCTGGCCGCAAGCGTACTCGCCTTGACCGCGGCGGCAGGCGTGACCGTCTTCGTGTCCCAGCGTGTCTTCGGGGTCGCCGACCTGACCTACTACGTGCCCTTCGCCGCCGCCGTGCTGCTCGTCTCGCTCGGCAGCGACTACAACATCTTCCTGATGGGGCAGATCTGGCATCAGGCGCGTGTGCGGCCCTTGCGCGAGGCGATCGAGACCGGCGTGCCGCGCGCGACACGCCCCATCTCGATCGCCGCGATCACGCTGGCCGCCAGCTTCGGCCTGCTGGCCCTCGTCCCGCTCACCGCCTTCCGGCAGCTTGCGTTGCTACTCGCCGTCGGCGTCCTTGTGGACTCGTTCGTGGTGCGCTCCTTGCTGGTGCCGGCGCTGGTCGCCGCCGTCGGGCCGGCCAGCGCCTGGCCGGGAAGGCTGCGCCGGGCGGAGCCTCGCGCAGCCTCCGAGACGCCGGCCGAGGCGGAGGCCCGCCGGGCCGCGTGAGGTAGAGCGGCTTCGGGTCGCGCTGGACACTTGGCTTAGGGGGCGTCCGAGAGACCGCGTCCGAGTCCGACGGCGGAGTTGGTACCATGGCACAGTCGTCCGGCTGGCGGAACGAGGGCGGATGCGCCTGATCGTGCCCGCCACTTGGGTGGGGAGGGGCATGGACACGCCGTCGTTCCTGAGAGACCCGCGGGTGAGGGCGGTCGTCGCCGGCACGCTGGCGACCGCCACGATGGACGCCGCACTCGTCGCCGCGGCGCAGGCCGACCCCGGGCGCTTCAGCACCGCAAGGCTCCAGCCGGGCCCGATCGGACGATGGGCGGCCCGGGTCGCTCGGGGGCGGTGGCGTGGCGCCGACACCTCGGGCGTGCCGGCTACGGGCGTCGAGACCGTCGGCGGTCTGGCGGTGCACTACGCGACCGGGATCACGCTGACCTGGCTGTATCTGGCGGTCTGCCGGTGGACGGGCCTGCGGCCCCGGCTTCACGGGGCGGCCATCTACGGCGTGGCCACGTCTGCGTTGCCGCTCTTCGGCATGTTCCCGTCGATGGGCTACGGCTGCTGTGGGGCGCGCTCAGGCGAAGCGGCACGCCTGCTCCGGGTCATGATCCTCGGGCACGCCGCGTTCGGGGTCGGGATCGGCCTGTGGACGGCCGCCCTCCGCCTCACCACACCCAGGGGATGAGAGCCCGGCGCACCTGCCGGCGGTAGTCCTCGTATCCCGGGTGCTGGTCCGCGAGCCAGGCTTCCTCGCGGCGTCGCTTCGCCTCGAGGAAGGCGGCCCCGAGCAGCGAGGGCACGGCGGTGAGCGGCGACGACACGAGCGTCCACGCCGCGGCCGTCAGCAGCACGCCGCCGTACATCGGGTGCCGGACCAGGGCGTAGACGCCGTCCTTGCGCAGATCGCCCTCTGCGACCGGCTTCGGGAAGGGCGTGAGCTGCCGGCCCAGTCCCGCTCCGCCGGCGCCGAGAAGCCAGGCGCCGCCGGCCGCCAGCGGCAGGGCGGCGCCTTTCCGCCAGCGGCGCCCGCGGGCCGGCCAGCGCGGACCGGCGAGCCCAGTCCAGACCAGGGCGACGATGAGGACCCCCTGGAGGACGACCCAGCCCTCGCCGCGCCGGCCGAGCTCCGGGAGGCCGGCGCCTCCCGTCGTCTGGCCGGCGCCTTCGGTCGTCTGGCCGGCGCCTCCTGTCGGCTGGCTGCTGCCTCCCGTCGTCTGGCCGTCGCCCTGTGTCACCTGCACGTCCCTTTCGACGCTTGCGTCATCGCCCATCGCCACTGACCTCCCATGCGCTCGGCCGGGATGGCGCCGCCCCGTTCCGCGCCGCCGAGACCTTGGCCAGCGCCTCGGTCAGCAGAGCCAACCCGACGAACGCCGCGAACGCGGACCACGTCAGGGTGTCGCTCGTCCACTGAAGGCCGTCCGAGAGCAAGGCGACGCCGAGGGCCGCCCAGACCAGGCCGGCCAACGTGACGCGGCGGTCGGCCAGCATGTCGGCCGAAGCCCAGACGACCAGGATAAGAGGCCACCATCGCCCTATGGTCTCACTCCAGGGCGCGAGGCCTGCCGCGTCGAGCATGCCGCACAAGCCGGCGGCGACGAGGATCCCCCCTGCCCAAATCGCTGTTCTGCTCATTCCACTGCCCTCCGGATGTCCACTTGTCTTGTCAGCTGACGCATGGCGCCATCTGGCATGAACCTTCCTGGCGCTCTGACGAAGAGCGCGATCTCGCGTGAAGCATGTGTGAAACACATCTCGCCTGAATTGGAGGAAGCCACGCCGCGCGCGACGCACGTCGTGCTCGCGCGGCGTCAGCCGGCCGGCTCTCGCGCGAACCGTCCCAACTGCTCCAGCACTTTGTCGTCGACGCGGCAGTAGAGCCGTTGCCCGCGCTTCTCGCACGTGATCAGGCCGGCCTCGCGGAGCTCCTTCACGTGATGCGACACGGTCGATAGCGAGAGGCCGAAGCGTTCGGCCATCTGCGAGAGGCTGGCCGCGGCCTCGTCCTCGGTGCAGCCCTCGCGGCCGCAGTCCCGGACCAGCTCGAAGATGGCCAGCCGCGTGGGGTCGCCCAAGGCCTTGAAGATCCTCGCGAGGTCCGTCACCGCGATCGCCTCTCCCATTGGTGGATACTTCGATACTTGTCAAAGTATCGCAGTATAACGACGACCGGCGGTCTGTCAAACGTTTCGGCCGGCCGTCCTCGTGGAGGCAGCGCGATCCTCTGCGGGCGAGCATGAGCCGCGAATCCTGGCCGATGAACTGCCCGACTGCCCTGTCGGAGACGCATGGCTCGGCCCGGGATGTGGGGAGAGTCCGGTGATGACGATGGCACCTCCGAGGAAGGACGACGACGTGAGACGACTCAACATCGCTTCGCCCGCGTTCCAGTACGACGCGGAAGATCCCGAGGGCTTCCGCTCCGGGATGATGCGGCTTGGGCCCTTGCTCGGCGCGTCGCAGCTTGGCATGAGCATCTACGAGCTGCGCCCGGGTGAGGCGATCTGCCCGTACCACTACGAGTACGCCGAGGAGGAATGGCTTCTCGTTCTCGAAGGTCGTCCCACTCTCCGTCATCCCGAGGGCGAGAGCGTCCTCGAGCCTTGGGACGTGGTCGTGTTCCCCACCGGTCCCGAAGGCGCGCACGGGGTGCGCAACGAGACCGATGAGACGGCGCGTGTGCTCATGGCGTCGACGGTGCGCCACCCTGCCGCGACCGTCTACCCCGACAGCGACAAGATCGCCGTCTGGACCGGCAACAAGGACGACGATGTCATCGTGCATCGCGCAGCCGGCGTGGACTACTGGGACGGCGAGACCCCGTGATCGCGCCCGCCCGAGGCCGGTCGCCGGCGCACACTCGGCGCCGGGGGGCCGTTCCGCCGCCCTCGCCCGTCAGTCTCGAGGGCTAGCGCGGGTCGCGCACCAACCCGAGGAAGAGCGGGGCGCCGGTCGCGTTCTCGGTGATGGCGAAAAGGAACGGGTGGTCGGCGCGCACGTCGAAGCCGAGCATCGGCGCGCTGGTCACTCGCATGATCGCGCCCGACGCCGCGGCTGCCTCGACGCCCTGCTCGTTCATCTCGACGAAGGTCTTCTGGACGACCTCCGAGATGAAGAGGCGCTGCGGCGCCACGTCCGCGACCCCGTCGAAGTCGGCCTCACTCGGGGAGAAGGCGCGCGGCATGCCCATCGCCGCCAGCGTGCCCTTGAGGTCCTTTGCCTCGTACTTCGTCGTGAAGCGCGGCAGGGCCAGCGTCCCCGTCAGGGTCTGGGCATCACGCTGCATGGCCTCGAGGTCAGCCGCATCGAGAGCGGGGAAGCCGTAGGCGGGGTGGCTCGCAGGAAGATCGAGCAGAGTCTCGACGCTGGCCCCCTTCTTGGGCACCAGGATCCAGACTGTCACCGGGCCGTCGGTCTTGAGGGCGACTGCGTCGTAGGCGTCCGTTTGAGCCACCTTCGTCTCGAGCTCCGTGGCGTGCATCATCGGAACGCCGATCTGGGTGCCGTCGGACAACGTGAAGGGCCCGTCCGTGGTCGCTTGCTCGTCGAAGTGCGCCCACTTCACCTTGAGGTGAATGGTGTTGAAGAGTGCGAGGACGGTCGCGTCGTCGAACATGCTTGGTTGCACGATGTCGGTGATGCGGCCGGCCGTGTTGCGCTCGACCCAGTCGTTGATGGCGGCGGCGGCCTGGTCGGGGTCCTCGGGCAACTCGCTGGTCTGTGTCGCGAAGTAGTCGCGGTTCGCGTCGAGGAAGGCTTGCCTGAAGGGGAAGCCGGAACGCAGCCACAGCGAGTCGCGGATCTTGACCTCCTTCTTCTTGCCCGACTGCGCCAGCCAGATGAGGTCGGCCCAGCCCTGATTCACGTCCTCGGGCGAGAGGTCCGCGACGGCGAGTGCACGCCTCATCTCGCTCGCCGTCTCGCCGGTCGCGCCGTTCAAGAGGGCGGCGAGCACGGCGTGCAGGGACGCCGGAGAGACGACGACGTTGCCGGCGGGCGAGGCCTCCGCCTGGCGCCGCAGGAGCGCGAGCCCGAAGACGTCGAGGGGACGGGCGAGCGCCTTGGCGGCGGCAGACTGCGGATCGGGGCGCCCGAGCGCAGGCTGCGCCTGTGCCTCGGGCGCCAGCGGTCCGGACCTGGTCACTGTGAAGGCGACGATCGCCACGAGGACGAGCGCCGCCAAGGCGAGCAGTGGAACAAGCCGGCGCCGCATGAGGACCTCCCCTGTCTCTGCCGTCGCGCGTGAGAGGCGCGCGATGTCGTGTGACCGGGAGACGCCGCGGCGGGCGGGAAGGTTCGGGCGCTCGGCCCGGGCGCTCAGCCGCCCGCGTCAGCCCGGGCGCTCAGCCGCCCGCGTCGGCCCGGGCGCTCAGCCGCCCGCGTCGGGCCGGCCGCTCAGCCGCCCGTGTCGTCCGGCTGCCGCTCCTTCATCTGCGCCCGCCAGCGCTTCAGGTCCTCGAGGCTGGGGAAGGAGATCGCGCCCTGCGGGCAGAGCGTCGCGCAGTGCGAGCAGCCCGGTACGCAGTTCGATCTTGCCGACGACCCAGACCTTGCCGTCGCGCTCCTCGAACACACCCTTGTGGCAGAAGTCGGCGCAGGTGCGGCAGCCGTCGCAGAGCTCGGCCTCGATGGTCGGGCCCCAGTCGAACCGGTCGGCCAGTCTCTCCATGCTCGCAAGGGTACCGCGCGACGGGCGCGGCTTCGACCGACGCAGGAACGCGAGGGCGGCGAGGGAGTCGGCGGCAGGCAAGGCGGCAACGCTGGGGCAGCGCGTGCAGTTGTGAGGTCGAAGGCCTCGCCATCGCCACGGTGTTTCGGCCCCGGGCCGACGCGGTAGCAGGACAGGAATAGTCCGGATTGGCGGCTGCTGAAGGACGGGCTCGTCTGCGTAGCCGCTGCATGTCGACCCCGTGGAGCGCGCCGTGGAAGCCGTCACCGTAGAGGAAGAGAACGCCGAACTCATCGGCGGGGAGGTGGCGCCGACGCACGTCCCGCGCCATCTCGGCCTCGCCCTGGTCGTCATCGCGACCGCCCAGTTGATGATCGTGCTCGACGCGACCATCGTGAACGTAGCGCTGCCGCACATCCAAGCCTCGCTCGGCTTCAGCGGCAGCAGCCTGACGTGGATCGTGACGGCCTATTCGCTGGCCTTCGGCAGCCTGCTGCTGCTGGGCGGCCGCCTTGGCGACATCTTCGGCCGCCGCCGAATCTTCATCACCGGGATCCTGCTCTTCGTCACCGGCTCGTTCTTCGGCGGGTTCGCGAACAGCGAATGGTGGCTGCTCACGGCGCGCGCCGTACAGGGCGCCGGCGGGGCGCTCGCGGCGCCGACTGCGCTCGCCCTGATCGCGACGACCTTCCCGATGGGGGCGCCGCGCAACAGGGCACTGGGCGTGTGGGCCGGCATGGCCGGTGCCGGCGGGGCGATCGGCCTGCTGCTCGGCGGCATTCTCACGACCTACGTCTCCTGGCGCTGGGTGTTTTTCGTCAACGTGCCGATCGGCATCCTTGTGGCGTCGTTGTCGCCACTCGCGCTGGTCGCGACGGAGCGGCGCAAGGTGGCGCTCGACATCCCGGGCGTCATCACGAGCACCGCTGGTCTGGCGCTGCTGGTCTATGGCCTCACGCACGCAGCGGCCGGTGTGGACGGAAAGTCTCACTGGGGCGAGCCGGTCACCATCGCGTCCCTGGTCGCCGCCGCCGTTCTGCTCGTCGCGTTCGTCTTCATCGAGCGGCGCAGCCGCCACCCCGAACTGCCGCTCCATCTGGTGAAGTCGCGGCGTCGCGGCGGGGCGTACCTCATGATGCTCCTGCTCGGCACGGCGCTCTTCTCTGTCTTCTTCTTTCTGACGATCTACATCCAGACGGTCTGGGGCTACAGCGCCATCCGCGCCGGTCTCGCGTGGCTGCCCTTCCCGATCTCGCTGATCGCGCTCAACATCTTCACGGCTCGCGTGCTGGTCACCAAGTACGGGGTGCGGCCCTTGCTGATGCTCGGGCCGATCCTCGCGGCCATCGGGTTCTTCTGGCTGTCGCGACTCACGCCCGAGCCCAGCTACTGGACGCACCTCTTCCTGCCCAACCTGGTGCTGAGCGCCGGTATGGGCCTGCTGTTCGTGCCGCTGACGCTCATGGTCGTGTCGCACGTCGAGCACAAGGACGCGGGCGCGGCGTCGAGCGTGCTGAACATCGGCCAGCAGCTCGGCGGGGCGATCGGCCTGGCCGCCATCGGGACCATCGCCTGGACCACGGTGGCGAACTCGGTCCGCGATCAGGTGACCGCTGCGGCGAGCGCGGGTGCCACGGTCGCCCAGAGCGGCGCCGCGTCTCCGGAGGGCGCCGCCGGCGTCCCCGTGGCGTTCGTCAACCACGCCCTCACCGTGGGCTTCACGCTCGGCTTGGAGATCGCCGGAGTCGTCGCCCTCTCGGGCTTCTTCGTGGCCCTCTTCGCGACCCGGACGCCGGGGGCCTGGCGGCTGCGCTCGGCCGTACACGACGGGCGCGAGGTCCCGTGTGACGACACGCTCGGCACGTGCTGAGCGGGGTGACGGGCGCGGCGATCTGACCGAGTCAGGGGCCGCGCGCGAAGTAAGCGAACGGGGCGGGGAGTGAAGGCACTCCCCGCCCCGTTCGTTTGGATGCCGCCGATGGGCCCTGCCTCGGTGACCATTCCCGTGTCGGACGACGACTCGCCGTGTCAGGCGACCGTCTCGCTTACCTAAACACCGAGGAAGCGCAGCGACTCGTCGTTGAGCGCCTGTGTGCGTCGAGTCGAGACCGTGCGGGGCGCATGGATCTCGGCTTCCGGCTTCCCCGCGCCGGCCTGCCACATGACTGCGGCACGCGCCCCTGCGGGTATAGGGCGGTATGCGCATCCTCGTGGTGGAGGACACGGGGCCTTTGGCCGCGACCATCAAGGCGGGACTCGAGAAGGCGGGATACGCCGTCGATGTAGCATCCGACGGGCCGTCCGGCCATATGACCGTCGTCGCTCGCCCAGATGACTACGACCTCGTGATCCTCGATGTGATGCTGCCGGGCTTCGACGGGTTCACCGTCTGCCACAGGTGGCGGGAGGCCGGCATCGGAGTGCCCGTGCTGATGCTGACGGCGCTCGGAGAGACGGTCGACAAGATCACAGGCCTCGACCTCGGCGCGGACGACTACCTGGTCAAGCCCTTCGACTTCGACGAGCTGCTGGCCCGCATGCGCACCCTGCTGCGCCGACCCGCGAACCTGCTGCCGACGACACTCGAGGTCGGGGACCTTGTCCTCGACCCGGCGTTGCACGAGGTGCGCCGGGCCCACGAACCGATCGAGCTCACGGCCAAGGAGTTCGCGCTGCTCGAGTTCCTGATGCGCCACCCGGGGCAGACGCTGACGCGCGACCAGATCATGACCAACGTGTGGGACGAGGAGTCCGACTCGTTCAGCAACGTGGTAGACGTGCACATCGCCCAACTCCGCAAGAAGGTCGATCGCGGGCGGGTGCCGCTCGTCCAGACCGTGCGCGGCGTGGGATACAGGGTACGCGGATGAGCCGGGTCGGGCCGGGAACGGATGCGCGCTTCGACCTCTTCAGTCGTGCCACCATGCGGCTGGCGGTGCTCTTCAGCGCGATCGTGGTCGTGCTGGTCGTGGCCGCCGGGGTCCTGATCGACGCGTCCATCACGGCCGACCTGCACAACGCGATCGACCTGAAGGTGCCCAACGAGGCCGAGGAGCGACGTCTCGTCGCCGAGGCGATCGACAACATCCGCCGCCGCATCGTGATCGTTGACAGCGTCGTGATCGTCGCGGTCGGCCTGCTCGGCGTGTGGTACGCGCGCCGCACGCTGCGGCCGATTCGCGAGACCTATCTCGCCCAGAAGCGGTTCGTCGCGGACGCCTCGCACGAGCTGCGCACGCCGCTGGCCATCGTGAAGGCCGACTTCGATGTTGCCTTGTGGGACGAGGAGCCGCGCCTCGAGGGGGAGGCGCTGCGCCGCGACCTCGGTGAGGTGGAGAGGATGGCGTCGATCGTCGACGACTTGCTGCTGCTCTCTCGCATCGACGCCCGCCAGGAAGTGCTGCAACCTGCGCCGCTCGACCTCGCTGCGCTGGCGCGGCGCAGCGCCGGGAAGCTGGAGCCGCTGGCGGCGAGAAAGGGCGTCGCCGTGTCGGTCATGGCGCAGGGCGCCGTGACCGTGCCCGGCGACGCCCCCCACCTCGAACGCGCGCTACTGAACGTGCTCAAGAACGCAATCGAACATTCCCCGGCCGGCACCGAGGTCCACATGACCGTCGACGGAACCGGCGACGAAGCACGGGTCGAGGTCTCCGACCGGGGCGAGGGTCTCAGCCCCGAGGAGCTGGAGCACGTCTTCGAGCGCTTCTACCGGGCCGAAGGGCAGCAGTCTGATCGAGGCGGCAGTGGATTGGGACTGTCGATCGCCGAGTGGGTCGTCAGCGGCCACGGAGGCAGGATCGCGGCTGCCTCGACGCCCGGCCACGGGACGACCATGCGCATCGCCCTGCCGCTGGCCCGCTGAGCGACCTTAACCTACGTCTTCATCATCTCTTCAGGTCCGCTGGTCACAACGTCGGTGAGCAGTGTTCTACGAGGCTCACCAAACGTGACAAGAGATGGAGGACCACCGATGAAGAAGAGGCTTACAGCCATCATCACCGCCGTCGTGCTGGCGGTCGTCGTGGCCGCGCTCGGCGTCAACGCGGCGTTGGCCAAGGACGTTCCATCCAAGGACGCTACCCAGACCTTCAAGAGCGAGACCAAGGACACGAGCAAGGACCTGAATTCGAGCGACTCGAGCAAGGACGGTACGCAGAAGGACGACGCGTCGCGCGACACCATCGACAGCAACCCAAGCCGCGACGTGTCGTCTCCCGACGCCGCGGCGGCAAAGGACGACTCATGGAGCTCCGACTCGCATGACTCGAACGAGTCGGCGTCGAATGATTCGAGCCCCGACCGGAGCGCCGACGATTCGGCCGAGTCTCCCGAGTCTCAGGACTCCCGTGAGAGCGGTCAGTCAGGCGACAGCGTCGACCACAGCGGCTCCAACGACTCCCCCGACCAGCCCGAACTGGGCGATCGTTGAGAGGGGACGGTCGCCGGAGCGCGGGTCCCAGCCCTCACCCACGCTCCCGGTGATCTCGAGGCGGCGGGCCGGGCAAGTCCCGGACCGCCGCCTTCGCATGGGAGGGGCTAGCGTCTCTCCGCCCCCTGGTTCATGGTGCTGTATCCACTCGGCGCGGGTCAGGGGGCGGGGAGTGAAGGCACTCCCCGCCCGGTCGCGTCCAGACGACGCGGCAGAGCGGCAGGAGGTCGCCGTCGGCTTCGCGTTCCAGACGGATATGCTGTGCGTCATGGACGAGGACCAGTCAGAGCGGCCGCCCGCCGAGGCGGCCAAGGCGCCGTCCGCGACGCCCCTGCCGCTCGAGTGGGACACCGCCGCGGTGGCGGCCCGCAGGGAGCGCTTCCTGGCGCCGTCGCTGCGCACCTTCGCCGCCTACGACGAGCCGGTCGTCTGGCAACGCGGCCGCGGCCAGTACCTCTGGGACAATTCGGGGCGCCGCTACCTCGACTGCATGGCGCAGAACGTCTGCATCAGCGTGGGACATGCGCATCCGGGGGTGCTCGCCGCCGTCGAGGACCAGATGCGCGAGCTCGTACACATCACGACGGCGTACCACCACCCCCAGCCTGGGCACTTCGCCGAGGAGTTGATCGGGACGCTGCCCGAGGGCCCCGACTGGGTCGTGCACTTCGTCAACAGCGGGGCCGAGGCGGTGGACCTCGCCGTTCTGCTGGCCCGGACGTTCACGCGCAACTACGAGATGCTGACATTGCGCGACGCCTACCACGGCATGCACTTCGGCGCGATGACCGCCACGGGCTGGCGCAGGCCCATCAGCTCGTGCCGCCTGCGCCCGGCTACGTGCAGGTGATGGCGCCGCATCCGTACCGCGGCCCGCTGGGCCCGGATGCGGCGCCCTACCTCGACGAGCTCTCGCGTACGCTGCGCACGAACACGAGCGGCGCCGTCGCCGGCCTGCTTGCCGAGCCGATCCAGGGCTACGGCGGTATCGTCGAGATGCCCGAGGGCTGGCTGCGCGGCGCCGCCGAGCAGGTGCGCGCCGCGGGCGGCGTCCTGATCGTCGACGAGGTGCAGAGCGGCATGGCCCGCACCGGCAGCCACTTCTGGTGCTTCGAGGCGCACGACGTGATGCCCGACATCGTCGTGACGTCCAAGGGCATCGGCAACGGCTTCCCCATCGCCGCCGTGATCGCCCGACGCGAGGTCGCCGAGCCCATGGCAGAGCGGATGTTCTTCAACACCTACGGCGCGAACCCGACCTGCTGCGCCGCGGGTCGCGCCGTCCTGCGCGCCATCGCGGACGAAGGCATGCAGCGCAACGCGCTCGAGGTCGGCGCGAGGATCCGCGAGGGGTTCGAGCGGCTGGCCGTCCGTCACGAGGGCATCGGCGACGTGCGCGGCCGCGGGCTGCTGCTCGGCGTCGACATGGTGCGCGACCGCGAGACGCGCGAGCCAGACGCCGCGGGCGCCGAACGCGCGCAAGTCGCCCTCCTCGCCCGCGGCGTTGTCGTCGGGCTCTGCGGTCGCGACCACAACGTGCTGAAGGTGAATCCGCCGCTGTGTGTGACTGCTGCGGACGCGGACTTCCTGGTCGACGCCCTGGACGCGGTGCTTTCCGAGAGCTGAGCGGCAGTGCCGGTTTGTGCTGCTACGGCGCGGGCAAACCGAGCCCATGCAGCCGGCTCGAGACGACAGGTCAGATGCGTGGGTGCAGGCTCCTGCGGCGGCGACCGGCGCGCCTCACGACGCGGGAGACCCGCGGGAGGCGTCCGCCGCTCCATCCGTTCCGCCGCAGGTGGAGCCCGCCGACGCAGTGATCGAGGTCCGCGACCTCGTGAAGGTCTACGGGCACGACGCGCGCGCGCTCGACGGCGTCACCTTCGGCGTCGCGCGCGGCGAGCTCTTCGGCTTCCTGGGGCCTAACGGCGCCGGCAAGACGACGACGATCCGCATCCTGGCGACGCTGCTTGCGTCCGACCGAGGGCACCGCGCGTGTCGCCGGCTTCGACGTGATGACGCAGCCCCACGAGGTGCGGAAGCGGCTCGGCCTGGCGATGCAGACGCCGAGCCTCGACGCCTTCTCGACGGGGCGCGAGACGCTGGAGCTGGCCGGCCGGCTGCACCGGCTGCCGGCCGGCGAGATCCGCCGTCGCGCCGACGAGCTGCTCGAGCTCACCGGGCTGGCGTCGGTGGCCAAGAAGCTCACCGGTACGTACTCCGGCGGCATGAAGCGGCGACTCGATCTGGCGAGCGCCCTGATGCACAGCCCGCCGCTCCTCATCCTCGACGAACCCACGGAAGGCCTGGATCCCCAGAGCCGCACCGCGCTCTGGGAGGAGCTCGAGCGCATCAGCGCCGAGGGCACGACGATGCTGCTCACGACGCACTACATGGAGGAAGCCGACCGTCTGTGCTCGCGGCTCGCCATCGTCGACAACGGCAGCATCGTCGTCGAGGGCGCGCCGGCCGACCTCAAGAAGACGGTCGGCGCCGACTCGGTCGTCCTGCAGTTCGAACCGGGCGATGCAGCTGGGCGGGAGACCGACGACGGTCATGGCGAGGACCAGGTCGCCACGGTGTGCCGCCTGCTCGAGGACGTGGTGCCGTGCGAGCGCGTGACGCCGCATCCCGCCGGGGTCAGCCTGGCCGTGCCGAACGCCAGCGCCGCGGTGCCCCAGCTCATGCGGCGCATCGACGGCCACGGCCTGCACATCACCGGGCTGCAGATGAGCGAGCCGAGCCTCGACGACGTCTTCCTGAAGTACACCGGCCGGCACATCCGCGAGGAAGCGGCCGACCAGCCCATCATCATGGGGTTCTGAGATGAACGACCTGACGGCCTTCGCCTACGACACGTACTGGCTCGGCCTCCGCACCACGCGGCGCTTCTTCCGCGTGCCGGCGAATCTGGTCAGCATCATCTTCTTCCCGCTGATCCAGTTGCTCGTCTTCAGCCAGCTCTACAAGGACATCGTGCAGCTGCCCGCCTTTGCGACCGACAGCTACCTCTCTTACCTCGCGCCGGGACAGATCGTGTTCGCGTCGTTCCTGGCGGTCGGATGGGCCGGCTACGGCATGCTGGTCGAGTACCGCAGCGGCTATCTCGACAAGCTGCGCTCGACGCCGATCGCCCGCATGTCGATCCTCGCCGGCGAGATGGTGCCGCTCTTCTTCGAGGCGGCGATCATGGCCGGCGTCCTGCTCGGCGTGAGCCTGCTGCTGGGCGCGACTCTCGAGACCGGCTTAGGCGGCCTGCTCATCATCCTCGCCCTGTCTGGCCTCTTCGGCATCGCCTTCGCCGGCGTGAGCTTCATCGCCGCGCTGCTGACGAAGAGCGAGCAGGCCGCCAGCGCCCTCTCGCTGCTGATGTTCCCGGTGGTCTTCATCTCGACGGCCTTCGTGCCGCGGGAGCTCATGCCGGGCTGGATGCAGTCGGTGAACGACTTCAACCCGGTGACCTTCCAGATCGAGGCGATCCGCTCTCTGATGACGGAGGGCTACGACTGGAACGCGATCGGCAAGGCCGTGCTGTCGCTTCTGATCGTCGGGGTGATCTTGCAGGCCGGGACGCTGCTCGCCTTCCGGCGGCTGGCGCGCTGAGGACGACGAGCGGTTAGGCCGCCGTCACCTTCCGGGCATCGTCCCTGCTGTCGGGCGTTCGCGCCAAGCCACGTCGCAGAGGAGCACCACGATGGAGAACCACATCGTCTGGGCAGACATCCCGGTCACGGATCTGGAGCGCGCCATGAAGTTCTACGGCGCCGTACTGCAGTGCGAGTTCGAGAAGATGGAGGGCATGGACGGGATCGCGCTCCCCAAGGCGCCCGAGGGCGTGGAGGGCATGCCCGAGGGTCAGTTCCCGGTGAGCTTCGACCTGGCGAAAACGGAGCAGACGAAGCCGGGCATGGATGGCACCACGATCTACCTGAACAGCCTCGGCGACCCCGAGGGGATGCTGCAGCGCGCCGCGGCCGCCGGCGGCGAGATCCTCATGCCGGTGCAGGACATGGGCCAGATGGTCGGCTTCATCGGCTTCTTCAAGGATACGGAAGGCAACCGCATCGGCGTGCACAAGTCGCCCGAGATGTCGTGAGGGAGGGGGCGGCGCGCCGTCAGGCGCGCCGCCCCCCAATCAGTCTCGCCGGTCGGCCAGCGGGAGGAACCCAATCAGTCTCGCCGGTCGGCCAGCGGAAGGAACCGCACGCTGAGGCCGTTGCCGGTCTTTTCGACGATGGCCACGGTCGGGCCGTCGTCTTCTTCCTCGGGCGAGCTCGCCGTGCCCGGGTTGAGGTGCAGCACACCGTCGATCCAGGCGGCCGAGGGCACGTGCTCGTGTCCCCAGACCACGAGGTCGAAGTCGGCGAGCGAGAGCTTGCCGCGCACAAGCCGCTTCAGCAGCCGCTTCGGCTTGTGGCCCACGACGAAGCGCACGCCGCCGACCTCGCCCGTGACCTCGCGCGGCAGGTCGCCGGCGACCTCCGGCTTGTCCAGGTTGCCGGCGACCGCCGTGACCGGCGCGACGGCTTTGAGCCGCGGCAGCACGCCGGCGTCCATGACGTCGCCGGCGTGGATGATGTGGTCGACGCCGGCGAACAGCTTGAGGATGGCGGGGTCGAAGTAGCCGTGCGTATCGGAGAGCACGCCGATGCGCAGCGCCTTGGGGCGCGGCGGCCGCCTTGCTTGGCCGCTGCCGGCTCGGCGCGGTCTTGGCGGGCGCCGCCTTCGTGGTCTTGGCAGGCGCCGCCTTCGTGGCCGGCCGCCGGCGGGACGGTGACTTCTTGACCATCATGACCCTCCGCGACGGATGGGGCGCGATGGGATCACCGCGGCCCTCTGCACCGGACGATACCCAGGACGAGGATGACCACCCCCTGTAAGCGGCAGAAGACCTGGGGGGCTCGCGCGCGCAGTCTACAGTCACCGGAGGCCGCCTTCAGCAGAAGGGGTATGAGGAGGTCGAGTAGCACCATCCCCGGAGGACCACATGGCAGAGAAGACACACATCACGCACGTGAGGACGGTCGCCATCCCCGTGACCGACCAGGACCGGGCGCTCGACTTCTACGTCGGCACGCTCGGCTTTGAGAAGCGCATGGACGCCACCTTCGGGGGCGGGCGGCGCTGGATCGAGGTAGCGCCGCCCCGTTCGTCGGCGAGCATCGCGCTGGCCCCGCTGGGCCCCGGTGGGGTCTGCGGCGTGGACACCGGCATCCGCCTCGTGACCGAGGACGCCGAGGCGGACCATGCCGCGCTGCGTGCCGAGGGCGTCGAGATGGACGGCGAGGTCCTCCACTTCGAGGGGGCCCCGCCCATGTTCTCGCTGCGCGATCCCGACAGGAACCTGCTCTACGTGGTCGAGATGATGGAGCCGGCCGCGTAGTCCGGTACGCCTTCCCGAGTCGCGGCCGGGCGGGCCCTCAGCGCGGCGACGCCCGCGGTGCGTCCGGCGCCTCGCTGGTTGACGTTCTTCCTCCTCTTCTTCTAGGATGTACCGAGAAACGCATATCGTTTCCGGGGATTAGCTGCAGAAGCAGCGCCCGCGCATCGATGAGACGGAGGAGACACGTGCCGGCCACCAAGGACGAGATCGCCACGAAGTTCATGGAGCTGGCCGTCCGCTACGGGTTCAAGCGGACCGCCGTCGAGGACGTGGCGCGCGAGCTGCGCATCTCGAAGAAGACCATCTACGAGCACTTCGCGAGCAAGGACGAGCTGCGTCGCTACGCTCTCGAGCTGTGGGCGCGCGGGCAGCGCGCCCGCGTCGAGTCGCAGTTGACCGAGAGGAGCGCGCTCGCGCGTATCGAGCAGGCGGTCGGCGTTGCGCTGGCCGACGCGCGGGCCTTCTACGCGGGGCCGCATGCGGAGATGGATGTAGCGCCCGAGCTCACCGCCCAGGTCAACGACCTGGTGTTCGCGCCGATGCTCCGCGACCTGCTGGTCGAGGGAGTCGACGGGGGCGAGTTCGACGTCCCCGACTGCGATGCGATGGCGCTGTTCGCCGTCGCCATGGGCACCGAGGCGGTGCGGATGATCGAGGACGACCCGGAGAGTCATCCCGAGGAGGTCCTGCTCGATGCCGTGCGGCGGCTGATCTTGGGTGTGAGTGACGGGAGCAAGTCGTGAGGGGGATGGACGAGATGGCGGGGATGGACGAGATGGCGGGGATGGACGAGATGAAGCGGCATGACGAGAGCGCGACACACGACGAGATCGCCGGCCGGGTGCTGGTCGCCTACGCGACGCGGTACGGATCGACGGCGGAGGTGGCCGAGGCGGTCGGCGCGCGTCTGAGCGAGCGGGGGCTCGCCGTCGACGTGAAACCGGTGAAGGAGGCGCGCCCGGACGACGGCTACGACGCCGTCGTCTTCGGCGCGCCCTTCTACGTCGGCAACCTGCTCAAGGACGCGCAGAAGTGGCTCGAACAGCAGCGGCCGGCGCTCGAGAAGCGGCCGGTCGCGATCTTCGCGCTCGGCCCCACGAGCGCCGCCGACGACCTCGCCGAGGCGAGCAAGCAGCTCGCCAAGGCGCTCGAAAAGCTGCCCTGGCTGCATCCGGTCTGCGCACAGATGTTCGTCGGCAAGTACGACCCGGCGAAGGTGCGCGGCTGCGACAAGATCCTGACGAAGCTGCCGGCGAGTCCCCTGCACGGTCTCGGCCCCCACGACGACCGCGACTGGGACGCGATCGCCGCCTGGGCCGACGAGCTGACCTGAGAGGCGTCAAGGACAACGGCGAGGAGCGTGGACGGCAGCGTCACCCGGCCCTAGTATGGCCTCGCTGAGCGGCTGTCGCCGGACCGGCCGGCAGCCGACTGCGCAACAGACATCTCGGGGGCAGACGGGAGGGTCATCATGCGCAAGATGCTACTGGCGGCGGTCGCCGCCGCTCTACTCGCCGCGCTACTCGCCGTCACGTGGACGGCGCAGGCCGCGCCGCCGCCGCAGGGCCCTCCGGGGCTGGCGAAGGCGATCGCGGCCCAGGAGAGGCACAACCCGCAACTGCTGACCACGCGCGGCGTGGTCGGGACCGCCGTCGGCCTGGCGCCGGGACGGGCGGGCCATCGTCAGGGTCTTCACCCTGAAGTCGGGAGCCGGCCGTCTGCCGGCCTTCGTCGACGGCGTGCCCGTGGTAGCGCAAGCCACCGGCAAGCTCATGGCGCTGAAGAGGAGGCCTCGGCCGAACGACCCGCCCGTGGTCGCCATCACCAGTCCGGCGCAGGGGGCGCAGTTCGCGTCCGGTGAGCTCGTCAGCTTTGCGGCCACCGCGCAGGACAAGCAAAACGGCGACCTCTCCATGGATCTGGTCTGGACCTCCAGCATCGACGGCCCTCTCGGCAGCGGAGCGGGCTTCTCTCGACCGCTCAACGACGGCATGCACACGATCACGGCGTCCGTGGCCGATGCGCAGGGCGCCATCGGCCAGGCATCCGTCTCGATCGCCGTCGGCACTGTGTCCCACCAGACCACGGATCTCTGGGAACGCCCCGTGCCCATCGGCGTGTCGACCGGCAACTACCAGAGCGTCTCCGCCGGCACCATCGCGTGCCGCGTGCGCGACGCTGCCGGCAACCTCTACGCGCTGAGCAACACGCACGTCTTCGCACCGAACGACATCACCGGCCAGAGTGAGATCGGCGACATCGTCACGCAGCCCGGTCTCTACGACGTCTCCACGCACGTGTACGACGCGAACCTGCGGATCGGGGCCGTCGCCGCTTACAAGTCGATCAACGGCAGCATCTTCGCCACCAACCAGATCGACGCCGCGATCGCCCGTATCGACGCTGGTGCGCTCGGCACGTCGACCCCCATGACGCTCGGCGGGTACGGCGCGCCGAACAGCGTGACCAGGCCGGCGGCGGTCAACATGGCGGTGCAGAAGTTCGGCCGGAGCACCCAGCTCACGCATGGGACCATCACCGGGATCAACGCCACCATGATCGTGGCCTACGCCGACGACTGGTATGCCTTCTTCACGGGCCAGATCGTCGTCGAGACCCCCGGCGCGTTCATCCAGCCTGGGGACTCCGGGTCTCTGCTGGTGACCGATGACGCTGCTGCCAACCCGGTCGGTCTTGTGTTCTCCGGCAACGCCGACGGCACCATGACTCTCGCGAATCCGATCGACGGCGTGCTCCAGTACTTCCACGTCACCGTCGACGGAACGTGATGGACTTGGGGCGCATTCAGGCGCACCCGGCGGGCTGGTGCCGGTCGGCGTCGTTGACGGCGACAGAATGACGAGCGGATGCGGATGCCCGACGAGCGGATAGGCGCCGTCCTTGCCCGGCATGCGCAGGCGCTGGTCTCACTGGCTGGGGTCGTCGGCGTGGCCGAAGGGGAGGCCGACGGGAGGCCGTGCATCATGGTCTATGTGATCGAGATGAACCCGAGCCTGGAGCGGCAGATCCCCACCGAACTCGAGGGATGGCCGGTCGTCGCGCGTGAGAGCGGGGAGATCCGGGCAGTCGATGACTAGAGCACTGCCGCACCAAGGTGAAAGGACACGGCGATGAACACGGTGATCCACTTCGAGCTCGCTTCACCTGACCCCGAGAAGGAAGTCGCCTTCTTCCAGTCGCTCTTCGGCTGGGAAGCCCAGCGGTGGGGCGAGGAGGAGTACTGGCTGGTCGACACCGGCAGAGGCGAGCACGAGCCGGGCATCAACGGCGCCATCATGCCGCTGGGCATGCCGGACCAGCCGCGCGTGGTGAACACGGTCTCCGTGGACGATCTCGACGCCTCACTCGCCAGCGCGACCGCCGCCGGCGCCACCGTGGCGATGGAGAAGCAGGAGGTGCCGAACGTCGGCTGGGTCGCCTACGTGGTCTCGCCGACCGGCATCGTCTTCGGGATGCTCCAGCCGGTGCCCGGCTCGACGCCGGAGTGAGGTAGCTCGGCTAGGCTTCGGGTCGCCTCAGCTCGAGGTAGGTCCGCTCGCCCTTGGCCCACGCCCGCAGGTTGCTGAGGCGTTCGCCGCCGTCGCCGTGCTCCGGGTCGGCGAACGCCTCCCGCAGCATCGCGCACGGCACCTCCGCGCAGAGCCCGCAGTGCTCGAGGCCGCGGCCGATGGCACACCCCGCCATGCGGCACTCGCCCCAGAACGGCTTGCCCGCGACTGCGCGACAGCCCGGGCAGCCCGTCCGCTCGCGCCAACTACAGGCGCCGCAGTAGGCGCCGCACATCGCGATGAGGGCCTCGTCGAAGACAGGCTGGTCCGCAGCCGGCTCGACCGTCACGCCCTCGTCCTGCATGGGCGTTACATCCTCGTCCTGCGTCGGTGTCACACCCGCTCGCAGCGCGGTAGCACCTTCTCGGAGGCGTGGTAGGCCACGCACAGCTCGCACTCGCCGTGCAGCGTGCAGTCCTTGGGGCACGGGCACTCGGCGAAGCCGCGCTCGGCGGGTGCAGCCGGGATGCCCGCCGGCACGAGCGCGCGGCTGGCCAGGGCCCGCTCGCGCTTCTTGTCTGTGCGGCCTCTGTCTCGTTCGCGTCTGCTCATTCGGGCTCGCGTCCTCTCATGTCGGCACCCCCTGACGCTTGGCTAAGAGTTGATGGTGTCGCTCTGCGGCCACCGCGTCCACCCGTCGGCGTCTGAACGCGGACGAATCTCCGCGTCAGCCAGGCCGCGAGGCGATGCCGCGGATATGAGGGTAGAGCGGGTTCGTACCGCCCTTGAGCGGCGGCGCCTGCACGAGCTCGTCGACGACGAAGGCCGAGTCGCGGATGTGCTTCTCGGGCTCGCGTGTCAGCCTGCAGCCGCAGGCGGTGACCTTGTTGAAGCCATTGAGCCGCCGCTGCCATGTGCGGATGCGTTCATCCTGCGAGAGCCCATGCTCCAGGAAGTGCAGGCGCCCGCCGGGCCGGAGGACGCGGTAGGCCTCTGCGAGCACCGCGTCCACATCGTCCACCGAGCAGAGCACGTCGACCAGCACGACGCTGTCGAAGCGCTGGTCCTCCAGAGGCAGCCGCTCGCCGCGGCCGTGGCGCCACTCGACGGTCAACCCCCGAGACGCGGCCTTCTGCAGCGCCGCGCGGCGCATACCTTCGAGCGGATCTACCGCGGTCAGCGCCGTGAGGCCCGCCGGATAGAACGGGATGTTCCCCCCCGTGCCGATGCCGATCTCCAGAACGTCGCCCCGAACATCGCCCACGGCCAGTCGGCGCTGCTCCAGCAGTTCCCTGGGCTCAGTCCGGTCGAGCAGCCAGGGGAAGATGTGATCTGCGTAGATACCCATGCTCATCCCTCCGGTCGCCGCGGCGCTGAGTATGTCTTGGTCAGAACGTCGGCGTCCATGGATGCGTGGCGATCAGAGCGCCTTGTTCTTGCTCATCGGCCAGCCCTGCGCGTCCCTCGCATCTCCTGCTCGAGGAACCACGTCGCGCCGCCGTCGCCGGAGACCTCGCCGAGCCAGACGAAGGACGCCGGCGTGATCTCGGTGAAGCTCCAGCGCCGGCGCTCGTCGCCCTGCGCGGGGACCACCTCCTGCACGATGCGATCGCCCTCGCGCCGCCCGATCAGGTGGTCGAACTCGCCGCCGTAGGGCTGCATCCAGGTCACGTGCCACACGTCCTGCTCGGGGTCGTAGCAGCGCAGCGTCGTGCCGTACTGGTGCGGCTCGTGCGTCGAGGCGAAGAGCACGTCCTGCACGCCGCGGCCGCCGAGGATCCAGGCGAAGTGCCACTCGCCGGTGACGCGTCGGGTCTCGCCGTCCGGCGTGAACCAGGTCGCCTCGATGTCCCAGGACCCCACGAACTGGCCGTACAGCATGAGCTTCTCGGCATGCGGCGCATACGGCCCGTCGCCGCGCAGCAGCTCGAAGGCATCGGTCATGCGCATCTCCTTTCGCCGGTGACCACTCTTCGCCGACTCTCCTCCGCCGCCCATGCGGCCTCACGTGCGCTCGAGCCGCAGCTCGTAGTGCTGCGAGCGCTCGTCGAAGCGGGCGAGCAGCTCCCGCGCCTTGGGCGGCACCACGGCGGCCTCGTAGTCGTCGCCGGCGAACTCACGCACGGCGTCGAGGTCGTCGAACGTCATGATCGTGATGAACTCGACCTCGGGCCCGAGCGGCCGGCGCAGCAGCTTGATGTCCAAGAAGCCCGGGATCTTGCGGTCGGCGATGCCGGCGATGATCTCCTCACGCAGCAGCGTCTCGTAGGGATCCGCGTTCTGCGGCGACGTCCATCCGTGCCAGATGCGCACGATCATCGAGCCACCTCCCCATGCCCGATCTCCCGAGGCGGACACTAGCACGAGGTTCGGACCCCGTCCCGCGGACGACCTCAGCGAGCGTAAGCCTCGGCGCGCGACCTGATGCCGAGCAACTGCTTGCGCATCATGGGGAAGTCGCCGAGCTCGAAGAGGACGCTCACGCGGTTCCGGGTGGACCCCCTTCCTCTCACAGCGGCTCGGCCAGTTGGTCCCAGACCGGTCTGACCTCGATGGTCCCGGCGGCCGCCATGGGATGGGAGGCGGCCAGGTCGACGGCCTCCTCGAGACTCGCGCACTCGATCAGCTCGTAGGCCGCCATCTTGTCGGGCGCATCCGAGAAGGGCCCGTCCGCCGCCTCCACCGATCCCCCGCGCACTCGCACGGTCACAGCGTCGCTCGGCGGTCGCAGCGGTCGCCCGTCCTTGCGCAGCCCGCGCCGCTGCGTCTCGCGATCCCATGCGCGGATCTCGCGGATGAGCGTCTCACTCGGCGCGAACGTGTCGTCGTGGCAGATGATCAGGAGGAAGAGCATCGCCATTCCGTCAGCTCGAAAGCGGCCTCGACGGCGAAGCGCTCATCGCTCTGGCAGCGGGACCGTGCTCGGGTCGAAGACCAAGCGGCGAGGGGAGGAACGGTCCAGATACGAGCGCACCTCATGCGGTGGGGCGAGCGCCAGCCGCACGCCGTAGTCGCCTTCACTCGTGTGGTTGACGAACGTCGTGGCTCTGTCGCCGATGCCGCGTACCGCCTCGTCCCAGGTCCTGAGCCAGCCGCCGATGATGCGTCCCGGACACGCTCCGTGGACACCGTCCGTGGCGAGCAGCCGGTCGAGCAGAGGGGCATAGGCGGCCGCGTCGGCGCGGCCGAGGTAGCCGACGTGGTAGCCGTTCACGACCACCTTCACCGCGTTGGAGTCGTAGCGGTTGTCGGGCTCGCGCACGAGGACGGCGACGATGGGGATGTCGGCGGCATCCCTCCTTCGCCGTCCCGCCAGCTTGAACAGCTCGGGCTTGTAGTGGGACTCGCCGACGACCTCGACCGTGCCGCCGTAGGGCAGCATCACGGCCATGCCTTCGATCGCAGTCTGTCGTGCGGGGTAGCCCATCGCGTTGGGCCACTTATGCCCGGGCGCTGGTGGCCGCGTCGCGTGGAAGAGCGTCGTGTGCCGCCGGCGGTCCGGCCGGGCCCAGCGGCTAACGCCGCCGGTTCGCTTCGACGATGGCGCCGGCGACCGTCCCCAGGCCGGCGCCGAAGGCGAGCCCGAGCGCGATGTTGTCGAGCAAGGTGCCGGCTACCAGGCCGAGACCCGCACCGATGCCGATGAGGGCTCCCATCGACCATGCCGAGGACGGAGTCTTGCGGTCCTGCTGGTCGCTCGTTCTGTCATCGCTCACGCGTCTCACCCTCTGCAGGTCGTTCGCCCGCGCCGCGCGTTCGCGGCGCCCATCCGGCTCAGGAGTCTACTCGTCCGCGTGAGTCGTCGCGCTCGCGCTGGCGACTGCTGGTGCGCTTCAATGTCACCTTTCCGTCCGCGTCGCCGTTGGGCTATGAATGGCCAGATGACGTACCGGATGTACATCGACGAGGTGGGCAATCCTGACCTGAAGAGCTCGGACGACCCGAATCATCGCTTCCTCAGCCTGACCGGCGTCATCATCGAGCTTGGCCATGTCGCAGCCGTCGTGCAGCCGGATATGGAAGCCCTCAAGGCCAAGTACTTCCGGTCTCACCCCGACGATCCCGTCATCTTCCATCGCAAGGACATGGTCAACAGGCGAGGGTCCTTCGTCGCTCTCCGTGATGATCGAGTCAGGGAGGCGTTCGACCGCGCACTCATTGGCCTCCTTTCCAAGTGGGACTATACGGTCATCACTGTGTGCCTCGACAAGAAGAAGCACCGGGAGACGTATCGAGTCTGGACCTACGACCCCTACCACTACTGTCTGGCTGTGCTGCTGGAGCGCTACGTCTACTTCCTCAATCGGCGTAGGGCACGGGGGGACGTCATCGCCGAGTCCCGGGGCGGCAAGGAGGACATCAGGCTCAAGGGCTCATTCGAGCGGCTGTTCATCCGTGGAACGGACTACCTCGACGCCACACAGATCTCGGCAGCCCTTCAGAGCAGGCAGCTGAAGGTCAAGCAGAAGGCCAACAACATCGCAGGGCTTCAGTTGGCCGATCTCATCGCCCACCCCAGTCGGAATGAGATTCTCTCCGAGAATGGGTTTCCGATCAGCTTGGCGCCGTTCGCGACGCGCGTGGTTCGGACGTTGGAGGCGAAGTACGATGCGCCCGCCGGTCGGCCCTACGGCAAGAAGCTGCTGTGAGGAAGACAAAGGGGGCCTTGCGGCCCCCTCGATGGCATTCGCCATCCACCTCCGGCGAACCGGATTGAGGGCAGACTAGTCCGTGTACCTCATGGGCGTCAAGCGGAGACGCTACGCCTTCGCGCTCGCCAGCGCCCGCGCCCAGAGACGGTCGCGCAGGCCGGCGCTCAGGCGGCACAGGAGGCGGGCCAGCAGCGGGATCGCGGCGGTGTAGCGTGCTCTGGGCCGCCGCGATCGAAGCGCCTCGAGCACCACCGCGGAGACGGCCTCCACGGGCGCGTCGTCCTTGCGCAGCTTCACCGTCAGCGCGTCGTTTCGCGCGTACAGCTCGCGGTACGGCGAGGTCGGGTCCTCGAGCGTCTCGCGGGAGCGGTCGAGCATCGCGTCGGCGAAGCGCGTCGCGATGCTCCCGGGCTGGACCACGATGACCCGCACGCCGAAGGGGGCGAGCTCCTGCCGCGCGGCGTCCGAAAGCGCCTCGACCGCGAACTTGGTGGCCGCGTAGCCGCCGTTGACCGGCATCGCCATCCGTCCCACAAGCGAGCTCACGTTCACGATGTCGCCGGACCCCTGCGCGCGCATGACCGGCGCCACCGCGCGCAGCATCCGCACCGTCCCGATCACGTTCACGTCGAGCATGGCCTGCAGTGCGTCGTCCTCGAGTTCCTCGATCGCCGCCTGCTCCGAGAAGCCGGCGTTGTTGACGAGCACGTCGATGCGCCCGAAGCGCGCCAGCGTCGCGGCTACGGCCTCGCGCGCCGACTCGCTCGCTGGTCACGTCGAGCGCGAGCTTCATCGCCGCGTCGACGTCCGCGAGGGTCTCGATCCGCCGCGCCGTCGCGACGACCGCATAGCCGGCGGCGGTCATCCGCTGCGCCAAGTCCCGGCCGATGCCGGTCGAGCAGCCCGTTATCAGGGCGACCTTGCGTTCTGACGTCTTCCCGGCTCCTGCACTCATCGCTTCCTCCACGCCCTTGATGTCAACAGCGTTGACATAGTAGAGTCCACAGTGTGGACTTGTCAACAGTGTTGACTGGCGATCGTTTCTGAAGAAATGTCGGAGCGGCGAGGAAGGAAGGCTGGCGGATGGCTGACGAGGGAAGCGGCGGAGACGCGACGGGCGGAGACGCGAGGGGCGGAGACGCGACGGGCGGGACGAGACCGAGGCTGAGCCGCGAGCTGCTCGTGGCGACGGCGCTGCGCATCGCCGACGAGGAGGGTCTCGACGCGCTTTCGATGCGGCGCCTCGGCGCCGAGCTCGGCGTCGACCCGACGGCGGCCTACCGGCACTTCCCCAACAAGAAGGCGATGCTGGCCGGCGTCGTCGAGGCCACGCTTGCCGACGCCGACCCCGAGGTGGATCCGTCGGCGCCCTGGCAGGATCAGTTCCGCGAGATCGCCCGGGCGTACCGGCGGGCGATGCTGGCTCACAGCCCGGCAGTCGCCCGCCTCGCCGCCACGACACCGCTCGACACGCTCGCCGCGATGCGCATCGTCGAGCACGGAGCCGGCATCCTCGTGAGTGCCGGCGTCCCGCTGCAAGACGCGGTGCTCGCCATCCAGGCGATCGGTCAGCTCACGTCCGGCGCCGTGTTGCTCGAGGCGTTCTGGCGGGAGTGGGCGGCGTCAGGCGGTCAGGTCTATCTCGCGCCGCCCTCGCTGCCCCGGCCCGAACTGCCGACACTCAGTAAGGCTGCGGAGGCTGCGCCTTCCGCAGCCCGGAGGACGTGTTCGAGTTCGGGCTGCAGGCAGTCGTCGAGTATCTGGAGTCCATGTCCGTGCGATGAGTGGCGCACACACCAATGGCCTGGCCCGAGATGGGGCGCCGCCAGAATGTCTACCGCAGGGCTCTCTGAGGCTCTTGACCCCCGACCCATCACTTGTAGTCTGATGAGGCAGGACCGATCCCGTCCATGGAGGCGGGGGTAGGCCCTGCTTCTCTCTGATACGCGAGCGCTGTCCGCCGCCTACGAAGACCCAAGCCAGTCGCTCCAAGTGCGAAGCAAGTCCTGACTCATCTTTACCCCTTGGGTAAAGGCGGCACTGGACAGCGAGCGCTTACCTGCAGTATCATCCCTTCACCTAAAGGGTAAAGGGATGGTGCCCCATGACGGGGGCTAGTTGGAGATCAGGTTCCGCACGAACAAGCTCCAGCGGCAGTATGAGAGTTCCGCGGCGGCGGTGAAGGCGCACGGACGCGATGTCGCACGCAAGTACATCGAGCGAGTCGACATCATCAAGCAGACTCGAGATGTCGAGGAGCTTCAGCGGCTGCCAGGACTCGGGTGCCATCGACTCAAAGGCGACCGCTCGGGCCAGTGGGCCGTCAAGCTGACCGGCTTCTACCGACTGGTCTTCAGTCTCGAGGGCGAACGACTCGAGATCGTGCTCATTGAGGAGGTGAGCAAACATTATGGCGACTGAGAGCAGCATCCATTCCGACCTGGCCATCCCCCCTGGCGAGTACCTCGAAGAGGTCCTGAGCGAGCTTGGCATGACCAAGGACGAGTTGGCACGCCGCATGTCGCGGCCGGCGTCGAAGTTGAGCCCGATCTTCAGTGGCGAGAAGGCGATTACCCCGGATACCGCACTGCAGCTGGAGAAGGTTGTCGGCGTGCCGGCGCACATCTGGCTGGGCTGGAGAGCGAGTATCGCCTCACCCTTGTGGCCAGGCAGCAGGAGGCCGAGGCGAAGCAGGCGCAAGGGAGGCCGGCCTGGTCTCGGCCTACTGCTACACGCGCTGGTCAAGGCTCGGCGTCGTGGCGAAGAAGACGAAGCCTTGCGAGAAGGTCCGGGAATTGCAGCGCTTCTTCGGTGTCGCGTCGCTGACTTGCCATTCCCAACGTGCGACGCTATAAGCTGGCGTTTCGCCAGGGGTGTCGCAGCCGTCACCGTCGCTCGCCGGAGGCCATTGCTTCGTGGTTGCGGCTCGCGGAGTATCGAGCGGGTGTGATCGACACCGAGGCCTGTTGATCGAGTCCGGCTGCGTGACGCGCTGGGCCAGGTCCGGGCGATGACGACGCGAGCGCCAAAGACTTCGTTCTGTCGGAGCTCATGACGCTGTTGGTCGAACTGCCGGCGTGGCCCTGGTGCTCTTGTTCCTCACTTCCCTGGGACGGGTGCGCACGGCGCCACATTCCGCGCGGGCCGCGAACGGCCGTTCTGCCATGACGATTCGTGGTGCTTGGGGCGGAGATCTTCGGTTCAGCGTGTTCCACGAGCTCGGCCACATGCTGCTTCACGACATGCGTGACGTGATCATCGAAGACGGTGCCGTAGACCGATGCTCGCGGGGGCCGCGTGAGGCCGAGGCCGACGCTTCGCCCGCGACTCTCTGATTGCACCGAAGGAGTTCGCGCGCTTCGTGGCGGCCGGAGACTACTCCGCATCAGCCATTCAAGCGTTCGCAGCGCAGGCCGATGTGGCGCCGGGAATCGTTGTGGGCCCGCCTGCAGCACGACAAGCATCTCAAGCATGCGTGGCAGAACGATCTTCGCGTGCCCTACCGGTGGGCGGAGAACGTCGCGTAGCGCGCCGCTCAGGCTCGAGCCTTCGCCCGCCTGGAAGAACCCATCCGGGCCTGTTCCTTGACTCAATTCTCACTAGATGCTATCTTTCACACAGCGTGAAAGTAGGCAGTAGGTGCAAATAGCTATGTCGGTAGAAATCGTCCGCAAGGGCAGACAGATCGCCGCCGCGGTGACTGTATTGCGGGAGCGCCTGCCGGAGGGCTGGAAGGTCGACGTCGCCATCGAGCCGCCGATGGTCGAAGGTCGGCCCGATGCGATCATTACGGTCGGCTCGCCCGACGGGATGGCCGCAGACGTGGTCGTGGAGTACAAGACGAGGCTCGACCCGGCGAAGGTGCCGATGGCACTGGCCCAGCTTGAGAAGTGGCCGAAGACTCAGCCGATGCTCACGGCCCCGTTGGTAGCTAGGCACGGCGACTCCTGCGCCAGCATGGCGCGCCGGGCCGACGCCGCTGGCAACTTCCGGGTGGTCTTGCAGAAGCCCGCCGTCTTCGTCGAGATCGAGGGTGCGGCGAAGAACCCTTTCGGCCGAGGCGGCGCGCCGCTCAAGTCCCTCAAGGGTCCGAGTGCGGCGGGCGTCGTTCGCGCTTTGTGCGACTACCGGCCTCCGTACTCTTTGGGTGAGCTCGCAAAGGCGACCGGACTCGCGACGGCCAGCATCTTCAGGGTGGTCGATCTTCTGATTCGAGAAGCGCTGGTGAAGAAGGAGAGCCAGCGGGGTCGCATCGTCGCCGCCGATTGGGCGGGCATCCTCAGGCGGTGGTGCGAGGACTACTCGCTGCTCGGCTCCAATCGAGCGCTCTCCGTCCTAGACCCGCGCGGTACGGACTCGCTGCTCGAACAGCTGCGCACGACGGATTCCGCCTATGCGTTGACGGCGTCTGCGGTCGCGAGTCGAGTTGCGCCCGTCGCGCCGAGCCGGTTGATGGTCCTCTACACCGACTTGCCGGAGACGATGCCCGCTGATCTGGGTGTGGAGGTCGTGGATGCCGGTGCCAACGCTCAGCTGGTGGAGCCCTTCTCACGGTGTTGATGCAGCGGCTTGGAGATGCGCCATGGGCTCAGGTGCGCGAGCCTCAGTCAGGTCGTCGCGGACCTTATGACGAGTCCTGGCCGGGGTCCGTCGGAGGCCGAGGCCCTGATCACCTGGATGGGTGGGAACGAGAGCGCGTGGCGGCGGACCCTCTCTACGTAGCCTCGCGCCGCGCGCTCCTCGACGGCCTTGAGGCGTTCGGCGGCCAGCGCAGGTCGGTGGTGCTCATCGGCGCTCAGGCCGTCTATCTCCATGCTCCGGACGACGATCTCGCGGTTGCCCCGACAACGACCGATGCGGATCTCGGTCTCGACCCCGACCTGCTCTCGGACTCCCCTCTCCTCGGCGAAATGCTTCGTGCCGCGGACTTCGAGC
>CAVZSF010000004.1:0-408282 GCA_963777895.1 uncultured Thermoleophilia bacterium
TATGTTGTGTTCTTGACTCATCTTCCTGGTCACCAGCCTGATGACCAACATCCTGTCGAACAACGCCACCGCCGTTCTGTTCACGCCGATCGCGATCGGCATCGCCCACCAGCTCGGCGCCGCCGCCCATGCCGTTCGTCGTGGCGGTCATCCTCGCCGCGAGCTGCTCCTTCGCCACGCCGGTCGGCTACCAGACCAACATGCTGGTCATGGGCCCCGGCCACTACCGCTTCGCGCGACTACCTCGTCGGCGGCGGCCGCTGGTCCTCCTGATGTGGGTCGGTCTTTTCGATCGTCGGCCCCTGGTATTATGGTCTGTGGTAGGGCGACTCCCGCGACGCCGCACCGGCAATGACCCACCAGCCGACCGAGACCCCGCAGTTCTACCTGACCGCGCCGGCGCCCGTGCCCCTATCTGCCGGGCCGCGCCGGAGCGGAAGGTGTTCACCCATCTCGTCGGCGACCGCGCCGGCGCGCTCAACGACATCCTCACCCAGGGCGGCTTCCGCCGCAGCCAGAACATCGCCTACCGGCCGGCCTGCGAGGGCTGCCGCGCCTGCGTCTCGGTCCGCGTGCGTGGTCGATGCCTTCGCGCCGACGCGCAGCATGCGCGCGGGTGCGCCGGCAGAATCGCGACCTCGTCGGCGCCGAGACCACGGCCAGCCCCTCGTCCGAGCAGTATTCGCTGTTCCGCGCCTATCTCGACGCCCGCCATGCCGAGGGCGGCATGGCCGACATGACCGGTGCTCGACTACGCCATGATGGTCGGCGACTCCCACGTCGACACGCAGCGTCGTCGAGTACCGCTTCCGCGGTCCCGACACCGCCATCACCGGCCGCGGCGACGGGCCCGCTGATCGCCACCGCGCTGACCGACGTGCTCGCCGACGGCCTGTCGATGGTCTACTCGTTCTTCGACCCCGACTATGCCGACCGCAGCCTCGGCACCTTCATGATCCTCGACCACATCGCCGCGCGCGCGGAAGATGGGCCTGCCCTACGTCTATCTCGGCTACTGGGTCGAGGGCTCGCGCAAGATGGACTACAAGCGCCGCTTCCGCCCGCAGGAGCACCTCATGGCCCGCGGCTGGACCCGGGTGGATTGACTGCCGCGTCGCGCGCGTCGTGCCCCTCGAGGCTGACCTGCTCGACCATCGCCTCGGCGATCTCCCGCAACGAACGAAGGCGGCCGCCCAGGACGCCGAAGCCCAGCGATGCGTGCGGTGGACGTCGAGGCGACGATCGTGGCTGACGGGCGACCGCCTATCGTCGCACCGCCTCCGCGGTCGATGCCGGCCGGGTCGACCATGCGCCGACCCCGTCCTGCTGTCACCGGAGCATGACCACGGCCGCCGTCAGTGTCGCGAGGTTGTTGGCGAGGAGGGTGAGCGCGCTCTCGTCGTCCATCCCGGCCTCCCGGTGGTTCACAGGCCTTCTCGGCATTCGCCCGCACGATATCGGGATATCCCGCCTGCCTTAGGAACGTCCTGAGGTCGGGATTGGCGCGGTAGGCATAGAGCAGGGTAGCGCATGAACACGCCCGGCCCGGTCATGTAGTCGTCCACGTCGCCGCCCGGCGCGCCCAGTCCGTCGCGTTCGCTGCCAGGGCTGGACGATGCCGCCGGAATCGACGAGGTGTCGCGGCTGCCGCGGAGGATCGTTCGCGCCAGCGGCACCGTCTCCGCGTAAGCCTTCGGCTCCAGGATCGTCCGGTCGATCAGTCCGCCGACGATCAGCCCCTGGTCGCCCGCCCAGGCGAGGCTCGGCCGGTAGGCATGGGCCTGGCGCGCCGGAGCCATAGGCGCTCACCCGTTCGCGCACGAACGCGCCATCGCCGCTGCCGGGGCACGGCGCGAGCAGCGCGTCCGGCGGGCCCTTCGCCTCGAACCACTGCCTGAGGAAGCCGTATTGCCGGTTGGCCGCCTGCTGGCAATCGGCGCGGCCGGCGCAGCCGAGCCGGGCCGCGAGGATCAGGAACAGGCCGTTGGTCACCGTGTTCTGGATGCCCTGGAGGGCGTTGCAGGGGTCGATCGGGTTGCAGTGCCTCTGTCCAGTAGGCGTTCCACACCCCGCCCTCGAAACGCGGCGCATAGTCGGCATACTTCGCCTGGTCGGCCTTCGCCCAGACCTTCGGCGCATTGTCCGCCATCGTCCGCCAGGCGCCGAAGGCGACGTCCCTGAACCGGTCGGCGAAACCCGGAAAGAGATTGGGGCGCTGCGAGGCCTTGAGCGCCGCTATTCCCCACCAGCCGAAATCGTCGAACCAGTCGCCCCTGGTGTTCTCGTAGCGCTCGAGCGCCGTTCCGGCAAAGGCCTTGGCTTCGCTGCTGTCGAGGAACCCGAAATAGTCGATGATCGTATCGAACGCGTTGCCCAGCCTCCAGAAGTTGCCGCTCTGCGGCGAAGATCGGTTTGAGGCGACGCGAATTGATGCAGCGCAGCATCCTTGTATCTATCGGACTCGCATGGTATTTTTCCCGACCGGACCTGCGCCGAAAATCCCCGGGAGAAGGGTAGAGTGATTATCTATAGTTGTAAACGCCTCGCGCAATTTGTCGCGCTGCACGATCAGGCCGACGTACGCCGGGGGAGGATGATGCCGGTTTATCCCCGCTCGGCCATTCGGCTGTATGATGACGGCATTCCCGCCCTGCAAGGGGTCGCGCTCGCGAGGCGTCGTCTGCGTGGGGCGGGAAGCGGCGCTTCACGGCGGTTCGCAAGCCGTCGTGGGGAAGCCCGGGTGAGGACCGCCGTCACTACGGACGGCCGCCTTCGAAGGCTTAAACCGGCCCTTGCGGGGACCGGGGAAGAGCGCCGAGCCCGGGAGCTAAAAATCGCCGCGGCGGGCGCTTGCTCAAGCGCCTCTGAACTGCACTGCCGCCGGGTAGCTCAATCCCGGCAGGCGCCACACCCCGTCGCTTGGAAGCGCCCGCCAACCCCTTGGTTGCCATGGGAGGAAACGACAGAATGCATACCCCGGCCCTCCACGGGCGCGGGAACGAAGACGCCATGTCTGCGCGCGGCTGCGCGCGATGCCTACGCGATGCCCGGCGTGCCGAACCTGTTGGAGCGCGGGAAGCCATCCGGCGGCAGGCGGCCGGCCTGCGCGCGGTCGCCGACCCAGTCCTTGAGCTCGGCCATCGAGCGCACGAAGGTGCGGCCGGACGAATCCACCCAGGTCAGCCCTCGGCCTTGGCGAAGACGCGCACGTCGGCGACGCCGCCGTCCTTGTACTTCTGCAGGCGCACGCCCTTGCCGCGCGCCATCTCCGGCATCTGGTTGAGCGGGAAGAGGAGCATCTTGCGGTTCTCGCCGAGGATCGCGACCATGTCGCCGCGCGCCGGCGACGCAGAGGCGCATCTCCTCCGGCGCGTCACCGACATCACCTGCTTGCCCTTGCGGGTATTGGCGAGGATCTCGGCCTCCGGCACGACGAAGCCGCGGCCCTCGGTCGAGACGACGAGCAGCTTCCGCTCCGGATCGTGGACGAACACCGCGACCACGTCCTCGGCCGCGTCCATGTCGACCATCAGCCGGATCGGCTCGCCATGGCCGCGCCCGCCCGGCAGCTTGTCGCCCTGGAGCGTGTAGAAGCGCCCGCCGGTCGAGGCGACGAGGATCTTGTCGGTGGTCTGCGCCGGGAAGGCGAACTTGAGCGCGTCGTCGCTCTTGAAGGCGAGGCCGGCGGTATCGACGACGTGCCCCTTCATCGCCCGGATCCAGCCCTTCTCCGACACGACGACCGTGATCGGCTCGCGCTCGATCGATCGCCTCAGCATGCCTCGTCGATGTCGGCCGCCGGCGCCTCGGCGAAGGTCGTCCGGCGCTTGCCGAGCGGCGTCTCGGGCCGAAGGTCTTGCGGACCTCGCGGATCTGGTCGGCGATCACCTCCCATTGCTTGTCCTCGGACTTGAGCAGCGCCTCGATCCCCTTCTCCTCCTTGGTGAGCTCGGCATGCTCGCCCCTGATCTCGATTTCCTCGAGCTTGCGGAGGCTGCGGAGCCGCATGTTGAGGATCGCCTCGGCCTGCACGTCGCGTCAGCTTGAAGCGCTTCATCAGGACCGGCTTCGGCTCGTCCTCGTTGCGGATGATGCGGATCACCTCGTCGAGGTTGAGATAGGCGATGAGGTAGCCGTCGAGGATCTCGAGCCGGTGGCGGATCTTGTCGAGCCGGAATTGGAGCGCCGCAGCAGCACCTCGCGGCGGTGCGCCAGCCATTCGTTGAGCACCTCGCCGAGGCCCATCACCCGCGGCACGCGGCCCTGCGACAGGACGTTGAGGTTGAGCGGGATGCGGGTCTCGAGGTCGGTCGACCCGGAACAGCGATTCCATCATCAGCGCCGGGTCGACCGTGCGGCGTCCGCGGCTCGATGACGACGCGGATGTCCTCGGCCGATTCGTCGCGGACGTCGGCGACCAGCGGCAGCTTCTTGGCCTCCACCAGTTCGGCGATGCTTCTCGATCAGCCTCGACTTCTGCACCTGGTAGGGGATCTCGGTGATCACGACGACATAGGTGCCGCGGCCCTGGTCCTCGACCTCCAGCGCGCCCGCACGCGGAAGCAGCCGCGCCCGGTCTCGGTAGGCCTCGATGATGTTCTCGCGCGTCTCGACGATGATGCCGCCGGTCGGCAGGTCCGGGCCCTTGCACCAGTCGACCAGCGTCTCGATGCGCGCCTTCGGCGTCTTGATGAGGTGGAGCGCGGCGTCGCAGAGCTCGGCGACGTTGTGCGGCGGGATGTTGGTCGCCATGCCGACGGCGATGCCCGACGAGCCGTTGGCGAGCAGGTTCGGGAAGGCGCCGGGCAGCACCACCGGCTCCTTGTCGCTGCCGTCATAGGTCGGGCGGAAGTCGACCGCGTCCTCGTCGATGCCGTCGAGCAGCAGCCGCGCCACCTCGGTCAGCCGCGCCTCGGTGTAGCGCATGGCCGCGGCGTTATCGCCGTCGATATTGCCGAAATTGCCCTGCCCGTCGACCAGCGGATAGCGGACGGCGAAATCCTGCGCGAGGCGGACCAGCGCGTCGTAGATCGCCTGGTCGCCATGCGGATGGAAATTGCCCATCACGTCGCCGACGATCTTGGCCGACTTCTTGAACGCCGGTCCGGATCGAGGCGGAGCTGCCGCATGCCGTAGAGGATGCGGCGATGCACCGGCTTCAGCCCGTCGCGCACGTCGGGCAGCGCCCGGTTGGTGATCGTCGACAGCGCATAGGCGAGGTAGCGCTCCTCCAGCGCCTCGCGCAGGTTGACCGGCTCGATGTCGCCGCCCGCCGGGGGAATCAGGTCTTTGCCCATGGCAGGCGAATTAGCCCCGAACCCCAGCCGGCAGCAACGCCGACGGGTTCGCGTATGGCGGGCGCGGCCCGGAAGCCTCCAGACGATCTTGGCGCGGGCGCTCGCCGCTCTCGATGAGGGCGTGCGCGCGCTCGAGGCTGCTTCGGCACGGGTGCGCTGCCGCACACCTCAGCCAGGGTCGTCCGGACGTGCCGTCGCCGACGAGCCGGGTCGACCTCGTCGACGGTGTCACGGGCCGAGCTCGGCGATGCTCGGCGGTATGGTCGTCCGGCCGAGCATACGATCCACTCTCGTCGAGCGCGACGCGTTTTGCGCACGAGCGGCTCGGACGTCGGAAGCCGGCGAGCGCCGTCGAGCATCTCGATCCGCGGGCCTGAGGTGCGACGCTTCCAGCGCCGCGATTTCGGCAAGGTGGCTCATGCGCGCTCTTGTCCGCGCACTCGACGACCGTGCACTGAAGGAGAGCCGCGGCGCTCGCGGACTGGGTGATCGTCGGCGCGGTGGACGAGCACCTCTGGCATCCCCGGCTTCGAGGAGTATCTCGCCGCGATGCAGGCGTCCGGGGTCACGGCGATTCCCGGGCTCGGCTTCGAGATGACCGGGACCGGCTTCCCCGGCCCGGACGACGTGCTGGTCGAGACGCAGTGTCCGCGGTGTCCCCGAAGCCCATGTGGAACAAGCTCAATCTGCTTCGATCCCAACGCCATCGAGGAGACGCAGCTACGCCGTCGGACGCCACACCGCGGCGCCGACCGGCCGCGTCGTCTATCCCGAGCGCGATGAGGTGCTCCTGCCTCCACTACAAGTACCTGAGCATCGACTACGTGGCGCCGCCGCCACGCCCTGCTCGCGACCGGTCTGCGGCCCCGACCGACCGCCGCAAGCGCTGGGGCCACCAGTTCGACTTCAAGCGCGAGCAGCTGCTCGAAAAGATCGCCGACCTCAATGCCTCGGCCGTGGATGTTCTCGGCCTCGGCGCGCGCGCCGACGCCGTGAGCGCCGAGCCCGCGCTGGTGGCGGCCGGAACCGGCCTGAGACCGCGCCCTACCAGCCCCTTGCGCCGGCGAAGGAATAGGGGATGAGCGGCGTATCGATCGGCAGCCGGTACTTGTCGGGGTCGTCGTGGTTGTAGGGAGCGGTCGGGAAGTCGATGACCACCACGTCCTTGCTGCCGACGTTGCGCTCCGCGTGCCAGACGAAGCGCGGGATGTTGATGAGCTGTCGGCGCTGCTCCGAAAGCGGAATCCGCTGGACACGGCCGTAGGTCGCGGAGGTGGGGCGCGGGTCGAAGAGGACGAGGTCCATCTCCCCGGAGAGGATGAAGTAGCGGTCCTCATGCAGCTTGTGGAGGCCCCAGCCCTTCACGTAGCCGGGGCGGAGCGTGAAGCAATGCGCGAAGACGAGCGGATCGGGGTGCCACCCCCAGCGGCTGTCGTAGATCTCGACGACGCTGCCGCGCTCGTCGACATGCGCGACTGCGTCTCGAATGGAAACGCCTTCGATCATCGCGCCGAGCGGCTCGCCGGACGATGTCACGGTCGGACGATCCTTGATTGCCGCGGCAAGCGTGCGGTCGAGCAGCGAATTCCCCGTTTCCTGCAGCGCGCCGTTTCCGTCATGTTCCCCTGCCCTCGGTCGACCATCGAACCGGTCAGATTTCGACAGGCTTTTCCTCGCTGCGCCACGCTGCGACAACGCTGGCGCGGCACCGCTCGACCGGTCCCCGCATCGCACGATCGCCGTGGCAATCCGCCGGGCTCGTGCCTGGCTCTCCGGCCGCCGCTCAGCGGCCGTCCGCGCCTCCCGCGACACGACCAGCGCGATGAAGCGCTCGCGCGCCTCTGGCGGCGCCAGGCCGCGCGGCTCGAAGACATGGCGGGCGAGGAAGTAGCCGGTGAGGCGGAAGGCTTCGACCAGGTCCGGCGCCGACCGGCCGCGAGGCCGGCGCCCGAGCAGGAAGCGCCGGCAGCGTGAGCATCCGGTCGCCATAGGGCTCGCCGGCCGAGCGGCTCACCGCCCTGCCCGTCTTCGGCGAGACATAGGCGAGGTCGTCATTGCGTCCCGGTCGCCGCGCAGCGTTCGAGGTCGAGGCCGAAGCCGAGTTCGTCGAGCAGGCCGGAGCTCGAAGCGCGACGATCAGCGCGCCGGCGAGCGACCGGCTCGTCGAACCAGTCGAGGATGCGCCGCGAGCGCCGCATAGAGGCGCGGATGCGGGTCGCGCTCGGGCAGGAGGCGCAGCAGACCGCCAAGCGTCTGGATGCCGTAGAGCCCGACGGCGCTCTCCATCAGCCTCGCCGCGCGCGGATGCGTCGGCTCGACGGTAGTGTGCCGAGATGCTCGTCGAGCCGCGCCCGCCAGGTGGCGCTCACCGAATTGCCCGGCTGCAGGATCGGCTGCTGGCGCCGCGAGCGCCCGCCGCGCACCAGGCCGAGATGGCGGCCGTGCGCCGGCGTCATCAGTTCGACGATGAGGCTCGTCTCGCCGTGCCGGCGCGTGCCGATGATGATGCCTTCGTCCGTCCAGTCCATGGCGGCAGTCTACGCGCCGAATCGGCGGCGAACGCATCTCACCCCTTGCGGGAACTCGATCCCCATCGCGCGGTAGCGCTCGGGATCGTCGGCCCAGTTCTCGCGCACCTTGACGAACAGGAAGAGGTGGACCGGCTTCTCGGCGATCTCGGCGATCTCCTTGCGCGCCGCCATCGAGATCGCCTTGATCGTCTGCGCCGCCCTTGCCGATGACGATCTTCTTCTGGCTGTCGCGCTCGACGATAGATCGTCTGCTCGATCGCGCGACCGAGCCGTCCTTCTGCTCGGTCCACTGGCTCGGTCTCGACCGTGGCGCTCGATAGGGCAGTTCCTGGTGCAGCCGCTCGAACAGCTTCTCGCGCGTGATCTCGGCGGCGAGCTGGCGGAGCGGCAGGTCGCTGACCTCGTCCTCCGGATAGAGCCACGGCCCCGGCGGCACGCGCCTCGGCGAGATAGGCCAGGAGGTCGTCGAGCCCGTCGCCGGTCAGCGCCGAGATCATGAAGGTGCGCTCGAAGCGGCACCGCCTTGTTGGCCTCGTCGGCCAGCGCCAGCAGCGTCTCGCGCTTCACGCGTGTCGATCTTGTTGAGGACGCAGGATCTTCGGGTGGCGGATCGTCGCTCGAGCCGGTCGAGCAGCGCCTCGCGCCTCGTCGTCGATGCCGCGCTGCGGCGTCGATCAGCAGCGCGACGATGTCGGCGTCCGCGCGCCCCGCCCCAGGCGGTCTCGACCATCGCCCGGTCGAGCCGGCGCTTCGGCGCGAAGATGCCCGGCGTGTCGACGAAGATGATCTGCGCGGCGCCGGCCATCGCGATGCCGCGCACCATCGAGCGCGTCGTCTGCACCTTGTGGCTGACGATCGAGACCTTGGTGCCGACCAGCCGGTTGACCAGCGTCGACTTGCCGGCATTGGGCGCGCCGATCAGCGCGACGAAGCCGCAGCGCGTCGCTGCGTCATCCGCCATCGCGCCATCGCCTCTCCATATGCCCTTCGCGCACCAGCACCGCGGCCGCCGCGGCCTGCTCGGCCTCGCGCCGCGTCCGCCCCTCGCCCCGCTGCCGGCGCGCAGCTCGCCGATCGTCACCTCGATCGTCGAAGCAGCGGCGCATGATCCGGGCCGCTGCGCCCGACGATCGCATAGGTCGGCGTGCCGATGCCCTTGCGCCTGCGCCCATTCCTGCAGCGTCGTCTTGGCGTCGCGCATCGAGCCCGGCCAGGCCTGCATGCGCGCCTGCCCAGTTCGCCCGCACGAACGCCGCGCCGCGTCGATGCCGCCGTCGAGATAGATCGCCGCCGATCAGCGCCTCGCAGACGTCGCCGAGGATCGCTGCCGTGCGTCGCGGCCGCCCGGCTGCGCCTCGCCGACGCCGAGCCGGATCGCCGCGCCCGACGTCGAGCGCCATCGCCACGTCGGCGCAGGTCTCGTTGCGGACCAGCGCGGTCAGCCGCGCGCGCAGTTCGCCCTCGTTGGCCTTCGGGAAAGGCCTCGAGCAGCATCTCGGCGACGACCAGGCCGAGCACCCGGTCGCCGAGGAATTCCAGCCGCTGGTAGCTGGCCGGCGGCCGCGCGCTCGCGGCGCTGGCATGGGTCAGCGCCGTCTCGAGCAGCTTGCGGTCGGCGAAGCGATGGCCGAGGCGCGCCTCGAGCGCCGTCGATCGCGGCGTTGCCGCCCTGTCTTCATTCGACCGTCGTGAACATCCGGTCCCAGCGGACCGTCCACGGCCACTTCCAGAACTGCCAGGCCGGCGCTGCCTTCCTCGACCGAGAAGAAGATGACCTCGGCGCGGCCGACCAGGTTCTCGAACGGGCACGTAGCCGACCGCGCGAGAGCACGCGGCTGTCGGTCGAGTTGTCGCGGTTGTCGCCCATCATGAAGAAGTGGCCGGCGGCACCTCGAAGACCTGGGTGTTGTCCTCGGGCCGTTCGGCGTCGCGATCGAGCGTCAGGTAGCGTGACGCCGTTCGGCAGCGTCTCGCGGATAGCGGTCGTAGCGCGACGCCGTCGTCGTCGGTCCACGTCGTCGACCTTCTCGCGCTCGACCGCCTTGCCGTTGATGTAGAGCACGCCGTCGATCATCTGGATCTCGTCGCCGGGCAGGCCGATCGACGCGCTTGATGTAGTCGGTCGAGTTGTCGCGCGGCAGCTTGAAGACGACGACGTCGCCGCGCTCCGGCTCGGCCGCCCAGATGCGGCCCGAGAAGAGGTCCGGGCCGAACGGCAACGAGTAGCGGCTGTAGCCGTAGGCGTACTTCGACACGAACAGGTAGTCGCCGACCAGCAGCGTCGACTTCATCGAGCCGGACGGGATGTTGAACGGCTGGAACAGGAAGGTCCGCACGACGAGCGCGAGCAGGAGCGCCTGGATGACGATCTTGACGGTCTCGCCAAAACCGCTGCCCTTCTTCTCACGGGTCTTTTCGCTGCTGGCCACGCTCATCGTCTCTGTCTCGATCGGGGAAGATGGAAGGCGCGGTTCGAGGAAACCGCGACCGGTCATACCGGCTTTTGGGGGTCGAAGGCAACGCCGTGCGGCCGAAAGCCGGCCGATTTACGGCACCGTGTCCGGCACCGCCTCGATGATCACATAGGCCTGGGCGAGCGGGAACTCATCGGTGATGGTGACGTGGATCACCCGGGAAAAATTGGGCCTTTTGAAGATGACGCATTCGTCACCCGTGGTGAACAATCAGAGCAAATCTTTTTCTTGGCGGGGCAAAAGGCAACTATTGAGTCTTTGATCCCGGGCGAACATCTAAAGATGAAGATCGAACTCGACCCGTCTCACCCGCTGCTTAATGATCATAGAATCGATCGAGCGGCCGTGTTCCCTGGAGCGGGCGGCATAGAAATTATGAGAAAAGCTGCGGAGATTCTTGATCCTTCCACGTCCGAAATGGTGATTCAAAATGTTCGGTTCATGCAGCCGTTGAAGATATTCAAAAACGAGAAGTTTGTGGCTGAAGTTGACGTTTTTCGAGTTTCCGATCCTATGATCAAATTTAAGGCCCATATATCCAGCAGTCTTCTGGATAAAGAAGGCCGACCTTTCGGGGAGACAAGATTCCATCACGAGCTGTTTCTCGGTTCAGACGAACCCGCCCATATGGATGTGCCGGATCACAATTGGCGACAGACCATCTTTGTTCCGGAACAAGAGATTTACTCGGTATTTTTTCACGGTCCCGCCTTTCGGTTTCTCGATTACATTTCAGTTGAAGCAAGAGGTAACGGAGTCCGATTCCGATTCAAAGACACTGAACAAAGGCCGGACATGTTTCCGGATATTATTCCAGCGGCGATTGAAACAGCTTTTCAGGCTGGCGCAGCGTTCGGACTGGAATCTTATGGAGTAATACCTCTACCCGTGGGGGTGGAAAAAATTGTGATTCTAAAGCCAAATGGCGCCCCGACTCACGGAGTTGTATTTCCGACCAATATAATTTCAAAACCTGGGACAGACGTTCGTACTAAGATTCGGTTTGACGGAATTCTTAGCGAAGCCGACGGGACTCCTGTGATCTTCTTGAAAGGTTTTGAGATGGTAGAGTTACAAAGGGCAAATTCCTTCCCAAACCGGATTTTTGAGGAAATTTCTCCCATCGATGAACTTGGCGTCAAATCAGACCAGAAGCTGGATTTGGGAAAGATCCGCCTGCTGGATGACGTTGAGGTTATTCTTAAAAACGCTACTCCTAAACGTCGAAAAGAGTGGATTGCCGGCCGCATGCTTTTGGGGAGAGCCCTCGATCGATTGATGTCGAATAATGGCAACGGGTCCAAGAAAGGCCTAAAACTCCAAATAGGATCAAACTCTTTGGGCAAACCTGTTGTTTATTCTTCTAGCGACCCCAATTCGGAATTCGCCCAGGTCACAGTGACCCATTCAAATGGACTTGCAATGGCTTCAGCCACTTTATCCGCAGCATTTCAGGGAGTTGGAGCGGATATTGAAAAAGTGGAGAAGAGGAGCGCTACATGGGGAAAGGACTATTTTAGTGATTCAGAACTCGAACTTGCGGACTCGTCCTCTGATCATGCCAGACAATTGACGCGTATGTGGAGCCTCAAAGAAGCGGGGCTAAAGGCTCTGGGAGTAGGGTTGAGATACGATTTGAAGGATGTCCTTGTAGTTGGGATTGACAAAACTGGTAAAGCTAGACTCGAATTTCAGAATGAGGCCGGCAAGTTTGTGCGTGACAACGGTTTGAATCAAATTGAAGCGCGAGTCGAGAACTTCGGCGACAGTGTTCTGGCAAGGGCGTATATCAGGAGATAATGAGAAGATATTTTATCAATTTTTGGAGTACTATTAAGAATTGTTTTCCTGAGCGCTTTGTTTCATAATCAAATTTTATTTTCAGGCCTCCGGAAGTAGAAGCTAGATTTCATTTGCTGGTCAGTCAGGGTTCCATAACACCCAATCATGGCTGGCAGCGTGGCTGTAGTCTTATGCCGAACTATGCGTTAGATATTTCTTCCAAAAACATAAGAGACCATCTTCCCGGTCCGCTTAGGCGTCTTGCTGATGAAAAAGACATTATTCACGAGTTTGAGCAGGGCGCTCTGATTCTTGACAAAGAAACCTCAGCCAACCATGTCGCTTATGTGGTAACCGGATCAGCCGGTGTCGTCTTAAAAAATGAGGATGACGAAAGGATGGCCGTGGATGTCTGCGGTCCCGGCGACATCTTTGGCGGAGTTGAGTTTTTTACAGGTGTGCCATGGAATTCGGACACGGAACTAATTGCGGATGAGTTTGTCATTGCGCTAGTCATTTCGTCTGATGACTTTGAAAATCTGATTCGGCTCAATCCGGATTTCACGGTCAATCTGACCGAGAACCTTGTTCGAAAAATAATGTCTCTCGACAGGCTGATGCTAAAGAGCAAACAGAAGCGAAGGGCGCTCCATTCGCTAATAAGTCAGGAATACGAAATATTTCCGGATTATGTAATTGGGGAAAGCATCCGAAAAAGTCTGGCCCCAAAGATCCAAAGGTTAGCTGAATCGGATGGACCAGCGCTGGTCATAGGTGAGAGTGGGGTAGGCAAAGAGTTAATTGCTCAACAGATGTACCAAATGAGCAGATATGCCAAAGAAGTGTTCCTGGTGCTGGATTTACATCGCGCTTCTGACAATTGGTTAGCCGGATCACTCGAAGGTTCCGGCAAGGAAAATGAACCCGAAATTACGGAAAAACAGTTAAGGCTGATTTTTGGGTATGAAGAAGCGGGCAGGGACGGATTAATTAAAGAAACTCCCGGTTATTTTGAATTGAGCGATGATGGAACGCTTCTCATCCGTGGAATTGAGAAACTAACGCCCGTGTGCCAGATGAAGCTTATGGAGGCAATAGTCACAGACACATTTCGGCGCCGGGGAGGTCTTGCTCAACTGCGATCAAAGGTCCGTTTGCTGGCCTCTACCAGGCTATCCAAATCCCAAATTACGCTGGAAAATCATCCTTTAATTTTCGGACTACTTCAGAGATCGGTAATTATACCCCCACTTCGACAGAGACGTCGTGAAATACCTGGGCTTATCCGCCATTATTTGAAAAAGTATCAGGAAGAATTAGGGCGGGAACTGAGTGATCTACCTAAAGAGACACTTAAAACACTTCTCAACTACAGTTGGCCTGGTAACGATTTGGAGCTTTCAATCACGTTGAAACGAGCCATACTTGTTTGCGAAGGAGGAGTTTTAAGGCCCCAGGACATATACTTTGACCTTCAGCATGTTCAAGGCAAATGGAAGTTCAATCTTTTCAAGTTTGCGTCCATCAAAAAGGCGTTTCTCAGTCCCCTGTATCCTGCTTCGCTCCAAAGCGCTGTAACTCCATTCTTTTTCCTAATACTTTTGTTCCTGTTCTTAGGTCCTTCCGAGCCTCTAAATAACCCCGCGGCTCTTATTAGTTGGGCGCTTGGATGGCCGATTCTGATTGGAGGTTCACTTATATGGGCAAGATTCTGGTGCTCACTGTGTCCGATAGGTGTAATATCTAATCTTGCCAAGCGTCTGGTTTCTTTTGAAAAGCCATTCCCTGCTTTCTTGAAAAGGCATTCTGATTTTCTTATTGCGGGAGCGGTCCTTTTCGTTATCTGGTTCGAGACAGCCACAAATATTAGGAATTCGCCCGCCAAGCTAGGGTTGCTTCTTCTTACCATGCTACTGTCCGCAATACTGGTGTCGATCGTATACGAGCGTCAATCGTGGTGTCTTTACCTTTGTGGTCTGGGTGGAATGGTAGGAGTGCTTTCAAAAACTTCTTTTTTGGAACTCCGCGCCAATAGCGCTATTTGTATATCACAATGTTCCTCAAATGAATGTTACCTGGGGACCAGCGAGAACGTTGGATGCCAATTCGGGCATGCGGGCCCTAGGTTGAGAAGCAACCGGGTTTGCAGATTGTGCGGTCAGTGTGTCAAGAACTGCCCCCATTCAGCGATAACCCTTAATTTGCGGCCGCCTGGTGAAGAAATATGGCAACTCAGCCAGAGACATGCGGGTACCGCTTTTTTGGTGCTCGGAATGGTAGGGGGGTTGTTTAGTGAAATGGTGAGCACAATGCCGGAGTATAAAGCGCTCGCCGCGCAGACCCCCTTTTCTCCGGTTGTATTCTTCTCCATGGTTTTTTTTGCGATTATCATCAGCCTCAACCTGATGACCCTAGCGGCGGCGCAGTTATCCCGCCGAATTTTTCACGATACGTTGAGGCAAAATTTCGCCCGTTTCGGGTTGGCTCTACTGCCAGTTACGCTAACCTGTTTTCTGGCCTTTCATGTATATTATCTGATTAATCTTGGAGTCCAGATACCTATCCTGATAAGTAAGTATTTTGACATAGCAATTTTGAGAAGCTTAATCATAACGGTTGAGCCGGACACAACCAGGCACATTCAGTATGTGACAATCCTGGTCGGACTAGTTTGGACTCTGATCACCGATCTCAAGCTTGCTCAATGGAGCGACCAACCATGGTCCAGGAAACTTCTAGGCTTGGCTCCTCACGCTTTGGTCGCGATAGTTGTTTCCGGCTTGATGGTCAAGGCAGTCAATGCCTTCTTTTACAGTGTCAGGTGACATGAACGTTTCCGGAGTATAATTTTGGATCTCTTAGAATCAATACAGTCCACAATGGACCAATTAGAAGATCAACTCATACAACAGTTGCGGAGTCGAGTTCCAGTCGCTTTTGAAATAGGGGCTCACATTATGAATAGCGGGGGCAAGAGAATCAGGCCCCAATTGACGGTGATAGCAGCTAGAATGGGTGGCTACACAGGTATGCACGCCGTAACACTATCTGGGGCAATAGAATGTATACATACGGCCACACTTTTACATGACGATGTTGTGGATTCAGCAGACACGCGTCGAGGCAGACCGGCGGCAAATACCCTCTGGTCGAACGAAATGTGTGTACTGGGCGGGGATTTCATACTCGCTAAGGCGTTTACGGCCCTCACCTCAATTCAAAACCTGAGAATACTGGAAATTGTGTCGCGAACTACAGAACGACTCAGCGAAGGTGAGCTTTTCCAAATGATGAACATCGGCAATATGGATTTTAGCGAAAAAGATTACCTGCAAGTCATCACGGATAAGACAGCAGTCCTTATGGAGGCTGCCTGCAGAGGAGGATCTATTCTGGGTGGCCTTGATTCGGAGAAAGAGGAAGCCTTAGCCAGGTTTGGTTTTAACCTCGGTATTGCTTTCCAGATGACGGACGATGTAATCGATTACAGGTCCGAAAAGGAAACGATGGGAAAGAATCCAGGCAAAGATTTGGAAGAAGGAAAATTGACTCTCCCCTTGATCGCGTCTCTGAAGCGAGCGAACGCTGAGGAAAAGGCTGCGGTTAAGACGATGATTGTTGGGAAGACTGTGACGAAGGAAGATCTTGCATGGGTGCGCGGATTTCTAGAACGCAGGGGTGGACTAACAGAGACATTGTCTCGCAGTAGAGATTATCTCAACACAGCAGTTGAGTCCCTGGCCATATTCCCTGATTCTGAGGAGAAAAGGGCTCTGATCAAGCTTTCCGATAAAATATTGCACAGAACCTACTGAGCCATTTCTTGACATAAGAGCGCCAGATTGGTAAACAGCGAATTATATTTTTGTTTTTTGAGGACTTTTTAGAGTGATTTTGGTTGTCCGTTTTCTATTTGTGACTTTACTTGCCGTTCTGATGTCAGGTTGTCCTTCCTGGTGGGCCTCCGATGTCAAAGACAAAAGTGTTCCTCCAGAAGAGCTATTCAGCCAGGCGAAGGACAAACTAAAACAAAAGAGCTATGCTGACGCGATAAGTTCTTTGGAACGACTGAAATCAGCTTACCCCGAATTCAAACAAATGCCCCAAGTCTATCTATCAATAGCCGACGCTTTTTACGATGAAGGTTCATACGACAGGGCTATAGCCCGATATTTACAGTTTCTGGAACTTTACCCCGCCGACAAGGACGCCTCAAAGGCTCGCTATCAAATAGGGATGTCGTATTTCAACCAGATTAAAGGAACGGACCTTGACAACTCGGTCGTCAAACAGGCCATAAGGTCGTTCAAAGCAGTCTCAGAAGCCCCGGATGCGGGAGAATGGGGCAAAAAGGCTGAAGAAAAAAGCCGCGAGTGTCAGAGGAAACTCGCTGACAAGGAGTTGTACAAGGCTCGCTCTTACATCAGTCTCGGAAACTATAAGGCTGCTCGGTTGGCTGCCCAACGGGTGCTTGATCAATATCCCAAACTGGGGCTGGATGAAGAGGCCAAGCAACTTCTGGCAAGTATCAAAAACAAGTAGTTCCTGCCTTATTCAATTTCTACAAGTTCTTGAAAACAAAAAGCACGATTCTAAGCTCGTTGTAATTCGGTGACATTGTTCTTTTGATGGTTTTGTTGGAGGAAGTTCATGTTCGAAAAAAATATTCTCTGTATTGGCGCAGGGTACGTGGGCGGCCCTACCATGGCGGTGATAGCTCGCCATTGCCCCGAATATAGAATCGTAGTTGTTGATCTCAACCAGGAACGCATTGCCCAATGGAACTCATCTCAGTTGCCGATTTTCGAGCCGGGCCTCGACCAGATAGTATCGCAAGTTCGAGGGAAAAACCTTTTTTTCAGCACTGAGGTTGATAATCACATTGAAGAGGCCGACATAATCTTTGTGAGTGTAAACACCCCCACCAAGACATTTGGACTGGGAGCCGGGAAAGCGGCGGATCTACAATTCTGGGAGAAAACCGCCAGACAAATTCTGAAAAATAGCTCACGAGAGAAAATAGTTGTCGAGAAAAGCACTCTTCCCGTCAGAACAGCGGCGGCGATAGGACGAATACTTGATTCAAACGAAAAAGGGATCCACTTCGAGGTTGTCTCCAATCCGGAATTCCTCGCAGAAGGAACAGCCATCAGGGATCTCGAAAATCCGGATAGGGTCCTAATTGGGGCCCGGCAGACCGAATCCGGTCAAGCTGCCCTTCAGGAAATAGTCAATATTTATAGACATTGGGTACCAGATGAAAAAATAGTTACTTCTAATGTGTGGTCCAGTGAACTATCAAAACTAGTAGCTAACGCATTTCTTGCTCAAAGAGTGTCATCGATCAACACGATTTCGGCTCTTTGTGAAAAGACCAACGCAGACATAGAAGAAGTCGCTAGGGCGGTAGGAATGGATTCCAGAATCGGTCCCAAGTTTCTCAAAGCGGGAGTTGGGTTTGGTGGTTCATGTTTCAAGAAGGATATTCTAAACCTGACTTACATAGCTGAAAACTATGGGTTGTTTGAAATTGCCCGATATTGGGAACAGGTCATACAAATTAACTCTTATCAGCAGCGAAGATTCGCTAACCTGATAATCACGAACATGTTTAATACCGTTGTGGGCAAGAAAATAGCCATTTTCGGTTTTGCATTTAAGGCCGACACTGGTGACACCAGAGAATCACCGGCAATACAAGTGTGTAGGGCACTTCTGGAGGAGAGAGCTGATCTCGCAATTCATGACCCTAAAGCTTGTGAAGGAGCCAGGCAAGATCTGAAAGATTACCAGGGAGAATTTACCCTAGAGTCAGATCCTTATGATGCCGCTTTTGGAGCGCACGCTATTGTGATAACAACTGATTGGGCCGAATTCACAAGCCTTGATTACCATAGAATTTATGAAAACATGGAAAAGCCCGCCTTTATTTTTGACGGCAGAAATCTGCTCGATCACGAGAAAATGTTTAAAATAGGATTTACGGTACACAGAATAGGCAAGCCGCCATTATCACGATTGTGATAGCTGTGAATTTTACAGAATCATTGTCTCAATTGTAATCCAAGGTATTCGGCCATGATTTTTAAAGATAAACCATACAAAGCTCGAGAGCCACTCGGAGAGATTGGCAGAGTAATTGACAGTTGATTCTGGCTTATTTGATAACGCTTAAAAAAAAGCAGGAACGGCCTTCAAACCGTCCCTGCTTTTTTGTCGAGAACAAATTGTTGGTTACTTGTAAACCCCTTCACCAACCTGTTGGCGAATAACTTTCTTGTTTAATTTACCCACGCTGGTTTTGGGTATTTCCTGAACCAGAAAGAACCTGTCAGGTATCGCCCACTTCGATATTGCGCCTTTGTCCGCAATCCCCTGCATATAGGCTCGTAAAACATCCTCGGAGAAAGTGTGGTCAGTCTTCTGCACGACCAGGGCTACAGGTCTTTCCCCCCACTTGTCATCAGGAACGCCTATGACAGCGACTTCAGAAATTGAAGGGTGTTGACTTATCAGACTTTCCAACTCGAGCGATGATATCCATTCACCGCCGGTCTTTATTACGTCCTTGAACCGATCTGTGATCTTCACATAGCCTTCAGGGTCTATATTGGCCACGTCGCCAGTGTGAAGCCATCCATCTTTCCATAGCTCCTCAGACTTCTCCGGGGACTTGAAATAGCCCTGGGTAAGCCACGGAGTTCTCACAACTATCTCGCCGGTTGTTATCCCGTCATGTGGAACTTCTTTTCCCTGTGAATCAACAACCTTGAGGTTCACCAAAGGTGTCGGCAAGCCTGTCTTGGTAATAATATCGATCTTGTCGTCGAGACTCCAAGCAGCCATCTTTGGCTTCAAATTAGCCGCTGTAAGGAGTGGGCAGGTTTCCGACATACCGTATGCCGCAATGATTTCGATGCCCAAATCCATAGCTGCCTTTGCTAGCCCTTTGGGCAACGCGGAACCTCCTATTACGACTTTCCAATTGCTCAAATCTACCTGTTTAGCTACAGGGCTAGAGACAAGCATGTGAAGAATGGTCGGCACACAGTGTGAAAAGGTCACCTTTTCCGATAGAAGAAGCTTGAGCAAAAGCGCTGGTTCATATCTTCCAGGGTATACCTGTTTGCAACCCAAGAGAGTGGCCAGGTAAGGAATACCCCATGCATGCACATGGAACATAGGGGTTATCGGCATGTACACGTCGGCGGACTGGAACCTTACAATGGACGAAAAACCGGAAAGGGCCATAGACATGTCGAACGTGTGAAGCACAAGTTGTCTATGACTATAGTACACACCCTTGGGATCCCCTGTTGTGCCCGTTGTATAGAAAAGGGTAGCCATAGTATTTTCATCAAAATCCGGAAATTCAAAATCGGGAGAAGCCTTAGCGAGCAATTCCTCATATTCCCCGGCGAAATTCAGGCTCGATTTTGGGCCTTCGTCGGAATCTTTCATCAGAATGATTGTTTTGACTGTCTTGAGCTGATCCTTAATGCTCTCAACCAGAGGCGCAAACTCTTCATTGACGAGTAGAACTGTGTCTTCCGCATGGTTGACAGTATAAATGATCTGTTCCGCGGAAAGCCTGACATTAACCGTGTGAAGCACCGAACCCATCATCGGAATAGCGAAAAAGCACTCCAGATAACGATGCGAATCCCAATCCATCACCCCAATAGTGTCATCAGGCCCGACACCCAAATCGGTTAGAGCCGAAGCTAACCTGTTTATGCGCTGGTACAGATCTGTGTACGTCATTCTCAGTTTGTCCCGGTACACTATTTCCTGATCTGGAGCATAAAGAATAGGCGTAATCAGAAGATTCTTTATCAACAGGGGGTAGGAATACGCGCTAGGTGTCCGTTGAATCAGCCTGGGCTTCTTGTCCATTATGAGACTCCTTAAATTTGTTGTAGAATCGGAAATTTCGTCTTTTTCGGATAGTCTTTATTTCGGTGTGGCCGGAATAAGCCGAAAAACAGATCGAATAAACATAAAGTTATTAGTCTAATAAGATTGATCCCCTTGTCAACGAAATTCAAGCTGGTAAAAGCTTTCGTCAAAATCAGGGTTATTTTCGTATTTTTTCATGAACGAAGCTGGAAATTTGTCTAGGTTTCTAAGGATATATGGGTTTATTTCAACTCCACTCCTGACGAAAGCTTCGACGATCTTTTCGGGATCAGGCGGACAAGTTTTCACAAATATTGCGTCTTTCAAGTCGGAGTTGTTTTTATTAGCCTCGAAAAGACATTTTCCAATCAATATCGATTTCTTTCCTGGTGTAGGTTTCATGAGTTTGCCGGTCAAAACTTCCACATCAGGCCACGGTACCCCTTTCCAGGACATAGCGACAGAAGTTAATACGGCTCCGGTCAGCAAAGAGCAATATGTGCAAAGACTTGAATCATATTTTGGGTATGAGATGCCGGAGACGCCCATTTTCGCCATCGGTAAGGGAAGTGTGTTATCCACCGTGTAGGGAAAAGTGTAATCATGGAAGCTTGCTACGGACTCTATGTTCAGGCCCTGGACCTCAATATCGGACATGTCAGTGGGTCTTGAACTGAACTCCGCCGCCTGCTTCAGATGAGGAACCTGATCCGGTTGGTAACCCAAAATCTGAGCCCCCACGAAATCCGCTGAAAGAACGTCCCAGGACGAAACAAGAAGGTTCGTCCTTCTGGCTTTTCCATCAAAACCTGGTCCTCTTTCATTAGAATAGACCCCATCTATAATGGTTAGCATTCTCGGAAAACTTCTCATCAACGTTGACACATAGAAGTTAAGATCCCTATCTTCAGTGACAGTGTGGCATTTCTTGCGAGAATTTATGTCTATAGTGCCCTTGAGATTCTTGACGCCCAGACTGACAACCGCCTGCGCGTGGGTTTTTAAGACCGGGAGGTTGATTACAACATCACTGTGCAGGATATCCGTATTGAAATTAAGGCTAACACCTTTCCCAACATCGACTTTTTCAAACGGTCGATCAAAGACATTGATGAGTCTTACTCCGTATTCTTTTTGCAGGTAAGTGTAGCCCAAATAATTGTAAGCATGCGCCTGAGTTTCCCTGTCTTTTGGGTCAAGCACCACCGATCCTTCTCCTATGGTGATGTCGTCTACTCCGTGATCCTTCAAAAGTTTTACGACATCCATTACAACTCTGGAGGTTGTAACTACTCCCCATTTTGGGAAAGGCGCCGACTTGCTCCAAAAAACAATGTTGGGCTTTATAAACACCTTGTCTGATTTAGAAATTCGGCTAAGGCCACCGGCCAGTTCCACCACATCTCGAACAGAATCAAACGGAGTCTCATATCGAGCCACTCCGACCACTTTTTTTTCCATTAAACTCACCCTTGTCCCGGACCAGATGGCCCTGTTTACAAAACGCTTGACGCATAATCAGTCCTCAAGCCAGTTTTCATCAAAGTTCACAGTGAGGCCGTCATTTTCGGAAAGACGTTCTAGCAATCCTTTTGTTTTGGGAAGCTCATAGTGGAAGAAATATTTCATGGTAACCAGTTTACCACTATAAAAGGCCTTATCCGACTCCCCAGAAGAAGCTTCAATACTCCTGGTAGCGACAATACCCTGTTTTAACCATTGCCATGCGATGGCGACTATCGAGAACAACTCCAGGTATAAGGTGGCGTCCGCCAGAAAATTCTCGATCCGGCCGGAAGAACCTATTTTTGTCAGCCCAAAGGTAGTATTTCTCAACGAATTGAGAGCGTCATCGAGCTTTTCGGCGTAAGGTTTGAGAGAGTCCCTGTTTTTGGCTGATTTTATGGTTGCCCCAACTTCTTCAAGAAACAGTAAAAAAGCCTTCCCGCCGTTCATTACGATTTTCCGGCCGAGCAGATCCATACCTTGGATTCCTGTCGAACCCTCATGAATAGGATGTATCCTGATGTCTCTATAAAACTGCTCCAGAGGGAATTCGTCACAGAAACCATAGCCTCCAAGGACTTGTAATCCCTGACTGACCGACAGCACTCCCATTTCCGACGGATATGTCTTGGCCGCTGGGGTGATGTAGTGGGCGCGACACAAACCGTGTGCCTGCACGCTGGTGTTGACGCATCCGGCAATGACGCACACGTCGGCCGTCCTGGGCTTCACCAGGCGTAGCGGTCGCAGCGGCTCGCCCCGCTGCCGCTGGCGGTAGTGAGCGTTGCACAGGCCAGCCGAATGCACGGGCTTCCCGCACCCCCCGAACGTGCACACCGCGTAATGGTCGCGGTGATGGATGGGGCGCAGCCCGCGTCCCGACTTCAGAAACCGGTAGTGGGTAGCGCAGTAGCCGCCCTTGTCAGCCAACCGTCCGCATGGCGGAAATGCGCACTTGCCTGGCGGCCTCGTACGCCTAACGACCGGCCGCAGGGCTTGGCCCTTGCTCGACTGCTGGTAGTGCGCACTACACAGCCCCCTTGCGTCCACCGGGTAGCCGCATTCGGGGAAGGCACAGGTTGGTCTGGTGTCGTGTCCGTGGTCCACTGGCTGCAAACTACCATGGGCTTCGGACGCGGTGAAGGAGGCTGGCAAGCCGAGGCACGCCAACCGAATCAGCTTCGAACCCGGCCCCTCACGTCACAGGCTGTGATGGCAAAGTACACACCCTTTGTCGTGCTGGGCCTGGGCGATAGCCTCAGGCACGCTGGACGTATCGACCCATGGGGGGTTAGGTGAAGTACGTCTTCCTGGACACGTGCATCTATGTCGGGTGTTCTCTATCAGACAAGAAGGACGCCCGGCCCGAGCTGCTTGTCACCTTGATCAAGAGTCTCAAGCGGAGCGGGTCCGCTCTACTCCTCCCCGAAGTTGTGCTTCACGAGTACCGACGAAAGGTCGACCGGGAACTCGAGAGGCTGGTCAGGAACGTGGATGCCTTAGTGGCGCGAGGCGATGCATTGGCGGCTTCAAATGACCAGGAGAGACTGCAGGAGTTCGTCGACAAGCTGAAGAGCGAAAGGCAGAGGGCCGCTCGTCAGGCGCGTGAATTCATCGAGAAGCTGCCGCAGAGCGTCGGAAGCGTTGTCAGCCTGCCCCTGACGCCTGAGGTAGTGACAGCTGCCGTGGTTACCAGCCTTAACCGGGCGGTCGCCCCCCTGGCGGGCGCGCTCCGGAGATGAGGACGCCCATACCGAGCGTGGCCTGATTGAAGTCGACTGCCTAATCGTAAGCGGGCTGGCTGATTGGGCTGAGCGCCAGGGTCTCATGTCAGAAGACGAAATCCTGTTCTGCTCCGACAACCACAAGGACTTCGCCGCGTTCGACAAGGAGCAGAATCGGCACGTTATCGACCCTGAGATTGGCGCACTGTTCGCCTGCCAGGTGAGGTTCTATCGAAGCCCGAGCGAGATGTTGGAAGCTGAGTTCAAGGAAAAGCCATCCCCGCCAAGCGTCGATGATTTGGAACGCGCCTTGGGCACGACGCGAAGGCATCGCAAGCTTGGTGACCTCCGTGAGTATCAAATGGCGGTCAGGGACCGGCGGCGATGGACGGAGCGACTCCTGTTTGAGGAATCGGAGCGCGCACGTTCCCTGAAGGCACGTCTGGACTCGGGAATACCCGATGCTGAGGAGGAAGAGCAGGTGCTGGATGACTTCACGTCATCCGCGGGGCAGGTGGACACTCTGCGACGCGAGCTGGCAAAGCTTCGTAGGGAAGAAGGGCGTCTAGCAGTCCTCCTGCAAGAGGGCTCTGATGGTCCGTGGATTCAGCCATACCTTCCGGAAGAGACGGCTGACCCACAGCAGAGCATGCAGGACCCTTCCGACGACGCCTAGGCATCACGCGAGCGGGTCCCATGCTTACGGACGTGGCTCATACCGGGGCCCGCCTGCCAATGAGGGTGTACTTCTCTTTGCGCAGCTGCTGGAGCAGGGATGCTGGTGGGCCGCGTTGGATTCGAACCAACGACCTTGGGATTAAGAGTGCCTTTGGGGCCGAGCCTGGCAAGGCGGTTGCGGACTCGCGCAGGCTTGACATCCATACGGCCTGGTATGGTCTCGTCCAGTCGCGTCTGTTCCCTTGCGTTTGCAGATCTGTTTGCATCTGCGCGGCGAGAGCCCTGACCAGAAGGACAGGCCGACGGGAGGTTACGAGCACCTCCAGATCAAGACGGCGAGGGGGCCTCCCGGGTGACTGGGAGACCCCCAGGACCAGGGGGGTCTTGCCGGCGCTCTCGGCGGACCCGATCAGCTCATGATCGCAGGCTCAGACTCCGTGTCGGCCTCCCCCGACGCATGCCCCCGGAGGAAGGTGGCATGGCGGCGCGGTCGTTCGTCCACCGTGACCTGGAAGATGTCGGGTCGGTTGTAGTGCCCCGCCGCGTCGAGCGCCATTTGCTCTCGCCCAATCCATGACAGGTCTATCTCACCGAAGACAATGGTCTCTCGCCCCTCGACAGGGCCAGCGACCCACGACGCATCGGGAGCGATGATGCCGGTGCCGCCGGGGAGGATGACGTCAACGGCCTGGCCGAAGTCGCCTGCTGAGTAGAGGGCCTGACGAGCCGGGTAGTCGTCCGGCACATCATCCATTGTGAGGTATGACCCGACACAGAGGACGAAGCACCGACCTTCAAAGGCGTAGTGCCTGCTGGCAAGGTGGTGGATCTCGGGCAGTTCGGGCCATGCCGCGACGTGAATCTGCTCTCCCTTGGCGTGCATGGCGAAGCGTGCGAGTGGCATCCAGTGTTCCCAGCAGATCAGTCCGCCCAAGCGGCCGAAGGGCGTGTCAAACACGTGCAGGGTGCTTCCATCCCCGCGGTCCCACACTATCCGTTCAGCGTGCGTCGGCATCAGCTTGCGATGCACGCCCAGAATCTCGCCATCCCGTGAGATGAAAAGCTGCGAGTTGAAGAGGGTGCCTCGGGAGTACTGCACGTCCCTCTCATTGATTCCAACCACCACGGTGATCCGGTTCTTGCGAGCGGCGCGACAAAGCGCGTCGGTGGCCGGACTGGGCACGGTGACGGAATTGGCCTGCAGGCGCTCGAACGCCATCTTGCCGGCGAGCTCGTCCCATCCCGCGGCCCCGAAACACCAGCCTGGGTAGCCGGGGATCCAGGTCTCGGGGAAGGCGACCAGCTTCGCTGCGCCGCTGGCCGCCTCCCCGATCAGCCGCACCGCCTTCGCGATGGTGGCTTCGCGGTCTCCGAACACTGGGGCAGCCTGTGCCGCTGCGACCGTGAGTGTCTCGGCCATCGCGCTTCCCTCTCAGACGTGCCCTGCAGGCACAGGAGGCTGGGCATCGGATTCGTCGACTAGTGCCGTCTGGTCTCCACTGTCTCCAGCGTACTCACGCTCGAACTCGTCCTGGTGGATCCTCTTCGTCGCGTAGTACCAGACGATGGAGAGCACGATTATGACTACAAGCCCGGTCCCGCCGTACTTCAGCAGGGTCGGGTCGCCGTACCACGGCGTCACCGAAAGGAACATGAAGATCGCGGTGGCGACGAGGGCGAACACGGATAGCGCGGGGAGGCGGGCAGGCCCTAGCGGAACCTTGTACGGTCGCCGGAGATCCTGCCGTTTCACACGCAGCCAGAGGTTCAGGAACATGACCACAAGGTACTGGCAGATCCAGACGAAGGACCCGACGTAGAGAAGCATGAGCATGTTGCTGCCAAGCACCTGGACGACGAACTCGATCATGAAGAAATAGATCGCCAAGGTCACCCACGGCGTACGGTACTTCGGATGCAGCCAGCCCCACTTGTGAGGGACGATGTTGAAGGGCTTGCGCGACATGTCGTACATCATTCGCGACACCGTCGTGTGGGCGGTGAGTGCCGAGGCGGCTGACGCCGAGTAAGCGAATAGGACGAGCGCCCAGAGCCCGAAGGTGCCCCAGAGGGACTTGCCGATGTTCTGCAGAGCCTCTGCACCGGTCAGGTCTCCAAGGCTGACGATCGTCACCGCAGCTCCGAGTGCGAACAGGATCTTGACCGTTCCGATCAGGCCGATCGCCCCGAACATCCCGTAGGGCAACGACCTCTCCGGCGTCTTACACTCCTCGCCGAGCGTCGACACGACCTCGAAGCCCGCGAACAGCCACATGGCGAGCAGGAACGCGCCGATGAAGGTCACTCCACTGAGGTCGCCCATCATGTTGCCAATACGCCCTAGGTCTGGTGCATTGAGCGACCAACCGGTGATGGCGCACAGGGGTACCGCAACGGCGACCACCACGACGACCCAAAGCAGATAGTTCGCCCAGTCACCCACCTTTTTGATACCGAGCAGATTGATGAACAATCCGAAGACGCCGGCCGTGATCACACCCCAGATCCTGTAGCTGACCCCGGTGGCGGCCTCCATCAAGTGCGACGAGAATGTGCACTCGGCGCCGAAGCCGAACGTGAATGACAGGATGTAGATGTAAGCGGCGAAGATCCCCGCCCCTCGACCGAACGCCACCTCCGCGTACTTCCTCATGCCGGCCGCCGAAGGGAAGGTCGTGGCCAGCTCTGCATAGTTCATCGCGATGAGCCAGTACAGGACGACCGAGACCAGCACGGTCCAGATGAAGGTCATCCCGAAGGTGCCGATGCCGATCGCGGCGGAGCCCCATGTCGACGCGCACACTACGAGGCCGAATGAGATCGCCAGAATATCCTTGGTCGTCAGCGCCCTGACGAGAGTGAGCTCGACTGGGGCCTTCTTGGCTGCAACCTTCGCGCTCTCTACTGTCGTACTCATAGTCACCCCTTCATTCGAGAACCTGACCGGTGCTCGCCTCTAGAGAGGCCGTTGAAGGTCGGACCGCGAGTCGCGAGAGGCCCGACTGGCCCATCGATTCAAGCACCGGTGGACGCGGTGGAATATGGGTCAGCGCGGGCTGTCGCCGCACCAGGACGGGGCGCACTCAGACCACCGTTCGGGGACTGGCAGCAGCCGAACGAGCGGCGGCCACAGACGATGAGGTGGGAGGCGCTAGGAGGCGGAGGAGCTAGAGCTGATGTCCGTGAACCAGACTTCGAGCTCGATTCCCTCTCGAGAGCGACGCAATGCGCCGGAGATGACATACACGGCGAGGGAGGCCGCATAGAGCGCGAGCGAGGCGCCCATCGGGATCAGAAGCCCGAGCCCCAGGCTCAGCGTGGGGTCAACGGCGAAGCGCCAGATGAGCCAGCCCGTGAACCCGACGAAGACCGCTCCACAGAGGGTGATCAAGGGAATGCCGAACACGTCGTATCGGGCCGCTGTCGACCCGCGATACAGCTCCCTCCTCACAAAGGGGAACAGAGCGCCGGCCATGCAAGTGATCGCGAACGCGATCGTGTTGACCACAGCAACGGTCGTCATCGTGAGGCGCCAGTAGCTCGTAAACGCGTAGATGGCACTCGGGGCCAGTGAGAGCAGGCTGAACGCCACAATGGCGTGCGTCGGAGCCCTCGTCGTTGACCTCAGGGCGCCGAACCAGCGAGGCAGGATGCGATCCGAGGACATCGCCAACAGTACCCGAGAGGCGGCCAACGTGGAGTTCGGGGCGTAGATCCAGAAGAACGAGTTGAACAACACGACGAGGAACACAGCGACAAGACCGCCCAGCCGGCCCGTGTCCGCGACGAACCAGAAGAAGGGGATGGTCGGTAGCGGCATGGCGTCGGGGTGCTCGAAGAAGAGGAAGGCGCTGGCGCCGAGGACAGCTGGCCCGAAGCGGTCCATCACGAGGCCACCTACCACGATCGACAGCGCCGCCGTGGATACCAAGGAGCCGAGGATGACGAAGAGCTGGACCCGCAGTTCCCCAGCTCTCTTTGTTTCGCCCGCTTGCTGCGTACTCCAGCCTGAGTAGACGAGGGTGAAACTAGCAAGGGGCACGATCCAAAGGCTTTGGACAAGCCAACTGGATGAGTGGCCGCTCGAGAAGCCGAGCGCTCCTGCCGTCGCCATTGCTGTCTGGTAGACGGGTAGTTGCGGCAGGGCAGAGATGGTCATAAGAGCGACGACGACGACCGCGAGCATGGCTGCGGCGATCGCCCACGAGATCCGCTGAAGCACGGCGTAGCGGCGCAGCCCGAGGATGTTCACCAGGGCGGACCAAGCGATGACGAGGATCGACAAGAAGAAGACGCCCCAAGAGGACTGACACCATCTTCCGACGCTGAGGAGGAACTCGGAGCCGGTCAGTGAGGCAAGCACGACGAAGAGCGGACCGATCGCGAGATAGGCTGCATACCAACCGGTGATCGCCACCCACATCGCCCCGCCCAGAACCAGCGCGGCGAAGCAGCTCACGGAACCGAAGCTCCCCGAAAGGATCCGGCTTTGGAAGTAGTACTCTCCGCCACTTCTTGGCATGGTCGACGCCAGGAAGGCATATACGACTGCCTCAGCTGCACAGAACAGGGCTGACAGCGCGGTCGCCAGAATCCAGCTACCATTCGGGAACATCATGCAAGCTGCGAGGAAGGGGATGGAGAAGCCGATCACTACATTGATCACCATCGTGTTGTAGAGAAAGGCGTCGAACGCCGGCCATACACGTTCCACACGCCGAGTCGAGCAGAGCAGGATAAGGGGTTCTTCGGAGCGTGACTCGGCCTTCCGATTCATCCCAGCAGGCCTTTTCTCATCGCGACTGCCACGGCATGAGCCCGATCCGAGACCTCCAGCTTCCGATAGATCACCTCGAGATGGCTCTTGACGGTGTCGGGACTCAGGAAGAGCTGCTGCCCCACCTCTCTGTTGGTCGCGCCCGCGGCCACCATCCGCAGCACCTCGAGCTCGTGATTGGTCAGCAGCCGCTGCTCCTTGCCGCGCTGCTCGTCCTTCAGGAACGCCTGCACGACGACCTCATCGAAGTGCTGACCGCCGGCCGCCACGCGCCGGATGGCATGCACGAGCTCCTCGGCCGAGGCATGCTTGAGGACGTAGCCCTTTGCCCCCGCCTTGACCGCCTTGAGGACGATATCGTCGTCGTCATGCACCGTGAGCACGACCACTGCGGGGGGATCTGCAGAGGCCTCGAGGAGCAGGGGCAGGACTTCCAGACCGTGCATGCCGGGCAGCTTGAGGTCGAGCAGTACGATGTCCGGTCTCAGAGATGCGGCCAAAGACAGTGCTTCCTCGCCACTGGCGGCCTCACCGACCACCTCCAGGTCTGAGCAACCGGAGAGAATGCTAACAAGGCCGCGGCGCACAACGTCGTGGTCGTCTACGATCAGGATCCGGATCAATCGATCCACCCCAGCCCCTCCGATTGTCGTGACGGCTCATCCGCGATCGGGACGACCAGGGTCACAGAAGTCCCTTGCCCATCTCGGGAGTCGATGTCGAGATGGCCACCGACGACCATCGCCTGTTCCTCGATCATCGCCCTGCCGTAGTGCGAGCCTCTCTCGTGACTCGACGCATCGAAGCCCACCCCGTCGTCCGTCACCGTTAGGCGAAGCACGTCCCCAGACCTCGACTCTTCCGCTTGGAGGCGGAGGACGATTTTGCGGGCATGGGAATGCCGTACCGCGTTCAAGGCGGCTTCGCGCGCGATCTTGTAGATGGCGATAGCGACTTCGGGCGCGAGCGGCGGGAGCGCTTGGATATCGCAGAGGAAACCCGGCACGCGTCCATCTGAGGAATCTAGGTGCTGGGAGAGGGCGCGCAGGGACCCTTCAAGACCGAGCTCGTCGAGGACGGGTGGGCGAAGTTCCCAGATGAGGCGACGGGCATCAGAGATAGTCTCTCGCAACACCGCTATCGCCTCATCGACTGCCTCTACTTCACGCGATTCGATCCGGAACGCATCAAGGAGGTAGACGGCCCCGACGATCGCTTGCACGATGTCATCGTGGATCACGTTGGCGAAGGCCTTCCGCTCACTCTGGCGGATATCCGTGACCCGTCGCATCAGCAGCTGGATACGCTCCCGGCTGTGTACCAGGTCGCGATACAGACGGGCGTTGTAGATTGCGATCGCTGCCTGCTCGGCAACCTCTTCAGCCCTCGCCACGTCCGTCTCGGAGTAGCCCTGCCTTCGGCCGAGTGAGTAGAGGATCAGTGCACCAATGAGCTCGCTCTGGGCGAACACCGGGACCAGGAGCGCCGAGCCTACGTCGAAGAGGCGTTTGATGTCAGCGCTGATGCGAGCCCCGGGTATCAGGTCATCGACCACGATGCTGCGTGTCCGCTGCAGCTCATCCGCCACCGGTGTCTGGCCTCCGAACTTCAGGTGCAGGCCGATAAGGCTGGCCGCCACTGGGTCTGAGGCGGCGACTACGTCCAGGTCGTCGCCGCCGGGCTTGAGCTCAAGCAAGAGGCAGTTCGAGCCACCCACGGCGTGCGCCGCGTTTACGGCGATCTCCTGGAACGTCTGTTCCAGATCGAGGCTTCGGGAGATGACTCTGAACACGGCCTGTGACGACTCCAGCAACGCGGCGTTGCGGATGCTCTCGCCCGACAGAACATGGCTACGAGCGGCGGGCCCCAGACCCTCACAGACCGTCGAGAGAAGGACGGACTCGTAGAGATCGAGTGGTTTGCGACGCTGTCCACTCAGAACGATATAGGCCGCTGGGGTATGCCCGGCCATGGCCGCCGCTACGACGCCGTACGTGAAGCCTCGCCGCAGTATCGCCCGCATGGACGGCTGCAGATCATGGTGGTCCTCGAGATGGAGCCACTTGGACCGCCGCAGTGACTCGGCCAGCCTGGGCTCTGTCAGGTCCAGACCCTCATAGGGATGCCCTCGCTGCCTCGTCGGCCCGTAGGCATCGACGAACTCCGCCCGCAGTTCATCCGTGACAATGAAGAGGGCGCCAGCATCCATGGCGAGCCCTGACAGAAGAAGCGGAAGAAACCTAGCTGTCTTCTCCTTGAGATCGCGGTCGCCATTGAGCTCCGAGAGGACTGCATGCGCTACCATTGTCGCTCGTTCGAGACTCGCGGAGAGATGCACCAGGTCCGAAGACGAGGTGTCGGCCGGCTGCTTAGACAGCTCAAGGAGGACCGACGCTTCCTTGACGAGCGGCTTGAATGCAATCTCGCAGAGCGCAATATGCGTGCCTAGATCGCCCACAAACTGCCATTTGAGATTACCACCGTGCTGACTGGCGACGCGAAGCTGGTCAGGAAGGCGTGCGTTGAGGAACTGAAGAGAGGTTCGGGCGGGGTCTCCGGGACGAGGACGCCAGCCACCCCAAGCGTCCCATCGCTCACAGTCCGCCTCATGGATGGCGCCGTCAGGATGGACGGTCAGTCGACAGAAGCCGTTGCCTTCGCTCGGCTCGCCCGATGCAATTCCCGCTGACCGTGCATCGTCTCCCTCGGAGCGGGCACCGGCCACAGTGGTACCGCGATTGCGAGCGACATCGCGAATGCGCGTGAGTCGCTCCCCCATCTGACAACCCCCCGGTCGCCATAGCACGAGTTGGCAGGGCGGTAGCAGAAACCCGTGCAGGCCAAGCGAGTCTACACCTCGCGAGAACCCCGGCTCCTGCCTCTTCCTAAGAACTGCTCATGGCGCGTGCCACCACCTCCGCCAGATCAAAGCACTCGTAGGGCTCTCCCAGGTCTGCAGAGGCATCTGAGAGCATGGTCTTGCAGAAGGGGCATGCGGTGATGACGGTCTGGACCCCTGCCACCTGGATCTCCTTCGCCCGCAGGTGGTTGATGCGCTCACCCTCACGCTCTTCGAGGAACACCCTTCCGCCGCCGCCGCCACAACAGAAGCTGTCGACGCCGGAGCGTGGAAGCTCTTCGACTGAAGCGGCCGAAACGGCACGGAGAGCTGCACGAGGCTCGCGAATGATGCCTTCGTAGCGGCAGAGATAGCAGGAATCGTGATAGGCCAGGGGACCCTTCAGATGAAGCGCGGTGACGTCGAGCCTGGACTGAGTCAGCAAGCCGGCGATGAAGACGGAGTGGTGAGCCACGGGCAGACCGAGTCCATACTCGTGCTTCAGCACTCGGTAGCAGTGGGGACAGGCGGTGACGATGCCGGCGGGTGCAAGAGCCAGGATGGCGTTCCGATTCGCCTCCATGAGGTCCTGGAACAGAAGGTCGTTGCCCATCCGCCGTGCCGGGTCCCCACAGCACCGCTCCTTCTCGCCGAGGATCTCATACGGGACGTTTGCGCCCTCGAGCACCTTGCCGAAGCTCCTGGCCACCGACTGGCTCCTCTGGTCGAACGACCCGGCACATCCCACCCAGAACAGCCACTTCTCACTGGTGGACACGCGTCATTCCTCCCCGACAGCGCTTTTTACCGACGCCCACTCTGCGCGCTCCGTCCAGCCGAACCCCCACGGGTTGTAGTTCGTCTCAATGTTGCGGAGCGCCAGCTGTCCCTCCGATGAGACCGCACCCTCCATCATCACCAGGTAGCGTCGCATTTGGACGAGGAGCGGGGGATGGTCGATGTGCACCGGACAGGCCTGCATGCAAGCACCGCATGTCGTGCACGCCCAGACCACGTCTTGCTGCAGGGGTAAGCTTGTCAGCGCCTGCGCACCCTCAGACTGCCCGTCGGCGGGCAGGCCCTTGTGCGTCCAGATGAGCCGCCCCCGTTCCAGTTGTCTCCTCAGATCCAGCACTGCCATTTTTGGGGTGAGGGTCTTGCCTGAGATAAAGGCAGGGCAGACATCTTGGCAGCGCCCGCACCTCGTGCAAGCCTCTATCTCAAGCCGTTCCTCACGATTCAGCTCCGCTGCATTCCGAAGCCCGAAGGACTCGACGGTCTCGTCACTGAAGTCGATCAGGGGGAGCTTCCCCTTAGGAACGAGCGGGTCGCGAAGCGCCTGGTTGGCCGGGGCCGTGATCATGTGGGCGAGCTTGGTGTAGGGGATCGCGGCCACCAGGGTCAGCGCGGTGACCAGGTGAGCCCACCAGAGGATCCCGTACGCGCCCTCTATCGAGGCAGGTTCGAGGCTTTGAAACGGCTGTGCGAACAGCCAGCCCACCGGGTTCCACATGGAATAGGGATCTTTGGTCGCAGCCACGCGCATACCCTCGAGGACGAATCCGGCGAGCAGCACGACGAGAAGCCCGGAAAGGAGCAGCGCGTCTTCGAGACGGTTGTCGAGACGCTTCGGGCGGCGAATATAGCGACGCCACAAAGCCATCAACACACCGAGGGTCGCCGCCAAGCCGAGGATGTCGAGGACCAGCGAGAGACCCAGGTAGAAGTCGCCGCGGAACACCGGCAGGCCGAAGTCGGCCTCCAGCAGCACCATCAGGGTGCCGAACGCGAGTGCGAGCATGCCCCAGAGCATCATCAGATGCATCAGGCCGGCATATCGGTCGGACCAGAAGCGACGCTGAACGAGCAGGTCTCCAATCAGTCGGGGAGAGCGTCGCCACGACCAGTTCCAGGAGCTCGTGCGCCCTCCTTGGAAGACGAGGCGTAGTCGTGCGTAGAGACCGTAAGCGAAGACGCCCATCGCGAGTGCCGCAACCGCATACATCCAGACGTGGGCGGGAGCGGACCAGTAGATCTCTCGTGATTCCACGAGTCGCTCCGTACCTCAGCCTTCAGCTCGTATGCGCTTGATCTGCGCTGCAAGCGCTGGCACCAGCTGGTAGAGGTCACCCACCACGCAGTAGTCCGCCTTCTGCGCCATCGGCGCCTCGACGTCTTTGTTGATCGCGACGATGACACGGGAGGACGACATGCCGGCGAAGTGCTGCACCGCCCCAGAGATGCCGCAGGCGATGTAAAGGTTGGGCGAGACTGCCTTGCCAGTCTGACCGACCTGATGCTCCTCGGAGATCCACCCGGAGTCGACCGCGACTCGCGACGCGCCGATGGCCGCGCCAAGCGCGTCGGCCAGCTCTTTGAGCACGCCGAAGCCGTCCGGGCCCCCAAGGCCGCGCCCGCCTGACACGATGATCTCCGCGTCCTGCAGGTTCACACTGCCGCCATCGCTCATGACACTGTCGACGACCGTGCGTTGATTGGGCGGCAATGGGTCAGGCCGGAACTGGATCACCTCCGCTCTGACCGCTCGTCCACCGACGATGCCGAGGGCGTTGGGCCGGAAGGTGACAATAGCGGGATACTCGACGGCCAGCTTGGCATTGAGCTTACCGCCGTACACCGGCTTGACGAACACGAGCTGGCCCTGCTCCCAACCGAAGCTCATGGCATCAGCGATGTACGCGGCCTGAACGCGCTGCGCAACTCGAGGCGCGATGTCCCTAACCAGGGGTGAGTTGCCCAGAAGGAGCAGGGAAGGTCGCTCGCGCTCTATGAGGTCGGCGAGCGCGGCGACCATCTGCTCTGGCCCATCGGCAGCAAGGACGAGGATCTTCTCAGCTCCCCATGTCCCGAGTTTGTCGGCGGCGGGTGACGGAACGGTCTCAGGACAGACCGCGCGCAGAGGTTCGGCTAGCTGGTCCGCAATCTGGCGGAAATTGGTGAGCAGCTCGCCGGCGACCTTCCGGGGGGCGCCGTCACGGAGTTCACAGAAGATGTAGATACCACTCATCGGTGCGCCCCCTAAAGAACCTTGGCTTCGTCGCGCAGGAACTCGGCGAGAACGCCCGCCGCTTCCTCCGGCGTGTCGGCCTGCACGATGCGACCCGCCTTTCTCGGAGGAGGCTCGGTGAGAGTGATGAGTCTCGTCTTCGCCTGCAGGTTGGTTTCCGCGAGTGCAAGGTCCTCAAGGGACGAAGTCTCGATCTCCATCCGACGAGCCTTCATGATCGCGGGGATGGCTGGATACCTTGGTTCGTTCAGGCCCTTCTGCGCTGTCACGACCGCCGGGAGATCCACGGTCACGACCAAGCGTCCTCCTTCTGCTTCACTTTCAGCCGTGACACTGCCATTGCCTCCTCCGTCTGCGACGGAAAGGCTTGTCACGGCATTGACATGTGGTACGCCGAGGCGTTCCGCAAGTCGCAGAGCCACTTCGCCCGAAGCGTCGTCGATGGCGACCCGGCCGCACAGGATCAGGTCGAAGCCCTCACGGCGGGCGATCGCTTCGAGGACAGTGGCAGTAATCCATCCATCCGCGTTCTCAAGTCCGTCCGCCCACACACGAAGAGCACGCTCCGCTCCCATGGCTAGGCCGAGTCGCAAGGCGTCCTCTGATCGGGGCGGGCCGACGGTGACGAGCGTCACGGACGTGGCCCCCCCGAGCTTCTCCTTGATGCGTACGGCTTCTTCCACGGCGTACTCGTCATAGGGGTTCAAGATGAAGGTGATATCGCGATCCTCGATGGCGACACCACTTGGCCCGATGACGAGCTTCGCCTCGGTATCGGGCACCTGCTTGACACAGACAATGATCCTCACAGCTCAACCCCCTGTCGGGGACGCAGCGGTCCTTGCACCCCTTTCAGGACCGCCGCGTCCCGTATCGCGGCTCGCCCGGCTCCTCAGCGCTCTCTAGGCGAGCACGTGCCCGGTGCGCCCGGTCACCTGGCAGCGACTCGGACCGGCTTTGACGGGTCCCACTTGGGGCCAGCCCACTCGTAGTCGTAGTAGTCGAGCATGACGTCCATCTGCGTGCGGAAACGGCCACCCAGCCAGAGCTCGGCCTGCTTAACGTCGCGCATGTACTTCTCGACGTGATACTCGTGCGCCGAGCCGTAGGAGCCCATGAGGTCCATGATCGTTTGCAAGCTCTGACGCACACCCATCATCGTCATCTGGTCGACGGCGGCGGCGCGGCTGTAGATGAACCTCTCCCAGGGCATGCCGTACTTCTCGGGGTGGTCGAACATGTAGCAGGCTTCCAGGTAGGCGGCTCGACAGGTCGTCCACTGCGTGAGGATGCCGCCCAGCGCGTGCACAAAGACGGAGTGCTCGCGCATGGGCTTGCCGGCAATGATGCGGTCCCGCGAGAAGTCGAGGAGCAGTTCGATGCAGGACTGCACGCAGCCGTTGACGTAGCCCGGCGTGGTGATCTTGTCCTCGACGGCGAGCTCCTTGAAGAGGTCGGCGTCGCGCACGTCGGTGCCCCAGGTGACCGCGTTCTCCACCGGCACCCGCACGTTGTCGTAGAAGATCTCGGTGTTTGTGTCGGTGCAACACATCCCCATCGTCGGGATGGGCTTGCCGAACGACAGCCCCTCGGCGTCGGCCGGCACGACAATGAACTTGATGCCCTCCTCGCCGAGGTTGGGGTCGGTGGTACAGAGCGACATGTAACCGATGTCCGCCACACTCGCGCCTGAGGGCCAGATCTTGGCGCCGTTGATGACCCACTCGTCGCCTTCGATCTTGGCGATCGTGCGAATGGTGCGGCCGTGCTGCGTCGTGTCGTCGATGTTGGTGCCGCCCGCCGGTTCGGTGAGCGACATGGTCGCGCGGTGGTGCTTGCCGTCTTTGAGGGGCGCGCCCCACTTCTCGAGGAGGTCCATGCGTCCGGCGAACTTGATGGGCGAGTAGAACCAGTAGAGCAGGCTGACATCGAGGGCGATACCCGCGTCGGCGCGGCCCAGCTCCTCGATGAGGCAGGCGTAGGTCACGGTGCTGTCCATGACGCCGCCGGGGCCGCCCAGCTCCTCGGGCAGGATGGCGCGCGGCCAGCCGAAGTCGTACACCGCCTGCATCGCCTTGGCGATGGCTTCGTCGGCCACGGCCTGATCATGACCGAAGCCGCCGTCGAGGTCGCGGCGCAGCGGCATGATCTTCTCGTCGACGACCTCGTGGAAGCGGTCGAGGATGTCGTAGACCTCCTCGGCGGGCTCAGGCAGGAAGACCTCACAGAACTTCTTGCGCACGTCGAAGTTGGGATGGTAGTAGGGCATGGCCGACACCTCCGACAGTCGGGGACGCTTTCTTGCGCGGGCGGAGCAGATGCCCCAGATTCCGCTGCTCTTTCTGGCGTCAGCCTAGTCAGTCGAGCGTGGCAACGAATGGACTGAGCGGCTAGATAGGACCACCCGGTTGAGCAGGATTCCGTACCGAAGTGGGGGTTGGAAGCGAAGACGTCCTGATTCGGAACGGCGTTTCGAGAGGGAGGCAGACTTCGGCCGAGCTGGCCGAGGGATGCAAAGTGGTGGGCCGCGTTGGATTCGAACCAACGACCTTGGGATTAAAAGTCCCCTGCTCTACCACCTGAGCTAGCGGCCCGCCGCCGGGGGATTGTACCGCAGGGCGGAGGGTCGGACTCAGGCGCGCGTCGGACTCAGGCGCGCGGCAGCATCGCCAGCATGACCAGGCCGTAGGTGAGGAGCACGCCGGCGACGGTGAGCACCCCCACGCGCACGCCCCGCACGTCGAAACGCTGGCCCAGCGCGATGAGGAAGAGGACGGTGGCGAGGATCACCGTGATCCGCACGTACTTCTCGCCGGTCTCGCGGGAGTGCACCGCGGTGTCGAACTCCTTGGAGGACTCTGCCGCCAGCTCGGTCGATTTGTCTGCGAGCGGGTCCCGGTAGCTCGGCATGTAGCGCGGTCCGACCGGGGCATCGGGGTTCTTCAGGGGGTCGAGCTTGAGCCAGTCTTCAAAGGCGTCGCGGTACTCAGGTGTGAAGCGACGGACCATGAGGGCGGCGAGCTTCTCGTCGCCCTTGGTTGTGGCCTCCAGCCAGGTGTTGAGGGTGGCGGCGTTGTAATCGAGCGTCTGTCCGCTGCGCCCGAAGAACTGGTCGGACTCGATGCGCAGGCGCGCAGAGGTGGCGTACTCGCGGGCGCTCTCACCGTCCCAGCGCGCGGCATGGTAGCCGCTCCATGCGGTGAGGATGGCGACGAAGGCGAGCAGGACCGCCTCGAGGATCTCGATGGTCCGCTCGTGGCGGTCCTTCTGCTTGAGGCCGTGCTTGCGGCCGTGCTCGTCGAGATGTCTGGCGATCTCGGTGTTGGCGTTCGCTTCTCCCATTGCCTCACCCGTTGTGGCTTGTGTGCAGGTGGACGCGGGCGCCGCTCAGGTGCGCGCGTCCCATTCGGTCTTCAGCACGCTGAACATGACCTGGTCGATCCGGCCGTGGGCCGGGTCCACCAGGTCATCGTCGCGTGGGCCGCGCGACGCCAGGTAGCCGCGCAGCACGCCCTCGCGCGTGAACCCGAGCTTCGTCGACGAGGCGTTGCGAGGCCACGTTCGGGGTCTCGATCATGGCTTCGACGCGCTCGAGGCCGACCTCCTCGAAGGCGTAGCGGATCATGAGGAGGAGGGCCGCCGTGCCGATGTCGCGGCCGCGCGCCTCGCGCACGATCCACAGGCCCAGCTCACCGGCTTCGCGCTCCGGGTAGTGGACGAGGTTGACCGCCCCGAGCAGGTCTCCGTCCGCCGCGTCGCAGATCGCGCAGTGCGCCGTCGTCCCGGTGGTGAGCTCCCACTGCGCCTCGGCCATGAAGCGACGCGCGTCGTCGATGGTGTAGGGCGACGGCACGAAGTAGCAGCAGCGCTGGATGAGCGGGTCCTGGCAGGCGGCGGCGACGGCCTCGGCGTCGGCCGGCTCGAAGGGCCGGACGACGATTCGGCCGTCGCTCAGGTGCAGCCGCGGCAGCGGGACGACCGGGGCGCGCGGGTCCGACGGAACGATGCCGAAGGTCACCATGTCCCGCCGGGTGCCACGCGCCGTGAGGTAGCCGCGCTGCACGCCCTCGAAGTGGAACCCCGCGGCGAGCGCGACACGCTGCGAGGGGATGTTCTCGAGGTCCGTCATGATCTCGACGCGCTCCAGCCCGAGGTCGTCCAGGGCCCAGTCCCGGATGAGGCGCGCGGCGGCGGTCGCGACCCCGCGTCCCCGCGCCGAAGGGCCGACCTGATAGCCGATCTCGCCGGCCTGGCGATCCTCCGCCACGTCGAAGGCGAAGCTGCCCAGCCACTCGTCTTCGCCGACCCAGGTGGCGGTCCAGTGTGCGGCATGCTGCTCCTGCCAACTGCCGGCGGTGGCCGCGATCCAGTCGTCGAAGTCGCTCTCCTTGTAGGGGAAGGGGGGTCGCCACAGGAAGCGGGCGGCGAGCTCGTCGTTCAGGGCGACGACGACGGCCGCCTTGTCGGCGGGCTGCAGGGCCCGCAGCCGCAGGCGGCCGTCGCTCAGCTCCGGCGGTTGCGCTATCTCGCTCAGGTCCCTCATCTCGTCCTCGTCGCGGGCGGTCCCGTCCTCACCGTCATCTCCGCCATGGTAGCGAAAAGGGGCGGGGCGGCGCTTCCGGCCGCCCCGCCCCCGCCCGTCTCTCGTCAGTGCAGGAAGTGGCGGCGGCCGGTGAAGACCATCGCCGCGCCGTGCTTGTCGCACATCTCCACGGCGGCTTCGTCGCCCTTCGACCCGCCGGGCTGCATGAAGGCCGTCACGCCGTTCTCGATGGCCAGCTCCACCGCATCGGGGAAGGGGAAGAAGGCGTCTGACCCGATCACCGATCCCGTCAGGTCGCCGCTCGCCTTCTCGATGGCGATGCGCGTCGAGTCGACGCGGCTCATCTGGCCGGCGCCGACGCCCAGCGTCGCCAGGTTCTTGGCGATCACGATGGCGTTCGACTTGACGTGCTTCGCGACGCGGAAGGCGAAGATCAGGTCGCCCCACTCCTGCTCGGTGGGGTGGCGCTTGGTCGCGACGGTCATCTCGTCGCGCTCTTCGCTGTCGCCGTCCTTGTCTTGCACGAGGATGCCGCCGAGCACGCGCTTGTAGTCGTACTCGCCGGGGTTCTGCTGGCGGCGCTCGTCGCTCTGCAGCAGGCGGATGTCCTGCTTCTGCTTGAGGATCTCGAGGGCCCCGTCATCGAAGGCCGGCGCGAAGACCACCTCGACGAAGAGCTTGCTGAGGCGTTCGGCGGTGGGCACATCGACGGTGCGGTTGACGGCGATCACGGAGCCGAAGGCGCTCACGGGATCGCACTCGTAGGCCTTGTCGTACGCTGCAGCCAGCGTCTCCGCGAGCGCGCACCCGCACGGGTTGTTGTGCTTGATGATGGTGACGCAGGGCAGCGTGAACTCTTCGGCGATGGCGCGCGCCGCGTGCAGGTCGTAGAGGTTGTTGAAGCCGAGCTGCTTGCCGTGGAGCTGGGCCACCTGCGACAAGAGATGCTGGCGGAGCCCGACCTCGGCGTAGTACGCGGCGCGCTGGTGCGGGTTCTCGCCGTACTTGAGCTCCGTGACCTTCTCGTAGTCGCGCATCATGTACTGCGGGAAGTCGCCCTCGGACTCGCTGAACCAGTTGGCGATGACGAAGTCGTAATGCGCGGTGCGGTGGAAGGCCTTGGTGGCGAGCGAGCGTAGCGTGCCGTATTCGAGCTCGCCGCCGCTGTCGCGCAGCTCCTCGAGGATCTCGTCGTAGTCCAGATGGCTCGTGACCACCGCGACGCCGGCGTGGTTCTTGGCCGCGGCGCGGATCATCGACGGTCCGCCGATGTCGATGTTCTCGATCACGACCTCGTCGGTCACGCCACGGCGGCTGGCCACCTCCTCGAAGGGGTACAGGCTGCACACCACCATGTCGATCGGCTCGATGTCGTGGTTGTTGATCGTCTCCATGTGCTCGGGGACGTCGCGGCGCGCGAGGATGCCGGCCATCAGGCGCGGGTGCATCGTCTTGACGCGCCCGTCGAGCATCTCGGGGAAGCCGGTGACCTCCTCGACCAGGGTCACGGGGATGCCGGACTCCTTGAGCAGGCGTGCCGTGCCGCCCGTCGAGATGACCTGGACGCCAAGGTCGGTCAGGCCCCTGGCAAACGTCTCAAGGCCGCTCTTGTTGAAGACGGAGATGAGGGCTCGCTTGACCTTCACGGTTGGCTCCTTCTGCCGGGGGACGCTCCGAACCCTATCCAAAAGGGGCGACGCCGGGAAGGGCCGCGGGAGAGCGGTCTGGCCGGCTGTGCCGCCGACCGCGGAGCCCGTCCCCCGCTTCAGGCGTTCCGACCTCTGCTACAGTGGGCTCCCGCATGGCCGAACGGTTCGACACACCCGTGCCCCTGCAGGCGAGCCTGGTGACCCGGCTCGCGGTCACCGCTGCCCTGCTCATCCTCATCACCCTCACGAGCCTGCAGTCGTACATCCTCTTCCACACCCTGTCAGAGGTGATCTTCGCCATCGTGGCGTTCGCCGTCCTGATCATGGCGTGGACGTTGCGGAGCTTCCTCGACGACGACTTCCCCGTGTTCGTCGGCCTGGGGCTCGCGGCGGCAGGCGTGCTGCACCTCGTCCATATGCTCGACTTCCCGGGCCTGGACCTGATCGACAACTCGCTCGACCCCCCGACGCAGCTGTGGATCGCGGCGCGCACCATCACCGCGCTGACCTTCGTGGCGGCGCCCTTCGTGCTGGGGCGCCGCCTGCCGGTCCGGCTCGTCGCTCTCGTCTTCGTGGCGGTCGACGCCCTGGCGCTCCTGGCGATCTTCTGGTGGGAGGTCTTCCCCTCGGCCCTGACCGCGGAAGGGCTCACCCCGTTCAAGAAGGTGAGCGAGTACGTCATCTGCGGGCTGTTCGGCCTCGCCATCGTGCTGCTGTGGCGGCGACGGTCGCGGCTGCCCGGCGACAGTGTCTTCCTGCTGTCGGATCGCTGGCGGCCGGCATCGCCGCCGAGCTCATGTTCACCCTGTACGTCGGCCCGCACACATGGCCGAACCACCTGGGTCACGTCTTCCTGGTGCTCTCCGCGATCCTCGTCTATCTCGCGCTGGTCGAGGACACCCTGGCGCGGCCTCACGCGCTCGCGGTGGAGTCCTTGCGGGAGGCGCGACGACTGCACGAGCGCCTCGAGCTCAGCCTGCTGCCCACGCTGCCGGCCGCGCACCCCGGCCTCGAGGTCATCGCGCACTACCAGCCCGGCGAGCATCGGCTCGAACTCGGCGGTGACTTCATCGACATGGTCGAGCTGCGTGGCGGGGGTGTGGCCGTGATCTGCGGCGACGTGAGCGGCCATGGACCCGACGCGGCGGCTCTCGGCGCCATGCTGCGGGTGAGCTGGGAGGCGCTCGTGCTCAGCGGCGCCGACGTGGCGACCGTCGTCGAGACCCTGCGCGAGATCGTCCGCCGCGAGCGGCGTCTGGAAGAGACGTACGCGACGGTGTGCCTGGCGGTGATCGAACCCGAGCCGGAGCGGTTGAGGCTGATCTCGCTGGGGCACCCGCCGCCGCTTCTGCTGGGCGACGAAGTGACGCGCCTCGCGATGGTACCGCTGCCCCCCATAGGGACGGTCGACCTGCCCGCCGAGGAGCCGGTCACCGTCCCCCTGACCGGCGACTGGAAGCTGTTCTTCTACACGGACGGGCTCGTCGAAGGCCGGGCGGCGCCCGATTCCGACGAGCGCTTCGGCGAGGAGCGCCTGGTGGCGGCGCTGCGCGAGATCACGTGCAGCGGACTGGACCGGGACTGCCTCGGCGGTCTGATCGCCGACATCGAGCGTGCCGGCGGCGAGCCCTTCAACGACGACGTCACCGTGGTCGTGATCGGGAAGGCGCGCGCGGCCGGCGCGGCGCCTACCGCGGCCGGCGTAGCGGCTGCCGCGACCGGCAGGTCAGCCTAGTCGGGCGATGCGCTCGCCGCGCACGCTCCGCCGCATCGCGGCGGAGGCCTCGGCGAGCGCCTCCGGCTCGTCGGCCACGACGCCAACGCGCGCCCGCGCCTTGCCTGCGGCGGGCTTGCCTTTCGGGGCCTTCGGCCAGCGGCGCACCTCGTCGAGGACGGCCTCGCGGCCGCCGCCGGCGAACGCCGCCGCCAGCTCGCCAGTGACCTCGGCATCCGGGCTGGCGGCGGCGAACTCGGCGGCCGCCAGCGCATACCCGTTGCCGTTGAAGCTCAGGGCGACGCCGCCCCAGCTCTTCACCGCGGCGAGCGGCGGCACGTCGGTGATCGAGTCGCCGACGTACATCACGCCCGCGCCGTCTACGCCCTCCCTCTCCATGATCTCCTGGAGCTTGGCGAGCTTCATGCCGCCGCCGATCGGGTGGACGGACTCGGCGATGCGCCGGCTCACGGGATGCTCCGCCATCTGCGCCCAGAAGAGGCGGTCCAGCTCGCGGACCGTGTCGCGGTCCTCGTCGGTGAGCAAGGCCAGGGCGGCGTCAGGACTGCGCCACGCCGCTCCGCTGGGCGCGCCCGAGACGTCGCCGGCGTTCGGCACACCCGAGTCGTTGCCGGCGTCAGGCACGTCGGAAGCGTCGCCCGTGTCCGGCACACCCGAGTCGTCCCGGGCACGCTGCGCGCCCGCGCCGTGGCCGTGCGCCGCCGTGACGGCCTCGTCGGGGTAGGCGATGACCGGCCGCGCGCACACGCGCGGCACCCACGCCCGCAGCCACTCGGCCTCGTCCTCGGGCATCTCCCATGCGTCCAGGCTCAGGTCGGTGCAGCGCACGTTGCCGAGCGGGAAGCCGGAGAGCTCGCAGAGCGCCTCGAGGTAGGGCGTGTACGACGTGGAGATGATGTAGGCGGGCAGATCGGCCCGGACCGCATCCAGCATCGCGAGCGCCTTCGGGACGAGCAGCACGCGCTCGGCGCTGAACCACTCGATGTCCTCGTCCGTCACGAGGAAGGCCTTCAGGAAGGGGGGCAGGAGGCGCAGCGTGTTGCCGGCGTTGTAGCCCGGCTTGTGGGCGACGTCGACGAGGAAGTCGTCGTACTTGCTCAGCCGGGCGAAGAACTCCGCACCGTCCGGCAGGAAGCGCGCGGCGACCTCCTGGGCGTTGTCGTTCTTGGTGAGCGGCCCCTCGCAGTCGGTGACGAAGAGGCGGGCGCCCCGGCTCACGCCGGCGCCTGCCGCAGAAGCTCCTGTTCGACAGACGCGGTGAGGTCGAGCGGCATGCGCTGAGACTCGGTGAAGACGGCGCCGTTCATCGTGTTCAGGGCGCCCTGCGCGAAAAGGCGCAGCGTCTGGTAGAGCAGCGGGATCTCGCGGATCTCGCCCTGCCGCCGGATCTCGGCGAAGAGCGGCTCGGCCTCGCCCTCGGCGGCGGCGATCTCGGCCACGCTCGCCTGCTTGCGCTTCTCGCGGAACTGCGCCCACAGGTCGTCCCAGCCCTCGCCTTTGATCGGCAGCCGGAAGTACGAGATCACGGGGCCGCGGTCGAGCTCGGGCGTCGCGCGGTGCATCATGGCGCCCGTCTCCGCGGCCTCGTCTTCGAGCAGCTTCCAGATGACCTCCTGCCAGGTCCCGGTCGGCCCGTGCGGCAGGGCCGGATGCAGGTTGAGCAGGGCGTAGCGGCGGCACATGGCCGGGCTGACTATGAGCATGTACCCGGCCATCACGAGCACGCCCAGGCCGAACGGCATGAGGCGCTCGATCACGAGCTGGTGGAAGTCGTTGCGCCATGCGTTGCGCGACTTCCCCGCGGCCTGCGCCTCCCGCCAGCTTGCGGCGCTCGACAGCGAGACGCTCTGGTAGCCGAGGCGGTCGACGAGGTCGAGGAAGCGGTCGCTTTCGGGCGCTTCCCCGCGCACGCGGTCACAGAGCACGCAGGCGATGTCGAAGTCGATGCCGTCCTGCTGGGCGCGCGCGACCACATCGGCCAGCAGGTTGCTGGCCGCCTGGTCGCGCCCGGTCGAAAGCCACCCGATCCTCATCCCTGCGTTCCCCTCCGCATCCGTGCCGTCATGCGTCCGCGTGTCGTCTGTCTTCGCTGCCTCTCCTGGATGCGCGCGATGTAGCGGGTCGCTCCTACTGCCGCGCGCGGGGCCGGTGCACGACCTTTTCGTCGTCGCCGCGCTCGTCGGCGAGGCGGGCCTGCCAGGCGGCCTCGTCCGGATACCTGCTGCGGCCGAGCCCCGCGATGCCCTGTGACGCGGCCCATGCCGCGAGGCGGCCGGCTCGCTCGAGCCCGAGCTGCTCCAGCAGCGCGGCGATGAAGCCGGCCGCGAACAGGTCGCCGGCGCCGGTGACGTCGACGACCTCGGCGGGCAGGGGCGGCACATACAGGTCGACCCGGCGGCCGACGAGGCGGGCGCCGCGCCCTCCCATCTTGCAGACCACGAGCCCGACCCCGGCGTTGAGCAGGAAGTCGAGCGCCTCGGGCAGCGCCAGGCCGCACAGCATCTCGAGCTCGCCTTCGGTCGCGAACAGGTACGCGCAGCGCTGGATCAGCGGAAGGAAGCGCTTGACGCCGCGCCGCGCGTAGAGCTCGCCCGGGTCGAAGCAGACCTCGGTCTGGGCGGGGAGCCGCTCGAGCAGCGCAAGCTGCGCCGCGAGCGGCTCCTCCCCGACGAACGACGTGAAGCAGGCGAACCGGGCGTGCGGTACGCGGCGCGGCAGGTCCTGCGGCGTGAACTGGTCGTTGGCCGCCGGCCAGACCAGGTTGCGGCGCTCGCCGTCCTCGTCTAGCAGCACGTAGACGCGGCCGGTCTCGCCGGCGCGGGCCACGTAGCGGCCTTCCGCCGGCGCCAGCGCGTCCAGCACGTACTTGCCGTCGGCATCGCCGCCGACGCGTCCCACGATCGCGGCGTGGTACCCCATGCGGGCCAGGGCCACGGCGGTGTTCGACGCCTGTCCGCCGCCTGAGCGCACGGGCTCCACGTAGGCGAGCGCCTCGTCGAGTGTGTCGCGCAGGCGCTCGTCGACGAAGTCCTCCGACCCGGGCGGCCCCAGCTCATCCCAGAGCGGGAAGCTCCGCGGGAGACGGTAGATGAGATCGAGGTTGAGAGCGCCGCAGCCGATGAGGTCGAGGCTCTTCACCGGGCGCCGCAGCCGATGAGGTCGAGGGCTCTCACAGAGCCAGGGCGCCGCGGTAGCGCACGGACTCGCCGCCGCCGCGGGCCTCGACACGGCCGACGATGCGGGCGTCATGGCCCGCCCCGCAGGTCACGTCGAGCAGGCGCGGCGCGTCGGCCTCGGCTACGGCCAGCACCATGCCGAGGCCGCAGTTGAAGGTGGTGAGCATCTCCTCGACGCTCACCCCGAGGCCGTGGAGCCACACGAACTCGGGTCCGGGCGTCCACGAAGCGAGGTCGATCTCGGCCGCCAGGCCGTCGGGCACGATGCGGCCGACGTTGTCGGGGAAGCCGCCGCCGGTGATGTGAGCGGCGGCGTGCACGCCGCCGGCATGTCCCAGGTCGTGCAGCACCGGACTGTAGATGGTGGTCGGGGTCAGGAGCACGTCGCCGACCGACGCGGCCGGGTCGTAGCAGGGCCGGACGCCGGCTTCGCCGGCGGCCGGCCGGCAGGCGCCCATGCCTCCGCCGGAGCTCAGGAACTTCGAGTGCAGGTCGACCTCGTGCATCTCGAGCAGGTGACGCACCAGGCTGAAGCCGTTGGAGTGCAGGCCGCTCGAGTCGATGCCGATCAGGACGTCGCCCTCCTGCACCTTCCCCGGTCCCCAGAGCTCGTCGCGCTCGGCGATGCCGACCGCGAAGCCGGCCATGTCGAAGTCGTCGTCCTCCTTGAAGTGGCCCGGGTGCTCGGCCGTCTCGCCGCCGAGCAGCACGCACTGCGCCCGCAGGCAGCCCTCGTCGACGCCGCCCACGAGGTCGGCGACCTTCTCGGGCTCCACCTTGCCGACCACCAAATAGTCGAGGAAGAGGAAGGGGACGGCACCGCAGGCGGAGACGTCGTTGACGCTCATCGCGACGAGGTCGATGCCGACAGTGTCATAGCGGTCCATCGCCTTGGCGATGAGGATCTTGGTGCCGACGCCGTCGGTGCCGGCCACAAGCACTGGGTCTTTGAGGCGAGGCAGACGCATGACGCCGCCGAAGCCCCCGATGCCCTCGAGCACCAGCGGGTGCTTCGCGCTCTTCAAGCGCTGCTTCAGCAGCTCGACGGCCGCGTTGCCCGCCTCGACGTCGACGCCTGCCCGCTTGTAGGTGTAGTTGTCCTGCTCCGCCACGTCGACTCCCTAACGACCGGGCGCGGACCCATCGCCCGCGCCGGTGTGGTCATTCTACGGCACCGCGCCGATCCACAGTGCTATAGGGGTGATGAAGCAGGCGCCGGACGGCGAAACCGGCGCAAAGCAGGCTCACAGACGACTCGCAACGACCTCTCAGGAGGCTCTCAGCGGGGTCGGATACAACTGCCTTCGACGCGGTCGCACTGGCCCGCCCACGCGGCCGCGTCGGTCCCCTCCATCGATCGGCTCCGCGGTCTCGAGGAGCTGCACGGCGTCGCGCTGCCTCGAGTCGGCATGCGTGCGCGGAAAGGCAGACAGCATGCGCATCAAAAGGTTCGCGGGAACGATCGTGGGAGGGTTCCTCGGAGCGGCTCTGCTCCTCGGCGTGGCCCACGCCGCCGGACTGACCGGCACGGGCAGCTCGGCGGCCGGCAAGGTCGCCGGCTCCCTCACCTCGTTCAAGACCACCGGTATGAGCGCCAAGGAGGTCTACGACAAGCACGTCGGCAGCGTCGTCGAGATCAAGTCGACATTCCAGCCGACCTACGACTGGTACGGTCAGCAGACCGGCGGCGGCCAGGGTATCGGCACCGGCTTCGTCGTGTCGACGGACGGCCTGATCATGACGAACGCGCACGTGGTCTCGGAGAGCGGCCAGATGGCCGACCAGGTCACGGTGACCTTCAAGGGGTCGGACTCCGAGATCCCGGCGACTGTGGTCGGCGCGGACGAGTCCACCGATGTGGCCGTCCTGCGGATCGACCCGAGCCAGGCGCCGGCGCTCGAGCCCGTGCCGCTGGGCGACTCTTCCAAGGTCGCCGTCGGCGAGCAGGTCGTCGCCATCGGCAACCCGCTCGGCCTCGACTTCTCGCTCTCGTCCGGCGTCGTCTCGGCGACCGACCGCCAGCTCCAGTCGCCTGACGGCTCGACGATCACCGGCGGCATCCAGACCGACGCCGCGATCAACCCCGGCAACTCTGGCGGCCCGCTCTTCAATGCGAACGGTCAGGTCATCGGCATCAACGAGCAGATCGACTCGCAGTCCGGCGGCAACGAGGGCATCGGCTTCGCCGTGCCCATCAACACGGCCCTCGCCGTGATGCAGCAGATGGTGGGTCAGGCCCAGTAAGACGGGCGACCTGGACCCGCCGCGACGCGGCGGGCCGGACGGGCCGCGGAGGGGGGCGGGCCTGAAGGCCCGCCCCGCCGCGGCCCGCAGAACGGAGCCGGAATGTTCGAGAAGACCACGAGCAGGGAGCAGCTGGCTCGCACGCTCTTCGAGGCGGAAGACATGCCCTTCCCGCCCTACGTCAGCCGTGGCGTCATGCGGTTGAGCGAGAAGGAGGCCGGCGGCTTTCTCGCCACGCTCCTGGATGTCCGGCAGCTGCCGGAGGCGACGTGATGGCGGCGGAGCACCCGCACCTCAGTCCGGCCGTCCGTGAGTTGCTCGAGCTTTGGGACGAGCAGCTGCTCTCCGTTTGGCTTGAGGCGCAGGCGAAGAGCGAGTGGCAGTGGCACGCCGGGAGTGGCGCCGCGTGGCTCGCCCTGGCGCCGCGGCCGTCCTAGGGACCGTCCCAGCGGCGGGCCTTCTCAGATCTCGGCCGAGAACAACCGCGCGAACGAGTTGCGGAACCTGACCAGCCGCGGCAGCGCCCTGATCTCCTCCAGCGTGATCTCGCGGCAGTCTGCGAGGTCGCGGTCGAAGACCTCCTCGAGCTCCTTCGCCTTCCCCTCGTCGTAGATCCAGACCATGAGCTCCTTGTGCAGGCGCATGCTGCGGATGTCCATGTTCATGGTGCCGACGGCGCCGAAGAGCGAATCGACGGCGATGGTCTTGGCGTGGAAGAAGCCGGCCTCGTACTGGTAGATGTGCGCTCCCGCCTGCAAGAGCTTGGTGTAGTAGGTGTGCGCCGCCCAGTACGGCAGGCGCTTGTCGACCTTGCCGGTCATCATGAAGCGCACGTCGACCCCGCCCAGCGCGGCGTTGAGCAGGGCGTCGTAGGTCGACTGGTCGGGGACGAAGTACGGCGACTGGATGCGCAGGCTGCGGCGCGCCCCGCTGATGGCCATCAGGTGGGCGCGCCTCCCGGCCTCCCACGGGTCCTCGATGGTGTGGGCGACGACCTGTGTCAGCACCTCACCGTCCGCCGCGCCGCCGGCCCTCGCTCCCGCGTCGCCGTCTGGCGCCGGCAGGTACTCGTCGGTCAGCAGGTCCTCGTGCTCGTCCTCGAACCAGCGCATGGCGAAGAGCTTCTGCAGTTCGGCGACGGCCTGTCCGGTCAGGCGCAGGTGCGTGTCGCGCCATGTCTCGAAGCGCAGGCCGCCGTCGATGTACTCCTTGCCCATGTTCATGCCGCCGGTATAGCCGATCTCTCCGTCGATCACCGCGATCTTGCGGTGGTTGCGGTAATTGAGCTTCACCGCCTGGGTGACGTCGGCGCTCACCTTGGCGCCGGCCGCGGCGAGCGCCTTGAGCTCGTCCTTCTTGAACGTGATCGAGCCCACGTAGTCGTACATGATGCGGACCTCGACACCGGCTCGCAGCCGGTCCAGGAGGATACGCGTGATGTCCGCGGTGAGCTCGTCCTTCTCCCAGATGAAGTACTCGAGGTGGACGAAGCGGCGCGCCGCGGTGAGGTCCTGGGCGAGGCGCGCGAACTTCTCCGCGCCGGTCGCGAAGATCTCGACGCTCGTGGCCGGGAGAGGCAGGGCCCTGTTCTCTTGCTCGATGGCCCTGCTGATCCCGGCCGCTGCCGTCTGCCCGTACTCGCGCGCGAAGCGCTCTCGCGCTGCGGCGTTGCGCTCGTAGACGGGCCGCATCTTGGCGAGCACGGCGGCGAAGTAGCCTTCGGCCCAGTGCCGCCGCGCCGTGATGACCTTCCAGTCGCGGCCGAAGAACAGGAAGAAGAGCAGCCCGATGACGGGCAGGAAGATCAGCACGAAAAGCCAGGTCAGCGTGCTCGCCGGTTCGCGGTCGTCGCTGATGAGCAGCACCACGACGACCGCCCAGTAGACGACCAGCGCGACGACCAGCCACCAGGGAAGGTGCAGCGAGGCGAGCAGGGAGAAGGCGGCCGGGATCGAGGCCGGCACTACGGTCGCTGCCATCACGGCTCCGGCCGTCCGCCGGCCAGGTCGGGGCCGGGCGGGCCGACGTCGCCGGTCCCGGCGACGACGCTCTGCCCGGGCGAGTCCTCGAGCGGCACGGGATCGCCGAACAGGCCCGCCTCGCGCAGCCGTGCGTAGGCGTCGACGCCGATCTTCAGGAACGGCGCGGCGAAGACGCCGCCGACGGCGCCCGCGAGTAGTCCGCCGGCCGTGGTGGCGAACAGCACCGCCAGAGGGTGCAGCTCGAGTGTCGACCCCAGGGCGAACTGCGAGATCAGCGTCTGCAGGAACCCGTTCGCGATGATCACGATGATCAGCATCGGGATGGCGTCGGACGGGCCGCCCGCGCCGAGAGCGATCAGCACCGCGAACACACCGCTGATGATGGCGCCGAAGTACGGGATGTAGTTGGTGAACCATGCCACGATGCCGATGGTGGCGGCCATGGGCACACCGATGACCAGCGCGCCCGTGAAGAGCACCGCCGCGTTGAAGAGGCCGATGAGGGTGCTCCCCCAGATGTAACCGCGGAAGAACCGGGCGCTGCCGGCGAATATGCGGTAGGCGACGGGCGGCGGTACCCGACCCATGTGCCGTGACGCCCAGGCGCCTATCTCGCGCCCTTGCGTCAGCACCCAGACGAGGATGTTGATGCTGATGAAGATGCCGAACAGCAGGGTGCCGACGCTACTGATGACACCCACGACCGCTTCTGCCGCGCCACCACTCGCATTCTGAGCAAGATCGGAGAGCCCCGACTTCACGCTGTCCACGGTTGAGGTCGGCACGCTCGTCGTGTCGAGCGCCTTCCTGATCGAGGCGGTCGCCGCGTCGAGGCGCTCCTGCATCTCGGGGATCTGGTTCACTACGCCGTAGACGACGACGAGCGCGATGCCCACGGCGAGGGCGATGAGGAACAGGACGACGAGCAGGGCCGCCATCCAGCGGCGCAAGTGGTGAGCGGCGAGCCAGTCGACGACGGGCAGGAAGGTGCCGCCCAGGAGCACTGCGAAGAGGGCGGCCATCACGAGCACCATCGTGGCGGAGAAGAGGGCGAACAAGGCGGCCACCACGAGCAGCAGGCCGACGACTATCCAGCTCCAGCGGCCGAGATCGACGGCCCAGGCTGGGGCCTCGAAGCCACGTCCCGTGACCGGTGCCTTCGGCTCGTCCGTCACGTTCCCCCCGATCGTAGCTCGCCGAACTGTCGCGTCATGGTAACCCAGTGGTCAAGGCCGGTGTCGCTTTGCTACCAGGTGACCGCAGGGTTACATCATCCGGTGGAGCGCGATAGTGTGTGCCGGACTTGCCGCGGTGCCGCTACGAGGGGAGGACGGCTCAGATGCTCGGCCTGCTGACCGTTTCCGCCATCCTGATCCTGTACAGCGCTCTCTCGAAGCCGCTGGACCGGCGGGGCGTGACGTCGGCCATGGTGTTCACTGTCGTCGGCCTCGTCGTCGGAGGGTACGCGCTCGGGCTGCTGGATCTGGCGCCGGAAAGCGCCGCCGCCGAGCTCATCACGGAGCTGGCGCTGGCGCTCCTGCTGTTCACCGATGCCGCTCGCATCCGCCTGCGCGACCTGCGCCGCCACCTCAGCTGGCCCCTCAGGCTGTTGCTCATCGGGCTGCCGCTCACCATGCTGGCAGGCTTCGGGGCGGGTCTGCTGGTCTTCCCCGGCATGGCCCTCGCCACGGCGTTTCTGCTGTCGACGATGCTCTGCTCCACGGACGCCGCCCTAGGCCAGCGCGTCGTGACGGACCCGGCCGTGCCGGAGCGCGTGCGTCAGGCGCTCGATGTGGAGAGCGGCCTCAACGACGGGCTCGCGGTGCCGTTCTTCCTGGTGGCCGTCGACCTCTCGCTGGCGGAGCTGACGGGCGGCGTCACGTCGGCCGTGGTTCAGAACATCGCCGAGCAGATCGGCTGGGGCCTGCTGGCCGGGCTGGCCGCCGGCGTGCTCGGCGGCATCCTCTTTCGCGAGGTGGTGCGGCGCGGCTGGCTGGAAGGCCAGTGGCGGCAGATCCTGCCGCTCGCCATCGCACTGCTCGCTTTCGCGGCGGCGGACACGCTCGGGGGCAGCGGGTTCATTGCCGCGTTCGTCGCCGGCCTGGCCTTCGGGCGGGCCGCCCGCGACCGCAGCATCAGCGTCACGTACTTCACCGAGGAGACCGGCGACCTGCTCGCGGCCATCACCTGGATCGGCTTCGGCGCCATCGGCCTTGGCGTGGCGATCCCGTTGGTGAGCTGGCGGATCGTGCTCTACGCCGTTCTCAGTCTGACGCTCGTCCGGATGCTGCCCGTCGCGGTGGCCCTCCTGATGCGTCACGGCGCCCGGCCGCCCACCGTGGCCTTCATGGGCTGGTTCGGTCCCCGCGGGTTGGCGTCGATCGTGTTCGCCCTGATCGCGCTGGAGAGCGAGGTGCCCGAGGCCGAGACGCTGCTCACCACGGTGGTCGTCACCGTGGCCCTCAGCGTCGTCGCCCACGGCCTCACGTCGGTGCCGTTGGTGGCGGCCTACCAGCGCTGGTACGGCACGCACTCGTCCGCGCATCCCGATGCGGCGGAAGCGGTGCCGGCCGCGATGCCGCGCCAGCGCCAGCGGCTGCTGCACAGGGATCCGGCGTCGGTCATGGCGGAGGCCACGGCAGCGGAAGTGGATCCGGACGAACGGACACAGGAGGCGTCGCGGTGAGTCCGAGACTCTCACGTTCGGAAGCCAGGGCGAAGGGACGCCTCGAGGCGTTCAGCGATGGCGTGTTCGCGATCGCCATCACGCTCCTCGTCCTGGAGATCGCGGTGCCTCACGTCGCCGGCGATCGCCTGCTCGACGAGCTCCTTCATCTGCGCACGACCTACCTCGCCTACTTCGTCGCCTTCATGACCATCGGCATCGCCTGGATCGACCACAGCGCCCTCACCGAGGCCCTCGACCACGTCGACGGTGGCTTCCGGCGGCTGAACCTGCTTCTGCTGCTGCTCGTGGGATTCTTGCCGTTCCCCACGAGCGTCATGGCCGAGTACCTGAGCCTGGTGGAGCGGGAGCCTGGGGGCGAGCGGGTGGCCGTGGCCTTCTTCGGCATCGTGCTGCTGCTCATCAGCCTGGTCCTGCTCGTGCTGGGACGCTACGCCGAGAGGGAAGGCCTTTTCGGGGACGACGTGGCGGACGAGCGCGCCGAGGAGCACAGGATCCGCTACCAGCTCATGCCGAGCCTCATCTTCTACGCCCTGGCCATCGGGTGCGGGCTCGTCTGGCCTTACCTCGCCGTGGCCCTCTACGTCGTGATCGGCGTCTTCCTGCTGCTGCCGATCGGCGTGCTGCGGCGCGGCAACGCCGACTGACCCGCCGCTCGCGGGAGCGCCGGGGACTGCCAGCCGCGGGAGACCCTCGTAGCGCGCCCTGGTTCTAGCCTAGACCCCTTCGAGCACGGGGAGCCGGCCCGAGGCGATCGCCGCCATGAAGGCCTCGTAGTCCCGCTCGTTCTGGTCCGCGTATCGCTTGGAGAAGTCGGCGATCGCCTCGTCGAACTTGTCGCTCTTGCCCAGATAGGCGGCGATGGCGACGGGGTCCCCCGAGCGGGCGTGGGCGCGGGCCAGGGTCCAGCCACACTGCCGGGCGTAGAACAACAACCCCAGCGGCTTGAGCGACTCCACGTCTGCCGAGCCCTTCATGTCGCGCAGCTGCCGCCAGTAGAGGTAGCGATCCTCCTGCACGCCTTTCGTCCACCCCAGATAGAGGTCGCTCGCAGCCTGCATCATCCGCTGGCCGTGAACGACGCGTGACCCAGGCTGGTGGCGGCTCTTGGGCAGATGGTCCTCGAGCACCGATCTCGTCGCCTCCTTGACCTGCAGGAAGAGCGGGTCCTGCTGGTCGCGTCCCTGGAGCAGGACGATGAAGGCGCGCGTGCCGACGCTGCCGACGCCCACGACCTTGCGCGCCATGTCCACGATGTGGAACCGCTCGAGGAGATGGCGACGGTCCGACTGCAGCGTCGCGCGATAGGCGCGGAACTCCTGGTGGACCGCCTGCTGGAGCTCGTCCTGAGACAAGCCGTAGAAGGCGTTGAGGTCCCGCGCCGGGACGATGATGGGTGGCTGGCTGACGATGCGGTAGCGGCCGTCGACGAGCTCGCCCAGCTTGGAGAGCGCCTGCAGGCTGTCGTGGGTGCGGGCCTTGCTGATGCCCTTCTCGAGCAATCGACCGCGCGGTTCCGTCACGTGCGGCCGCTCCGCCGCCGGCCGACCGTTCCGCTTGCCCGCCGCCGCCTGCTTCTTCTTCGTCGCGGCTGCTGCCCGCTGCTTCGTCTTGCCCGTCTGTTCGGGATCGAAGGTGCGAACGGCCTGGAGCAGTTCCTCGTCCGTGAGTCGCGCGTACCAGATGTCCATGACGCGCATCTGTGCGAACTTGGCCATCGCCTGCCGGTAGGCGGCCACCACGGCAAGGGTCGACGAACGCACGTCGGCCTTGGCGAAGCCGTTGTTGCGGGCCGCGATGGTAAAGCTTGCGGCCAGGCGCTTGACGTCGTACTCGAACGGCCCCGGCAGCGTCTCGTCGAAGTCGTTCAGGTCGAAGAGGAGCTGCCGTTCCGGCGACGCGAAGACGCCGAAGTTCGAGAGGTGCGCGTCGCCGCAGAGCTGCACCGTCAGCCCGGCGCGCGGTGTGTCCTTGAGATCGGCGGCCATGATCTTGGCCGCTCCCCGATAGAACGTGAAGGGCGACAGCATCATGCGCCCGTGGCGCACCGGCACGAGGTCGGGTTCGCGGCGGGCGTTTTGCTCATCAAGCAGGGCGATGGGGTCGGCACGGTCGGGGGCAGGCTTCCACTTGGCGTGGCTGTCGGGGGCCGTCTCCTTACGCGCCTGCTTGCCGCGTGCCACCCGTTCGTCGAGGCTGGAGTGCTCTATCTTCGTCGGCTCCATAGTGTCGCTGTCCTCCGGTCACCTGCGATATGCGAGGCATATCAGATGGGTGGGACGCGGGGGTGGGGCAGGCCCCACCCCCGCGTCCCACATACCCCGCGCTGCGTGGCGGCGATCCTGCTCAGCCTGCGGCCCCAGCGGCCACAGCCTGCGTCTGCGCGTGTTCGTGCAGCGTCTTCTCGTCCTCATGGGCGTGAGGCTTGAGGTCGAACGTGACCTTCTTCACGGTGCCCGTGAACGCGTACGGCGCCTTCTCCTCATAGGCCAGGTCCACGACCCCGCCGTTGTCGCGGCCCATGTCCATGCCGGCGTACGTCGTGAAGATCAACGAGATCGTCTTGTCGAGCCGGCCCTCGCCGATCTGGCGGTCGCCGGCCCACAGCGTCACCTTGCCACCGCTGCCGAGCTCGGCTGCGTCTGCCTCGAACAGCATCTTCAGCGTCACGTCACCCGTCGGCACCGGCTCGGTCGAGGTCTGCTTGTAGGTATCCACGCCGAGGAACTGATAGGTGTGGTTCAGCAGCCCCTTCTCGTCGACCCAGAGTGAGAACCCACCGATGAAGTCGGCGAAGGCCACAAGCACGCCCTCGGCGCCGCCCTCCGGCACGTTGACCTCGGCCTCGATAGCGTAGGACCGACCGTAGATGCGCGGGATCATCGTCGTCTGGACGTTCTGGACGTCGCCGGCGAACTCGAAGCGCGTGCGCGTCGGCATCGGCGGCAGCATGCCGAAGAACACGGCGAAGCCGCCGAGGAGGGGCAGCACGCGGTTGCGCTCCGCCTCCTGCCAGAAGAGCTCCTGCATCTCGGCCAGTTTCTCGGGCTTCTCTGTGGCGAGGTCACGCGCCTGGCTGAAGTCGTCCGGCAAGTAGTAGAGCTCCCACTTGTCCTGCTCGGGCCCCCAGCTGCCACCGGGCGCGAAGTGCTTCAGCGTCTCGTGGCCGAAGTCCCACGGGAGCTTGTCCAGCTTGGCGCAGGCCCACCAGCCGTCCTTGTAGATCGCGCGGCTGCCGTACATCTCGAAGTACTGGACCGTATGACGTTCGGCCGCTTCCGGATCGTCAAGTGTGTAGGCGAAGCTCGTGCCGTCCATCGGCTCCTGCTCGATGCCGTCGACGACCGTGGGCTCCGGGATGCCGGCGAGCTCGAGAACGGTGGGGACCACGTCGATGCAGTGGGCGAACTGGCTCCGCATTGCCGCGTCGGGCTTGATGCGCTTCGGCCACGCGACGACCATCGGGTCGCGGTCGCCGCCCAGGTGGCTGGCCATCTGCTTGCCCCACTGGAAGGGCGTGTTGTTGGCGTGCGCCCACGCGGCGGCGAAGTGCGGGGCTGTATGGAAGCCGCCGAGCTCGTCGACGCCGCCGAACTTCTTGTCGATGATCTCGAGCTGCTCCTCGGCGTCGAGCACGACGCCGTTGAAGAAGGTCGTCTCGTTGAACGAGCCGGTGAGCGTCCCCTCCATGCTGGCGCCGTTGTCGCCCCAGATGTAGATGACGAGCGTGTTGTCGAGCTCGCCCATCTCCTCGACGGAGTCAAGCAGGCGGCCGACGTTCCAGTCGGCGTTCTCGGAGAAGCCGGCGAAGACCTCCATCTGACGCGCGTACAGCCGCCTCTGCGCGTCACTGAGCGAATCCCAGGCCGGGAACAGATCAGGGCGCTCGGTCAGCTCGGCGTCCGGCGGCACGATACCGAGCTGCTTCTGGCGCTCGAGGGTACGCTCGCGGTACGTGTCCCAGCCCTCGTCGAACTGGCCCTTGTACTTGTCGGCCCATTCCTTGGCCACGTGGTGCGGGGCGTGGCTGCAGCCCGTCGAGTAGTACACGAACCAGGGTTTGTCGGCGTCCTGCGCGCGCACGGCGTGCAGCCACTCGACGGTCTTGTCGGTGATGTCGTCCGGGAAGTAGTAGAGCTTGCCGTCCTCGCCCTCGGGCACGCCCAGGGTCGAGTTGTCCTGCGTGATGATCGGGTCGTACTGGCCGGCGGCGCCGGTGAGGAAGCCCCACCAGTGGTCGAAGCCCCATCCCGTGGGCCAGTGGTCGAACGGTCCGGCGGCGCCCATCTCGCGGCCGGGTGTCATGTGCCATTTGCCGAAGCCGGCCGTGATGTAGCCGTTCTCGCGCAGGATGCGCGGCAGGGCGGTGCAGCTGCGCGGGCGCGTGCCCGTGTAGCCGGGGAAGGGCCCGGGCAGCTCTGCGATGCCGCCCATGCCCACCCGATGGTGATTGCGCCCCGTCAGCAGGGCGGCGCGTGTCGGCGAGCAGACGGCGGTCACGTGGAAGCGGTTGTAGGTCAGACCCATGTCTTTCACACGGGTCAGGGCTGGCGTCCTGATGCCGCCGCCGAACGTGTCGGGGCCGCCGAAGCCGGCATCGTCGATGAGGACGATCAGCACGTTCGGCGCCTCGTCGGGCGCTTTGGGCCCCGGGATGAAGGACCAGTCGGCGGCCGACTCGCCGATGGTGTGCCCGACGGCTCCGCCGAACTTCCGATCGGGGATCGGCAGTACGGTGCGGTCGGGGTTGAACTTGCCCGCCGCCTCGCCGAGGGCGTCCTTGAGTCCCCTGACGCCCTTCTTGTCCATGGGGGCGACCGACTTGGCCGGCGAGCCTGCCATGGCCTGCTCGGCGGCGAGCCGGTCGTCGGCGTCGACCATCGCGACGATGGCGGCGGTGCCCGGCTTGAGCTTGTCGCCCATGCCCGACTCGAGACCGCTCTCGACCTTGTGGTGGGCGAACTTGCCGACGATGCCGCCGGCGGCGGCGCCGACGGCGACCGCGCCGAGCAGCGGCGGCGCCGCGAGACCGACAAGGACTCCGACGCCGCCGCCCCAGCCCATGCCCTTGCGGCCGAGGTTGTCGCCGGTATCGGTGACGTGGACCTCGCCGGCGGCGTCCTTTGCGACCAGGATCACGCCGTCAGTCTTGACCTTCTTCGCCCCGACGAGCTTGACGAGCTCGTTGAAGTCCTTCTGGGCCGCCTCCAGCGCCGGATAGGCCGCCAGGATGAGGTCGAACGTCTCACTCACAGGTACCTCCCTTGCCTCGTTCATCGTGTCGGCTGACTTTGTCGAGCTGTGTCGTTCGGAGCTGCACTCGCTGGTCGCGCCGGGTTAGACCCTGCGATGCTCCAGGACGGGTTTGGTTACCCGTTGGTAAATCGAGGCTCCATTCTAGTCTTACGTCAGCGCAGGGGCTACAGCCTTCGCCGTCTGTTACCATTCGGTCACGAACCAACCGTGCCGGCGGTCGTTGGTCATCACGACCGTGGCAACGGGACGTTGGAGCGCCGTCGCGGAAGGCGCTGAAGGAGAGGTCGTGCCATGGGCAGCCAGGTCGAGCACGCTGCGTCAGCCGACAGTGGCAGGCAGCGCCGGCGCGAGACCACGACCGAAGGGATGCTGGACGCAGCCGAGGAGCTCTTCTCCACGCAGGGATTCACGGCCGTCTCGGTGCGCGAGATAGCGGAGCACGCCGGCGTGAGTCACGCTCTCGTGCACCGGTACCTGGGTCCCAAGGAGGAGATCTACCGCGCGGTGCTGCGTCGGAGCGAGAACGCCATCCGCGCGGCCGCCGGGGACGTCGAGGACGTGCGAGAAGCCATCCCGCTGATGCTGCGTGAGGGACTCAAGCACCGCGCGTATCTGCGACTCATTGCGCACTCCGTGCTGCATGGGTTGCCCTTCGACAGCACGATGGGCCGCTTTCCCGCGACCGAGAGGCTCGTCGAGCTCGCCGAGCGGCGAGCCGCGGAGGGCGATCCTGGAGCGGGGCGCCTTGACCCGCGTTTTGCGATCGCCGCCGTCGTCTCGCTCTATCTGGGCTGGGTGGCTGTCGGGGACTGGGTAGTGCGAGCCGCCGGGATGGAAGGGCTGGACGAGGAGACGGAAGCCGCTGGACTCGAGCGCATCCTGCTAGGAATCATCGAGCGGGAATTGCCTGACCCATCCGCCGAGAGGTCCTGACGCGAACGGGGCGGCCCTTGGGCCGCCCCGTTCGCGTCTTCACGTCGTTCTCTCGCTCTTACTTCTGGTGCTTCTTGGCGCCGAACGCCTCCTTGAGCTGAGCTTCCTGCTCCTCGGAGAGGTTGGTGCGTACGACCTTGGCCTCGGTGCCCTCGATGGCGGCGAGGAACTTGTCCTCGGTCAGCTGACTGATGACGAGGAACCAGCCCGCCTTGCCCGGTGGCACGGCGTCCTTCATCTGCTCGAGCACGGCGCTGTCGATGCCTGTCTTGCCCATCTTGCCCATGAGGGCGCCCATGCCCGCGCCGATGGCGAGGCCCAGGAAGGGGATGAAGAAGAGAAGGCCGAAGAGCATGCCCCAGAAGGCGCCGCCCATGGCGCCTGCGCCCACGAGGTTGTGGCCGTGTTTGACGTGCGGCTTGCCGTCCATGTCGCGCACGACCTCGGCGGCGTCCTGTAGCTGGACGATCATGTCCTTCTGTAGCTGCGCCAAGGTAACGCCGAACTGGTCGGCGGTCGCCTCATTCTCGAAGCCCAGCACCATCATCTCGCTCATACAGTCTCCTTGAGGGGTTGCGTGTCGCCTTCTGCCTTCGTCACTCGGCCGCGGCCTCGATGCCGGCGGCGACGAGGTCCTGAGGATGGATCCACTCGTCGGCCAGTGCCAGCCCGCCGGCGCGGAACACGGCGTTCCGCAGCGGGATGGCCCAGTGGTGCTCGAGCACGGCGATCACGGCGGTCATGCCGGCGGGGATGCTGTCGGCGATGTACCAGACCTGGTCATCGCTGAACATGCCTTCCGCCAGGGCGACCGCGCCGGCCTCGGCGCCGGCGACGGCGCCCGCCTCACCGGCTTCTCCGAAGCCGATGAGGGCACCGGCCACGGCGCCGAACTCAGCGAGCTCGGCGTCGTCGGCGATCTCTACCTTGTCGACGCTGCCGTCGGCGTTCTTGCGCACGGCGAGCAGGTCGATGAGCCGCACGATGTTGTGCTCGCTCAGCTTCTTGAGCTCCGCGAGCGCTTCACCCTTGAACTGGGCGTCCTCGCCGAATCCGATCACAAGGACCTGTACAGGACCCATTGCCATTCTTCTGCCTCCCGTCGGTGGACTCGTGAGCCCAGTCCTTACATGTTCTGCAGGATCTTCTGCTTCTCGAGGTCGAACTCGGACTGCGTCAGGACGCCCTGGTCGAGCAGGTCCTTGAGCTGCTTCAGCCGGGCGATGCTGTCTTCCTGGCTGGGCGCCGCAGGCGCGGCCGGCTGCGCCTGCTGCTGCTGCAAGTCCTGGATCTGGGCGTTCTGATCGGCTTCGGCTTGACGCCCCTGCGACACCTTCTTGCCGGCGTAGTAGGCCGTTCCGCCTACCACCGCCGCCCGCATGAGCGGTCTACGGCGCATCATGTGACTACCTCCTGTTGACGATGTCGAGAGATACGCGTGGTCGCGCAGCCACGGCGAAGCGTGCTGCCGACGCCACGGGGCACTGTAGTCCGCATCCTACCCCCGCACGGACCTGAGTTACCATGGGGTGAAGAGCCGGGTCGTGCAGTCGTGGTCAGGTTCGCCAAAGGGGGGTCGGCAGGAAGGCGTCACGCCCATGGCGATGCGGATGCTGGGCGAAGATGAGAAGGTCGAGCGACAGTGCGGCAGAGACGAAACGGGGCGGGGCGCCACAGGGCGCCCCGCCCCGTTTCAGTCAGGTCCCGAGAAGGTCAGGCGTTGTCGAGCGCGTCGCCTCCGTAGACTGCCAGCGCCCAGATGACGAGCACGTCGAGGACCATCACGGTGAGGGCCCAGAAGGGGTAGATCGGGATCCAGCTCAGCCAGACGATCAGGCTGACGATCGCCATGCCGATGCCGTACCAGCGGCCGAATGAGCCGCCGCGATACACGCTCGCCGCGGCGAGGAGCTGAAGGATGCCGAGGATCAGCACGACCCACGCCCATGTCTTCAAGTCGCTGAAGACGACTCGGGCGCCGGTGTCGGTGAAGAACGAGGAGCGCGAGATGCCGACGATGCCGTCGATCACGCTCATGATGCCGGCGGTGAGAAGCATGAGCCACGCGAACAGGATCCAGCCAGTGCCCTTTTCCATAAGAAGACCCCCAACAACGAAGATGACAGAACGTAACCGTGGGGTCACATACCCGGGTTGGCCGGTTCTTACAACACGCTGCCTCGAGGGCGTCGACTTCCTGTCAAGGCTCCCACGAATGGCGAGGGGGGCGGGGCGACCTGCGTCGACCCCGCCCCCTCGCCCAGTGGTCCTTCCCGCTTAGCTCCTGCCGACTGCGTCGCCGCCGTAGATCGCGAGCGCGTAGATGACGAGGGCGTCGAGCGCCATGATCACGAGCGCCCAGAACGGATAGATCGGGATCCAGCTCAGTCCCATGATGAGGCTGAACATCGCCATGCCGATGCCGAAGTACCGTCCGAAGCTCCCGCCCCTCCAGACGCTCATCGCCGGCGAGCAACTGCACGATACCGACGATCAGGACGATCCAGGCCCATGTCCTCAGCTCGCTGAAGACCACGCGTGAGCCGTAGTCCGTGAAGAACGCCGAGCGTGACAGCCCGACGATCCCGTTGATGATGCTCATGATGCCGGCCGTGAGCAGCATCAGCCAGGCGAAGAGGATCCAGCCCGTGCCTTTGTCCATGAAGAGACCCCTTGTGCGAAGATGACCGTATGGAACGCTGGGTCACGCTACGTGACGGCTGCACTCCTGACAAGGCCGTGACGGACGACGCCGGGCGGCGGGGGGCAGCTCGTCGCTTTGAACGGGACCCCGAGGGGCCCGGCGCGATCAGGCCTCGCAGGCCTCGGCGGCGTCCTTCTCGAAGCGCATCTTGCACATCGCGTACTCCTCGGGCACGGCGATGGGGTAGTCGCCGTCGAAGCACGCGCGGCAGAACTGCGTGCGGGGCAGACCGGTGCTGGCCTGGAGGCCGTCCAGCGTGAGGTAGTGCAGGCTGGTGGCGCCGACCTTGGCGCGGATCTCGTCGACGCTGAGGTTCGCCGCGATGAGCTCGGCGCGCGTGGCCATGTCGATGCCGTAGAAGCAGGGCCACTGGATGGGCGGCGAGCTGATGCGGAGGTGCACCTCTGCGGCGCCCGCCGCGAAGAGCATGTCGACCAGCTTGCCGGTGGTGTTGCCGCGCACGATCGAGTCGTCCACCACGACCAGACGCTTGCCCTTGATGACGGCCGAGAGCGGATTGAGCTTCATGCGGATGCCGCGCTGGCGCAGGTCCTGGTCGGGCTGGATGAAGGTGCGGTAGACGTAGCGGTTCTTGATGAGGCCCTCGGCGTAGGGGATGCCCGAGGCGGCGGCGTAGCCGATGGCGGCCGGGATGCCGGTGTCGGGCACCGGGACCACGAGGTCGGCCTCGACCGGCGCCTCGAGGTGCAGATGCCGGCCCATCTCCTGACGGACCTGATGGAGGGTGCGCCCGGCCATGACGGAGTCGGGCCGGGCGAAGTAGATGAACTCGAAGATGCAGAGGGCCGGCCGCGCCCCCTCGAGCTCGACGCGCTCGCTGCGCAGGCCGTGCTCGGCGTCCACGATGACGATCTCGCCGGGCTCGATCTCGCGCACGAACTCGGCGCCGATGATGTCGAGGCCGGCCGTCTCGCTGCTGATGACGGGGTCGCCGTAGTAGCGGCCGAGCACGAGGGGGCGGACGCCGTACGGGTCGCGGAAGCCGACCAGGGCGTCGCCCGAGAGCACGGCCGCCGAGAAGGCGCCGCGGATCTTGGCGACCGCGGTGCGCACGGCGGCGAGCAGGTCGCCGTCGCTGGCATGCGCGATCAGCGCGGTGATGACCTCGGTGTCGGTCGTGCCCGAGAACTTGACCCCTTGCGCGAGCAGCTCGTCGCGCAGCGCGCTTGTGTTCACGAGGTTGCCGTTGTGACCGAGCGCGATCACGTCGCCGTTGCGGGAGCGCACCAGCGGCTGGGAGTTCTGCCAGTGGGACGAGCCCGTCGTGGAGTAGCGCACGTGGCCGATGGCGTGCTGGCCGCTGAGGCTCGTGAGCATGCGTTCGTTGAAGACCTGCGAGACGAGGCCGAGGTCCTTGATGACGGTGACCTGGCGCTCGTCAGAGACGGCGATGCCGGCGCTCTCCTGCCCGCGGTGCTGCAGGGCGTAGAGCCCGAAGTAGGTGAGGCGTGCGACGTCGTGGTCCGGCGCAAAGATGCCGAACACGCCACAGGCGTCACGCGGTCTGGTGTCGTCAGGCAAGGCGCTCGGGGAGTGACTCGTAGGCGGCGCACAGGGCGCCGACCGGCACGCGGAACAACTCGCTCCCCTCCATGGTACAGCGGAGGTCCCTGCCGGTCACCCGGCCGAGGACCCGATGCGGCAGGTCGGCGGCCACATCCTCGAGCTCGGCGAGGCGCTCGGGCGCGACCGTGACGACGACGCGCGACGGGGCCTCGCCGAAGAGGACGAGGTCGGGCCGCCCGGCGGCGCCCTGCGTGGCGCCGGCGGAGCCGAGCGCCACGTCGGCGCCGCGGAAGCGGCCGTCGCCGGCCGCCTCGGGCTCGACGAAGCGCAGGCCGCCGTTCACGCCGCTGCCGATGGCGCACTCCGCGAGGGCGACGGCGAGGCCGCCCTCGGCGCAGTCGTGGGCGCTCTTGAGGAGGCGGCGCTTGATCGCTTCGCGCAGCGCCGCCTGTAGCGTCTTCTCGAGATCCAGGTCGACGTCGGGGACGCGGCCCTCGACCTTGCCGAAGTGGATCTTCTGGTACTCGGCGCCGTCCATCCAGGCCGCGTCCTGGCCGAGCAGCACGATCACGTCGCCGTCGTCCTTGAAGGAGTGGTCGACCTGCAGCGAGACGTCGTCGTAGACGCCCAGCATGCCGACGAGAGGCGTCGGGTAGATCGCCTGGCCGAAGCTCTCGTTGTAGAAGCTGACGTTGCCCGAGACGACGGGCGTGTCGAGCGCCTCGCAGGCCTCGGCCATGCCCTCGACGGCCTGCTCGAACTGCCAGTAGATCTCGCCCTTCTCGGGGTTGCCGAAGTTGAGGCAGTCGGTGACGGCGACCGGCAGGGCGCCGGCGCAGCTCAGGTTACGGGCCGCCTCGGCCACCGCCGCCTTGGCGCCGCGATACGGGTCGAGGTAGCAGTGCCGCCCGTTGCAGTCGGTCGCGAAGGCGATGCCGCGCTTGCCGCCTTTCAGGCGGAGCACGCCGGCATCGCCGCCGGGGATCTGCATGGTGTTGGCCTGGACGATGTAGTCGTACTGCTCCCAGACCCAGCGCTTGTCGGCGATGTTGGGCGCGGCGAGCAGCTCCGTGAGCGCCGCGCCCAGTTCGGCCGGCGACGGGTAGGCGGCGTCGCTCACGGCGACGGGGTCGTCGACGAGGTACGCCGGCTTCACGGACGGGGTGCGGATGACGGGCGCCTCGTCCGCCAGCCGGCGGGCCGGGATGTCGCCGACCATCTCGCCGTGCCAGTGGATGCGCAGCATCTTCGTGTCGGTGACCTCACCGATCACGGTGCAGTCGAGGTCCCAGCGGTCGCACACCTCACGCACGTCGTCGAGCCGTCCCGGTTCGACGATGGTGAGCATGCGCTCCTGGCTCTCGCTGATCATGATCTCCCAGGGCTCCATGTCGGCCTCGCGCAGCGGCACGCGGTCGGCGTGGATGTCGAGGCCGACCATGCCCTTGCTGGCCATCTCCGAGCTGGAGCTGGTGAGGCCTGCCGCGCCGAGGTCCTGCATGCTGACGACGAGCTTGCCGTGCAGGAGCTCGAGGCAGGCCTCGATGAGCTTCTTCTCGGTGAAGGGGTCGCCGACCTGGACCGACGGGCGCTTCTCTTCGAGCGTCTCGTCGAACTCCTGGCTGGCCAGCACGCTGGCGCCGCCGATGCCGTCGCGGCCGGTCTTGTTGCCGATGAGCACGACGAGGTTGCCGATGCCGGCCGCCACGGCGCGCACGATCTGGTCGTGGCGCAGCAGGCCGGCGCACATCGCGTTGACGAGGCAGTTGCCCTCGTAGCTCGGCTCGACGTAGACCTCGCCGCAGACGGTCGGGATGCCGAGGCAGTTGCCGTAGTGGGCGATGCCGCCGACGACGCCGTCGACAAGGAAGCGCTGGCGTGGCGAGTCGAGCTCGCCGAAGCGCAGCGAGTCGCACGAGACGACGGGTCGCGCGCCCATGGTGAAGATGTCGCGCACGATGCCGCCGACGCCGGTCGCCGCGCCCTGGAAGGGCTCGACCGCCGACGGGTGGTTGTGGCTCTCGACCTTCATCGCCACGGCCCAGCCGTCGCCCACATCGATGATGCCGGCGTTCTCGCCGGGACCCTGGAGGATGCGAGGGCCGCTCGTCGGGAAGCGGCCGAGGATGGGGCGCGAGTGCTTGTAGCTGCAGTGCTCGCTCCACATCAGCGAGTAGATGGCGAGCTCGACGTACGTCGGCTCGCCCCCCTGGATCTCGCAGATGTGGGCGTATTCGTCCTCGGTCAAGCCCAGCTTGATAGCGGCAGCGACGTCGGCGCGCCGGTTCACGTACTCGACGCTCACGACGCCACCTCCGCCCGCTTCAGCACGCTGCCGATCATCGACTGGAACAGCTTGCGGCCGTCGGTGCCGCCGGCCATCCCGGCCTCCACCGAGTTCTCGGGGTGCGGCATCATGCCGAAGACGTTGAAGGTCTCGTTGCAGATGCCGGCGATGTTCTCGACGGCGCCGTTCGGGTTCGCTTCCGTCGCCCTCGTGTCCCCGCTCGTATCGGCGTACCGCAGGATGATCTGGTCGTTGGCGTTCATGCGCGCGAGGGCCTCCGGGTCGACCGCGTAGTTGCCCTCGTTGTGCTTGACCACGATCCGCAGGAGCTCGCCTTCGCGACAGGCGCTGCTGAAGGGCGTGCGGTCGTTCTCGACGCGCAGGTTGACGTAGCGGCACACGAACTTGAGGCCGGTGTTGCGGATGAGGGCTCCCGGCAGGAGCCCTGCCTCGGTGAGGATCTGGAAGCCGTTGCAGATGCCCATCACGAGGCCGCCGTCCGCGGCGAAGTCCTTCACGGCCTGCATGATGGGGCTGAACCGTGCGATGGCGCCGCAGCGCAGATAGTCGCCGTAGCTGAAGCCGCCCGGCAGGACGACGGCATCGACGCCCTTCAGGTCGGTGTCCTTGTGCCAGAGGTAGTCGGCGCTTGCGTCGGGGAAGGTGCTGATGGCGTGGTAGGCGTCGGTGTCGCAGTTGGAGCCGGGGAAGACGACGACCCCGACGCGGGCGCGCTGCTGGCCAGCGTGTCTCATCGCAGCGTCACCCCTCGTCGAGCTCGAACGTGAAGTCCTCGATGATCGGGTTGGCGAGCAGCTTGCGGCACATGTCGTCGACCTGTGCCCGCGCCTGCTCGCGCGAGGCGCCCGCTTCGGGGGCGAGCCGGAGCTCGATGAACTTGCCGATGCGTACCCCGCTCACGCCCTCGAAGCCGAGGTTCGGAAGGGCGCGCTCGACCGTCGCGCCTTGCGGGTCGAGGATGCCTTTCTTCGGCGTGATGTACACGCGGACGTTCATCAGCTCACCTGCCGGGGACGAGGGCTCGGGACAGGGTCGAGTGTACCGGAAAGGGGTGGCGGAAGCGCGCCCGTGACGGGCGCGAGAAGGGCCGGGCGGCTCGTGCCGCCCGGCCCCCTCCGGACCGTCTGGATCGTGCAGCCGGACCTACGCCGCCTGCTCCTCCGCGTGCTCCTGCATGTACTGGCCCATCTCGTCGCTCTGGCGCTTGAACTCGTCGAGGTCCATCTGCATCCCGTGCAGGTAGGTGCTGTACCTCGAGGTGTCTGCCGCGAGTCGCGACGCCTCCTCGAGTTGCTGCTCGGTGGCGCCCAGCATGCCTGCCGCGGCGTGATGGAAGTACGTGCAGTACGGGCAGTGGATGGCGGCTGCGACGCCGAGCCCGATGAGCTGCTTCTCGCGCGCCGTGAGGGCCGTGTCGGTAAGCTGGAACTGCTTGAACGTCGCCCAGTCGTGCTCGAGGATCTCGTCGGGCATGGATGCGAAGAAGTCGGGCACCATGCCCAGTGTCTGCTTGATGTCCTTCTCTGTCTCTGATCGGCTCATGACCGACCTCCGTGAGGATGGAAAGTGCTGGTACGAGACGGCCTATGCCACGGCGGACGGCAGGCGAATCACAGCGCCGTGAGGGCCGAGCGCTTCTCGTCGCGGAGGCGGACGCACTGTTCGTCGCGGAGGTGGGGAGGGCCGGGCGGCGAGTGCCGCCCGGCCCTCCCTCAGACCGTCAGAGCAGGGCGGCCGGCATGGCCCTCACCCCGACGAAGCAGCCTGGGCTGGTCTCAGCCGTCGCGTGCGATGTACCCGACGATGAACTCGACCGTGGGGCGGCTCAGAGCGCGACGCGCTCGACGATGAACTCGACCGTGCGCCGGTCGTAGTCGACCCGATGCTCGAGGCCGCTGATCTCGTGGCCTTCGTCGGGGTACACGATGGCCTCGCACTCGCCGCCGTTGGCGCGGATGCGTCGCGCCACTTCGTCGACCTGTCCCGGAGGACAGCGCGGGTCGAGGGCGGCCGCCATGATGAGGACCGGCGCCGTGATGCGCTCGAGGTGATTGATCGGCGAGTAGTACTCGAGGCGCGCGCGGTCCTCCGGCAGACGGCCGCTGTTCTGCTGGTCCCACCACACCAGGTCGTCGCGGACGGCCGGGTCCTCCTGGGCGAAGATGAAGTCGAAGAACGGCACCCCGGCAACACCGCACGCCCAGAGCTCCGGGAACTGGGTGAGCAGGGCCATCGTGTGGAAGCCGCCCCAGCTGCGACCCGTGCACGCGATGCGGGCCGGGTCGCAGCCGCGCTCGACCAGGAAGGCATGCGCGCCGGCGACGTCCTGGATCTCGCCCTGTCCCACGAGGTAGCGGTTGCTGAGCTGCCAGGTGCGGCCGTAGCCGTCGCTGCCGCGGTAGTTGGGGTGCACGACCATGCAGCCGGCGTCGAGGAAGGCCTCGCGCAGGGGCTCCCACTCGTTGGAGTGATGCCAGGTGGGACCGCCGTGGATGATGACGACGCCGGCGCCGTTGTGCCGGCGCGGGGCGAAGAAGAGCGCCGGCACCTCCGCCAGCCGGTCGAGGCTGCGGTAGCTCACCTTCTCGGCGTCGGGGAAGGCACAGCAGGCGCCGAGATCGTCGGGCAGGCCGTTCGTCAGGCGTCTCACGCGGCTGTCGTCCAGTTCCAGCCGATACAGGTCGGTGGGCACGCCCGGCGCGCTGAACACGAGTACGAGCGCGGTGCCGTCGGGCGTGAAGCGCGGGTGGTAGTGGTTGCCGCGGCCGATCGAGAGCCGCCGCGTCTGACTGGTGGCGAGGTCGAGCAGCTGGAGAACGTTCTCGCCGCCGGTCTCGGAGACGAAACACCAGGCGGCGGCCGTTCGGCGCCCACACGGGCTGGTGACAGTCGGCTTCGCCGTCGTGGACCCATTCCACGATGTCGCGCTTCACGTCGTAGAGGCCGATGGCGTAGTGGTCGCCGGCCACGCCGCTGAAGGCGATGAAGGCGCCGTCCGGCGACCAGCGCGGCTCCCAGGCGAGGACGGCGTGGTCGCCGCCGATCACGCGGGACGCGCCGCTGTCTGCGTCCATGATGGTGACGACGCCGTCCTGTCCCTCGGTGTCGCTGTGGAAGACGATCTGCCGCCCGTCCGGCGCCCAGTCCGGCGCCCAGTCGTTGTCGCCGTAGTCCGTCAGCACGCGGATGTCCGCTCCCCCAGGGCTGACGGCGGCCGGCATCACGGCCGCTGCGTAGGCCCGCTTGTGGTCCTGGGCGAAGGCGAGTCGGGTCCCGTCCGGGGAGAGGTCGAAGTCGAGCGAGATCGAGAGCTTCGGCGTGTCGGGCAGGAGGTTCTCGAGGGTGCCGTCGCGCAGGTCGTAGCGGTAGATGTCGAAGCACTCCGAGCCGCGGTCGTCGCGCGAGAAGTAGAGGTAGCGGCCGTCGGCGGAGTACTTCGGGGCGCCGCACGGGTCGTCGATCTCGACGAGCCGCTGCGGCGCTCCTTCGCCCAGCGCGTCGATCGTGTAGACCTGCCAGTCGCCGCCCTGGCGCCACTCGAAGGCGATGGTCGTCCCGTCTGGCGAGATCGAGAACGGTCGCCCGTCCGTGGGCAACTCCGGCACCACGGCCAGACGTTCGATAAGGGTCATCCCCACGATGCTCCTCCCGCTGCTTGCCCCAGATTCCCGCACGGAAGGATATCCCGTCGAGGCGGCCCAGGCGTAGAGGCGCGTGACGAGTGACCCGAACGGCTCGGCGTACACCCGGAGGGGGATGACGGGCACCGGATCCGGGTGACGACCGCCGGGCTTTCTCAACCCGAGGGCTGACGACGGCCGCCGCCCGCCGGCGTAGAGTGGCCCGGCCACGATCGCCAGCGGCGCGAGACTTCCGCAAGGTCCCACCGGCGCTCAGGGCAACCCGGCGACCGCCGGGACGCCAGCACCGGGACCAGGAGTCACAGATGTCGCGTCGCCCCTCACTAGCGTCACCCCATCTATCCGGCCAAGCCGACCTCGTCGATGCGGGGCCACTCGATCTCGGCCGGATCTCCGAGATCACGTCCGGGCCTTCCCTTGCCATCACCGCCCCCCACCCCCACCCCTCCCGGGGGGCCGGCGGCCCGCCTCCGCGGGCCGCCGGCTGGGTCTCGTGCGAGCCGCTCGTCCTGGTCGTCGAGCAGGACGAGCTGCTCGCGCACCTCGCGCGCGAGGCACTGAGCGCCGCCGGCTTCACGCGGCTGTGCCGCGGGCGGTTCGACGCCCTCGGCGAGCCGGCGGACCCGGCCGGCGATCGTGCCGCCGGCGTCGCCTGTCCGCCTCATCTGCTCGTGGCCGGTCTCGCCCGCCCCGCCGTCTGCCGTCGCCTTCCCAAGGGGCCGCCGCGGCTGCGTCCTGTAACGGCGGGCTATCTTGCAGCTCGCCCCCTGTCGCTGCTCGCGCACGCCGCCCACGGATGCACCGACCTGCTGCTCGAGCTGACCGTCGCCGGGGACCGGGCGCGCCTGCGGCCCGTGGAGATCGCATCCGGCGAGGGCGGCCTCACCACGCGTGAGGCCGACGTCCTCGCCCTGGTGCTCGCCGGGCTGAGCGACCGGCAGATCGCCGGCGAGCTGACCGTCTCGCCGGCGACGGTCCGGTCCCACGTGCGCTCGCTGCTGCGTCGCCTCGGAGCGGCGGATCGCGCGGAGCTGCGCCGCCGCGACCGCCCCGCGTAGCCTGACTCCGTCTGCGCGGCTCGCCGCGCGTCCCGTCCAGCTTCGCGCGCCTCCGGCCGCGCTCCCCGTCAGCTTCGCCCAAGTTCCGGGCGTGGCCCTCGACCCTCCTTCTGCTGGATAATCGGACGGCACGTGCGGGTCTCACCACGAGGAGGGAGCGGCACTTGGAGACGCGACTCGAGGTCCTGTCCCCCGACGAGCAGGCGCAGGTCCACGAACGCACGCTCCGGGTGCTCGGCGAGTGCGGCATGCGCGTCGACACAGACGAGGGGCGCCGCCTGCTCAAGGCGGCCGGCGCCCAGGTCGACGAGGGCACGCGCATCGTCCGCTTCCCGCGCTCGCTGATCGAGCAGGCTCTCGCCGCCTGTCCCAGGCAGTTCTCGCTGGGCGGCCGGCGTGAGGGATGGTCCTTCCCGCTCAACGCAGGCCGCTTCACGCTGCTCGCCGACGGCGGCGCTACCATGGTGCTCGACCGGCACTCGGGCGAGCGCCGCCCGCCCAACGGCGACGACTGGCGCGAGGCCACGATCCTGCTGGACGCCTTCGACGACGTCGGCCTCTACTGGTCGATGTGCCAGCATCCCTCGGACATTGAGCGGCCGGACGGCATGGTCGCCTACCTCTCCGACTTGTTCGCGACGTTCGGCAAGCACGTCCAGGACTCGTTCGGCGACCCGGAGCTGGCGCCCTGGCTCCTGGAGGTCCTCGACATCGTCTTCGGCGGGCGTGACGAAGTGCGGCGGCGAAACCCCTTCTCCTTCCTCATCACGCCCGCCTCGCCGCTCATCATCGAAGCCGACTACACGGGCACGTGGCTGGCGCTGCGCGACTGGATGATGCCGGTCGCGATCATGCCGATGCCGCTGATGGGCGCGACGGCGCCGGGCAGCCGCCTGGGGACCGTCCTCACGGCGAACTGCGAGACGATAGGCACCCTGACGCTGGTCCAGACCGCGGCCCCGGGGACGCCGGTGATCTACGCACCCGTCCTCGCGACCATGGACCCGCGTAGCGGCCGGTACGCCGCGGGGGCGATCGAGCAGGCCGTGATGAGCGCCGCCGGCATCGCCATGGCGCGCTTCTACGGCCTGCCTGTGGAGGCGTCCGGCTCGAGCAGCGAGACCTACGAACCCGGTATCCAGGCGGCCTACGAGAAGATGGCGCTGGCTCTTGGGGTGACGCTGGCCTGGCCGGACATCCTGGTGGGGCCAGGCCAGCTCGGCGGCGCGGTGCTGCTGAGCTTCGAGCAGCTCCTCATCGACATCGAGATGTTCCGCATCGCGCGGCAGGCCCACACGGGTCTGCCGGTAGACGGGGAGCGCTGGCTCGACGATGTGCTGTGCGCCGCGGGGCCGGGCGGGAGCTTCCTGCAGGCACCGTCGACGCGGCGCAACGTCCGGGGCGGCGAATGGCGTCTGACGGACTTCGGCGTGCACGACACGTACGAGACGTGGCGGGCGGCCGGGAGTCCGACGGTGATCGACGAAGCGCGGACGCGGATCGATCAGATGCTCGCCGACCACCGGCCGCGGGGCTACGACGACGACATGGCGGCCGCCCTGGAGGCACTGCGCCGCAAGGCGGCCGCGGGCGTCTGACCAGCGGACGGCAGCGGCCCCGAGAGCTCTCAGGACTGGATGACGACGCGCATGCCGATCACGACGTCGCCGAAAAGCCGCTCGACGTCGGGGATGTGCATGCGAATGCAGCCGTGCGAGGCGTAGGACCCAATGGAGGCGTCGTCGGGCGTGCCGTGGACGCCGACGCCCGGGGCGGTAGTGCCGATCCAGCGCGTGCCGAGCGGATTCGCGACGCCCGGAGGGATGGGCTCGGCATCCTTCGCCCAGTCCGAGTTGGGCGGGTACCAGGTCGGGTTCATCACCTTCGAGACGACGCGGTAGGACCCCGTGGGCGTCGGGTAGGCGGGCTGCCCCGCGGCGACCGGGTAGCTCCGCAGGAGCTTGTCGCCCTGATAGAGGAAGAGCCGCAGCTGCGAGAGGTCGACCACGATGCGCCTGCTGAGGGCCACCAGGGTGGTGCCGTCTACCTTGCCGGTGGTCTCGAGCCCGACGATGTCCTGGAACTCCTGGACGGCGGCGGCCGTGGCGGCGTTGTAGACGCCGGTCTCGCCGCCGTCGTACACGCCGCGATCAGCGAGCGTGCTCTGCAACTCGCGCACGTCCCTGCCCCTGGCGCCCGGCCACATCACGGCCGTGCCGAAGCGGTCGGTGCTGTCGACGACGAAGCTGCGGCGCTCGGAGACCTCGTTGCCGCCCCGGTCCAAGGCTGTGATCACGAGGACGTGCTTGCCCTGGGCGAGCTTCTCGAGGGGCAGGCGGGCGGCCGCCGCGGAGCCGTGCAGCCTGACGGCTTGGCCGTCGAGCTGCGCGGCCAGCTTCGGCGGCCGCACCGTGTCGCTCGCCGAGACCTTCACCGTGAAGGCGGGCTTGTGCACGGTCGGCTTCACCGTGGAGACGTCGAGCGCCGGCGGGGTCGCGTCCACGTAGGCCGAGAGGTACTGCTGCGTGGCGTTCCCGGCCGGGTCGGTCGCGGAGAGCGCGATCTCTACCGGCCCCTCCGGCACGTCGAGGCGGAGCTCGAACTTGCCGGCGGCGTCGCCCGTCGCACGGACGGCGACGCCGCCGGCCTCAGCCGTTACGAGCGCGCCGGGGTCGGTGCTTCCGGCGAGTACCGCCGGTCTGGTCGCGATGCTGCCGTCCGCCACGTCGTCGTCGAGCGCCAGCGCAGGCGCGCGCGTGTCGACGGTGAAGGACCAGCGCTCGTCCAGCCTGCTTCGCAGCAGGTTCGAGCTTTGGGCGCGGACGCGCAGGTGGTGCACCCCGTCGGCAAGCCGCCCGGTGGCGATGGAGAGCCGCTCGCCGTCGCGCTCGGTCTTGCCGCTGACGTCCTTGCCGTCGAGGCTCACGCGCACGCCGGTGAGCCCGTCGAGCCCGTTCACCTTGAGCACGATCGTGGGTGAGGGGTCTCTGACGAAGCCCTCGCGGCTGGGCGCCAGCGCCTCGACGGCGGGCAGCCCGACGAGCTCGTAGACGAGGCCGGCGCCGAGCACGGCGACGGCCGCCACGAGGACGTAGATGAGGATCCGCCGGCGGCGGTGGCTGCGGTAGATGCGGCGATCGTCCATCGGTCTGCCGGTAGTACGACATGGGCCGGCGCCCTAGATGTTCGCCGACGCAGGGAGTATACCCTCGCGCGGGTACCTTCGGGATGCGGTTCGTCTGGCACGGGAGGCGGCGTCGTGCGGCCGCGCAGGACCGACGCCGCCGCACGCAGGGCAGGAAAACGCGCGCGTGCGCCAAAACCCGCAGCATGCACGAGAGCCTTGAGCGCCTGCTCGAGGACGTCGCGGCGGGCCAGCGCGGTGTCGAGGAGGCGGCCGCGGAGCTGCGCAAGCTGGGCTACGCGGCCGTCGGCGACTTCGCGCGCGTGGACGTGGCTCGCGAGAACCGCGCCGGCATCCCCGAGGTCGTCTACGCCGAGGGGAAGTCCACCGACCAGCTGGTGGCGATCGTCGAACGCTTCGCCGAGCGCAGCGGCCTGGTGATCTGCAGCAGGACGTCGGCGGAGCAAGCCGCGGCGGTGACCGCCGCGGTGGACGGCAGCGAGTACGACGCGCGCAGCCGCGTGCTGATGGTGCGGCGGGGGCCGGCGCGGCCGGCGCAGGGCGTGGCGGGCGTGCTGGCGGCGGGCACCAGCGACGTCGGCGTCGCGGAGGAGGCCGCCACGATGGTCCGGGCGATGGGCGTGACCTGCCTGACCCACTACGACGTCGGCGTGGCCGGACTGCACCGTCTCGCCGGCCCCCTCGACGAGCTCCGCGCCGCCGGCGCGGCGGCGCTCGTCGTGGCGGCCGGCATGGAAGGCGCCCTGCCCTCCGTCGTTGCCGGCCTCGTGGACGTGCCGGTGATCGGCCTGCCCACCTCGACCGGGTACGGCCTCGGAGGCCGCGGCGAGGCGGCGCTGCTCGGCATGCTGCAGAGCTGCAGCCCAGGGCTCGTCGTCGTGAACATCGACAACGGCATCGGCGCCGGAGCGACCGCGGCGCTCATCGCGAGGAGGGCGGCCGCGTGAGCGGCATGGAGCGCCTGCCGTTCATCCTGCGCGACCACCGCGACCAGCTTCGCGTGCGCTGGCTCGAGGCACTCGAGGCCTCCGGCGCCGGCGACGACTATCGCGAGCTCATGGCCAGCCCGGTCGGCGACCGCTTCCTGCGCAAGTTCGTGGACGACCTGATCTCGATCTGCGAAGCGGAACAGTACGAGCTGCCTGGCCTCGGACGGCAGCTCGCCGACGACGCCACACGCGACGCCCAGCACCGGCTGTCTCTGGGCTTCTCCCTGCTGGACCTGCTGCGGGGCTGGCAGGTGCTCATCGCGGCCGCGATCGACGTGCTGCAGGACGCCCTCGTGGTGGGCGAAGTGCACACCGCGGGCGAGACCATGGACGAGCTCAAGGCCTTCACGGCGGTGCTCGACAGGATGGTGCGCACGACGGTGACGGCGGCCGCCGAGGCGACGGCCGGAGAGCCGGAGTGACGGCCGCGGTTTACGCCCCCGTTCCTCGCCGCTAAGCTGTGCCGCCATGACCCGCGTGGCCCTCATCTTCGGTGGCCGGTCGGCCGAGCACGAGATCTCGCTGGCCTCGGCCCGCTTCGTCGCCGCGTCGCTCGACCCCGCGAAGTACGAGGTCGTCCCGGTCGGCATCACCCGGGAAGGCCGCTGGGTGCGGCCGCGCGACCTGCGCGCGGCCCTGGAGGGCGGCCTCGACGCGACTCCCTGCGACGCGGCCGAGTTCGTGGTGGATCCGCGGCGTCCCGGCCTGCGCGTGGGCGACGCGTTCGTGGCGCTCGACGTCGCCTTCCCCATCCTGCACGGCACCTTCGGCGAGGACGGCACGATCCAGGGCCTCTTCGAGTGCGCCGGCCTGCCGTACACGGGGGCCGGCGTGACGGGCAGCTCCGTCGGCATGGACAAGGAACTCATGAAGGCCGTCTTCGCGGCGGCCGGCCTGCCCCAGGTCGACTACGTCGTGCTGCGCGACGAGGGCTGCACCGGGCCGCGCGGCGGCCGCCGCCGTCGAGGCGCGCCTCGCCTACCCGGTCTTCGTCAAGCCGGTCAATCTAGGGTCGAGCGTCGGCATGACGAAGGCGCACGACCGGGACGAGCTGATTCCCGCCCTGGAGCTGGCGGCGCGCTACGATCGCAAGGTCATCGTGGAGGCGAGTGTCGACGGGCGCGAGCTCGAATGCAGCGTGCTGGGCAACGAAGAGCCGCGCGCCTCGGTGCCGGGCGAGGTCGTGCCGGCGAACGAGTTCTACGACTACGAGTCGAAGTACACCGACGGCATGATGTCGTTCACCATTCCGGCCCGCCTCGACGAGGCGACGACACACGAGGTGCGCGAGCTCGCCGTCAAGGCTTTCTCGGCGATCGACTGCGCGGGCTTCGCACGCTGCGACTTCTTCGTCGAGGGCGACAGCGGGCGCGTGCTCATCAACGAGATCAACACGATCCCCGGCATGACCAGGATGAGCGCCTTCCCGAGGCTCTGGGAGGCGACGGGCGTGCCGGGGCGCGAGCTGGTCGACGAGATCGTGCAGCTCGGCCTGCGGCGGCACGCCGTCCGGGCGGGGCTGCTGACGACACAGTAACGGGCGCAGAGGATGCGAGACGGCGGAGGGGCGGGGAGCCGATCGGCTCCCCGCCCCTCCGCCGTCTCGCATCTAGCCTCCGCTCAGGTCGTCGATTCGGTGATCACCGGGTTCTCGACTTCCTCCACCCAGTCCTTCAGCCCGGGGACGTAGCCGAGATACTTGAAGAGGTACGTGTCGGTGTGAGTCTGGACGGTGACGGTGAACGTGGGGGTGTTGGTGAGCTGGGACACCACGCTGAAGGCGTTCATGTCGGCGTTGCCGTTCGTGACGTGCTCCTTGGCCGCCTGCTTGGCCTGGTTCACGTCGCCCGTGTTCACGTAGGCCGTCTGCGCCTCGCGGCCGGCGTCGGTGGCGAGGTCGCGGGCCGACTGCTGCACCTTCATGATGGCGACGCCGTCGAGAACGATGGCCATCACCAGGGCCACCCCGAGGAAGATGTAGAGCGCCTCGCGGATGAGTCCATCCTGCCGGCGCCAGCGTGGCCTATCCATCGTGTCTCCCCTCGCGACCCGGTCCTGATCGACCCTCGTCTTGGTGCTCACTGCTATCGGTTCCATCGAGCTCGGAGTTTACATCGACCCGTTGCCTGATCCGCAGGCAGACGAGGGCGATGTCGTCGGCGGCGGGCTGGGCGGCGAAACGGCCGGCCTCGTCGAGCAGCCGCTCGACGACCTCGGCCGCCGGCCGCCCGTGCAGTCCCTCCAGCACGCTCGGCATGTGGTCCTCGAAGAACCCCCCTCGCCTGTCGCGCAGCTCGGCGATGCCGTCCGTGTAGAAGACGGCCAGGTCGTCCTGCTCGAGCTCCACGGTCTCGGCGGGGTAGGGCGTGAGCGCCGCTTCGAGCTCGATGCCGATCGCCGGGGCGGTCAGCAAGAGCGGCCGCTCGACACCGCTGGTCCGAACGACGAGCGGCGCGGGGTGGCCGGCCGTGGCGAGCTGCAGCCTCCCGAGGCGCGCGTTGACCAGGGCGAAGAGGATGGTCACGAAGCGCTCGCTGTCCAGCTCGCCGAGCAGGCTGTTGTGCAGCTCCTGCAAGGCTGCCCCGGGGCGGACCGGCCACGTCAGCAGGCCGCCGCGTACCACGGCGCGCAGGGCGTACTTCGTGATGACCGTGGTCGCCATCGCCTCGACGCCCTTACCGGCTACGTCACCGATGGCGAGCGCCAGATGACTGCCGCCTTGGGTGAAGAAGTCGAGGAAGTCGCCGCCGCGGCCCGCACCCCGGCTGGCCGAGCGGTACGCGACCGCGATGTCGAGGCCTGGCACCGGAGGAGGCTCGAGTGGCAGGAGCCGCTCCTGCAGGCGGCGCGCGATGTCGGCCTGTGTCGAGTAGAGCAGAGCGTGCTCGAGCGCGACGGCGGCGCGCGCGGCGAGCAGTCCGAGGAGCTCTCGCTGTCCCTCCGGCGCGTCGGCGCCGTCGCGCAGCACGACGGCTCCGAGGGCGCGGTCGTCGGCGACGAGGGGTAGGGCGAGGACGCGGGCGACCTGGGACGGCGCCCGCGTCAGCGCCGCCTCCCGCACCGCCGTCTGCTCGTCGGTGGCCAGCGTCTCGAGGTCCTCGATGCTGGGTCTCTCCAACCTGATCGCCGTCACCTGTCCGCCCACGATGTCGCGCGCCCGCCCTGCCGTCTCGGCGAGCACGACCTCGGGGTCCAGCGAGAAGAGCCCGCGGCCGCCGAGCACGATCTCGGCGCGCACGCGTTCCTCGACCTCACGCCGCTCCTCGCCGGCCAGCTCGCCGAGGCGCGTCGCCGCGCGCCGCGCGACGACGCTCAGGCAGCGCACCTCATCGGCCGTGTAGTCGTCGGATCGGTTCCCGACCTCGAGGAAGCCCAGGGGACCGCCGGTCGCTCCGGGCAGCGGTACGCAGGCGAACCGCTCGAGCCCGAGGAGTTCGGTCGCCTCGGGCAGGCCCTCGGCGGTGCGAGGCAGGTCGTTGCAGGCGAGCGGCGTGCCGGACCCACAGACGTGACCCGGCGCTCCTTCATCGAGCTCCCAGCGCAGCGGCGCTCGCGTCCAGCCGGCGTCGACGTCGTACCAGTCCTGGCTCGCGACGCCCTCGCCGTCGAAGAGGCCGGCCAGGCCGCGACGGGAACCCGTCGCGGCGCAGCCGGCCTCCACCGCGGCGTGCAGCACCGCCTCGATGCTGTCGGCCGCCTCGAGCGCCGCGAGCTCCTCGAGAGCGGTGAGCAGGGGATTGCGCCAGGGTCCATCGACCATGCCCCTGACGTTCGACCGGGGCAGGGTCAGTCCTGCCGGCGGGCGTGCGACCTGCTAGCGCCCGCGCGAAGTGGTGAGGCTGAGCACGGCGCCCTGAACGACCAGCGCGACGACCGCGATCCACATCGCCGTCGAGAAGGACAGCCCGATCACGCCGACCACGACGGCGAAGGCGAGCGCCCACAGCAGCGTGGTCGGCACCAGGGTCCGCACCAGCCGGCGCCGGAAGCCGAGCCAGGCGAGCTTGCGTCGCATGACGGGGCCGCGCGAGCCGTCGTCGAGGTACACCCCGCCGCGGTCGTGCAGCCGCCCGGTCAGGTCGGTGCCGTCGGCGGCGAAGAGCCGGCACTGCAGCGTGAGGCCGCTTGCGCGCCGGAGCAACGCAGCCTGCGCGCGCACGAAGTACTCGACGAGCGAGAAGAAGCGGTCGTCCTCCGAAAGCCGGCCCGTCCCCAGCTTCACGTGGAGGAAGAGCCGGTCCTCGTCGGGGTCGAACTTGATCTCGGTCGTCCAGCCGCGGCGGTCGAAGAAGTTGCCGAGGAAGCGGTCGAGGTCGGCCGGGATGTGTTCGACGTCTGGTCGCTGCGTGCCCACGAGCCGATTGTACCCGCTCAGGTTCGGTCTCGGCCGCTTCCGTACAGTAGAATGCGTTGTCCGTCGAGCAGGCACCCGCGTCGCAACGTGCCCGGAGGGAGTGTCGTGAAGATCGCCATCATCGGCTTGGGCTACGTCGGTCTGCCGCTCGCCATGGTGTTCGCCGATGCGGGCATCGAGGTCGTCGGTGTCGAGGCGGTGCCCGAGCGCTGCGCCACCGTGAACGATGGGCGGAGCTACATCCAGGACGTGCCGGACGCCGACCTCAAGCGCGTCGTGGACGCCGGGTCGCTTCACGCGACGCCGGACTACGCCGCCGTCGAGGACTGCGACGCCATCATCATCTGTCTTCCGACGCCCCTGAACGCCAATCGCGAGCCAGACCTCACCCTGGTCAAGAACGCGACGCGTGCGCTGGCCGGGCACCTGCGGCGCGGCCAGCTCGTCACACTCGAGAGCACGACCTATCCCGGGACGACGCGCGACGAGCTCGCCCCGATCCTGGAGGAGGGCTCGGGCCTGACGGCCGGGGTCGACTTCCATCTTGCTTTCTCGCCCGAACGGGTCGACCCCGGCCGCACCGACTTCACCACGAAGACGACGCCCAAGGTGATCGGCGGCCTCACCCCGGCCTGCACGGCCAAGGCGCTCGAGGTCTACGGCGCGGCGCTCGACCACCTCGTGCCGGTGAGCACCCCCGAGGTCGCCGAGATGACCAAGCTGCTTGAGAACATCTTCCGCAGCGTCAACATCGCCCTCATGAACGAGCTCGCCATGCTCTGCGACCGTATGAAGGTCGACGTGTGGGAAGTGATCGACGCCGCCGCGACCAAGCCCTTCGGCTTCATGAAGTTCCAGCCGGGGCCGGGTCTCGGCGGGCACTGCATCCCGGTCGACCCGTTCTACCTGAGCTGGAAGGCGCGTTCCTTCGACTTCTGGACGGAGTTCATCGAGCTGGCCGGCAAGGTCAACGAGAACATGCCGTACTTCTGCGTCGAGAAGCTGCACCACGCCCTGAACACGCGGCAGAAGAGCCTGAACGGGGCGAAGGTGCTGGTGCTCGGCGTCGCTTACAAGGCCGACATCGACGACCTGCGCGAGTCGCCGGCGCTCAAGGTCATCAGGAACCTGCTGGAGCACGGGACCGAGGTCGCCTATCACGATCCGTACGTGCCGGCGCTGACCGAGTTCGGCCTCACGTCGGTCGAGCTGGGCGACGGCCGGCCGCTGGCGGGCTACGACGCCGTCGCGATCGTCACCGCCCACTCGTCGATCGACTACCGCACGGTGGTCGAGCAGTCGCAGCTCGTCCTGGACTTCCGCAACGCCACCGCCGGCATCCCGAACGCCGGCAACGTCTGGAAACTCTGACAAAGGACCGCCCGTGAGCGACAAGGTCCGCGTCGGCGTGGTCGGGCTCGGTTACTGGGGCCCCAACCTCGCGCGCAACTTCGACCGTCTGCCCGATGCCGAGCTCGCCTACTGCTGCGACCTCGAGGAGGCCAACCTCGCCAAGGCGCGGAGCCTCTACCCGCAAGGCCGTCGTCACGAACGACCTCGAGCAGCTGCTCGCAGACGACGCGCTGGATGCGGTCGTGGTCGCCACATCCGTGCCGACCCACTACCCGCTCGGCAAGCGCGTCCTGGAGGCGGGCAAGCACGCCTTCATCGAGAAACCCATCGCCTTGAAGGCGGCCGACGCCGAGGACCTCATCGCCACGGCGTCGGCCCAGGGCGTCAAGCTCATGGTCGGCCACCTGCTCGAGTACCACCCGGCGGTCGCCAAGATGAAGGAGCTCATCGACGCCGGCGAGCTCGGGCGCATCTTCTATGCCTACGCGAACCGCCTGAACCTGGGCAAGGTCCGCAAGGACGAGAACGCCCTCTGGAGCCTCGGGCCGCACGACATCTCCGTCATCAACTACCTCACGGGGGACGAGCCCGAGGAGGTCACCGCCCGCGGCGAGTGCTACCTGCAGGATGACGTCGAGGACGTCGTCTTCGGTTACATCCGCTATGCGAGCGGGATGGTCGGCCATCTGCATGTGAGCTGGCTCGACCCGCACAAGAGCCGAAAGATCACCGTGGTGGGCGAGAGGAAGATGGTGGTCTTCGACGACATGGAATCGGACCGCAAGATCACGGTCTACGACAAGGGCGCCACGACGACGCGCACCAAGTTCGAGACCTACGACGAGTTTGTGAGCCTGCACTTCGGCGACATCCACATCCCGAAGATCGGCAGCGAAGAGCCGCTTCGTGTTGAGTGCCAGCACTTTGTGGACTGCGTCCTCAAGGACGAACAACCGCGCAGCGACGGGCACGATGCGCTCAACGTGGTGCGTGTGCTCGAGGCCATGGAGCGCAGCCTGCGCGACGGGGGACGTCCGGTGAGGACGGCCGATCTCACGGCGGGGTCATGACGGCGGGGGAGGCCCGACCGTGAGCCTGCGGCCGTCCGATCTCGGCCAGAACCTGCTGCTCGGCGAGAACGTGACGATCGGCGAGGGCGTCGTCTTCGGCGCCAACGTGATCGTGCACGACGACACCGTGATCGGTGACGCTTGCTACGTGCAGGACGGCGCCGTGCTCGGCAAGGTGCCGAGCCTCTCGCCGTCCTCCACCGCGAAGCGCGGCGAGCTGCCCGGGCTCGAGCTGGGCGCCGGTTGCGTCGTATCCACCGGCGCCGTGCTCTACCGCGGCGCCACGCTCGGCAAGGGTTGCATCGTCGGCGACCTCGCCGGTGTGCGGGAGCGCTGCGTGCTGGGCGAGCGGGTCGTCGTGGGGCGGGGCTCCTGCGTCGAGAACGACACCACGATCGGCGACTTCACCAAGATCCAGTCGAACGCCTACATCACGGCCTACATGACGATCGAGGACCACGTCTTCATCGCCCCGTGCGTGCAGACGACCAACGACAACTTCATGGGGCGCACCGAGAAGCGCCACAAGCTGATCAAGGGCGCGACCATCCGCCGCGGTGCCCGCGTCGGCGGCGGCGTGGTCCTCTGCCCCGGCATCGAGATCGGCGAAGAGGCCTTCATCGCGGCCGGCGCGGTCGTGACCAAGGACGCGCCGGCCCGCAAGGTGCTCATGGGCGTGCCGGCGCGCGTCGTGCGCGACGTCCCCGAGGACGAGCTGCTCGAGAACCAGTGAGGCGAGGGGCGGCCGCCGGTCACGGCGGCCGCCCGCCTCCGCCCCGCTCGCGCTCTCGCCTCCTTCTTGGTGTTCGGGCCGAACTCCCTGGGTCTGACGACACCGCCCGTTTTCGCCAGGGAACACTGAGCCTGCAATGAGCGTCGACCCCAGAACATCGTCTCGCCAGTCCCGCCGCCAGCCGGGCCCCTCCGGCGGCTCGGCTCCCCCCTCATTCGGCAGCCAGGCGGGGGCGGTCCGCTTCACGCGCAAGTGGTTCGTCGTCGCGATGGCAGGCGCAGCAGCTGCGGTCGTCGGCCTTGCCGAGCTCTTCCGGCGCTCCGGCACGAGCATCAAGGGCGCGGTGACCGCCCCCGACAGCCTTTTCGGCGCGTTTCCCGTGCGCACCGCAGAACGCACCGTCCCCGCGACGGCGCCCGAGGACTGGGTCGTGACCGTCGACGGCATGGTCGAGCGGCCGCTGACCATCGACAACGCACGCTGGCAGGCACTGACCCGCTTCCAGCAGACGGTGGACTTCCACTGCGTCGAGGGCTGGTCGGTCGGCGACGTGAGGTGGGAGGGAGTGACGCCGGCCACCATTCTCGACGAGGCCGGCGTCCGGCCCGAGGCGACCCACGTCGTCTTCCACGCCGAGGGCGGCGTGTACGACGACAGCCTCCCGCTCGACCTGGTGCGGGACGCGCAGACCGTGCTGGCCGACACGCTGAACGACGAGCCGCTGCCCGCCGAGCACGGCGGGCCGATCCGGCTCGTCGTCCCCAGCCAGCTCGGCTACAAGAGCGTCAAGTGGGTCGTGCGCCTGGAGCTCACCGACAAGCCGCCGGAAGGCTACTGGGAGCAGCGCGGCTACCCGGTCGACGCGCCTGTCGGCTGAGGCGCAGTCCTCGCCGGCACGAACCCTTGTGTTCTCGCACAACGGCAGTAATGTCGACGTGCGACGTCTTGGCTGAGACACCCTGTCGGAACGACGTCGCTGAGGGGCCAGAAAGGGGGGAGCCAAGAGGGGACAGTTCGTTCGCCGGCCGGACGCCCGGCCCCGTGCCGGTTCGTCCGACCCACCTTGTCGCGCACGGATAGGGAGGGACAGATTGGCAGCGGACGAGGCACATCAGGAGCATCACCTGTTCCATGACGAGATGGATGCGCAGCATCGCAAAGACATGGAGCAGCTCGCGAAGTTCGGCTACAACCAGGAGCTGAAGCGCTCGCTCGGCTTCTTCTCGACCTTCGCCATCGCCTTCAGCTTCATCTCCGCCACCAACGGCTTCTACGCACTCTTCTACTACGGCCTGGACATCGGCGGCCCCGCCGGGCTGATCTGGCAGTGGCCGATCATCGTCTTCGGCCAGTTCATGGTCGCGCTGGTGTTCGCCGAGGCGGCTTCGCACTACCCGCTGGCCGGCGGCGTGTACCAGTGGGCCAAACGTTTCATGGGTGGCAGCTACGGCTGGTTCGTCGCGTGGCTGTTCGCCGCCGCTCTGGTGGTGACGGTCACGGCCGTCAGCTTCGGCGTTGCGCCGATCGTCTGCGCGCTCATGGGTTGGGATTCGAGCAACACGACCACGCTGCTCTGGATCGCGGTCTGCTTCGCCGTGGGGCCCATGGTGCTGAACATCCTCAGCGTCAAGGTGACGGCGTTCTTCAACAACATCGGGACGGTGACCGAGATCATCGGCCTCGTCGTGATCTCCATCGCGCTGTACGCCGCCGTGATCTTCGGCAAGGCCGATCATCAGAGCCTCGGTGTGCTGTTCGACACGACTCCGGGCGCCGGGCCGGACGCGCTCTTCGGCTACGGCAGCATCTTCCTTGCCTCGATGCTCACCGGCGCCTGGGTGCTCTACGGGTTCGACACCGCGGGCGGCCTCGCCGAGGAGACCATCAACCCGACCCGCGAAGTGCCTCGCGCCATGCTCACGGCGATCGGCATCACCGCCGTGATCAGCGCCTTCTGGCTGATCGCGATGGTCCTCGCCATCCCGGACGTCGCCAAGACGCAGGCTCAAGGTACCGAGGCCATCGCCTACATCTTCGACGCGCACTTCCCGACATGGGTGACGGATGCCTTCCTGATCTCGGTGTGCGTGGCGATCTTCGTGTGCTGCCTCGCCATCCAGGCGGCCACGACGCGGCTGCTGTTCGCCTACGGCCGCGACAAGATGGTGCCCGCCTCGAAGTTCTTCGGCTACGTGCACCCCAGCACCAGGACGCCGATGGCCTCTGCCATCTTCGTCGCCGTGGCGGCGGTGGTCGTGCTCCTCTACGTGAACCTGGGGGGCAGCGACCCCTTCATCGCCATCGCACGTGTCACCGCGTGGGCCACGGCCGGCACCTACATCGCCTATCAGATGGTGGTCCTCGGCGGCCTGATCGCGCGCGGCAGGGGCTGGCCCAAGGACAAGGCCTATTTCAACCTGGGCAAGTGGGGCTGGCCGGTCAACATCATCGCGTTCGTGTACGGCGTGTTCATGATCGTCAACCTGGCGTGGCCGCGCACTCCCGACGCCGCCTGGTACGACAACTACCTCGTGGTCGTCTCGCTGGTCGTCGTCCTCGTCGCCGGCGTCATCGTGTACATCATCCAGCGCGCCAGGGGTGTCGACCTGAGCGCGACGATCCACGAGATCGAGCTGCCCGGGGCGGCCGCGGCTCCGGCGGCTGAGCCGGCGCCCGCCGCCTTCACTGTGGCGCCGGAAGGAACGACCGGTCCGGGCGTCGTGACCATGTCGCCGGACGCTCCGGCGGAGCCGCCGATGATCGACGGCACGCCGCCCGGCGGCGGCCCCGACGTTGCTCCGCCAGGGCCGGGAGGCGCGTCCAGCGTCTAGCCTGGTAAGCGCCGGCTTGAGCCGATTGCCAGCGGCCGGCGCCGCTTGAGAGCAAAGAAGGGGCGGGAGGGCCAAGCCCTCCCGCCCCTCTCACGTTCTGCTCTGTATGCCCTGGACGGGCAGGCAGTCGCCCCCAGGGGGGTGACCTGGGGCCGGCCGATCGGCACGCCCTCGGCGGCTTGGGCCGTCGGTCCGAGCCCGTCGTCGACGGGCCGGCCGTCGACCTTGGGCGCCTCCGGCTCCTCCTCGTTCATGGCTCCCCTGACTTGTGCCCTCGCCGCCCTGCGCGCCGGCCAATGCCTCTAGTGCCGGTCGCCCAGCCAGACGACCTGCGGTGCGGGCCGCAGGCAATGCTCGTGCCAGGTGGGCTGGCAATACGAGCCGACGCCGAGGATGGCGACGATGTCACCCTCCTCCAACGGCGGCAGCGGGTAGTCCTCGGCGAAAATGTCTGGTCCCTCGTTGATGTGACTTGTCAGCGTGAAGGTCGCGGCGCGAGGCGCGTCGGCGGCGCGGCAGAGCACGGTCTCGACGAACTCCCTGTAGACGAAGCACAGGTTCATGATGTTCCAGCCGCAGTCGAGGCCGGCGAAGATGGCGCTGCCGTCGCCGGCCGCACTTCGGTCCTCCAGCGTGACGACCTCGGCGAGCAGCACGCCGGCGTTCTTTGAGAAGAACTCGCCCGGTTCGACGGCGATGGTGACGCCCAGAGTGCCGAGATGCCGGTCGAGCACCGCCGCGTAGGCGTCGAGGTCCAGCGGCTGCTGGCCCTGCATCATCACGGCGGCGAGACCGCCACCCGCGTTGACCTCCCGCAGCGGGCAGCCCAGTTCAAGGGCGCGGCGCACCATGGCGGCGGCCGCGCCCACGGCGCGGTCGAACGCCGGCAGGTCGTCCGTGAGCAGGTGGTGGGAGACGTGGAAGTGGATGGTGTCGACAGTCAGGCCGTAGGACTTGGCCACGGCTATCGCCTCGTCGAGGCGTTCCGGGTAGATGCCGAACTTGGTGGGCTTGTCGCCGCTGTAGAAGCTGATGCCGCTCTCGGGGCGGGCGGCGGAGACGCGGGGGTTGATGCGCAAGCCGATCGGGCCCCCGCCGCCCCGCCGCCCGTAGCGGTGGATCTGGCTGATGAGGTCGAGGTTCACGTGCACCCCGGCGGGCAGGATCACGTCGAGGTCCCGTTCCGAGAGGTTGGTGCCGGTGTAGCTGACCTCGTCCGCCGGGAAGCCGTGCTCCAGGGCGTACCGGACCTCGCCGGGCGAGCAGACGTCGAGGCCGACGAAGTCGGGTGTGCCCGGCGCGCCGATGGTGCGGACCCGGTCGAGTACCTGCGGCTCGCGCTGTGCCTTCAGCGCGAGCCGCACCTTGTACCGGCGCGTAGCGCGCGCGAGCGAGCGCTGCAGCGCGCGCACGTTCTCCTCGATGTGTGTGAGGTCGTAGACGTACAGCGGCGTGCCGTGCTCGCGGGCGAGTTGCTCGGCGTCGCGGCCGGCGATGTGGAGGCGGCCGGCGGCCGCCTCCAGCCCCGGCCGCCGCCACCAGGTGCGGGGGTGCTCGCGCTCGATGACTGGCACGCTCATGTCGTTACTGTCTCAGCCTCGGGCGCCGCCGTCCACTCGGCCCACGTGCAGGCTCGGCCACCTGTCGGCATCCGTCCGGCCCGTCGCAACTCGGGCGGAGCTGCGGGGGCTCGGCTCAGTCTGCCGCCTCGCCGGCCCGGACCGCCTTCAGGGAGTCCGCGATGCGGAGCAGATCGGCGCGCGTCACGTCGCCGGCGACCGTCACCAGGACCCCGTCGTGCACGACCCACAGATGCGGGGTCCCCAAGGGTGGCAGCGCCACCTTGGCCCGCGCTCCGGCAAGGGCGCCCGCGCCGAGGACGACCTCCTCAGGGCCGACGGTGGCGCCCCCGGCCGACGGGTCCTCGACGAACGGGTCCGCCAGCCAGTCCGGGTCCAGCCCAGCAGAGGGGCGCATCGTCACGGTGAGATGGAGGAAGCCTGCGCGGTAGCCGGCGGAGGTCACCTGATGGGAGATGACCTCGCGCGTCTCGCCGCTCGGAACCACGATCCACGTCGACGTTCGTGAGGCGAACCTGACGGATGTCGGGTGGAAACGCGTCGGCAGATAGCTGGGGACCACGGGCTCGTAACCCGCCAGAGAAGTGACGTCCAAAAGCGCGGCATCGCGGAAGCCGAAGTCGCTCTGCTCGGGCTTCACGCCTTTGCGGAACGCGAACTCGAAGGTCGAGGCAGGGACGCGACCGTTCACTCGCAGATTGCTGAGCGTCCAGACCTCGACGAGCTTGCCGCGCAGGTAGCTGGCCATCCGCACGGGAAGGTACGTGGCCAGGTCGACAGTGAACTGGAGCTTGTCGGCCAGGATGCCCGTGCTTGCTTCCCACACCTCCCCGTGGGCGTCGTACTCGATCTCGACCGGGCCGGGCTTGACCGGGGCCACGATGGTCAGCGCCGGCCGGCCCTCGTAGGTCGACTCCCTGACCTGCCCATTCTCGAGGCTGCTGAACGCGCTGGGCGAAGGACCGAAGGGAAGGAGCGCCGTCAGGTTGGCGTCGGGCGGTCCCGGCGGCGTACCCCGTGTTCTGCTCTGCCGTCTCTGCGCGCCAGCTGTGCGGGTAGCGCATCTCTGGACTGTAGAAGAGGGAGGTGCCCGCGACCTCGTCGCCGATCTGGATGTCTTTCGGCACGGCTCCGTGGGCCGGCTTACCCGTCACGCGGCGCACGAGCAACTCATCATCCTGTTCCTCTGTGCTGAGCTCGTAGCTGACGTCCGATTCCCAGCGCGAACGCCCGTCGGCCGTGAGCGTCAGATCGTAGGGATAGTAGGGCGAGAGGGCGCCGACGGTGGCGCTGTCCAGGATCTCGTCGATGCTCGCGTCCCGCGGGCAGCTGGTCGTAGGGGATGTCCACGCTGGCCTGGCTCCACTCCCAGTGCGCGCGGAGGGCGCGGACCGTAGCCAGCGCGGTCCGCGCCTTCGCGACGACTTCAGCGGCGCTGGCGTCGGCAGGACCGCCGAGCTTGAGCAGCGGCTCGATGACGGGTGACTTCACCGCCGTGTCGCCGCCGCCGAGCAGCGAGACAGCGAGCACGACGGCCGCAGCTGCGGCGAAGACGGCGGCGGCGAGGAGCGGCCGGCGGCGCCACAGCGACCGCCGCCGGACGTCCCGCTTGATGCCCGCCGCCTCGATGCGCTGCCACAGCCGCTCGGTGAACTCAGGAACAGCCGGCGGGGCGTCGATGTGCGCCGCGAGGAGTTCGCCAAGTCGTTCATCGCGCGTCTCGTTCATCGTCCCTCCTCCGTCCGTCCATTCTCGTCTGATGGCTGCTGCGCCGGCTCGCCGAGCTCTGCTCTTAGCCGGCGCCTCGCCGCGTTCAGGCGCGAGGCGACCGTGCCGACGGGGATGCCGAGCACGGTCGCGACCGTCTCGTAGTCGTAGCCGTCCCGGTCCACGAGCAAGATCGCGACCAGGTGCTCGGGATCGAGTGTGGCCAGGGCCCGCTCGAGCCGCAGCTTCACGCTGAGATCCTCATCGAGCTGCTGGTGAGACGCGGCATCGTCCTCGACAAGGTCCAGCGGGACGACGACGGCACGCTGCTTGCGCAGGAGTCCCAGACACGAGGTGTACGTGATGCGGTGGAGCCAGGTCCCGAGGGAGGCGTCGCCGCGGAAGGTGTGAAGGCTGCGGTACGTCTGAAGGAAGACGTCCTGCAGGATGTCGTCGACGGCGAGCCGGTCGCGGAGGATCTGATAGGCGAGCACCCGGAGCCGGGGCTCGTAGACGGCGACGATGGTCTCGAAGGCGGTGCGGTCGCCGTTGACGGCCGCGCGCAGGGTGAGGTCGTCCACCTCGCCTGACCGCGCCCTCCGTGTGCCTCCGGCTTCCCCCTCCGGGATGCGGCGCGGAACGCGCACCTCGTCTGTGGACACCGCCAGCCCCCCGATCACCCCAGGTCCTCCTCGTTGGCACAGTGTGTCATCTGGTTGGATGCGAGGGCGAGAGGCATCCTTCATGCCACCTGGTTGCGGGACGTCCCGATTCGCCGTTCCAAGGGCGCGCCGTCTGGCGTCGATCACGTCAACGGGGGTCTAGACACGGGCTGTAGACTGTGCCGCGCAAGTCCATCCCAAGGAGGACGCAACGATGAAGTATCGCTGCACGGTCTGCGACTACATCTACGACCCTGAGGTCGGCGATCCCGACGGCGGGATCGAGCCCGGCACCGAATTCGACGACATCCCGGACGACTGGGTCTGCCCCGAGTGCGGCGTCGAGAAGGACATGTTCGAGCCGGTCGAGGACTGACGGGCGCATCGTGACCAGACCGGCGTGAGCCGGTCGAAGACGCACTGACTGGTCCGAGCCGGTCGAAGACGTGATGCGGGGCGGCGGAGTGCCCAGGCACTCCGCCGCCCCGTTCCTTACCTACTGCGGCAGCGGCTGCAGCGACTCGGCGATCTGGATGAGCTCCCGGCGAGTCAAGGTCCCGGTGACGAGCACGCTCGTTGCGTCGGGTGACCGCCCCCACATGAAGGCTGTGCATCCCGTCGAGATAGGGCCGGAGCCGCTCGTCGCCGTCGCGTCGGCCAGCCAGGAGAACACGGGCTCACCCTTCAGGGCGCCGCTGCTCAGGACCCCCCGGCGGTAGCCCCACTTGAAGGCAGGATCGGAGATCTCGTACTTCATCACCGGCCGGCCCATTGTCGAGTCGGGGGTGACGGCCCCCGTCTTCATCTGCCTGACGATCACCCAGTCGAGTCCGCGGCGGTACAGCAGGTCGATCTCTGGGGTCAGGCTTCGGGGTACCGGCGTCTCCTCGAGAGGACCGTAGAAACCTAGAGGTCCCTGGCCTCCCATGCGCAGGCCCGACCAGCTGACCCAGGGCAGCACGGTCGGCCCCGGGGGTGCAGCCGAGTACCACTCGAAGGACGACGACTCGGCGAGCGTGAACCCGTCCGGCAGCCACGTTGGCAGCAGCGGTGGGAGGCCGGTGTCTCGTGCGAGGTCCGGAACGTCCGCGAAGGTGCTGATGCCGGGCTGTGCTTGGGAACTCTCAACGTCAAACAGGGATGCCGGGAGCTCAGCGTCGACCTGCAGGTCGGTGACGACTACGCGGAGGGGTCCGAGTCCGTACCAGCGGGTCCCGTCAGACAGCGTGATCGACGTTCCGGCTCCGGGGCGCCGAACGTAGCGCAGGAGGAAGCCAGTCTCACGGTCGACCGTGACCGTGACCGTGGCGACGACAGCCCGCTTGGCGGCCCCTGCATCGCTCTGCGGCGCACGAAGGCCGAGGATTGGCAGGGTGGCCTTCCAGACCGGTCGCCCGTCGACGACCGTTTCGTCGACCTTCACGGTGTCCAGCCGCTCAGCAAGGAGGGCCTTGACGGTGGCAGCGAAGTTCTGGAAGGAGAAGAAGCCCCAGCCGTCCGAGATGTCGGCATACAGCGGAAACGGCGCAATGGGCGGCCATGCATTCGTTCGGACAAGCGTGTCTGGGTCTCCAGGCCGCCGCGCGAGGATGATGCGTTGCTCCGCGTTGTAGACGAGCAGACCCGGGGACCGCGGGTTCGGAGTCCTGTCGCGCGTCTCCAGGCGGTAGTCGCCCTTGTCGTCGACCGCGAACGACTCTTCGAAGGACGCCTCATACTGGCGGTCCACCACGGTCGCGACGCCCTGCACGTTGCGGGCTGTGGACATCGCCCAGGTCATCTTGGCGAGCATGCGCTCGGCCGCCGTGGCTGGTCGCGGACCGACGACGGGGTTCGAGCCCTCGCGGGGCAACCCGACGAGCGTCACGAGTGCGACGACGGCTGCCGCTGCGGCTGTGGCCAGGATGATTGGGCGGCGCGCGAACCAGCGCTTGTGCCCCTTCGGCGCCAGCTCCGGCACCAGTGACTCCCCGACGCTCAGGGCGCTCTCGGCGTCCATCACTTCGAACAATCGGGGAAAGAAGTCCTTGCCGTGCTCGGGGCGGCCGAGATCGCGCAGAACGGCCCCGATCTGGATGTCACGTACCTCAGTCATCGGTCCTCCCACCCGCGCCGCGAGCCGCCTAGCGCCTCCCGCAGGACCTCGCGGGCGGCGGTGAGCCTCGAGCTGAGCGTGCCGATCGGTACGTCGAGGATCGCCGCCGCCGACTTGTAGTCGAAGCCTTCCTGGTCGACCAGCACCACCGCCGCCCGCTGGTCCGGTGGCAAGGAGGACAAAGCGCGCGCCACGGCTTCTCTCACCGCCAGCCGCTCCGCTGCATCGGCGGCTGGGTCCGCCGGCTCGGGAACCTCGTCGAGGGGCACGAGTACCGCACCCTTCGCCCGCCGAAGGACGTCCAGGCACGTGGTGTACACGATGCGGTACAACCACGTGCCGATCGAGGAGTCTCCGCGGAAGCCGGCAATCGCCGCGAACGCCTTGAGGTAGGCGCTCTGGAGCGCGTCGTCCATCAGCTGACGGTCGCCGAGCAGGCGCCAGGCGAGGTCGCGCAGGCCGGCATCGTGGTGGAGAAGGATCGCCGTGAAGGCCTCACGATCCCCCTCGCGCGCTGCCGCGATCGTGCCCCAGCCGATGTCCTCGCCGCGCTCGTCCATCACGACGGCGAGCATACGGTATCCCCCTCGTACTGACCTGATCGGCCACCATCAGCGTCCACGTCCCCCTCCCGCTTCGACGGCCGCAGAATGGTGCGGTCGAGGGATTTAGACGCTGCGCGGTGCGACTTTTCTCGGAGGCGGACGGGTGAGAGCACGGAGGGGCGTTTCTTCAGCTCGATGTCAGCCCCTTCGGTCCTCCTCCATCAGCAAGCGATGTGGCGCGCACGTCCCGAATTCTGGGCGGCGGCGGCAGGCCTCTGAGCGCCGTCCCTGCCAGCTCCAGACGATGAAGAAGGGGAAGAAGACGAGCGGCACGTGGGCGTAGTTCAAGGACACGAGCAGCGTCAGCACCGCCACGGCCAAGGCGGCGGCAAGCAGGAGCGCCTTCTGATTGAACTTCCGCGGCTGCACGTACCCTCTGCGTGGAGAATGCCCGCGGGTGGCGTCTCCCGGCGGGGTAGCCGTAACGGCCGTCTTGCACCGGCGTCAAGAGAAGCGCCTCGCCTGCCGATGCAGGGGCGGAGGGCGCCGGCCCGAACGTCATGCCGTCAGGCCGGCGCCGGCGCCGCAGACCGATGGGAGGCATCGATGACCGCAGGAGGAAGCAGGAGCCCGAAATGGTCGGCGACTCTGCTCGCGGTGGTCATCGCGATGTCTTTCGCGGCGGTCGTGCTCGCCGGCTGCGGTGAGGAGCTCGCGCCCCCCTCGCCCAACAGCCAGATCGACAAGGCGAAGGATGTCTCGATGAAGACCGAGATCCTCTCGGTCCAGACGGGGATCCAAGCCTACATCGCCACGAACGGCCAACTGCCGCCCACCGCGGACCAGAACACGCTTGGCAGTTTCGTGAATCCCTGGCCGAACAACCCGTACACAAAGGTGCCGATGAAGCCAGGCACCAACCCGGGCGAGTACACGTACACGCCTATGGGCGGCAACAGCTTCACGCTCGTCGCCCACCTCGCGGAGAGCGACTACACGGTGCAGTGAGAGAGGGCCGGCCGCTGCACCGCGGCCTTCCCGCCTGACGGCCCTCCGGCTCTGCTGCGGCCGCTGCGCCGCGGCCTTCCCGCCTGACGGCCCTCCGTCTCTGCTTCGGCTGCTGCGCCTTATAGGGTCGCGGGGTAGTCCGTCCCGGTTCAGGGTCGCGAGAAGCAGGCGTCGCATGCATCTCCCCAGGTGGTCCCTCATACCGGCCTTGTGTGCTCTGGGACAGGGGCGGTCAGAGAGTGCCGGGCGCCCGGCGCCGAGGCCCGGGGGTCGGGCGCGGGAGGGCCGAGTCTGATGCTGCTAGACTCGGCCGCGAGGGCGGCAGCCGCCGCGCGACGAGACGCGGCGCCATTCGGCGCCATACCGGCAGGAGGAGCGTGAACGGATGTCGGTAGAGCCAAGGATCCCGGCACGGATGGGTGATGGCTTCATGGTCGAGCTGACCAGAAGCGAGCTGCGGACGGACATCGAGGAGGCGACGCGGGAGGCGGCGCGCAAGGCGAAGTGCGAGCCGCTGACCCCTGCGGAGCAGGAGCACCTGCTCGACATCTACGCCTCGCGCGCCGCTTTCACCGCCGTCGACATCGGCGATCAGGTCGTCCTCAGTTGCGACGGCGGCGGGTCCAAGATGACCGGCACCGACATCCAGGACCTGCTCGAGAGCGAGCAGCGCCTCGGCCAGGACATCCTCGAGCTCTGGCACATCGAGTACAGCTACAAGGCGATCAAGACGATCCTGCCGTTCCAGCAGCAGATCATGCAGAACGCGCAGCTCATGCTGACGGCGCCGATCCAGTACGGGGCGCAGCCGAACCTGGCGTTCTACTCGAAGCCGGACGGCCCTGCGGAGAACTGGTTCGAGCTGCTGCCGCAGGGCCGCATCGCCGAAGGCAAGGCGGCCATCGAAGAGGCCATGGAGCATGCGACCAAAGACTTCATCTACGTCGGCCAGGGCATGATCGAGGCCGGCGCCGACGGCATGGACTTCGACACGACCGGCGGCGCCGGCGACGCCGACTTCCTCAGCACGCTGCGCGCCGTCAAGCATCTGCGCGAGAAGTTCCCGGAGGCCGGGATCGAGCTGGGGATGGCCGGCGAGTTCGTGATCGGCGTCCACGGCGAGCTGCAGTGGGAGGGACGCCGTCTCGCCGGCATGTGGCCCAAGGACCAGCTCGCCGTGTGCGAGGACGCCGGCGTCACCATCTTCGGCCCGGCGGTGAACATCCGCACGTCCAAGTCCTGTGCCTGGAACACGGCGTACTCGCTCACCGTCATGAAGCCCTGCATGGCCGAAGCGCGCATCCCCGTGCATCCCAATGTCGGGCAGGGCGTGTGCGGCGTACCCGTCAACGGCTACCCCGGGGAGGACGCCGCGTCACGCGCGGCCAAGGCCCACGTCGAGATCCTGCGCTGCGACGGGTTGTAGGTGGGCTCGGGTGACTCCAGGGGCATGGACGTCACCCACGCGCTCGCCGCGGGCATGGGCGGGATCCGCACGGCCGGAGACCTGGTCGCGAGGATGCAGATGACCCGGGGCATGCGCCTGACGCAGGCGAAGGACTACGTCGCGGACAAGCTGGGATGCTCTGTCCGCGACCTCAGCGACAGCTACGCTATGGAATTGATCCGCGGCGAGAAGGGGCTGGGCAGGATCCTGGACCATTCGAACCTGCACCCGGGCGAGCCCAACGGGATGTACGCGAAGTTCCGCATCGCCGAGCTGCTCGGCATCCGCATCAACAGCGTGGAGCGCTTCAGGGAGCTGGCGGGCCTGTAGGCGGCGCGGGCCCGGATCGAAGCAGCGGCGACGTCTCGACCGGGGCGAGGGCCGGGGACTCGATGGGGACGAGGGCCGGCGCGCCCTCGACCGGCGCGGGCGCCGACCCGGCCGCCCCGTGGGCGGCCTGCCTCGGCGCCCAGTACGCGATCATGAAGCCGACCGCGGCCGTCGCGAAACCGATCGGCAGGAGCAGCAGCCCGATCAGCATCGTCCCGGCCGCCCCGACGCCCGTCATCAGTTCCCATCTGAACGCCTGCATGGCGGCGTGGGTCGCGTTGAACCCGGCCGCCGATCCGGCCACGAAAGCGACGACGCCGAGGAGGAAGGCCAGCCGTCGCGGACCCAGCGCCAGCATCGCTATGCCGACGGCGAGCACGACCAAGGCGATGATCAGCGCCGGGGCGCCGAACGGAGTCTGCATGACCCCGTTGATGCCGTCGGTCCCTCTCAGAGACCAGTCAAGCCCCTGACGCCTTCCGCCCTCGTTCGCCCAGGGCAGGAAGAGGCACACGAGGAGGGCGACGCCGGCCACGATAGTGACCACGGCGTCGCCGTTCCAGTCCCTGATACCTACGGTGATGCGTGCGGGGCGTCGCACTCGGTGAGCCTCCAGCTCGTTGGTGGACCTGACTCTACCTTCCTCGTAGAAGCGGCCAAACCTCGGAGCCGGGCAGCGTGCGCGAAACCCAGGAGTAGGGCAGCGTGCAGCGCCGCTCCTCGGGATACGTGTCGACCCGAGGCGGCGGCAGCTTGAATCGGGAGGCGCGATGAACGGCCTGGTGCCGCCTGTGCGTCGTCTTCCGCAAGAGGCCGGCCCCCAGGATCGGGGCGGCGCCGGCGGCCTTTCCCGGGCGCCGACCGCTCAGGCGCCGATCAGCTTCTTGACGTAGCCAGCTCGCTTGCTGGGGCGCCCACTCCTTGCCTCGCGCGCATCCGTGCTGGCCATCGCCCAGGTCGCCGCGTTGACGCCGAGCCATCGGTAGGGCTCCGGCTCCCAGCGCCGCGAGCGGTGGCCGACCCACGGCAGCGCCGTGAGGTCCGTGCGCTCGCCGCGGATGAGGTCGCTCAGCGTGCGGCCGGCGAGGTTGGTCGTGGCGACTCCGTCGCCGACGTACCCGCCGGCCCACGCCTCGCCAGTCGTGCGGTCGTGACCCACCGACGTGTACCAGTCCCGAGGGATGCCGATGGGACCGCCCCAGGTGTGGGTCACGTGAAACGGTCCGATCTGCGGCCACAGCTCGTGCGCGACGCGTTCGAGCGCGGTGAAGACGGAGGGATCGCGCTCGAAGGCGTCGTCGATGCGCGAGCCGTAGTGGTAGGGGGCGCCCCTGCCGCCGATGGCGAGCCGGTCGTCCTCGGTGCGCATCGAGTAGATGATGAGGTAGCGCCCATCGTTCACGACCTCGTGCTCGCGCCAGCCGATGGCGTCCCAGACCTCCTGCGCGAGCGGCGCGCTGGCGATCATGAGGGAGTACATCGGGACCAGGTCGCGCTCGTGTCCGGCGAACTGCACGGTGTAGGCCTCGGTCGCCCTGACGACGACCTCGGCCCTTACCCGGCCCGCCGGAGTCTCGACGGCGTGGGGCTCGATGCGCACGACGGGCGTGCGTTCGTAGATGGGCACGCCCAGGCGCTCGACCACGTCGGCGAGGCCGCGGCACAGCCGCGCCGGGTCCACGCACGCGCACTCGGGCGAGAAGAAGGCGCCGAGGACACCGTCGGCCGCGACGCGGCCGCGAGCCTCCTCGGCGCCCAGTCGCCGGTACCTGTCTTCGCCGAAACCCCACGAGCGCTCGTAGTCGATCTCCTCCTTGATGCGGAGAAGCTGGGGTGTCGTCATCGCCATCTCGACGAAGCCGCCCTTGTGAAAGCGTGCGTCGATGCCCTCGTCGGCGACCACGCGGCCCACCTCGTCGACCGTCGCGAACATCGCCTCCTGCATGGCGATGGCGGCCGCCCTGCCGTGGCGTTTGGCGGTCGCCCCCCGGGAGCCGGCGAAGAAGCTCGAGCACCAGCCTCCGTTACGGCCGGAAGCTCCGAACCCGGCGATCTCGCGCTCGAACACGGCGACGCGCAGGTGCGGGTCAGCGTTCTTGAGGTAGTAAGCCGTCCACAGCCCGGTGTAACCCCCGCCCACGATCGCCACGTCGAGGTCGGTGGGGCCCTCCAGGGAGGGACGGGGTGTCAGCTCGCCGGGCACCTCCGCGAGCCAGAGACTGCGCGAGCGATAGTCTCGCATGGTCCTCCTTCGGGCTGAGCTCCCGACGGGCGCCGTGGCGCGCCGCGGGGCAATGCTCACGTGCCTAACGTACGCCCTGCGCCGGTCACGGCGCCAGCACGATCCGGCCGGTGGCGGGTCCCTCGATGATCTCGCGATGGGCCCGTGGGGCGGCCGCGAGCGGTAGCTCACGGCTCACCACGGGCCTGATCGTGCCCGTCCAGGATGCCGGCCCGGATCGCGTCGTGCGCCGTCGGCGAGTTCGCCCGTCTCCGCGTTGCCGAGCAGCATCCCCACGACCGTGGCGTCGCGGTTCATCAGCTCTCTGGGAGTCACTTCGACCGCGCCGCGGCTGCCGACCACGACGACGCGCCCTTTGCGCGCCAGCAGGGCGAGGTCCACACCGAGGTTCAGGTCGGCCCTCAGCTCCACGATGACGTCGACGCCGCGTCCGCCGGTCGCCTCGAGGACGGCGTCGCGGTGCTGCGGGTCCTTGTGGTCGAAGACGTGCTCGACGCCCTGCTCTGCGATCAGGCGCCGGCCTGCGTCGCTGCCGCCGGTGGCGATCACCCGCAGGCCGGCCCCGAGCGCAAGCTGGATCGTTGCGAGGCCCACCGATCCGCTCCCCCGTGGACGAGGACGGTCTCGCCGGCGACGGCCCGGGCGCGCTGGAACAGCGCCACCTGGGCCGTCGCATACGGCGTGCCGAGCGCGGCGCCCTGGGCGAACGAGAGCGCCTCAGGCAGGGGGTGGAGCTGGTCCAGCCGGCAGAGCGCGTACTCCGCGTAGGTGCCCGTCAGTGAACCGGCGGTGTAGACGCGGTCGCCCGGCACACACTCCGGGTCGGCGCCCGGTCGGGGCGGATCCGCACTCGCACCCTCCGTCGCTCCGTTTCGGCTCGGCGCCCCTGTCTCGACCACCGTTCCGGCTGCGTCGGCGCCGGGCGTGTAGGGCAGCGCGGGCAATGTCGTGTACACGCCCGACCGGACATACGTCTCGACCGGGTTCACGCCCGCGGCGCGCACGCGGATCAGCGCCTCTCCCGGCCCCACCGGGGGTCGAAGGACGTCCTCGACGACCATCACCTCCGGGCCGCCGAACTCATGCACGCGGATCGCCCGCACCTGACCTGCCTTCGCCGTTGCCGGGCCCCGGCGCTCAGGGCACCAGGAAGGTCCGGCCTCCGTTGAGATACCCCGTGATGCGGTAGCTGTGGCCCTCCTGCAGTTGCTCGTAGGCGTAGTCTCCCGGCTCCGTACCGGCCTTCATCGGCTGCCCAGTGTAAGGATTGGCTGGCCACACCTGCATCGACTGTCCGACCGCGCCGGTCTGCGACACGTCGGCGGGTGGGGGAAGATGTTCCCATGCGTTCCCGCGTACTGCAGGACGCCGGCCTGCAGCGCGAGGATCGCGTTGACTACGGCCTGGTCCGAGCCACTCGCCGAGGGACTGGGTGACGGAGACCCGCTGCCGCTCGGAGTCGGGCTGGGCGAGAGCGAGCTGCTCTCGGTTGGGCTCGGCGAGGGGGATGGCGTTGCGGTCGGCGCCGTCGTCGGCGCCGCGGACGTGCCCGGCGCCGGGGCGAGCGTCCCGGCCTTGGTCAAGAGCTCCGTGACCCCTGCCAGCGAGAGCTGCAGTTCCTCGGAGTTCGCGGTGGTCGTCAGCGTGGCGTCCACGGTCTGGCCGTCGACATCCGGGATCTGGAAGGAGATGACGTCGCCGTCGAGCGATGCGGGCAGGGGGCCCTGCTGGCTGAGCTGTCCGTCGAACCAGGTCACCATCACGCCGTCGCCGTCATCTTCGACGATCACACCTCCGCCCACTGCCGGGTTGCGAGCCCATGTGCCAATGAAGGCATCCTCGCCTCCCCCAGAGACGAGGACCCACATGAGCGCGATGGCAGCGATGGCGACGACCGCCGCAACGGCGACGATCCAGAGCACGGGACGGGTCTCCCGGGGCGGCGCGACCACGGCAGTCCTCGAGAGGGGCGCGTAGCCGATGGGCGCAGACGCGACCGGCTGTGCGGCGCCGGCTGCCGCCGGAGGCATCAGCGCGGTGGCCTCGGCGTCAGCAGCGGCCGGAGGCATCAGTGCGGTGGCCTCGGCGTCGGGCGGGATGACGGCCGTGGGCTGCTCTTCGATGGGAGGCATGACGGTGGTGGGCTCCCCGGCGGCTGCGCCGGCGGTCGTAGGCTCCTCGGCAGACGGGACGGCAGCTTCCGGCGCGGCCGTCGCCGGCTCCTCCGGAGCCGGCCCCTGCCGCGCCGCATCCTCGGGCGCCGCCGCCTTGCGGGCCGGCCGCTTCGCGGCCGGCTTCTTTCGCGGCGGCCGTTTCGGCTTGTCGTCCATCACTGCCTCCCCCGTCAGCCCTGCGGCTGTTCCAGTCGAGTCCAGAGGTCGAAGAACTGCGGACACGTCTTGGCCACGCAATCGGGATCGTCGATGACCACGCCCGGCGTACGCAGGCCGAGGACGCTCAGGCTCATGGCGATGCGGTGGTCGCCGTGCGGATCGACGCGGCCGCCTGTGGGAACGCCCGGGGTCACCCGCAGGTAGTCCTCGCCCGCCTCGGTGTGTACGCCGAGGCGGCGCAGGTTGTCCTCCATGGCGGCGATGCGGTCTGACTCCTTGAGCCGCACGTTGCCGATGCCGGTGATGGTCACGGGAGAGGTCGCGAACGGCGCCAGGGCGGCCAGGGTCATGAAGGTGTCGGATATGTCGCCCATGTCGATGGTCAGGCCGTTGAGGCAGGGGACGGCGTCGCAGAGCGTGCCGGGAGCCGACAGCGTCGTCCCCTCCGGCGCATCGTGCACGCCGCAGCCCATGGCTTCGAGCGCATCCAGGAAGCGGATGTCGCCCTGGAGCGCGTCGTGGCGGCGCAGGCCGGGGATGGTGACGCGTCCGCCGGTGAGCGCGGCCGCCGCGAAGAAATAGGACGCGGTCGAGGCGTCCGGTTCGATCTGCTCGTCGCGCGGCCGGTAGACGGACGGCTCGACACGGAACCTGGCGGAGCCGTCCCGGGAGGCCACGACACCGAAGCGTTCCATCATGGCGAGCGTCATGTCGACGTAGGGCTTGCTGACGAGGTCGCGGACGGCGATCTCAAGAGGGCCGCGGGCCAGAGGAGCGACCATGAGCAGCGCCGAGACGAACTGGCTCGAGACTGAGCCTGGCAGCTCGAGGAAGCCGCCGGCGAGGCCGCGGCCCTGTAGCTCGAACGGCAGCCGGTCTGCGGCGGCCGGCTCGGTGACCGCGCCTTGGGCGCGGAGCGCGTCCAGGAGCGGTCCCATCGGCCGCCGCTTCAGCTGGTCGCCGCCGTCGAAGGCGTAGCGCCCGTCGGAGGCCGCGCACAGGGCGGGCAGGAACCTCGCGGCCGTGCCCGCCTCGGCGCACCACACGCTGGCGGCGGCGGCCGGCACGCGCCCGGCTCGTCCTTCGACGAGCCAGGCGTCGCCGGCCGCCGCCACCGTGAAGCCGAGACTGCGCAGACCGTCGGCGAAGGCGATGGTGTCGTCGGCCACGAGCACGTTTTCGAGCCGGGAGCGTCCATCGGCCAGGGCCGCCAGCAGAAGGGCGCGATTCGTCAGGCTCTTCGAGCCGGGGACCTGGATGATGAGGTCGGCGCCGATGCGACCCGGCAGGATCTCGCGGGCGGTCACGGAAGGGCTCCGGGCGGGCATCCGCGGGGACGATCAGGAGTGGGCGGCGTCGCGCCCGAGCTCGTCTGCCTGCTCCTGCGGGTCCCGTTCACCACGCGCCCCCTGCCATGCTCACGGGGCGCATGATACTAGATGGGGTCCGGCGCGTCGGGAGGGGTCGCCCTTGGGAGGCGCCTTCCGCCGCCCGCCCGGCGCTTGGACTACCGCCGGCGGCCGAAGTCGACCGTGAACCAGCGCATGCCGCCACCGGTCGCCGTGCCCACACCGATGTCGCGGAAGGCGGCGGTCAGGATGACGCGACGATGGCCGTCGCTCTGCATCCAGCGCTGCATCGTGGTGCTTGGAGTAGCCAGGTAGCTTCCGGAGGTGCCGGCGGCGAGGTCCTCGCCGACCCGCCAGGAGCTGTAGCCGCTCGAGGTGTAGCCGAAGTGGCGGACGCGCTGTGCGGGCGCTCCAACCGCAGGCGCTCGTGTGGGTGAGCACGTGACGCGTGGCCATCTCCGCGGAGTGGGAGCGCGCGGCACGCGTAAGGCTCGCCTTGAAATGGACGGCGGCGAGTCCCCTCTTGGTGCGCTCCCTGTTGATCAGGTTGATGATCTGCTGCTCGGTGTTGGTGGGCTCGAGCGCCGACGCCGTCGCAGGCAGCAGGATGCCCGCAACAAGGGTCAGCAGGAGAAGGAGGGTGAGGGCCTTCTTCATGGGCGCCTCCCGGGGGTCGTTTGCCGTGACGCGGCACGCCACGACCGTCCTGGCGTTGGTCCATGAGAGCCGTATGGAGCGGTGCCGGCTCGTAGCACTGCGGGCGACCCTATAAGAAAAGGAAGTTCGATGACAACCCTGACAACACCTGTCGAGGGGTCGCAATGCGCGAAGACGGCGAGGGGCGGGCGGCCGTCAGGCCGCCCGCCCCTCGCCGTCTTCGCGCTGCCGCCAGGCTCAGAGCTGCGTCGTCACGTAGTCAGCCAGCGCCTGGATCTCGTCGCCGCTCAGCTTGTCGCCGAAGGCGGGCATCTTGTCGCCGCCATTGGTGACTTGCTGGACGACGCGGTCGACGTTGTCCTCGTTACGCAGGTCGGGGCCGAAGCCTCCGCTGCCGTCCGACCCGTGGCACCCGGCGCAGTTGTCGGCGAAGAGCGCGGCCGCGTCGACGTTGCCGCCTCCGCCGCCGGTGCCTCCTGTGGCCGTCGGCGTGGTCGTTGTGTTGTCGCTGGACCCGCCGCACGCCGCGACGGTCAGCGCAAGCGCAAGGGCGAGGCCGAGTACCAGCAGGGTTCTCCTCATGGACGGCTCCTTCCGTTCGAGTCGGCCGCAACCTACCCGGAGGACGGGGCTCTTAACCAGACCGTACGCACGTCGAGGACGGCCGCCGGCGAGAGCGCGTGACGCGCTGCTCACTACGGCCAAGCGGCATCCTGCTCTCAGTCGCCGCGCGCGAGCGCTTTCTCGTAGAGCAGGTGGGTCTGCGTGGCTCGCATGCCGCCGCGCTCGTAGAGCCCGAGAGGATCGTGCTCCGCCTCGGCGTCCACCCCCAGGCCGACCTGGAGCTGACCGCGGGCCTTGAGGGCGACGAAGGTGCGCGAGAGAAGGGCGGCCCCGATCCCTCTCCGCCGCCACGGCCGTCGCACACCAAGGCCCTTCACCCACCCCAGGTCGCCGTGGTCGTAGGAGATGGCGGCGCCCACCGCTTCGTCGCCGGCCCACGCGATGAACCACAGCGACTCGTCGAAGTCGGCGTGGCCGAGGAGGCGCTGGCGCCAGCTCTCAAGCGACTCGCTGCTCTGGCGGAAGTGGTCCTCGAACGCCTCGGTCATGGTCGCCCGCATGACCTCGTCTTCGACGCCGGCGCGGAAGGTCGCGATGCGGATGCCCTCGGGCGGCGCGACGACCGGCACGTCGCCGCTCAGGTCGGCCTCCATCCGGAAGACACGGCGCCGCACCGCGTAGCCGTGCCGCTCGAGCAGTTCGCGCTTGCGGCGGTTCACCGCTGGGCAGAAGAGCTCGAGTCGGATGTCCTGGTAGCCGCGCTCCGTGCCGACGACGACGGCGCGTCGCTCGACGAGACCGGCGAGCCGGTCGCCCAGCGACGCGCCGTCGTCCCACGATCCCGGGTGCACGAACAGGTCGCCCTCGATCTCGCCCGTCCGCTTCTCGTCGCCGGCCGCGGCGTAGCCGACCAGGCCGGCCGGCCCTTCCGCAACCCACGCGTCCCGCGACAGCGCGAAGCCGTCGAGCTCCCACTCGTTGCGGATGTCGTCGGCGGTCGTGTCCTCGCGGCCGTGCTCGTCGACGTCGCAGGCGTTCAGCAGGTCGACGACCTCGGGGAGGTCGCCGACCGTGGCGTGCCTGATGTGAGGATCGTTCATGCTCTGGAGCGATGTCGTTCCGGCGGGCGGCTGGCCGTCGCCGGGCGGGTCCGCGTCAGACGCCGGTCGTCGTGCTCTTCACGTACTCGGCGGCCTGCGCATTGACTTCATCCCCGCCCGAGGCCGCTTTGCCACTGATCGACATGACGAGGTGCCCATCCGCGCCCCGCACCGTGAGCAGCAGATGGGCGTCCTCCAGCGCGCCGCTGACGAAGGCCTTCAGCACCTTGGCGACCGCTTCATTGGTGTCGTCCTCGTTGGCCGCCTCGAACATCAGCTCGAGCTGGTCGCCCTTGAGGTCGCCCTTGAAAGGCCCGGCCTTGCTGCCCTGGGTGCTGACGAGCGTGATCTCGAACTTGCCCTCGTTCTTGGCGATGGCGAGGCTGCCGGTCGTGTCGTCGACGGCCTGCCAGTCGCCGATGAACTGAGTGCCGCCCACGTCTCCGCCGCGGAGCACGAAGAACCAGAGGAGGACGATCACCACCACGGCGACACCGGCCGCTGCCAGGACGAGCTTGGTGAGCGAGGAAAGACCGCCGGACGAAGGGGGCGCGGCCTGCGGTACCGGCGTGCCGTACGGCGTCATGCCTTCGGGTGTGCTCCCGTACGCCGTGGTGGCGTTGCCGTAGCCGGCGGCGCCGGGGTCGGCCGCAGCGGCCTGGGCGTAGGGGTTGTAGCCCTCGGTGCCGTAAGCGCTGCCGCCGTCGTCGTCAGGCGCCTGCGCCTTCTGCGCGACCGGGGCGCCGCAGAACCCGCACGTCCAGATGTCGTCCCGTACCTGTTTGCCGCAGCTGCCGCAGATCGCCATGCCTCTCCTCCCAAGCCCTCTCGAGCATCTGGCCTACGTTTTCGGCAGGAAGGGCCGATTACCTGACGCGGTGGCGAGAGGCGAGGCCGTCGGCAGCCGTGGGCGCGGGTCAGAACGTCAGTGTCTCGAGACGGGCGAAGATGACGTCGCGCCCCGTCCGGTACTGATCGGGGTCCATCGCGGCGTCGACATCCGCCGGGCTCATCACGGCCATCGCCTCAGCGTTCTGCTTGATGAGCTCCCCGAAGTCGACGCCCTCGCGCCAGGCCTGCATCGCCGAGTCCTGGACGACGCGGTAGGCGTCCTCGCGCAGCATCCCTTTGTCGACGAGGGCGAGCAGCACGGCGCCGCTGAAGACGAGGCGCTGCGACTGGCCCAGGTTGGCGACCATGCGCTGCTCGTCGACGACCAGGCCGTCCATCAGCTTCGTGAACTTCTGCAGCATGTAGTCGAGGAGGATGCACGAGTCGGGAAAGACGATGCGCTCGGCCGAGCTGTGGCTGATGTCGCGCTCGTGCCAGAGGGCCACGTTCTCCATACCCACGATGGCGTTGCCACGCAGGACGCGAGCGCAGCCCGCCATCCGCTCGCTGAGGATGGGATTGCGCTTGTGCGGCATGGCCGAGGAGCCCTTCTGGCCCTTGCCGAAGGCCTCCTCGGCCTCCCGCACCTCGGTCCTCTGCAGGTGGCGCACCTCGGTGGCGAACTTCTCGAGGCTGGCGCCGACGATGGCGAGGCAGCTGAGGAAGGCCGCATGCCGGTCGCGCTGAACGACCTGGTTGGAGATGGGCTCGTACCCGATGCCGAGCTCCGCGCAGACGAGCTCCTCGACGCGGGGGTCGATGTTGTTGTAGGCGCCGACGGCGCCGCTAACCTTGCCGACCGAGGCCGCTTCGCTCACGCGCCGCAGGCGGTCCAGGTGACGGCTCACCTCGAAGGCCCACATGCCGAGCTTCATCCCGAAGGTGATGGGCTCGGCATGGATGCCGTGCGTGCGTCCCACCTGGACCGTGTCGCGGAACTCGAAGGCACGCCGCTTCAGGAGCGTCCCCAGCTCGATCAGATCGCGCTCGAGGATCGCGCCGGCGCGCTTGATCTGCAGCGCCAGACCGGTGTCGAGCATGTCGCTCGAGGTCATCCCGTAGTGGATGTACTTGCTGGACTCGCCGACGTAGTCGGCGACGTTGGTGAGGAAGGCGATGACGTCGTGGTTCGTCGTCTCTTCGATCTCGGCGACGCGGGCGACGTCGAACGCCGCCTTCGCCTCAATCTCGACGACCGCCTCGTCGGGTACCTTGCCGAGCTTGTTCCACGCCTTGACGGCGGCGATCTCGACGTCGAGCCAGGCCTGCATCTTGGCCTGTTCACTCCAGACGGCGCCCATCTCGGGCAGGGTGTAGCGCTCGATCATGGTGCCCTCCGTGGCTCGCGAGCGGCCGCCCCATCGACCGCGGGTCGGCGGTGACGCGGCGATTCTCTCACACGATCCCGAGGGGCGGACGTACCGTCAGGTGAGCAGACTAGTCCGTCACCCTCGTCAGTCGCAGCCGCTGCTCGGGCTGACCGTCACCGGCGTCGTAGTAGGCCCACATCTGGCGCCCGTCGGCCTGGATCTCGAACTTGACGGTCCACTCACGGCCGCCGGCGCTTCCCGAGGCGTAGAGGCGCCCATCGTCGACGTGGACGTCGGTGGGCGCCTGACCGCCGATCTTGAGGCCCTTGATGCGGAAGCTGTCGCCGTCGTGCTTGACGACCAGGGTGCTGCTTCCGAGGAGCGCCTGGGAGCCGGCCCACGTCCCCGCGAAGTCCGTGTTTCGGGCGTTGAGGAAGAAGTACCAGACGGCCACGCCGATGGCCGCGACGACGAGCGAGGCGAGGAGGCGGCGGCGCCGGACGGCGGCCCGGGACGGGCCGCGCCGTCGCGCCGCCGCCTCGCGCCGGCGCTCACCTGACGGAGCGTCGTCCTGCAGCGACGCGATGTCGTCGCGCAGCGGGCCCAGATCGACACGCTTCGGCACGCCGCTCCTAGCCCCGCAGGGCGATTGCCTCGATCTCGACCTTGACGTCCTTGGGGAGACGGGAGACCTGTACCGTCGAGCGGGCCGGGTACGGCGCGGTGAAGGACTCGGCATAGACCTCGTTGACCGCGCCGAAGTCCTCCATGTCGGTCAGGAAGATGGTCGTCTTGACCACCGCGTCGAGGCCGAGGCCGGCCTCCGCGAGCTGGGCCTTCAGGCCCGCGAGCGCGCGGCGGGCCTGCTCGGCCGCCGTCGCGCCCACCACGTTGCCCTCGGCATCAAGCGCGATCTGGCCCGAGACGAAGACGAAGTCGCCGACGGCGAGCGCCGGTGAGTACGGTCCAACGGCCGGCGCCCCGCCGGCTGCCGCGAGTGTGGTCTTCTTCATCGCTCTCCTTTTCGGGTCGGCATCTGCCCCTAGCCGGCCCCTCGTACGCCGTCGTTCATCACAGGGTAACGGAAAAGCCACGTCGGAGGGCAGGGAGGGGGCGACCGCCGCGCCGCGCCAGGCTCGCGGGGCGCGCGCCGCGCCCGGCTCCCGACATCTTGCATCCTGCGCTGATCGTCCCCGGCAGTCCCCTTGGTGTGTCGGGTTGTGTGTTGCGGGTGATGCGGGTGAGTCAGGCGCGGCTCAGGCCAGCAGCGCGCGCACCGCGACGTAAAGCAGCAGCAGCGCGATCACGAGGACGGCGACGTAGACGAAGGTCGAGACCGTTCGCGGATTGGGAGGACGCCGGTCGGGCCGACGCTGGTCGGCCGGACGCCGCTCGGCAGGACGGCGGTCGGGATGACCTTGGTCATCAGGACGCCGCTCGGGAGGAGACGGGTCAGTTGGATGTCCGTCGAACGGCGGCATCGGGTCCTCGCTCAGGGTCAGGTCCCCGGACGGCTCAGACGTCCAGGATCTTCGCCGCCAGGATCGCCGCATTGCGCGCCCCGTTGATGGCCACGCACGCGACGGGGACGCCGGGCGGCATCTGCACGATGCTGAGCAGCGAATCGAGGCCACCCAAATCGCTGGTCTTGATCGGCACGCCGATCACCGGGAGGTGGGTGTAGGCGGCGATCACGCCGGGGAGGGCGGCCGCCTTGCCGGCGCCGGCGATGATCACCTTGATGCCGCGTGCCTGCGCCGTCCTGGCGTAGTCGGCCACCTTGTCCGGCGTCCTGTGTGCGGAGAGGACGTTCACCTCGTACGCGATGCGACGCTCGTCCAGCTCCTTGCAGGCCGCGTCCATCACATCGCGGTCGGACTCGCTTCCCATCACGATGCCCACGAGCGTGGGCGACATCTGGATGCTCTGCAGAAGGGCCTCGACCTCGGTCTTGACCTCGTCCACGTCACGCGCCTCCTCGGTCGGCTGCTGATGTCGGGAAGATGCTGCTTTCGCCTTGCTGGGCGCGCACGGCGCGCGCTGCGATGTCCCTGCGCGTCTGGCGGCCGTCGAAATGGATCAGGGCGACGGCCTCGTAGGCGCGCCGGCGCGCGGCGGCGAAGCCGTCGCCGAGCGCGCTCACCGCGAGGACGCGGCCGCCGGCCGTGACGACGGTCGGATCGGTCGTGACGCGGCCGCCACTCACCGGCGAGGCCGGCTCGCCCCACGCCGTGCCGGCGTGGTACACGGTCACCCCGGGCAGCGCGGCCGCGTCCTCGAGCCCCATGATCGCGTCGCCCTTGTGGCTGCTCGCCGGGTAGCCGGCCGAGGCCATGACGACGGTGACGCAATCCTGCGGCTTCCAGGCAGGCTTCACGCCGGCCAGCTCTCCCTTGGCCGAGGCCAGGCACAGCTCGAGCAGGTCGCTGTCGAGCCGCGGCAACACGGCCTGCGTCTCAGGGTCGCCGAAGCGGCAGTTGAACTCGAGCACCTTGGTGCCCTTGGCCGTCACGATGAGCCCGGCGTACAGCACGCCCGCGATAGGCGATGCCGCGCCGCTTGAGGGTGGCGAGCACGGGCTCGACGAGCCGCTCCATCGCGGCGTCGATGGCGGTCTGCTCGAACCCGGGGACAGGACAGTAGCTTCCCATGCCGCCGGTGTTGGGTCCCTTGTCGCCGTCGAAGATGCGCTTGTAGTCCTGCGCGGGAGCCAGCGGCACGGCGGTCTCGCCGTCGCACAGCACGAGCAGCGAGACCTCGCTGCCCGTCAGGTACTCCTCGATGAGGACGCTGGCTCCGGCCTCGCCGAAGCTGTTGCGCACGAGGCAATCTTCGACGGCGGCCCGGGCGGCATCGCGGTCCTCGGCGATCATGACGCCCTTGCCGGCCGCCAGGCCGTCCGCCTTGACCACCAGAGGGAACGTCTCCTGAAGCTCGATGCAGCGCAGCGCGTCCTCGAGGTCGCGGTGCAGGCGATAGCGTCCGGTGGGGGCCTTCGCCTCGTCCATGATGCCTTTGGCGAAGGCCTTACTGCCCTCCATCTGGGCGGCCTCCCCCGACGGGCCGAAGACGAGCAGGCCCCGCTCTGCCAGGGAGTCGGCGAGGCCGGCGACGAGGGGCGCCTCCGGCCCGACGACCGTCAGGTCCGGGCGTTCGCGGACGGCCCACTCGAGCAGGCCGGCGAGGTCTTCGGCGCCGATCGGCAAACACTCCGCCTCGGCGGCGATGCCGGCGTTGCCCGGGGCGCAGAACACGTCCGGGCGGAGCGGCGATGCCGCGATGGAATGGACGAGGGCGTGCTCGCGGCCGCCCCCACCGATGACCAGCACCCGCATGCGTCCCTCCCAAGGCTGAGAACGTGGAACGGGCCCGGCGCTCGCCGTGCGGCAGGCTGGAGCTGAGCCCGCGCAAGTGTACGCCGCGGCAGAAGGCCTCGACAATGGATGGGCGGCGCTGTCGCTCGCCGCCGCCCATCCTCAGGTCACCGCCCCTGTGGCTGCTACTTGACCGACCCGGCCAGGAGACCCTGCACGAAGTACCTCTGGAAGGCGAAGAACACGACCAGCGGCACGACGAGCGACAGGAACGCCGCCGGCGCGATCATCTCGATGTTCGACCCGAACTGCCGAAGCTGCGAGAAGATGGCCACGGTGATCGGCTGCGTGTTGCGTCCGAAGGTCAGCGCGACGAGGAGGTCGTTCCAGGTCCAGAGGAACTGGAAGATCGCCAGCGAGGCGATCGCCGGCAGGCCGAGCGGCAGGACGAGACGGAAGAAGATCTTGAACTCGCCCGCGCCGTCGATGCGCGCCGCCTCGAGCAGCTCCTTCGGGATCCCGATGAAGAAGTTCCGCAGCAGGAAGATGGCGAACGGCAGGCCGAAGGCGGTGTGGAAGAGGATGAGGCCGATGACGGTGTCGAAGATCCCGAGGTGGTTGTACAGCGAGAAGATCGGGATCAGGGCCATCTGGAGCGGCACGACCAGCATCGCGATGATGCCGATGAAGAGCCAGTCCCGGCCCGGGAAGTCGAGCCAGGCGAACGCGTAGCCCGCAAGGGCCGCGACGAGGATCGGGAGCACGGTGCTGCCGATCGCGATCCACACCGTCGTCACGAGCGCGCTCGGTGATGTCCTGGTTCGCCAGCACGTTGCGGTAGTTCTCGAGGGTCAGCGAGCTTGGGCTCGAGAAGACCTGCCACCAGCCTTTCGCCGCCACGTCCGAGGCGGGCAGCAGCGAGGTGAAGAAGAGGCCGATGGTCGGGACCAGCCAGAGCAGGCCGATGATGACCAGGACGACGTGGATCGGAGCCATGGCCGCGACGCGCAGCACGCGTTTCGCCACGCTCTCGCGCTGCGGACCCGCGGCCGGCAGGCGCGCGCGGGCCGAGCTGCCCGCTCAGTGTCCTCTGCTCGGTAGCCATCATGCCTCCCGCTTGAATCGCCTGATGTTGAGAGCGAGCACCGGGATCACGAGCAGGAAGAGAAAGACCGCGATCGCCGAGCCGAGCCCGAAGTTGTTGACGCCGCCGAACGACGTGCGCCACATCGCGAGCGCGATCACGTTCGCCTCGGCCTGCGTCGACGCCGGTGCGACGGCCAGCACGATGTCGAAGACCTTGAGCACGTTGATCAGCATCGTGATGAAGACCACCGAGAGGACCGGCGCGAGCAGCGGCACCGTGACGCGGCGGAACACCTGCCACTCGGTGCCGCCGTCGGTCCGCGCCGCCTCGAGGACGTCGCGCGGAATGGCGGCGAGCCCCGCGCCGATGACCACCATCGAAAAGCCCGCCCACACCCAGATATAGGCGATCATGATCGCCGGCGTGATCAGGCGCGGGCCGAGCCACGAGTAGCCCCCGAAGGGCTGCTTGAACTCGCTCGCGGCGATGGCGACGGTGTAGTTGCCGCCGTTGACGCCGTTGAAGACGAAGTCCCCGGAGGCGCCCGTCGTGGCGGTCGCGACGACCTTCCCGGAGGCGTCCGTGAGATCGACCTCGACGCCGGGCAGGCCAAGCTCCCCTGACTCCACCTTGCCGGGTGTGCCGCCGCCCGGCTTGAAGTCGCGCCAGACGACGCCGCTGATGCCGCCGGCCGCGGCCTGCGGGACGGCGGCTGTAGCGGCGTCCTTGGGGACGTCGGCGGGGGCTATGGCCGTCAGTCCGAGCAGGGCGGTCTGGCCGGGTGCTACCTGCTTCTTGAGGGCCAGACCGCCCTGGTCGTTGACCAGAGCGCCACTCGAGGGTCGCGCCCCCGCGAGGTTGCCTTCGTTGACGAACACGTCGCGTACGGCGGTGATGCTCGCGTTGAGCACGCCGCGGCTCGGGTCCTGTTCATAGACGATCCGCCAGATCAGCCCGGCGGCGAACAGGGAGATCGCCATGGGCATGAAGACGGCCGTCTTGAAGGCGACGGCCCAGCTCACGCGCTCGGTCAGGACGGCGAAGATCAGGCCGATGGCCGTGACGAGGGCCGGCACGACCGCGACCCAGAGCGCATTGTTCCTGATCGCCGTCAGCAGGATGTCCGTGGTGAAGATCCGGCGGTAGTTGTCGAGGCCCACGAAGCGAGTCGCCCGACGCGTCGTAGAAGCTCCTGATGAAGGTCGTGATGGTGGGGTAGACGACCCAGATCGTGAGGAAGATGAGCGCCGGGGCGAGAAAGCCTGCCGCGATGAGGTAGGAGCGACGGCGGCCGGGGCCAGCCGAGCCCTGGCCGCCGCTCTCGTCCGGGGCGCGCGGGGTCGCGGGCCTGTCGGCCCGCGACCCCGCCGGAACGACGGTGCCTGATGGCATGCCTGCCTCCCTTTGCCCCGGGGGCTCTTACTGTCCCTTGTAGGCCTGGGCGGCGGCCTGCTCCAGCTTCTGCGCCGTGCCGTCGACGTTGCTGGGATCCTTCAGGAAGTCCTGGAGGATCTTCCACTCGCCCTGACCCGGGGTGCCGCCGAAGTCGGCCGGAGCCAGGTCGGACATGTCGAAGCGGAACGTCTCGGCATCCGCCAGGGCCGTCGCCGTCGCCCTCGTGATGTCGTCGGGGTAGACGCTGGGGTCGAGGTTCTTGTTCGGCGACGAGAAGCCGCCGATCTTCGCCCAGATCTCGGCGGCCTGCGGCGAGGCGAGATACTTGATGAACGCCTGCGTCGCCGGCGAGTCCTTGAACATGACGACGGTGTCGCCGCCGCCGACGACCGTGTTGGCTGATCCATTGATCGACGGGAAGTCGAACACGTTGTAGTCGGTCCCGGGCTTGGCATTGGTCGAGTCCTGGATCACGCCCTGCACGAAGTCGCCTTCAAAGACCATGGCGGCCTTGGGGTTGGACTGGAAGACTTGAGACACGGACGTCGGGAAGTCGGTCTGCAGGGCGCCCGAGTAGCCTCCCGCGATGTACTTCGGGTTCTTGAGCACATCGCCCATGATGGTGAGGGCGTCCTTGACCGACTGGTCGGTCCAGGGGATCTGATGGGTCGCCAGCTGGTCGTACTTGTCGGGCCCGGCCGAGCGAAGGTAGATGTTCTCGAAGAGGTCGGTGAGCGTCCAGCCGTCGGCTCCCGCGATCGAGTAGGGCGGCACGCCCGACGCGCTGATCGTGTCGGCCACGCTCATCAGGTCGTCCCAGGTCGCGGGCGGCTGCACGCCGGCATCGCTGAAGACCTTGGTGTTGTACCAGACCGTGGACTTGTTGGCGCCCTTGAAGACGAAGCCGTAGAGCTTGCCGTTGACCTCGCCGAGCTTGAGCCAGTCGGCCGCGTAGTTGGCTTGCACATCGCTGCGGGCGAACTCGATCGGCTTGAGCGCACCACGGCTTGCGAACTGAGTCATGAGACCCGGCTGCGCCAGGAAGGCGACATCCGGAGGATTGCCGCCCTGCACCGCCGTGCCCAACACGGTCGGCAGCTGGTCGCCCGCCGAGTTGTACTTGACCGTGACGTCGGGGTTCGCGTTCGTGAACCCGTCGATCACTTGCTGGAAGGCCTTCTGCTCGGCGCCGGACCACACTCCCATCACCGAGATCTTGCCGCTGACGCCGCCGCCGGCCGGAAGGCTGCTGGAGGGACTCGCCGCCGTGCCGCCGTTGTCGTTGCTGCTGCCGCAGGCTACGCCTACCACCGCGAGCGCAGCTGCCACCGCGAGGAGGAGGAGCAATCGTGAGATCTTCATTGTGGTTCTCCCTTCAAAACACGAACGCGCGCCTCAAGCGGCGCGCGCAGTAGTCGCTGGAGCCTCGACCTCGTCGTAGATGGCGAGACCCGTGTCGGGGTCGAAGAAATGGAGGGCACGGGTGTCGACGGCGGCCTCGAGCTGCTCGCCCTCGCGTACCTTCGAGCGGGGGTCGAACCGGCCGACCAGTTTGGAGGTCTTTTCATTGTGGGCCGGCGGCTGGGTGCCGCTGCCCTTCGCCATGTCCTCGATGAGCTCGCGGGCGTCGTCCGTGAGGACGGGCGGCGCTTCGATCTCGAAGTGCACGACGAGTTCCGAGCCGAGCGCCTCGCGCAACATCAGCTTGCCGCGCAGGCGCAGACCCTCGGGGGCGTCGTCCACGAGGTTCACGTCCTCGAGGTCTTCAGGCCTGATGCCGAGGACGACGCGCCGGCCTTCGAAGGACTTGAGGGCCGGGTACATCGACTGTACGTGCTCGTCGAGCTGCAGTCGTTGCGACCCGGCCACCGCCGTCAGGCTGTTGCCGTTGCGCTCCAGGTCGACCTCGATCATGTTCATCGTCGGGCTGCCGATGAAGCCGCCCACGAAGAGGTTGACGGGACGGTCGTAGAGCTCCTGCGGCGGGGCCACCTGTTGCAGCTCGCCCCGCCGCATCACGGCCACGCGATCGCCCATGGTCATCGCCTCGACCTGATCGTGTGTCACGTAGACCGTGGTGACGCCCAGGTCGCGCTGAAGCCGGCTGATCTCCGCGCGCATGTTGACGCGCAGCTTCGCGTCGAGGTTCGAGAGCGGCTCGTCCATGAGGAAGGCCTGCGGCTCGCGCACGATGGCGCGCCCCATGGCGACCCGCTGCCGCTGGCCGCCCGAGAGGGCGCGCGGCTTGCGCTTCAAGAACTGCTCGAGCCCGAGGATCTGCGCCGCGTGGGTGACGCGCTTCTCGATCTCCTTCTTGTCGACGCCGCGCAGCTTGAGGCCGAAGCCGATGTTGTCGTAGACGGTGAGGTGCGGGTAGAGGGCGTAGCTCTGAAAGACCATGGCGATGTCGCGGTCGCGCGGCGCGAGGCGGTTGACGATGCGGTCGCCGATGCGGATCGTGCCCGCGCTGATCTCTTCAAGGCCGGCCAGCATGCGGAGCGCGGTCGTCTTGCCGCAGCCCGAGGGACCGACCAGCACCATGAACTCCCCGTCGTGTATCTCGAGGTCCATGTCGTGTACGGCGGTGGTGCCGTCTCCGTACACCTTGCTGACCCCGTCGAAGGTGACTTCGGCCACCTCGCCTCCCCTGGGATAGTCTCACCCGCTGGAGGAGCCCCGAGCGGGCCTCTGCTAGGCATATCCCTCGAGTACTGCGAGGCTAACGGGGCGGCCGTTCACGCCTGGCCGGCGGCGATCCGGCGGTGCTGTTCGCGCCTGCGGACGCGTGCCGCCCGCCGGGCGCCGGACCGCGTCATCCTCTTCCCAGAGAAGCGCGGCCGGGCGGTCTGTCACCGCCCGGCCGCGCACGATTCCGAGGACAACGGCGACGCCCGCGAGGCCGCCGCCAGGTCAGCCCGCGATCAGTCGCTCCCGGCAAGCATGGTGTAGAGGCGCTTGCGGGCCTCTGCGAGGACGGCAAGCGCCTCCTCGACCTGCGCGTCCGAGCCGGCCATCGCGACCTGCTTGGCTGCCGCGCCGAGCTGGAAGACGGCGTGTCGCAACTGGTGTCGCGGTTCGCTCGGCCCTTCCGTCGCCCACGGCGTCGCGCTCTCTTCGGTGGCGAGCCGTCCGGCTTCGGCCTTTCCTGCCTCGGTGAGCGAGAAGACGCGCTTGCCCTCGACCTCCTCGCTCTTCACGAGGCCCTGGTCCTCGAGCATCTGCAGGGTCGGGTACACCGAGCCCGGGCTGGGGCGCCAGTGTCCCCCGCTGCGCTCCTCGAGCTGCTGCATGATCTCGTATCCGTGCATGGGCGCTTCGTTCAGCAGAGAGAGCACGGCGGCCTTGATGAGGCCGCGGCGCGCACGCTGTCCGTGACGGCCGAAGGGGTGACCGTGAGGCCCCTCGCCGTGCGGCCCGAAGGGGCCACGGTGATGGAAGGGGAAGTCCCGGGCGCCGGGTGCGTCGGCGCTCGCGCCGGCGCACCTGCGCCACTGGTTCGATCTGCCTACATTCATGACGACTCCTTGCTATCGCTGTAACGCGATATATCGTAATGCATCACGAGGAGTTGTCAAGATGGCGTTCCCTGGTGAGGCGCGGTGCCAGGCTACGCGGCCCGGCGGTGTGCCGGTGGCTTCGCCGCCGCTACACCGCGCCGCCGCGCCCGATGCTGCGCGGCAGCACGATGGTCTCGTCGCGGCCCGGACCAGTGGCGATGAACTTCACACGCGTACGCGTGAACTCGGCGATGAACTGCACGTAGTCACGGGCCGCCTCGGGCAGGTCCTGCCAAGCGTCGCACTCGCGGATGTCCTCGTCCCAGCCGGGCAGCTCCTGGAGGACCGGCTTGGCATGGTGGAAGTGCGTCTGCAGCATCGGGAACTCGTCGTGCAGCTTGCCGCCGGCGCGGTACTTGGTGCAGACCTTGAGCGTGCCGAGATTGCTCAGGACGTCGAGCTTGGTGATCGCGAGATGCGTGATGCCGCTGAGGCGCACGGCGTACTTGAGGGCCACGAGGTCGAGCCACCCGCAGCGGCGCTGTCGCCCGGTGGTGGTGCCGAACTCGTGGCCCACCTCGCACATGGCGATGCCGGTCTCGTCAAAGAGCTCGGTCGGGAAGGGACCCTCGCCGACACGCGTCGTGTAGGCCTTGGCGACGCCGACGACGTGGTCGATGCGCGTGGGCCCGACGCCGGCGCCGGCGCAGGCACCGCCGGCGATCGGGTTGCTCGAGGTCACGAAGGGATACGTCCCGAAGTCGATGTCGAGCAGCGTCCCCTGGGCGCCCTCGAAGAGCACATGCTTGTCCTGATCGAGCGCCTGGTTGACGAGCAGGCTCGCGTCGCAGATGAAGGGCTCCAGGCGCTCGCGGTACCCAAGCAGCTCGTCGGTCACCTGGTCGGGGTCCAGCGTCCCGATGTCGTAGCGTTGCAGCAGCCAGTTCTTCTCAGCCAGGGAGGTGCGGATCTTGCGGCGCAGGATGCGCTCGTCCAACACGTCCTGCAGGCGGATACCGAGGCGCGCGTACTTGTCGATGTAGCAGGGGCCGATGCCGCGCCCGGTCGTGCCGATCTTGAACTTGCCGAGCTGTGTCTCGGCGGCCCCGTCGAGAAGCAGGTGGTAGGGCATGATGAGATGGGCGTTGCCCGAGACGCGCAGGTTGTCCACGGCGACGCCGCGGCTGCGCAGGGCGTCGACCTCGCCGAACAGGATGTGAGGGTCGACCACGACCCCGTTGCCGATGATGCACATCTTGGCGCCGTAGAGGATGCCGGAGGGGATGAGGTGCAGCTTGAAGACCTCGCCGTCGCGCACGATGGTGTGGCCGGCGTTGTTGCCGCCCTGGAAGCGCGCGACCACGTCCGCCTTCTCGGCGAGCAGATCGGTGATCTTCCCCTTGCCTTCGTCGCCCCACTGGGCGCCGATCACGACGGTGCCTGGCACTGGATCCTCCGGGATGGTCGGTCGCGACCCTCGAGCCGCACGCTCCGCTTGGCATCATACCCTGAAGCTTTGAGCCCCGGCGGCATGCGGAAGAACCGTGGACAGACAGACGACGAAGGGGGCCGGAGATGACGACGCAACTGCTGGTGCTGGGCGGCGAGTGGGTGGAGGCGGTCGAGGGCGGGACCTTCGACGTTGTCGAGCCAGGCACGGGCGTGCCGATGGCGACGGTGGCGAAGGCGGGAGCCGAGGATGCGCGGCGCGCCGTCGGCATCGCGCGCCGCGCCTTCGACGAGGGCCCTGGCCGCGCACGAGTGCGACCGAGCGCGGCCGGGTGCTGTTGCGCGCCTCACTGCTGATCCGCGAGCGCCTCGAGGAGCTCGCCGTGCTCGAGGCGCGCAACGCGGGCAAGCCCATCAGCGACGCGCGCGACGAGATCGGTCTGGCCGCCGACGTCTTCGAGTACTGGGCCGGCGCGGCCAACAAGATCCTCGGCGAGACGATCCCGGTGAAGGATCCGGGTCTGGACGTGACGCTGCGTGAGCCCATCGGCGTGTGCGCCCTCATCGTCCCGTGGAACTTCCCGCTGGTGATCGCGTCCTGGAAGCTCGCGCCGTCCCTGGCGTGCGGCAACACCGTCGTAGTGAAGCCGGCGAGCTACACGCCGCTCTCGGTGCTGCGGCTGGCCGGCATCCTGCTGGAAGCGGGGCTGCCCCCCGAGGCCATCTCGGTCCTGCCCGGGCCCGGCGGCGAGGTCGGGGACGCGCTCGTCATCGACACGCGCGTGAACAAGGTCTCGTTCACCGGGTCGACGAGCGTGGGCGCGAACATCATGAGCAAGGCCGCATGCAACATCACGCGCGTCTCCCTGGAGCTGGGCGGCAAGTCGGCGAATGTCATCTTCGCGGACGCCGACCTGGACGTCGCTGTGGAGCGCTCGGTGATGGCGGTGTTCGGCAACGCCGGGCAGGACTGCTGCGCGCGCTCGCGCGTCTTCGTGGAGCGCGCGGCCTACGACGACGTCGTCGCGGCGATGGCCGCGAGCAGCGAGGCGCTGCGCGTCGGCGCGCCGTTGGACGAGTCGAGTCAGATCGGGCCGATGATCTCGAGCGGGCAGCGCAAGCTCTCGCTGCACTACATCGGCCTCGCGCGCGACGAGGGCGCGAGGCTCGTGACCGGGGGCGACGTGCCCGCCGTGCCGGGCGGCGAGCACGGCTTCTACCTGCGGCCCGCCGTGCTCGCCGACGTCGCCAACGGGATGCGCGTCGCCCAGGACGAGATCTTCGGCCCCGTCGTCGGCCTCATCCCGTTCGACACCGAGGAGGAGGCGATCCGTCTGGCCAACGCGGTCGAGTACGGCTTGAGCGGCTCGATCTGGACCCGCGATCTCGGCCGTGCCATCCGCGTGAGCAAGGCCATGCGCACCGGCGTCATCAGCGTGAACTCGACGCACAGCGTCCATACCGAGGCGCCCTTCGGCGGCTACGGCAAGAGCGGCTTCGGGCGTGAGATGGGCATGCACGCCGTCAACCTGTACACGGAGATCAAGAACGTCTTCTTCTCGCAGGCGTGACCGGGACGGGACGGGCACGCGGCGACGCTGGTCCGCGGAGGTCGCCTGCGGCCGTTCGCGACGAAGGCGGGGTCAGTCGGCTGTAGCGGGCCTGGCGACGGGCGACTCAGACCTGTCCGGCCGCCCGCCGTTCATGATGCTGCGCGCCGCCAGGACGCCGGCGGCGGAGGCCTGTACCAGGCCTCTGGTCACGCCGGCGCCATCCCCGACGGCGTAGAGGTTCTTGACCGGCGTCTGCAGGCCCTCGTCGAGCTGCGGCCGCGCCGAGTAGAACTTCACCTCGACGCCGTACAGCAGCGTGTCGCGGGCGTTAACCCCCGGCGCGAGCTTGTCCATCGCCTCGAGCATGTCGAGGATGTCGCGCAGGTGACGGTAGGGCAGCACGAACGCGAGGTCGCCGGCGGTCGCGCCGGTCAGCGTGGGCTGCACCGTCCCCCGCCTGATGCGGTCCATGGTGGAACGGTGCCCCTGCTGCAGGTCACCGAGGCGCTGCACGATGATGTCGTCGCCCAGCAGGTTGGCGAGCCGGGCGATCGACTTGCCGTAGGCGATCGAGTCGTTGAAGGGCTCGGTGAAGTCGGTCGAGACGAGCAGGGCGAAGTTCGTCCTGTCGGTCTTGAAGTCGGCGTAGCTGTGGCCGTTCACGGTCGTGACGTCGCCGTAGTTCTCGATCGAGACGGCGCCGTAGGGGTTCATGCAGAACGTGCGGACGGGGTCGTCGAAGCTGGGCGTGTAGTAGATCAGCTTGCTCTCGTAGAGCGCCGTGGTGAGGGGCTCCATGATGACCGCCGGGACCTCGACGCGGACGCCGATGTCGACCGGGTTCGTCGTCATCTTGATGTCGAGCCGGCGGCACTCCTCGACCAGCCAGTGGGCGCCGTCGCGGCCCGGCGCGACGATCACGGCGTCGGCCTCGACGCGCCTGCCGTCCTCGAGGACGACGCCGGTCGCGCGCAGCTCGTCCTGTCCCGGGTGCTTCTCGGCGAGGATGCGCTCCACCATGGTGCCGGTCTTCACGGTCACGCGCTCGCGCAGGTCGTCGCGCATCTTGGAAAGGATGGCATAGGCTCGCTCGGTGCCCATATGGCGCACCGGGGCGGCGACGAGCGTCATCCCGTGCAGGAGGGCTTCGCGCCGGATCTCGTCGGCGGCCTTGCCGCCGCCGTGCAGCAGATCCGGCGCCCCGTACTCGAGCCAGATCCCGTCGACGTAGGCGACGAGGTCGGCGAGCTGTTCCTTGCTGATGAAGCGGTCGAGCCAGCCGCCGACCTCGGTCGAGATCGTCAGCTTGCCGTCCGAGAAGGCGCCGGCGCCGCCCCAGCCGCAGGTGATATCGCAGACGGAGCAGCTCGCGCAACGGCCGGTCTTGCGCGCCGGGCAGGCGCGGTGGTCGATGTCGGGGCCGCGCTCGATGAGGAGCACGCGGGCGCCGTTGCGGCGCACCAGCTCGAGGGCGGCGAAGATGCCGGCGGGGCCGGCGCCTACGACGATCGCGTCATATCGGGTGCTCAGTTCGTCCATCTCACATCCACGCATACAGCAGTCGTTATCGGTCGCTGCGGGGGAGGTCGAGAGCGGAACGAGCGTCCCTTAACGAGATGGTACCACCAGGGGGAGCCGCAGGCGCGCGATGAGCTCCAGTGGCCAATGCCCCGCGCGGCTCCCGGTCGCGCGTGGCAACTTGGGGGGCGCCCGGACGGACAGTAGGATGCGCGGACGCGGCAAGAAGAGAGGGAGATGACCGACGAGACGCGGAAGGATCCCGTCCTGACGAGACGGAGCATCCGGAAGTACACGGAGGAGCCCGTCGCGGACGAGCAGGTCGAGCTTCTGCTGCGCGCCGCGATGGCGGCGCCGTCGGCCGGCAACCAGCAGCCGTGGCACTTCGTGGTGGTGCGCGACCGCGAGAGGCTGCAAGCCGTCACGGTCGCGCACCCCTACGCCAGCATGTTGCCGGGCGCGTCGCTCGCCATCCTCGTCTGTGGCGACACCGGCCCCAAGAAGTGGCCGGAGTTCTGGGAACAGGACTGCAGCGCCGCGACCGAGAACCTGCTGATCGAGGCAGAGCGACTCGGCCTGGGCGCCGTGTGGCTCGGCGTCCATCCCCGCGCGGAACGCGTCGACGCGCTCCGCGCGCTCTTCGGCCTGCCGGACCGCGTCGTGCCGTTCGCGCTTGTCGCGCTCGGCCACCCGGCGGAGCGCAAGCCGCCGTCCGACCGGTACGAGCCGAGCCGCGTGCACAGCGAGCGCTGGTAGGACGGTCCATTCCAAACGGTCACGCTCTCGGCGGCGCCGGCTCCCTGGGGTATGGTGTCCCGCGCAGGTCGCTGAGTGAGCGGCCGCGAGCCGCGCGGCGAGTGCTGCGGCCCCGGCCCGGAGCCGGGGCGAAAGGCCTCGCCGCGCGGGTCGCGGCTCTGACGCGAGAGGGGTGAGCGTGACAGGGTCCTCCTGGGTCCCCACGATCGACGACGCCAAGGTCAAGGACGGACGCTACGTCCCGGTCTATCCGAAGGGGCTGAGCGTGCTCCTCGTTCGTCAGGACGGCGACCTGTTCGCCGTCGCGAACAAGTGCGCGCACATGGGTTGCCCGCTCGAGGGCGGCAAGCTCGACGGCTTCACGATCGAGTGCCCGTGCCACGACTGGCGCTTCGACGTGCGCGACGGCGAGTTCCTCGACGCCGCCGAGATCCGCATCCCGACGTACGCGGTGAAGGTCGAGGACGGCAAGGTGCTCGTCCGCGTCGAGCCCGAGGAGACCTGAGATGGCGGACGACGAGATCTTCGTATACGCCCTCAGCACATGCCCCTGGTGCCGCAAGACCAAGGAGTTCTTCAAGCAGAACCAGGTCCCGTTCGAGTTCGTCGAGGTCGACCAACTGTCCGGACCGGAGGAGGAAGAGGCCAGCCAGAAGGCCTTCGAGCTCAGCGGCGGACGCCGCTTCCCGGTCACGGTGATCAACGGCGAGGTCGTGACCGGCTACCGTCCGGAACGCTTCCTGGAGCTGATGAAGAAGGGAGGGATGTGACGTGGCCGAGGTGACTCGCAAGGACGCCCTCCACTACTTCTTCGAACCGATCGTCGACAAGCTCGGCTTCAAGTTCACGCCGGACGCCGAGCTCGCCGACTTCCTCCTCGAGCAGGAGGTCAAGCTCGAGCAGGACCACGGCGCGCCGTTCTGCCCCTGTCAGGGACGTAGCGGCGTGCGCGAAGAGGACATGCAGATCTGCTGCCCGTGCATCCCCTTCCATCGCGAGCATTTCGACAAGATGAAGCGCTGCTGGTGCGGACTCTTCGTCCACAAGGACGTGACGGATCCCGATTCGCTGCCGCAGTTCGCCCCGGACGAGGAGTGAGGAGGCCGCGATGTGGCAGGAAGTGGCGAAGCTGGACGACATCGTCCCGGGCGGGATGAAGTACGTGCGGCCGAACGACCGCGAGATCTGCCTGTGCCGCTACGGCGACCAGGTCTACGCGGTCGCCCGGCGCTGCGGCCATGAGAACGCCCCGCTCGACCAGGGAGCACTGAGCGGCTGGATCCTGACGTGCCCGCTGCACAATGCGCAGTTCGACATCCGCAGCGGCAAGAACCTGAGCTGGCCGATCGATCACGACATGGGTCCGGAGGAGGCGATCCCGGAGCCGGTCAAGCGCTATCTTGCGCTCGAGAAGCGCCTGCAGTGGAAGACGCGGGTGCACGACCTGCACACGTACGCCGTGCGCGTCGCGGACGGCGCGATCGAGGTCGACGTCCCCGCGTAACGCCCGACCTGTAAGGAGGACCAGATGGCGTTCGAACTCCCGCCCCTGCCGTGGGCCGAGGACGCGCTCGAGCCGGCCTGCTCGGCGCGCACGATCAGCTTCCACTACGGCAAGCACCACCGCACCTACGTCGACACCCTGAACAAGTTGACCGACGGCACCGACAAGGCCGGCATGGCGCTCGAGGACGTGGTGAAGTCGGCCGAGCCGGGGCCGCTCTTCAACAACGCGGCGCAGGTGTGGAACCACAGCTTCCTCTGGAACAGCATGAAGCCGGGCGGCGGCGGGGCGCCGAGCGGTGAGCTCGGCGACAAGATCGCCGCCGCCTTCGGCAGCTACGAGAAGTTCGTCGAGGACTTCAAGGCGGCCGGCGTGGGACGTTTCGGCAGCGGCTGGGCCTGGCTGGTCAAGGACGCCGGCGAGCTCAAGATCGTGAGCACGCCGAACGCCGAGACGCCGCTCACCACAGCGGCGACCGCGCTGTTGACGGTCGACGTGTGGGAGCACGCCTACTACCTCGACTACCAGAACCGCCGGCCGGACTGGATCCAGGCGTTCTTCGACAAGCTCGTGAACTGGGACTTCGCGGCGGAGAACTGGCGCAAGGGCTGAGCGCTCGGAGGCTGGACGGTCGCGACGGCGAGGCCGGACGGCACTGAGTGCACGGACGGACGGGCCGGCGCGTCGCGAGACGCGCCGGCCCGTCCGTCTTCCGGCGTCGGCAGGGGGACCTCCCCACGTCTCCCCCGCTTCCGCGGCGTCGTCCCTCCCCACGCCTCCCCGCTTCGCCTGTGCTCCGGCCCCCTAGGAAACCCGTTTGCCCGCGCGTATTCTTCGGACGTACCGGACTGTCTCGTCTGAGGGGGAAGATGATCAAGGGCTTCCGCGATTTCATCCTGAGGGGTAACGTCGTCGACCTTGCGGTAGCGGTCGTGATCGGGGCGGCGTTCGGCGCCGTGATCACGTCCTTCGTAGCCAACATCATCACGCCGCTCATTGCCGCCATCTTCGGCCAGCCGGATTTCTCGGGCCTGACCTTCACGATCAACAGCAGCAAGTTCCTGTACGGCAGCTTCATCAACGCCGTGATCGCCTTCTTGCTCATCGCGCTCGCGGTCTACTTCGTGATCGTGGTCCCGATGAACAAAGTGAACGAGATGCGCGCGCGGGGGCAGGGACCGGCCGAGCCGAGCGTCAAGCAGTGCCCCGAGTGCCTGAGCGAGATCCCGGTGGCTGCCAAGCGCTGTGCCTTCTGCACGTCGCCGCAAGACACGGGTACGGGAGAGCTGCCGGCCGAGGCTTGACCCAGGCAGAGACCTAAGCGGCGACCGGCCGCTCGCGCCACGGACGACGGTGCGGGGCGGCGAGCTGAAGGCTCGCCGCCCCGCGCCGTCGTCGTTACCGCTCCCGCGTCTCGCCCGCGCCGTCGCCGTTCTCGCGCCGCGTCTCTCCCGTCCCGCGTCTCTCCTGCGCCGTCGTCGTCACGCGTTGTGCGAGGTGCTATCCTCCGCGCCACCCCCGCGAAAGGAGCGTCGCGTGCCCGTCCTTCGCCTGGACGTCGACGAGCGGCAGATCGTGCTGCACACCGACGGCGACCTGTGCGCGACCACGCAGGAGCTGGTCGAGAGCGACGCCTTCGCGAAGGTCGTCGGCCTCTATGTCGCTCATCTCGAGGCCCACAAGCCCGACCTGCTCGACGAGCTGCGGCTCGCGGGCGAGCGCCGCCCCCAGCTCGTCGAGCTCCTGCGTCTGCTGGTCAACAACCCGCTGGAGCGTCTGGGCCGCGCCTACGCCGGTGAGGAGGACCTGCCGGCGCACCGCGAGCGGCTGCACGAGTTCGTCGAGGGGCTCTACGACTTCTGGCGGAGCTACGACCGCTTCATGGTCTGCCACGCCGAGGCGTCAGGCCGGTGACGAGGCCCGCCAGTACCGCAGCTTCAACGAGACGGTCGAACGCTTCGGCCAGCTGGTCCGGGCGAGCTACCGCGACATCGCGGAACACGTCACGGGCTCACATCCTCGCGTCTATCGTCAGGTCGCCGCCGGCTCGGAAGTCAGCGTCATCGCCACGCCGCGGCGCGCCGCCCTGCCCGCTCGCTACCGCGAGCTGCTGGGCGGCGTCCCCTTCGTGCGCCACGTCCTCATGTATCCGCCGCTCCTGCTCGACCCGCCGACCAACACGCGCACCGGTCAGTTCCTGGAAGTGGACGAGGACCCGCTCGCCGGGCTGCGCCTCGAGCCGCGAGCACTGGCTCTGCTTCCCGGTCCTGGTCGGGCCGCTCACCGTGTTCGTCTACTTCCACCAGCGCTTCGCGGGCCTCGGCCTGAGCCTCGCCAACCTCTTCGAGATGGCCTCGGACGACGACATCGCGGCAGGGCCGGACGCGATCTACGTGTATGGAGCGCCGCCCGAAGCGCTGGCGCGCTTTGGCGCCCTGCCCACCGTCTTCCACGACGATCCCAGCGGCCGGCTGCTCGTGGCCGCCGTCCCACTCGAGGACCGCTTCGGCTACTTCGGCTACCTCAAGAAGATGGTGCTCACGCTGCACAACCTGGCGGTGATGCGCCGCGGAAGGATGCCCTTCCACGGCGCCTATACGCGTATCGTGCTCGCCGATGGCGCCGCCGCCAACGTGCTGCTGATCGGCGACACGGCCACGGGCAAGTCCGAGAGCCTCGAGGCACTGCGCCTGCTGGGCGAGGACCGTATCCGCGAGCTGCGCATCATCGCCGACGACATGGGCTCGCTCGAGGTCTCGGGTGAAGGTGTGCGCGGCTACGGCACCGAGGTGGGCGCCTTCGTGCGGCTCGACGACCTCCAGCAGGGATACGCCTTCGGCCAGATGGACCGTGCCATCATCATGAGCCCGCAGCGTGTGAACGCACGCGTCGTCCTGCCCGTCACGACCCTCGAGGAGGTGCTGCGCGGCCACCTCGTGGACGTGCTCCTGTACGCGAACAACCACGAACAGGTGGACGAGCGCCATCCCCTGGTGGAGGAGTTCGGCGACGCCGGGCAGGCGCTGGCCGTGTTCCGCGAGGGCAAGGCCCAGTCCAAGGGGACTACGACGTCGACGGGCCTCACGACCACCTACTTCGCCAACATCTTCGGCCCGGCACAGCGAGTCGAGGAACATGAGGAGCTGGCCCGCAAGACGTTCGCCGCCGCCTTCGGCGCGAACGTCTTCGTCGGCCAGCTCCGCACACGCCTCGGCATCCCCGGCTGCGAGAGCGAGGGACCGCGCGCCGCCGCCGAAGCCTTGCTCGACCTCATCGCCAGACGGGTCACGACGAAAGGAGCAGGCCCTTCATGACCGTCCTCTACGAATCCAACGAGACCGCCTGGGAGCTGCTCAATCGCGGCAAGGTGCGCGACGTCTACGAGCACGGACCGGACGAGCTCCTGATCGTGACCAGCGACCGCATCTCGGCCTTCGACGTCATCATGCCGACGCCGATCCCCGAGAAGGGCAGCATGCTCACGCAGATCTCCAACTTCTGGTTCGGCAAGACGCAGCAGATCGTGCCGAACCACATCGTCGACCCGGCGCCGTTCGCCGGCGACGCCGTGCATGCGCACCTCGACGGACGCTCGGTCGTCGTGCGCCGTGCGCAGGCGCTGCCCGTCGAGGCGATCGTGCGCGGCTATCTCACCGGCTCAGGGCGCAAGGACTACGAGCGCACCGGCATGGTCTGCGGCATCCCGCTGCCGCAAGGTCTCGTCGAGGCGAGCCGGTTGCCTGAGCCGCTCTTCACGCCGTCGACCAAGGCCGAGATCGGCGCCCACGACGAGAACGTCGACTTCGACGCCGTCGTCGGCCTCATCGGCGGCGACGCTCGCCGCGCAGGTCCGCGACGCGGCGCTCGCCCTCTACCGCTTCGGCGCCGCGTACGCGCTCGCGCGCGGCATCATCATCGCCGACACGAAGTTCGAGTTCGGCCTGCTCGACGGGCGGCTGATCCTCATCGACGAGGCGATGACGCCGGACTCCTCGCGCTTCTGGCCGGTGGACGGCTACGAGGAAGGCAAGAGCCAGCCCAGCTTCGACAAGCAGTACCTGCGCGACTATCTCGAGACGCTGGACTGGGACAAGAAGGCGCCCGGGCCGGAGCTGCCGCCCGAGATCGCCGCGAAGACCGCCGAGAAGTACCGCGAGGCGCTGCGACGGCTGACGGAGGCGTGAGCACCGGGCGGCAAGGACGGACGGCGACGCGGCACAGGACGAGATCGCGCGAGAGGCTCAGCCGTGAGCGGTGATCCCGGGCGAGGGGCGGGGCGGACTGCCGCCCGAGGCGGCGTACTGGGACGGGCGCTACCGGCGGGACGGCAAGCTGTGGGGCGACGGCCCCAGCGAGCTCGCTCGCCTGGCCGTCGCTCGCCTCGACGCGCATCCGGTGCTGCCCGGCGTCGGCCCCGTCTTGCGGCTCGTCGACGTCGGTTGCGGCTATGGACGCGACAGCCGGTATCTCGCCGCCGCGCTCGAAGCGCAGGTCCTCGGTATCGACCCGTCGCCGGTCGCCGTGCAGACGGCACTTGAGCTGGCCGAGGGCGAGGCCGATCTCGCCTTCGCCGTCGCTGATCCGGCTGGCCTCGCGGCGACGCACGCCGGCGCCTTCGACGTCGTCATCGCGAGCAACGTCTACCACCTGCTGCCGCCGGCCGCGCGGCGAGTCTTTGCGGCCGCCGTCGTCGCGCTTACGCGCCCCGGCGGCCGCCTCTTCCTCAGCACGCTCTCGCCGCACGATGTGCAGCACTACGGCGTGGGGCAGCCGGTGGCCCAAGAGCAGGACTCCTGGTTCGAGCACTGCTATCTCCACTTCTGCCGCGAGGAGGAGCTGCGCGCGGACTTCGGCGCGCTCAGCATCGTCAGCCTCGAGGAGCGGACCTACGAGGAACGACACGCCGACGGCCGCGTGCACCATCACGTGAGCTGGTTCCTCGAGGCCGAGCGCCCGGACTAACGCCGCGCCGTCTCAGGGCGCGGGGACGATCTTGTAGACGGAGCCGGCGAGCGACGTGACGTAGAGCTCGCCGGCGTTGTCCTGCCCGAAGGACGAGACGTCGCCGATCACGTTGTCGGCCCCCGCCAGCGGCGTGCGGCTGCGTGTGGCGGGATCGAGCGCCCAGATCCGTCCCGTCACATAGTCGCCGAAGACATACCAACCCCGCAGGCCGGCGATGGCGGAGCCGCGGTACAGGTAGCCGCCCGTCACGGACTCGCCCAGGGCGTGGCTGTACTCGTTCATGGGCCAGACAAGCCGGCTCCTGTCGAGCTTCGCGGCAGTCGCCGCGTCGTAGACGTGCGTACCCTCGAAGCCGCGCCAGCCGAGGTTGGCGCCGGCCGGACGGCCCGCGCGCAGCCGGTCCACTTCCTCCCACGCGTTCTGTCCGACGTCGCCGATCCAGAGGTCCCCCGTCTGCCGGTCGAACGAGAAGCGCCACGGGTTGCGCAGGCCCTTCGCGTACGTGCCGATCTTCAGCGGCGAGGTACCCAGGGTGATGCGCAGCATCTTGCCCAGCCTCGAAGTCGAGCTCTGGGCGCGGTTCTCCGGGTCGCCGGCGCTGCCGCCGTCGCCCATCCCCACGTAGAGCCGGCCGTCGGGGCCGAACTGCAGCTGGCCCCCGTTGTGGTTCGAGTACGGCTGGTCGACCCGCAGAAGGACGCGCCGGGTGGACCTGTCGGCCCGGTCGGGATCGCCGGCGAAGGCCCGGAAGCGGACGACGCGCGTATCCCCGGCGAGGTTCGTGTAGTCGACGAAGAAACGCCGAGACCTGGCATAGTCAGGCGCAAAGGTCATCGAGAGGAGGCCCTGCTCGGCGCCCCGCGACACGCTGCTCGAGATGTTCAGGAACGGCCGGTCGAGGAGGACGCCGTCCTTCACGATGCGGATGCGGCCGGTCTTCTCGACGACGAAGAGGCGCCTCGTGTCACCGGGGGGAGCGGCGACGTAGAGGGGCTGGTCGTAGGTGCCGGGCAGCTTCTGCAGGGCGACCGCCGGCGGCGTCGCCTGCACGGTCGCCCCGATCGTCCGGTCGGCGCTTGGGACGGCCGCGGTCGCGGCCGGCCCGCCCTTGCCGCTGGCCTGCGACCAGCCCACGACGAGGCCGGCCGTGACGGCGACGAGGGCGAGGAGGATGAGCTGCGTGGTGCGCTTCATGGCCGGTCAATCCTTCCAGCGAGGCGGGGAGGCGAAACACAGGATGGGGGCGTCGGGGGGCGCCGTCTCGGGGGCCGCACGACGGGCAGCCGCCGGCCGGGAGGGCCGATGGGCCTTCACCGCGGGTCAGCGGTAGGCGACCTCGAAGGCGGCTGCGCTCGCCGTCTCGGCTTCGCCGACGACCGAGCGCAGCCGCTCGATCAGCGCTCCGTCGACGTGCAGGGGCCGGCCGTCCACGCGCTCGACAGAGACGATGCCGCGCACGCTGCTGGTGAGGATCAGGCCGTCGTCCGGCCGCAGGTCGGCGACGCGCACGTAGGTCTCGACGAGAGCGACACCGTCCGCGCGGGCGAGCTCCTCGACCTTGGCCCGCATCACGCCCGGGAGGATCGCGCCTTCCGCCGGCGTCGTCAGAAGCCCGCCGGCGCGGATGATGAAGACGTTCGACGTCGCGCCCTCGAAGATGCGGCCGTCTTCGTCGACCAGGATCGCGTCGTCGGCGCCGGCCTTGCGGGCGGCCTGCTGGGCGAGATGCGACTGCAGCACGGTCATCGCCTTGAACTGGGCGGTCACACGTACCCCGGGGAAGGTGATGACGCGCAGCGGACGGTCGGGGAAGGTGCGCACGTCGACCTGGACGAGGAGCGATGGCCGCCCGTCCGGCGGGCCCGCCGTGACGAGCAGCCGGCAAGCCGCCTCAGTCACGCCGTTGGCCTCGGCCGTGCGGCAGATCTGGTCGGCGAGACTGGGACGGTCGAAGGGCGGCTCGAGGCCGAGCGCGTCCATGCCCTGGCGCAGACGGGCGAGGTGCTCCTCGAAGAAGACCGGCACGCCGCCGACGAGCTTGAGCGTCTCGTACAGGCCCAGGCCGTGCGTCAAGGCACGGTCGGTCGCGGGCAGGGTGGCGGTCTCGGCGTTCGTCAGGACGCCGTTGAGCATCAGCACAGCCATGGACCTACTCTATCGGACGGCCCTGGAGGCTCGCATCCGGGAGGAGGAGCCTGTGTCGGTGGATGGAGCAGCCGCGGGACCGTCTGTCCATGGACGACGCAGTCCCCGCTGGACGTCGCCGTCACTCGTCGAAGCCGAACTCCTCGGAGGCGGCGAGCGTGCGGAAGCGCGTGTAGTCGCGCACGAAGCCGAGGCGCACGGTGCCGGTGGGGCCGTTGCGGTGCTTGGCGATCTTGAGCTTGACGACGCCCTTCGCCGACGGATCGCTCGGGTCTTCGTAGATGAACATCACCATGTCGGCGTCCTGCTCGATGGCGCCCGACTCGCGCAGGTCGGCGAGCTGGGGCTCGCGGTCGGCGCGCGCCTCGGGCGCCCGGTTGAGCTGGGAGACGGCGATGACCGGGACGTCGAGCTCGCGGGCGAGCTGCTTCATCGAGCGCGAGATCGCGGCCACCTCCTGCTGGCGGTTCTCGGCGCGGCTGTCGCCCATCATCAGCTGAAGGTAGTCGACGATGACCAGCGACAGCCTCGTCTTGCTCATGAGCCGTCGCGCCTTGCCGCGCAGCTCGAACATGTTGAGGCCGGCGGAGTCGTCGATGTAGATCTCGGCCTTCTCGAGCTCGCCGGCCGCCTGCACGAGCTTGGCGTAGTCGTCGCCCGACAGCGAGCCGGTGCGCACCTTGTGCGAGCTGACGCGGGCCGCCGAGCACATCATGCGCTCGCCCAGCTCTTGCGCGCTCATCTCGAGGCTGAAGATCGCCACCGGCGACTTGCCCTCGATGGCGACGTGCTGCGCCATGTTGAGGGCCAGCGACGTCTTGCCGACGCCGGGCCGCGCGGCGAGCACGATCAGGTTGGCGCGCTGGAACCCGCCGGTGAGGCGGTCGATGCCCTCGAAGCCGCAGGCCACGCCGGTGAGACCCTGCTCGCGCTGCAGCATGTCGAGGTACTCGAAGTTGCGGACCAGGACGTCCTTGATGGACTGGAACTCCTGCGAGCGTCGCTGCTGCTGGATGGCGAAGACCTTCTGCTCGCACTTGTCGAGCAGCTCGGCGACGTCGCCGGGGTGCTGGTAGCCGAGCTCGGCGACCTCGTTGCCGACACGGATGAGCGAGCGCAGCACGCTCTGCTCGCGCACGATCTCGGCGTAGTGGGCGGCGTTCGCCGCCGCGGGGACGAACTCGGCGAGGGTGTGGACGAAGTCGCGTCCGCCGGCCTTCTCGAGCACGCCCTCGCGCTCGAGCTGCGCGCTGAGCGTGACCACGTCGACCTCCTGCCCCCGGTCGTAGAGGGTGAGGACGGCCCGGTAGATGAGGCGGTGGCTGTCGCGATAGAAGTCGTCGGCAGTGAGGATCTCGATGACGACGGCGATGGCGTTGGGGTTGACCAGCATGGCGCCGAGCACCGACTGTTCGGCCTCGACGTTGTGCGGCGCCAGGTGCGGGGGCTGCTGCTGCTCGAGGCGCTCGACCGCCACTGGACGCTCCTCTCGACGACGTGATGCGGGGACCCGGCGACCCGCTGACAGGGTGCCGGCGGGGGCTGGGAGGTCGAAGTCTATCGCCGCCGGGTGACGGCAGAAAGACGGTTGCCCTCACCCATTGGCTGAGGGCTGGCGAGGTGGTCAGCGGTGGAAACGCCTCCACTGGCCCGCCCGAACGGTGACTAGGGTCTCGCCTCCACCACCACTTGCGCGATTCGCGGCGGATCCTGTCGGCCTCGGGGTGCTCCGGCTCCGGCTCCTCCTGCTCTAGCCGTCGAGAGGCCGACGGTCATGAATGCGACTATGACGATGACCACGATCACCGCGACGACGGCCACGAGCGCGAGCAGAGGGTGGCTTCCGATGAAGCTGGCCCACGGTGTCACGCCCGTCACCACCTAGTCGGTCCACGGCGTCATGCCGTCATCCTAGCTTTGAGAGTCCGTCCACTACTTGCGCGACTCCCGGCGGATCCTCTTCGCCTCGGGTCCTCGCGGAGTCTCCTCCGGCTCGTGCCCCTCCGTCATGCCGCGGGCCAGGAAGGGCAGGGTGATCGCGGCGGCGATGACGACGGCGAGCGCGAGAACGCCGAGCAGGAGCATGGACCCCTCGGAAGATCGCTGACAGACACGGTGACAGTACCCCCGGGCGCACGGTGGCACAACGTCCGCCAGCGGAAGGAAGCGACGCCGGCGGGCGACAGCTCCGCGCTGTACCGGTCGGCGAGTCAACGAGACGCGGCGGGCGGGGGAGGCTGCCTCGCCTCCCCCGCCCGCCGCGGTCACAACGTCTTACTCCGGCGCTACGATCGTCTTGACCGACGAGACGAAGCCCTCGGCGACCTCGACGTCGACCATGAACGTGCCGATCTCCTTGATGGGCTCGTCGAGCAGCACCTTGCGCTTGTCGATGGTGTAGCCGCGCGCGTCTTTGATCGCCTCGGCGATGTCGGCCGTGGTGATCGAACCGAAGAGCCGATCGCCCTCACCGGCCTTGGCGTAGAGGGTGAGCACGGTGCGGTTGAGCGTCGCCGTGATCTCCTCGGCCTGGACGGCGAGGCGCGCCTCGCGCGACTTGCGTTCCTCTTCGCGGCGGCGGAACTCGCCCACCTTGCCCGGCGTGGCGACCTCGGCCATGCCGCGCGGGATCAGGTAGTTGCGGGCGTATCCCTTGGCGACGGTGGCCAGATGGCCCTTCTCACCGACGTTGGGAACGTCCTGGAGCAGGATGACCTCCACGGCGCCTCCTTACCGTGCGACGTAGGGCAGCAGACCCATCTCACGCGCCCGCTTCACGGCCGGCCCCAGCTGTTGCTGGTGGCGCCGGCACGTGCCTGTGATGCGGCTCGCGCGGATCCTGCCCTTCTCCGTCATGGAGCGGCGGAGCGTCGTGTAGTCCTTGAAGTCGATCTCGTCGATCTTCTCTTTACAGAACGAGCAGGTGCGACGCCGCGTCGCGCCGGCGGGGCCGGCCTTCGGCTTGCGTCGCTCTGCTGTTTGGGTGTTCGGCATGCTTGGTGTCTCCCGGCGACGCCTTTCGACGTCGCGACTGCTCAGAAGGGGATGTCGTCGTCGTCCTGGAAGTCGCCGGGCGGCGGGCCGCCCAGGCCGGCGTCGTTGGCCGGCGTGCCGCCGCTGGCAGCGTAGCCACCGCCGGCGCCGCTCGCGGCCGGCTCGCGCGGGCCGATGAACTGGACGTTGTTGGCCACGACGCTCACGGCCTCGCGCTTCTGGCCGTCCTGCGTCTCCCACTCGCGCCAGCGCAGCCTGCCCTCGATGGCGACCTGCCGGCCCTTGGCGAGGTACTGCGCGCAGCGCTCGCCCTGCGCGCCGAAGACGTCGACGGTGAAGTAGTTCGGCTTGTCCGTCCACTCACCGGTCGCCTGGTCTTTGGCGCGATCGTTCACGGCGACGCGCAGCGAACACACGCTGGTGCCCCCCGCGGCGCGGAGCTCGGGGTCGCGGGTCAGGTTGCCGACGAGTACCACTGTGTTGATGGACCCTGCCACGGTGACTCCCTTCGCTAGGCCTTGAGTCGCACGGTCATGAAGCGCAGGACATCGTCGGTGATGCCCAGAACGCGCTCGACCTCGGCGAGGGTCTGCGGCGTGGCCATGAACGTCACGATGCTGTAGACGCCCTCGGTCTGGCCGCCGATCTCGTACTGGAGCTTCTTCTTGCCCCAGTCGTCCACGCCCACGACGGTGCCCTTGGCGGCTTCGACGGTGGTGCGAAGACGGTCCAGGATCTCGGTGTGCCGGTCGTCTTCGGCGGCTGCGCTCACGATGAGCATGAGCTCGTACTTGTTGATGCTGATCACCTCCTACGGTCTCAGGCGGCCCCGGCCTCTCTGCCGGAGCAGGGGTGAGAACGCCGCCCGGCGGGCGGCGGAACCGGCACTATAGCAGCCCTCGACAGTAGGGACAAACGTACCGGCGAGGGCGGACGGACGACAGGGTGACACGGCCGCCCGAGTGGTGACGTTGCGCGAGCCTCGCGGCGTGCGCGGTCTGGCGCCGCGGCCTCGCGACCTAGTCGCGCACGCGCTCGATCCACGCGGCGAAGGCCGCGAGGAAGCGGCCCACGTGGTCGCGGGTGTCCTCGTCGCTGAGCCGGCCCGCCTCGATATCGAACTTCTGCGCGGCGAAGGTGATGACCACCTCGGGTCGGGGCATCACGATGCCCTGCACCAGGACCATCGCCTGGCGCAGGTGGTTCTGCATGCGCGAGGTGCCCATCGCTCCGGTCGAGGCCCCCATGACGCCGATCGGCTTGTCGCGGAAAGGCTGGTCGTCGGACGGTCGCGAGGCCCAGTCGACGGCGTTCTTGAGCACGCCCGGCATCGAGTAGTTGTACTCGGGCGAGATGAAGAGGATGCCGTCCGCGGCGAAGAGCGAGTCTCGAAAGGTCAGCACGGGGGGTGGGTAGCCGTGCTCGAGGCGCACGTCGTCGTTGTACGGCGGGATGTCGACGATGGCGGCCTCGTCGAGCGTCATGCCTGCCGGCAGGAGCTCCTGCGCGCTCTGGTAGAGCATGCGGTTGAAGGAGTCGCGCCGGAGGCTGCCGACGACGGCGGTGATGTGCATGGGCCTCCCGTCGGACGCTTACGAGTCGTCTAGTGATACCCCAACCTTGACGGCGAGGACGAGAGGCGGTGCGAAGGGAGGAGCCAAAGCCGGGCGGCCGTGGGGAGGTGCCCGGGTCAGGGCGGAAGACGGCCGGGCGCGGCGAGCGGCGCCGCAGATCAGGCTTCGGCGACGAGCTGGGTGGCGGCGGGCGGGCGCGTCTGCAGCTCCTCGAGCTGCAGCTCGTCGCCCGCCATCCCGTCGATCGCCCAGAGGGCGGCGAGGCGGGGCCGGCCGTTCTCGTCGGAGTGCATGTGCACGAAGACGGGGCGCACGGCCGCCACCGCCTGACGGCCGGCGGCCGGGTCGCCGTCGCCGACGCCCTTCACGATGGTATCGACCGCGCGGTGCACCGTGTCGGCGCGCAGCGTGGCCATGCCCGCGACCGTCGGCATCTCGGTCAGCAGGTTGACGAAGTGGCGCAGCTCCTCGCGATGGATCTCGCCGATCACGAGGCGGCCTGGCTGCATGCGCTGCGCCTTTGCGAACAGCGCCGCGATGTCGGTGTCGTCATCGACGGTGAGGCGCACGCAGAAGGAGCGCTCCTTGAGGGCGGGCAGGTCGGGGCCGCGTTCGATGGCCACGAAGCGCTCGTCCACCGGCACCAGCTCGAAGAGGGCGTTCAGCAGCGTCGACTTGCCGGTCGCGCGGTCCCCGAAGATCACCAGGGTGCGTCGGTCGCCGATGAGCTGCGCCAGCTTGGTGGCCTCGCCGCCGCTCAGGGTCCGGCCTTCGATCAGGCCGCGGAGCGTGGTGGAGATGACGCCGGGGGCGCCGACCTCACCGGCGTACATCATCGAGGTGGTGGACGAGAGCATGGCGTTGCGCGCGACGAAGTGCTCGAGATAGGCGTTCACCTGCGCCTTGAGCAGGCTCCGCAGGATCTCGAGATGCTCGCGCGTGCTCTCGCCGAGGCGGGCGCGCTCGAGCTTGTTGATCGAGGCGTCGAGCTCCTTGAGCAGGCCGACCTGGACGGCGCGCAGCGCCTTGTCGCGCCCCGTCGCCGCCTCGTCCTGCTCGGGCGCGTTCTCGAGCTTCTTGCCTGTCTGGTCGTCAGCCACCCGCATCCTCCCATGCGGACGGCGGGCCGGTGGGCGAACCGCACCGGCCCGCGTCCACGGGGTGTATCGGCAGGGGCGCCGCCGGGGCTGAGCCTCCGCGCGCCGACCCAGAGCAGCCGGGTGGAGCCGAGCGGGTGGTAACGTACGAGGCATGGGCGCCGGCGCCGGACAAGACACCCCAGGGACGGTGCTGACGCGGCTGTTCGCGGGGCTCGAACGCAGGACCCGCGAAGGCCGCGCCGAGCTGGTCCTGCCGGCTGCCGCCACGCCTACGGTGGCCGCGCTCCTCGAGGCCGTCGGCCTCGACGGCCGCGCGGCCGGCCTGATCCTCGTGAACGGGCTGCACGCGGAGGCCGCCACCGCCCTCAAGGCCGGCGACGAAGTCGCCATCTTCCCGCCGCTCGGCGGCGGCTGAGACAGCCTCGTGAGAGAGCACCGCTTCGCCGTCGCCATCCTCGTGCTGCTCGCCGCGGCGTCGTTCGTGTGCGTGGCCATGATGGGGATGCGCATGTGGTACACGCACACGCGGCACTACGACTTCCTGCTGTGGAACCTGGTGCTCGCCTGGGTGCCGCTGGCCTTCGCCGGTCTCGCGTACACGGTCGCCATGCGCCGCCGCCGCGGAGCCAGCTACCCACTCATCGCGGCGAGCGCCGTGGCGTGGCTGATCTTCTTTCCGAACGCGCCGTACATCCTGACCGACTTCCTTCACCTGGGAAGCATGGGCGACATCTCCCCGGGCTGGTACGACGTGCTGATGCTCTTCTGGTACGCCTGGACGGGTCTGCTGCTCGGTGTCGTCTCGCTGTATCTGATGCAGGAGATGGTGGCGAGTCGTCTGGGGCTGGCGGCGAGCTGGGTCTTCGTCGTGCTCGCCGCCGGCCTTGGCAGCGTCGGCATCTACCTGGGCCGCTTCCTGCGCTGGAACAGCTGGGACCTGCTGCGACGCCCCGGTCCGCTCACCAGCGAGCTCTACGGGCGGGTGACGGACCCGGCGTCGCAGCCCCGCCTGCTCGGCTTCACGGTGCTGTTCACGCTGCTCTTCCTGTTCGTCTACGTGGCCGTCACCATCTTCGCGAAGCTCACGCACGCGCCGCGCGCGTGAGCGAATGCCCCCGGGGGTTGCCGCCCACCACCCCGGTGCTACACTCCGCGCCATGACCGCCGGCAACATCCCCCGTCTCATCGAGACCCTCAAGGCGCGCTCCGGCGACGAGAAGCGACTGGCCTGCACGGCGGCGTTCAAGATCGCCCGGGACCTCGACGTGCCCACGGCCGAAGTCGGCCGGACGTGCAACGAGCTCGGCATCAAGATCGTCGGCTGCCAGCTCGGCTGTTTCTGATTCGTCGCTTCCTCGCGTCAGCGTTCCGCTGACGTCCCGGCCGATCCGACTCGTCTGGGCACTTCGGCGCGGCCCTGACCGGGGCTGACGGATCGCCGGCCACGCCCTCTCGCCGCGTTCGGCCGACGCGATCCCCTCACAGCCCGGTCCGCCCCATTTTTCACTGTCCTAACGAGGTTAACCGGCGCCCCGGGTCGGGAATGTCCTGTCACGAGAGGCGCGGCATCCGCCACGCTCGCATGTACGTGTCTGGTCGCTCGGAGTGGGTGGAGCGGCCCCGGAGAGGTGAGCCAGATGGCAAGCACAGGTACCGAGGAGAAGACCGGCCTGCGCCGGTATCAGATGTTCGTCGGCGGGCAGTGGGTCGACGCGAAGAGCGGCGAGACCTACGAGCTGGTCGACCCGGCGACCGAGCAGGCGTTCGCGACCGTCCCGAAGGGCGGCGTCAAGGACGCCGAGCAGGCGGTCCGGGTAGCCCGGGATGCCTTCGACAACGGCCCCTGGCCGAAGATGAGCGCCGTGGAGCGCGCCGAGGTCATGCGTGCCGCGGCCGCGCTGATCAGGGAGCGCGCGCAGGAGCTGGCCGAGCTCGAGACGCGGCAGATGGGCAAGACCATCGGCGACTCCTTGATCGACATGAACGACGCGGCCCACACGTTCGAGTACTACGCGGGCCTGGCCAACGAGATGACGGGCCAGACACTGCAGGTACCGGGCGAGTCCATGAGCATGGTGGTGCGCGAGCCGATCGGGGTGACGGTCGGCATCACGCCCTGGAACTTCCCCATCCTCATGGCCGCGTGGAAGGCCGCCCCCTCGCTTGCGGCCGGCAACGTGATGATCCTCAAGCCGGCCAGCGTCTCGCCGCTCACGACGCTCGAGCTCGCCCGGATCTTCTCCGAAGCCGGCGTGCCCGACGGTGTCTTCCAGGTCGTGACCGGACCCGGCGGCGAGGTCGGCGACTACCTCGCGAAGTCGCCGCTCGTGGACATGGTCGCCTTCACGGGCAGCGTCGAGGTCGGCAAGCACATCATGAAGGTCGGCTCTGAGACCGTGAAGAAGGTCGGCCTGGAGCTGGGCGGCAAGAGCCCGAACATCGTCTTCGCCGACGCGGACTTCGACGCCGCCGTCGATGGCGCCCTGATCGGCATCTTCGCCGGCACGGGCCAGGTCTGCTCGGCCGGCTCGCGGCTGCTCGTCGAGCGCTCCATCTACGACCGCTTCGTCGGCGAGCTCGTCTCGCGGTCCATGACCATCAAGGTCGGCCCCGGCCTCGACGAGAGCACCGAGATGGGGCCGCTCGTCTCGGCGCAGCAGCTCGAGAAGGTGGACGGCTACGTGAAGATCGGCCAGGAGGAAGGCGCCAAGCTCGCCGTGGGCGGCCATCGCCTTCCCACCAGCGGCTACTACTACGAGCCCACCATCTTCGTGGACGTCGACAACAAGATGCGCATCGCCCAGGAGGAGATCTTCGGCCCGGTCCTCGTCGTGATCCCGTTCGAGACGGAGGAAGAGGCCATCAAGATCGCCAACGACACGATCTACGGCCTCGCCGGCGCGGTGTGGACCAAGGATGTCACGCGCGCGATGCGCGTCATCAAGGCGATGCGCGCCGGCATCACCTGGGTCAACACCTACCATCCGACCTACAGCGAAGCGCCGTGGGGCGGCTACAAGCAGAGCGGCATCGGCCGCGAGCTCGGCACCTACGGCATCGACGAGTACACCGAGCTCAAGCAGATCAACATCGACCTGACCGACCAGCCGATGGGCGTGTACCCGGGCGAGCAGGAGACCGAGGAGACCGGTCAGCACGCCGGCGGCGGCGAGGCTGAAGTGGCGGCCGGCAACGGCCACAGCGGCAACGGCAAGGTCGTGCCGCTGATGGAGCGCCGGCCGTTCGAGAAGGACAAGATGGCCGAGGAGGCCTGGGTCAAGTACTGCAAGAACTGCGTCTGAGGCCGAGGGGCGGGCCCGGCCCGTCCTGACGGCAGTGGTACCCAGGGCGGCGGGCTCCCCTGCGGGGGTGAGCCCGCCGCTCCTTTTGGGTAGGAGCCGTCACGGCGGGCGCCGCCCGCCCCCTGAGCCATCGGAGGTGACTTCAACAATGTCGCTCACGCAAGAGAAGGTCCGCGTCACCGACCGGGTAGCGCCGGACTTCACCGTCAAGGGGCCGATCGGCAGCGGCGAGCCGATGACCGTGCGCAGTCCGTGGGACGGCAGCGAGGTGGCCACCCTCAACACGACGACCCTCGAGGAGGCCGATCAGGTCCTCGACCGGGCGCGCGCCGCCTTCGAGGCGTTCCGCTGGACCCCGGCGTGGAAGCGCTCGGAGATCCTCGAGCGGGCGACGCACCTCATCGACGAGAACGCCGAGCAGGTCGCCCGCATCATCTCCGCCGAAGGGGGCAAGCCGCTCAAGGACTCGCGTGTCGAGATCAAGCGCGCCCTGAACACCTTCCGTTGGGCCGGCGAAGAAGCCAAGCGCACGGGCGGCGAGGTCGTCGAGATGAGCGCCGAGTCGGGCGGCGAGAACCGCTTCGGCTGGACGCTGCGCGAGCCGCGCGGCGTGATCGTCGCGATCTCGCCCTTCAACTTCCCGCTCAATCTCGTGGCTCACAAGGTCGCGCCGGCGATCGCCGCGGGCAATGTGGTCGTGCTCAAGCCCGCCTCCTCCACGCCGGTGACCGCGTTGCGCCTCGCCGAGCTGCTCACCGAGGCCGGTCTGCCGGAGAACGTCCTGCAGGTCGTCGTCGGTCCCGGCAGGACGCTCGGCACGAAGCTCGTCAAGGACGACCGCGTCAACATGGTCACGTTCACGGGGAGCCCGCCCGTGGGCCGGCAGATCGCCAGCGACGCGGGCATGAAGATGATCACGCTGGAGCTGGGCAACAACTCGGCGACGATCATCGACGAGAACGCCAACCTCGACCTCGCCGTCGACCGCGTCGTGACGGGTGGCTTCGCCAACTCCGGCCAGGTGTGCATCAGCGTGCAGCGCGTCGTGGTCCACGAGAAGGTCTACGACGAGTTCATGGAGAAGCTCGTGCCGAAGGTCGAGGCGCTCAGGATCGGAGACCCCCTCGAGGAGACGACCGACGTGGCCTCGCTGATCAGCCAGGCCGAATCCGACCGCGTCCAGTCGTGGGTCGAGGAGGCCGTCGAGCAAGGCGCCACCCTCGCGACCGGCGGCATGGTGGGGATGAACGGCAGTCGCCGGCTGGCGCCCACCGTGCTCACCGACGTGACGCGAGAGATGAAGGTCTGCGCGCGCGAGGTCTTCGGCCCCGTGCTGAGCATTCTCAAGGCGCGTGACCTGTGCGAGGCCGTCGACATCTCAAACGACAGCGACATGGGCCTGCAGGCCGGCATCTTCACCAACGACATCAACAAGGCCATGTACGCGGCGCGGCGGCTCGAGGTCGGCGGGGTCATGATCAACGAGGTGCCGACCTTCCGCACGGACCACATGCCGTACGGCGGCGTGAAGGGGTCCGGCATGGGGCGCGAGGGCGTGAAGTATGCCATCCGCGAGATGACCGAGATGAAGATGATCACGATCCGTGAGATGGACTGGCAGACTGGTGGATCGCCGATGGATGCCTGCCAGCGCGAGCCGCTTGGCCCGTGAGGGTGAGCGAAGCGTAGTCAGTCACGGGCACAGGAAGAGCTTCTGCCAGTGCCGAGAGGACTTGCAGGATCGACCGCTTCGCGCGAAGCTGTAGGTGTCGGCGGTCAAGGCGCAAGCAACCGAGCGCCGCGACCGGAGGCCACGGGGAAAGGAGGTCGACGACACGTGAGTGACTTAGGAGGTGCGGCGCGCTAAGCGCCCCGCACAGTCGCGGCAGCGCCAGCGCGCCGCACCGAAGCAGACGGGGCGGCGGGTCCTCGGACCCGCCGCCCCCTTCTCGTTAAGCCCCACGTCCCGCCGCCCACGATCACTCCTCGCCCTCGTCAGACATTCGCGCCATCGTCGACCCTCGCGCCCTCGTCGACCCTCGCGCCCTCGCCAGACCCCGCACGGCTTGACTACACCCACTCGCCGCCTTCGTCGGGCTCCACGCCGCAAGGTGGACTTGCCGTTCCGCTAAGTATTTCCTTAGAATGCCGTTCAGCAGCGGAGTCGCGCGCCTGTACCGGCGACGGAGTGTCTTGTCGTAGAGATGGAGGAGTCATGAGCAGAAAGGTCAGAGAGGCGATCGCCATACCGGTCGTCCTGGTGGTGGTGGCCCTGGTGGCCGTCGGCCTCTTCGCGTTCACCGGGATGGCCGGGGGTGCCGACACCGTGGGCGCCGCCAACCCAGACAGCCTGTTCCTCGTCACGACCAGCAGTGTGAACGACACCGGCTTGATGGATAAGCTCAAAGAGAAGTTCGAGGCCAGATACCCGGGCATCACCCTGACGTGGGCCTCCAAGGGGTCCGGTGGCGCCATCGCCGACGGCGATTCCGGCAACTGCGACGCCATCATCGTGCACTCGCCCACCGACGAGAAGCTGCACCTGTCGTGGGGCCACTACACGGCCCGCTTCCCGTTCGCCTACAACTACTTCACCATCGTGGGCCGTGACACCGACCCGGCGAACGTCAACGGGAGCCTCACCGCCGTCCAGGCCTTCAAGCGCATTGCGGCCTACGGGAAGAAGAGCGGCAAGCAGGTCTGGGTCTCGCGCGCGGACAACTCCGGGACCTACAAGATGGAGATGGCGATCTGGGCGAAGGCCGGCGTCACCATCGACCCGGCGAACCCGCCGGTCTGGTACGTGTCGGCGAACACGACCATGCTCGCCACGCTGCAGATCGCGGCACAGAAGAAGGCCTACACGCTCACCGACCTGGCGACGTGGATCAAGAACAAGACCACGTCGAGCCTTTCCCCGCCCCTCGTCCGGCTGTTCAAGACCCGGGATTCCAACCTGAAGAACCAGTACTCGATCCTGCTGGTGAACAGCCTCGACCACCCCGAGGTCAACGCGGCCGCGGCCGAGATGCTCGCCGAGTATCTGACCTGCAGGAACGGGCAGCGGGACCTCGGCGCCTACAAGATGGGCACGACCACGATGTTCTACCCCAACTCCTACATCATCGCGACGACCCCGTGCCCGCCGGCGGCGACTCCGCCCCCGGCGGCGGCGCCCTGATCGGAGCGGTCTCAAGCGTCTGGCGGGCGTGTAGGATGATGCCGCCAGAGGGCTGATCCCGGCGGGGGCGGCGGGCCTGGTAACATGCCCGCCGCCCCCGTAGCCCTTTCTCCGTCCGTCTGAGATCGCGGGAGTACAGCTGAACCAGATCTTCCAGGGTATCGCCGAGGCCTTCCGGCTTCTCTTCAGCGGCGACCCCAGCACCTACGAGATCGCCCTGCGTTCGCTGCGCGTGTCGGTGAGCGCGCTGGCGATCTCATTGGCGGTGGGCTTGCCGCTCGGGCTGGTCCTCGCTCTCAACCGCTTCCCCGGCCGCCGCTTCCTGACCGCCGTGGTCAATACCGGGATGGGCGTACCGCCCGTCGTCGTGGGCCTCATCGTCGCCCTCTTCCTGTGGCGCAGCGGACCGCTCGGTTCCCTGAACCTGATGTACACGACCAGCGCGATGATCATCGCGCAGGTCCTCATCGCCCTGCCCATCGTCGCCGGTCTGTCGCTTGCCGCTCTGCAGCAGCTGGACCCGGGCTTCCGCCTGCAGATCCTTGCGCTTGGCGCTGGTCGCCTGCGTATGGCGGCGTTGCTGCTCCGTGAGATCCGCGTCCCCATCATGGCTGCAGTCATGGCCGCGTTCGGCGGCATCATCTCGGAAGTCGGCGCCGTGATGCTGGTGGGCGGCAACATCAAGGGCGAGACGCAGGTCCTGACGACCACGATCGTCCAGGACGCCAACATGGGGGAGTTCGCCGCGGCCATCGCCCTCGCCGTCATCCTGCTCTTCCTGAGCTTCTCCGCGAACTACGCCATGACCCTGATCCAGCAGCGGGGCTGGCAGCGGTGACACTGATCCAGCGCGGGGACGGTCAGCGATGGCCATGAGGTCAGAATGAACGAGGGGCGCGCTGCCACGAACGGCGTCGTGCTGGCCGCTCACGATCTGAGCGTCGTCCGAGGCGACAAGACGCTCGTCACGGTGGAGCGCTTCGCCGTGGCGCCGGGCGAGGTCTGTGTGCTGCTCGGGCCGAACGGCGCCGGCAAGACGACGCTGCTGCGCGCCCTCAACGGCCTGGAGCGCGCCCACGGCGACCTGGAATTCGAAGGTCGCGCAGTCCGCAGCGCGCGCGACAGGCTGCACCTTCGTCGCCACACCGCGGCCGTCTTCCAGCAGGCGTACCTGCTGGCCACGACCGTGCGCGGCAACGTGGAGAGCGGTCTGCATATGAGGGGGCTGCGCGGCGCTGAGCTGCGCGAGCGCGCCGACCGGGCGCTCGAGCTGCTCGGCATCGCGCACCTCGCCGACCGGCGGCGGGCAGGACTCTCGGGCGGAGAGGCGCAGCGGGTCAGCGTGGCGAGGGCGATCGCCACCGATCCGGCCGTGCTCTTCCTCGACGAGCCGATGGCCTCGCTCGACCCGCCGACGCGGCGCGCCCTTGTCTCGGATCTTCAGGAGATCTTCCGGCGGCTCTCGATGGCTGTGCTGTGGGTGACCCACGACACGTCGGAGGCGAGCGCCGTGGCTGATCGCGTGACGTTCCTCGTCGACGGCCACGTCGTGCAGGAGGGACCGTATCGCGAGGTCGTCGAGCGCCCCGCGACCGCCGCCGTGGCAGACTACGTCAACGGCGGCCTCGAGCGGTCTCCGGAGAGGGAGTGAACGTGAGGCGGGACGGAAGGGTCAGGAGGCGGCCGGGCGGCGGAGCGGGACACACCGTGCTGCTCATGGCAGCGGTCGCCTTGCTCCTCGGCGTAATGGCCGCCGCCGGGTTGGCGGCCTGCGCATCCCTTGACAAGCCTGTCCCGGATCCGTCGGATGCGTCGATGTCGCCTGGTGCGACGCTGGACACCATCGGCTGGAGCGAGGCCGCCGACAGCGTTGGTCAGCACGTGCGGGTCGAGGGGCCCGTCGCCAAGGTCACGCGCGTGGACGGCTACACGGAGCTCAGCGTTGGGCTGACGCCGCCCGATCCGGCACGCTTCGTGATCGCCGTGCCTCGCAGACTGGAAGGCCGGTTCGACGGGCCGCTGCGCGACCTCTTCGAGGGCGCCATGGTGCGAGTGACGGGGACGATCGAACGTATCGACGGCGCGACGGGCATGCGCATCACATCGCCGCGCCAGCTCAAGACCGCGCTGTAAGCCCTCCGCCGGTCTCGATCAGGCTGTGCAGGCGGCGCTGCTGGCGGCGCGACACCAGCTCGGCCACAGCAAGGGCCGCGAGCAGCGCCGCGAGCGGCGCCAGCCACGTCAGGTCGAGCCAAGCGCCGCCGGGCCCACCGCCCCCGCCGGGAGCGCTGCCGGCGGCTTGACCGCCGCTCTCACCTGTACCGCTCGCCGCCGCGGCGGCGCTGCTGGTCAGCGCCTCTACCCGCATGGGGTAACCCGTCACTGCGTTCTCGCCGGCGGTGCTGGTGGCCGTGTCCAGGGGGACGTCGGGCGGGATCGTCTGGCCTGACTGCTGGGACGCCACTCCGGTCGAGGCGCCGCTGGCTACCTGCCTCGTCCAACCGCCACCGCCGGTCCCGGAGCCAACGCCGCTCCCGGAGCCAACGCCGCTCCCTGAGCCGCTCGTTCCGCTGCTCGTCCCGCCGGCTGCGGCGCCTCCCATGTCGAGGGTGCCGCTCGGCGTCGAGCCGCCAGGCTTCGTGCCGGGATGGTTACCGTCGCCGCCGGTCCCGTCGCCCTTTGGTGCCGGCACGTACTTGCCGTACGTGAGGGTCACGTCGTCCACCCGCACGGATGCCGTCCCCGGACCGTTGGAGAGAAGCCACTTGAACATGTACCTCATGGCCTTGCCGCCCGCGTAGGGCGGCATCTTGTAGGTCACAACGGTCCCGCTTGGGTCGCTCGCGCCCTCGCCGGCGGGCCAGAACATCGCGTCTGCCGTCATGTCGGCGGTGAAGTAGACGCAGGGGCGTCGTCTCTCGGACGTTACCCTCTGTGTGGATGTGGAGGACGATCTGCTTGAAGCCCACCTTGGAGGAGCCGTTGTACGAGAAGCCCGAGATCGGCCCGGACACGGCGGTCGTCGAGGTGCCAGCCATGTCCGGAGTGATCGTCAGCAGGAGGTAAGGGTCGTCGCCGCCGACGCTGGAGAGGCCGTTGCCGAGAGCGGCGAACGGCCAGTCCGGGCCGGTGAAGCCTTCGGCGTAGGTGCCGGCGAGGGCCGGGCGCGGCGCCAGCAGGGCGCCCAGCCCGGCCGCAAGGGCCACGATGGTGAGAATGAAGATGCGGCCCCTCATGCTCGCGTTCCTCCTGGTGCCGCCGGCGGGGACGTCATCGTCATCCACCGGCCCGTCCGCTAAGGGTCTGCTTAGCATAACGAATGCCCCTCGAGTTGGGGTAGATGACTGTTCGTTGGGTAGTGTGCGCTTGGCGGCCGGCTCGCCGGCGCCGTCAAGCGGGCGAGGACCAACCTCCCCGGTCACAAGGAGGGCACATGCCGCTCAGCGCGCGCAATCAGCTCAAGGGGACGGTCAAGTCGGTCGTACTCGGCACCGTCATGGCCGAGGTCGTCGTGGACGTGAACGGCCAGGACGTCGTATCGGCCATCACGCGCCGCTCGTGCGAGGCGCTCGACGTCAAGGCGGGGGACGAGGTGGTCGTCGTCATCAAGGCCACGGAGGTCATGCTGCAGAAGTGAGCTGCGGCGGGCTCCGGGAGACGTTGCGAACGTAGGCCGGATGGCCCTCGCGGTATGACCTTTGCACGGCGCCGCGCTACACTTGCGGCGCCGTCAAGCGGACCGTTCCGGGTGCTCTTCGGGTGCCCGGCCGAGGAAGCCGAGAGCCTGTGAGTGCCGCCGTCACCGGGCCAGGTCGCGTCGACTACCTGCGCCTCTCGATCACCGACCGCTGCAATCTGCGGTGCACCTACTGCATGCCCCCCGAGGGGGTGGCGCCGCGCGCGCACGGCGAGATCCTCTCGTACGAGGAGCTCGCCGGCTTCGCGCGCGTGGCCGCGACCTGCGGCATCAGCAAGGTCCGCATCACCGGCGGGGAGCCGCTGGTGCGCAGGGGCTGCGCCGACTTCGTCGGCATGCTGGCCCGCACCAGCGGCATCGCCGACATCGCCCTCACCAGCAACGGCATCCTGCTGCCGCGCTTCGCCGGCGAGCTGCGCGCCGCGGGGCTGCGCCGCGTCAACGTCAGCATCGACAGCCTGGACGAGCAGCGGTATGCGACGCTGACGCGGGGCGCGCGCCTCGCCGACGCCCTCGCCGGCCTCGACGCGGCCTTTGCCGCCGGCTTCTCGCCCGTGAAGCTGAACGTGCTCCTTCTCGAAGGCGTCGAGGACGAGCTCGACGCCTTCGTCGCTCTCACCCGCGACCGCCCGGTGCACGTGCGCTTCATCGAGTTCATGCCGCTCGACAGACGCCTCGTGGTCGACGGCCACATGGTGCCGGCGCCGCACGTGCTCGAGCTGCTGCGCGCGCGCTACGAGCTCGAGCCCGTGGACGGCCCCTACGGCCATGGGCCCGCGCGCTACTGGAGCGTTCCGGGGGCGGCCGGCACGATCGGCTTCATCGCCGGCGTCTCCGACCACTTCTGCGAAAGCTGCAATCGCCTGCGCCTCACGGCCGACGGACGGCTGCGCACCTGCCTCTTCTCCGGAGAGGAGATGCCCATCCGCGAGCTGCTGGCCGATCCCGAGGCGCTGCGCGAGACGCTCGTGCGGGCGATGTCGTTGAAGAACTACGACCGCTGCCGCGAGCGTCTCGCCAATCAGCGGGCGATGTCGCAGATCGGAGGCTGAGGTGAGCGACCTGAGTCACATCGACGGGCGCGGCCGCGCGCGCATGGTCGATGTCGGCGGCAAGGAGCCGACCGAGCGCCGCGCGAAGGCCGAGGCCCTGGTGCGCATGGCGCCCGAGACCCTGGCGCTCATCGAAGACCAGGCCGTGCCCAAGGGCGACGTCGTCGCGGCGGCGCGGCTGGCAGGCATCATGGCGGCGAAGCGCACGCCCGACCTCATCCCGCTCTGCCACCCATTGGAGCTGTCGGCGGTCGAGGTCGAGATCGACGCGGACCGCGAGCTGCCCGGCCTGCGCATCGTGACGGACGCCCGCCTCACCGGCCGCACGGGCGTGGAGATGGAGGCGCTCGTGGCCGCATCCGTCGCCGCATTGACGATCTACGACATGTGCAAGGCGGTGGACCGCGGCATGGAGGTGGTCGCGGTGCGCCTGCTCGAGAAGAGCGGCGGACGCAGCGGCACCTGGCGGCGGGACGCCGGCCTACGGAATGACGCGCCGCACGGAAGCCGCCGATCCGGGAGAGGGACCGGCGGCGTCCCCGGCCGGCGAGCACGCGGCGAGCGGGGAGGGGACGACGTGAGCCACGGCAAGGCCGACGGTCACGTCGTCTCCGTCAACGTCGCCGCGACCAAGGGCGTGCAGAAGGAGCCGCAGGCAGTCATCGCCCTGCGCCCCGAGCACGGCGTGGAGGGCGACGGCCATGCGGGCACCTGGCATCGCCAGGTCAGCCTGCTGGCCAACGAGAGCGTCGAGACGATGCGGGCCAAGGGCCTGGACGTCTCGCCCGGCGCCTTCGGCGAGAACATCACGACCGACGGCATCATCGTCTACCAGTTGCCGGTCGGCGCGCGCCTGCGCATCGGCGCCGCGCTGCTCGAGGTGACGCAGATCGGCAAGGTCTGCCACGACCGCTGCGCCATCTACTACAAGGCCGGCGACTGCGTGATGCCGCGCGAGGGCATCTTCGCGCGCGTCCTCGAGGGCGGCGAGCTCAAGGCGGGCGACGAGATCGTCGTCGAGAAGCGCTCGCTCATCCACGCCGCCGTGCTGACCGTGTCCGACAAGGGCTCGCGCGGCGAGCGCGAGGACGAGAGCGGAGCCGCGCTCGCCGAGGCGCTGCGCGCCATGGGCGTCGTCCAGGTCGAGCGCGCCATCGTCCCCGACGAGCGCGACCGGATCGAGCGCGAGCTGACGCGCTTCGCCGACGAGTCAGACGTGAACCTCGTGCTCACCACCGGAGGGACCGGGTTCACGGAGCGGGACGTGACGCCCGAAGCCACGCTGGCTGTGCTCGACCGGCCGGCGCCGGGCTTCGCCGAAGCCATGCGCGCCGGCTCCCTCGAGAAGACTCCCCACGCCATGCTCTCCCGTGCGGTGAGCGGCCTGCGCGGCAGGACGCTGATCATCAACATGCCGGGCAGCCCGCGCGCCTGCCGCGAGCAGTTCGCCATGATCGAGCCGGCGCTGCCGCACGCCATCGAGAAGCTTCTCGATCTGGGCGGGGACTGCGCCCGGCCTCCGGATGCTCCCGCTCCCGCCTGACCTCGAGGGCAGGCTCGCCGAGGAGGCGGCGGCGCGCCGGGCCATCGACGAGCGGCCGCCGCCCGACGAGCTGCCGCCCACGGCGAGCACTGTGGGCGCCGCCGTCGTGACGTTCAACGACGCCGGCCATCTCGCTTCCATGCTGCGGGAGCTGCTGCCCCAGGTCGCCCGGGTGGTCGTCGTCGATCTCTCGTCGACCGACGGTACGCGGGACGTGCTCGCGAAGCGTTTCCCCCATCTGCCCGTCACCACCCTGCCCCTCGACGTCGGCTTCGGAGCCGCTGTCAACAGCGCGGCGAAGCAGCTTGACGAGACCTTCCTGCTCGTCCTCCACGGAGATGCCCGCCTGCGGCCGGACGCCCTGGAGCAGCTCTACGGCGAGATCCACGACCCCGGCCGCAAGATCGGCATCTGCGCGCCTCGTCTTGTCGACCCGCGCGGCATCGTCGAGCGCTCGGCCGGCTTCGCCCCGACGATCTGGCGCCGCCTGCGGGCCTGGTGGAGCCACATCCTTCCGCCGCGCACCAAGCTGCTGCGCGCGCGCACGAAGCCCAAGAAGCTCGCCTACCTTGCCCCGACGGCTCGAGCCGACGTCGACTGGGTCGGAGGCGCCGCGATGCTCGTGAGGCGCGAGGCCTTCGACGAGGTCGGCGGTATGGACGAGAGCTTCTTTCTCGCCTACGGCGACATCGACCTGGGCGTGCGTCTGCGGCGCGCGGGCTGGCGGGTGGTGTACGACCCGCGCGCCCGCGGCATCCACCTCGACCAGGTCGCGGAGTCGTCCGAGTCCCGGCGTGCGGCACGACGGCGGTACGCGAAGAAGCGCCGGTAGAGGAGGAGCGCCTCCGGAGCGCCGCGGGTAGAGAAGAAACGGCGCCGGTAGAGAAGCAGCGCCGGTCGGCGAGGGACGGGGGCGTGTCGACGAGGTGACGCCGCGCGACGCCGGCGCTGTCAGGAGGGCCTGGTCAGTAGCCGCGCTGCTGGCGACGCGCGTACGAGAGGTAGGCGGCGATGGCCGTGTCGGCCTCTTCGACGGCGCGGCGATGGCCCGCGGCCAGCCGGTCGCCGACACTCTGGCGGGTGACCCCGAGCCGCGCTGCGACGTCGCGCTGGTGACCCAGCTCCCGGTACGCGGCGATCGCTTCCCACTGCTTCAGCGTGCGGGCACGGATCAGGGGGTCGACCAGACGGCAGAGCGCCCCCAGCAGCACGTCGCCCGGTTCGCCGGTGCCGAGATAACGGGTGAGTCCGCCGTCGCGCGCCGCGAGCTGCAGGGCGCGGCGCGCGAGAGAGTAGGCGTCGCGCTCGGCCGCGTCGCGGCCCGGTTCCACCGTCCCCACCCCGATGCCCATGCGCAGCTGGTACGGGGCCAGGCTCTCGCGCAGGACGCTGAGGCAGAGTGGCGCCTGAGCCGGGTCGTTGAGGACGCCGTCGACGCGGTCGCCGGTGGCCACGGCGAACGGCTCGCCGATCGCGGGAGCGAACAGGTGGTTGATGCGTTCGAGGCCGGCCGCGAGGCGTTCGCCCGCGGCCGGCGTCTCGGCGCCGGAGCCGACGAGGTCGCCAAAGAGGACGGCGATGATCTTCGTCTCCCGGCGGCGTTCGAGCGGCATGCTCCCTAGCTACGCCGCGCGGCGGCGGTTTTCCTGCCGCATGGCGCCACCGCGCCCGTCTCCCGCGGCTTGTCTTGGGCCGTTGGGGCGGGTACGCTGCAGACCTTTCCACTATGGCATCGTCCAAATAGTGGAAATGGCACGACTCGGCCATCGTCCGCTAAACTGAGCGTCTCCGCACTCGATACATCCGGGGGTATCTCGCGTGAACAAGAAGGCCCGCACGCGTCTCATCGTCGCGACCGCGGTCATCGTGGCCGTCTTCGTGATCGGCGTCGTCTACATGGTCAGCCAGCAGGGCGCCTACTACCGCCAGGTCTCCGAGGTGGTCGGCGGCGACTACAGCGGCAAGAACGTCCAGGTAGGGGGCCGCGTCGTGGACGGCACCATCCAGCGTGACGACGCGGGCGTGCACTTCACCATCCAGGACCTGAGCGGCAAGACGGGCACCGTGAAGGTCGACTTCAGCGGGCAGATGCCGAACACCTTCGGGCCGGGCGTTGACGTCGTCGTCGTCGGCACCTACGACGGCGGCCTCATCAGCGCCGACGAGCTCCAGACGAAGTGCCCGTCGAAGTACGATGGCAAGGGGACGACGCCGGCGCCGGCCGCGGCGCAATGAGGCCGGCACAATGATCACCCTCGGCCGTCTGGGCCTCACGCTTGCGCTCGTCTTCTCTCTCGTCGGCGTCGTCTTCATCGCCTTGGGGCTGCGCTGGGACCGCAGGGACCTGCTGCGCAACGGCTACTACGCCGTCTACGCCTTCTTCCTGAGCACGGCCGTCGCCGGCGCCGTCCTTCTCGGCGCCTTCATCAAGAAGGACTTCGGCTTCGCCTACGTCGCCGAGAACTCCGACGCCAGCCTCTCGCTCTTCTACCGCATCTCCGGCTTCTGGGCCGGTCAGCAGGGTTCGTTCCTGCTCTGGCTGCTGATGCTCGCCGTCGTGATCGCGATCATCGCCCTGCGCGATCTGGCACGGCTCGAGCGGGTCACGGCCGGCGCCGTGATGGTGCTGTGCGCGGTCGCCGCGGTGTTCGCCGCCCTCACCGTCTTCGACGAGGGCTCGAACCCGTTCATCAGGGCGACCGCCGGCACGACGCCCTTCGGCCTGAACCCGCTGCTGCTGCATCCCGGCATGGTGCTGCACCCGCCCGCCCTCTTCCTGGGCTACGTGGGCGTCGCCGTGCCTTTCGGCTTCGCCGTGTCGGCGATGCTGCTGGGACGCGCCGACCGGTTGTGGGTGACGCTCTCGCAGAAGTGGGCCGTGTTCGGTTGGCTCTTCCTCTCGCTGGGCATCGGCCTCGGCGCCTGGTGGGCCTACGTCGTGCTCTCGTTCGGCGGCTTCTGGGCCTGGGACGCGGTGGAGAACACCTCCCTCGTGCCGTGGCTCACGGCCACGGCGCTGCTGCACGCCATGACCCTCTACAGGACGCGCGGCATCTTCAAGCGCTGGGCCCTGGGGCTCGCCTCGCTCACGTTCTTCTTCACGATCCTTGCGACCTGGACGACGCGCACCGGCCTGATCAGCTCGGTGCACGCCTTCGGGCGTAACGACGTGCTGATCGACATCCTCTCGACGCTGCTCATCGGCAGCGGCCTGCTCAGCCTGGGACTGCTGGCCTGGCGGTGGCGGCGCTTCGAGAGCGGGGAGCCGATCGAGGCGGTCGGGTCGCGGGAGTTCCTCTACTACCTGACCGACCTGCTCTTCGTGCTCTTCGCCTCGGCGATCGCCGCCGCCACCGTGCTCGTGCCGCTCGTGCTCGATCGCAGCGTCGGGGCTTCGACCTACGACACGTTCGCGCGCCCGCTCGGCGTCGTGACGCTGGCGCTCGTCGCGATCTGCCCGCTGCTGGGGTTCCGCAAGACGACGGGAGCGGCCTTCCGCAAGGTGCTCCTGCTCCCGGCCGTCACGGCGGCGCTCTCGGTGCCGCTGTGGCTGCTGCTGGGCTTTGACTCGGACGTTCTGGGCTTCATCGGCCTGGTGGTCTGCGGGTTCGCCTTCGGGGCCGTGCTGCAGTTCGTCGTGAACGCGGCGCGGCGGGCGGCCGGCCCGGGCAAGGCCTGGACGGCCGGCCTGCGCCGCGCCCTCTTCGGCAGCCGCACGCGCACGGCCGGGTTCGTCGCCCACCTCGGCATGGTGCTGGTCGTGGCCGGGCTGCTCGGTTCGACCGTCTACAAGACCGAGGTCAGCACCGTCATGAAGCTGAAGCCCGGCGAGCAGACCACGATCGGCGACTACACGCTGACGTTCAAGGACCTTTCCACCGGCACCGGTGCGCAGGACAGCGAGCGCACCCTGGCCAACTTCGAGGTGACCAAGGACGGCAAGGCCATCGGCGTGGTGTCGCCGCACACCGACATCTTCCCCGTGAGCGGGGCGGCCGTGCGTGCCGTCATCCTCGGCCAGCCGTTCGAGGACCTGTTCGTCACTCCGGACGAGGGCTTCGACTCGAGCTCGAAGACCATCGCCCTGCGCATGGTGGTCTTCCCGCTCATCCGCTGGGTCTGGATCGGCTCGATCCTGCTGTGCGTGGGCGCGGTCGTCTCGCTGTGGCCCAAGATGCGCCCGCAGGAGGCGCTCGCCGACGACGCCGTCGCCGAGCGCCCCGGCCGCGGGCGCCCCGGCGAGGCTCCCGCCTGAGGCGCGCGTGACCGGCGCTCCCGAGATCGAGGTCGAGGGCCTGCGCAAGACCTTCGGCCGCCGCGAGGTGCTGCGGGGACTCTCGTTCACGCTGGAGCGCGGCGGCTTCCTCGCCATGTTCGGCCCCAACGGCGCCGGCAAGACGACCACCCTGCGCGTGCTCGCCACCCTGCTGACGCCGACGAAGGGCAGCATCAAGGTCGCGGGCCACGACGTGCGTGAGGACCCGATGCCCGTGCGCCGCGCCATCGGCCTCATCTCGCACGCGCCGATGCTCTACCTCGACCTCACCGCCTACGAGAACCTGCGCTTCTACGCCGACATGTACGGGCTCGAGGACCGCGAGGAGCGCATCACCGAGCTCCTCGACCGCCTCGAGCTCAGCCACCGCCGCTACGACGTCGTGCGCACCTTCAGCAAGGGCATGCGGCAGCGGCTCGCGATCGCGCGCGCGATCCTGCATCGGCCCCGCGTGCTGCTGCTCGACGAGCCGCACTCCGGCCTCGACCCGCGCGCCGTCGACATCCTCGACGGGCTGCTCGCCGAGATCCGCGAGGAGCACACCTTCGTCATGGTGACCCACCACATCCAGAAGGGGCTCGAGCTGGCGACGAAGCTGATGATCGTCGACGCCGGCAAGATCGCCTGGGAACACGACGCCGGCGTCGACCCCGAGGCCTTCGGCGCCGTCTACCGCGAGCACGTGCAGGAAGGGTCCGTGCTGTGAGCCAGTTCATGGCGATCCTCCGCAAGGACCTCATCCGCGAGCTGCGCACGCGCGAGATGCTCGTGTCGATGTTCCTCTTCGTGATGCTCGCGCTGGTGATCTTCCACTACGCCTTCGGGGTGCAGGACACCGACCTCACGTACTTCACCGGCGGCATGCTCTGGGTGACGTTCATCTTCTCGGCGCTGCTCGGTCTCAACCGGTCGTTCGCGCAGGAGAAGGACGAGCAGTGCCTCGATGGGCTGCTCCTGTGTCCCGTGGACCGCGTGACGATCTTCCTCGCCAAGGCGACCGGGAATCTCATCTTCCTGCTCGTCATCCAGGCGCTCTCGGTGCCGGTCTTCACGGTCTTCTTCGTGGAGCGCAGCTACGCCGGCGACATCGGGCTCTTCCTGCTCGTGCTGCTGCTCGCCGACCTGGGCATCTGCGTGCTTGGTACACTGCTTGCCACGATCTCGATGAACACGCGCGCGCGCGACCTGCTGCTGCCCATCGTGTTCCTGCCGTTGATCGTGCCGGTGCTGATCGCCGCGACGTCGGCGACCACCGGCATCTTCGCCGACGGCAGCACGCTCGGCGATCTGGCCGCCCGCCTCGTCTTCCTGGTCGTCTTCGACGCCGTCTTCCTGGTGGCGGCCTACGGGACGTACGACTTCGCGATAGGAGAGTGACGGTGGAAGCGACGAGAGCGACGGTGGACGGGACGCCCGGCGTGACGCCGGCCGGGACGACGGCATGGCAGCGCGTGACGAGCGCGCCGGTGCTCTTCGCGGCCGCCGGCGCGCTGCTCGTCGCCGGCCTGCTGCTGGCCTTCCTCTACGCCCCGGTGGACGCGTCGACGATGGGCTTCAGCCAGAAGATCTTCTACTACCACGCGCCCATCGCCGAGACGGCGCTGCTCGCCTACGGCATCGCCTTCGTCGCCGCCATCCTGTACCTGCGCAGCAACGACCTGAAGTGGGACAGGCTGGGCTACTGCGCCGTGCGCCTCGGCCTGCTCTTCAGCCTGCTCGTCATGGCGACGGGGATGATCTGGGGCAAGGCCGCCTGGGACGCCTGGTGGGCGTGGGAGCCGCGGCTCACCACCTTCCTCATCGTGTGCTTCCTGTACGCCGCCTACTTCGTGCTGCGGCAGGTGGTCGAGGAAGACTCGCGGCGCGCGACGTTCGCGGCGGTCTTCGCGATCGTCGCCTTCATCGACGTGCCGATCACCTTCTTCGCCACGCGCTACATGCCGGAAGGCCTGCACCCGGTGGTCATCACCGCGGGCGACTCGGGCATGGAAGGCAGCATGTTCCTGAGCTTCATGATCAGCATGGCCGGGATGACCCTGCTCATGCTGGCGCTGCTCAGGGCGGACGTCGGCGCGGAGCGCGTGAAGGACGAGATCGACGACCTGAAGACGAGGCTCGGCGGCTGACGCAGTCAGGCCGCCGAGCTGATCGACCGGAAGGACGAGCATGAGCATCGAAGAGGGCGCCAAGTACGTGGCGGCGGCCTACGCCATCATCCTGGCCGTCGTCATCATCTACTACTTCGTGCAGGCCAAGCGGGTCACCGCGCTCCAGCGCGACGTCGACCTGCTCAGGCGCGAGGTCGAGAAGCGGGAGGCGGCGGGCCCGGGCGACTGAGTCGCCGCCGCCCGCCGCCCCGACCGCGTCAATCGCGCCCGCCCTGATGGAGCACTTCTCCGCCGTCGCCCTCTGGGTCGCCTTCCTGCTCTACGTGGGAGCGTTCGCCGTGTTCGTCGTGCATCTGCTCTCGCGCAGGGGTTCGATGAACCGCATCGGCTTGGCGCTCGTGGTCGCGGGCTGGCTCGTGCAGACGGCGGCGCTCGTGACGCGCGGCATCGCCGCCGGCCACTTCCCCGTGGTGGGCGCCTACGAGTCGCTCAACGCCGTGGCGTGGTCGGTGACGGCCGTCTACCTGGTGCTCGAGTCGTTCACGCGCGTGAAGGCGATCGGCCTGTACGTGATGCCCGTGGTGATCGCCCTGCTCATCGGGGCGCTGGTCGCCTACGAGGCGCCGCGCGACGTGATGCCGGCGCTGCGCAGCGACATCGTCGTCGTCCACGTCGCCGTGATGCTCACCGCGGTCGGCGCGCTCTACGTCGCCGGCGGGGCGGCGATCATCTACCTGATCGAGGCGTGGCTCCTGAAGCGCCACTCGCTGAGCAAGGTCCTCGGCCGCCTGCCGTCGCTGGCCACGCTCGACAAGCTGGTCTACCACGCGACCCTTCTGGGACTGCCCTTCCTCACGATGGGCATGGCTGCCGGCGTGATCCGCGCCGAGACCTACAAGGTCGCGTCCTGGTGGAGCGACCCGCTCGTGCTCTTCTCGATCTTCGCGTGGCTCGTCTACGTCCTGTTGCTGTGGGGCCGTGCGCGTGCCGACTGGGGCGGTCGCCGCACGGCTTACCTCGCCATCGCCGGCCTCGTCGTGCTGCTCGTCATCCGGTTCGCCGCCGTCCCGTACCTGAGCGGCTTCCACACGTACGGGGGCTGACGTGCACGTCGTCGTCACCGGTATCTCCCACAAGACGGCGCCGCTCGAGCTGCGCGAGAAGCTCGCGCTCGACGACGAGGCGGCGCTCCGCGTCGGCCACGACCTGCTGCTGCAAGCCGGCCTCTGCGAGGCGGTCGCCTTGTCGACCTGCAACCGCACCGAGCTCTACATGTGGGCCGGCGACTCGCTCGCGGCCAGCGAAGCGGCGCTGCAGCGGCTGGCCGACGAGGCGCAGGTCGACGTGGCCGACCTGCGCCGCTCCGTCTACAGCTACTCCGGCGACGGCGCCATCAGCCACCTCTTCCGCGTGACGGCGAGCCTCGACTCGATGGTCGTGGGCGAGTACCAGATCGTGTCGCAGCTCAAGAGCGCCTATCAGAACGCCTGCGAGGGCGGCTGCACCAGCGTCGTCTTCAACCGGCTCTTCCGGCGCGCCCTGGAGGTCGGCAAGCGCGTGCGCACCGAGACCGCCATCGGCGAGAAGCCGGTGAGCGTGAGCTCCGCCGGGGTCGACCTGGCGCTGCAGGTGTTCGGCCGGTTCAAGGACCACACCGCGCTGATCATCGGCGCCGGCGAGACCAGCGAGCTCACCGCGACGCACCTGAAGGGCCACGGCATCGAGCGCATCCTCGTGACGAACAGGACGTTCGGCGCCGCGGAGGAGCTGGCCGGACGCGTGGGCGGCCGCGCCGTGCCCTTCGAGGACCTCGAAGGGCACCTGGCGGCCGCCGACATCGTGATCAGCTCCACCTCGGCGCCCCACTACGTCGTCAGTCGCGAACGCGTGGAACGCGCCATGCGCCACCGCCGTCACCGGCCGATCTTCTTCATCGACATCGCCGTGCCGCGCGACCTCGATCCCGAGATCAACCGCGTCGACAACGTCTTCCTCTACGACATCGACGACCTGCAGCACGTGGTGGAGCGCAACCGGAGCGAGCGCGAGAAGGAAGCGGCCAAGGCCGAGGATATCGTGCAGGACGAGCTCGAGGAGGTGCGCGGCTGGCTGCGCAGCCTCGAGGTCGTGCCGACCATCGCGATGCTGCGCGAGACCGTCGACGACATCCGGCGCTCCGAGCTCGAGAGGCTCGGCAGCAAGCTGAGCGACCTGACCGAGGAGCAGCGTGCCCAGGTCGACATGCTGACCGCCTCCATCGTCAACAAGATCCTCCACGTGCCGACCGTGCGCATGAAGGAAGTGGCCGGGCGGGACGAGTGCTACCTCTATGTCGACGCGCTGCGCACCCTGTTCGGCCTCGAGGACGAGAGCGGCGAAGACGACGCAGGCGAGCAAGAGGCCGGCGGGGACGAGGCCGTCGGTCCGCTTCGGGACAAGGACCGCCGCGCGCGGCGACTCGAGGACGCGCTCGAACCTGGGTGCGAGCTCGACGTCGCGGCGAGCGACGAGAGGGCACCCCAGGGATGCGAGGCGGACGAGTCGCAGGAAGAGGACCGCCAGCCGGTGGCCCTCGATGCGCGCCTCGAGCAGCGCGCCGAGAGCGCCTGACGCCGATGCCCGAGACCCTGCGCATCGGCTCCCGCGGCAGCAGGCTCGCGCTCGTCCAGAGCGAGTGGGTGCGCGACCAGTTGCTCGCCCTTCACCCCGGCCTGGTCGTCGAGATCGAGGTCATCCAGACCACCGGCGACAAGCTGCTCGACGCTCCGCTCGCGAAGATCGGCGACAAGGGCCTTTTCGTGAAGGAGCTCGAGAGCGCGATGCTCGACGGGCGAACGGACCTGGCGGTGCACTCCGCCAAGGACATGCCCACGGAGGTCCCGGCGGATCTGGACCTTCTCGCCTTCACGAAGCGCGAGGACGTCCACGACGTCTTCGTCGCGCACGAAGAGACGGAGCCGGCCACGCTGGCCGAAGTGACGGGCGGCGCCGTGATCGGCAGTTCCAGCCTGCGGCGCCGCTCGCAACTGCTTGCGCTGCGTCCCGACCTCGAGCTGGTCGACATCCGCGGCAACGTCGAGACGCGCCTGCGCAAGGTCGGCGAGCAGGGCATGGCCGGCACGGTGCTGGCGGCGGCAGGGCTCGCCCGCCTCGGGCGCGCGGGGCTCGCCGCCTTCCGCTTCTCGTTCGACGAGATGCTGCCCGCCGTCGGACAAGGGGCGCTCGCCATCGAGGGGCGGGCCGACGACGAACGCGTGCGCGCTTTGGTCGCCCCGCTGAACGATCCGGCGAGCGCCTGTACCGTCCGCGCTGAGCGCGCGCTGATGAGTGCCCTGCAGGGCGGCTGCCAGGTCCCCATCGCCGGCTACGCCGAGGCGATCGACGGCCGCGGGTCGCGGGGCGCGGACCTCGCGCGGACCGCCAGGCAGCCGAACGTGACCGAGGGCCTGCGCCTGCGCGCCTTCGTCGGCTCGCTGGACGGCGCCGACACGGTGCGCCGCGAGGCGGCCGGCAGCGCCGAGGACCCCGAGGCGCTCGGCGTCGAGCTTGCGGCGCAGCTCGTCGACGCCGGCGCCGGCCGGATCCTGGCCGTCGTGCGCGGGGCGCTCTGACACGGCCATGAGGGACGAGCCCGCGCAGGAGCATGCAGCCCGTCCATCTGAGGCGCGGTCGCCCTCTTCTGGGCAGGAGCCGCCCTCAGGCCGCCTCCTCGCCGGCACGACGGTGGTCGTGACGCGGCCGGCCGAGCAGGCGGCGTCGCTGGCTCGGCCGCTGGAGGCCCTGGGAGCCGAGGTCCTCCTCGTGCCGACCATCCGCATCGTGCCGCGTCCGCTCGACGACAAGGTGCGCCGCATCCTCGCCGGACTCGGCGTCTACCAGTGCGTCGTCTTCACAAGCGTGAACGGCGTCGCCGTCTTCTTCGGCTACCTGGAGGAGCTCGGCGCCGGCCCGGCTGCGCTGGCCGGCGCCGCCACCGCGGCCATCGGCCCGGCCACCGCTCAGGCCCTGGAGGACCGTGGCATCCCCTGCGACGTCGTGCCCGAGGACTACATCGCCGAGGGTCTCCTCACGGCGCTCGACCGGCGGGGGATCGCTTCGGCCGGCGCCCGCGTCCTGATCCCGCGCGCGCGCGAGGCGCGCAGCGTCCTCCCCGACACGCTCCGCGAGCACGGCGCCCTGGTGGACGTGCTGCCCGTCTACGACACGCTGCCGGCCGACGAGCTGGCCGTGCCGGCGGAGCGTATCGAGGCCGCCGACTTCATCACGTTCACCTCGAGCAGCACGGTGCGCGAATTCGTGCGGCTGATCGAGGCGGAAGCGGCGGGCGCCGGCCGGCCGCTCGCGGAGCGGCTCGCCGGCGCCCGCCTCTGCTCCATCGGGCCCATCACGAGCGCGACCCTGCGCGAGCACGGCCTGCCGGTCGCCATCGAGGCCTCGACCTACACGACCGCCGGGCTCGTCGCCGCCATCAGCGCCGCCGCCGGAAGCTGACGGCCTGGCCGCCGCCGGCATCTGACGGTCTCACCGGCGCGGCCAGGCCCGTCGCCGCAGGCCACGCCCCTGATCAGCCTTTGACGCCCGTAAGCGTCACGCCCTCGATGAACACCCGCTGCGCGAGGAAGAAGATGATCACGACCGGGATCATGAAGATCAGGGTGGCGGCCATCGTGAGGTTCCACTGCACGTGGTGCATGCCGCGGAAGTTCGAGAGCGCGAGCGAGAGGGTCTGCGCTTTGGGGCTCTGGCCCAGGTAGACCAGCGGCCCGTAGAAGTCGTTCCAGGCCCAGATGAAGTGAAAGAGCGCGACGGCCATGATGGCCGGCTTTGAGAGGGGTACGACCACGCGCCGCAGGATCTGCCAGTGCCCTCCGCCATCCACTCGCACCGCGTCGCAGAGCTCGTCGGGGATCGTCATGAAGAACTGACGCAGCAGGAAGATCGAGAACGCGTCGCTGAAGAAGCTGGGGATGATGAGCGGCTTGAGGGTGCCGACGAACTGGACGTGGAGGCCGAGGTTGGAGGCCAGCCAGTCCGGCAGGTCGCGCGCCCAGACGACGAACATCGGTACGGTGGTGATCTGCACGGGCAGCATCAGCGTGCTCAGCACCAGCAGGAAGACAATGTTGCGGCCCTTCCACTGCATGCGCGAGAAGGCGTAGGCGACGGGCACGCACGAGACGATGGTGCCGATCGTGGTGAGGCCGGCGTAGAGCACGGTGTTCCACGTGTACTGCCACAGGTCGATCTCGCGGAACACGGTGACGTAGTTGGACCACATCCACGGGTCGGGGATGAGCTTCGTCGTCATCGCCTGATCCTCGGTCATGAGCGAGGTCAGGGCGATCCAGACGATGGGCAGCACGAACATCAGGGACACGGCGATGAGCACCGCGTGGTTGGCGATCGCGAGCATGAAGCGGCGTCGGCGGACCTTCGGGGGCCGCCGCCCCTGCCGTACGGCTGTCTCCACGGTCGCTATTGGAGCCTCCCCCCGTAGTGCACCCAGCGCTTCGACGTGACCAGCAGCACGACGGTACAGGCCATGGTGGCGAGGAACATGATCCACGCCATGGCCGAGGCGTAGCCCATCTGGAAGGAGCGGAAGGCCTTCTCGTAGAGCCAAAGGCCGTAGAAGAGCAGGGAGCCCTGGGGCTGACCCAGCACCGTGTTCTGGCCGCTCGCCGCGTTGCCGGCCACGTAGGCCTGGTCGAAGTACTGGAAGCCGTCGATGATGCCCATGATCAGGGTGAAGAAGATCACCGGCGTGATCATCGGCAGCGTCACGTAGCGGAAGCGCTGCCACCAGTTGGCGCCCTCGATGGCGATCGCCTCGTAGAGGTCGCGGGGCACGTTGAGCAAGCCCGCGAGATAGATGACGATCGCGTCGCCGATGCCCCACAGGCCCATGATGAGCAGCGCGGGCTTCGCCCAGGCGGGGTCGAAGAACCAGAGCGGGGAGTCCAGGCCGGGGATCGCATCGATGATGCGGTTGATCGGACCGGAGACCGGGTTGAGCAGGTAGACGAAGACCAGCGCCGTCGCGACGCGCGGCACCATCGACGGCGCGTAGAACAGCGTCCGGTACGTGTTCACGCCGCGCTTCGGCCGGGTGAGCAGCATGGCGGTCAGCATGCCGAAGACGATCCGCAGCGGCACCCCGAAGACGATGATCCAGAGCGTGTTGCGCACCGACAGCCAGTAGTAGGGGTCGCGCGCGCCGGCCGGGAGTCCGGGGATGTGCCCCACGCCGAACATGAACTTGAAGTTGGCGAGGCCGATCCACTTCGGCGGGTTCACCATGTCGTAGTGGCAGAACGACCACCACAGGCTGAGGATCATCGGCCCCAGCGTGAAGGCCACAAACCCGATGATCCAGGGCAGCAGGAAGAGGAAGACGAGCAGGTAGTTGCGGACGGCCGAGCGGCGGCGCGCGCGCCGCCGCTCGGCCGGGGAACGCCTGGGGATGGAGACCGACGCTTCCGTCCGCGCCTCGGGCGTCGCCACCTGCGCCATCAGTCTCGCACCCTGTGTCCGGCCACGGGCATGGGGTCAGCCCTACAGCCGGTCCGTCGTCTCAGGCCAGGTCTGGCTCACGGCGCCTGGCCCATCGACAGCTCGTTGTCGATGTTCTGGTCGACCTGCGCCAGGCCGGCCTGCAGATCGCCGCCCTTCCCCTGCACCCACTTGTCGTTGTAGTTGTTGAGGAAGTCGGCGTAGGTGGCGCCCACGTCCTTGAGCGGCGGCTGGAACAGCGAGTCCGGGTTGTTCCACACGTCGATGAACGTCTGCATCTGTGCCGGCATCTGCAGGTCCGGCGACTCGGCGGACGCCGTCGTCGTCGGCACGTTGCCCAACATGTTCGCCAGGGCCACCAGGAAGTCGGTGTCGGTGGACATGTACTTCACGAGCAGCCAGGCCGCCTGGGGGTTGGCCGCGCCGCGCGGGATGCCGCAGATCGTCCCGCCGACACGGCCCTGACCGTACAGCTCGGGATGGTCGTCGGCGGCGGGGAAGGGGGCGGTGGCGTAGTCGATCTTGGCCTGGTCGTTCTCGATCATCTTCGTGCGCCACTCGCCGTCCCAGATCATCGCCACGTGGCCCGTCTCAAAGACCTGGTCCGGGGTCCATTCCTTGTCGACCCAGGCCGCGTTGAACTTCGTGATCGCATCCTTGCCGTACCAGTCGACGAGCTGCTTCTGCCAGGTGAAGGCGCTCGCCCAGGCGGGGTCGGTCGAGGTGATCGCCTTGCCGTCGCTGCCGAACCACTCTGCCCCCCACGGACGGGCGAGGTCGATGGGACCGAGCTCGTTGAAGGCGTTGAGCGGCACGAAGCCGGCGACCTCGATGTCCCCGTTCGACGAGCGCACCGTCAGCTTCTTCGCGTAGTCCATGAGCTCGCTCATCGTCTTGGGCGGGCCGGTGAGGCCGGCCTTCTCGAACATCGTCTTGTTGTAGTAGAGACCGTAGGCGTCGGTCAGCACGGGCAGCGCGACCTGCTTGCCGTCGTACTTCGTGTAGCTCAGCGCGGCCGGCGCGAACACGCTCATGTCGAACTTGTCGGCCTCCATGAAGGGTGTCATGTCCTCCAACAGGTCGTCGGCCGCGTACTTGCCCACGTAGTCGGGGCCGAAGGAGATCGCCACGTCCGGGGCGGTGCCGGCGTTGATGTTCTTGATCAGCGTCTGGTCGAACTCGTCGGAGTTCGGGAACGTCACGATCTTGAGGTTGATCCACGGGTACTTCTGCTCGAAGCCGGCGACCGCCGTGGCGAACCCCTGCTTCTCGGACTTGACCGTCCACGGATGCCAAACGGTGAGCGTCACCGGTGTCGTCGTGTCGAGGGACGCAGCCGGCGACGGCGAGGTGCTCCCACTGCTGCCGCCACAGGCGGCCACCCCGGCGAGCAGCAGGCCGGCGACGGCGGCCAGCACGAGGACTATCGACAGCGGTCTCTTCATGACGGATTGCCTCCCCCTAGACATGGACTTCGGATGAACGCTGCTTCTTCTCGAGCGCGGCGGTGCGGCTGAAGAGGCGGTCCTGGGCGGCTTCGAGCGCCGTGGCGACGGCGCCGGCCAGGACCGCCTCTTCTCCAAGGCTGGACACGGCAAGACGGACGGGGAACGGGGTGAGCTCGCGGAGGTGGCTCTCCACCGGTTCGAGCAGCAGGTCGCCGTTCGCGCCGATACCGCCGCCGAGCACGACGAGCTCCGGATCGAGGACGGGGGCGACGGCGGCGACCACGCGTGCGAGGCGGCGCGCCTCCTCGGCGACGACCGCCTTCGCGGCCTCGTCGCCGCGGCGCGCCGCCGCGAAGACGCGTTTGGGGCTGAGGGGCGCGCGCACCCCTTTGGATCGCGCGAGCTCGGTCACCGCGCTCGCCGCGGTGGCCTCCTCCAGCGGACCGCGGGGAGGAGAGCCCGCGCGCCCACCCGGCTCCTCGCGTCCGTCGCCGTCGGCCGGCACGACGGGCAGGTAGGCGATCTCGCCGGCAGCTCCCCGCGAGCCGCGGTACAGCCGGCCGCCGATGATGATGCCCATGCCCAGTCCCGTGCCGACCCAGATGAAGACGAAATCGTCGACCTCGCGTCCGACACCCTGGGCGCGTTCGCCCAGGGCGGCGAGGTTCACGTCGTTCTCGAAGGTGACGACGGGTACCGAGCTCGGCCTTGATCGCTTCAACGACGCCGCGCTCGCCCCAGCCCGGGAGGTTGGGCGCCTGCTCGAGCAGCCCACTGGACGGCATGAGGACGCCGGGACTGCCGACGGTGGCGTGGGTCACCTTCTTCCAGCTGATGCCGGCGTCGGCGGCCACGCGATGGGCGAGCACGCCGATCTGCTCCACGAGCGTCTTCGAGCTGCGCAGGCGGGTGCGCTCGTCACGCCGCGCCACGAGGCCGCCGCTGATGTCCGCGACGGCTGCCCTCACCCACTGCCGGCCGACGTCCACACCCACGACCCAGCCCGAGCCGGGGTTCAGCTCGAAGAGCTTGGCGCGCGGACCCTTGCTGCCCGTCGAGTGTCCGACCTGATGCACGAGATGCGCCGCGAGCAGGGCGTCGAGGGCGAGCGAGACGGTCGGCTTTGAGAGACCGCTGCGGCGGGCGATCTCGGCTCGGGAGACGGAGCCCGCGGCCCTGATGATGTCGAGGATGCGGCGCTCGTTGAGGGCGCGCAACAGCTGCGGCTGACCGGCGAGGTCGTGCGTCTGGCTGCCCGTGACGTCCCCCTGGCGGCTGCTCTGGAACTATTGTAAGGAAACCTTCCTTACTGAACGGACGATAGCCTCACCGTCCGCGCTCGTCAAGCATCGCTAGCTCACAGGGAAGAAGCGCGGCAGCAACGGCCGGTTGGCCTCGAGGAGGGCCTCGAGCAGACCGGCCGCGGCCGGGTAGTCCGGGACAAGCGGGTTGGCGAGCAGTGCCTTCAGCGCCCGATCCCGGCTGCCCTCGACGGCGGCCCGGACGGCGAGCCGCTCGTAGGCCTTGGCGTGCTCGACGAGGCCGTGCATCTCGGGAGCGAGCGGATCGACGGGGAGTGGGTGAGCGCCCTGCCGGTCGATGCGGCAGGCGGTCTCGACGACGGCGTCCGCGGCGAGGTCGGGGATCGCGCCCTGGTTGAGGACGTTCACCACCTGGACGTCGCCCCGGTCGCCGTAGAGCGACTCCATCAGCATGGCGGCCGCCTCGGAGTAGAAAGCGCCGCCACGGCCCTCGAGCTCCTTCGGTTTCACCTCGAGGGCCTCGTCCGCGTACATCGCCAGCAGCTCCTGCTCGAGCTCCATGACCTCCTGGGCGCGCGGCTTCTCGTCCGCCTGCCGCGCCACCGTCTCGCGGGAGAGGTAGTAGTAGTGGAGGTAGTAGGACGGCACCGCGCCGAAGAGCGTGACGAGCTCGACGGGCACGTCGGTCTCGGCGGCCAGTTCATCGGCGTGCTCGGCGAGCAGCTCGGGCAGCCGGTCGACGCCGTCGACCAGCACCTTGCGCTCCCAGGAGAGATGGTTGAGGCCGACGTGCTCGAGCTGGACGCGTTCGGGTGCGACACCGAAGCGCTTGGCGAAGTCGCGCTGGAAGCCGATCGGCACATTGCAGAGGCCGATAGCGTGATGGCCGTGGTCGAGGAGCGCCTGGGCAACGAGACCAGCCGGGTTGGTGAAGTCGAGGAGCCAGGCCCCGGGCGCGCCCAGGCGGGCGGTGTCCTCGGCGATCTCGAGGACGACCGGGACGGTGCGCAGCGCCTTGGCGAAGCCGCCCGGCCCGGTCGTCTCCTGGCCGAGGCAGCCGAACCTGGGCGGTATGGTCTCGTCCTGCAGCCGGGCGCGAAGGCCGCCGACGCGCAGCTGCACGAGCACGAAGGAGGCACCCTCGACGGCGGCCTCGCGATCCTTCGTCAGGATGAGCCGGCCGGGAAAGTCGAGCTTGCGCAGGATCCGGCCGGCCAGCCCGCCGACGACGGCGAGACGCTCCTCGTCGATGTCGTGCAGGACGAGCTCGTCCACCGGCAGCGTCGATGCCCGCAGCCCGAAGCCCTCGACGAGCTCGGGCGTATAGGTGCTGCCCCCGCCGATGACCGCGACCTTGATGCCCATCGCTCCTACCTCCGACGGTCGCTCTTGACCTTGTTCCCCTGGTCGGCATCCTACGGTATAGTCACGGCGAAGTGAAACAGTTAGGAAAGTTACCTGACAGATTCCTGACCGAGATCCTGGGCCAGCCGGACGCCCTTAGGCGGGCCGCGGCTGGCCTCGGCGATCAGAGCGGCGAGCTCGCCGCCGCCCGCCGCGCCCTCGGCAAGGCCCGTTCGGTGGTCTTCACCGGGATGGGGGCCTCGTACGATGCCTGCCATGTCCCCGTCACCTTGCTGGCCGCGGCCGGCGTCCATGCGCTCATCGTGGACGCGGCCGAGCTCCTGCACTTCCGCGCCTCCGCGCTGCGTCCGGACACCGCGCTCGTCTGCGTGAGTCAGTCCGGGGAGAGCGCCGAACCTGTCACCCTGCTCGAGGCGCTCGCCCGGCGGGCCTCGATGCCGACCGTGGTGACCGTGACCAATGGCCTCGAGAACACCATGGCACGGATGCAGGGCCTGCACCTCGACGTGCGCACGGGTGATGAGGAAGGGCCGTCGACGATGACGTTCGCCGCCACAGTCCTGGTGCTGGCGGCGCTGGCGGGCGAGCACCCGGCCGGGACGAGAGCGGACGGCCGCCGCCCTCGAGCGCCTGTTGGATCGGCCCGCGGAGCGGGCCGCCGAAGTGCGGCGCTGGCTCGGGCGGCGGCGCACGCTCGTCACCCTTGGCCGCGGCTGTGCTCGCGCGGCCTCCGAGATGGCGGCGCTGGTGCTCAAGGAGGCCGCGCACCTGCCCGCAGAGGCACTCGAGGGCGGGCAGTTCCGCCACGGACCGCTGGAGCTCGCCGGGCCTGAGATGGCGGCCCTCATGGTCGCGACCGAACCGGCGACGTACGATCTCGACGTGGCGCTGGCCGAGGACATCGCCGCCGCCGGCGGCGCTGTCCTTCTTGCCAGCGCCACCGGCGAGGCGCCAGCCGGCGTGGATGGGCTCGCCTTGGGCGACGTCCCGCGGGCGCTCGCGCCCGTCTTGGCCGTCGCCCCGGCCCAGCTGCTCGCCTGGCAGCTCGCTGCGGAGCGCGGCATCGATCCCTGCGCCTTCTCGGTGGGCGCAAAAGTGACACGGCAGGAGGCGTAGCGCGATGAGAGCGGCCCTCACCATCGACGCAGAGCTGCGGGGGCACCCGGCGCGCGACGACAATCCCATTCGCCTTCTCGACCTCCTCCGCGAGCAGGGCGTCCGCACCACCTTCTTCATACAGGGACGGTGGGCCACGGCCCATCCCGAGCTCGCGCGCCGTGTGGCGAACGACGGTCACCTGCTCGGCAACCACACGCACTGGCACATGCCGCTGCCCCTGCTCACCGACGACGGCATCGTCGAGACGGTGCGCCGGGCGGAGCACCTGCTCATCGAGCGGGCGGGGGTCGATCCCAGACCCTGGTTTCGCTGCCCCTACGGAGAGGGCGCGACCGATGACCGGGTCCTCTCCATTCTGTCGGGGCTCGGCTATCGCAACATCCACTGGGACGTGGACGGCGAGGACTGGCGCGACGGCCGTGATGTGGACGACCTGGTCCAGACCGTCGTGAGCGGGACCCTCGAGTTCGGCGACGGCGCCACGATCCTCGCTCATAGCTGGCCCGACGCCACGGTGGCGGCACTGCCGCGCGTCATCGACGCATTGCGTGCCGCCGGCGTGGAGCTGGTCAGACTCGATGAGCTCGACCACCGGACCGGCGAGCCCCACGTCGGGGAGGAGGAGCGATGAGCGGCGAACGCGGACGCGTTCGTGACGCTGCCGAGCCCACTGTCGCCGTCCTCGCGGTCGACGGCGGCAATTCGAAGATCGACGCGGTGCTGGTGGCCGCGGACGGCGCCGTTCTCGGCGCCGCCCGCGGCCAGGGCGCCTCGTTCGCGCCCCAGGACCACGACGCCTCGGTCGAGACGCTCGTCGCCACCATCGCCGCCGCTCGCGCCGACGCCGCTCTGGACGCCGACGCACGGCCGCTGGCCGCGGTCGGCGCCTTCTGCCTCGCCGGCGACGATCTGCCGGTCGACGACCGTCGCCTGCTGCGCAGCCTGCGCGCCCTCGGTCTCGCGCAGACCGTGCTCGTTCGTAACGACACGTTCGCCGTTCTGAGGGCGGGGACCGAACGCGGCTGGGGTATCGGCGTCGTCTGCGGCGCCGGCATGAACTGTTGCGGGGTCGCGCCCGACGGCAGGATCGTTCGCTACGCCGCGCTTGGCGAAGTCTCCGGCGACGACGGCGGCGGCGGGTGGCTCGGCCTGCAGGCCGTCCGGGCCGCGGTCCGCGGTCACGACGGCCGCGACCCTCACACACTGCTCGAGCGCGAGGTCCCGGCCTTCTTGGGCCGCCGCTCGCTGCTCGCCGTGCTCGAAGCGATCCATTTGGGCGAGCTCGACGACTATCCGACGGACCTCGCTCCGCTCGTCTTCCGCTGTGCCGCCGAGGGTGACGCCGTCGCCCAGTCGCTGCTCGACCGACAGGCCGATGAGCTGGTCGCGATGATCACCGCGGCCACCCGCCGCCTGCGGCTGACGCGCAGCGACGTCGACGTCGTCCTGGGCGGCGGACTCATCCGCGCCGGCGACGACGGCTTCCTCGCCCGCGTCGAGCAGGGCGTCACGGCCGTCGTCCCGAAGGCCACCCTCAAACCGCTGCAGGCGCCGCCCGTCGTCGGCGCCGCGCTCCTCGCATTTGACCAGTTGGGCGGCGGCAACGCGGCGCGGAAGCGCCTGCGGCGCGCGCTCTCACACGACCGTATGACCGTGACGGAGGCGTGACATGGCGCGCATCGTCCTGGACCACGTGAGCAAGGTCTTCGAGAAGGAGGTGATCGCGGCCGACGACGTCTCTCTCGAGATCGCCGACGGCGAGTTCGTCGTGCTCGTCGGCCCGTCCGGCTGCGGCAAGTCCACGCTGCTGCGGATCGTCGCCGGCCTCGAAGAGGTGAGCGACGGTGAAGTGCTGATCGGCGATCGCATCGTCACCGACCTGCCGCCCAAGGACCGCGACGTCGCCATGGTCTTCCAGAACTACGCGCTGTACCCGCACATGACGGTCGAGCAGAACCTGGGCATCGGCCTCAAGCTGCGACACACCGCACGCCAGGACCGGGACGTCCGGGTGCGCGAGGTCGCCGACACGCTGGGCCTCGAGCCCCTGCTCAAGCGCAAGCCTGCCCAGCTCTCCGGCGGCCAGCGACAGCGCGTGGCGATGGGCCGCGCCATGGTGCGCGAGCCCCAGGCGTTTCTCATGGACGAGCCGCTGTCGAACCTCGACGCGAAGCTGCGCGTCCAGATGAGGACGGAGCTCGCGCACCTGCGCGACCGGCTGAAGACGACGACGCTGTACGTGACGCACGACCAGGTCGAGGCGATGACGCTGGGCGACCGGGTGGCGGTGCTCAACGACGGGCGCATGCAGCAGCTCGACGATCCCCATACGCTGTTCCGCAGCCCCGCCAACGTCTTCGTCGCCGCGTTCATCGGGTCACCGTCGATGAATCTCGTGAGAGCGCGGCTTCAGGAAGGCGTCGTGAGCTTCGCCGACGTGCGCCTGCCCGTCCCCGCGGGCAGTGACCTGCGCGCCTACGACGGGCGCGACGTGATCGTCGGCATCAGGCCGCAGGACTTCGAGGATGCGGGGCTGGTGCGCGACGGCTCGCAGGCGACCGTCGACGTCACAGTGGATGTGGTCGAGGATCTCGGGGCGGAGTGCAACCTGATCTTCCGGGTCGACGCGCCGCCTGTCGCGAGCGACGAGACCAAAGCCGTGGTGCACGAACAGGACGACGTCCACGTGCCCCTGCTCGCGGGCGCCGAGCAGTCGATCTTCACGGCGAGCATCGACGCACGCGCCGCCTGCCAGGCAGGCGCGCGCGTCAGGCTCGCCGTCGACGTCGACGGCCTGCTCTTCTTCGACCCCGAGTCTGGGCAACGGATCGGCTGACACAGGCTGAGGGCGAGGAGCAGGGCGGCCGCGGAGCGCCGCGGGAGCTGCGTGATCTGCGCGCGCTCTTCTTCCTGTGGGGCGCCGGTGCGGCCGCCCTGCTCCCTTACTTCACCCTGCTGCTCAAGGACCGCGGCCTCGATCCGGCGCTGATCGGCCTGGTGCTGGCGGTCGACGGGCTCGCGGCCGGCCTCGCAGGTCCGGTCTGGGGTCACTTCGCCGATGTCCGCCATGGCTCCGCAAGGGTGCTCGCCGTGTCGTCGCTTGCCTCGGCCGCCGCGGCTCTCCTGTTCATGACGACGGGCTCGTCGCTGGTCGCCATCCTGCCTGCCGCCGCCCTCCTCTACGCGTGCCAGGGCGTGGGGGCGCCCCTCGCCGACGCGCTCGCCATCGGCCAGCTGGGCCATGAGGGCATGGGTGGCTACGGCAATATCCGCCTGTGGGCGAGTCTGGGATGGGCCATCTTCGTCATCGCGTTCGGCGCGCTGTATGAGGACGTCGGACTCGGCCCGGTGATGGCGGCCTTCGCCGCTGGGGCGGCGATCCTCGGCCTGTGGAGCTGGCGGATCCGGGACGAGCGACGGCCGCGGGCGGCGCACACAGGCTCGCGCCTGGGCACCGCCGGTGCGACCGTGCGCGCCGCCCCGAAGCTTCTGCCCTTCATCGCCGGCGCCTTCCTGATGTCGGCGGGGTGGACCGCCGCCCTGGCCTTCCTCGGCCTGCGTATCGTGGGCCAGGGCGGCGGTCCCTTCCTCGTCGGCCTTGCCGCCGGCCTCACCGCCTTCGTCGAGGTCCCGGTGATGCTCTCCACCCGCAGCCTGGGCCAGCGCTTCGGCCTGCGTGCCGTCAACATCGCGGGCGCCGTCGTGTACGTCGCGCTCTTCACGGCCTGGGCGCTGATCCCGGACCCGACGGTGCTGGCGCTCGTCGCGTCGTTCGAAGGGATCGCCTTCGCGCTCGTTTACGTGAGCCAGGTGGTCCTCGTCGGAAGGCTCGTTCCCGCGGCGCTGCGCGCTACAGGTCAGAGCCTCTTCTCGGGGATCGTGCGGAGCGCGGCGCCCGTCGTCGGCAGTCTGGCCGGCGGGCTTGTCTACGACCGTCTCGGCCCGCCGGCTCTGTTCGCCGGCTGCGCCGCGCTTACCGCCGTCGGTACAGTCGTCGTCTGGTTCGTGCTGGCCGGGTTAGACGACTGAGGCACCCGGGCCGTCGGCCCGACGTCGAGCCTTGCGGAAGGCCGCCCGGCCGTCGTAGGGTGCGGGCAATGCGGCTCATCTGCTTCTCCAGCGACTACGGCTACACCGACGACTTCGCCGGCACCTGCCGCGCCGTCATCAAGCGTCTCGCCCCGGAGGTCCAGGTCATCGACGTGACCCACGGCCTCGTGCAGCGCGACGTGCTGGGCGGCGCCTTCGTGCTGCGCAACACCCTGCCCTACATGCCGGACCGCGCCGTGCACCTCTCCGTCGTGGACCCGGGCGTCGGGGGCCCACGCCGGCCGGTCGCCCTTCGCAGCGACGAACGACCGGCTCTTCGTGGGCCCCGACAACGGCCTCCTCACGCTGGCGGCCGACGCCGACGGCGGCGTCGTCGACGCACAGCTGCTGACCAACGAGGAGCTCTGGCTCTCGCCGCTCTCGGCGACCTTCCACGGGCGCGACATCTTCGCCCCCGTGGCGGCGCGGCTCGCGGCCGGTCTCCCGCTCGACGTCGTCGGCGTGGCCGTCGACCCCGAGAGCCTCGTCCGGCTCGACGTTCCCGGCCGCGCAAGATCAAGGACGGCATCGCCGCCACCGCCGTGCTCGTCGACCGCTTCGGCAACGTGGCGCTCAACCTGAGCGCCGCCGAGCTCGAGCGCGCCGACCTGGGCGACGCCCTCGAGCTCGACTGCGGCGGCGAGCGCTACTTCACGCGCGTCGTGCGCACCTTCTCGAGCGTGCGCCGCAGCGACATCCTCGTGCTGATCGACAGCTACGGACAGGTCGCGGTGGCGGTGAACTAGGGTTCCGCGCGCGAGGTGCTCGGGCTCGAACCGGGGGACGAGGTCCGGCTGCGGAAGGGCCGGGGCTGAGCCCGGCAGACGCCTGACCCCTCCTGACGTTCGGGGGCATCATCGCGTGCCCACCGGCGAGCGTGTCGCGCTCGAAGCCGATGAAGCACCGTCGAACGCCGCGTGTTTGCATCGACCCCGGGGATTCGCTATAGTTCCCCTTCGCGCGCCCATCCGGGCGCGCTTTTCGGTATCGACAGAGTGAGCGCATGAAGACGTACGTCGCCAAGCCCTCCACGATCGAGAAGAAGTGGTACGTGGTCGACGCCAAGGGCAAGACCCTCGGCCGTCTCGCCACGGTCGTCGCCGACACCCTGCGCGGCAAGCGCAAGCCCATCTACACGCCGAACATCGACACCGGCGACTTCGTGGTGATCATCAACGCCGAGCAGATCGTCGTGACGGGCAAGAAGCCCGAGCAGAAGATGTACTACCGCCACTCGGGCTACCCGGGCGGGCTCAAGGCGGAGTCGTTCGGCAAGCTCCTCGCGCGCCGTCCCGAAGAGATCGTCCGTCGCGCCGTGAAGGGCATGCTGCCGCACAACAAGCTCGGCCGCGCGCAGATCCGCAAGCTCAAGATCTACACCGGCGCCGAGCATCCGCACGAGGCGCAGATGCCCGAGACGCTCGAGATCAAGGAGTAAGGCTTGACTGCTGCAGTCATGTATCGCGCCACCGGCAAGCGCAAGACCAGCGTCGCGCGCGTCATCCTTAGCCCCGGCGTCGGCCGCGTCGTCATCAACGGCCGCGAGATCGACGAGTACTTCGGGCGCAAGGTGCTGCAGACCGTCGCCCTCATGCCGTTCGAGACCACGCACACGACGGGCAAGTTCGACGTCAAGGTCATGTCGACGGCGGCGGCATCGCCGGCCAGGCCGGCGCCGTGCGTCACGGCATCGCCCGCGCTCTCTGCGAGGCCGACGAGAACCTGCGCACGCCGCTCAAGCGCGCCGGCTTCCTGACGCGCGACGACCGCAAGGTCGAGCGCAAGAAGGCCGGCTTCCACAAGGCGCGCAAGCGGCCGCAGTTCAGCAAGCGCTGACGCGCCAGCGTCGCGGCGCTCGCTCCAAAGCGTTCACCGCTACATCAGCGAATCCGACGGGCCGCGCAGAGCGCGGCCCGTCTCGTCTTTCGGTAAGCGTCCCGCGGGTGCGGATCGTTTCGCCGTCTGGTTCGGGAGCCGTCTCCCCCGAGCAAGACACCCGAATGTCGCGAGTTCTCGTCTAGCACGTTCTCGATTCTCCATCGACGGATACGGTGCCGGCGCGCATCAAGATCTTCGACCACCCGCTGGTGTCGGCGGCGAGGAGTTGTTCGACTGGTTCTTCCACACCCGCACCTGGCGCCTGATGCACGGCCGCGACGACGGCGAGACAGGAGCGGACGACGCGTCGCGGCCCGGAGCTGGAGGGCATTGGGGCCTGGATCCTGGGCCGCAACATGTTCGGCCCGGTGCGCGGGCCGTGGCCGGATGAGAGCTGGCGAGGCTGGTGGGGCGATGAGCCCCCGTATCACACGCCCGTCTTCGTGCTGACACACCATCCTCGATCGCCACTTGGCATGAAGGGCGGAACCGAGTTCCGATTCATCACCGATGGCATCGAAGCCGCTCTTGAGCAGGCGAAGGCAGCTGCAGGCGAAAAGGACGTGAGGGTCGGGGGCGGCGTCTCTACGATCCGTCAGTACTTGCGCGCTGCCCTTATCGACGAAGTGCACCTCGCCATCTCGCCCGTCCTGCTTGGTGGCGGTGAGCAACTGCTCGCCGGTATCGACATGCCGGCCTTGGGCTACGAATGCGTGACGCATGTGGCAGGGGAACGAGCCGCCGCGCACGTGGTCCTGCGCAAGCGAGTCTGACCTCCCCGCGTGGCCGAGAAGCGAGCCAGCAGCTCATTCGCCAATCGCTAGACCGGAGTCCGTTTCGCTCACCTTGCCATACGGTATTCTGTCGATAGAATGAACGTCATACGGTTGTGCCATCGATAAGGAGACCGTAGTGGATACGGTGACCATCTCACCCAAGTTCCAGGTGGTGATCCCCAAGCGCATCCGCGAGGGGCTCGACCTGCGTCCCGGCCAGAAGGTGCAGGCCATCCAGTATGGCGACCGCGTCGAGCTCGTGCCGCTCAAGCCGGCCAAGCAGTTGCGCGGCTTCCTGCGCGGCATCGACACCGATGTGCCCCGCGAGCGAGACCGCCTGTGAACGTCGTCGACTCCTCGGGCTGGCTCGAGTACTTCGCCGCCGCCCCCAACGCCGAGTTCTTCGCGGCCGCCATCGAGGCGACCGATGAGCTCGTCGTGCCGACGGTGAGCGTCTACGAGGTCTTCAAGCGCGTCCTGCAGCAGCGCGGCGAGGGGGACGCCCTGCAGGCGGTCGCGCTCATGCAGCAGGGCGCAGTGGTCGAGCTCAGCGCGCCGCTCGCCCTCGAGGCCGCCCGCACGAGCGTTGCGCTCGGTCTGCCCCTGGCCGACAGCATCATCTTGGCGACCGCGCGCAGCTTCGGGGCGATCCTCTGGACGCAGGATGCCGACTTCGCGAGCATCGACGGTGTGCGCTACGTTGCGAAGGACTCGATGTGAGTTCAAGTTCGCAGGGCGACGCCGACGTCCCCGAAGCGAGTACCAGGAGAGGCGGAATGACTTCGACAGGATCATCGTCACTCGTACGCCGCCTCACCGCGGAGGACGCATCGCTGTTCGTCCCCTTCCGACGCGCCGCCCTGCGGGAGTCGCCGTTCGCCTTCTCTTCCTCACCGGAGGACGACCGGGCGCGATCGATGGACTTCGTGCGAGAGGCGATCGCGGGTCGGGATCAGGCCGTGTTCGGAGCCTTCGCGCCGCAACTCGTCGGCATCGTGGGGATCTACCGCGATCGCAGCGCGAAGGGAGCGCACAAGGCTTCGCTCTGGGGCCTGTACGTCGTGCCCGGCGCTCGCTCGACCGGGATCGGGCGCGCCCTGGTCGTCGCGGCACTCGACTTCGCCGCTTCGCTCGAAGGCGTGACCCACGTCTACGTGAGCGCCACCGAGCGCGCGCCCGAGGCCATGGCCCTGTACGCGAGCCTCGGCTTCATCACCTGGGGTGTCGAACCGGCTGCCTTGCGAGTCGGCGACATCGCGGTGAGCGAGAGCCACATGGTTCGGACGCTCGCTGGCGACTCTGCCTGAGAAGCGCGGCTCTACCTGACGGGCCGAGCGACTTGGCGCGGCGCCGTCGCCTCGCCGTTGCGCCGGCGCATCTGTAGCCACCGCAGGCTACGTACGTCGCTTTGGGCGACGGCGCGGCCGGTAGAATGAGCCGGCATCTTCCGAAGCCGATACGAGGGGGCGAACGTCGCGATGGGACTCACGAAACGCACCAGCCGGCTGGGGATCCTGGGGCTCGTCGCGGGCGCCTGCCTGGCGCTGCTGGCGGCAGGCGCCCCCGTCGCCTTTGCCGACCCCGGCTACGACTACTACGTGGACGGGAGCCCGGCGGACGTGGCTCCAGCCACCACGCCGGGCCTGCTGCTGGCCGGCGGCGCGACCGACCAGGACGACGCCATGAAATGGTTCCTCGGGCTCTCGGGCGGGGGCGACGTGGTCGTGCTCGATGCCTACGGCCGCGACGATTACGGTCCTTACATCTTCAGCGACCTCGGCGGCGTGGATTCGGTCGAGAGCTTCGTCTTCAAGAAGCGGAGCGCGAGCTGGGACCCCGCCGTCCTGGAGAAGATCAGCCAGGCCGAGGCGATCTTCATCGACGGCGGCAACCAGTGGAACTACGTGTCGCTGTGGCGGGACACGCCCGTTGAGGACGCCATCAATCTGGCGGCGCTGACGAAGCCCGTAGGGGGCATCAGCGCCGGCCTCGCCGTGCAGGGTGAGTTCTGTTACGCGGCCCAGCTCGGCACGATCCGCTCGGACCAGGCGCTGGCCAACCCGTTCTTCTCGCACGTGACGCTGGTGAACGACTTCCTGCGCCTGCCGTACCTGGGCGGGACCATCACCGACAGCCACTTCGCCGGGCGCGACCGGATGGGCCGCCTGATGACCTTCCTGGCGCGCATCGTCACCGACGGCTGGGCCGCTCAGCCGCGCGGTATCGGCGTCGACGAGAACACGTCGGTTGCCGTCGACGCGCGCGGGCGTGCCGAGGTCTTCGGTCCCGGCGCCGGCGCCTACTTCCTGCAGGTGACGACGACGCCCGAGGTGTGCACGAAGGGCGAGCCGCTGACCTTCAGGGACGTCGCCGTCTACCACGTCACTCCCGGGGACCGCTTCGACCTGAGGTCGTGGACAGGCACGGGCGGGACTGCCTATAGCCTCTCCGCGGTCGAGGGCGTGCTCGTCTCGACGCAGGACGGCGGCTCCGTCTACTGAGGACGCTGAGCCCGGCAGAGCGGGCGGGTGCGATCGGCTCGTCGTGACAAGCGGCGGTGATCGGCTCGCCGTGACAGAGTGGCGGGGCGCATCGCACGTGGAGCGGTTCGGCTGCCTCACGGGCAGGAGCGTGTCGCGCCTCGGCTCCGGGTAGACCAGCCCCAGGAAGAGCGGCCAGGCGGGAGGCGCCGCACCGTGGCAGACGCGCGCAGCGGCTTTGCAGACATCAACGGAACCCGGACCTCCTACGAGATCGCGGGTTCCGGGGATCCCCTCGTGCTCGTCCACGCCGGCATCGCGGACAGCCGGATGTGGGACGCGCAGTTCGAGGTGTTCGCCCGCGACTTCACGGTGGTGCGCTATGACCTGCGCGGGTATGGCAGGACGCAGGCGGTCGCGGGCGCCTTCTCCTACCACGAGGACCTGGCGGCGCTGCTGGAGCACCTCGGCATCGCACGCGCGGCTCTGATCGGCTGTTCCATGGGCGGCCGGACGATCATCGACTTCGCCCTCGAGCACCCCGCGTCGGTCGCTGCCCTCGTCCCCGTCGCCTCCGGTGTCAGCGGCTACGGGAGCGAGGGTGACGAGCCGCCCCAGTGGAAGGCGGCGGTCGAGGCATACGAGCGGGGGGATCTGGAGCAGGTGGCCGAGTATGAGGTGCAGATCTGGGTGGACGGGCCGACCCGCGGACCCGACGTCGTCCCGGTCGCGATCCGCGACCTCGTCCGCGAGATGGACCTGATCCCGCTCGCCGTGCCGGACGAGCTGGTCGACGAGCGGCCGCTCGAGCCGCCGGCCGTCGGCCGTCTGCACGAGATCGCCGCTCCCACCCTCGTCGTCGCCGGCGAGCTCGATCAGCCGGGCGTCATCAGGCAATGCGCCTTCATCGCCGAGCAGGTCCCGGGGGCCGAGAGCGCGACGCTTCCGACCGCTCATCTGCCCAACATGGAACGCCCGCTGGAGTTCAACGAGCTGGTGCTGGCGTTCTTGCGGAGCCAGACGCCTTGGGGCGGGTGACCGGGATGCCGGCGAGGTCGACCGCCAAGACGATCGACGAGTACATCGCCGAGTTCCCTGCCGAGACGCAGAGGGTGCTCCAGGAGATGCGGGCGCTCATCAAGGAGACGGCGCCCGAGGCGACCGAGACGATCAGCTACGCGATCCCCACGTTCGACCTCAAGGGCAGACACCTGGTGCACTTCGCCGGGTACGCGAGGCACGTCGGGTTCTATCCGGTACCGAGCGCGATGGAGGCCTTCAAGGAGGAGCTCGCGCCCTACAAGAGCGGGAAGGGGTCCGCTCAGTTCCCGCTGGGTGAGCCGCTGCCGGTCGACCTGATCCGGCGGATCGTGGCGTTCAGGGTCGGCCAGGTCGCGGGGACGGCGGCTTGAGGGCATGACCCGGGCGGAAAGCCTGCCGGCGGGCGGCTTCTCGGCGTGGCTGCGCGCGGTACGGACGGCGCATCTGGAGGGCGGCGCAGTGGACGTCCCGTGCGGGCACTGCGCTGCCTGCTGCACGTCGTCCTACTTCATCCACATCGGAGCCGGTGAAGCCGAGACGCTCGCCCGTGTCCCGGCCGAACTGCTCTTCCCGGCGCCCGTGGTGGCGGACGGCACCCTGCTTCTCGGTTACGACGGGCAGGGACGCTGCCCGATGCTGCGCGGGCGCCTCTGCACGATCTACGACGGCCGTCCGCGGACCTGTCGCCTGTACGACTGCCGCGTCTTCGCGGCGGCCGAAATCGGGAGCGATCGCGATGCCATCAGCAGCCGCGCGCGACGCTGGGAGTTTGGCTACCCCTCCGCACTGGATCGGCGCGAGCACGACGCCGTGCGGGCGGCGGCGCGGTTCCTACGGGACCACGCCGCCGCCTTCCCCGGCGGACTCGCGCCGGCCGACCCCGCGGACATCGCCATCACCGCGCTGAAGGTCTATGAGGTGTTCGTCGAGCGGCCGGATGGGTACGAAGGGGGCGCGCGCGCCCGCACGGAGCAGCACCTCGCGCGCGCCGTGATCCACGCGAACGAGCGCTTCGACGCGGCGCGGTCCATCCCGGCCCCGGTCGTCAGGAAGGCCCAGCCGTGACCGGACAAGGCCAGGCGCGCTCAGCATTCGCCACCGGGCCCGCTGCGGTCGTGAGGAAGGCAGGACGATGACGAAGCAGGAACGCACGTCGCTGGTCGCGATCCCGATCGTCGTGGCGATCGCGGCTGCAGTGGCCGCCGCCGGCAGCGCGGGCGGAGCCCGCGTGGGCGGCGTCCCCGTCTTCGCGATCGCCGTGGCCGTCGCCTTCCTCATCCAGTGGGTCGCCTTCATCCCCGCCTGGCTGACCCGCACCGAAGGGTTCTACGACCTGACGGGCGGGCTCACCTACGTCACGGTGACCGCCCTCGCCGTGCTGCTCAGCCCCGACGTCGACGCCCGTTCCATCCTGCTTCTGGTCCTGGTCGTGATCTGGGCGGCGCGCCTCGCGTCGTTCCTCTTCCGCCGCATCCGCAAGGCCGGCAAGGACGAGCGCTTCGACGCCATCAAGACATCCTTCTTCCGCTTTCTCCTGACCTGGACGCTGCAAGGCCTGTGGGTGAGCATGACGCTGGCCGCCGCCCTCGCGGCCATCACGACCCTGGAGCGCGAGTCCCTGGGGCCCTTCGAGATCCTGGGGTTGCTGATCTGGGTCGCCGGGTTCGCCGTTGAGGCCGCTGCGGACTGGCAGAAGAGCCGCTTCAAGGCCGACCCGGCGAACGAAGGCACGTTCATCCGCGCCGGCCTGTGGTCGTGGTCGCGGCATCCCAACTACTTCGGCGAGATCGTCCTCTGGGTCGGAGTCGCGCTCATCGCCGTACCGGTGCTGCACGGCTGGCAGTGGGTGACGCTGGTCTCGCCGGTCTTCGTGACACTCCTGCTTACGCGTGTCAGCGGGGTGCCGCTGCTCGAGAAGAAGGCCGACGCGACGTGGGGCGGGCGGGACGACTACGAGGCGTACAAGGCGCGGACGCCGGTGCTCGTGCCGCGGCCTCCCGGATGACCGACGTCGCGCTGCGCACGGCCCGCCTGCGACTGCGCCGCTGGCGGGCCGAGGATCTCGCCCCCTTCGCGGCCATCAACGCCGATCCCGCGGTGGCCGAGTTCCTGGGCGGCGTGCTCTCCAGAGACGGAAGTGACGCCTTGGCGGCGCGCATCGACGACCACTTCGTGCGCCACGGCTATGGGCTGTGGGCCGTCGAGGTCGTGGACGGCGCGCCGTTCGCGGGCTTCATCGGCCTGTCTGTCGTGGAGTTCGCAGCCCCCTTCACCCCGGCGGTCGAGATCGGCTGGCGACTCGGACGTGAGCACTGGGGCCGCGGCTACGCGACGGAGGCGGCCGGGGCAGTGCTGCGCCACGCCTTCGGCCGCCTTGGCCTCGACGAGGTCGTCTCGTTCGCGGCCTCCGGGAACCGGCGATCGCGGGCCGTGATGGAACGCATCGGTATGAGCCACGACGAGGCGGACGACTTCGATCATCCGTCGTTGGCGCCCGGTCATCCGCTTCGTCGCCACGTCCTCTACCGGAGGCGGGCGGAGCAGTTTGCGGCCCCATCGCCGGGGACATAGCATGTCCGTCGATCCGGGCCCCCCTCCATGGAAGGTCGCATGGGCACGTACTTCGGAACCGACGGTATCCGCGGGGTGGCAGGCGAGTCGCTGACCCCTGAGTTCGCAGTGCAGGTCGGGCGCGCCGCCGCGGCGGTGCTGGCGCAGAGGGCCGGACCGCACCCGCGCTTCATCATCGGGCGCGACACGCGTCTGTCGGGCCCGATGCTCGAGTCGGGCCTCGTGGCCGGCCTCACCAGCGGCGGCGCCAACGTCGAGATCGCCGGCGTGATCCCGACGCCGGGGCTCGCCGCGCTGGTGCTCCAGCGCGGCGCCGACGCCGGCGTCGTCGTGAGCGCCTCGCACAACCCCTTCGAGGACAACGGCATCAAGTTCTTCTCGTCGGCCGGCATCAAGCTGTCGGACGAGGAGGAGGCCGAGATCGAGGCCCACATCGAACGGCACGACCTGCCGACGTTGCGCGGCGGCGGGTTCGGGACCTCGGAGCACCTGGAACACCCCGTCGAGGACTACGTGGAGGCCGTCGTCGAGCGCATCCCGCTCGACCTCTCCGGCCTCAGGATCGCCGTCGACTGCGCCAACGGCGCCATGTACAAGGCGGCGCCGCTCGGGCTCTGCGAGTCCGGCGCCGACGTCACGCTGCTCTGCTGCGGTCCCGACGGCTGCAACATCAATGACGGCTGTGGCTCGACGCACATCGGGAGCCTTCAGGCGCTGGTCGCCGGCGATGGCTTCGACCTGGGGCTCGCGTTCGACGGCGACGGCGACCGCGTCCTCGCCGTCGACGCCTCGGGCGCGCTGGTCGACGGCGACTTCATCATCGCCGTCCTCGCGAAGCATCTGAAGGGACGGGGCGAGCTGCGCCACGACACCGTCGTGACCACCGTGATGACCAACCTCGGCTTCCACCTCGCGATGAAGCGCGAGGGCATCGAGGTCGTCGTGACCGACGTCGGCGACCGCTACGTCGTCGCCGAGATGATCAGGGGCGACTACCTGCTGGGCGGCGAGCAGTCGGGCCACATCATCAACCGCGAGATGTCGACTACGGGGGACGGTCTCGCCACCGCACTGCTCCTGCTGCAGGCCCTGAGAGAGATGGACGTGCCGCTGGCCGAGGCCGCCGCAGTCATGACGCGGCTGCCCCAGAAGCTCGTCAACGTGCGCGTGAGGGACAAGCGCCAGCTCGACGGCGCGGCCGCGGTGTGGGCGGCGGTCGACGAAGAGAGCCGCCGCCTCGAGGGCAGCGGCCGCGTCCTCGTGCGCACCTCGGGAACCGAGGACCTCGTGCGCGTCATGGCCGAGGCGCCCACGCACGACGACGTCGAGAGTGCCTGTCAGCACATCGTCGACGTCGTCCGGCGGGATCTCGCCTGACGACCAAGGCCGGTCCGCCGTCGCACCCGCCTCGCGGCGCTACCTGAGGAACTTGGACACGAACGGCGAGGTCTCGCCCCTGCGCATGAAGTGACCCGACGGTCCTTCGCCCAGGAACTCGGAGAACCACGACTCGTGCTCGATCTCCTCGTTGAGGATGGCCAGCGACAGGTCGTAGGTGCGGTGGTCCTTGCCGGCGGTCAGGTTGCAGATCTGGGTGTAGCCCCGGACCGCGCAGCGCTCGGCCTCGACCAGGACCTGCAGCATCGCCTGGACGTCGGTGGGGTCTGCGGGCAGGGACGCCGGCGGACAGGCCGACAGGTCGTGGAAGTCGTTCATGTCGTCGGGCAGCTTGCCGCCCAGCTCGTAGATGCGGGGCACGAGCGCCTCGAAGTGGTTGCGGTCCTCGATGCGCGCCGTCTCGGCGATCTCCTTGATCCCCTCGCCCTCGAGGCCGATGAGGTTCACGCGCAGGATCGTGTAGTAGTAGAAGGTCGTCAGCTCGGCGGCGGCGTTCTTGACCAGCAGCCTTACGAGCTGGTCGACGTCGACGCCGGCCTTCTCGACCATCTCTCTTGCGACCCTGGCCATGGTGTCCTCCTTTGTCTGCACGATGCCGCACTCTCTTCACGCGTCGGAATCGGTGTCCGTCTGGGCGGCGCTCGAAACCGATGGGACGTGACGGAGGCGGCGCCGACGCGCGGCAGGGGCGGTAGAATGACCACGACAGAGCAGACCGGCGGTGCGGAATCCCGCAAGCGATAGCGCCAGGCCCGCGCGCGTGACCCGTCAGGGTCCAGCGCGCGGGTGACGAGGTGGAGGTCATCGAAAGACTCGGCGGATGCCTCCCGGCCCGGCACGGTCGACATCGAGCTCACAAAACCCGGCGGCGACGCCGGAGACAAAGGAGCTCGAAGGTGCCATCCGCAGCTCGCCCGCCTGCGCCATACCCGCGAAGGGAGACCGCATGTGCGGCATCGTCGGTTACGTCGGACGCCGTCCCGGCAAGCCCATCATCCTCGACGGCCTGCGGCGGCTCGAGTACAGGGGCTACGACTCGGCCGGCATCACGCTCGTCGAGGAAGAGACCCTGCAGACCACGCGCGCCGTCGGCAACCTTGACGCGCTCTTCGCGGCCGTCGGGGGGAACGACTCCGGCGCCAGGGTCGGACTGGGCCACACGCGGTGGGCCACGCACGGCACCGTCTGCGAGGAGAACGCTCACCCGCACGCCGACTGCACGGGACGCGTCTCGATCGTCGTCAACGGGATCATCGAGAACCACAAGGAGCTGCGCGCCGAGCTGACCGGGCGCGGGCACACCTTCGCGTCTCAGACCGACGCCGAGGTGGTCGCGCACCTGATCGAGGAGCACCTCGGCGAGGGGCTGGCGGCGGCGGTGCGCAGCACGAACCGCCGCCTGCAGGGCCACTTCGCCTACTGCGCCGTCGCGATGGACGAGCCGGACGTGGTGGTCGGCACGCGGCACGAGGCACCGCTGGTCGTCGGCCTCGGCGAAGACGAGTACTTCTTCGCCTCGGCGATCCCCGCCTTCCTCAGCCACACCCGCGAGGCGGTCGTACTCGAGGACGACGACGTCGTGACGCTTACTGCCGACGGCGCGACCTTCACGGACGGCAACGGCGAGGACGTCGTGCGCGAGTCCGGCATCGTCGACTGGGATGCCGACGCCGCCGAGAAGGGCGGCTACGAGACGTTCATGCTCAAAGAGATCCACGAGCAGCCGGACGCGATCAGCGACACCCTCGCCGGGCGGCTGCGCGAGGACGGCAGCGTGGATCTGAGCGAGGTGAAGCTGGGCGACGATCTGCTGACGCGCCTGCGGCGCGTCTTCATCGTCGCCTGTGGGACCTCCTACCATGCCGGCCTCGTCGCGTCGTACGCGATCGAGCAGCTCGCCGGCGTCCCGGTGCAGATCGACGTCGCCAGCGAGTTCCGCTACCGCCACCCCGTGCTCGACGCCGACACTCTCGTCATCGGCATCACGCAGTCGGGCGAGACCCTCGACACGCTCGCCGCGATGCGGCTCGCGCGTCAGGCTGGCTCGCCCGTCCTCGCCCTCACCAACATCATGGGCAGCCAGGCGACCCGCGACAGCGACTACGTCATGTTCACGCGCGCCGGGCTCGAGATCGGGGTGGCGGCGACCAAGACGCACGTCGCCCAGGTCGCCGCCCTCCTGCTCTTCGCACTCGACCTCTCGCGCGTGCGCGGCGCCCTTGACGCCGACGCACGCCTGCAACTCGGGCGCGAGCTGCGTCAGGTGCCCGACCAGCTCGAGGAGCTGCTCGCCTCCGAGACGTCCGTCGAGGAGATCGCCGGGCGCTACCACGACGAGCGTTTCTTCCTCTACCTGGGCCGCGGCATGGGCTTCGCGGTCTGCCTCGAGGGGGCCCTCAAGCTCAAGGAGATCAGCTATATCCCCACGGAGGCGTACGCCGCCGGCGAGATGAAACACGGGCCGATAGCCCTGCTCGACGAGGGCTCGCCCGTCGTGGTGGTCGCCGAGGACAGCCCGATCTTCGCGAAGGTCGTCTCGAACATCGAGGAGGTCCGGGTGCGAGGCGCCGACGTGATCGCCGTGGCGAGCGAGGGCAACGAGATCATCGAGGAGTTGGCGCGCGACGTGCTGTGGATCCCCAGGACGGACCATCTGGTGGCCCCCCTGCTCGCCGTCGTGCCGCTGCAGCTGCTCGCCTATCACATCGCGCGGCTCAAGGGGCTGAACGTGGACCAGCCCCGCAACCTCGCCAAGACCGTGACGGTCGAATAGGACGAGGGGTGGAAGGCGACCGCCAGAGTTGCGTCCGACGGGAAGGCGAGTGGCCGGCCGGCGGGATGGGCTTCCCGACGATCCCGCCGGCCGGCCTCCTCTTCGGCCTTGGCATCGACGTGATCGAGGCAGCGCGCGTGAGGCGGCTGCTCGAGCGCCTGCCGCGCGCCTACGAGCGCCTCTTCAGCGAGCACGAGCGGGCGTACTGCGACGACTTCGCCGACCCGTGGCCGCACTACGCCGCGCGGTTCGCCGCGAAGGAGGCTGTCGGCAAGGCCCTCGGCATCGGTATCATCGGGTTCGTCTGGCGGGACGTGGAGGTACTGTCCGGTGGCAAGCCACGGGTGGCGTTGCACGGGCATGTGGCGGAGATCGCCGGCCGGCTCGGTATCGAAAGGTTCGAGCTCTCGCTGAGCCACACGGGCGGCACGGCCTACGCCGTGGCCGCCGCGCTGAAGGCGTCGGAGGGTGGCGAAGCCACGGCATCCGGCGCCAGGGAGGCTGGCTGATGTATGAGTCGCTGCTGATGGGCCTGTACACGGGCGAGCAGATGCGCAAGGTGGACGGCACCGCCATCCACGGCATAGGCATCCCCGGGTCACACCTGATGGAGCGCGCCGGCGTCGCCGTCGCCGACGAGATCCTCGAGCGCTTCGAGCCCGAGGAGGTCGTCGTCTTCTGCGGCAAGGGCAACAACGGCGGCGACGGCTTCGTCGTGGCGCGCGAGCTCTTCAACGCCGGCGTCGAGGTCACGGTCTTCACGCTGGCCCCCGCAGACCAGTACGACGGCGACGCGAAGCTGAACCTCGAGGTCCTCGCCAACCTGGGCGTCGACGTTCGTGAGGCGGTCGACGCTTCCGGGACGCTGCACGAGGACGCCGCCGTCATGACCGAGATGGCCGACGTCGTCGTCGACGCAGTCTTCGGGACGGGCTTCACGGGCGCGGCCAAGGGCCCGGCCGCGGCCGTCATCGAGCTCATCAACGACGCCGTCGGCGCCGTCGTGAGCATCGACATCCCCAGCGGGGTCGGCGCGGACAAGGGGACCGTCAACGGCCCCGCCGTCGACGCCGACCTCACCGTCGCCCTGCACGCCGCCAAGGTCGGTCACTTCGTGACCCCCGGCGGCGCCTTCTCCGGCGAGGTCGCCGTGGTGCCGATCGGGATCCCGCCGCTGTGTGATCACCCCACCGACGTCTGGCTGCTGACGGTCGAGGGCCTGCAGCCGCTGGTCGTCCCCAAGGGCCTGCTGGACCACAAGCGCTCGGTGGGCACGGTGCTCGTCGTCGGCGGATCGGCCGGCATGACCGGCGCGGCCCACATGACGGCGATGGCCGCGCTGCGCTCCGGCGCCGGGCTCGTCCATGCCGCCCTGCCCGAGGGCGCCGGCGGCGACACGCCGTACCCCGAGGTCATCACGGTCTCTGTGCCGAGCGCCGAGGGGCGCTTCGGCAGCCAGAGCCGTGAGGCGCTGTTCGGGGAGGCCGGCGGGCTCAGGGCGGTCGCCCTGGGGCCCGGCCTCGGCCGCGCCGACGAGACGCGGCTGCTGGTCAAGGAGCTGATCCAGATCGACAAGCCGTTGCTGATCGACGCCGACGGGCTGTACGCGCTCGGCGAACGGCCGGAGATCCTCGCCGAGCGCACCGCCCCGACCGTGCTGACGCCGCACGAGGGCGAGCTCGCCCGTCTGCTCGGCTTCCCGGCCGACGAGGTCGCCGCCAAACGTCTCGAGATGGCGCGCTCGGCAGCGTCGCGCAGCAATGCGACGGTCGTCCTGAAGGGCGAGGGCACGATCGTCGCCGACCCGTCGGGCAGGGCGTACATCGTGCCCACCGGCAACCCGGGCCTGGCGACGCCGGGCACGGGCGACGTGCTCAGCGGCGTCATCGTCGCGCAGCTGGCCAAAGGCCTCGGCGCGACGGACGCCGCCTGCCTCGGCGCCTTCCTCCACGGCCTGGCCGCAGACCTGGCCGCGGAGCGCGCCGTCGGCACGGAGGGTATGGTGGCGGGAGACCTGTTGCCCTACCTTCCGGTCGCCGTGGAGCTCGTGAAGGCCGGGGGCGAGGAGGACGAAGAGGATGAGTGACCCAGCGGCAGGGACTGACGAGGTGCTCGTCGGCGACGTCATGGAACGTGACGTCGTCACGGTGCGGCCCGACATGGGCGTCAAGGAGTTCGCCGAGCTGTTGCGCGAGAAGAAGATCGGGGGCACGCCGGTGGTGGACGAGGAGGGCCGGCTGGTCGGCATCGCCACCGAGGGCGACCTCATGGCCCTCGACGCGGACCTGCACTTCCCCCATTACATCCAGTTTCTCGACAGCGTGATCTACCTGGAGAGCGCCAGGAAGTTCGAGGAGCGTCTCAAGAAAGCGGTGGCGGCGACCGTGGCCGACATCATGACGGCCGAGGTCGAGACGGTGCAGCCCGGCGACCCGTTGCGCAGGGCGGCGAGCCTCATGTCCGAGCATCGCTTCGACCGTGTGCCGGTCGAGGACGGCGGCCGGGTCGTCGGCATCGTCACGCGGCACGACGTCCTGAAGGTCATCGGCCTGTGAAGCAGGGCGAGGAGGACGTCGCGGGCATGCTGGCGGGCCGCGAGCGCGCCCTCGCCGAGGTCGACCTCGATGCGATCCGCCACAACGTCCGGCGGCTGATGCGCGATCTGCCGCCCGGCGGGCGGCACTGCGCCGTGGTCAAGGCCAACGGCTACGGGCACGGGGCAGTACCGGCGGCGCGGGCGGCGCTCGAGGCCGGCTCGACCTGGCTGGGCGTCGCGACGGTGACCGAGGCCGAGGAGCTGCGCGACGCCGCTTTGACGGCGCCGGTCCTGGTCTTCGGGCCGATGACCGGCGCCGAGCTTGTGCGCGCGGCGCGGGCGGGCGCCGACGTCGTCGCCTGGTCGGCGCCCTTCGCGCGCGCTGCGCGTACCCTCGGCGCCCGCGTCCACATCAAGTTCAACTCGGGTATGGGGCGGCTCGGCGTTACCGAGGCCGAGACACGCACCCTCGCCGGCATCGTCGCCGAGGGCCCCTCGCGGCTCATCGGGCTGATGAGCCACTTCGCCACTGCGGACGAAGCCGACACCACCTTCTTCCGCTACCAGCTCGAGCGCTTCGCCTCTCTCGCCGCCGAGATGAAGTCGGGCTACCCGGAGCTGATCTGCCACACCGCCAACAGCGCGGCCACGCTGTGCGAGCCGGCCTCGCACTTCGACATGGTGCGGAACGGCATCGCCCTGTACGGTCTCGCGCCGTCCAACGACGACCCTTTCAAGGACGATCTGCGGCCGGCGATGACGCTCAAGTCGTACGTGGCCGGCGTCCGCATCGTGCAGCCCGGAGAATCGGTCGGCTACGGCCGGCGCTTCGTCGCCGACCGCGTCGCGCGCGTCGCGATGGTGCCGATCGGCTACGCCGACGGCATCGCGCGACGCCTGACGAATCGCGGCGATGTCCTCGTGGCGGGGCGGCGCTGCCGAATCGCCGGAACGATCAGCATGGACCAGCTCACCGTCCTGTTGCCGGAGGACCACGGCAGGGAGGGCGACGAGGTCGTGTTCTTCGGCGCCGCGGGCGGGTCGCCGGCCGGCGACCGGGCGGCGGCGGCGCGCATCCTCTGCGAAGAGGTCGCGCGCCTGCTCGAGACCATCAACTACGAGATCGTCTGCGACGTGTCGCCGCGGGCGGTGCGCCGCTATCGCGGCGCCGCTCCCGCGGCGGCGACGTGAGCGCGCTGGGCGGCGGCGGGGGTCTCGTCCTCGACGAGGTCGCCGCCGCCGCCCGCCCCTGTCTCTCTCCCGGTGAAGCCGCCTGGTTCGTGGGCGGCTGCGTGCGCGACGACCTGCTCGGGCACGAGGTCAACGACGTCGACTTCGTCGTGGACGGCGACCCCGAGGCTTTCGCGCGTCGGCTCGCCGACGCGCTCGGCGGCGCCGTCTTCGCGTCGTCTGAGCGCTTCAGCACCTGGCGCGTCGTCATCGACGCTCGCCACGTCGACGTCACGGCGCTGCGCGTGCCGGGCGTACGTGACGTGACGCGCGACGCCGGCCCCGACCCGGCGACGCGCGACGCCCGCCTCGGGGGCGATCTGCGCGCTCGTGATTTCACCATCGACGCGATCGCCCGGCCGCTGGAGGGCGGCGAGCTGGTCGACCCCCTGCGGGGAACAGACGACCTGGCCGCCCGTCGCCTCAGGCTCTGCGCTTCGGGCGCCCTGGCGGACGACCCGTTGCGCGTGCTCCGGCTCACGCGGCTGGCACGCGGCTACGGCCTGCTGCCCGAGGCCGACGCGATCGAGGCGGCGCGCCGCGCGGCCCCACGGCTGGCGGAGGTCAGCGCCGAGCGTGTCCGCGACGAGCTGTCGGCCACGCTGGCGATCGACAATGCCGCCGCCGCCTTCCGTGACCTCGCCGTGACCGGCGCTCTCGCCGTAATCCTCCCCGAGGTGGACGGCCTGCGCGGCGTCGCGCAGAACCCCTATCACCACCTGGACGTGTTCGGCCACACGCTCGAGGCCCTGACGTACGTGCGCGGTGTGGTCGCACAGCTCGAGGCGCTCGAGTTCCTCGCCTCTCCCGATGCGGCCGGGCTCCCCGACGCCGCGCCGCTCGTGCCGCTGTCGTGGGCCGTGCTGCTCCACGACATCGGCAAGCCGGCGGCTCGCGAGGTCACCGGCGACGGCCGCGTCATCTTCTGGCACCACGACGAGATCGGCCGGCGCACGCTCGGCGATCTGGGCGATCGCCTGCACTTCAGCAACCGCTTCGTGCTCTACCTTCAGACGCTGGTGCGTCAGCACCTGCGGCTTGGCTTCCTCGTCCGCGAGCAGCCTCTCACGAGGCGTGCGCTGGCGCGCTACCGGCGAGACGTCGATCCGTGGGTGGTGGAGTCGGTCATCGTGTCGCTGTGCGACCGTCTCGCGACGCGCGGTGAGAAGACGTCGGCCAGATCGCTGGCGCGCCACTACCGGCTGGCGCGCGCCGTGTGGTCCGAGGTCGCGAAGGCGCCCGTGCCACAGATCCTCGACGGAGACGAGGTCATGAGCTTGTTGGGGATCGCGCCGGGGCCGGCCGTCGGTCAGGCCCTGGAGGCGCTCGACGAGGAGGTCGAGGCCGGCGAGGTGACGACGGTGGACGAGGCGCGCGCCTTCCTGCTGGAGTGGTGGGGCCGGTGCGAGGAGCGGCAAGGCGCGGATGTGGACGCTGGTGAGAAGCCGGGCGCAGAGCATGTCGACGACGGTCCTTCGGAGGGCCATGCCTGAGCTACCCGAGGTCGAGACCGTCCGTCGCCGGCTGATGATGTGCCTGCCGGGGCTCGTCCTGCGGGAGGTCGTCGTCAACGATCCGACGGTGAGCCTGCAGGGCGAGGACGAGCTGCGGCGGCGGCTCACCGGGCGTCGCGTGCTCGGGCTGCGGCGGCGTGGCAAGTATCTGATCGTGGACCTGGGGCGGGACGGGGGCGGCGGCGCGGCCGCGCCGCCGCCCCCGTCCCGCCCCGATCCCGTCGCGGAGGACCCGCCGCCTGGCGCACGCGCTGACGCCGTCGCCGTCATCCATCTGCGCATGACGGGCCAGCTCGTCTTCACGCCGACCCCGGGGGAACGGCCGGCGCGCTTCATCTGGCGGCTGGACCCGGGGACGGAGCTGCACTTCCAGGACATGCGCCGCTTCGGCAGGCTGTGGGCCTTCGGTCCCGAGGACGAGGAGAGGTTCTTCGCCGGGATAGGCCCCGAGCCGTTCTCGCCCGCGTTCGACGACGCCTACCTGCGTGGCGCGCTGGCCGGCAGGACGGCGCCGCTGAAGTCGTTTCTGCTCGATCAGCGGCGCATCGCGGGCGTCGGCAACATCTACGCCGACGAGGCGCTCTTCCGGGCGCGGCTCCACCCGCTGCGCGCGACCGGCAGCGTCGGGCCGCGTGAGGCGCAGCGCCTGCACGCGGCCATCCTCGAGACCCTGCAGGCCGGCATCGACCACGAGGGCTCGTCCATCGAGAGCTTCATCGACCCGGCCGGCGAACGCGGCAGCTTCCAGGAGATGCTCAACGTGTACCAGCGGACCGGCGAGCCCTGCCGCGTCTGCGGGACGCCGATCGAACGGTTACCTCTCGGCGGCCGGGGCACGCACTACTGCCCGCGCTGTCAGCCGCGCCGCGGCGGCATGGCGCGCGGCTCACGCACGAAGCGCGGCTCGACGGCGAGCGTCGGCCGGCGCGGGCCGCGCGGCGCGCCGCCGACTGACTGAGAGCCGTGACGGGCACGTGTGAGGAAGATGCACGGCGTCAGACAGCAACGAACGATTCACGACGGCACGACCGACCGGCCAGTCGGCGGACGCGGCCGGCGCAAGTGCGCCGCAGGCAGCGATCGAGCGTGGCTCGAGGTGGCACGATGAGCGAACTGACCGTCGCCCTGCTGCAGATCGAGGCGGCGGGGTACGACCAGAGCGAGAACCTCCGCCGCGGCGAGGCGGCGTGCCGCCGTGCCGCGGCGCAGGGCGCCGACATCGCCCTCTTCCCCGAGATGTGGAACATCGGCTACGGGTTCGAGGGCACGGGCTCGGCCGCGGATCTCGAACGGTGGCGGGCGCAGGCCGTTCCCGCGGACGGGCCCTTCGTCGGACACTTCCGCCGCTTGGCCGCGGAGCTCGGCATCGCGATCGCGATCACCTACCTCGAGGAGTTGGAGCGGGCAGACGGAGGACGGGCCCGGCGTGCTGGGGCACAGGGCGGTGCACCCTCCGGTCCCCGCAACTCCGTCACCCTCATCGACCGGCGCGGCGCGCCCGTGCTCACCTACGCCAAGGTGCACACGTGCGCGTTCGACCAACCCGAGGCGTCGTGTACGCCGGGCGACGCCTTCCCGGTGGCGACCCTCGACACCGCGGCGGGAGCGGTCAAGGTGGGCGCGATGATCTGCTTCGACCGCGAGTTCCCCGAGACGGCGCGGATCCTGGCGCTCGAGGGCGCCGAGCTGATCCTCGTCCCGAACGCCTGTCCCATGGAGGAGAACCGGACGGCGCAGCTGCGCGCCCGCGCCTTCGAGAACATGGTGGCGATCGCCCTGACCAACTACCCCGCCTCGCACCCCGACTGCGACGGCCACTCGGTGGCGTTCCATCCCTTCGCCCACACCGAGGATGAGGTGAGCCGCGACACGACGGTCGTCCGCGCCGGCGGCCGGGAGCAGATCGCCCTGGCCCGCTTCGATCTCGACGAGCTGCGCGCCTGGCGCGCCCGTGAGGTGTGGGGTGCCAGGTACCGGCATCCCCGTCTGTACGGCCGTCTGGTCGAGGAGTGAATCGCCTCTACGTGGTGGCCACGCACGTGCCCCGACGCACGACCGTCACGGTCGGGGCGCTCGGTCCCGTCGAGTTCGCGCGGGGCTGGTACGCCTACGTGGGGAGCGCGCGACGCGGGCGAGACGCCCGCGTCGCGCGCCACTTCCGCGTCGACAAGCCCCTCCGCTGGCACGCCGACCATCTGTTCTCCCGGTTCCCGCCCAGTCGCGCCTGGCTCATTGACGGCGACCTCACGGAGTGCGACCTCGCCGGTGCGGTGGCGGTCCTGCCTGGCGCTGCGCGCCTCCCAGCCCGCTTCGGCGCCGGCGACTGCCGGTGTCGCGGTCACCTCGTGCGGCTCGCCCGCCCGCTGAGCGCGGGCATGCTTGCCGCCGTCCTTCCGGATGTCCGGGTCCGCGCTACGCCGCGATCGCTTCCTGACGCAGACTCCGCGGTCCCGGTGGACCGCCCCTCCCTACTCTCCTTTTAGTCTTCCCTCTCAAGTAATCCGTTGCCTGTTCCGATAACGGCCCCTAATCCGGGCACTCGACGCCCGGCAGCCAAGACGGCAGTGCGACACGCGGGTGTGTCGGCGGCCACAGATGGCCCCCGGGGCCAGGAGGTCCAAAGATGAAGAGGTTCGGAGTCGCGATGCGCAAGCATCGCTGGGCGGTCCTCGCCGCCCTTGGTTTGCTGGCAGTCGCCGGCAGCGCGGTGATCTACTCGGGCGCGGTCTTCAACTACAGGACCGCGAACCCGACGAACACCTTCACGGCGGGCGTGCTGAAGCACTCGAACGACCACAACGGCGCGGCCCTGATCGTCTCCGCCGACAAGATCAAGCCGGGCATGACTCCGCTGACCGGTACGGTGACGATCGAGAACACGGGCGACATCGACGGCAGCTTCCAGGTGAGCGGCGCCATCCCGGCGAACGGCAGCCTCAGCGGCGCCGACAACGGCAAGGGCGCGGGCTACACCGGCAAGCTCGAGGACGTGTTGAATCTGAGGGTCACGGACCTCGGTGCGGATCTCGCCGACCCCGGAGACGACACGGTGGCCTTCAACGACCTGGCCAGCAGCTTCACGTCGATCGTGCTCGGCGACTGGGCTCCTGCGGAGTCCCACAGCTACGAGTTCGAAGTCACGTGGCCTGACGGCGGTGTGCCGAATCCGGCCGATCCGGACGCTGTCGTGGGCGACAACCAGTACAAGGGCGCCTCGCTCACCATGGACTTCGAGTGGTACGAGGAGCAGATCTGAGTCGTGAGGGCTGAACCGGGTCATCCGACCGACCTGACGTGAGCACGCGTGAGGCGGGGCGGGCAACAGCGCCCGCCCCGCCTCACAGCATTCAGCTCGAGGCAGATCCAGGTTCGAAGCGGGTCCGAGGCGCACACGCGCGAGACGGCGGAGAGCAGGCATGTCAACGAAACAGAGGCGGGTCACAAAGCAGCGCGGTCTGATAACCCTGATCGTCCTGGCTACCCTGGCAGTGATCGTCCACTCCACGGTCTTCTCCGGCGCCAGCTTCACGTTCGCCACGAGCAACCCTGGCGCTACCGTCACGTCCGGGATGTACTGGTTCCGGACCGATAACGACGGCGCGGTCATCATCAACACCACCGGTCTTCGTCCGGGCATGTCCGAACAAGGCACGATGACCGTGACGGGGCACGGAAGCCTGGACGCCACGTACTCCCTGACAAGGACGATCGTGAGCGACCCGTCGTCTCTCGCCCCGGCTCTGAACCTCAAGGTGGACGACGTCACAGTCCCAGCGTCCCCGGTCACCCGCTATGACGGTACGGTCGACAACCTCACGACCGTGGGCCTCGGCGCGATAACGACCGGCAGCTCGCGCACGTTCCGTTTCACACTGACCTACCTGACGGGCCAGGCCTTGCCGAGCCATCAGGGTGCGACGTTCTCGGCCACGCTGCACACGACTGGGGTAGCACAATGACCGAGACCCAGTGCGAGGACCGCACGACAACGTCGTGGACGAGGCGCATCGCAGACGGTCTGTTCGCTGTTGCCGTGGTCGCCGCGCTCGCATTCGCCCTCCTGCTCATCGTCTATCCCAAGGCGCGCGGCTATGAGACCTATGTCATCACCGGACGCTCGATGACGGGAGCGATCGGCCGTGGGGCTCTCATCTACTCCAAACCGATGCCTGTCACGGAGCTGAAGGTCGGCGACATCATCACGTTCACCCCGCCCGACACCGAGAAGCCCGTCACCCACCGTCTCATAGCGGTCGACCGGGACGACGGCGGGCAGCTCGTCTTCAGCACCCAGGGCGACAACGTGCTGTCCGCTGATCCCTGGCACATGACGCCTTCGACGCCGACGACGCCTCGATACGTCGCCCAGATCCCATACCTGGGCTACGCGATCGCCGCGTTCTCGCTGCCGCTCGGCCGCGTGCTGCTGCTCGTGCTGCCGGCCGTGATCGTGGCGGTCGGCATCCTGCGGAAGGTCTGGACCGACGCCGGCGCCGAGCTGGCCGCCGAGGCTGAGCGGGGCGCATCGTGAGAGGACTCCTGCTCGCGCTCGCAGCTCTCGCGCTGATCGGCGCGGCGTGTGCGGCGGCGGCCTTCTCCGGCGCGTCCTTCACCTACGGAGTGCACAACGGCGTCATGGTCACCGCCGACCACGCCGGCAACTGGCTGCACCTCTACTCGGAGACCAGCCCCGACCCAGACGGGGACACCGGCTATGCCACGCAGGAGGACAGCCCGGCCCTCGCCGCGAGCGGCACGGACGACGGTATCGGCGTTACTTTCCAGATCAGCAGCGGCACCGTGCACACACACTCCAGGGTGCTGAAGGTGAGGACTTCGCCGGCCTTCCCCGATGTGTCGCCGCCCATCACGGCCGTCACGGTGACGGTGGCGGTCACCCCGGACCCGGCCACGGGTCAACAGCCGATCAGCAAGTACGGCGTCGATGCGTGGGGCACGGGTGCGCCCACCTACACCAGGACGGTCACCGGTTGGGGACCGGACGCCAAACGCCAGCTCAACCTGGCGACCAAGTTCCCCGGCAAGAAGTTCGCGCCGGGCGTCTACACGCCGAGCGTCGTGGTGACCATGACATACACGGGGATGACCGCGACGTTCTACCAGTACACGATCCCTGTCACGATCCGCTACAGGTGAGCACCGAGATCATGGGCGGAGACGGGACAAAGAGCATGAGGCGGCTCACCGGGAGGATCCGTTACCTTGCGAGCCGCCACAGTCTGTCCCTTGCCCTGGCATGCGCGATCCTGCTGGTAGCCTCCTCGGTGGCCGGGGCCGCGATCCGCGACTTCCTGCGCCCCCATCCGTACGAGCCCAAGATCCTCTACGTCAGCGGCAAGATCCGGATGAGCAACAGCGGCGATGGGACATCTATCGTCACTATGCGCCGGATGCAGCCTGGGGACTCCGTGACCGGGACTGTCGTGATCGGGAATCGCAGCCGCGTTCGGGGAGACTTCTGGCTGAAGAAGGCTCGCCTTGCCGACAGTGTCGGCCCGAACGGCGGGCCGCTCTCCCGCTGCCTCATCCTGCAGGTCACGGAGCGCCGCCTCACCCGCCCGCCACGCGTGCTCTATCGTGGCTCGATCGCCGGGATGCCGACGCTGTATCTGGGGACCTTCCGTCCCAAGGCGTGGAAGAGATACGTCTTCACCGTGAGCTTCCCTGACAGTGGCCCGGCGCTCGACAACGTCTTCCAGGGCGGCTCGGTCACCGTCGACTTCCGCTGGTATGCGAGCCGCCTCCGATGAACGCGGGGGAGAGCCGACAGCGACTGAACTGCGGTTGCGACTGCCTGGATGCGACGTGCGGCCGGTAGGGGCGGCGGGCCGCAGCGCCTGACGGCCGGCCTCAGTGGCCGACAACCGCAGGCCTCAGCCGCCGAAGAAGCCGCGCAAGCGAGCGCCCAACCCCTTCGGCTTCGGCGGCGCTTCGCCGACCTCGCCTTCCTCCTCGGCGTGCGACCGCCACGAGTCGTCCTCGAAGAGCAACGACTCGCCGTCGTCGTTGCGGGAGATGGCAGATGCCGAGAGACGCGGGGGCGAGGCCATCCCGACGCCGCCGGTGAGATACGTGTCTTCGAGTATCCGTTCCGACTCGTCGCCGGCGCCTTCGCGCGCTGCGTCCTTCTCCTCGTTGCTCACCGCGGCCTCCTCGGGATCGACAGGACCGTTCTACCCTGTTAGCCGGCCTTCGCCTACTGAGGTTCGTCCCTGCACCACGTCTTCCGTCTATCGCGCTCGGGCGCCGCGCCTCATCTCGCCTCTGCCGTCAGCGCGTCTTCTCCCACTTCTGCAGGTAGGCGACCTCGCTCAGTGTCTTGCCGCCCTCGATCTCGCCGCGCAGGCGGTTCTCCTTCTCGAGCACGTCCATGGCACGGTTGGCGAGCTCGACCGCCTGCTCCTTGGGAAGGACGATCACGCCGTCGTCGTCGCCTACGACCCAGTCGCCAGGACGCACGGTCTGGCCGGCGATCGTGATGGGGACACCGATCTCACCGAAGCCCTTGGGCTCGCCGGCGTTCGCGCAGACCTTGCTGCTGAAGGCCGGGAAGGCGAGCCGGGCGATCTCGGGCGTGTCGCGAATGGCGCCCCAGGCGACGAGGCCGGCGACGTCCTTCACGATGGCGCTGTGCGTGGCGAGCTCGCCCCACATCGCCGGCGTCGTGTCGCCGGCATCGATCACGAGGACGTCGCCCGGCTTGCAGAGGTCGATCGCCTCGACGGGCTTCGCCCAGTCGCCGGGGTAGGTGCGGACGGTGACGGCCGGGCCGCACATGTGGGCGCCCGGCAGCAGCGGCTTGATGCCCGGAAGGCTGGGCTGCCGATGCCACGCGTCCGAGATGTTCGCCGTCGAGACCTGTTCCAGGACGGTGCGGATGGACGCCTCGCCGGCGCGCTTGTAGAGGAGCGTCTCGATGCAGACGCCCTCGTCGACGGCGCGCCGGATCGCGGCGGCGGCGGCGGTCGCGTCGGTCGCCTTGATGATGGCGCCGCCCACGACGACGATGGCGGCCCCCGCTTCGACCGCCGCCGCCGCCGTCTCGCTGTTGATGCCGCCGGCGACGGACACCGGGATCGAGACGGCCTCGGCCACCGCCTTGAGTGTCTCGAACGGCGCCTCGCCGCGCATCTGCTGGTCGATGGCGGTGTGGATGCCGATGTAGTCGGCGCCGAGCTCCTCGGCGTGCTTCGCGCGCGCGACCGGCTCGGCCACCTCGATCATGTCGACGATCAGCTTGCAGCCGTAGTTGCGCGCCGCCTCGGCGCACTCCTTGATGGTGCTGTCGGATGCGGCGCCGAGCACGCCGACCACGCCGGCGCCGGCCTTGGCTGCGTATTCGACCTCGACGCGGCCGGCGTCCATCGTCTTCATGTCGGCGACGATGGTGCGGTCGGGGAAGGCGGCCTTGAGCTCGCGGACGGCATTCAGTCCTTCGGCCTTGATCAACGGCGTGCCGGCCTCGACCCAGTCGCAACCCCCGGCCACGGCCTCTTTGGCGACCAGGATGGCGCGCGGCAGGTCGACGAAGTCGAGCGCGACCTGGACGGTCACGCGCGGACGCTCCGGGTCGCAGGAGAGGTCGCTCGACCGCCGCCGAAGGTCGGCCGAGGAGCGGTGCGGCGTAGCGTCACCGCTCATACGCCCATCGCCTGCACGATCAGGCGCCGGTCGCGAGCCCGCGCGTCCAGGTCCACGAAGACGACCTCCTGCCAGCGGCCCAGAGTGAGACGGCCGTCGACGAACGGGATGGTCAGCGAGGGGCCGAGGATGCCGGCGCGTACATGCGAGTGACCGTTGCCGTCGCCGTTGTTGATGTTGTGCTGCCAGGTGCGGCCCGGCGGAACGATCTCGTCGAGCACCTGTTGCAGATCCTGCACGACGCCGGGCTCGTACTCGATGGTCGTCACGGCTCCGGTGGCGCCGGGGGCGAAGACGGTGACGGTGCCGTCGTGCAGTCCCGTCTGGGCGAGGGCGTCGCGGACCTCGTCGGTGATGCGCACGACGTCGGCGTGACCGGCGCTGGAGAATTCGATGCTGCCGGTCACGACGCACGAGAGACCTTCGCGGACGCGTGCCTTCTTCTTGCCGTTGACGATGACGGTGGCCATGTCAGCCCTTCCTTTCGTGAGGGTCGCGTCCCTGGGCCGGGTATGCGCCTGTGGATGTGGTCGTCGATAACGCCGCAGGTGACGCCTGCGGTGCGGAGCCGGCGAACGGCGATGGGTGCCGGCGCCAGCCAGACGTTGTCGAGGAGCCGCGTCGTGCCGAGGCGGCCGGCGGCGATGAGAAGCGCGCGCGGGGTGAGCTCGCGCGCCTGCTCGAAGGTGTCCGCGTCGACGACGTCGAGGTAGTCGATGGTGAAGCGGGGCGGCTGAGGGAGGGGCCTGGAGCTCGGGCGCTCCTCCGGCGTGAGCAGCGAGGTGTCTGGCACGACCAGGGCGGTCGCCGCGGCGACGATGGCGTCCTTGGGCGCGCCGCCCGGCTTCAGCGCCGCGCCACGTCCGGCGAGCAGCGCTCGGTACAGGTCCGGCGCGACCGCGCGCTCTTCGGGCGACAGGTACGCGTTGCGCGAGCTCATGGCGAGCCCGTCGGGCTCGCGCACGGTCGGGACGCCCGCGACCTCGACCGGCAGGTCGAGGTCGCGGGCCACCCGCCGGATCAACGCGAGCTGCTGTGCATCCTTCTCGCCGAAGAAGGCGACGGCGGGCGCGACGATCGTGAAGAGCTTCGCGACGATCGTCGCGACGCCGTCGAAGTGGCTCGGCCGTTCCTCGGCCTCGTACTTCTCGGTGATCGCTCCGCCGACGTGCACGATCGTCCGGAAGCCCTCTGGATACATCTCGTCGGGCGACGGCGCGAACACCACGTCGACCCCCGTGCGCTCGAACAGGGCGAGGTCCTGCTGCTCGTCGCGCGGATAGCGGGCGAAGTCCTCGCCCCGGCCGAACTGCGTCGGGTTCACGAAGAGCGACGCCACGATGGTCGCGCTGCGCTCGCGAGCGGCGCGGACCAGCGCGAGGTGGCCCTCGTGCAGCGCGCCCATCGTCGGCACGAGGCCGATGGGACGGGACGCGCCCCCGAGGGCCGCGCGGACATCGGCGATGGTGTGGGTGACGATCACGGCTTCACCTCGCCGGCCAGCAGCGCCTGCAGGGTGCGCACGGTCTCGTCGTCGAGCCGGGGCGCGGCAAGGGAGACCGCCTCGAGCGACAGCGACCGATAGGCGGTCGCCAGCCGCGGCGCCTCCCGGTCGAGCAGGCGCAGATGGGCGCGCACGGTGGCGACGTCGCCGCGAGCGACGGGTCCCGTGAGGGCGCCGACTGCGCCGCGCGCCTCGAGATTGCCGACGCTGGTGCGAACGAGGGGCGCGAGCAGGCGTTCGCCGTCGTCGCGCCCCGTCGCCTCGTTCATCAGCCGCGCCGCCTCCGACTCGAGCGCCACCAGCAGGTTCGACGCGACCGCGGCGGCGAGGTGGTAGAGCGGCTTGCGCTCGTCGGCGAGCCGGAAGGGCAGCATGCCGAGGCGCTCGGCCAGCTCGCCGCCGAGCGCCGCGACGCTCTCGTCCCCGGCCGTCACGGCACAGGGCACGTCCTTCATCACGTCGCCGCGAGGTTCTCCCGTGAAGGTCTGCAGGGGGTGGAGGCAGAGCGTCAGGGCGCCGGCCTCTTCGAGCGGGCGCAGCAGTCTGAGCGAACCGAGCCCGCTCGAGTGGATCGCCAGCGGCGCCGGGCGCCCGGGGCGCGCGGAGGGAAGGGCCGACGCAAGCTGGCCGGCGACCGCGAAGATGTCGTCGTCGGGCACCGCCAGCCACCAGGCGTCGGCCTCGGTCGCCGCGTCGCCGACGCGCACCTGCAGCGGCCCGCCGCCGGCGCCGAGCACGGCCTGCTCGTCCTCGTGGACGCCTACGGCGGACACGGTCAGGCCGGCCTCGGTCAGGGCGGCGATGAGCGTCGTCCCGAGCCGTCCGGGCCCAATGACGCAGAAGCGGTACTCGTCGATCCTCAAGCCTGCGGCCCTCCTGGCTGCGGTCCTCCCCGCTGGGGCGGTACCGTGCCGGCCGTCGGCCTGTTTGCACAGGCGGCCTCTCCGTCTCCTGCATCGGGCTGGGAGCGGAGCCGTGGGGAGGGTAGCCCCTTCGCGTGCGCGCGTCAATCGAACGGCGGAGGACGCCCTGGAACAAGGGAAGGCTGGTGTCCTTCCACCCAGGCGATGTCCTCTGCGCGAGAGCGGCCACGGACCGGCCGGCCGCCGGCGCCTGGCGCAGCACCTCAGCCCCTCTGAACCGGGTGGTACACTCTCTCCATGCCCATCTACGAGTTCACCTGCAACGGCTGCGGCATGCTCTTCGAGGAGCTCATCCGCAACGGCACCAGGCCCGTCTGCCCCTCCTGCGCGTCCGGTGACGTGAACCGCATCCTGTCGCGCTTCGCCGTCCATTCCACGTCCCCGAACCTGGGCGGCCAGGGCTCGAAGAGCTGTGCCAGCTGCTCCAGCTCGAGCTGTGGCACCTGCCACTGACGACACGATCCGCGCTCTCGAGGACCTCCGCCGTGAGGTGGAGACGTGCGGCCGCTGCGTGCTGCACGAGACGCGCACGAAGTCGGTCTTCGGCGAGGGCGACCCGGGCGCCGAGCTCATGTTCGTCGGCGAGGCCCCGGGCTATCACGAGGACCAGCAGGGACGCCCGTTCGTGGGCGCTGCAGGAAAGCTGCTGGAGGAGCTGCTCGCCTCCATCGGGCTGACCCGGCAGCAGGTCTACATCGCCAACGTCCTCAAGTCGCGGCCACCCAACAACCGCGACCCGCGTCCCGAGGAGATCGAGGCGTGCCAGCCGTACCTCTGGCGCCAGATAGAGCTCATCAGGCCGAAGGTGATCTGTACGTTGGGGAACTTCTCGACGAAGCTGCTCTCCGGCGACCAGACCGGCATCACGAGGGTCCACGGGCGCCCGCGGCAGTTGAACATCTCGGGCGTCGACTTGTACCTGTATCCGATCTTCCATCCGGCCGCCGCGCTGTATACGCCGGCCATGCTGGCGACGCTACGCGAGGACATCGCACGCCTGCCCGAGCTGCTCGCGCATGCCGGGGGAGCCGAGCCCGCCGCGACACCGGCCACGCGGGTCGTCCCTGCCGCGACGCCCGACGAGCGCGAGGCGCCCGCTGCCGAGCGGGCCCGCGACGAGCGGATGGCATCCGCCTGCCGAGCAGGCCCACGACGAACAGCAAGCCCCCGTGGAGCAGGCCCGCGACGACCGGCAAGCCCCTGCTCCCGAAGAGGCCCGAGGCCGCCGAGTCGGGGCAACTCGGCCTCTTCTGAGCGCCCGACCCGCGTCGCATGCTCACCTTCACCCTGCGCTCGCCCGCCGAGACGAGACGATTGGCTCGCGTGCTCGCGGGCGTGCTTGCCCCGCCTGCGCTGATCACGATCGAGGGCGACCTGGGCACCGGCAAGACGACGCTGGTCCGCGAGATCCTCAGGGCGCACGGCGTGCGGGGAGCGGTGACGAGCCCCTCCTTCACTCTCGCGCAGAGCTACCGCGGGCGGGATGACGTGATGCTGCACCATCTCGATCTGTACCGGTTGAGCCGGGGGACGGACGTGGACCTCTTCGCCTGGGAGGACTACCTCAGCCCGGACGCGCTCACGTTCGTGGAGTGGCCGGCGGCAGGACTGGAGGCCCTGCCGCCGGCCGATCTCCGCCTGCGTCTGCGGCATCGGACCCCTCGCAGCAGGATCGCCGAGCTCGAGGCGGTCCCTCGCCTCGAGGGGGACGTCGCCGCGGCGGCGGTGAAGGCTGGTCTGACGCTCGGGACAGGTGGGGCTCGGGTCGGGGGCGCGGACATCGCTCGATCGGGCGACGCGACGGCTCGGGTCGGCGAGGAAGCCTCGTGATCCTGGCGCTGGAGACCTCCACGACGGCGTCGTCGGCCGCGCTGTGCCGGCCGGACGGCGAGATCGCCGCCGAGCGCGTCGATCTCGACGGTCCGGCCCATACGCAGCGCCTGCTTCCGTTCGTGCACGAGGTCTTGACCGGCACGAAGACGACGTGGGCGGAGATCGACACCATCGTCTGCGGGCTAGGGCCCGGCGCCTACACGGGCATGCGCATCGGCGTTGCGACGGCGCGCGCCCTGGCGCAAGCGACGGGCGCGCGGCTCGGCGGTGTGCCGACGCTCGCGGCGGTCGCCCTCGAGCTCGCGCAGACCGCAACGCCGGACGCGCCTCTCCTAGCCCTGCTCGACGGCAAGCGCCGCGAGGTCTTCGCGGCGTGCTACCGCGCGTTCGGGCACGCCCTGGTGGAGGCGGCGCCGCTGGCCGTCGTGCCGGCGGACGAGCTGCCCGGCTACGCGGCAGGGTGGCCGGGCGCGGCGATCGGCGGCGACGGAGCGTTGCTGTACGCGGACCTGCTTTCGTCCGGCGCGGACGTCGCCGGGGATGCCGGCGGCGCCTTCATCCCCTCCGTCGGTGCGCCGACGGCCGCCATGGTCGCGCGCGCCTGGCTGGCCCGCGTCCCCGGCGTGCGCGAGAGCTTCGACGAGGTCCTGCCGATCTACGGGCGCGACCCCGACGCAGCCAAGTGGGCGGGGAGGGCCGGCGCGTGAACGTCGAGCAGCTCAGGCCGCGGCAGGGCCAGCCGCCCGAGGAGCGCCTCGTCCGGCCGATGCAGTTCACCGATCTCGAGTCGGTCGCCGCGATCGAACGCCGCACCTTCACGATGCCGTGGTCGCTGGCGATCTTCAGCGGCCAGCTCGCGCGCGAGACCTCGATCCTGCTCGTCTGCGAGATCGACGGCCGCATCGTCGCCTACCTGATCGCCGACATGTTCGTGGACGTCTGGCACCTCATGAACCTCGCCGTCGATGTGCCCTTCCGGCGCCGCCACGTCGCCTCCGACCTGCTCGAGGCCTACTTCGCCATCACCGAGCGCGCGGGCCACCGCGGTCACACGCTGGAGGTCCGGGTCTCGAACACCGCCGCCATCGAGGTGTACCGCAGCTACGGATTCGTCTCGACGGGCGTCCGCCCGCGGTACTACACGGACGACCTCGAGGACGCCGTCATCATGTGGAAGGACTGGGAGGGGGACACGGCGTGAGCGGCCCGATCCTCTGTGTCGAGACATCCTGCGACGACACGAGCGCGGCCGTCGTGCACGACGGCCGGATCCTGTCGTCGATCGTCTCCTCCCAGAACGAGTTGCACGCCCAGTTCGGCGGCGTGGTCCCGGAGGTCGCCTCACGCCGCCACACCGAGCTGCTGCCGACGGTGGTCGCCGAGGCTCTGGACACCGCGGAGGCCGGGTGGGACGACGTCGCGGCGGTGGCCGCGACGGTCGGGCCCGGCCTCATCGGCGCCCTGCTCGTCGGCCTGGCCGCGGCCAAGGCGTTCGCCTATGCGCGCGGCCTGCCGCTGATCCCCGTCGACCATCTGCAGGGCCACATCGCCGCCAACTACGCCCTCGGCGCCGAGCCGCCCTTCGTCTGCCTGGTGGCGAGCGGCGGTCACACCCTGCTTGCCGTCGTCGAGGAGGGGGTGCGCTTCCGGGTGGCCGGCCGCACCATGGACGACGCGGCCGGCGAGGCCTTCGACAAGGGCGCCCGCCTCCTCGGCCTCGGGTACCCGGGGGGCAAGGAGCTCGACGAGCTGGCGGCCCGCGGCAAGGCCGACTTCGTCGTCTTCCCGCGGGCCGTCCCGCGCGGCCGCGACTTCAGTTTCAGCGGTCTCAAGACCGCGCTGCTCTACGACCTGCGCGGCCGGGACCCGGCCGAGGTCGAGGAGCGCCGTGCCGACATCGCCGCGAGCTACCAGGCCGCCATCGTCCGCCAGCTCGTCGACAAGACCCTTGCGTGCGCCGCCGGCGAGGGCGTGCGCCGCGTCGCCCTCGCCGGCGGCGTCGCCGCCAACTCCGGCCTCCGTCGCGTCATGCAGCAGCGTTGCGAGCGCGATGGCCTCGAGCTTTTCCTGCCGGCCCTCGATCTGTGCACCGACAACGCGGCCATGGTCGGCCTCGCGGCGGGCCATCTTCCGCCGGTCCCGTGGCCTCGCTACCTTGACCTCGACGCCTACGCGAGCGTGAGCCAGCGCCGCCGCGGGAAGGCTTGAGCGTACGGCTGCTATGAAGACCGCAGACGAAGCCGAAAACCTGACGCACGAAGAGAACAGGGGGCCCCGACCGGCCGCCGAGTTCTTCGTCGAGTGCCTCGAGAACGAGGGCGCCGAGTTCGTCTTCGGTATCCCCGGCGAAGAGACGCTCGACGTCAACGAGGCGCTCGACGCTTCCGAGCACCTGACCTTCATCCCCGTGCGCCACGAGCAGGCGGCCGCCTTCATGGCGGACGCCTACGGCCGGCTCACGGGCAGGCCGGGCGTCTGTCTTGCCACCTTGGGCCCCGGCGCCACGAATCTCGCCACCGGCATCGGGGACGCGTATCTCGACAACGCCCCGATGGTCGCTCTCACGGGCCAGGTGCAGCTCGCCGGCATGCACAAGGAGACGCACCAGTTCATCGACATCGTCGAGATGCTGCAGCCGATGACCAAGTGGAACGCGCGCGTCCACGACCCGAGGATGATCGGGGAGGCGGTGCGCAAGGCGTTCTTCGTGGCCGCCGCGGAGAAGCCCGGGGCGACGCATCTCGAGCTGCCCGAGGACGTGATGGCGGCGCAGGTCGTCGGGCGGCCCATGCAGCGCGCGCCGCTCTCCATCACCGAGCCGGACGCGGCCGCGCTGCAGCGGGCCGCCACCCTCCTGCAGAACGCGAGCCGTCCCGTCCTGCTCGTCGGCAACGGCGTCGTGCGGCAGAACGCCTCGCAGGCGCTGCGCGACTTCTGCCGGCAGACGGGCCTGCACGTCATCACGACCTTCATGGGCAAGGGCGTCATCGACTCCGAGGACGAGCACTTCCTGTTCACGGCCGGGCTGCGGGCGCAGAACTACCCGCAGGGGCTGATGGGACGGGCGGACCTGGTGGTCGCCGTCGGCTACGACATGGTGGAGTGGCCGCCGTCGGCGTGGAACCCGGACGGGCGGCAGCGCATCATCTGCGTCGACACCGTGCCGCCCGAGATCGACGCACACTTCGTGCCCGAGGTGGAGCTCATCGGCGACCTCGGGCACATCCTCACCCAGTTGGGCTGCCTGCTCTGGAACCGCGATCTCACGAGCTACGAGGTGCCGCCCTACCGGCGCGCCTTCCGCCAGGTGCTGGACGCGGGCACCGACGACGACTTCCCGGTGAAGCCGCAGCGAGTGCTGCGCGACCTGCGCGCGGCGCTCGCGCCCGAGGACCTGCTCATCTCGGACGTCGGCGCGCACAAGCTCTGGGTCGCGCGCCTCTGGGCCGCGAAAGAGCCCAACACGGTGCTGATCTCGAACGGCTTCGCCTCGATGGGCTTCGCGTTGCCGGCGGCGATCGCCGCGGCTCTGGCGCTGCGCGGCCGTCGCAAGGTGGTCGCGATCTGCGGCGACGGCGGCTTCCTCATGAACGTCCAGGAGCTCGAGACGGCGCGGCGCCTGGGGCTGCCGTTCGTCGTGCTGGTCTGGACGGACGGGGGCTACGGCCTGATCGAGATGCACCAGCGGCGCAAGTTCCACAAGGTCTCGGGGACGCGCTTCGACAACCCCGACTTCGTGCAACTGGCGCAGGCCTTCGGCTGCGAGGGCCTGCGCGTCGAGCGCGCCGGGCAGCTGCCCGGCATCCTCGCGCAGGCCCTCGCAGCCCGCGGCCCCGTGGTCGTGGAGATCCCGGTCGACTACGCCGAGAACGACAAGCTCGGCATCGATCTCTGGAAGCTGGCGCCCGAGGCCTGGCCCTCGCTTTGACGGGACTTCGCCCCCGAGTCCCGAGCGCCTGACCCCTTCAGCCTTCCAGCAAGATCGTCACGGGGCCATCGTTGACGAGTCCGACTCGCATGTGCGCGCCGAAGACGCCCGTCTCGACGGGCACCCCTGCGGCGCGCACCGCCGCCACGAACGCCTCGTAGACCGCCTCGCCCTGCTCGGGCGGCGCCGCTTCGGTGAAGCTCGGCCGGTTGCCCTTGCGCGTGTCGGCGTAGAGCGTGAACTGCGACACCGCCAGGACGGCGCCGCCGATGTCGCCCAGCGCCAGGTTCATCAAGCCCGCGTCGTCCTCGAAGACGCGCAGCTTCACCGTCTTCGCGGCGAGCCGCTCCGCCGTCGCCGCTGTGTCGTCGCGCGTCACGCCGACCAGGGCCAGAAAGCCGCGCCCGATCGCCCCGACCTGCACGCTCTCGACGCTCACTGCGGCCTCGCTGACCCGCTGCAGCAGGACTCTCATGGCCGGAGTCTAGCCAACCGACCTGCTCCAGTGCCAAGGATGGCGCGAACCGCCTGCAAACAGGGTTGACAGTCAGTGCTCGATGTGCGGGTCCGCACGGTCCACCGCGCCGCGCAGGCGAGGTTTGACAGGCGTCTGCCCCGGCCATACCATAACGAGCCGCGGAGGAGTCAGCACTCTCTCCCCGAGAGTGCCAGAACGTTCATGGAGACAAGCCAAAAGGAGGGTTGCATGAAGCTCAAGCCGCTTGAAGATCGCGTCATCATCAAGGCCGTCAAGGAAGAGGAGAAGACGGCCAGCGGCATCGTCCTGCCCGACACGGCCAAAGAGAAGCCGATGATGGGCGAGGTCGTCGCGGTAGGCGACGGCAAGTGGGACGAAGATGGCGAGAAGCGCATTCCCGTCGACGTCAAGAAGGGCGACAAGGTCATCTACGGCAAGTACTCGGGCACCGAGTACAAGACCAAGGATGGCGACGAACTGCTCATCCTGCGTGCCAGTGAGATCCTGGCCATCGTCCAGAAGTAGAGGAGTTGACCAAGCGTGGCTAAGGAACTGAAGTACCAGGACGAAGCCCGGCGCGCTCTCGAGCGCGGCGTGAACGCGCTCGCCGATGCCGTGAAGATCACCCTCGGCCCCAAGGGTCGCTACGTGGTGCTCGACAAGAAGTTCGGCGCTCCGACCATCACCAACGACGGCGTCACCATCGCCCGCGAGATCGAGCTCGAGGACGTCTTCGAGAACCAGGGCGCCCAGCTGGTGCGCGAAGTCGCCACCAAGACCAACGACATCGCCGGTGACGGCACCACCACCGCGACGCTGCTCGCGCAGGCCATCGTACGTGAGGGCCTCCGCATCGTAGCGGCCGGCGCCAACCCGATGGCCGTCAAGCGCGGCATCGAGGCCGCCGTCGACGAGGCCGTTGCCTCCATCAAGGCGGACTCGAAGGAGATCTCCGGCAAGGAGGAGATCGCCCGCGTGGCCACCATCTCCGCCCGCGACCGTGCCGTCGGCGACGTCATCGCCGACGCGATCGAGAAGGTCGGCAAGGACGGCGTGGTCAACGTCGAGGAGTCGAACACCTTCGGCCTCGACCTCGAGTTCACCGAGGGCATGCAGTTCGACAAGGGCTACCTGAGCCCGTACATGATCACCGACCCCGAGCGCATGGAAGCCGTTCTCGAGGACCCGTACATCCTGATCGCCAACCAGAAGGTCGGGGCGGTCCAGGACCTGCTCCCCGTGCTCGAGAAGGTCATCCAGCAGGGCAAGCAGCTGCTCATCGTCTCTGAGGACGTCGAGGGCGAGGCCCTCGCGACCCTCGTCGTGAACAAGCTGCGCGGCACGTTCACCAGCGTCGCCGTGAAGGCCCCCGGCTTCGGCGACCGCCGCAAGCGCATGCTCGAGGACATCGCCATCCTCTCCGGCGGCGAGGTCATCACCGAGGAGATGGGCCTCAAGCTCGACAACACCCAGCTCTCGCAGCTCGGCCGCGCCCGCAAGGTCGTCGTGACCAAGGACAACACGACCATCATCGACGGCGCCGGCGACACCGAGCAGATCAAGGGCCGCATCAAGCAGATCAAGAGCGAGATCGAGACCACCGACAGCGACTTCGACCGTGAGAAGCTCCAGGAGCGTCTCGCCAAGCTCGCCGGCGGCGTGGCCGTCGTCAAGGTCGGCGCCGCGACCGAGGTCGAGATGAAAGAGACCAAGCACCGCGTCGAGGACGCCCTCAACGCGACCCGCGCCGCTCTCGAGGAGGGCATCGTGCCCGGCGGCGGCGTCGTGCTGGTCAACGCCATCAAGAACATCAAGGTCGACAAGAAGTCGGACGACGTCGACTTCCGCAGCGGCAAGCAGATCATCGTGCGCGCGCTCGAGGAGCCGCTGCGTCAGATCGCCGAGAACGCGGGCATGGAAGGCTCGGTCGTGATCAACACGGTGAAGGGCCTGCCCAAGGGCGAGGGCCTCAACGCCGAGACCGGCGTGTACGAGGACCTCGTCAAGGCCGGCATCATCGACCCGGCCATGGTGACGCGTTCCGCCCTGCAGAACGCGGCGTCGATCGCCAAGAACATCCTCACCACCGAGTGCATCGTGGCCGACAAGCCTGAGCCGGCCGGTAACGGCGGCGGCATGGGCGGCGGCGGCGGGATGCCTCCGGGGATGATGTAAGCCGATTCACCTTCGGTGATCGGCTTGCGGCCTTGCCTTCGGCAGGTCGCAAGAACCACCTGATCGCTTCGGCGACCAGTTACTTTCGCGTCAGCGGCGGGCGGGCCTCACGGCCCGCCCGCCGCGTTTTGTTCTTATGCAGTGGCCGGGGGCAGTGCCGCGTACAGGTGCCACGGCTCCGGCACGCCCTTCAGCGGGTGCTCGCCGCGGTCCTCGAAGACGAGCCCCGAGCCGGCGACGAGGTCCTTGACGGTCGAGCTGACGAGGACCTCGGAGGGGCCGGCGAGGGCGCCGACCCGGGCGCCGATGTGGACGGCGATGCCGCCCACATCGGCGCCCATCAGCTCGATCTCGCCGGTGTGGCAGCCCGCCCGGACCTCCAAACCCAGCGGCTTCACCGCCGCGCAGATGCCTTGAGCGCACTTCACGGCCCGTGCCGGCCCGTCAAACGTGGCCAGGAAGCCGTCACCGGTGGTCTTCACCTCGACACCGCGGTACCTGTTCAGGAAGGACCGAACGACGGAGTTGTGCTGTTCGAGAGCAGTCTTCCAGGCGGCGTCGCCGACCTCAGCTGCCCTGTGAGTCGAGCCGACCAGATCGGTGAACAGTACAGTCGCGAGTCTGCGGTCGAGGGCAGCCTCCTCGTCGCGAGCTGAGGCGATGAACGTCTCGACGGCGGAGACATAGCGTTCCATGTTGGCGGGGATGTGCAGAGACCCTCTGTCCAGTTGGATCCGGCGGCAGCCGGGGATCCGCGCCGCGACGTACTCGAGCGCGGCTGTCTCGTCGGGGTCGCCTTGCGGGGCGATGATCACGGCGGTGGGCACGCATATGCGTGGGCAAGACCGGCCGGATGTCGGTGTCGCGCCACATCCTGCCAAGCTGTTCGATGCTGTTCGGTGTGGCCGAGTAGCGACACCATTTCGCCAGCCAGCGCTGGAAGGTGGGGTCCGCATACAGGGGTTCGTTCTCCGGGCTGTCGCCGAGGTAGTCGTGAGCCTGCAGGACGATGTTCCTGTCGGTCCCCCACGACGGGCAGAAGGTGTCCACCCATGTCCTCCCAGCCGGCCTCGGACTCGCCCCACGGGTAGTCCTCGTCCTGCGCGTAGTACACCGGCCCGTCCAGCCACAGTGCCTCGGTGCGTTCGGGATGGGTGGCCGCGAAGAAGGCTGCAAGAGCGGGCCGATCCAGCCCTCGGCGTAGAGGGCCGCTCGCTCGACGCCGGCGGCGTCCATCACCGCCCTGATGTCGTCCATCTGGACGTCGAGACTCGGTGCGCCGCTGAGACGGTCCGACATGCCCACGCCGCGCTTGTCGAAGTGGAGGACGCGCATGTTCTTCGCGATGCGCCTCAACTGGCGGGCCCAGGCGGGGAACTCCCAAATGACCTCGATGTGGGAAGCCCATCCGTAGACGAAGACGAGCGTGCTCGGTCCCTCGCCAAAGTCCTGATAGGCGATGCAGGCGCCGTCGATCGTCCGCGCCCACCGAGTCTGCGGGATCTCGATCACCATCTGACCGTCCTCGCGCTCTCCCAGCGCCGCTCACGTCGTGCGGGGCGGCGCTACTCCTGAGCCTGCGCCCCCTGCATGTCGCGTACCGTGCGCACCAGGCCGTCCAGCAGGCCGACCGCCAGCCCGGGCTCGTCCTTCAGGAGCTTCTGGAACGCCTTACGGTCGATCCGGGCCGTGGTCAGCTCGCCGACGGCGGTCACCGTCGCGGAGCGATTGCCGCCGTCGAGCAGCGCCAGCTCGCCGAAGCAGTCGTCCTCGCCGAGGGCGCGCGTGTGTCCGCCGGGCGTCCGCACGCGCGCCCGTCCGTTCAGGATGATGTGCATCGAGTCGCCTAGTGCCCCGGCGAGCACGACGACGGCGCCGTCCGGGTAGCGCTCGACGGTGGCTGCCTTCGCGACGCGACGAAGGTCTCGCTCCGGGATGCCCTGGAAGATGCCGACGTGGCCGAGGATCGATAGCCAGCCGAGGGCTTCCTTGCCCTGCATGACCTTGCCGACGGCCTCCGAGCGGGCGTGCCTGCCGTCGGTGACCGCCTCCCAGTCGCCCAGCTTGCCGTGGTCGACGATGCGCTGCACGTCGAGCCGCATCAGGTCGCGCGCGACGAGCGTCAGTCCCTTCAACAGCCCGGGCGCGAAGGTAGGTTCGTCGTGGAGGAGCTTCTGGAAGGCGTCACGACCGACGCAGGCGGCGACCGTCGGGCCGCTGGCGACGACGGTCGCCATGCGCGGGGCGCCGTCGAGCAGGGAGAGCTCGCCGAAGTGGTCGCCGGGGTGCACGGGATGCTCCCTGCCGTCGCGCTGCACGCGCGCCTCACCCTCGAGCAGGATGTAGAAGGCGTCGCCGGGGTACCCCTCGCGGACGATGGTCTCGCCGTCCTCGTAGCTGAAGTAGCGTGCGAGGGTGGCGATCGCGTGCCGGTGCTTGCGCGGCAGCGCCTGGAACAGGGGCGCCTGTTCGAGTGCGCTGAGCAGTTGTGGCCGCAGGACCTTCTCCGGCGCATCGCTCGAGGCCTTGGCCGACGTGCCCTCTCCGCTCATGCTGGTTCCCCCCTTCGCCCGGCCGTGCCGGACGTTCCTGGCAGCCGCCTCAGGCGGCCGCGGTCACTGCATGGAGCCGCCAGGGCTCATCGATGCCTTTCAACTGGTGCTCGCCACGGTCTTCGAAGGTGAGACCCGAGCCGGCCACGAGGTCCTTGACGGTCGAGCTGACGAGGACCTCGGAGGGCCCGGCGAGAGCGGCGACCCGGGCGCCGATGTGGACGGCGATGCCGCCCACATCGGCGCCCAGCAGCTCGATCTCGCCGGTGTGGCACCCGGCGCGCACCTCGAGTCCGAGCGGCTTCACCGCCTCGCAGATGCCCTGGGCGCACTTCACGGCGCGCGCCGGACCATCAAAGGTCGCGAGGAAGCCGTCGCCGGTCGTCTTGACCTCGCTGCCACGGTAGCGTGCGAGCAGAGCGCGCACCGTGAGGTCGTGCCGGCCGAGCAGCTCCTTCCAGCGCGCGTCGCCCACCTCGCAGGCCTTGTCCGTCGACCCCACGATGTCGGTGAACAGGACGGTCGCCAGGGCGCGGTCGAGCACTGCCTCCTCTTGGCGCACGGAGTCGACGAAGGCCTCGATGGCACGCACGAGAGGTTCCGGCTCCTCGACCCACACGACGCCTTCACGGCCCGGTACCAGCGCCTGCCTGGCTCCGGGGATGTGGGCGACGCAGTAGTCGTTCATGGCGTCCCAGTCCGCGTCCTTGGCGTCTGCCTTGCCGAGCACCAGCGTCGGCACGTGGACGCTGGCGAGCACGTCGCGGACATCGGTCTCGTACCACATCTGGTCGAAGGCTTTGTAGCTCGCCGGCGTGGCGGCGCAGCGCATGAAGCGCCCGGACCAGCGGAGGAAGGCGGGGTCGCGCGCGAGGGCACGGGCTGCGGGACTGTCGCCGAAACCCTGGCGCACGAACTCATCAGCCTGGGCGTCATCGCCCCATACTGCGAGCATGCGCGCCAGGAGCTCGTCCTGCTCGCCCTGCGTGACACCTATGGGCACGTCCTCTGCGTGGCAGATCTCCGCGTCGATGCAGAGCGCGAGCACCCTTTCCGGTGACGTCGCCGCGAACATGCACGCGAGCGCCGGCCCGCCGTTCCCCCATCCGAAGAGCGCGGCGCGTTCGACCGCCGCGGCATCCATGACCGCCCGGACGTCGTCCATCTGGACGTCGAGTCCGGGCGGTCCGGTCAGCCGGTCCGACATGCCGACGCCGCGCTTGTCGAACTGCAGCACGCGCATGTTCCTCGCGAGGCGGCGCATGAACCGGGCGAAGCGCGGCTGCTCCCAGTAGATCTCGAGGTGGGACACCCAGCCGTGGATCACGACCAGGGTGACGGGACCTTCGCCGAAGTCCTGGTAGGCGATGCAGGCGCCGTCCACGGTTGTGGCCCACCTGGTCTTCGGCATGTCGACCGCGACGGCACAGGTCATCGTTCAACCCCTCCCCCCACAACGACGACGACCGTTGCATTCTACGCTTCTGAGCCTGGGCGTCAGCGTCGATCTGGAACATCCGTCTAGAAACGCAGGGTGTTGTCTGAATCGGGCACATACTCGCATCATGGGCATCGTCACCGGTAATGCCGTGCACGTCCTGGTCGTCACCGGCCCCCAGCGCGAGCGGCTCTACGAGCGCTTCCGCGAGATCTATCTCGGCCGGGACGATGTGCTTGTCGTCAAAGACCGGCGCGGCGGGGAACGGCGGCGCGTGATGCGCCCCGTGTCGCCGGAGCGCCGCCGCGCCGACCGCCGCCGCGCGGCGCCCTGGATGACGTTCCCACCCGACTGACTCCGTAGGCCGGCTCGGCGGCCAAGCCGAGCCGGGGGAGGCCCGCCCGGCCGCCGCCCTCTTCGCCGCCGATACCCCCCGGGGCCCGTGAACCCGAGCCCACCGTTCGCATATACTGCGGTCCATCGTTCGTCCCGCCTGATCACGTGTGGAGGTCGCTGTCTATGTTCCTGATGGGTGAATCGATCAATGGGACGCGCAAGGGGGTCGGTGACGCGATCCAGGCGCGTGATGCACAGTTCATCAAGGACCTCGCGCTGGAGCAGGTCGAGGCGGGCGCCGGTCTGCTCGACGTGAACGGTGGCGTCGCCGGCGGCAACGAGATCGACGACCTCACTTGGCTGATCGACAACGTCATGAGCGTCACCGACACACAGCTCATGGTCGACTCTGCCAGCCCCAAGGCGCTCGACGCCGGGGTGCGCGCGATCATCGACAAGGGCGGGAAGGTGCCGTTCATCAACTCGATCAGCGGCGAGCAGCCTCGTATCGACGCCGTCCTGCCCCTCGTCGAGAAGTACAAGTGCCCGGTCGTCGGCCTGTGCCTGAGCGACGCCGGCATCCCGCCGACGCCCGAGGACCGGTTCGCCGTCGCCAAGCAGCTCTTCGACCTGTGCACCGGCGCCGGCCTTCCGGCCGAGGACCTCTGGGTCGACCCACTCGTGCTCGCGGTCTCGGCCGACCCTTGCGCGGCGCAGACGACGATGGACACCCTGAAGCTCATCAAGGAACGCCTGCCGGTACGCACGACCGGCGGCCTCAGCAACGTGAGTTTCGGGCTGCCAAACCGCGCCCTGCTGAACCGTACCTTCGTCTCGATGTGCGCCGGGCTCGGCCTGGACGGCGTGATCGTCGACGTGCGCAACAAGCCGATGATGGCCGCCGTCAAGGCGATCGAGGCGCTGCGCGGCGAGGACAACTTCTGTGGCGCCTACCTCAAGGCGCACCGCGCCGGAATCCTGGAGTAGGGGGATGGCCGAGCCGCGGAGGTTCCGCGCTCGAGAGCTGGGGATCTCGATCGGGACGCTCGCGCCCGGCTCGCTGAACGCGATCACCGACGTACCCGGCGTGCTCGTCGGGCACAGCACCGTCTCGTGGGGCGGGCCCGAGCTGCCGTCCGGCAGCGGGCCCGCCCGCACGGGCGTTACCGCGATCTTCCCGCACGGCGACGACGTCTGGAACAAGCGCGTCGTCGCCGGCGCCTTCGCCGCAAATGGCGTGGGCGAAGTGGTCGGCATCAGCGCCATCCACGAGTGGGGGCTCATCGAGACGCCCATCATGCTCACCAACTCGCAGAGCGTGGGCCAGGTGTACGACGCCACCGTCCGCTGGCTAATGGCGCGCGATCCTGCCTGCGGGCAGGAGGACGCCGTCATGCCCGTGGTGGGCGAGTGCGACGACGGCTCTCTCAACGACCTTCGCGGCATGCACGTGAAGGAAGAGCACGTGCGGGAAGCCCTCGAATCCGCCAGGGGCGGGCCGGTGCCCGAAGGCTGCGTCGGCTCCGGCACCGGCATGACGTGCTACGACTTCAAGGGTGGCATCGGTACGTCGTCGCGCGTCGTTCCGGCGTACGACACGCCCTACACGGTCGGCGTGCTCGCCATGACCAACTTCGGCAACCGGCACCGTCTCGCGGTCGATGGGGTGCCGGTGGGCCGTGAGATCGCCGACCTCATGCCGGTCGAGCCGTCGCGCGAGGGATCCTGCATCGTCGTGCTCGCCACCGATGCGCCGCTTTCCGCGAGGCAATGCGAGCGCCTCGCGAAGCGCTGCTCGCTGGGACTCGCCGTCACGGGCTCGTACGCCGGGGACTCGAGCGGCGAGTTCATGATCGCTTTCACGACGGCGCATCAGGTCCCGCGCGCAACGACCGCTCCGCTGGCCATCACGACCATCGGCAACGACCAGATGTTCGGCTTCTTCGAGGCCGCTGTGGACGCGACCGCCGAAGCCGTCATCAACTCGTTGTGCATGGCCGAAACGGCCATGGGCAGGGCTGGGGGCAAGACATACGCCCTGCCTCTCGATCGCTTGGTGCAAGTTATGGTGAAGTTCGGACGACCCGTTTCACTACCCAAGCGCGTGTGAGTCTGGTTGCCGCCCTCGTGGCAGGGTGGTAGAAAGGGTCGAGCCCGGCGCATGTGACTGAGTATCGTGCGGAGCGCCGCTTGAGACCACGAATATCGCAAGGGTCATCTTTCATGACACGCTTCGCGCAGTGCCTGGGGACCTCGAGGAGCTGAAGGAGGTGGGGGCCTGCCGGCGCCCGCCAGGGGCCATCGGCTGAGCCACTGACTGCTGTGGACAAGCGACGCTACTTCGCCAAGAAGATCGGGAACGCCGTGCTCACGATCATCCTCGTGGCCTCGTTCAACTTCGCTCTCTTCCGCATCCTGCCCGGCGACCCCGCGCGGCTGCTGCTCCCGAAGGGCAAGCAGCCGCCCGAGGCGGTCGAGAAGCAGCGCAAGGCCTTCAACCTCGACAAGCCCATGTGGCAGCAGTTCGTGTACTACTGGGGCGACACCCTGAAGGGCGAGTTCGGCATGTCCTTCAACGAGAAGCGGCCGGTGTCCGAGATCGTCAGTGAGCGCATCTGGCCGACCGTCCTGCTGGTCGGCGTCGGCACCATCTTCGCCACCGTGATCGGCATGATCTCCGGCGTCTTCGCCGGATGGCGAAGAAACGGCACGTTCGACGTCGTCAGCACGAACTTAGGGATGGTCTTCTACGCGATGCCGACCTTCTGGTTCGGCCTCCTGATGATCATGCTCTTCTCCACCAAGCTGCGATGGTTCCCGACGGGTCGCATGGAGGAGCCCGGCTTGGAGCTGAACGGCATCGATCAAGTCACGTCGCTCGCGAGGCACCTCTTCCTTCCCGCCTTCACCTTCGCGATCGCCTACGTCGGCGAGTACCACCTCATCATGCGCAGCTCTATCACCGGCGTGATGAAGGAGGACTTCACACTGACGGCACGCGCCAAGGGCCTCTCGGACAACGCAGTGCTCTGGAAGCACGTCATGCCCAACGCGATGCTCCCGACCGTCACCATCGTGATGATGAACATCGGGTTCGTGATGTCTGGCGCCATCCTCGCGGAGAGCGTGTTCAACTGGCCCGGACTCGGGCTGCTCTCCTACGAGTCCATGACCAAGCGTGACTATCCGGTGATGCAGGCCGTCTTCCTGCTGGCGAGCGTCGCCGTGATCGTCGCCAACCTGATAGCCGACATCACCTACTACTACCTCGACCCGAGGGTACAGGCATGATCCCCCGTCGCTTCCGCAACTGGATCCTCGTCTGGACGCCGCTCAGCTGGCTCATCATCACGCTGTGCACCTACCCCAAGGACCTCCCGGTCATCGTCGACCCTCAGATCTACCCACCGGGCGAGGTGCCGCACACCAGCTTCATGGACGTCATCGGCGGCTTCTTCAGCGACGCGATCGCGCAGTACCCGGCCTGGGTGATGGTGCTGCTCGCACTGGCGGCGTTCGCCGCCGGTATCCTCGGCCTGGTGCGGCGCAGCAAGGCCAAGGTCATGAACATCCTGCTGCTGGTGCTTGGCGCGGACTTTGCGGTCTGGGCGCTCGCCGCGGGCGGCTGGGGCTCCTGGTCGGCGAGTGGCCACGCGACGCCGTACGCCTGGGCCTTCCAGACGGTCGCCGTCGTGCTCGTCGGCGCCTGCGCCTGGTTCTGGGCGGTCGGTAACCCCGAGCGGGCCGAGCTGACGACCTGGAACACGCACCAGGTCTGGAAGCTCTTCCGCGCCAACTGGCAGGGCATGGCCGGTCTCTCGATCATGGTCTTCTTCATGGCCATGGCGCTGCTCGCACCCTTCCTGGCCGACCACATGATGCTCGACCCGAACTCGCAGGTCGGGCCGCCCTACGCGCACCCCTCGCTCAGCTACTACCTGTGGTCTGGCACCGATCAGGTCGGCCAGTCCATATTGGCCGAGTTCATCTGGAGCGCCCGCATCTCCCTCGTCGTCGGCCTCCTGGCCACGGCGATCAGTACCGTGCTGGGCGCCGGTATCGGCATCGCCGCCGGCTTCTACGGCGGCTGGCAGGGTGAGGGCTGGATGCGGCTGACCGACGCTTTCCTGGTCATCCCGTGGCTGCCTCTGGCCATGGTCCTGTCCGCCGCGTGGGGCCAGAACTTCTGGATGATCATCGTGATCATCGGCGTGACGAGCTGGCCGGGCACCGCCCGCGTGGTGCGCTCAGACACCCTGCGCGTGCGCGAGCTGCAGTTCATCGAACGGGCCAGAGCCATCGGCTCGTCCAACGGCCACATCATGAACAAGCACGTCTTACCGAACGTCTTCCCGCTGATCTTCGCCAACACGATCCTCGTGGTCGCGATCGCCATCCTTTCCGAGACGACGCTGTCGTTCCTCGGCCTCGGCGACCCGCTGAACTTCAGCTGGGGCACCATGCTGCACTACGCGTGGGCCAACGGGGCTGCCGGCCTGCCGGCCTGGTGGTACCTGCTGCCGCCGGGCATCGCCATCGTCCTCGTGGTCGTGGCGTTCACGTTCATGGGCACGGCGTTCGACGAGGTCCTCGATCCGAAGCTGCGCAAGCGCGAGGACAGCGACACACGCATGCAGTCACGGGGTGCCACGAGCCAGCCGGCCGTGGCCGTGGCCGGCGGCGCCGGGGTCGGCGGCGGGGGCATGGTCTACACGCCCGGCACGCAGACGGACGACGCCATGCCGGACTTCGACAAGCCGGCGCCCGGCTCGATCACCCCGTATGGGGACGGCGACTGGGTAGGACCCAAGACGCACGACGACGAGGGAGGCGACCGATGAGCGCCGCGACAGCAGCGCCGGCCGCCGGCAAGGCGCCCGAGCGCATCGAGCACAAGGGCATCCTCGAGGTCCGCGACCTCTGCACCTACTTCCGGCTCTCCCAGGGCTGGGTGCACGCCGTCGAGAAGGTGAGCTTCTCCGTCGAGCCCGGCGAGAGCCTGGGCCTCGCGGGCGAGTCGGGCTGTGGCAAGACCACAGCGGCACTCGCCATCCTCAAGCTCCTCCCCGAGAACGGCAAGATCGTCTCCGGCGACGTCCTCTTCGACGGCCGCAATCTCGCGAAGCGCACCGAGTACGGTATGTCGAAGATCCGCTGGAAGGAGATCTCGATGATCTTCCAGGGGGCGATGAACGCCCTCAACCCGGTGCAGGAGACGGGCAAGCAGATCGCCGAGCCGATCATGCTCCACGAGGGCATCTCCGAGGCCAAGGCGATGGTCCGCACCAGAGAGCTCTTCGAGCTCGTCGGCATCAACCCCAAGCGCGTCATGGACTTCCCCCACCAGCTCTCCGGCGGGATGCGCCAGCGCGCCATGATCGCCATGGCGCTGGCGTGCAACCCGAAGCTCGTCATCGGCGACGAGCCGACGACCGCCCTCGACGTGATGGTGCAGGCGCAGATCCTCGAGCTCATCCAGAAGCTGCGTGAGGAACTCGACCTCTCGTTCATCCTCATCAGCCACGATCTGTCGGTGATGGCCGAGACCTGCGACAAGGGCGTCATCATGTACGCGGGCCGGGTGGTCGAGTCGGGCACCACGACGCACCTCTTCCGCAACCCGCTGCACCCCTACACGAAGCAGCTCATCAAGGCCTTCCCGAACATCCACGAAAAGCGCGAGATGGTCTCCTCGATCAAAGGTGACCCGCCCAACCTGCTGGAGCCGCTCCCGGGCTGCGGCTTCTGCCCGCGCTGCGAGCTGAAGGTCAAGGAGTGCGAGACGGTGGACCCGTTGGAACGCGAGATCGAGCCCGGTCACTTCGTGAAATGCCACGTGGTGGCGTGAGGAGGTGACCATGGCGACCGATACGAAGACAGCGGCGAAAAGTGACACGTACGCCAAGGGCACGGTCCACGGCATCGATCTCTCCAGCGCGACCGTCAAGGACGGGGTCCTCTTTCGCGTCAAGGGCCTGGAGGTCTACTTCCCCATCCACGAGAGCTTCTTCAAAAGCATGGTCTCGACGGAGAAGAAGTACGTCAAAGCCGTCGACCAGATCAGCTTCGACGTCAACCAGGGGGAGATCCTCGCCCTCGTCGGCGAGTCGGGCTGTGGCAAGACGACCACGGGCCGCACCATGCTGCGCCTCGAGGAGGCGACCGGCGGCGAGATCTTCTACAAGGGCCTGCCCCTGCACGAGTTCTCCCAGAAGACCCTGCGCGAGTACCGCAAGAAGGCGCAGATCATCTTCCAGGACCCCTACAACTCCATCAATCCCAAGCAGACGATCTTCGACATCGTGGCGGAGCCGCTCGAGGTGAACGCGATCTGCTCGAGCGAGCGCGAGAAGGAGGAGCGGGTCATCAAGGCCATCTCGGAAGCCGGCCTGCGGCCGGCGGCCGAGTACCTGTACCGTTACCCCCACGAGCTTTCCGGCGGTCAGCGGCAACGCGTCTGCATCGCCGGGGCCACCGTGCTCGAGCCCGACGTGATCGTGGCCGACGAACCGGTCGCCAGCCTCGACGTCTCGATCCGCAACGACATCCTCAAGCTCATGGTCGAGCACAAGGAGCGGCTCGGCGTCACCTACATCTTCATCACCCACGACCTCTCTCTCGCGTGGGTGATCAGCGACCGCGTCGCCGTGATGTACCTGGGGCGTATCGTCGAGATCGGCGACACCGAAGAGGTCGTGTCGAATCCGCAGCACCCCTACACGAAGGCGCTGATCAGCGTGATCCCCGTGCCCGATCCGCTCGCCAAGCGCGAGCACGTGATCCTCACGGGTGAGACGCCGAACCCGGTCGACATCCCGTCGGGCTGCCGCTTCCATCCCCGCTGCCCCATGGCGATCGACGCCTGCAAAGAGGTCGATCCGGAGTTCGTGCAGCTCGGCGGTCACCACTCCGCCGCCTGCATCAGGATCAAGTAGCGGACGGGGGCGGCTGCGCGAAGGCGCGGCCGCCCTCTGTTCGTCGCCGGAGGGGACCGGCCCGCAGCAGCGGGCTAACGTACGGACAGGAGTCCTTGGCATGAAACGAATCGTCCTGCTCGTCATCCTGGCTGCCATCGCGCTGGCGCTGTGTATCGCGCCGCTTGCGGCCCGGGCCGACGAGTCGCCGACACCGGCCTCCACCGGCGCCTCAGGCGCCAACCCCACGGGCGACAAGGTGCTCTATCGACTCGGCATCACCCAGGGCTACGACGGCTTCAACCCGTTCGCCCACTGGAGCGGGCCGACCTGGGACGTCTTCCGGCTCACCTACGACTTCCTGACGTGGTACGACGAGGACTACCAGCCGACCCCCGACCTCGCCAGCGACTGGTCGACCTCCCCGGACGGCAAGGTCTGGACCTTCACGATCCGTTCGGGCATGAAATGGAGCGACGGGGAGCCTCTCACCTCGCGCGACATCGCCTTCACCTACAACTGGATCCTGCGGACCGAGCACTGGGCCTACATCCAGTACTTCGTGGGGGTGAAGAAGGTCGAGGCACCGGACGACACCACGCTGGTCATCACCTGCGAGAAGCCGAACGCCGGGATGCTCGCCCTGTACGTGCCGATCCTGCCCGAGCACGTCTGGAAGAACGTCTCCGACAACGACATGGAGACGTACAGGAACATCCCGATCGTCGGTTCCGGGCCCTTCATCTTCTCTGAGGCGAAGAAGGACAAGTGGGTCAAGCTCGTTCCCAACCCGGACTACCCGGAAGAGCTGGGCGGACCGCCCAAGATCGACGAGTTCTGGTACATCTTCAGCCAGAACATGGACTCGATGGTCCAGGACTACAAGGCCGGCAACCTCGACGCCATCGTCGACTGGCCGGCCAGCTACTACAACGACCTGAAGAACCAGCCCGGCACGACCGTCGCGAAGTCGCCGGCCATCGGCTTCGTCGAGCTCGGCTTCAACTGCTACGACAGCCCGAAGTCGAAGGGCAATCCGCTGCTCCTCGACGTGGCCGTCCGTCAGGCCATCAACTACGCGATCGACAAGCAGTCGATCGTCGACGCGTCGATGGGCGGTCTCGCGCCCGTGGCCACCTCGCTGATCTCGCCGGTACAGGGCGTCTGGCACTGGGACGTGCCCGAGGATCAGCAGTACACGTACGATCCCGCGAAGGCCGAGCAGATCCTCGACGACGCCGGCTACAGCGGACACCGACGGCGACGGGGTCCGCGAGGACGCCAAGGGGAACAAGCTCGAGTTCCGTTTCAGCGCCTTCAACGAGTATCCCGAGCAGCAGCAGGCGGCCAAGAAGATCGCCTCGTACTGCGACGGACGTCGGCATCAAGCTCAAGCTCGATCTGATGGACGAGAGCGCCTTCAGCGACCAGTACTACGACAACGGCAACGGCGACATGTTCATCTGGAGCTGGCGCGGCGACATCGACCCGGGCTTCATGCTCTCGACGTTCACGACCGCAGCAGATCCTGAACTGGGGCGACAGCAACTACTCGAACCCGGAGTACGACAAGCTCTACGACAAGCAGCTGCGAGGCGGTGAACCCGGAGGACCCGAGCGATCCGACGGCGCGCGCCGAGGTCGTCCACCAGATGCAGGCAGATCCTGTACCGCGACACCCCGTACGTCGTCCTCTGGTACAACATCAACCTGCAGGCGTACCGGACGGACAAGTGGAGCGGCTACGGCCTGGTGCCGACGGGCGGCGACGGCGCGCCGTTCTTCAATCTGACGCGGACGACGTATCAGGACTCGACGCCGCTCAGGCGGCGAGCGACGGCCGACGAGGACGGCTCGTCATCGACCGCGCCTCATCGTCGTCATCGTGATCGCCGCCGTCGTCGTGGCCGGCGTGGTCGTCTGGCTCGTCCGCCGGCCGAAGAAGACCGAGGTGGAGTGACAGCGGCGCTCATCGCGGGGCTGGCACCGGTCATGTCGTGGGCATGACCGGCGCCGCCCACACCTTCTGGCCCGAAGAGGCCATCGAGGCGATGCACCAGGCGTCGCTCGCGCTGCTGGCGCGGGCGGGGGTGCGCGTCGAATCGCAGGCCGCCAGGGAGCTCTTCCTGGCGGCTGGCTGCACCTTGAGCGCGGACGACCGCGTCCTCATCCCGTCGCAGGCGGTCGACGACGCGGTCGCCGCGCTGCCCGCCTCGTACGTGCTGGCTGCCCGCGACCCGGAGAAGTCGCTGGTGCTCGACGCGGCGCCGGGCCCGATCTACGTGCACAACATGGGCGGCGCGGCCGACGTGAGCGACGCGCGCACCGGCGAGCTGCGGCGCGCCACCCTGGCCGACCAGGTCGCCCTGACGCGCGTCATGCACCACCTGACGCACCAGCACGAGGTCACGTCGCTGGTGCAGCCCCAGGACGTGCCCGACCTGCTCGAGCCGCTGTACTCCTACCTCGTGCTCGCTCTCGAGAGTGACAAGGCGCTGGGGGGGCCGGGCATCTCCCATCCTTTCCAGGCCCGCTACCTGGAAGAGATGGCGATCGTGGTCACCGGAGCGGATGGCGGCGGGGGAACGTACCCGATCGACATCGCCTTCTCTCCGGTCAGCCCGCTGATCCTGGGCGGCGAGGTGACCGATGCCATGCTCGGCCTCGTGGCCGGCCGGCGGTCCATCGTCGAGATCCTGCCGTGTCCGGCCGTGGCCACCACCGCTCCCGCCACGATCGCGGCGGCGACCGCGCAGCAGAACGCGGAGGTGCTCGCCGGGCTCGTCCTGGTGCAGCTCGCCGCGCCCGGCACGCCCGTCTACTACGGGCCGCGCCTGAGCGCCGTCGACCCGCGCAGCGGCATGTTCATGTCGGGCACGCCCGAGACGGGCGTATCCTCGGTCGCGGCGGTGCTGCTCGCGAGACGCTACGGCATGCCGTGCGACTGCTACGGCCCGACCACCGACAGCAAGGTGGTCGACACCCAGCTTGGCTACGAACACGCCCTCAACGCCATCATCGCCATGCTTGCCCGGCCGCGCCTGCTCTCGGGCGTCGGGGACGTACAGGCAGGCGTGGCCGGCAACCTGAGCTCCCTGGTGGTCGACGACGAGATCCTCAACTACTGCTTCTACGCCCTTGAGGAGCGGCCCTGGGACGCGGACGCCCTCGACGTCGAAGCCATGGTCGAGGGCGTGCTGTCGGGCCGCGGCTTCCTGGGGGCGAAGCACACGAGGCGCTACATCCGGACCGAGCTGGCCCGTCCGCTGCTGAGCTACCGGGGCGGTCTGGGCGAGTGGCTGGCCGCACGGCACAGCGGCCTCGCGGACCTCGCCGCCGAGAAGGCCGCCGGCTTCGTCGCGCGTGCCGCGCGTCGGCCTGCCGGACGACGTGCTGCAAACCCTTTGCGAGCTCATCGACCGCGCCGCCGGCGAGGTCGGCCTGGGGGAGTGGCCGGACCCGCGCCGCGCCCTCGCCGACGCCCAGCCGTGAGCCTGCCGTTCGTGCACGTCCAGGCCCGCGGCTCCTATCGCGAGCTTGGGCGCGCCGTAGGTGAAGCGGCGCGCGGGCAGGTGCGGGCGTCGGTCGCCTTCTTCGTCGAGAACTTCACGGCCATGACCGGCGGCCGCCTCGACCTTCGCCGGTGCCGAGGGGGAGGCGGCCGCCTACCTCGCCCACGCGCGGCGCTGGCTGCCGGACTGCGTCGACGAGCTCGAAGGCCTGGCGGAGGGCTCCGGGGTCCCCTTCGGGAAGCTGCTGGTGCTCAACTGCGCCGAGGAGCTCACGTCCAGCGAGCCCGTGAGGGGAGAAGCACCGCTCCCCGCGGCGGAGCCACTGGCCGGTGAGCGACCCTCCGGGGGCGACCACTGCACCGCCGTGGCCGTCGTCGCGGCGGGACGTCACATCGTGGGCCACAACATGGACTGGTACGTGATCGACGCCGTCAACAACGTGCTGTTCGACCTGACCGTGCCCGACGGCACGCGCGTCATGGGCATCGCCGGCGCGCCGTACCTCCTCATGCTGGGCATGAACTCGCACGGCGTCGCCAGCGTGAGCAACTCGGTGCACTCCACCGACAACCGGATCGGGGTGCCGAACGCCTTGGTACGCCGTTCGACGCTCGCGGCCGCGTCGCTCGAAGAGGCGCGGGCCGGCGGCCTGCTGAGCGCCCGCGCCCGCGGGACGAACCACTTCCTCGCCGACACGGGAGGCAGGCTGTGGGACATCGAGACGTCGGCGACCGCGAGCACCTTCATGGACGCGTCCGAAGCCGGGTACATGGCACACACCAACCACTACGCCGCCGCGGAGATGGCCCCGTTCGAAGGCTCGGGGTACACGGAGTCGCGGGTGCGGCTCGAGACGGCGCAGACGCTGCTCGGCGAAGGCCTTGCCCGGGGCGACGACCCGGTCGACCTGGTCGGCCGGGTGCTGCAGTGGCATGGCCCCTCGCCGGACGAAGCGATCTGCGGGCACGCCGACGCCAGCCTGGTCGCCGCGGAGCAGGGGATGACGGTGAGCAGCATGATCTGCGACCTCGACGAGCGTCGCATCTACGTCTGCGCCGGACCGCCGTGCGACAACCCGTACGAGGTCCATTCGCTCTGACCCGGGAGGGGCCGTGTCTGCCTACGACATCGTCATCGCCAACGGGCGCATCGTCGACGGTTGTGGTAACCCGTGGTACCGGGGCGACATCGCTCTGCGGGGAGGGCGCATCGCGGCGATCGCGGCGCCCGGATCCCTGCGGGGCGGGCGCCTGATCGACGCGGCCGACCGCTACGTCACCCCGGGCTTCGTCGACCCCCACACGCATTCGGACGTCTCGATCCTGGCGTTCCCCCGTGCCGAGTCCGTCGTCTTCCAGGGCGTGACGACGCACGTGACGGGCAACTGCGGGCTCTCGCCCGCGCCCATCGTCGAGCGCTTCAGGGAAGCGATCAGGTTCGAGTGGGACTACTACTGGGACACGGATGTCGCGTGGGAATGGCGCACGTTCGGCCAGTATCTGCGGACGATCGCCGCGACGGGTACCGCCATCAACATCGTTCCGCTGGTCGGTCACGGGACGCTGCGGGCCTGTGCGATGGGCTACGCGGAACGCGGCGCGACGACGCGCGAGCTCGGCGTGATGCGCCGGCTCGTCGACCAGAGCTTGCGCGCCGGCGCCTTTGGCATGTCCACGGGGCTCGTCTACCCGCCGGGCTGCTTCGCCGACACCGACGAGATCGTCGCGCTCTGCGAGATCGTCGCCAGGCACCACGGCATCTACACCTCGCACATCCGCGGCGAGCGCGAGACGATCATGGACGCTATCGGCGAGGCTCTCGAGATCGGCCGCAGGGCCGGCGTGCCGGTCGAGGTCTCGCACAACGCCCCGAAATGGGGTGCGGGCGCGGAGGCGCAGGGCAACATCGACGTGATCCTGGCGGCGCGCCGGCGCGGCCAGGATGCCACGCTCGACAACGACAGGCACACGGAGCTCGCGCCGCGCTTCTCCCGCGCCCTTCCGCAGCCGGTCATCGACCTGCCGCACGACGCGCTCATCGCCCTGCTGGCGAACAAGGCCGAACGCGCGAACCTCAAGAGGGCCGTCGAGGCGGATGCGCTGCCGGGCCCGGGCTACAGCGGTCTCCTGCGGCACGGCCGCTTCGACCGCATCGTGGTGCTGAGCGCGCCGCGTCAGCCCGGCCTCCGCGGGCGCAGCGTCGCCCAGGTCGCGGAGGACCGCGGCGCCGACCCCTTCGACACCTTCGTGGACCTCATCGTCGAGGAAGACGACCGCATCGTGGGGATCTTCGACTACATCGACGAGGCCGACATCAGGCGGCTGTTCTCGCACCCGCTGGTCATGGTCAGCTCCGACGGGCTCGTCATGCCGCCGGCGGAGACGCTCGAGGACCCGAACGAGTACTGGCCGTGCAGCTACGGCGAGTACCCGGGGATCCTCGAGCACTACGTGCGCGACGAGCCCGTGATGACGCTGGAGGAGGCGGTCCGCAAGATGACCTCGTATCCGGCGCAACGCTTCGGTCTCCACGACCGCGGGGTGCTGCGCCCCGGTCTCGCGGCCGACCTGCTCGTCTTCGACCTGGAGCGCGTGCGCGACAAGGCCACCAACCCGTACCCGCACAGCTTCCCGTTCGAGAACATCCCGCACGGCTACGCAGAGGGTTTCGACCTTGTCGTGGTCAACGGCACGATCGTGGCTGAGGACGGCCGGCACACCGGGAGCCTGCCCGGCTTCGTGTTGCGCAAGGGCCGGTCCCCGTTGCGAACACGCGTGATCTGACGAAGAACGACCAACTTCCCCACAACCTCGACGGCAGGCTTGCCGAAGAAGGCGCGGTAGTCACTCTCTGAGGCGGCTGCCACAATGAAATCGCGGCGCTCGCAGGAGCGACGCGCGGGGAGGGCCGCCGGCGTCGCGGCTCTTGCGAGAGCAGGAGCCGCACGACGCGGCGGCCAGCCGTATCGACCGGGGGAGGTCACTATGGGGGTCCTGTTCCACGTCATCGACCGGCGGCGGCTGCTCGTCGTCATACTCACCGCGCTGCTTGCGGCCGGTCTGCTCGTGGGGATCGGCGGCGCGCTCGCCGCCAGCGGGAGCCCGGAGCCGGCAGCCGACAAGGTCACACTCAAGCTCGCCTGGACGAACGACCCCGACAACCTCAACCCGTTCGTCGGGTACGAGGGTTCGTCCTACGAGATCTGGGCCCTGAACTACGACATGCTCATCGGCTACAACCTGGATGGCTCGCCAAAGCCCATGCTCGCCGAGAAGTGGGAGGTGTCAGCCGACGGTCTCACCTGGACCTTCCACATCCGCCAGAACGCGACGTGGATGGACGGCGAGCCCGTCACCGCCAGCGATGTCGCCTGGAGCTACAACGTCATCATCCAGAAGGACCTGACGGCGTACTCGACGTACACGAAGAACATCAAGGAAGCCAAGGTCATCGACGACTACACGGTGCAGATGATCTGCTCCAAGCCCAAGGCCAACATGGAGCGGCTGTGGGTGTACGTGCTGCCCGAGCACATCTGGGGCAGCGTTCCCAACCCGGAGAAGTTCAAGGCGGAGCTGCCTCTCGTCGGCTCGGGCCCCTTCCAGGCGGTCGAGTGGAAGAAGAACAGCTACGTGAAGATGGTCAAGAACCCCAACTACTGGGGGCAGGAGCCCACCGTCGACGAGATCTTCTTCGAGACCTACCAGAACTCCGACACCATGGCGCAGGATCTCAAGTCGGGGAACATCGACGGGGCCGTCGACATCCCGCCGGCGCAGTACGCCACCTTCAAGCCGGAGGATGGGTTCGATCCGCTCACCTACAACCTGTTCCTGTTCGACTATCTCGTCTTCAACTGCTACGCAGAATCGAGCTCGCTGGGCAATCCCATCCTGCGCGACGTCAAGTTCCGCCAGGCGCTCAACTGGGCGGTCGACCGCGACAAGATCAACGAGATCTCCTGGAGCGGCCGCGGGCGGCCCGGTACGACCGTCATCCCGCCGGATGAGTTCCCGAAGGACTGGGACGCGCACTACCAGCCGACGCCGGAGGAGATGTACGGCTTCGACCTCGACAAGGCGGGCCAGCTCCTCGATGAGGCCGGCTACACCGACACGAACGGAGACGGCACGCGGGAGTGGAAGGGTAAGCCGATCACCCTTCGGTTGTGGTCGCGCAGCGAGTCGATCTCGAGCCAGAGCAGCGGCAAGCTCATCGCCGGCTGGTTCCGCGAGCTCGGTCTCAAGATCGACTTCCAGATCATGGACGACGGCGCGATCTCGGCCAAGCTGTACGCCTACAACGACGCCTCCGCATACTCGCCCGACTTCGACATGTACATCTGGGACTTCGCCGGCTACGCGGATCCGGGCGACTCCCTGGCCTGCTTCACCAGCTCCCAGATCGAGTGGTGGAACGACGCAAGCTGGTCGAACGCCGAGTTCGACGCGCTCTGCGATCAGCAGTACGCCGAGATGGACAAGGCCAAGCGGCTCGACGAGCTCCACCGCATGCAACAGATCATGTATGTCGAGGCGCCCTACGTCGTGCTCGACTATCCGCCGTCCCTCGAGGTCGTCGATACCACGAGGTGGGACGGCTGGACGTCGTTCCTGAGCGGCGGCGTCTGGTACACGAACTACACGCATCGACAGCTACCTGAACCTCAAGCCAAAGGCGGCCAGCGAGGCGAGCTCCGGCAGCTCGAGCACGGCGCTCATCGTGGGCATCGTGATCGCGGCCGTGGTCGTCGCCCTCATCGTGTGGCTGGTCGTGCGAAGTCGCGGCCGGCGCGCCGAGGAGACGTGACGCGTGCCTGAGTACGACGCGTGAAGCGTCGGGGGCGGCGGCCCGGCCAGTTCGGCCGGGCCGCCGCCCCCCTTCTCACTCCAGAGTGTCCAGCCCTCGTCAGGGTTGACGACGTGGGCCCGGCCCCGCCGCCTACCCAAGCATATGGACATCCTGTAGAGTTGACGCGTCCGGCCTGTGGAGGGCCGGGCCCCAGACACCCCCTGATTCGGGAAAGGCAGGAGAAGAGCTATGGCAGTAGACCCCACCGTGTACGACATCGAGTGCGAAAACGTGACCAAGAGGTTCGGCGACTTCGTCGCCGTCCGCGACATGAACATGAAGATCAAGAAGGGCGAGTTCTTCTCCATGCTCGGCCCGTCGGGGTGTGGCAAGACGACCACCCTGCGCATGGTGGCCGGCTTCGAGCAGCCCACGGAGGGCGAGATCTACCTCGCCAACACGCCGGTCGCCGGCGTCCCGCCGTACAAGCGCCCGGTCAACACCGTCTTCCAGAGCTACGCCCTCTTCCCGCACCTCTCGGTGTGGGAGAACGTGGCGTTCGGCCTGAAGCGTAAGAAGGTCGACAAGGAAGACATCAAGCAGCGCGTCGGCGAGGCCCTCGAGATGGTCGAGATGGACAAGCTCCAGGACCGCAAGCCGAGCCAGCTCTCGGGCGGCCAGCAGCAGCGCGTCGCCTTGGCCCGGGCCCTCGTGAACCGGCCGACCGTGCTGCTCCTCGACGAGCCGCTCGGCGCCCTCGATGCCAAGCTGCGCAAGGCCATGCAGCTCGAGCTCAAGAAGCTGCAGAGCGACGTCGGCATCACCTTCATCTACGTGACGCACGACCAGGAGGAGGCGCTCACCATGAGCGACCGCCTCGCCGTGATGAGCCAGGGCCTCGTCGAGCAGGTGGGCACTCCTGCCGCCATCTATGAGAACCCCGAGTCTGCCTTCGTAGCCAACTTCATCGGCGTCTCGAACATCTACCTCTCGGACGTGGTGAAGGTCGAGAACGAGATCGCCGAGTGCCGCACCGACAAGGGCCTCGGCGTGAAGGTCGCGCTGCGCGGCCGCGACATCAAGGCCGGCGACAAGGTAGGCGTCGTGATCCGGCCCGAGAAGTTCGCCATCGAGCCGCTCGACCGGGCCGTGGACATGAGCGACCGCGAGAACGTCTACGACGGCACCATCAAGGCCGTCGTGTACATCGGATCGGTGACGCAGTTCATCGTCGACGTCGAGGGCAAGCACCTCGCCCAGGTGCTCTACCAGAACCTGTACCACGCCGACCGCACCGAGTGGCTGCAGGACCAGAAGGTGAAGGTGGGCTTCTGGAACGACAGCTGCTCGCTGATCACCGACGTCGAGAAGGGCATGGCCGAGAAGGACCTCATGGGCGAGGTCGTCAAGCGCATCTGAGAACGGACTCCCGGGCGGCCGGGCCCCGCCGGGGCCCGGCCGCCCGTCCAAGACCTGCAGGACGCCTCAGGGCGGCAGCGCACGTCGCGACCACCCGAAGGGAACGAGGCCGATGATCACAGTCCAGGACATCCTCGAGATCCCGGATCTCAATCTCAAGCTGCTGGCGGGCGCCAAGTCCGTGAGCAATCCCGTGCGGTGGGTCCACATCACCGAGGTCCCGGACCCGGCCAAGTGGCTCAAGGGCGGCGAGCTGCTGCTCACCACGGGCTACGGCTTCGTCGGCACGGAGGAACAGCAGGTCGAGCAGCTCAAGACGCTGATCGACCACAACATCTCGGGCCTCGGCTTCGGCGTCGGCTTCAGCTTCGACAAGGTACCCCAGGCCCTCATCCGGGTGGCGGAAGAGTACAGCTTCCCGCTGTTCGAGGTGCCCTACCACGTGCCGTTCATCGCCTTGACCGAGGCGGTCGCCTCGAAGATCGTCAACGAGCAGTACTCGCTGCTCCAGCGGAGCCTCGCGGTGCACGAGAAGCTCACCAAGATCGTGCTCGAGGAGAAGGGCCTCGACGCCATCCTCTCGACGCTCTCGGCCCTGGTGGGCTGTTCGGCGGTGCTCTTCGACTTTCACGGAGTAGTGCTGTGTGAGGCCGCCTACCGCCGCCGCATGGGTGCGGAGCTGGTGGCCGACCTGTGGCGCAACATCTCGGAGCAGCGCGCCAACCGTCAGAACTTCGCCCTCAGCATGGATGGGGTCGGGTCGGGGGTGCAGGTCTACCCCGTGGTCGCCTCGCACCGCATCGGCGCCTTCCTGGCCGTCGTCAAGGACTCCGGCGACTTCAGCGACTACGACCGCATCATCCTGCACCACGTGGTGACCGTGACCGCGCTCGAGCTGGTCAAGAAGAAGGCCGTGGACGAGACCGAGAAGCGGCTTGCGGGCGACTTCTTCGACGAGCTCATCGCGAGCGACCTGTACGAGGAGGAGATCGCCCGCCGCCTCGCCTTCTTCGGGCTCGAGCCCGAGTCCGAGCACCTCATCGTCCTGGTCGACATCGACGGCTTCAAGGCGTTCATCGAAGGCCCCGGCGAGCGCGAGGAGGCCGTCGTCCAGGACGTGAAGGAGCGGTTGCACTGGGCGGTCGACGAGTTCATGGCGCGACGCGACATGCTCTTCATCAGCGCGTCGCGCAGCGACTCGGTCGTGATCCTGGTGCAGCCCGGCAAGGGCGACGGCCACAAGGTGCTCGCCATGGCCGACGATCTCAAAGCCGCCATCGACAAGATGCTCCCCGAGATCACCGTCTCGGTCGGCATCGGCCGTCCCCATCGCTCCCTCGTGGACCTGCGACAGAGCTACTACGAGGCGCATTACGCCATCAAGATCCGCAAGCTCAAGGGCGGCCGCGGTGTGATCGCGAGCTTCGACGACCTGGGCTCCTACGGCCTGCTGCTCGGGCTCCAGGACACGCTCTCGCTCGAGGTCTTCTACGACAGCGTGCTCGGCAAGCTGCGTGAGTACGACGAGCAGAACTCGAGCGACCTCGTGAAGAGCCTCGCCTGCTTCCTCGAGGCCAACGGTCACTGGGGCGACGCCGCCGAGAAGCTGTACGTGCACCGCCACACGCTGCGCTATCGCATGAAGCGGGTCGAGGAGATCACAGGCCGCGACCTCAACCTCTCGCAGGACCGCATGGAGTTCTGGCTCGCCCTCAAGGCGAAGGAGCTCATCGACCAGTCCAAGAAGGGGAAGGCGGCGGTCTAGCGGTCCCGGCTTGCGGGGCCGTCCGCAACCGCCAAGCCGCCGCCTGGCGGCTCAGCCGATGACGAGAGAGCCGCCGTCGACGGGGATGTTCACGCCGGTCACGGCCTCGTTCTCGATGCAGAACCTCACGCCGGCGCCCACTTCGCCGGGCAGCACCAGACGTCGCCCGTCCAGCCGCTCCGCCGCGCGCAAGGTGGCGTCGCGGCGGTCGTCGTCCGTCAGGTCTACGGGGCCCGGCGCGATGCCGCACACTCGCACTGCTTCGTGGGCCCACGCCCTGGCCAGCTGTTTGACCAGATGGATCTCGGCCGCCTTCGCGGCGCCGTGCGCGGCGAAGGCGGCGAACGGCTGCAGTCCGAGCAGGTCCGTGATCGCCACGACGACGCCCGGACCGGCGAAGCTCTGCTTGGCGGCGCAGGCGGTGAAGAAGAACCCCTTGGCGATGGTGTCCAGCGACACGTCCCACGACGCCTCATCGATCTGTTCGGGGCGGGTCGGCTCGAAGGGGCCGCTCGCCGCATAGAGCAGGACGTCGAGGCCGCCGAGGGCCTTGGCGGCGGCGCCCACGAGCGCCGCCGCCCCGTCCGCCGTGCCCGCGTCGCCCACGACCGCGACGTGAGCACCCCCCGCCTCGCCGGCCGCCGCGGCATGGGCCGCGCCGGCGTCCGCCGTTCTCGCCGTTCCGGCGCCGGCGACACCGCGCGTCGCGGCTCCGGTCGCCGCCCTCAGCTCGGCCAGGACGCCGTCGAGGGCCTCGTCGCGACGGCGAGACGACACGGCTACGACGGCGCCGTGGCGGGCGAGGTCGAGGGCGAGCTCACGTCCGAGACGGCGCCCGCCGCCGACGACCAGGCACCTGGCACCCTCTACGTCCACCCCCGCCTCCCTTGCGTCATTCGCCGACGAACCTTCCCCTGCGACGCTATCGCCAAAGCATGGCCTTCGGTAGCGGTTCGTCAAGTGCGGCTGCCGCCGGCCTTCAGATGTGGTAAATAGAACCCAGAGGGGAGTCACCGTGCAGCGAGTCTGGGGGACCGTGGTGGGACGGAAGGCCGATGCGCTCGACAAGTCGCTCATGGCACGCCTGGTCGACGACGGGCGCCTGGCCCTGGCAGAGCTCGCCCAGCGCGCCGGCGTCTCGCGTCCGACGGCGGCTTCGCGCATCCGCTGCCTGACGAACGAGGGCATCATGCGTGTGGCCGCCGTGGTCGACGTCTTCCGGCTCCATAGCCTCACGCTCGCCTTCGTCGGCCTCGCCGTCGACAAGCACCGGCTGGATGAGAAGGTGGAGCAGATCGCGGCCCTGCCGGAGGTCACCTGGGCCGCGGTGGTGACGGGCCGCTACGACATCATGGCCGAGGTCGTGACCGAGGGCGGCATGGAGGGCCTCTACGACTTCCTCAACGTGTCGCTGCGCGAGGTCGGTGGCATCAGCGCCAGCGAGATGTTCGTCGTCATGAAGGCGCGCAACCACTGGATGCTGCTCCCCGAGGGTCTGCGGCGCGCCTGGACCGCAGCGGGGTCCTGAGTCAGCCGTGCTTACCGGATCGCTACCTTCCACTGAGCTTGGCTTGCACTATGGCACGCAGTTGATACATTCCGCTCTCAGATTGTCAAAACACGAGGGCCGCCGGCACCGACGCCGGCCGGTCGCAGCAGCCGCCGCTTGAACGAGGAGGAGCAGCCATGATCGTCGGTGTCCCGAAGGAGATCAAGAACGAGGAGTACCGCGTCGCGATGACGCCGATCGGCGTCAAGGAGTTCGTGCGCGCCGGCCATAACGTGCTCATCGAGGCGGGAGCCGGCGTGGGCTCCGGCTTCAGCGACGACCAGTACGCGGCCGCCGGCGCCCAGATGGTGCCCGTCGACGAGGTGTTCGCGCGCGCCGACATGATCTACAAGGTCAAGGAGCCGCTGCCGAGCGAGTACGGCAAGTTCAAGCCCGGCCAGATCCTCTACACGTACCTGCATCTCGCCGCGGCGTACGCGCGCGAGCTCACCGACGGCATGCTGAAGGCCGACCTCCGCGGTATCGCCTTCGAGACGGTGGAGCCGGCCAACGGCTCCCACCCGCTGCTCTTCCCGATGAGCGAGGTCGCCGGCAAGCTGGCCATCCAGGCCGGCGCGACGCACCTGCAGAAGAACAACGGCGGCGAGGGCGTGCTGCTCGGCGGCGTGACCGGCGTGCCGCCGGCCAAGGTCGTCATCATCGGCGGCGGCACCGTCGGCACCAACGCCGCCAAGATCGCCGTCGGCATGGGCGCGCGCACCGTCGTCATGGACAAGAGCGCCGAGCGCCTCACCTACCTCGACGACGTCTTCGGCGGCCGCCTCGAGACCGTGCTCAGCACGGAGGCCGCCATCGAGCACGAGATCGCCGACGCCGACATCGTGGTCGGCGGCGTCCTGCTCCCGGGCGGCGCGCAGGCGCCCCATCTGGTGAAGCGCTTCATGCTCAAGGGCATGAGGCAGGGATCGGTGCTCGTCGACGTGGCGATCGATCAGGGCGGGTGCTTCGAGACCTCCAAGCCCACGACGCACACCGATCCGACCTACGTCATCGACGGCGTGATCCACTACTGCGTGGCCAACATGCCGGGAGCCGTCGCGCGCACCTCCACGATGGCGCTCGCCGGCGCGACCCTGCCGTACGGCCTGGCCATCGCCAAGAAGGGCTTCGAGCAGGCCGTGAAGGATGACGTCGCGCTCGCCAAGGGCGTCAACGTCTACCGCGGCAAGCTCACCATCCCGAGCGTCGCCGAGGCCCACGGCCTGACCTACACGCCACTGGACAAAGCGCTCGCCTGAATCTCATATCGGGTACGCCGCGGCGAGTGGCGGGGTACCGCTGACTGTGCTTGAATCGAGCCGCGGCCGGCTTGCCGGCCGCGGCTCGCCCGTCCCCGGAGCGCGTTCACGCGGGGGCGATCGCACACGGGATCTGCAACCGGGCGCCGCCGGCCCCCGGGAGGGGACGAAAGGAGCAGCGCATGGGTGACCTCCTGCGCATCGACCTCACCACCCGCACCGCCACCGAGGAGACGTTGCCCCCGGAGCTCATCCGCGAGTACATCGGCGCGAAGGGCATCGGCAGTCACCTCCTGCTGGAGGAGGTCGGCCCGGAGGTCGACCCGCTCAGCCCGCAGAACAAGATGTTCTTCTGCACGGGCCCGATCTCGGGCACGCAGATGTTCGGCAGCAACCGCTACGCGGTCTACTTCGCCTCACCGCTGACCGGTGGCTACTGCGAGTGTTACTCCGGCGGCGACGTCACGCCCCAGTTCGCCAAGACCGGCTACAAGGTCGTCGTGCTCGAGGGCGCCGCGGACAAGCCGGTCTACCTCGAGATCAGCCCGGACGGCGCGCGCTTCCACGATGCCGCCCACCTCTGGGGGCTCGGCACGTACGCCGCCGAAGAGCAGATGGTGGCGGCGACCGGCGTGCCCAAGGCGCAGGCCTGCGCGATCGGCCCCGCCGGCGAGAACCTGGTGCGCTTCGCGTGCATCGAGAACAACAAGTGGCACAGCCTGGGCCGTGGCGGCCCGGGAGCCGTGATGGGCTCGAAGAAGGTGAAGGGCATCGTCTTCCACGGCGACCAGAAGGTCGAGGTCGCGCGTCCCGACGAGTTCAAGGCCCTCGTGAAGGACATGGCCGTCCGCGGTAAGGACGACGCGGGCGTCGCCGCCTACCGGCGCGGCGGCACCATCAACATGGTGCGCCTCATGAACGGACAGAACGCCTTCCCCACCCGCTATTGGCGCAAGGGCAGCGTCGAAGGCTTCGAGGCGCTGACCACCGAGACGATGCTCGAGAAGTTCGACACCAAGAACAAGATCTGCCCGCCGTGCATGCTGCAGTGCGTGAAGCTCAACACGGTGCCCGATGGCCGGCACAAGGGCCTGCAGCTCGAAGGCCCCGAGTACGAGACGCACTACGTCTTCGGCGGCCTCTGCGAGATCCTCGACTTCGCCGAGGTGATGTGGCTCAACGACATCTGCGACGACATGGGCATCGACACGATGACGGCCGGCAACCTCTGCGCTCTCGCCATCGAGGCGTCGCAGCGCGGCCTCATCGACGAGAAGATGGACTTCGGCGACCCCGACGCCGTGGGCGGCTTCCTCATGAAGATGGTGAAGCGCGAGGGCGTCGGCGACATCTTCGCCGAGGGCGTCCTGAACGTCGAGAGGGAGATCCCCGAGCTCAAGGGCATCGCTGTGCACGTGAAGGGCATGGAGCCCGCCGGCTACGACCCGCGCAAGATGTGGGGCATGGGCCTCGGCTTCATGACCGCCGCGCGCGGAGCGTGCCACCTGCGGGCGACCTTCTACAAGCCGGAGATCGCCGGCATGATCGAGCCGCGCACCACCGAGGCCAAGGTCCCTCTCTTCATCGACTGGGAGGACCGCCTCTGCATCATGGACACGCTGGTCTACTGCCGCTTCTACCGCGACCTCGTGCAGTGGCCGTACATCACCCAGGTCGTCAACGCTGCGATCGGCACCGACTACTCAGAGGACGACCTCCACAAGGTGGCCAACCGCATCATCACCGAGACGCACCGCTTCAACGAGCTGCGCGGCTTCGGGCGCGAGAAGGAACAGCTCCCCAAGTGGGTCACCGAGACCCCGATGGAGGACACGGGCTGGACCTTCCCCGAGGAGGTCGCCGACGGGATGCTCGCCGAGTACTACGCGGCGCGCGGCTGGGAGAAGCCCGCGTGGCTTCAGGCCGGCGCCCCCGTGGCCGGGTAGCGGAGCCGAAGGAAGCGCACAACGGCGGCGGGCCGGCGCCCTCCTCAGGGGGCGCCGGCCCGCCGCCGTCTCGTCACCTGCCGAGGTAGGTGCGGAGCTTTCTGATCGGCTCGGTGGCGGCAGTGAACGCCTCGGCAACGACCTGGAGACGCGCCAGCGTCGCCTGCAGGTGTTCGAGGTTCCGCTGGATCGCCAGCGCGTCGAGGGAGGCCTGCGTGGCACGATCCTGCGCGACCGCCGCCTTGCGGGTCAGCTCCGCCACCACTGGTCCCATGGTGCGCGCCATGCGCAGGGCGCGGCGCGCCGTGCGCCACGTCGCGTAGCCGAGGTAGGCGAACACCGCGATCACGAGGCCGAGGCTCGCCAAGCCGACGATGAGAAGGACCAAGCCGCTGATTTGAAACGAGGTCACGGGGTTAGTCTACGCCGAATCGCATCCGGTCAAGCAGATGGTCGGCCCTGTGTGAGAGATGTGGCCGTCGGTCAGGGCAGGCGCACGGGGTAGCGCTTGGCGAGAGTGCAGCCCCTGCCGGCGAGCACGCTGACCTTCACCACGTCGCCCGTGTGTGGCGCCTCGATGAAGAGCCCGGCGCCGGCGTAGATGCCGACGTGGTGGTAGAACGACGGCCCGCCGAAGAACACGAGGTCGGCGGGCTGGAGCTCGTCGAGGGTCACCAGCTCGCCGAGGTGTGCCTGCATGCTCGAGCCGTGGGGCAGGACGACCCCGAACTTCGCGTAGACGTAGGTCACGAGACCGGAGCAGTCGAAGCCGTTCGGGGAGGCGCCGCCCCACACGTAGGGCACCCCGAGCCAGCGCATCGTCTCGCGCAGCACGGCGATCTGTGCCGGCGAACCCTGGATGGAGTCGAGGGCGACGCCCGCCTCGCGCGCGAGGCGCTCGGCAGCGGCCGCCGCCTCGCGCCGTTCCTGCGCGAGCAGCTTCTTGATGCGGTCGTCCAGGCCGCGCAGGATCGCCTGGCGCTGCGCGAGCTGGTCCTCGACGACGGCGCGCTTCTCGCGCAACTCGAACTCGTCCTCGAGCGCCTGTTCGCGGCGCGCCGCGATGGCCTCCTCGAGGGCGGCGATCTGCCCCGTGAGCTGCTCCACGTCGGCGACCGTCGTCGCGTCGGCCTGCGAGATGCGGTGGTAGAAGTCGAGCTGCATCGTGATGTCGGTGAGACTGTCGGACCCGAGCAGCACGTCGAGCAGACTGAGCCTGCCCGTCTTGTACATCTGCGTCATGCGCTCGCCGAGCACGGTCTGCGCCGCGTCCAGCCTGATCTGCGCCGCCTGCAGATCGACGCGCGCCTGCCCGAGCTGGACGTTCAGCTCGTCGAGCTTCGCCCGGGCCGCGTCGTATTCCTCTACGGACCGGGCCATACGCTCGTCGAGACGGTCGATCTGGGCGCGCACCTCGCGCGCCTGCGTCTGCAGGTCGCCGACGCTGGTGTGGGTGCCGAAGGTGAGGCCGGGGGTCGCGGCCGCGGCGGTGGGGAGCACGAGCGCCGCGGCGCTGGAGAGCCCGAGCGCCGCGGCCGCCACCAGGACGGCGGTGAGCAGGCGCACGACGCGTGCCCCGCTCTCGCTCGACCCGGTTGCCCTGCGTTGCACGTCCCCTCCGTGATCGCTCGCGGACGCCGTCGCGTTCCTCGAAGTGTATCGGACGTCCGGCGAGATTCTGTACGCGGGCCGAGGCTGATCCCCTGCCGGCCCGCTTTACAATCGGCGGGGGACTCGTCTAAACTACCTGTCCTTACGTCGCGGGGTGGAGCAGTCCGGTAGCTCGTCGGGCTCATAACCCGAAGGTCGCAGGTTCGAATCCTGCCCCCGCTACCAAAGCCTTCCGGGGCGCCCGTTCGGGCGCCCTTTGCTTTTCTCGGACTGCGTGTGGAAGCCGGAATGCTTGGGAAGAAGTGGCCACCGTCATCTTCCTACGGGAGGCCCGTATGCCCCTTTCCAAACAGCTCGGCGCCGAGTTCATCGGCACGTTCGGACTCGTCCTCGGCGGCGTGGGCGCCGCCGTCCTCGGCCTGTCGATGGACGGCAACATCGGCATCCTCGGAGTAGCGCTCGCCTTCGGTCTGACGGTCGTGACCGGCGCCTACGCCCTCGGCCACATCTCGGGCGGCCACTTCAATCCGGCGGTCTCCCTCGGGCTCTGGCTCGGCGGCAGGTTCCCCGCCGCAAAGCTGGTGCCCTACTGGATCGCCCAGGTCCTCGGCGCCATCGCCGCGTCCGCGGTCATCTACGCGATCGCCAGCGGCAAGGACGGCTTCTCGACGTCGGCCGGCTTCGCGTCGAACGGCTACGGCGACCACTCGCCGGCGGGTTACTCGCTGCTGGCGGCCATCATCGTCGAGGTCGTGCTGACGGCGATGTTCGTGCTCGTCATCCACGGCGCCACCGACCGGCTCGCATCCGGCGGCTTCGCGCCGCTGGCCATCGGGCTCATGCTGACCCTGATCCACCTCGTCAGCATCCCGGTGACCAACACCTCGGTGAACCCGGCGCGGAGCATCGGCCCGGCCCTGTTCGCCGGCGGGTGGGCCTTGAGCCAGCTCTGGGTCTTCATCGTCTTCCCGCTGCTGGGCGGCGCGATCGGCGGCCTGCTCTATCGCGCCTTGTTCACGCCGTCGGCAGAGGGTGCGGAGACCGAAGGCACGACACCGGTGATCCCTGAGGCGCGGCTCGAGTCGTAGCCGTCGCATCCGGTAAGGCGGAAGAGGCGGGGCCTGCCTGGCAGGCCCCGCCTCTTCTCGTTCGGCCCGCGACACGGCAGCCTCCCGCCCTACTCTGTACGCCCGCTCCACGGCAGCCGCCCCGTCCTTCTCCTTACGCTCGCGCCACGGCAGTCGTCCCGACCCCTTTGCTATGCTCGGCGCATCGCCGACCACGCTTCCGCGGCGAAGCGAAAGGAGCCTGGATGAATGCCCTGCTCGTCGTGAGCACGCCGCCCTACGGCAGTGAAGGCCCGTACAACGCCCTGCGCCTGGCGGACGCTCTCGCCTTGCGCGACGAGACCGTGGAGATCTTCCTGATGGGCGACGGCGTGCACGCGGCGCGGGCGGGCCAGGAGCCACGCGAGGCGCACGTTTCGCTGGAGCACATGCTGCGAGGTCTCCTCGAGCGCGGCGTAGGGATCTCCTGCTGCGGCACCTGCTGCAGGAGTCGCGGGCTCGGCGAGCACGACCTCGTTGCAGGCGTCCACGTGCGCACCATCCACGACTTGGCGGCGTCGCTCGCGGCCTGCGACCGATCGCTCGCCTTCTGAGCGCTTCTCGCTGAGCGATGGCCGGCGTCCGCGAACTGGAGCAGCGTGTCCTGAGCTTCGTGCGCCGCGAAGCCGTCCTGCGGCCGGACGAGCCCGTCCTGCTGCTGCTCTCCGGGGGAGCGGACTCGATGGCGATGCTCTCCCTGACGCGGCTCGTCGACCGGCGTCTGCGACTGGGGCTGCATCTCGCGGCGTTGCACGTGGACTACGGGCTGCGGGGCGAAGAGTCCTCACGGGATCGCGAGATCGTGGAGGCCGCCTGCCTCGAGACCGGCGTCGCGCTCGAGGTCGTCCGGCTCGAAGGGCGGCTGCGGGGAGCGAACTTCCAGGCGCGCGCCCGAGAGTTGCGCTACGAGCGGGCGCGCGAACTGTGTGCCGAGCGGGGCTTCGACACGATCGCGATCGCCCACAACCGCGACGACCAAGCCGAGACCATCCTCTACCGGCTGACGAAATACGCGTCGCCGCTCGCCGTCGCCGGGATGCGGCCGCGCGAGGCCGCCGGCCCGGAGAGGCCGGCCCTGGCGCGGCCGCTGCTCTGTCTCGGCGCCGGCGAGGTGCGCGCGTACTGCGCGGCCCGCGGCATCGCCTACGGCGAGGACGTGACCAACGCCGCGCCGCTGTACGCGCGAAACCTGCTGCGCCTCGAGGTTCTGCCGCGCCTCGCGCAGATCAACCCCCGCGTGGCCGAGACGCTCGCCGCCGGGGCCGAGCTCGCGGCGGCGGAGCGCGACGTCCTTGCGGAGGCGGTCGCCCAGGCGTGGGAGCGGGCGGCGCGGCCGGCCGGCGAGGGTGAGACGGCGCTCGCCGTCGACGCCCTTGCCGCGGAGCCGCGCGCCCTGCGCCTGCTCTGCCTGCGCGAGCTGGCCAGACAGGCTTTGGGGCGCGACGCTCTCGTCGAACGCCGGCTCGTGGACGGGCTCGACCGCCTTGCCGGGCGTGCCGACGACGCGGGACGCGTCGACCTCGGCGGTGGGTGGGAGGTGGCGCGCGGCGGCGGCCTGCTGCGCCTGCGCCGCCGCCGCGCGCCTCACGCGTGCGCGCCCGTCCACCTAATCCTTCCGCCGCCTGCGGGCTCGGCTGCGAAGGGATTCACGACGCCGGACGCGGCGGGGGTCCTGCGGGCGCGGGACGACGCGGAGGGCCGACAGCCGTCTGCCGCCGCGGCTCGCAATGAGGCGGTCGAGCCTTTCGCCTCGCTCGCGTTCTGCGGCCGTCGCTACGAGGCGCGGCTGGTCTCCGGAGGGATGCCTCCGCCGAAGGCTTCAAGGGCCCTGCAGGCATGGGTCGGCCTTGACGAGCGGCCGCGACAGGTCGTGCTGCGCCACGCGCGCCGCGGCGACCGGTTCCAGCCGCTCGGCCAGCCCGCCGCGACCACCGTGGCCCGCTTTCTCGCCGCCGCCCGCGTGCCGCTGGACGACCGCGCCGTCGCGCTCGTCCTCGAGATCGACGGCGCGGTCGTCTGGGTCGGCTACGCCCGCGGCGGGCAACGGCTGGGAAGGGTTGCGCAGCCGCGGCGGGTGACCGAAAGTACAGCCCTGACCTTCCACCTCGCGGAGGAGGACGCGTGACCGACCCCATCTCCCATGTCCTGGTGAGCAAGGAGGACCTGAGCGCGCGCATCGACGCCATCGCCGGCCAGATCTCCAAGGACTATGCGGGCAAGGAGCTGCTGCTCGTCGGCGTGCTCAAGGGGGCCGTGTTCTTCATGGCCGACCTTGCCCGGCGGCTGACCGTCCCCTGCGCCCTGGACTTCATGGCCGTCTCGAGCTACGGCTCGTCGACCGACTCCTCCGGGGTGGTCCGCATCCTCAAGGACCTCGACAGCGAGATCGAGGGCCGCGACGTGCTCATCGTCGAGGACATCATCGACTCGGGTCTCACGCTCAGCTATCTCCTCAAGAACCTGCGCTCGCGCAAGCCCGCCTCGCTCGAGATCTGCGCCCTGCTCACCAAGCCGTCGCGGCGCACGGCGCACATCCACTGCAAGTACGTCGGCTTCGAGATCCCGAACGAGTTCGTCGTCGGCTACGGCCTCGACTACGCGGAGCGCTACCGCACCCTCGACTTCATCGGCGTGCTCACGCCGGAGGCGGTGGCGGCCGTCAGCGAGCGGGCCGACGGCCTGCTCTGACGGCCGCCCCCACAGGCTCGTTCATTCGGCCACGACACGGTCCGCGCGGGCTTCTTTGAGGCCACCGCGGGGTATGCTACCCTCCGAACAGGTGGTCGGAGGGTGCTTTTACCCTGCCCCTGTGGGCCATCCCCAACCCAGTGAAGGGCGAACGTGAGCAGATTCATCCGCAGCGCGCTGTTCCCCATCCTCATCGTCATCGTGGTGGCGATGTTCATCGAGATAGTGATCCAGCGCGGCGACCAGCCTGGGGTCAAGCGAAGCTTCGCGGGCCCGACGAACAGTTTCACCAGCGACCTCGAAGCCGGGCGCGTCGCGTCGGTCGTGATGAACACCAAGAGCCAGAAGCTCGAGGTCACGACGACGCAGAAGGGCACTGACGGCAAGGACGTCACGTACACCGTCAACTACCCGAGCACCGACGAGGCCACCAAGCTCATCCAGGAATCCGGCGTCAAGTTCGAGTCGACGACGCCGAGCAGTCCCTGGTGGACGAGTGCGCTCACGTTCATTCTCCCGCTGGTCATCATCATCGGGTTCTGGCTGTTCATCATGAACCAGATGCAGGGCGGCGGATCGAAGGTCATGAGCTTCGGCAAGAGCCGCGCCCGGCGCGTCAGCGTCGACTCGCCGAAGGTCACCTTCAAGGACGTCGCCGGCGTGGATGAGGCGGTCGAGGAGCTGCACGAGATCAAGGAGTTCCTCGAGAACCCCAAGAAGTTCCAGCAGCTCGGCGCGCGCATCCCCAAGGGCGTGCTGCTGTACGGCCCGCCCGGCACCGGCAAGACCCTGCTCGCCAGGGCCGTCGCCGGCGAGGCGGGCGTGCCGTTCTTCAGCATCTCCGGCTCGGACTTCGTCGAGATGTTCGTCGGCGTCGGCGCCTCGCGCGTGCGCGACCTCTTCGAGCAGGCCAAGCAGAACGCGCCCTGCATCATCTTCGTGGACGAGATCGACGCCGTCGGCCGTCACCGCGGCGCCGGCCTCGGCGGCGGCCACGACGAGCGCGAGCAGACGCTGAACCAGCTGCTCGTCGAGATGGACGGCTTCGAGATGAAGGACAACATCATCCTCATCGCCGCCACCAACCGCCCCGACATCCTCGACCCGGCGCTGCTGCGGCCGGGCCGCTTCGACCGTCAGGTCGTGGTCGACCGGCCGGACCGCGCCGGGCGCCGCCAGATCCTCGAGGTCCACACGCGCGGCAAGCCGATCGGCAAGACGATCGACCTCGACGCCCTCGCCGCGCAGACGCCGGGCTTCACCGGCGCGGACCTGGCGAACCTCGTGAACGAGGCCGCCCTGCTCGCCGCGCGCCACGGCAAGAAGATCATCGAGATGCACGAGCTCGAAGAGGGCATCATGCGCGTGCTCGCCGGGCCCGAGAAGAAGAGCCGCCTCATCAGCGAGAAGGAGAAGGCGATCACCGCCTACCACGAGATGGGCCACGCCCTGGTCGGTCACTTCCTGCCCAACACCGACCCCGTCCACAAGATCTCCGTGGTGAGCCGCGGCCAGGCGCTCGGCTTCACGATCTCGCTGCCGACCGAGGACAAGTTCCTCACCACCAAGAGCGAGCTCATGGACAACCTCGCGATGACGCTGGGCGGCCGCGCCGCCGAGGAGGTCGTCTTCGGCGAGATCACGACGGGCGCGGCCAACGACATCGAGAAGGCGACGAGCATCGCCAAGCAGATGATCATGCGCTACGGCATGAGCGACGAGCTCGGCCCGCGCGCCCTCGGCCACGACACCTCCATGCCCTTCCTGGGGCGCGAGTTCCAGCAGCAGGCCGACTACTCCGAGGAGGTGGCGCGCCAGATCGACGAGGAGGTGCGCCGCATCATCGAAGAGGCGCACCAGCGCGCGCGCGACCTGCTGGTCGAGCGCCGCGAGGCGCTGGACGAGATCTCGCGCATCCTGATCGCGCGCGAGACGCTCGAGCGTTCCGAGTTCGAGGCACTGCTCGACGGCGTGTCCGAGCAGGAGGTCTTTCGGGAGCGCGACGAGAAGGCAGCGCGCCGCCAGGGACCTGCGGAGCCGCCCAAGAAGGAGCGCGCACCGCAGCCGCAGGTCGTCCGGCCGCCGGTGCCGCCGCCCCATCCCGAGGCCACCTGAGGCACGGCCGAGGCGACGTCGCCACACGTGGACCAGGACAAGATCATGGAGGGGGTCCGCCTGCTCCTCGAGGGCATCGGTGAGGACCCCTCTCGTCCCGGCCTGGTCGAGACGCCGCGGCGCGTCGCCGAGATGTACGAAGACATCTTCTCGGGGCTGCAGGCGTCCGACCCGGCCGAATTGCTCGTCTCGATGCCGGGCGACCACCATCAGGAGATGGTGCTCATCCGCGACATCGACTTCTACTCGATCTGCGAGCACCACCTGCTCCCGTTCCACGGGATCGCCCACGTCGCCTACATCCCGAGCGCGACCGGCCGCATCACCGGGCTCTCGAAGCTGGCCCGGGTGGTGCGCGTGGTCGCGGCACGGCCGCAGCTGCAGGAGCGCATCACCTCGGAGGTCGCCGACGCGCTGATGCGCGCCCTCGATCCGCTGGGCGCGATCGTGGTGATCGAGGCCGAACACCTCTGCATGTCCATGCGCGGCGTGCGCACCCCGGGGGCGAAGACGGTGACCAGTGCGGTGCGCGGCATCATCAACACGCACGACGCCACGCGTGCGGAGGTCTTCGCCATCATCAACGCCCGCTGACGCCCGTGGCGACACCGCTGCGCCTCGACCGCGACCTCCCGTCCCCCTGTCTCATGGGCGTGCTCAACGTCACGCCCGACTCGTTCTCGGACGGCGGGCGCTTCTTCGACGGCGAGCGTCGCCGTCGAGCACGCCCGCCAGATGGTGCGTGACGGCGCCGCCATCATCGACGTGGGCGGCGAGTCGACGCGGCCGGGCTCCGACCCGGTGAGCGTCGACGAGGAGCTGCGCCGCGTGCTGCCGGTCGTCGAGACCCTCGCCGGTGTGGCGCCGCTCTCGGTCGACACGATGAAGGCCGCGGTGGCGCGCCGCGTGCTCGCCGCCGGGGCGGCGATCGTCAACGACGTGTCGGCGCTCCGTGCCGACCCGGCGATGGCCGAGGTCGTGGCGGAGGCGGGTTACCCGCTCTGCCTCATGCACATGCTGGGCGAGCCCAGGACCATGCAGGAGGCGCCGCGCTACCGCGACGTCGTGGGCGAGGTGCTCGCCTTTCTCGAGGAGCGCCTCGCGTTCGCCGTCGACCACGGCGTGGACGAGGCGCAGGTGCTGCTCGACCCGGGCATCGGCTTCGGCAAGACGCTGCAGCACAACCTCCTGTTGCTCAAGCACCTCGACCGGTTCGTCGCGCTGGGGCGACCGGTCGTGCTGGGCACGTCGCGCAAGCGCTTCATCGGGGCGATCCTCGACGCCGGTCCCGACGAGCGCGTGATGGGGACGGCGGCGACGACGGTCGCCGCCGTGCTCGCCGGGGTCGCCGTCGTGCGCGTCCACGACGTGCGCCCCAACTGGGAGGCGCTGCAGGTGGCGCGCGCCATCCGGGAGGTCGCCGAGGACGTCGATCCCGGGGTCGACCTGCGGGTAGACACGACCGTCGATCCCGTGGTCGACCTGCGGACCGACGCGACCGTCGAGAACGGCAGGCTGGGCGGCACGGCGGGTACGGAATCCAGGGAGGGCGAGGCATGAACGACGAGCTGGCCGTTGAGATCGAGGGCATCACCCTGCGCGGGCGCTGCGGCGTGACGCCGGAGGAACGCGCTCTGGGACAGACGCTGGTCATCGACCTGCGGCTGACGCCGGCCTCGGCGGAGGCGTGCGAGACGGACGAGCTCGACGACGCCGTGAACTACGGCGCCGTCGTCGAGCTCGTCCGTCGCACCGTCGAGGACGGCGAGTTCCACCTGCTCGAACGCCTCGCCCGTGTCCTGATGGACGAGATCTGGGACGCGTTCCCGCTGGCCGCCCTCGAGGTGGCGGTGGCCAAGCAGACGCCGCCGGTCTCGCTGCCCACCGACGCCGCGCGCGTCGAGCTGGCGCGCGAGGCCTGACGGGCGGCCACCGGCGCCCGCAGCGAGCAACGACGCCGTCGAGGGATGAGCGAGCAACCGCAGACAGGCCGCGGCGACATCGCCACCGGGCGCCGCCGAGCCTTCGTCTCGCTCGGCTCCAACCTCGGCGACCGCGAGCGGCATCTGGTGCGGGCCCGGGAGGCGCTCGAGATCCGGCCCGGCGTCAACGTGCTGGCCGCCTCGCCCCTCTACGAGACCGCCCCCCAGGACCTCGCCGACCAGCCGGCCTTCCTCAACCAGGTCCTGTGTCTCGAGACCACGCTCGAGCCCCTGGCGACTGCTGCGCGTCTGTCAGGCCATCGAGCTGGCCGAGGGCCGCACCCGCGAGGTCCGGTTTGGGCCGCGCACCCTCGACCTCGATATACTGCTCTTCCAAGCCGTCGAGACGGACGATCCGGAGCTCACCTTGCCACATCCGCGCCTGCTGCAACGCGCCTTCGTCCTCGTACCGCTGGCGGACGTCTGGAGCTGCGCGCGTGAGATGCCGGCGTTCGACGTCGCGGGACTGGCGGCGGAGCTCTCTCGCGAGCAGGCCGTCACGCCGTACCATCGTCAGGGAGACGCATGACCGACATCGCCCCCGACTTCGCCGCCCAGCAGGCCGAGTTGCGGCGCCTGGCGGGCGAGCGCAACGCCGTCATCCTCGCGCACAACTACCAGCGCCCCGAGGTGCAGGACGCCGCCGATTTGGTCGGCGACTCCCTCGAGCTGGCGCGCAAGGCCGCCGCCACGGACGCCGACGTCATCCTCTTCTGCGGCGTGCACTTCATGGCCGAGACGGCGAAGATCCTCTCGCCCACGAAGACGGTGCTCATGCCCGAGATCGAGGCCGGCTGCCCCATGGCCGACATGGTCACCGCCGACCGGCTGCGTGCCCTCAAGGCCGAGCACCCCGGCGCCTGGGTCGTCGCGTACGTCAACACGAGCGCCGCCGTGAAGGCCGAGAGCGACATCTGCTGCACGAGCGCCAACGCCGTCGAGATCGTGGGGCGCGTGCCCGCGGACCGCGAGATCATCTTCGTCCCGGACCAGCACCTCGGCGACTGGGTCCAGCGCCAGACCGGCCGCGAGATGATCCTCTGGCCCGGCTACTGCCCGACGCACGCCCTGATCCTGCCCCAGGACGTGGAGGCGCGCCGCCGCGAGCACCCGGGGGCGAAGGTCATGGCCCACCCGGAGTGCAGCCGCGGCGTCGTCGACCTCGCCGACGTCGTCACGAGCACGTCGGGGATGCTCCGCTATCCCGGGGGCGACGATGCGCGCGCCTACATCGTCGCGACTGAGGTCGGCCTTCTGGCGGGGCTGCGCAAGCGGTATCCGGACCGGACCTTCGTCGCCGCCAGCGACTACGCCGTGTGCCCCAACATGAAGCTGACGACGCTGGAGGCGGCGATCGACCGGCTGCACACGATGGACGAGGAGATCCTCGTGCCGCCCGAGATCGCCGAGAAGGCCCTGCGCGCCGTCAGACGCATGGTCGAGTAGGCCGAGGCCAGTGTCCCGTCCCTACATCGCGAGTCTCGAGGGGCAGCCCCTGCACCGGCGGACCTTCGACGTGCTCGTGCTGGGCGGCGGCATCGCCGGCCTGACGGCCGCCATCGCGTCCGCCCGTCGCTGGCGGGTCGGCCTGCTCACCAAGGGCGGCTTCGACGACACCACCACCTTCCTCGCCCAGGGCGGCATCGCCGCCGCCCTCGGCGAGTCCGACTCGCCCGAGCTGCACTTCCAGGACACGGTGCGCGCCGGCGCCGGCCTCTGCGACGAGGAGGCCGTCGAGGTGCTCGTGCACGAGGGCCCGGACCGGGTGCGCGAGCTCCTCGAGGTGTGCCCCCACTTCGACCGCGTCGACGGCGAGATCGTGCTGGGCCGGGAGGGCGCGCACTCGGTCGCGCGCGTGCTGCACGCCGGCGGCGACGCCACCGGCAGCGAGGTCTCGAGCGCCCTGGCCGAGGCGGCCCGCGTCGGCAGCCGCGTGCAGCTCTACGAGAACGAGTTCGTCATCGACCTGCTGACGGTGGACGGCCGCTGCGTCGGCGCCCTGTCGCTCAGCCCCGACGACGGCCAGCTCACCCTCAACGTGGCGATGGTGACGATCCTCGCGACGGGCGGCGCCGGCCAGGTGTACGGCCGCACGACGAACCCGCCGGTGGCCACCGGCGACGGCATCGCCATGGCCTACCGGGCCGGCGCCGCCATCCGCGACCTCGAGTTCGTGCAGTTCCATCCGACCGGGCTCGCGCTCGAGGGCCAGGAGACGGTGCTCCTCATCACCGAGGCGTTGCGCGGCGAGGGCGCCTACCTGCGCGACAAGCGCGGCGACCGCTTCATGCCGCGCTACGACGAGCGCGCCGAGCTCGCGGCGCGCGACGTCGTCGTGCGCGGCATGGTCGCCGAGATGCGTCGCGACGACGCCGACTTCGTCTACCTCGACGCGACGCATCTCGACGCGGGCATGCTCGCGTCGCGCTTCCCGACCGTGAGCGCCGGCCTCGCCGAGCACGGCCTTGATCTCGCCCACGACCTCATCCCGGTCGCCCCCGTATGCCATTACTTCATCGGGGGCGTGCTCACCGACGTCTGGGGCCGCACGACGGTCCCCGGCCTGTACGCGAGTGGGGAGGTGGCGAGCACGGGCGTCCACGGCGCCAACCGGCTGGCCTCCAACTCGCTCCTCGAAGGCCTGGTGTTCTCGGACCGCGTCGTCCAGGACCTCGACCGCTACATCGGCCGGCTGGGCGAGGACGTGCGGCGGCTGCGCTTCGAGATGCCGACGGGCGCTCAGGGACCGAAGGACGGCGCCGACGCGGCCGAGTGCCGGCGCCGGCTCACCGAGATCATGAGCCGCAAGGTCGGTGTGGTGCGCACCGGCAAGGAGCTCCGGAACGCGATCGCCGAGCTGCAAGCGGCTCACGTCCGAGCTGTCCTTCACCTCGCGGGGCGTCGCCGAGTACGAGGTGCTCAACCTGCTGACCCTGGGGACGCAGATCGCGAAGTCGGCGCTGCTGCGCGACGAGTCGCGCGGCGTGCACCTGCGGGAGGACTACCCCGACGTCGACGACGTGCGCTGGCGCAAGCACATCACTCTGCGCTTGCCGGCGGGGCAGCGCGGCGAACGGCCGGGCGGGACGCAGCGGCGATGAGCGCAGATACGAACGAACGGGAGAGTGCCGGGGGGCGGCGCGCCGCCGCCGGCGACCGAGGCGTGGGAGCGCCCGGCCGCCCGCGAAGCGGCGCGCCGGGCGCTCGCCGAGGACCTCGCCGGCTACGGCGACCTGACGGGCGCCGTCTTCTGCGGCGACGTGCGCGCCGTCATCGTGGCGCGCGAGGCCGGCGTGCTCTCGGGCTGCGTGGTGGTCGAGGAGGCGGCGAAGCTCGTCGACGCGGCGCTCGCCCTGACGTTCGCGCGCCGCGACGGCGATCGGTTCGCCGCCGGCGACGTCCTCGTCCGCCTCGGCGGCTCCGCCGCGGCCGTCCTCGCCCTCGAGCGCACCGCGCTCAACTTCCTCTGCCACCTCAGCGGCGTCGCCACGCTGACGGCGGCCTTCGTCGCCGAGACGGCCGGCACGAAGGCGCGCATCGCGGCGACGCGCAAGACGACGCCGGGACTGCGCGCCCTCGAGAAGGCCGCCGTCGTCCACGGCGGCGGCGTGCCGCACCGCTTCGGCCTGTTCGACGCCGCCATGATCAAGGACAACCACGTCCAGACGGCGGGCGGGGTGCGGCAGGCCATCGAGCGGGTGCGCGCCGCCATCGGCCACGCCCACGGTCTCGTCGTCGAGGTCGACGACCTCGCGCAGCTCGACGAGGCGCTGGTCGCGGGCGCGCCGGCGGTCCTGCTCGACAACATGGACGCCGCCCTCGTGCGCGACGCGGTGGCCCGCGTCGCGGGCCGCGCCGTCGTGGAGGCCTCGGGCGGCGTGACGCTCGAGCGCGTGCGCGAGCTGGCGGGCGCCGGCGTCGATGTGATCTCCGCCGGCGCCCTCACCCACGCGCCCTGGGTCGACCTGAGCCTCGACCTGGAGGGTTGACGATGCGCCCTGCCCCTTCCGCAGGCCTGGAGGGTTGAGATGCTGCTCGTCGTGGACGTCGGCAACACCCAGACGGTGCTCGGCCTCATGGAGAACGGCGAGGTCGTCGACCACTGGCGCATCGCCACCGTGCGTCACCGCACGGGCGACGAGATCGCCGGTCTCCTGCAGGGCTTCTTCTCGCTGCAGGGCCTGAGTCCCAAACAGGACGTCGACGAGGTCGGCATCGCCTCCGTCGTGCCGCGTCTCACGGCGCAGTGGACGCACATGAGCGAGAAGCATCTCGGTATCACGCCGTTCGTGGTCGGCCCGGGCGCGCGCACCGGCATGCGCATCGCCATGAAGAACCCGGCGGAAGTCGGCGCCGACCGCATCGTCAACGCGGTGGCCGGCGCCGAGCGCTACGGCGTACCCGTGGTGGTCGTCGACTTCGGCACCTCGACCAACTTCGACGTGGTCAACGGCGCGGGCGAGTACGTGGGCGGGTCGATCGCGCCCGGCGTCGAGGTCTCGATGGAAGCGCTCACGACGCGCGCGGCGCGGCTCGTCAAGGTCGACATCGCCGAGCCGGAGCACGCCATCGGCAAGGACACGATCCAGGCGATGCAGTCGGGAGCGGTGTACGGCTTCGCCGGCCAGGTCGACGGCATCGCCAAGGCGATCTGGGACGAGCTCGGCGAGCAGACCAAGCTGATCGCGACCGGCGGCCTCGCCCCCCTGATCGCACGGCACACGACCAGCATCACCGAGGTCGACCCCTTCCTGACGCTGCGCGGCATCGAGCTCATCATGCGCCGGCAGCACGCCACCTGAGGCCGTATGACCGCTCCGAACGAGGGCGGGGCCACGGCGTCGACGATAGGTGATCCCGCGGCGCGTCCGACGGGCGACGCTGCAAGGTCCCGTCCCGACGAAGCAAGTCCGACGGGCGACGCCGCAGGGTCTTGGGCTGAGCACGTGCGCCCGAGCGCCCGTCCCGACGATCCCCTCTGGCAGCCGCTCGCGATCGGCCCGCTGCGCCTCGACCGGCGCCTCTTCATGGCGCCCATGGCGGGACTGACCGAGCAGGCCTTCCGCCGCAGCGTGCGCCGCTGGGGCGCCGGCCTCGTCCATACCGAGATGATCGCGGCGCTGGGCATCGTGCACGAGAACCGGCGCACGCTCGACTACCTGCTCTGCGGCGAGGACGAGCATCCGCTCGGCTATCAGTTGTTCGCGGCCGAGGCCGAGGCGCTGGCCCGGGCCGCGGCGGTCTGCGTCGAGGCCGGCGCCGACCTGATCGACCTGAACATGGCCTGCCCCGTGCGCAAGGTCGTGAAGACGGGCGCCGGGGCGGCGCTGCTGGGCGCGCCGGACGCGGCGGAAGCCGCGGTGCGCGCCGTGGTCGCCGCCGTAGGGCCCGAGGTGCCGGTCACGGTGAAGATCCGCAGCGGGCTGCGCGAGGGCGACGAGGCGGGGCGCCGTCTGGCGCCCCGCCTCGTCGCCGCCGGCGCCGCCGCGATCTGCATCCACCCGCGCACCGCGGCGCAGCTCTACCGCGGCCGCGCCGACCATGCCGTGACCGAGGCCCTGGCGGCCGAGCTGCCCGTCCCCGTGATCGCCTCCGGCGACGTGGACGGCCGCGCGGCCGCCCTCGCCCTGCTCGAGCGCGGCGCGGCCGCCGTGATGCTGGCGCGGCACGCCCTGGGCCGGCCCTGGCTCTTCCGCGAGATCCTCGCGGACGAGCCTCCGCCGGCCCCCGCCGAGCGGTTCAAGGAAGTCCAGACGTTCGCCGATGAAGTGCTCACCCGGATGGGTCGTCGCGCCGTCGGTCACCTGCGCCAGTTCTGGCCGCGGTTCCGGCGCCAGGGCGCCCTGGACCGCGCTCTCGCAACGGCGTTGATGGAGGCCGGCGGGGAACACGAGATTGGCAGTCTGCTCAGCCTCGAAAACACGACCCTGCGAGGCTGACGCGACGGTTTGCCAGTACAGGGACCATGGCCTATACTGGCGTGCCATTCGGCCGGGGAGTCTGTTAGCGGGCTTCCCGGCGACTCTTGTAGGAGGACAAGGTGGTCGACAGGGAGATCATTCTCACGCCTGAGGGCTACCGCCGTCTCAAGGACGAGGTCGACTACCTCTCGACGGCGAAGCGTGAGGAGGTCGCAGAGCGCATCCGCAATTCGCGCGACTTCGGCGACATCTCGGAGAACTCCGAATACGACGACGCCAAGAACGAGCAGGCGTTGCTCGAGGCACGCATCTACGCGCTCGAAGAGAAGATCCGCGGCGCCACCGTGATCGACTCCGGCGCCGTCACGACCGACGTGGTGGGCGTCGGCACCAAGGTGACCCTTCAGGACATGGAACGCGGCGACATCGTCCAGTACTCGATCGTCGGTTCGGCCGAGGCCGACCCGCGCGAGCGCAAGCTCTCCAACGAGTCGCCGGTCGGCGCGGCCATCATCGGCCGCAAGCCGGGCGACAAGGTGACCGTCTCGGTACCCCAGGGCTCGAAGAAGTTCAAGGTCCTGGCCATCGAGAAAGCCTAGACGGCGCCCGCCGTGGACCAGGTCCCCGAGCACGGCGCCGACGTCTTCGCCGAGCGGCGCGCGAAGCTCGCCGCCTGGCGCGACACCGGCGCCGCCTACCCGACGAAGTACCAGCCGCGCGACGAGATCGGCGCGCTTGCGCGCGCGTTCGAGCGCCTCGGTGACGGCGAGGACAGCGGCGAGACCCACCGCGTCGCCGGCCGCCTCATGGCGAAGCGCATCCACGGCAAGGTCAGCTTCCTCGTCGTGAAGGACTCGTCGGGCGAGCTGCAGCTCTTCTGCGCCCTCGACGGGCTCGGTGAGGAGCGCTACGAGGCGCTCGCGGACCTCGACCTGGGCGACCACATCGGCGCCGAGGGCACCGTGATGCGCACGCGCCGCGGCGAGCTCTCGCTGCGCATCACCTCGTGGCAGCTGCTCACCAAGTCGCTGCGCCCGTTGCCCGAGAAGTTCCACGGCCTCACCGACGTCGAGCTGCGCTACCGCAAGCGCTACCTCGACACCGCCGTCAACGACGACTCGCGGCGCGTCTTCGAGCAGCGCGCCCTCATCATCAGGACGATCCGCGACTTCCTCGACGGGCGCGGCTTCGTCGAGGTCGAGACGCCCGTGCTGCAGCCGCTCTACGGCGGCGCCATGGCGCGCCCCTTCATCACGCATCACAACGAGCTCAAGCGCGACCTCTACCTGCGCATCGCCGTCGAGCTCTACCTCAAGCGCTGCATCATCGGCGGCATCGACCGCGTCTACGAGATCGGCAAGGACTTCCGCAACGAGGGCGTGAGCTTCAAGCACAACCCCGAGTTCACCATGCTCGAGACCTACGAGGCCTACGTCGACTACAACCACGTCATGACGATGGTCGAGGAGATGCTGGTGCGCGGCCGCGAGGGCGGTGGGCGACCTCAAGGTGCAGTTCCGCGGCCACGACATCGACCTGACGCCGCCGTGGCCGCGCAAGACCATGCGCGAGGCGATCCTCGAGCAGAGCGGCATCGACATCGGCGCCGACGACGCGCGCACCGTCGCCGACCTGCAGGCCCGCATCAAGGACGCCGGGCTCGACGGCAAGGTGCCGATGGCGCCGACCTGGGGCACCCAGGTCGACGAGCTCTTCAGCGAGACCGTCGAGCCCGGCCTCATCCAGCCGGTCTTCATCACCGAGCACCCGCTCGAGACGAGCCCGTTCGCCAAGAAGACGCCGCACGACCCGCGCTTCGTCGAGCGCTTCGAGGGCTTCATCGCCGGCATGGAGACGAGCAACGCCTTCAGCGAGCTCAACGACCCCGACGACCAGCGCGCCCGCTTCCTGCAGCACGTCGGCGACTTCGAGGCCGGCGACGAAGAGGCGCACCAGCTCGACGAGGACTTCCTCGAGGCGATGGAGCACGGCATGCCCCCGACCGGCGGCATGGGCATGGGCATCGACCGCGTGGTGATGATCCTCACCGGCGCCGCGAGCATCCGCGACGTCATCCTCTTCCCGCAGCTTCGCGGCTGAGCCGCGGAAGGATACCGTGCAATCTTGCTTTCTGATGGCAAGATCGCAAGGTGATCACTAGGCCGCACTCCGACGACACGCATGGCGGACGGTGTCCGCCCGCGGGATCTCTGAGAGCCGGCCTGGCCGCCGCCCAACGGCCCCGCATCGCCCACACCCGGTTGACGTTCCCGGTCACCCCTTGAACGCTGTTCCGGCCGCCGCCACACTGCGACCGGGCGAATGCGGACCGTCAGCGACCCACCAGCAGCCGTGTCGCGGCCAGCGCGCTTACGCCGGGTCCGCCCCGCGGAAGGACCGCCCTTGTCGGAGCTCATGGACGAGATGCGCGCCGCCCTGCGCGCCCGGCACTACAGCCGCCGGACCGAGCAGGCCTACTGCCGCTGGGTCCGGCGCTTCATCCGCTTCCACGGGCTGCGTCACCCGGCGCAGATGGCCGAGGGCGAGGTCAACGCCTTCCTCACCCACCTCGCCGTCCGCGAGCAGGTGAGCGCCTCGACGCAGACTCAGGCGCTCTCGGCCATCCTCTTCCTGTACCGGCACGTTCTGGGGCGCGACCTCGGCGCCATCGACGGCATCATCCGGGCACGCACCCCCGATCACTTGCCCGTGGTCCTCACTCCGGAGGAGGTCTGGGCGCTGCTCGCCCATCTCGAGGGGATGCCGTGGCTGGTGGCCTCACTCCTCTACGGCTCCGGTCTGCGCCTCATGGAGTGCCTGCGGTTGCGGGTGCTCGACCTGGACTTCGAGCGCGGCGAGATCGTCGTGCGCGACGGCAAGGGCGGCAAGGACCGCGTCACGATGCTGCCGCGCTCCCTGACGGCGCCGCTCGAGGCGCAGCTGCGCGAGGCGAAGGCGGTCCACGACCGCGACCTGGGCCACGGTTGGGGCCGCGTCGTGCTGCCCGAGGCGCTCGCCCGCAAGTACCCTAACGCCCCGGCGGATTGGCGCTGGCAGTGGGTCTTCCCGCAGCAGCGTCGCTGGCGCGACCCGAGGACCGGCGCCCAGGGACGCCACCATGTGCACCCCACCGTCGTACAGCGGGCCGTCTGCGAGGCCGTGCGCCACGCCGGCATCCCCAAGCACGCCACCTGCCACACGCTGCGCCACTCCTTCGCGACGCACCTGCTCGCAGGCGGCTACGACATTCGCACCATCCAGGAACTGCTCGGCCACCGCAATGTCTCGACGACCATGGTCTACACCCACGTCCTCAACCGCGGCGGCCATGGCGTCCGCAGCCCCATCGACCCCTTCTAGCCCGGTCAGTTCCGACAACGACATACCCATACCGCCTTTGTCCCCCTGCCGGGCACGGGTGTACGCTCATACACAGTTCAGAGGCAGCTGCGTACGCGCCAAACGTAGACTGCCTAATCCTTGTTAGGTGTGGTCACAGGGGCGAAACGGGGGCCAGGCGTGCGTCAGCCGAATGCGCACGGCGCAGGCTGCGGGACCCTCGGCCTGGTCGCCGCTATCGCAGCCAGCCAGGGCCACGACCGGATCGCGGTTCGTTGGGTTCACCGGCGCCGAGGTCGGTGGCTGACCGTTCCTCACTCGGGCCTCGCTGGGCTGCTGCGAGGCATCGTGGCGCTCACCTCCGCCGTGGCCGCGACCGTGGACTGCTGGCTTTCGCGAGCCCCCCGAAGCCGTCCTCCGAAGCTACGCGGGCCGGCGGGGACAGCTCATCGTCGTCTGCGTCGCCGCCGGTGCGCTGATCGCCATCCCGCTGCTCCCGGGACTCGTGCCGCCTGGATCGCCTTTGCGCGGGTGAGGGCGACGGGGCGCAGGGAGAGCGCGCGGGCGTGAGAGGAGCATGGACCGCCCAACAAGTGCATCGACCTGACGCGCGGAAGCGCGGCGGGAGAACTGGCAGCGCGGGCGCACAGGTCATGCACTCGACGTTAGGCGGACGCGCTTCGAGGGGGCAGCACACGGTGAGGGGTTCGAGCCGACTGCGCATCGCCTCCATCTCGGATCGGCACGATGGCCGCAGTCCGTGCTACCTGCTGGTTGCCCTCCGAGCAGCGCGTGGGGCGGCGCTCTCAGCACCGTCACCGGCTGAGGCGACGTCTTTCTCGTGGCTGGCGTTCCAAGCTCGGGACAAGGACCTCTGGTGGATGGCCTTCGTCCAGCGAGTGCCCACGTGACGACGGCGAGAGGCGAGTTCTGTGCGCGCGCCTAACAAGCACATCGACCTGATGCCAGAAGCCCGGCCGACGTAAGCTGATGCAGAGGCGCGACTGCCGCGGCTTGCAGGTCATCTGGCCGACGTTGGGCGGGCGATCGCACGAAGCGGCAGTCCGGGGAGGAGCCGTGGGAGGTCGTCACGGGTCGATCGCGATGCTCGCTCCGCGGGGTTGCGAGCGGCTGCTCGCGCTCTGCGCCTGAGGTGAGGTTGGGGCCACGCCCGCCACTGCGGCTTCGACTTCGCGCCTCGCGGGCCGAGGCAGTCTCCTCGCAGGTCCGGCGAGCTCACGGCGGGCGCTCTGGCGCTCGCTCGTCACGTCGGCGCGGTCCTCGGGCTCGCTCGGCGGCGACGTGCCCGCCGAGCCGGGGGTGGCGTCCGCCTGGCTGCATCGCCCGCGTCGTCGCGCGTGCGCCCGAGCAGGCCGCCGGGTTGCGCTTCGACGCGTGCCTGCTCTACATCGGTCATGCCGCCTGAGGGAGGCGCGCAGGACGGTGCGAGTGAGACTCCTCACCAGCGACGCCGGTCTACGTCGGCAGACCGCGTCCGGCACGTCCAGGCGCTGCCCTTCGCCGCAGGCTGCCCGGCGTGAGCCACAACCAAGTGCGAGCGGCTCACCGACCCGAGCACGCAGGCGACCTGCTCTACGGGCGCCTCGTGGGCGCGACGGTGCTATCCCGGAGGGTCGAACAGCCGACCTCGTGAGTTCAGTAGGCGGACTGTGGGACGCTCGCCCAACAAGCACATCTTGGTGTCACTCTCCCACTCGTGGGAGTCCTGACGAGTAGTCAGGTAGCCTCGGCCCCGACGGCGGAGTGACCCCAAGCACATCTGTCGCCCTCGCGGGCTGACCAACGTGTTCTTGTGTCCTCCGCCGCCGGGAGCCCGAGGGGTCGCCGACGTGACCTGATAGGAGCCTGGCCAAGAGGCCCCCACCAAGGTGTGTCCGCCGGCGGTCCCCACCGCATCGGTCAGCGCCGACCAAGGGGGGACGCACAAGTGATCGTAATCGGCATCGACCCGCACATGAAGAGCCACACCGCCGTGGCCCTGGACGCCGCCAGCGGCCGCAGCCTGGCGAAGCGCACGGTGGCAAGCGACGCCGCTGGCTGTGAAGAGCTCCTCGCCTGGGCGCGCCGCCTCGGTGACGAGCGCCTCATCGCGATCGAGGACTGCCGCCACGTTTCGGCGCGCCTCGAGCGGCGCCTCCTGCCGCGTGGCGAGCGTCTCGTGCGGGTGCCGCCCAAGATGATGGCGCATGCCCGCTCCTCGGCGCGCGCTACGGCAAGTCGGACCCGATCGACGCCGAGTGCGTGGCCCGGGCGGCGTTGCGCGCGCCCGACCTGCCCGCGGCGCGCCTTGCCGGTCCGGAGCGCGACGTGCGCCTGCTCGCCGACCACCGCGACGACCTCGTGGCCGAGCGCCGGCGCGTGCAGCTGCGCCTGCGCTGGCATCTGCACGACCTCGAGCTCGATCTCGCGCTGCCGCCGCGGGCCCTCGACCGCTACGTCTGGCTTGCGCGCGTCGAGGCGGCCCTGTGCGGCCTTGCGCAGAGCACCTGCACGCGCATCGCCCTCGAGCTCGTGGGGCGCTGCCGCGAGCTCACCGCCACCGTGCGCGGCCTGGAGCGCGAGATCCGTCTCCTGATGGGCAGCCTCGCGCCAGAGCTGCTTGAGCTGCCGGGCTGTTCGGCACTCTCGGCGGCCCAGTTGGTCGGCCAGCTCGCGGGCGCCTCGCGCTTCCGGAGCGAGGCCGCCTTCGCCATGCACACGGGCACGGCCCCGCTCGAGGTCTGCTCGGGCAAGTCGGCGAGGCACCGCCTCAACCGCCGTGGCAACCGCCGCCTCGACTGCACGCTGCACATCATCGCCGTCACCCAGGCCCGCATGCATCCCCCGGCGATCGCCTTCATCGAGCGCAAACGTGCCGAGGGGATGAGCACGAGAGAGGCGCTGCGCTGCCTCAAGCGCCACATCGCGCGGACCGTGTTCAAGACGATGCTCAGGGCGGAGGCGGCACGGCGCGAGGCCGCCAGCCCCACGACCGACTTAGCAGTAAGCTGTCGTAAGTTCAAGTCCGAAGTGCAACACCTGCGCTTCTGACGCTCTCTTCTACCTGGCTTGTCCATAGCACTCCTCCGGCGTCCTGTAGCCGAGCCGCTTCCGCGGCCGCGCGTTCAGCTTCGCTGGCGATCGCGTCGCAGTCGGCCTGGGTCACGTGCGGCCATGCTCGTGCGCTTCGGCAGGTACTGGCGGAGCAGCCCGTTGGTGTTCTCGTTCGTGCCCCGCTCCCAGGAGTGGTGCGGCGTGGCGAAGTAGAAGAGCACGCCGGTGGCGGCCTCGATCTGCGGCGTAGCTGTGGAACTCGGTGCCGTTGTCGGCGGTCACGGTGCGCACCCGTCCCGGGTGCCGGCCGATGAGCTCGACGCAGCGCGCCGTCGCCTCCGCGGCGCTGTGCCGCGCGAGCTTGCCCATCGAGCGCGTAGCCGGTGGCCCGCTCGACCAGGGTGACGACGCTGTTGCGGCCGTGCTCGGTCGCCCATGACCGTGTCGATCTCCCAGTGGCCGGCACGACCCTGCGCTCTCGACCTCCGCCGGGCGCTCCGAGATGTGGCGCTTGCCGGCGAGCCTGCCGCGGGAGTCGTAGGCGCCGTAGCGCTTGCGGCGCCGCTTGCCCGCCTGCCGCATGTGCGTCCAGAGGTCGCCGCCGGCGCGCTTGTCGCGCCAGACGTGGAGGTAGATCGTCTCGTAGCTGATCGCGAGCAGCTCGTGCCGTCGAGCCAGCCCGAGACCTGCTCCGGACTCCAGTCGAGCTCGAGCAGCTGTTCGACCAGCAGCCACTCCTCGGCTGCGAAGTGGCTGCCCCGGCGCGAGCGGCGGCGCCTCGCGCTCGTGTGCTCGCAGGCCGTGAAGGCGCGGTAGCCGCCGTCGGCGCGGCGGTTCCGCGCGACCTCGCGCGAGATCGTCGACGGGGCCCGCCCGAGGTCGCGAGCGATCGCGCGCACGGGCAGCCCCTGTCGCCGCAGCGCGGCGATGGCGTATCGTTCTCCTGAGGTGATCTGGTGATACTGCATCTGCGGTTCCCCTCTTCTTGGCGGATGGGAGGAACCGAAAGTGTCCCAGATCGCCTCACTCTCCGTGCGGGGGTGTTGCAGTTAGTATCTGAATTCGCGCTGCCTAACAAGCACATCAACCTGACAAACCACGGCCGGAATCGTAGGCTGGAGCCGAAGCGCGACCTGTCCGTGGTTTGCAGGTTACGTGCCCACCGTTAGCAGTACGGACCATGGGAGGTTGACGTTGAGCATCTCAGCGCCGGTTGCTTCTCGTGATCGGCGGCGCAGTCCTTTGCTGCGAGCCGCGCTCGCCATGCCCCTGCTCTACGTGCTGCTTCGGTTCCTGCCGAGGCACTGGGACTGGGTCTTTCCGCCCGACCAGGCGACCGACTTCTACGCCGTCAACGGGCTGCTCTTCTTCATCCCCATCGTTCTCTGGTGCCTCGCCCTCGTGCTGCTCCTTCTGGGGAGCGCCAATCGCATCGCCTGGGTCGTGGTGGTCGTCGCTGGCGCTCTCGTCGCCGCCTACGGGCTGCTCGTCGAGCTCAGCATCCGCGCCCTCGACTCCGGACTGCTCGCGCAGCTCCGCATCCACGAGTTGAACTCCGACCTCGCCTTCGGTCTATACGTTGCCCTCCTTGGCGCCTGGGAGCTCACGGGGCGAGATGAACGGACCCGCGGTCTGAAGACCGAGCCGCAGGCGTAGCTGTGGTCCGAACTGCTAACACGCGCATCGAGCAGAACGCCAGGAGGTACGCCGTGACCCGGCAGGCCAGCCGCGTCTGCTCATGCGCGATGCGTTCGGCGGACGCGCTTCGAGGGGGCAGCTCACGGTGAGGGGTTCGAGACGACTGCGCATCGCCTCCATCTTCGTGATCGGCTGCATGGCCGCAGTCCTCTGCTACCTGCTGGTGCCCTCCCTGAGCAGCGCGTGGCGCGGCGCTCTCAGCATCGTCACCGGCTGGGGCATCGTCTTCTTCCTGGCCTGGCGTTCCAAGCTTGGGCACGAGGACCTCTGGTGGTGGCCCTTCGCCCCGCCAAGGCCCAAGGACGACGGCGAGAGCTGAGTGTCTGTGCGCGCGCCGAACAAGCACCTCAACCTGACAAACCACGGCCCGAACCGTAGGCTGAAGCAGAGGCGCGACTTGTCCGTGGTTTGCAGGTTATGTGCACGACGTTCGACGGAACTTCCTGGCAGCGCGAACCTCAGTCCCTTCGGAGTCGTCTCTGCAGATGGCGACTCGAGGAGGTATTCATGCTGCGCCGCGTCACAGCGGTGGTCATCGTCACCACCGCACTCATGACCGTTGCCTGCTCGGCAGGCCGCAAGTCGGCGTCGCCTGACACGCCGCCATCGCCCTCTGCCTCAACTAGCGCGCCGACCACGGTCGCGCGGGCACCGGGGGAGCCTGCCGATCTCGCGGGCCTGAAGACTGCGCTCGCTGAAGCCGGCCTGCGCGTAGGTGCCTACCGCCACCGCAGTCTCCGCGCATGGCCTTCCCTCTTCCCAGGGCTACGGCGCTACGACGTCCTGCCCGTGGCAGGCGCCGCGCTCAACATCCTGCGCTTCGGCACTCCGCTCGCCGCCGCCCAGGCCAGCTCTCGGATCGACGCCTACGGCGGTCTGCCGGCCGTCGAGTTCAAGGGTGTGCCGCACTTCTACAGGAGCGGCAGCACCATGGTCCTGTACGTCCGGCAAGACGGGCAAGCCGACTCGACTGTCCTTGAAGTCCTCCGCATCCGCCCGGGAGACCGGATCACGGGGCAGCGGTGAGCAAAGGGTGTCCGTCGAACAAGTGCATCAACCTGTCGCCCAGAAGCGCTGCGGAAGTAGGCTGGAACCGCACCGGGCGCAGGTTATGCACCCGACGTTAGAGCTAGCACGGACAGGGGCGACATGCAGCACAGCGACACAGGGGCGTCGGGAGACCTACCGGTGCGTCGCAGCCAGCTCAGGCGCTGGCTGCTCGCCCTGCCGCTCCTCGTCGGAGCCGCCTTCCAGTTCGTGGGGGTCGCCCTGCCACTCGTGGTGGCCGACGCGAGCCGCGACCCCCGAAACCTCGCGATCTTCCTCGTCCCGGGCCTGCTCTACGGGCTCGCTGCCGCCTTGCTGCTCGGCAACCGCCCGCAGCGCCTCATCTGGGCCGCCCTGATCCTCTGCGGCGCCGTCCTCACCGCGGTCCACCTCGCCTACCTTGTGCAGTACCGCGAGCCCGGCGAGCTCATGCTCTTTCCGCCCTATCTCACGGCGGTCGCCATGTTCGAACTCGAGCGGCGACGCCGCCGGAGCCCGTCCGATGCAACCGTGCAGCTCTGACAAGTGCCTCAACCTGATGCGCCGAAGCGCTTCGGTAGACTGCGAGCGCACCGCGCACAGGTTATGCACCCGACGTTAGAAGGAGTCAGGATGTGAGGCGGCTCATCGTCATAGGGGCTACCCTCGCGATGCTGGCCACCCTCGTCGCGTGCGAAGCCAGCGGGCCGCAGCAGGACTCTGCGTCGCCCTCCCTCGGCGTCAAGTTCGACCTTACGGTACCGCTCGGTGCCCGTCGCACGACCGGCATCACTCTCACGCCCTCACATCAACCCAGTGGCGTGGTCGCCCTGCAGACCGTGCACGACGGCCGCCTCACCACGGTCGGCTCGCAGCGCTTCCGCAAGTTGGCCGACACCTCGTTCCTCGTGATCGAGGTCTCGTCACGCGGCGTCGAGATGGGCTGGGCCTTCGGCGACGTCCGATCGAGCTGCCGCGTGGCCTTCCCCGCGGGGTCGAGGTGGGCCGGTGGTAGCTACGGCAACTTCGAGCTGACCCCGGGCGGGTCGGAGACCGCCTGGACGCTCAACCGCGACACCGGCACGCAGTCCGCGTCGGGCCCCGCAGTCAGCGACGCGAGTGCGGCATCAGTGGCGGCGAGCAAGAAGCACCCTACCGAGACGGTCTACTGCCTCACGATCAAGCTCGACCGATGAGAAGGCCAGCCGTCTCAGATGGTCCCTTTCATGACCCTTCTAACAAGTGCATCAACCTGATGCGCCGAAGCGCTTCGACAGAACGGAAGGGCTCGGCGCACAGGTCATGCACCCACCGTTAGCTGTGAGTCCCGGAGGGCTGACCTAGATGGGACCGTCACAGGCCGAGGTTGACACCAACTACGCCCGCCTTACCGCCTGCCTCCGTATCGTAGCTGAGCGCCTGCGGCTCGAGGGCAACGATTTCTGGGCCGATTGGGTGGCGGACTCGCTCGGTCAGATCGAGGCTCGCAATGCAACCGGTCTTCGGCACTTTCGAGACGCCTTTGGCGGCATGGGCAGCCTGAACGACGTGTTGCTCGACCCGACCACCGAGCAGACCCTCTCTGAGGCCTACGCGCTGACGGAGTGGTTCGGTCGTCATCTCCAGAGCGAGACCGACTGGTATCGCTGGGTAGGTCGGTAGTCGGGCTCCGACCGTGAGAGTTCCACGGCTAACAAGCGCGTCGAGCAGCCTCGCAGCAGCGCAGCGCGAAGGCGTAGCGTGAGTGCTCGCAGCTCACGTGCCCCACGTTAGGCGCACATGAAGGGCCACCGGCAGCCCGCCATCGACCACCGGGAAGAACAGGTTGACCTCCGTAGAACAGGCTGGCTGACATGAAGGCATTCGTCGTCGAGAGATATGGCAAGGGCGGCCTCCGCCCCGCCCAGGTGCCCGAGCCCACGATCGGGCCCCGTGATGTCCTGGTCCGGGTGAGTGCTGCCAGTATCAACCCTCTGGACAAGATGATACGCGACGGCGAGTTCAAGTTGCTCCTGAAGTACAGGACGCCGTTCGTGCTCGGACACGACCTCGCCGGAGTCGTGACGCAGGTCGGGGCCGACGTGCCGGACTACAGAGTCGGCGACGAGGTCTACGCGCGACCCCGCGACCTGCGTATCGGGGCCTTCGCGGAGTACATCGCCATCGACCATGCCGACATCGCCCTCAAGCCGAACTCACTCACGATGGAAGAGGCTGCAGCGGTCCCGCTGGTGGCGCTTGCCGCCTGGCAGGCGCTGGTCGATCTCGCGCGCGTCAAACCGGAGCAGAAGGTCCTCGTTCACGCCGGCGCTGGCGGACTGGGCTCGACAGTCATCCAGCTCGCCAAGCACCTGGGCGCATACGTCGCCACGACTGCGCGCGGCAGCGACGCGGAGAAGGTGCGCGACCTCGGCGCAGACGAAGTGATCGATTACACGAAGGCAGACTTCGCCGAGCTGCTCTCCGGGTACGACGTCGTGCTCGACTCCCTTGGTGGCGACAACCTTGCGAAGTCGCTGACCGTGCTCAAGCCCGGCGGTCTGGCGATCAGCGTTGTCGCGCCGCCCGACGCTGCGTTCGCCGCGCAGCTCGGCCGTCCAGTACTGAAGCCTGTGATGGCATTGATGAGCCGCAAGGTGCGGGCGCGGGCCAGGAAGCTGGGCGTGCGCCGCTCGTTCTTCTTCATGCGAGCCGATGGCGCGCAACTGAAGACGTTAGCCGCTCTCTATGATGCGGGCATCCTGCGGCCGGTGCTCGACCGCACGTTCCCATTCGACGAGACGCTCGATGCGATGGCGTATGTGGAACAGGGGCGCGCGAAGGGCAAGGTCGTTGTCACCATGCCGCTCCCGCGCCCGGATATGAGCGTGGAGCAACTGCGTGAACCTTCCAATCAGGGAGGCGCCTAACAAGATGGCGGATCAAGCTGGGCTCGCCAAAGCGTCGCGGCGAGACGGAGCCGCGGCGCTCGCAGCCTATCCGCGGTGCGTTGGACAGAACCCCACCTGAACGTCACCCGTTAATCCCGCTTGACGTTACTAACGCGTAGCGTTACTATGCCTGCATGATCGTCTCGCTCAAGGACGGCGACACCGAGGCGCTGGCGCATGGCCGGCGGGCGAAGCGGTTCGAGAGCGTCGAGGCGGTCGCGCGCCGCAAGCTGCGCCAGCTGCAGATCGCCGGTCGCCTCGAGGACCTGCGCGTACCGCCGGGCAATCGCCTGGAGGCGCTCAAGGGCGATCGCGCCGGCCAGCACAGCATCCGCATCAACGACCAGTATCGCGTCTGCTTTCGCTGGACGGCCGGCGGCGCCGATGACGTCGAGATCGTGGACTACCACTAGGAGCATGACGATGGCAGATCTCAAGCCCGTGAGCCCCGGCGAGCTCCTCCTCGAGGAGTTCCTTCTGCCGATGGGCATCACCAAGTACCGCCTCGCCAAGGAGATCGGGGTGCCAGCGCAGCGCATCGGCGAGATCGTCGCCGGTCGTCGCGCCGTCACCGCCGACACCGACCTGCGCCTGTGCCGCTTCTTCGGCCTCTCCAACGGCTACTGGCTGCGCGCCCAGGCGGCCTACGACACCGAGGTCGCCGAGGAGGCGCTCGCCGACCAACTGGAGCGCATCAAGCCGTGGTCGGAGTCGGCGGCGTGATCCTGTGGGGGGTCTGTCCAACAAGCGCGTCGAGCAGGCTCGCAGCAGCGCAGCGCGAAGTCGTAGCGTGAGCGCTCGCAGCTCACGCGCAGGACGTTAGCCACAGCACCACCTCTCGCTTCATGGGTACCTTGGTGATACCGTTACTTGTACCGTAAGGAGGTATCCCAATGGCTACTGTGCCTGACATCGTGCCCATCTCCGACCTGCGCCAGGACGCCGCCGGCGTCGTGAAGCGCGCCTCCGACACGCAGGAGCCGGTGTTCATCACGCAACGCGGCCGCCCGGCGGCCGTGATGCTCAGCACGCAGCGCTACGCGCGCACCCAGCACGAGCTTGAGATCCTGCGGCTTCTGGCTCGCGGCGAGGCCGAGATCGACGCCGCCGAGGGCTTCGACCTCGACGCCGTGCTCGCCGAGGCCGACGAGCTCCTCGGCCGTTGAAGGTCCGCTTCACGCCGGGCGCCCGCGCGCAGTTCCTGGCCGCGCTCGACTACATCCGGGCCGACAACCCCGTGGCCGCGCTTGACTTGCGCGAGCGCGCCGGTGAGTCGCTCGGTCGCCTCGCGCGCTTCCCCGAGTCGGGGCGCGTCGTGCCCGAGTTCCCCGACCTGCCGTTCCGCGAGGTCGTGCTTGCGCCCTACCGCTTCTTCTATCGCGTCAAGGACGACACCGTGTGGGTCGTCGCCGTGTGGCACGGGGCGCAGCTCCCCGCCGAACCGTCGGAGGGAGAGCGTGGCTAACAGCGCGTCCGCCAGCGTCTAGGCCACGTCGAGGGGTCATTGGCGCACCGCGAGTGCCCGTGCGTCAGTCATCTCCCAGCAGTTGCGCTTCGTCTCTCGCAAGCGCCGACATGAGCTCTTTCACGGAGACCGTCGCCGCGTCTATGACGTCGTCACCGACCGACTCCCGCACTCGCTTCGACCATGCGCTCACTCTTGGGCCCAACCGTCTGATGGAGTTCAGACCGTGGTCCGTGGAGGACAACAGCTTCGCCCGCCGATGGGCGGGATTTGGCGAGTACTCGCACAATCCCTCCTCCACGAGCAGATCTGCAGTCCTCTGAACGCTCTGGCGAGCCAGTCCCATGTTTCGGGCAATAGCTGCCACTGTGAGCGGCTCGTGAAGCACCGCACCGAGCACCTGCCATCGCGCGGTCGTAAGGCCACTCCCTGCTGTCAGACGGTCGGCCGCACGCAGAAGGAAGCCGTTCAGCCGAAAGATGCTCAGTACAAGGTCGGTCAATGGGTCTTCCGAACCCCTAGCCGTCTTGGCCATGCCCAAGCGCCTCCATGAGCTCGACGTAGCATGCTGGGTTTCCGGTCTTGTACAGGCCGTACCATGCTTCAAGCGCCCTTGTGCTGAAGATGCCAAGTCTGGCGAGAACGAGTCTGGCGAATTCCAGCGATGCCGTCACGGAGGCTGTGATCACTCCGCGGTCGTCAACCGCGGGTTCCTGAACGTAGTGAGCAGCGCCGCCGTATCCGCTGGAGGCAAGCCAGCCAGGATCGTTGCTGGTGTGCAGCCGATCATCCAACAGACCTGCTCGGGCCAAGCCGAAAGTCGCCCCGCAGATCGCGGCTACAGGAACGCCGGCGGCCACGAACTCCTTCGCCAGTGATAGGACTGGGTCCGTGCTCCCGTCGCTCCATAGGTCGGCGCCAGGCAGAATCAGCATTGCACTCCCAGAAGGGGAAATCTCAGACAGACTCAGATCCGGCACGATGGTCAGGCCGCCCATCGAACGAACCGGCGTCCGGTCCTGCCCCACCGTTCTGACGCGGAATCCGGACGATATGCCGGGCATCGGTCTGTTTATGTGTGCGATTGCGAAGCCGGGCTCCCAATCCGCCATCGTGTTGAGTACGAAGAGATGAACTTCCTCCATGCTCGTTAGCCTCCTTCTGACAGTATGCTATCGGATGGACAGCATACTGTCATAGTGTCAGCATGCTGTCAACCGAATCGGCAGCGGGAGAGTCGCCTCGAGGTGCTCGTTGCGTTGGCCTCGATGCGGGGGTCGGCATTGAAGGGTTGCTCGTCCTGAGCCCAAGAGCGGGGCGTCGAGTAGGCACGGTCTAACAAGCGCATCCAGCAGACAGCGGCGCCCGCGAGGTAGACTCGGGTTGAGACGCATCGCTGCGCCTCGCAGCTGATGCGCTGAACGTTGGGTGGAGCAGGAGACGCAACGTCGGTGGGGGGGCGACGATGAGGGTGTTGCTCGCGACTGCGGTCCTGGTCTTGGCGCTCCTGCTCTCGTCCTGCGGCAGCTCCGCCGACCCCTATGTCGGCAGCTGGAAGCTGGCGGAGTCGGCGGGCGGCAGTCGCGACCTGGTGATCGCGCAGACCGACCAGGGCTACATCCTCGCCTTCGACGAGGGCGCCTGCGCTCTCGGAGTGGCTGCCCATGGCGCAGCGGGGAGAGGAGCTCGTCGTCGATACTGGTTGGTCGGTGCCTCAATCGATGCAGGGGCGGGACATCACGCTGTACTACGACGCGGCTGGCAAGCGGCTGCTCTACACCGAGGGCGCCGTCATGCGCCTGCCGTACGTGAAGGTCAGCGACAGCACCTCGCCGCCGTCTCCCTCGGACTAAGGTGGGACCACGGCATGGGCTGCCCACCCAACAGGCACATCAACCTGGCGCGCTGGAGCGCCGAGATAGACTCCATGGGCGCAGCGCGCAGGTTATGTGCCCGACGTTGGGTGGACGTTCTTCGGTAGGTCTGGCGTGCGCGCCCGAGCCTGGGCTATGGTAGAAGGGTCGCAAGGAGGCGAGATCATGCGGTCGTACAACTTCGTCGTGGAGCGCGATCCGGAGACCAACCTGCTCATCGGCTACGTGCCGGGCTGGCCCGGCGCGCACTCGCAGGGCGCCGACATCGACGAGCTGCAAACCAACCTGCACGAGGTCATCGAGATGCTGCTGGAGGACGGCGAGCCTGCGCTCGAGTCCGAGTTCGTCGACGTGCGCACCATCCAGGTCGCCTGACCGCTCATGGGCAGCCCTGCCGGTCCTCAAGCCGCGGCAGGTGGTCGCGCTGCTCGAGGCTCACGGCTTCGCCGAGCTTCGTCAGCGCGGCTCGCACAAGCAGTTCCGGCATCCCGACGGCCGCACCACGACGGTGCCCTTCCACGCCGGGCGCGACATCTCGCCGACACTTCTGCGCAAGATCGCTGCCGACATCCATCTCACTGTCGACGAGTTCATGGGCGCGATGACGCTGCCGCCACCCAACAAGCGGATCAAGCTGGCTCGCCAAGGCGCCCCGGCACGATGGAGCTGCGGCGCTGGCAGCTTATCCGCGGTGCGTTAGCCCGAACCGATGCCGATCACGCACCCGTAAGGAGAGTCTTCGCAGTGGACATTCCACGGATCTTCAACATCACCGAGAGTGCCCACCGCATCCACGACCCGTTCACCCCCGACAAGTTCGCTACTCTCGGCGACGCGCTGCGGCTGGAAGCGGGGACCGTCGTGCTCGACCTCGGCAGCGGTTCGGGGGAGATGCTGTGCACCTGGGCGCGCGATCACGGCGTCATCGGCACCGGCATCGACATGAGCCAGTTGTTCACCGAGCAAGCGAGACTCCGCGCTGAAGAACTCGGCGTCGCCGATCGAGTCAAGTTCCTCCATGGCGATGCTGCCGGCTACGTCTCTGACGAGAAGGTCGGCGTGGCAGCCTGTGTCGGTGCCACCTGGATCGCCGGGGGAGTCGCCGGTACCGTCGAGCTTCTGGCGCGGAGCCTGCGCACCGGAGGAATCATCCTCATCGGTGAGCCCTACTGGCGACAACTACCGCCGTCTGAAGATGTTGCCAAGGGGTGTCTTGCCAACTCGATCTCCGACTTTCTCTTGCTGCCGGAGCTTCTCGCGTCTTTCGGCAAGCTTGGCTACGACGTCGTTGAGATGGTTCTGGCCGACCAGGACGGCTGGGACAGATACGAGGCGGCCAAGTGGCTCACCATGCGCCGGTGGCTTGAGGCCAATCCCGACGACGAGCTCGCGGAAGATGTTCGAGCCAAACTGACCTCGGAACCCGAGCGCTACGCCGCGTACACGCGCGAATACCTGGGCTGGGGTGTGTTCGCGCTGATGCCGCGGTGATGCGTTGGCGCGTCCGGCGGATTGTCAACGCCGAAGGTCTTTGGCGGTTGGTGTGGGCCCAGATTGGCTGCACGCGGTCGGTGTAAGTTCAAGTCCGAAGTGCAACACCGGCGCCGCCGGGGTACGGCGATCAGGACGCTCCCCGGGTAAATACGAGTCGTTGCCAGGCATCAAAGCAGGTGGAGGGTTGAGCCGTGAGCGAGCTCCTGGGCATCGCCAGATTCACGTTTCACGAGGGCAAGGTCGAGGAGTTCAGGCGCTTGTCCGCACAAGCCATGGAGATCGTGCGGGCGAAGGACACCGGCACGCTGCAGTACGACATCTACTTCAACCAGGATCAGTCAGAGTGCATGGTCGTCGAGCGGTACAGGGACTCCGAGTCCCTCATCGAGCACTTTGCGCACCTTGGCGACTTGGCGGACGCCATCATCGCGACGGGCTCCGTCTCCGGCGAACTCCTCGGCGAGCCCAGTCCAGAGCTCAGGGCGATGCTGGCCGGCGGGGTGGTCAAGCTCTTCACGCCCTACCTGTCGCTCTAGACTGCCGGCCGCCTTTGTCCTCCCCCTGCGGCCGGCCGCGAGTACTCCCGCCTAGTACTCGCCCTTGATCACGAAGAACGAGCCCCGGATCGTCCCGGCGAGCTTGGACTTCTGGCGGGCGAACTTGAACCTGCCGTCGAGCTCCTTGGGCACGTCCATCCCTTCGGAGAGCTTGAAGCCGACGGCTCGCTTCTTGGGATCATCGATCGTGTACATGACGTTCACGGCAAGGCCGTCCTCATAGAACACGTGGGCCATACGGATGCCCTCCACCTCGAAGCGTGACGTCTCCAGAGGTCGTGCGGCGAACTCGATGTCACGCTCCTCTTTGAGGATCCGCTTCACGTAGTCGAGGGTTTCCTGGCTCTCGCCGGCCGGTACGACCGTGAACGTGTGCTTGTACTTGTTCATGAAGTACCGCGCCTCATTGGCACGCAGCCCGGCAAGCGCTTCCGCTACGGGTGAAGACTCCAGGCCGGCCACGGACACGTTCTCGAAATCAACTACCTCAGTCACCCTTGTCCCTCCTTGTGTCCCGGAGAGGGATATGTCGAAGCTTTACTTTCCCATGTGAGGGCGTCGGGCCACCTCGATGGCTCGTCGGACAAGTGCCGGCACCCGCGTTCGGCGCTCTCCTAGGAGATCCTGCGGCGGTAGATGACCATGGCGACGATGTACGCGACGATGAGGATGCCGACACACCAGGCGAGGGCGATCCAGATGTCGGTGCCGACCGGCTGCTGTGTGAACAGGTCGCGGATCGCGTTGACGATGGACGTCACCGGCTGGTGCTCGGCGAAGGCGCGCACCGGGCCGGGCATGGTGTCGGTGGGCACGAATGCCGAGCTGATGAACGGCAGGAAGATGAGCGGGTAGGAGAACGCGCTCGCGCCGTCCGCGGTCTTCGCGGAGAGACCGGGGATCACGGCGAGCCACGTCAACGCCAGGGTGAACAGGATCAGGATGCCGGCGACCGCGAGCCACGCCGGCACGCCCGCCCCGGAGCGGAAGCCCATGAGGAGGGCGACGAGCACGACGACCACGAGCGACATCAGAATGGCGACCAGCGAGGTCAGCACGTGCGCCCACAGCACGGACGACCGTGCGATCGGCATGGAGTGGAAGCGCTCGAAGATGCCGCTCTTCATGTCCAGGAAGAGCCGGAATGCGGTGTAGGAGACGCCCGAGGCGACCGTGATGAGCAGGATGCCGGGCAGCAGGTAGTTCACATACGGATCCGACCCCGAGTCGATCGCGCCGCCGAACACGAAGACGAACAGCAGCATGAAGGCGATCGGCATGATCGTGGTCGTGATGATGGTGTCCAGGCTGCGCGTGATGTGGCGCAGGGATCGTCCCAGCAGGACGGCGGTGTCGCCGAAGAAGTGCGTGGTCATGGTCGTTCCTCGCCGTCACTCGCTTGCGTCGCCGTCCCGTCACCGACGATGGCGAGGAAGACGTCCTCGAGGGTCGGCTGCTTCTCGACGTATTCGACCTTGGCGGGCGGGAGCAGCTGCTTGAGCTCGGTGAGGGTGCCGTTCACGATGATCCGGCCCTCGTGGAGGATCGCGATCCGGTCGGCGAGTTGTTCGGCCTCGTCCAGATACTGCGTCGTGAGCAGCACCGTCGTGCCGTGCTCGGCGAGTTCCTTGACGGTCTGCCACACCTCGACGCGCGCCTGGGGGTCGAGCCCGGTCGTCGGCTCGTCGAGGAAGATGACCGGCGGATCCCCGATGAGGCTCATCGCGATGTCGAGGCGGCGGCGCATGCCACCCGAATACGTCGACACCTTCCGCGCGGCCGCGTCGGTCAGCGAGAAGCGATCGAGCAGGTCATCCGCGATCGCGCCCGGGTCCTTGAGGTGCCGCAGCCGGGCGACCAGCACGAGGTTCTCCCGCCCGCTGAGGACTTCGTCGACGGCCGCGAACTGTCCGGTGAGGCTGATGGACTCCCGCACGTCCGCAGCCTGCGTGGCGACATCGAAGCCGTAGACGCCGGCAGTCCCCGCGTCGGCCTTGAGCAGCGTGGACAGGATCCTCACGACCGTGGTCTTGCCCGCCCCGTTCGAGCCGAGCAGGGCGAAGATGCTGCCCCGCGCCACGTCGAAGTCCACGCCGCGCAGCACCTCCAACGTCTTGTACGACTTCTCCAGGCCCTGCACGTGGATCGCGGCCGCCTGGGCCTGATCGGCTGTCATGTGGGTATCCGTTCTCTCTTGGGTCACGCGTCGTTGCCCGCAACGCGATCGATGGTGTCGGTCAGCCGCTTCCGCTCCTTGTTGATCCATTGACCCTCCGCGTAGTTCGCAAGGAACGTCTCGGCGAACTCCACAGGGTCATCCCCGACGATCGCGCGGATCGGGGTCCCGCTGGCCGCGCTCTGCTCGAACAGGTCCGCGAGGTCCTCCAGCATCGACATCAGGGTGTCGCCCTTCGTGATCGCCCCGAAGTACGTCAGGTAGCGCTCCAGCGCGTCGATCGCCGTGCGATAGTTCTCGGGAAGTTGTTTCGTGCGCGTCTTGTACTGCCGCCAGCGCCGCTTGTCGCCGATGTCGCCGATGATCTTCTCGATGAACATGGTCATTTGCCTCCTTCGCGGAGCTGTTCGAGCCGTCCCGTCGAGGAAGCTCCAGGTCCTCCAGAACTCTTCGAGATACTCCTGTCCCTGAGCGTTGAGGGAGTACACCTTGCGCGGCGGCCCCTTCTCGGACGGGATCTTCTCCACGTCGACAAGGCCGCGCTGCTCGATCCTGACGAGCAGCGCGTAGACGGTGCCTTCGGCAATGTCGGAGAAGCCCTGCTCGCGCAACCGCGCCGTGATCTCGTAGCCGTACGCCGGACGCACGGACAGGATCGCGAGGACGATGCCCTCCAGCGTGCCCTTGAGCATCTCCGTCATCTGCTTGCCCACGGAACACCACCTCGGTCTACTCAGCATTACTAGCTACTGGTACATAGTAACACAGAGTAGTTGCCGTGCAAGCTCGCTCCACCCGTGGCGGGAGTCCGCGGGGTGACAGCGTCCGGGGACCCGGCAGATGAAGCTGACAGGCGCTTCGAGCCGACGCCGCGAGCGCGTATGCTGTCGCCGGAGATCGAGCGCGGCTCAAGCGCAATACGCTGGGCCCAACGGGGGGAGTTCTGTGGCAGATCCATCGACGGTGACCGATCGTTCTCGCCCCGCTGACCGCATCGGCTTCTGGTCGGCGATACTCACCGCCGTCATGGCCACCGTCTCCTTAGGTGTCGCAGTCACCACCCCACCACGCGCCGGCCCTTTCGCCGCACCCGGCAGCGCAATCCCCTATCCCTATGCGGATGCGGCGCGATTCGTACCGCGCGACTTCGTGTGGATGTACCTCGCCCTGCTGATGATGCTGGCCTTCCTCGTGCTGGCCGTATGTATCCGCGAGCGCGCGGTCGACGGTCGCCGGGTCTTCGGCACCATCGGCCTGTGTCTCTCCACCGCGTCCTTCGCGATCATCGCGCTGGACTACTTCATCCAACTGCGCACCGTCCAGCCCGCGCTTCTGCGCGGCGAGGCAGACGGACTCGCGATCATCTCCCAGTACAACCCTCACGGCGTCTTCATCGCTCTTGAGGAGCTCGGCTTCCTGGTCATGGGCCTGTCGTTCGCGTTCCTCGCTCTTTCGCTCGGAGCGTCACGCCTCGAGCGCGCGACGCGATGGGTGTATGTGGTCTCCGCGGCGCTGATGGTCGCGGCTTTCGTGGGCATGTCGTGGTACTTCGGCTTCGGGCTTGAGTACCGCTTCGAGGTCACGGCCATCTCAATCACGTGGCTCACCCTGATCATCTCCGGAGTGCTGTTCGCGTTCGTCTTTCGTCGTCCGGCGCAGCAGCGCTGACGCGGGCTGCGTAGGGAGGGACGACGATGGTTGGCTCTCACCCGGTCCTGCGATGGCTCACCGTGGCGATCATCGGCTGCGGCATCCTCGTCTGGCTGGGACTTGCGCTCTACGGCTTCTCGATGATCTTCCAGGGCGAGGGCAACTACTCGTCCGCTCGCCAGCTGCTCATCGTCCTCATGGACCTCTTCCTGGTCCTCGGCTGTTGGGCGATGGTCGCGTCCCTGCGCGTCCTGCTCAGGCCGCCGAGCGGGCGCCGTCTGCCGCTGGTCGTTCTGCTCGTCGTCGGCGCGCAGCTCGCCGTTCTGCTCTGGGCACTGAGCCTCGCCCACTACGTGCGCTCAGGCGAGGCCTGGATCAGCTCGACCTGGCGTCAGCTGCTCGCCGACATGGGGCTCGTGGATCTGTTCGCCTACTACCCCCGGCTCGGCGCGGCAGCGATCGGCGCCGCTCTCGTCGTTGTCACCCTTATGCTTTTGCGTATTCTGGGCCTGGGCCGGGACGCCGGGCCGGCGGCGGCAGGGCGTTCGCCGGCGCGACCATCCAACAAGTTGGCCGACGGGTCGGACGAGGGAGTGCGAGGAGTGGTTCGGATCAAGGGCGAGATCGTCATCAACCGCCCGGTCGAGGAGGTCTTTGACTTCGTCTCCGATGAGCGGAATGAACCACGCTACAATCCGCAGATGATTCGAGTCGAGCAGGTTTCGGGCGGACCCATCGGTGTCGGCACGCAGTTTCGTGCCGAGGCGCGGTCCGGGGGCCGGTCGGTCCCGATGCTGATCGAGTTCACCTCGTTCGAGCGGCCCGTCCGGCTCGGCTCGCACTCGTCGATGTCCTCCATGATCATCGATGGCGAGCTGACCTTCGAGCCGTGTCGTGATGCCACGCTGATGCGATGGTCGTGGGATCTCCAGCCCGCCGGTGTGCTTCGGCTACTCACGCCCCTGGTGGCTTGGATGGGTCGTCGCCAGGAGGACGCGGTCTGGTCTGGCTTGAAGCGCCTCTTGGAGGAGGCAGAGTGACAAGCCCAGGAGCCGTGCAGACAAGGCCAAGCACGGCAACCACGTCGTCGAGGCTCGGCGCTCCGCCTCACATGTCCTACGTGCTGCTGATCTACCCGAGAACGGATCCCCTCGTCGGGCGGATACGACGTAGGTACGACCCGACCGTCGATGTCGTCGAGCCGCACATCCCGGTCGTCTATCCGGTGCCGGAGAGCGTCGGGCGTGAGCGGCTGATCTCCCACGTGCAGACCGTCGCGGGCGACTGCCGGCCCTTTGAGATCCGCCTCGGCGGCCTCCTCAGGTCACGCGATCACTGGCTGTTCCTGACACTCACGCAGGGCGCGAGAGCGTGAGACGCCTCCACCGGCTGCTCCACACCGGCGTTCTGGCCGAGTTCCGCGCGGCGGACCGCGAGTTCGTGCCCCACCTCGGTCTCGGCCACTTCATGAGAGAAGGCACGACCTACGACTGGGAGAACCCACGCGAAGAGGACTTCGATGCCGAGAGGTACGAGGTCGCCGTTCGGGGAGGCGCAGCCCCTCCTCGACGGCCCAGTCGAGCGCATCGACACTCTGCATCTCGTCACCATTCCCGATGAGGTGCTGGAATGGTCCAGCGGAGAGCGATCGACCTTCTCGAGGCACTTGCGCGCCGACGAAGTCCACGCGTTCCGCATCGGTGCCTGACAGGTGAATCGACCTGACGCCGGGCGGACGGATTCGGACCACTGCGAACGCACGGACCGGAGACCCATGAGAGCAATAGTGTGCACGGACTACGGACCACCGGATGTTCTTCAACTCAGAGACGTGGCGAAGCCCGTTCCGAAGGACGACGAAGTGCTGGTTCGGATCCGCGCCACGACGGTGAGCGCGGCCGATTGCGAGCTGCGGAGATTCGACTTCGCCCCTCTGGATCTGGGTGCCCATGCGGCTGGGGTTCGGCATCCGCCGACCGCGACGACCCGTGCTCGGGCAGGAGCTTGCCGGTGACGTCGAGTCGGTGGGCAAGGACGTCAGGTCGTTCAGGAAGGGCGACCGGGTCTTCGCGGCGACGGGCATCGGGCTGGGAGCCTACGCGGAGTACATCTGCCTGCGCGAGAACCCCCAGACCGGGGCGATCGCGACGATGCCGGCGAACCTGAGCTACGAGGAGGCTGCGGCCGTGCCCTACGGGGGAGGCGAGGCCCTGCAGTTCCTGCGGAAGGCGAACGTCCGGAGCGGACAGAGGGTCCTGGTCAACGGAGCGGGAGGGAGCTTCGGCACGTTCGCGGTCCAACTCGCCAAGGTCCTCGGGGCGCACGTGACCGCGGTGGACAGCGCGCCGAAGCTGGAGATGCTGCGCGCGATCGGCGCGGATCGCGTCATCGACTACTCCCAGGAGGACTTCACCGACGGATCTGAGACCTACGACGTGATCTTCGACGTGGTCCGCGACACACCGTCCGGTCGCATGGTGAGGTCGCTGAACGAGAACGGATGCCTGCTCATGGCCAATCCGGGCTTCTTGCAGATCGTTCGCGCCAGGTGGGCGTCGAGGGGGAGCAAGAAGCGGGTGTGTTCGCGGCATCGAGTGGAACGAGCGAGGACCTGGCTCACCTGCGAGACTTGGTCGAAGCGGGAAAGCTACGCCCGGTCATCGACCGGCGCTTTCCGCTGGAGCAGATGGTCGAGGCTCACCGGTACGCCGAGACCGGGCAGAAGTTGGGGAACATCGTCGTCACCGTCGCGTAGTCGCGGCCGCGATCGCCAGCTCCTCGGGGTCAAACGGCCGGCCGAACGGAGGGGAACACATGAAGGCAGTCATCCAGACCGGCTACGGCTCCGCGGACGTGATGGAGCTCAAGGAGCTCGAGAAGCCCACGCCCGGGCGACGGCGAGGTGCTCGTCCGCGTGCGCGCGGCCTCCTCGCCGCCGGCGAGTACTTCGGCATGCGGGGCAAGCCGTTCCCGATACGCTTCGTACATCGGGTTCCCCAGGCCCAAGAAGGACTTCGTCGTCGGGCTCGACTGCGCGGGAGTCGTCGAAGCGGTCGGCCCGAACGTGAGCCGCTTCCAGCCGGGTGACGAGGTCTACGGCGAGTGCCACGGCTCGTGCGCCGAGTACGCGGTCGCCAAGGAGGGCAGCCTCGCGCCAAAGCCGGCGAACCTCTCGTTCGAGCAGGCCGCCGCCGTACCGACGTCCGCGTGCACGGCGCTGCAGGGCCTCCGCGACCACGGCAAGGTCCAGCCCGGCCAGAAGGTGCTCATCAACGGCGCGTCGGGGGGAGTGGGACCGTTCGCCGTGCAGATCGCCAAGGCGCTCGGCGCCGAAGTGACCGGCGTGTGCAGCACGAGGAACGTGGAGATGGTCCGCTCGATCGGCGCGGACCACGTCATCGACTACACCAAGGAGGACTTCACCAAGGGGGGCGCGCGCTACGACGTGATCATGGACAACGTCGCGAGCCACTCGCTGTCGGCCACGCGCCGCGCGCTCACGCCCACCGGGGTCCACGTTCCGAGCAGCGGTCACGCCGGCATGGGCTGGATCATCGCCGCGTCGCTGGCGGGGATCTTCGTGCGCCAGCAGGCGGCTCCGTTCGTCGCAGCCACGACCAGCGAGAGCCTGCTCGCGCTCAACGAGCTCATCGAGGCCGGCAAGGTCACGCCGGTCATCGACCGGACGTATCCGCTCGGCGAGACCGCCGAGGCGTTCGCCTATCTGGACGAAGGGCACGCACGCGGCAAGGTCGTCATCGCCGTGGGACCGGACGAGTCGTGACCGGGTGAGGGCCAGCTAGCGCAGGACTGCCCGCAGGTAGTACACCCAGAACGCCGGGATCTCTCGCATGACGAGCCGGGTCGTCTGCGGGATGCGATGCGCGCGCGACGGCACCGTGATGACGTCGTAGCCGTAGCGCTGATAGGCGAGCTTGACGCGCGGCAGGTGGAAGAAGTCGCTCACGACGGCGACCGATCGATAGCCTGCGGCGTCCAGTACGGGCACAGTGTCGCGCACCGTCGCCTCCGTGTTGATGCCGGAGGGGTCGAGGTCGATCGCGCCCGCCGGGACGCCGAAGTCGATCGCCAGCTGGCGCATCACGGCCGTCTCGTTGAGCGGTTCGTTCGCCCCCCGGCCTCCCGACATGAGAAGACGGTCGGCCAAGCCTGCCTGGTAGAGCTGCGCCGCGGTGCGCACGCGGTCTCTCAGGCAGACGGAGGGCCGACCATCGGGGTGGACCTGGGCGCCGAACACCACCGCGACCTGCGCCGGCCGCACGTAGGTCGTCTTGCCGAAGAAGGCCTGCTGCGCCAACGGGAAGAGCAGGCCGCAGAGGACGGCCACTGAGGCCACGAGAAGCGGCGACCAGCGACTGCTGTGCTGCGGCGCGCGTCTGGTCACCGCCCAGGCGATGGCGAGCAGCATGGCGGCGAACACGAACGACAGCGGCAGCGGCATCCAGGGCCGGATGCGCCCCGTCTCCCAGACGCGATAGAAGGTGACGCCGTTGCGGACGGCCACGAGCATGAGCGCGCCGGCCGCGACGAGAGTGGCGGCGCGCCGCGGGCCACTCGCCGCAGGACTGAGTCCCCACCAGACAAGCAGGACCCCGGCCAGCGCGAGCAACAGGGCCGACGCGGTCGCCGGCACTGGCCGCAGATCGAGCCACCAGATGTTCTGGTCGAAACCCGGCGTGCGCAGCTCGCCGATGAAGTTCAACAGGGAGAAGAGGCCGAGGAAGAGCGCCAAGCCTCGGGACGTGGCGTGCAGCCCAGGGTACTCGCGGCTTGCAGCACGTTCTTGCGCTTGCCGAAGGGTCGCGGCGAGCGATCGGCGGCGGCCGAGCGCCCGAATCGTGTACTCGGAAGTCGTCACGTCACGCCTCCCCGGTCGCAGAACCGACGAGCCACTAGGAGTCAAGCACTGCATTCATCATACTGCAGCGTTCGACGAGGATGTTGGGGGCGTCGCGAGGTTCGTCTGGTGTCGCGTGGAGCCGCTGCTCGTGTGTCGCTGACGTCTCCTCGATAAGCACATCACCTCCGCGCGGAGCCCTGGCGGGAGTAAGGTCAGGCCGCACTCCGGGCAGGCCATGTGCTCACCGTTGGACAGAACGAAGGACGAATGGACGAACCCGCAACCTACAAAGGGAGCCGAGACCCCAGGTTCGTCACTGTGCGTCGAGGTGGCACCCTTCAGGACGCCGATCATCACCTTCTCGCGGTGTGGGCAGCCGACTGCGCCCAGCACGTGCTTCACCTCTTCGAGGAAGCACGCCCCGGGGACGACCGTCCGGGACGGGCGATCGAACAGGCGCGCGCCTGGGCGCGCGGCGAGATCTCCATGACGCAAGCTCGCGTCGCCGCTTATGCCGCACACGACGCCGCCAGAGAGGCGTCAGGCGCGGCGAAAGAGGCGGCGCGCGCCGCCGGTCACGCTGTAGCGGTGGCCCATATGGCAGACCACGAGCTCGGCGCTGCCGCCTACGCGATCCTGGCCGTTCGGGCTGCGACCGGAGAAGAGCAGCGTGACGAGGCCGGCCACGCTGAGTGCGCGTGGCAGCGGGCACAGCTCCCTGACGAGATCCGCGAGCTTGTGCTCGACGACCAGAAGCTGCGCAACAAGAAGCTCAGCCGCCTGCCCGGGGCCGCCGCCTGCCCCGGGCCTTTGTTCGACTGCTGACGGGCCCGATCAGACTGCGTCTGCCAAGAACTTCCCCGGTCATGCGGCGGTCCTCGGCAGTCCAGCTCGTCCTGTATTCGGCGCCCGAGCACCCTGACGAGGAAGGTAACGGCCGGCGCGCCCTCAGCTCGCGGCCTTGCGCACGATCTCGGCGAGCTTGGCCTCGGTCGCGTCGTCCAGCGCGGTGAAGAACCACGCGGATCCGCGGAGCTGGTGCGGCGCGCCCTCCTCGAGGGCGAGGTTCGCCTTGTCGGTGAGGCCGAACGTCATGTACGTGTCCGCGCGGAAGAAGCAGACGACCTTGCCGTCCTTCGCGTACGCCGGCATGCCATACCACGTGGTCGGCTGGAGCGCCGGCGCGCTCGCAGGATGAGCTCGTGGAGGCGCTCGCCTATGGCGCGGTAGGGCGCCGGCATCGCGGCGATCTTGGCGAGCGCCGCGGCCTCGCCGTCGGCCTTCTTGGCAGCCGGCTTCGCGGCCTTCTTAGCGGCCGGCTTTGCGGCCTTCTTGGCGGCCGGCTTCGTAGCCTTCCTCGTCGTCTCCCCACCCGCCTTGTTCTCAGCCATGGGGACCGCCACCTCCTGTGTCTCGTGCTTGGTGGCTCCGGACCCGGTGGCAGCGTGGAGCCTCGGCCGGGTCTCGATACGCCGTACTCCGCACTATGCCCGCACCCGACGCACAGAAGCGCAGCGGGGTAAGCTCATGACGCAGGCCATGCGCCCACCGTTGGGAGAAACGAGGTCGAACCGTGAAGTGGCGCGACTGGAGGCTCTCTTCCTACCTCGCGGCCGCCGCGCTGCTGTGGTGCGTCGCCGTCGGGTTCCTGCTCTACTTCCTGCCGCTGGGCTCGTCCGTCAGTGCGTCCTCGAGCGGCGCGCAGGTAGAGAGCAAGGAGCGCATCTTCACGCTGTCCCTCGCAAGCCTCTGGCCGCTCATCCTGCCGGTGCTGCTGTGCGCTCTGGCCACCTGGGCGGCCTTGCGTCATCACCGCCGGCTGCTCATCGCCGCCACGACGCTCCTCGTCGTCTTCACTGTTCTCGCCGGCTTCTCGATCGGGTTCGCCTACGTGCCCGCGGTGTTGCTGCTCATCGTGAGCCTCCTCGCCTCGTCGCCCGTTCGCCAGGAGCCGGGCGGACGCGGCTCCGCAGTCGGGATGGGGTAGTCTGGGGCGCAGAGACTGGCCATCGATTGCGGTCGGCCTGTCTCGTCGGCGGGAGAAGGGACCGGGATGACGCCCCACCATCACCGATCACCTGACGCGGGACAAGGTGGCCAGGATCGCGGGCGGCTTCTACCTCGCGTACGTCCTGGCCTCGGTGCTTCCGGCGTGTTGGGGCACATCGGGATGGGTGGCGCGGAACAGGTCTACCAAGCGATCATCACGAGTGTCGGGTCGTTTCGCCTCGCGCTTGTCGTCGCGCTCGTGTCAGCCTTCCTGTTCCTCATGGCCGCTGGGGTCTCTACGTGCTTCTGCGGCCGATCGACGCGCAGCTTGCGCTGCTCTTCCTGCTGCTCAACGCGATCGGCGTTGCCATCCAGTGCGCCAGTATGTTCCCGCTCATCTCCGCGTTGTTGCTCGGAGACGACGCCAGTCGGATGCAGGCGTACTCGGCGCCGCAGCTGGAGGGACTGGCCTACCTGTCCATCAACCTCTACAAGACGGGCTTCGTCACGGCCCAGCTGTTCTTCGGCACGTGGTTGTTCCCGCTCGGCTATCTGGTCTACAAGTCCGGATTCCTTCCCAGGTTCCTGGGCGTCCTGCTGATGCTCGACGGCGTCGGGTCCTGATCTGGTTCCTTCAGGCCCTGCTGCTGCCGGCCTACCCCGCGATCAGCTACCCAGCGTTCGCCCTGGGCTTCATCGCTGAAGTCGGGCTGGCGTTGTGGCTCGCTCGTCAAGGGTGTGAAGGTCGTCAGGGAGGTTGGGAGCGTCGCAGTCGCGGGAGGGCAAGATGGCTGAGATCGCGATTCGCTCGGAGCTGGCGCGGGACACGGACGACATTCGCGCGATCAATGTCGCCGCGTTCCAGGATCATGCCTACAGCCAGCAGACCGAGCATCTGATCGTCGAGGCGCTGCCCGCCGACGGCGTCTTGGCGGTATCGCTCGTTGCTGTGCGCCATGATCATCCTGTTGGCCATATCGCCTTCTCGAGCGCGCGTATCGGCGCCACGACGAAGGACTGGTACATCGCCGGTCCCGTGGCCGTGCTGCCGGCATTCCAGCATCAAGGCATCGGCACGGCGCTCGTGGAGGCGGGACTCGCGGAACTTCGTTCCTCCGGCGCGAAGGGCTGCGTCCTGGTCGGGGATCCACGCTTCTACGAGCGCTTCGGCTTCAGCACCCGGCCCGGGCTCGTCTACAAGGGTGTGCCCGACGAGTTCGTCCTGGCTCTGCCGTTCTGCGAGACGGTGCCGACGGGCGAGATAGCCGCTCACGAGGCGTTCGCGATCCAGCTTGAGGGGAGGCTCGCGCCATGACCGACTTCCTCTTCTATGGGGACACCGAACGCTCGCCTGCCATGCGCCACGAGCTGCCGGTCGCGATCGGAGATCCCTTTCTGCTCGCCGTCATCGACGGACGGATGCAGGTTGCAGTCAGCGGCCTCGAACGTGACAGGGTCGCGGCGGCCGCGCCCGACGCGGTCCTCCACGACTTCGCGGATCTCGGCTTCTACGAGCTCCTCAAGAGCGGCTTGAGCCTGCATGAGCTCGACCTGGAGCTCGCCTCACGCGCCGCCGCGGCGATGGGCGTCCGCGAGGCGATGGCCGACCCGGAGATGCCGGTCGCGGTCGCCGATCGGCTCCGATCCGACGGCCTCCTCGTCCATCCGGATCACGCGGCGATCGCGGCGAGGCGGCGGAGCAAGTCGGCGGCGGAGCTTGCCGGCATTCGCAGGGCGCAGGCCGCGGCGCATGCCGGCATGAGCGCCGCCGCGGCCCTGCTGCGCCGAGCGACGCCCAAGGGCGAGGGTCTCGTTCTTGGAGGCGAGGTCCTGACCGCCGAGTCCGTTCGGGCCGCACTGCGGGATGCGTGCCGGCGCGCCGGCGCGCCGGCGCCTTCGGATGTCATCGTCGCCTCCGTGTGGCAGGGATTCGGGCACGAGCCAGGCTCGGGACCGCTGCCCGCGAACCTGCCGATCGTGATCGACATCTGGCCCCGCGACGAGCCGTCCGGGTGCTGGACGGACATGACCCGGACGTTCGTCGTCGGAGAGGTCGGCGACGCCGTGCGAGCAAAGGAGAGTCTGGTGCGGCAGGCGCTCGAACGGACCCGTGAGGCCGTGCGGCCCGGGATCACCGGGCGGGAGCTGCATGCTCTCGCCTGTGAGGTGTTCGAGTCCGCCGGGCAGCGGACCCAGAGGACCGGACCGGGGACGGATCCGAACGACGGCTTTCAGTTCTCGCTCGGACACGGGGTCGGTCTCGCGCTCCATGAGGGCCCGGCGCTCGGTCAGACGGGGCACGACGTACTGGTCGTCGGCGACGTGATCGCCCTCGAGCCGGGGCTGTGGCAGAGCGAGATCGGCGAGGTCCGTTTCGAGGATCTCCTCCTGGTGACCGAGGACGGCAGCGAGACGCTGACGCGCTATCCGTACGAACTGACTCCCTGACGGATGGCGACTCTGCCGGTGGGTACCCGGGTGACGCTGACCCGTGAGGCACGGGAGTCGCTGCGGTTCGTCCCGCCGCCGTGCGAGCTCGTGATCGTCGTGCACCCGGCCGCATTGCGCGCTCCCTTCGACCGGCACACCCAGGTCGCCGGGCTCACGGACGGGAACGTGGCCTGGGCCGGCGCCCTGGGTGAGGATCTCGTCGAGGCGATGCAGGGGCAGCCCCGCCTGCCGGGAGCGCGAGCCTACAGCGCGGCTCCTCTGCTTGAAGGCGATCGCCTGTGGGAGGTCGTGAGGCCGGGCGCGTTGGTGCGGACGGGCGTGGCGCGGCCCTTGTCGACCGTCTACGACGGCAGCGACCTGCGTCCCTGGGTCGTCGTCGGGGAGACGGAAGCAGGCTCGCTCCTCGCTGCGCCGCTCAACGAGCCGGGCAACCCGAAGTGGTGGACGCCCATCGTGTCGCAGGCGGAGATGCGGTTCACTGGAAACGTCAAAGACTCCCAGGTCGAGCTTGCGCACATCTGGACCCTCCCGGCAGGCATCGCTTCGGAGGGTCGAGTCTTGCCGTCCGGCGCGGCGCGAGTCGAAGCGGCGATCCGCGACTACTTCGCCGCACCGAGGTGACATGCGCAAGGGTCTCCTCGCGCTGGTCCTGGCGGCCGTCCTGCTCGCCGGTTGCGGCCAGGCCGGCGGCGTCACCCCCGTTGCATCCGGCGACGCCGCGCTCGCCCGCGCCTTCAGCGAGCGCACCAGCGGGCTGCAGGTCACCGGTACGGGCACCGTCACGCGGATCCTGCCCGACGACAATGAGGGAGGGCGCCACCAGCGCTTCATCCTCACGCTTGCGTCCGGACAGACGCTGCTCATCGCCCACAACATCGATGTCGCGCCGCGCGTCGAAGTGCTCCAGCCGGGTGACGTCATCGAGTTCGCCGGCGTCTACGAGTGGAACGACCAGGGCGGCGTCGTTCACTGGACGCATGGCGACCCGGATGGCGTGCACGAACCGGGGTGGCTCAAGCGCGACGGGGTGACCTATCAGTGAGGGCAGCAAGGGACAGGGACAGAGGACGCAGGAGGGCCTCGTGGCGATCAAGGTGAACCCGGAGACAGAGGTCCGCCTTCTGGGTTCCATCAAGCAGTTCTTCAAGGAGGAGCTCGAGGAGGACATCGGCGATCTCAAGGCGCGCGCGGCGCTCGAGTTCTTCCTGCGCGAGATCGGACCCAGTGTCTACAATCAGGCGATCGCGGACGCGCAGGCGTCACTCGAGCGCGCCGTCACAGACCTGTCCGGCGAACGCTACGAGCCGGAGTTCGACTACTGGAAGAAGCGCTGAGGGATGGCTGCGTCGAGACCGCATCCGCATATCGAGGGGCCATCCGAGGTCGAGCTGGTGCGGGTGATCGAGAGCCGGCCACCGCTGGTGCGTCAGGTCTACGTGGAGGCGCACCGACTGGTGACCGAGGCTCTGCCCGGCGTGGCGTACTCCGTGGACTGCGTGGACGGGGCGGTCGGCTATGGCGTGCGGCAGTACGGCGACGGCGGCTGGGGGATGGCTGCGCTCGTGCCGCACGGCCAGTGGGTCTCGCTCGTCTTCATGCGCGGCACCGACCTCGACGACGGCGACGGGCTGTTGGAGGGTTCCGGCGCCAAGGTCCGGCACGTCAAGCTGCGCGCGCCCGAGCAGCTCGCCGAGAGGCGGGGCGCGCTGCAGCGGCTGATAACGGCTGCCGCGCGCCTCAACGAGCGCTAACGACTCCGCGAGAAGCCGCCGGCCTCGTCCAGCGCGGCCCGGGCCAGCCGGCGGGCGAGTGAGTGCGTGGATCAGGCGGCGCAGGCCGTGCTCGTCGCGCAGCTTGCTCACGCTGGTGTCGTCCACGTTGCCGACGCCTGTCGCATCACTCGACGGACCCGACGTGGTCGCCGATGTATCCTTGCGCTGCGGCCTTCTTCGCAGGTCGCTGTGAGGGACGGGTCAGGGGGATCAGTGTCCGGTCTGGTGGCAGGCAACCACGATTCTCGCCACTTCCTCGTTCTGTGTTGCTTCTGGGCCCTCGTCGTCACGACCTTCGCGCTGAGTCTGGCCGCCCCTGTCTCCGCCGCGCCGGGTCCTGCGGCGTTCGTCGCCCAGGCGGCGCTCGACCAAGTGTGTCAAACACTCGTTCAGGCTTGGCCCGCGACGCCGGCCGCTCCCGTGCCCTTCGATGCAACGGCGATAAGGGCGGCGTTCGACCCCGTCCTCGTGCCGGACCCGCTGCCCTCGCTCGAGCCCTTCGCCTCGGCACGTGTCATGGATGACGGCACACCTCTCGATTCATCCGTGGGATGGGATCGAAACAACAACGGCTACCTGGTGGTGGAGTATCGCGGAGCCTCTGGGGCTGAGGTCTGCCACATGCGGGTGGTCGTGCAGCGCAGGTACTACATCCTGACGGCGCGCCCCACCCCGGGGATCGTGCTTTTCGCGGGGGGCGATCTGAAGGGTGGGGGTGCTCATGCGAAGATCGAGGTCGAGCCAGGATCGGCCACAGGAGGGGACGTCTCGGCCCAGGTCGCCGGCACCATCAAGGATCCTCGGCTGGCCGGGAGCGGCGTCACGATCTTCCCCGAGACCGCCTTGACGATGGAGGACATCTGCCCGGATGCGATCGTGAAGGGGTGGGTCTCAATCGCGGAATCATCCGGGCGTTCCTTCGGGTCTCTGAGCGATGCCGTGTCGTCGCCGGTCGACTCTGTCTGGGCCGGTCAGGGTGGCCTCAGCGGCCTCACCGTCCTCCAGGTGCCTCCTGGTCAAGCCGCGAGGATCACGCTCGCTTCTGCACTCAACTCACGCGACCGTCCGGGAAACCTGATGATCCTCGGCGGTGGCGATGTGGAGTTCAGTGGAACAGGCGACTTCTACGGGTCCATCTTCACGGAGGGTGCCTTCTCCAAGCATGGGACCGGGGACTTCCACGGCATCGTCCTGTGTGGCTCGTCGGTGTCGCTGAGAGGACCGGGTCGACTCCTCTACGACGACCTGTGTGTGCCCGTGCTCCACATCACGAAGACCGCGGTCCTGCCGGTGCTCGGCACCGAGGAGTGGCTCGAGTGACCTGGTCAGGTTTGCGACCCGGAGCTGCCTGAGAGCAGAGCCAAGGCCTGAACCTGCTCCTGCTCGACGTCGTCGCGCACCCAGCAGCCCGCGAGGTGGTCGTTGACGATGCCGGCCGCCTGCATCAGGGCGTAGGCCGTCGTGGGTCCCACGAAGACGAACCCGCGACGGCGCAGGTCCTTGGCCAGGGCGGCCGCCTCCGGCGTGGACGACGCCAGGTCCGCGGCGCAGGCGGACGCGGGTCGCGGCGCCGGCCGGTAGCGCCAGAAGAACGCCGCCAGGTCGCCGGTCTCCTCGACGAGCGCCAGGGCGGCGCGGGCGTTGGCCACGGTGGCTTCGATCTTGCGGCGGTTGCGTACGATGCCGGCGTCGGCGAGCAGCCGCTCGACGTCCGCCGGCCCGAAGCGCGCGACCGCCGCCACGTCGAAGCCGGCGAAGGCCGCCCGAAAGGCCTCGCGCTTGCGCAGGATGGTCAGCCACGACAGCCCCGACTGGAAGGCCTCCAGCGTGAGCCGCTCGAAGAGGCCGGCGTCCGTCACGACGGGCCGGCCCCACTCGCGGTCGTGGTAGGCAACGTACTCGGGCGCGCTGAGCGACCACCAGCAGCGCGCCCGGCCGTCGTCGCCCGTCCGCAGGACCTCTGTCGCTTCCATCGCCATCCCGCTCCTCGTCAGCCGGACACGCAGCGGCCCGGATCGTCCCCGCGCTCCCGTGCATCCACGATTCCTGCATCCGTTGCGGCCTTCATCCTACCCTCGGTGAGGCCGCCTTCCCTGTCCCGAGCAGGCGTACTGCCCTGCATGTGTAGGAACCCCAGCCTCAGGTGACAATGCCGTGTCAGGCTCGGCGCATGGACGGCGGACCAGGTCGCAGGTTCCGGGGAATCGGGTACGATAGGTCCACGTGCAGTTGGGCCCTGCACCCTCATCAGACAGACGCACGCGGGGTCGTCCCCGTAAGAGCCTGGGGTCGTCTGCCCGCCTCGCCAAGGAGAGCGGCATGTTCGAACGCTTCACCGAACGCGCCCGACAAGTCGTCGTCCTCGCGCAAGAAGAGGCGCGGGCGCTGAAGCACAACTACATCGGTACGGAGCACCTGCTCCTCGGATTGCTGCGCGAGGAGGAGGGCGTGGCGGCGCGCGTCCTCGACTCCCTCGACGTGTCGGTCGAGGAGGTCCGCGCCGCCGTCGTGCGCATCGTGGGCTCGGGCGAAGAGTCGCCGCAGGGGCAGATCCCCTTTACGCCGCGCGCCAAGAAGGTGCTCGAGCTGGCTCTCCGCGAGGCCTTGAGCCTCGGGCACAACTACATCGGCACCGAGCACATCCTGCTCGGCCTCGTGCGCGAGGACGAGGGCGTCGCCGCGCGCATCCTGCTCGACCTCGACGCCGAGCCCGACAAGATCCGCAACGAGGTCATGCGCACGCTCTCGGGCCCCGGTCGCCGCCAGCAACAGGGGGGCGAGGGCGGCAAGCGCTCGCCCAAGGTGCTCGAGCAATTCGGCCGCAACCTCACCAAGCTGGCCGAGGACGGCAAGCTCGACCCCTGCATCGGCCGCGGAACAGAGATCGAACGGGTCATGCAGATCCTCTCGCGGCGCACCAAGAACAACCCCGTGCTCATCGGCGAGCCGGGCGTCGGCAAGACGGCCATCGTCGAAGGCTTCGCGCAGCGCATCGCCGACCACGAGGTGCCCGAGCTGCTCAAGAGCAAGCAGCTCTACACCCTCGACCTGGCGGCGCTCGTCGCCGGCTCGAAGTACCGTGGCGAGTTCGAGGAGCGCCTGAAGAAGGTCATGAAGGAGATCCGCGACCAGGGCGACATCATCCTGTTCATCGACGAGCTGCATAACCTCGTCGGGGCGGGCGCCGCCGAGGGCGCCATCGACGCGGCCAGCATCCTCAAGCCGGCGCTGGCGCGCGGCGAGCTCCAGACCATCGGCGCCACCACCATGGACGAGTATCGCAAGTACCTCGAGCGCGACGCCGCGCTGGAGCGCCGCTTCCAGCAGATCAAGGTGGCCGAGCCGTCGTCCGAGGAGACCGTGCTCATCCTGCAGGGACTCCGCGACCGCTACGAGGCCCATCACCGCATCCGCATCACCGACGAGGCCCTGAACTCGGCGGCCGAACTGGCCGACCGCTACATCAGCGACCGCTTCCTCCCAGACAAGGCCATCGACCTCGTCGACGAGGCCGCGAGCCGCAAGCGCATCCAGACGATGACCGCGCCGCCGAGCTACCGCGAGCTCGAAGAAGAGATCTCCGGCGTGCGCAAAGAGAAAGAGGCGGCGATCGAGGCCCAGGAGTTCGAGAAGGCGGCCAACCTGCGCGACAAGGAGCGCAAGCTGAGCCACAAGAAGCTCGAGCTCGAGGACGCCTGGAAGACCTCGGACGAGGGCATGCGGGCGAGCATCGGCGAAGACGAGATCGCCGAGATCGTGAGCATGTGGACGGGCATCCCGGTGGTCAAGATCACCGAGGCCGAGTCCAAGAAGCTGCTGCGCATGGAGGAGGAGCTGCACACGCGGCTCATCGGGCAGGAGCCGGCGGTGCGAGCGGTCAGCAAAGCCATCCGCCGCTCGCGGGCCGGCCTCAAAGACCCGCGCCGCCCGACCGGCTCGTTCATCTTCCTGGGGCCGTCAGGCGTCGGCAAGACCGAGCTCGCCCGGACGCTGGCCGTCTTCCTCTTCGGTGACGAGGACCACCTCGTGCAGCTCGACATGAGCGAGTACATGGAGAAGCACACCGTGTCACGGCTCATCGGGTCGCCGCCCGGCTACGTCGGTCACGAAGAGGGCGGCCAGCTCACCGAGATCGTGCGCCGCCGTCCCTACAGCGTCATCCTCTTCGATGAGATCGAGAAGGCGCATCCGGACGTGTTCAACATCCTCCTGCAGATCCTCGAGGACGGCAGGCTGACCGACTCGCAGGGGCGCACGGTCGACTTCCGCAACGCGATCATCATCATGACGTCGAACATCGGCGCCTCCGAGATCAACAAGGACGCCCCGCTGGGCTTCGCCCAGGCCGGCGCCTCGAAGGGCCTCACCTACGAAGACATGAAGAGCCGCATCACGGGCGAGCTCAAGCGCGTCTTCCGGCCCGAGTTCCTCAACCGTGTCGACGAGGTCATCGTGTTCCACAAGCTCGAGCGCGCCGAGATCAGGCTCATCGTCGACCTGATGATCGCGCGTCTGCAGCAGCAGCTGACGCCGCAGGGCGTGACGCTCGAGATGACCGAGGCGGGCCGCGACCTGCTCGTCGAGAAGGGCTACGACCCCGTCCTCGGGGCCCGGCCGCTGCGCCGCGCCATCCAGCGCTACATCGAGGACAAGCTCTCCGAGGGCATGCTGGAGCGCAGCTTCCCGCCGGGCACCGTCGTGGTCGTCGACGCCGAGGGCGAAGACACCAAGCTGACGGTCGACGGCGAGGTCATCGGCGGCAGCGTCGAGCTGCCCATGGTGGGCCTCGACGAACCGGTGGGTCAGGCCATCGTCGGCGTCTCGCCCGGCGAGGGTCCGCCCGACGCCGGCGCGGCCGGCGCCAGCGCCTGACGGTGACCGACCCAGACCTGAGCAGAACGAGGGGCCCGGCGGCCGCGGAGCGGCCGCCGGGCCCCTCCGCATGTCCGGGGCTGTGGGTCGACTCTCGTTCCCCGGCGCCGCGCGCCGCGGGATCGCCGTCACGTCCCCACCGAGTCGCTATCCTGCGTCACGACATGAGCAAGACGCACACCGTCTTCACCTGCGGCCAGTGCGGCCATCGCGAGCCCAAGTGGCTCGGCCACTGCCCCGACTGCGGCGCCTGGAACTCGTTCACCGAAGAGCGCATTGTCGCGGCGGCGACGCCTCGCGGCGGCCGCCGCAGGGCGGCGGCCACTGACGGCGACCCCGGCGCCGCGCCCGTTCGCCTGGCCGACGTCGTCTCGTCTACCACGACGCGCTTCGCGTCCGGCATCGCCGAGCTCGACCTCGTGCTGGGCGGCGGCGTGGTCCCGGGCTCGCTCGTGCTGGTCGGGGGCGAGCCCGGCATCGGCAAGAGCACGCTGCTGCTGCAGGCGCTCGACAGCGTCGCCGCGACGGGCCGCGAGGTGCTGCTCGTCTGCGGCGAGGAATCGGCGGCCCAGGTCAAGATGCGCGCGGAGCGTATCTGCGCAGACCCCGGCCGCATCGCCGTGCTCGCCGAGACGCGCCTCGAGGCCGTCCTTCAGGCGGCGGCCCACACCACGCCCGACCTGCTCGTCATCGACTCCGTCCAGACGATGTACACCGACGCTCTCACCTCGGCGCCGGGCAGCGTCAGCCAGGTGCGCGAGGCGGCCGGCACCTTCCTGCGCTTTGCCAAGGAGTCCGGCACGGCCGTCTTCCTTGTCGGGCACGTCACCAAAGAAGGCGCGATCGCCGGGCCGCGCGTGGTCGAGCACCTCGTCGACACCGTGCTGCAGTTCGAGGGCGACCGCCACCGGTTCTTCCGGACGCTGCGCGCCGTGAAGAACCGGTTCGGGTCGACCGACGAGCTCGGCATCTTCGAGATGACGGCCGGCGGCCTGCGCGGCATCGCCGATCCCTCCGGGCTCTTCCTCAGCGACGCCGCCCCCGCCGCCGGCGCTGCCGTCCATGTCGCGGTCGAAGGCACCCGCTGCTTTCTCGTCGAAGTGCAGGCTCTGGTCAACCGCAGCGAGCTCGCCGTCCCGCGCCGCGTGGCCACCGGCTTCGACCGTAACCGCCTGGCCATGATCATCGCCGTCCTGAGCCGCCACACCGGGCTCACGTTGAGCAACTGCGACATATTTGCTAATATTGCAGGCGGAATCCGGATCGACGAACCCGCAGCCGACCTTGCCGTTGCCCTCGCCATCGCCTCTGCCGAGCGTAACGCACCCTTGGCTCAGCGGGTCGCCGTGTTCGGGGAGATCAGCCTGACGGGAGAGCTCCGTTCCTGCAGCCAGTCGGACCGTCGTATCGGCGAAGCGGCCCGCGCCGGGTTTGGGCGCGTGCTCGCGCCGGTCGCCGATGAACAGACCGGCCGGCACGGCGTCGAGGTGATCGGCGCGGCCAATCTGCGGCGTGCTCTCGCCCTCTCCTTCGAGCACGCCTCGTCAACGGAAAGCATTATCGCCGCGAGCGACGACTTGGGGGGTTGAGTAGGTTGTACCAGGTGGGCGACAAGGTCGTGTATCCGCATCACGGCGCCGGCAAGATCATGAAGATCGAGCAGAAGGACGTGCTCGGTCAGATGCGCGAGTACCTCACCATCCAGATCCTGCACAACGACATGACGGTGATGGTCCCGGTCGAGAACGCCGACCGCGCCGGCCTGCGCAAGGTCGTCGAGGCCGACGTCGTCGAGCAGGTCATCGAGGTCCTCCGCGGCGATCCCACGCGCATGCCCAAGAACTGGAGCCGGCGCTACAAGCACAACCGCGACAAGCTCAAGACGGGCGACATCTTCGAGGTGGCCGAGGTCGTCCGCAACCTCGCCATCCGCCACGCCGAGAAGGGCCTGTCGACGGGCGAGAAGCAGATGTTCTCGAAGGCCAAGAAGATCCTCGCGAGCGAGCTCATGTACGCCCGCGACTACGATGAGGACGAGGCGAACAAGTTCCTCGACACCGTCCTCGAGACCGTCCAGATCGGCGCCGAGCCGCCGGCCGGCGAGCCCCAGCCCGCAGTGGTCTGAGCTTCCACACATGGTGCCGCTGCTGGGAGGCAGGGGGGTCCTCGGCCCCGCCGTCCGTCTGGTTTTCGCCCTCCTCGGCGCGGTCGCCGGTTATCAGCTCGGCGACGAGCTCCGCGGCACCGACATCCTGCCCGACCTCAGCGACCCGTGGCAGATCGTCTTTCTGGCGCTCACGGTGGTCGCCGGTTTCTTCATCGGCCTGTTCATCGGCATCATCCTCGGCAGGCTGGTGCGCCGCGGCCTCGACCGGGTCGACGAGGTCCTCAGCCGGGTCAGCGGGTCTGAAGTCGTCGTCGCCGTCGCCGGCGTCATCGTCGGGCTCGGCATCGCCGCTCTGGCGAGCATGGCCGTCGTCCGCATCCCCTACGTCGGCGTCTACCTGCTGCCGCCCCTCTTCCTGTTGTCGGCGTACTTCGCCGCCTACCTCGCCGCCAAGAAGCACGTCGAGATCCTGCGCCTGATCGGCGTGCGCAGCGCCTTCGAGGCGCTGCCGGGGATCACGCCGGCCAAGCTGGTCGATTCGAGCGCCATCATCGACGGCCGCATCATCGACGTGGTCAAGACCGGCTTCGTCGAGGGCGAGCTCCTCGTGCCGCGCTTCGTCATCGAGGAGCTGCAGCGCCTCGCCGACTCGGCCGACGCCGAGAAGCGCGTGCGCGGCCGCCGCGGCCTGGACCTGGTGCGTCGTCTACAGAACAGCTCGGGTCAGATCCGCGTCGAAGACCGCGACTACGGCGACATCGACGCCGTCGACGCCAAGCTGGTCCGGCTCGGCGGCGAGCTCCACGCCGTGATCCTCACGACCGACTACACCCTGAACAAGGTCGCCGAGATCCAGGGTGTGCGTGTGCTCAACGTGAACGACCTCGCGAACTCCGTGAAGTCCGCGGTGCTGCCCGGCGAGCTCATCGAGGTCAAGATCCTGAGAGAAGGGCGCGAGCAGGACCAGGGCGTGGGCTACCTCGACGACGGCACCATGATCGTCGTCGAGGCCGGCGCATCCCTGGTCGGCGAGCGCGTGAAGGCGGAGGTCACCAGCGTGCTCCAAAGTCCATCCGGCAAGATGATCTTCAGCAGGTTGTCGTCATGAGCGTGAACGGCAACGGCGCGCGCCGCGGCGTGTGGGTGATCGTGGCGGCCGCCGGCGAGAGCCGGCGGATGGGGCTCCCCGACGGCGAGTCGAAGCAGTTCCTGCTGCTCGGCGGGGAGCCTGTCCTCTCGCACTCGGTCCGGCGGCTGCTCGCCATGCCCGAAGTCAGCGGCTTGGTCGTGGTCCTGCACCCGTCGCACACGGTGCGCTTCGCGAACGAGCTCCTGGTCTTCGACGACACCAAGCCGCTGCTGATCGCCGAGGGCGGCCGTCAGCGCGCCGACTCGGTCCGCGCCGGCCTGCTCGAGGTGCCCGACACCGCCCAGGTCATCGCCGTCCACGACGGCGCCCGTCCCCTGTTCTCGCGGCACGTGTTCGAGCACTGCATCGAGGCGCTCGACGAAGCCGACGGCGCCGTGCCCGGCATCGAGGTCAGCGACACCCTCAAGCGCACCCGCGGCAACGCGCTCGTCGACCAGACCGTCGACCGCGAGGGACTCTGGGCCGTGCAGACGCCGCAGGTCTTCAGGGCGAACGCGCTGCGCTCCGTCTACGCCCGGGCGGGCCTCGAGAGGGCGACCGACGACGCGGTGCTGCTCGAGCGTGCCGGCTTCCGCGTCGCCGTGGTGCCCTCGACGCCGGCGAACGTCAAGATCACGACGCCGGCCGACCTTCCGCTGGCCGGCGCTCTGCTCTCGTGGGAGACCCAAGCTGACGTCTAGGGTCGGGCACGGCTACGACGTCCACCGCCTCGTCGCCGGCCGGCCGCTCGTGCTCGGCGGCGTGGCGATCGAGCACCCACTCGGCCTGGCCGGTCACTCCGACGCCGATGTCGTGTGCCACGCCGCCATCGACGCGCTGCTGGGGGCGGCGGCGATGGACGACATCGGCGCCCTCTTCCCGGACACGGACCCTTCCTACGCGGGGGCAGACAGCGTCCAGCTGCTGGCCGAGGTGGGTCGCCGGCTGGCGGCCGCCGGGTGGCGCCTCGGCAATCTCGACGTGACGGTCGTGTGCGAGGCGCCCAGGCTCGCGCCCTATCGGGCTCTGATGCGCGAGCGCATGGCAGGAGCGCTGGGGGTCGAGGCGGCCGCGGTGAGCGTCAAGGCGACGACCACCGAGGGCTTGGGGTCCACGGGCCGCGGGGAGGGCATCGCGGCGCACGCCGTGTGCCTCATCGAGACGGCGGACTGATCGAGAGGCCGCCCCGAGCGGCGGCTTCAGCCTGAACGTGACGCGAACGGACGCCTGCGGCGCCCAGTGCGTCGGTCATCGGTGGGGCGCTACGCCCCGAGGCTCAGCTCTTCGCGACGGGGTCGTCGCCCTTCTCGAGCTCGCGCTTCTTCTCTTCGTCGAGCTCGTCGGGCGGTGATTCTTCGTTCAGCCCCGTCTTGAAGCCGCGGATGCTCTGTCCGAGCGAACGCCCCAGCTTGGGCAGCCGCGTCGCGCCGAACAGCAGCAACACGATGAGCAGGATGATCAGGAGTTCGGGTCCGCCGAGATTTGGCATCGCTCTCTTTCGCTCCGTGTCGGTTCGCAGGGGGAGCGTCGGTCAGGCAGAGACGCCCCTCGACCACTCTACGGCCAGAGTCAGGCAACTTCAAGGCGACCCCGTGCGCGGGCGGCCAGGGCCACCATGCGGCCGCCTCCGGACGATGGCTCCCGATGCAGCCGCGCCGCACCCAGCAGGCTCGGGCTCCGGCAGAGCTCAGTAGCTCCGCAACGTGTCGAGGCGGGCCGCCAGGAAGCGGGCCAGTCCCGGCGCGTCGTCGAGCGCGAAGCGATGCTCGTGGGGCGCGTCGCCGTCGGTGACCAGGGCGAGCGCCTCGCCGGGAGCGCAGAGTGGTGCTTCGTGACCGGCGCCGCGCCGGAAGATCTCGACGCGGTGCGGCGCCGTACGCTTGTAGCCTTCCGCGACCACGACGTCGAAGCCGGCGAAGAAGCGCCGTGCGATCTCCTCGATGGGGAGCTCCTCGTCCAGGCGGGTGACGAAGGCCAGGCGCTGCGGCGAGGCTACGGCGTAGGCCTCGCCCCCCGCCTGGCCGTGACGCCACGAGTCCTTGCCGGGGTGGTCGATCTCGAAGCCGTGCGCGTCGTGCTTGACGCTGCCGACGCGCAGGCCGAGCGCCGTGAGCGCCGGGATGAGCTGCTCGACCAGCGTCGTCTTGCCCGAGTCGCTCTTGCCGACGATCGGCCACGAGGGCAGGCTGGGCGCCGTCCGGCGCAGCCTGCCCCGCCCTGTCCGTCGCGCGCCGCGCCGCCTCGAAGTCGTCCATGGTGTTGATGTTATGGAAAGCGGCCGCGTCCGCAAACGGCACTGCCGCGACGTCGAGTCCGGACAAGGCCGCGACGATGCGGTGCTCGCCGCGCCCGAGGAGGCGGCGCATGGGCTCGAGGCAGGCGGGCGCGTAGACCGCGAAGAGCGGCTCGACGTGCTCGCCGATCGCCGGCAGGGCCGCGTCCCTGCCGGCCGCCGCGGCGAGCACCTTCTGGATCGCGGCCCTGTCGGCGAAGGGCAGGTCGCAGGCCAGCACGAACACCGGGCGGGCGAAGTGCTGCAGCGCCGTGGCGATGCCGGCCAGCGGCGACCGGCCCGGAAGGCGTCGGGCAGGAGCTCGACGGGCGGCGCGTCGCCGAGGTCGAGCTCCTGCCCGACGCCGACCGACACCGCGACCGCCGGGAACAGCTCCAGCAGCACGTCCAGGTTCCGGCGCAGCAGCGTGCGCCCGTCCAGCACGAGGTAGCGCTTGTCGACGCCCAGCCGGCGGCTGCTGCCACCCGCCAGCAGCACGCCCACGGTGGGTCGTCCGGGGTCTTGACCATTCATCGTGCGGTCATTGTAGACGGCGTGACGCGGGCCTCCGGCGGACGCGGGCCTCCGGCGCGACTCCCTGCGGCGTGATGCGCGCGCATCCGCGTGAGGCCGTTGGGCCGGGCGGCGTGACGGCCGTACAATCAGGGTGCCAGTCCAGCCCGCACAAGGAGCCGATGCGTGAGCGACGAGAGCCCCGCCCTGAACGTTGTCGCCGTCGTCGGCAGCCCGCGCCGGCGCGGTAACACTTCCTTGCTGACCGATGCTGTGCTGGGCGAGCTCGAACGCCGAGGTGTCGCCTGCACCAAGCTGCTGCTCGGCGAGCTTTCGGTCGCGCCGTGCCGGGGTCACGACGACTGCGCCTCGTTCGAGCGCTGCACGATCCGCGACGACGCCGAAGAGGTCCTCGCGCAGGTCTACGCGGCCGACGGCCTTCTGCTGGCGACCCCCGTGTACTACGAGGACGTCACGGCGCAGATGAAGGCCTTCATCGACCGCAACGTCTTCCCGTACAACCACGGGACGATGCTGCACCCGCGCGTCATGGGACTCCTGGCGGTGACGGCGGAGTCGGGCCTCGACGACACGCTGGCCGCCCTGCGCCGGTTCGTCGCGCTCTCCACCGACGACGGGGTCGAGATACCGACCTTCACGCTGGCCGGCTATGCCGACGTGCTGGGCGCGGTCGCAGAGGACGACGAGCTGCTGGCGAAGGCGCGCGCCCTGGGCGCCGACATGGCGGACGTGCTTCTGGGGACCAAGCCGGCCTGACGCGCCGGCTAGCGCGCGCCCGTGCGCAGCACACGCTGCTCCGTCACGACCACGTCGACGGGCAGATCGTGCGGCTCGGCGGGCAGGTCGTCGACTAGCTGGACCTCGAAGGCGAGTGCGACCCAGGACGTCTGCGGCCGCGTCTGCGGCAGGAAGGTATCGTAGAAGCCTCCGCCGTAGCCGCAGCGGTCGCCGTCCTCGGTGAAGCACACGCCGGGCACGACGACCGTGTCGATCTCCGCCGGCGCCACTTCGACGAGTCCGTCGCGCGGCTCGGGGATACCCCACCTGCCCTCGACGAGATCTTGACGCGCGTCCAGGATGCGAAAGGCGGCCATGGCGCGCGGTCCCAGGACACGCGGCAGGGCCACGACCTGGCCGCGGCTGAGGGCCCAGTCGATGAGCGGTGCGGTGTCGAGCTCGCTGCGGAAGCTGGCGAAGAGGAGCAGCACACGCGCCTCGGCGAGCTCGGGCAGCAGCCAGGCGCGCTCGCACACGGCGCGGCTCAGGCGCTCGCGCCGGTCGTCGCTCAGGGCGTCGCGCCGGCCGATCGCCTCCTCACGCACGGACTGCTTGGCGCGCGCCGTCGCGTCGTCGGCCGCCGCCCGTCCGGCGCGCGCCGCTTCGTTTCGGGGTGTCTCGCGAGGCTCCTGCACACGTTCCTCCTGCCTTCTCCGTACCCGGCGCTGGCTACGCTTCGTCGGGTCAGCATCGCTTACGAAGGCCACGAAGGGTAAGAGTGTCTCTATAGTATAGGCACCCATCGCAGCGGGCTGCGGCGGGGCCGGATGCTGAAGGGGTCAGGGGACCCCGGGACAGAGAGAGGACCAAGGTGGCAACACGCTCCCAGGAGGAGCTCTCGCTCGCCGACGTCTTCGCGCGCACGCTGCAGACCCTGCTCGCGCTGACGACCGCCGAGGACCGCCGCGAGTGGCCGGACGTCCACACCGTGCTGGACGCGTCACCGGGCGACGCCCGGGTCCCGGTCAGCCTCTTCCGGATCCTGCAGTTCGATATCCTGCCTGAGATCCTCGGCGCCAGCGCCGGACCGGCGCTCTACCTGGCGGCCAAGCGCTTCAGCCACAGCCTCGACCTTCGATCGATCCAGGGCCTGAAGGACTGGTTCGCCGACATGGAGCTCGGGGCGCTCGAGGTCGACGTCGACGAAGAGCGCGTGCTGGTCAAGCTGTCGCACTGCCCGACCTGCGAACGACTGCCGGCGTCGGGGACACCGCTCTGCGACCTCGAGCGCGGCATCATCGACGGTGTCCTCGAGGGCATCACCGGTACCGAGGTCCTGACCAAGGAGACGCTGTGCTGGGGGCTGGGCGACACGGTGTGCCAGTTCGAGGGCTACACGGGGCCGCAGGCCGGCTACCTCTACAACGAAAACGGCTTCCACCCCGACGCCCAGCGACGGCTGCTCAACCACCTGTCAGATCAGGCGCAGGTCGCTCTCGACAACCTGCGCCTCCTCAACGAGCGCAAAGAGCACGAGCAGCGCGATCCGCTCACCGGGCTGCTGAACTACCGCTCCCTCAAGGAGCGCGCCGCGTTCGAGCTGGCGCGCGCCGAGCGCTACGGGCGCAAGGTCGCGCTGGCCATGATCGACCTGGACGACTTCCGTCGCTTGAACGAGGAGGACGGCAAGGACGCCGGCGACGAGGTGCTGCGGCACTGGGCCGCCGCGCTCACGGCTCAGCTCCGTAGCTGCGACCTGATCTGCCGCTACGGCGGCGACGAGTTCCTGCTGGTCCTGCCCGAGACGGCCGACCAGCAGGCAGACGCCGCCCTCGAGCGGGTGCTCGAGGGCATGAAGGAACTGGTCGCCGAGGCCGAGGGCAAGGTCCTGGCGCCGACCGCGAGCGCCGGCGTGGCGACCTACCCGGAGGACGGGTCGACCGTAGACGAGCTTGTCGCGAAGGCGGCCACCACGATGTACACGGCGCGCGCCGGCGGGCCGGGCAGCATCGGCTTCTACTCTCGGTCCGAGCCGAGCTGACCGCCGACCGGCCGGCGACCGAAGCCGGCCTCCATCCCTGCATCAGGCTCGTCTCGCCTGCGACGATCGCCGTCGCCGTGGATGCAACAACCTTCCGGCGGGAGTCCTGACGCCGGTCGCTTCCTGCTAGGCTCCCCTCGTGCCGCCGCGCATCGACATCCTCGCCGTCGGCGGGTTGAGCCGTGACCTCAAGCCCGCCTTCGAGCACTATCGTCGCCTGCTGACGCCGCTGTGCACGCTCGAGGTGCGCGAGGTCCGCGAGTACTCGCTGCACGGCAGGGCGCCGGTCGAGGTGCTGCGCGACGAGGGCCGGCGCCTGCTGGCCGCCTGGCCGGCCCGACCGGTCGTCGTCGCGCTGGCCGTGGACGGCGCCCCGTACGACACGCCGGCCTTGGCGCGCCGCCTGGGCGGTTGGCTCGAGCGCGGCGGGGCCTGCTTCGTCATCGGCGGCTCGCTCGGACTCGCGCCCGAGGTGCTGGCGCGCGCCGGCGAGCGCCTCTCGCTGTCGCCGCTGACCATGCCGCACCAGCTTGCGCGCGTCGTGCTCGCCGAGCAGCTCTTCCGGGCGCTCAAGATAGGACGGGGCGAGAGCTACCACCACTGAGCCGTCGCCTTCGAAGGGCTCGCGTCAAATGGGAGGGCCTTGGCTGGGAGCGGCCCGCCTGCAGGTGCCCTCCCCTCAGAGGCCGGACAGACGGCGCAAGGTAGAATGCAGCTTCGCGGCCTCTATCAGTATGCGGCGTCGGAGCCGCTCGCCATCTGGCCCTGGAGCGCATCATGAGCGACAGCCTGTACGACTTCGCCGGCCTCGCCGCCTCCCTCGAGGAGGCGCTCGCCGCCGTGCTCGACGAGCTCGCCGAGGCGGCCGGCGGCGGGGCGGAGCCCGGCCCGCCGGCCGCCGTCGAGCTCGTCCTCCCGCCGCAGCGCGAGCAGGGCGACGTGACCACGAACGCCGCCCTCGTCAACGCGAAGCGCGCGCGCCGCCCGCCCCGGGAACTGGCGGAGCGGCTGGCGCAGCGCTGGCTCGAGGCCGGCGGCGCGGCGGTCTGCGACCGCCACGAGATCGCCGGCCCCGGCTTCCTCAACCTCTTCCTCAACGAGGAGTGGTACCGGGGCGCGGCCCAGGCTTTACTCGACGCCGGCGACGACTACGGTCGCGGCGTCGTGCCCGAGGCACGCCGGCGGCGCATCAACGTCGAGTACGTGAGCGCGAATCCCGTCGGGCCGCTCCATGTCGGCAACGCCCGCTATGGGGCCATGGGCGACTCGCTCTGCCGGCTCTTCGAGTACGTCGGCCACACCGTGGGCCGCGAGTACTACGTGAACGACGCCGGACGCCAGATGAAGCTGTTCGCGCAGTCGCTCGCGGCTCGCTACGCGGTGCACCTGGGCATCGATGCCCATATCCCGGAGGACGGCTACCAGGGCGCCTACCTGGCCGACCTGGCGGCGGAGCTCGCCGACGATGTGGGCGACCGCTACCGCGACAGCGTCGCGGCGGTCGCCCCGGACATGACGGCGCTCCCCGGCGAGGTCCTCGAGGAGCTCAAGCTCTGGGGCCGCGAGCGCATGATCGCGGGGTTCCGCGAGACCATGGGACGCCTGCGCATCGGGCACGACATCTGGACCAACGAGAGCTCGCTCTACGAAGGCGAGGGCGAGCATCGCGGCTTCCACGGGGAGGTCGGCAAGGCGCTCGCCGACCTCGACGCGGAGGACCTGCTCTGCGAGGCGGAGGGCGCCGTCTGGCTGAAGACGACGCGGTTCGGGGACGACAAGGACCGCGTCCTCATCCGCTCGAGCGGCGAGCCGACCTACTACCTCTCGGACATCGCCTACCACCGGGACAAGACCGACCGCGGCTGGCAGCACCTCATCGACATCTGGGGCGCCGACCACCACGGCTACGTGCCGCGCATGAAGGCCGCCTTCGCCGCGCTGCCGCCGCACGACCCGGACCGGCTCGAGCTCATCATCGGGCAGTTCGTGAACCTTCTGGAGGGCGGCGAGCAGAAGCGCATGTCCAAGCGCAAGGGCACGATCGTCACGGTGGACGACCTGGTCGACGCCATCGGCGTGGACGCGACGCGCTTCTTCATGGTGTCGCGCTCGCACGACACGCAGCTCGACGTCGACCTCGACCTCGCCGTCAGCCAGTCCAGCAACAACCCGGTCTACTACGTGCAGTACGCCCACGCGCGCATCTGCAGCATCCTGCGCAACGTGCGCGAGCGCCTCGGAGTCGAGACGATCGCGTCGGTGCCGACCGTGGCGACCGGCGAGCACGAGCGCGCGCTCGTGCTCGCGCTGGCGCGCTTCCCCTTCGTCCTGCGCGTCTCAGCCGAGCAGCGTGCCCCCCACAGGATCCATACGTACCTGGGCGAGCTGGCGGCCGAGTTCCACGTGTTCTACCGGCACTGCCGGGTGCTCGTGGAGGATCGCGACGTGTCGGCTTACCGGATGGCGCTGTGCCTGGCGACGCGCGCGACCCTGGCGCGCGGGCTCGATCTGCTCGGGGTGGAGGCGCCGCAACAGATGTGAGACGGCGGCGGCCGGCGAGGCGCTCAGCGCGCCTCGCCGGCCGCCGCCGTTCTCGCGGCCGCGGCGGGGGGGTCGCCGTCAGGCCGCGAACCGCTCCTGGGCCCAGGAGCGCAGCTCGTCGATCTGCTCCTGCGTGAGCTCGTGGTCGAGCTTCAGCAGGTGCGAGACGGCGACGTTGTACTGGCCGCGCAGCAGGCGGTCGACGACGCTGTCCAGCACGATGTGCGCTACTTCGCGCCCGGGGATCGCCGGCGTATAGACGTAGGCGATGTTTGTCTTGTCCTGCGCGAGCAGCCCCTTCTTGACCAGGTTGTTCATCACGGTCATGACCGTGGTGTACGCGATCTGCCGACGCTCGCGGAGCGTCTCGTAGACGTCGCGCACCGTGGTGCGGGCCTGCTCCCATACGACGGCGAGGATGTCGGCCTCGAGAGAGCCGATGCCGGTGAACGGCGCTCCCTTGGTGCTTCGCAGCCACTTGGGCGGCTTCGGCTCGACGTAGTCCATTTCTACCCCCTTCAGCGCGGCTGCCTGGATCCTCGTGACCGCGGTACTCCCTACGTATGTACTCTTACGTACGCGCTATGGCCAGAACGGCGTGGATTCAAACCGTGCCGTTGCGGCGGCTTCCTGTCGTCTCCGTACCCGCATCCTGCGAGGTCTCGCCGTGCCGCCGGCGGGCTCTGCTAGAATCGGCGCCCGCCGGGCCGCAGGGGGCGCGGCGGGCGGACGGGAGGTGCCGGGTGAAGGTCTTCATCGCAGTGGATCTCGAGGGGGCGTGCGGCGTCACGCACGAGTGGGAGGTCGACGTGGCCGCTCCCGGCTATCGGGCCGCGCGCCGCAACATGCAGTCCGATCTCGAAGCGGCGCTTGCGGGCTGTTTCGCCGCCGGCGTCGACGAGGTCGTCGTCTGCGACGCGCACGACACCGGCGGCAACATCGACGCCGCCTTCCTGCCCGCCACCGTGCGGCTCGCCGCCGGTTCGCCGACGCCCTACAGCATGATGCAGGGCATCGGGCCCGGCTTCGACGCCGCCCTGTTCGTGGCGTATCACGCCAAGGCCGGCACGCCCGCCGCGGTGCTGGAGCACACCTGGACCTACAAGGTCTTCGACGCCACGATCGGCGGCGTCTCGCTGGGCGAGTTCGGGCTCGGCGCGCTGCTCGCCGGCCACTTCGGCGTGCCGGCCGTCTACGTCTCGGGCGACGACAAGGTCGCCGCCGAGGCGAAGGCGCTCGTGCCGGGCGTGGTCACGACGATCGTCAAGCGCGGCATCACGCGCACCAGCGCGACCTACGAGCCGTCCGAGAAGGCGCGCTCCGAGATGCGGTCCGACGTCGAGCGCGCGCTCCGCGGCGACGCGCCGGCCCCGCTGCGCTGGTCCGGCGACCCGCTCGTCCTCACCTTCACGCAGGGTGCCGTACTGCGACTTCGCCGGGATGCATCCGGCGGCCAGACGACTGGATGGGCGGACGCTCGAGATCGGCGGCGCCGACTACGAGGAGGTCTTCCGCAACTTCCTCGGGTGCCTCGGCCTGGCGGCAAACGCCGACGGCTGAGAGAGGGAAGAGGGGGCGGTCCGGGCGGCCGAGGGGCCGCCTTGCCGACCCGTCAAATGCCGTGGTCTAATGGTGCCCCGAGCGGATGTAGTGTAGCTGGTAACACGTCAGCTTCCCAAGCTGAAGATCGCGGGTTCGAGTCCCGTCATCCGCTCCAATCGTCCCTTCCCCAGCCGTTGTCTCGCCCGGCGACCCTCTTGACCCTCGTCATGTTTACCTAAGCACAAGGTTTCGGTTATCCTAACGACGTGAGCGAGCTGACCGAGAGCGTCGAGGAGTACCTCGAGTCCATCTTCAAGCTGACGCACGAGGACGGCGTCGCGACGGTCGGCAAGCTCGCCGCGGCGCTGCACGTGGCGCCCTCGTCGGTCTCCGAGATGCTCGGGCGCCTGCGCAGTGCCGGCCTGGTCGAGGATGCGCCCCAAAGGGGCGTGCGCCTGACCCAGGCCGGCGAGCTCGAAGGCGCCCATCTCGTCCGCCGCCACCGCCTCAGCGAGCGCTTCCTCGTGGACGTGCTCGCGATGCCGTGGGACGCGGTCCACGACGAAGCCTGCCGCCTCGAGCACGCGCTCAGCCCCGAGGTCGAAGCTCGTCTCGCGGCGCAGCTCGGCGATCCTCAGACCTGCCCGCACGGCCACGTCATCCCCGGGGAGGACGGCGCCGTACCGGAGCGGCAGCTCCACCCGCTGGCAGACCTGGGCGCGGGCGATTCGGCGACCATCGGCGCCATCACCGAGGAGGCCTCCGACTTCCTGCGCTACCTGGCCTCGCTCGGTCTGCTGCCGGACGCCGACGTCGAGGTCGAGAGCGTCGCCCCGTTCGGCGGCCCGTTGCTCGTGCGGGTAGGCGGGCGCGCAGTACGCGCTCGGCCGCGAGATCGCCGGCAAGATCCTCGTCAGGTCCTGAGGTGGCGAAGCGTCGCACAACCGCCGGGGGCGTGTTGTCGGCGGCGGGTACTCCGACCCTTGGCCTTCCCGACCTGACGCCCGGCGCGGAGCAGCCGCTCGTCATCTGCGTCGCCGGCAACCCCAACGTAGGCAAGTCCTCGCTCTTCAACAGCCTGACCGGCGCGGCCTGCGAGACGGGACACTGCGCCGGTGTCACCACCGAAGCGACCGCCGTCTGCGTGACCTGGGGCGGTCGCTGCATCGAGCTGATCGACCTGCCCGGGGTGTATGGGCTCGACGCGTCCGGCGGTGACCAGGAGGCGGCGCGCGAAGCGCTGCTGCGCGCGCGCCCGGACCTGGTCGTCGCCGTCGTCGACGCCACCAACCTCGCCCGGAACCTCTACCTCGTGCTCCAGTTGCTCGACCTGGGCTGCCGCGTCGTGCTCGCCCTGAACCTCGTCGACGAGGCGCGCCGCAGAGCGGTCACGGTCGATGCGGCGCGCCTCAGCGAGGAGCTGGGCGTCGCCCGTCGTCCCGACGGTGGCGCCGCGTGGCGAAGGGCTCGACGAGCTCACCCTCGTGGCGCTCGACGTCGCCACCTCGCCGAACGGCGCCGGCCGGGGGCAGAGGCGAGACTACGGCGAGCGGGTCGAGCGCAGGCTCGACGAGCTCGCCTCTGTTCTCGAGGAGCGTTGCGAGGAGCTCCCGTTCGGCCTCTCGTCGCACAGTGCGGCGCTGGCGCTGCTCGAGGGCGACACCGAGGTCAGCGCCGCGGTCGGCCTGGCCACCGCCGACGTGCTGACGACCGACGACGACGGACTCGCCCTGACCATCGCCCGCGCGCGGCATGCCGTGGCCCGGCACGCGGCCTCGGCGAGCAGCGGCGCGGCGACGCGCCGCGGCGCCGCGACCCTCTGGAAGCTCACGACGGCGCCGCTCACCGGCCTGCCGATCCTCGTCGGCGTCACGGCGGCGATGTTCGCCGTGCTCTTCGTGGTCGGCGACCTGCTGGCTCGCGGCCTCACCGCGCTGTGGACGGCGACGTTCGCGCCGGCGATCACCGCCGCCGTCGAGGGCCTTTTCGGCACCAACCGCTTCTCGGCGACGCTGCTCTGGGGCCTCGACGGCGGCATCCTCGCGATCCTCGCCGTCGGCATCCCCTACATCCTCACGTTCTACTTCCTGCTCGCCCTGCTCGAGGACAGCGGCTACCTGAACGCGGCCGCCTTCCTGAGCGATCGCGTCATGCACCGCTTCGGGCTGCACGGTCGCGCCGTGATCCCGCTGATCGCGGCCGGCGGGTGCAACGTGCCGGCCGTCATCGCGACGCGCTCGCTGACGAGCATGCGCGAGCGCGCCATCGCCTCGACGCTGATCGCCCTCACGCCCTGCAGCGCCCGCACCGCCGTGATCCTGGGCGCCGTGGCCCTGGTGGCGGGCTGGCAGTGGACGATCTTCGTGTACGGCGTGCTGCTGCTGGTCGGCCTCCTCGCCGGTATCGGGCTCAACCGCCTGCTGCCGGGCAAGGAAGGGCCGCTCGTGATGGAGATGTTCCCGTTCCGGCGGCCCGTCGTGCGGCAAGTCGCCACGAAGACGTGGCGCCGCTTCCGGGAGTTCGTCTGGGACGCGGCGCCCGTGATCCTTCTCGGCAGCCTCGCCCTGGGGGCGCTCTATGAATACGGCCTGGTCTGGAAGCTGACCGAGCCGCTCGCACCGGTCGTCGAGAACTGGCTGCTGCTTCCGCCGGTCGCGGGGCTCACCCTGATCTTCGCGGTCCTGCGCAAGGAGCTCGCCCTGCAGCTCCTCATCGCCTTCGCCGCCGTGGCGATCGGCAGCCACGTGAGCGACCTCTCGCAGATCATGACGACCAGCCAGCTCGTGACCTACGCCATCGTGAACTCGATCTACATCCCGTGCGTCGCGACCATCGCGGTCCTCGGCCGGGAGCTGGGCTGGCGGCGCACGGCCTACATCTCCTTCGGGACGATCGCGCTGTCGCTGTTGGTCGGCGGGATCGTGGCGCGCGTCGTGCCGCTGCTCGGCGCCTGAGGAGCAGCAGCACGGCTTCGAGCGGCGTCCAGGAGTGCTCGCCATCGTAGGCGAGACCCCCCACACGTCGGCATACGCCCGCATCCTTGGCCCGAGTAGCGCATGCTCTCGCTTCTGAAGGTTGGCCTCCGGGCGCTCGTCTAAGAGAGTGGAGGCAAACGAGGGGGATCAGAGGTCGTGCAAGCCCAGGCAGTCCTGAGCAGCCCACCTGTCATACTCCAGCCGTGGCCCTCATGGAACACGTTGACGGAAGGGCTGCGCAACGCGGTGGGGGCGGTCGTGAGCCAGGGGGAGCAGCACGTGGGGCATGCCGGCGCGGGTGAGGTGACCGACCTGGATCCGTACGTGCTCGTGCGGGCACAGCGCGGCGATCACGGTGCCTTCCGCGAGATCGTCGACCACTACGAGGCGCGTCTCCGGCTCTTGGCCTTTCAGATCCTCGCCGATGCGGATCTGATGAACGACGCCTTGCAGGACACCTTCGTGAAGGCCTACCGTGCGCTTCCCGACTTTCGTGCCGACGCCGCCCTCGGAACCTGGCTCTACCGTATCTGCTACCGCGTCTGCCTCGACTACCTGCGCAAGGGCAAGACCATGCCGTCCTTCGAGCCCATCGGTGACGACCTGATCGACCCGGTCGACGCGACCGATCGTTTCGATCTGCGCGAGCAGGTCATCCATGCCGTGGCAGCTCTGCCCCTCGAGCAGCGCGTCGTTCTGCTCCTCGTCGATCACGATGGCTACGACTACACCAGCGTGGCCGAGGCTCTGGATGTGCCCCTCGGCACCGTGGCCTCGCGACTCTCCATAGCCAGGGCGGCGATCCGGGCCGCCATGCGGCCTCAGCAGGCGGGGAATCCACGGTGAGCGAGAAGCACGAGCCTCTTGGCCCCGACCCCGAGGTGGCCGAACTGCTGCGCACCTACCTGTCGGCGCCTCCGCTTCGCCCCGGCTTCCATGAGCAGCTCGAAGCAAGACTGGGGAAGCACGGCACAACACCGAGAGCCAACAGTCGTTGGCGAGGCTTCGTGTCCCAGAGGAAGCGAGGTTTGCTCGCTGCCGCCGTGCTCGCCCGGCTCAGGCTCCGGCAGGCCCGTGTTCGAGGGCCCATGCGATCGTCGCCCGCGCCACCTGCGGCGAACGGCCGGGACCGTGATGGCCGCCCTCCTCGAGCACCATGAAGCGCGTCGGCGGCGCGAGGACGGCCGCGAGGCGCTCGCTGTGCGCGAAGGGTACCGAGTCGTCGTCCTTCGCGTGGGCGAGCAGCACACGCGGCATGCCGCGCGCCGCCTCGACCAGGTCGAGGCGGGCCAGGTAGGGGCGCAGCGCCGCGGTATCGACGCGCGTGTGCCAGTCCGCGTCAGGGTCGTTCTCGGCGCGGCTGCGTTCGAAGCGGTCGAGGCCGACCAGTAGCGAGGCGCCGTCGGCAGGGCAGAGCAGAGCGAGCGAGCTGAACGCCTTTGGCTGCTCGCGGGCGGCCAGCAGCAGCCAGCAGCCGCCCATGCTGGTGCCGCGGCCGGCGAGCCAGGGCGCGCCGGAGGCGCGCCGCAGCTCGCCGGCCGCGGCTATCACATCGCGCCACGCGTCCGGGTCCATGACGCCCTCGCTCTCGCCGTGGCCGCGGAAGTCGAAGAGCAGCGCCGCGAGACCAGCGGCGGCGGCCTGCTCTCCCATCGGCGCGTGATTCTCCTTGCGGCTGCCCGCGCCGTGGCACACGAGCAGGCCGCCCAGCGGCGTCCCTGCAGGCAGGTACAGCAGCGCCGCCAGGCGAAGCCCGCCGGACATGACGGTCAGCGGGCGGGGCGGCGGGCATACACCCTCCACAGGGTCGCGCGGCGTCTCGGCGTCCTGGCCTTCCATGGCCGCAGTGTACGTCAGCGGCGGGAGGGCTCGCGGGCGACGACGACGAAGACCGAGTCGGCGGCGTCCGGCGGCGCGGACCGGGCGTGGCGGCCGCTGTGACCGCGGGCGGCGCCAGGTCGGCGCCTCGCCGCAGGCGGCACGTGGCCGTCGGCGGCGCCGCCCCCGCCGCGTAGCACGGCCGCCGTGTTCATATGATGGAATAGCTAGCCAGCTGAGTCCCAGCTCTCCGGGACGGTCCCGACTGGAGGTCGGATGCGCGAAGTCAACGTCGGCCACAAGAGCCTCGCCGACTACAGGACGATCGTCCCTCGCGAGCTGATGGACGAGATCGAGACCCTTGCCGCGCCGCTGCGCGGCAAGAAGGTGCTGCACGTGAACGCCACCGCCTTCGGCGGCGGCGTGGCGGAGATCCTCTACACCCTGGTCCCGCTCGCCGCCGACGTCGGGCTCGACGTGCAGTGGCGCATCCTGTCGGCCCCGCCGGAGTTCTTCACGATCACGAAGAGCTTCCACAACGGCCTGCAGGGACGCCCCGTGGACATCAGCAAGGCGGTGCGGGACGGCTACGAGGTGATCGCCGCGGCGAACGTCGAAGAGCTGCAGTGCGACTACGACTTCATCATGATCCACGATCCTCAGCCGCTGCCCATGCGGCGCTTCGCCGGACCGTGCGAGAAGACGAAGTGGATCTGGCGCTGCCACATCGACACCTCCACGCCCGACCCCGGCCTCTACGACTACCTGCTGCCGTTCATCGACGAGTACGACGCCGCCATCTACACGATGCCGCAGTACGTGCCCGAAGGGCTCAGCGTGCCCGTCGTGGAGATCGCCCCGACCATCGACCCGCTGGCGCCGAAGAACATGGCGCTGTCGCGCGAGGACGCCCGTTACATCGTGCGCCAGTTCGGCGTCGACGTCGGGCGTCCCCTGCTCTTGCAGGTCTCGCGCTTCGACCCGTGGAAGGACCCGCTCGGGGTGGTGGACGTCTACCGCATCGTCAAGGAGCAGGTGCCCGGCATCCAGCTCGCGCTGCTGGGCTCGATGGCGAGCGACGACCCGGAAGGCTGGGAGTACCTCGAGAAGGTCATCGACTACGTCGACGAGGACCCGGACGTCTTCATCCTGTCGAACCTCGACAACGTCGGATCGGTCGAGATCAACGCCTTCCAGTCGTACGCCGACGTCGTGATGCAGAAGTCGACGCGGGAGGGCTTCGGCCTGACGGTGACGGAGGCCCTGTGGAAGGCGCGCCCGACGATCGGCGGCGACGTGGGCGGCATCCCCCTGCAGATCACGGACGGGGTGACGGGCTACCTGGTCGATTCGGTGGAGGAGTGCGCGCGGCGCTGCCTCGACGTGCTGAGGGAGCCGGAGCGGCACCACGAGATGGCGCTGCTCGGCAAGGAGAAGGTGCGGCATGAGTTCCTGACGCCGCGCCTGCTGCGCGACGAGCTGAAGCTGTTCAACCGGCTGCAGGACGGGACGGCGTCGTAGCCGGGCGGAGGCGCGGCGCGGTGGCGCGGCGCGACGGTGTCGCGGGAGCGGCGCGAAGGGAGGGCGAGGTGAGCGAGGGGGGTCCACGGCGAACCTGGCAGCTCGTCGTCGCCGCGAACCGGGGGCCGGTCTCGTTTCGCAGCGACCCGTCGGGCGAGCCCATCGTGACGCGCGGGCCCGGCGGCCTCGTGACGGTGCTCTCCGAGCTGTTGCGCAAGCACCCCGGCACCTGGGTCGCGGCCGCGCACGGCGAGGAGGAGATGCGGCTGGCGGAGGCTGGGAGGGGCTGCGAGATCGGGCTCGACGGCGAGGCCTACCGCCTGCGGTACGTCGCCGTCGAGCCCGAGGCCTACCACCAGTACTACAACATCATCGCCAACCCCATCCTGTGGTTCATCCAGCACTACCTGTGGGACTTGGGCTGGCATCCCGACATCCGGGAGAACGAGACCGATGCCTGGCGGGACGGCTACCTCGTGGTGAACCGGCTCTTCGCCGACGCCGTGGTGGCCGAGTTGCGGGAGGGGGCGGGACAGGGTGCCGAGGCCGAGGCAGCGCGCATGACCGGCGCCGGCGGAGCCGCAGGCTCAGCCGCCGGCGCCACCCCGCTCGTCATGCTCCACGACTACCACCTCTATCGTGTGGCGCCCCAAGTGCGCGCCGCTGCCCCGGACGCCTTCCTGCAGCAGTTCGTGCACATCCCCTGGGCGCAGTCCGACTCGTGGCGCGTGCTGCCCGACGACATGCGCCGCGCCGTCTTCGAGGGCCTGCTCGGCAACGACATCGTCGCCTTCCACACCGAGCACTACGTGCAGAACTTCCTGCGCGGTTGCGAGGAGGTGCTCGACCTCGAGGTCGACACGCGGCGCCGCACGGTGACCGTGGACGGCCGCGAGGTGTGGGCGCGTGCCTACCCCGTCTCGATCGACCCGGCGTCGCTGCGCGCCGCCGCCACGTCGGAGCGCGCGCTCGTGGCCGAGCGCGCGCTCCTGCAGCGGCGGCGCGAGCATCTGCTTCTGCGCGTCGACCGGCTCGACCCGTCCAAGAACGTGATCCGCGGCTTCGTCGCCTTCGGGCGCTTCCTCGAGCTCCACCCCGAGTTCCTCGAGCGCATTACCTTCCTGGCCCTGCTGCAGCCCTCACGCGAGGACGTGGAGGAGTACGTCCTCTACCGCGAGCGCGTGGAGCGCATCGTGGCCGACATCAACACGCAGTACGGCACGCCGGACTGGATGCCCATCGATTTGCGCATCCAGGACGACTTCCCGGTCACGCTCGCCGCGTACGCCAACTACGACGCCCTGCTCGTCAACGCGATCAGCGACGGCATGAACCTGGTGGCCAAGGAAGGGCCGATCCTCAACCGGGGCGCCGGCGTGCTGATCCTCTCGGAACACGCCGGCGCCCACGAAGAGCTCGGCGCCTTCGCGCTGGGCGTGAACCCCTTCGACATCGAGCAGCAGGCGGCCGCGATCCACGCGGCGCTCACGATGCCCGAGGCCGAGCGCCGCGAGCGCGCGGAGCAGCTGCGGCGCGTGGTCGAGGGCAACAGCATCGAGAAGTGGGTCGCGGCCCAGTTCGCCGACATCGAGGCGAAGCTGGCGCAGGGCTAGCAGTAGAAGCGACGGGCGGCCTCGGGTGCGGCTTGTCCAGAACGACGACGCGACGGCGGAGTGCTGCGCGCTCGCCGAAGGCGGCCGGCGGTCAGGCAGTCGTCTTAGGCCGCGACCGGAGCGCCCGTCCCGCGAACTCCCTGAGCCTGCGCAGGTGCGTCCGGTTGCGGGCGTCGCGGTACCACATGCGGGCGTACCACCACATCCAGCCGTACTCGAGCATTCGGTTCCAGCTCCAGTTGTCACGGTGCCAGAACCAGTGGTGGAAGGCGCGCACCGGGCGCAGCGTGTAGTAGAAGCGGCGGTTGGCGCGCAGGGTCTCGCGCATGAGTCTGTCGGGCCGCATCTGCTTGGGCGCGAACACCACGTGCTGCGCGTCGTAGAGGCGCCAGTCGCGCTCGATGATGCGGCCCTCGGCGTCGAGCGCGGCGAACTGCTGCGTGCCCGGCAGCGGCGTGAGGATGTTGAGCATCACCGTGTCGATGCCGTTGCGCAGGGCGAACGAGACCGTCTCGCGGACGTGGCTCGGCTTGTCGGTGTCGGCCCCCAGCACGAACATGCCGTGGCTGCGGATGCCGTAGTCGTGGAGCGTCCCGATGGCACGCTCGATGTCGGCGACGCTCTGCGACTTCTCGAAGCTGTCGAGCGTCGCCTGGTCGACCGACTCGAGGCCGAGGGCGACGAAGTCGGCTCCCGAGGCCCGCATCAGCTCGAGCAGCTCCTGGTCGCGGACCACGTCGGTGCGCACCTGCGCCCCCCAGGGCACCGTGATGCCTTCGGCGATCATGAGGCGGAGCAGCTCCTTGAGACGCTTCTTGTTGGCGGCGAAGTTGTCGTCGTAGAAGAAGATGCGCCGCGGCTGCTTCTGCTTGATCTCGGCGACCACGTTCTCGGCGCTGCGGAACCGGTACTTCTTGCCGAACATCGCCGTCACCGAGCAGAAGGTGCAGTCGAAGGGACAACCCCAGCTCGTCATGATGGGGACGTTCGTCAGGCGCTCGTGTCCATCGATCAGGGTGAGGTCGGGGACGGGGAGCTGGTCGAGGTCGGGACAGGGCGGGCGGATCTCGTTGTGGACGGTCTCGCCGTCGGCGCGGTACGAGAGGCCGCGGATGTCCTCGAGACGGTGGCCGTTGGAGAGGGCGGCGATGAGCTCGAGCATGAGCGCCTCGCCGCCCTCGCCGCGCGCCACGTAGTCGGCGTGCTGCAGGGCCTCGTCCGGCAGGAAGGTCACGTGCGAGCCACCCAGGATCACGGGCAGGTCCCGGCTCCGCAGGGCGTCCGCGATCTGATATGTCTCGGGCGTGGTCGAGGTCGTGCTCGAGAGCCCGACGAGGTCGGCGCTGTGGACGTCGCTCCAGTCGATCGGCGCGATCGCGGGCGCGTAGATGCGCACGTCGTGGCCCGCCTGCTTCAGCGCCGCGCCGATCATCGGCAGGCCGAGCCGCACGAAGTGCGAGGCCGACCACAGGTGCATGCTCGGCGCGTCTGGTTCGATCAGGCGGATCTTCACTCGTCGGCTCCGATCAGCTGAGCAGCCGTTGGTAGACCGTTTCGTAGTCTTCCGCCATGCGGGCGACGCTGAAACGGTCCGCCACGGCCGCGCGGCAGGCGGCGGGGTCGATCTCGTCGATCCGTTCCACCGCGGCCACCAGCCCGTCCAGGTCGTCCCTGACGAAGCCGTTCACGCCCTCGTCGACCACCTCGGGTACCGAACCGTTGCGCAGGGCGAGCACGGGGGTGCCGGAGGCCATCGCCTCGATCATCACGATGCCGAACGGCTCCGGCCACAGGATGGGGAAGACGAAGGCGCGCGCCCCCGCGAAGAGCTCGCGCTTCTCGTCGTCGGAGACCTCGCCGAGGAAGACGATCTGGTCGCCGTCCACGTGGGGCGCCACCTCGCGCTCGTAGTAGTCGCGGTACCAGTCCTGGACGACCCCGGCCATCACGAGCCTGCTGTCGGTGCGCTTCGCGAGCTCGATCGCCAGATGGAAGCCCTTCTCGTGGCAGACGCGCCCGAAGGCGAGCAGGTAGTCGTTCTTCTGCTCGCGGTAGGGCCAGCCGTCGATCGGCAGGGCGTTGTAGACGGTGCCCGCCCAGCGCATGTCGGGCGGGCCGAGGGTGCGCTGGAAGTCGCTGATGCTCACGTAGGCGACGGCCTGGGAGAACTGCTTGTAGAAGGGCAGGGAGACGTCGTCGAAGGCGCAGTGGACGGTGTGCGCCATGCGCGGGCGCAGGTCCGTGGCGAAGGCGACGGCGAGGAAGCCGGAGTGGTCGTGCACGAGGTCGAAGCCGCCGTCGCGGATCTCGTCGAGGGCCCAGGCCACGTGACGAGCGTCGAAGGCGGTGACGCCGAGCCTGCCCGGCATACCGGCGTCGAAGAGTGAGTGGAGGGTCGCGTCGGTGCGCGAGTCGCGCGTGGCGTAGAGGTGCACGTCGTGGCCGCGGGCGACGAGGCCGTCGCAGAGGTGCTTGACCACCCACTCCGTGCCGCCGTAGCCGGCCGGCGGTACGGCGATCCAGGGGGGGGCGAGCTGCGCGATCTTCATGGAAGGCATTCTATGCCCCCTCCTCTTGGCACGCTCGGGGCGCGAGTAGAGTCGGACGCGTCCTACCGGACGGCCGCGGCGACGGCCGGCCGTCCTGAAGCTCGGGCACGGGGCGACCCGTCCCGCCTCAGCCGTCGACAGGGAGTCAGCGCCATGATCCTGTACCTGGACTGCAGCAGCGGCATCAGCGGCGACATGCTGGTCGCCGCCCTGCTCGGCGTGGCGGGCGCCACGCCCGAAGAGCCGGGACCTCTGGACGAGCTCGTGCGCCCGGCGCTGAAGGCGGCCGGCGTCGACCCGCGCCTGGTGCAGCTGTCGCAGGTCAGGCGCGGCGGTATCGCCGGCCTCACCTTCACCGTCGGCGAGGCCAACGGCTTCGCCAGCTTCGACGAGCTGATCGTCGCGATGTACGCGTCGAAGGTGGCCGAGCCCGTGGCCGACGCCGTGGCCGCGGTCGCCAAACGGATGCAGGCCGCCGAGCGCGAGGTGCACGCCGAGCAGGAGGAGCACCTCCACGAGCTCGCCGGCATCGACACGGCGGCCGACCTCATCGCCGCCGCCGTGCTGCTGCACCACCTCAAGCCGGACAAGGTCGTGGCGACCGCCCCGGCACTGGGCAGTGGCAGCGTCGAGACCAGGCACGGCACCGTGTCGGTGCCGGCGCCGGCCGTGCTTCTGATGCTGCGCGACGTGGTCACGGCCGGGGGCGCAGCCGTCGCCGGCTCGGAGGGCATCGAGCTGACCACGCCGACGGGCGCCGCCCTCTACGCGGAGTTCGTCGCCGAGGTCGCGCCGTTCCCGGCCGGCCGCATCGTGGCCAGCGCGACCGGCGCGGGCACGCGTGAGGTGCCCGGCCGCGCCAACGTCCTGCGCGCCGTCCTCGTCGACGAGGCCGCGGCCACGGGGGGCCACGGACCGGGCGAGCACGTGCTGCTCGAGACCAACATCGACGACACGACGCCGGAGGTGCTCGCCTACGCCGCGGAGATGCTGCGGGAGGCGGGCGCCGTCGACGTGTGGACGACGCCGGCCCTCATGAAGAAGGGCCGGCCCGGCGTCGTCCTGCACGTCCTGGCGCCCGCCGCCGATCTCGACCGCCTCGCCGCGCTCGTGGTGGCCGAGACGACCACCTTCGGCCTGCGCGTGCTGCCCGTCGGGCGCTGGTACGCCGACGAACGCCGCGAGACGGTGAAGATCGCCGGTAAGGCGGTCGGCGTGCGGCTCGCCTTCGCCGATGACCGGCTCGTCACCGTCTCGCCGGAGTTCGACGACTGCGCCGCCGTGGCGGCCAAGGTCGGCCGCCCCGTCAAGGTCGTCTACGAGGCGGCCCAGGCCGCGGCCCGCAAGAAGTTCAGCCCGTCCTGAGGTCTGCGGCGCCGCCGCCCGGCATCGCCCCGGCCGCGCCAGCAAACTTGCACTTTCGCGCACAAGCGCCGCAGGTTGCGTCGGGACGGCCTCTCGATTCATCCATACGGATGACAAAAAGACAGCGTTTCAGCAGGGGATTCGCACGAATCGCGCGAGCCACGGTCGATTCGGCCCCGGATTGACCCCCTTCTCGACGCGCCGGTAGAATCGGCGCCGTGGAGAGGAGCCGGACACGGCCTTCCGCACCGGCGCGAACACCCCCCGGATGCATCTCGTGCCCGCCCCTCCCTTCTCCACATACGCGCGTGGCACAGTGGTCCGAGAGGAGGACGCGTTGACGTTGAAGATGCAGCGGAAGTCCCCAGTCCCCAAGGACATCGAGATCGCCCAGGAGGCGACGCTCGCGCCGATCCAGGAGATCGCCGCGAAGGCGGGCATCCTGGACGACGAGCTCGAGCTCTACGGGCGCTACAAGGCCAAGATCGACTACATGGCCGTCCTCGAGCGCCTCAAGGACGCGCCCGACGGCAAGATCATCAACGTGACGGCCATCACGCCGACGCCGCTGGGTGAGGGCAAGACGGTCACCGCCGTCGGCCTCGCTGAATCGATGAACGCCATCGGCATAGACACGATGCTGGCCCTGCGCGAGCCGTCGCTCGGCCCGGTCTTCGGGATCAAGGGCGGCGCCGCCGGCGGCGGTTACTCGCAGCTCATCCCCATGGAGGACCTCAACCTCCACTTCACCGGCGACATCCACGCGGTCGGCACGGCCAACAACCTGCTCGCCGCCATGGTCGACAGCCACCTCATGCACGGCAACGAGCTCGAGATCGATCCCCTCACCATCTCGTGGCGGCGCTGTGTCGACCTCAACGACCGCGCCATGCGCGAGATCGTCAACGGCCTCGGCGGGCGCCTCAACGGCCTTCCCCGCCAGACCGGCTACGACATCACGGTGGCCAGCGAGGTCATGGCCATCCTCGGCCTCGCCACGTCGCTCAAGGACCTGCGCGAGCGGCTCGGCCGCATCACCTTCGGCTACAGCAAGTCGGGCAAGCCGCTGACGGCCGACGACATCGGCGCCGGCGGCGCCATGACGGTGCTCCTCAAGGACGCCATCAAGCCCAACATCATGCAGACGCTCGAGGGCAACGCCGCCCTCATCCACGCCGGCCCCTTCGCCAACATCGCCCAGGGCAACAACTCGATCATCGCCGACAAGGTCGCCATGAAGCTCAGCGACTACGTCGTCACCGAGAGCGGCTTCGCCGCCGACCTCGGCTCCGAGAAGTTCATGGACATCATCTGCCGCTACGGCGGCTTCGCGCCCAGCGCCGTGGTCATCACGTGCACGATGCGCGCCCTCAAGATGCACGGCGGCCTGCCGGTCGATCCCGAGCTCCTGAAGGCCGAGAACAACGAGGCGCTCACCAAGGGCTGCGAGAACCTCGCCAAGCAGATCGAGAACATGAAGCTCTTCGGCCTGCCGGTCGTGGTCACGATCAACCGCTTCGCGTTCGACCGCGACACCGAGGTCGAGATCGTGCGCAAGGAGGCCATCGCGGCCGGCGCCGAAGACGCCGTGCCGATCAACGTGCACGCGCTCGGCGGCGACGGCGCCCAGGAGGCGGCCGAGATCGTCAAGGCGGCCGCCGACAAGGGCGGGGACTTCAAGTTCCTCTACCCGCTCGAGGCGTCCATCAAGGAGAAGATCGAGACCATCGCCACCAAGGTCTATGGCGCCGACGGTGTCGACTACCTGCCCGAGGCCGAGGCCAAGATCAAGCAGTTCACCGAGCAGGGCCTCGACAAGCTCCCGCTCTGCATGGCCAAGACGCACCTCTCGCTGAGCCACGACCCGGCGCTCAAGGGCCGGCCGCGCGGCTTCCGCGTCCCGATCCGCGACATCCGGCCCGCCACCGGCGCCGGCTATCTGTATCCGCTGCTCGGCGAGATGCGTACCATGCCCGGCCTGGCCAAGCGGCCGGCGGCCGTGGATGTCGACATCGACGTCGAGACCGGCCGTATCATCGGCCTGTTCTAGCTCAGACCTGCTCACCCCGGGGCGCCGGCTGCCTCACGGCGCCGGCGCCCCGCGGAGTCGCCCGGCGGCTCCGAAGGCCGGCGTCCAACGCCCGACCCTGACCACTTGGAGGTGCACGTGGCTGACGAGCCCACCTACTATCCCGGCGTCCCCCTGCGCGGCTACATGGACGCCGCCGCCTCGAACGCCCCGGCGCCGGGCGGCGGCAGCGTCTCGGCCACGGTCGGCGCGCTGGGCGCCGCGCTCGTGTCGATGGTGTGCAACCTGACCCTCGGCAAGGAGAAGTACGCGGCCGTCGAGGGTCAGGTCAAGGCGCTGGTCATGCAGGCCGAGCAACTCCGCCGCGAGCTCATCCTGCTGCTGCAGGACGACACCACCGCCTACAACGGCGTGATCGCCGCCTACAAGCTGCCCAAGGAGACCGAAGCCGAGAAGGCCGCCCGGCACGCCGCCGTGCAGAAGGGCCTGCTCCACGCCGCCGACGTGCCGCTCGACATCTGCCGTGCCGCTCTCAAGGTCTGCGAGCTTGCGCGCACGGCGGCCGAGATCGGCAACCCCAACGCCGTCACCGACGCCGGTTGCGCGGTGCTGTTCGGCGAGGCGGCCGCCCAGGGCGCCTCCCTGAACGTCGAGATCAACCTCGGTTCCATCGAAGACGAGGCATACACGCGGGCGGCGGCCGCCGAGGTGGCCGCCATCCTGGCGAAGGCGGCCGAGCTGCGCGTCGCCGTTCTCGCGACCACCCGCGACAAGCTGTGAGGCGCGCCCCGACGCGGGTGCGACAAGCTGTGAGGCGCGCCCTGACGCGGGTGCGAGGAGCTGTGAGGCGCGCCCCGACGCGGGTGCGAGGAGGGATCACATGACGGCACAGATCATCGACGGCAAGGCCATCGCCGAGACGGTGCGCGGCGAGATCCGCGTCGAGGTCGAAGAGCTCGCCGCGAAGGGCGTCACGCCGGGCGTGGCCACGATCCTGGTCGGCGACGACGGCGGCGCCCAGTTCTACCGCGGCCAGATCGAGAAGAACACGGGCACGGTGGGCTTCGCCTACTTCAGCCACGTGCTGCCGGCCGACGCGACGGAGGTCGAGGTCCTGACGCTGATCGCCGACCTCAACGCCGACGCCCGCGTGCACGGCATCCTGGCGCTCATGCCCATGCCGGCCCACATCGACCAGACGAAGGTCTTCAACGCGATCGCGCCGGTCAAGGACCTGGATTGCGTGAATCCCGCCAACGTCGGCCACGTGCTGCTCGGCGACCAGCTCTTCGCGCCGGCGACGCCCTCGGCGTGCATCGAGATCCTCGACCGCGAGGGCGTCGAGCTGCAGGGCCTCGACGTGACCATCGTCAACCACTCCAACATCGTCGGGAAGCCCGTCGCGCTGCTGTGCCTCAACCGCAACGCCTCCGTCCACGTCGTCCACGTCTTCAGCAAGGACGTGCCGGCGGCCTGCCGCGAGGCCGACGTGCTCATCTCGGCGGCGCCGGTCAAGGGTCTGATCAAGGGCGACATGGTGAAGCCCGGCGCCATCGTGATCGACGTGACCACCATCCGTGGCGAGGACGGCAAGCAGGTCGGCAGCCTCGACTGGGAGGCCGTCTGCGCCGTTGCCTCGAAGGCGACACCGGTGCCGGGTGGCGTAGGCCCCGTCACCAATGTCATCCTGCTCAAGAACGCCCTGGTGGCGTGCAAGGCGCAGACGGGCGAGGCAAGGGTCTAGCCCTCTCAGCGGAACAGGAGGCCGGGATGGGACGCCGCGTCGACAAGAAGCCGGCGGAGCCGCGCGGGCCGGCGGTCGACCTGGGCCAGATCGCCGCGCTGGTGGACCCCGCCGATCCCGGCGGCAACCTCATCGCGCTGCTGCAGCGCGCCCAGAAGGAGTTCGGCTACCTGCCCGAGCCTGTGGTCGACGAGATCGCCGCCCAGACGGGCATCGCCGCCTCCCGCATCTACGGCGTCATCACCTTCTACGCGCAGTTCTCCACCGAGCCCAGCGGCCGGCACAAGATCCACGTGTGCCACGGCACCGCGTGTCATGTGGCCGGCGCCAACCGCCTCACCGAGGCCCTCGAGCAGGAGCTCGAGGTGGGTGACGGCGAGACGACGGCGGACTTCAGCTTCACGCTCGGCTCGGTGGCCTGCATGGGCGCCTGCTCGCAGGCGCCCGTGATGCGCATCGACGAGGACACGTTCGGCAACCTCAACGCCGACCAGACGCGCAAGGTGATCCGCCGGCTGCTGGTCGAGGTCGCGGACGAGACGGCGGACGGAGCACGGCAGGACGGCCCGGCAAGGGACGGCGGCGGCGCGGAGGCGGACCGTGCGTGAGGGCGTGAAGGTCGGCGTCGCCCGCGAGGGCGTGAAGGTCGGCGTCGCCCGCGAGGGCCGCGCACGAAGGTCAATGTCTGTGCCGGCACCGCCTGCGTCTTCGCCGGCTCGCTCAAGGTGCGCGACGCGTTCGAGGAACAGATCGCGGCGGCGGGCCTCGAGGACGCCGTCGAGGTCGGCATCATCGGTTGCCACGGGTTGTGCTCGCAGGGACCGCTGGCCGTGGTGACCGACGGGGACGTGTACTACCCCCGCCTCAAGATCAAGGACGTCGAACGCGTCGTGCGCGAGCATCTCGCCGGCGGCGCCGTCGTCGAGGACCTGCTCTACGTCGACCCGGCGACCGGCGAGCGCGTCGCCTGCGCGCACGACATCGCGTTCTACAAGCAGCAGACACGCATCGCCCTGCGCGACGTGGGCGTGATCGACCCCGAGGACATCGAGGCGTATCTGGGGCGCGGCGGCTACGAAGCGGCGCGCCGCGCCCTCACGGAGCTCACCCCCGACGAGATCATCGTGACGGTGACCGAGAGCGGCCTGCGCGGCCGTGGCGGCGCCGGCTTCCCCACCGGGGTGAAGTGGAAGTTCGCGCGCCAGTCGCCCGGCGACGTCAAGTACCTGGTCTGCAACGGCGACGAGGGCGACCCCGGCGCGTTCATGGACGCCTCGATCATGGACGGCGATCCGCACGCCGTGCTCGAGGGCATGCTGATCGCGAGCTACGCGATCGGCGCGCACGAGGGTTACATCTACGTGCGCGCCGAATACCCGCTCGCGGTGAAGCGCCTGGGCATCGCGATCGAGGCGGCGACCGAGCGCGGCTTCCTCGGGGACGACGCGCTCGGCTCGGGCTGGGCCTTCCACCTCCACATCAAGGAGGGGGCGGGCGCCTTCGTCTGCGGCGAGGAGACGGCCCTGATGGCCTCGATCATGGGCCGTCGCGGCATGCCGCGCACGCGCCCGCCCTTCCCGGCGGTCTCGGGCCTCTGGGGCAAGCCGACCAACATCAACAACGTCGAGACGCTCGCCAACATCCCGTGGATCGTCGAGCACGGGGCGGAGGCCTACGCGGCGCTCGGCTCCGAGAAGAGCCGCGGCACCAAGGCCTTCTCGCTGGCCGGCAAGATCGTCAACGGCGGCCTCGCCGAGGTGCCGATGGGCTCGCCTCTGCGTCATGTGATCTACGACGTCGGCGGCGGCATCAAGGACGGGCGCGAGTTCAAGGCGGCCCAGCTCGGCGGGCCGTCCGGCGGCTGCATCCCGGCGAGCCTTCTCGACACGCCGGTCGACTACGAGTCCCTCGCCGCGACCGGCGCCATCGTCGGCTCGGGCGGCATGGTCGTGGTCGACGACGCCACGTGCATGGTCGACCTCGCCAAGTACTTCCTGCAGTTCACCCAGAAGGAGAGCTGCGGCAAGTGCGTGCCCTGCCGGCTTGGCACCAAGCGCATGCTCGAGATCCTGGAGCGCATCACGAGCGGCGAAGGCGAAGAGGGCGACATCGAACGCCTCGAGAAGCTCGCCTTCACGATCAAGCGGACGAGCCTCTGCGGCCTCGGACAGACGGCGCCCAACCCCGTGCTCACCACCATCAAGTACTTCCGTGACGAGTACGAGGCACACGTGCGCGAGCAGCGCTGCCCGGCGCTGGCCTGCAAGCCGCTCGTCATGTACTCCATCGACCCCGAGGCCTGCACGGGCTGCACGCTCTGCGCCAAGAAGTGCCCGGCCCATTGCATCACCGGCGAGAAGAAACAGACGCACGTCATCGACGTGAGCGAGTGCGTGACCTGCGACACCTGCCGGCAGGTGTGCAAGTTCGATGCGGTGCGTGTGGTGAGCGGCACCGAGGAGATCGCCGCCACGCTGAAGCAACTGGCCCTGCCCTGAGGGACGCGGCGGTCGCGGCCTCGCCGAGGCCGCGACCGCCGCGTCCCTTTGCGCGTCCGTCCTCCGCCTGCGCTGCTGCATCGTCACGTCCCGCGCGTCCTGTTGCCGAATCAGCAATCACCGCACGCGTTCTTGACACTTTCCGACACCGTGTGGTCGGATACGCGGGCGGTCGCGCGAGGCGCCGCAATGGGGGCCGTGTCTGGGGAGGGGTACGTGTGAGCGTCAAACTCGATGCCGTCGACCGCGCCATCGTCGATCTGCTCGTAGACGACGGCCGCCTGCCGTCGGCGGCGATCGCACGCCGCATCGGCACCGTGTCGGAACGCGCCGTGCGCTACCGCATCGAACGGCTCGTCCGTACCGGCGTGATCCAGATCGCCGCCATCGTCGATCCCCACGCGGTCGGGTTCGGCGTCATCGCCGATGTGCTCATCGACGTCGTCCCCGGCAGGCTCCAGGACGTCGCCGCCACGATCCTCGAGTTCGAGAGCGTGAGCTATGTCGCGGGTTCGGTCGGCGACGGCGACCTGAGCGTTCAGGTATGCGCCCGCGACACCGAGCGTCTCCTGCGCTTCGTCAACGAGGTCATCGGACGAGTGCCCGGGGTCGCTCGTACGCGCACCGTCATGGTGCCCTGGAAGCTCAAGGACGTCTACGAGTGGCACATCCCGCCGGACGCCGTTGGATGAGGCTCCTTCCGTTTCTCCGCGTCGCGACGCAGGAACCGTCGCTTTCGGCAAGACACCTGCCGCGGGATTGCCGAAGACGACGGGGAACACAGCGGTCTTGACAGATTCCGCCTTCAAGGTGTGAACTAGCCCCGCGGACAGAATGGACTAGGACCAGGGGGGTCATGTCGCCATTCAGTCTCGACGCGATCGACCGCAAGATCGTGTCGCTCCTGCTTGAAGATGGGCGGACGTCGTCCGCCGAGATCACGCGCCGCATCGGGCACGTGTCCGAACGCGCGGTCCGCTACCGGATCGAGCGCCTGATCCGCTCGGGCGTGATCCGCGTGAGCGCCGTGGTCAACCCCGCCGCCGTGGGGTTCAGCGTCATCGGCGACGTCCTCATCGACGTGGCCCCCGGCAAGCTGCAGGACGTCGCCGCCCAGCTCGTCGAGTTCGAGAACGTGAGCTACGTGGCGGGCTCGGTGGGGGAGGGCGACCTCTCGGTGCAGATCTACGCGCGCGACACCGAGGAGCTCCTGCGGTTCGTCAACGAAGTCGTCGGCAAGGTCCCTGGCGTGACTCGCACGAAGACCGCCATGGTGCCCTGGAAGCTCAAGGACGTCTATCAGTGGCATGTGCCGGTCGAGGCCGCTGAAGAAGGGAGGGTGGCAGGCTGAGCGATCTTGGTCCTTCGTCCCGTCATATCCATGCGCATCGCTGGCCAGGGGGAGTCTCGTCAGCGAGACGTACGAGTAAGGGGGAAGTGTGGCAGAAGAACTGGCGTTTGCCCGCAAGGCGAGCGGCCTCGTTCGCGGCCTCTCCATGACGGACGCCTTCGCCGTGGGCTTCATGAACCAGGGGCTCACGCCGAGCATCTGGGTGACCGTCACGCCTCGGGCTCGGCGTGCTTCATCGGCGGCAACCTCATCATCGCCGCGCATCATCTCGGCCGTGCTCGCCGGTATCGGCTTCCCGATCGTGTGGGGCATGCTCGGCGGCTCGCATGCCGCGGTCGGGCGGCGAGTACATCTACAACTCGCGCATCGTCCACCCGATCTTCGGCATCGCGCAGAGCTTCGGCGACGCGGTCATCTGGCTCATGTGGCTCTACGTGCTGGCGCCGCTGGCCGTCGACCCCGGCCTCACCATCACCTTCACCTATCTCGGCTGGACCGGCGCCGCCGACTGGGTCGTGAGCAGCGACTGGATCACGTTCTTCCTGGCCACCATCTTCAACATCGTCGGCTTCCTGTTCGTCGTCTTCGGCATCAAGATCTTCGCCCTCACGCAGAAGATCGTGATGTTCTTCGGCATCGGCGGCTGTATCGCCATCGGCCTCGTGCTCACCTTCTCGTCGCAAGGCCAACTTCGTCGAGAAGTGGAACGAGGCGGCGACGGCGGCGACTCGCCGCAGTACCAGCGAGTTCGTCCACCAGGTCGGCGAGGCCGCCGGTCAGGTGATGCCGACGACCTGGAACTGGACGCGCGACGTTCGGCGTGCATGGTCGCCATGTCGTGGCTGTTCGCCTACGCCTACTCGATCTCGTTCATCGGCGGCGAGGTGAAGCGCCCCGACAAGACCATCATCTGGGCGAACCTGTTCGCCATCGCGGTGCCCTTCGTGTTCATGCTCTGGATCGCCATCGTGCTCAACAAGACGGTGGGCTACCAGTTCCTGAACGCCTCGGCCTGGAACGACCAGAACGGCCCCATCGAGGGCTTCAACATGCCCTACGGCAGCAACTTCATCGACCTCGCGGTCTACACGATCGGGACCGCGGCGTCCTGGTACACGAAGGTGCTCGCCGGGTACATGGGACTCTCCTACGTCGCCTTCACCCTGTGGTGGCTGGCGCTCTCGTACCTGGCCTTCCCGCGCATCCTGTTCGCCTGGGGCATGGACCGCATGGGCCCCAAGTGGTTCACGGACATCAACCCGCGCTGGGCGAGCCCGGTGAAGAACTACGTCGTGTGCTTCGTGCTCGGCGAGGCGCTGCTGGTGCTCTACTACACGCTCGCTCACCAACCAGCTGCAGAACATCCTGGTGACCGGCTTCCAGGTCACGTCGGTGTTCATCCCGACGGCGATCGCCGCGCTGCTCTTCCCGTACGTGAAGCGGGCCAAGGGCGTGTGGGACTCGTCGCCGTACAAGACGTGGAGGTTCCTCGGCCTGCCGGTGGTCGTCTGGGGCGCCCTCGTCGACTTCGTCTACCTCGGCATCCTGCTCTACTACTTCGTCTTCAACGACGCCGCCAAGCAGTTCACCAGGCCGGCAACATCATCCTGGTCGTCGGCTGTGGGTGCTGGGCGTCCTCTGGTACTTCTTCTGGAAGGCGCGGAGCAAGCGCGTGGGCGTCGACGTGTCGCTCACCTACGGCGAGCTGCCGCCGGAGTGATCTGAAGCATCGCGTGGGGGGCGGAGCTCCCTGAGCTCCGCCCCCCACGCTTCTCTTGGAGAGGGTCTATGCAAAAACTGTTCATGGTCACCGACATCCACGGCTCGAACGTCTGCTACCGCAAGTTCCTGAACGCCCTGCCCATCTATGGAGTGGATGTGGCCGTGCTCATGGGCGACCTGACCGGCAAGGTGCTCGTCCCGATGGTGGAGAAGGCGCCCGACAAGTGGGAATGCACCCTCATGGGGCAGCACCGCGAGATCAACGGGCAGGAAGAGCTCGCCGAGATCAAGAAGATCGTCGAGAACGCCGGCTACTACTGGGTGCACCAGACTCGTGACGAGTTTGAGACCACGCGCAGCGATCCGGCGAGGATCGACGCGCTCTTCAAGAGTCTCGTGCTCAAGCGCGTCCAGGAGTGGCTCGACCTCGCCGACGAGCGCCTCGAGGGCAAGCCTTACCGCATGTACATGGCCCCGGGCAACGACGACTGGTTCGTGATCGACGACATGATCGACGCGGCGAAGCTCGTCCACCCGTGCGACCGCCGCGTCGTCGAGATCGACGGTCACGAGATGATCACCAGCTCCGCCTCGAACCCGACACCCTGGGACACTCCTCGTGAGATGAGCGAGGAAGACCTCGAGAAGCACCTCTTCGAGCTCTGCGGCCTCGTGAAGAACTACGAGACCTCGATCTTCAACTTCCACGTCCCGCCGAACGGCTATTCGCTGGATCTCTGCCCCAAGCTGGACGAGAACCTTGTGATGGCGGCCGAGGAGAAGATCCACGCCGGCTCGATCGGCGCCAAGAAGGTCATCGAGAAGTTCCAGCCGCTTCTGGGCCTGCACGGCCACATCCACGAGTCGCGTGGCGCGCAGAAGTCCGGCCGCACTCTGATGATCAACCCCGGGAGCGAGTACTCCGAGGGCATCCTCAAGGGCGTGATCGTCATGCTGGACAAGAAGAAGGTGAAGGACTACGTTTTCACGTCTGGTTGATCGGTGTCGGCGTGCAAGGCCGACGCAGCCCGGAAGGGGGCGATAGATGGCGCAGTTCATCCTGCCGAAAGACATCCCGCTGGAGCGTTACCCGAAGCCTGAGGTCTTCCTGACCGAGGGCAAGCGGATCGCGGAGGCCGCGCAGCAGCAGGGCATCATCATGCGCGTCATGGGTCCGCTCGCGCTCCACTACTACTTCCCGGAGCAGATCGACCTGTACGCGAAGCTCGAGCGGCTCGGGGACCGTTACTTCACCGACATCGACTACGCCTCGTACGGCAAGACCCGCAAGAAGATGATCGACTTCATGAAGTCGATGGGCTACGAGTGCGACCTGCAGACCATCATGGTCTCGGGCAAGACGAGGCACATCTACTTCGCCGGCCCCGTCCCGATGATCGATATCTTCTTCGACAAGCTCAACTACTGCCACGAGGTCGAGTACGACGGCCGGCTCGAGGCCGACCCCTACAGCGTGTCGCTTGCCGACATCCTGCTGCAGAAGCTGCAGATCGTCGAGATCAACGACAAGGACCTCAAGGACATCGAGTTCCTGTTCGTGGCGGCCGACATCGGCGAAGACGACGAGAGGAAGATCAACGCGGCGTACATCGCGAAGCGCTTCGCCGACGACTGGGGCTTCTGGTACACGGCCACGCAGCTGAACCTGCCCAAGGTGAAGACCCACTGCGACTCCGTGCCGGCCCTGACGCCGGAGATGCGCGAGCACATCAAGGCCCAGACCGACAAGATGCTGGCGCGCATCGAAGCCGAGCCCAAGAGCAAGGGCTGGAACAAGCGCGCCAAGAAGGGTTCCTCGAAGATCTGGTACAACGAGGGCTTCTCGGACTGGTGAGAGTGAGCGGACCCCGCGGCCCGCGGCAGACGTGACGACGGGGGGCGGCGCTGCCAAAGCGCCGCCCCCCGTCGCGTTGCAGCTCGCCGAGCTGGCCGAGCGGATGCCCGTTCGCGTGCTGCTCTGGGCCGGCGCACAGGAACGCGAGGGGCGGCGCCGGGTGCGTCCCGGCGCCGCCCCTCGCAGGTTCTCGCCTCTCAGCGCGCTTTCAGCGTCAGTGCACGCCGGCCAGCTGGCCGCTCTTGACCTGCTCGCTGACCCGCCCGATGACGAGTTCGAGCCTCTCGATCACGGTGTCCATCTGCTCGTAGGTGATGGTGGCCGGAGGCTCGAGCCGGAAGGTCTCGGCGTTGAACAGCGTGCCGCCCGTGAGGATGCCCTCGCCGAAGAGCCCGGTGGTGACGGCGTACCCGACGTCCGAGCTGACGAACTGCAGCCCGATCAGCAGACCGAGACCGCGCGTCTCGACGCAGAGGTCGGGGTTGCGGTCGAAGACCTCCTGGGCCTTCGCCTTGAGGTAGGCACCCTTCTCGGCCGCCTGGCCCGGGATGTCCTCCTCGATGGTGACGTTGATCGCGGCGATCGCAGCGCTGGTCGCCATCGGGTTGCCGCCGAAGGTCGTGGTGTGGATGTACGGGTTCTCGAACATGACCTCGAAGACCCGCTCCGTGGCCATCCAGTTGCCCACGGGGATGACGGCTCCGCCGAGCGCCTTGCCCATCGCCATGATGTCTGGCGCCACGCCCCAGTTCTCGATGCCCCAGAACTTGCCCGTGCGGCCCATGCCGGTCTGCACCTCGTCGGCGATGAGCAGGATGTTCCACTTGTCGCAGATCTCGCGGACCTTCGCGAAGTAGTCGGCGGGGGGCACGTTGGCGCCCGCCTCGCCCTGCACGGGCTCGGCGATGAAGGCGGCGACGCCGAAACCGACCGCGTCGCAGACCTTGAGCTGCTGGTCGAGCGCGTCGGCGTCGCCGTAGGGGACGAAGCGCACGTTCTCCACGAGCGGCAGGAAGGGCTCGCGCCACTCCTTCTTGCCGGTCACGCTCAGGCTGCCCTGGGACTTGCCGTGGAAGCCGCGCACGGTGCTGATGATGCCCTTGTGCTCGCGGCCCTTGTGCTTGTCGGCCCAGAGCTTGGCGACCTTGAGACTGCCCTCGACCGCCTCGGTGCCTGAATTACAGAGGAAGGAGTACTGCAGATCGCCCGGCGTGACGAGGCCGAGCAGCTCGCTCAGGTAGCCGCGCATCGGGTCGAGCAGCTCCTGGGAGTGCAGCGCCTGGTGCTGGAGCTGGTCCGTCACGGCCTTGACGACCTTGGGGTGGCGGTGGCCCAGCATGTAGATGCCGAACCCGCCGAGGCAGTCGATGAACTCCTTGCCGTGGATGTCGTAGAAGACGTTCGCCTCATCGCGCCACTCGACGGCGGTGTAGTCGGTGGAGCACGACTTGCGGTACTCGAGGATGCCCGGGTTCACGTACTTGTCGAAGTTCCTGACGCAATCCGCGACGACGGCTTCCTGCTCGTCTGGCGTGAGCGTGGCCTTCGCCATCAGCTCGAGTGCTTTGCGGGACTCGGTGAGAGCCTGCTGACGGGCCTTGTCGTCCAAGGTGCCTCCCCCTTGTGACACACGGGTCCTCGTGACCCGTTTGCTTGACGATTGCAGTATAGTTCGTACGACCGACCGAAACGCGAGAGGCAGCATATCCCATCGCGTTCCGGATGCGCAAGGGTGAGAGCGGGGGATGAGCGTGGCCGATGAGGAGCAGCAGGAGGGCGTGCGAGGGCGGCCGGACCCGCGGGATGAGCTGTCGCCTACGGCCCGGCGCCTTGTGGCCGCCGCACGGCGGCTTCTGGCGCGCGGCGGGTTCGACGCGCTGACCGTCGAGGGCGTGGCCGCCGAAGCCGGCGCGTACCGCGACTCGGTGCGGTACTACTTCGGGACCAAGGCCGCCTTCCTGGCCATGGTCGTCGACTCGCTCGCCCACGACCAGAGCCTGGAGAGCGCGACGCGCACCAGGGACTTGCCGGCGGGGGCTGAGCGGGTGAGGGCGCTCGTCGACGCCGACCGGGTCCTGGCCGAGGACACGGCGTCCTTTCGCGATTTCTTCACGATCCTCCCGCATGTCCTCCTCGACGATGACCTGCGCCCGCGCGTCGCGTCGCTCTACGATTGGTACCGGGAGCTCTATGTGCGCGCCCTCGAGGACGGCGACCGGGAGGGCACGGCCCGGCTGCGGCGCTACGCCAGCCTCATGGCGGCCGTGACCGACGGTCTCGCCGTGCAGAAGCTCCTGGACCCCGACGACGTCGACCTCGACGAGCTCTTCGCCCTCTGGACCACCGTCCTGGAACGGTCACTGGATCGCGAGGACACTGCGGGTTGAGAGGAGTCCCGGCGGGCTCGCCCCGTCCATCCCCCACACGTGCCTGTCGCCCGAAGCGTCTACGGCGGCATCGTCTTGCGCGGCGCCCTCTTATTTACACGGCAAGTCGTACGGTGTAGTGTCCCGCGCACGGTGCGCCAATGGGGGGCTCCGTCGCCGCGCGCGTACGCGGCATGCAGGTAGATCCATCAGGAGGCAGAGTAGTGGCGCAGGGGACCGTCAAGTGGTTCAGCAACGAGAAGGGCTATGGGTTCATCGAGCGTGAGGATGGCGACGACCTGTTCGTCCACTACTCCGAGATCGCAATGGATGGCTACAAGACCCTGGTCCAGGGACAGCGCGTGGAGTTCGAGATCACGCAGGGCGACAAGGGGCTGCAGGCCAGCCACGTGATGCCCGTCGTCTGAGACCGTCTTGGTGCGACCACGGGGGGCCCGCCGGCGGCAGCCGGCGGGCCCCCTTTCTTGTCCGCCCGTTCGGCACGGAGTATCCTTTCCGTCCCCGTCGCCGCGACCGTCTGGCCGCGGCCCCACGGCCGTCGCGACAGGAGCGCCGCATGATCGCTGAAGACGACGTCCGCTACGTCGCCCGCCTCGCCCGGCTCCGGCTCGAGCAGGACGAAGTCGCGCGCACGACGGGCGAGCTGGCGAAGATCCTGGCTCACATCGACAAGATGGCCGAGCTCGACATCTCGGACGTGCCGCCTACGGCGCACGTCCTCGATGTCACCGACGTGACGCGCCCCGACAAGCCGCAGCAGAGCCTCCCGCGCGAGGAGGCGCTCCGCAACGCGCCGGCCGTGGCCGACGACTGTTTCCGCGTACCGAGGATGGGCTGACGATGACCATCCTGGACCCGCTGCGCCTGACGGCGCGCGAGGCCAAGCGCCTCCTCGTCGACGGCGAGATCTCGGCCGCCGAGCTGACCAAGGTGTACCTCGACCAGATCGCCGCGGTCGAGCCCAGGGTGAAGGCGTACATCCAGGTGACCGCGGACAACGCCGCCAAGTACTCGACGAAGGTGGACCGCGAGATGCAGGCCATGCGCGGGCCCCTCGCAGGGCTGCCGATCGCGGTCAAGGACAACATGGTGACCGAAGGCGTCACGACGACCTGCGCCTCGAAGATCCTGCACAACTACCTGCCCGTCTACACGGCGACCGCCGTGCGGCAGGTGTGGGAGGGGCACGTCGTGATGCTCGGCAAGACGAACCTCGACGAGTTCGCGATGGGGTCGTCCACCGAGAACTCCTGCTTCCACACGACGCGGAACCCCTGGGACCTCGCCACCGTGCCGGGCGGCTCGAGCGGCGGCTCGGCCGCCGCGGTAGCCGCCGGCGAGGCGCTCTGGGGCCTCGGATCGGACACGGGCGGCAGTATCCGGCAGCCGGCCGCCCTCTGCGGCATCGTCGGGATGAAGCCGACCTACGGCGCCGTGTCGCGCTACGGCCTCATCGCCTTTGCGAGCTCGCTCGACCAGATCGGGCCGCTGACGCGCTCGGTCTACGACTGCGCCCTGCTGCTGCGCCACATCGTGGGCAAGGACCCGCACGACGCGACCAGCGTCGAGCTCCCCTTCGAGGTCCAGCTGCCGACGGCCGAGCGCCTCGACGGCCTGAAGGTCGGCATCCCTGTGGAGTACCTGGCGACGGGGATCGAGCCGGGGGTGCGCGCCGGCTTCGACGAGACGGTCGCCCGTCTCGAGGAGCTGGGCGCGCGCTGCGAGGAGATCAGCCTGCCGCACACCGAATACGCGCTGCCCGCGTACTACATCATCGCCCCCGCCGAGGCGTCGGCGAACCTGGCGCGCTTCGACGGGGTGCGCTACGGCTACCGGGCAGAGGGCGCCGACGACCTCATCGAGATGTACGAGCGCACGCGCGGCGAAGGCTTCGGCCGCGAGGTCAAGCGCCGGGTGATGATCGGCACCTACGCCCTGTCGGCCGGCTACTACGACGCCTACTACGGCCGCGCGCAGCGCGTGCGCACGCTGGTGCGCCGCGACTTCGACGCAGCCTTCGGCCGCGTCGATCTCATCGCGGCGCCCACGTCGCCGACCGTGGCCTTCCCGATCGGCTCGCGGGCCGATGACCCGCTCGCCATGTACATGAGCGACATCTGCACGATCCCGGCGAATCTCGCCGGCCTGCCCGCCATCAGCATCCCGTGCGGTCTCGCCGGCGGCCTCCCCGTCGGCTTCCAGCTCATCGGCCCCGCCTTCAGCGAGAACCGGATGCTCGACGCCGCGTACGCCCTCGAGCAGGCGATCGGCTTCGATACCGCGCCCGCCTTCAGGGACTCGGGCGCGGCCGGTGACGGCGCTCCCTCAGCGGGGGACGCTTCATGAGCGCCTCCTTCGCCGCGCCGGAGGGCTGGCAGCCGGTCATCGGCCTCGAGATCCACGTCGAGCTCGACACCGAGACCAAGATGTTCTGTTCGTGCGCCGTCACGAAGGGCGACCCGCCGAACACCCACACCTGCCCGGTGTGCCTGGCGCACCCCGGCGCGCTGCCCGTCGTCAACCAGCGCGCCGTCGAGTACGCCGCGCGCATCGCCCTGGCCCTCAACTGCCGCGTGCTGCCGCGTACCGTCTTCCATCGCAAGAACTACTTCTATCCGGACCTCCCGAAGGCGTACCAGATCAGCCAGCTCGACGAGCCGCTCGCCGTCGAGGGCTGGTTCGAGTACTGGGCGGGAGACGAGCGCCTGCGCTGCCGCATCAACCGCGTGCACATGGAAGAGGACGCCGCGAAGCTCGTCCATGCCGGCGGCGAGACGGGCCGCATCGCCGGCTCCGACTACTCCATGGTCGACTTCAACCGGGGGGGCACGCCCCTGATCGAGATCGTCACCGAGCCTGACATCCCGTCGCCGGCGGCGGCCCGCGAGTTCGTCCAGCAGCTCCGCGACCTCGTCGTCGAGCTCGGCGTGAGCGAGTGCAACATGGAGGAGGGCCAGGTGCGCTGGGACGCCAATATCAGCGTGCGGCCCGCCGGCAGCGACGAGCTGGGCACCAGGACAGAGCTCAAGAACATGAACAGCTTCCGCTACCTCCAGCAGGCGCTCGAGGCGGAGATCCCGCGGCAGGTCGAGATCCTCGAGGCCGGCGGCTCCATCGACCAGGAGACCCTGCACTTCGACCCCGGGACCGGTGCGACGACCCCGCTGCGCTCCAAGGAAGAGGCCAACGACTACCGCTACTTCCCCGAACCCGACCTGGTCCCGCTCGAGCTCGAGACCTCGTGGGTCGAGGGGGTGCGCGCCGCCCTGCCGGAGCTGCCGGCGGCGCGGATCGCGCGCTTCATGAGCGCCTACGGCCTGTCGCGCGCCGACGCCGCCGTCCTCGGCGGCCAGGGCGCGCTCGCCCGCTTCTACGAGGATGTCGTCGCTCACGGGGTGGATGCGAAGCTCGCCGCCAACTGGACGATGGGCGAATACCTCGCGCATCTCAACGAGAGCGGCATCGAGGCCGGGCACGGGCACGTCACCCCGGAACGTCTGGCGAAGCTGATCGAGCTGGTGGCCGACGGGACCGTCTCGACGAGCGCGGCCAAGGACGTCTTCGGCAAGATGGTCGAGGAGCGGGCCGAGCCCGAGGCGATCGTCGAGCAGCACGTGCTGGGCCAGATCTCCGATACGTCGGCCCTGGAAGCGGCCGTCGCCGGCGTGATCGCCGCCAACGCCCCCCAGGTCGAGCAGTATCGCGGCGGTAAGCGGCAGGTGCTCGGCTACCTCGTCGGGCAGGTCATGAAGGCGACGCAGGGACGCGCCAACCCGCAGCTCGTCAACGACCTGCTGCGCAAGCACCTCGACGGCTGACGGACCGAAGGCGCATCGTTCGCACCGCCGGCGCTCGACGCCTGAGGCTCGCGCCGGTCGCTCTCTGTCTCAGACCACCAGGACGAGGCCGCTCCAGCTGAACTTCTCCTTCGAGCCGAGGTTCAGAGGCCGGCCGACGTTCCAGTAGGTGCTGAAGACGTCCATGCCGCTCGCCTCCATCGAGGGTCGCGCCTCGTAAGGGCGCCGGCAGGGCTTGGTCGTGTCGCAGTAGCTCACCGGATCGGCCTCGTCGTAGCAGAGGTAGCACGTCGAGGCGACGTAGCCGACGGCGAAGAAGTAGCCGCGGTTGTGGGCCTCGCGCTCGATCTGCATCACAACGTCGTGCAGCTTGAACCAGAGGGCGCGCTGCACCGTCCTGTCGAACTCGAGGGCGCGCTCGTCGTACTGCAGGCGGCAGAGCGGCTGGTCCCCCTGGATGAGGTCCCAGTACTCCTGGGGCAGCTCCATCGAGACCTCGGTCAGGATGCCGTACTTGTACTTGGCCACCACCTTGGCGGTCTCTTCGGCGGTAGGTGAGAAGGGCGGATCCATGAGGCACTGCCCGTAGCACTCGCAGGGTGGGATGCGGCACTTGAGCGTCACGCGCTCGTCCACGGCCACCTTGTGCGCCTCGATGAGATCCGCGAAGCCGGCGCCATTGGCGACGGCCTGGGCGCGGATCTCCTCCATGTCGCGCTCGAAGCGCGGCATGTCCTGCTTGGCGATCTCCCAGGTGTGCCTGGGCGGGCCTGGCTGGTACTGCGTCATGCGTCGCACCTCCTGACCGGCGGGGCCGGCCGGACGGGGCGGCGGCGGGCGGCGCGACAGCGCCGCCCGCCGCCGCCTCACCACACGTTCTCGAGTATCGCGAGCAGCTGCGCCGCGCTCGCCTCGCGCGGGTTGCCAGACTCGGGCGCGACTTCGGCCGCCGCAGCCGCCAGGGCCGGGAGGTCGTCCTCGGGCACGCCCAGCTCGCGCAGCGTCGCGGGCAGCGGCAGGGCGTCCCGCAGGCGCCGGGCGGCCAGGGCCGCGGCGAGGGCCGCTTCGTCGGGGGTGAGGCCGGAGACATGGACCCCGAGCGCCTCCGCGACCTGCGCGAGCTTGTCCGGGACGGAGGGCGCGTTGAAGCTCATGACCTCGGGCAGCACCAGGGCGTTCGCGGTCCCGTGAGGCGCGCGATAGAAACCGCCCAGCGACTCGGCCAGGCTGTGTGCGATGCCGCAGGACGAGTTCGAGAAAGCGACACCGGCGAGGAAGCTCGCGAGCAACAGATCATGACGCGCCGGCAGGCCGTCGCCGGCGGCCACCGCCGCCGGCAGGGCCGGCGCGATGAGCCGTATCGCGGCGAGCGCGAGGGCGTCGGTCGCCGGGTTGGCGAACGTGGAGACGAACGCCTCGATGGCGTGCGTGAGGGCGTCCATGCCGCTGCCCGCCGTCGGCCCGGGCGGCAGCGATGCGGTGAGGGTGGCGTCCAGGATGACCACGTCCGCGATGAGGCGCGGGTCGAACACGCCATTCTTGTAGCGTCGCGCCGGGTCGACGAAGACCGCCCAGCCCGTCGCCTCACTGCCGGTACCCGCCGTTGTGGGCAGGCAGACGTGCGGAAGCAGCGCCTCGATGGGCCGCGGGTCCTCGGCGCCGTCCTCGTAGTCGGTGACGGCGCCTCCGTTGAGGGCGACCACCATGGCGGCCTTGGCCGTGTCGATCACGCTGCCGCCGCCCAGCGAGACGATGAGGTCGACGGGTGCGGCTTCGGCGAGCGTCGCCACGGCGGCGCCGATGACGTCGATGGTGGGCTCGGGCTCGACGTCGGCGAAGACCACGGCCTCGGCGCCGGCGGCGTCGAGCTCCGTGAGCAGGCGCTCGAGCAGCCCGGCGCCGAGTACGCCCTGGTCGCAGACCACGAAGGCGCGTGCGGCGCCGCAGGACGCGACGGCCTCGCGGCAGCGCTCCAGCTCACCTGGACCGACGTGGGTGGTCGCGGGCAGACGAAGGTCGAAGGCGTTCACGCGCGGAGCATAGCCGTCCCGTCCGCGCCTGTCAGCAGGGACCGCGGCGCCTCGGCGCCACGGTGTTTTCTTGCCAGCCCTCGCGAGCCTGTGGAACAATGCCTGTGTGTTCACGCCGCGCAGGCGCAGCGCCGGCATCGCGGCTTCTCTCACAACCGATGTATCTTCATGCATCGTCGCCCCCGACCGATGAGACGGCGAGTCAGCCACCGAGAGGGTTGAGACAGTGACCAGCGACCTTGACAGCTTCGTCATCGAGACGACCCGCCGGCCGGCCGAGCCGTCGGTCTACGTGGACGACACCACGCTGCGCGACGGCGAGCAGACGGCCGGCGTCGTGTTCTCGAACCACGAGAAGATCCGCATCGCCAAGCTCCTCGACGAAGTCGGGGTCCACCAGATCGAGGTGGGCATCCCCGCGATGGGCGGGGACGAGAAGACCACGATCGCGCAGATCGTCGACCTCGGCCTGGACGCGTCCATCCTCGCGTGGAACCGGGCTGTGCTCGGGGACGTGAAGCACTCCGTGGAGTGTGGCGTCGACGCCGTCGCGATCTCGATGTCCGCCTCGGACATCCACATCGAGCACAAGCTGAAGAAGTCGCGCCAGTGGGTGCTCGACCAGATCAAGCAGTGCGTCGCCTTCGCCAAGGAGCGGGAACTGTACGTGTCCGTCAACGCCGAGGACGCCTCGCGGTCCGACCTCGAGTTCCTGCTGCGCTTCGGCATGGCCGCCAAGGAAGAGGGCGCCGACCGGCTGCGTTTCTGCGACACGCTCGGCATCCTCGACCCCTTCGACACCTACAACGTCATCACTTTCCTCATCCGCCAGGGGCTGACCATCGAGATGCACACCCACAACGACTTCGGCATGGCGACGGCCAACGCGCTCGCCGGCATCAAGGCGGGTGCGACCTACGTGAACACGACCGTGAACGGCCTCGGCGAGCGCGCCGGCAACGCCGCCCTCGAAGAGGTCGTCATGGCGCTCAAGTACCTCGGCAAGGTCGACCTTGGGCTGCATACGAGCCGCTTCCGGGAGCTCAGCGAGTACGTCGCCGCGGCCTCGGCGCGCACGATCCCGGTCTGGAAGTCGATCGTCGGCACGAACGTGTTCGCCCACGAGTCCGGCATCCACGCCGACGGCGTCATCAAGAACCCGATCAATTACGAGGCGTTCTCGCCCGAGGACGTGGGCCTGGAGCGTCAGATCGTGGTGGGCAAGCACTCCGGCTCGCGCACCATCTACCGGAAGTTCCAGGAGTTCGGCATCGAGCTCACGCCGGCGGACTGCGACGGCGTGCTCGAGCTGGTGCGCAAGACCGCCGTCGAGCTCAAGCGGGCGCTCTTCGACAAGGAGCTGATGTACATCTACCAGGACTACCTGGGCAGGCTGGGCGACGCGGTGCCGGTCGGCAGCGCGGCGGCGGGCGGAGGCCGTGCTCCGAAGCGGCGCGACGCCGCGGAGTCGTGAGGTGAGAGGCCTGACGCTCGCCGAACGGCTGCTCGCGGCGCACGCCGGCCTCGACGCGGTCGTCCCCGGGCAGATCATCGTCGCCGACGTCGACGTGGCGATCGCGCAGGACGGCACGGGCCCCCTCGCCATCCAGCAGATGGGTGAGCTCGGCGCCGAGCGCGTGAAGGCGCCGGCCTGCGTGTTCTTCATCGACCACACCGCGCCGGCGCCGCGCAGCGAGCTCGCCAACGCGCAGCAGACCATCCGGAGCTTCTGCCAGACGTCGGGAGCGATCCTCTCCGACATCGAGATGGGCATCTGCCACCAGCGCGTGGCCGAGGCATACGCCAGGCCCGGCGACCTCGTGATCGGCGCCGACTCGCACACGTGCACGGCGGGCGCCCTGGGCGCCTTCGCGACCGGGATGGGCTCGACCGACGTGGCGGTGGGCATGGCGAGCGGCAAGACCTGGCTGCGTGTCCCCGAGACGATCCGGGTGGTCGTCGACGGCGAGCTGCCGGCCGGGGTCTTCGCCAAGGACCTCATGCTGACCGTGATCGGCACGCTGGGCGCCGACGGCGCCACGTACAAGGCGCTGGAGTTCGGCGGGCCGGCCATCGACGACCTCGGGATGGCGGGCCGGCTGACGCTGGCCAACATGGCGGTGGAGGCGGGCGCGAAGGCCGGTCTGATCGCCAGTGACGCGACGACGCGCGCCTACCTGGCGGATCAGGGGCGCGAGGGGGACTGGCGTCCGCTCGCCCCCGATGCCGGCGCCGTCTACGAGAGCGTCCTGTCCATCGATGCGACGACCGTCGTGCCGACGGTCGCGCGGCCCCACACCGTCGACAACACGGCGCCGGCCGCCGGGCTGGGCGACGTCAGGGTCGACCAGGTCTTCATCGGCACCTGCACGAACTCCCGGCTCGAAGACCTGCGCGCCGCCGCCGCCGTGCTGCGCGGCCGGCGCCGCGCCGCACACACGCGGCTGATCGTGACGCCGGCCTCTCAGGCGGTCGCGCGCGCCGCCGCCCGCGAGGGCCTCTTCGAGATCTTCTGGGAGGCCGGCGCCGTCGTGACCAATCCGGGTTGCGGCCCCTGCGTCGGCATCCACGAGGGCATTCCCGGCGACGGCGACGTGTGCGTGACTACGCAGAACCGCAACTTCAAGGGACGCATGGGGAACCCCGAGGCGTCCATCTACCTCGCGTCGCCGGCGACGGCGGCGGCCGCCGCCGTCGCCGGCGTGATCGTCGACCCCCGCGAGCTTCCCGAGAGGAGCTAGCCATGGCCAAGCAGTATCCGGCACCGCCGCAGATGACCATCGACTCTTCGAGGCGGTACACAGCGACCATCTCGACCGACCTCGGCGATATCGTCCTCGAGCTGTTCGCCGACCGCGCCCCGCACACCGTCAACAACTTCGTCACCCTGGCGCGCGACGGCTTCTACGACGGCTGCACCTTCCACCGCGTGATCAAGGGCTTCATGGCGCAGGGCGGCGATCCGACGGGCACGGGCCGGGGCGGCCCCGGCTACCGTTTTCAGGACGAGTTCGACCCGCGCCTCAAGCACGACGAGCCGGGGACGCTCTCGATGGCGAACGCGGGACCAGGCACGAATGGCTCCCAGTTCTTCATCACGTACGCGGCGACTCCTCACCTCGACGGCCGGCACACCGTGTTCGGCAAGGTCGTGGGAGGGATGGATGTGGTGGAGGCGATCCCCGAGCGGGATCCCTCGATCGCACGCGAGCCCGGCCTGGCGATGAAGCGGGTCACCATCGTGGAGGAGGAGTGGGCCCTGTGACGGGAGCGGACCCCGTGACGGCCGGCGATGCCGGAGCGGCCGGCGCCGCCGGAGGCGTTCTCGCCGGCCGCGCCTGGACCTTCGGCGACGACATCTCGACCGACCACATCGCTCCCGGCCGGCTCTTCCACCTGCGCACCGACCTGCCCGCCTTCGCGAAACACGTGATGGAGGACGCCCGCCCCGAGTTCGCCGGCGCCATGGCGCCGGGCGACTTCATCGTGGGCGGGCGCAACTTCGGACTGGGCTCGAGCCGCGAGCACGCGCCCCGCATCATCAAGCTCGCCGGCGTCGGCGCCGTGCTCGCGCAGTCGTTCGCCCGCATCTTCTTCCGCAACTCGATCAACGTCGGCCTGCCCGTGCTGCAGTGCGACACGAGCGGCATCGCTGAGGGCGACCGCCTCGAGGTCGACCTGACCGCCGGCGCGGTCAGGGACCTCACCACCGGCGCGGTCATCCCCTTCGTGCCCCTGCCCCCGGTGATGGTCACCATCCTCGGAGACGGCGGTTTGGTCGCCCACGTGAAGAAGCACGGTGGCTTCGCGCTGCCCGAAGGCTGAGGCGGCTTCGGGCGGGACGCCAACGACCGGGCGGCCAAGGCAGATGCCGTCCGCAAGGAGACAGGCATGACGCACACTGTGACCCTGATCCCCGGTGACGGCACCGGACCGGAGCTCGCCCAGGCGCTCGAGACGGTGATCGCCGCGACCGGCGTGCCGATCGAATGGGAGCGTCAGGACGCCGGCGTCGACGTCATGGAGCGCTACGGCACGCCGCTTCCCGAGCATGTGCTGGAGTCCGTGCGCCGCAACAAGGTCGCCATCAAGGGTCCTATCACCACCCCGATCGGCACCGGCTTCCGCAGTGTCAATGTGGCGCTGCGCAAGGAGCTCGACCTCTACGCCTGCCTGCGGCCGGCGAAGACCATGACGGGCGTGCGCAGCCGCTATGACGACATCGACATCGTGGTCGTGCGCGAGAACACCGAGGACCTCTACGCCGGCATCGAGCACATGGTCGGGCCGGATGCGGCCGAGAGCATCAAGATCATCACGCGGCGCGGCAGCGAGCGCATCGCGCGCTTCGCCTTCGAGTACGCGCGCACGCGCGGGCGCCGCAAGGTCACTGCGGTGCACAAGGCCAACATCATGAAGTGCACCGACGGACTCTTCCTGCAGGTGGCCCGCGACGTCGCCGAGCGCTACCCCGACATCGAGTTCGAGGACCGCATCGTCGACAACATGTGCATGCAGCTCGTGCAGAAGCCGGAGCTCTACGACGTCCTTGTGCTGCCCAACCTCTACGGCGACATCGTGAGCGACCTGTGCGCCGGGCTGGTCGGCGGTCTCGGTGTCGCGCCGGGCGCCAACTTCGGCGACGAGATCGCCGTCTTCGAGCCGGTGCACGGCAGCGCCCCCAAGTATGCCGGGCAGGACAAGGTGGACCCGACCGCTCTGCTGCGCAGCGGCGTGCTGCTGCTCGATCACCTTGGAGAAGCCGATGCGGCGCGCCGCATGGAGGCTGCCATCGCCGCGGTGATCGCCGAGGGCCGGGACGTGACCTACGACCTTGGCGGCCGGGCCGGCACGCAGGCGATGGCGCGGGCCGTCGCCGCCCGCATCGAAGCCTGAGTCCGCGGGGCGGCCGGCCGCGGATGCGGCCGGCCGCAAGAAGGGGAGGCGCCAGTATGGCAACCGACAACGAGCGTCACATCAACCTGCACGCCACGCCCGAGATGATGGCGGGCGTCTACGCCAACTTCGCGAACGTGAGCCACTCCGACTACGAGTTCTCCATCACCTTCGTCCGGCTCGACCACGAGACGACAGAGGGTGAGCAGGTCCAGGGAGTGGTGGTCTCGCGCGTGAACATGTCGCCGCGCTTCTTCAAGGAGCTGCTCGAGGCCATGACGGACAACTACTCCAAGTGGAGCGCGGCCGAGAGCATCAAGAACCTCCCCGAGGCGCCAGACCACTGAGGGACGACTGCCGGCCGGCCGCATTCTGCACGCCGGCAGCAGCCCTGCACGTCGCCCGACCTGGTCTGACCGTTCAGTCTTGTTTGCGCGGCGCCCTCCACGTAGCATCACGGCGACGCGAGCCTCTCCCGGCGCGTCCCATGGAGGCATGTTCGGCCGCTCGGCCGTGTCCCGTCCATGACCAGGGGAAAGGGGAGAGATGAGCGAACTCGAGCGTCTCATCGAACAGGTGCGCGAGGGTCGCCTGAACCGCCGGCAGTTCGTGGGGAGAGCCCTTGGGCTTGGCCTCTCGCTGTCGGGAGCCGGCGCGTTGCTGGCGGCGTGCGGTGGCGACGAGACCGCGTCCGACGGGGGTTCGCCTGCTCCCATGGCCACCACCCTCCCGGAGTCGATCACCTTCTTCAACTGGGCCGACTACCTCGACCCCGACCTCAAGAAGAAGTTCGAGTCTGAGACCGGCATCAAGGTCAAGGAGACCTTCTTCGACACGAACGACGACCTGCTCGCGAAGATGAAGGCGGGGGCGAGCGGCTACGACGTGATCTGCCCCGGCGGCTACATCGTCTCGATCATGCAGAAGTCGGGGATGCTGCAGGCCCTCGACATGAGCCTCATCCCGAGTTTCAGCGGGATCCTCCCGGCCCTTCAGAAGCCGATCTTCGACGACCCGGCGAACCAGGGCGGCGCGAAATACTCGGTGCCGTACATGTTCGGCAACGCCGGTATCGGGGTGCGCACCGACAAGGTGAGCGAGCAGATCACCAGTTGGGCCACCATGTGGGACCCGAAGTACAAGGGCGAGCTCACCATGCTGAGCGCCGAGCGGACCACGATCGGCCAGGCGCTCAAGTTCATCGGCTACTCGATCAACACCACCGACCAGGCCGAGCTCGACGAAGCCACCAACAAACTGATCGAGCAGAAGCCGTTGGTGCTCAAGTACGAGGCCTCGGGCCTGCCGAGGGCGATGGCCGAGGGCATACCCCTGGTGAACTGTTACGACGGCGATGCCTCCATCGCCAAGCGCGATCTCGGGTCCGATACCATCGGCTATGTCGTGCCCTCGGAGGGCGCGGTCTTCTGGGTCGACAACCTCTCGGTACCCAAGGACGCCCCGAGCCCGTACGGCGCTCACCTCTTCATCGAGTTCCTGACCAAGCCGGAGAACTCGGCGCAGAACAGCGGCTGGATCGGGTACCAGACCGCGAGCGAGGAGGCGTTCGCCCTCATCGATGACGAGATCATCCGGTCGCTGCGGCCTACCGAGGAGCAGTGGGCCGCGGGCGAGATCGTCAACGACCTGGGCGAGTTCAACGCGGCCTATACGGCGGCGTGGACGGACGTGAAGGCGTCCTGACCGCGGCGCGCCGGTCGCGGCGCGGCGTCGCGACGTGACGAAGGCGGGGGCGGCGGCCTGACGGCCGCCGCCCCCGCCCTGTTCGCCGACTACCCAGGAGTCTTGCGCGTCTCGAGGCGGACCGTTATTCTCAAGCGCGCATAACGCTTGCCATGTCGGGAGGGAGACGAGGTTGGAGCGGTGATCGGGGAGGCCGGCCCACAGCGGCAGACGTCGTCGACTCGCCCTTCGCGTCCCTCTCGCATGACCATCCGCTTCGATCGCCACGAGTTCGCCGGCAGTGTGGGCGACATCGGGGTGATGATCCCGCTGGCGGTGGGCGTCGCGGTCGCCGCGCACATGAGCCTCGTGGCGGTCTTCCTCTGCGTGGCGGCGAGCTACGCGGTGACTGCCCTCGCCTTCCGGGCCCCGCTTCCGGTGCAGCCCATGAAGGCCATGGCCGCCTCGATCATCGCCCTCGGTCTCTCCGCGTCCGTTGTGACCGCCGCCAGCATCGAGATCGCCATCGTCCTCCTCGTGCTTGCCGCTACGCCGCTGGCACGCCACCTTGCGCTCCTCTTCCCCAAGCCGGTGCTGCGCGGGGTCCAGCTCGCCGTGGGATTGCTGCTCCTCAGAGGGGCGCTCACGACAGCGTCCGGCGACAAGGCGCTCTCGGGGCTGCACCTCAGCGTCGACCTCGGCAGCTACGCTCTGCCGGCGGGCCTGCTCGTCGCCTTGGCAGTGGTCGCCTTCCTGCTCGCCGGCAAGCGCGACTGGCGCGTCCCGGCCAGCCTGATCGTCTTGGGCATCGGCGGCGTCTGCGGCGCGCTGCTGACGATCGGCGGCGTCTCGACTGTCGGTGTGGTCCAGGCCGGTGTCTCCTGGCCGCTGCGTCACCTGCCCAGCGCCGGCGACGCATGGATCGCTCTCTACGCGCTGGTGCTGCCTCAGCTGCCGCTCTCGCTGGGCAACTCGGTGTTCGCGACTGAAGACGCGATGCACTACTACTACGGGAACGGCGCCCGGCGCGTCACGGCCCGGCGCCTGTTGCTGAGCCTCGGCCTCATGAACCTGGCGTGCGGCGCCGTCGGCGGGATGTCTCAGTGCCACGGCGCCGGGGGCGCGACCGCTCACTACCGGCTCGGCGCCCGCACGGCGGGCGCGACGCTGATGGCGGCCGGGCTGTTCGCCGCGCTCGCCGCTGGGGCGGCGTTCGGGATCTCGCCCCTCTTCGTGCCGGGTGCCGTGCTGGCAGGCATGCTGCTCTTCGTCGGCGCCGAGCATTGTCTGCTCGTGGCCGACCTCAGGACCGTCGACGAGGTCCTCTGCGCCGTGACGATCGCCGCGCTGGCCATGGCCCTGAACAACCTCGCCGTCGGCTTCCTCGTCGGCTGGATGGTCTACACGCTCGCGCTCAAGCGCACGCCGCTGCAGAGGATGATCCTGCGCTGGCCTCGTCTGATCGAACGGATCGCCCCGCCCCCCGCTCCGCTGGAGCAGGAGTAGTCGGGGCTGCGGGACGCTGTCGTGGACGACGACCGCCGCCCCTCAGCGAAGACCGGCCGCATCGAGCCGCGCGTCCGGGTGCGCTTCTTCGACGGTGACACCCCCGTGTTCGGCCCCGGGGTGTACCGCCTGCTCGGGCGCATCCGCGAGACGGGCTCCCTCAATCAGGCGACACAGTGCATGGGCATGTCGTACAGCAAGGCGTGGCGGATCGTCAGGGACGCCGAGGATCACCTGGGTCTTGAGCTCCTGCACCGGCGCGCGGGTGGTGAGGCCGGTGGTGGTTCCACTCTGACTGCCGAGGGGGAGGCCATCATCGAACGGTATGCGCGCCTGACCGGCGATCTCGAGAAGGCCCTGGATGTCCTCTATGAGAGGTACTTCGGGGACCAGCCGTTCGCTCATGACAGTCGAGCGGCGAGCGGGCCGCTCGACTGAGGCCGTGTCGCCTCCTCTGATTGTCCGGCGGCTGGACACCTCGCACGCCATACTGTCGCGGCGGGGTTTGTTGCCCAGCTTCTCCGGCTTGGCCTAGAATGACGAGACCCTGACCCCTCCACCAGCCATGGGGGCACCCTCCACGTGCCGGGGGATTCTGCAGCTGCGTCTTCGGGAGGATGCATTGGACTTCTACCAGGGCAAGGTACTCAGGATCGACCTGAGCGCAGGTACCTCCGCCGTCGAGCCGCTCAACATGGAGTGGGCCGAGAAGTACGTCGGCGGCAAGGGCCTGCTGCTCCGGTACATGTGGGAGGAGATCGCTCCCAAGTCAGACCCGTGGGCGCCGGAGAACCCGGTCATCCTCATGACCGGCCCGTTCGCCGGGACCAGCGTGAGCACGGCCTCGCGGCTGGTCGTCGGCTGCAAGAGCCCCCAGACCGGCATCCTCAACGACAGCTACGTCGGCGGCTCCTTCGCCCCCGAGATGAAGTTCGCGGGCTACGACGCCATCATCATCAAGGGCGAGTCGCCCGAGCCGGTCGTCGTCACGATCAAGGACGACGTCGTCTCGTTCGTCCCCGCCAAGCCGAAGTACTGGGGCATGATGACCTCCGAGATCGAGGAGGCCCTGCGTCAGGACTTCGACGGCGACGCGAAGACGCTCTCGATCGGTCCGGCCGGCGAGCAGGAAGTCCTGTGGGCCTGCCTCTCGACCGACCAGTACCACAAGGCCGGGAGGGGCGGTCACGGCGCCCTCTGGGGCCGCAAGAAGCTCAAGGCCATCGCCATCCGCGGCACCGGCTCGGTCACCGTCGGCGACGCCAAGGCGTTCCTCGCCGACCTCTACCGCATCCACAGCGAGTACGTCCTCACCGAGGACAACCTGTGGGCGAACGAAGAGGGCACCCCGGTCCTTGGCCAGATCATGAGCGACGCCGGCGTGATCCCGACGCGCAACTGGTCCTCGGGTAGTTTCGAGAAGATGGAGAACATCAACTCGGACGCCTTCGTCAAGATCCGGACCAAGAACCGCGCCTGCTACCAGTGCGCCATCGGCTGCCGCCAGTTCCACGAGCTCGAGGGCGTCGCGGGCGAGGGCCCGGAGTACGAGACGATCGCCCTGTGCGGGCCCAACTGCGGCATCGGCGACATCGCCGCGCTCATGAAGTTCAACGCGCTGTGCGACGAGCTCGGTCTCGACACGATCTCGAGCGGCAGCGTCGTGGGCCTGGCAATGGACCTGACCGAGAAGGGCGTCAAGGACTTCGGCCTGCGCTTCGGAGAAGTCGACGGCTACCTCAAGGCTCCGGAGGCTATCGCGAAGCGTGAGGGCATCGGCGCCGAGCTGGCCCTCGGGTCGCGTGCCCTGGCCGCCAAGTACGGTCGTCCTGAGCTGGCGATGGAAGTCAAGAACATGGAGCTGCCCGGCTACGACCCGCGCGGGAGCTTCGGCATGAGCCTCGGCTACGCGACCAGCGACCGCGGCGGCTGTCACATGCGCAGCTACGCGATCGCCGACGAGATCGTCGGCGGCACCCTGCCCCCCGACACGCTCGAAGGCAAGGCCATGAAGGTCGTCTGGGGTAACCCGGCCGAGGGCATGATCGGCGAGAACTTCAGCGCCGTGAAGTTCTGCGGCATCTGGTGCGACTTCTGGGCCATCACGCCCGAGCAGATCGCCCAGGTCATGAAGCACCTGTGGAAGCGTGACGTGACCGGCGAAGAGGTCTTCCAGGTCGGCGAACGCACCTGGAACCTCGGGCGGCTGTTCAACCTGCGCGAGGGCGTCGAGCCCGACGACATCCCGCAGAAGCTGTACGCGGAGGAGGGCGCCCATACGACCGGCGCTTCGGCCGGCAGGGCGATCGGCACGGCCACCTTCAAGGCCGCCCTCCAGGAGTTCTACCAGATCCGTGGCTGGGACGAGAACGGCGTCCCCAGCGAGGCCAAGCTCGCCGAGATCGGCGTCGACGTACGCCTCTGACGGCGTCACGCCGAACGAAGGGAGAAACCAGATGCCTCACGTGATGATCAGCAGCAAGAAGTGCACCGGCTGCCACATGTGCGAGCTGGCCTGCTCGGCCTACCATGAGAACGCCTATCGCCCCTCGGTCGCTCGGCTGTGGGCCGAGGTCAACCCCACGAGCGGCAAGATCAAGGGCCACACCTGCCTGCAGACCGGCTGCGCCAAGTGCCAGGAGGCCTGTCCCAACGACGCCATCGTGACCAAGGAGATCACGATGAAGGTCAAGGGCGACTTCGCGGGCAAGGAGAAGATCGGCGACGAGGTCAAGGGCTTCGTGCTCATCGTCGACGACGAGAAGTGCACCAACTGCGGCGAGTGCTACGACGTCTGTCCCACCGACGTCATCCACGAGCACCCCGAGAAGGAGGTCGCCTTCAAGTGCGACCTCTGCGACGGTGAGCCGCAGTGCATCGCCTTCTGTCAGAACCCGCACGTCCTCGCTGTCGACCTCAAGGTCGACAAGATGGACCGGGAGCTGGCGCCGGCCTGAGCATGGCGAAGGTCTTCGTCAAGCTCCCGGTCGGGATGACGACGCCGGACGGTCACGGCGAGGTCGAATGCGACGCGGCGACGGTCGGCGAGGCGCTGACCAAGGCGATCGCCGTCGAGCCGCGCATGCGCCTGCGCATCTACCGTGAGGACGGCCGGATGTATGCCGGCGTCTTCCTGAACGGGCGCAACATCCAGGCCCGGCAGGGCGTGGACACGCCGCTCGAGGACGGCGACAAGATGATGGTCGTCCCGCCGCTCTCGGGCGGCTGAGAAGGTCACAGACGAAGTACGACGGGGCGGGCGGCCGGCAGGCCGCCCGCCCCGTTCCTCTGCTACGATGCAGCCATGCCTGATCGAGCCGACGAGAGCGGGCCCGTCGCGCCGGGCGTCGTGGGCGGCGCCGACACGTCCGCGGCGGACCACAGCGACCGTCGCGAGCTGCTCAGCCTGGTGAGCCTCGCGACCGCCGTGCAGGGCCGCGCCAGCGTCCGCCGCTGGCTGGCGGAACCGGTCCCGGCCGACCATGTCGAGGCGATGGTGGCGCTGGCCGTCCGCGCCGCGAACGCCGGCAACACTCAGCCGTGGCGCTTCATCGCGGTGCAGGACGCCGCCCTACGCGAGGCCATGCGCGGCGCCGTGCACGCGGCCCTCGACGAGATGGCCGGCTGGCCCGAGGTCGGGGGCCGCGCCAAGGACCTCAAGGCGGTGCGCGCCTTTGCGACGTTCTTCGCCGATGCGCCGCTGGTACTGGCCGTCTTCTCGCTGCCGTACGTGTCGCACGCCGACGAGTTGCTCGCGCTGCGCGGCGTCGAGGGCCCAGCGCGCGACCGCCTGCGCCAGCGCCCCGACCTGCAGAGCGTGGGCGCGGCCGTGCAGCTGCTCATCACGGCGGCGCACGCCATGGGCTACGGTGCCTGCTGGATGTCGGCGCCCGTGCTGGCGGCCCCCCGCATCGAGGCGTTGCTGGGGGTCGAGCCGCCGGCTCAGCTCGCCGCAGTCGTCCCGATAGGCTTGCCGGCGGGCCGCGTGCGCCGCAGCCCGCGTCTTCCGCTCGGCGACGTCCTGTCGTTCCGCTGATCACTCCCCGCGTGTCTGGCACCGTCGACAGCTCCACCCGCGGCATCGCCACCCTGTGCGAGAGGGCGCTCGCCGGCGAGCGCCTGACGGAGCCCGAGCTCGAGGCGCTGCTCGGTCTCGAGGACGAGGCGGCGGCCGACGACGTCTTCGCCGCCGCCCGCGAGGCGCGCGCCCGGCATTTCGGCGATGGCGTCTTCCTCTACGGCTTCGTGTATTTCTCGACGTACTGTCGCAACGACTGCGTCTTCTGCTACTACCGCGCGGGCAACGACCAGAGCCCGCGCTACCGCAAGACCCTCGACGAGGTGGTTTCCATCTGCGACGACTTGGCGGCGTCTGGTGTGGACCTGCTCGACCTGACCATGGGTGAGGATCCCGCGATCCATCGGGAGCCGGGCTACACGGCGCTGCTCGACCTGGTGGGCGCCGTCAAGGCGTCCGCCGGGCTGCCCGTCATGGTCTCGCCCGGCGTTCTGCCCCGCGAGGCGCTGCAGGACCTGCGCGACCGCGGCGCGGACTGGTATGCGCTCTACCAGGAGACACACACCGAGGAGCTGTACGGTGGCCTCCGCGTGGGACAGGCGTACGCGGAGCGGGTCGCCGCCCGGCAGGCCGCCCGCGCTGCCGGGCTGCTCGTCGAAGACGGCATCCTCACCGGGATCGGCGACACGCCGGGCCATCGCGCCCGGTCGGTCGCCGCCATGCGCGAGGGTGGCTGGGAGCAGGTGCGCGTCATGACCTTCGTGCCGCAGGCCGGCACCCCGCTCGCGGATCTCAAGCCCGCCGGAGACCTGCCCGAACTGCTCGCCATCGCCGTCATGCGGCTGGCCATGCCCGACAGGCTCATCCCGGCATCGCTCGACGTGGACGGGATCCGCGGTCTCGAGCGCCGGCTCGTCGCCGGCGCCAACGTCGTGACCTCGATCGTGCCGCCTACGACGGGCCTCGCCGGCGTCTCGAACGCGGTCCTCGACATCGAGGAGGGTCACCGGACGGTCGAGGGCGTGCTGCCGCACCTGGAGCGGCTGGGCCTGCGGCCGGCGGGGGCGGCGGCCTACCGCGCATGGCTCGACAAGACGCGCGCGGGCAGGGCCGCCAACGGCGCCGACGACCCGAGCGCCTCATGAGGCTCGGGGTCGTCGGCGGCAAGCTCCAGGGCACCGAGGCGGTGTACCTTGCAGCGAAGGCGGGTTGGGAGACCGTGCTGGTGGACCGGCGCGAGGCTCCGCCCGCCGCCGGCCTGGCCGACGTCCACGTGCAGCTCGACATCACCGCCGACGAGGCCAAGGCACGCAGTATCCTGAGCGCCTGCGACGCGGTGCTGCCGGCGTGCGAGGACGGGGAGACGCTGGCCTGGCTCGACGAGCACGTTCCCTCGTGGGGCGTGCCGCTGCTGTTCGACCTCGTCTCGTACGGCGTGACGGCGTCCAAGCTCGCCTCCAACGAGCTCTTCGCGCGCCTCGATGTGCCGCGGCCGCAGCCGTGGCCGTGTGCCTTCCCCGTCATCGTGAAGCCGAGCTCGGCGAGCGGCAGCGAGGGCGTCGGCGTCGTTGCCGACGCCGACGCCCTCGCTGCCGCTCGCGATCGTCTCGAGGCGCGCGGGCACGACGTGGTGGTCGAGGAGTACGTGCCGGGACCCTCGCTCTCGCTCGAGGTGCTGTGCTGGAAGGGCCACGCGGTGCCGCTGCAGGTCACGGGGCTCGAGTTCGACGATGGCTATGACTGCAAGCGGGTGACGGCGCCTATCGAGGCGAGCGAAGCGCTGCTGCGAGCGTTCGACGACGTGACGGTGCGGCTTGCCGAGGGACTGGGCCTGAACGGCCTGATGGACGTCGAGGTGATGGTGGCGGACGACGCACCGAAGGTGCTCGAGATCGACGCCAGGCTGCCCAGCCAGACGCCGACCGCGGTGTACTGGTCGAGCGGCCTCAACATCGTGGAGGCGCTCACGCGCACGCTGCTGGATGGAAGGCTTCCCGCGATCGATCGCGAGCCGCGGCGCGCCTGCGTGTACCAGCACGTGCACGCCGCGGACGGTCGTTTGCGGGTCCTCGGCGAGCATGTGATGGGGGCGGCGCGACCGCTCGCGCTCGTGCCGGGGTTCTTCGGCTCCGACGAGGGGCTCACCGACTACGCGCCGGGCGCGGCGCGCTGGTCGGCCACGCTCATCACTCTGGGGGAGAGCCTGGCCGAGGCGCGGCGCCGCGCCGTCGACTGTGTGGCCGCGATCGCCGCGACGGAGAAGCTGGACCTCGTGCCCGAGCGCGATCCGGCGGAGGCGCTGTCATGACGAGACTGACGCAGGACGACGTGCGAGGACTGACGGCCGGCCTGCTCGCCTTCGAGGGCGAGCTGCGGGCCGTCAGCGGGTTGACGCTGCGCGAGCTGGCGGAGCGCGTGGTGGCGGACGACGCCCGGCTGCGCGCCGCGCAGCCGGGCGTCGTCCGCTTCGACGCGCTTCCCGTGGCCGCCGTCCATGTGACCACCGGCGAGGGCGTGATCCCCGGCTTCTGCGAGTGCGTCGTCGTGATCCTGCGGCACCTCGGCTGCGACGCGCGCGTCGCCGGACTTCGCCGATGTGCGCGGCCTGCAGGAGGCGGCCGATCGCGGCGACGGCATCATCTTCATCGCCGACGACCACCGCTTCATCGCGCTCAACATCAGGACGGGCGTGTGCATCGACGACGACCCGGCCACGGCTGACGGCTACGTGACGGCGTTGGCCGCGGCCGCGGGCGGCCTGGAGGGCCGGGAGGTGCTCCTGCTGGGCCTCGGCCCGGTCGGGCGCTGCGCCGGTGCGCGGCTGGCCGCGCTCGGCGCGCGCGTGCTCGCCGTCGAACCCGATGCGGGCAGTGTCGAGCGGGCGCGCGCGGACGGGCTCATTTTCGAAAGGATCGATCTGGACGAGGGCCTCACCCGCTGCGACCTGCTCTTCGACGCGACGCCGGCAGCCGACTTGATCGACGTCCACCACCTGCGAGAAGGCCTGATCGCCGCCGTGCCCGGCGTGCCCTCGGCCTTCACACCGGCGGCGCAGGCCGCGCTCGGCGCGCGCCACATCCATGAGCCGCTCGCCGTCGGCGTCGCGGTCATGGCGGCGCGCGCCCTCGCCACCTGACACGGCCTCCATCCCGCGCCCTCGCCGTCTGTCGCGCTTTCAGCCCGCGCCCTCGCCACCTGACGCCGTCTCCCACCCCGCGCCACGCGCCTGCGGGTATGATGGAGCCGCGCGGGGGCTCGATCGTAAGGATCAGCGTGGACTCTAAATCCACGTAGGCGGGTGTGACTCCCGCAGTCCCCGCCACCGCGTTCCGGCCACGGCCGGCGCCAAGACCGGACGCGGGGGCCGGAGGCAGCACGGCTCTTGGCCGAAGGCCAGCGAGGAGGACCGCGTGCCCGAGGACCGCAAGGAGCGCGTCGACCGCGAGCTCGTCGAGCTGCTCAACGAGCTGCGCATCGTCCTGCCGGGCGTCCAGGTCCTCTTCGCCTTTCTCCTGACGCTGCCGTTCACGAACCGGTTCGGCATCCTCGGCGACACCCAGCGCGACATCTACTTCGCCGACTTCCTGTGCACGGCCGCCGGCTCGGTGCTGCTCATGGCGCCGCTCGCCAACCATCGCCTGCGCTTTCGCGCCTTCGACAAGGAGCAGATGGTCAAGGGCTTCAACGTGCTGGCGATCGCCGGCAGCGTCTTCCTCGCCGCTGCCATCGGCCTCTCCGTCTACCTGATCACCGACGTTCTCTACGAGGCGAGCTGGGCGGCGACCGTCGCGGGCCTGACGCTGGGCTGGACCGCCTTCTTCTGGTACGCCGTGCCGCTCTGGCACCGGCGACGCAGGGACCAGATGCGGCCCTGAACTACCCGTGCGACGCCGAGGACGGGCCTTGAAGGATCGCTCGGGCTCGCCGCCAGCCTTGGACGAGCCGAGGCCCCCTGACGGCGCTCCCGGTCAGTCGCCGGTCGCGAACCGTAGGGGGATGCGCACCTCGTTCATGCGCGACCCGTCTTGCATCGAGACCTCGTAGACGACCAGCTTGCCGTTGCCGAAGAACGGAGGCACGCTCATACGGGCGAGGAACGAGCCGCGGCCCGGGGCGCCTTCGGTCGCCGTCACCGTCTTCCTGACGACGACTCCCTCCGGCAGCCGCAGCTCGGCGACGAAGGTGGCCTCGAAGACGGAGGCGCTGCCGCGCACAACAAGCGGGCTGGACGTGACCACGTCGCCGACCGCTGGCGCCTCGACGAAGATGGCGGGCAGGAGCGCCTGCCAGTCGGCTCGGGTCTGGGCATCCGTCAGCAGCAGGCCCTCGCCTCCCAACGGGACGTCGGCCTCGCCGTCGATCAGGAAGCGCACCGACTTGACGGTCGGGAACTGCGTCAGCGTGTAGACGACCTGGGCGACGCGGGCCTGCAGGGCCAGCGCCCCGTCGCCCTCGGCGTAGGCGGGGCTCAGGTCGACCGTCGCGACCTTCTTCTGGGCGTCGATGGTCAGGCCGTTGAGCTCGACCCCGGCCGGGATGGCCGTGCTCAGGCCGGCGGCCTTCTCGCTGGCTTTCGGGGCCGCGAACAGCAGGCGCAGGGACGCGGCGCCGGGGGTCAGCGTGAAGGGGACGACGCGATGCGCGACGCCGAGCTTCTCGCCTCTGAGGAAGTACAGGGAGAGCGTCATCGTCCGGCCCGGCGACGGGCTGCCCGAAGGGGAGACGTCGGGCGAGGGGCTCTCGGTGACCGGCGGCGACGACGGCGGGGTCGTACCCCCGCCGTCGTCGCCGCCGCAGGCCGCGAGCCCGAAGGCAAGTACCAACACGACCGCGATCGGGACGGCGGCCGTCAGCAGGGTCAGGACCAAGCGCTTCATGCGTGCCTCCCCGGGCTTGCTGCAGCACGCTCAGTGTTCGCCTGCGGCGAGCCCCCTCCTGCCCCTCGGCCGACGGCGCGAGCCTACTCGAAGGGCTTCTCGAGGTGGCTGTTGCGAGCGCCGGCGGGGGGAGCGCCGGGAGGAGCGCAGCCGCTATCATGAAGGCATGGAGGTCGAGATGGACAGGAGCGCCGCCTTCGCGGGTGCGCTCGCGCGCGTCACCGCCTTCGTCGACGCGCGCCTGCCGCGCTGGCACGCTCCCGGTATCGTGGTCGGATTGACCGACCGGGAGCGCCTGCTCGGCGTCGTCGCGCGCGGCTTCGCCGACCTTGCCGCGCGCCGTCCCGTGACCGCCGCGGACCGCTTCCAGATCGGCTCGATCAGCAAGTCGTTCGCGGCGATCATCGCCCTGCAAGAGAGAGACCGAGGCACCCTCGACCTGCACGCGCCCGTCACCGACTACGTACCGTGGTTCCGGGTACGCTCGCACTTCGCACCGATCACGCTCCACCACCTGCTGACGCACACCTCCGGCCTGCCGGAGGGCACTGACGCCAGTCTCGAGGCTCGGCACGAACTCTGGCTGCTCAGGGATTTCGAGTGCCGCTACGCCCCGGGCGAGCGCTTCCTCTACTCCAACGACGGCTACAAGCTCGTCGGGGTGACCCTCGAGGAGGTCACGGGCGTCCCGTTCCCCCAGCTGCTGGAGAAGCGCCTGCTGGGACCGCTGGGCATGAGCCACAGCGAGCCGCAGATCACGTCCGCCGCGAGGGCCACCACCACCAAGCCCCACCTGCGCCTGTTCGACGACAGGCCGTGGCACGCGGGGCAGCCGCTGGTCGAGGCGCCCTGGTATGAGACTGCGAGCGCGGACGGGAGCATCGTCTCGACGGTCGCCGACATGGCCGCGTACGCGCGTTTCCTGCTGGGGCGTGGCGTGGTCGGCGACCAGCGGTTGCTCAGCGAGGAGAGCTTCGCGCTCCTCACTTCCGGACTCGTCGCTCAGCCTGACGAGGAAGGGACGCCCTGGTACGGCTACGGCCTCGAGACGCGGGAGGACGACGACCGCGTGCTCGTCGGACATTCCGGCGGTATGGTCGGCTTCAGCTCGTATCTCCTACTGGAGCAAGAGACCGGGCTCGGTGTTGTCGCCCTTATGAACGGCAACGAGTCACGCCTCGAGCTCGTCGAGTACGCGCTGCGGGCGGGGTGGAGCGGCGGCCGCCGGGCAGGCGCTGCCGGAGCCGCCGCCGCTCGCCGACCCGGCCTTCCTGGGCGACCTCGCAGACGACTACGCCGGCGCATATCAGATGCCGGACGGCGTCTCGGCGGCTGTGCAGCTCGGCGGTGAGCTCGTACCGGACTACGAGGGCTCGCACCGGGTCCCGGACGGCATCTCGGTGGAGGGGCCGCTCGGCGGCGAGATCCAGGAGCCTCCAGGCTGGCCGGACGATGCCGGGGCCGAGGAGGCGGCGGCACGCGACGAGCTGATGACTCGCGACGAGCGGGCGTTCCCCCTCGGCCGCTCGCTCGAGCTCGTGGCCGCCGACGGCCGCCTCGTCCTGCGTCATCCGACGGCCGGCGACGTGGTGCTTGAACGCGCGGACGGAAGACGTCTTCCTCGTCCCGCACCCCGAACTCGACCGGTTCTACCTGCGCTTCTGGCGCGACGAGGAGGGCCGCATCTCGTACGCGACGCACGGCGGCGCCTGGTACGCCGGGCCCGGCTACGCCGGCCCGTCCTCCTTCCCCGCCGTTCCCGGCGCTGCGGCGCTCTGCGGCCACTACCACACCTGGAGCGCCTGGATGGGGCACCTCCGCGTGGTCGAGCGCAGAGGGCGCCTCTGGCTGATCGCGTCGTGGCTCGGCGCGACCGCGGACGAGCTCGAGCTGGTGCCTCTGGGCGACGGCCGCTTCAGGGTCGGTGCCGAGGACTGGCGGCCCGGCGTCCTGACGCTCGACACCGTGCTCGACGGCCGCGCGACGCGCGCCGTCTACGAATTCCTCCCGTTCTACCGGGCATCGACGCCCTGACGCCCTGAGCGCGATCTGACGTGCCGACCGACCCCAACAAGGCGCGGTACTACCGCAAGCAGGTGCCGCTCTTCCGGCTCATCGAGAAGATGAAGCTGTGGCCCTCGCGGCGCGGCCTCCTCCACGGTGTGCGCGAGTTCGAGCCGCGCGGCGACTACGCGATCGTCGTGACGCACTGCAACAAGCGCATGGTCGTGCACGACTCCAAGACGAGCCGCGCGGCTCGCTGGCTGCGCAACAAGTGGTTCGTGGAGGCGTGCCCGGAGTGCCGCATCCCGGAGTGGAAGCTGCAGAAATACGCAGCGACGAAGTTCCAGCGCGGCTACGGGTCGTACCTGCGGGAGGACGGGCGACCTGAGGCGTAGTGCGGCGGTCGCGGCTGAGCTCGGCGACGACATGAACACCGCCCCCGGCTCAGGGACCGCTCCCGGTCTCTCCCGTGTCGGGGTTGTAGAAGAATGGGCCGTCCTTGGGTGGTGCCCTGTCCACGACCTTCCACGTGTCGCCCCTCTCGCGCATGACGTAGTCGTAGATGGCGCAGGAGTCGGATGTCGTCCACGTCGCGTCCCGGACCCTTCGCGATTTCGCGTCCCACGTGCCCGCCTGGATGGATTGCGCCACGGCCGCACGGACGATCACCTCGCCGCGCAGCGTGCGCCGGCGCACGTCGAAAAGGACGACCTCCCCGTCGACTTTCAGGACGACCCTGTCGGGCTGCTCCCGGCGGCTTGTCAGCAGCCATTCGACCGGATCGTAGCCGGATGCGGTCGTCAGGGCGTCGCCCTCCGCCGTCTCGTCGAGGTTCGCGCGCCACTCATGGAGCAGCTGGTCCTGAACGACCCGCGGCAGCACGGTCTCGCCGTAGTGCCCCTCAGGCCAGGGGATGCGTGACGCCAGGTCGTAGCGGACGATGCTCTGCTTGATGGCGTCCTGAGACTCCTGCGTGGGCGGCAGCCAGGTCCAGACGGCGAGCGCCGCGAGAGCGGCCGCGGCGAGGACGAGGAAGAAGCGGAGGTGGCCCACGACGGGGGCCTAGAGGGCCCGCCAGGTCTCCGGGCGGAGGCGGGCGGCCTCCGGTGCGTCGAGGACGCGGTCGAGCTGCGCCAGTATCGCCGCCTTGTCCCCGGGCAGCCGCCCGCCGACGGGCAGGTAGTTTGAGGCATGGTTGGAGCGGAAGAGCGAATCGGTGACGTCGGTGTGGGTGATGATCTCCCGAAGCTCGCTCAGCATGCCGAGCGCGTCGGGCAGGACGAGCTCGCCGGTCGCGACGCGGTGGTGCATCGCCGTGCCCGGCACCAGCATGAGGGTGAGCACGCCGATGTAGGCGGGGTCGATGGCGCTCAGCGCCTCGCCCGTCGCGGCGGCGTGGACAAGGGAGCGGCCGGCGCCGGCGAGACCGAGGATGGCCGTCACGGAGAGCTGCATGCCGGCCTCGGTCGCGCGGGCGCAGCCCGCGATCTGCTCGGCCACCGTCATGCCCTTGTGGACGGCGGCGAGCGTCTCGTCGTCGCCCGACTCGAGGCCGAGGTAGAGCAGCGTGAGACCGCGCTCGCGCAGCGAGGCGAGGTCGGCGACGCTCTTGGCTGAGGAGGTTCTTCGCGTTGGCGTACGACGCGACGCGCTCGAGATTAGGCAGCGCGGCGTGCATGAGGTCGAGAACCTCGTGCAGCCGGCGCGGCGCCAGCGCGAGCGCGTCGCCGTCGGCGAGAAAGACGCGGGTGGCGCGCTCCCGGGCGATGGCCGGCAGCTCGCGCAGGTCCTCGGCGACCTCCTCGAGGGGACGCACGCCGAACGGCTTGTCGAGGTAGGTCCCGCAGAAGTCACAGGTGTTGTTGGAGCAGCCGTAGCTGACCTGCAGGATGAGGCTGCTGGCTTCGCTGGGAGGACGGATGACGGCGCCGTGGTACCGCACCGGGCGATTGTAGCGCAGAGGGCGGCCGCGAAGGCGTCCCGGCTTCCCGGCTACTCTTCTTGACAGTCATCCAATCGGATGAAAGCCTTGCCGCTGCCGCAGGCTGGCGGGAGCCTGAGTCGGGACCTTCGGCACAGCCGGCGGAGGCACCGGGACGTGGGCCTGCGACGGCCGGCGAGCGGCGCGGGGCGGGCCCCCGACGATTGATATACTCGGCCCGCCGGCGCAAGCGGCACGCAACCACGTAGGAGGAGTGCACGGCCATGGCCAACGAAGACCTCTACCAGGAAGCCAGCGACGCCATCGTGAACGCCGACAGGGCGACCGCTGAGGACGTCGCGAAGCGGGCCCTCGCCGCGGGCATCGCCCCCGGCGACATCATGGCGAACGGCTTCGTGAAGGGCATCCAGGAGGTCGGCGACCTCTTCGAGAGCGGCGAGATGTTCCTGCCCGAGCTCATGATGGCGGCCGACGCCATGGCCGGCGCCACCGAGGTCACGAACGCGGCTCTCGAGGCGGGCGCTGCGAAGAGCAAGGGCACGGTCGTGATCGGCACCGTGCAGGGCGACGTACACGACATCGGCAAGGCCATCGTCATCGCCTACCTCAAGGCCAACGGCTACGAGGTCACCGACCTGGGCCGTGACGTGCCGGCCGACACCTTCATCGGCAGAGCCAAGGAGCTCAGCGCCGACATCATCGGGATGAGCGCCCTTCTGACGACCACCATGGAAGAGCAGAAGAAGGTCATCAAGGTCATCAAGGACGAGGGCCTGCCCTTCAAGACGGTCGTGGGCGGCGCGCCGTGCACGCAGCGCTGGGCCGACCAGATCGGCGCCGACGCGTACGCAGAAGACGCCAACGACGGCGTCAAGAAGATGGACGCGCTGCTGGGCAGATAGCCAGCCGGCGGCTGACGACGCGAAGGGGGGCGGGGCGGCGCTGGGCGCCGCCCCGCCCCCCTCGCATTTGTGGCGGCGGGCATCGGCAGCCCGTACGTGACAGAAGTCGCGCCTGGGAGGCAGACGGCCGTGAACGAGTGGGACAAGCGAGCCGCGTACTACCGGCAGAGCCGGTCACACGCGACGGGTGACGACCTCGACCAGCTCGTCGCCTGGTGCGAGCCTGGCGAGGGCGTGACAGCATTGGACGTGGCTTCCGGCGGCGGCCACGTGGCGCGGCGTCTCCGCGCTCTCGGCTGCCTGGTCACGACCGCCGATGCCGCCGCCGGGATGGAGCCCGACGTCGTGTGCCCGGCCGAGGCGCTGCCGCTCGACGACGCCTCGTTCGACGTCGTCGCCTGTCGCCTCGGCCTTCACCACTTCGACGACCCGGGCAGGGCGATCGGCGAGATGGCGCGCGTCGCGCGCAGACTCGTGGTCCTCGAGGACACGCTCTGGATCGACGAGCGCGTTCAGCAAGCAGAGAAGCTGCGCGACCCGACGCACGCGCGCCACTACACGAATGAGGAGATGCTCGGGATGCTGCGCGCCACGGGGCTGGAGAGCGTCGCCGAGGCGACGTTCGAAAAGCGGCACGACATGGACGACTGGCTGTCGGCGACTGGTTGCGGCGGCGAAAGGGCCGCGCGAGTCCGGGACCTGCTCGCCCACGTGAGCGAGCCGGGCGGCGCGGCGTGGAGCGATACAAAGTTGGTGGTGAAGGCGCGCAAGCCGGGGCTCGGCTGAGACGGTCGCGCGCCCGCGCCGCAGCGAGATGGTCGCGGGTGGCGAGCGTTATCGCCGTTCCTGCGCGTCAGAGCAGCGGCACGCGGTCTCTAGATGTTCAGCCTGCACCCCGTCGACGTACGTGAGGCTGCGGCCCGCGCGCTCGATGTTCGGGTAGCCTTCGCGGGCCGCCAGCAGCCGCTCCAAGCCGAAGCCGAGCCCGACCCAGGGCTCCATGATGCCCCAGTTGGGGTCCAGCGGGTGAGGCCCTGTGGCCGCCGAGCACACTTCCTGCCCGCCTACCTCCACGTCGACCATCTCGCCGTAGACCTCGGAGGTGGTGCGCACCAGTTCGAAGTCGGCGATGCCGGCGGCCGCCATGACGAGGCGGGCGAGCTCGTCGAGGCGGGCGCCGCACTCCTCCTGCGCCCGCCCCAGCTCGACCAGGTTCAGCATCGTGAACTCGTTGAGATGATGGCTGCCCTTGCTGTCTTTGCGGAAGCACGAGCCGATCTCGAAGATGCCGAAGGGACGGCTCCAGAGGCGGCCCAGCTTGCGCATGACCGTGTACAGATTGGGCGCGAGCATGGGCCGCAGGCACGAGCCGTCCTCCAGCCAGAAGACCTGTTCGCGGAGCGGGTGGCCGCGTTCGACGCCCATCTTGTCGAGGGCTTCGGCGCTGATGATGGCGGGCGTCACGACCTCGACGAAGCCCTCGCCGGTGAGCGTGGCGCGCAGGGCCGTCTGCAGCTCGACGAGACGCGGGACGCGCCGTTCGCGTCGCAGCTCGTCGAGCTGCGCCCTGCCGGCGCGTCCCAGCTCGTCCTCGAGCCGCTTGAAGGCCGCGTCCCGCTCGGCCACCGACGCGAACCCCGTGTCGACCGCCTCGGGGTCCGCCCCAAGCTCCCTCAGGCGCTGCGCCTGGGTCGTCGTCAGGCGGACCGGGTCGGAGCCGCCCTCAACGCCGCCGGTCATCGCGTCGCCCGCGGCAGCTTCCGCGTCGCCCGCGGCAGCTTCCGCCCCGCCTGCGGCAGCTTCCGCGTCGCCCGCGGCGTTCTCTGCGGCGCCGTTCCCAGCGGCGCTGTTCCCTGCCGCGCCGTCGCCTGCCGCGCCGTTCATGCCGACCCGGGCGCGTCGCGCTCGGAGAGCGGCACCGCGTCTTTCGGTGGCGCGACCGGTGCATCGGGCAGAGGCGCCCGCGCGAGGTAGTCACCGAGCCCGCCCACGATGGCGGTGGCGACGTGGTCGACGAAGTCCAGTCGCCTCGCCCACGCCTCGTCCTCCGGGCTCGACAGGAAGAGCGGCTCGACGAGCAGGCTGATGGCGCGCGGCTCCCGGAGGAGCGCGTAGTTGCGGCCGAACCCACCCAGGTAGGGGGTGCCATGGCCGGCCAGCCGGGTCCCTACGTAGTCGGCCAGGCGCCGGCCGTGTTCGGAGTAGTAGTGATTGCGCTGGAAGTAGTAGCCGGCGGCGCCGCGGGCCGCCGGCGAGTCGCTGCCGTTGGCGTGAAGCGAGACGAAGTAGGCGGCGTCGGCCGCGATCACCCTGTCGGCGCGCTCGTAGAGCGGCACCTCGACGTCCGCGCTCCGGGTCAGGGTCACCGTGCAGCCTTCCGCCCGGAGCAGCTCGTCCATCCGCAGGGCGAGCGCCAGAGTCAGGTCCTTCTCGACGACGCCGCCGGGCGAGACCAGGCCGCGATCGGCGCCGCCGTGGCCGGGGTCCACCGCCACCCTCTGGCCGGCAAGGCTCTGCACGGCCACGTAGCCGCCGTCCCGGTCGGGGATCTTCTTGCCCATCCGTCCCGACTCCGCCTTGCGCACCGCCTCGAGCTGGCGCAGGGTCTTCTCGCCCACGATGCCGTCGACGAGCAACCCGGCGTTGCGCTGGAAGTCCAGCACGGCGCGCTCGACGTCCTCGTCGTGGATGCCGCGCTCCGGTCCCGCGTTGAAGCCGAGCAGGTTGAGCTTCACCTGCAGGGCGAGCACGTCGTCGCCGCGGAAGTGGGGCTCCCGCAGGTACAGCAGGCGGTCGCCCAGTTCGTGGCCCGCCTCGACGAGCTCGCGCCACGTGTTGTCGCCGACGACCCCGTCGACGAGCAGCCCGCGACGCTGCTGAAAGGCGAGCGCGGCATGCCGCGTGTGAGGGCCGAAGAAGCCGTCGACGCCCTCGTTGCCGAGCACGAAGCCGAGGGCGCGCAGGCGGGTCTGCACGTCCGAGACTTCCTTGCCGCGGTCGCCGAGTGTGAGGTTGCGCACCGTCCGCTCCTGGGTGTGGGAAGGCGGGGGAGGAGCCCCGCGACAGTGTACACGAGCGGGGACGGCGGCGAGGCTGACGGGGACGCGGGACGGCAGCGAGGCGGGCTGGCGCCGCCGGCCTCAGATCCCCGTGAAGGCGCGCGCCCCGGCGAGCATGAGGATGAGGGCGCCGAAGCCCACCACGAGACGGTAGATCACGAAGGGCGTGAAGTCGTGGCGGCGCAGGTAGGCGAGCAGCCACCAGATGGCCGCGAGCCCGCTCAGCGCCGCCGACGCGATGCCGACGGCGAAGGGCATGGCGGCGCCCGCCGGAAGGCCGTCCTGCGCGACCTCCAGCCCTTTGTAAAGGGCGGCGCCGCCGATCACGGGGATGCTCATGAGGAAGGAGTAGCGGGCGGCCGCCTCACGGTTGAGCCGCAGCAGGAGGCCGGTCACCATCGTGATGCCGGAACGCGAGACGCCGGGCGCCAGGGCGGCGGCCTGGGCGACGCCGACGACGAGGGCGCCGCCCCACGTGAGGTCTTCCATCTCGCGGTCCTTGCGGGAGAGCCTGTCCACGACGTACATCACGAGACCGAAGACGATGAGCAGGACGGCGATCATCCAGGGCTTGCCGAGGCGGTTCACGATCACGTCCTCGAAGGCGACGCCGACGATGCCCGCCGGGATGGTGCTGATGAGGATGAGCCAGGCCAGCTTGCCTTCCGGCGTGTCGATGCGGCGTCGCCTGATGGTGCCGAACCACGCGGAGATCAGGGTGAGGATGTCGCGCCAGAAGTAGACCAGCAGCGAGATGAACGTCCCAAGGTGCAGGGCGACGTCGAAGGTCTTGTTCAGGCCGGGGTTCTCGAGAAGCACGTGCCAGTTGAAGAGCCACGGCACGAGGATGAGGTGTCCCGAGCTGGAGATCGGCAGGAACTCGGTGAGCCCCTGGACGATGCCCAGGATGATAGCCTGCAGGACGGTCATGGCGTCCTAGTCTAGCAGTTGGCTCCGGGACGCCTCTGGATCGCGACGAGACGCGGAGGAGCGGCGTGAGCGAGCACGTGACGGCGCGGTGGACGGGCGAGGGCTTGCGCTTCGAGGCCGAGACCAAGCACGGGCGGACCGTGCTGGGCTCGAGCCTGGACGAAGCGACGGGGACGCCGACGCCCATCGAGATGCTCGCCGCGGCACTGGGGGCGTGCACCGGCATGGACGTCGTATCGGTCCTCCTGAAGATGAGGCAGCCGCTGGAGGAGCTTTGGGTCGAAGTGACGGGCGAGCGCGCCGAGGAACACCCCAAGCGGTACGTGAGTTTCGAGCTCGTGTATCACGCCAGGGGCGCGGTGGACGCGGCCCGGATGGCGCGGGCGATACAACTCTCGGAGGAGCGGTACTGCGGCGTCGAGGCCACCTTGCGGCCCTCGACGCCGATCACGTCGCGGTACGAGATCCACGCCTGAGGGTTGCCACTACATCCACCGTGTTTACAGGTGGTAGCCGGCAGCGGTAGTATCGGGCCAGCGCGAGCCCCAGAAGGAGCCAGGTGGATCTCGACCACGAGCTGTCGGCCGTCCTCGCCGACGATACCCGCTACCACATCTATCGGTCGGTCGCCGAGCAGGGCGGCAGGGACGTCACGGTCAGCGACATCGCGGGAGAGTTTCACCTCCATCCCAACGTCGCCCGCATGCACCTCTCCAAGCTGGAGCAGGCGGGCTTCCTCGTGACCGACCTGCGCAAGACGAGCGGAGGCGGCCGGCCGGCGAAGCTGTACCGGCTGAGCGACCGGGTCGTGACCTTCGGCTTCCCGCCGCGGCGTTACGAGCTCCTTGCCAGGCTCGCCCTTTCCGCACTCTCCGTCGACGGCTCGGCCGACCACGCGTGCGAGGCGTGCCGCGAGGCCGGCCTGGCGGAAGGCCGGCGGGTGCTTGCGGGCGAGCCCCGTCCGCCTCGTTCGAAGGACGAAGTGACAGCCGTTGTGCGTCACATCGCCGACGAGCAGGGGATGCTGCCCGACCTCGTGTGGCGCGGCGACGCGCTGCACGTGACCGTCCACAACTGCGCCTTCCGCGAGCTCTCCGGCGCCGACCCGACGCTGGTGTGCGGTATGCACCGCTCCTTCCTCGAGGGTGTCGTCGAGGTGGTGATGGCGGAGCTGGGGAGCGTCGATTTCGCGGTCGCGGAGCAGTCGATCAGCTGCGGCGCGGACTGCTGCGAACTGGTGTGTACGCCCGTCGAGTGGGTACAGCAAGGGCTGTGACCGTCGACGAGGCCATCCAGGAACTCCTCAGCATCTCGACAGACGTACGCGCCGTCGCCATCCTCGATGCGGACGGCGCGCTCGTCGGTTCGGGGCCCGGTGCCGTGAGCACCGGCGTGGGCGCGACGGGCGGCCGCCTCTGGGAGGCGGCCGCCCGTCGCGCCTCGTCCGCCGGCGCCGCGCCGCTCGAGCACGTCGTAGTCGACGTCGGTGGCGCCTCAGTAGCGGCCGTCGAGTCCGGCGGGCGCCGCATCCTCGCGCTCACCGGACCCGAGCCGCCCGTCGGCCTCGTTCTCTTCGACCTGCGCACCTGCCTGACGGACGCCTTCGCCGTGGATGCCGCCAAGGCGAGCGCCACGGATGGCGCCGGCGCGGGTGGCGTTGACGCCACCCTCGCGGACGACTCCGCAACGGAACAGGCGACCGGCGATACCGGACCCGCCGCCGGCGAGGAGCAGGCTTGAAGGCGAAGAGCGCCGTCATCGGCGGCGTCTTCGTGGGCGGGCTCGCTGTGATCGCCTACATCATGCGCGGCGGGCGGAAGGCGAGGCAGGCAGCCCCGCCCGTGCAGTTCGGTCTTGCCGACGGCGCCGTCCACACGCTCGGCGAGGCAGACGCGGACGCCGCGGAGCTCCGCGAGCTCGGGTCCGCCGTCGCCCGCGCCCTCGAGGCGCGCTGACATGGGCCTGGACCAGCTGCATCCGCAGCTGCTGCAGGCCGTCATGACGCGCGCCCTGAAGCGGGGCGGCGACTTCGCCGAGGTCTTCGCCGAGGACCGGGACGGGCTGAACCTGCGCCTCGACGACGGCCGCCTCGAGCAGGTCACCGGCGGCCGCGAACGCGGCGCCGCCGTGCGCCTGCTGAGCGGGGAACACACCTACTACGCTTACACCGACGAGCTCGACGAGGGCTCGCTCCTGGCGGCGGCCGACGCCGTCGCCGCGGCTCTGCCCGGCGACGCCGCCGCGGCCGCCGCGGTCGTCGATCTCGGCCCCGTGAGCAGCAACCCGACCGACCACCCCGTGCTGATCCCGCCGGACCAGGTCGAGGTCGCGCGCAAGGCCGCGCTCGTGCGGGCCGCCGACGAGGAGGCGCGCGCCGGCGGCGCCGAGGTCGTGCAGGTCACGGCCGGCTACGCCGACATGGTGCAGCACGTCCTCATCGCGAACTCGCTCGGCGAGCTCGTCGCCGACGAGCGCACGCGCACGCGCCTGAGCGTGCAGGTGGTGGCCCGTCGCGACGGCGTCATCCAGACGGGCCACCAGACCGTGGGCGCCAGCCGGGGCTTCGAGCTGCTCGACGAGCGGGCCGTCCTCGAGGTGGCGCGCGAGGCGGCGGCCAAGGCCCTGGTGATGCTCGACGCCGAGCCGGCTCCTGTCGGCCTCATGCCGGTGGTGCTCGCCAACGGCTTCGGCGGCACGCTCTTCCATGAGGCCTGCGGCCACGGCCTGGAGGCCGACGCCATCGCCAAGGGGGCCAGCATCTACGCCGGTCGCATGGGCGACATCGTGGCGGTCGCCGGTCTCGACGCCTACGACGACGGCAGCCTGGCCAACGGCTGGGGCTCTCAGGCCTACGACGACGAAGGCGTGCCGACGCAGCGCACCAAGGTGATCGAGGACGGACGTCTCACGGGCTATCTCTACGACAGGCTCCGCGCCCGGCAGCTCGGCGCGCCGCCAAGCGGCAATGGGCGGCGGCAGTCGTTCCGGCATGTGCCCATCCCGCGCATGACGACCACGTACATCGCCCCCGGCGGCCTGTCGCCGGAGGACGTGATCGCGGCGACGCCGCGCGGCTTCTACGCCAAGAGCCTCGCCGGCGGGCAGGTCGAGCCGGCGAGCGGCAACTTCGTCTTCGGCGTCGCCGAGGGCTACCTCATCGAGGACGGCAAGGTCACGAGACCGCTGCGTGGAGCGACCTTGGTCGGCAGCGGGATCGACGTGCTCATGAAGATCGACCTGATCGGCGACGACTTCGACGTCAAGTCGGGCATCTGCGGCAAGGACGGGCAGGGCGTCCCGGTGGGGACCGGGCAGGCGACGCTGCGCATCGCCGAGATGACGGTGGGGGGCACCGGGTGACGATGCAGGTCTTGCAGTCGAGAAGGGATGCGAAGCGCTGATGTTCGACATCGCGGACAAGGCGCTGGAGCGGGCGACCGGTCTCGGCGCGCGCGACGTCGAGGTCTATGCGGAGCGCGCCGCGTCGCGGCGCATCAGGGTGTTCGAGGGCGAGGTCGAGCAGCTGACCGCGGCGCGGCGCCGCGGCATCGGCGTGCGCGTCTTCAAGGACGGCGCCGTCGGGTACGCCTCGACGTCGGACCTGGGCGACGGCGGGCTCGACGAGGTCGTCGAGCGGGCCGTCGCTTTGGCCGACGCGGCCGACGCGGACCCGGCGCGGGCGCTGCCGGACTCTCAGGGCGAGCCCGCGGACGTCGACCCGTTCGACGAGCGCCTCGCGCGCGCGAGCGACGAGCAACGCATCGAGATCGCCCTCTCGATCGAGCGCGAGGCCTTGGCCGCCGATCCGCGCGTGAAGAGTGTCGAGACCACGGCGTACGTCGACGCCGAGGGCGAGGTCTTTCTCGCCACCTCGGCGGGCCTGCGCCGCAGCTACCGCGCCACGCAGTGCTACGCCTTCGCCTACGTGCTCGCCGAGCAGGACGGCCAGGTCGAGACAGGCGAGTCCTACACGGTCGGACGGGCCCTGCAGGACCTGGACGGACCGGCCTGCGGCCGCGAGGCGGCCGAACGGGCCGCCCGCCTGCTCGGGGCACGCAAGTGCCCCTCGATGCGGGCGGCCGTCGTGCTCGACCCGTTCGTCTCGGCCTCGTTCTTCGGCGTGCTCTCGTCGGCGCTTACCGCCGAGGCCGTGCAGAAGGGCCGCTCACTCTTCGCCGGCAAGGAAGGCGGGCGGGTCGCCGATCCGCTCTTCAGCCTCCTGGACGACGGCACGCACGCCGACGGTCTGGAGAGCGCTCCCTTCGACGGCGAGGGCGTGCCTTCGCAGCGCACCACGCTCGTCGCCGATGGCATCCTTCAAGGGTTCCTCCATGACTCCTACACGGCGCGCAAGGCGGGCACGGCCTCGACCGGGAACGGCCTGCGCGGCGGCTACCAGGGTCCGCCTTCCGTGCGGCCCACCAACCTCATCGTCGCCGGCCGGGCGACGCCGCTCGACGACTTGATCGGCGGCGTCGACAAGGGCGTGCTCGTGACCGACGCCGTCGGTGTCCACTCCGGCGCGAACCCCGTGTCGGGCGAGTTCTCGGTCGGCATCAGCGGGATCCTGATCGAGAACGGCCGGCTCACCACCCCGGTGCGCGAGGTCACCCTCGCGGGCGATATCATCGGCATGCTCACCGGGATCCGCGCGCTCGGCGACGACGCGCGCTGGGTGCCGGCGGGCAGCATCCTCACGCCGTCCGTCCTCATTGAGGGGATGGCGGTCGGCGGGACCTGAGCCGGACCTGACGCGGCGCCTCGTTGGCGGCCGGTGCGGGCGCCGTCGCAGGCGCGCCGGATGCATGACAGGCCCGTTTCCGCGCACGAGGAGGACGACGTGACCGACCTTGGCGACCGCCTGCTGGCGGCGAGCTACCTCGAGGGCGACTTCATCCTGCGCTCGGGACGGCGCAGCAGGTTCTACCTCGACAAGTACCTCTTCGAGACCAAACCCGACCTGCTGCGCGACATCGCCGCCGGCCTCGCCACGAAACTCGCCGCCTACGAGCCCTTCGACCTGCTGGCCGGGCCCGAGCTCGGCGCGGTCGCGATCGTGGCCGCGCTCTCGCTGGCCAGCGACAAGCCGTTCGTGATCGTCCGCAAGGCGGAGAAAGAGTACGGCACCAAGAAGGCGATGGAGGGCAAGGCCGAGGCGGGGCAGCGCGTCGTGGTCGTCGAGGACGTGGTGACGTCCGGCGGCGCCGCCCTCTCGGCGGTGGAGCAGCTGCGCGCCGCCGGCCTGGAGGTGGCGGCGCTGCTCTGTGTGGTCGACCGCCAGGAGGGCGGCCGCGAGGCGTTCGAGGGCGCCGGGGTCGCGTTTGATCCCCTCTTCACGGCGACGTCGCTGGGAATCAAGAAGCCAGACTGACGCCTCAGCTCGTCACGAGGCAGCCCGAACGGGGCGGGCGGCGGAAGCGGGCGCTTCCGCCCGCCCGCCCCGTTCGCGTCCCGTGCCCGGCCCGCCGCCGGCCGTCCGTCGCTTAGAGCACGACGCGCAGCGTGCGCAGGCTGGGGTCTTCGGCGCCGTGCACCTTCAGGTGCACGGCGCCCGCCTCCCGCAGATACGCGACGATCTCGTCCGAGACCAGCTCGCCCGGACCCAGCACCGGGATGCCGGGCGGGTATGGCGTGATGAGCTCGGCGCTGATGTGCCCGGCGCAGTCTTCGAGCGGCAGCGCCACGGCGGCGGCGAAGAAGGCGTCGCGCGGCGTCATCGCCTGGCGCGTGAACGCGGGCGGACGCAGGCGCAGCCAGCGCGCCGCCGCCGCGGCCGCGCCACCCGCATCGGCGAAGCGCGCGGCGTAGTCGCGCAGCGCGTCGACGAGGCGGGTCACGTCTTCCCGCGTGTCCCCGTGCGTGACGTTGAGGATGATCGAGATCGGGTCGGCCGCCTCGACCGCGATCGCGTAGTCGTCGCGCAGGATGGCCTCGAGCTCGTAGCCGCTGTGGCCGAGCGCGAGCGCGGTCACCGTCAGGCGCGTTGGATCGAAGGCGGCTACGCCCTCCCACTCGAGGACCTCGCGTCCCAGGCAGCGCACGCCGGTCAGCTCGTTCACGCGCTCGCGCGCCCAGTCGGCGAGCTCCACGGCGCGCGACCACAGCGCCTCGCCCGCGGTGGCCATCTGCTGGCGCGCCGCGTCGATCGACCCGTACATCAGGGTCTGGGGGCTCGTGCTCTGCGTCATCTTCACCATGGTGTCGAGGCGCGCCAGGTTCAGGCGGCCGTCCCTCGCCAGGAGGATGGCCGACTGCGTGATCCCGCTGAGCAGCTTGTGGGTGCTCACCACGCAGGCGTCGGCGCCGGCCGTCATCGCGTCGACGGGCAGGGCGCGGCAGAAACGCAGGTGCGGCCCCCAGGCCTGGTCCACGATGAAGGGCAGGCCGGCGGCGTGCGTCAGCGTCGCGAGACCGGGCAGCTCGGCGGCGAGCCCGTTGTAGGTCGGCGAGGTCACGAAGAGGGCGCGCGCCCGGGGACACGACGCGAGCGCGCGCTCGGCTTCGCCCACCGGGATGTTCATGGGGATGCCCCAGTCCTCGTCCACCTTGGGGACGAGGTAGTGAGGCATCGCTCCCGAGTAGATGAGCGCGGCCTGCAGGGACTTGTGCGCGTTGCGCGGGACGATCAGCGTGTCGCCGGGTCCCGCCAGCGTGAGGACGAGGGCATGCATGCCGCTGGTGGAGCCGTTGACCAGGAAGTGACAGCGGTCGGCGCCCCACGCCTCGGCCGCGTACTCCTCGGCCAGGTGGATGAGCCGCGTGGATTCGCGCGTGTCCTCGACGCCGCCGGCCATGGCGACGTCGATGTCGAGCGCCGGCGCGCCCAGCAGCAGGCGCAGCTTCTCGGGCGCGCCGGCTCCCAACTTGTGGCCGGGGGTGTGGAAGGCGGTGAAGCCTCGCGCCCGGTACGCGAGCATGGCGTCCACGTAGGGCGTCCTGGACTGATCGTGCGGCACGCCGGTCTCCTCGGTCCTCACAACGGTCCTCAGAGTCTACCAGCGCGGGATGGACGGGGGCGGGTGATAGACTGGAGCCTGCTTTGCAGGCAAAACGCGCAGTCTGAAGGAGAAGCATAACCCTCGAGTCGACAGTGAGAGTACGCTTCGCGCCGAGCCCGACGGGCTCGCTGCACATCGGTTCGGCGCGCACCGCTCTGTTCAACTGGCTCTTCGCCCGGCACAACGGGGGCAGCTTCGTGCTTCGTGTCGAGGACACGGACGCGAGCCGCTCCGACCGGCGTCACGAGGCGTCGATCCTCGAAGACCTGCGCTGGCTCGGGCTCGAGTGGGACGAAGGCCCGGACGTGGGCGGACCCTTCGGCCCGTACCGGCAGAGCGAGCGTCTCGCCGTGCACCGGGCGGAGGCGCGCGCCCTGCTCGAGCGCGGCGCGGCGTACCACTGCTTCTGCAGTGAGGAGCGCCTCGCCGAGCTGCGCGCGCGCCAGGTCGCCGAAGGCCGCACGCCCCGCTACGACCGGCGCTGCCTCGCCTTGGGCGAGGACGAGGTCGCGCGCCGGCTCGCCGCCGGCGAGCCGGCGGTGCTGCGTCTCAAGGTGCGCGAGGGCGAGGTCGTCGTGCACGACCTCATCCGCGGGCCGGTCGCGTTCACCACGGCGGCCATCGGCGACTTCATCATCCTGAGGTCCGACGGCACGGCCGGCTACAACTTCACGGTCGTCGTCGACGACCGGGACATGGCGATCAGCCACGTGATCCGCGGGGACGACCACCTCACGAACACGGTGCGCCAGCTCCTCCTCTTCGAGGCGCTCGGCGCCGTGCCCCCCGCCTATGCCCACCACGCCATGATCCACGGCGAGGGCGGCGGAAAGCTCTCGAAGCGCCACGGCGCGACGGCGGTAGGAGAGTACCGGGAGCGCGGGTATCTGTCAGAGGCGGTGGTCAACTACCTGGCCCTGCTCTCGTGGTCGCACGGCGAGGAGGAGGTGCTCGGGCGCGAGCGCCTCGTCGCCGAGTTCGCGCTGGAGAAGCTGGGGACGAGCCCGGCGATCTTCGACCAGGCGAAGCTCGACTGGCTCGGCCACGAGCACATCCTGCGGCTCGACCCCGCCGCACACGAGCGCCTGTTCGCCGCTTGGCTGCCCGGGAGCACGCCGCCGCAGGCGGCGGCCGCCCTGGCGGCCGCCTTTCAGCCGTCGCTTGTGGCCTACGGCGAGGCGCCGGCCCTGGCGGCCGCCGTCCTCGACCGGCCGGCGCTGCCCGACGGGCTGCGGCCGCTGGTCGACGCCGCCGGCGAGCAGCTCGGCGAGCTGCGCCGGCGGCGGGCCGAAGCCGCAGCCTGGCTCGCCCCGCCGGCCGCCCGCGAGCTCCTGGCCGGCTACCGCGCCTGGGGTAAGGAGAGGGGCATCGCCGCGAAGGACCTGCTCATGCCGTTGCGCGTCGCCCTCACGGGCGCCGAGCACGGCCCGGAGCTGCACTACGTTCTCGCCGCGCTGGACCGCGTCGAGACGCTGGCGCGCATCGACGCGGTCCTGCCGGCGCCCACAGCAGACCGACCACCCAGGACCAAGGGAGACCCGACGTGATCCGCCTGTTCAACTCGCTGAGTCAGCGCAAGGAAGACTTCGAGCCGCGCACCGACGGCAAGGCGGGCATCTACTGCTGCGGGCCGACGGTCTACAACCTTGTGCACGTTGGCAACGCGCGCCCTTACGTCACCTTCGCCGTGCTGCGCTCGTGGCTGCGACACCGCGGCCTGGACGTCACGCTGGTCGAGAACATCACCGACGTCGATGACAAGATCATCGCCAAGGCCAACGCCGAAGGGCGCACGGCGGCGGACGTGGCGGACGAGTTCACTGTCGCCTACCGCGAGGATGTCGGGCGGCTGGGCGAGCGGCTGCGTCCCGACATCGAGCCGCTCGCCACCGAGACCGTCCCCGAGATCGTCGACCTCTGCTGCCAGCTCATCGCGAAGGGCGTGGCCTACGAGGCGAACGGGAGCGTCTACTTCCGCGTACGCGGCTTCCCCGGGTACGGGAAGCTTTCGAAGCAGGACATCGAGCAGCTCGAGGAAGGCGCCCGCGTGGAGGGCGAGCCGGGCAAGCGGGACGCCCTCGATTTCGCGGTGTGGAAGGCGGCCAAACCGGGCGAGCCCGCCTGGGAGAGCCCGTGGGGGATGGGCCGCCCCGGCTGGCACATCGAATGCTCGGCGATGGCGCTGCGCTACCTCGGCGCCGGCTTCGACGTGCACGGGGGCGGCCGCGACCTGATCTTCCCGCATCACGAAAACGAGATCGCCCAGAGCGAGGCCGCGGGGCTGCCCTTCGCGCGCGTCTGGATGCACAACGGCATGATCCGCAGCGAGGGCGAGAAGATGGCCAAGTCGGTCGGCAACATCTTCCTGCTGCGCGAGGTCCTCGACCGCTACGGCGTCGCGGTGCTGCTCACGTACTTCCTCACGACCCACTATCGCAGCCCCCTCGAGTTCTCGGTGGAGAAGCTCGAGGAGGCGAAGGCGGCCTACGAGCGCCTCGTGGAGGCGGTGCGCACGGCGTCGTTCCGTGCCGCGCGGCCGGGCGAGGGCGACGAGGCGCCGGGCGGCGAGCTGCTCGCCCGAGTCGAGGCGGCGCGCACGGCCTTCGCGGAGCACATGGACGACGACCTGAACACGGCCGGCGCGCTGGGCGAGCTTTTCGCCCTCGGCCGCGAGGCGTTCCGCTACGTGAGCGCGGCCGACGCGGCCGGCGAGAGCGTCGACGCGCGCGCGCTCGTAGCGGTGCGCGCGCTGTTCACCGAGAGCCTCGACCTGCTTTGTCTGCCGCTGCCGGTGGAGCTCGGTGGAGCGGAAGCCGTCGCGCCGAGCGGCGAAGCGGCGATCGCGACGGGCGAGAGCGTGCCGTCCGCCGGCGAGGGCGAGGTCTGCATCACCGAGAACGTGGCGCTGCCCCCGGCGGAGAAGCTCGCCGGCGCGGGACGCTGGGACGATCTCGCGCTCCTCTACGGGGAGCGCCTGGGCTGCGGTGACCCGAGCTACGCCTGCTTGTTGCGCGACCACTACAGGGCCGAGAAGGACTGGGCCAGCGCGGACCGGCTGCGTGACGAGCTGCAGGAGCACGGCTTCGAGGTGCGCGACACACCCCAGGGCACGCAGGTGGTGTCCCGAGGCTAGGGCCGGCCGATGCGCGACGCCGAGGATGTCGAGCGCCGCGCCGGCGGGAGGTGACCGGTGGAGTGGTTGTACGGCAGGCAGGTGGTCAAGCTCGCGCTCCGGGCCGACGCCCGGCGGCGAGCCTTCCGGCTCGTCGCGACGGCGCCGGCCCTCCACGCGCTCGAGCACGGCCTGCCCCGTGACCTGCCGCGCGAGGTGGCGACACCAGAGGAGCTCGAGCAGTTGACTGGATCGCGCGAGCACCAGGGCGTCGCCCTCCAGGTCGAGCCCTTCTCACCCGTGTCGCTCGAACGGCTGCTCGAGGGCGAGATCCTCGTCGTCCTCGACGAGGTGACCGACCCCCACAACATCGGCGCCGTCGCTCGCAGCGCCCTGGCCGCCGGCGCCGTGGGACTCGTACTGCCCAAGCGACGCTCGGCCTCCGTGACGCCGGCGGCCGTCAAGGCGTCCGCCGGGACCCTCGCGCTGCTCCCCGTGGCCCAGGTCACCAACGTAGTCGAGGCTCTCAAGCAGGCGAAGAAGGCAGGCTTCTGGGTCTACGGGGCGAGCGCCCAAGCTGCCACGCCCTACACCGGCCTCGACCTCACCGGCCGGATCGCCCTCGTCGTCGGCGCCGAGGGCAAGGGCCTGCGGCCGCTCGTGGCGCGCACCTGCGACGCCCTGGCCGCGATCCCCATGGAGCCCCCTGTCGAGAGCCTCAATGTGAGCGTGGCAGCGGCGCTCTTCCTCTTCGAGGCGCGCCGCCAGCGCGCAGGCTCAGACCCCCGCGCGGAGTGAGCTCGTGAACCGCCTGCTCTACATCGTGGACGGCTACAACGTCCTCCACGCGATGTTCCCGGGAGTAGGCCGCGAGGAGCTCTTCGCGCGGCGCGACTGGCTCGCCAGCAGGCTCGCCGGTCACGCCGCGTTGCGCGGCGCGGCCGTCGTGCTCGTCTTCGACGGCCGCGGCCCGGAGAGCACCTGTGAGCGGCCGATCAGGGGGGCCGATGTCGAGGTGTGTTTCGCCGGCGGCCGGTTCACCGCCGACACGCTGATCGCGCGGCGCATCGCCCAGCAGAGGGCCGACGTGGCCGTCGTCGTCGTGAGCGCCGACCAGGAGGTCCAGCGCACGGCGGCCAAGGCCGGCGTCAGCCGTATGACGCCTCGTGAGCTCGCCGCGGAGCTTGCCGAAACGGCTGAAGCCGGGCAGGCTCTTGACTCTGCCCCAGACTCGCATACAATGCCCTCACGCCTTGAGGATAAAGTCGACCCTGAGACTTTACGGCGGTTGAAGAAGCTCAGGGGGACGCCCGAGTAAGTGCCGCTTGCAGTCGCTTTCCTGACGATTGCAGGGGTTTTCTGGTGGAGGTGGGGGGATGAAGAGTCCGCGTCAGGCCGAGTCCGGGCGCAGCACGGGGCATCACCACAACCCTCAACCCTTCGCCGAGAGTTCCGACTTCAACCTCGTTCAGTCGTATCGACGTGGCAATCAAGCCGCTCTCGATGCCTTGATGCTTCGCTACCACCAGTTCGTGCGGCTCAAGGCAAGTTCGTACTTCCTCGCCGGCGGCGACGCGGAAGACCTGATCCAGGAGGGCATGCTCGGTCTCTACAAGGCCGTCCGCGACTACCGCGACGACCGATTGGCGTCCTTCCGGAGCTTCGCCGAGCTGTGCATCACACGGCAGATCATCACCGCCATCAAGACAGCCACGCGGCAGAAGCACGTGCCGCTGAACGGCTACCTCTCCTTCAGCCAGACGCCCAACGACAGCTCCGACGACGGGGACTGCTCGCTGGCCGACGTGCTTCCCGGGCCGTCGACGCACGACCCGGTCAACCAGGTCATCTCCTCGGAAGAGGTCGAGAGCCTTACGGCCTGCCTGACTCGCACCCTCTCCAACCTCGAGGGACGAGTCTTGGCGTTCTATCTGAACGGCCTCTCTTACGAGCGCATCGCCAACCAGCTGGGCTGCGACTGCAAGACCGTCGACAACGCACTGCAGCGCATCAAGCGCAAGGTCGACCTGCACCTGGAGAGCCGTAAGGTCCTGCTGTAGGGCGGCGGCCGTAGCGCCAGGCGCGGCTGGGGAGCGGCTGGGCGCGGGCAGAGGGTGTGAACGTGCGAGGGGCGGCGGCTCGTGAGAGCCGCCGCCCCTCGCACGTTCACGTATGGTCCGGGACTCAGAAGGTCATCAAGCTGACGTCGTGACCCTGCTGCTGGACGAGCAGCTTGAAGTCGTGCGGGTTGCTCGCGACCTGGGCGGCGTCGCTCAGCGTGATGAGGCCTTCCTCATACAGCTTGAGCAGGGCCTGGTCGAAGGTCTGCATCCCGTAGAAGTCGCCCTCGGTGATGGCGTCGTGCACCAGGGAGGCCTGCTCCGGGTCGAGGATGAAGTCGCGGATACGGTTGGTGCAGATCATCACCTCGACGGCGGGCACCCGGCCCTGACCGTCGGCGCGCACGAGCAGACGCTGCGAGATGATCGACTTGAGCGTGCCCGCCAGCATGATGCGCACCTGCTTCTGCTGGTGGAGCGGGAAGAAGTCGATGATGCGGTTGATCGTCTCGGTCGCGTCGATGGTGTGCAGGGTGCTCAGCACGTAGTGGCCCGTCTGCGCGGCCGTGAGCGCCGCCTGCACCGTCTCCGTGTCGCGCATCTCGCCGATGAGGATCACATCCGGGTCCTGGCGCAGCACGTACTTGAGCGCGGTGGCGTAGGAGTCGGTGTCCAGGCCGATCTCGCGCTGGTTGATGATCGACTTCTTGTCCTTGTGCAGGACCTCGATCGGGTCCTCGACCGTCACGATGTGACGCCGCATCTGGTTGTTGATGTGGTCGATCACCGCGGCCAGCGTCGTGGTCTTGCCCGAGCCGGTCGTTCCGGTGACGAGCGTGAGGCCGCGCGGCTCGAGCGAGATCCGCTTGCAGATGTCGGGAAGGTGCAGCTCCTCGAAAGTAGGGACCTTCGTGGTCACCTGGCGCATCGCGATGCTGATGCTGCCGCGCTGACGGAAGACGTTGACGCGGAAGCGCCCCAGGTTGGGTGCCGAGTAGGCGAAGTCGATCTCGTTGTGCTCCGAGAACCGCCGGATCTGCTTGTCGGTCATGATGGACGCGGCAACGTCCTTGGTGTCCTCCGGCGTCAGCGGCGGCTGGTCCATGAGCGAAAGCTCGCCGTCAAGGCGGAGCACCGGAGGGCTTCCGGCCTTGATATGAAGGTCGGAACAGTTCTTGCTGATCATCTCCGCTAGCAGCTCATCAATCGGTTTCACGCCACAACCCCGTGACTCGACGACAGTCTCCTGTCCTTTATTCGACACGTCGCGCGAAAGCCTTACCGGATAAGCCGGCGATCGGCACCGTCAGTCCGGCCGCTGCCGCCGCCCTCGCCGCTTTCCTGCAAGCCGCGGACGTTCCCTGCGCTGCTTGCCTACACCGATGCCGCCTGCGAATCAAGGGGGGGTCGCGCGCGGCAGTGCCGCCCAGGAGAGAGACCAGCGGACGCGGCGGAGAGTGTGTGGTTGAGCAAGTCGGCCCTCGCGCAAGATCGGGATGAGCGAGGGGGGCGGGGGGCTGACGAGCAACGGCCCGGCGGCGCCTGCGGCGCCGCCGGGCCGTTGCTCGAATGGCCGTGTGCTAGAAGCGGCCGCCTGCGAAGGCGCCGCTTATGGAGCCGTATTGGACCACGGTGCCGGTGTGCGGCGCGTGGATCATCTGACCACCGCCGGCGTAGATGCCGACGTGGTGGCAGTAGCTGGGGCTGCCGAAGAACACAAGATCGCCGGGCAGGAGCGCATTGAGGGGTACCGGCTTGCTGGCGCGGTACTGGTAGGTGGCGCCGTGGATGAGGCCGATGCCGATCTGCGCGTAGCAGTACATCGTGAGACCGGAGCAGTCGAAGCTGCTCGGTCCCGCGGCGCCGAAGACGTAGGGGTCGCCGAGCTCGCGCTGCGCCAGCGCGACGACCTCGGGATGGCCGGGGCCACCGGGGTCGACGGTGGGCCCGGTGAGGTCGGGGGCACTGCCCCAGGACTGCTGCGCCGCCGCTTTGGCCGCCGCGGCGGCCTGTTCTTGCAGGCGCTTGATCTCGGCCTTGACGCCGGACTGCATGCGCTCGAGCTTGTCCTGGAGGCCGATGATCTTGCTCTTCTCAGCGGCCGCCTGGTCGACGAGCTCGGCGGCCGTCTTCTTGTCGGCCTCGAGCTTGATCTCGCGGTCTTTGATGTCGCGCTTGTAGGCCGCGATGGACTTGACCGTGTCGACGTCGCTGCGGCCGAGGCGCTCCATGAGGTCGAGCTGCGTGACGAGCTCGTCGAAGCTGCGCGTCGAGAACAGGACGTCGACGAAGCCCACCCCGCGCGTCTTGTACATGTTCACGGCGCGCGCCTTGAGCTGATCGTTCGCGACCTCGAGGTTGTAGGCGGCCACCTTGAGCATGTGCGTGTTTTCCGCTATCTGCTGCTTGACGGTGGCGAGACGTTCGGTGGCCTGGTTGTAGCGTTCCACCGCCATATCGACCTGGGGATAGAGCTTCTCGAGCTTGGCCGCGATCTCGCGTGCCTTGGCGCGCTTCTGCTCGATGGGGGTGGCGCTGGCGGGGGTGGCGGTGAGGAAGACGAAGATGCTGAGGAGGAAGAGGAGGGAGACTGCGCTGACTGATCGTCTTCGAATCACTGCATCGCCTCCTTGCGGGCGCGTAGCGCGGGGCTTCCACACCCTCGCTGAGGTGAGCGCTCAGTTCAAGTCGTAGACCCTATCACGGCTCTTTGCGCACCGGCAACCATCGGCCGCTCGTCACGGGGGTGACAGCACGACCCGACGGCGGCCTCGAAGCCGACGGCGAAACGACGGTAGCGACGAGTGAGCCGGACGGAGGCGGGAAGGTAAACGGTGGGTGCAGGAACGAGAGAGCGAGGTGGATGTGAACGACGACCAGACGTGCGAGGCAGTCGCCGAACGGCGCTTCGCGCCGGCCCGCGACTGCCCGTCCTGCGTCGTGCGGACCACTTGGCTCCTTGTCGCCGTCTGGGCGCTGAACCTCGCCGACTTCGCCCTCACGGCCCACGTGCTGGACCGCGGTGTGGCGCGCGAGGGCAATGCGCTCATGGCGTACTTCCTCGACGCGGGGCTGCTGCCCGCCTTCCTCTTCAAGATGGGGATCGTCACTGCCGGGATCGCGGCCCTGTGGCTGCTACGGCGGTGGCGCACGACGCTCATCGCCGCCGCCGCGTTGACGATGGTCTACGCCTTCGTCGTCGCCTACCAGCTCGCCATCATCTGGCAGGTGAACGCGCTCTAGGAGCCGGCCCGCTGCGCCCGCGCTACCTGACCTTGGTGCCTGCGAGCCCGCGGCCGGCCGACGCGATGGGCCGCGGCAAGCGCTTGAGCGCCGCGATGAAGGCCTTGTTACGCTCGTCGCGGCGCCAGTTACGGATGATCATCATGCCCCAGCTGTGGAAGAGCAGCTTCTTGGTGAACCTGAAGGTGAACACGTACTTCAGCCACGTGCGTAGCGAGTAGAAGCGCATGTAGGCCCTCATGACCTCGATCTGCAGCTCGTAGGGCGTCATGAGCTTCGGTTGGAAGACGACGTGGTGGGCGTCGTAGAGCTCCCAGCGCTTCTCGAAGATGCGGCCCGCAGCCTCCAGGTCGTCGAACTGGGGCGTACCTGGCAGCGGGGTGAGGATGTTGAGCATCACGGTGTCGATGTGGTTCTTCATCGCGAACTTGACCGTGTCGCGCACGGTCTGCACGGAGTCGGTGTCGGCGCCGAGCACGAACATGCCGTGACTGCGGATGCCGTACTCGTGCAGCTTCTTGATCGCCACCTCGATGTCCTCGACGGTCTGTGCCTTCTCGAACCCGTCAAGGGTCTCCTGGTTGACCGATTCGAGGCCGAGGTACACGAGCTCGCACCCTGAGCGCTGCATGAGGTCGAGCAACTCGGGGTCGCGCGTGACGTCGGTGCGGACCTGCGACGACCACGGGATCACGAGGTCCTCATCGATCATCATCTTCAGGAGCCGCTTGAGGCGTTTCTTGTCGGCGGCCATGTTGTCGTCGTAGAAGAAGATGCGGCCCGGCCGCTTCTCCTTGAGTTCCGCGATAACGCTCTCGGCGCTGCGGAAGCGGTACTTGCGTCCGAACATTGCCGTCACCGAGCAGAAGTTGCAGGCAAAGGGGCAGCCCCAGCTGGTCATGATCGGGACGGTGGTGAGCTTGTCGGCGCCGACGATCAGGCCGAGGTCGGGGAAGGGCAATGTGTCGAGGTCGGTGCAGCGGTCGCGCAGCGGATTGTGCACGACCTCGCCATCGCGGCGGAAAGAGAGACCGCTCACCGTCTCAGGCTGGCGCGTGCCCTGGAGGACCTCGATGAGTTCGAGGATGAGCTGCTCGCCTCCTTCACCGCGGGCGACGTAGTCGACGTGCTCCAGGGCCTCGTCGGCCATGAATGTCACGTGCGAGCCTCCGATGACGACCGGGATGCCCTGCTCGCGGAGCTTGTCGGCGAACTCATAGGCGGTCGGCACGGTCGACGTCGTGCTCGAGAGACCGACGAGGTCCGCGCCGTGGACGTCGTCCCAGTCGATGGGCGCCATCTGGGGGCTGTAGATGAGCACGTCGTGACCGCGCTCCTTGAGGGTCGCGGCGATGATGGGCAGGCCGAGCCGGGGCAGCAGGACCTTGGCGTAGACATGCATGCCGGGAGGTTCGGGTTCGATGAGGCGGATTCTCATGGGTCTCCTTCAGCGCGCCGCGGGCGCACCGTACCGACGACAAGGTGCGTAGACGTACAAGTCTACCGCACGGCCTCGGTCGCCGGCGTTTTGCGCGGCGACGTAGCCCTGCCAGGTGGGTGCCGAGGAGGCCCGGGCGCGGGGCGCTCGACGGCGTCGTGCCGGCGTCAGATGAACAGGTCGAGCAGGAGGTAGACGACGGCCGCCATGATGCCGGCCGCGGGGAGCGTGAGCACCCAGGCGGTCACGATGTTGCCGGCGACGCCCCAGCGCACGGCCGAGAGGCGCTTCGTGGCGCCCACGCCCATGATCGCCGCCGTGATGGTGTGGGTCGTCGACACCGGGAACCCGAAATGGGTGGCGAGCTGGATGATGCTGGCGGCCCCGGTCTCGGCGGCGAATCCGTGGATGGGGTCGAGCTTGATCACGCGCGATCCCAGCGTGTGGATGATGCGCCAGCCTCCCGAATACGTACCGGCCGCCATGGCCAGGGCGCAGGCGACCTTGACCCAGAGGGGGATGGTGAACGTGGTGATCTCGCCGCTGGCGTAGAGCGCCAGGGTGATGATCGCCCATCGTCTTCTGCGCGTCGTTGCCCCCGTGCGAGAAGGCCATGAAGCCCGCCGAGATCGGCTGCAGGATGCGAAAGGTGCGATTCACCGGCGCCGGCGGCCAGCGGCGCACGACCCAGAGCAGCACCACCATGATGAGATAGGCAACGACGAAGCCCAGGGCGGGCGAACCGATCATCGGTAGCAGGACCTTGTCGACGACGCCGCTCCACAGCACGCCGTCGACGCCGGCCTTGGCGATCATCGCGCCGATGAGACCGCCGATGAGCGCGTGCGACGAGCTCGACGGGATGCCGAAGTACCACGTCGTGAAGTTCCAGATCACGGCACCGATCAGGGCGGCCAGCACGAGCGTCAGCGTGACGAGGTCGGTATTGACGATGCCTTCGCCGACCGTCTTGGCGACGCCGGTGTAGATGAGGGCGCCGAGGAGGTTGAGACCCGCCGCCATGAGCACGGCGACGCGCGGAGAGAGCGCCCGTGTCGACACGGAGGTCGCAATGGCGTTGGCAGTGTCGTGGAAGCCGTTGGTGTAGTCGAAGACGAGGGCGACGGCGACGATCGTGATGAGGAGCAGCACGGCGACCCGTCAGCTCAGTGGTTCTTCAGCACGATGCTCTCGATCACGTTGGCGACGTGCTCGCACTCGTCGATGGCGGACTCGAGGAGCTCGTAGATGTCCTTCCACTTGATGACGTCTTTCGCCGGCATGTCGTCATCGAAGAGCGCAGCGACCGCGTCGCGGGTGATGCGGTCGCCCTCGTTCTCAAGGCTATTGACCTCGATGATGCGCTCGAGCAGGTCGGTGCGCTTCTCGAGGTCGTCGATGATCTGGTGCAGCATGGCGGCCGCCTTGGCGATGACTTCACTCTGCCTGATCGCGTACTGCGTGGGAGTCACGACCCGATAGAGGATCATCGAGTCGGCGACTTCTTCGATGTTGTCGAGCACCTCGTCCATCGTCGCCACGAGGTCGTAGATGTCCTCACGGTCGATGGGCGTGATGAACGACTTGTTCAGTCGCTTGACGATGTCATGCAGGATCTTGTCGCCGACGTGCTCGTGCTCGAGGATCGATGCGGCGATGGATTTCGCTGAGCCATACTCGTTCATAAAGCGGACGAGCAACTGCGCGGCCGCGTCGAGGTTGGCCGCCTGGTCTGCGAACAGCCTGAAGTAGTCCTGTTCCTTGGGGGTCAGACTAATCCTCACGGGGCTCCTTTCCCTCCGGCCCTGTGCCCGCGTAATGCTACTGCACGCCCCCTCTTCCGCAACCCGTTCCCGGTGTGCCGGGAGCGCAATGGCGAGATGGCCGCGGCGGCGTGGCGAGGCGTCCACAGATCTGGCGATGCTTTGGCACGCGGCCCTCTCATGCCCCGCGCCGCCCGGCCGTTAACTGCCTTGCGAGGGTCCTCACCGCGCGGGCTGCCTGGACAGGAGGTCATCGTGAAGAGATGGCTGATGGTCGTCGTCGCCGCGACAGTGCTGCTCGCGGCGGTCCCGCTCGCGTTCGCCGCCGGCGGAGGGGCCGGTCAGGCCTGCGGGCACCACAAGTTCCAGCTCGTGGGTCGCGTCGTTAGTGTGGACCCGGTGGCCGGCACCGTGCAGGTGCTCGTCAAGGCCGGTACGCGCTCGCTTGGAGAGGCGCGGCGCGGCGAGCTCACCCTGACGGTCTCACCCGGCGCGCGAGTGAGGCTCGTGACGGACGAAGGCTGTGTGACCGTGGGTCTGGATCAGATCTGGCCGGGAGCGAAGCTGAAGGCCGGCGGGACTATCGGGCTGGGCGCGTCGCTCGAGACTGTCTACACGGCGACGCGCCTCAAGGCCCGGGGCGGCACCGAGCCGGCGCCCACGCCCGAGCCAGCGCCCGACCCAGCTCCGGCACCCGACCCGGCTCCCACGCCGGACCCGCTGCCGGACCCGATCGAGCCTCCGGCCGTCTGACGCGAGCCACCGGCCGGTCCCGGAGCCACCGGCCCGTCCCGGCTTCTTGCCTGAGCGGTCGCCGGGCCGGGCGACGTTCGACGTCTGACGCGGATCGACGCCCCTCGAGCGGCTGAAGACGGGCCGGTGAAGCGGTCGTATGAGGCCGGCGGCAAGAAGTGATCGTTCCGCTCCCAGAGCGATTAAGACTTCTTAAGAAATGAGAGAGGTGGCGGCGGCGGCGGCGAGCCGGGGAGGCCCGGTCTCGCCGTCGCCGCCGCCACCTGCCGGCCTTTCTCGCGGCGTCTCGTCCCAGCCACGAGGTGCAGCCCTTTCTTGCTCCGCCTACCACGGGGTTTCCCGTTCCGCCGACGCGCCCTGCGCCTCGTTTTCAGCCGCTGCGCCGGCGGGTCCCCGTGTTAATCGCGCCGTTGCGCCCGCCGATGACGCATATTAGACAAACTTCATCTCGGCATGACCGGTGTGGGGCCGGCGTGCCGCGGGAGAGAGGGGGAGCTTGCAGCCATGGTGACGTCGTTCCCGACGCTGGTCGCCGGCGCGGTCTGTGACGCGTCGCGCCGGCGTGTCGCCGGGCCGCCCTCCTTGTCGCCGTCGATCTCTGCTTTGTCTGCCGCGGGCCTCAGCCATGCGACAGTGGTCCCTCCGTTCACCACGACCTTGGAGGTGTCGGGCATTGGCTGAAGTCGCGACTGTCCGAGAGCAGGGCAAGAAACACCACCGCTTGATCCCCAGGAACATGGCCGGCCCGCTGCTCGTTTCACCGATGGCTTTCTGGATGCTGGCCTTCTTCCTCACTCCCCTGATCCTGATCGTCCTCTACAGCTTCGGGCAGCAGTCCGTCTACGAGGCCGGCGTACACCTCGGCTTCAACCTGGAGTGGTACAAGAAGATCCTGACGGAGCCGGCGAACCGCAAGGCCTTCCTGCTGACGGTGGAGATGGTCATCATCAACACCGCCGGCTGCCTGATCATCGGCTACCCACTGGCCTACTTCATCTCCGTGAAGTCGGGCCGGCGCAAGACGCTGTTCGTGCTTCTCGTCATGCTGCCGTTCTGGACGAGCTTCCTGATCCGCACCTATTCGTGGATCACGATTCTCGGCAACGGCGGCCTGCTGAACCGCTTTCTCAACACGGTGGGCGTCGTGGACGGCAACCTCGACATCATGTACACGCAGAGTGCGGTGTACATGGGCCTGATCTACGACTACCTGCCCTTCATGGTGCTGCCGCTCTTCGTCGGCATCGAGAAGATCCACAAGTCGCTCTACGAGGCCTCAAAGGACCTCGGGGCCGGCAAGTGGACCACGCTCATGAAGGTGACCATCCCGCTGAGCATGCCGGGCATCTTTGCCGGCTGCATGCTCACCGCCATCCCGACGACCGGCGAGTTCGTGATCCCGGCGATCCTCGGCGGCGGCAAGGTGGTCGTCTGGGGGTGGTTGATCTACGAGGAGTTCACGGCGGGCCGCAACTGGCCCATGGGCTCGGCCCTGTCCAACGTGCTCCTGCTGTTCATGTTGCTGATCATCGCCTTGTACATCAAGGCCGTCGGTACGGAGGACTTCTGATGGCTGACGGAGTGGCTGTCCAGGGTCCCCAGGGCGTCAGCGCTACGCCCCCGCGCCGGCTCAAGGCGCACCTCTCACTGTGGGACCACATCATGGGGCACAGCGACATCGGCATCGGGGCGTGGTCGATCATCGTCTACATCTTCCTGTACCTGCCGATCGTCGTGCTCATCATCTTCTCGTTCAACAAGCAGGTGCTGAACATCCAGTGGACGGGGTTCACGTTCGACTGGTACATCGCCGAGCAAGGGTCGCGAGCAGACCAGCGCGTCATCGGCGTGCTGCGCGATGCGACGATCCTGAACGCCTTCAAGACCAGCATGTCGATCGCCCTCATGTCGACGATCGGCTCGATCGTCATCGGGACGCTCGGCGCTTTCGCGCTGGTCCGCTTCAACTTCCGCACGAAGCAGGTGTGGGACGGCCTCAACTACACCAAGATCATCATCGCCGAGGTCGTGGCCGGCGTTTCCACGCTGCTCTTCTTCGTGCAGCTCAACGACTTCCTCGACAAGAACGTGGGGTTCGACTTCTTCAACATCTTCCAGCCGGGCTACTGGAGTGTGGTGATCGCGCATATTGCGTGGAACATCCCGTTCGTCGTGGTCATCATCAGGGCGCGGCTGCTCGGCTTCGACCGATCTATCGAGGAGGCGGGGGCGGACTTGTACGGGGACCCCGTCACCGTGTTCTTCAGGGTCACCCTGCCCGTGATCTTCCCCGGCATCCTGGCGGCATCGCTGCTGGCCTTCACCCTGTCGTTCGACGACTTCGTGACGACGTTCTTCGTGATCGGCCAGAACTACAACACGCTGCCGCTGCAGATCTGGTCGATGGTCCGCATGGGCATCACGCCGGAGATCAACGCGATCTCGACGTTCATGATGGCCTTCAGCATGACCATCATCATCTTCCTGGAGCTCAAGGCACGGGTCTCGGAGGTCCTCTGAGACTCCGGCAGACTGGGGCGGGCCGGGCGCGGGCGACCGCGCCCGGCCCGCCCTCTTTCGTGTACGAGGCGTGTCGAGGCCCGCTTGCCACGCTCAGCGCCGTTCCGGTAGCCTGAGTCGGCGGGTGACACTGCGGTGCCTCCCGCGCCCGTGTCCACTCTCCGGCCGTCCGGCCGGTGATGGTACTTCGTGCTGCTGAACGCGGTCGTCCAAGGAGGAGCCAGTGGCAGAGGATCTCTACGCCCAGATGAAGCAGAGCGTGATCGACGGTGAGATGGAACTCGCCGGCGAGCTTGCGCAGAAGGGCCTCGACGCGGGCCTCTCGCCGGTCGACATCCTCGACCTCGGATTCGTGAAGGGCATCGAAGAGGTCGGTGACCTCTTCGGGCGCGGCGAGTTCTTCCTGCCCGAGCTGGTGCAGGGCGCCGAGGCGATGAAGGCCGCCGTGGCCGTGCTCGAGCCCGAGCTCGACAAGCTGAAGGAAGGGCGCCGTACCCTCGGCGTCGCCGTGGCCGGCACCGTCGCCGGCGACATCCACGAGATCGGCAAGACCATCGTCTGCTCGATGCTCTCCGCGGCCGGCTTCACCGTGACCGACGTGGGCTGCGACGTGCCGGTCGACACCTTCATCGCCAAGGTGAAGGAGCTCAACCCCGACCTGCTCCTGCTCAGCGCCTTGCTGACCACGACGATGCCCAACCAGCAGAAGACCATCGAGGCCCTCAAGGAGGCCGGCCTGCGCGACTCGGTCAAGGTGATGATCGGCGGCGCGCCGACCACCCGTGCCTGGGCCGACGAGATCGGCGCCGACGGCTACTCCGAGGACGCCATCGAGGCTGTGGCCACCGCGAAGGGCCTGCTCGGCGTCGGCTGAGACGGCTCGGACCGAAGAAGAGGTACGTGATGGGGCGGCCGTGAGGCCGCCCCATCACGTCCTGGAGTAAAGTACGCCGCGATGACCGACGAGCTGCGCTCATACTTCGAGGAAGTCGAGGCTCGCTTCGATGAGTCCGCCGACTTCACCGTGGGGCTCGAGGAGGAGTTCCAGATCCTCGACCCGGCGACGCAGTCGCTGACGCAGGGCTTTCTCCAGCTGCGCGACACGGCGCCCCCGCGTCTGCGCGACCGCGTCGCCGGCGAGCTGATCGAATCGGAGATCGAAGTCCCGACGCCCAAGGAGCCCACCTTCGGGGGCGCCGCGCGCCAGCTGCTGCTGGACCGCAAGGAGCTCTTCGCCCACGCCGAGTCGCAGGGCTACGCGCTGGGCGTGACCGGCACGCACCCGTGGTCGGGCTGGAAGGACCAGCGCATCATCGATACGCCGCACTATCGGCTGGTCGAAGAGCGCCTGAAGTATGTGGCGTGGCGCAACAACACGTGGAGCTGCCACGCCCACGTCGGGGTGCGCGGCAAGGACCGGGCGGTCGCGGTGTGCGACGTCCTGCGGCACTACCTGCCGCACCTGCTCGCGCTGTCGGCCAACTCGCCGTTCATCGAGGGTGTCTGGACGCAGCTGCATTCGGCCCGCGTCCAGACCTTCGTGCGCATGTTCCCGCGCTGCGGCGTGCCCGACGTGTTCGGGTCCTGGGCGGAGCATCGCGCGTTCTACGAGCTGCTCGTCGAGACCAACTGCATCCAGGAGTTCACGCAGGTCTGGTGGTCGGTACGGCCGCACCACCGCTTCGGCACCGTCGAAGTGCGCATCTGCGACGCCCAGACGGAGCCCTGGCAGACCTTGGCGGTGACCGCGCTCGCCGTCGGCCTGGTGGTGACGCTCGCGCGCGAGTACGACGAGGGGCGCCTGCCGGAGGCCCTGCCGACGCGGTACGTCGAGGAGAACCTCTGGCGCGCCATCCGCTACGGCCTCGACGGCAAGATGGTCGACTTCGAGCGCCGCGAGGAGGTGCCCGCTGTCGACGCCGTCCGCAGCCTGGTCGAGCGCGTGAGACCGCATGGTGCGCGGCTCGGCATCGATCCGCACCTGGACGCGGTGGAGCGGATGCTGCGTGAGGGCAACGGTGCGCAGCGTCAGGCGGCCGGCTATCGCGCCGGAGCCAGCATCGAGGAGGTCTACGCCGACACGGTGGCCCGGGCGCACGAGAGCGCCCTGGCGGTCGACGAGCTAGCGAGGGAGTTGGGTGTGTGATGGCAGAAGAGCGGGACGCGGGCGCCAAGGATCCTGACGAGGCGGCCGCAGATGGGGGCTTCGCGCAGCCGGATGAGGCGGTCGCGGGCGGCGCGATCGACGAGAAGCGACTGCGCGCCGCCCTCGAGGAGCTGCGCCGTCTGCGGGTCGAGGACCTCGCCGGCGAGATGATGGTGACGCTGGTCACGGTGGGCTACCAGAAGATGGGGGTGACCGACCAGACGCGGGAGCTGCGCGATCTCGGCGACGTCCGCCTCGCCATCGAGCTGTTGCGGGCCTGCGTCGAGACGCTGGCCCGCGAGCGCGGCGAGGCGGCTGGCGCGGCGGCGCGCGAAACGCTGGACGCGATGCAACTGGACTACGCCCGCATCGTGATGGCGGGCGACGCGCCCCGGACCCAAACGGCGCACGGCGAAGGTGCGGACGCGGCCCAGCCTGAGGACGCGGGGCCGGAGGAGCCGACGGACGAGTCTGAGGGCGCCGGGCCGGAGGGGCCGGTGGGGGAGTCTGAGGGCGCCGGGCCAGGCGACGCGTCGCCTGGCGACGAGACCTAGGCGGCGGCAGGGCCTAGCGGCTCACGCCCTCGCGAGGTCCCAGAAGCGGCTCTCGTCGAGGCACTCGCCGGGCTCGACGACGACGAACTCGTCGTCGTGCGGCCCGGCGACGAGCTTCTCGAGCAGGCGCAGCGAGCCGGGCAGGTACTCGATCGGCAGGCCGTAGAAGGCGGCCGCCGTCTCGAGGTAGTCGCGGAACTGCTCGATCTCGTAGGTGCCCGTGTCGATCACGGCCACCCTGGTGTAGTTCGCGAGGATCATGCGTTCCAGTTTGGCCGCCTTCTCCTCACCGTACTTCGGGATCATCTTGAGGTACTCCTGATACGGGTCCTCTATGTAGTCGATCCAGCCGCGCGTGTAGTAGTAGGTGCCGGGGCAGCGGGAGAACTCGTCGAGGTAGCGGGAGCGCGAGCCCAGCAGGATCGAGATGCAGTCGTCGACGGCGGGTATCACGAGCCGATGGCGGCCGCCGCACAGACCAACGGGACCGTTGCTGCAGCGCCCGCAGCTCAGCAGGACGTCGCCGTCCCCCGGGATCGCATCGATGCGTTCCTGCAGCGTCGTGCGCATCCGGTCGGGGTAGTCGTGCAGGGCGCCGTCGACGAAGTCGATCTGCAGCCCGGGCGCCACACGTTCGATCTCGTCGCGCAGCACCTCGCAGCTCACGATGCGCGGGGGGTCGTGCGGGGAGCCGGTCATGACCAAATGGTAGCAGGCGGGGCTGGAGGGCGCGCGCGGCGGGCGTCAGTCGCGCTGCCGCGCGCGCTTCATGGCGTACATGCGGCGGTCGGCCTCCTGCAGGAGGGCGTCCACATCCGCTCCGCCCGCCGTGTGCACTCCGAGCGACGCGGAGAGCCGCGGCCCCTCGGGCTCGTGCTCGTTGCGCTGCCGCATCGCGGCGATGATCTTGTCGCCGACGTGGCGCGCGCCGGCCTCGTCGGTGGCCGGCATCAGCACGACGAACTCATCGCCGCCGTAGCGCGCCACCGTATCGGTCTCGCGGCAGCTCATCAGCAGGACCATCGCCATGTCGCGGAGAAGCAGGTCGCCCGCGGCGTGCCCGTTCCCGTCGTTGATGCGCTTCAGGTCGTCGACGTCGAGGAAGAGGACGCTGGCCTCGCCCCCGTTGCGGCGCAGGTCCCGGCTCGTCCTCTGCAGGGCGAGCTCCAGGTAGGTCCGGTTGAACACGCCGGTGAGGCCGTCGCGGGCGGCGAGCTCCTCCTTCTCGTGCATCAGCCGCTGGTTGTCGAGCGAGATGGCTGCCTGCACGGCGAAGGTGCGGAGCAGGCGGCGGTCATCGTCACTGATCGCGCGGGGCTGGTCGAAGTAGACGGAGAGCACGCCGTAGGTGCCGCGTGTGCTCTGCAGCGGCGCGGACATATAGGCGCGGAAGGCGCCCGTCCGGGCTGCCAGGGCGTCCGTGGGCTCGCTGGCGTCAACGTCCTCCACCGCGACGCATTCCCCGTCGAGGACGGCGCGTCCTGAGACCGACCCCTCCAGCGGCACGAGGAAGAGACTGCGGTACTCCTCGCTGAGCCGATACACCGTGTCGACCACGAGATGATCGCCCTTCACGCTCAACAGGGCCGCCTTGTCGCCGCCGAGCAGGCGCGTCGCCTCCCCCAGGATGGTGGTCGGCAGCGAGGCCGAGTCGAGCGACCTGTTGAGCGTCTCCGATGACTCGAGGAGGAGTCGCTCGCGCTCGACGAGGTCGATCTGCTCCTTGAAGAGCAGGGCGCGCTCGATCGCCAAGGCGAGCTGCGCGCCCGCGGCGGTGGCGAAGTAGATGTCGTCGGCCGAGTAGCTGCGTTGCCTGCGGGTGCCCACGGCGAGCACGGCCAGCATGCGGCCCTGCGCCTTCAGGGGGACACCGATCAGGGTCTGCAGGCCGTCGCGCCGCAGTTCCGGGATGCGCGACGCATCCTCGAGGACGGTCGTCTCCTGGTGGTCCGCGATCATGCCCACGAACCCCTCTCCAGGCTTGCGTGCCGCGATGACCTGCTGGAAGGCGCGGGAGAGGCCGGACTGCGCCTCGAGGGCGTAGACCTGGCCGCGGCGCAGAGAGATCCAGCCGGCCTCGACCTGCACGATCTCGAGGACCTTCTCGAGACCCATGCGGAGCACAGTCTCGAGGTCGAGCGACGCGCTCACCGCCGTCACGATCGCGTTGAGAGCGACGAGCTCCTGGTTGCGTCGCTCGACCTCGGCGGCAAGCTCCGCCGGGGGCCGGGTGAAATCCCCGAGCCGGCAGGAGGCGCAGGTGGCGAGGGCCATCTCCTTGCTGTCGCCGAGCACGAAGGGATCGCGCTTGCGGCAGTGCCACACGCGCATGGTGCCGCCCTCGACGTCGGCCTCGTAGCTGTCGAGGAACTTGCACTCCATCACTGACGCTACGGTAGCATTGGTACCAGCCATCTCCACCACTATCGACCTGCCGTGCCCCTGACTCAAGTGCAGGCCTGCCGGCCTCCGGCCGGGACAGGCCGGGTCGGGTGCGGCCGCGGCAGGTCTCCCTGCGAGGAGGAAACGTGACCGTCAAGAAACTGCTCGTGGCCGGCGCCGGTCAGATGGGCGCCGGCATCGTCCAGGTCTCGGCCCAGGCGGGGCTCGAGGTCGTGATGATCGACGTCGCCGACGAGTTCGTGCAGCGCGGCATGGCGGGCATCGAGAAGGGCTTCGCGCGCATGGTCGAGAAGGGGCGGATGGAGGCCGGTGCCCGCGATGCGGCCCTCGGCCGCATCAGCACCGGCCTCGACGTCGACGCGGGCGCCGACGCCGACCTGTTCATCGAGGCCGCGCCCGAGTCGCTCGACCTCAAGGCCGACCTGTTCAGGCGCGCCGCGGCGGCGCTGCGCCCGGACGCCATCATCGCCACCAACACGTCAAGCCTCTCGGTGAGCAAGCTGGCCGAGTTCGTCCCCGGTCCGGCGCGCTTCGTCGGCATCCACTTCTTCAACCCAGTGCCTCTCATGGCGCTGGTCGAGGTCGTGCGCGGGGCCCAGACGAGCGAGGCCACGGTGGCGGCGGCCAAGGCATTCGTCGAGACCGCCGGCAAGACGCCGATCACGGTCAAGGACTCGCCGGGCTTCGTGGTCAATCGCATCCTCTTCCCGATGATCAACGAGGCCGTCCAGGCGCTCGCCGAGGGTGTGGCGAGTCCCGAGGACATCGACACGGGCATGAAGCTGGGCGCCAACTTCCCTATGGGTCCGCTGGCGCTCGCCGACCTCGTCGGCCTGGATACCACGCGGGCGATCCTCGACACCCTGCATCGCGACATCGGCGACCCGAAGTACAAGCCCTCCGCACTGTTCGACGAGTACGTCGCGGCGGGCAAGCTGGGACGCAAGAGCAAGCAGGGCTTCTACACGTACTGAGCGGGGGAGGGGACGGGCGGCCGCAGGCCGCCCGTCCCGCCGCCCTCGTCCGGCGGGCTGTGGCGCGCCGCCTGAGCGGCGCGCCGACGAGCATGCCGACCACCGGCAGGGAGGACGTCATGGCGCTGAGCGAAGGCTTCGTGCAGGTCTATACGGGTGACGGCAAGGGCAAGACGACGGCCGCTCTGGGCCTCGTGCTGCGCGCCCTCGGCCACGGGCTGCGCGCGGCCGTCCTGCAGTTCATGAAGGCCGACCCGACGTGGGGCGAGATCGTGATGCTCAAGCGCCTCGACGTGCCCGTGGAGCAGTGCGGCCTGGATCACTGGGTGATCAAGGGCGAGGCGACGGACGAGGACCTCGCCGCCGCCCGTGAAGGCTTCTCCCGCGCCCGCGCGCTCGTGATGAGCGGCGCCTACGATCTCGTGGTGCTCGACGAGCTCATCACTGCCCTGTTCTTCGAGCTCGTCCCTCTCGACGACGTGCTGGCCCTGCTGCGCGACAAGCCGCCCTCCCTGGAGCTCGTCGTGACGGGCCGTCGCGCCCCGGCCGAGATCGTCGCGGCTGCCGACCTCGTCACCGAGATGCGGCCCCTGAAGCACTACTACGACGCGGGCATTCAGGCGCGCGAGGGCATCGAGTTCTAAGGCCGCCGAGGTGCTCGCCTCGATCCGAGGAGTGTCTCAAGGGCGTGCTCGATCGGCCCGGCGAGGCGGCTGTCGCTAGATGGCGAGCAGGCCGCCGTCCACGGTCAGCACCGTGCCGGTGATGGCGGCGGCGTCCGGTCCTGCCAGGAAGAGGATCGCCTCGGCGATCTCCGCCGGGTCCGCGAACCGGCCCAGCGGCACGCGGCTCAGGTACTCGCCGCGCACCGGTTCGTCGATGCCCGCCGTCATGTCGGTGGCCACCCAGCCTGGCGCCACCGCGTTCACGCGGATGCCCAAGGGGGCGAGCTCGATGGCCGCGCCGCGCGTGAGGGCGTGCACTCCCGCTTTCGTCGCCTCGTAGACGGCCTCGCCGCCCTCGGGGCCTGTGACGTAGCCACTCACCGAGCCGAGATGGACGATGCTGCCGCCGCCGCTGCGCGTCAGCAGGGCGGCGGCTTTCTGGGTGGTGAGGAAGAGGCCGCGGAGGTTCACCGCGACCTCGCGGTCGAAGTCCGCGGCCGTCATGTCGAGCACCGTCGCCTCCGTGGCGATGCCGGCCGCCGCGACGCAGACGTCGAGCCTCCCGAAGAGGCGCTCGGTCTCGGCCACCAGCTCGTCGAGCTGGCGCTCGTCGGCCACGTCGCAGACGTAGCCCGCGACGGTCGCCGCGAGGCCCTCGAGCTCGGCGGTGGCTGCCTCGACGCGCTCGGGGTCCGTGCCGCAGAGCACGACGCCCGCCCCTTGGAGGGCGAAGGCACGCGCGGTGGCGAAGCCGATGCCACGCGTGCCCCCCGTGACGAGGGCGACCTTGCCGTCGAAGCGTCGCGCGCTCATCGCACCGCCTCCAGTCCGCCGTCGACGACGAGGGTCGACCCGCTGACGTACGAGGCGGCGTCGCTCGCCAGGAAGGCGACGGCCGCGGCCACGTCGTCGTCGGAAGGCGGCCGGCCGAGCGGGATCGCCGGCAGAGGCGCGTGTGGCGCGGATGTCTGGCAGCGCACGAGATTGACCCTGATCCCGGCTGATCCGAGCTCGTGCGCCATGGTCTTGACCATGCGCTCCAGGGCGCCCGCACAGGCTTCGCCCGCCAGGCTGCGCACCCCGTCGGCGTCGGCGAGGTCGTCGGCGATCAGGACGATGCTGCCGGGGCGGCCCCGGCCGGCCAGCAGGCGGGCCGCCCGCTGCGCCACCACGAAGGCGGCGCGCAGGTCGGCGGCGAGCGCCGCCTCCAGGCCGGCCTCGTCGGTCTCGAGCAGGCCGGCCGCCGGACGGTGAGCCAGGTCGGCGACGGCGATGTCGAGGGCGCCGAACACGCGCTGGAGCTCGCCCAGCGCCGCCTCGACCTCGCGCGCCCGCGTGAGGTCGGCGCGGATGCCGTAGACGGCGGCGCCGGTCGCGCCGGCCTCCTCCTCGACCTGCATCACGAGGGCCTCGTCGGGGCCGCAGACGACGAGGCCGGCCCCGTCCGCCGCGAAGCGGCGCGCCACGGCCGGCCAGACCCCCCGGCCGCCGCCGGCGACGAACGCCGCCTTGCCCTTCAGATCCATCCCGTCACCCCGCCGTCACGCCTCGCAGAGCCTCTTCGCCGCCGAGCCTGAGCACGCACGGCGACCCTCGTCCGACGGATGATACTATCGCCTCTGTGACCCACACCCTGATCTACCCCCACACCTCCGCCCACGACGACTCCGGCCACCTCGCCATCGGGGGCTGCGACGTGGTCGATCTGGCGCGACGCTTCGGCACCCCGCTCTTCATCTACGACGAGCAGACGCTGCGCGACCAGTGCAGAGCGTACCTGAAGGCCTTCGCGGCGCACGTCGAGGACTTCGAGATCGTGTACGCGAGCAAGGCGTTCTCCTGCCGGGCGATGTGCGAGCTGGTGGCGGAAGAGGGGCTGTCGCTCGACGTGGCATCGGGCGGCGAGCTGGCGGCCGCCCGCCTCGCCGCGTTCGCGCCGGAACGTATCTACTTCCACGGCAACAACAAGACCCGGGACGAGATCGAGTTGGGCTTCGAGACGGGCATCGGCTTCTTTGTGGTCGACTCCTGGGAGGAGATCGGCCGGCTCGAAGAGACCGCCGCCCGGCGCGGCGTCGAGCAGCAGGTGCTGCTCCGCCTCACGCCGGGCGTCCGTCCGACGACGCACAGCTTCGTGCAGACGGGGCAGGCCGACAGCAAGTTCGGCTTCGGCCTCGATGACGGCAGGGCCCGCGAGGCGGTCGAGCGGCTGCAGGCAGCCGCTCACCTGCGCCTCGCGGGCGTCCACGCCCACATCGGCTCGCAGATCTTCGAGCTCGCGTCGTACCGTCGCGAGGTCGAAGCCCTCGTCGGCGCCCTCGCGGAGTGGCGCCGTGAGCTCGGCTTCGACTGCCGGCTGCTGAACATGGGCGGCGGCCTCGGCATCCGCTACACGCCGGCCGACCAGCCCTCGTCGATCGCCGAGTTCGCCGAGGTGGTGACCGAGACCGCCGTCGGTGAGACGCGGCGCAAGGGCCTGCCCGTGCCGAAGCTGCTGGTCGAGCCCGGCCGCTCGATCGCCGGCAAGGCGGCCGTGACCGCCTATACCATCGGCACCGTCAAGGAGATCCCCGGCGTGCGGACCTACGTGGCGGTCGACGGCGGGATGAGCGACAACCTGCGGCCCATGCTCTACGACTCGCGCTACGAGGCCATGATCGCGAACAAGGCGACGGTCAGTCCCACCTGCGTCGTGACCGTCGCCGGCAAGCACTGCGAGTCAGGCGACGTGCTCGTCCGAGACGTCCGTATCGCGCCGCCTGAGGTGGGCGACATCCTTGTCACGCCGGCCACCGGGGCCTATGGCTACGTGATGGCGAACAACTACAATGCTCAACCCCGGCCCGCGGTCGTCATGGCCGGGGACGGGCGCGCCCGCGTCGTCATCGAGCGCGAGCGCTGGGACGACCTGCTGCGTCTGCAGCGTCCCCTGCACCCGTGATGGATCGACCCCGGCGCTGGTCCGTGCGGCGCCGGCGAGAGCTTGGACGGCGAGATTGACTGACGACGGCCACTGGAGGACGCCGTGGAGACGATAGGGATCGGACTGCTCGGTCACGGGACGGTGGGCTCGGGGGTCGGCGCGCTGCTGCGCAAGAACGCCGACGACATCACGCTGGCCACGGGACGCACGGTCGTGCTCCGGCGCGTGCTCGAGCTGCCCGGGTTCACGCATCCGGACCTCGACCCGGCGCTCGTGACGAGCGACTTCGCTGACATCGTCGACGACCCCTCGATCCAGGTGGTCGTCGAGCTCATCGGAGGGATCGACCCGGCGCGCGACTTCCAATTGCGCGCGCTGCGCGCCGGCAAGCACGTCGTGACCGCCAACAAGCAGCTCCTCAGTCAGCACGGCGCCGAGCTGCTCGAGACGGCGGAGGAGCACGGCGTGCACCTCCGCTTCGAGGCGAGCTCGGTCGGCGCCGTGCCCATCATCAAGGTCCTGCGCGAGTCGCTGGTCGCGGCCGAGACGAAGACCATCTTCGGCATCGTCAACGGCACCACCAACTACATGCTCAGCGCGATGACCGAGACCGGGGCCGACTACGACGACGTGCTCAGGGAGGCACAGCGTCTCGGCTACGCGGAGGCCGACCCGACGGACGACGTCACCGGCAAGGACGCGGCCGCCAAGATGGCGATCATGTCCTCGATCGCCTTCCACAGCCGCGTCAACCTCGCCGACGTCTCGCACGAGGGCATCACGCGCATCACGGCCGCCGACATCGCCCACGGCCGGCGCATGGGCTACGTCGCCAAGCTGCTCGGCGTCGCCAAGCTCATCGACGGCCGCATGAACGTGCGCGTGTACCCGGCCTTCCTGCCGGCGGAGCATCCGCTGGCCGGCGTCCTCGGCGCCTACAACGCCGTCTTCCTCGAGAGCGACGCCTTCGACAAGCTCATGCTCTACGGCCCCGGCGCCGGCAGCGTGCCGACCGCCTCGGCGGTCATCGGCGACATCATCAGCGTGGTCAACACGCCCAAGGGCACCTACACGCACAACTGCCTCTGCTACAAGCATCTCGAGCATCTCGCCGACGACGAGATGGTCTCGAGCTTCTATCTGCGCTTCCACGTCGTGGACCGTCCCGGGGTGCTCGCCCAGGTGGCGACGGTGTTCGGTGACGACGGCGTGAGCATCAAGTCCATGGAACAGCAAGGCAGCGGCGACTCGGCCGAGCTCGTCTTCGTCCTGCACCCCGTGCGCGAGGCCTGCTTCTTCAGCGCGCTGGCGCGGATCAAGGGGCTGGACGCGGTCCAGGGCGAGCCCGCGGTCGTCCGTGTCGAGGGCTAGGAGGACGTGATGGAGAAGGGCAAGCGCGGGCGCATCGGCATCCTCACCGGCGGCGGCGACGTTCCCGGTCTCAACCCGGCCATCCGTGCCGTCACCGTGCGCGCCATCCGCGACGGCTTCGACGTCGTGGGCATCCGGCGCGGCTGGGCCGGCCTGGTCGAGATCGTCCGCGACGCGGACGCCGACAACCAGGCGTGCTGCCAGCCGCTCACCAAGGAGCTGGTGAACCACCACGCGCGCACCGGGGGCACCTTCCTGCACTCGTCGCGCACGCGCCCGAGCGCCGTCCCGAGGAAGGACGTGCCGGCACACCTGCGCGACAAGTACACGGCCGACAAGAACGACCTCACCGAGGAGGTCATCGCCAACCTCGCCTTCCTCGGCATCGACTACCTCGTGCCGATCGGCGGCGACGACACGCTGAGCTACGGCGTGGAGCTGGGCCGCCGCGGCGTGCCCCTCGTCGCCATCCCCAAGACGATGGACAACGACGTCCCCGGCACGGACTACTGCATCGGCTTCAGCACCTGCGTCACGCGCACCATCAACATCACCAACCAGATGAAGACCTCGGCGGCGTCGCACGAGCGCATCATGATCGTCGAGGTCTTCGGGCGGTACGCCGGCTTCACCAGCCTTCTGCCGACGATCGCCGGGGCGGCCAACCGCTGCATGATCCCGGAGTGGGAGGCCGACGTCGAGAAGCTCGCCGAGATCCTCGTGGAGGACCGCAACCAGCACCCCGACAAGTACTCGGTCTGCCTGGTCAGCGAGGGCGCGATCATCAAGGGCGAGGACATGATGTTCAAGGGCAGCGAGACCGACCAGTACGGCCATGCCAAGCTGGGCGGCATCGGGGATCGCGTGAGCGCCCTCGTGAAGCAGTTCGCGCCGGCGTTCAACAACGGGCACAAGATCGACATGATCAGCATGGATCTCGGCTACAACGTGCGCAGCGGGGACCCGGACGCGATCGACGCGATCGTCCCGATGGCCTACGGCAATCTTGCGCTCGACTTGATCGAGCGCGGCGACTTCGGCCGGATGGTGTCGCTGCGCAACGGCCGCTACGACTCGGTGCCGATCGAGACGGTGGTCGCCTCCAAGAAGCTGGTGGACGTGCCGCGGTTCTACGACACGGAGCGCTACCGCCCGACGTACGCGAGCTTCGAGCTGGCGCCGATGCTCGTGCTCGGGGCGGCGACGTGAGAGCCGTCCGTGGGTGAGGCCGCGGAAGGGCGCCGGCGTGAGCGGGAGGAGCGCCGTGCCTGACGGCCGGGGCGCCGCCGTGAAGCGTGTCGTGCTCGTGCCCGACGGCATGGCCGACGAGGCCTACGAGGAGCTGGGAGGCAAGACGCCGCTCGAGGCGGCGGCGACGCCGGCGATGGACGCGCTCGCGCGACGCGGCAGCGTCGGGCTGGTCAGGACCGTGCCGGAGGGCATGCCGCCGGGCAGCGACGTCGGCAACCTCTCGGTGCTCGGGTACGACCCCGTCGCGGTGTACTCGGGCCGCAGCCCGCTCGAGGCGGTCAACATCGTCGAGCTCGGGCCGGAGGACGTCTCGTACCGCTGCAACCTCGTGACTGTGGCCGGCGGCCTGATGAAGGACAACACCGCCGGCCACATCAGCAACGACGATGCGCACCGCTGCTTCGCGGCCCTGAGCGGAGCGCTCGACGGCGACGGCTTCGAGTTCCACGCCGGCGTGACGTATCGCGGGCTGCTGGTGTGGCGCGGGGGCGAGCTCGTCGCCTGCACGCCGCCGCACGACATCCTCGACCAGCCGGTCGCCGGCCACCTGCCCGGCGAGGAGGCCGGCGAGGCGGAGTCGCCGTCCGCCCGGCGACTCGCCGAGCTGCAGCGCCGGGCCGACGAGGTCCTCGCCGGCGTGCGCCCTGCGACCAACGCCTGGTTCTGGGGCGAGGGGAGGGCGCCGCGGCTGCCGCGCTTCGCCGATCTCTACGGGCTGAGCGCCGCCGTCATCGGCGCGGTCGACCTGGTGCGCGGCATCGGCCGCTTGGCTGGGCTCGACGTGATCGACGTGCCCGGCGCGACCGGCGACCTCGACACCGACTACGGCGCCAAGGCGCGCGCCGCCGTGGCGGCCCTCGACGACCACGAGCTCGTGTGGGTGCACGTCGAGGCGCCCGATGAGGCCAGCCACATGGGCGACGTCGCCGCGAAGGTGAGGGCCATCGAGCGCATCGACCTGGAGGTGCTCGCGCCCCTGCTGGCGTCTGCTGCCGGGCCGGCGGTGCTGGTGCTTCCCGACCACTACACGCCGGCGCGCACCCGCACGCACGCCTCGGGCGCGGTGCCCTTTGCCTTCGCGCCCGACGCCGGCCGCGTCGCGGGCGGCCCCTCGGCGCCTTCGTTCGGCGAAGGCGCCGCCGCCGCGACCGGCCTGTTCCTCGACGATGGACCCTCCCTCATGCGCCTGTTCATCGATGCGACGGGGTAAAGAGGGGTCCGCCGCGCCCTCCCGAGAAGAGATATGAGCCAGACACCCGACAAGATCGAGCGCGAGGCGCCCGTCACCACCACCGCGGAGCGGTATGTGATGAGCGGCAGCCGCGCGGCGCGGCTCGTCGCCAAGGAGGGCGATCTCTTCCTCTACACCAACTCCCTCGGGATGATCCCGGGCGCCGAGAACTCCGTCCTTGGGCTGTACTACAGGGACACGCGGTATCTGAGCCGCCTCGAGGTGGCTCTCGGGGGACGGCCGCCCGTCGTCCTCACGTCCTCCGCCGAGCGCGGGCACGCCGAGACGGTCGAGCTGACGAACCTCGAGCTGCGCGCGGGCGACGGCAAGCTCGTGCCGCAGGCCACCGTGCACGTGCGCATCACCCGCCTGATCGCCGACAAGCTCTACCAGGTGCTGCGCGTGTGCAACCATCACGACGTCGAGGTCGACCTGACGCTCGATATCCTGCTCGACGCGGACTTCGCCGACCTGTTCGAGGTGCGCGGCGCCAAGCGCCGGCGCCGGGGCCGGCGCCTGGCGCCGCGCAGCGACGGGTCCGGCATCACCTTCCGTTACGAGGGCCTCGACGACGTCGTGCGGTCGACCGTCGTGACCTTCAGCGAGCCGCCGGCCAGCATTCGCGAGGGCCGGGCGCGCTATCGCCTGCGGCTCGCGCCCGGCGAACGCGTCCTTCTGCGGCACGACATCGCCGTCGATCCCGACCCGCCGCCCTTCCTGAAGGGGGATCTCAACCAGAAGGTGGGCGCGGTGCGGCGCGACTGGGAGCGCTGGGAGAACGACGAGACCGACATCTACACCGACAACGAGCAGCTGAACGGCGTCCTGCGGCGCGCCCAGCACGACCTGCGCATGCTGAGCGCGCCGACCCCCGACGGCCGCATCCTCTACGCGGGGCTGCCCTGGTTCTCGGCGCCCTTCGGGCGCGACATGCTGCTGGCCAGCCTCGAGACGCTGCTCCTCGACCTGCGTTACGCGCGTGCCAGCGTGAGATGGCTGGCCAGGCGGCAGGGACGGACCGACAGCTCGTACCGCGAGGAGCAGCCCGGCAAGATACTCCACGAGCTGCGCAGCGGCGAGCTCGCCAGGCTGCGCAGCATCCCGCACACGCCGTACTTCGGGGCGGTCGACACGACGCCGCTCTGGCTTCTGACGGTGTGCGAGCTGACGATGTGGACCGGCGACCTGGATGGCTTCGAGGTGCTGCGCGACGGCATCGACGCCGCCCTGCGCTGGCTGGACGACTATGGCGACATGGACGGCGACGGCTTCATCGAGTACGAGCGCCGCTCGCGGGCCGGGCTCCTCAACCAGGGCTGGCGCGACGCCGGCAACGCCGTCGTCCACACGGACGGCTCGCGAGCGACCGGCCCCATCGCACTCGCCGAGGTGCAGGGCTACGTGTACTACGCGCTCCGGCGCCTCGCGGCCGTCTACGGCCAGCTCGGCGACGTCGAGCGCGCCGAACGGCTCTCCCACAGGGCGCGCGAGCTCAAGCGCCAGTTCAACGAGCGCTTCTGGATGGAGGACGAGGGCTTCTTCGCCCTGGCGCTCGACGGCGAGAAACGGCAGGTCAAGACCGTCTGCTCGACCATCGGCCACTGCCTGTGGTCGCGCATCATCGCGGACGAACACGTCCGCCCCGTCGTCGAGCGCCTCATGGCGCCCGACTTCTTCAACGGGTGGGGCATCCGCACGGTGAGCAAGGTGAGCCCCGGCTACAACCCCGTGAGCTTCTACAACGGCGGGGTCTGGCCGTTCGACACGGCGATCATCGCGAACGGCATCAAGAAGCACGGCTACACGCAGGAGTCGAACAAGCTCGCCTACGGGCTCTTCGAGGCCGCGCTCGCCTTCGACTACCAGCGCCTGCCGGAGATCTTCTGCGGCTTCAGCCGCCAGGCGAGCCCCCGGGCGGTCGCCTTCCCCATGGCGTGTTCGCCGGACGCGGCCGTGAGCGGGGCCTTCTTCCACATGCTCCAGTCGATGCTGGGGATCTACGCCCAGGCCGACGAGAACGTGGTGTACGTGCACAACCCGGTGCTGCCGCGCTGGATCGGCGAGCTCTCGCTCAACAACCTGACCATCGCGCGCACCACGATGAGCCTGCACTTCCGCAGGGAAGGGTCGCAGACGAGCTTCTCGGTGCGCGACAAGCAGGGGCCCAGCCGCATCGTCGTCGTGGAGTAGGCCCTGGGCTGATCACGTCGTCGTAGAGTAGGCCCTGGGCTGATTACGCCTTTCCGTGGTCGATTCAGGCACGGAAGGGTACTATTGGCCGACCGGCGTCAGCGAGGGGGCCAGTGGCTGATCACGCTCACGGGGACGACCTTTCGGGGGGCCCCGTCACCATCGCGCACATCTCGGACCTTCATGCCGGCTCGCCGTACTTCGTGCCGAGTCTGATGGACCGTACCGTCATCGAGATCAACGAGCTCGCGCCCGATCTCGTGCTGTGCACTGGCGACCTCACCGAGATGGGCTTTCGCCAGGACTACCTGCTGGCGCGCGAGTACCTGGAGCGCATCGAGTGCCCCGAGCTCGTGGTGGTGCCGGGCAACCACGATGCGCGCAACGTCGGCTACGTGCACTTCGAGGAGCTGATCGGGCCGCGTTCGCGGTCCATGCGTCACCGCGACGTGCACATCGTCGCGGTCGACTCGAGCGAGCCCGACCTGGACGTGGGACAGATCGGGAGGGCCAGGTACGAGTGGCTGCTCGACGAGTTCAGCGCGCCGGCGCGCCTCAAGATCCTCATGCTGCACCACCATCTGCTGCCGATCCCCGGGACGGGGAGGGAGCGCAACATGGTGTACGACGCCGGCGACGTGCTGGAGGTCCTCCAGCAGGCCGGCGTGAATCTCGTGCTCTCCGGCCACAAGCACGTGCCGTACGCCTGGCGTCTCGAGCGGCTCTTCGTGGTCAACGCGGGCACCGCCTGCTCCCTGCGCCTGCGCGGCACGACGCGTCCCTGCTACAACGTCATCAAGGTGGACGGCGACCACGTGCACGTCGAGCGCAAGTACCCCTTCCACGGTTCGGAGACCCTGATCGACTTCGAGCCGTCGACGGCGTCGTTCGAGAAGTACACCTGCCTGCTCGTCGCCGAGGAGGAACGATAGCCGTGACGCGCCGGCGCGCCGCCGTCGTCGTGGACGGCGAACACTACCCACCCGTCGTGCGCGCCACGCTGGAAGGGCTCGCCGCGGACTACGACGTGGTGGCGGGGCTGTTCGCCGGCGGTCGCGAGAAGCTGCGCGGCGACGCGGGGCCGGATGCCGCGGGCGGCGACGGCAGGATGGCCGCCCTGGCGGCCGAGCTCGGGCTGCCGTCGCTGGTCATGATCGACCCGGCCGGCAGGCCGGCGGACGTCGTCACCGCGGTGGGCGAGCTGGTCCGCCGGAACGGCGTACAGGTCGTGGTGGACCTCTCGGACGAACCCGTGCTCGGCTACCGCGAGCGCTTCTTGTTGATGAGCGCCGCGCTGGCCGCGGACGCGGCCTACCGCGGCGCCGGCTTCTCGCTCGATCCGCCGCCACGGCTCACCCTGGCCCGGCCGGCGGCGCTCAACGTGATCGGCACCGGCAAGCGCGTCGGCAAGACGGCCGTCTCCGGCCAGCTGGCGCGCCTCGCCGACGCCCGCTACCTGGGCGAGGGCGGCGTCGTGGTCGTCGCCATGGGGCGCGGCGGACCGCCGCAGCCGGAGCCCGTCGCGGGGCGCGACGAGCTCGACGCCGCCGACCTGCTGCGCACGTCGCGGGCAGGGGGCCACGCCGCCTCGGACTGCTACGAGGACGCCGTGCTGGCGCGGGTGCCGACGATCGGCTGCCGCCGCTGCGGCGGCGGCCTCGCCGGCGAGGCCTTCGACACGAACGTGGCCGACGCCCTGCCGCTCGTCGAAGCGTCGGGCGCCGCTCTGGCGATCTTCGAGGGGAGCGGCGCCGTCATGCCGCCCGTGGCGGCGCAGGCGACGCTGTGCGTCGCCGGCGCCGCCCAGCCCGCCGGGTACGTCACCGGCTATCTCGGGTCGTACCGGCTGCTGCTCTCCGACTTGCTCGTGCTCACCATGTGCGAGCCCCCGTTCGCGGAGCCTGCCGCCGTCGCCGCGCTCGTCGACGAGGCGCGCGCCGTGAACCCCGGCCTCGAGGTCGTCCCGACGGTCTTCCGGCCGCGGCCGGCGGAGCCGGTCCGCGGCCGCCGCATCGCGTACTTCTCGACGGCCCCTGCCGTGGCGCTCCCGGCACTGATCGCGGCGCTCGAGACCGAGCACGGCGCCGAGGTCGTCCTGGCGTCGCCGCACCTGGCCGACCGCCGCGCGCTCGCCGCCGACGTGCGGCGCGCGGCCTCTGAGGCCGACGTCTTCCTCACCGAGATCAAGGCGGCGGCGATCGACGTCGTCGCCGACGCCGCCGAGGCCGCCGGCCGCGCGATCGTCTTCTGCGACAACGAGGCGCGGCCGCTCGACCCGGCGGCGCTGGCCGCCGGCCGGGTCGAGCCCGCCGCCGCCTCCGTCCTCGACGAGCAGCTCCTCGCGCTCGCCGGGCTCGCGCGCGACCGTTACGCGGCGGCGGTGCGCGCATGAACGGCCGCCGCGGACCCGGGGGACGCAGATGAGCGACGACGAACTCGTGATCGTCGACGGCGAGGACGACACCCCGTACTCGAAGGGTCTGATGGCGCAGACCCTGATGGCGACGGGGCTCTCGCCGATGTTCGCCTACACGATCGCCACCGCCGTCGAGCGGGACCTGGGGAAGACGCCGCACCGCGCCATCACCTTGGGCGGACTCCGGGAGATCGCCCACGAAGTGCTGGGCTGCGAGGAGGGGGACGTCCTCATCGCGCGCTACCTGCAGTGGCGCTCCTTGCGCAAGATGGAGGTGCCCCTGATCATCCTCGTCGGCGGCGCGACCGGCGTGGGGAAGAGCACGATCGCCACGCAGCTGGCCCACCGGCTCGGCATCAACCGGGTGGCCTCGACCGACATGGTCCGCCAGGTCATGCGCGCCTTCTTCTCGCAAGAGCTCATGCCGGCCATCCACTACTCCTCCTTCGAGGCGGGAGAATCGGTGCGCGTGCCCGTCGCCACCGCCTCCGATCTCAGCAAGATGGGCTTCATCGAGCAGACGAAGTCGGTGGCGGTCGGCATCTCGTCTCTGCTCGAGCGGGCGACCGTCGAAGGTCACAAGATGATCATGGAGGGCGTGCACGTCGTACCCGGCTTCATCGATCGCAGCCAGTGGAGAGACGCGCTTGTGCTGGAGTTCGTCGTGGCGGTGACGGACCCGGACAGGCACCGCCGGCACTTCGCCGTGCGCGAATGGGAGACGGGCGGGATCCGGCCCCTGCGGCGGTACCTCGACTCGTTCGCCAAGATCCGCCGCATCCAGAAGTACATCCTGGCGCAGGCGGTGGCCAACGACGTGCCGGTGGTCGACAACGTGAGCATCGACGAGACGGTCAAGCAGGTGATGGCCATGACCCTCCACGAGATCGGTCGTCATATGAAGGTCGAGGCCGGCTGAGCTTCGCCCGTCCGCTCAAGTCCCGCCGCCAGGCACCGATACAGGTGCCATCCCCCACCTCGAACACCGGCGGGCGGGGTTTCTGTAGCGCGGTAGTGGGAATTTGACGGCTGGTGTGTAATACTTCGGTCGCGGAGGTCGTCCGCACCTCCGTCACCCAAGTACAGTCGCTTCGTGCGACGCAGTGCTTCCGTCGATCCACTTCTGCTCACGCGGCTTCGTGTGGGGCCTTCGACCGGAACGGCTAGACCCGGCCGATGTCGATTGAGCAGGTCCAGTAAGGTGGCCGGTCCGGCCGGCCGCTCCCATCCACAGTGGAGGCCTGTGGTCCTTGAGAATCATGAACGCTGACGAACAGACAGATCAGGCGACCGTGACCACCGAGAAGCCGGCCGAGGCCGCCCAGGCCGAGGCGCCCGCGCCGCAGGCCGACGCGCCCGCGCCGCAGGCCGAGACGCCCGCGCCGCAAGCCGAAACGCCGAAGACCGAAGCGCCGAAGGCCGAACGGCCGAAGGCAGGCAAGGCCGCAGCGGCCGGCGACGTCGTCGCGGCCGAGCAGCCCGCCGCGCCGAAGGCCGAGCAGCCCGCCGCACCGGCGCCCAAGCCGGCAGAGGCGAAGCCCGAAGCGGGCGGCGCCGAGAACGCGCCGGCCGAGCCGAAAGCCGAGCCGGCGTCGCCGGCGCCCTCCGGCGACGGCTCAGGCGCGGCCCCGCCGGCCGACGCTCAAGGCGCCGGCTCCGCCGCCACCGAGACCGCCCCGGCTCCTGCCGCCGTGCAGACCGAGGCGCCGCCCCGTCCCGAGCGCAGGCCCGACCAGGGCCGGCAGGACGGCGGCCGCCGCGACAAGAACCGCGGCCGCCGCGATCGCGGCAAGGACCGCCAGCAGCAGCCGCGCGAGGACCGCTACGAGGGCCCGCCGATCGAGTGTCGCGGCCTCCTCGACGTGCTTCCCGACGGCTTCGGCTTCCTGCGCACGAACGGCTACACCCAGGGCAACGGCGACGTGTACGTCTCGCTCAGCCAGATCCGCCGCTTCAGCCTCCGTCGCGGCGACGAGATCGTCGGCCAGGTCCGCCAGCCCAAGGACAACGAGAAGTACCCGGCCCTGCTCAAGATCGACACGGTCAACGGCATGGACCCGGAGGAGGCGCGCAAGCGCCCGATCTTCGAGCAGCTCACGCCGCTCTATCCCGAGCAGCGCCTGCGCCTCGAGACCGTCGAGCACGACACGGCGGCGCGCATCATGGACCTGCTCTGCCCGATCGGCAAGGGGCAGCGCGGTCTGATCGTCTCGCCGCCGAAGGCGGGCAAGACGACCATCCTCAAGAAGCTCGCCAACTCGATCGCCGCAGAACAACCCCGAGTGTCACCTCATCGTGCTGCTCGTCGACGAGCGCCCCGAGGAAGTCACCGACATGCAGCGCTCGGTCAAGGGCGAGGTGGTCGCCTCGACCTTCGACCAGCCCTCCGAGAACCACGTCCAGGTCACCGAGCTGGTGCTCGACCGCGTCAAGCGCCTCGTCGAGATCGGCAAGGACGTCGTCGTCCTGCTCGACTCGATCACCCGCATGGCCCGCGCCTACAACCTCAACACGCCGGCCAGCGGCCGCATCCTGTCGGGCGGCGTCGACTCGACCGCGCTCTACCCGCCCAAGAAGTTCTTCGGGGCGGCGCGCAACATCGAGGAGGGCGGCTCGCTGACCATCATCGCGACGGCGCTGGTCGACACCGGGTCGCGCATGGACGAGGTCATCTTCGAGGAGTTCAAGGGCACCGGCAACATGGAGATCCGCCTCGACCGCAAGCTGGCCGACAAGCGCATCTTCCCGGCCATCGACATCGAGATGACGGGCACCCGCAAGGAGGAGCTGCTCATGGAGGCCGCCGAGGCCGCCATGGTCTGGAAGCTCCGCGGCGTGCTCCACAGCGTCGAGCCGCAGGCCGCCATCGAGCTGCTCATCAAGAAGGTCCGCGAGACCGAGAGCAACGCCGAGTTCCTCTCGGCGCTCGCCAAGAACTCGCGGTAGGAGTTCGTGCTACCATACCGCTTCGGCCCGCAAGGGCCGTGCTCGTCATCGCATGACCGAAGGGACCATCGGCATGAAGAAGGACATCCATCCGCAGTACGTCGAAGCCACGGTGCACTGCTCGTGCGGCAACACGTTCACCACGCGCAGCACCAAGCCGGAGCTGCACGTCGAACTCTGTTCGCAGTGCCACCCGTTCTACACCGGCAAGCAGAAGCTCGTGGACTCGGGCGGACGCGTCGAGCGCTTCAAGCGCCGCTACGACAAGAAGGCAGAAGCGGGCAAGGTCTGACGGGCGCTTCGCGATGAGCGCCAGGCTCCAGGTCTCGCTGCTGCAGCACACCCCCGACCCCGACCGCGCGGTGGCCATCGCCGGCCGCCTCTGCTACGCGCCGGTGTCGGCGGCCGACCTCAAGCAGGACATGTCCGACGAAGAGGTCGGCAAGCTCGTCCGCATCCTCGTGCGCTCCGGCCACCACAGCGCCCTCGAGCACGCCAGCTTCAGTTTTGCCATCGACGGCGTCTCGAGGGCGTGCACGCATCAGTTGGTCCGCCACCGCGTGGCGAGCTACAACCAGCAGTCGCAGCGCTACGTGAACTTCGGGTCGGGCGACAGCTTCGTGATGCCGCCGAGCGTGGCGGAGAACGCCGAGGCCAAGGCCGTCTTCCTCGAAGCGATGGAGCAGGCGCGCGCGGCCTACGACAGGCTCGTCGAGATCGGCCTGGCCGAAGGCCGCGGCAAGGAGAGCGTGCAGGAGGACGCGCGCTTCGTCCTGCCCAACGCCGCCGAGACCAAGATCGTCGTCACGATGAACGCGCGCGAGCTGCGCCACTTCTTCCAGGTGCGCTGCTGCAACCGCGCGCAGTGGGAGATCCGCGACCTCGCCTGGACCATGCGCGACATGGTCAAGCAGGTGGCGCCCAACCTTTTCGAGAAGACTGGTCCCGGATGTCTCTACGGGACCTGCCCCGAAGGGAAGATGACGTGCGGACGCCCGTACAAGCCAGAGGACGTCGACGGCGTCAAGGCGCCCAGCGCCTGACACGCCGGCGACGCACCGCGCCGTGAGGCGGCCGCTCCGACCCCTGCCCGAGTCTTCGCACCCCGCGGGGCGCCGGCGCCGACCGCCGCTTTCCGCGATGGCGCTTCGTCTGCTCGTTCACCTTCTCGTGCTGCCCGCCGTGCTGGCGCGCCGCGCCCAGATCGGCGGGCAGGCCGTCATCGAAGGCGTCATGATGCGCGGCGTCGACCACTGGTCGCTCGCCGTCCGCCGCCCCGACCTCACGATCGGGCTGCACGACTGGCCGCTCGTGAGCTGGATGAGGCGGCACCCCGTTCTGCGCTTCCCGATCATCCGCGGGGTCGTCGCTCTGGTCGAATCGCTCGTGATCGGTATCCGCGCGCTCACGCTTTCTGCCAACGAGTCGCTGGGCGAAGAGGAGGAGGAGCTCGGCAAGAAGGAGATCGCGATCACGCTGGTCGTCGCCTTCGGGTTCGCCATCGGCCTGTTCTTCCTCGCGCCGCTCTTCCTCACCGGCCTGCTCAAGGAGTGGCTCGGCACCGGCTTCTGGTTCTGGCTCGTGGAAGGGTTCATCCGGGTCGGCATCTTCCTCGGTTACCTGGCCATCGTGACCCAGTTCCGCGACCTGCGCCGCGTCTTCGAGTATCACGGCGCCGAGCACATGAGCATCCATGCCCTCGAGCATGGCGACGAGCTCACGACCGACAACGTCGCGAAGTACAAGACGCTGCATCTGCGCTGCGGCACCTCGTTCCTGCTGGTGGTGATGGTGGTCTCGATCGTCGTCTTCGCCGTGGTGAGATGGCCGGCGTGGTACTGGCTGGTCCTCTCGCGCGTCATCCTGATCCCGCTCATCGCCGGCATCAGCTACGAGATCATCAAATGGGCGGGGCGGCACGAGACGAGCCGTTTCGTGCGCGTGATCATGGCCCCCGGGCTGGCGTTGCAGTGGATGACGACGAAGCAGCCCGACCGTGCCCAGATCGAGGTGGCGGTGAGCGCCCTTCAGCGCGTCATCGAGCTCGAGCCCCAGGACGGGCCGCCCGTCGAGGGCGTCGAGGTCATGGCGTGAGAGCCGCGCTCGTGACCTCGGAAGCGGCGGTCACGGCGTGAGAGCACCGGCCCCCCGCTGGGGCCCGCTGCCGTGGTTCGTCCTCGTGTTGACCGGGCTCGTGGTCCTGCTCGTCGTGGTGCTCCCCCCGCTGGTCCTCGCCGAGCCGGCGCCGGGCTGGGTGGAACGCGGCGCGGCCCGGATCTCGTCCTGGCACGGTGATCCCGACCCGGTCGAGGGCGTGTGGGTCGAGATGACCTGGGACGAGGCCGCCCGGCTGATGGTCGCGGCAGAGGCGGGCGAGGCGAGCGGCTCGACGGATACGAAGTCCTCCGAGGAGCCGTCGCCCACGCCCAGCCCTGAGGCTTCGGCGTGGTGGGAGTCGAAGCCGCGACCGCGAGCCTCGAACAAGACGGTGACCGATCCGGGCCGGACCATGTATCTCGTCGCGATGCGCGGCCGCTACGACAGCGGGCCGCACGGCGGACCGCCCCCATCGACCGCGCCCGAGCGCTGGCTGCTCATCGCGTACGACGGCGTCACGCGCGACCGGTGGCATACCGCCGTGCTGAACAAGCGTCCGGACCTGCCCGACGACATGGCCAGCTTCCTGCCGTTCTGACGACTCGCCGGGGCGCCTGCCCTGCCCGGCTATAATCGCTGAAGGCCCCGAGGGGCGCCCTCATCGAGGAAGCGGCACGCACGCATGTCAGGTATCGACGGCCTCATCGACGAGATCGAACGCAGCTACGACGAGCTCAACCGGCAGCTCGCCGACCCCGACGTGCTCGGCGACCGGCCGCGCTACGCCGCGGCGGCGCGCCGCCACGCCGAGCTCGCCGAGGCCCACGAGTTGGTGACGCGCTACCGCGAGGCGGAGCGGCACGTCGCCGGAGCCGAGGAGATCCTGGCCGGGGACGGCGATGGCGACGGCGACGAGGAGCTCCGCGAGCTCGCCCAGCAGGAGCTCGGCGAGGGCCGCAGGCTGCTCGACGAGCTCGGCGAGGAGATCCGCGGCCGCATGCTCACCCGGGACCCCAACGACGCCAAGGACGTGATCATCGAGATCCGCGCCGGCACCGGCGGCGACGAGGCCTCGCTGTTCGCCGGCGACCTGGCGCGCATGTTCACGCGGTACGCGGAGGCCAAGGGCTTCGAGGTCGAGATCCTGAGCGCCAGCGAGAACGACAACGGCGGCTACAAGGAGGTCCTCCTCGAGGTCCGCGGGCAGGGCGCCTTCTCGGCACTGAAGTACGAGAGCGGCGTGCACCGCGTGCAGCGCGTGCCCGTCACCGAGTCGACCGGTCGCATCCACACCTCGACGGCGACCGTGGCCGTCCTGCCGGAGGCCGAGGACATCGAGATCGACATCCATCCCAACGACCTGCGCATCGACATCTTCCGGGCGCGGGGGCCGGGCGGGCAGTCGGTGAACACCACCGACTCGGCCGTGCGCATCACGCACTTGCCGACTGGGGTGACGGTGAGCTGTCAGGACGAGAAGAGCCAGTTGCAGAACAAGGAGCGCGCCCTGCGCATCCTGCGGGCGCGCCTCTACGAGCTCGAGCAGGCGCGCCAGGACGAGGTGCGCGGCGAGGCGCGCCGCAGCATGGTCGGCAGCGGTGACCGCTCCCAGAAGATCCGCACCTACAACTTCCCGCAGAACCGCGTGAGCGACCATCGCATCGGCATGACCGTCCATCGCATCGCCGAGGTGATGGAGGGCGACCTCACCGAGTTCGAGGATGCGCTCGCCGCCGAGGACCGCCGCAAGCAGCTCGCCGCGGCCGGGGAGGAGTGACGGTGGTCCGCACGGCGCCGACCGTCGGCACGGCGCTGCACCAGGCGAGCGAGCGGTTCGAGAAGGCCCGCTCGCAGTCGCCGCGGCTCGACGCCGAGCTGCTGCTGGCGGACGCGCTGGGGGCGCGGCGCGAAGACCTCTTCGCCGCGCCGGAGCGCGTCCTCGACGCATCTGAGGTCCGGCGTTTCGAGGCGGCCGTCGTGCGACGCGAGCGGCAGGAGCCGGTCGCGTACATCCTCGGTCGCCGCGCCTTCCGCACGATCGAGCTCGAGCTCAACGACAACACGCTGATCCCGCGCCCCGAGACCGAGACCCTCGTCGAGGTCTGCCTCGAAGCCCTGGCGGCGATGGACGTGCCCGAGCCCCTCGTGCTCGACATCGGCACGGGCTCGGGCAACATCGCCTGCGCCATCGCGACCGAGCATCCGACGGCCTGCGTCGTGGCCACCGACGTCCATCCCGCCCCGCTCGACGTTGCGTGGCGCAACGTGCGCCGGCTCGGGCTGACCGAGCGCGTCGAGCTGCTGGTCAGCGACGTCTTCGACGACCTGCCCCCGGGGCTGCGCTTCGATCTGATCGTGTCGAATCCGCCGTACGTGCCGGCGGAGGCGCTGCGGCGCCTGCGCGTCGAGGTCCGCGGCTACGAGCCCCACGTCGCGCTGCGCGCCGACGAGGGCGGGCTCGAGTTCTATCGGCGCATCGTGCCGCAGGCGCCGCGCCGGCTCGCCGCCGGCGGCGTGCTGGCCGTCGAGATCGGCGGCACCCAGGTCGTCGAGGTGCTGAGTGAGTTCGTCGCCGCGGACGCGTACGAGGACATCGACGTGCGTCAGGACCTGGGCGGGTCGCCGCGCGTCGTGTGGGCGCGGCTGAAGCGGGCCTGATGGCCACGCGCTACGTCACGACGCGGGCCGTGGTCCTGTCGTCGCGTCCGCTCGGCGAGGCCGACCGCTGGCTCACGCTGTTCACCCGCGACCTCGGCCGCATGGACGCGGTCGTCAAGGGCGTGCGCCGCACGACCTCGCGCTGGGGCGGCCGCCTCGAGCCCTTCAACGTCTGCGACCTGGTGCTGTATCGCGGGTCGTCACGGGCCACGGTCACCTCGGCGCAGCTCGTGGGCGTGCTGCGTCACGTGCACGACGACCGCGAGGCGCTCACGGCGGCGGCGGTGACGTGCGAGACGGCGAAGCTGCTGTTCGCGGAGGGCGAGCCCGAGCAGCGCGTGTTCGCGCTGCTCCACAACGCCCTCCGCGAGATCGAAGCCGGCTTCGCCGGCCGCGCCCAGGAGGCGCCGCTCGTGCTGGGCGCCCTCATGAAGCTCGTCTACGAGGCCGGGTACCTGCCGGTGCTCGACGCCTGCGCCTCGTGCGGCTCGACCGGCCTGCTGCCCGGCTTCTCGGCCGAGCGCGGCGGCCTCGTGTGTGCGGGCTGCCTCGGCGACGCCATCCCGATCGGCGGGGAGGCGGTGGCGGCGCTGCGCGGCGCGGTCGCGCAGCCGCTCGCCGCGCTCCGCGCCACCGCCCCTTCGCCCGCCGTGACCGAGGCCCTGCGCGCCGTCCAGCTGCTCGTCGGCTACCACACCGGCGCGCATCTGCGCGCGCTGCGCTTCGCGCGTCTCTGAGTCCGCCTGATAGAATCGCCGCCCCGACTGGAGGACCATGGGCGCGAGTTCACCGGGCCGGGCCGACGGCAGGGTCCATCCGACCTTCCAGGAGATCATCGGCCGGCTGCAGGCATATTGGGAAGCGCAGGGCTGCGTCGTCATGCAGCCCTACCACACCGAAGTCGGCGCGGGCACCTTCAACCCCGCGACCTTCCTGCGCTGCCTGGACGGGCGGCCGTGGCGGGCCGCGTATGTGGAACCCTCCATGCGGCCCGCCGACGGCCGCTACGGCGAGAACCCGTACCGCGGCGGTCATTACTTCCAGTATCAGGTCGTCATCAAGCCCTCGCCGCCCGACATCCAGGACATCTACCTGCAGTCGCTCGTCGCTCTCGGTGTCGATCTCGCGCGGCACGACGTCCGCTTCGTCGAGGACAACTGGGAAGGACCCACGCTCGGCGCCTGGGGTCAGGGCTGGGAGGTCTGGGCCGACGGCATGGAGATCACGCAGTTCACCTACTTCCAGCAGCTCGGCGGCTTCGATCTCGACCCCGTCACCATCGAGATCACCTACGGCCTCGAGCGCATCGCCATGTACCTGCAGGGTGTCGACAGCATGTACGACGTTGTGTGGTCGCAGTGGGAAGAGGACGACGGCCTCGTCACCGTGACCTACGGCGACGTCTATCGCGACAACGAGCGCCAGTACAGTCGCTACAACTTCGAGACGGCCGACACGGAGATGCTCTACCGGCACTTTCGGGAGTACGAGGCCGAGGCCGCGCGCTGCCTCGAGGCAGGCTTGCCGGTCCCGGCCTACGACTACGTCCTGAAGTGCAGCCATGCGCTTCAATCTGCTGGACGCGCGCGGCGTGATCAGCGTGACCGACAGGACGGCGCACATCGGCCGGGTCCGCGACCTCGCGCGCAAGGTGGCGCGAATCTACCTCGAGCAGCAGGAGGCAGACACGCACGTCGAGGGTGCGGCGTCGTGAACGAGGCCACCCTCCTCATCGAGATCGGCTGCGAGGAGCTGCCGTACCGGTTCTGCGAGTCGGCGCTGGCGCAGCTCGAGGGGCGCGGCGGGGCCGGGCTCGTGGCGGAGCTGCTCGGGGCCGAGCGGCTGCTCCCCGAGCAGCCGCTGGACGAGCAGCTTCGTGTCCTCGCCGCGCCGCGCCGCATCGCCGTGCTCGTCAAGGGCGTGCCGGCAAGCAGCGGGCCGAGGTGAAGCAGTTCCGCGGCCCGCGCGCCGACGTCGCCTACGACGCCGACGGCGTGCCCACAAAGGCCGGCGCCGGGTTCGCGCGCGGCAAGGGCGTCCCGCCGGAGGCCCTCCGCCGTCAGGTCATCGACGGCACCGAGTTCGTGGTCGCCGAGGTCGAGGCGGAGCGCCGGCCGGCCGCCGCGGTGCTGCCGGCGTTGATCGGCCGGCTCGTCACGGGCCTGCAGGTGCCGCGCGGCATGCGCTGGGGCCGGCGCCCCGCCGGCGCCGACGACTTCCTGCGCTTCTCCCGCCCGATCCGCTGGATCGTCTGCAAGCACGGCGAGGAGACCATCGCGGCCGACTTCTACGGGCTGCGCGCCGGCGACGTGACCCAGGGGCACAGGGTGCTCGGCTCGCCCCTGATCCTCGACACGGCCGACCACTACGAGCGGCATCTCGAGGAGCAGATGGTGGTGGCCGACCAGGCGGAGCGCCTGCGGCGCATCAAGACGGGCCTGGACGAACGCGCCGCCGAGTTGCAGGGCGCGTGGTCGGACCCCGGCGAGGTGCTCGCCGAGGCGATCTATCTGGCCGAGTGGCCGAGCGTCGCGCGTGGCGGCTTCGACAAGCGGCACCTGCGCCTGCCCGATGAGGTGCTCATCACCGCGATGCAGAGCCACCAGCGCTACTTCCCGGTGCGCGCCGGCGGTGGCTTGCTGCCCGCCTTCCTCTACGTGTCGAACGGCGACCCCGCCGCCGCCGAGCTGGTGACGCACGGCAACGAGCGCGTCCTCGAAGGACGCCTCGACGACGCCGAGTTCGCCTACGACCGCGACCTCGCCGAGGGCCTGCCGGCGATGGCCGGCCGGCTCGGCGCGGTCGTCTTCCACGAGAAGCTCGGCTCGCTCGCCGACAAGGCGCAGCGACTCGGCGGTCTGGTGGCCGGCCTGGCGGACTGCGCCACGCTCGACGCGCGGCTCTGCGAGGACCTGCGTCGCGCGGCCGCGCTCGCCAAGGCCGACCTCGTGAGCCAGACGGTCATCGAGTTCCCCAGCCTGCAGGGCACGATGGGCGGCATCTTCGCACGCGCCGCCGGCGAGAGCGACGGCGTCGCCCACGCCGTCGCCGAGCACTACCTGCCCCTGTCGGCGACGGCCGCGCTGCCGGGCACGCTCGCCGGCGCTCTGCTCGCCGTCGCCGAGAAGACCGACAACATCGCCGGCGCGTGGGCGGCCGGCCAGAAGCCGAGCGGCTCCCGCGATCCCTACGGTCTGCGCCGCGCCGCCATCGGCATCGTGCGCATCAGCCTGCAGTTCTCGCTGCGCCTGCCGCTCCGCGCCCTCTTCGAGTGGGCCCTCGACCAGTACGAGATCCAGACCTCCCTGGACGATGCCGTCAGGGCGCGGCTCGGCGATCCGGCGGCGCGGTCTGCCCTGATCGACGAGATGCAGGCCTTCGTGCTCGAGCGCCTGCAGGCGCTGCTGCTCGACGAAGGCGTGGCGTTCCCGTCCGTCGAGGCGGCCCTCGCCGCCCCCGCCGGCGACGTGCCGGCATGGGCGGCGCGCGCCCGTACCTTCGCCGCCCTCGCCGGCCGCCGGTTCTTCGAGGACGCCGTGGTCGCCTACAACCGCTGCTTCTCGCTGGCCAGCAAGGCCGGCGCCGCGGCGGGCGCCGTCGACCCGGCGCTCTTCACCGATGAGGCCGAGCGTGTCATGGCGGCCGCCCTCGACGATGTTCGGCCGCCCGTCGAGGACGCCCTCAAGAACCTCGAGCTCGAGAGCGCCCTCGTCGCCGCGGCCCGGCTGCGTCCCGCCGTGGACCGCTACTTCGAGGACGTCCTCGTCATGGACAAGGAAGCGCGCGTCCGCGCGAACCGCCTCGCCCAGCTCGCGGCAGTCGTCGCGCTCCTCGGGCGGATCGGTGAGTTCAGCCGCCTGCCACTCCCGGACGACCAGACGTAGCCGCTCCCGCACTGACGGGTATGACAAGGCATCAGGCCAGCCACCACTTCGCCGGCGCCGCCGTTGCGGCGGCGCCGCGCGAAGCGCGCTGCAGACCCAGGAGGATCTGATGGCAGACAAGCACGTCTACCTCTTCCGGGAGGGCAACAAGGACATGAAGGCCCTGCTCGGCGGCAAGGGGGCCAACCTCGCGGAGATGACCGGCATCGGTCTCCCCGTGCCTCCCGGCTTCACCATCACCACCGAGGTCTGCAACATCTACTCGTCGTCGAGCACGTACCCCGAAGGTCTCCTCGATCAGGTCGAGGACGCGCTCACCCAGCTCGAGCAGGACACGGGCAAGGGCTTCGGCGACCCGTCGGACCCGCTGCTGCTTCTCGGTACGCTCGGGCGCGCGCGCCTCCATGCCCGGCATGATGGACACCATCCTCAACCTGGGCCTCAACGACACGACCGTCCAAGGCGTGATCAAGGCCACGCAGAACGAGCGTTTCGCCTACGACTGCTACCGGCGTTTCGTGGCGATGTACGGCGACGTCGTGCTCGGCTGCAAGCCGCAGACCGAGGACGAGGCCGATCCCTTCGAGGAGCTGCTGGAGGGGATCAAGGACGAGAAGGGCGTGAGGTACGACACCGACCTGACGGCGGCCGACCTGAAGGAGCTCGTCGGCCGCTTCAAGCAGGCGGTGCTCGAGCGCACCGGGCAGACCTTCCCCGAGGACCCGCGCGAGCAGCTCTGGGGCGCCATCACAGGCCGTCTTCGGGCAGCTGGAACAACGACCGCGCCATCGCCTACCGGCGCCTGTACGACATCCCCGACACCTGGGGCACCGCCGTCAACGTGCAGACCATGGTGTTCGGCAACCCGGGCGACACTCGGGCACCGGCGTCGGCTTCACGCGCAATCCCGCCAGCGGCGCGACGAGTTCTACGTCGAGTTCCTCGCCAACGCCCAGGGCGAGGACGTCGTCGCCGGCGTGCGCACGCCGCGGCCCGTGGTCGAGCGTCACGCAACGTCTGGCGCCGCAGGCCTACGCCGAGCTCATGCACGTACAGCGCACGCTCGAGCGGAACTGCGCGACATGCAGGACTTCGAGTTCACCATCGAGGACGGTCGCTCTTCGTGCTGCAGACGCGCAACGGCAAGCGCACCGCGTCCGGCGGCGTCCGCATCGCCGTCGACATGGTCGACGAGGGGCTGATCACTCCCGGCGAGGCGCTCATGCGCATCGAGCCCGAGCAGCTCAACCAGCTGCTGCGGCCGGTGTTCTCGGCGCAGGACAAGGAGCGGGCAGTCAAGGAAGGCAAGGTCCTGACGAAGGGCCTGCCCGGGCCCCGGCGCCGCCGCCGGCCGCGTCGTCTTCAACGCGCTCGACGCCGTCGCCTGGCACGAGCGTGGCGAGCAGGTCCTGCTCGTCCGCGACTTCACGAGCCCGGAGGACATCCGCGGCATGACGGTCGCGCAGGGCGTCCTGACCCAGCAGGGCGGGATGACCTCGCACGCCGCCCTCGTGGCGCGGCAGATGGGCAAGGTCTGCATCGTCGGCGCCGGCGAGCTGAACGTCGATCTGCGGGCGCGCCAGTTCAGCGCCGGCGGCCAGACCGTCAAGGAGGGCGACTGGATCTCGATCGACGGCTTCACCGGCGAAGCGATCCTCGGCCGGCTGGAGACGCGTCCACCCGAGGTGCTGCAGGTACTGCTCGAGGGCGCGGAGACGGCCGACGAGACTCACTCCTATCGCTACTACAAGGAGATCATGGAGTGGGCGGACGAGCACCGGACGCTGCTCGTCCGCACCAACGCCGACCAGCCCGACCAGGCCGCCAACGCGATCGCCTTCG
>CAVZSF010000005.1:0-1242590 GCA_963777895.1 uncultured Thermoleophilia bacterium
GTTGCTGCCGCTCTACTTCGTTCAGACGTTGGTCTTGCTCGCGCGGAATCTGGTGGGGGGGGCCGGTGGTGGCGTTTCAGTCAGTACGTGATTGATGACGGGCTCATCAGGGTCGCTCCCGATGCACGGGCGTTCGAATACGAGCCCTGGTTGCTCTACGAGCAGGCGAGGCGCCGTCGGGGACACGCCTCCCGGGCTCAGCCCGCGCCCTTATCAGGAACTGCTCCAGCTAGGCGCTCGGCTGGAAGATCTCGAGTACGAGTACACTTGGGCGTTCCCACGGCGTCTGCAGAAGCTGGTGCTTGCCTGGTGCCGCCGGAACGGACTACTCGGTCTGCTCCCGCACATCTTTCTGATGGCAGCCGGACCCACGGGCGAGAACGCGAGGGACGGAAACGGCGAGTGGTGGTGGACAGACCTACGTGCGAGCGGGCAGGTGATGGGGCGTAGGTCTGTCCCGAGGACGGCGCGACAGAGGGCGAGGGCGCTGAGGACGAACTGGCCTCCCCTCAGTTCGACCGCACTCTGATGGAGGTCCTGCCCCCAGAAGGGGGAGTAGTCGTTCGTCCGTTCCATCAAACGCAACTCCTGATTCAGCCTTTCGAATGCTGAATGGGCGCGCTACTTCCCTCCTGACTCGCGTCTGGTGCGGCCGCGAGTTGAAGACGTCGCTTTGCAGAGGAGGCCTTCTGGAGGGAGTACGGGGAGCCGGTCGAGGAGTTCTGGCTGCGTCTTGCTCATGTACTGGAGCTTCCTCTCTGTGACTCACCCCCAAGAGATGAAGGCGCGCGAGGGCGGGGCCTACCCGACCCTTGCCGGAGAGCGGGTACTGGGAGTTGAACGACTGGCGTCGGCGGCGTCGCTGATCGGTTTCCAGAAGGGGTCGGAGGGCGTAGGCGTGAGGTGGGCATCGTCGTCCTTGATCGGCTACTACGCAGCGATGATGCTCAGCGACATGGCGGGCGGGAACGAAGTGCGGATTTTGCGAGCACTGTGGCGTCCCCTTTCTTACGGCCGCCTACAAGTGCGTTCTACTGTTCGGAGCGGTGCAGGAACTCAGCGCGGAAACGCCGTCAGCGCGCGAGAAGGTGTACGAGGGAAATCAAGTAGCGCGTGTCTCAACGCGTGTCGCTGAGTGGCGTTTGCCGAACGTTTGCACGAGGCCCTTTTGGGGGGCTGCGAGCAGGCGCAAGGACGCGCTAGAACCCCTGCTCTTGAGCGTGAAACGGGCTGGTGGACCGCAGGGGAGTCGAACCCCTGACCTCCGCCGTGCAAAGGCGGCGCTCTCCCAACTGAGCTAGCGGCCCTCTGGGGGCGTCAGTATAGCGCGTGAGCGGAGGCGCCGGATCTGGCTGTCGGCCTGCGCTGACGGTTGCCTGCGCCGGCGAGCAGATCAGGCCGTCTCGGCCTCGGCGGGGTAGAAGGCGAAGGGCCCGTTGTGGACGTACACGAGCTGGCACGCCTCGACAGGTTCGTCGTGGCTCACGTTTGACCTCACTTCACGCCCGCCACGTCGAGCTCCTCGTAGTAAACGGGAGAACCGCCGTTACCGGTCTGTCGCAGCAGCAGACTGTACCTGCCGGCCGGGAGCGCGTAGGGGAACCAGCCGTCGACGGCGGCCTCGTTCTTCGAGGCCTTGAGCAGGAACCAGTTGGCGCTGGCGAGGCGGTAGCCCTCGAACGACGCCGGATTGGGCACCGGAACCAGTCGCACGGTGAAGCGCGCCGCCGCCGAGCCCTCCAGGAAGCCGGCAACCATCGCCGGACCCGCGGGCAGCGTGAACGATGGGCTGGGGACCCACTCATCGGGCAGAAGTTCGCCGGCCACCTTCGTCGGTGAGTCCCAGTTGAAGGACTGAGGGTCTGCCGTCAACTTGGGGGCCGGCGTCCAGGTGGGGCTCGGCGAAGGTGCGGTCGCGCCGCTGCAGGCCGACAGTGCGCCCAGCGCCAGCGCGAGGAGGGCTATCCCGATCATGCGCCGCATCACGCCTCCCGACGAGTGAACCTAACAAGGGTTTTGACAGTCCGGGTAAGTACGAAACGCAGACGCTCCCTTCTGCATAGGCGCGCTGACCAGCGGCATTGGAGACCGATGCGACCGAAGTTCGCACCGTCAGCGGGTCGCGAGGGTTGCAGCCGGGTTGCACGGCGAAGACCGTGAAGACGATGCAGACGAAGGCGATGGCCGCCATGACCAGCCCCACGTCCCGGCTGGGTGCTATGGTCTCAGGCGAAAATGGCAGTTGCGCTTGTCGGCGTGTGCAGACTGCCGAAATGACAGTCAGGCACAGGCGATCCGGGGGCGTTGTGGCAACTGGCATGTGGATCAGCGCGGGGAGCCTCTTCGCCGTAGCCAAGGAAGCCTATCGACGGGCGCTGACCGCCTCCGACGATCCACGTCAGCATGCTTCTCACGACCCGCTGGTCGCAGTTGTCTTTGCTGCCATTGCAGGCGAGGCGTTCATCAACGAGCTCGCTGACATCGCTGCTCACGACTCAGTCGTCAGACTGGATCTGGGTCCGGAACCCCCGGAGGTCGACGACTTGATCTCTCTGCTCTCCGAGGCAGAGGCCAACCGTGCTCCCACTGGCTTCAAGTTCCTCGTAGGCAAGCTGGCTCTTGCACGAAGGACCTACGACAAGGGCGCGAACCCCTATCAGGATTTCGCAACGTTGATCGACCTCCGGAACGCCCTGGTTCACCTCAAGACAGAACGGTTCGAGGGTGTTCTTACGAAGGGTGGTGTGATCGAGTCTCGGCATCCCCCGGTCATCGACCGGCTGAGGGCTAAGAATGTTCTCGTCGAGCTCGACAACAACGGTCATGCGAGCTGGACCTACCTTGTCAGTACAGCCGCCACGGCCAAGTGGGCGTGCAACGCCACTGCAGCCATCGTTCGAGACCTGTACAGCTCGATGCCGGCAAGCCAATTCAAGGAGAAGGTTGAGCTGTTCTACTATCAGCACGGCGGCTTCGATGCTATTGACTAGCGTATAGGTGGCTTTGTGTGAGTTCACGCTTGGAGTGCGCCGCCCCGCGCCTCTGACGCGCCCGAGGTCTGTAGTAGAGGCCGGGCGCAGCCCGCGCAGGACTGTGCGGAGGCCACTGGTCTGAGGGACTCCATGATCTTGGTCGCCTTCGTCGCTTCGGTCGCAGCCGGTTTGCTCTCGTTGCCACTCACTGCCGCCGCGTTCGGACCGCCAAGACTATGAGGATGCTCCCCTGGCGATGAGGTACTGCTAACGCTTAGCATCTTCGTATTATCTTGAGTTTAGACATGCTAACGACCGGTCATTTCCTCCCTATCAGCAACAAGGCCCCCGGGACACACGGGATTACGCGGGCCATAGGGAGGAGCGGTGAGATGAGCGAACAACAAGCGGTAGGCGCAAGCCGATCGGGCAGGTACCGGTATGACCCGTGGCGTGGCGGACACGCGCCAGGACACCTTCGCGAGGCCTTCGAGGAGTGGGCGTACGACTTGGACACGCCGAGCGGGGACGCGGCGCTCCGCCAGGAGGTGGTCATGCACAACGGACGCATGCGCACCCTGGACTGGCTCATCGGGCGGCTTTGGAACTGCACCGACGTAATGCCGGGGTCATTGTGCGATCAGCTCGACATGCTGTCCGGTAGCAGCTACGCGCAGGGCGTGCGGTCGATGAAGGAGTATCTCAGGCGGTAGCCCGACGGATGCAACCGAAGCGACAGGGGGAGACTTCGATCTCCTTCGTCGCTTCGGTCGCTGCTCTCGTTTGGCTCTGGAGCGCCATAGCCAGGTCCCAGAAGTAGTGGAGGTTGCCGTTGGAGAGCAAGACGAAGCGGCAGTTCTGGGATTTGGCGTACTTGCGCGCCTGCTCCTTGCCGACGAGCGGGTTCTTCTCCTCGGACTTCGCTTCAAGCACGACGCAAGGGAAGCCCTTGTCATCGAGCAGCAGGAAGTCGATGAAGCCGCTGCTGGTCCACTCGAAGTCGTCGCCGAAAGCTTCGAGGCGTGCTTTCTTCAGCTTGCAGTGCGGCTCCAGGCAGACGTTGGCGGGCTTGCCGTCCTCCGCGAAGAAGCGCCAGCCGGCAAACTCCAGCAGCTTGTTGATCTTGATGCGCGCTGTGGTTTCTTTGGCGGCCACGCGTCTGCCCCCTGCTGACTGCCTGGCATGAAAGAGGCGGACGACCCCGATCGTCCACCGGCATGATGCTACACCACTAGTCGGATGAACCGAGGTCGGGCTAGAGGGAGCCGTGACCGCCAGCGCAGATGGGCATAGGCTTGCCGAGCAGCGTCGCGCCGTGGGTGACGTTCCCACTGCTCGGGGCATTACCTCGTCCGAGCTGCTTGATAGCCTGAAGACGAGGGTGCCCAATATCACCATGAGCCTGCGAAGGGATGACGAGCGGTGCCTCCGCACGAGTATCACGCGAACACGGATCGCCCCCAGACCGCGAAGAAGCTCTCCATCCTGCGGAAGTACCTCGGCGTCTGGCTCACCATCTGGTCCGGCGAGAAGTGCCTCGCGTGGGTAGACAGGCGCTGGTACGTACTCGATCTGTTTGCCGGAACAGGCGAGTCACATGGAGCCGATGGCGGAACGATCAGTGGGTCACCGTTAGTCATCCTTGAGGAGATCGAAGCCAAGGCGACTCGCCTACGGGAACACGGCATCTCCGTTACCCTCATGCTGCGAGAGCAGGACGGTCCCAGTTGCCAAGCTCTGGAGGGACGAGTCGACGCGTACCTGAAGTTGCACCCCCTGCTCGCTGACGTCGTTGACTTGGACGTCAGGTGCGAGGACTGCAACATCGCTGTGTCGGAGTTTGCATCGTCGGCAGAGGTGACATCGAGTACGCCGGCCTTTGTCTTCGTTGACCCATTCGGATTGGCCATCCGCAAGGCAGCCATTGACGCTCTCGTGTCACTGCCGTGGGCCATCGACGTGCTGTTCAACTACATGCTCGACGGGATTCGGCGTGTTTTCGGGGCGGCCTCAGGAGCCTCCAGCTGGGCGACGCCGAACGCGACGACCCTTCAGGAGTACTTCGGAGACGACGTCACCATCAGCGACATGGCACAGATCGAAGACCCTCGGACCTACGCGAGGGCAGCATTCGGCAAGCACGGTCTGCGAACGGTGGCCTTCTTCATGCGCTGGCCGAGCAAGGAGGCCACCCAGTACATTCTGCTCTTTGCGTGCAGAAACTCGACAGTGGTGGACATTATGCGCAGCATCTACGCGAAGGAGATGGCTGACCAATACGGTCAGCGGTCACTCTTCGGCACCGAGGAGTTGCTCACGCAAATCGAGGTCATTGAACCATGACCCCGACGTCGATTGAACGGAAGTCACTTCTCTACCGCAGCAAGGTCGAGTATGGCGGCTGGACAGCCAACCACGTGCTCGGCTGCGCCCACGGCTGCCGCTATCCGTGCTACGCGATGACCCTGTCAAAGCGGACGGGACGAGTCCCGAGCTACGAAGAGTGGCTTCAACCTCGTCTGGTTTCCAATGCTCTCACGCTGCTCGACAGCGAGCTGAGGCGATTCGCGGGCGACATTGACTCGGTCCATCTCTGCTTCACGACGGATCCGTTCATGTATGACGGCGAGCGGCAGCAGCCAATCGAAGACATCGCGAACATGAGCATGGCCATGATTCGGCGGCTGAACGACGAAGGCATTCCGGTAACGATCCTTACCAAGGGTGTGTACCCGCCCGAACTCGCGGACTTGGTCTCACTGCTTCACCCGGACAATCAGTTCGGTATTTCGCTGGTCTCCCTGAGCGAGACGTATCGACGGCAGTGGGAACCAGGTGCAGCCGGTCGCGGAGCAAGCGCATCGCGTCCCTTTCTCGTCTCGCAAAGCGCGGCGCCCGAACGTGGTTGAGTGCGGAGCCATACCCCACGCCGAACATCGACTCCACGGCTCCTCAGATCGAACGGCTACTCGACGCGGTCTCCTTCGTGGAGAAGGTCGTTTCGGGAAGTGGAACTACAACAGTCTCGCAACTCGATATGACCGAGAGCACGCCTTCTATGCTGAGGTTGCGCCAAAAGTGGTCCAGTGGTGCGCGCTGCATCGTAGGTCTCTGCACATCAAGACCGGCACGCCGCTTGCCTCATTGTCAGGAGATCACTTCCTCGGAGAAGGAGCAGGGCTGGCGCGAGCGGCACATCGCCCTAGTACATCGCATTCGACCTGTTGACACGGCGCTGGGTCGCGAGACAGCTTCGGTAGTCCACTCCGCGCCGCAAGCCCTTGGTCAGCGCGTGTTGGCTTGTACAGCTCGGACACCGGGACGCGGGTTGTCGCACGCTTCAGCCTTCTCCGTCGCTTAGGTCTCGCCTCCCGATCACGCGCACAGCCTTGCGTCAGCGACTGAAGCGACCGAAGCGACGATCTCCACTGGACCATGGGCGCATGTCCACCCTGGGCATGACGACGCGTGCCGCCAAAGGTGCTAGTGGCCGCACGTGGCGGCGGGGGCACTCCGGAAGCTCTCAGCAGCTACCGCCCTTGTCTCTCGCTTGTACGTCACGGCAGGTCACGTATGGGTGCCGTCCTGGCACGATCTCGCGCCGTCCCAAGCGTTGATTGCTTGCAAGTACTCGCCCTGATGCTGCCCGTCTTCACCCCGGGTGGATGACACTGCCGGCGGTCACCTCTCGGCATACAACCGTGGTTGACTACGAAGCCAGTAAGGGTGGAGAACCGCCCTAGCAGGGCGGAGGTCAGTGACGTGAGGGTCTTGCTGCTACAGGTCTATTTGCAGCGAAATCGTGCGAGGTGCGAGTCGCCGAGCTTGCGATAACAGCCTTCTGCCACCCATCTCGCAACCATCTGTTCGAAGACGTGCCTGTGGCGTTACCAGTCCGGGAGCGGTGGGCCGTCGTCTCCGTAGCGGCGGCGGACGGTCTCGTCCCAGTCCCGCTGCATGACCTCCTCGGCGTACTCTTCGGCCTCCTCCTGCGTCATGCCACGCTGTAGCCGAGACCGGACGATGCCGTCATAGAGACAGAGGCCGAGGGTGCAGCCCCATTCCGAGTGTCTCCAGCTCCAGGCAGTCATGGTGGAAGGCTAGCTCGCCGGGGTGACGTCAAGATCCCAAAGGCCCGGGGTTGCGCCGGCGAGCAGATCAGGCCGTCTCGGCCTCGGCGGGGAGGAAGGCGAAGGGCCCGTTGTGGACGTACACGAGCCGGCACGCCTCGATGTACCTGGCGTCGTGGACGCGGCCGGCGCGGATATAGCCGACCTCGCCGTTGTCCAGGATGATCCGCTCTCCGTCGGCGACCAGCGAGCCGGCCTCCCGGCGGTAGAACTGGACCGACATCCTGCCCTCCACGACGACCGTCATGTCGTCGCCGGGATGCGAGTGCGGCGGCTCCTCGCTGCCCGGCTCCCAGCGCTCGAGCATCACCTCGACCCCGTCGGGGTTCGTGGGGTAGGTCGTGCGGACCGTGAATCCCTCGGGCGTCCCCGGGGCGGCGACGTGGCCGCTCCACACGTCGCTGGTCGCCGAGGTGACGTCCTGAGTCGCGCCATCAACTGACATCGCTGCCTCCTGTCTCACGCGGCGGGAGTACCCCTCGCGGTTTGTCGCGTCCCAGGGGAGGGATAACCACCCGGTCCTACTTCGACGATTCCCACCAGGAGGAGCATCATGCGCATCCGAGTAGTCGTCGGGGTCCTTGCCCTCGTGCTGGTTCTTGCGCTCACGGCCGGAGTGGCGCGGGCGAGTGTCCCCATCCAAACGGTCGTCTCTTTCGACCCTGTCGCCGGCGAGTTTCCCGAGGGTGTCACCGTCGACGTCAGAGACAACGTCTACGTGAGTCTGGTGGCGCCCGTGAACGAGATCCTCAAGATCGATCCGACCGGAAGCCAGTCGCTGGTCGCCCACTTCGACGTCCCCGGCCGCGGTCCGCTGGGGCTCGCCGTGAGCACCTCCGGCAAGATGTACGTTGCGATGTCGACGTCCGACCCCGCGACCAGGGGGGTCTACCGGGTGCTTCCCGGCGGAGGCAGCACGCGTCTGGCCGGCACGGACGGGATCCTCTTCCCGAACGGCCTCGCCCTCGACGCGCGCGGCAACGTCTACGCCACGGATTCGATCGGCGGCTCCGTCTGGAAGATCTCGCCCAACGCTCCGGCCCGACTCTGGTTCCAGTCTCCTCTGCTCGCCGGAACAGGCGCGTTTGGCCTGGGCTTTCCGCTGGGGGCTAACGGCATCGCGGTCCGCAGCCATGCCGTGATCGTCACCAACACCGAGGGCGCGAGCGTCGTGCGCGTCCCGATCCGCCGGGACGGCGGTGCCGGGACGCCGTCGGTCCTCGCGCAGGGGCCGGCACTCTTCGGTTCGGACGGACTCGCCCTCGACGTCTTTGGGAACGCCTACGTGGCCGTCAATCCGCAGAACACCCTGCTTCGCGTGGGCCAAGGCGGCTCCCTCACGACGCTTGCCACCGCGGCAGACGGGCTCGACAACCCCGCGAGCCTCGCGTTCGGGACGTCTCTGACGGATCGCACCAGTCTGTTCATCACGAACTTCGCGATCTTCTCGGCGACGCCGATGCCCGGTGTTCTGAAGGCGTCGGTGGGCGTGCCGGGGCAGCCGGTCAGATAGGGTCGTCTCGCGCTTCATTGACTGCGGCCGCGCCTGCTTCGCGGCGGAACGGGAACCACCAAGGTGCGTCCGTCGTCATCACGGGAGGTAGACATGAGCGGTCTTGCTCAGACGCATCTCAAGGATGTGCGCACGATCAGCGTGCCCGTCTCAGACCAGCAACGGGCACTCGAGTTCTACACGGGCAGTCTCGGTCTTGAGACCCGTGTGGACGTTGCCTACGGCCAGGCTCAGCGCTGGATCGAGGTCGCCGTACCCGGGGCGGCGACGACCATCGCGCTGACGCTCCCGGCGGGGAAGTCACGGTCGGCATCGACACCGGCATCCGCTTCCGAACGAGCGACGCCCAGGCCGATTACGAGGCGTTCAAGTCACGCGGCGTAGCCGTCGAGGGCGACCTCATGCGGTGGCCCGATGTCCCGGCGATGTTCATGTTCCGCGACCCGGACGGGAACCTGCTGTACGTCGTCGAGGACATGGTACGGACTGAGCAGACCACGGGCACGCTCAAGCGGTTCGCGGTGCTCGTGAAGTCCAACGCCGACGTCGAGGCGGGAGCGATGCCCACCGAGCAGGAACTGGCCGCGATGACCCGTTTCAACGACGAGCTGGTCGAGTCTGGAGCGATGCTCGCCGGCGAAGGCTTCCTCGCCAGCGCCGACGGTGCGCGCCTCACGTACGACGACCGGGGCGTCAACGTCCAGCGTGGACCCTTCCGGGATCCCGAGTCGCTGGTCGCGGGCTACTGGATGATCCAGGCCGCTTCCCTCGATGCGGCGATCGACCTGATGAAGAAGGCGCCCATGGGCGGGGGACGGTGGAGATCCGGCAGGTCGCCGGCGCCGAGGACTTCGGCGAGCAGTTCACGCCCGAGCTGCGCGAGCGCGAGGAACGGCAGCGGGCCAGGATGGAGGAGAACGCCAGGCGCCGGGCCGCCTGAGCGCATCGCTCGGCCGCGCCGCGACGAAAGGAGGCAGACAATGGCGGAGCGAGACGGATACATCCCCGGCGTCCCCTGCTGGGTGGACACGAGCCAGCCTGATCCCGAGGCGGCCGTGAGCCTTCTACCGCGACCTGTTCGGCTGGGAGTTCGAGGACACCATGCCGCCCGGTTCGCACGGGCAGGTACTTCGTCGCGCGGCTGCGCGGCGGCGACGTGGCCGCCGTCGGATCGCCCCCCGAGGGAGCCCCGACCGCAGCCGCATGGAACACCTACATCTGGGTCGAGAGCGCCGACGAGACCGCCTCCAAGGTCCGGGAGGCCGGCGGCCGGATCCTGATGGAGCCGTTCGACGTGATCGACGCCGGCCGCATGGCGGTCTTCGCCGACCCCGAGGGCGCCGCGTTCAGCGTCTGGCAGCCCGGCCAGCATGAAGGGCGCGCAGATCGTCAACGAGCCGGGGTCGGTGAACTTCAACGGCCTGCACACGCGTGACGTCGAGGCGGCGAAGAGGTTCTACGGCTCCGTCTTCGGCTGGGGCACGCTGACGATCGACGGCGCCGAGCTGTGGACGCTGCCCGGCTACGGCGACCACCTCGAGGAGCGCGACCCCGGGCTGCGCGAGCGGATAGCGGAGTTCGGCGCCGCGCCGGGCTTCGAAGACGTCGTCGCCAGCATCAACCCGATCGGCGACGACCAGGGTGACGTCCCCGCACACTGGAGCGTGACGTTCTCGATCGACGACGCGGACCGCCTCGCCGCCAAAGCGGGCGAGCTGGGCGGCAGCGTGCTCCTCCCGCCGATCGACGTCCCCTGGGCCAGGATGACCATGATCGCCGACCCCCAGGGAGCATCGTTCATCGCGACCATGTTCGTCCCCGAGAACAGGGGCTGAGGACGGGGCGGCGACGTGTCGCCGCCGGACGGACGGTCAAGGGAGCCGCGGGGCGGGGACGACAGATAGTCGTCCCCGCCCCTGCGGCGCCGGGGCGGCGCCAGGCCTGCTCGGTCTCGCCGCCCTCCTGCTCTCTCAGCAACCCAGCAGGGTCGCGCTGCAGTCGAAGCTCGGCTCGCGGCGCCTGATGCGGCCGCGGGCGAACATCCACAGGATGATGGCGAGCCCGCCGGCGAACGCCGCGACGGCGATCCACACGCTTGTCGAAGACGAGACGGACGGCGTCGCCGAGAAGCCGGTGGGGCTGGTACCGCTGCCGGGGCCGCTCTCGGACAGGCTGAAGCGGCTGGGAGCGGACTGGCTGACCTCGAAGGGGACGACCACGACGGGCCTGATGGCCACCTCGCCGGGGCCGACGCCCGCTGTGGTCGCCGCGACCACGGCGCCGTTCGAGACGACGCTCGCGGTGGGATGGAGCCGCCCGAGGACCTCAGCCGGCGGCAGCTTCACGCTGCCGGTCGCGCCCCCGTAGCTCGGGTAGTTCGCCCCCGCGTTGGCGGACTGGGCGATGGTCAGCAGCACGAGCGTCGCCAGAAGCAACAGACCGGCGAGGGCTGCGCTGCGGGTCTGCGTATGCGCCTTCATTCCTGCACCTGACTTCCTCATAGGCCGGCGGACTGACGCCCGCCTCCCTCTCCACGTGGCCTCGCTTTTGCATGCCACCTGGACGCACAGCCTAATCGTGGGCGGCGGTTCATCGTCGAGACCGGGGGCTTCATGACGCTGCGCTGACGACAGCCCGCGTCAACGGTCATGAAGCGTCGCCCCCGGGGTAGTCGGCATTCAGCCTGCCGAGCAGGTCCGCCGTGGAGGCTGCGCACGCCATCGAAGCTTGTCCGGTCGACACGAGAATGAGGAGTACGGCATGAAGGCCTTGATCATCATCGACATGTTGCAGGACTTCGTGGGCGGCAAGCTGGCGAACCCGCGGGCGCAGGCCATCGTCCCGCCCCTGCGACGACTGCTCGAGCATGCCCGCCGCGACGGCTGGGTGGTCGTGTTCTCCAACGATGCCCACGAGCCGGGCGACCGGGAGCTCGAGGTCTGGGGCGAGCACGCCATGGCGGGCACCCCCGGGGCGGAGGTCATCGACGAGCTGCGCCCGCAGCCGGGCGCGCGCGAGCTGGTCGTGCCGAAACGCCTGTACGGCGCGTTCGACGGCACGGAGCTCGACGGCATGCTGCGGGCGCTCGGCGTGGACGAGGTGGTCCTCGCCGGGCAGCACACCCACATCTGCGTGCGGCACACGTCCTATGGCGCCTTCGAGCGGGGCTACACGATCACCGTGCCACGCGACGCCGTGTGCGCCTTCGAGGGCGTCGACGAAGAGCAGGCGCTGGACTACCTGGCCTCCGTCTACGGCGCCCGCATCACCACCGTGGACGAACTTACCGTCGGCAAGGCGGAGGTCAGACCGGCGGCGTGAAGCCGGGGTACGAGGAACGTGCGGATCTCAGGGCGGACGTGCGCACGGCGCCCGGGCCGGTGAAGGGCGTGGACCGCCTCCGCTTCGGCACCTACCTCGCGCCCAACATGCTGCCGGTCTACGAGGCGATCGCCACGGAGGTCGGTCGGCGGCTCGACGTCGAGACCGAGCTGCACGTCGAGACCGACTACGAAAGCTGCGCACGAGACGTGAACGAGGTCTGCTTCGTGTGCAGCCTGCCGTACATCGAGTTCGAGCGGCGCGGCGTCTCGCCGGCGGAGCCGATCGCCGCGCCCGTCCTCGAGGGCGCCCGGTACGGCGGCCGGCCGATCTACTTCTCCGACGTCATCGTGCGTCGCGACAGCCCCTTCCGCACTTTCCTCGATCTGCGCGGCCGTTCCTGGGCCTACAACGAGCCGCTCTCGCAGTCGGGCTACGGCGTCACCCGCTACCACCTGCTGCGGCTCGGCGAGACTGACGGCTTCTTCGGCGAGGTGATCGAGGCCGGGTTCCACGAGGAGTCGATCAGAATGGTGGCCCGCGGCGCGGTCGACGCCTCGGCCATCGACTCGCAGGTCCTCGCGGTGGCGCTGCGCGACGAGCCGGGCCTCGCGGCGACGCTGCGCGTCATCGACGCGCTCGGCCCCTCGACGATCCAGCCCGTCGCGGTGTCGAAGCGCGTGCCGGCGGAGCTGCGGGCGGGCATCCTCGAGGTCCTGCTTGCGCTACACGAGGATCCGGCGATGCGCCGACGCCTCGCCGGCGGCATGGTCGAGCGCTTCGTCCCCGTCGGCCCGGCCGACTACGACGACATCCGCATGATGCGCGACGCCTGCGAGGCCGCAGGCTTCCTGACGCTGCGCTGACCCGGCCGCAGCGATTGCGCCGCCGGCGATGCGAGCGGCGCCGAGGCTGCACGCAGCCGGCGCCGGCTGCGCGCGCCGCCTGGCTGCCAAGGCGTCTCAGCGATGTCACCTTGGTGCGTGGCTTGTCACCGTGGCCCGCAGCGCGCTTCGGCGCGTACGCTTCTCAACGGCACCCCTTCTCGTCGTGCGTCTGTGCGGCTACACTGAAGTGGTCACTTCGGGGCGAGAAGGTGGTCACATGCAGACGATCGGCATCAAGGAGTTGAAGACGCATCTCAGTCACTACGTCCGGCTCGCCCGTGAGGGCGAGCGTGTCGTCATCACCGACCGCGGCCGTCAGGTCGCCGTGCTCGCGCCGGTGACCGTCGAGCACCCCGGCCTGCAGGAGCTCATCGACCAGGGCATGGTGCGCTGGTCGGGCGGCAAGCCGGCGGGGGCAAAGATGCGCAAGCTGCGCGGCGAGCCGCTCTCCAAGACCATCCTCGACATGCGGGGGTGATCCTTTACCTGGACACCAGCAGCCTCGCCAAGTTCTATCTGGTGGAGCCTTCCAGCCACGAGGTGCACGACTGGGTGGAGTCGGCGGATGCGGTCGCGTGCTCTGTGGTGACGTATCCGGAGGCATGCTCGGCGCTCATGAGGGCGCGCTTGCGAAATGATGTCTCAGAGTCGTTCTTGCGGGCCTCGCTGGGCCACGTCGCACGTGATTGGCGGTCGATGATGGTCGTCGAGGTCGACGAGATCGAAGCCGGACGCCTCGTCGTCGAGCACCGGCTCAGGGGCTTCGACGCCGTGCATCTGGCGGCGGCGCTGACGTTACGCGACGCCGTCGGTGACGACGGCGTCGCGTTCTCGTCCTTCGACGCTCCCCTCAACGAGGCGGCCGCCGCCGAGGGCCTGATCGTGCTCGAGCCCGGTTGAGCGCGGCTACCGCAGCGGCGCCGTCAGCGTCTCACCGTCGTGCGTCCGCTTGTACTCGGACTCCATCTCCATGAGGCCGCCGGGGAACTCGTAGGCCGACATCAAGCCGACGTACGGGTCGGCGCAGAACTCCTCCGGTGACCTGACCCCGCTCTCGGGATTGTCGCGGTAGCCGGCGAGCTTGCCGGTCGCCAGCATCTCCAGGGTGATGACGCAGGTGAACGCGGTCTGGGCGGTGATGATCTGCGTCCCGAGCCGGCCGAGCACCTCCTCGGCGTCGGCCAGCTGGTACAGGTAGACCTCGCGCTCCATGCCGTCCTTCTTGCCCTTGACCCAGGTGCCCGACGACGTGATGCCGACGAGGCCCTTGCAGAGCTCGGACGGATCGGGCGCGACGGCCGCGACGAAGTCTCGCGGCGCGATCTTCGTGCCACGGAAGTCGACGGCCTCCTTGCTGTGCAGGTTCAGCGACTTGAGCACCGCGATGGCGTCCTCGAACTCCTTGCCCACCGCGTACTTGAAGCTCGCCCTCTTCACGTTCTTGAGCAGGTGCGCGTTGCGCCCGATGTGCACGACCTCGTCGTGCTCGATGTGGCCCATCTCCTGGTAGCCGATGCCGCCCGGCAGGTAGAAGGTCTCAGGCTCGCTGAAGGGCGCGACGGTGTAGAAGCCGCGGTCGGCCTCCCACACCACGGCGGGGTTGGTGCACTCCTCGAGCGTGACCCAGATGGAGAAGACGAAGGCCATGCCGGTGTGGCCGGGGATCTCGAGCGTGGCGCCGTCGCGGATGCCGATCTCGTCGATCTCGTCGAAGAAGTGGTCGGCGGCGTAGCGCGCGTAGTAGTCGGCCATGCCGGGCTCGATGCCCTGACCCATGAGGGCGAGCTTGCCGATGCCGACGAAGTCATCGTGCAGCGTGAACTGGTCGGAGCCGAGCAGCTTGCCGACCTGGTTGAAGGGGTCCGTCGGGTGCGGCTCGGAGAGGCTCATGCCGCTGTCCATGATGTGGGTGCGGGCTTTGAGGGCGGCGCGCATCATCGGGATGCAGTAGTTCACGGGCAGCATGTTGCAGATGATGTCGACGCCGTGGCGCGCGGCGAGCGCGGCGACGGCGTCGGGATCGGCGGCGTCGACCTGCTCGGCGGGGAAGCGCCCCTCGCCGAGTCGCTGCGACGCCCGCTGCGCCCGGGCCAGGCCGTAGTCGGCAAGGACGATCTTTTCGAACAGGTCGCCGTTCGGGTCGCGGCGCTTGGCGATGGCCGCCATCGACTCGCCGACTCCCCCGGTCCCCACGATCAGTGCTCTCATGCCCCCGAGCTCCTTGGTCTGCTGCGCTTGCGCCCAGTTCGCGGCCTCGCCGACGGCCGGGCGCCGGTCCGGCAAGTACACCGGACGCGAGGGCCCTTCCGCAAGGCGCGCGGCGCAGCGTCGTGACGCGCACCGGCGACGCGCGATGTCGCAAGGCGCGCCGCGCAACGCCGCGATACGAAGCGGATGTCCGGGCACGGGAAAGCTGCGTAGGTCACGGTCCGCGGCCGTCTCGCGATCGCTGGGCGGGTCGCGCGACGATAAGGAGGAAGGCATGAAAGCGAGTGCGCCGATGGCGGCCTCGTCGCGCAGGTCGGCCCGGTGGGCAGTCCTCGCCGCCGCGGCCCTCATCGCCGTCGCGGCCGGCTGCGGCTCGTCGGGTTCGGGCGCGGGCTCGTCCTCGCCGTCCTCCTCGCCGCCGTCCGCCGCCTCGGGGACGATCCAGGTCGCGCCCGGCTGGAAGCCGCTCGCCGCCGCCGACTTCGTCCGCACCGTCGACAACCCCTGGTTCCCGCTCGTCACCGGCTACACGTGGACGTCGAAGGGCGTGAAGGACGGCGAGCCCACCGTGGACGTCTTCACGGCGACCGGCCAGACCAAGGTGATCGAAGGGGTGACCTGCACCGTGGTGCACGACATCACGACCGTGCACGGCAAGCCGGTCGAGAAGACCTGGGACTGGTACGCCCAGGACAAGCAGGGCAACGTCTGGTACATGGGCGAGGACACGGCCGAGCTGAACAAGGCCGGCAAGGTGATCACGCGTGAGGGCAGCTGGCAGTCGGGCGTGGACGGCGCCAAGCCGGGGCTCTTCATGCCGGCGGACCCCACGATAGGCGACGGCGGCTATCAGGAGTATCTAAAGGGCCAGGCGCTCGACCAGTACGAGGTCGTCAGCCTGAGCGCGTCGGTCACGGTGCCCTACGGCTCGTTCAAGGACTGCCTCCTGACCAAGGAGACCACCGCGCTCGAGCCCGGGATCGTCGACCACAAGTACTACGTCAAGGGGATCGGCCAGGTGGCTGAAGAGACCGTGAAGGGCCCGAAGGAGACGTCGCTGCTGGCGGCCTTCAGCAAGTAGGTCCCTCACGACGCTTGACGGGCGAAGGGGGCGAAGGGGGGTTCTCACGTGAGTCGTTTCGGCAGCAGCACGGTGACGACCGCCACGACCCAGACCCCGGCGAGGAGCCACGATCCCAGCACGTCGGTCGGGAAGTGCATGCCCCGGTACCAGCGCGTGACGGCCACCATGAGCACCACGGCGAGACAGAAGGAAGCGATGGCAACGGCGAGCCTCCTTGGGCTGATGCTGCGCAGCGCGATCAGCGCGAGGCCGCCGTAGAAGGCGACCGCCATGCCGGCATGGCCGGAGGGGTAGCTGGCGGTCAGGGCGCCCGGATCCAGCCGCGGTCCGGGTCGCTGACGATCGACGGCGGCGTTCACGAGCCGGAACAGGATCCACTCCCCGAGGACGCAGACCACCAGGGCCAGAGACTCGCGCCAGCGCCCCAGCCAGACCCGCAACACGACGGCGACCACCACCGTCAGACCGAACACGAGGAGGGTCATGGCGAAGTCGGCGCCGATCTCGGTCAGCGTGTTGAACGCGGGCGTCCGGTGGGAGGCAAACCACTCGATGACGCGCTCGTCGAAGCGGGACACCGGCGAGGGAGTCAGCGTGCGCGTCAGCAGCAGGCCGAGCCCCGTCAGGGTCACGAACAGCAGCGCGGCCACTGTCACAAGGAGAGCGGCGGACCGCAACGCGGGGCGGGGGTCCGCCGCTGGGGCGGCTGCATGTCGGGCCACAGTCACGATGGCTGTTCATTCCCCATGGGACGGCGCGAACGACGCGCGCAACGTTCGCCGATCCCCGGCACCGGGAACAGGACGTTTTTAGTCTTGATGCTTCAAGACACCGGGATCGGGCACTCTCCTGTCCCGATCCTCGCCCGATGAGACGGGGGGAAGTGATGGCGGAGACGGCGGAATCGCAGACCGTGACGCCGCTCTTCGCGCCCCCTACGGAGATCGAGGAACCGGCCGCGGAGCCCTACGTCCGCTCGCCCGCGGACCTGCTGCGTCTGACCGTGGGCGGCATCGTGGTACTGCTCGGGCTGCTGCTCGCCGTCGGCGCCTCCAACGCGACGGCCGGCTTCGACCGCGACCTCATCGGGCTCTTCGACAACCTGCCCGACATCGTCGAGAAGATCCTCATCGGCGTCTTCGACACGATCGCCGGGCTGATCCCGGCCGCGGTGCTCGTCTACGTGATCGTCCGCCGAAGGTGGCGGCTCCTGGGCATGCTCCTGCTGGCCGGGTTCTCGGCCATGTGGGTCCTCGACGGCGTCAATGCGGCCATCCACGCCCTTGTCGGCGAGCCGGAGATCCTGCAGGGCGTCGGCCGTGCCGGCAGGGCGGCCGCGGACTCTCCGGACTCGACCTACGTCACGTGGCTGGTCGCGGTCATCACGGTCACCTCTCCCTGGGTCAGGATGCGCTGGCGGCGTGCCGCCTGGGGCGTGGTCGTGCTTGCCCTGTTCTTCCGCGTCGTCTCGGGCAACGATCTTCCCAGCGACCTGGTCCTCGCGCTCGGCGTCGGCATGGTGTCGGGGTCGGCATGGCTGCTGGTGTTCGGCGCTCCCAACCACCGTCCGTCGGGAGCCAACATCGCCGAGGCCATGCAGCGGACGGGCATCCCGCTGACCCGGCTCAAGCCTGCCTCGGTCGACGCCCGCAGCTCGGCCCCCTACTTCGGGGAGGCCGCGGACGGGCGGCCGATCTTCATGAAGATCCTCTCGCCCGACAATCGCGACAAGAACCTGCTCTTCCGTCTCTACCGCTTCCTTCGTTTCAAGGGCGTCGACGACCGCGGCGCCTTCGTGTCCCTGCAACGCCTGATCGAACACGAGGCCCTCGTCGCCCTGTACGTCAACGATGGCGGCATCCGCACGCCGCGGCTCCTGACCGTCACCGACGTCGGCGACGACGGCTTCTTGCTGGCGTACCAGCGCATCAAGGGTGACTCGCTCGACGGCGTGGAGGACGAGACCCTGACGGACGACATGCTGCGGCAGGTCTGGCAGGAGGTACGGCAGCTGAGACGGCAGCGCATCGCGCATCGCGATCTGCGGCTCTCCAACGTGTTCCTCGCCTCCGACGGGCGGCCCTGGATGATCGACTTCGGCTCCGGCGAGATGGCGGCGACGGAGCTGATGCTCGACATGGACGTCGCCGAGCTGCTCGCTTCGACCGCCGTGAAGGTCGGCTGCAAGCGCGCCGTGGACCCGGCCGTCGCGGTCCTCGGCAAAGGACCCATCGCGCGAGCGGCGCCTCACATCCAGCCGCTCGCCCTGACGAGGGCCACCAGCAACTCGCTGGCCGAGAAGAAGCCCCTGGTGAAGGAGTTGCGCCTCTACGCCGCCGAGGCCAGCGGCGCCGGCAACGTCGAGCCCGTCGATCTCCAGCGGGTCAAGCCGCGCACGGCCCTCACCTTCGCCGCCCTGGCGCTGGCCACGTACCTGCTCGTGCCGCAGTTCGTCGGCGTCGCGGAGTACTGGCCGACCTTGACGCAGGCGGATTGGATCTGGGCCCTGTGGGCGATCCTCGCGTCGGCGCTCTGTTACGTGGCCGGCGCGTTCGCGCTGATGGGCGCCGTCCCCGTCCGCATCCCATTGTTCTCGACCATCGGCGCCAAGCTCGCGGGGGCGTTCTTCAACCGCATCACTCCGGCGACCATAGGGGGGATGGGGATCACGGTGCGCTTTCTGCAGAAGCGCGGCATCGATCTGGCGGTGGCCACGACCAGCGCCGGCCTGCAGACCATCACCTCCATGCTCGTGACTCTGGCCTTGGCGCCGGTCTTCCTTGCCTGGGCCGGTACTGGTGGCTCCGTGACCAGCCTGCTCCCCAGCACCGTCACGCTCATCGTGATCGCTGCGGTCTTCGCCCTGCTCGGGCCTGCTCCTCCTGATGCCGTGGGGCCGCAAGCTCTTCCGTTCCCGCGTCACGCCTGTGCTCAAGCGGTCAGGTCAGGGGATGGCCGAGGTCGCCCGCCGGCCTCTCAAGCTGGCCGAGCTCCTCGGCGGCCAGGCGCTGGTCTCGCTCCTCTACATCGCGGCGCTCGCGCTCTCGGTCCAGGCGCTGGGTGGTGGAGTGGACCTGGCGACCATCGGCGTCATCTACCTCCTCGGCACCGCGGCTGCCTCCGTGGTCCCCACGCCCGGTGGCATCGGCACCGTCGAGGTCACGCTGATCGCCGGCCTCACGGCCGCGGGGATGGCCAGCGAGGCCGCCGTGCCGGCCGTCTTCTTGTATCGCCTCGCGACCTTCTGGCTGCCGATCCTGCCGGGCTACATCGCCTACGTGGTCCTGCAGCGGCGGCAGGCGCTTTGACCTCGAGGAGGGTTGGGCGGATCACCTTGGTGTGACCGTGATGTGGTCGGTCTCGACCACTGCGCAGCCGCGTTTTCAGCCGGCGTCGACATGCCGCGAGCGTCCAGGGTGTTGCCTATGCCACCGGTCCCCGCGGTGCTAGTGTCATGACATGAGGACGTGGGTGGATGCGGCAGGTCGCTCGAGCATGTCCTTGTTCATCCGATGCGCAAGCGGTGATCTCCTTCATCCTGGACTCTGTCTTGACGGTGGACAGGGGAAGCGACGCTCACTGTGGACTTGCACGTCGACTCGTGGAATGGGGAAGGCAAAGGCGACGAGCATGCATTGGCACGTTCGCTGGGTGCTCGAACGGGGTTCCCAGCACGGCGCCGGATCGGCACAGCTCGCTGACTGACGGGCGTGAGACGTCTCCCGATCATCGATACCGAGCCGCTGCGGCGGTTCCCGCAGTTTCGGCGCCTCTGGCTGGGCCTCGCCGTGTCGCAGGTGGGCTCGGAGCTCGCCCTCGTCACCGTCTACTACCAGGTGTACCTGCTCACGGAGTCGTCGTTCTACGTCGGCCTGGTGAGTCTCGCCCAACTCGGCCCGGCCCTCGTTGGCTCGCTCTTGGGGGGATCGCTCGCCGACGCGTTCGACCGCCGCAGGATGCTCGTCGTGACCCAGGTGGCGCAGGCCGTGTGCAGTGCCGGGCTCGCGCTGTTCAGCCTCAGCGCCGCGCAGAGCGTTTGGCCGCTCTATGCGCTGGTCGGGGCCGGCGCCTTTTTCGCCGGCGCAGACGGCCCAGCTCGCATGTCGATCATGGTCAACCTTGTCCCTCGCGATCAGATCCCATCCGCCAACGCGCTGCGTCAGCTCATGGGGCAGATGTCGGTCGTGCTCGGTCCCGCCCTCGGCGGGCTGCTCCTGACGCGCTTCAGCATCCCTGCGGTGTATTGGATCGACGCGGTGAGCTTCACCGCGGTGATCGTCGTGTCACTCGGGTTGCCGGCGCTCGTGCCGGAGGGATCGGGCACGAGGTTCGGGCTCCGCTCGATAGTGGAGGGCTTTCGCTACCTGCGCGGCCGGCAACCGCTCCAGGGCATCTTCCTGGCCGACCTGACGGCCATGATCCTTGGCATGCCCCTTGCCCTGTTCCCTGAGATGGCCCTGTCGCATTTCGGCGGAGACGCCCAAGTGCTCGGCTACATGTATGCGGCGCCGGGAGCAGGCGCACTCATCGGCGCGCTGCTTTCGGGCTGGACCGTCCGCGTGTCGAGGCTGGGCCGCGGCGTCATCCTTGCCATCCTCGTATGGGGCGTGGCGATCGCGGCGTTCGGGCTCTCGCCCTGGCTGTGGTTGGCCCTGCTCATGCTCGCCGTCGCTGGCTGGGCCGACATGACCTCGTCCGTGTTCCGCCACAACATCCTTCAGATCGAGGCGCCTGACCGCCTGCGCGGCCGTCTCACCTCGATCCAGATCGCCGTGATCCAGGCGGGACCCCGACTGGGGAACCTCGAGGCGGGCGCGCTCGGGGCTCTCATCGGCCCTCAAGCCTGCATCGTCATCGGCGGTGTCGGCTGCGTGGCCGGCATCACAGTGATCGCACGCGCGATGCCGCGCTTCGCCCGCTACGTGATGCGCATCCCTTCGCCGCCGGACGATGACGAAACGACGCGCACCGCGGAGCTGAGCGGGGCTTGAACGAAGATCCTGCCTCCGTGCCCAGCAGGTTGCAGGATCTCCTCGGGCTTGGGCCTCTTGACTACCTCCCGTGGCACCCCATGGCCTTCCGCGCAGCTGCGGGGACGTCCCAACAACGGACCCGGGCCTCCTCTTCGGATCGTCAGAACGACGAACGAAGAGGAGGCCCGGGCGAAGGACGTATCGGTCGGCGTCAGTCCTTGTTCAGCCAGGGCATCATAGCCCGAAGCTCCGCGCCGACCCTCTCGATCTGCAGCTCCGACTCGCGGCGCTTGGTGGCCGTGTACTCCGGACGACCGGCCTGGTTCTCGAGCAGCCACTTGGTGGCGAACGATCCCGTCTGCACTTCCTTCACGATCTCGCGCATCGTGTCTCGGACGTGCTCGTCGATCAGGCGCGGACCGGCGATGTAGTCGCCGTACTCGGCCGTGTCGCTCACCTTGTTGCGCATGTGCGTCAGACCGCCCTCGTAGACGAGGTCGATGATGAGCTTGAGCTCGTTCAGGCACTCGAAGTACGCCAACTCGGGTGCATACCCGGCCTCGACCAGCGTGTCGAAGCCCGCCTTGATCAGAGCGGTGACGCCCCCGCAGAGGACGCACTGCTCGCCGATGAGGTCGCTTTCGGTCTCCTGTGCGAAGTCTGTCTCGAAGACGCCGGCGCGCGTGCAGCCGATCCCCCTGGCATATGCCAGGGCGAGGTCTTTGGCCTGTCCGGTCACGTCCTGGTACACGGCGATGAGGGCAGGCACCCCTTTCCCCTGCACGTACATCTCGCGCACCAGGTTACCCGGGCTCTTGGGGGCGACCATGATCACGTCCACATCGCTGGGCGGAACCACTTGTCCGTAGTGGACGTTGAAGCCGTGGGCGAACATGAGCGTCTTGCCGGGCTTGAGGGCGGGCAGCACGGCCTCGGCGAACACAGAACGGTGCAGCTGCTCGGGGAGCAGCATGATGATGATGTCACCACGCTCGCACGCGTCAGCCGCGTCCGTCACAGGGAAGCCCGACGTCTTCGCCTGCTCCCGGCCGGGTGTCCCCGCGGGCTCGGCGACGATCACGTCGATGCCACTGTCCTTGAGGTTCAACGCGTGCGCGTGACCCTGGTTGCCGTAGCCGATGATAGCGACGGTCTTACCCTTGAGCAGACCCAAGTCGGCATCGGTGTCGTAGTACATCTTCGTCATGGGCTTCTTCCTTCTCGCGATGACTGGGCGTTCGCGGACAACTCTACCGAGGATGCGACCGGCACACCAGCTTCGCGGGGGTGGCTCCGTGATGGTAGGATTCCGTCGCGCTGCGCCGCCGGAGGACAGACGATCGACCCGAGGTCTCGGGCACGGCCGTCTGTCCTTGAGGCGCGGCGCCCGCCCGCCCCTGCATCGCAAAGAGGCTGGGGCGGCGACCCATTTCAACGCCCGCCGCGACGCAGGTCGTGGCGCGGACGGCGCTACCCTGCCTTCGAAACGTGAGCGAACGCACGGTGCGGATGTATGACGACAGAGGCGCCAGGTCATTGAAGCCGGGAAAGCGGGGTTCAGAAGGTGAGTGGAGAGAGCGATCTATACCGAGTGATGATGCTGCCCGGCGACGGCATCGGCCCCGAGATCACGGCCAGTGCCCGCCGCGTACTCGATGAGGTCGGGGAGCGCTTCGGCTTCGCCGTCGAGTACCAGAATGGACTGCTCGGGGGCTGTGCCATCGACGAGACTGGAGCGCCGATGGAAGAGGGGCTCGTCGAGCGCTGTCTCGCTTGTGACGCGGTCTTCCTCGGTGCCGTGGGAGGACCTCGCTGGGAGACGACCGACCCTGACAAGCCCAGGCCGGAACAGGGACTGCTGGGAATACGCAAGGGCCTCGGTCTCTACGCCAACCTGCGTCCGGTCAAGGCGTTCGACGCTCTCGCCCACAACAGCACCCTCAAAGACGACGTGATCCGCGGCGTCGACCTCGTCATCGTGCGTGAGTTGACCGGTGGAGCCTACTTCGGCAAGCGCGGGCGTACCGCCGACGCGGCCTATGACACGACCTCTTACGAGCGCGCCGAGATCGAGCGCGTCGTCGACTTCGCCTGCCGTCTCGCCCTCGATCGCCGTCGCGAGGTGGCGAGCGTCGACAAGGCCAACGTGCTGGAGAGCTCGCGGCTGTGGCGCGAGGTCGCCGGACAGGTGTCGCGGCGCTACGACGGCGTAAGCATGCGCCACCTCTACGCCGACAACGTGGCGATGCAGCTCGTGCGTGACCCGCGGCAGTTCGACGTGATCGTGACCGAGAACCTCTTCGGCGACATCCTCTCAGACGAGGCGGCGATGATCACCGGCAGCATCGGGATGCTGCCCTCCGCCAGCGTCGGCGGCCGGGTATCGCTCTACGAGCCCATCCACGGTTCGGCGCCCGACATCGCCGGCCAGGGCGTCGCCAACCCTTGCGGGGCCATCCTCTCGATGGCGTTCATGCTCGAGCTTAGTCTTGCTCGGCCCGCCGCGGCGCGAGCCGTCGAGCAAGCCGTCGAGAACGCCCTCACAGCGGGCGCGCGCACCCGGGACATCGCCGAGCACGACGAGGAGTGGTGCGGGACGCAGGAGATGACGGAGCGCATCGTGACGGGTCTGCCCGAGGCGGTCGCCTAGCAAGACAGAAGAGAGCGATGACGATCCCTCGCTCGCCAAGACTTGAGGGGACGGGGGCGTCGAGCGCGTGAGCGGCGACGAGGGAGCTTGATCGCCGCTCACGCGCTCGACGCCGGCTAGGGCTCACCTTCCAGCCACAGCCTGCAGCCGGATCGACCCGAATTGCCGGCGCTGTGTGCGCCGCGAGATCGACGGTTTCGGGTCGCGTCAGTCCTGCGGGATGGTGACCACCACTCGCAGGGCCGTACCGGGTTCCTTGTCGACCAGGTCCAGAGCCTCTTTCGTCTGCTCGAGTGGGAAGCGGTGCGTGACCAGCGGCTTCAGGTCGAGACTGCCGTCCGCCGCGACCCGGATCGCCGGCAGGAAGTCGTTCGGGGTCATGCCGCGACTCCCGAGCAGGGTCAGCTGCTTGTAGTACATGGCGTAGCCGAAGAAGTCCTTGACCTCCTCCGGCAGGATCCCGAAACACAGCACCGTGCCGCCCGGGCGTGCCATCTGCATGGCCTGGCGAAGGGTCGCCCCGTTGCCGACGCTTTCGATGACGACGTCGGCGCCCAAGCCGCCGGTCGCCTCCATCACGGCTTCCACTGAGTCGACCGCGCTGGGGTTTACCGGGACCCCTCCGAACGCCTTGGCGACGTCCAGCTTCCATGCCACAGGCTCGATGGCGAGGACGCGTTCCGCCCCGCGCAGGACGCTGACACGCGTATGCAGAAGCCCGGCGGCCCCTTGCCCGATGACGGCGACCGTCTTGTCTGGCCCGATGCCGACCCTGTCGTGGGCGCGGAAGACGGTCGCGAGGGCGATAAGGCTGGTGCCGTCCTCGAAGGAGATACCGTCGGGCAGCTTGAGCGCGTTGAAGTCGGGCGCCACGACGTAGTCGGCGAACGTGCCGTCGACCTCCCGGCCCATCAAGCCACCGTTAGGGCAGAGGTTCACCTTGCCGGAGAAGCAGAACGAGCAGTGACGACAGAACTCGATCGAGTTCAGCACCACGCGGTCGCCGACCCGCAAGCCGGTCGCGCCGTCGCCCAGCTGATCGACGACCCCGGTCGATTCGTGTCCCAGCACACGCGGGTACTGGATGCGTGTCTTACCTCGGTAGATGCCGACATCGGTGCCGCAGATGGCGGTCGACCTGATCCTGATGCGAACCTGACCAGGCCCGGGCGCCGGCAGGGCGACGTCGTCGACGACGAGGTCGTAGGGCTCTCGAAGCACAGCAGCTCTCATGCCGTTCGTCCTCTCACTTGCGGCGGGGGCAGGTCACGCGATCGACTCATCGACGAGGTAGACGAGCGACTCGAACGCGTGCCCGGTACGATCGCTGAGCACGATCTCGCATGTCTTGGCGAACGAGTAGGCGCCCTCGAACGAGCGTCCGGCGACCTCTTCGACCTCCTGGCGCAGCGCCGCGTCGGCCAGGTCGGGGTAGAGGAAGCCGCGGTCGCCGCCCGCGCCGCAGCAGCCCAGAGCCTTCGCGACGACGACCTCCTCTGCGCAGGCTGCGGCGACCGCGGCGATCTTCTCGCCGAGCCCGAGCTCGGTGCAGGCGCAGGTCGGATGGACGAGCACGGAGCTCTTCTTGCGCCCGATCTCGACCCGCGGCAGCACGAGGTCGTGCAGCCATTCGGCGACGTCGATGATCTTCAGCTGCGCATGCCGTTCGAGGTTGACGTCGTTCAGGATCTTCTCGGGCGGCCCGAAGTTCTCGTGCTCCAGCTCGACCAGCATGGTGCGCGCGCACGATGTCACGTCGCACATGATGGGTAGCCGGCCTCCCTCGCTCCAGCGCCACAGTGCCTCAACGAGGCGGTTGGCCATGATGCGGTTGCCCTCGGGGAACCCTTTGTGGGCCCAGATCTGACCGCAACACAGCCCGCTCGTGTCGCGCGGCAAGCGCACACTCATGCCCGCTTTGTCGGCCACGCGCAGCACCGTGGCCATGAGGCTGTCCTTGCCGAGGCCGGAGGACCCCAGCAGGCGGCTCACGCAGGCCGGGAAGTAGACCAGCTCGGGATCGGCCGGTTCGCGCGAGAGGTGTGGGGGAGACGGGCTCATGGAGTGGGACCACTGCGGCATGAAGGGCACGACGCGGCGGGCGGCGCCGGTGGCGTAGCCTATCGCCCGCCCGCCGGTCCGCGCGTCGACGGCGCAGGCCGACATCACCATCAGCCGCAGCGCCTCCTCGACGGCGTCGAAGCGGCCGGCCGCCATCGCCATGACCTTGTGCAGCGTCCGTCCGTTGGCCTCGGCGCGCTCGTGGTCGGTGAGGTAGGCGACGTTGACGCCTGAAGGGCAGACGGTGGAACAGAGGCCGTCGGCCACGCACGTGGCGCGCCCCTCGTAGGCGAACTCGTCCCACAGCACATCCGCCCGCTCCTGCGCCCCGCGTTCCAGCAGGTCGACGTGTGCCCGGTTCGCGACGACCCGCTGACGCGGCGTCAGCGTGAAGTCGCGGGTGGGACAGACACGCTCGCAGAAGCCGCACTCGACGCAGCGGTCGGCCGTTTCATCGCCGATGCCCGGCGTGCGCTTGATGTTGGTCAGATGCAGGTGTGGGTCGTCGGTGAGCAGCACGCCGGGATTCAGCAGCCCGTCGGGGTCGAGCAGGTCCTTCACCTGGCGCATCACCGCCACGGCGTCCTCACCCCACTCCCGCGACAGGAAGGGCGCCATGGCGCGACCGGTCCCGTGCTCGGCCTTCAGCGACCCATCTAAGCCGAGCACCAGCTCCGCGAGATCGTCGGTGAAGCGGCCGAAGTGCTCGAGGCCCTCCGCCGTGCTGAGGTCGTCGAGGGCGATGAAGTGGACGTTGCCGGCGGCGAGGTGACCGAAGATGAACCCCGTGTCGGTGTAGCCGTAGCGGGCGAAAAGCTCGCGCAGGCCGTGGATCAGCTCGACGAGACGGTCGTGTGGGACGGCGACATCCTCTACCAGCACGCTGGTACGCGGCGGGCGCGTGGCGGCCACGAGCATGTACATAGCCGACCGCAGCGCGAACCAGCGCTCACGGGTCGTCGGGTCGGAGGTGAGCGGCTCCTGGGCCACGAGGCCGAAGCCCTGCATCAGACGCGTGGCCTGGGCCAGGCGCTCATCGAGCTTGGCGCGCGATGCGGCGCGATACTCGACGAGCACCGCGGTGGCGTCGTCGGGGAGCTCCTGGAGGTAGGCAGGGGCTCCCGGCTTGTCCGTCCAGGAGCGCAGGCAGGCTCTGTCCATCAGCTCGACCGTGACCGCGCCGTCGTCGACGAGCGCCTGCACGCCCGACACGGCGTCCGTCACCGTTGGGAAGAAGAGGAGCCCGACGGCCCACTCCGGTAGCAGTGGGATGGTGGCGAGCATGGCGGAGGAGATGAAGCCGAGGGTGCCTTCGGAGCCGATGAGCAGGCGCGCAAGGATGTCTATGGGCGCGTCGGCGTCGAGGAAGGCGCGCAATCCGTACCCCATCACGTTCTTGATGCGGTACTTGCGCCGGATCCGCTCGACGAGTTCCGCGTCTCCGCGCAGGCGCTCGCGCAGGCCGGTCAGGCCTGCCGCTATCGCCGGCTCATCGGCCTCGAAACGACGCCGGTCGTCCTCGCGCGCCGTGTCGTAGCGGTGGCCGTTGGCGAGCACGAACTCCATGGAGCGCAACGTGCTGTAGGGATCGCGTTCGACGCCGGACTGCTGCCCGCCCGAGTTGTTGGCCAGCACGCCCCCCATCATGGCCGCGTTGGCCGACTCCGGATCGGGTCCGATCTTGCGCCCCAGTGACTCGAGCCGCTCGTTCACCTGGGTGACGGTGACGCCGGGCTCGCACCACACGGCGGCGCCGTCCTCCCGCACGTCGACACCCTTCCAGGCGGAGCGCAGGTCGGCGATGATGCCACTGCCCAGCGTCTGCCCACAGAGGGAGGTCCCGGCGGCGCGGAACGTCACCGGGACGCCGCGCGAGGCGACCAGGGTCAGCAGACGCTGCACCTCCTCGACAGAGGAGACGCGCACGACCGCTTCTGGGAGGTACTCGTAGTACGAAGCGTCGCGCGCGTAGACGGCGCGGTAGAGCTCGCTGGCGCGAACGGCGGCCGGAGAGAGCGCCTCGACCAGCGCTCGCTCGAGGCCGTCGGCCGGGTCGGGCGCGGCAGCGTTCCGCCGAAGGCGCGATCGATTCGCGCCGCCGGGTTTCACCGCTGTTCCCGACGCTGGGGCCGGCGCGGCGAGGGCCGCGATGAGGCGGGCGACCACTGCGGAGTGGCTGAGATCACTGACATAGCGGACCGCCTGCTCAGGAAGAGGCGGGAGCGTCTGCACCCACGCTCGCCGGCTTCGCCCTCCTCGAGAACACCGTCTCCGCGATCTCGCGGAACTCATCGCCGTCGACGAGAGCGCGTCTGGCCAGCGACCTCGCCTTGACCTCCTGGAGGATCTCCGACGACTCGTCGCCTTCCGCCGGCCCAAGGCCGAGCTTGTCGAGCCAGATCAGGATCGAGTCGAGGCCGCTCCCCTTGCCCAACACGATCTCGGGAGCGCTCTGACCGACGAACTCGGGCCGATAGGGGAAGGCCTCGGTGAGGTGCTCAGTGCCGGAGTTCTTGACCCAGCTCACGATGATGCCGGACTCCACATGGAAGATCTTGTCCCCGACGACACTGCGGTTCGGGGGCACAGGCACGCCCGCGATTTCGCGGACGAGCTTCGACAGGCCGTAGAGCTTCGAGAGATCGACGTTGCTGTCGACCCCGTACATGGTCTTGAGCGCCACCAGTGTCTCTTCGAGCGGCACGTTCCCTGCCCGCTCGCCGATGCCGCTCACCGACACCTGCACGGTGTCGACGCCCTCGGCGACCGCGGCCAGCGTGTTCGCCACACCCAGATCGAAGTCGTTGTGGAAGTGCGTCTCCAGAGGCTTGCTGATGCGCTCCTTCACCTTGCGCGCCATGAACGAGGCCGCGGGTGGCGACAGTACGCCGAACGTGTCGACGAGCACTAGACCGTCCATGTGTCCCTCGCGCTCGATCGTCTGGATGAGGTCGAGGAACTCGCTGATCCCCGCCCTCGTCGAGTCGATGGGGAAGAAGATGATCTCGAGGCCGTTCTCGTGAGCGAACCGTGTGGATTTGATGGTCGCCTCGAGGGCTTTCTCGTAGGGCCAACGGTAGGCGATGTCGATGATGTGACGGCTGACGGGGACTTCCATGATGATCCCCTTGACGCCCGCCTCGAGAGCTTTCTCGACGTCCGAGACCATACAGCGGGAGAAGGCGAAGACGCGGGAGGGGAGTCCCGCCGAGGCGATGCGTTTGACGGCCTCGGCGTCGGCCGGCGACACGGCCGGCATGCCCGCCTCGATGCGATCGACGCCGGCTGCGGCGAGCTCCTCCGCGATGCGCATCTTCTGATCGGCCGAGAACTCGATGCCGGCCTGCTGCTCGCCGTCGCGCAACGTCAGGTCATGCACTGCGACGCGCTCCGGCAGCGAGAAGCCTTCTCTCACCTCAGGCTGGTAGTTCCATGGGCTAACGAAGAAGTCATCGGTCTTCCATGGCTGATCCATCTGTGTCCTTTCGATCATGCACGAGCGCCTAACGCTCAGCCGTCACAGGCCTCGACGCAGCGACGGCTCTTCGGCGTCTGGCGAAGCGCTCACTCCCTTGTCGTCGTCGATGCAGGCTGCATCCGACAGGATCACGCTGATCGCCCTTGCCGTTTGGTCTGTGGGATTGGCATAGCGGTGTGGCCTGCTCGACGGGAAGGAGATGCTGTCACCCTGGTTCAGTTCGTAGCACTCGAAGCCCACGTAGATGTCCAGCCGGCCGGACAGCACGACCACCATCTCCCAGCCCGGATGCCTGTACAGCTGCGCGTCTGACTCTGCCCTGGGACTGTAGACCAGCTCGAGGAACTCCACATCGCCCAGAGTCCTCGACGTCAGACGCTCCCACTGGACCCCGCCCCGAACATCGAGGGTCGCCCGATCGTTCTTACGGACCAGGTATCGTCGCCCGAGGCCGCCAGACGGATCCGCTGCCCCCTTCCACTCCGCCCGTTCGACGGTTCCAGAGGGCGCGGCCGCGGCCGGGACGTGGCCGGCTCCCCCCGGGCTCACCTCCTCGAACAGATCGTCGACCGGCACGGCGAGCGCCTTGGCGAGCATGAAGAGGGTAGCGACAGACGGCGCGGACCTGCCGCGCTCGATCTGGCTGATCAGGCTGGGCGACACGCCGACGAGCGCTGCCAGGTCCGCGACTCGCAGCCCCTTCTCTCGGCGGAGCCCAGAGACGCGAGCGCCGATCCCTGTCGAGATCATTCGCTGCTGTGCCCGGCGGTCCTCAGCGACGAGTGGATGCTCACCCACGCTGCCACCCCGCCCTGAGTCTCGCTGATGCTGCGGATAGTACTGCTTCCCTCGGCCTCCAAGAGAGAACAGTGATACTTAAGTCGATGGACATCCCTCCGTCCCTTCGATCTGCCGTTGACGCCATGAGGCGGTGCTCATTAGCAGTCGTTTTTCTAGTTGACAAGGGTCAGCCTGTCAAGTAGACAGTGCATGCGCTCATGTTCAGTGACACTCAATGCCTAGTCTAGGCGATGTAGCAGAGCTGCACGAGCGCGTGTCCGGCCAGGGGTGAAGCTGGATGTGCAGGAGTCATCGAGATGTCTGGAACGGCGCGTCTGTCGGAAGAGCCGATGATCAGACGTCCCTCGCTGGGCCCTTCCTGTTAGCCGACGAACGTCGATCTCATACCGGACGCCTCGGTAAGAGCAGGTTCATCAGTGCCGAGACCGGGGGAGGGGGACGTCGCCTACAGGAACCAAGGATTAAGGAGGCGCTGCCTAACGGAGGATCACGCCGGTCGGGAGTGGCATGAGTAAACGGTGAGACGTGGGGGTCTGAATGTCTACTGATCTCGATTACCTGGCTCGTCCAATGGACACGAGTTTCCTCGGAAGGAACCACGAGTACCTGGGGCGACAGGTCTACAGCACGACCGCGACGGATTGGCAGGAGCGGGTGAACTTCTACCGTATGCGGTCGGAGCGCCTGGCCCGAGCCAAGGAGATGATGGCCAAGCACGACCTCGGCGCGCTCATCCTGTTCGTCGGCGAGAACATCCGCTACGTAACGGGCGTCTATCAGGGCAACTGGAAGAACAACATCTTCATCCGTTACTGCGTGTTGCCTCGCGACGGCGAACCGGTCCTCTTCGAGACCGTGGGCTCCGACACGGAGTGCGCGAAGATCGACGCACCCTGGCTTGAGGGCAGGATCAGGCCGGCCATGACCTGGAAGTGGGCAGAGCAGGGCGAGGAGCTCATGGCCAAGAAGATGGCCAAGAGCGTCTACGAGGTCCTCGAGGATGCCGGCGTCCAGAACGAGAAGATCGGCATGGACGTCATGGACCTGCGCGGCTATCAGGAGCTCACCGGCCTTGGCCTTGAGATCGTCAATGCGTGGCCCGCGCTCTCCGAGGCGCGTGTAGTCAAGACTCGCGACGAAATAGAGTGCCTCAAGATCTCGAGCGCCTACGGCGACTGCGCCATGTGGAAGGCCATCCACGAGTGGGCGAAGCCGGGAGTCACCGAAGCCTACGTCTGCGCCAAGGTCAACGAGTACCTCTACGAGAACGGCTTCGACTTCGTCTACGACATCATCGTCGCGTCGGGCGGCAACACGAGCCCCTACCGTCGCTGGCACACCGACAAGGTGATCCGCCAGGGCGACCTGATGATCATCGACCTGAACGCCATCGGCCCCGGCGGCTACTTCGTCGACTTCGTGCGCTGCTTCAAGGTCGCAGCCAAACCGACGCAAAAGGAGAAGGACCTCTACAAGGAGTGCTACGACAGCCTTTACGCCGGGATCGGGGAGCTCAAGCCAGGCGCCACGACCGCCGATGTGGCGGCGAAGTTCCCGGTGTACGACGACGACAAGCACGGCAGCGTGAGCCTGCAGCAGTTCGCCCACAGCATCGGGCTCACCCTGTACGAGGGCATGTGGATGTCGAGGGCCTACTCTCTCGACTATCCCGCCGAGATCAAGCAGAACATGACCTTCGCCATCGAGACGTTTGCCGGACACCCAGAATTGGAGCAGACAGTGCGTCTCGAGGAGGACTTGGTCGTGACGGACACAGGGATCGAGCTGCTGACGAAGTGTCAGTTCGAGGAGGACTTCTTCGCCTGAGCGAATCGGGCCTTGCATCCTGAGGCCTCTATATCATATATACAACATGATACCAGTGGATCGGTCGGATCCGCGGATCCGACGTCACAGGACCAAGGGGGAAGTGGCATGACGGATTCGACGCATCACGACCCTGCTGAACTTCGCAAACTCCTGGAGAGCCGGATATCGCGGCGGGATCTCCTCAAGTACGCAGGCGTTGGCGCCGGCGCCTTCGCTCTCTCACCGGTGCTGGCCGCCTGTGGTGGCGACGATACGGTGAGCGAGACCAGCGGCTCCGGCTCCAGCACACCCATCAAGTTCGTGTTCTCCGCAGACCCGGTGTGGAACTGGCTGGAGGACAAGGGCATCATCAAGGAGATGGAGACCGCCTCCGGCTACCACATCGCGCGCAACGAGACCGAAGACGAGTTCGCCTTCTTCGCCGGCGGTCACGCCGACATCGTCTCGATGGGCAGCTACGAGGTGCCGGTCCTCGAGAAGGAGACCGGCGTCAGGACCGTGACCTTCGCCAAGTACAACATGGGGAAGGACATGCTAGCCGTCGATCCGGCCAAGGGCTACAACTCGTTCGCGGACCTCCCCAGCCCCGGCAAGGTCGGCCTCGAATCCGCGACCAACTCCGCCCACGCGTGGATCGCACTGGCCAAGAGCGAGGGACGCGACCTGGGGGCGAAGTCGGACGACCTGCAGATCGTGGTCACCGACTTCGCCGTCGCGCCCGAACTGGTCCTCAAGGGTCAACTCGACGCCGGCTGCACCGCCTACATGAACGCCGTCAAGTATCTGATGGACGACAAGGTCAAGATCATGTACGACGGCAAGGGCGTCTCGCAGATCTACGAGGCGAAGTTCGCGCCCGGTCACGAAGGCTTCGACAGCAACAACTTCGTGACCACCCAGAAGTACTACGACGCGCATCCAGGCGAGGTCGCTTTCTTCGCCAGCGTGTGGGAGCGGGGCGTCCAGGAGTTCTGGGCCAACATGCCCGAGATCATCAAGCAGTACCCGAACGACTTTGGCTGGCAGAACGAGGCGGAGTACAACTGGGTCGTCGACCACCTCACGAACGACTGGAACGAGTGGGTCAAGACCGTCTACCTCGATCAGAAGTGGATCCAGGGCGAAGACGGCGTGACGACGCTGCTGGTCGAGCAGGGCCAGATCCCGGCGAGCCAGCCGAGGCCCTACTACGTGGCCATCGATCCCGCGACCGGCAAGCAGACGTACAGCCAGCCCGAGGGGGCCTGATCCCAGAAGCGACCGTCTGTGGTGGTCCCTGAAAGAGGTGACGTAGTTGTCTGTCTCCGCTGACGTAGTGCGCAAGTCCGCGCCGGCAAAGCCGACGCTGACCGTCGACGTCGCAAAGAAGGCAGCCAGGAACAAGTGGAAGGCCCGCGGGTATTCGCTGCTCGGCGCGCTCATGCTGCTCGTTCTGTGGAAGCTCGCGAGCTACTACAAGCCCACCGAGTTCGAATTGATCCCGACTCCCTACGAAGTGGCTCAACGGATGTGGGGCTTCCTGGTCGGCGACGCCGCCCGGGGCATCGACCGCGGCTGGGTGCTCGTCAACTTCTGGGCGACCATGAGGAAGACGCTCTACGGGTTCGCCGGCGCGCTTATCCTCGGCGTCCCGATCGGCATCCTTATGGGCCGGTTCCGCTACTGGAAGGCCTTCTTCTTCGATTTGATCTACATCACCGCCAACGTGCCGCTCGTCGTGTACGCGATCCTGGCCCTCATCCTGTTCGGCTTGGGCGACACCGGACCGGCAGTGGTGGTGGCGTTCATGGTGCTCCCCTCCATCACTCTCAACGTCGCTGCCGGCGTGGAGGGGGTCGACCGAGGCCTGCTCCTCATGAGCCAGTCCTACGACCGTTCGACACGGCAGGCACTGCAGCACATCGTGTTCCCTACCTTCTACCCGTTCCTGTTCGCGGCCGTCCGCAACTCGTTCGCCTCTTCGTGGAAGTTGGCGGCGCTCACCGAGACGTTCGCGGGCATCACGGGTGTGGGCGTCCAGATCGGGACTGCCTTCAAGGGTTTCGCCACCGCGGACATGATCGCGTGGATGCTGTACTTCGGCGTCTTCGTCGTGGCCATCGAACGCCTCGTGCTCATGCCCCTCGAACGGTGGGTCTTCCGCTACCGGCTGAAGCGTGGCGAAGATGTCTTGCGCTTCTGATGGATACGAGGAGGACGCCGTGACGGATGTGGACAAGACCGTCGATGTTGACGACGGCCTGGACGCCGTCGAACCCGTCGACACGGCCAGGAATCTCGAAGACTGGATGTGGGAAGGCGGAGACGCCCAGAAGCCGGCCAGCATGGCCGACGAGATGGCCGTGCAAACAGAGACCGGCAAGAAGGTGGCCAAGCAGGGCAATCCGGTCTGGCGCGCCATCACGAGCGATCGTGGCGCGCGCTGGACGTCGTGGCTGTTGATCATCGTCGTGTGGCAGATCGCAGGGCAGGTCAGCGAGAAGTTCCCCACCCCGGTGGGGACCATCGAGCACTTGGTCAAGGAGTTCCAGGCCCCCTATCACGGTCCGTGGAGTGTCTGGAACAATCAGCTCGTGCAGAACGTGCTGATCAGCCTGTGGCGTGCGCTGGCGGGCTTGACCGTCGTCATCCTGGTCGGGATCCCGATCGGCTGGGCGATGGGCCGCTGGTGGAGGGTACAGGCCTTCTTCACGGACCAAGTGACGATCGGCTTGGCGCTGCCGGCCTATATCTGGGCCATGCTCGCCATCATGGTGTTCGGGTTCGGCATGAAGGCGCCGATCTTCACGGTGGTCGTCTCCGCCACTCCCGGGCTGATCGTGCACGTTCTGCAGGGCACCTTCGCCATCCCGCGCGAGTTACGCGATATGACCAGCGTCTACCGCGTGCCGTTCCAGCGACAGGTCCGTAACTTGACGCTTCCTTCTATGGCCGGACAGCTGGTGGCGGGCGTGCGACTCGCAGTCCTGGCCGGCTGGGGCTGCGTCATTCTCGTGGAGTGGTTCGGGTCCAACGGAGGAATCGGCTATCAGGCTCGCGACTGGTACCTGACGGCGAACTTCAACGGGCTCATGGCCTGGGCGCTTGTGATGATCGTGATCATCGTCTTCATCGACCGTGTGATCATCAGCCGGATCGACCGGCGCGTGCATCGGTGGCGTGGGGCCGTGGGCGGCTTCGGAGGCGGCGCCAAGGCCAGCCAGAATCGTGGCGGCGGGGACGCGGCGGTCGCGGACTCGAGCCGAGCCTGATGACAAAGGAAGGTGAAGCTGTCGTGGATCCGAGGGGTGGCGCATAATGGCAATCCTTAGGGCATCGCATGTGGTGAAGGAGTTTCCGCCTCCCACAAAGAACCAGCCGACCGTCCGGGCGCTCGACGGCCTGGACTTCGAGATGAGCGGCCAGACCTTCGTGTCCATGGTGGGGCCGTCCGGCTGCGGCAAGAGCACCTTCCTGAACATCGTGTCGGGCGTCGAGACGCCGACGTCGGGGAGCGTCACCGTGACGAACGACGCGGGCAAGCCCGCGCGTCTCGGCTATGTCTTCCAGGACGCCAGGCTTCTGCCGTGGCGCACCGTGCTGGCCAACATCATGTACGTCCAGAACGACAAGAGCGACGAGACGATGGCGAGGGTGCGGAAGTACCTGGACGTCGTCGGGCTCACGGGCTTCGAGGACATGTACCCGGCGCACCTGTCTGGCGGCATGCAGCAGCGCGTCGGCATCGCCAGAGCGCTGTCGGTCGAGCCCGATCTGCTCCTCATGGACGAACCGTTCAGCCACCTGGACGCCATCACCGCCCGTACCCTGAGAGAGGAGCTCCAGGAGGTCTGGAAGAAGACCAAGAAGACCATCCTGTACGTCACGCACGATGTGATGGAGGCGGTGCAGCTCTCGGGCCGCATCATCATCGTCGCGTACGGCGGCCAGAACTTCGCCGACTACGAGAACACGCTCCCGTACCCGCGACTTCAGCACGACCCCGCGGTGGCGGCCATGCAGGCGGAGATCCTCGGGGTGTTCGAGGACATGGAAGCCCGTCGGCGCGAGCTCGATCCACGTATCGCCGAAGAGGCCGAAGCAGTGTCGAAGAGAAGGAGTAAGGTCTGATGCTGAGACACACCGCGCTTTTCATGTGGCGTGACACGAGCACCGAGCAGCAGAAGCTCGTCGCGTTGAAGGGCCTGGCCTACATGAGCTACGGGTGCCCCTCGGTGCGGCGCCCTGGACTTCGGCACCGACCTGCTCGGGGGCAGCAGCTCGATGATCGAGCTGAAGCCGTGGAAGCGCACGCCGCCCTGGAAGGCGCGCGAGACGGGTCTGCCGTACAACTGGGACATGTTCCTCTCCCTGGACTTCGACGACCAGGCAGGGCATGGACGCCTACAACGACGGACCCGGTGCATCACGAGGTCGGGGTGTACAACGAGTCGGTGTGCCGTCCCGAACGGACCGCACGCATCGACTGGTGGTACGACGGTCCGTCCCGTATCGAGAAGGGGCTCATCCACTCGGTGGCGCTGTACCTCTGGCGCGACGAGGCCACCGACACGCAGAAGGACGACGTGCGCGAGGCGTTCCGCTCGCTGAACAAGTCCGTCCCTGCGGTCAAGTCGCTCATTACGGGCGACGGCACCATCGGCACACTGGCGACCGACTACGACCTCATCGTCGACGGCGATCTTCAACGACCCTCGACGACTGCAAGACCTACATGGAGCACCCCGCCTACAAGGAGGCGCTGGCGCTCGCGGTGGGCGCGACCAAGAACGAGTGGACGGCGCGGCTCACGCACAAGATGGCATCGGGCTGACCACCACCTGCCTGCGGGCCGCGCTCGACTTGGCGACTGCGGCCCGCAGGCCCCCCGCACCGACGTACGACAGAGGTGGCGCCGGCTCTGAGAGCCGGCGCCACCTCCACGAAGGAATCCAAGCGTCGAGCAAGAGGAGATGACGTGCTGAGACACAGTGTGTTCTTTCTCTGGAGCGAGACCGCGACTGACGAGCAGAAGCTCGTCGCGTTGAAGGGGCTCGCCTACCTGAGCTACGCTTGCCCCACGATCCAGTGCCTCGACTTCGGCACCGACCTTCTCGGCGGCAGCAAGCCTTTGCTCGAGGCCAAGCCGTGGGAGCGCACACCGCTGTGGCGCGCGAGCATGACAGGTCCCGTGTTCAACTACGACATGGCGCTGCACGAGGACTTCGACGACGAGAAGGGGCTGGCCGCGTACAACGCCGATCCGGCGCACTACGAGGTCGGCGTGTACAACGAGACGATCGACCGTGAGGAGCAGACCGCGCGGGTGGACTGGTGGTACGACGGCCCGTCTCGCCTCGAGAAGGGGTTGATCCGTCACTCGTCGATGTTCGTGTGGCGCGACGAGGCCACCGATACCCAGAAGGACGACGTGCGCGAGGTGTTCCGCTCGCTGAACGGCGTGGTCCCGACGGTGCGCTCGCTCGTCGTGGGCGACAACGTCAACGACAAGTCGACGACGTCGTACGACTTCATCGTCGATGCCCACTTCAGGGACCTCGCCGACTTCGAGGCCTGTCGGGAGCACGCCGCCTACAAGGAGGCGCTGGCGCTTGCCGTGGACGCCACCAAGTACGAGTGGACGGCGCGCCTCACCCACAAGATGGCGTCGGGGTGAACAGGAAGGCAGATGACGCGCGCCGTCTCGGTGCTCGCGTCTGACTGGATCGTCTGACTGGACGGCGAAGTCGCAGGTCGAACCGCATCCGCAGAGGAGCGAGGGCAGCCTCCCGGCCGAGCAGTGAGGCTGCCCTCGACGTAGCAGTGAGGGCCTGCCCTTCTCGATGGTATCGAAGGAGCAGGCCCTCACCTATCCCTCAGGGTGTCGAGACCCGCACGGGCGGTCGCCGCCTTACTCCACTGGCCGGCGTCCCAGGCTCAGCGCGTCATTGCATCACCAGGCCACCGTTCACGCCGAGCACCTGACCGGTGATCCACGCCGCATCCTCGCTGCAGAGGAACGCGGCGGCGGCGGCGATGTCTTCCGGCTTCCCGAGCCTGCCCAGCGGTATGGTGCGGACGAATTCGGGCGTGATGCCCGCGATCATGCGGGTCTGGGTAGGGCCGGGAGCCACCGCGTTGACCCGCACGCGCTGCGGGCCGAACTCCTTGGCAAGCGCCCGCGTCAGGCCGATCACGCCGGCCTTCGCCGAGATGTAGTGGGCCAGGTCGGCATTCCCTATGTAGGCGAGCTCGGAGGCGAAGTTCACGATCGCCCCACGCCCACTGCGGATCATCCGCGGAAGCGCCAATCTGCAGCAGCGAGACGAGCCATACAAGGAAACCTGCACGACCCGGTCCCACTCCTCCTCCTGCATCTCGAGGAACGGGACGCGGCTGAGGATGCCCGCGTTATTGACCAGAGCTCCCAGCGCGCCGAGCTCACGCTCGGTCTGGTCCAGCGCTTCGCTCACTGATTCGCCGTCGGTCACGTCGCACCGCACCGGGATGCACTCGGAGCCCTCGCTCGACAGCCGTTGCGCCAGGGCGATCGCGCCCTCCTCGTCCTCGAACCAGCCGACCGCGACGCGGGCGCCTTCACCGGCGAGCCTGCTGCTCACGGCTTCACCGATGCCGGTGTTGCCTCCCGTGACGAGCGCGACGACGTCGGCGAGCCGCTCCATCAGGCGGTGGTCACAGGCCCAGGAGGTCCGTGGCGGTCTTCGAGAGGATGGCCTCCTTCTCGTCGGCGGTCAGGCTCTCGAGGCTCCTGATCCACGGCACGGCGTCCGGAAGGTCCATCGGGCACGGCCAGTCGGTACCGAGGACCACGCGATCGGCTCCCACCGTGTCCACCAGGAAGCGGAGCGTCGCCTCAGATGGCGTGCAGGCAGTCGTAGTAGAACGACCTCAGGTACTCGCTGGGGAGGCGGTGTATGTAGGAGCGGGCGTCGTCGAACTCCGGCTGGTTCGGCTCCCCTCCCGCTCTGAAGCCTCTGTCCATGCGGGCGATGCCGAAGGCCACATACCCTCCGGCGTGCCCGAGGCATATCTTCAGGTTGGGGAACTCGTCCATGACGCCGCCGAGCACCAGCGCACCGAAGGTGAGGATGCGCTCGGTCAGGTTGCCCACGGTGTTGGCGAGGCCGTAACGCCGCGTGCGGTGCTCGACCACCGTGGCGCTGGCCTGGTGGAAGAACACGAACGCCCCCAGCTGCTCCACGGACCGCCAGAACGGTCGGAACTGCGGCTCGTCCAGCTCGTGTCCGAGGACGTTGTCGTTGATGGTGATGCCCTTGAAGCCCGGCACCGCCATCCATCGCTCCATCTCGGAGATGGCGAGCGAGACATCCTGCATCGGCAACTGCGCCAGCGCGCAGAAGCGGTCGGGATACTGGGCGACCCTCTCCCTTAGCACCTCGTTGCAGTCGCGAGAGATGGCGAGCGTGACCTGCGGGTCGAGGTCGTAACGCCAGAACCCGGTGTTCGCCGTGATCACGTGCATGTCGACCTCGAGACGGTCCAGGTCGGCCACGTGCTCCTCGGCTGTGATGCGGAACTTGGGGATGTGGAGCTCGCCCGTGTCGGGGCCGAGCCCGTGCCACTGGCCGTCGCGCTCGACCGCCTCCGCGAAGATGCGCGGCGTGATGTGCGCGTGCACATCGATGATCGGCATGTCTTCTCCTCTCAAAGCCTTGGTGTCTCGGAATGTGACGGGGAGGGCGAGGCCCTCCCGGGCCTCGCCCTCCCGCCCCTTCTGACTCAATACAGGAACTGGACCCGCGCCGTGATCTCCTTCTGCGTCACGGAGGCCACCAGGTCGGAGGCCGCTTTCATGGTCGGGTGCGCGAAATAGCTCCGCAAACCTTCAAGGTCGTCGAAGTCCGACACCAGCACCATGTCCCAGTTCCTGTAGACCTCGCGGTCATACAGGTCGTGTTCGAGGTTGAGGCCGGTGGTCATCGCGAGGAGGCTGGGAACGACACCCTTGAGATTGTTCAGGGCGTCGCACGCCTCGCCCTTCTGCTCGTCGGTGACGCCCTCCCGGAACTTGAACATCGCCACGTGTCTGAGCAAGTCGTTGCTCCTCCCCGTCAGTGATCCGGCCTGCTCACGCCACGAGCAGGCCTCCTACCGGTCGGACCTGCCGGTCCGCCCTTACTTCCGCACGTCTGCAAGCTCGACGGTGCGGCCCGACTTGGCGCTCTCGACGACGGCCTCGAGCACGGCGGCGACCTCAAGCGCTTCCCGGGCCCCCGTCTCAGGCGTTCCCCCCTGGCGCACGCAGCGGGCGAAGTCGGCGAGGTCCTCGGCGACAGTGTCGGTGACCTCCACTTCGAGCGAGTTGCGAAGCGCGTCTCCAGCCTTCTGGACGTACAGCTTGACGCCGTCCTGCTCGTTCCATGCGTTGCCCTCGGTGCCGTAGACACCGAGCTGAACGACCGGCTGGGTGAAGTACGACGTCGTGATCTGCGCGACGGGGCCAGCCTCGTACTCGATGAGAAGCGACGTCGTCTCGTCCAGTCTGTTGAAGCCGACGACCTGCTTGCTGATGGCGGCCACGCGCTTCGCGGGTCCGGCGAGATAGTGGAAGGTGTCGACGGTGTGAATGCCCAGGGCGGTCATGCCACCGGCCGGGCACTCGTCTGGATCGAGGCGCCAGGGCGCGATGGCTGATCCTGCGGCGGCGGGATGCGTGTGGATGCCGTCGAGGTGGATCAGCGTCCCCAGTTCGCCGCCGTCGAGCATCGCCTTGATGCGCCGGTTGGCCGCCTGCCGGCGGCGGTTGTGACCCACCTGAAGGACTACATTCGCCTTCTCCGTCACCTCTGCCGCGCGACGGGCGTCGGCCACGGTGAGCACGAGCGGCTTCTCGACGAAGACGTGCTTGCCCGCCTCAGCCGCCTGCTCGAGCAGAGGAAGATGGGTCGAGTGCGGCGTCGCAATGAGGACTGCCTCCACCTCCGGATCTCCGAGCATCGCCTCGTAACTCTCCGCCGGCCGGCACCCGTGCTCCTTTGCGAAGGCCTCGCGCCGCTCTCGATTGAGATCGAAACACGAGACGAATTCGGCCGCACCGCTCTTGCGCGCTGCGGCGACTCGCATGCCGCCCCACCATCCACCGCCGACCAGTCCGATCCGGACCTTCTCATCCTGCATGGTCACCGACCTCCTGAGCCCATTGACGATCCCTTATGTGTTCCTTCGCTCCCCGGCTTCGGTGCGGCTGAGCCTCGCTTCGTGACTCGCGGCCGCTTGCCCGACGCCGACAGTCGCTCCTCCTCGTCAGTCATCTCGATGGACATCGCCGCGTGGCCGGCGAGCGCCGCCATGGCCTTCTCGACATCCCTCTCGCGACATGCCTCGACGAGGGCATGGTGATCCTCGCTCGCCCTCCTCCGGATCTCCGGGTGCCAGCGCTGCGCCTGGGCGACGTAGAGAGTCGACGCTTCCTCCAGGCTCTTCAGGATGGCGGTCAGGCGCCCGCTCCCGGTCGCCTCGTAGAAGAGGAAGTGGAACCGAAGATTCAGATCGACCCAGGTCGCGGAGTCGGACTCTTCGTCCATTTGGCGGACCAGAGCCTCGGCCTCGGAAAGGTGCTCGTCCGTGATCCCCAGGAGGGCCAATCTGACCGACAGCGGTCTCAGCTGCTCCTGGATCTCGCGGATCTCCTCCATCTCCTGCCAGTTCAGCTCTCGTACGACGCCCCCGCGGTTACGATCCAGCCTGATCAGTCCTGCCCCTGCCAGGTCCCGCAGTGCTTCCCGGACGGGCGTCGTGCTGACTCCGAGCTGAGCGGCTAGATCCGCCTGGATGAGTCGGGTTCCTCCTGGCAGCTCGCCTCGGAGAATGGCCCGCCGCAAGGTCTCCTTTGCGAAACCCTGAGCTGTCCGCCAGTCGAGGCTCGGCAAAGCTTCAAGTCCGCTGGCACCGACGCCGGTTCCTCCGCGTTCGTCTCTGTCCATATGATGTCGTCTCCGCGTTTGCTAGGCTGCGTTACGTTCGCTTGGCTGGGCCTCAGCCCCCTCTTCGTGTGATGCCGGCGCGGCCACTCGCCGTGACCCCGGGCAGCATGTCATCGTGTATGATACATCATGCAAATGACAATCCGCCACGGCGACGCCGGTCAGTTGAGGAGGCTGCTATGAGTGGATACGCGAAGGGCCCGTCTGCTGTGGACTGGGAGGAGCGCATCGATTTCGGGCGACTCAGGAACGATCGGGTCGCTGCCGTGAAGAACGCGCTGCGGGCGTCGGACTGCGACGCACTGCTCTTGTGGAAGGACGAGAACGTCAGGTATCTGACGTCGCTGCGAGCCCAGCTGATCGCCGGCAAGTCCACCGCCCTGAACGGCGTTCTCGTGACTGCCGATGCGGGTCCCATCCTCCTCTGTTCGGGTGGCGAGATCGACAAAGCCAAGGCCGGGATGCCTTGGCTCGAAGGCATCCGCGTCATCCCGATCATGGAGCAGGCGGAACTCGTGAAGGGGTTCGTGACGGAGACGCTGGCGCCGCTGCTGAAGGACTTCGGCGTCGCGAGCGGACGGCTCGGGATGGACCACGTCAACCTGCCGCTGATGGAAGCCGTGAAGACCCATCTGCCGGATCTACAGGTGAGCGACGGCGACTCCCTCATGCAAGGCGTCCGCCTCATCAAGATGTCCGACGAGATCGCGGTGATCGAGGAGGCCTGTGCCATCGGAGACGCCGTCACCCAGCGCGCCCTTGACGAGGCCAGGGCAGGGCGGCGGGAGTGCGAGGTCGCCGGCGATGCGATGCAGACGCTCTTCTACCTGGGTGGCGAGCTCTCGCACGTCACCACCCCGTTCTTCGCATCCGGCGAGCACATGTCGCCGCCTCACCGGATCTGCACCGACAAGATCATCCGCAACGGAGACCTCTGCTTCGTCGACATCGGCGCGATGTGGAACGGCTACTTCGCCGATGTCGGCCGAACCACCATCGTCGGGCGCCCCAGCAAGATGCAGAAGCAGATCTACACGGCGGTGTACGAGGGACTGATGACAGGCATCGCCAAGATGCGGCCGGGCAACACCAACGCCCAGGTGGCCGACAGCATGATCGCCAAGATCGCCGAGCACGGGTTCGGCGAGAACATGTTCAGCCTGTTCATCGGCCACGGCATTGGGATCGGAGCAAACGAGCCGCCGTACATCGGGGAGACCCTTCCCGGGTCGACGACGCTCGAGCTCAGGCCGGGGATGGTGTTCGCCGTCGAACCGCTCGTGTGGGTGCCGGGGGTCTGCGGGGGCGGCGGGGTGCGCATCGAGGACATGATCCTGATCACTGAGGACGAGCCGCGGATCCTGACCAGGGTGGCATACGAAGAGCGACTGCTGGACTGAGAACGAGTCTCCTTCTCCACCCTTCCCGTCGGTCTGGAATGGAGGCTCCTCTGATCCAGGGTGAGGCGCGCGTCCTGCGCGGCGTGAGCGTGTACCTGGTCGCCGCCGGCACGATCCTGGTCTTCGGCGTCAACTGGCCCATCATGGCGCGCGGCGACCAGCTGATGGACGCCATGTGGCTCGCCGCTTTTCGGCTGCTCGGCGCGGCCCTGATCGTCTTGGCCATCGGGGCGGCGTTCGGCGGCCTTTCCAAGGTCAGCAGGCACGACGTGCCCGTGCTCCTGTCGGTGGGTCTCATACGCGTCGGCCTGATAAACGCGCTGGTGTTCACGGCGCTGCGCTTCGTCCCGCCGGGTCGTGCCTCTGTGCTGGCCTACACCGCCAGCCTGTGGACTTTGCCGATCGCGGCCGTCTGGCTTCGCGAGAGGCTCACGCCGTTGAGGGTCAGCGGCGTAGCCGTCGGTTGCCTCGGGCTCGGACTGCTCCTCGAGCCATGGACGCTCGACTGGTCAGACACAGGGACGTTGGTGGGTGTCGCCATGCTGCTCTCCGGGGCGGTCGCGATGGCCTTCACGACGGTGCACATCCGGGGCCACCGCTGGCATGCGACGCCGCTCCAGCTGATGCCGTGGCAGCTCGTCCTCGGGGCCGTGCCGACGGTGGCTTTGGCTTGGGCGCTGGAGGGTCCTCCCGACGTCGAGTGGAGCGCCGTTGCCGTGGCGATCATCATCTTCGAGATGGTGTTCGCATCCAGCTTTGCGATGTGGGGGGAGCTGACCATCTGCCGGAGTCTGCCGGCCGTCTCGGCGAGCCTTCTGGTGATGGCGACGCCCGCGATCGGGCTTGGGGCGTCGGTCTTGTGGGCCGGAGAGACGATGACCCTCGTCGCGGCGCTCGGCTTCGTCCTCATTATGGCCGGCGCAGCCGCGGGCATTCCGTCGAGCGACGGTCTGCCGGCGAGATGGATCCAACCAGACACCGCCCGCAGACCTGATGAAGCGACCGTCGGTCAGAAGCCAACGATAGACGATGAGGAAGGCAGGGCGATTGCAGGAGAGACGTGATTCCGGGAGCGTTTCTGGACCAGAGGACCGGCCAGGCGCTGATCGCGCCGCGCCAGACAGTGGCAGCCGCACGCGACGGCGCCGTGTCCGAACCGAGTAGTGATTCTGATCTACTGCGGACGCTCGGCTACGAGCAGAGCCTGAAACGCGAGTTCGGATTCTGGTCGGCCTTCGCCGTGGGGTTTGCCGACATCTCTCCGATCGTTGGCATGTACGGGATGTATGCCCTGGCGCTGGCTGCAGCTGGACCGCTGTTCTGGTGGGGGTTCTGGCCGGTTCTGGCCGGCCAGATCCTGGTCGCTCTGGTCTTCGGCGAGATCGCGAGCAAGTGGCCCGTTGCCGGTGGGGTCTACCAGTGGACGCGCTGTCAGGTCGGAAAGCGAGTGGCCTGGTTTGCCGGCTGGTCCTATCTGTGGACACTGACGATCGCCACGGCGGCACTGGCTCTTGGAGCTGCGAGCTTCCTTGCACCGGTCCTGGGCCTGCAGCAGTCCGGCTACCACGTCCTGGTGCTTCTGTCCCTGGCGATCCTCGTCTTCGGCAGCCTCATGAACAGCCTCGCGCAATGGGCTCTCAAGCTGTTCATGGCCCTCAGCATCGGCGCCGAGATCATTGCCTCGGGCGTGATGAGCACTGTGTTGCTGCTCTTCTACCGGGAGCAGCCGGTGTCGGTACTGTTCCATGGCGTTGACGGCATGAGCGGGTTCGAGCTTCTCGGACCCTGGCTCGGAGCCGTTGCCTTTGTCGGCTATTCGTTCGTCGGATTCGAGGCAGCGGGGGCGATCGCTGAGGAGGTCCGACGGCCGGCAAAGGCTGTGCCAAGGGCGATCATCTTCGCCCTGGTCACGGTCGCGGTCGTCATCATGTATTCGGCGCTTGCCGTCACGCTCGCTATCCCGGACCTCGAGAGCGCGATGTCCGGCAACGTCGCCGACCCTGTCGCAGCCACCCTGCAGTACCATTTCGGAGCCGCCTTGACCAAGCCCGTGCTGGTCATGATCGCCGTCGGATTCACGGCGAGCATGGTCGCCGTCCAGACTGCGGTCTCGCGGACCGTGTTCTCTCTTGCTCGCGATCAGATGCTGCCCGGATCGAAGTGGCTTCGCGGCCTGCGGGAAGGCAGCCATCTGCCGGCGCGAGCGATCATGGTGGTCGCGGCCATCTCGGCCGCGTTCCTCCTCGTATCCAGCACGAACGCCTACCAGACGCTCGTTTCGTTCACGACCTTCGGCTTCTACGTGTCGTTCTGTTTCCCCGTCATGGCCGCTCTGGTCGTGCGCCTGCGACATCGGTGGGCACCCGGAGAGTTCACTCTCGGTCGGTACGGGATGCTCATCACGTTGCTGGCGTCAGGGTGGTTGGTCTTCGAATGCGTCAACGTCGCATGGCCGAGATTCGATGACCTGCCCTGGTACCAGGAGTACGGCGTCATCCTCATGGCCGGTATCCTGGGAATCCTCGGGATCGTGCTGCATCCGCTGGGGCCCCTGCGGGCTGCCGGAGATCATGGGCCGGAGGTCGAGGCGGAGGTGCAGTCGCTGGTCAGCAAGTGATCAGCATCAATGACGAAGAGCAAGGTGGTCGGGACCTTCCTGCAAAAGGAGCCGCAGTGAGACACCACTTCCAAGGCAAGGACTTTCTCAAGCTCGCCGACTTCACGCCCGAGGAGATCGGCTACCTCGTCGACACGGCGATCGAGCTCAAGCGCAAGCGCGCCACGGGCGAGGTCTACGAGCCGCTGCGCGGCAAGACCTTCGCGATGATCTTCGAGAAGCTCTCGACGCGCACGCGCGTGAGCTTCCAGGCCGGCGCCGCCCAGCTCGGCGCCCAGACCTTCTACATGAGCCCCGACCAGATGCAGACCGCCCGCGGCGAGCCCATCCGCGACACGGCGCGCATCATCGACCGCTACTGCGACGGGCTCTTCATCCGCACCTTCGGCCAGGAGATCGTCGAGGAGTTCGCGCAGTACATGCGCAACCCGGTGATCAACGCCCTCACCAACGAGACGCACCCCTGCCAGGGCCTCTGCGACCTGATGACGATCAAGGAGAAGAAGGGCGCCTACAAGGGCCTCAAGGTCGGCTACCTCGGCGACATCTGGAACGTCTGCCACTCGCTGATGATGGGCAGCGCCATGATGGGCATGGACTTCTACGCGGCGCAGCCCAACGACGACTACCAGCCCAACGCCGAGCAGCTCGCCAAGGCGCAGGAGTGGGCGGCGCTCAGCGGCTCGAAGATCGTCTTCACGCAAGGATCTCGAGGAGGTCGCCACCGGACGCCGACGTGATCTACGGCAACACCTGGCACTCGATGGCCACCGAGAACAAGGAGCAGCGCCTCATCGACTTCGCGCCCTACCAGGTGAACATGCGCGTCATCGAGATGGCCAAGCCCGACGTGATCTACATGCACTGCCTGCCGGGCACGCGCGGCGAGGACATGGTCGACGAGGTCATCGAGAGCAAGTACTGCGTCTTCTGGGACCAGGGCGAGAACCGCATGCACACCGAGAAGGCCGATCTGGCCCTCGTCACCCCCCACTGACCCGCGAGAGCCGACCGGGCTGCCCCCGCCCGGCCGGCCACCCGTCCGGGGACACTATGCGAGAGGAGCCGTCGAGATGTCCGAGACCGGGTACGTGCACAACGCCACGGGCAGGCTGCGCAAGGTCTTGTTGTGCCCGCCCGACTATTTCAGCTTCCAGCCCATCAACGAGATCACCAAAGGCAGTCCTCGCCCACGGTGAGACGGCCGACCTCGCCGCCTTCCAGCGCGAGCACGGCGAGCTGATCCAGGCCTACCGCGAGAACGGCGTCGAGGTCGAGCTCGCCGACCCCGTCGAGCGCCTCCCCTACATGGTCTACGCGCGCGACTTCGGCGCCTGCCTCGCCGAGGGCGCGATCATCGGCTCGTTCCGCGAGCCGATCCGCCAGGACGAGGAGATCTACTACGAGAAGAAGGTGCGCGAGCTCGGCGTGCCGATCATCGGCAAGGTCACGCGCGGCTCCTTCGAGGGCGGCGACTTCTGGCTGCTCGACGAGGCGACCGTGGTGCACGGCGTGGTGGCGCGCACCGACTGGGAGGGCCTGCGCAACGCCGCCGAGATCCTCGAGCCGCTGGGCTACACCGTCCGCGGCGTCCAGCTGAGCTCGCAGAACCTGCATCTCGACATGGCCTTCAACATCGTCGCTCCCGACGGTCGCCGTGTGCGCCGTGGAGCAGATGCCCGACTTCTTCTTGCGCATGCTCAAGAAGCGGCGCTTCGAGCTGATCGAGGTGCCGAGCGAAGGTGTCTTCAAGCACCACTGCAACATCCAGTGCCTCGGCGACGGCAAGGTGCTCACGTTCGCCGGCAACACCACGGTGAACGAGAAGCTGCGGGCCCTCGGCCTCGAGGTCGTCACGCCCGAGATCACCCAGATCCTCAAGGGCGGTGGCGGGCCGCACTGCATGACCTTCCCGCTCGTCCGCGACGCATGAATGGACGCTCACGCCGGATCCCGGAGAAGACCCGCAGCTGGAGCCGGACGCATCTCCGAGCCCTCCTCCATGACAAGGAGGCCAGTGTGCGTCGATGCAGAAAGGATGGCGCGGACTGTCCGGGGACCGCTGGCGGGGTGACAAGTGAATGAGCCCGGGGGGCGACGAGTGGGCTTGACCGCGTTCGAGCTGTGCAAGGCTGACTGGGCCGCGATGCCGCTCCTGCCCATGCACCTCGTGGAGCAGCGCTTCAAGGTACCGGCCACGGTGGACGGCGAGGGCGAGGTCGGACGGCAGTGGGATGCGGCGTGGAGCAGGGTCCATCTGCCGTCGAACGCGCGGGTCGCGGTAGGCGTCGGCAGCCGCGGCATCGACGGTCTGCCCGGCGTCGTAAGGGCCGTCGTGTCCCGGCTGCGCCACGCCGGCTGCCGCCCGTTCGTCGTCCCGGCCATGGGCTCGCACGGTGGCGCCACCAGCGAGGGTCAGCGCGAAGTACTCGCCGAACGTGGCGTCACCGAGGCCAGCGTCGGGGCGCCCGTGCGCGCGACGCTCGACGTGGTCGATCTCGGCAAGGTGGACGGCCTGCCGCTCGTCATGGACGGCCTCGCGGCTGAGGCCGACGGCATCGTCCTTGTGAATCGCGTGAAGCCGCACACCGACTTCTCGGGGCACTTCGAGAGTGGCCTCATGAAGATGCTCGTCGTCGGCCTCGGCAACGACGCAGGGGCCACGTCCTATCACCGCCACGCTCTGGAGCGCGGGCTCGACGTCGTGATCGCCACCGTCGGGCCCGCGCTCCTGGAGCGCACCAACGTCGTCCTGGGAGTCGGCCTCATCGAGAACCAGCGGCATCGGCTCAGCGCAGGTCCACCTGCTGCCGGCCGCAAGGTGGGAAGAGGACGAGCCGGAGCTCCTGGAGTACGCCCGCGCGCTGCTGCCGCGGCTGCCGCTCGACGACATCGACGTCCTGCTGGTCGACGAGATGGGCAAGGACGTGAGCGGCAGCGGCATCGACCCCAACGTGACGGGGCGCTCCGCTCGGCTGGTCGCTTCCCCGTCAGTCACCCCGCATCTCCCGGATCGTCGTGCTCTCCCTGACACCGGCCACTCAGGGGAACGCCTGCGGCTTGGGCTCGGTCGATTTTGCTCCGCGTCGTCTGATCGACGAGATCGACTTCGGCGCGACGTTCGCCAACGCGCTGGCTTCATGCGCCCCCGAGGACGGGAAGATCCCGCTCACGTTCGCGACCGACCGCGAGGCGCTGGCGGCTGCGCTTGCGACGCTGCGGCCGTTCACGGTTGACGATCTGCGTCTCGTGCACATCCGCAACACCCTGGCGATGGAGCGCCTCGAGCTCTCGCCCGGCTGTCTGCCGCACCTGCGCGAGGGCGCGGACGTGGCCGTGGCGCCGCAGCCCGAGCCCCTCGGCTTCGACGGGCAAGGCCTTCTGCGCTCGAGGCTCTCCTGAGCGTCGCCGTGAGAGCGTCACTCATGATCACCTGTCTGGGCGACGCCCTGTATCCGGCGATCGGCGTCGCCGCGGTCAAGGTGTTGACGCAGCTGGGGATCAAGGTCGACTTCCCGTCGACCCAGGTGTGCTGCGGCCAGCCGGCCTTCAACAGTGGGTATCGAGACGAGGCGCGTGCCTCGGCCAGGGGCTACCTGCGGGCGTTCGCCGGCAGCGAGCACGTGGTCTCGGTGTCGGGCTCATGTGCCGCCATGGTCCGTCGCCACTACCCTCTCCTGTTCGAGGGAAGACCCGAGGAGGAGGCGGCGCGGGAGCTGGCCGGTCGCACCTTCGAATTCAGCCAGTTCCTCACCGACGTGCTGGACGTCAGGGAGCTCCCCGTACGGTATCCGGCGCGGGCCACCCTGCACCACTCGTGTCACGCGCTGCGTCTGCTCGGTGTCCAGGAGCAGCCCGAGCGGCTGCTCGCGATGGTCGACCGCCTCGAGTACGTCCCGCTGCCGCGCGCCCGGGAGTGCTGTGGCTTCGGCGGGACCTTCGCGGTGAGGATGCCGGTCATCTCGTCGGCGCTTGTGGACGACAAGGTCGATCACGTGCTCGAGACTGGAGCCGACCTCCTCATCGGCCTCGACAGGAGCTGCCTCATGAACATCGAGGGACGGCTTCGCCGCCGAGGCGAGACGGGCGTACGGGTCAAGCACCTGGCCGAAGTGCTCGCCGAGGGGTGGAGGGCTTGAGCGGGGGATGCGGGCCGGCCGCAAGCGGCGCGACTCCCGCGGCCGCCGGCTTTGACGCCATCGTGCGAACGACCGTCGGAGACGAGGTCCTCCAGCGCTGGCTGGCGGACTATCAAGTCGTGTCCGAGCAGTGGCACGACGCAGCGCTGGCCGAGCTGGGAGATGTCGAGGCTTGGCGGGACGTCGTGTCGGCTGTGCGAGAGCACACGGTCGCGCACCTCGATCGTTATCTCTCTCAGTTCGCCGACAGAGTCGAAGCCGGCGGTGGGCACGTGTTCTTTGCAGCGACGGCGAGTGAAGCGCGCGAGTACGTCGTCGGGGTGGCACGGCGCGCCGGCGCGCAGCACATCGTGAAGGCGAAGTCGATGGTCACCTCCGAAATCGACCTCAACCCGGCACTCGAGGCCTTGGGCGCCGAGGTCGCGGAGACTGACCTGGGCGAGTACATCATCCAGTTGAGCGGCGAGAAGCCCTACCACATCACCGGCCCTGCCTTGCACAAGACCCTGCCTCAGATCCGCAAGCTCTTCTCGCAAGAGGCGGGAGCGGAGCTGCCCGAGGACCCTGACTCGCTCGCCGCGTTCGCCCGCAGCACCCTGCGCGAGAAGTTCCTGAGAGCCGACATGGGCATCTCGGGCGCCAACTTCGGCATCGCCTCGACTGGCACGATCGTTCTTGTGACCAACGAGGGTAACGGACGCATGTCCACGACACTGCCGCGTACCCACGTGGTGGTGATGGGGATGGAACGGCTGGTGCCGGACTGGAGCAGTCTCGAACCGGTGCTCACGATGCTCACGAGGGCTGGCACCGGTGAGCGGGCTACGACGTACGTGTCGGCGATCACGGGGCCGCGACGTGAGGACGACGTGGACGGGCCAGAGGAGCTCCACGTCGTGATCGTCGACAACGGCCGCTCGCGTCTCCTGGGTACGAAATACCAGTCCGTCCTGCACTGCATCAGGTGCGGGTACTGCGCCGACTGCTGCCCCGTCTATCGGACGATGGGCGGACACGCCTATGAGTCCCCCTATACCGGTCCCATCGGCGCCGTCCTCACGCCGCTGCTCGACGGCATCGAAGGGGGCGAGCATCTGCCCTTCGCCTCCACCCTGTGCGGTGCGTGCCAGTCGGAGTGCCCGGCGAAGGTCCCGCTAGCCGACCTGCTGCTCCAGCTGCGGGCCGACGTCGTCGAGGCGCACCGGTCGCCCGCCTCCTGGCGCGTCGGCTTCAAGGCCTTCGCCGCGGTCTCGAAGCGGCCGCGGCTCTGGACGGTCGGCCTCGCGGCGGCCGGCAGGCTGGCACCGTTGGTGGTGCGCCGCGGCAGGATACGGCTGTTCCCTCGCCTGATGCGGGGGTGGACGGACTCCCGCGACCTCCCGCTGCCCTCGCCGACCAGCTTCAGGCGGGCCTGGCCGCGGCTGCTGCAGGGCTTCCCGCCAGACAGAGAACCCTGATGGCGGACCCGAACCGCATCCTTCAACGAGTCTCGGCGAGGCTCCGGAAGTCGACTCCCAAGGGCGACGCGGCGTTTGCGCCGCCCGCCGCGTCCTCGCCGGGTTTGGCGCCGTCCTGGATCGCGCCTCCGCTGCCCGTACCGCGCGATCGGGAGGGCATGCTCCGGCTCTTCGCCGACCGGCTGCTGGAGCTGCACGGCACCGCGACACTGACGCCGACCCGCGACGTCGCTCTGGGTGAGATCGCCCGCATGGTGCACGACAGGGGGCAGGCGATCGCCTGCCCGCCGACCCTCAGGTGGAAGGCGATCGACGATCTCTGGGTGGGCGACCCGCGCGCGGCAGGGTTCGGGTTGAGCGAGGCCGACTGGGGCATCGCGGCGAGCGCGACGGTCGTCCTGTTCCATCGCCGCGAGCAGGCCCGGGGCTACTCGCTCATCCCGCCGGCCGTCGGCTTTCTACTCCCCGCGTCGCGCGTGATGCCGCAGCTCGGTCCTGTGCTCGCCGCGATCCAGGAGGCCGCCGACCCGCTGCCGGCGTGCATCACCTTCGTGTCCGGAGCGAGCCACAGCGCGGACATCGCCGGAGTGCCGTGCTTCGGAGTGCATGGGCCAGGCGAGGTCCGTGTGTGGCTCATCGATGACGAGTAGGACGGGCGACGGCGAGATCCGATAGAGGGCTACGAGCTGCAAAGGGGGGGCGAGCCACGGCTCGCCCCCCCTTTGCCGGCGGCCCCCCTCATCCCCGCAAGGGGATCTAGGGTGTCCGCTCCAGCTCGAAGGTGAGGCAGTGGGGCCCTCCGCCCATCTTGGTAAACTCGCGCAGCGGCGGCGCGACGAGCTCGAGACCCTCGGAACTCAACATCTCGTTGACTGTCTCGTTCTCTGCGAACGACAGGATCCTGCCGTCACCGAGACAAAGGACGTTGCAGCCCGTCTGCATCACAAGCTCCTTGGGCAAGGCGATGAGCCGCCAGCCGCGGTCCTTGAGCAGACGGACGTAGCTTGACGGCACCCCGTCCTCGCCGTACAGGGCAAGCTTGTCGGCGAGCACGCTGAAGATCATGTCAAGGTGGTTCCACGTGGGGTCGAACTCGACGGGCAGCACGTCGATGGCGTGAGGCTTCAGGATCTCGGTGGCGTTGGCGATGCCTTCGAGGTTTGACCGGTTGCCGGCTCCGATCACGAGGGTGCTCTCGTCGAGCAACCAGCAGTCGCCGCCCTCGACGGCGCCACGACCGACGCGACCGACGATTGTCGCGCCGATCTCCTCGAGGGCCTGGATGGCGAACTCCTCGTCTCCCCAGCGCGGCTCGTAGCGGTACTTGCCGATCAGGATGCCGACCGGCGTGTTCACACCGAAATCACGCGTGTACACCTGCCAAGCGTGGTCCGGATGAGGCCTCTCCCAGCGCAGTTCGATCCCCACGCCTTCGAGGGCACGCGCCAGCCCCTCGTGCATCGGCTGCGCCACGCTCAGGTCGACGCCCTCGCCGCCCTGCACCGTCCGGTGCGCGATCTCACTGATCTCAAGCTCGCGGTAGTAGGCGGGAGGGCACAGGAGGAGCTTTCGTACCAGCCCGTGGTTGTTGTACTGGCGGAAGGTTGCGCCACCAGCGTTGGTGTCATCCATACGCGGGTCAGCCCCTCATCGTCAGGACCATGATGGCCTTCTGCCCGTGCATGCGGTTCTCGGCTTGGTCGTAGACCGCCGAGTGGGGCCCGTCGATGACGGCATCAGTGACCTCGTAGCCGCGGTCACAGGGCAGGCAGTGCATGTAGAGGCTGTCCCTCTTGGTGAGGGCCATCATCTCCTCGTCGGCGATCCAGCCGCTGTTGGCCTCGAACAGCCGGTCCTGGGCCTCCCAGTCGGCCTCCTTGCCAGGGCCTGCCATGAACTCGATGCTCGGCCAGCATTTGGGATAGACGACGTCGGCGCCCTCGAAGGCCGCCCGGATATCGTCGGTCTCCGTGAAGGAACCACCGTAGCGCGCCACGTTGTCCTTGGCGTGGGCGACCTGGGCGGGGTCCAGTTCGAAGCCCTTGGGGCGCGCAAGGACGACGTGGGCGCCGTAGAGCGAGCTCACCGCCATCATGGAGTGTGGCACGCTCACCGGCTTCTTGCGCGACGGTGAGTATGCCCAGCTGATCACGATCTTGCGCCCCTCGAGCGACCCCAGCTTCTCCTTCATCGTCATCAGGTCGGCGATGCCCTGGCAGGGGTGGTACATGTCGTCTTCCATGTTGATCACGGGGACATCAGCTGCGTGCGCGAAGGCCCGGATGTACGCGTTGCCTTGGCCGTGCATCCAGTTCACTGGGTCGCCGAAGACGCGGATACAGATGGCCTCGCCGTAGCGCGAGAGCACCTTGGCGACGTCGTCGACACGTTCGGTCACGAAGGCCTGTTCGTCTCCCTCGATCTTGGGAGTGTAGACCGTGTTCGAGTCGAGGTAGATGCCATGCCCGCCGAGCTGGTGGATGCCCGTCTCGAAGCTGTTCCGCGTGCGCAGGCTCTTGTTGTAGAACATCAGGTAGATCGTCTGGTCTTCGAGCAGGTGATGCCGCTGGCCGCGCGCCCGCTCCAGCTTGAGCTCGAAGGCCGTGTCGAGGACGGTCTCGATCTCCTCCTTGGTGAAGTCGGCTATCGCGATGAAGTCTCTTCCCTTGAGTGACTTGGTCTGCATGCTCTCTGCCTCCTCGCCGCCGCTTGCGGGCGCCGGCTTCTCGGGTCTTCGCCGCTCTTGTGTCGGATGCCCCCGCCTATGCCATCAGGGCATGATGCACGCCATCACGCCCTTCTGGGCGTGGAGCCGGTTCTCGGCCTCGTCGTAGCAAGGCGTGCCCCACTGCGGGTCGTCGAGCACCGCGTCCGCCACCTCGTAGCCCCGCTCGCAGGGAAGGCAGTGCATGTAGAAGGCGGTCTTCTTGGCGAGCCGCATGCGGCGTTCGTCGGCGATCCAGCCCTTGTAGTTGTCGAAGAGCTTCGCCATCTCGTCGTGCTGGGGCTCGCTCGCGACGGGCGGCAGCAGATCGAGCGCCACGTAGTTCTTGGCGTAGACCACGTCGGCCCCCTCGCAAGCGGCGTCCATGTCGTCGACGACCTCGTAGGAGCCGCCGTTCATCGCGACATTCACCTTGATCGCCTCCTCGACGTCGGGATCGATGCGCAACTCGGGCGGATGGGCGAAGACGATGTCAGGCCCGAAGAACGAGGCCGCGTACATGAAGTCGTGATGCGGCGCGATCGGCTTCTTGGTGCTCGGCGAGTAAGTCCAGGAGACGCCCAGTTTGCGGCCGCGGAGGTCGCGCCCCAAGTACTCCCAGAGCGTCATGGCGTCGGCCATCCCTTGGTTGGGGTGGTACTTGTTGTCCTCCATGTTGATGACCGGTACCTTCGAGTACTTGGCGAACTCATCGATGATGCGCAGCGACTTCTCGTACTGCCAGTCGACGGCGCCGCCCAGGATGCGGATGGCGATCGCGTCACCCATGCGGCTGAGCACGCGGGCGACGTCGGCGATGCGCTCGGACTGGTAGGGCACGTCCTCACCCTCGAGGGTCGGCAGCCGGGTGGACGAGGGCTCGAGGAAGTGGGCGTGGCCGCCGAGCTGGAAGATGCCGGCCTCGAAGCTGTTGCGCGTGCGCAGCGAGGGGTTGAAGAACAGCATGAGGAGGGTGCGGCCCGGCAGTACATCTTGGTGTGCGCGGCGCACCACACTGTCGGCCTTGAGCCGCAGACCGACGTCGAGCATGGTCTCGATCTCGGCCCTGGTGAAGTCACGCAGCGTGATGAAGTCTCTGCCTTTGAGCCCCTCGGTGACCATCTGTTTGCTCCTTTCGCCGCCTGACGTCAGGCGGTCATCTCGCCGGCACCGCCAGCAGTGTGATGCCAACGACTATCGTCGTCACGCCGGCCAAGTGCACCCACGAGAATGCATCGCCCAGCGCCACCCATCCTACAAGCGCCGTGAGGGCGATCGCGCCTCCGTAGACGACGGGGAAGACGAATGAGAGTTCGCCGCCCCGCCCGTACATCGTGACCAGGAGGATCGAGAACACCCCGACGGTCAGCCCGGCGAGGACGGAGTAGAGCAGACCAAGCGGGCGCGTGGCGATCAGATCGCCACGCGCCATCCGCTGGACCTGCCACACGATCAGCGGCAAGAGCCCCCCGATCCCGTTGAGGACGGCAGAGCTGAGCGTCGCGGGAATCTTGCCTCCCGCCAGCGACGTGAAGATGCCGAAGAACGCGTAGACCAGAATGGCGAGCGCAAGCAGTAGCGCGATGTTCATGGTGTGGCCGATCCCCGCCCGTACCGGCTCACGTGAAGACGGCGCCACCGTTTGGGCTGATGAACTGCCCCATGAAGAAGTCGCCTTCGTCGGACGCGAGCATCACGAGTGGCTCCGCGATCTCCTCGACCGTCCCGAGTCGCCCGGCCAGGATGTCCTTCTCCTTCTCGATCCACTCGGGCGACATGTCTGCAAGGATGAGGTCGGTGGCGATGGGGCCGGGCGCGATGCTGTTGACGCAGATCCCGGGGCCCACCTCCCACTGCAAGGCGCGCGTGAACCCATTGATGCCGCCTTTCGCCGCACAGTAGTGCGCCTGGGTGGGGCGGCCCTTGATCGAGAGCTCCGAGCTCACGTTGATGATCTTGCCGACAGGATCGGTCTTCATGTGCGGCAGGGCGAACTTCGTCGCAAGGAACACACCCCTGAGGTCCGTGCCGATCAGCCGATCCCACTCCTCCACGGGCATGTCCCGCACCGTGTACTCGCCACCGATCGCGCCCGCGTTGTTCACGAGGATGTTGATGTGGCCGAAGCGCTGCACGGTCTCGTCGACGGCGCGCTTCGCGTCGGCCTCGTCGGAGGCGTCCGCCTTGATGGCGCGGGCCTCGCCGCCGCCGCGCTCGATCGTCTCGACCACCTCGCGGGCGGCGTCCTCGCGGCTGTGGAAGGTGAACGCTACCTTGGCCCCTTCGCGCGCGAACGCTTTCGCGACGGCCGCGCCGATGCCGCGGCTTCCGCCGGTGATGAGCGCGACCCTTCCCGCCAGTCTGCCGTTGTCTGCCATGAGAGCTCCTTTGGGATGGTTCAGCGCGCCGACTCCCCCGTGCGGGGGAGCCGGCGCGTATGAGTCGCATCAAGAACCAAGTGGGTCCCCTGGTGTCGGGGACTGCACCGTTCGTCAGTCAGCAGGTTCCTTTGCGAAGGCCGCGCCCTCGGCGATCTCCTTCTTGGGCGGTGCACCCACGTGGCCGCCATGCCTCGGGACCAGGAAGAACACCAACGCGCCCACGACCGCCAGGCCCACCGAGATGGTGATAACGCCGTAGTTCTGGTACCACGGCAACGTCGCATCGCGCGGCCACATCAGATTGATGATCTCGAAGACGATCCAGACGGAAGCGATGGCGGTGATCGGGTAGCTCCACCGGCCGAGGTTGAACGGACCGTGGGAGTGTCTCTTCTTCATGTGGAGCACGAGCTGCGAGATCACAACGAACCCGTAGGAGATGAAGAAGCCGGCCGCCGATATCTGCAGCAGCGTGGTAAAGACCTTCTCGGCACCCAGGTTGATCAAGAGGATGACCATGGAGACGGCCGCCGTGAAGGTCAGCGCCGCCCACGGGAGCCTGCGCCCGCTCGTCAGCCTGGTGAAGAACTCCGAGCCGGGGATCATCTTGTCGCGCCCGAACGAGTACAGAGTGCGCGACCCTGCCATGTGGAGAGCCACCATGCTGCCCATGAAGCCGAGCGCGATCAGGATCAGCAGCGGCTTCTCGAGGCCGCTCCCTAGATGAGTCGTGATCGTCTGGATGACCGGGTCGGCGATGTTGCCCGTCATGGCCGCCTCGATGTCCGGGATCGCCAGGATGAAGGCCACCGTGACGAACAGGGTGATGACGCCGATGCCCACGCAGACGGCGATCATGGCGCGCGGCACGTTCTTGGCCGGCTCGTGCACCTCTTCTGCGATCGACCCGGCTGCCTCGAAGCCCAGGAAGGTCCAGCCCAGGAACGCGACCGCGCCGAAGAAGCCGATCCAGAGCCAGTTGATGCCGCTGTTGCCGGAGGCATTGAAGGAGTGGAACAACGTGCTGAAGCCATGCTCGCGGTAGCCAAAGAAGAACACGATGGACAGGACGATGGTCGCCGTCAGCTCGGCGAACAGGAGGATGCTCACGAAGATCTTGAGGATCACCTGAGCGATGCTGTTGATCGCTAGACCGGCGAGCACGATGAGCATGGCTATGCCGATGAACCAGCCCTTGGTGGCCGTGTCGAACCCGAGACCAGGCAGCAGGAAGCTGGCGGACGCATACGCGCAACTGGTCATGGTGAAGACCATCGTCCACCAGTACGCCCACGCCGAGAACCAACCCGAGGTCGCTCCCGTCTGCTCGAGCGTCCACTGGTAGATCGCACCTTCCAGCGGATACCGGCTCGATACCTCACCGAGCACAAGGACCACGAGGATCTGCAGGATGAGGACGCCGAGCATTCCCCAGAAAAACGTGGGTCCGGCTGCTCCCAGTGCGAGGGCGAACGAACCGTAGAATGCGACGATCAGCGAAGTGTCGGCGAAGCTGATCGCGAAGGCGTGGAAGAAGCCGAACTCGCGACGCAGCTCCTGATCGTAGCCCAGATTTTGGGCTGCCTTCTCACCGGTCCCGCTGATCGGGATTGCGTTGTCACTCACTGTTACCCCCTTCGAAGATGGATTCAAGGCAACGTGCTCCAGAGCGATGCACCATCACGTCCGGCTGGACCCGCCGTCCCCTCGGCGGTAGTTGGCCTGCGTCCCTCATGGCTGTCGTTGGTCACTGAGCGACGCATCGTCGACCGCCAGGAGCTTCTTCGCGATCTCGTCCGAGCGGGCGAAGGTGACGTCGCCGCACTCGTCGGCGAACTCGATCAGCTTCTCGATGGCCTTGATGCGTCCCGGCCGCCCGCTGGCGAAGGGGTGGCAGGTGAGCATGAGCAGGGAGCCGGTCTCGCGCTGCCCCTCGAGCTCCTCGATCCAGAGCTGGGCGACGACGCTGGGACGGTTGATCGTCGCCCCCATGTCCGGGTCGGGCACGTACACGTACTGCTCCCAGTCGTCGAGATACCACTGCGGGCACATCTCGGCGATGCGCCCGCTCGGGGTGTCGAGCAGATAGGGCCTGTCGTCGTCCATCAGCGACGAGTCGTAGCGCAGGTCGTACTCGCCGAGGATCTCCAGCGTGTGCCTCGAGGTCTGCCACATCGGCGCTCGATAGCCGAACGGCTTCACGCCGTACTTGTCGAGCGCCGCCAGACCCTTCTCTATCTCGGCCCGCTGCTCGTCCGGCGTGTTGTAGCAGGGAGGCTTGTGCGTGTAGCCGTGCAGGGCTATCTCGTGCCCGGACTCGAGGATCGCCTCCATGCAGCTCGGGTAGTGCTCGGCGGTCCAGCCGGGGACGAAGAAGGTCGCCGGCTTGCCGTGACGGGCCAGCATCTTGATGATGCGCGGGACGCCGATGGTCGGGCCGTAGACCTGATGCGACATCGTCGAGAGGTGCTGCGTGTACTTCTCGCCGGCCGCGAGCATCGGCGTCTCGGCGTCGACGTCGAAGCTGAGGACGGCGACCGCGGCGGCGTCGCCCTTCCAGCTCTCGAGCGGGGCGTAGCGCCACTTCGCGTTCACATCGAGCATCTGATCTCACCTCCGTTCGGATGGATCGTCTGCCCGACATAGGCGGCGGCTGCGTCCGTCGAGAGGAAGACGACCGTCCGCGGCGATGTCGTCCGGCGTGCCGATGCGCCCGACCGGAATGCCCTTGGCGTAGATCGCGTGCATCTCCTGGAGCGACACGCCGGCGTCGTCCGCGTCGACCTGCAACTGCGGCGTGTCGATGATGCCCGGGGCGACGACCGTCACGAAGATGTTCTCGGGTGCGAGCTCGCGTCCCAGCGCCCGCCCCAGGGAGATCAAGCGCCGACTTCGTCGATGCGTAGCCCGTGGCGTTCTCCCAGCCGATGGGTCCCCACAGCGAACTGATCAGCACGATCTTCCCTCGGCCGAGCCGCCGCATCCCGGGGAGCACCGCGGTGATCAAGTCCATGTGTCCGGTGAGGTTCACATGGATCTGCTCCCACCACTGTTCGGGGGCCTGCTCGAGGAAGGGCATCATCGTCATGCGCGCGGCGTTGCACACGAGCACCTCGACAGGGCCCAGCATCTGCCTCGACATCGGCCACCATGTCGCGGTTCGCCTGCGGGTCTGCGATGTCGGCAGGCGCGGGATGGCCACCCATCTCCGCCACGACGGCCCCGAGCCGCTCGTCGTCGACGCGCGCGTTCACCGCGACGCGAGCTCCCTCGGCGGCCATGCGAACGACTATCCCTTTGCCGATCCCCTGCGCGGCGCCCGTCACCAGGCATACCTTGTCGTCAAGCATGCCCATTCAGACCACCGCCCCTGCCGACGCGTTGAAGACCTGGCCTGCGAAGAAGTCCCCGTCCCGGATGAGGAAGGAGACGGTCTCGGCGATGTCGTCGGGCGTGATCCTGTGGCCCCGCGGATCGAGGCTTTTGACCCAGCGGCCGCCCGGACTGTCCTCGAGCTCGTCGAGGGGGCCGATCGCGATGCAGTTCACGCGCACGCCCTTAGGGGCGACTTCGAGCGCGAAGCTCTTGGTGAAGGCGAGGATCGTCCCGGTCGCGGCTGCCTGAGTAGGCCTCACCGGGCACGCCGGCCAAAGCGAGCCACGACGAGGTCGTGACGACCACCCCGTGCCGTGCCTCGACCATGCGTGGCACGACGGCCGCGCACGCGTTGACGGTCCCGCCGAGGTGCGTGTGAAGGAGATCGTTCCAGTCGTCGCCCCCCATCTGGCCAAAGGGCGCGGCGGCGTGATAGCCGTGGGCAGTCACGAGCACGTCGACACCACCGAGCTCGTGCACCGCCTCTTCGGCGGCTGCGACGACCTGGTCTCGGTCTCTCACGTCCGCGGCCAACGGCACATCGCCCGCCCCCTTCGCGTCGAGGCCAGCGACCAGGAAGCCCTCCTGCTGGAGCCTTCGGACGACGGCAGAGCCGACGATTCCCTCGGCGCCGGTGACCAGGGCCCGCTTGCCTGGCTCAGCACTCGGCATGAAGCCACCTCCTTTGCGGTGGCCACGGCTCTCTTCGCTGCGCTGGCCGTCCCCCACCGCTTCGACTCGTTGACGGAGCCTTCCCCGGCGGATCCTCGTCGGTCCCTCAGACCGCTACTCGAGCACCTCCAGGGCCATCGGGGAGGGAGACTTGTCGTTGATGACGATGATGTCCTGAGGGCAAGCCGACAGCACGATGAAGAGATCCATCTCGGCCCGCACGGTCACGGAGTCGCCGGGCTTGGTCGGCGCAGCCAGCCACTTGATCGAGCCGTCCTGCTGGACGGGGATGTTCATGAAGAGGTTGATCGACTGCGGCACGACCACGGACGGGAAGCCGAAGCCGGCCATGACCTTCTGCAGGTTCTCCTGGCACGAGGCGTGCCAGCCCTCGACGCCCAGTTGCTCGAAACGGGCGGGGTCGCACGGTGCGATGAGCATGTCGTGGATACCCGGGCTCGTGTCTTCGACCAGGGTCAGGATAGGGCGACGGAGATTGCTCTGGAACTGCTGGCCAACGAGAGGAAAGAGCCTGTCGACGACAGCCCGGGTGTGGTGCGCGCTGTGGTACTCGTTCACGTCCTCGGCGCTAAAGGCGAAGAGGTCGCCCACCTGCGACCCTTCGATGTCGACGATGCGGACGTGGTCCCCCTTCGCGACACGAACGCCGCGTCCCTCGCGCGCCGGCACCTCGATGCGCTCACGCACCCTCAATTCGGACATGCTGCACTCCTTCGCACGCGCTTCGCCAGGTGGACGCCGGCCGACGCCCGCCACAATCTTACGCCGCCATCGATATCATGTATTATACATAACGCACGTGTCGCGCTGACGTCACGGTGCTCCAGTCGTCTGAACGCGCAATTGCCCAAAAAGGCCATGGGCAAATCAGTTTCGTGGCCATACGAAAGCACTCGTTTTCGAGTGGAGCCGCGACCCGGACTCCGCCGCGTCGGCCACAGGCATCGATACTGTGATGGAATAGTCAGGCAACGAGTCGGACGGCACAGCCGGCGCAAGGCGACGTGACGCAGGCCACGGATCGGAGGCGCGTGAGGTGACGCAGACGGCCGGCAACGGCACCACCGTGGTCGTGGCGCTGGGCGGCAACGCCATCCTGCAGCCCGGCCAGGTGGGCACCTTCGAGGAGCAGCTCGTCAACGTGGACGCCGCCATGCGGCGCATCGCGCAGATGGCCTCCGACGGCTACCGCGTCGTGCTCACGCACGGCAACGGGCCGCAGGTCGGCAACCTGCTGATCCAGCAGGAGGTCGCCGCCAAGCTGGTGGCGCCGATGCCGATGGACGTCTGCGGCGCCATGAGCCAGGGGCAGATCGGCTACATGCTCGAGCAGACCCTGCAGAACCACCTGCGCAAGCGCAAGGTCACGCAGCCCGTGGTCACGCTCCTCACGCAGGTCGCGGTGAGCGCCAAGGACCCCGCCTTCGCCAAGCCCTCGAAGCCGGTCGGGCCCTTCTACGACCAGAAGAAGGCGCAGACGATGATGCTCGAGCAGGGCTTCGCCATGAAGGAGGACGCGGGCCGCGGCTGGCGTCGCGTCGTGCCCTCGCCCGAACCCATCGAGATCGTGCCGCGCGAGGCCATCGTCGACCTCGTGCGCGACGGCGCCCTCGTGATCTGCTCGGGCGGCGGCGGCATCCCCGTGGTGCGCGCCCGCAACGGCGCCCTCTCGGGCGTGGACGCCGTGATCGACAAGGACCTGGCGGCGATGCGGCTGGCGAGCGACGTCGCGGCCGACGTCCTGCTCGTGCTCACCGACGTCCCCAAGGTCTATCTCGACTATCGCGGCCCGAAGCAGCGCGCCCTCGGCATCGTCCCCTTAGACGAGATGGAGGGCTACGCCGCCGAGGGCCACTTCAAGGCCGGCAGCATGGGACCCAAGGTCGACGCCGCCATGCGCTTCGTGCGCGGCGGCGGCCGCGCGGCCATCGTCGCCAAGCTGACCGAGGTGAACCAGGCGCTGGCCGGCAAGGCCGGTACCCACATCGTGCCGGCGCGGTCGGCAAGCAGTCCGGCTACTCTGGCCTAGCGGCTCCGTGTCCTCATCCGACCCAAGGCCCCGACCTTGCCGCAACCGACCTTGGCTGGGCGGCGCGTCTCCGCGAGGCTCGTCGCGCCAGAACTGCCAACAGCACCCGGCCACTGGTGTCGTTCCTTCCCTGTGAGAACGATACGCCGCATGGCGAGCAGTCTCTTGGCTGCGTGAAGCCAAAGCCGATCACGTCGCGCGGCGGGCCCGCGCTCCGGACGCTGGTATCCTGAGAGGCTGGAGCGAAGCACAGACCCCGCAGTCGACGTGCAACGAGTGCACGAGGAGATGACCCCATGCCAGATGAATGGAGCCGTGCGCCCAAGGCTATGCGCGAGGTCGCACCCGCGCTTGCCGACTACACCGAGAATGTCATCTTGCGCGGTGTTTGGGAGCGGCCCGGTCTCTCGCCCCGTGACCGCAGTCTGATAACAGTTGCGACACTGGTCGCGCTCTACCGGACCAATGAACTCCCCTTCCATCTCAAGAAAGCGCTGAGGAATGGCGTCAGCCGGGATGAGCTGGTCGAGCTGATCACCCATCTTGCCTTCTACGCGGGCTGGCCGACGGCCAGCACAGCGGTCACCATCGCGGAACGTGTCTTCGCCGAGCAAGGCGCCTAGCCGTCTGGGCGTCGGCACACGTCGTGACCATCAATCGCCACGGCTCGCGGGCGCACGAGTAGTCCGATTGGGCCGCCAGAGGGCCGCCCTGACAGACTGACAAGGTAATCTCTGGAGACACCTGTGTTCTGTCGCCGAGACCGCTGCCGGCCGCGAGACGGTGTCCACACGCGCCGGGCGCCGGGTCGCAGCGGCGCACCCGATCGTGGATCTCGTCGCCGCGGGCGAGCAGCGCCTTGCCGAACGCCTGCTGCCGTGCACCACGATGGGCATCAGCTTGCGTCTCAGGCCGCCGCGCCTCCTCTGCGAAGGCTCACGATGAGGATGTAGAGGCTGACGAGGAGCACCCACGCCGGGAAGACGAGGATCGCCAACTGCGACTTCGTGAAGACGAAGAGCAGGACGAGCGCCACGGGATAGGTGATCAACGCCATCCATCGCGGCATCACCCCGGTGCGCAGCCAGAGCGTGGCCTGCGAGATCTGGAACACCGCGGCCATGCGCAGCGCGTAGACGCTGAAGATCTGGGCGACGATCTGGCGGGCGTAGGTGTAGGTCGTGCTCACGGCAAATCCGGAAGGGTCTCGGGCGTACGCGGCAAGGATGGCGCCGGCTGCCGCCGCGGCGGCGAACGTCATCGCGAGGAAGACGAGGCCGCTGCCCAGCATGACCGTAGAGAAGAACTGGTCTTCACGACGGCCCAGCCGCTCCCGCGATACGGCCATGAACCAGAGGAAGAAGAGGCCGGCGAAAGGGATCAGCGCCAGGGCGACCCTGACCGTCCGGGCGTCCGTCGCGAGCCAGGCCCCGGTGTCGTTCTCGACATCAGCCATGACGGTCGCGAGCATGAGCGTGCTGGCGCCGAAGAGCGCCGCGAAGAGGATGCCGGCGACCGCGCCGGCCACCGGCGTCGTGGCGCGGCGCTCGGCCTGGGCGACGCGGCTGGATTGTCTCTCAGCAAGGTCCACGGCGCACTCCTTCGCGGTCGTTCCTAGAGTTCATCCGTCTCTCCGCTCCCCTTGACGATCCTGACGGTCACCGATGTCCGGCACCGAACGCCGCACCTGCGCCTGGAGCGGCCCGAGCGAAGGCGCCTCACCCGGGCCGATCACGGTGGCGACGATCTCGTCGCCCTCCTGGCGAACGTCCATCAGGCGCCACCCGGAGCCTGCGGCCCAGTGCCGGGCCGCGACGTCTGTCGCCTCCATCCAGCGCTGGTAGCGATAGGTGCGCACCGAGGTGATCGTCAGCGGGATGACGAGCGCCACGACCAGCACGGCGATGAGCGCCTTGGCCCGGCGGCCGGCGCCGCGTGCGGCGGCTTCCCGCTGATAGCCGGCCGCCGTGAACACGGCGACGCCGGCCACGATGATGGCCGCCGCGTTGGTCAGGAAGAGCAGGAGGGCTCCCCAGGCGAGGTCGAGACGCCCGTCGCCCAAGGTGATGCCGACCACTTCCAGCACGGGCACCAGCGATATGGCGATCGCGACGCCGGCGACGATGTTGGCGACATCACGGCGCACGAGGGCGAAGGCGCCGACCAGACCCATGGCGATCGCCACGACCAGGTCCAGGACCTTCGGCGCCGTGCGTCCTACGATCTGCGGGTTGGCCTCGATGGGGAGGCGCTCGAAGGTCAGCAGGCTGACCACCAGGCCGATCAGGATACTGGCGCAGATCCCCGCCGCCAGCAGCAGCAGGGCGTCACGGACGTGCCGGCGCGAACCGACGACGGTGCCGAGCGCCACGGCGTAGATGGGCGTGGCCAAAGGCGAGACGACCATCGCGCCGATGACCAGCGAAGTCGAGTCGTCGATGACGCCGGCGGCGGCGACCACGCTGGCGAGCAGCAGCAGCGTCCAGAAGCGCGAGAGCATCGCGCCGCGCGCGGCTGACCCGACGAGCAACGTGCGCTCGACATCGGGCAGGGCGTTCCTGTGCTCTCTGCCGGCGTCGATGACGCGCGTGAGCAGGCCCACGTCAGGCCTCGTCGGGGACGTGTCCGGCGAGATCCGGCGCCGCCGCGCGCCCGCTCGCGCCGGCCGCCTGCCCCTCGCGCCACTCGACCGCGGCGCGGTACGCGTCGGCGCTCGACTCGCCGACGGTGCCGGTCGCCTGGAAGACCTCGATGCCCTCCGCGGCCTCTCTGCCTGCTCGCGCGAACTGGTGGACCAGCGCCGGGTCGACTCCGCTCAGGAAGAGGCGCCCTCCGGCCGCCTCGAGTTGTCGCGCGTAGCCCGTGAGGATCTTGAACGAGGTGGCGCCGAGCGCCGTGCGGCCGCGCAGGCGCAGCACGACGACCGGCCGCTCCGCGCCCCGTGGGTCGGGCAGGCGGGCCGCGAGCGTGCGGGCGCCCGCGTAGTACAGGCTGCCGTAGACGTCGAGAAGGACCACCTCCGTGCCCGCCATCGAGGCCGGCACGCGGCGCTCGTCGAAGCGACCGTCGAGGCGCGGCACGAGCGACACCACGCGCAGGTCGAGGGCCTCCTTGTTGAGCTGCAGGAGGAGCGAGAGCGCCACGCCGATGCCGACCGCCGCGGCGATCGGCAGGAAGAGCGTGGCGAGGAAGGTCGTCACCATGGCGATCACCGCGCTGGCGCCGGTGCGCAGGATCATGCTGATCTCGTCGACCTTCACGGAGCTCACTGCGGCGAAGATGAGGATGCCCGCCAGCGTCGGCATCGCCACGCGGCCGACCAGACCGGAGAGCAGGACGAGGACGGCGAGCATCCAGATGCCCGAGAAGATCGCCGCCCACCGCGAGCGGGCACCGGCGGCGGCGTTGAGGGCGGTCTGACCGACCGACCCGCCGACGGGCTGGCCGCGGAAGAGGCCGGCGGCGATGTTGCCGAAGCCCTGCGCCTTGAAGTCGCCGTCGGTGTCCGAGGGCGATCCGTCCGGGTTGGGCACGGCCTCCGAGACGCCCGCCCCCTGGACGAGCACGATGACGGCGATCACGACCGCGCCCGTCAGGACGCTGGCCGAGAAGAACAGGCGCAGGGGCGGCAGGTCCGGGACGGGGATGCCCGTCGGGATCTCGCCGAGGTCGGCCACGGTCGCCACGCGCCGGCAGGGCGACGGCGGCGAGCACGGTCGGGATGGCGAGCGCGATGACCGACGCGTAGCTCGCGAGACGGGTGCGCGTGAGAACGACGAGCAGGACGAGGGTGAGCCCGCCGACGAGGAGGCTGGCCGGCTCGATCCTGCCCGGGTGGAGCAGGATGTCGAGTGCCCGGGTGAGCGCGACGTCGCCCTCACCCTCGGCCCCGGTCAGGTCGCTGATCTGGCTGAGGACGATGTTGGCGGCGACCCCGGTGAGGAAGCCGAGCATGACGGAGAGCGAGACGAAGCGCGTGTAGCGACCGAGGTGGAGCAGGCCGGCGACGACCATGAGCACGCCGGCCAGGATGGTCAGGAGGAAGAGCGCCTCGGTGCGTTCCGCCGGGTCGAAGCCCTGCAGGGCCGACCCGGCGGCGAGCGCCGCGGCGCTGGTCGTCGTGATGACCATCAACCGCGTGCTCGAGCTGAGGCCGCCGAAGATCGGGCCGGCGAAGCTCGCGTAGAGGCCGTGGACAGGGTTGACGCCGGCGAGCACCGACGCCGCCATGCCGTCGGGCACGCTGCCGACGGCGCCGGGCACGCCGGCGATCATGTCGCCCTTGAGGTCAGCGCGCGACGGCTTGATCGACCGCGCCCAAGCCTTGACGGCCGGGACGAGGCTGGCGACCCGTCCGGGGCGTCGCCATCAGGACTCTCCCCGGCGTGCCGGGCGTCGGCGCGCCCACGTCATCCGCCATCGGGCGCCGCCTCAGCTCTGGCTTCCGCCGGCCTCCTGCAGCTTCTCGAGTATGCGGTCGAGGCTGAACGACGCCGGCTTCTGCCGCGGCGGGAACTCCTTGAACTCCTGCGATCGCCTGAGCCACCGACCGCCTGGGCGGGGACGATCATGTAGATGCGGTCGATCATCCAGTCCCAGTAGGTGTTGGAGTCGGTGAGCGAGCGCTCGAACGGGTCGCGCCGGAGGTTGACGATCTTCGGCGCGCGCAGCTCGACGAACGGTTCCAGCCACAGCGCGAGCTGATGCGCGCGCTGCTCCTTGAAGACGAACTTCCAGTCGCCGGTGCGCAGCGCCACGAGCTCGGCGTCGTCGTTGACGTAGAAGAACGCGGTCGCGCGGGCTCTCCTTCGTCTCGCCCGCGAAGTAGGCGTTCATGTCCTTGCCGTCGAGCACGACCTTGAACGTCTTGCCGCCGGCCTCGTGTCCCGCCTTGCACTTGGCGACGATGTCCGGCTCGCCGGCGACGGCGAGGAACGTCGTCAGCATGTCCTGGTGGGCGACGATGCCGTTGAGGGTGACGCCGGCCTGCCACTTGCCCGGCCAGCGCAGGAACGCCGGCACGCGGTAGGCGCCTTCCCAGTTGCTGTTCTTCTCGGAGCGGAACGGGGTGATCGCCGCGTCCGGCCACGAGTTGTAGTGCGGGCCGTTGTCGGTGGAGTACATGACGATGGTGTCGTCGGCGATGCCGAGCTCGTCGAGCTTGTCGAGGATCATGCCGACGTGACGGTCGTGCTCGACCATGCCGTCGTTGTACTCGCCCTGCCCGCTGATGCCGCGGTTCTCTTCCTTCACATGGGTGCGGAAGTGCATCCGCGTCGCGTTCCACCAGATGAAGAACGGCTTGTCCGTCTGCGTGACCTCGTCGAGGTACTCGAGGGTGCGCGTGGTGACCTCGTCGTCGATGGTCTCCATGCGCTTGCGCGTGAGCGGGCCCGTGTCCTCGATCTTCTGCGTGCCGTCTGGCTGCGCCCAGCTGTGGATGACGCCGCGCGGGCCGAAGCGCTTCTTGAAGGCCGGGTCCTTGGGGTAGTCCTCGTGCTCGGGCTCTTCTTCGGCGTTGAGGTGGTAGAGGTTGCCGAAGAACTCGTCGAAGCCGTGGTTGGTCGGCAGGTGCTCGTCGAGGTCGCCGATGTGGTTCTTGCCGAACTGGGCGGTGGCGTAGCCGAGGGGCTTGAGCAGCTCGGCGATGGTCGGGTCCTCAGGCCTGATGCCGAAGTCGGCGCCGGGCAGACCGACCTTGGTCAGGCCGGTGCGCAGCGGGTTCTGCCCCGTGATGAAGGCGGCGCGACCGGCGGTGCAGCTCTGCTGCCCGTAGTAGTCGGTGAAGCCGATCCCTTCGCGCCCCAGGCGGTCGATGTTGGGCGTGGTGTAGCCCATCATGCCGCGGTTGTTGTGACTGATGTTCCACGTGCCGATGTCGTCGCCCCACAGGACAAGGATGTTCGGCTGGCCGTCTGGCATCGGGGGCCCCCTTCGGTACGGTCGGCTCCAGGGACGGGCTCGCGGGAAGGAGCGCCTTAGTACGGGAGCCATGATCACGCGGCAGCTTATCTTGGCGGGTCAGCCGGTCACAAGGCCGCAGCAGCGCTTGTACTTCTTGCCGCTGCCGCAGGGGCACGGGTCGTTGCGGCCGACGCTGCGCGCCTCGGCGGCGAGGCGCGGCATGATCTCGCGCGCCTCGCCGCCGCGCTGCAGGATCTCGGCCATGAGGCGCATCGGCCGCTCCGTGTGGGCGAAGAACGTCTTGAGCCCGGCGCACAACCAGTTGAGGCCGGGCTCGCCGTCGGGGGTCAGCAGCAGGCGGTTCTTGGGACACTCGCCGTGGCAGGCGAAGAGGTACTCGCAGGCGCGGCAGAAGGCGGGCAGGGCCTCCTGCTTGGCCCGCCCGAAGGCGCGCTGCCGCTCGGAGCGGACCAGGTCGCCGATCGGCGTCTCCTTGATGTTGCCGAGCAGGTAGGCCGGGTCGACGAAGTGATCGCAGGAGTAGAGGTCGCCGTTGTGCTCGAGCGCGACGCCCTCGCCGCAGGTCGGCTGCAGGATGCAGAGGCTGGAGACGCCGCGCACGTAGGCGGCCAGCACGCCGTCGAAGAACTGCACGAACATCTCGCCGACGTCGCGCCGCACCCACTCGTCGAAGATGACGTTGAGGAAGCGGCCGTAGTCCTCAGGCGGGACGCTGCGGCCGGTCACGGTGCCGGGGCGGCCGTCGGCGGGCGCGGTCTCGACCTCGACGATCGGGATGAGCTGGATGTAGCGCGCCTCGAGGTCGTCGCGGAAGAAGCGGTAGACCTCGAGCGGGTGCAGCGCGTTGGCGCGCGTTGATGGTGCAGAGCACGTTGAAGTCGACAGCCGTGCCGCTGGAGGAGCCGGGCGGCGGCGACCACGCGGTCGAAGACCGGCCTGCCGCCGCGATCGTGACGGTACGCGTCGTGCAGCTCGCGTGGTCCGTCGATGCTGAGGCCCACGAGGTAGTCGTTCGCGGCCAGGAACTCCGCCCACTCGTCGTCGAGCAGGACGCCGTTGGTCTGGACGGTACGCTCGACCGTCATGCCGGGCGGGACGCACCCGTCCTCGACGGCGCGCGCCCGGCGGAAGAAGTCCAGCCCCATGAGCGTCGGCTCGCCGCCCTGCCAGGCGAGGGTGACGTGTGGCACGCGCTGCGCCGCGACGGTCTGCTCGACGTAGGCCCGCATCGTCTCGTCGGACATGCGGAAGTCGCTGCCGGGGTAGAGCGCCTCCTTCTCGAGGAAGAAGCAGTAGTCGCAGTGCAGGTTGCAGCGCGCCCCGGTGGGCTTTGCCATGACGTGGAAGGCGGAGGGGCTGGAGGCCGTCATCCTCCTATGGTACCGCCGAGGCGCGAGCCGGGCGCCAAGCCGACGCTCGCGGCCCACTCGCCGGCCGGGGTCTTGGCGCCGCCGGCGGGCCGGACGCGCTTCACGCAGATGCGGCCGTCCGCACAGACCACCGTGAACGCCTCGGGTGTGACCGCGACGACCTCGCCTGGGGCGCCGCCGACACCCGCGAGGTCGCGGGCCGGCAGCGGCGCCGTCCCGAAGACCTGCACCTCGGTGCCCTCGTACGTCGTCCACGCGCCCGGCGCCGGGTCGCAGCCGCGCACCAGGTCGTGGATCTGGCGCCACGGCTTGCCCCAGTCGATGCGCGCGTTGACGCGCTCGCAGGGGCCCTCGTAGGTCGCCCGCTCCTCGTCCTGCTTGAGGCGCGGCGCCGTCCCGGCCTTCACCAGGTCGACCGCCTCGAGGAGCGCCGCGACGCCCATGGGGAAGAGGCGCTCGAAGTAGACCGTGCCGAGGGTGTCGTCCGGACCGATCGGTGTCGCCTTCTGCAGCAGGACGTCGCCGGTGTCGAGGCCGCCGTCCGGCCAGAAGATGGAGAGGCCGGTCTCCGTCTCGCCCATGATGATCGGCCAGTTGATCGAGCTCCGTCCCCGGTGCTTCGGCAGGAGCGAGGGATGGTACTGGATGGTGCCGTGCGTCGGGACGCGCGAGGAACTCCTCCGGGACGACCAGGGTGACGAAGGCCATCACCTGGAGGTCGGGCGCGAGGGCGCGGAACTCGTCGAGGACGTGCGGGTCGCGGAACGTAGCGGGCTCGAAGACGGGGAGCCCGGCGGCAAGGCCGGCCTCCTTCAGGGGATCGGCCTTGCCGCCGGGCCTCTCCGGCGCTGCGTACACGGCGACGACCTCGTCGCCGCGGGCGAGCAGCGCCTCGAGCACCGCCTTGCCGAACGCCTGCTGCCCGTGCACCACGATGCGCATCCAGCCCTCCCGGCCTCAGCCAACACGGGGGATGCTATCGGAGTCGGCGGGGGCCGTCGCGGCGAAATGAGTGCCGGCCCGGGGTCCGGAGCGGCCGCCGGCCGCGCGCCCGATGCCATCGAAGATGCCGCGGGCGCGTCCCGGACGCTCCGTCCCAACGGCGGACCCTCCGTCCCAACGGCGGGCCCTCCGTCCTAACGGCGGACCCTTGTCACCGCCGGCGCCCTCCCGTGAGAATCGTCGGCACCTGCCGGAGAGGAGCCCGAACATGCCCGAGCGCACAGAGAAGCTCTTCAGCGAGCTGATCGCCCCGCTGCGTGTGAAGCCGGGGAAGAAGGTCGACCTGGCGCGCGACTTCGACCCCGGCGCTACGGCCGACCTCGTCGAGAAGGACGACGCCGACGAGCTCCTCGCGAGCGGCGTCGAGCTTCTCGCCGAGTACCAGGCCCGCCTCGCGGCGCAGGACACCTACGGCCTCCTCGTCGTGATCCAGGCGATCGACGGCGGCGGCAAGGACAGCACCATCAAGCACGTGATGAGCGGCGTGAACCCTCAGGGTGTCTCGGTGCACGCCTTCAAGACGCCGTCCGCCGAGGAGCTCGACCACGACTACCTCTGGCGCTGCGCGCAGCACCTGCCCGCGCGCGGCGAGATCGCCATCTTCAACCGCTCCCACTACGAAGAGGTGCTCGTCGTCCGCGTGCACCCCGAGTACCTCGAGGGGCAGAAGCTGCCGGCCGAGAGCAGGGGCGACGACATCTGGCAGCGCCGCTATCGCGAGATCAACGACTGGGAGCGCCACCTCGTCGAGAACGGCTTCCGCGTGGTCAAGCTCTTCCTCAACATCTCCCGGGAGGAACAGCGGCAGCGCTTCCTGGCGCAGGATCGACGAGCCCGAGAAGAACTGGAAGTTCTCAGCCGGCGGACGTGAAGGAGCGGCAGCGCTGGGACGACTACCAGGAGGCCTTCTCCGAGATGCTCTCGCACACGAGCACGGACTGGGCGCCCTGGTACGTGATCCCCGGCGACCACAAGTGGTTCGCGCGAGTCGCGGCGGCGGCGGTGATCTTCGACGCGCTCGCCGCCATCGATCCGCGCTACCCGGCCGTCGACGACGCGGCCCGGCAGGAGCTGCTGGCGGCGCGGGAGGAGCTCATCGCGGAGGCGCCGGAGAAGGGCGGCGGGTCGGGCTGAGCTGCGCCTGCCGCCTGGTCCCGCCGCCGCCCTGCTTGCCGCCTGGCTGCGCCGCTCAGCTCGCCGCCTGGCTACGCCGCCGCCGGGCTCTGCCGCCGCCTACTTCCCGCCTTCGCCGCTCTCCCGCTGCTCCCGCCGGATCTTACGCGGCGGCCCCGGGCTCCACCCCGGCGGATGGCTCGGCGGGTTCGCGAACTCGGGCCCCTCGAGGTACACCTCGTCCACGTAGCAGTAGACCCAGTCCTCACCGGGCTCGTAGGACTGCAGGACGGGGTGGCCGGTCTCGTGGACGTGGGCGGTCGCGTGCTTGTTGGGCGAGTCGTCGCAACAGCCGATGTGGCCGCAGGTGAGGCAGCGGCGCAGGTGCATCCAGCGGCCCCCCGTGGCGAGGCACTCCTCGCAGCCCGGTCCGCTCGGCTCGACCTTCGGGTCGATGTCGTCGAGATGGGTGCAGGGCTCCTCGCTCATGAGGTCTCCTTGTCGGGGACCGGCTCGGGGACGCCGGGGCAACTGAAGTCGCCCCATCCCGCGAGCCGCGTCCCGGCCGCGAAGGCGGACTCGCAGAAGGCGAGCAAGGCGCCTTCGGGATCGGCGGCGGCGCGCACGTCGTCGTAGTCCAGGACGAACTCGCCCAGTCCCGGGTCCCAGCGGGCGGCCGACGGCTGCACCGCCGCCCCATCGATGCCGGCCGGCGCCGGGTGTGTGTAGGCGAAGTACGCCGGCCGCGGATACGCGTCGCTGCCGGGCCACCATCCGGCGATGCTCTGCGTTTCGTTGTGCATGTTCCGCATGATGTAGCCCTCGTCCGTCCCGACCGGGCAGGCCTCGCCGCCGTACCGCGCGTCGCGCAGGTCGAAGCTGCCCCACATGAACCCGACGGGCTGCGTCTTGCCGGTGAAGCGGCTGTGGTGGACCTGAAGGACCCGATAGCTGCTCAGCAGGGCCTGCCACCACGCCTCGACCAGCTTCCTGTCGTACGGCCGCGGTTCCATGTCGTTCGGGAAGGGGATCGGGTCCGGGACCTCCTGCGGCACCGGGTTCACGCGGTGGCCGACGCCCACGGCGTCGAGCGCCGCACCGAGTGAAGCAGCCCATGCGGCTACGGACCCGGGGCCCAGGGCGAATCCGGCCTTGCGGCCGTTCGACGCCGTGACGTGGATCTCGTGCGCCGCGAAGTCGGCGTCGACCGTGAACTCGAGGCGCTCCCAGGGGATCGCCCCGGTCGTCAGGCCGCGCGCCGTGGGCTGCAGGACGACGTTGGCCCACTGTGGCTCGAACGGCTTGAGGAGCGTCAGCTTCCCGACCGCCTGGATGCCGCGATGGAGCAGTCTGAGGGTCGGAGCGAACGCGTCGTAGGGGAGCTCCGGCCAGAGATCGTTGGATCGGGCCATGCCATCACCTTTCATCGGGTGCATGGCCTTCGTCCTTTCCGGTGGGGCCGGTCCGGAAACCGGGGTGCGAGCGAGACATCGAGCGCCCGCGCCGTCGCACGGATGCGGGCGCAGCGCCGGTCAGATCTGCCAGCGCTCTCCGATCAGGACGGGCACCTCGGCGCGGTCCGCGGTGACGCCCAGCACGTCCACGTCGGGGCCGCCGATCATCACGTCCTGATGGACGCGCGACATGTTCACGCCGCGCGCGATGCGGTCCTCGTCCGCCGCCGGCAGGGCGTCGCCGAGCGTCTCCCAGCAGGCTCACGCCCCAGGCGATGTGGCAGGCGGCGTTCTCGTCGAGCAGCGTGTCCTTGAAGATGCGCCCCAGCCGTCCGATGCGCGACGAGGCATCGACCAGCGAGACCTCGCCCAGGCGGCGGGCCCCGGCGTCGACCGCCATCTGGGCGCGGACGGCCTCGACGCCGGTCCGCGCCTGCACGTCGACGATCTGGCCCGCCTCGAGGCGCACGACGAGGCCGTCGACCAGGACGCCGTTCACGAGCACGGGCTTCGTCGTCGCGGCTGTGCCTTCCACCCCCCGCCAGTCGGGCGTGGTGAAGATCTCTTCGGTGGGGAGGTTGGGGCAGAAGCGGACGCCCTCGGGCGTCTTTGCCCAGCCGGCCATCCAGCGCGAGTCATGGTGCAGCGGCACGAGGAGATCGGTGCCCGGGCCGCGGAAGCGGAGGGCGCGTGAAGGCGGCGGCGTCGAGCCGGGCGGCCCGGGTGGCCAGCTCGTCGAGCCTGGTCTCCCAGGCCGCCAGCGGGTCGGGCTCGTCCAGCCGCATCACGCGCCGCAGGTCCCGCCAGAGCGGCCCCATGTCCGGATCGCCGTACGCGCGCTGCGCCCATCCGGGGACGGGGCAGGCCACCACCGTCCAGCTCAGCCCGGATTCCTCGATGCGGAAGGACTGGTCGTACCAGTTCGCCCACCAGGCGCTGACACGGTCTGCGGTCGCCCCCGCATAGGAGTCGTCCTCGTTGTCGCCGGTCACGCCGATCGTCGCCCAGCGCTCCTCGATGGCGGCGTCGAAGGCGGCCTTCGCCCACGGCTCGATCCGTTCGGCAAGCGCGTCGGTCTTCGCCAGGGCGAGCTGGGCGCGGACGATGCGCTTGTCGCGGTAGTAGATGTAGGCCGCTCCGGCGCCCTGCGCGTAGGCACGCTCGGCCAGGGCGCGCAGCAGGGGCGCATGCTCGACGAGCCCCTGCGCCAGGACGTTCTGGCCGGGCTGTACGTTGGCGCCGACGCGCAGGATGACGTCGGCGTAGGCCTCGAGCTCGGCACGCGGGATCGGATCGGTCACGGCCCCTCCTTGGGTACCCGGAAAGCATGTCCTACCGGCGTCGGACGACGCAAGCCGGAGGAGGGAGGAGTCGCCTCCCTGTGCGTCACCGCCGGGCACGACCGACGTGAGGCCCACTCCGTCCCGGGAGGGGCGGGCGGGGGAGGTCGGTCGGGGATGAGGCGGCGGGGCGGGCGCGGCAGGCCGCGCCCGCCCCGCCGCCTCACCTCACCGTAAACCTGTTGCGTCCCGGGATCTCCTGGACGTTGCCGGCCGGGTCGGTCGCGTACACGTAGAAGCGGTACGTGCGCCGCGGCAGCAGGCAGCGGAAGCTCACCGTCTGGAGCGCAGTGTTGGTCGGGCGCGAGCCAAGGCGCAGCACCTTCTTCGTCGCGCCGCCCAGCGTCTTGACGCGGATCGTCACAACGGCCGTCCTGGCCGCGGTGGGGAGGTCGTTCACCCGGTACCGAAGGGTCGCATAGGCGTAGCGACGCACACTTGCGGAGCGCGGCGCCTTGGTGACGGGCCGCTGTGTGTCGATCTTGACGGTCACCGTATGGAAGGCCTCGGTCGTGGCCTGCGTGTCCGTCGAGCGGTAGGCGATCAGGTGCAGGCCGTCGTTGCCGCCGCCGGCCGGCGCGTCGACCGTGTACGAGGTCCCCGGCTGCCAGGTCTGGCCGCCGTCGAGGCTGTACTCGGTCGTCGCCACGCCGGCCGGCGCCGTGCCGGTGAACGTGAGGGTCACGGGCGCGTTGTGCCAGCGTGTGTCCGCTCCGTCGACGCTGGTGTGCGGTCCGTTCACGCCGCCCGTGAACGCCTTGAGGCAGACGTTGGTGTGGGCGTAGGCCGTCGAGATGCTGACGACGTCGATCCAGGTACCGCCCGTGTCGCTGACGTAGCTCTGCCGCGGGCCCGCGGTGGCGGCGCTGCTGTAGTCCGGCCAGCGGTTCTCGAGGGCGATCTTCGGCCACGCGTAGCTGCCGCTGTCGGGCACCGTCAGCCGCACGGCGACGAAGAAGGGCGATCCTTGCGTGACCAGGTAGGGGGCGGCGAACCGGATCGTGTGATAGCCCATCCGCTCGATCGTCCCGGAGCCGACGCTCGTCAGGTCGTCCAGCGATGGCCCGGCGTAGACCCGGTAGGTGGCCTGGGGTCCCAACGTCCAGAAGCCCACCGCCGTCAGGTCGTCGCTCGCGGTGGCCACGAAGCGGTCGGCGAACCAGTCGGTCTCGTTGCCGCGCGTCGGGACCATGTAGGCCACGTAGCCGAGCGGATCGCGCTGATAGACGCGGTTGAAGTTGCCCGGTGGCTCAGCGGCCCTGAAGACGGCCGTGGTGTCGTCCGTGCCCGCGATCGTGTCGTAGTAGGAGAGCCAGAAGTAGCCTCCGTCGCCCCAGTTCGTGCCATAGCTGTTCTTCACCAGGAAGGCGCCGTCGCCGGCCGGCTTGGTCCGGTCGCCGACCGCGGGGTCGAGGAAGTTCGACGCAGGGTACTTGTCGTCCCAGCCAACCACGAGGACGCCGTGGTTGGGAGGCCGCGTCCCGTTGTAGTGGTAAGAGTTGGTGCCGGGAGTCCAGTAGGGCGAGGCTTCCTTGAAATAGAACGAGAGGTAGACGCCCCCCAGTTCGTGAGCGCGTACTTGATGTCGTCGTTGTCCGCGGGCGAGGTGCGGGCGGGCAGGAAGTCGACCTCCTGGACGTGCTTCTGCACAGCCAAGGTCGACGGCGCGGGATGGGCGCCGTCGTCGGCCTTGTCGTACCCGTCCTGTTGCTCGGTGAACGGTCCCGACCAGCGGGCGAGGTAGGCAGTCGCCATCAGCGAGTTGCCGCCGTCGTAGCCGGCGTTGTCGAACCCGCTGTACCAGAGCAGGTTGTCCTCGCTGAAGTCCCACGTCTCGCCGGGCAGAAGGTTGGACTCGAGCGAGCCGATAGCCGCGAACGCCCAACACGTGCCGTAGGGGCTCTGATCCTTGACCGGGGAGACCTTTCCCTTGTCGCGCAGGTCGTAGGAGGGCGGATAGGCGTAGACGAGGGATGGGCTCTGCGCGCTGACGGCCGAGGCCGGGGCGGCCGCGCCGGGGGCGGCCGGCGCCGGGCGGATGCCCGCAGGCGCGCCGGCCGCGGTCGCCGCGGCTGCGCTCGCCAGCGAGGCGGCCAGCGCGCACGCCAGGATCGCGAGGACGGCGGTGACGCGGCGCGAGGAGCTGGTCATCAGGCTGTGGACCCCCAAGAGGACTGGTTTGACCCGAGTTATACAGGACTCGGCAGCGGTGCGCAGCGGCCTTAGACAGAAACACCGTCCCGGATGGCAACGGGGCGGCGTTTGTCACCCGTTTCGGGGGGCACATCGAGCGTGTGGCATCGATTCGCAAGGAGGTCGCGCGCATGGCAACGACTCGCGCCGGCACCTATGACGACGACCGCGGCGGGGGCACCCGCTACATCCCGGAAGGCCGCGTCGCGGCTTGGCTCTACGGGTCCACCGCCGCAGCCTGGATCTGGTTGGTCGTCCGTCTTTATCTTGGGTACGAGTGGATCAACGCGGGATGGCCGAAGCTGTTCGGCTCGGAGCGTTCCGCCTGGACCGGCAACGGCTCGGCCGTGAAAGGCTACCTGGAGTATGCCTCGAGCCAACTGAGCAAGGGCGACCACCCGGCGGTGGCCTACGGCTGGTACAAGTCTTTCCTGGACTGGGTGGTCAGCAGCGGCGCCTATCACTCGGTCGCCTGGATCGTCGCGGTCGGTGAGGTGGCCGTCGGCATCCTGCTCATCCTCGGCGCCTTCACCGGCATCGCCGCGTTCTTCGGCGTCGTCATGAACTTCAACTACATGTTCGCGGGCTCGGCAGGTGTGAACCCGCTGTTCGCCATCCTCGGCATCTTCCTGGTACTGGCCTGGCGGAACGCCGGCTACTTCGGCCTCGACCGCTGGCTGCTGCCGCTGCTCGGCACGCCGACGCAGCCCGGCACGCTCTTCCGGGGGCAGCCCGAAGCAAGGCCAGAACACCCCGACGAGGAGGCCGGCAAGCGCGTGGCCTAGGCCGCGTGGTAACGGCGTCCTCTTGTGGGGCGGTGCGGGCGGGGCGAAGGCCCCTCCCGCGCCGCCCCCGCGCTTCCGCCGCCCCCGCGCTTCCGCCGCCCCTGCGCTTCCGCCGCCCTCGCGCTTCCGCCGCCCCCGCGCGTCGGCTGCCCCCGCGCTTCAGCTGCCCTCGCGCTTCCGCCGCCCCCGCGTGTCAGCCGCCAGCCTTGTCGCCGGCCTCGGTCGTGGCCACCGCCCCGCCTTCGCGGCGGAGCGCCGGCGCCACGTCGGCGAGGTCGTCGCGCAGCAGGCGCTCGACGAGCTCGCGGACGCCGGCGCCGTTGTCGGCCGCCGTCACCAGATCGGCCCGCTCCTTCAAGGCGGGCAGAGCGTTGGCCACCGCGACCGAGCACCCGCTGACACTCAGGAAGGCTTGGTCGTTCTCGGCATCGCCGATCGCGACCACGTCGAGGGGTGACAGTCGCAGGTCGCTCAGCGCCGCCCTCAGGCCGCTCGCTTTGTCCACGCCGGCCGGAAGGATCATGACGGCGTCCTTGTTGAACGCGATTGCGAGCTCGAGGCCGAGCGTTCGTATGACCTCGTGCACCGCGGTCTCGTGTGGGCGCAAGGTGGCGACGACGGCGCGGCCGACGGACAGGGGTTCGACCTGGCGTCGCCTCAAGGCGTCCACGAAGCGCTCGTCGGCCGCGCTGGTGAGCAGGCGCTCCGCGCCGCTCGCGGGGTCGTACAGCACGGCGCCGTTCTCGGCTACCACGCGGTCGAACACGTCGAGCCGAGGGAAGGCGGCGCGCAGGTCCTCGAGCCGTCGCCCCGTGACGACGATGAGGCGGCGGCCCGAGGCGCGCAGGCGCTCGAGGGCGGCGACCGTATCGTCGTCGACTGAGCCGTCGGTGGCGAGCGTGCCGTCATAGTCGGTGGCGAGGGCGACGAAGCGCATGGACGGGAATGTGCCACCGGCGCGCGGGTCGGCGAAACGGCGGTCGACGGCCTGCCAGGAGCGTCTGGTGGGCTACAGGTCGTCCTCGCCCTGTTCCTCGACGACGTTGTGCCAGGCGCGCCGCTCGCCGACGCGGGCGCGCAGGCGCCAGCCGAGCGACTTGGGCGCCGCCTCGAGCGCCTCATGGAGGCGCTCGAGGCGGCGCCCGATCCTCGCCCGCTCTGCCTCATCGAGGCCGAACTCGCGGACGGCGACGGCACAGCGCGCCAGGCTGCGCTCCACGTCGTGATACAGGCCCCAGTCCGTCGCGCAGCGCCGCGCGATCGACGTGGCGCTGATCTCGCCTGAGGGCTCGTCCTCGCCGACCTCCACGTCCTTCAGCAGCGTCAGTATGTCGCGCAGGTCCTTCTCTCCGGGCTTGAAGACCTGGAGCTTCGTGAGCAGCGTGTCCGTAAGCGAGAGCGTGTACGGATCGAACGCGAGTCTGTCGCCGAGCGCGATCTCGTGGTCCATCTTGAACGAGTCGAGGAAGACGTCGACGTGGTCGTCGTCGTGGAGACAGGCGGCGGTGCCACAGTGCCGGCAGGGCCGGTGGAACTGCAGCTGCCGGCCCCGCGTGGCTTGCTCGACGTGGACGTTCTCCTCGTAACCGAGCTCGCGGAAGAGCGCGGTGAGCTGCTTGCGCTCGCTGCGGCGGCCGGCGACGTCGATGTCGCTGTAATCGCGCTCGCAGAACTCAGGCGCGGCGCAATGCCGGCGCACCGCGAGGCCGCCGAGCAGGCGCAGGGTCTGGCCGCGGGCTCGCGCTTCGTCGACCAGCGAGCGCGCCTCGGCGGCCATGTCGCGCTGCGCCGCGTGGCGCACGTCGATGCTGATGGGCGAGTCCATTACGTGAGTCTCGCCCGGTCGCAGCCGGCCAGAAACCTCATCCCCGGTAGGGGTGGGTGGTGGATCGGCGGACGCGGCCCTCAGACTGGCAGCGGTGCGCCGGCAGGCGCCTCGGCAGGCACGGGCGGCGCCGGAGGCGCCGCCTCCGTCGGCCGCTTCGGCGCCTTCATCCCGAAGAGGAAGCGCACCGGCCGCCAGTGTCGCACCAGGACCTCGTACAGGCCCAGCGTCAGGCCGAACGACACCAGCGCGACGACCGCGAACTTGAGCCCCGACGGCCAGTCCCAGCCGCACACGACGTAGGCGACGCCGATGATCACGGTCTGGTGCAGGATGTAGAACGGGTAGGCGGCCTCGGTCGCGTACCGCCACGCGGGCCCGCCGTGCCGCAGGTAGCGATGCCCCAGCCCGAGCAGGCCGAGGATCATGCCCCACACGCCGATCTCGTAGATGTACTTGACGCCGATGTACACGGCGTTGCCCAGCTCGTAGCCCCAGCCTCCCGCACGGGGTTCGGCCCAGATGTAGCCGACGCTCGCCACGAGGCCGACGGCGAGCAGCCAGGCCCAGTCGCGGTCGATCACGCGCCCGATGCGTTCGTCGGCGAGCAGCATGAAACCGAGGATGACGATGATGAAGAAACCGATCTCCGGCTGCCCGCTCAAGTCGTCGTCCTTCTCGAGCCACGGGAGGACGAGGATCAGCGCCGGCACGAGGAGGAGCAGCCCGGGCACCTGCGAGAGGCGTCCGAGGCCGCGTTCGACGGCCCTGCCGCTCGCGCGGTGCTTCAACCAGACGAAGATCGGCAGGCCGACGAGGACGAACACGAAGAGGAAGAGGATGAACCAGAGGTGCCCAGGGGTCCAGCCGCCCTGGTAGCCGGTCACCCCGCCGTCCGTCGTGGTCGTCCAGAACTCCGGATAGTAGGACCAGTAGGACGGGTCGCCCTTGCCGTGCCAGCGGTAGGCGAGCCAGGTCTGGGGCGGCACGATGACGACGAGGCCAAAGATGAACGGCACGAGCAGGCGCTTGAAGCGCTCGCCCGCGTACTGGCCGGCACTGCGGTAGCGGAAGGCGAGCCAGGTGGCCATGCCGGCCAGCAGGAAGAGCAGGCTCATGTGCCACGGACCGACGAAGTCGATGAAGCGCTGGGCGACGACGCTCGTCGGGTCGTTCTTGACGTAGAAGTCCTCTTCCCAGTTGAAGACGCGCGCCGTGTGAAACGGGATGAGCAGCAGGACGGCGGCGATGCGCAGCCAGTCGATGTCGTAGCGACGCTCGAGCTCCACGGTGATCCCCCTCTGAGCCCACGGTCCCTCGCCGCGATTGTGCTTCCTGGCTCGTGCGGGGTCAATGGTCGAGAAAGAGCCCTGAGCGGCTCGCCCTGCACGTTGACCGGCGCCCACCCGTCATCACGTTGACCGGCGCCCACCCGTCACGCAGAATCCCTGGTCCCAAGGACGACCTGCAGGGAGGTGGGCGTATGACTGATCGGACCGAGCCTATGGAAGGACTGCTTCGCCGCGGCATGAGCCGCCGCGAGTTCCTGCGGCGCGCCGCAGCGGCCGGCCTCACGACGTCCGCCGCCGCGGCGCTGCTTGCGGCCTGCGGCGGCGACGATGCCTCGACGGCTGCCTCGCCGTCGGCCGGCGCCAGCGCACCCCCGAAACCGAAGAAGCTCTTTCTCTACAACTGGCAGAACGAGTTCGCGCCCGAGAACAAGAAGAACTTCGAGGCGGCCACCGGCATCGAGATCGTCGAGACCTTCTACCAGGACAACGAGGCCCTGATCGCCAAGCTGAAGGCTGGGGCGACCGGCTACGACCTCATCGTCCCGACCGGCTACGCGGTGACTATTCTGCGCAAGTCCGGTCTGCTCCAGCCGCTCGACATGGCGCTCGTCCCGAACTTCAAGAACGTCACGCCGAAGTTCCAGAAGCCGGCCTACGATCCCGAGACGGACGGCAAGAAGTACAGCGTGCCGTGGATCTGGGGCACCGCCGGTGTGGCCGTCCGGAAGGACCTCGTCGCCGAGGACGTGACGACCTGGGCGACCTTGTGGGACGACCGCTACAAGGACGAGATCGACATGCTCGACGACCAGCGCGAGACGATCGGCGCGGCGCTCAAGCTGCTGGGCTACTCGCTGAACTCGACGAACCAGGACGAGCTGGACGCCGCGACGCAGAAGCTCATCGAGCAGAAGCCCCTCGTGCGCGCCTACGACTCGACCAACATGGTCCGCGCCATGGTCAGCGGCACGCCGCTCGTCCACACGTGGAACGGCGACTTCGCGAAGGCGCAGAAGGAGCTCGGCGAGCAGAAGCTGCAGTGGGTGCTGCCCCAGGAGGGCTACACGATCTGGGTCGACAACGTGTGCATCCCGGTGGGCGGGCCGAGCTACTACTGGGCGCACAAGTTCATCGACTTCATGTGCGAGGCGCAGAACGCCGCCGACCTGACCAATTACGTGCGCTACTACTCGCCGAACCAGGCGGCCATACCGCTGCTGGACAAGGAGATCGTGGACGCTACGCCAACGGCCGATGAGCTGACGCGCGGCGAGCTGATGGACGACCTGGGCGAGTTCGACAAACAATGGTCCGAGGCTTGGCGGAAGGTGAAGAGCGCCTGACGGGAGCCTGAGAGAGACGCCGGCTCCTGAGGAGGTCCGACCAGGGATCGAGGCGGGGACGGCGCGCCGTCAGCGCGCCGTCCCCGCCTCGCCGTGGCAGGTGACCCTCGAGGGGCGGGGAAGTCCACCTATACGCGTCGTATCGTCCTGGGGGACTTCCTGAGGAGGGGACATGAGGACCGCCCGGTTCCTGCTCGCCCTGGCTTCGCTCGCGGCTCTGCTTCTCTTCGCCGCGCCCGCGTCGGCCGACACCATCTACGTGCCGCGCGACTACAAGACCATCCAGGAGGCGGTCGATGCGGCCGCGCGCGGCGACACCGTGTGGGTGGCGCCCGGCGTCTACGAAGAGACGGTGATCATCGATCAGGCCATGACGCTGTGCGGCGCCGGACCCGAGTCGACGATCATCGACGGCGGCGGCGCAGGGCACGTGATCCAGGTCGAGTCCGACGACGACATCTACATCCGGCGGCTCGCCGTTCGCAACGCTTCGAAAGAGGAGCCGTACGCCGGCATCGACCTGTACAACGTGAACGGCTGCGTCATCGAGGACTGCGCGCTGTCGGCGGCGTACGCGGGGATCCGCTTCACGCTGGCCAGAGAGACCACCGTGCAGAGGTGCACGTTCCAGGACCTTGACTACGGCGTGAACGTCGGCGACGTGGGCTCCTACGGCAACATGCTCTTCGACTGCCGGGCTTCGAACTGCAAGTCGGCCGCCTACATCGCCTACGCGGGATCGGATGGCCTCCGCATCCTGCGGTGCACCGCGACAGACTGCGGGAGCGGCGTCGTCGTCGGCTGGAGCTCGGGCTGGGTGGTCGAGTGCTGCACGCTCTCCAATTGCGAGACCGGCATCGTGCTGGACACCGCCACGAGCGGCACGGTGCGCCATAACACGGTGACGGACATGCAGGGGAGCGGCATGTGGATCGCCGGCATGGGTTCGTCGGGCAACGCCATCTACGCGAACCTCATCGCGCGATGCGTGCAACGCGGCGTCGGCTTTGGCAGCGCGGCGACCAGCAACTCCGTCCACGACAACCGGCTGGAGGGCTGCGGCATCGGCGCCGAGATCAGGTTCCACGCCAGCATGCCGAACCAGGGTAACGCGTTCTTCCGCAACGCCTTCGCCGGGAACACGGTCCAGGCGGCCGACGCGAGCGGCTACTCGAACCCCTTCAACGCGGCCTACCCGTCCGGCAACTTCTGGGACGACGCGTCCGGCCCCGACGACTACAGCGGGCCCGACCAGAACGTCCCTGGGGCGGACGGTGTCTTCGACGACGGCTACAAGGTGGGCGATGTCTCCGACAGGTACCCGGCGACGACGCCGGACACGACGCCGCCTCACACGGGCATCACCTCGGGACCCATCGGCTGGGTCGACGTCGCGCGATGCCACCTTCACGTGGGACGGCAGCGACGACCGCACGCCGACATCGTGCCTCGCGTACTCGTATCGGCTCGACGACGGCCCGTGGGTCTTCGACACCGTGACCGGCGCCTATTTCGAGGGGCTGGACGAGGGCGAGCACCTGCTCGCCGTGAAGGCCCGTGACGGGATGGGCAACGAGGACCCGGGCGGCGCCGAGTGGGAGTTCGGGGTGGACGACACGCCGCCGCTCACCGAGGACGACGGCGACACGGCCTGGCACCAGAGCGACACGACCGTGCACTTCAGCGCGTGGGACGAGTTCTCGGGCGTCGACTACACGGAGTACTCGCTCAACGGCGGCGGCATATGGACGCCGGGTTCGGAGGCGACCATCGCGGCGCCGTCCGACGGCAGTGGTGACGGCGCGTGGGCGATCCTCTACCGCTCGGTCGATCTGGCCGGCAACGTCGAAGAGGTGCGCAGCTGTGTCGTCAAGATCTCGACGCAGAGCGTCGCCTTCGACCACGTGGGGGCTCCCGTCGGCGGGACCGGCGACGGCGTCAACGCCGTCATCACCGCCGACCTCGACGGCGACGGCGACCTCGACGTGATCTCGGGCTGCGGCTCCGCCGCATCAAGCGAGGTCACGGCGTGGGAGAACGACGGCACGCCGTTCGCGGGCGGCTGGTCGCAGCGCGCCGTGGGCGCGAGCACGGATTCGGTCCACAGCCTCGCCGCCGCCGACCTCGACGACGACGGCGACATCGACATCGTCTCAGGCAGCGGCGACGCTGAGGACTACGAGATCATCGGCTGGGAGAACGACGGCACGCCCTTCGACGGCGGCTGGGTGCAACGCGACCTCGGCGCGGTCGACCAGCGGCGGCCCGTGCCATGCCGAGGTGGCGCTCGCCGACTTCGACCACGACGGCTGGGTCGATCTCGTGTCCGTCGCCAGCAGCTACGGCTACGAGAGCCCCATCGCCGTGTGGCGCAACGACCACACGCCCTGGGACGCGGCCTGGACGCCGGTGGCCGTGTTCGAGAGCAACTCGTCGGGCTCGGTGGCGATCGGCGACTTCAACGGCGACACCTGGAAGGACATCGCCGTCTCGTGCTACGAGGGCAACGTGCTGGCCTGGCTCAATCCCGGCACGCCCTTCTCGACGGGATGGACGCTCATGAATCCGGGGTACGGCGGCCCCGGCATGGTGTCGGCGATCGCGCCGGCCGACTTCAACGGCGACGGTCTCGACGACTTCGCCACCTCGATCGGCTACCAGCCGTCATATCCGCAGAAGGTCTGGGTCGCCTCCCCGGGGGACTACTGGCCGCAGGTGAACTACGCGAACATCCCCGCCACCAGCGTCGCCGCCGGTGACCTCGACGGCGACGGCCTCATCGACCTGTTCAGCGGCAGCCACGGGAGCGATCCCAAGCTGCTCGCACACGTCGGCGCGGCGCCGTCGCCGTGGGCCGGCTTCTCTTCGTACGAGGTCGCCGACCTCGACGTGGCGGCGCGCGACGTGACGCTGGCCGACCTCGATGGCGACGGCGACCTCGATGCAGTCTCCGGTAGCGACGTATCCGCCGGCGACGAGGTGCGCGCCTGGGAGAACCTGCACATCGTCGATACCGCCGATCCGTGGAGCTGGAGCACCAGCGACGACGGCGTCTGGCAGGCGGACAACTTCGACCTGCAGTTGCACGCCGAAGACTCGGGCAGCGGCGTGCACGCGATCGAGTTCCGTCTTGGCGACCACGGACCGTGGGACGACACGCCCCCGTACGAGTTCGCGGGGCACAAGCGCGGCTGGGGCGGAGGCGTGTTCACGGTCCAGTTCCGGGCGATCGACAGAGCCGGCAACGTGGAACCCGTCAACACGAGGACGATCGCCGTCGACAGGCGTCCTCCAGTCACGACGGACGACCACGACGACGCCGTCTGGTCGTCGGAGGACGTGACCGTGCAATTGAGCGCCGTCGACGAGGTCTCGGGCGTCCGCTTCGTGCGGTACTCGCTTGGCGGCGGGACGTGGCAGCTCGGCAACGAGTTCACGATCGTGGCCGCCGAGGATGGTTCCAACGATGGCGTGCATCTGGTCCGCTACTACGCCGTCGACTGGGCCGGGAACCGGGAGTACCCGAAGACGTGTGTGGTGCGGATCGACACCTCGGCGCCGGAGATCCTGAGGGCGACCGCGACGCGACTGCCGCGGGCCTCCGGCGGCGGACCGGCGGCCCGCGTGGGTTCGGCCGGCGATGCGGTGAGAGTCGCGTTCATCGTGACCGACGAGGGCAGCCGCCGGGTGGACCTGGTGGTCGGGATCCGCGACGCACACGGCCGCCTGCTCGATCGCGTGAAGCTCTCGGACGTCCGCGTCGGGAGCCTGCGCACGCTCAGCTTCACCGGGTCCAGCGCCCGGCGCGCCGCGACCGTGCGCATCGTGGCGCATGATCAGGCCGGGTTCGCGCGCGGCCGGACACTGCGCCTGTAGGCGTCCGCCCGTCGGGACCGCGCGAGCTGCCGTCTCGCGACCGGGTCCGGACAGGACGGTGCGAAGGACGAAGCGAGGGCGGCCGGCTTGGCCGCCCTCTCTCCTTGCCTCCTCATTTCGCCGTGTTGATTCCTGCCCCCGGGCGAGTCAGGCTTTGCATACGGCCCATTCACGCGAGGTGCCCTATGACTGACGCGAACCCCGGCGCGACGATCCGCGGCCCGATCCACGCGCCGCACGGCGCCCGGCTGAGCTGCCGCGGCTGGCAGCAAGAAGCGGCGCTTCGGATGCTCATGAACAACCTCGACCCCGAGGTCGCCGAGCGTCCGCAGGATCTCGTCGTCTACGGCGGCGCCGGCAAGGCGGCGCGCGACTGGGCGAGCTATGACGCCATCGTCGCCACGCTGCGCCGCCTCAAGGACGACGAGACCCTGCTCGTGCAGTCGGGCAAGCCCGTCGGCGTCTTCACGACGCACGAGTTCGCGCCGCGCGTGCTCATCGCCAATGCCAACCTGGTGCCGGACTGGGCGAACTGGGACGAGTTCCGCCGGCTCGACGCACTGGGCCTGACGATGTACGGCCAGATGACGGCCGGCAGCTGGATCTACATCGGCACGCAGGGCATCCTGCAGGGCACCTACGAGACCTTCGCCGCCGCGGCCGCCAAGCGGTTCGGCGGTACGCTCAGCGGCACCCTGACGCTCAGCGCCGGGCTGGGCGGCATGGGCGGCGCGCAGCCGCTCGCGGTCACCATGAACGAGGGCGTCGCGCTCTGCGTCGAGGTCGACCCCGAGCGCATCCAGCGCCGCCTCGACCACGCCTATCTCGACAAGGGGACCGACTCGCTGGACGAGGCGCTGCAGTGGGCCGACGAAGCGCGCGCCGCAGGCACGCCGCTCAGTATCGGTCTCGAGGGCAACGCCGCCGATGTCTATCCGGAGCTCGTGCGTCGGGGGGTGATCCCCGACCTCGTCACCGACCAGACCTCCGCCCACGACACGTTGAACGGCTACGTGCCGAACGGCATGTCGCTGGCGGACGCGATCGAGCTGCGGCGCGCCGACCCGAAGGAGTACGTGCGGCGCGCCGTCGCCAGCATCGTCGTCCACGTGCAGGCCATGGTCGCCCTGCAGAAGGCCGGGTCCGAGGTCTTCGACTACGGCAACAACATCCGCGGCGTGGCGAAAGACCAGGGCTACGCCGACGCCTTCGCCTTCCCCGGCTTCGTACCCGCCTACATCCGGCCGCTCTTCTGCGAAGGCAAGGGACCCTTCCGTTGGGTCGCTCTGTCCGGCGACCCCGCCGACATCGCCCGCACCGACCGCGCCGTCCTCGAGACCTTCCCCGAGAACGAGACGGTGGCGCGCTGGATCCGCATGGCCGGCGAGAAGGTGCACTTCCAGGGTCTTCCCTCGCGCATCTGCTGGCTGGGCTATGGCGAGCGCGCGAAGATGGGTCTCGCCTTCAACGAGCTCGTGAAGAAGGGCGAGGTCGCGGCCCCGATCGTCATCGGCCGCGACCACCTCGACTCGGGCTCGGTCGCCTCGCCGTATCGCGAGACCGAGAGCATGCGCGACGGCTCGGACGCGATCGCCGACTGGCCCCTGCTCAACGCGATGCTGAACGTCGCGGCCGGCGCGAGTTGGGTGAGCTTCCACCACGGCGGCGGCGTGGGCATCGGCAAGAGCCTGCACGCCGGCATGGTCGTCGTCGCGGACGGCACGGACATGATGGCAGAGCGGCTGCAGCGGGTCCTCACCTGCGACCCGGGGACCGGCGTGATGCGTCACGCCGACGCCGGCTATCCCGAGGCGATCGAGGCGGCAGACCGCGGCGGCCTCGACTTGCCCATGGTGACGGGCCCGGAGGCGTGAGCCGGGTGATGATGAGCAGCTTGCTGGAGACGCTGATAGCGCCAGGAGTGCCAGTAGTACCAGGTGCGCCGGCTGTGACTGTCGCGCGCACGCGGGTGCGCGGATGAGGCGCGTCGAGCTCACCGACCCGCAGGCGCTGGTCGCGGATCTGCACGCCGCCGCCGCTCCATCCGTCGAGGTGCGGGAGGCCGTCGCCGCGGTGCTCGACGCCGTCAGGGAACGCGGCGACGCGGCCCTGCGCGAGCTGACCGAACGCTTCGACGGCGTCACGCTGGGCGAGCGCGTCAAGCTGCCGCCGGCCGCGCTCAATGAAGCCCTTGCGGCGCTGCCGGCCGACCTCAGGGACGCGCTTCGCCTGGCCGCCGCCAACATCCGCGCGTACCACGAATGTGAACTGCCCGAGCCGTGGCGCGCCGAGCTCGCCCAGGGGCAGATCGTCGGCCAAGAGATCGTGCCGGTGCAGACCGCCGGCCTCTACGTGCCCGGCGGTCTGGCCGACTACCCCTCGACCGTCCTGATGACCGCCATCCCGGCACAGGTCGCCGGCGTCAGCCACCTGGTCGTGTGCTCGCCGCCGCGCGAGGGCGGGCGGGTGCCGCCCGGCGTCGCGGCGGCCTGCGCGATGCTCGGCATCAGCGACGTCGTGGCCGTCGGCGGCGCCCAGGCGATCGCCGCCCTGGCGTTCGGTACGGAGTCGGTGCCGCGCTGCGACGTGATCGTGGGGCCGGGCAACCGGTACGTCACCGAGGCGAAGCGGCAGGTCATGGGCCGCGTCGCGATCGACAGCCTCGCCGGCCCGAGCGAGGTCCTCATCGTTGCGGACCGGCACGCCGACGTGGCATGGGTCGCCGCCGACGTCCTGGCGCAGGCCGAGCACGGCGCCGGCGCGATGGGCGCGGTGGTGGCGCTCGATCGCGGCTTCGCCGACGCGCTCGCGCCCGAGATCGAGCGTCTCGCGGCCGAGCTCGGCATCGGGACCGGCGACGTGGTCGTGATCGACTGCCCGTCGGTGAGCGCCGCCGTCGATCTGGTCAACGCCTTCGCGCCCGAACACCTCGAGCTGCACGTGCAGGACGCCGAAGCGGTGCTCCGGCGCGTGCGCAACGCCGGCGCCGTCTTCGTCGGCCCGCACACGGCGACCGCGTTCGCCGACTACGCCGCCGGCACGAACCACGTACTGCCGACCGGCGGCGCCGCGCGCTTTGCGCAGGGGCTCTCGGTGAGCACGTTCGTCAAGCGCGTCGGCGTTCTCTCACTGGACGAGGCCGCCGCCGGCGCCCTGGCGCCCACCGTCGCCCGGCTGGCCAACGAGGAGGGCTTCGCGGCGCACGCCCGCTCCGCCGAGCTGAGAGCGGAGGCACGCGGTGAGCGGCATGAGCAGGCAGACCGCGAACGGACGGCTGGGAGTGAGCGGCATGAGTGAGCAGACGGCGAGGAGGCGGCAATGAGTAGGGAGGCGACGACCACCCTTCACGAGGTGCGCGTCGACCACAAGCTCTGCAAGGCGTGCGGCATCTGTGTGTCGCTGTGCCCGAAGCAGGTGTTCGACGAGGACGACCAGGGCGAGCCCGTCGTCGCCCGCGTCGAGGACTGCACGGCCTGCCGCCTGTGTGAGTGGCACTGCCCCGACTTCGCCATCGATGTGATCGCTGCCGCCAAGGAAGGCCAGGAGGCGGCCGGCGGCGCGGCGGATGCCGCCGGGCCGGCCGACGCCGCGGAGACCGCCGACGAGCACGCGGAGCGCGTCGCGTCGGCCCTCATCCGCGCCAAGCAGCGCGACCACCGTCACGTGCCGTCCGACGGCGGCCACCACGAGGAGCCGTGATCTAGATGCCGCAACCCCGCCGTCTCGTCCAAGGCAACGAGGCTTGCGCCGAAGGCGCCATCGCCGCCGGCGCGCGCTTCTTCGCCGGCTATCCGATCACGCCGTCCACCGAGATCGCCGAACATCTCGCGCGCCGCCTGCCGCAGGTGGGCGGCACCTTCATCCAGATGGAAGACGAGATCGCCTCGATGGCGGCCATCATCGGAGCGTCGCTGGCCGGCACGAAATCGCTGACCGCGACCTCCGGCCCCGGCTTCTCGCTGATGCAGGAGCTGATCGGTTACGCGTCCATGACGCAGGTTCCCTGCGTCGTCATCGACGTCATGCGGGGCGGACCGTCGACGGGCCTGCCCACCGACCCCTCGCAGGGCGACGTCATGCAGGCCCGCTGGGGCACGCACGGGGAGCACTCGATCATCGCGCTCGTGCCGAGCTCCGTGAGCGAGTGCTTCACGCTCACCGTCGATGCCTTCAACCTCGCCGAGCAGTACCGCACACCGGTGATCATCCTCTCGGACGCGATGGTCGGTCACATGCGCGAGGCCGTGGAGCTGCCGCTCGCGGACGAGCTGCGTCTGGCCGAGCGCGGCGCGCCGGACTGCGACCCGGACGAATACGACACGGTGGTCTCTACCGTGGACCACATCCTGCCGCGCCCGCCGCTCGGCTCGCCCTTCCGCGTGCACGTGACGGGCCTGGTCTACAACCGCAGGAGCGGCGCGCCCGACACGAGTGATCCGCGGGTCGCCGCCGAGCTCGGCCTCTACCTGCGCGAGAAGATCTACCTCCACCGCGACGCCATCGTGCGCGTGGAGGAGACACAGCTCGACGACGCCGAGATCGGCATCTTCGCCTACGGATCGGTGGCGCGTTCCGCCCGGGCCGCCGTGCGATGGGCCCGCGCCCAGGGACTCAAGGTCGGCCTCCTGCGGCCCATCACGCTGTGGCCCTTCCCGACCGAGGCCGTGCGGCGCATGGCCGAGCAGGTGAGCGCCGTGATCGTGCCCGAGATGAACCTCAAGCAGATGTCGTGGGAGGTACAGGCCGCGGTCGGCGGCCGTGCCCGCGTGATCGACTACGGCCGCGTGGACGGCCAACTGATCCGACCCGAGGAGATCCACGACCTCGTCCTGGAGGCGGTGACCTGATGGCTCTCGTCGACGAGACCGTCGTCGAACACGCGCCGGTCGACTGCGGGGCGCCGCGCATCAAGCCCCACTCGACGGCGGAGATCCGCGCCGCGATGCGGACGCCGAAGACGCTGTGGTGCCCGGGCTGCTCGAACGGCATCATCACGCGGGCCCTGATCGACGCCCTCCTTGGGCTCGAGCTCGACCCCGAGAAGGTGGTCGTGGTGAGCGGCATCGGCTGCTCGGGGCGCATGACGGCCTACCTCAACTACTCGACGATCCATACAGCGCACGGCCGCGCCCTGCCGACGGCGACCGGCGCGAAGATCGCCGACCCCGACCTGCACCTCGTCGTGGTGATGGGCGACGGCGACTGCGCCGCGATCGGCGGCAACCACCTGATCCACGCGGCGCGCCGCAACATCGATGTGACGGCGCTCGTCCTCAACAACAGCATCTACGGCATGACGGGCGGGCAGACGAGCCCGCTGACGCATCTCGGCGACAAGTCGACGACGACGCCCACGGGCAACATCGAGCCCGCCTTCGACCTCTGCCAGCTCGCCAACGCCGCGGGAGCGACCTACGTCGCCCGCGGCACCTCCTGGTCCTATCGCCAGCTCGTCGATCTGATCGCCGGGGGCATCGTGCACAAGGGCTTCTCGTTTGTTGAGGCGATGGCGATCTGCCCCGTCTACTACGGCCGGCTGAACCTGACGCCAGACCCGGCCGAGTTCCTCATGAAGCAGAAGGAGCACGCCGTGCCGGCGTCCAAGTTCGAGGCCGGCCAGCCGCGCCTCCACGAGCGCTACCCGGTGGGCGTCATCGAACACGTGGAGCGCGCCGAGTTCGTCACGGCCTACGAGGACGTGCGGCGGCGCGCGCAGGGAGGCGACGGTGGCTGAGCTGCCGCACCACGGAGACAACCGCTTCGAGGTTCGGATCTCGGGCTCGGGCGGACAGGGCATCCTGCTCGCGGCGGCCATCATCGCCGACGCGGCCGCCGGCATGGGCAAGGAGGTCGTGCAGACGCAAAGCTACGGGCCGGAGGCCCGCGGCGGCGCCTCGAAGGCGGAGATCGTCGTCAGTGACACGCCGATCGACTACCCCGAGGTCCGCACGGCGGACGTGTCGCTGTGTCTGTCGCAGGCGGCCTTCGACAAGTACGCCGCGGCGACGAAGCCCGGCGGCCTGATCATCTACGACCGCGATCTCGTCCACGTAGGCGAGCTCGCCGTCACCGTGCTCGCCGGAACCGACCCCACTCAGGCTCACCGCCTGCTGCCGGTGCCCTTCACCGCAGCCGCCGTGGAGCGCCTTGGCAAGAAGGTGGTCGCCAACATCATCGCCGTCCGCGTGCTCGCGCAGGCCATGGGCGACTGGGTGTCGGCCGCGGGCGTCGAGGATGCGGTGACGCGGCGGGTGCCCGCGAAGTTCCGGGACCTCAACCTCCAGGCCCTCGCGATCGGCCACGAGCTCGGCCTCGAGGCGCTGAAGACGCTGGAGAAGGAAGCGGCGCGCCGGCCGAGCGAGAGCGCCGCCGCTCGCTGACGCCGTGGACCTTCTCGAGCACCAGGGCAAGAAGCTGTTCGGTGAGGCCGGCCTGCCGGTGCCGGCAGGCCGGCCGTGCCTGTCGCCCGAGGAAGCCGTCGCGGCTGCCGGAGAGCTCGGCCTACCCGTCGCGGTGAAGGCGCAGGTGCGGTCGGGCGGCCGCGGCAAGGCCGGCGGCGTGCGCGTCTGCGACACGCCCGCCGCCGTCGCCGCGGCCGCCGCCGAGATCCTCGCGCTGCGCATCCGCGATAAGCCGGTCGAAGCCGTCCTCGTCGAGCAGGGCGTCGCCATCGCCGCCGAGCTCTACGTGGCGTTCGTCCTGAGTCGCGAGGAGCGCGGCGCCGTGCTGCTGGTCTCGCCGAGGGGTGGGATGGACGTCGAGGAGCTGGCGCGGACCGAGCCCGAGGCGCTGGTGCGCATCCCGGTGGACCCGCTGCTCGGGCTGGCCGACTACCAGGTGCGCGACGCCGTGGCGCATCTGGCGGCCCGCGGGGGTGACGCGGCCGGCGGGCGTGACGCGGCCGCCGGCCGTTTCGATGCCGCTGTCGGGCGGCGGATCGGCGCGGTGCTGCGCGGCCTCTGGCGGCTCTATCGGGAGAGCGATGCGACCTTGGTCGAGGTGAACCCGCTCGTCGTGACGCGGGACGGGGACGTCGTCTGCCTCGACAGCAAGGTGACGGTCGACGACAACGCACTCTGGCGGCAAGAGGCGCTCGCGGCTCTCGCCCCGCAGGACGACGAGCGCGAGCGCCGCGCCCGCGCTGCCGGCCTCACGTACATCACCCTGGACGGAGACATCGGCGTGATCGGGAACGGCGCCGGCCTCGTGATGAGCGTGCTCGACCAGCTCGCCACCGCCGGGGGACGCGCCGCCAACTTCTGCGACATCGGCGGCGGCGCGTCGGCGGCGGCGATGGCGACCGCCGTCGAGCTGCTCGTCTCGGCCGGCGTCCGGGTGCTGGTCGTGAACGTGTTCGGCGGGATCACCCGCTGCGACGAGGTGGCGCGCGGGGTCGTGGAGGCCCTGGGGCGGGCCGCGGCGTCGGGCGCGGCTGGGGCGGCGGCGGTGCCCGCCGTCGTCAGGCTGGAGGGCACCGCCGCCGCCGAGGGCCGCGCCGTCCTCGCCGCGGCCGCCCTGCCCAGCGTGCGCATCGCCGCCGACGTCGACGAGCTCGTGCGGCTGGCCTGCGAGGCCAGCCCGGGTCCGTCCGGGGATGGCCAGGGGACCAGGGGCGAGGCGCACTGATGGCGATCCTCGTCGACGCCTCCTCACGCGTGCTCGTGCAGGGCATCACCGGACGCGAAGGGTCCTTCCATGCCCAGCGCATGCAGGCGGCCGGCACGAACGTCGTGGCCGGGACGTCCCCGGGCAAGGGCGGCCAGACTGTCGCGGGGGCGCCGGTCTACGACCGCGTCGCCGACGCGGTCGCCGAGACCGGCGCCGACGTCAGTGTCGTCCTCGTGCCGGCGCGCTTCGCGCGCGACGCCCTCATCGAGGCAGCCGACGCCGGCGTCCGCCTGGTCGTCTGCATCACGGAGGGGATCGCGGTGCGCGACATGACGGAGGCCGCCGCCCATCTCGAGCGCCGCGGCGTGCTGCTCGTCGGGCCCAACTGCCCAGGTGTCATCACCCCGCGGGCGTGCAGCGCGGGCACGATGCCCGCCGAGGTCTTCAGCCCCGGCGGGATCGGCGTGGTCTCCCGCTCCGGGACGCTGACCTACGAGATCGTCAACGGCCTGACGCGTGAGGGCCTCGGGCAGTCCACGTGCGTCGGCATGGGCGGCGACCCCGTCCACGGTGTCGGCTTCCTCGAGTGCTTGCGGCGCTTCGAGGATGACCCGGCGACGGAGGCGGTCGTCCTCATCGGCGAGATCGGCGGCGACGACGAGGAGCGCGCGGCCGGCTTCATACGCGAGCACGTCTCCAAGCCGGTCGTGGCCTACCTCGCCGGCTTCTCTGCACCGCCAGGCAAGCGCATGGGGCATGCGGGGGCTATCATCTCGGGAGGCTCGGGGACGGCGGCCGCCAAGAAGGCCGCGCTCGAGGCGGCCGACATCCCGGTGGCGACAACGCCGGCGCAGGTCGTCCCGCTGCTGCGGGCGGCGCTCGTCGGCTGAGCGGGGCGATAGCCGGCAGGTCGGCTGCGGCTCGGCCAATGGCGACACGGCGGCCGGACGCGCCGCAGGGCGCGTCGTCCGGCCGACCCGCCTGAGACGAAGCATCGACGGTCCGAGGTGGACGCATGGACACGCTGGTCATCGGTGACGCGCCGCTCAGCATCAGTGAGCTTGTCGAGGTCGCCCGTTACGGCCGCAAGGTCGCGGTCGGCGAGGCGGCGCGCGCCCGCCTGGCGGCGGCGCGCGCCGTCGTCGACCAGGTGATCGCCGACGAACGCGTCGCCTACGGCGTGACGACCGGCTTCGGGCAGCTCGCCACCACGCACATCCCCGTCGAGAAGGTGCGCGAGCTGCAGCAGAACCTGGTGCGCAGTCACGCCGTCGGCGTGGGCGAGCCGCTGCCGCGCGAGGTCGTGCGCGGCGCCATGCTGATCCGCGCCAGCACGATGTCGAAGGGCTACTCCGGCGTGCGGCACGAGGTCGTCGACCTGCTGGCCGCCATGCTTAACGCCGACCTCGTGCCGTACGTTCCGTCGCGCGGCTCACTGGGCGCCTCGGGCGACCTCGCGCCCTCGGCGCACCTGGTGCTTGCGATGCTCGGCGAGGGCGAGCTGCTCGGTCCCGACCTGGCCGCCGGCGAGGGGACGGCGCCGCATGGCTGGCGCCGCGACGCGACGCAGGGTGCCGTATGCGCGGGGCGCGAGCCGAGCGAGCCCGCTTTGCGGGCCGCCGGGCTCGCGCCGCTCACGCTCCAGGCCAAAGAAGGCCTCGCCCTCCTCAACGGCACCCACTTCATGGCTGCCATCGGCGCCCTGGCCGTCGTCGACGGCGAGGCGCTCCTGGACTCGGCCGACCTCATCGGCGCGATGACCCTCGAGGGTCTGCGCGCCTCGGTCGGCCCCTTCCAGGAGCGCATCCAGTTGCTGCGTCCCATCCCCGGTCAGCTCGCCACCGCCGAGAACGTGCGGCGCGCGACCGAGGGCAGCGAGATCATGCTCAGCCACCTCAACTGCGACAAGGTGCAGGACGCCTACTCCATCCGCTGCATCCCGCAGGTCCACGGCGCCTGCCGCGACGCCTTCCGCTGGCTGCGTGAGGTGATCGAGATCGAGATCGAGTCGGTGACAGACAACCCGATCATCTTCCCGGAGACGGGCGAGATCATCTCGGCCGGCAACTTCCACGGCGAGCCGCTCGCCCTGGCGCTCGACCTCGCCGCCATCAGCTTCGCCGAGATCGGCAACATGAGCGAGCGCCGTACCTTTCGCATGCTGAGCCCCTTCCTCAGCGAGCTGCCGCCCTACCTCACGCGGGACAGCGGCCTCAACAACGGCTACATGATCGCCCAGTACACCGCCGCGTCGCTGGTAAGTGAGAACAAGGTGCTGTGCCACCCCGCGAGCGTCGATTCGATCCCGACCTCGGGCGACCAGGAGGACCACGTCAGCATGGGGATGACGTCCGCGCTCAAGCTGCAAGTCGTGGCGCGCAACACGCAGACGGTGCTCGGCATCGAGGCGCTGTGCGCGGCGCAGGCGATCGACCTGCTGGCGCCGCTCACGCCCGGCGTCGGCACGCGGAGGGGCTACGAGATCGTGCGCGGCATCGCGCCGATGCTCGAGCGCGACCGCTACCTGGCGCCCGAGATCGAGGCGGCGACCCGCGCCGTCGCCGACGGCGAGTTCGCGCGGGTCGCCGCCGAGCTGCGGCACGCCGGCTGAACCATGCAGCGACGAGCTGCCGGAAGGCGGTCATCACTGCCTATCTGCTGCACAATGGGCCACGATGGTGGGCCATTGTGCAGCAAGGAGGAGGGACGACGTGACCGACCAGACTGAACGGCTCCCGGCCGACCTCATCCTGAAGAACGCATCCGAGCTCGTGACGATGAGCCGGCGTGAGGAGTGCGGCAGCATCGCGCGGGGAGCGCTGGCGGCGAAGGACGGCGTCGTGGTGTGGGCCGGCCCGGAGGCCGGCCTGGACGATGCCGTCGCCCCGACCGACGAAGCCCTCGTCGTCGACGCCGCGGGCGCCTGCGTGCTGCCGGGCTTCGTCGACGCGCACACGCACGCCGTGTTCGCGGGCGGACGGGCGCACGAGTACGCCGCTCGCCTCGGCGGTACGTCCTACAGCGAGATCCTCGCCTCGGGCGGCGGCATCAACGCGACCGTGCGCGCGACCCGTGAGGCGCCGCTCGAGGAGCTCGAGCGCCTCACGCGCGCGCGCCTCGACTCGTTCCTCGCCCACGGCACGACGACCGTCGAGATCAAGTCTGGCTACGGCCTCTCGCTGGAGGCCGAGCGCAAGCAGCTCGCGGCGGCGGGCGTCGACCATCCGGTGCGCCGCGCCCTCACGCTGCTCGCCGCCCACTTCACGCCGCCGGAGTACGCCGGCAAGGACGACGACTACATCGACCACGTCTGCGGCGTGATCCTGCCGGCCTTGAAGGGCGAGGCCGAGTTCGTCGACGTCTTCTGCGACGAGGGCGCCTTCACGGTGGGGCAGACGCGGCGCGTCTTCACGGCGGCGCAGGCGCTCGGCTTTCGCCTGAAGATCCACGCCGAGGAGCTCGCCCACACCGGCGGTGCACAGCTCGCGGCCGAGTTCGGTTGCGTGTCGGCCGACCACCTGATCTTCGCGACGGCGGAGGACCTGGCCGCGCTGCGCGCGGCCGGCGTCGCCGCCGTCGCCCTCCCCGGGACGTCCTACACGCTGCACACCACGTACGCACCGGCGCGCGCCTTTCTCGACGCCGGGGTGACACTGGCGCTGGCCACCGACTTCAACCCCGGCACCTGCTACTGCGAGAACATGCAGATGGTGATCTCGCTCGCCTGTCAGGAGGACCGCCTGACGCCCGACGAGGCGCTGTACGCGGCCACGATGGGCGGGGCGGCGGCGCTTGGCCTGCAGGGCGAGGTCGGCAGTCTCGAGCCCGGCAAGTCCTGCGACTTCATCGTGCTCGACGCCGAGAGCCGGCATGAGTTGCCGTACCACTTCGGCGTGAACCTCGTGACAGGCGCGATCGTGGGCGGGGCGCGGCACGAGCGCCAAACCGCGAACGCCATCGGCGCCCGAGACGGCGCGCCCAGCGCGGCAGGAGAGCGCGCCGCTCAGGACCGCACGGACCACCGCACGCCGGAGGTGACCCCATGACGCTCGTCGAGTGCGTCCCCAACTTCTCGGAGGGACGGCGGACGTGGGTCGTCGACGAGGTCGCGGCAGCGGTCGCCAAGGTCGAGGGCGTCGCCCTGCTCGACCGTCAAAGCGACGCGGCCCACAACCGCAGCGTGCTCACCTTCGTCGGCCAGCACGAGGCCGTCGGGGAGGCCGGCTTCCGCAGCGTCGAGGCGGCCGTCCGCTTCATCGACCTCAATCAGCACGAGGGCGCACATCCGCGCATGGGGGCGGCCGACGTGGTGCCGTTCGTGCCGCTGAAGGGCGACGACATGCCGGCGTGCGTCGAGCTGGCGCACGCCACGGGCGCGCGCATCGCGAAGGAGCTCGGCGTGCCCGTGTACTTCTACGAGGAGGCGGCACGGCGTGAGGAGCGCCGCAACCTGGCCGACGTGCGCGAAGGGCAGTTCGAGGGCCTCCGCGAGGCGATCGGGAAGGACCCGGCGCGAGCGCCGGACGAGGGTGCACCGCAGGTGCACCCGACCGCCGGCGCCGTCGCCGTCGGTGCCCGCGTGCCGCTCATCGCCTACAACGTGAACCTCGAGTCAGGCGACATCGCGCTGGCGAAGCGCATCGCGACCGCGGTGCGCGAGCGCGATGGCGGCCTGCCGAAGGTGAAGGCCATCGGGCTCGCGCTCGACGACTGCGTGCAAGTCTCGATGAACCTGACTGACTACCGGACGACCTCGCTGGCCACGGCGTACGACGCCGTCGCCGCGCTGGCGCGCGACGCCGGCGTCGCCGTGCGCGAGAGCGAGGTCGTCGGCCTGCTCCCGCAGGAGGCGCTCGTCGGCCTCGCCCAGACCGCGCTACGCGCCACGGACTTCACGCTCGCCCAGGTGCTCGAGGCGCGCGTCCTCGAGACGCTGCTGTAGGCGCCTCGACGACTTCCCCAGAAGCGGCTGGTCTCGACCCAGAGTAAGTCGGGTCGAGACCCACAACTCGTCAGGCACCCCACGCACCCTCGCCGAGCCGCGGCGCCTTCCATGCAGAGCTTGATGCTCATGCGGCCTACCCATCTCACCGTCCGCCCCGCTTGTGCCGGTTGACACATGCTTCCTTAGGGACGTATATATGTAATCACGCAAATAGCTACATGGAGCCATGGAGGTGAGCGAGCTGAAGGACGACACGACCACCCCGCCGGTGGACGAGACCACGACCCCAGCGATGAGCGAGCTGGAACCCGTCTTCCGGGCGCACGCCGAACTCTGCAAGGCGATGGCCAACGAACACCGGCTTGCCATCCTCTACTCGATCTGCCCCGGCGAGAAGTGCGTGAGCGACATCGCCGCCGACCTCGGCATCTCCGTTCACAACGTCTCGCAGCACCTGCGCGTGCTCAAGGAGCGCCGCCTCGTGAAGTCGCGCAAGGAGGCGCAGACCGTCTACTACTCCATCACGAACTACAAGTTCATCGAAGCCTGCATGCTGATGCGGCAGGCCCTCGTCGAGGAGCACCAGTCCCATGGGGAGTCGCTTCTGGCCGCGGAACTGCTGGACGCGATCCAGCGCATGCCGCAGCCGGTCGCGAAGTAGCGCACGAACGGCCCTCCACAGACGTCCAGGTAGGCCTGGATGCAACGGCCCTGCAGGGGCGCACTGCGCTCTGGGCTTGAGAAAGCGAACACAAGCACAAAGGAGAGGACCATGGCAGAAGACCTCAGCACCATCCAGGCAGAGAAGGTAGTGGACGCGCGCGGCACCTCGTGCCCCGGTCCCATCTTGGCCGCGAAGAAGGGCATCCCCAGCGTGTCAGTCGGCGGGATCATGGAGGTCCAGGCGACCGACACCGGCACCACCAAAGATCTCCCGGCCTGGTCCAAGAAGATGGGCCACGAGTACCTCGGCGTCGTCGAGGAGCCCGGCTACATGCGCCTCTTCGTCAAGAAGATGAAGTGACGATGGCTGAAGCCGCGTCACACGAGGACCAGGCCTACGCCCCGCGCATCCTGGTCTTCAGCACCAACAACATCTCGGACCCGGGCATCGATCTGGCCGGCAGCTCCCACATGCATTACTCGCCCAACGTCAACGTGATCAGCCTGCCGTGCTCGAGCGCGGTCAAGCCGAGCTGGATCCTCTATGCGATGGAGCAGGGCTTCGACGGCGTCTTCATCGCCGCCGACGGCGAGGAGTGCGCCTACCTGCCCGACTGCGCCCAGCGCACCGCCGGCATCATGACGACCGCGCAGCGGCTCCTCCAAGAGAAGGGCTTCGAGCCGCAGCGCGTCCGCATGGCGGCCATCTGCTCGGTGTGCGCGGAGCCCTTCACCAACTACATGCACGAGTACGCGACGTCGCTCTCCACTCTGGGACCGTCCCGAAAGGCGGCGTCATGAGCGGCCCGACGAGCGGAGACATGAGCGGCTCGACGAACGGCGTCATGAGCGACTCGACGAGCGCCGTCAAGAGCGGCCCGACGAACGGCGCCAAGAAGTACGACGCCCTCGTGGTCGGCAGCGGCATCGGCGGGATGGAGTCGGCGCTCAAGCTGGGCGACATGGGCTACAAGGTGCTCGTCGTCGAGAAGGAACCCAGCGTCGGCGGCAAGATGATCCTGCTCAGCAAGGTCTTCCCGACGCTCGACTGCGCGAGCTGCATCTCGACCCCCAAGATGGCGCGCGACGATCCACCATCCCAACATCGACGTGCTGACGTACGCTGAGGTCGAAGGCATCCGCGGCGACGGCGACGGCGGCTACCGGGCGAAGGTCCGGCAGAAGCCGAAGTTCGTCGACGAAGCGGCCTGCACCGGCTGCCGCCAGTGCGAGATGGCCTGCAACGTCGCCGTGCCGGACGAGTACAACGCCGACATGGTGTCGCGGCGCGCGGCCTTCATCGCCTTCCCGCAGGCCGTGCCGAAGAAGGCGGTCATCGACCGCGCCGGCGTGTCGCCCTGCACCTACGAGTGCCCCGCCGGCATCAAGGCGCACGGCTACGTCGCGCGCGTGCGCAGCGGCGAGTACGACCAGGCCTTCGACCTGGTGCTCGAGGCAACGCCGCTCGTGGGCAGCCTCGGGCGCGCCTGCTACGCGCCCTGCGAGGAGCAGTGCACGCGCGGCGAGCTCGAAGGTCCGCTGCCGATCCGCCGGCTCAAGCGCTTCATCGCCGACCGGCGGTACGGGCATACGGCGGCTGGGGCTGCGATGAGCGACGGCGCGACCAGCGACGGGGGCGCCGTGGCCGCGGACGGCCAGGCCGGGGCGAAGGCCGTCGAGAAGCCCGAGCAGAACGGCCACAAGGTGGCCGTCGTGGGCTCGGGCCCGGCCGGCCTCACCGCCGCCTGGCAGCTCGCCCGCAAGGGCTACGGCGTGAAGATCTTCGAGGCGGCCTCGCAGGCCGGAGGCATGCTCCGCCTGGGCATCCCCGCCTACCGCCTGCCCAACGACGTGATCGACGACGACATCGGCAACGTGACGGCGATCGGCGTCGAGATCCAGACCGACACGAAGGTCGACGACATCGCCGGCCTGAAGGACCAGGGCTTCGACGCCGTCCTCGTGGCGACGGGCACGCACAGGGCCGTGCGGCTCAACGTGCCCGGCGAAGACCTGGACGGCGTCCAGAGCGCCCTCACCTTTCTCGCCGACGTGAAGCTCGGCAAGCCGGTCGACCTGGCCGGCAAGAAGGTCCTCGTGGTGGGCGGCGGCAACGTCGCCATCGACGCGGCCCGCACGGCGCGCCGCCTCGGCGCCGCGTCCGTCGACCAGGCCAGCCTCGAGTGCTGCGACGACATGCCCGCCCACGACTTCGAGGTCAAGGAGGCGCAGGCCGAGGGCATCACGCTGCACGACGGCTGGGGTGTGAACCAGCTCGCCGGCGACGGCCGCGTGGAGCGCGCCGAGCTCAAGGTCTGCACCTGCGTGTTCGACCCCACCGGCAAGTTCGCGCCCGAGTACGACGAGAGCAAGAAGCAGATCGTCGCGTGCGACGTCGTGATCGTCGCCGCCGGTATGGGCGCCGACACCGGGGCGTTCGGCCTCGAGACCAACGGCAACCGCACGCTGAAGGCCGACGCCGGCGACGCTGCAGACGGCCGTGCCGCACGTCTTCGCGGCCGGCGACGTCGTCACCGGCCCGACGATGATCACCACGGCCGTCGGCCAGGGCCGGCGCGCCGCCTTCATGATCGACCGCTACCTGCGGGGCGAGACGCTCGACGCGGACCTCTTCGACGAGCACCTGCCGGTGGCCGACAAGGCCGAGGTGCTCGGGCGGCAGGACGTCTACGACCGCCGCGAGCCCTTCGAGTCGAGCGCCGTGATGAGCGCCTCGCCGAACGACTTCAACGAGACCGAGGCGCCGATGACCGAGGACGAAGCCTTCCTCGGCGCCGCCCGTTGTCTCGACTGCGGCGTGTGCTCCGAGTGCCACGCCTGCGTCGACGTTTGCCCCGCCGACTGCATCGACTTCGGCATGCGCGAGGAGGAGATCGAGGTCGATGTGGACGCGGTGGTCCTGGCGACCGGGTTCCGGCTCTTCCCCGCCGACGCGAAGCCGGAGTACGGCTACGGCAGGTTCAAGAACGTCATCACCGGCATGCAGATGGACCGCCTGCTCGCCCCGACCCGGCCCTTCAACTCGGTCGTGCGTCCCGGCGACGGCAAGGTACCCGACCGCATCGGCTTACGTCATGTGCACCGGGTCCCGCGACGCCCAGGTCGGCAACCCGCTGTGCTCGCGCATCTGCTGCATGTACTCCGTCAAGCACAACCAGCTGATCATGGGCGCCCTGCCGCTCGCCGACGTCACCGTGCACTACATGGACGTGCGCGCCGTGGGCAAGGGCTACGACGAGTTCTACCAGCAGGCCAAGGACATGGGCGCGATGTTCATCAAGGGTCGCGTCGCCAAGATCACCGAGAAGGAGAACGGCGACCTCATCGTCCGCTACGAGGACGTGGAAGGCGATGGCGGCATCGTCGAGGCCGAGTACGACATGGTCGTGCTGGCCGTCGGCGTGCAGCCCAACACCGAGGCGGCCGGGCTCTTCGAGGACGTCGCCCTCGGCCTCGACGACTACTTCTACGTCGGCGAGGCCGACGAGGACCTCGACCCCGGCCGCACCAACCTGCCCGGCGTTTTCGTCGCCGGCTCCGCGTCCGGCGTCAAGGACATCCCCGACTCGATTCTGCACGCCGGCGCCGCGGTGGCTCAGGCCGCCGCCCACATCGAGAAGTCGAAGGCGGCGGCCGGAACGGCGGCACAGGTCCAGGTGGACGCGGCGAAGGCGACGGTGACGGCATGAGTGCCAAGAAGATCGGCGTGTACGTGTGCCAGTGCGGCGGCAACATCGGCGACTACGTCGACGTCGACGAGGTCGTGGCCGCCGTCGAGAAGGAGCAGGGCGTGACGGTCGCCAAGACGGCGATGTTCACCTGCTCCGACGCCACCCAGAGCGAGATCGTGGCCGACGCCCAGGAACAGGGCCTCGACGGTCTCGTGGTGGCGTCCTGTTCGCCGAAGCTGCACACCTATACCTTCCGTGACGTCGCCAAGCGCGCCGGCATGAACCCCTTCCAGTACACCCAGGTCAACGTCCGCGAGCAGTGCTCCTGGACGCACACCGACGACCACGTCGGAGCGACCGAGAAGGCGATCCGCCTGGTGCGCTCCGGCATCAATCGCACGCGCCTGACCGAGCCGCTCGAGCCGATCGTCGTCGAGACGACGCCGAAGAGCCTCGTCGTCGGCGGCGGCATCGCCGGCCTGCGGGCGGCCCTCGGTCTGGCCGAGGTCGGGCTGTCTGTCTTCCTCATCGAGAAAGAAGCCCAGCTCGGCGGCTGGGTCGCCGGCTTCGGGGAGATGTACCCCCACGGTCGCAACGGCGCCGAGCTGATCGCCGACGCTCGAGGAGAAGGTACGGAGCCATCCCGCCATCACCGTGTTCACGAACGCCGAGCTGGTCGCCAAGGGCGGCAGCTTCGGCAACTACGAGGTGACGGTGGCCGTCCAGGGCGACCAGCTCGAGACCATCCAGCTGAAGGTCGGTTCGATCGTCGTGGCCACCGGCTTCGACACGTACCAGCCCGCGGAGGGCGAGCTCGGCTTCGGCCTCGACGGCGTGGTCACGCTCTCCGAGTTCAAGAAGCTGCTCGACGAGTCCGCGGCCGGCGGCAAGGTCGCGGGCCGGCCGAGCTGACCTACAACGGCCGGCCCGTCAAGACCGTGGCCTACGTCTACTGCGTGGGCAGCCGGCAGGGTGAAGACGTCGAGCACGCCAACACCTACTGCTCGCGCTACTGCTGCACGGCGGCGGTCCACGCGGCGACACAGGTCGCGGCCACGCCCGCCCGCGTCCACCAGTACCACTTCTACCGGGACATGCGCACGTACGGGAAGTTCGAGCTGCTGTACGCCGAGGCGCTGGAGAAGGGCTCGGCGTTCGTGAAGTTCCCCGACGACGAGCCCCCTGCCATCGAGAAGGACGCGCAGGGGCGCCTCACCGTGACGGCGCGCGACCTGCTCTCCGAAGGCGAGGAGGTCGCGCTCACCGCCGACCTCGTCGTTCTGGTCACCGGCATGGTGCCGCGCGAGAACGACGGCCTCATCGGCACGCTCAAGCTCCCGGTCGGCCAGAGCGGCTTCTTCAACGAGATCCACCCGAAGCTGCGTCCCGTCGAGACCGTGGTGGACGGCGCCTACATCTGCGGCGCCTGCCAGGGGCCGAAGACCTCGGCCGAGGCAGTCGCCTCCGGGCTCGCCGCCGTCACGCAGAGCGCCGCCATCCTGAAGCGCGGCTTCGCCGAGCTCGACCCGCTGGTCGCGACCGTCGACACCGACCGCTGCACCTGGTGCGGCGCGTGCGAGACCACCTGCCCCTACGACGCCATCGGCAGGGAGGGCCTGGGCGGCAAGGAGGTCGCCACGATCTCCAGGACCTCGTGCAAGGGTTGCGGCGGCTGCGTGCCCGTGTGCCCGTCCGACGCCATCGACCTGCAGGGCTACACCGACGCCCAGATCCGCTCCATGATCGACGGCATGCTGGAGGTGGTGTGCGTATGAGCGCCGCAGCGAGTCAGGCCGGCACCGGCACGGCGACGGGGCGCGCCGGCGAAGCTCGTCCCAGGGACGTCCGCGAGATCGTCCGGGACGAGCACTCCATGCGCGCCCCCATCCTCAAGGCCCTCGCCGATGGTCCGCTCACGATCCCCCAGATCGCCGCGGCGATCGGCAAGCCCACGCACGAGGTCGTGTACTGGGTCATGGGCCTGCGCAAGTACGGCTGGCTCGCCGAGATCAAAGAGGTCGACGACGACGGTTACTTCCCGTATCAGACGGTCCCGCGCGAGGGGTCGTGAGGACCGCGTGAGAGGAGACAGCTAGTGGACACCACCAAGAAGACGATCATCCTGTTCAGTGGCGAGTTCGACAAGGTCATGGCGGCCCTGATCATCGCCAATGGCGCCGCCGCGATGGGCGACGACGTGACCATCTTCTGCACCTTCTGGGGCCTCAACATCCTCGGAAGACGGAGAAGGTCAGGCCGACGGCGACGGCAAGAAGACCACCCTGCAGTCCATGTTCGGCCGCATGATGCCGAAGGGCACCAAGCACCTCGGCCTCTCCAAGATGAACTTCGCCGGCGCCGGCGCCCCCATGATGAGGAAGGCCACCAAGGACGCCGGCGGGATGTCGCTCGAGGAGCTTTTCGAGAGCGCCCGGGAGCAGGGCGTGAAGTTCGTGGCCTGCACGCTGTCGATGGAGATCCTCGGCTTCACGCAGGACGAGCTCATCGACGACGTCGAGTACGAGGGCGTGGCTGCTTACCTGAGCCATGCCGACGAAGCCAACGTCAACCTGTTCATCTGAGAACGGCGGACGGGAGCACGATGGCTACACAGATCCACCCCGGACTTGCCGACGAGCTCCAGGCGTACGGCGCCGAGGACGTCAGCAAGTGCTACAACTGCGGCAACTGCTCCGCGGTGTGCGTGCACTCCGAGGCGCCCCACGTCCTGCCGCGCCGTTCGATGCACGCCCTGCAACTGGGGCTCGAGGACAAGCTCAAGGGCCAGCTCGAGCCCTGGCTCTGCTACTACTGCGGGGAGTGCTCGGAGCAGTGCCCCAAGGAGGCCGAACCGGGCGAGACGATGATGAGCATGCGCCGCTGGCTCACGTCGAAGTACGACTTCAGCGGCATCGCCGGGCTGTTCTACCGCTCGCCCGTCTGGGAGATCATCGCCATCCTGATCGCCGCCGTCCTGACCGGCATCGGGTTCGTGACGTTCGGCATCCTGAACGGTGGCAGCATCCACGTCTACGACGGCGAGAACGCCTTCCTGCCGGCCCACTACGTGCACCGCTTCGACTGGACCATGGCGACCGTGCTGGTCGTGCTGCTCGGCATCAACGTCGTCCGGATGTGGCGCAACGTGATGGGAGCGAACGGCTTCGGCGGCGCCCCTCCCGGCTCGTACCTCGCCGCTCTCTACACGCTGCCGCTGCACTTCTTCTCGCAGCCGAAGTACCAGCAGTGCGAGCGCAAGCGGCCGTGGCTCGTCCACCTGATCCTCATGCTGAGTTACGTGACCATGCTCGTGCTGATCATGTTCTTCCTGTACCGCATGCAGTCCGGGCCGGCGATCGACTGGCGGGTGCATGCGTTCGGCTATCTCGCCTCCATCGGGCTCATCGCGGCGGTGGTCATCAACATCCGCGGCCGCGTGAAGAAGGACACGCCGCAGCACGCGCGCTCGCACGAGTCGGACTGGATGTTCCTGTACCTGCTGCTCTACGTCGCGGGCACCGGCGTCCTGCAGACCATCCTGCACCGTACCGGCCTCGATACCGCGGCCAACGTGATGTACGTCATCCACCTCATGGGCGTCGTGCCGATGCTCGTGCTGGAGGTGCCGTTCGGGAAGTGGGCGCACCTCGCCTATCGGCCGTTGGCGGCGTACCTCGCCCGGGTGCAGGAGCACGCGGCCGAGGCGGTCGAGGCGCGCGCCAAGAAGGCGTCCGAGACAGTAGCGGCGTGAGGAGAGCGACATGAGCACGATGGTGATCGGTGTGGCGAGCGGCAGTCTCGAGAAGTTGCTGGTCGCGAGCACCCTCACGGGCGGGGCCGTCGCCCTCGAGATGGATGTTGATATCTACCTGCTGCTCGGCGGCGCCTACGCCTTCCGCAAGGACGTGGCGGGCGAGGCCGGCACGTACGTGGATCGGCCGGAGCTGAAGGACGATATGCTCGCCGGCATGAGAGAGAACAAGGTGCCGGCGCCACTCGACAACCTGCGGAACCTGACGGCTGACGGCAGAGTGCGCATCCACGTGTGTGGCACGGCCGGTGCGATCTGGGGTGCCGGCGAGCTCGGCGACTTCATCGACATCGTCGACGACATCGTTGGGATCGCCGAATACATCACCAAGTGCGAGGACGCGGATGTCGTCCAGGTCCTCTAGGCCGATCTGATGGCGCGGATCGACCTCGTTTGCCGCGACTGCGGTCACGCCTTCACTGTGACCACGCGGGTCGCCATCAGGGAGAAGCAGAGGCGCTGCCCGGAGTGCGCGTCGTCCGGCATCCGCCAGACGCTGGCCAGCTACCTGCGGAACGGGCCTTTGTCCAACCCGTCGTGCGGCGCGCCGGCACAGCGCGGCAGCGGCTTCGGCTGAGGCTGAGGAACGGCGGCGCGGTCGCGCCCGCAGAGGAGCGCTCGACGGGACGACAGACGGGAGTCCACGGATCATGACGGACGAAAACACAAGAGTACGAGTGGCGGTTCCATCGGAGCTGCCCGGCGGCCTGGAGGCAACACGTTCAGGCCATTTCGGTCGCTGCGAGTGTTTCACGATGATCGACATCATCGACGGCAAGATCGTCGAGGTGCAGGTCCTCGAGAACGCTCCGCACACCGAGGGCGGGTGTATGCAGCCCGTGATCACGCTCGCCGAGCACATGGTCGACGCCATCGTCGTCGACGGCATCGGCGGACGTCCGCTCATGGGGTTCAACCAGGTCGGCATCGCCGTGCATGCAGGCGTCGGCGCCGACGTGCAGACCGCCGTTGACGCCTACCTGACCGGCGGTCTGCCCGTCGTCGGCTTCGACGGCGCCTGCCACCACTGACGGTCGCAGCGGACGGCGGCAGGGCACTACTCCTCGTATAGCGTCCCGGCCGCCGTCCCATGACCTCGTCTGCCTCGACTGCGGGGGCGCCACGAGGTGCTGGCCATCGGCCCCGTCCCCGACGAGTGGCCACTTAGCTTGCCACGGCGGGACCTTCCGCATCGTGACCCCGCTCGCCCCGCTGTCATCCTTGACGCTTGTCACGTGACGCGTTACATGAGAACCTGTGATCAGGACGTTCGCCGACAAGCGCACGCAGGAGCTCTACGCGACGGGGAGGTCGAGGCGCTTCCCGCCGGACTTGGCCCGTCGTGCTGTGCGGAAGCTCGAGTACATCGACTTGGCACCGCGCCTGGACGATCTGAAGAGCCCTCCCGGCAACCGGCTGCACGAGTTGAGCCGTGATCGGACGGGGCAGTACTCGATCTCCATCAACAGTCAGTGGCGCATCTGCTTCCGTTTCGTAGACGGCGACGCCTACGACGTCGAGGTCACGGACTACCACTGAGCGAGGTGTGAGATGGCGATCCGGAACGTTGGGCAGAGGACGGTGCGGCCGACCCATCCCGGCGAGATGCTGCGTGAGGACTTCCTCCCCGACTACAGGCTCACGGTGGCGGCCCTCTCCGACGCGCTGGGAGTCTCGCGCCAGACGATGAACGAGCTCCTGCGCGAGCGGCGCGCTGTGAGCCCCGGGATGGCGTTGCGGCTCTCGCGGCTGTTCGGCAACAGCCCTGAGTTCTGGCTGAACGCCCAGCAGGCGGTCGATCTGTGGGACGCGGCGCAGGATCTCGGCGACGAGGTCGAGCGCATCAAGCCGCTGACGGCGGCCTGAGGGCTGGCACCGATGCCCCGTACGACCCTGAGCGGGTAGAGCCGATACGAGTCTCACGCCCTCCTCGTCCAGGCTTCTCGCGCCGTGTTACCGTGCGGTGACCGGGGTATGATGCGCCGACGCACGGCCAGCTAGACGGCGACCACGGCAAGGAGCGGTGATGGCGACGGATCCCGCGTCGATGACGACGAACGGCGCGGCAGCCGCTGCGAGCGCCGCGGAGGCGGCGAAGAAGGGCGCCGGCACGGTCCTGCTCGCACTCGCCGCCGGGCAGTTCCTCATGATCCTCGACTCGTCGGTCATGAACGTCTCGATCGCGACCGTCGCGGAGGACGTCGGCACCACCGTGGCGGGCATCCAGACGGCGATCACCCTCTACACGCTGGTGATGGCCAGCCTCGTGATCGTGGGCGGCAAGCTCGGCACGATCATGGGCCGCAAGCGCGCCTTCTCCCTCGGTCTCGTGATCTACGCCTGCGGCTCGATGACGACGGCGCTCTCGCCCAGCCTGCCCGTGCTGCTCTTCGGCTGGTCGTTCCTCGAAGGCGTGGGGGCCGCGCTCATCCTGCCCGCCATCGTCGCGCTGGTGGCCGGCAACTTCCCGGCGCCGGCGCGGCCCAAGGCCTACGGCCTGATCGCCGCGGCTGCCGCCATCGCCGTCGCGGTCGGGCCGCTGATCGGCGGGCTGGCGACGACGTACGCGTCGTGGCGCTGGGTCTTCGCCGGCGAGGTCATCGTCGCTGCCCTGATCCTTCTCTTCGCGCGGCGCATCCAGGACGCGCCGCCGGCGCAGCGCCCGCACCTCGACCTGATCGGCGCCGTCCTCTCGGCCGCCGGGCTCGCGATGATCGTGCTCGGCGTGCTCAAGACATCGGAGTGGGGCTGGGTCGAGCCGAAGACCAGCGACTCGCCGTCCATCCTCGGCTTGTCGCCGTCGATCTGGCTGATCATGGGCGGCATCCTTGTGATCTGGGCGTTCTTCCGCTGGCAGGCGCGCCTCCAGGAGCGGGGCAAGGAACCTCTCGTCGACCCCGCGCTGCTGGAGGTGCGGCAGCTGCGGGCGGGGCTCGTGTCCTTCTTCTCGCAGTACTTCTTGCAGGCCGGCGTCTTCTTCCTCGTGCCGCTCTTCCTCTCGATCGTCCTCGGGATGTCGGCGATCGACACGGGCCTTCGCCTGGTGCCGCTCTCGGTGACGCTGCTGCTGGCCGCGGTCGGTGTCCCGAAGCTGCGGCCCAGGGCCAACCCGCGGCGGGTGGTCAGGGTCGGTCTCCTCTTCTTCCTGGTCGGTCTCCTGATCCTGCTCGGCGGCCTCGACCTGGACGCCGACGCGAGCATCGTCGCGATCCCCATGCTCCTGATCGGGTTCGGCATGGGCGCGATGGCCTCACAGCTCGGCGCCGTGACCGTGTCGGCGGTGCCGGACGAGAAGAGCCCCGAGGTCGGCGGCCTGCAGAACACCATGACGAACCTGGGGATCTCGCTGAGCACGGCGCTGGTCGGCTCGATCATGATCGCCGTGCTCACCTCGTCGTTCATCGCCAACATCCAGAACAACCCCGCGGTGCCGGAATCGGTGAAGCAGCAGGCGAACGTCGAGCTGGCCGGCGGTATCCCGTTCATGTCGGACGCGGACCTGGAAGAGGCGATGAAGAACGCCGGCCAGCCGGAAGACGTCACGCAGGCCGCGCTGCAAGCGAACGCCGAAGGCCGGATCGCCGGGCTGCACACGGCGTTCGCCGTCCTGGCCGTCTTCGCTTGCATCGCCCTGGTGTTCACCCAGCGCCTCCCGACGAAGCCCGTAGGAGGGGCGCCGCCCGGCGAAGCGGAGGCGGCGTAGACGCAGCAGGCGGACGCCCGGGACTCCGCCATGGCCGCCTAAGGCCGGGCAGGTCGGGCGGTATGCTGTGCCGATGAGCGACCGTAGACGAGAAGGCCCGGGGGGCCGGCGACCTTGGCTTCGACTGGTCGGACGAGCCGCCCCCGCGCGCCCGTGACTCCCGCGAGGCCGCGCCAACGACATGAGGCGGCAGGTGTCGTCGACCAGCGCGCGTCCGCTGGCGAACGGACGCGGCGCGTCCCGCTCGAGCCGGCGCCCGACGAGGAGCTGCCGCTGCATCCCGACGAGGTCGGGACCGGCGGCCTGAAGCGCTGGGGACGCACCGGCGGCCATGTCCCCCGCGTCGTCGTCGTGTACTCGCCGGCGGAGCCCCGGAAGCAGGGGCCGGGCTTCCGCATCCCGGTCAAGTTCCTCGTCTTCCTGGGCGCCGCTGCCGTCGGCCTCTACCTGGTCTGGCCACAGCTGCTCGACCTCTGGGATGCCGTGCCCGGCCTGTACACCATCAAGTGGTTCTGGTTCGTCCTCATGGTGCTGCTCGAGGCCGGAGCGTTCGCCTGCTACTGGGGGATGATGCGCGTGACCACGCGCGAGCCTCGCTGGTTCGTGATCGCGACGACGCAGCTGGCGAGCAACGCGTTCACCAGGATCGTGCCGGGCGGGGCCGCCTCCGGCGCCCCCCTCGGCTACCAGATGCTCGTCACGTCGGGCTCCGAGAAGGGGCAGGCGGTCACGGGCCTGACCGCGAACACCCTGCTCTCGAACGCCGTGCTCTTCCTGCTGCCGATCCTGTCGCTGCCGGCGATCCTCGGCGGCGCGCCCATCGACCCGAGCCTGCTGCGCACCATGATCGTCGGTGTGGTGCTCGCCGTCCTCATCATGGTCGGAGGGGCGGTCGCGCTGTTCACCGACCGGGCGCTGCTGTTCGTCGGGCGCGCCGTGCGGCGCGTGCTGAACCGGGTGAGGAAGGGGGGTGCGCCCCGCGACGGATTGCCGGCCCGGCTGCTCGTGGAACGCGACTTCGTCAAGGGTGCGCTCGGCGACAGGTGGTGGGTGGCGCTGCCCTGCGCGGCCGGCAACTGGCTGCTCGACTTCGGCGCCCTGCTCGCGGCGCTCGCGGCTGTCGGCGCGAGCCCGCGGCCGTCGCTCGTCCTGCTCGGCTACGTCGTGGCGGCGATCCTGGCGTGGGTGCCGCTCACGCCCGGCGGGTTGGGCTTCGTCGAGGTCGGTCTGACGGCGACCCTCGGCTTGGCCGGCGTCGGCGCCGCCGAGGCGACCACCGCCGTGCTGGCCTACCGCCTCGTGAGCTTCTGGCTGCCGATTCCCGCAGGCCTCGTGGCTGGCGTTCTCTACCGCCGGCGGTTCGGCGGCAAGGAGCGGGAAGCGGCGGGCAGCGAGGCGTAGAGGCGGCCGGGCGGCCGGCGACGCGTTCCTCCTCCTCCTCCTCCTCCTCCTCCTCCGGCGAAGGCTCGCTTTTGGTCTCTCCTCCGTTTGGCGGGCGTACCATCCCCGGGGACGAACGAACGGGGGGGGGCGGCGGATGGGCGACATGCAGAGCACGATCCTCGAGAAGGCGCGTGATCTGGGCGCCGACGCGGTAGGCATTGCGAGCGTCGAGCAGCTCAGGAGTTCGCCGTCACACCGGCTGCTCGCCCGCTACGGCACGAAGATCGACGGCGAGTACGCCTACGACGAGGAGAGCGACCTCAGGCAGGTCGGCTGGCCTGTGGACGCGCGCTCCGCTGTGGTCGTCGCCGTCTCGCATCCCAGGGATCAGCCCGAGCTGGACTGGTCCGTTTCGTCGGGCCAGACGCTCGGCAATCGGCGGCTCGTGGAGATCGCCGATCAGCTGGCCACCTGGGCGCAGGGACACCTCCGGATGCAGGCGTATCCCATGACGTACTGGGTCGAGCACGGCGGCGTCTTCCTCAAAGACGCCGCCGTGCTCGCCGGCCTGGGCTGCGTCGGCCGGAACAACCTGCTGATCACGCCCGATCGCGGGCCTCGGGTCCGCCTGCGCGCCGTCCTGCTGGATGCGGAGCTGACGCCGACGGGACCCGTGGAGTTCGATCCCTGCCTGGGCTGTGACGAGCCCTGCCGCGGCGCCTGCCCTCAGAAGGCGTTCGCGCGCGCCGCGCTCTCCGCGGACGAGGCGGGCCAGGAGCATCTCCCCGGACGCGACGGCACCTACGGCCGCGCGTCCTGCTTCGTGCAGATGGAACAGGACAATGAGGACTCGGGCGTCGAGATCGACGAGGAGTTCCTGCTCGACGCTCCGCCGACGGGGGCGTCGCTCGAGGAAGAGTTCCGCTCGGAGGGACGCATCAAGTGGTGCCGGCGCTGCGAGCTGGCATGTCCGGTGGGGGAGTAGGAGGGAAGAACGGACGTCTGCCGCAGGGCTGCGCAGCGCGAGCTCGCCCCGGCGTGAGGGGTCACCGAGAGGACCAGCTCGATGGCGAGGACACGACCCTTCATTGACCCTTCCCTCCTTGGTGCCTGAACGTTCGGTCAGCTCGTTAGGTCTGCCTGCGCGCTGGACCCAAATGGAGTCCGGTACGCCTCAGAAGGAGCACGCTAGGTGAATGTGAAGGCGACGGAGCAGGTCGACATGTTGCCTACAGTGGCAACGAGGTAAATCGTTGCATGACCGTTCGCCGAACGATGAATCGATACGCCCAACCCCCTACCGTTGCCGACCTGTTTTTGCTAGCTTCGAGCAAGCGCCGACGGGGACGGCGCGTGGGGGGTACCGATCAGTGGCGCTGGGGCAATGCGCCCGCGCTCGGCGAGCCCCTTGATCCCCTCATGCGACGCTGCCCCGAGCGTGGAATCACCCTCAAACGGGTGACGCGCTGGCCGGCGACGGGCTCGTAGTGTCGCCGCCAGGGGAAATGCGCAGGCGGTGTGGGGCCGCCTGGTGTGAATGGGGGAGTCATGCGCAGGTCGGTACGGTCGTTCTCAGCCCTGACTACGGTTTTCGTCGTACTTGTGATGGCGGTGGTGCTGCTGACTGCGCCGCTTGCCGTGTCGGCGAAGCCGAGCGCGTCACCGACGCCGACGCCGTCGGTGACGGCTGCGGCAAAGCCATCCCCGACGCCCACACCTACAAAGACGCCGCCTCCACCCCCGCCCGTCCCCCACCAAGGAGCGCCGTGGTTCCCGCCGGCTCTCTATGCGGGCGGCAACGCGGCGCTGAGCGGCACCACCAAGATCACAGGGCCCCTGGACGCCGTGGGAATGCCCGCCTCCGCCTTCTACGTCGGCGGGACACTGGCGAACACGAGCTTGGGCGACTTGAGAAGCATCTGGCAGTACCTGGCCTCCAGGCAGGACACCATCCCCTCCATGGGTGTCTTCGTCACGAGTGGCCTGGTCGCGCAGTTCACGCAAGGCCTCCCGACAGCGCCCGCGGGCACGTCCTACAACGGCCTGAGTCTCACACGGGGCAAGACCTACGGTGACATCACCGTGAACGGGAACCTGACCATCTCCGGCTCCGGCACCTACAACTTCGGAGCGGTCTGGGTGACCGGCAACGTGGTCATCAACAGCAGCCAGGCAAATGTGACGATGAGCAAGCTGCATGTCGGCGGTTCGCTCACCGTCGGCGCCGGCCAGATGGTGGACCTCGGCTCGACTTACGTGGCCGGCAACACGTCACTCGCCGGTCAGCGTCAGTGGAAGATCAAGGTCCTGGTCGCGGACGGCAACGTGACGATCGGCGGCACGCAGTCGATCGGCAGCTCCACAAGCCCCGCGGTCATCCTGATGAACGGCAGCGGCAAGGCCTTGAGCTACACGGGCACGGGCAGCTACTACGGCCTGCTGTGCAATCGCTACGGCAGCTTCTCGTTCAGCAGCACCGGCAAGATCATCGGCTCGGTGCTCTGCGCTGGATCGGCCAGCATGACGAGCAGCGCCTCGATCGCCTACGACCCTGAGGTGGGGAGCCGAGTGTTCGGAGTTGCGCCGCCGACGACAAGCGCCTGGGTCAATGGAACGGCCGTTCCTCCGGCACCATTGGCCTGGTACAACGCTTCGGCCGACGTCACCCTTTCAGCTGAGGCAAACGACTGGGCTGTTGTCACCGGCACGTACCACACCATCAACGCTGGCCTGCCCAATACCGGCCTCACGTTCCAAGTCCCCATGATGCCGTCTCCCGACGGGACATATGTCGTCACCTACTGGTCCGTTGACAGCATCGGCAACACGGAAGCCGATAGGGCCTTCAGCATCCACCTCGACACCACGAAGCCCACCACCACCGCGACCCCGAGCACCAGCGACTGGACCAAGGGCGACGTCACGGTGACGCTCGCCGCCAGCGACCCTGGGGCGAGCACCAACCCCGCCACCGGCTCCGGCGTGAAGGCCACCTACTACACGGTCGACGGTGTGCAGAAGCCCTACACCGGCACCTTCACCGTCTCCGGCGAGGGTCTTCACCCGGTGACCTACTGGTCTGAGGACAACGCCGGCAACATCGAGACGGCGGGCAGCCTCACGATCAGGATCGACACCACGAAGCCCACCACCGCGACCCCGAGCACCAGCGACTGGACCAAGGGCGACGTCACGGTGACGCTCGCCGCCAGCGACCCTGGGGCGAGCACCAACCCCGCCACCGGCTCCGGCGTGAAGGCCACCTACTACACGGTCGACGGTGTGCAGAAGCCCTACACCGGCACCTTCACCGTCTCCGGCGAGGGTCTTCACCCGGTGACCTACTGGTCTGAGGACAACGCCGGCAACGTCGAGGACGCCCAGAGCATCCAGGTGCACATCGACACCACCAAGCCGGTGACCGGTGCCACCGCGGTGCCGGCGACCTGGACCAACGGCAACGTCGTCGTGACCCTGAGCCCCGACGATGCCGGCGGCTCTGGCCTCAAGGCGACCCGCTACAAGATCGGCGCGAACGGCAACCCACAGGACTACAGCGCTCCGCTCGAGTTCACCGAACAGGGTGAGCCCACGATCTGCTACTGGTCTGAAGACAACGCCGGCAACGTCGAGGACGCCCAGAGCATCCAGGTGCACATCGACACCACCAAGCCCACGGGCACTGCGCTCATCAACGACGGCGCGACGTGGACGAAGGAAGCGACGGTGAACGTCGCCGTGACCGCCTCGTCGGACATCTCGGGCGTCGCGAAGGTGCGTTTCAGCACCGACGATGTGCAATGGACGGCCTGGGAGGCGTTCAGCGAAAGCAAGACCCTGACCCTGCCCGGGCTCGACGGCAAGAAGACCGCCTTCGTCCAGCTTCAGGACGGCGCCGGCAACGAGTCCTCGACCTTCCAGGATTCGATCACGCTCGACCGTCAGGCTCCGACGGTCACCGTCGAGTCGCCGGCAGGCGACAATGTCGCGCCCGAGCCGGTCCTCCAGTACTCGATCGTCGATGAGGCCAGCGGCAGTGGGGCCGACACGAGCCGCACCCGGGTCCTGCTCGACGAAGAGGACCTTGGCAACATGGCGCCGGGCACGGTCATCACGCCGGCTCTTTCGGACGGCCCGCACACTCTGACGATCACCGGCGTCGACACGGCCGGCAACGAGAATGAGACGACGACCGACTTCACTGTCGTCAGCGACGCCACGGCGCCGAGCAGCAGTCATGAGATCAGCGGCACCCTAGGGCAGAACGGCTGGTACACAAGTGCTGTCGAAGTCACGCTCTCCGCCGCCGACAACGACGGGGGTAGCGGCCTGCGAGCCCTCATGTGCTCGCTGGACGGCGAGGAACCCGTCGCCGTCGACCCAGCCCTCGGGTTCACCGTGTCGGCGCAGGGTCCGCACACCCTGGAATACTGGGCGGTCGACAACGCCGAGAACGTCGAAGGTGCACATCAGGTCGAGTTCAAGATCGACGGCATCGCACCGGCCGATCCCGACGTTGCGGACGACTCCACCTGGCACAACGACGTCGTCACCGTCATCGCGACGGGCGGAAGTGATCCGGAGCCGGGCAGCGGCTCAAGGATCCAATACAACGTGGACGGCGAGTGGGTCGACGGGGCGGGAGTCGAGCTGAGCGCCCAAGGCGTCAACGCGGTCTCGTTCCGCTCGATCGACAATGCCGGCAATGTCAGCGGCGAGGTGTCGACGACCCGCTCTATCGACACGTGGTCTCCTTCGGAGCCGTGGGTCGACCAGGACAACCGCTGGCACAACACGCCAGTGAGCGTGACTGCCGATGACGCGTCGGACGACGGGCCCAGCAGTGGCTTCCACATCCAGTATTGCATCGACGGCCAGATCTGGATCGACGGAGCCAGCGTGACACTCTCCGCGGAGGGAAGGAACCACGTCTCCTTCCGGACGATCGACGGTGCGGGCAACACGAGTACGCAAGTCTCCACCTCGCGCATGATCGACACACAGGCGCCGAGCATCCCGAGTCTCAATGGAGACGACGCCTGGCATAGCACCGCCGTCACCGTCACTGCGAGCGGCTCGATCGACCCGTCCCCATCCAGCGACCTCTCCTACCAGCATCGTCTCAGCACGAGCGGGGCCTGGGTACCTGGCGCGTCGTACATCGTGCCCGCCGACGGCACGACCGAGGGCGAGAACATCGTGCAGTTCCGGGCCGTCGACGGGGCGGGCAATGCGAGCCAGCCGGCGACGGCGACCGTCAAGATCTACTCCGGCGCGCCGACGATCCGCGCGGACGGGGCTCCGACAAGCTACTGGACGAACGAACCGGTGACGCTGACGTTCGTGCCGAAGGTGGGACCCTTCACTCCTGCAGCCGTCACCTGCGACCTTGGCGACGGGCTGGGATGGAGGTCGCTCCTTCCTGACGTCGACGGCGCCTATCGACTGTTCCCCTTTGAAGCGAATGGCGAGTACTCGATCGACTTTCGGGTCACCGACTCGCAACTCACGCCTACTGTGGCCGAGGGCCATGTCGAGTTCGGCATCGACCGCACAGCGCCCGAAGTCAGCCTCGAGGCGCCCAACGGCGCGGCCACCGGCTACAACCGCCCCGTCTTCCGCTTCAGCGCGTCCGATGCCGGTGGCAGCGCTCTGGCCTCGGCCGATCCCGTGGCCAGGGTCGACGGACAGCTCGTCGAGGCTGTCTCGGACCACCCGCTTCCCCTCCCGCTCGCCAACGGTGACCACGTTTTCAGCTTCGTAGCGAAGGACGTGGCCGGCAGCGTGACGACAGTCTCGTACCCCTTCCGCGTCGACGCGCCTGCCTTCACCGTGAAGTCGCCGAACCCGGACGAGGGCGACGTCGTCGGTCTCTACGCGGACGACGGCGCCGAAACGGGCAACCCGGATGGCAGTTGGACGGGCAAGAGCTGGGAGTGGACGGTGACGGAGGGCGATCTCGAGCCACTGACCTTCGAGGGCCCGATCGCCTTCGTCGTGCCTGACGCCCCGACGTCGCCATCGACGTCTTACGGTATCAGGCTGGTCGTCACCGACACGGCGGAGGGGGGAACCGGCGCGAAGTGCGAGACGCAGCAGGACCTGGCCGTAGGTGGTTTGGCTCCGCGGGTGCACGCACTCGACGTTGAAGTCCTCGCCGGTCAGCCGGCCAAGTTGATGGGACGGTTCCTTGACCCCGGCTGGCTGCAGAAGCACACGGCAACGTGGACGATCGACGGCATCGCCGGTCAGGTGGCCGGCAAGGTGACCGAGGATAACCTGGGGGCGATGGACACCGGCACCGTCGAGGGTGTCACCACATCGGCCCTCGCGCCTTCCGGAAGCTCCTACTCCGCGCACCTCACGGTCATGGACTCCACAGGGCGCAGCGCCACCGACGATTTCAAGATCAATGTCGTGACCGTGGACCCGACTGTCGACGATGAGGCCGGCAACGGCATCGGCGCCGCCACGCCGAAGCTGTACAGCGGCGGGCGTACGCACCTTTCGTACATCCAGTCGTCCACCGACGTGGACATCTACGAAGTAACGCTGCCGAACACCGATCCCGTCCCCTATGGCACCGAAGTCCTGGTCACGCTCACTAGCGCCGACGTGGACTGTGACCTCGCGGTCGTCCAGGACCTGGGCGCGGATGCGGCCGTCGACGCGGGGCTCGAGGGCTCCTCGTTCTCGAGCGCAGGCATCTGGGAGTCGGCGGGCGGTTACAAGCACATGCCCGTCGACGAGGCGGGCGGTTACAAGCACATGCCGTACGAGGACATCGGTGGCTACAAGCACATGGCGATCGAGGATGCCGGCGGCTACAAGCACATGCCGTTCTACGACTGTGCGTACCTCTACTCCGGCGGCTACAAGCACATGCCCTACAACTTCACCGGCGGCTACAAGCACATGCCGTACGAGGACGCCGGCGGCTACAAGCACATGCCGCCGCTGCTCTCTGCGCTGTTCACCCACACCGCGCCCGTCACGGCGCCGGACGGCTACTCGACGCTCGACGGCTACTCCTTCAGCGACATGAGCTTCGCCGGGCTTGACACGAGCATGGCGTCGGGCAGCGCCGTCAAGTTCGAAGAGCTCGGCTTCGACAACTCGGCGCTGGCGAACAAGCGCGTGGCCGGCTTCTCGGCGCATGTCGGGACGGGCACCGAGGTCGTCCTGGCCCAGACCGACTTCGTCGACGGCCACACCTACATCCTCGTCAAGGGGGCCAACGGAGCCTCCTCGACCGCGGCGCCGTACACCCTCCAGGTCGAGACCTCGATGGCTCTGCACCTCCCCGACATCCTCAACGAGGGGATCGTGGAGCAGCCGAAGGTACCTGAGGGCCCCGACGATTCGCAGGTGATCTACACACACGGCGGTGCTCCGGCGACGCTCTTCGTCGCGCAGCCGGAGCGGTTCAACGTCGTCAGCAAGAGCGATCAGGCGTGGGCGACTGTGCTGCAGCCATTGAAGGACGCCTGCGACAGTGATTACACAGGCGGCGGCGCGATCCTCACCATCCCGCCGACGCTGCCTGAGGATGTCTACGACGCGTGGGACAAGCAGCCTTGGGATACGCAGCTCGCCAACACGGTGACCGAGGAAGTCCGCAAGTTCATCGAGGAGTACCTCTACGGCGATCCTGCCGATCCGGGCGACGACAGGACGTACGTGAAGTACGTCGTCGTCGTCGGCGGCGACGACGTCATCCCGCAGCGGCGGGTGCAAGACCAGACGGTGCTCGGCAACGAGAGGGCCTATGCGGACAGCTCGTGGCTCAAGTCGACGAGCCCGCTACTCGCCAGCATGTTCGACTCGATGGTGCTCACCGACGACTACTACGTCGATCACGAGCCGATGCCGTTCAACGGCCGCTCCCTTTACATCCCCGACCTCGCCGTGGCGCGACTTGTCGAGACGCCGTCCGAGATCGCCGGCAGACCATCGTGCAGTTCTTGCAGAGCAACGGCATGCTGGCCGGCGGCAGCTCGGTCGTGACGGGTCAGGACTTCATGAGCGACGGGTCCGACAGGGTGCACGACGCCCTCTCCAGCGCTGGCCTCAATCCCAAGAAGGAGACCTACGACTCGTGGCAGGTCAGCGACGTCCGCCGTGATCTGCTGGGCACGACGTCAGATGCTGTGGGCGGTCGCCGACATCGGCGCCATCAACGCCCACTTCACGCACTACGGCGGCATCTCCGCCTATGGCTACAACGAGCAGGCCGCGGGCCGGAGCGCCGCCGGCGAGTTCCTCTCCAGCACCGACTTCGACGGCGCATCCGGGTTCCTCGGCAAGCTCGTCTTCTCCATGGGCTGCCACGCCGGCCTCAACGTGCCCGACGACCAGGTCGCCACGGCTCCCCAGTTCGTCGATCTGCTCGACGAAGTCGACCCGCGTCTCGACATGGCGCAGGCGATGGCACGGCAAGAGGGCGTGCTCATCGGCAGCACCGGCTTCGGCTTCGGCGACACCGAGACGATCGCCGGCACCGAGGCCCTGATCGGGGACTTCGCCGACCAGGCGACGACGGAGGACGAAGGCGAATGTCGGCAAGGCTCAGTCGATCGGGCTTGCCTTGGCGGCCGCCAAGCGGCAGTACCTGGGCTCGCTCTCGTCGGTCACGCCCTACGACGAGAAGTCGAGCATCCAGTTCACGATGTACGGCATGCCGCAGTACCGGCTGCCCCACGTCACGCAGGAGGGCACGTCCGAGATCGTGCCGCAGACTCTGACCCGGGCTGCCAGCAGCCGCCTGCTGAAGAGCGCCGAGGAAGCCGCGGCACAGGGCGATATCCCGTTCCCGGCTGGCTGCATCGTGGAGATCGTCGACCCCGCTCAGACCGGGCCGCGCTTCGTCAATGCCACGCTGGAGATGGTCGAGGCGGATGCGACCTCACGCTACGTGACGGCGCAGGTCGAAGGCTCAGACCAGCCCGACACTCAGGCCACGGCCGACAGGCCGATCCAGCCCCGGATCGTGATCGACCTCGGGGCGGAGGGCGCCGATCCGGTCAAGGCGGCGGTCCTCGAAGAGGGTGTCTACGCCGACATCGACCCCTTCAACCCGGCGATCTCTCGCTGGACGAACGAGTGGGAGGTCAACGTCGGTGAATTCCAGGTGGCGGCCGACGGCTGGTGGCCGGCCAGCCCCGCGGTGGTCTCGACGATCGACACGCCGAGCGGCAGGGAGCAGAGACTCATCGTCGTGCCCGGCCAGTTCCTGGCCACCTCGGCCGCGGACGACCCGGTCGTCGTCGGTACGGAGAGGATCTGGACCAGTCTGAAGCTGAGGCTGGTCAGGGGCTCAGACACAGACACGATCGCGCCAACTGTGCGCAGCGTGGTCCTCACTAACGAAGGCCATCACTGGACGGCGACGATCGACGCCGAGGACCCCAGCTGGGTCACCCGCCTCGACGTGACGCAGGTCGGCGCTGCGACCGCCGAGCCCTTCCACCTTGAGATCGCACCCGGCACCCCGGGTCCCTACAACGTCGAGTTCGACCTGCCGCTCGTGGAATCGGGCGAGGTGAACGTCCAGGTGGCGGTCACGGACGGCGCCGGCAACACCACGACGGTGACGGGCAGGGGTCTGTACGTGACGCCTGGCCCGACCGGCACGTTCTTGTTGAACGGCGGCGCCGCCAATACGCACGGCCGCCAGGTCACTGTCGATTCTGAAGTCGTCCACGCCGACGAGATGCGCACGAGCACGGACGGCAAGGCAACGTGGAGTGACTGGCGGCCGTATGCCGCCAACGTCTCGGTCAGATTGCCGGCAACCGCCGGAGTCAGCATGGTCTGGGCGCAGTACCGCAACTCCAACCCGAGCGTGCTCGAGACCTCCGACGACATCGAGCTGCTGCCCTATACGATCAGTGTGGGCATCACGGGCGCTGGCACAGTCACGCACGGTCCGAGCAGCGGTGATGCCCCCGTCGTGGACGGGGAGGACATGAGCTTCGCGCTCACGCCTCATCCAGGTCAGCGCCTTGCGGATGTGACCGTCGACGGCCAGTCACTGCTGCAGCCCGACCCGCCGACGACCGCGCATCTCTCCGCCAATGACGACGGTTCGTACTCATGCAAGCTCATCGACGTCGCCAGCGACCACGCTCTCGACGTGACGTTCGCGGAGAGCAGCCCGGGGACGTTCCTCATCAGTCATGGTGCGCCTATCCAAGCGAATGGGAACGCGTTCAGCTGCGCGCTGAGCGCAGATGGGCGTTATGTAGCCTTCAGCTCCGAGGCCCCGAACGTCGTGCCCGGTGACAGCAACGGAGTCACCGACGTATTCGTGCGTGACCTGTTGCTCGGCTACACCGAGCGTGTCAGCGTCGATTCCACAGGCCTCGAGGGAAACGGGGACAGCCTCTCACCGTCCATCAGTGCCGACGGCCAGTATGTCGCGTTCACCTCCGCTGCCGACAACCTCGTGTCGAACGACACCAATCCCCTGGAGGACGTCTTCGTCCACGACCGGGCGACGGGAATCACCGAACTGATCAGCGTGGACACGACCGCCGGGGGCGCTGACAACGAGAGCTACACATCATCCATAAGTGCCGATGGACGCTACGTCGCGTTCGATTCGGATGCTTCGGACTTGGTGCCCGACGACACCAACGGCTTGCGCGACGTCTTCGTGCGGGATTGCCTGGGACACAGCACCGTGCTTGCGAGCGCGGATGCCTTCGGCTTACCCGGCAACGGCCTGAGCGGCAGCGGTGTGATCAGTGGGGACGGTCGCATCGTGGCCTTCGCGTCGGAGGCGTCCGATCTGGTTCCGCTCGATCTCAACCTGAGCGAGGACGTGTTCGTTCGTGACCTCACGACTGGCACGACGGAACGCATCAGCGTGGGAGCCACGAACAACGAGGGGGACAGCGGAAGCAGTCGGCCGTCGATCAGTAGCGGCGGCCAGATCGTGGCGTTCTCGTCTCACGCGACGAATCTCGTGGCGAACGACATCAACGATCAGCCGGACATCTTCGTCCGCGATCGTGACGCCGGGGAGACTCGCTTGGTGAGTGTCAGCGTAATGGGCGATCGAGCCAACGGCTACTGTGAGTCGGCGGCGATCAGCCCAGACGGCCGGTATGTCGCCTTCAGTTCTGCAGCCACCACTCTCTATGACGGGGACACTGACGGGGTTGTCGATGTCTTCGTCGCCGACCTCGTCACTGAAGCGATCGAACAGGTCAGCCGGCCGTTTCCGAATGGGCCGAGTCACCAGCCATCCATCAGCGATGAGGGCGAGAGGGTCGCCTACCTTTCGGAGGCGACGAACCTCGTGACGGGCGATACAAATGGTGCGACGGATGTGATCGTGCGCTACCGCTCCGGCGGTCCCACTGCGCAACGAGTCAGTGTGGGGAGTCAATCGTGTAACAACTCGGCTGAGAGTCCTGTGATCAGCGGCAACGGTCGTTTTGTCGCATTCTCGTCCGGAGCTACGAACTTGGTTCCTGACGACACCAATGCGCGATACGACTTGTTCGTGCGTGACACCATCACCGGGGCGACGGAGCTAGTGAGCGTGTCCAGCAGCGGAGTGCAGGCCAACGGATCATCAAGCGGCGTCAAGGCCTCGTTCAGCGCGGACGGCCGCTACGTGGTCTTCGGGTCCTTGGCCTCGAACCTGGTGCCGGGAGACTGCAACTCGGGGATGAACTTCTTCGTGCGCGACCGGGATGCGGGCACAACTGAGTTGGTGACGGTACCTGTAGGTGAAACGAGCGCTTGGGGAAACAGCTCGAACGAAGTGGCTGTGTTGAGCGCTGACGGCCGCTACGTCGCCTTCTGCTCGCTGATGGAGAATCTGGTGCCAGGCGAGACCCCGAGTAATGGGGCCATCTTCCGACGGGATCTTGTCGCTGGCACCACGGAGTTGATCAGCGGTGGGTCCGCGCCTTCCATCAGTGCGGATGGCCGATATGTCGCCTACTCAGCTGGCTGGTATTGGGGGCTTCACGTGCACGACTGCGACACGGGCACGACGGAGCGGGTGGACGTGTCCAGCAGCGGTGACCCGGCCAACGCAGGGCTGGCAAGCACCGTCGCCATAAGTGGAAACGGTCGGTTCGTGGCGTTCGATACGTTCGCGACGAATCTCGTCCCCGGCGACACCAGCAACGTCGATGTCTTCGTGCATGATCGCGTCACCGGCAGGACGGAGCGAGTGAGCGTGAGCACCAACGGGATCGCCGGCAACGGTTCCTCCTACGGTGCTGCGATCAGTGACGACGGCAGGTATGTCGCCTTCTACTCTCAAGCGTCCAATCTCGTGCCCGCCGATGCCGATGTTCAGCCCGACGTCTTCGTGCACGACCGTCTAACGGGACGCACTGAGCAAGTAGATGTGGCCACGGACGGCAGCCAAGGCGACGCCGGCTCCGCTTCTTACCCCTCCATGAGCGGCGATGGCCGCTGCGTGGTGTTTACGTCATGGGCCGCCAACTTCGCGCCGGGTGACACTAACGGCACCGGCGACGCGTTCGTGAGAGTCAGGTGGTGACGGCTCGGGATGTCACGGGGAACCGAGACGCATGAGCGGGCATCGTGACCAGCACAGGCAGGGACTGCTAGGCTAGGTCCGGAGCAGAGGCGGACCCGGGAGGCCGGCAGGTGGGTGACAGAGGCAACGAAGCGGTCACCTACCTGCCGGCCTCCTTGTTGCGCATGCTCGCCAGCCTGCCGGAGGGAAGGCCGGAGCGGACAGGCGGCGGGACAGGTGGCGAAGCACTCGCGGTCCCGTTCGGCCATTCGATCGACGGCACCATGGTCATGGCCGACCTCTCCGGATTCACCGCGCTCTCGGAGCGGCTGGCGAAGCTCGGCGATGAGGGCGCCGAGCGGCTGACCTCCGTCATCAACCTGTTCTTCGCCAAGATGCTTGAGACCGCCGCGCGGTACGGCGGCGACACGCTCACGTTCGGCGGCGACGCCATCCTTCTGCTGTTCGAGGGCGAGGGTCATGCCGATCGAGCGGTGGCCGCAGCGCTGAGGATGCTGAAGCAGGTCGCCCGCTCGGCCGCCGTGGATGCGGGCGGCGGCAAGGTCAAGGTCGGCATGTCGGTAGGGGCACACAGCGATACCTTCTTGCTCTGTGCGGCCGGCCTGCCCGGATGAGCGCGTCGCAGCTGTTCGCCTTAGGCAGGGGCGCAGAGCTTGCTGCCTCAGCGGAGTCGCAGGCGGACAGGGGGCAGCTGGCGATCTCGGCGTCGACGAAGAAGCTGCTGCGTACGGCGGTCAGGACGGCGGCCTCGGGCGACTACCGCCTGGTGGAGCGCTTCCAACTCGATGGCGTCCCGCCGGCCGACGTCGCTCTTCCTTCGGTCTCCGAACGGCAGCTCGCCATGCTCGCCTCGTTGCTTCCTCCCTACGTGGCACGGTCGCAGGAAGCGGGTCGAGCGCTTCCAGCTCACGCCGGAGCACCGCCGTGTCGCCGTGGTGTTCGTCAACATCCTCGGCTTGAACGGTCTGATCGAGACGGCCGGCACCGTCGCCGCATTGGGCCAGCTGCAGACCTATGCCGCGATGCTAGCGCGACTCTGCGCCAAGCATCGCGGCTTCGTCGTCAGCAGCGACATCGCCACCAAGGGCATCAAGGTCATCCTCACCTTCGGTGCGCCCGTCGCCCATGAGTACTCCGCTGTCAACGCCGCGCGGTTCGCTCTCGATCTGAACGCCGAATTGAACGACGCGGGACTGAGCTTGCAGCACCGCATCGGGGTGAATGGCGGACACGTCTTTGCCGGCGAGGTCGGGCCTTCCTTCCGGCGGCAGTACACCGTGATGGGCGATGCGGTGAACCTCGCGGCGCGGCTCATGGCGGCGGCAGGACCCGGCGAAGTGTATGCGAGCCGTGATCTGCTCGATCACGCCGGGCCGAGTCTCTGCGGGCGCGAACTCCCGCCCATGAAGGTGAAAGGCAAGGAAGAGCCGGTCGCGGTCTGTGTCCTCGCGGAAGAGAAGCGAGCCGCCCGGCAAGTTCATTCGTGGAGGCGGCCTGCAGAGGCAGTCAAGCCTGTCTTCGGCCGCCGTGACGAGCTCCGGGCGCTCGATAGCGCGTGGAATGATGCGTGTCACGGCGGCGGCCGGACGGTGCTGATCGAAGGGGAGGCCGGAGTCGGCAAGACCCGTCTGGTCGAAGAAGCGATGAAGGGGATGAGCGACGCAAGTGTCGTCGCGCGTGCAGCCTGCTTCGAACACCTGCAAGCGGCGCCGTTCACGCCGTGGGTCGAGGTCCTCCAATCCGTTCTAGGCATCGGCGCCGGCGACTCCGTGGCGCGGCGGACCAGTGTGGCCCAGACCTATCTGCTGCGGCACCTTCCCGATCTCGTGGAGTTCGGCTCGCTGCTCAATCCCCTGCTCAGCCTGTCGCTTCCCCAGACCGACGTCGTGGGGTCTCTCGACGCCCAGACCCGTCGCGGCAAGCTCTTCGAGCTGAACGGCCGCATCTTGAAGTCCGCTGCCGGGCGGAGTGGGTGCGTGGTCGTGGTCGAGGATCTCCACTGGATGGACGACAGCTCCCTCGCCCTCGCCGGGTACCTCGCGCAGCACGTCGCTGGGGAGATGCCCGTCCTGCTTCTGCTGACGACGCGCCCTGTCGCGATCCCCGCCGAGCTCGACAGGCCCGAGGTGGCGCGCCTCGGCCTGTCGGAACTGTCGAAGTCCGAGTCGCGCGACATGCTGCAGGCGTCACTGGACGTCGACCATCTTCCGTACGAGGTCGGCGAGGCGCTGTACGAGAAGACCAAGGGCAATCCGCTCTTCCTCGAGGAGGTCATCCATTCGCTGCAGGCACCCGGTGTCCTGGAGCGCATCCTGGGGGCCTCGTCGGTCACGCGCGCCGCGGAGCTCGCCGCCCTCGAGATTCCCGACCGCGTGCAGGGCCTGCTGATGTCGCGCATCGACCGGTTGGCGCCGGAGGCCAGGGAAGTGCTGAAGGCTGGTTCCGTCGCGGGCCGCTCGTTCGATGAGGCGCTGCTTCGCGGCATGGATGATCCGTTGCTGCGGTTCGCGTCTCTTAGTGCCGCGTTCGACGAGCTGATCGGCGCGGCGCTCGTCATTCCCGACGAGGGAAGGGAGAGTTGGTTCACGTTCCGGCATGCCCTCGTCCAGGACGTGGCCTACGAAAGCCTGCCGTTCGCTCGTCGTCGTCACCTGCACTGGCAGATCGCGCGCTACCTCGAGGCCGTGCAGGAGCCCCCGGACCACGCGGTGCTCGTCCATCACTACGAGCGCGCGGGCGACGCCGAGAAGACGAGGCTGCACGCGCTGCGCGCCTCGGAGTCGTCCGTTGCGGTGTATGCGAACCTCGAGGCTGTCGATTACCTCCGGCTCGCCCTCCAGGCGACCAAGGGTCGCAGCTCCGCCGACGCAGCGGGGCGGAGCAGGATCGACGAGCTCATCGGAGACAGTCTGGTGACGCTGGCGAGAGACGACGAGGCGGTTGCCCACTTCTCTACCGCTCGTCGGCGCTGGCGCTCGCCCTCCGTGCGATCGGTGGCCGACGATGCTCTCCGCCAGTACGCGCCAATCGACGACAGCGCTGCCAGGGACAGTCTGCTCTGCTGGAAGATCGCCGTGTCCGTGGAGCGCGGCCAGTCGGCATTCAAGAGAGCGCTGGGCTGGCTGGCAACGGGTCAGACGGCCCTGCCGCCTGGCCGCAGCGGACTCGCCGCCCGAATCCTGGTCACAAAGGGCGGGCTCCTTTCCCGGCTGGGGCGCTTTAGGGAAGCGGTCGAGCTCGGTGAAGAGGGTCTCACTCTGGCGCGCAAGGTTGGTGACAAGTCACTGCAGGCCTATGCCTTGACGTTACTCGACCAAGCGTTCACGGGCTTGGGGCTTCTCGAGCGGGCCATCGAGTGTGACCAGGAGGCAATAGCCCTGTACGAGGAAGTCGGCGACCTCGTCGGGCAGGGGATGAGTCAGGCCAACCTCGCCGTCAACTACCTGTTCATGGGCGAGTTCCGGGCCGCGTTCGACCACAACGAGCTGTCCTTGGCCTTGTTCGCGCGCATCGGCAACATCAAGGGCGTTGCCATCCAGCATCTGAACATCGGAGGAGTGCTGCTCCAGATGGGCGAACTCGAGGGCGCGCTCGAGCACCTCGAGGAGTGCCTGCACCTGCGCGACCTATCCCGGTGTAGACACGACCGTGGCAGGTTACGCTCTCGTTCTGCTTTGCCAGGCGCACACGTGGTCCGGGGACCTGGAGGCGGCGGCTCGGGCATTAGAGGAGGGGCGCGCTATCCTCGAGAGCAGGGACGCGCAGGGAATGCTACTCGACGCGGGACTCGCGGAGGCAGAGCTGCAACTGACGAGGGGGGACTTGTCTGCTGCTGAGAAGGCATGCGTCAGACTGTTGTCGCAGGCCCAAGCGATGGGGGCCGAGCTGAGCGAGGCCCAGGCACGGTGCATGCTGGGCCGCATCAAACTGGCGCAGGACGAGCCAGAGGCGGCTGTGCCGGGTCTCGAGGTCTGCCTCGGGCTGGCGGAGAGGATCGGCTCGGACTATGAGCGGGGCAGGGCGCTGGCCGCGTTGGCAGAGGCGCGAGCGGCTTGCGCAGATGACGATGCCGCCTGCGAGGACCAGCTGCGCGAGGCGATCCGTTTGTTCGAGAGGATGGGCGCCGGCTACGACCTGCACAGGGCGCTGAATCTGCGCGAGCGGCTGGCGGCGAGAGCCTAGACAGAACCGAGGGCAGCCCGGCTCTTCGAGAGCACACGGCCGCCTTGCCGCGGCCTAGCCAGTCGAGAGTGCCCGGGAGAGTTCGGCCGGGTCGGTGATGGGCGAGGCGCAGGCGAAATGACGGCAGACGAAGGCTGCCGGTCTGCCGTCGACGGGCCTGCGCCCCATCAGCAGCGGTACCTGGTCTGCTCGGCGTCGGCTGAGGCTGCCACGACGACGTGCGGCCGAAGGGCGGCGCTGACGACGTCGAGGAATGCTCGGTCCTCGTCACCGGCCGGCCGCTCTCCGACGATCGCGACCTCGACGGGCGGCGCCAGGTAGAGGTCGAGGGCGACCAGCCACTGGGCGAAGGCCAGCGGCATGGTCGCCGCGTTCTCGGCGACGAGCTGCAGGGCGAGTTCTGCGGGCTGGGCGTACGTGTCCTCGCCCGTGTAGGCGGCGAGCTGGACGAGCACGAGCGTCGCCATCGCGCCACCGGACGGCAGGGCGTTGTCCTCCTGGCTCACCGGGCGACGCAGCAGCTCCTCGTGGTCGTCGCTCGTCGCGTAGAAGTGTCCGGCGCCGTCGGCGAAGTGCTCGAGGATCTGGTCGGCGAGCTCGCGCGCGGCCACGAACCAGCGCTCGTCGAAGGTCGTCTGGTAGAGCTGTAGCAGGCCCTCGGGCGAGGTCGGCGTAGTCGTCGAGGTAGCCGTTGAGCTTGGCGACGCCGTGTTGCTTGGCGCTGTCGCTCGCGGGACGGCCGTTCGGACCGCCGGTCTGCCTTCGGAGGCGCCGGGCGACGCCTTCCAGGTCCGCAAGAGGCGGCCCCGCTCGTCGCGCAGGTTCTCGAGGAGGAAGGCCGCGTTGGCCTCGGCCGCGACACGATAGTCGTCGCGGCCGAGCACGCGCGCGGCCTCCGCGAAGGCGGCCAGCATCAGGCCGTTCCAGGCGGTGAGCACCTTCTCGTCGCGCCCCGGCGCTGGACGGCGCTCGCGCGCCATCAGCAGCTGCCGGCGCATCGCGGCGAGTCGCCGCTCGACCTCGTCCTCGGCCGGACCCGAAGCGCTCGGCGAGCACATCGGTGTCGAGCACCGAGCTCAGGATCGTCTTGCCCTCGAAGTTGCCGCGCTCGGTCAGTCCGTAGGCCTCGAGAAAGAGGTTGACGGCTCGGATCGAACCTGGGCGAGGCGCCTCCGGCTGACGCGATGCAGCGCCGTGCAGTCGGCCGCTGCGAGTCTCACTGGCCGATGCGCCAGCCTGACTCCTCCGCCGTCCACGTGTAGTACGCGCCCTCCTCCATCTCGCCGGCGGCGTTCAGGCTGTCGGCGTCCTGCGTCGAGTAGAAGGCGATGAGCTCCTCGGTCTCGTCGCCGGCGAATCGTCGCGGGCCGTCTCGCGGCTCGTCCGGTGCGTCATCTCGCGCAGCACGTAGTCGAGGGTCTCGGTCACGACGCGACGGTAGAGCTCCCGGCCGGTCAGCTGCCAGGCGTGGAGGTAGACGAGGGCGAGCTGGGCCTGGTCGTAGAGCATCTTCTCGAAATGGGGGACCAGCCACACCTCGTCGACGCTGTAGCGGTGGAAGCCGCCGCCGAGCTGGTCGTAGATGCCGCCGCGCGCCATCTTGTCGAGGGTGCGGGTGACGATGCGCAGCGATTCGGTGTCGCCGACCAGGCCCTCGCGGGCCTCGTCGCCGTCCCAGGGCACGGAGCGGACGACGGCGTCGGCCTCGGTGCTGGCGCCGAGCGGACTCTCGGTCGCGCCCTCGCCGCTCATGCCGGCCGCCGAGCGCAGCAGGAAGTCGAGCGCCATGGGCTGCGGGAACTTGGGCGCGCCTCCGAAGCCGCCGTTCCGGCGGTCGAAGGCGCGCCCCAGATAGTCCTTCGCCCGCGCCAGCAGCTCGCGCTCGAGGTTCGCGTGCTCCTGCGCCTCGCTCGTCTGCCGCAAAGCGGCCTTCAGCTGCTCGGCGCCCCCACGGATCTTCTCGCGCTCGTCGGTCCATGCCCTCGCGATCGCTTCCAGCACCTGGCGGAACGACGGCAGCCCCTGTCGCGACTCGTTCGGGAAGTACGTGCCGCCGTAGATCGGCACCTGATCCGGCGTCAGGAAGACGCTCATCGGCCAGCCGCCGTTGCCCGTGAGCGCGACCACGGCGTCCATGTAGATGCTGTCCAGGTCGGGGCGTTCCTCGCGGTCGACCTTGATCGCCACAAAGTGCTCGTTCAGGAAGGCCGCCGTCTCCTCGTCTTCGAAGCTCTCGTGCGCCATCACGTGGCACCAGTGGCAGGCCGCGTACCCGATGCTCAAGAAGATCGGCTTGTCCTCATCGCGCGCCCGCGCGAGCGCCTCCGGCCCCCACGGGTACCAGTCGACGGGGTTCTCGGCGTGCTGCAGCAGGTAGGGGCTGGTCTCGTCGGCGAGGTGATTGAGCATGCGCGGTCAGTACCCCGGAGGAGGGGCGCGGCAACCCTGCAGCGAGGCGACCCTGAGGGAGGTGCCGGTCGGGGAGAGCATGACCGGGAGTACGATAGGCGGCACGAGGCGAAGACGGAGGTCGGGCGTGGCTGACAACAGCGAGGGAAGCGCCGTAGCGGTCTGGGGCATGCTGCTCGGCGCCGGCGTGGTCGCCATCATCATCGGGGCGCTCGTCGTGGGCAACGTGTGGAGCAGCCTGCGCTTCGTCGGCGCGGTCGTAGCGATCGCGCTGATCGTGGCCGGGGTGATGGGCATCGCCGGAGCATGGCGCTCGCGCGGCGGGCCGGCGATGACGGGCTCGATCGTGGCGCTCATCGGGGGCGTCGTCCTGATCGCCTGGCCCGACCTGACCATCAAGGCGCTGGCCGTCATCGTCGGCGTCACGCTCATCTTCGCCGGAGTGATCGTGGCCGTGGCGGCCGCCTCGGAGCGGCGCGAGAACAAGGCGGCCGGGGTCGTGCCCGGCGTCGTGCTGGCCGTGGCGGGCCTGATCGTCGTCGCGTGGCCTGGACCGACGCTCGCGGTGCTGACCGCCCTGGCCGGCCTCGCCGTGATCCTCTTCGGCGTCTTCCTCGTGGTGCAGGGGCTGCGCCTGCGCAAGGTCGGCTAAGAAGGGGAGGGGCCGGCGGGCGAAGCTCGGCCGGCCCCGGCTGCGCCGGGCCGGCCATCGCCGTTCAGCCGGCCGTCAGACGCCTGACGGCGACGGCTGTCAGGCGTTCGCCAGCCAGTCCCGCAGGCTCTGCTCCAGCGCCTCTCGCCGTCCCTCGATGCGCGTGTCGAAGCGCACGGGACGGCCGCGGACGGCCTGCAGCGAGGCCGGGATGATGGCGCCGGGAGCGAGCTCGGTCACGCGGTCGAGCAGGCTGAAGTCGTCGCCCTCGACCTCGACGGGCTCGCCGTCGCCGGCGCCCGTCAGGCCGCGCACCACGTCCGCCGCGAACTTGCTCCAGTGCGCCGTCGAGACGACCAGCACGGGCAGGTCCGTCTGCAGGTCCTCGGCCACCTTCCAGGCGACCGCCGTGTGCGGGTCCATCAGGTAGCCCTTCTCGCGCTGGACCCGGCCGATCGTCCGCAGGCAGGTGTCGTTGTCGACCCACGCGCCGGTGAACTGCTCCTGCAGCTTCCGGCGCGTCCCCTCGTCGACGGCGAACCGCCGTTCCGCCTTCAGGTCGGCCATCCACTGCCGGATGAGCTGCGGCGTCGCCACACAGATCGAAGAGCAGTCTCTCGAGGTTTGACGAGATGAGGATGTCCATCGAGGGCGAGGGCGTCTTGACCAGCGGTCGCGCCGGAGATGTCGTAGACGCCGGTCGCGATGAAGTCGGCGAGCACGTTGTTGGTGTTGCTGGCGCAGAGCAGGCGGCGGATCGGGACGCCCATGAGCTTGGCGTAGTAGCCGGCGAGGATGTCGCCGAAGTTGCCGGTCGGCACGCAGACGTCGATGGGGGCGCCGGAGGCGACGTGGCCGGCCTCGGCCATGTCGGCGTAGGCGCTCACGTAGTAGACGATCTGCGGCAGCAGCCGGCCCCAGTTGATCGAGTTCGCCGACGAGGTCGCGAAGCCGAAGTCGCGCGGCGAGCTCGTCGGCGAAAGCGGCGTCGTCGAAGACCGCCTTGACGGCCGACTGGCAGGCGTCGAAGTCGCCGGCCACGCGGAAGACGCTGAGGTTGCCGCCCGGCTGCGTCGTCATCTGGCGTTCCTGGATCGCCGACACGCCGGCGTCCGGGTAGTAGACGACGATCTTCGTGTGGGCGCGGTCGGCGAAGCCGTTCAGGGCGGCGACGCCGGTGTCACCGGAGGTCGCGACCAGCACGAGGAAGTCGAGGTCGGTCGCTTCGGCGAGGTGCGCCTGCTCCAGCGCCTGGCTGAAGAAGAGCGGCATGCACTGCAGGGCCATGTCCTTGAAGGCGAGCGTCGGCCCGTGCCAGAGCTCGAGGACGAAGCGGCCGTCGCCGAGGTCTTTGACCGGGGCGACGGCCGCTTCGTCGAAGTTGTCGCCGTAGGCCTGCGCCGCGATGTCGGCGATCACGTCCGGCGGAACGTTCAGCCCGAAGGCCTCGTAGATGTCGGCGGCGCGTTCGTGGTAGGGCTGCGTCGCGAAGCGCAGGAAGTCGGACGGCAGCGACGGCCGGCAGGCTCGCGGCACGTAGAGGCCGCCGCCCGGCGCGATGCCGTCCAGCAGCACCTCGGTGAAGGTGCGGGGACGGTCGACGAGGCCGCGCGTGTCGACGTACTCGGTCATCGGGGCGGGGTGGCGTTGGCGGAGGCGGCATTCATGGGCCGCCAGATTCTACTGTCTTTGCCGCATGGCGGCAGTGGCCGTCGTCCGTTGCCAGCGTCGACAACGACGACGATGGCCGTATAGCCTTCACCCATGGACTCCCGTGCCGGTGTCGACGCCGCCCGCGTGGCGGAGCTGTGGCAGCGCGAGCTCGCGCGCTTCGAGCGCGAGCACCCGCGCTGCCTGGAGCTCCGCGAGCGCGCCCGGCCGTGCATGCCGCACGGCACCCCCATGCAGTGGATGGCGGCCAGCTTCGTGCATCCCGTCTGGCCGGTCTGGGCCATGGGCGCGAGCTTCGTCTGCGCCGACGGCATCCGCTTTCTCGACACCAACATCGGCGACAAGAGCACGTTCTGCGGTCTGAACCCGGCGCCTGTCGTCCGCGCCGTGCAGAAGCGCGTCGCGGCGGGACCGCAGTTCATGCTGCCGACGGAGGACTCGATCGTCGTGGCCGAGGAGCTCGCGCGCCGCTGGGGGCTGCCGTTCTGGCAGTTCACCTTGTCGGCGAGCCAGGCGAACACCGAGGCGATGCGGCTGGCCCGCGCCGTGACCGGGCCGCGACCGCATCCTGATGTTCGCCGGCGACTACGCGGGGCATGTGGACCAGTTCTTCGTGCCGTACGCGGCCGACGGCCGACTGTCGTTCCGGGGCCTCCCGGCGGAGATCGAGCGCGAGGTCGGCGTCGTGCAGTTCAACGACGTCGAGGCGCTCGAGCGCGAGCTGGCCCGAGGCCGTACGCCTGCGTCATCACCGAGCCGGCGCTCACGAACTCGGGCGTCGTGCTGCCGGACCCCGGCTTCCACGACGCCCTCCGCCACCTCACGCACGCTTCGGGCGCGCTGCTCGTGCTCGACGAGACGCACACCCTGATCGCCGGGCCCGGCGGCCTCGTGCGAGCGCTGGGCGCTGCAGCCCGACATCGTCACCGCGGGCAAGGCGATCGGCGGCGGCATTCCTCTCGGCGTCTACGGGATGACGGCGCAGCTGGCCCGCGTCTTCGAGAGCGCCGCCGCGGGCCTCGTCAAGTCGTCCGGCGGCGCCGCGGCCCTGATGAAGTCGGGCGCCGCGGGCGACGACGGCCCTGAGCTCGCGACCGGCGGGACGCTCTTCGGCAACGCCTCTCAGCATGGCTGCCGCCCGTGCCGCCCTGCTCGAGGTGCTCACGGACGAGGCCTACGACCGGAGCGCTCAGCTCGGCGCCTGCCTGGCCGAGGGCATGGAGAGCGTCATCGACGACGCCGGTCTACCCTGGAAGGTGCAGCGCCTGTACGCGCGCAGCGGGCGTGTCGTTCTGCGGGCGCCTGCCGCACACTGCCGCCGAGGCCGACGCCGACGAGCAGCCCGAGCTCAACCGCCTGCAGCGGCTGTACCTCGCGAACCGCGGCGTCTGGGAGGCGATCGAGACGGCCGGCCCGACCATGTCGGTGGCGGCCGAGCAAGGCGACGTCGACCACTACCTCCGGCCTTCGCCGAGTTCGTCGACGAGCTGACCGCCTGAGCCTCCCGCCGCCTGGGCTACGTCGCCGGCGGGATCACCGGTAGCGTGAGACAGCTCGGGTACGCGGCCGAGTGATGCACCGTCTGCTCGGCCGCCACCATCTCGGCGTCGTGCGCAAACCGCCCGGTGTTGAGGTTGCGGTCGTAGCGGTCGAAGTTGCTGCTCGAGATCTCGAGCCTGATCTTGTGCCCGGCGCCGAAGACGTAGCTCGTGGCCCAGAGGTCGATCTCGTAGGCGTACACGGCGCCGGGCTCGACCGGGCTCTCATGGGTGTCTGACTCCCGGAAGCGCGCTCGCCGGATGCCCTCGCACACGAGGTGCGCGTAGCCGTCGGGGAAGACGTCGACGAGCGTGGCCGTGAAGTCGGTGTCCCGCGCCGACGTCGCGGCATGCAGCGTCACCGTCACGGGCCCGGTCACCTCGAGCTCCTCGACGAGCGGCGCCGACGTGTAGACGAGCACGTCGCGGCGCCGCTCGACCTCGCGCCCGGTCCTCGAGGTGCTCGGCGAGCTCCCAGAGGCTCGTCCCCAGCCAGTACGTCACCGGGTCGCGCGGGTCGTAGGTGAACTCGTCTGTCGCCGCCTCGCCCGACGTTCCCTGCGGGCTTTCGCTGCCCTCTGCGGTCGGCGCCTCCCTGCTCAGCTCACCGTCGCCGTACAGGCTCGTGGCGCTCCCGCCGCCGTGCAGGTAGTACTTCGTGTACACGGTCTGCGGGAGCGGCCACTCGTCCGCGGCGCGCCACTCGTTGGCCGCCATCGTGAAGTAGCGCACCCTGCCGCCGCGCGCCACACCGTTGTCCTCGCCCTTGAGCCAGTGGTCCATGAAGGCCTTGATGCGGTCGTGGGCGTAGCCGTGGTCCTTGAGCTCCAGCCTTCCGATGCGGCCGGTGAACTCCGGGGAAAGTTCGTGGTCGGTCGCGCCGATCATGAGCCACTGCTTGTCGCGCGCCTCCTCGCCGGCCTCGCTTCGGACGCCTTCCCATCCGCCGATCGTCCCGTTGAGGAAGACGTCATACCAGCCGCCCCAGTGCAGCGCCGGGATCTTCACATCGGCGTAGCGCTGGCACACGTTGACGCGGTCCCAGTACTCGTCCCGTGCCTGGTGCTCCATCCACTCGGTGTAGGCGTTGCTCGGGTGGCCGGCAGCGGCCGGCATGTCGGCGAGAGGCAAGTGCCAGGGGTCCATCAGGAACTCGTTCTGGTCCTGCTTGCCGTTGATCACGTAGGCCCAGCCGCCCATCGTGCTCAGGCAGAAGGCGTTGTCGTTGTAGATCCAGGAGGCATAGATGTCGGCGGCGGTGTCGCCCGGGGCGATGCACTTGAGGTTGGGATGCCCGAGCGGCGCTACGGCCCACTGCGTGTAGCCGTAGTAGGACTCGCCCGTCATGCCGATGTTGCCGTCGCACCAAGGCTGAGCTGCCACCCAGTCGAGGGTCTCGTAGCCATCCTTGGCTTCGTTGACGAACGGCTCATAGGTGCCCTCCGACCCCCAGCGGCCGCGCACGTCCTGGATCACGCAGGCGTAGCCGCGCCGCGCCCAGTACTTGCCGTGCGACGGCATGTAGCAGTAGGCCTCCTGCTTGCCGTAGGGCATGCGGATGAGGATCGTCGGGAAGGGCGCCTGCGACGCCGGGGCCGGCCGGCAGGTAGACGTCGGCCAGCAGGCGCACGCCGTCGGACATGGGCACCCAGACGTCGCGTTCGATCTGCACCTTCGGCACGGGGGGCGGGACGTCACTGGGCAGCGGTCGGTATGGCGTGATCAGCTTCTTGAGCGCGATCTGCCACGCGCGGTGCAGCGCCCAGCGGGCCTCCGGGACGGCGTTCGTGGCACGACCGATCTTCACGGCGAGACCTCCGGCTCCGGGCTTCATGGGGAGGGGCCGAGCGACCCTACGACGGCGCGTGACTCTGTCAAGGCCGAGATAAGGCGCTGCCGAGCCGGCCGCCTCAGCTGTCGAGCAGGTCCCGCACTCTGGCGCGGACCATCTCAGCGAGGGTCGCAATGGTCCCTGTGCCATCGAAGCTCTCGGGGTCAAGCACGGCCTGGTAGGCGAGTCCGTCAAGGGCGGCGAGAATGACCGCGGCGAGCCGCTCGAGCTCCGGCCGCAGACGCGCGTCCACGGCCCGCCCGGCCAGCTGGTCCATCATGCCGGATTCTTCGAGCGTCAGCTGCCGGTACCACTCGTAGAGCGCGGCGATGCGGCGGCGCACGAGCTCGTCACGCACGGCCAGCGGCGCGATCTCGAGAATGGCCTGAGACGCCGGTGTATCGACGATGATCTCAAGCAGGCCGGTGATGTAGGCGTGGATGCGTTCGTCGCCGGGTGGCAGCCGGCGGACGCTCTCGGTGAGCGTGAGATAGGCATCCTGCGTGACGGCGTCCAGAAGCGCTTCGACCAGGCCCGCCTTTGTGCCGAAGTGCCGCTTGATGGTCGCCGGGCTCTCGCCTGCCTCCAAGGCGACGGCTTCGAGCGTCAGCCCGCGGTAGCCCCTTTCAAGAAGCACGCGCCAGGCGGTGTCGAGGATGTGCCGGGCGGTCGGGGGAAGGCTGGCGAGCGGCGTCGCCGCTTGCAGGCCGGGGTGCACCGGCGGAGATATCGGCTTCGGCGGCCGCCCTCTGCGGCGCTGCTCGCTCACCGGCCGAGCTCGGTAGGGCCGACCGTGCTGGACAGAGTCTTCACGACGCGTCACTCGACTCGACACGCCCCTGTTCGACGCCCGTGCGCAGGCGACCGTCGAGCACGGCGAAGACGAACAGATCGAGGAGCGCGAAGATCCTGTCGCGGTCCACGGCGTCGCGGTCGAGGCCGATCTGGAACGACAGTCCGTCGATGACCGCCAGGACGAGGGGGGCCAGCGCTTCGATGTCCTGACGAGCGTTCCCATCGGCGATCGCGGCGAGACGCTCGCTGATGCCGAGCTGCTCCAGCACGGTCCCCCGGTAGTAGTCATACAGGACGGCGAAACGGTCGCGAAGGACCGGATCGCGCAGGCTGTGCCCCACGATCTCGAACATCCCCAGCGTGAGCTGAGGATCGGAGGCGAGCTCGCCCAGGCTGCGGAGCAGCGCATGCGCCTGCTGCCCTTCGTCTGGCAGCGTCGCGGCGCGCACGACGAGGTCCTCGTAGATATCCTGGCCGAGGTAGTCGAACAGGGCGTGGATCAGCCCTGCCTTGCTGCCGAAGTACCGGGTGATGGTGGCACGGTCCTCGCCTGCCTCGAGCGCCACGGCCTCGAGGGTGAGCGCCTCGAACCCCTTCGCGAGTAGCAGCGTGCGGGCGGCGCTGAGCAGCCGGCCAGCTGTCGGGGACCGCCCCTCGAGCCACGCGGCCATGGGGGCCCCGGGGTAGGGGACGGGGGCCGACGGCGGCCTTCCCTTGCCCCTGGAGTCACTCGCGTCCGGCATTATTCCTCCTTGACAGGGGGCTACCGCTATCTATCTTAGGCCCGCAGGCCACGACGGCCACGCGATCAGTGTGGAGCCGGGCCCATACACAGCCGGCGTGCGGTCGCAGAATCCGACACGCCGGCAGACTCCGACCAGGGGGTTTGGGGACATGAGCGCAAGGGTGACGAGGGGCCGCACGCGCCCCGGCAAGCGCATACTGGGGGTTCTCTGCGTCACGGTCCTGCTTCTCGCCGCCGTGCTCCTGTCCTCCTGCGGCAGCTCGAACGAGCCGGCATCGACGGCGAGCACGGCCGCGGCGTCCGGTCTGGTTTCGTCGACGACGCCTGGCACGGGGACCCTCGACTCGATCGTGTGGGCTTTGCCGCTCGGCGAGCCCACGACCCTCGACCCGGTCAAGGCCGGCGACTACGGGCCTTGCTTTGTGAGCTCGCAGCTTCACGACACCCTGGTCCGCTACTCGCCTGAATGGGAGCTCGGCCCGGGCATCGCCGAGTCCTGGGACTACGTCAACGACAAGACCCTCATCTTCACGATCCGCCAGAATGCCAAGTTCTGGGACGGCAACCCGGTGACCGCCGACGACGTGCTCTACAGCCTCCAGCGCAGCGCGACCTGGGACAGCGGGTCGATCTGGGCAGGCTTCTTCAGCAACGTAAAGAGCATGAAGAAGACCGGCGACTGGGAAGTCACCATCAAGTTCGCCAACCCGGACGAGCTGCTGCTCAAGGAGCTCGCGACGAGCGCCGGCGGGATCGTCGAGAAGTCCTACGTCGAGAAGGTCGGCGACCAGAAGTACGGCGCCGGCATGAACGTGATGGGCAGCGGCCCCTACAAGATCACAAGCTGGAAGTCGGGCAGCGAGATCGCGCTTGAGGCCGTGCCGGGCTACTGGGACGCCAACCTGCAACCGAAGGTCCAGAAGGTCGCCCTCAAGTTCATCACCGACACCAGCACCCTGACGAGCGCGCTGCTCTCCGGCGAGCTCGACGGCGCCTACGAGGTCCCGGCGACCAGCATCCCCGCCTTCGAGAGCTCGACGATCGGCAAGATCTACCTCGGTCCTAGCCTCTCGATCTCCGAGCTCGCGATCTCGAACCCGGACGGGCCGATGGGGAACCCCCAGCTCCGCACCGCTCTGGCGATGGCCCTTGACCGCAAGGCCATCGTCGAGAAGGTCTACAACGGCGCGGCCCTGCCCAACAAGACCTTCACGCCACCGAGCGCTTGGGACCCTGCAGCGTACGACGTCTACAAGAATGCGTACGACGCGATCACGGTGCCCGGCGAGACCGCCGATGTCGAGGGCGCCAAGCAGATCGTGGCCAGCCAGCCGGGCGCCGACAAGCCCATGGTGATGGCGGTCATGGCGGGCGACCAGCTCGAGCTTCAGCTCGCTTCGATCGTGCAGCAGGCGGCCAAGGACATCGGCATGACCATCAACCTGAAGCAGCTCCAGCCGATGGACATGTCCAACTTCTTCTACGTGCCCGAGTATCGCAAGGGCATCGACATGGGGATGACGCTGGGCTTCCTCGACGTGCCCGACCCGCTCGACTACACCTCTTACTTCTTCGGCAAGGACGCCTACTTCAACTGGATCGGCTACAGCAACCCAGAGGTGGAGCAGTTGCTGGAGAAGGCGCGCCAGACCCTGGATCCGGTCGAGCGCGCCAACATCTTCGCGGAGGCCCAGGCGCTGTACACGAAGGACACGATCGTCATACCCATCGCGCAGCACAACGAGGTGCTCTACATGAACGACCGCATCAGCGGCGCACCCGTGTCGTTCACGTACATGTGGCTCCCCGGTTTGGCGATGCTGGGCGGGACCCAGTAGTCCTGAAAGGGATGAGGGCGCCGGCGACTCGCGTGAAAAGGCTTGCCTGAGTGGCACGGTTCGCCTTACAGCGTCTCGGCGCCCTCATCCTCACGCTGTTCGTCGCCAGCTGTGCTGATCTTCGGGTCGCTCTACCTGGCGCCCGGCGACCCCGGCGACGCTGCTCGCCGGCGGGCGAGCGACGCCCGAGGTGCTCGATCAGATCCGCGAGCAGAACCACCTCAACGATCCCGTGTGGACGTCGCTACTGGGACTGGCTCACGGGCGTCGTGCAGGGGGACCTCGGGCACTCGTTCATCTACCGGCAGCCGGTGACCTCGCTGCTCGCGCCGCGGGTCGGCAACACCCTCTTCCTCGTCGTCTACGCCTCGATCCTCATCCTCGGCGTGGGCGTCAGTCTCGGGTTGATCTCCGGCGCTGCGGACGCGGCTGGGGGGCGTGGTGACGGCCGCGACCGCGTTCGGCATCGCCACGCCCGCCTTCGTGGCCGCCATCGTCCTGATCACCGTCTTCGCCGTGAACCTGGGCTGGTTCCCCGTGTTCGGCTCGGGAGAGGGCTTCTGGGACAGGCTGTGGCATCTGACCCTGCCGGCTGTCGCCCTCGCCTTCACGTGGTGCGCCTACGTGACGCAGATCACCAAGGCCTCGGTGAGGGAGGAGCTCGGGCGCGAGCACGTGGAGACGGCGCGCAGCCGCGGCATCCCCTGGCCGCTGATCGTGAGGCGGCACGTCTTCCGCAACGCGCTGATCCCGATCACCACGGTGGCGGGGCTGACGGTCGCAGGGCTGATCGCCGGGGCGGTCGTCGTCGAACAGGCCTTCGGCCTGAACGGGATGGGCTCGTTTCTGGTGCAGTCCGCGTCACAGAAGGACTTCGCCGTCGTGCAGGCGATCTCGTTGCTCCTGGTCACCGCCTTCGTCGTCGGCGAACGCTGTGGTCGACCTGATGAACGGCCTGCTCGACCCGCGGCTGCGACTGAGCAAGTCGGGGTGAGATGGCGACCGAACGTCGACATAGCGGTCCCCGCGGTCAAGACAGCCGCTCGAGGCGCGCTTGGCCAGAGTCGACTGGATCGCGGTCGTCTGCGCGGCCGTCATCCTGATCATCGTGTCGGTGGCGCTCTTCGCGCCGTGGCTGGCTCCCCACGACCCCAACCAGGTCGACATCCTGGGACGCTCACGAAGGGCCGTCGAGCGCTCACCTGCTGGGCACCGACTCGCTCGGGCGCGACCTGCTGTCGCGGCTCATCTACGGAGCGCGTCTCAGCCTCATCGGGCCCGCGCTGATCGTCGTGCTCGCGACCGTCGTCGGGACGGCCCTGGCCATCATCGCGGCCTGGATGGGCGGCTGGCCGGACAACCTGATCTCACGCGTGCTCGACATCCTGTTCGCCTTCCCGGGGCTGATCTTCGCGATCCTGGCGGTCGCGCTGTTCGGCCCCGGCCTCTGGCGCCGGTGATCGCGCTCTCGATCGCCTATCTGCCCTTCGACGCCCGGGTCCTGCGCAGCGTCGCCATGCGCGAGCGCGCCCTGCCCTACATCGAGGCCTGCTACGTCGAGGGCCTGCCGACGCGCAGGATCACGCTCCGCCACCTGCTGCCCAACATCCTGCCGTTCGTGCTGGTGCAGGCCACGCTGTCGTTCGGCTACGCGCTCGTCGACCTCGCCGCCATCTCGTACCTCGGCCTCGGCGTCGCCCCGCCCGCGGCGGAGTGGGGGCTCATGGTGGCCAACGGGCAGGCGTCCATCCTCACCGGCCATCCGCAGGAGTCGATCTACGCGGGCCTCATGATCGTGATCACCGTCGTCGCCTTCAACCTGCTCGGCGACCGGCTCGCCACGCTGCTTCTCGGTGAAGGCCACGATGACGCCGCTGCTGCACATCGACGACCTTCACGTCGAGCTGCCCGTCGGCGAGGAGCTGCGGCCGGTCCTCCACGAGACGACGCTCACCGTGGACGCCGGCGAGGCGCTGGGTCTGGTGGGCGAGTCGGGCGCGGGCAAGTCGATGACCGCCCGGGCCGTGCATGCGGCTCCTGCCGCCGGGCGCGCAGGTGAGCGGCCAGGTCCTCTTCGACGGCAAGGACGTGCTCGGCTTCGACCGCGAAGAGCTGCGCCGCTTCCTGCGCCTCGGACGTGGCGATGATCTTCCAGGACCCCACGCACGCACATCAATCCGGTGCGCAAGATCGGCGACTTCCTCACCGAGGCTCTCGTCGACCAACGACGGGATGGCGGCGGAAGAGGCGCGGCGGCGTCGTCGGGCATCCTCGAGGACGTCGGCATCGACGACGCCGACCGCCGCCTGCGCCAGTACCCGCACGAGCTCTCGGGCGGCCTGCTGCAGCGGGTCATGATCGCCGCGGCCCTCGCCGATCAAGCCGCGGCTGCTGCTCGCCGACGAGCCCACGACCTCGCTCGACGTGACGACGCAGGCCGAGGTCATGGCGATCCTCGACGAGCAGCGCCGACGAGCGCGGCCTGGCCATGATCTTCGTCACCCACGACCTGGAGCTGGCCGCCGCCGTCTGCGACCGCATCGCCGTGATGTACGCCGGCTTCCTCGTGGAGGACCGGCCGCGCCGAGGCGCTCCACGAGCAGGCGCTGCACCCCTACACCGCGGGCCTGCTCGCCTCGCGACCGAGCCCCACGCAGAAGGCCCGCCGCCTGACGGCCATCCCCGGACGGCCGCTCTCGGCCTTCGAGGTGGAGGACGGCTGCCCCTTCACGATCGCGCTGCCCCTACGTGCAGCGAGCGCTGCCGCGACGAGCGGCCGGAGCTGCGCGAGCTCGACGGCGGGCGGGTGCGCTGCCACCGCGCCGAGGAGCTCCGCGACGGGTCGGCGGTGGCGCAGGTAGCGACGGCGCAGGCCGAGCCGCCGGCAGACGAGGTGGAGACCCCGGTGACGACGCGCCGGGACGGGGCTGGCCCGGAGAGCGGAGAGGCCCGTGGCTGAGGACGCCGTCCGGGTCGACGAGTCTGACCAAGGTCTTCGGCGGGCCGCCGCGGCAGCGGCGGTCAAGTCGCCGTCGACGACGTCGCCTTCGCCGTCGCGCCCGGCGGCTCGCTCGCCATCGTCGGCGAGTCGGGCTCGGGCAAGACGACGACGGCGCGCATGATCATCGGCCTGGAGCGGCCCACCTCGGGCCGCATCTTCGATCGGCGGGAAGCGAGCGCACGCACAGCCGGCTGGGCTCGCGCGAGCGCCGCCGGCTTCGGCCGCGAGGTGCAGATCGTCTTCCAGGACCCGTACTCGTCACTCGACCGTCGGCAGCGCGTGCGCGACTGCCTCGACGAGGTCCTCCGGCTGCACTTCGACCTCGAGCGGCGAGGAGCGCGAGACGCGGATCCTGGAGCTGCTCGACCAGGTCGGCCTCGACGAGCGCCACGCGGGCGTGCACCCGCGCGCCCTCTCGGGCGGCCAGCAGCAGCGCGTGGCCATCGCCCGCGCCCTCGCCTCGCAGCCGCGCGTCCTGATCCTCGACGAGGCGGTCGCGTCGCTCGACGTCTCGGTCCAGGCCCAGGTGCTGAACCTGCTCGCCGACATCCGCGACGCAGACCGGCGTCACCTACCTGTTCATCTCGCACGACCTCGCCGTCGTGCGTCAGGTGAGCGACGACGTCGTCGTGATGCGCCGCGGCGTCATCGTCGAGCGCGGCCCGACCGACGCAGGTCCTCGACCATCCGCAGCATCCGTACACCCAGGCGCTGCTCCGGCGGTGCCCCGCCCCGGCTGGAAGCCGGTGCGCGGGGGCTGGGGGCGGAGAGCGCATCGACGGACGAGCGGCCGCCCGCGCCTGAGATCGAGCCCGCGGGCGGCCCGCCCGCCTGAGAGCACCGGGAAGGAGTCGTCATGGCGATCACCCTGGAGACGCTGCGCCCTGCGCCGATCGATCCGTCGGCCGAGCAGGTGATGGTGCCGATGCGCGACGGCGTGCGCCTGGCCACCGACGTCTACCTGCCGGCGGCGCCGGGCCGCTGCCCGGCCGTCCTCGTGCGCCTGCCCTACGACAAGTGCGGGCGCTACACGTTCATGCCGGCGCTGCGCGCCGTACTTCACCGAGCGCGGCTACGCCTTCGTCGTCCAGGACGTGCGCGGCAAGTACCGCTCCGAGGGCGAGACCATGCCCTTCACCCACGAGGTCGAGGACGGCTACGACACGCTCGACTGGGTCGTCGCCCAGCCTGGTGCAACGGCCTCGTCGGCATGTTCGGCGACTCCTACTACGGCTACACGCAGTGGGCCGCCGTCGCGAGCGGCCATCCCGCTCTCAAGGCGATCGTGCCCGCGGGTGACCAGCGCCGAACCTGCGGGTACTGACGGAGTGGTGGGGCGACAGCGTCGTCGCCGCTGTACGGCGCCGACTACCTGACCCATTTCTGGGTCGACCAGCTGAATCACTTCTACGAGGCCGGACTACGACCACCGGCCGCTCGCCGAGGCCTATGACGAGGGCTTGGCCGCCATCGGCGCGCGCTCCGCCGCCTTCGACCGCATGCTGCAGCATCGACGGCCCCGGGGGCTTTGCGCAGTACCCGGGCGGCCACCCCTTCGACAAGCTGAAGGTCCCGGTGCTCCATTCGGTGGGCTGGTTCGACAACATCCTGCCGTACTCGATGGTCGACTACGACGAACTGCATCGCCCGTCCCGAGCTGGCCGGCCTGCAGTACCTCGTCGCCGACTCCACCGACCACGAGAACTACCACCTGCGCGAGGTGCCGGTCGCGCCTGAGGACGACCACGACACCAACGACGACGGCCCTGGCGCGGATGCTGCCCATCTACCTGGGGCCGGCCTCGACTTCTTCGACGTCTTCCTCAAGGGGAAGGGCGCGCCGGAGAACGTCGCGCGCGCCGCCTGGTTCCTGGGCCATGACGACTGGCACACGTCCACGACCTGGCCGCCGCCGGGCGCGCGCGAGCTGCGCCTCTACCTGGGCGCGGCGGAGCGCGCCGCCTCGGGTCCCGAGGGCGGCGCGCTGCTGGCCGCGCCCGAGGCGAGCCGCGCCACGGCGCGCTGGGTCCACGACCCGGCCGACCTCGTGCCCTCCACGCCGCTCAACCCGTTCGCCTTCCTGCTCTACTGGCCGGACGAACGCGAGGTCCAGAGCCGCGACGACGTGCTCACCTTCACGACCGAGCCCATGACGGAGCCGCTCGACCTCACCGGGCCGGCGACGGCGCGCCTCGCCGTCGGATCGAGCTTCAGCTCGATGCACGTCATGGTCAAGCTCTGCGACGTCGACCCCGACGGGGCCGCTCACATGCTGCTGCGCGGCGAGCGGCTCGTGCGCGACCCCGACCCGGGGCGCCTCGTCGACATCCCGCTCAGCCACACCGGCCACCGCCTGCTGCCGGGCCACAGCCTGAGGATCAGCGTCGCCTCGAGCGACTTCCCGCTGTACCTGCCGCACCCCGGCACCGCCGAGAACCCCTGGTTCGCGACCGAGGGCTCGCGGAACGAGCAGACCCTGGCGACGGGCGCGTCGGCCGCCTCGTACCTGAGCCTCACGGTGAGTCAGGGTTGAGTGACGCGGCGCGCGACCCTCGACGGCAGCTGAGCGATCCTCCCGCGGAACGCGAGGGACCCATGACGAGTCGCGAGGATACGACGAAGCCGAACGTCGGTCACGACGCCGACCGGGTCTTCACGAACGCGCGCATCCACACGCAGGACTCCACGAGGAGCGTCGCTCAGGCGGTAGCTGTCCACGCAGAAAGGATCGTCTACGTCGGTACGGACTCCGGAGTGGCGTCGTTCATCGGTCCGCGGACAGAGGTCGTCGACCTGGACGGCAAGATGGTGCTGCCGGGCTTCATCGACAGTCACATGCACCTGATGCTCGGAGCGGTCGAGGCCCTGTACGAGGTCTCGATACCGTACGGGCTCCCGGTCGCGGAGTACCTGCCCAGGATCAAGGCGTTTGCCGACGACAATCCCGGGTTGCCGGTCATCCGGGGCGCCGGCTGGGACGACGGCGCCTTCCTCCTGGCCGGTCCGGCCAAAGAGATGCTGGACACGGCCGTTCCTGACAGGCCCGCCGCCATCGTCGCGACCTCACGGCACACGCTCTGGGTCAACACGGCGGCGCTGCAGCTCGCCGGGATCACGAAGGACACGCCGGACCCGCCCCACGGCACCATCGAGAAGGACGCAGCGAGTGGCGAGCCGACCGGCACTCTCTACGAGAGTGCGCAGGATCTGGTGCTCGACAAGCTTCCGCCGTACAGCGTCGACCAGTACAAGGCGGGGTTCGAGTACATCTTGCGGAGTGTGGCCGGCAAGAACGGGATCACCAGCGCCTTCGAAGCCCGCATCCTTCCCAGGGAGGCGAACGGCCGGCAGGCCCTCGAGGAACTGGAGCGAGAAGGCAAGCTCACGCTGCGCATTCGCGCGGCTCTGATGCTGGATCCTGATCGGCCGCTTGATTCCCAGCTGCGATGGGCCGAAGCCACCCGCAAGCAGCACGACGGGCCCCTGTTCAAGACGGACGCCGTGAAGTTCTTCGTCGACGGAGTCGGCTTCACCACGTACCTCCTCGAGCCCTTCTCGACGATCCCTGCCGGCTTGCCAGCCGACTGCCGCGGGGTCTCGACATGGACGGCCGAGGGCTTGAGCCAGGCCTCAGTCGCCGCGGCGCAGCGTGGTTTTCGTCTTCACTACCACGCCATCGGCGACGCCGCCGTGAGGATGTCGCTGGACGCGGTGGCGAAGGTCGAAGAGGCTGTCGGGTCCACAGAGGTCCGTCCTGAGATCGCGCATCTCTTCGTCGTCGACCCGACCGACATGCAGCGCCTCGCCGACCTCAAGGTGGTCGCCGTGCTGCAGCCAGTCTGGATGATGAAGGATCCCGTCTACGACAGTACGTACCTGCCGCTGTTCGGGGACGAGCGGTGTGAGCGCCTCTTCCCGCTCAAGAGCCTCTTCGACCTCGGCCTCACCGTCGCGTCGTCCAGCGACTACCCCGTCACCGACCCCGATTCGCCACTCGACGGCATCATGACAGGGGTACTCCGGTGGCATCCCTCCTGGAGCGAGCCCGGCGATGTGTGGACGCCCGCCGAGCGAGTCGGCCTTGGCCAGATGATCGACAGCTTCACGATCAACGGCGCCAAGGCCAACTTCCTCGAGCACGAGACGGGCTCGATCGAGGTCGGCAAGTCCGCCGACATGGTCGTGTTGAACGAGGATCTTTTCGATCTTCCTCCCGAGCGGATCGGATACAACTGGCTGGGCCTAGCCGGCACCGCCAAGGTGCTGATGACGATCTTCGCCGGCAAGACCGTGTACGCGGATCCCGAGTCGCATCCGGGAGGTGAGGTGTGAGTCGCAGGTCCCAGGAGCGAGAGACCAGCGAGGCCGAGGCTGCCGACACCGTCCTCACCAACGCGCGCGTCTACACGGTGAACGACGCGCAGCCATGGGCGGACACCGTGGCCATCCGCGGCGAGGAGATCGTCTACGTGGGCGCCAGCGGCGGCGGTGGCGGCGAACCGTTCGGGTTCCTTGTCGGCCCGACCACGAAGACGTTCGACCTGGGCGGACGCCTCGTGATCCCCGGCATGGTCGACGCCCACGCGCACCCCGACTGGGTGACTCTGAGCGCCTGGCACGTGACCCTGCCGTGGACCGACGACCTCAACGAGATCCTTGAGTTCGTCCGGCAGCACGCGGCGGAGCACCCCAGGGAGGAGGTGCCGTTCATCTACGCCGAGTACTACCCGAGTACGCTCTTCGACACGGAGGGGCCGAAGAAGGAGCTGATCGACGCCTACGTGTCCGACCGGCCCGTGCTCCTTCAGGACCACTCCGACCACTGCAGCTGGGTGAACTCGAAGATGCTAGAGCTGATGGGGATCGACAAGGGCACCCCCCTCCAGGTCGTCCCGGACGATCCTGCTCCCCAGTTCGTGCGCGACGCCGATGGTGAGCCCACCGGCTGGGTCACGGAGTACGCCTGGGAGCATTTCGCCGATGTGATGTACGAGGCGATCGGCTGGCATCCGCGCGCCGAGGTCACCCCCGAGATGCTCCGCGACTTCACGAGCTTTCTTTTCAGCAGGGGGGTGAGCGCGCTCTGGGACGCCATCGGCAGCGAGACCACCCTCGCCGCCGCGGCGGCCCTGGACGAGCAGGAGAAGCTCAACCTGTACTACCACGGCTCGAGGCGGTTCTTCTCCCTTGCCGACCTGCCCGAGAACATCGCCGTCCTCCGTGAGTGGGAGGAGAAGTACGGGGGCAAGCACGTCCATCTCGACGCGATGAAGCTCTTCCTCGACGGGACGAACGAGATCGGCACGAGCGCCGTGATCGAGCCCTTCATCGTCTCCGAGGACGACTGCGGCGAGCTGCGCATGAGCGAGGATGATCTGACGGCCTGCCTGCTCATCCTCAACGAGGAGGGCCTCGACCTGCACATCCACCTCGTCGGCGACCGCGCCTTCCGCACGGCGTGCAACGCCGTGGAGAGGGCGCGGTCGCAGCTCGGCGAGGCGTGGCGGATCCAGGTGACCCTCGCCCACTGCGAGCTCATCGACCCGGCCGACATGCCGCGGGTCGCGGAGCTCGGCATCATCGTCAACTGGTCGGCTCACTGGTCGGGCGGCTACTTCAGCGCGCAGTCCCTCGAATGGCTGGGGCCCGAGCGCTTCGGCCGCATGTACCAGTTCAACCCGATCATCGAAAGCGGCGGCATCGTGTGCTTGAGCAGCGACGTGATCACGAAGTACGAGGCGCATCGCGGCGACCCCTTCTTCGGCATGCAGGTCGCCCATACGCGTGTCGACCCGGAGTTCCCCATCTATGCCGAGCGCCCCATTCGCGAGCCCGCGTCCGCCAAGCTCAGCCTCGCCGACCTCGTCAAGGGCTACACGCTCAACGCCGCGATCCAGCTGCGGCTGGACGACAGGATGGGCTCGATCGAGGTCGGCAAGCTCGCCAACATGGCGATCCTCAAGAAGGACCTGTTCAGCGTCCCCGAGGATCAGATCCGGGCCGTCGAGCCGGAGGCAGTGCTGTTCGAAGGCAGGGTCGTGTACGGCAGCCTCACGCTTCCGTGATGGCCGTGAGATGCCTCGCAGGGGCCGCTGCACTGACGTTCACGTAGGGAGGACGGCAGGATGACCGACATCGGGGAGGAGGGCCCGCGACTCAGGTTCGCCTTCGAGGCGCGCGTTACGATCGGGCAGGGGGAGCACGTCGGGCATGGCGCCGGGGATTCACTGGAGTTCGTGCCCATCACCGGAGGCACCGTCGACGGGCCTCGCCTTTGCGGGACGGTCGTGCCCGGAGGCGGGGACTGGTCGGTGCGCCGGGGTCCGACGGTCTACGAGCTCGATGCGCGCTACCTGATCCGGGCCGGCGATGGCAGCGTCATCGATATCGTCAACCGAGGGTTCTATCGGACCGAGACGGCGGAGGCGATGGAGCGGATGGAGGCGGGCGAGGAGTTGGACGCGTCCGAGGTCTACTTCCGCACCTCGCCCGTGTTCCGCACGGACGCGCCGCAGCACCGCTGGCTCGCCGAGACCGTCTTCGTCGGGCTCGCCCGTGACGAGGACGGCCGGGTGTGCATCCGCTTCTACGAGGTGCTGTGAGGCCGACGTGGCGATACGGTCCGGCGACCGGCCGACCGAGGAGGGGATGACCGTGGGTACCGACGACCTGTGCTACCTGCCGGCGACCGAGGCCCTGCGCCTCTTCAGGGAGAGGAAGCTCTCGCCCGTCGAGCTCATGGAGGCGGTCATCGCTCGCGCCGAGGCGGTGGAGCCGACCGTCAACGCGCTGTGCATCAAGTACTTCGAGGAGGCCCTCGAGGCGGCTCGCGCGGCCGAGGACGCGTACATGGGCCGCGGCGACCCGCCTCGGGCTCTCACCGGCATCCCGGTCGGCATCAAGGCCGAGATGCCGCTCGCCGGACAGCCCTGGTCGTCCGGCTCGCTGGCTCACAAGGACGAAGTCGCCACGATGACCGCGGTGGTCGGCGAGCGGATCATCGAGGCGGGCGCGATCGTGCACGCCCGCACGGCGACGCCCGAGTTCTCCTGTGCGGGGTTCACCCATTCACGCCTCTGGGGCGTCACCCGAAATCCGTGGAACCCGGAGTTCGGCGCGGGCGGTTCATCGGGCGGGTCCGGCGCCGCGCTGGCCAGCGGCACGGCCACCCTGGCGAGCGGGTCCGACATCGGCGGGTCCATCCGGCTCCCGGCCTCCTTCGACGGCGTGGTCGGCTTCAAGCCGCCCTTCGGCCGCGTGCCGGAAGACCCGCCGTACAATCGTGACCAGTACTGCCACGAAGGGCCGATGGCTCGGACCGTGGCCGACTGTGCCCTTCTGCAGAACGTGATCGCGGGCCCTGACCCGCGCGACCTGTCCTGCATTTCCCCGAAGCTCGAGATCCCCGAGAGGTCAGAGGGGATCGAGGGTATGAAGGCGGCGCTCGTCGTGGCCCCCGGCGACTACCCGATCGACCCGGAGGTGGCCGCCGCTACTCGGGCCGCCGGGGAGGCCTTCCGGGAGGCGGGCGCGCTCGTCGAAGAAGTGGCGCTGCCCATTGCCTGCCATGATGTCTACCTCGCCTCCTACATCCACTTCGGCGCCATCTTCGGTGCCGATATCGGCAAGGAGGTCGCGGCCCACCGCGAGCTGCTCACCCCGTACGCCATCAGCCTCGCGGAGGCCGCCACCGCCGCCCTGGAGCGGCACGGCTTCAGTCATGGACTCGAGCTGGAAGACCGCATCCTGGACGCGATCGCCGCCGTCCTGACCGATCACGAGCTGCTCCTGCTTCCCACCGTGACGAGCAGGGGCCTTGTGGCCGGTGACGACTACGTAGGCCGCGGCCCCGTCGTGGGCGGCGTCGAGCTGGAGGACCACTTCTTCACCTTCCTCACGCCGCTCTTCAACATCGCCAGCCGCTGCCCCGTGCTCAACGTGCCGTCGGGTTTCTCGGACAACGGCGTGCCGACCGGCCTGCAGATCGTGGGCCGGCCGTACGACGACGTGACCGTGTTCCGCGCGGGCGCCGCCTTCGAGCGCCTGCGCCCGTGGCTGGACGTTCCGAGACGCCGCCCGCTGCGGAGCGCCTTGCGCTAGCCTCGAGCGCCGGACCGCCCGGCGCCGAATCCTGGCGGGCCGTACGTCCCGGCTTTACGCGGCGTGCTCGTCCGACTCCGCCGGTATCTCACCCGCCCCAGTCTCGTCCTCTGGGTGGTCCGCACGCGCGAAGGCCGTCTGGACGCCGGGCGTGAAGCCGGGCGGGGCGGCCCCAGGGCTGCGCGGTGTCGACGCGGCGACGGGCGTCTCCGGCGCGCCCCAGCCGGGCCGGCCGCCGCGGCCGGGCCCCTCGGGCCCGCCCTGCGGCGGCCCCGCCGGCGCCGGCGCGCCTTCCACGCTCAACTGCGGCAGCCACTCGAGCCAGTGCGGCAGGTACCAGTTCCAGCTTGCCCGAGCAGGCTTCATCGCCGACGGCACGATCAGGATGCGCACGATGGTCGCGTCGAGCAGCACGGCGACGGCCAGGCCGAAGCCCATCTGCTGGAACATCACGAGGTCGCCGCTGGCGAAGCCGGCGAACACGGCGACCATGATCAGGGCGGCTCCGGTGATGATGCCGGCGGTCGAGCCGATGCCGGAGGCGACCGCCGCCGTCGTGTCGCCCGTCCGCAGTCGTAGTCCTCCTTGATGCGGCTCAGCAGGAAGACCTGGTAGTCCATCGAGAGGCCGAAGAGCATGCGAGAAGAGGAAGAGCGGCACCCACTGCTCGATGACGTCCACCTGCTGGAAGCCGAGCAGGCCGGCGCCCCAGCCTTTCTGCGAGACCAGCGTCACGAGGCCGTAGGCCGCGCCCACGCTCAGCAGGTTCATGACGATCGCCGTTGCCGGGATCACCACCGACCGGAAGGCGATCATCAGCAGGACGAAGCTCGAGCGCCAGCACGAGGCGCGATCACGAACGGGAAGTGCAGTCGACGATGTCGATGTAGTCGACGTTGCCCGCCGTGTCGCCGGTCACGTAGACGCTTGCGCCGCTGCCGGCGAAGGCGGGCGGGATGAGGTCGGCGCGCAGGTCGCGGACCTGTGTCGAGGGCGAGGTCGCGTGGAGGCTGCGTCGACCGGGACGCTGACGAGCGTGAGGTCGCCGGCCGTGTCCGTCGCGACCTGGGGTCGGTCCGAAGGTCTTGTCCTCGGCCAGCGCCGTCTGCGGCCGCTGCATCGCGTCCTTGACGGGCGCGGCGCCGACAGCGCCGTCGACGACGATCTGCACCGGGGCTGACGGCGCCGGCCGAGAACTGCTCGTCGAGCACGACGAAGCCCTGCTTCGACTCGAAGTCGTCGGGCAGCGTCTCGACACCCGACACACCGGTGCTTCATGCCAGAGCGCGGCGCGGCGGCGAGCAGCAGGACGCCGGCCCCGATCGCCAGGGCGATCGCCGGCCGGCGCATGGCGCGCCGCGAGAGGCGTGCCAGCGGGTTGACGCGGCCGTCGGCACGCGCGTCGAGCAGGCGCCGGCCCAGGTACGGCACGCGCAGGCGGTCGATGCTTGTCGCCGAGCAGGCTGAGGACCGCCGGCAGCAGCGTCAGCGCCGCGACGACCGCCATCGTCACGACGAGGATCGCGCCGATCGCCAGGCTCGCGAAGATGTTGGTCGGCACGATGAGCATGCCGAGCAGCGCGAGCACCACCGTCATCGCCGCTGAAGAAGACGGCCCTGGCTCGCCGTGCCGCCGGTCACCGTGAGGGCGTCCACCTTGTCCCGCCCGGCTGAGCCGTTCCTCGCGGTAGCGCGAGACGATGAACAGCGAGTAGTCGATGCCCGTCGCCAGCCCCATCATGCTGATCACGTTGACGGCGAAGACCGAGACGTCGAAGCCCTGCGCCGAGGACCGCGGTCAGCGCGATCGCGAACGTGATGGCGATGAGGCTGAGGAAGATCGGCAGGGAGGCCGCGACGAGCGTGCCGAAGACGAGCAGCAGGATGATGAGCGCGATCGGCACGCCGATGCCCTCGCCCTGGCGCAGGTCGTGCTCGGCCGTCTGGCTGAAGTCGCTGGAGATGCTGGCCGTGCCGGTGACGAGCGTCTCGAAGCCGTCGCGGCCGTTCGCCTCGTGCACGACGGCGTGCACCTTGTCGATGTTCTTCTCGGCGGTGAGTCACGTCGCCGGCCATGACGACCGGCAGGATCGTCGTGCGCCCGTCGGCGGCGATCAGCGTCTCGTCGCCGCCCTGCCAGGCGCTGCGCGACGCCGTCGACCACGCCGGGGCCGAGCGCGGCGATGTCGGCCTGCAGGTCGAGGACGAAGGCCTTGAACGCCGGGTCGCTCGGCGGTCGTGCGTCTGCGAGCGCACGATCACGACCTCGTTGGCCTTGATCGGCATGTCCATGCGCTCGGCGAGCAGGTCGCGGCCGACCTGCGAGTCCGGGTCGCCGAGGAAGCTGTACTGCGCGGTGAGCGCGCCCGGAGCAGGACGGTGACGATGATGGCGACGGCGGCGACGAGCGCGACGGCCCCAGAGGCCGAGCGTGCGCCACGGGTGCCGGGCGGCGGCTCGCGCCAGCGCCGAGGAGGAGAGCCGTGACTGTCATGACGTGAGACCCCTCGGTGACGTTGCGGTCCGTCCGCAAGGAACAGGAGGAGCCTAGTCCTGTATGCACGCCAGTTTGCCCCGTGGCGCCAGCCGGTAGAAACCGATGCTGCCGGTCGGGTTTGCCGTCGCCCGCCGGCCCACCCGCTGTCTTCGTCGCCAACGGCCTCGCCTAGGCCTCCGCCGACGTCGCGGCTGACGGAGCGTTCATGGACCACCACGCCGTCCTCACCGCCATCGGCGCCGACCGGCCCGGCCTCGTCGACGAGGTCTCGGCCTACGTGCTCGAGCGCGGCGGCAACCTCGAGGACAGCCGCATGGTGAACCTGCACGGGCAGTTCGCCATGATGCTGCTCGTCTCCGGGGACGAGGACGCGATCGACCGGCTGACGGGACGATCTCGCGGCGCTTGCAGGACAGGCGAGCGCGATCCACGCCGACCTCGTGGCCGGCCGACATGAGCGCCGGCGCGGCTCCGCGCCGGGCCGGCGATCCCTTACCGGCTGACGACGTCGGCGATGGACCACCCGGGCCTCGTGCAGTCGGTCGCCCACGTCCTGCGCGAGCTCGGCGTCAACATCGAGAGCGCCGAGACGACGCTGCACCAGGCGCCGATCACGGGGACGCCGCTCTTCGAGATGGAGCTCGTCGTGGCGGTGCCGGCCGAGACACCGCGTCGCGAAGCTGCGCGAGGCCGTCGGCGCGGCCTGCGACGAGCTCAACATCGACTGGCAGCTGACGGCGCTGCTACGCGCTCGGCGTCGCCGGCGCCGGCGGCCGAGTCGGCGATTCTCGCCGAGCAGTCGTGCCGCCGTCGTCCGAGCCGGCGCCGGCGCAGCTCCGGCCGAGCAGGCGCGCCGCCTCGTCGACGGCGAAGGCCGGCCAGGCGACCGGGCGGCCGTCCGCGCGGGCGGTCACGCCCGCGCCGGGCCGCCCGACCGCGCCGATGTCGGCGGCCGCGATGCCGGCGTACGCGCAGGGCGTCGACGCAGGGCGGCGGCCTCTTGCCGGCGCGCAGCAGATCAGCAGGCTGCCCGAGCCGATCAGGCCGAGCGGGTCGGCGTCGAGCAGGTCGCAGAGGCGCGCGGTCTCGGCGTAGACGGGGACGGCGTCGCGATCGACGGCGACCTGGCGGCCCGCAGGCGACGCCGAGCTCGACGAGCGGCCGTCGCCAGGCCGCCCTCGGTGACGTCGTGCATGGCGCGCACGCCGGCGAAGCCCGCGGCGATGCGCGCCTCGGGCACGACGCTCAGACGCTCGGCGAAGGCGCGGCAGCGGGCGAGCTCCGGCTCGCTCATGCCGAGCGCGAGCAGGCGCTCGCCGAGCTCCGTCGCGAGCAGCGCCGTGCCTTCGACGGCGACCGCCTTCGTCAGCAGGATGCGGTCGCCCTCGCGCGCGCCGCGCTTGTCGCGCAGGTCGGCGCGGCGCAGCACGCCGAGCATCGTGCCCGAGACGACGGGCTGCGTGACGGCGGCGGTGATCTCGGTGTGGCCGCCGATCGACGGCGATGCCCTGCTCGCGGCACGCCGCCGGCGATGTCGCCGAGCAGGCGCAGCGCCTCGGAGCCGGTCGTGCCCGGCGGGCAGCAGGACGGTCGTGAGCAGCCAGCGGGGCTCGGCGCCCGAGGTGGCGATGTCGTTGGCGTTGACGGTGACGGCGTAGCGGCCGAGGTCGCGAGCTCGTCAGCGTGATCGGGTCGCCGTGCGCGACGAGGACCTCGTCGCCGGCGACGTCGAGGGCGGCGACGTCCTCGCCGAGGCGCGGCGCCGACGCAGCACGGCCGGGTCGGTCGGCGTCGAGGTCGCCGAGGTAGCCGGCGAGCAGGTCGACGGGCAGCTTGCCCTGCGGCAGCGGCAGGCCGAGGCGGACGACGTCGTCGAGCTCGTCGCAGCGAGTCGATGACGAAGTCGCAGGCGCCTCGTCGGGGCAGCGCCGGCTCCGAGGTCGGCCCGACGTCGGCGGCGACCGGCCGGCCCTCGGGCCTCGGCCGGCCCGCGTCCGGCGTCGCGCTCGCCGTTGGTGAGGAACGCGGTGACGGCGCCGGCCGCGCGCCCGGCGAGCGCGTCGAGGATGAAGTCGCCGACGACGAGGACGCGCGCCGGGTCGACGCCCATCGCTGCCGCCGCGCCGAGCACGCCGTCGGGCGCCGGCTTGGGCGGGTACGGGTCGTCGCGCGTGACGATGACGTCGAAGTCGGCGGCGTCGAGGGCGTCGAAGTCGCTCCAGGGCGCGGTCGATCGCCGGGCGGCCGTTGCGCGTGATGACGCCGACCTTGAGGCCGTGCCGGCGCACGCTGCCGCACGGCCTCCTCGGCCCCGGCGTTGGGCCGCGCCTGGGCCGCCCCCTCCAGCTCGAAGCGCTCCAGCGCCGCCGAACGCCGCTCGCGCCGCTCGCCCGGCGGCAGCGCCTCGATGAACTCGAGCACGTAGCGCGTCGGGCGGGCAGCCGACCTCGCGCTTGATGGCGGCGAAGTCGAGCGCCGTCGGGCCGCGTCAGCGTGCCGTCGAAGTCGAACAGGACCGCCTCGAGGCGGAACGGGCGGGCGGTCAGGGCGGGTGTCCATCGCCGACATCTATCGGCCCGCCGGCTTCCTACTCGATCGTGACGGCCGTCCCGCTGACGCTCACCATGAGCATGCTGCCGCTCTGCCCACCGTCTCGTAGTCGAGGTCGACGGCGATGATCGGCGTTGGCGCCCGAGCGCCGCTGCGGCCTCGTCATCTCCTGCAGGGCGATCTCCTTGGCCTTGCTTGAAGCTCCTTCTCGTAGGCGGCCGAGCGTCCGCCGACGATGTCGCGGATGCCGGCGAACACGTCCTTGAAGACGTTGGCGCCCAGGATCGCGTCGCCGCTGACGATGCCGTGGTAGGCGGTGATGCGGCTTGCCCTCGACGGTCGGCCCGGTGGTGATGAGCATGGCGACCTCCTCAGACGTGTGTCGGGTGCCGTGCAGCACGGTCTCACGAGCCGCGGATGCGGGGCCGCCGCGAGGCAGGCCCCGAAGATTGAGGCCGCGACTCGCTCGCGACTGCCCGATGGACACTGTGGTCCCGCACGCTCGGAGCGGCGAGCCGTGATACCCGCGCCCATGCTGAACGAAGCCGCGACGGAGCAGGCGACGCAGCCGCGCAGCCGCGCTCGCGCACCCTGATCGAGTACGCGCGTGACGGTCGTCGTCGCGATCGTCATCGCGCTCGTCGTGCAGGCCTACGTCGTCAAGCCGTACCGGGTGCCGACGCCGTCGATGGCGAACACGGTGCGCGCCGGCGACCGCGTGCTCATCGACCGCGTGCTGTACGGCCACCGCGACATCGAACGCGGCGACATCGTCGTGTTCCGCGGCGGCGCCGCGGTCGACAACCAGGTCCTGCTCAAGCGCGTCGTCGGGCTGCCGGGCGACGTGCTCTCGATCGAGGACGGGCACCTGCTGGTGAACGGCGTCCCCGCCGACGAGGGCTACGTCCGCCGCAGTGGGCGGCGCCCCGGAGACCGACCCAGCCGGGTCCGGGCGGTCCCGGACGCACCCTGGTCGCTGCAGACGCCCTACACGGTGCCCGACGGCTTCTACTACGTGCTCGGCGACAACCGCACCGACAGCTTCGACAGCCGGTTCTGGGGACCGGTCGCGCGCGAGGCGATCATCGGCCGGGCGATGGCCGTCTACTGGCCCATCCCCGGCATCCGCCCTGACTGCGCTCGGCACTAGTCGAGCCCCAGCCGCTCCAGGTCGTCCTCGTCGTACCCGAAGTAGTGCGCCGTCTCGTGCAGGACGGTGATGCGGATCTCGTCGGCGAGGTCCTCCTCGTCGCGCGCGTCGCGCTCGAGGTTGCGCTGGAAGAGGTGGATGACGCCGTCTGCGGGCGCCCCGCCGAGGACGCTCTGGTCGGGGACGGCGCACGCCGGAGAACAGGCCGAGGATGCGCGGGTCGATGCCGTCGAGGACCATGGCCTCGGACGGCCGGTCGTCGACGAGGATGGGGACGTTGGCGAGCCATTCGAGCACTTCGTCGGGCAGCTCGCCGAGCGCCTTCTCGGCGACCTTCTCGAAGCGCTTGTGCGACATGCGCGGCGCGTCGGGCTCGGCGGCCGCGTCGAGACGCAGCACGGCGAGCCACTCGCGCGCCGCGCCCTTGTGGTCGCGGCGCTCGTCGAGCGCGGCGCCGAGCAGCCAGCGCGCGTCGGCCTCCTCCTCGATCGCGAGGCCGCCGCGCCCGAGCACGTCCTTGAGGATCTTGACCGCGCGCTTGGGCTCGTCGAAGTCCTCGAGGTAGATCTCGGCGGCGGCGATGACCGGCGCCGGGTCGTCGGGGTCGACCTCGTTCCAGCGCTGGCAGGCCTCGAGCGCGCCGTCCGGGTCGTCGGCGGCCAGCAGCAGCTCGACCTCGAGGTCGAGGACGCCGGGGTCGTCGGGGTCGGTGTCGCGGAGCTGTTCGAGGATCTGCGCGGCGTCGTCGAGCTCGTCGTCGTCGACCGCCGCCCACGCCTGATCGAGGGCGGCGTCGATGCGCGACTGCGCGCGGCGTCTTGACCTTTCGTCGCTCACGGTGAGCAGACTATATCCGCGACGCGCGCGGCAGTAGTCGACGGCGCGCCGCGACGGACGGACGCGGGGGAGAGGCATGCAGTACGACGGCATCGAGGGCAAGCGGGTCATCGTGACGGCCGCCGCGAGCGGCATCGGGGCCCAGGTCGCGCGGCGCTTCGCGGCGGCGGGCGCGAAGGTCTTCGTCTGCGACGTGGACGCCGATGCCGTCGCCGCCTTCCAGGCGGCGGACCCCGGCATCGGCGCGACCGTCGCCGACGTCGCCGCGCCCGCCGACGTCGAGCGCCTCTTCGACGAGGCCCTCGCCTTTCTCGGCGGCCTCGACATCCTCGTCAACAACGCCGGCATCGCCGGCCCGGCGGCGCCCGTCGAGGAGATGGACGTCGACGGCTTCAGGCGCTGCGTCGACGTGAACCTGACCGGCGCGTTCCTCTGCGTCCGCCGCGCCGTCCCCGCGATCAAGGCGGCCGGCGGCGGCGTCCATCATCCTGATGTCGTCCAACGCCGGCACCATGGGCCTGCCGTTCCGCGCCCCGTACGTGGCCACGAAGTGGGGCATCATCGGCCTGATGAAGACGCTCGCCATGGAGCTCGGCCCGCACAAGATCCGCGTCAACGCGATGTGCCCCGGCGACGTCGAGGGCGACCGCATCCGCCGCGTGATCACGATGGAGGCCGAGAACCGCGGCATGACCTACGACGAGGTCGTCGCCGAGCGCGTCGAGGCCGTGTCGCTGCGCACCATGGTGACCGCCGACGACGTCGCCGACATGATGCTCTTCCTGTGCTCCGACGCCGGCGCGAAGGTCTCGGGCCAGGCGGTGCTCGTCGACGGCAACGCCGAGCGCGCCTGAGGGACAGACGAAGGGGGCGGCGCCCGCCGGGCGCCGCCCCCTTCCTCACGACTGCCCCTGTTACGAAGGCAGCCTTGCGACGCGCCCGCAGCGGGCGCGCCGCGTGCGCCTGACGACGCGCCCTCTTACGCGGCGCGCCGCTCCTCGGTGCTCTCGTAGGTCCGACTTGCGACCGTCTCACGCCGGCTCGTGGCCATGGAGCCGATCCAGCCGCCCGCGACGCCGGCGACGAAGCTCACCACGAAGGCGAGCAGGAACCAGCCTGCGTAGGTGGAGCTGACCGAATTCGCCAGGCTCAAGGAGCCGGCCTGGTCGACGCCTGGCACGGCGTTCAGCAGGCTGCGCGCGCTGAAGCCGAAGCCGAGCACACCGCTCACGCCGAACAGTGTCAGGCCGATCGAGCTGACCACGGTCAGGCCCCACACGACGAGGCCGTGATAGAGGCCGTTGATGCTCGTATACGAGCCCGCGAGCATCGCGGCGATGAGGCCGCCGACGAAGATGGCGATCACGGAGCTGATCGTGATCCAGATGCCGGCTTCGGTGGCGCGGTCGCTGAGGTTCGCGATGCTCGTGATGTCGTGAAGCCCGAAGCCGGCCCACGCGGCCAGCAGGTCGAGGCCCAGCGCCACGGCGAGCGCGACGACCGTGCCGGCCGCGATGGCGCCCCAACTGATCTTGCTCCCTTGGACGGAGACGCGACCCATAGTGACTGGGTCGGTCTGCTCCGTGGAGCCGATACGGCGTACCTCGCCGGGTCCTGTGTCGTACATGGCAGCCTCCCTGTCAGAAGACGTGGAGTAGAACGGTGATGATATGAGGGTCTAGGCCCTCGGAACCTGACTGTTGCCCGTCAGGGCGGAGATGTAACCGCACCTTGAGGCGCTGGACGACGGCCAGGCCAGGGTCTAGAGTGCGGTTGCCGTTGAACGTTCAGTCAAGCTGCGGCGGAACCGGCCTACTGAGGCGCGCCGGGTACGCCGCACGAGGGGGCAGCATGGGACGCGCGGAGCGGTCGCAGCTTCGGCGCCGCGAGATGCTCGCGGCCTACTACGAGACGCTCGTCGAGGAAGGCCTGCAGGGCGCGTCGATCGCCAAGATCGCGCAAGCGCCTCGAGGTGCCGCCCAGCCTTCTCATCCACTACTTCGGGACCAAGGAGCAGATGACCATCGAGCTGGTCGACTACCTGCTCGAGGTCTTCCACGAGACCTACGGCGACAAGCTGGCGGCGATCGCCGACCCGCGCGCGCGGCTGCTAGGCGATCGTGGACGAGTTCTTCAGCCCGCTGTACCACCGGCTGCTCGACGACCGCGCCTTCTACGCGTGCTTCTACTTGAGTCTCACCCATCCGCAGGTGCGGCACGCCTACGCCACCCTCTACGAGACCTCGCTGGAGCTGGTCGAAACGGCCATCCGTGAGTGCATGGAGGCGGGCTACCTGCCCAGGGACGACGCCCACGAGCTGGCCATGACGGTGAAGGCCATGGAGGAGGGCTACGCCTTCCTGATCGGCGGCGGCGCCGACGAGGACGCAAAGGCTGAGATGGGCGATGTACTCAAGCGCCGCGTGCTGGCGATGCTCGGCTACGACGGCCGGGCTTAGACGGCCACTACCTGTGTAGCGGCCACCACCTGCCGCACGCCCTCTCCCGTCGGCCCCGCCTCGCCTGCGGCCGCGGCGCTGGCCGTCCTCGCCGCGCACCCGCGTGCTTCTTCCTACGCAGCGTCCGTATGAGTTCGAACGGGGAGAGCCGGGGGTAGGAAGCATCCAGTTGCCGCTTCTGCTACCGCCCGAGCCTCTCGGGTGCCACCTGGAGGGGAACGATGAGCATCAAGCTGAGCGCCGAGGAGCTCGTAGACCGCCACATCATCGACGAGGCGGGCCGCGACATCGGGCAATCACCGATCTGTACGTCGACGACGACGGCAAGCCGCACTGGCTGCTGGTCGAGACCGGTCTCTTCAAGGGGTTCCTCAGCGTGATCCCGGTGACCGACGTCGTCGTGAGCGACCGCGGCCTCGAGGTTCACTACGACATGGAGAAGCTCACCGGGCGCCCCGAACGTCATGGGCGACCGGCCCTACGCGCGTGCACCGCGAGGGCATGCTCTACGACTACTACCGGCTGACGGCGCCCGGAGTCGGTTCTGCGGCGGCGCGCAAGGGCCCGGAGTACGATCTGCTGCCGCCCAGCGCCCTGTGCCGCTACTCGACGCTACGTCTGCGAGAACAAGCCGATGGAGTTCGAGACCAAGGACTAGCGGGGCACAGCCAGCGGGGGCGCAGCCCTTCGAGGTGAGGGGCGGCGGATGTCGGGGAGTGACATCCGCCGCCCCTTTCTCATGGCCCGGGTCGGGGGGACGGATCCCGGGCCGGCGTGCCCACGACGGTCTGCTTGCCGTCGACCGTCGGGCCCGCGGCGGCTGGGGCCGCCGCGGGTGTGGGGGGCTGGGATGGACCACGCCGCCGTGGCCGCTCGACCGGCGCGGGCCTGCGCTTCATCGGGCTCCGAACAGCTCGTCGATCGCCTGTGCGAAGACCTCGGTGTGGCGGTCGATGTCGCCTTGGCTTGTGGCCGGCGACATCAGCGCCATGTTGTGGAACGGCGTCATCAGGATGCCGCGGTTGATCGTGAAGAGGTGCATGTACTCGTCGAGCTCGGCGTCGTGCGCCGCCGCGGACTCGCCCCCGTTGCGCGGCACCTCGGGCGTGAAGCGGTACTCGGCGCGGGCCCCGATCTGGACGATCGTCCAGGGGACGCAGCGGCTCGCCAGCACCTCGCGCACGCCCTCGGTGTAGCGCGTCGCCAGGTCGATCATTCGGGCAAAGTTCTCCTCGGTCAGGACGTGCTCGAGGGTCGCCCGCGCGGCCGCCAGCGAGAGCGCGTTGCCGGCGAGCGTGCCGCCGACGCCGCCCTGGTCGACGAGGTCGGCGTCGGCGTCCGCGAGGATGCGCTCGGCGAAGTCCGCAGAGACGCCGTAGGCGCCGATCGGGATGCCAGAGCCGAGCGCCTTCCCGATGGTCACGATGTCGGGGCGCAGCCCCCAGGCGCGGGTGCAGCCGCCGTAGCTCGCGCTGAACGTGTGCGTCTCGTCGTTGACGAGTAGTGTCCCGGTCTCGTCGCAGAGCTCGCGCACCGTCTCGAGGAAGCCGGGCTCGGGAGGCACGATGCCGATGTTGGTCATGGCCGGTTCCATGAGGACGGCGGCCACGTCGCGAGGCGCGAGCGCCTCGCGCAGGGCCGCGGCGTCGTTGAACTCCACCACCTTGGTGGTGAGCGTCGGGTCGATCTGCGGGCCCACGTTGCCGGGCTTCGACTGCGGCTGCCCGTCGGGACCGACGACGATCACGGTCTCGTCCACCGAGCCGTGGTAGCAGTGCGAGAAGACGAGGACGTACGGCCGCTTCGTGACCTGGCGCGCCATGCGCAGCACGAAGCGGTTGGCGTCGGTGGCCGACAGCGTGAATTGCCAGAAGGGCAGGCCGAAGCGGCGCTGCAGGTCCGCGCCCACGGGGGCGGCATCCGCGGTCGGAAGCATCGTGGTGATGCCGCCGTCCTCGCTGATGCGCTGTCGGACCGCTTCCATCACGATGTCGGGCGAGTGACCGGTCATCGCGCCGGTGTCGCCGAGGCAGAAGTCGACGTAGGTGTGTCCGTCGACGTCGGTGACGCGGTTGCCGTGGGCCTTCTCGAAGTAGATGGGGAAGCCGCCGGACCAGATCGCCATCCAGCTCATCGGTACGCCGGCGAGGAGTGTCTCGCGGGCCTGTCCGAAGAGCTCGAGCGAGTGGGGGTGGTCGGCGGCGTACTGCTTGCGTTCGCGCACGAGCAGCTCCTCGAGGCGCTCACGGTCGAGCGTCGCGAGCTGTCCGCACTCGATGGCCGTCAGGTGCATCAGGGATCCTCCTGGGTCCTTGGATGGTCGCGCACATCCTAGGAAACACTGAACGTTCAGTCAATGCCCAGACGGGAACGATCTGAATCGCGCTGCCGTTACGTCATCTGCGGTATGTCGGGAGCGGGCCGCCGGTGGGTAGACAGGGGAGACCATGGAAGGACTCACTCGCGGGATACCCAAGGCCGAGCTGCACCTCCATCTCGAGGGCACGCTCGAACCGGAGCTGCTGCTCGAGCTGGCGGCACGACATCGGCTGCGCCTCCCGTATCGCACGGCGGCGGACGTGCGCGCGGCACGCCGGTTCACGGATCTGCCCTCCTTCCTGAGGGTCTACTACGAGGGCGTGACGGTGCTGCGCGACGAGGAAGACTTCCGTCGGCTGGCGCTTGCTTACCTCGAGCGCGTGCAGGGGGATGGCGTGCGGCACGCCGAGATGTTCTTCGATCCCCAGAGCCACCTGACCCGGGGGGTGTCGCTCGAGGCCGCGGTCGAAGGCATCGGGGCGGCGCTCGTGGAGGCTGAGGAGCGTTTCGGGATGACCAGCCGGTTGATCATGTGCTTCCTCAGGGACCGCGGGCCGGACGAGGCCGCCGCCGTCCTCGCTGAGGCGCTCCGGTTCAAGGACTGGATCGCCGGAGTGGGGCTGGACTCGGCGGAGGCCGGGTACCGGCCGGGTGTGTTCGCCGGCGTGTTCGAGCGGGCACGGGACGAAGGGCTTGCGGTGGTCGCCCACGCCGGCGAGGAAGGGCCGGCGGCGTACGTGCGAGAGGCGCTCGACGAGCTCCTGGTGAGCCGCGTGGACCATGGGGTCCACGCGGCCGACGACCCGGCGCTGCTCGAGCGCCTCAAGGCAGAGCGCATCCCGCTGACGATGTGCCCGCTGTCGAACCTCCGCCTGGGCGTCGTGCCCAGCCTCGAGGAGCACCCGCTCAAGAAGCTGTTGCGCGCAGGGCTGCTCGTGACCGTCAACTCGGACGATCCGGCGTACTTCGGCGGCTACATCGCCGAGAACTGGCAGGCGATCCGCGAGGCCCAGGGACTGACGCGGCGCGACCTCGTGCGGCTCGCCGTGAACTCGTTCGAGGCGAGCCTCCTCGACGAGGAGGAGAAGCGGCTCCGTCTCGCCGAGGTCGCGGCTTACGCGGCGCGCCGCGACATCGCCGCGTAAGCACGCCGGGCGTTGTGCGACGGCGGTGCCTCGCCGCGGCTGCTCGACGGCGGGGACCGTCTTGTTCCGTGCCGGCGGTCACGGGGCCCCGTGCCCCGGACCCGTCGGCCTGAGCGACAGTCCTCGACGCCCGGTGCTGCGCTGACGCCGGAACGCCTGTCGTATGCTTGGGGCATGAGCGCACCCCGGGGTCCCCGTCCATCGTTCGCCGTCGGCGCCGACTTCGGCAAGGTCACGACCTGCCTGGCCTGGGCGGAAGTGCTGCCCGACGGGACGCTCGCGACGCCGCAGACGAGCAGCGAGCGTCATCTCGGGGAGCCGCTGCGTCCCTTCCTCGACCTGTACCGCGAGATCGGCGCGCCCCACGTCGCTGCGGTCGTCAGCACCGGGGCCTACGGCGAGCGGCTGGCTCCCCCCGTGCGCAGCGGCCTGCCCGAAGAGGTCGCCCAGGAGCGTGCGGCCAGCGCGCTGCTTGGGGACGAGACGCCCTTCACCATCGTCCGCATCGGCGGCAGCGGCTACTCGGTGCTGACCCGTGACGCTGCCGGCCTGCTGTCGTTCGAGACGAACGAGCGCTGCTCGGCCGGGACCGGCGAGACCGTGGAGGGCCTGTGCGGCCGTCTGGGGCGCGATCTGGAGGAGGCCGTCCGGCTGGCCGAGGCCAGCCCTGACGGCCTCGTCGTGACGAGCCGCTGTGCCGTGTTCGCGAAGAGCGAGCTCACCCACTACGCCAACCAGGGTGAGGACCACGGCAGGCTGTTCCGCGGGCTGTTCGAGAGCGTGGCGCGCAACGTCCACGGGCTGTACGACAAGCTGCGCGTCGACGGCCCCGTGGTGCTGATCGGCAACGGGGCCCTGCTGCGGCCCGTGGCGCGGGCCTTCGAGGAGCTCGCCGGCGTGCCCGTCACCGTGCCAGCCGAGGCGGCGGTCTTCGAGGCGCTCGGCGCGCTGGCCGAGGCCGCCGGGCGCGCCCCGGCCGGCGACGCGGAACGCGCGGCGGGCGCGAGCTGGCCGGACGACCCCGAGAGACTCGTCTCGCCGCCGCCGCGGCGCGTACGCGCCCTGGCGGCGGCGGCCGACGGGCCGGGCTCGGTGGTGCGGCTTGACGCGCCGGGCTCGGTGGTGCGGCTTGACGACGCGGCTGTGGGGCTCGAGGCCCCTGCCGCGGCGCGGCCGGGTGAGCCCGTCGTGCTTGGCCTCGACCTCGGCTCGACGGGCTCCAAGGCCGCGCTCGTCGGCCTCGAGAGCGGAGCCGTGGTCGCCGATGTCTACCGCCGCACCGACGGCAATCCCGTGGAGGCGGCGCAGGCGCTGGTCGCGCAGGTCGCCGAGATGACCGCCGAACCGGTCGTGGCGGTCGGCCTGACCGGCTCGGGCCGCGACGCCGCCGCGACCGTCGTACGTGCCGCCTTCCCGACGCTCGCGGCGCGCCTCACGGTCGAGAACGAGATCGTCGCGCACGCCGTGGCCGCCCGCCGGCTCGACCCGGACGGCGGCCGCAGCCTCTCGATCGTCGAGATCGGCGGTCAGGACGCCAAGTTCATCAACCTCCAGGACGGGCGCGTCCTCGAGTCCGACATGAATCGCGTCTGCAGCGCCGGAACGGGCAGCTTCCTCGAGGAACAGGCGCTCGTCCACGGCGTCGACGACATCGCCCGCTTCGGCGAACTGGCCGCGCAGGGCACGCGGCCCCCCGACCTGGGACAGACCTGCACCGTGTTCGTCGCCGACGTCGCCGCCGAGGCGCTGGCGGAGGGCTTCACGCGCGAGGACATCTTCGCCGGTCTGCAGTACTCGGTGATCCGCAACTACCGGCACCGCGTGATGGGCAACCGGCGCTTCGGCGAGCGCATCTTCTTCCAGGGCAAGCCGGCGACGAGCCAGTCTCTTGCGCGGACCCTGGCCGCGGTGACCGGACGCGAGGTGTGGGTGCCGCCGAACCCGGGGGCGATGGGCGCGATCGGCATCGCCCTGCTCGCGGCGGAGGCGCTGCGGCGTGAAGCGAGTGAGGTGCTCGGCGCGAAGGCCGAGACCGGGGATGTGAGGAGCGACTGTTCGGCCGGTGACCGGCAGCCTGACGGCCTCGATCTGCGGCGCATCGTCGAGGCCGCCGTCACCGGCCGACGCGAGTTCCGCTGCCACGACGCGCACTGCCAGAACCTGTGCCGCGTGGAGGCGGCCAAGGTCGTGGTGGGTGGCCACGAGACGACGGTGGTCAGCGGCGGCAGCTGCCCGAAGTACGACGAGGCCGGCGCCTCAGGGCGCAAGCTGCCGAAGGACGCGCCGCAGCCCTTCCGCGAGCGTGAGGAGCTGCTCGCGGGGCTGCTTGACGGGCCGGCCGGCCCCGACGCGCCGCTGGCCGGCCTCGTGGTCGGCCTGCCGTTCGTCCACTACCTCGTCGACACGCTGCCGTTCTTCCACGCCTTCCTGTCACAGCTTGGCGCCGAGGTCCGGGTGCTGCGTCCCGACGCAGCCTCGCTGGCGGAGGGGGACCGGCGCTGCGCGGCGCCCAGCGCGTGCGCGCCGGTCAAGCTGCTGCACGGCGTGCCGACCGACGGCCTCGACGTGGTGCTCGCGCCGACCTTCGTCACGGTCCCCTACGAGGAGGCCGGTCCGGGCTGCTACACGTGCCCGATGGCCCAGGGAGCGCCGGCCATGGTCGAGCGCGCCCTCGCCGCCGACGGCGCGCGGGCGCGCGTGCTGCGGCCGGCGCTCTTCCGCGTGCCCGGTGGATACGACGACCCGGGCTTCCGGGGCGAGGTGCGGACGGTGGCGCGGCAGCTCGCCCGTCTCGCCGGGAAGCCCCTTCCGGCCCGGCGCGCGATCGACGAGGCGTACGAGGCCGCGCTCGAACGCCAGCGGGCGTTCGAGCGCGGCCTCCACGCCATCGGCCGTCGCGCCCTCGCCTTCGCGCGCCAGCACGACGCCCCCGTCCTGCTGGTCGCCGGGGAAACGCATGTGATGCACGAGCCGCTGCTGTCGTGCGGCGTCGCCGAGCTGGCGGCCGCGAACGGCGCCGTGGCCGTGCCGGCGGACTGCTTCCCGGTGCCGGGCGACATCCCGCCGCTCAGCCGCATCCACTGGGCGAGCGCCGGCAGGGCGTTGCGCACGGCGCTGGCGGGCGTTCGCGAGGACGTCTACCCCGTGCTCGTGGGGGCCTACGGTTGCGGCCCGAACTCCTTCGTCGAGCACCTCTTCGCCGACCTGCTCGAGGGCTATCCGCACACCGTGCTCGAGAGCGACGGACACGGCGGCAAGGCCGGCTACGTCACCCGGGTCCAGGCCTTCCTCCACGCGGTGCGTGAGTACCGGGCCGGGCGCCACGATGCGGCAGCCGGGGGCGTCGGTGCCGGGCCCGGCGGGGACGCCGGCGGCGCGGTGTCCGCAGGCCCTGCCGCGCCGATCCCGTCGCCGCGTCGCGTGGCGCGCTTCGACGAGCCGCTGCCCCACAGTCTCGATTCCTCGGGCTACAAGAAGTACTTCTTCGGCCACGTGGGCGGGCAGCTCGGCCGCCACATCGCCGCGGCGATGCGCGGCCGCGGCATGGACGCCGAGTACGTGGGGCCGCCGGACGATGAGGCCCTGCACATCGCCCAGGAGGCCTGTTCGGGCAAGGAGTGCCTTCCGTACCAGCTGATCTGGGGGACGCTCGCCAAGGGCCTGGACGCGCGCGTCGCCGGCCTCAACGGCGACAAGGGCCTGTTTCTGAGCGCGGGGAACGGGTTCCAAGCGTGCCGGGCGAACGCCTTTCCTCTGACCGAGCAGCTTGCGCTCGACCGCCTCGGCCTGGGCGATCGCATCGAGGTCGCCGACTTCAGCCTCGTCACCAGCAACCTGGCGATGATGCCGCCGGTCTGGGCGGCCCTGGTCGCCCTCGACCTCCTCAACATGCTGCGCTTCTACCACCTGGCGACGGAGCGGACACGCGGCGACGCCGACGAGCTCCATGCCCGGTTCTCGGATCTTCTCGAGACCGAGATGCTGCGGCCGCGTCCGGATTGGCGGACGGCGGCCGCCATCCCCGAGGCCTACCGGACGGTGGCCGAGGTGGAAGCGCTGCTGGGCGAGGCGGCCGGGGCGTACGCGGCGCTGCCGCTGCGCCCCGGCCGCCACGACGAGCTGCGCGACGTCTACCTCTGCGGCGATCTCTACCTGCGCGTGGATGAGTGGGGCAACGACGACCTGCAGCGGCGGCTCGCCGACCTCGGCTTGCGTGTCCTTTTCGAGCCCTTCGGCGAGTTCTTCGAGCTGCTCGTGCTGCGTGGCGTACAGGACGAGTCGCCGGCGAGCCGGCAGGGTCTGCGCAGCCGCGCCACGCTCAAGGCGATGCGCTACATCGTCGGCCGTCTCGTGGACGCGGTCCAGCCCCTGCACCCATGGGTGTTCTGGCACGACATCCGCGAGGTCGACAGGCTGGGCCGCGACGTGCTTGGCGCGTATCCGTTCGGCGAGTCGATCCCCACGGTAGGGAGCGCGCTGCAGACCTGGCGCACCCGTCCGATCGACGGCGTCGTGACCGTGGCGCCGCGCGGCTGCGGACCGGCGCTGCTGGCGGAGGCGGAACTGCGCCGCGCCGGCGGCTTCCCGCTGCTCGTCGTCTACAACGACGGCGACCCCCTCGATCAGGCGCGCCTCGGGGGCTTCGCCTGGCGCTTGCGCAGCCGGCCGGCGCGACGGGACCAGGCGCCGGAGTCGCCGCGCGTCAGGGCGTGAAGGTGCCCGTAGCCGGCACAGGTCAGAGAGCGAAGCTCGCCTCGGACCCGGGTCGGATCACGGCGTGATGCTGGGCTCCGGGCTGGGGCTCGCCGACGGGGAGGACGAGGGCGAGGCCGTGGGCGGCGGTCCGGCCGATACTCTCAGCGTGACGGGCCCCCCCGACGCTACCGTGACGCCGGCCGCGGGGAACTGGGCGACCACGAGCCCTGCCGCGACGGTGGTCGACAGGGTGGTCGTCACGTCGTTGACGACAAGGCCGGCGGCGCTGATCGCCTCTCGCGCCCGGCCCTCCGTCATGCCGACGACGTCGGGCACGGTGACGCCGCCGGTCAGCGTGAGATCGACTGACCCGCCCTCGCGGACGCTGGTCCCGGGGGCGGGCGTCTGGTCGAGCACGGTGCCGGCGGCAGACTCGGGGTCGACCGTCGTGCTGCGCGTCACGACACCGGGGACAAGGCCGACCGACGTGAGTGTGGCCCTGGCCTCGCTCTCGGTCAGGCCGGTCACGTCCGGCACGCTCACATCGCCGGCGAAGACGCCCGCGCCCCAAAGGACGCCGGCGAGCAGCATGATCAGCGCGAGTCCGAGCACCCACGGCCACCACGGCCGCCGCGGCCGCGGGCCGGGCCCTTCTGGTACGACCGGGGCTTCGACGCGTGCGCCGAGCGCCGCTCTCTGCAGGTCGCGAGCGAGGAGGGCGGCGGACGGACGTTCTCGGGGGTCCTTGTCGAGCGCGCGCCGCAGGATGTGGTCCAGGGCGGCCGGCAGGTCGGGGCGGACCTGCCGCGGCGGGACCAGCGGCGCGGCGACGTGGCCGCGCGCGACGGCGAGCGCATCCGGGCCCTCGAACGGCGGCCTGCCGGTCGCGAGCTGGTACAGCGTCGCCGCGAGCGCATAGACGTCGCTCGCCCGGGTGAGCGCCTGCGCCAGCACCTCCTCGGGTGAGACGAAGAAGGCGTTCTGGGGCGGGTCGGCGTCGCCGAGTTCGGATGGTCCGGCGGCGACGGCGATGCCCGCGCCCGTGAGGGTGACGTCGCCCTCCTCGTCCAGGACGAGGACGGCGGGGCAAAGGCCGCCGTGGACGAGGCCGTGCTCGTGGAGCGCGGCGAGGCCCTCGGCGGCCTGCGCTCCCCAGGCGGCCACGTCTGAGGCCGGGAACGGCGGCGGGGCGATCGACTCGAGGTCCGTCCCGGCGGGGCGATCGCTCACCACGACGCAGCGACCGTCCGCCCAGCCCCACTCCACGAGAGCGGCCAGGCTGGTGTGGCGCACCTGCGCGATGGCGTCGAAGCCGGCTTGCGCGGCGGCGGATTCGTCGCAGCGCACGGCGGTCACCGTGACACGGCGGTCGTCTGGGCCGACGGCCTCCCACGCCTCGACGGCCCTGCAGGCGGGCAGGCGCGTCCCTAGCCGGTACCGGCTCAGCAGCGCGCCGCTCATCGGGCCGCCTCGGCGTGTGGGATCCCGTCCACGCGCAAGAGGTTATCCCACGGACGGCACCGGGATGGCCGTGCGGGATGGGAAGGAGGCCGGCGCGGGGGTTGCCGCGACGGCCGGCGGACGGCCGCTACAGCGCCAGCAGCCGGGTCGCGTTGCCCGCGATGATCGCCTCGAGTTCGGCCTGCTCGAGCCCGTGCTCGCGCAGACCCTGCACGGCGGCGACCTCGGTCGAGACGTCGGCCCAGGGCCCGTCGCTGCCGAAGATCACGCGCGACGGGCCGTGGGCCTTCACCAGCTCCACGAACCGCCGCGGTCCGATGTAGGGCAGGGTGTACGAGGTCTCGAGATAGACGTCCCTTCCCGCGAGGTCCTCGAGCACAGCGTCCCACTGTCGCCAGCCGCCCATGTGCGCCAGGATCACCGTCAGGCTGGGGAACGCGTCCAGGACCCTGACGAACGAAGCCGGGGTGGAATGCACGGTCGGGAGGGCGAGGTCCTCGCCGGCGTGGAAGAAGACGGCGAGGCCGTTGGCGGCGGCGCCCTCGTAGATGGGCGCCATGGCGTCGTCGTCGGGCCGGAACGTCTGAAACTCGGGGTGCAGCTTGAGGCCGCGGAGGCCGAGGCCCGCCATGCGGGCCAGCTCCGCGGCCGGCTCGTCCAGCTTGGGGTGCATGGCGCCGAAGCACACGACGCCGTCGCCCTGGATGGACGCCGCCCAGTCGTTGATGCCGGCCACGGCGTCGGGCCGTGTGGCGACGGGCTGGACTACGGACGTCTCCACGCCGCCGCGCCGCATCGCCTCGCGCAGGCCGGCGAGCGTGGCGTCGAAGGCAGGGGTCACGCCCGATTTCTCCTGCATGCGGGGCAGAGCGACCGCTGCTACGCGGTCGGGGAAGATGTGGACGTGGCTGTCGACGACGCGCACGGCCGGCTAGACCCGCGTGACCGTCACGCCGGCCGCGGCGATGCGCTGCAGCTCGTCCTCCGCGCCCGAGGCGTCTGTGATCAGCTCGTCGATGTCGGCGAGCTCGCAGATGCGGGCGAAGGCGAGGCGCCCGACCTTGGAGCCGTCGGCCACCACGATGACCTGGCGCGCCCGCTGGATCAGCACCTTGTTGGTGTGCGCTTCGATGTCGTGGTACGTCGTGAGCCCGCCGCCCACTGTGATGCCGTCCACGCCGACGAAGGCGATGTCGAGGTTCATGGCCGAGAGGACGACCTCGGCGTGCGGCCCGACCAGCTCGTAGGACTCGCTGCGCGCGGTGCCGCCGGTGACCATGAGGCGGAGGTTGGGCCGCAGCGCCAGCTCGGCGGCGATGTTGAGCGCGTTCGTCACGACGGTGAGGCCCTGACGGTCGACGAGGCGGCGCGCCACCTCCGTGGTCGTCGTGCCGCCGGTGAGACCGACGGTGACGACGCTCTCGTCGACGCGGGCCGCCGCCGCTTCGGCGATGCGCCGTTTCTCTTCGCGGTGCCTGCCGCCTCGGTAGCGCAGCGGCAGCTCGTAGACCATGCTCCCGGCGATCGCTCCGCCGTGCGTGCGCGAGAGCAGGCGCTGCCGTTCGAGCATCTGCAGGTCGCGGCGCACCGACGCCGTGGAGCAGCCGAGCTTCGCGGCGATCTCGGCGACGCCCACCGAACCGCGGGCGGAAAGCTCCTCGAGGATGAGACTGAGGCGTTCCTCCTGGCGCATGCGTCGCATCCTAGCACGAGTGCTCACGGAAATGTTGCTTTGTGAGCGATATGGCACTAGTGTCTGCAGAAGTGAGCAAGACGTCCACCGAGATCGCCTCACAGCCGGCCTGCTGGCGCCGGGCCGCGGCGCTCGCCGCCACGCCCGAAGGCGTGGCGTTCCTGCCGCCCGCCGGCGCCGACCTGGCCGTGGTCGGCTGCGGGACGTCCCTCTACGTCGCCCAGGCCTACGCCGCCCTGCGCGAGAACGCCGGGCAGGGCCGCACCGACGCCTTTGCGGCGTCCGAGTTCCCCCACGGACGGGCGTATCCCTTCATCCTTGCGCTGACCCGGTCAGGGACGACCAGCGAGATCATCGCCCTGTTGCGTGCCCTCGCCGGGAAGGCCACGCGTCTCCTGGTGACGGCCGTGGCCGACGCACCGGCGTGGGACGACGCCGAGCGCCGACTCCTGCTCGACTTCGCCGACGAGGAGTCGGTCGTGCAGACGCGCTTCGCGACCGCGACGCTCGCCTTCCTGCGGATCGCGCTGGGCGAGGACGTCGAGCGGGCGGCGAGCGACGCGGAGCGTGCCCTCGCCGCCCCGATGCCCATCGACCCAGCCGCGATCGAGCAGGTCACGTTCCTGGGCTCGGGCTGGACCGTCGGCCTCGCCCGTGAAGCAGGGCTTAAGCTTCGCGAGGCTGCCCAGTTCTGGACGGAGGCCTACCCTGTGATGGAGTACCGTCACGGCCCGATCAGCATCGCGGCGCCCGGCCGGGCCGTCTGGCCCTTCGGGCCGCTGCCGCCCGGCCTCGCCGACCAGGTCGCGGCCACGGGCGCCTCCCTCGTCGATACCGGAGACCTCGATCCGCTGGCCGCGCTCGTGCTGGCCCAGCGCTTCGCGGTCGCGGTCGCGGAACAGCGCGGCCTCGACCCCGACAAGCCTCGCAGCCTCACCCGCTCGGTGATCCTGCCCCTAACGGAGGTACAGCAATGAGCGCTCGTCGCACCTTCATCCTCGTCCTCATCCTCGTCGTGGCGCTGGCGGTGACTGCCGCCCTGGGCATCGCGGCCTGCGGCGGCTCCAGCGAGCCGTCAGGCTCGACCTCCTCGCCGGCCGACATCGGCAGCGGCACGGTCACCCTGTGGCACGGCTACACCGACATCGAGCGTACCGCCACCGACCAGGCGGTCACCGACTACAACGCGACGAACCCGCCGTGGAAGGTCAAGGCAGTGTTCGCGGGCAACAACGACTACGCGCTCACCAAGCTGCAGACTGCCCTGGCGGCCGGCAAGGCGCCCGACATCGCCTATCAGTACGGCTCGTCGATGGCGCTTCTGGCGAAGCTGCCCCAGGTCGTCGACCTCACTGCGCGGGTGAACGACTCCGCCTTCGACTGGAACGACTTCTTCCCGGCCGTGCGGCTGGCCACGACGGTCGACGGCAAGGTCCTTGGCGTGCCGGCCCTGGTCGACAACCTGGCGCTCGTCTACAACAAGCAGCTCTTCGATCAGGCCGGCGTCGCGTACCCCACCGCGGACTGGACCTGGGACGACTTCCGCGCCGCCGCCCAGAAGCTGACCGTCCCGTCCGCCAAGCAGTTCGGATGGGCGTACGTGAACGACGGCAGCGAGGACACCGTGTGGCGCTTCCTCGCCCTGCTGTGGCAGGCGGGCGGCGACATGCTCACGCCCGACAACACGAAGGCCGCCTTCAACTCGCCGGCCGGCCTCAAGGCCATGACCCTGCTCTCGGACCTGGCCATCAAGGACCACGCCGTCTACCTCGACAACGGCAACGGCAACTACCTCAACCTGTTCAACGCCGGCAAGATCGCGATGCTGTGGACCGGGCCGTGGGACATCTCGTCGATCAACAAGGACGTGCAGTTCGACGTCCAGATCCTGCCTGCGGACGTGAGCCACGCCACCATCGCGGGCCCCGACAACTACGTGGTCATCGACAACGGGCAGCAGAACGTCGAGGACGCCTGGCAGTTCATCAAGTGGTTCACCTCTGCGGAGGAGCACCTGCAAGTACGCGACGCAGACGGGCCACCTGCCGCATCCGCAAGTCCGAGACGGAGCTGCCCGGCCTATCAGGACTATCTCAAGAAGTTCCCGTCTTCTGCCGTCTTCGTCGCCAACCTCGACAACGTCACCAAGGCGCGTCCCAACATCCCGACCTACCCGCAGATCTCTCAGGCGGTGGGCCAGGCGGTGCAGGCGGTGCTGCTCGGCAAGATGAGCCCGGCCGACGCGCTCTCCGCGGCCGAGCAGCAGGTCAACGGCATCCTGGCCGCGGGCCAGTGAGCCGGGGCGCGGGAAACCCGTGACGGAAGGCGGTACGGCCGGACAGGCGGTCGCGCAGCGGGCCAGAGCACCGCTGCGCGACCGCCTGCTCGGCAGCGACCACCTCGCCGGCTGGTTCTTCGTCTCGCCGGCGGCCATCTTCATAGGGCTGTTCGGCGTCGCCCCCATCGTCTGGTCCCTCATCATCTCCTTCCAGGACAACTCGCTGGTCACGAGCGGCACCTGGATCGGGCTCGACAACTATCGCCGTCTGATGCACGACCCCATGTTCGCCGACTCGATCCGGCGGACCATCGTCTACACCGCGCTCTTCGTGCCGATCACCCTGTTCGCGGCGCTTGCCGTCGCTGTTGGGCTCAACCGGCGTCTGCCGGGCATGCGCTTCTACCGCACGGCGGTCTTCGCCCCGGTGGTCACGTCGACGGTCGCCACCGCCATCATGTTCAGCTGGCTGCTCGACCCGTACTTCGGGATCGTCAATCTCGCCCTCAACAGGCTCGGCATCGCCTCACAGGGCTTCTTCCAGGATCCGGGCCAGGCGCTCTACTGCATCGTCGCGGTCACCGTGTGGGGCTGGCTCGGCTTCGCCGTCGTGGTCTACCTCGCGGCCCTGCAAGGCATCCCCAGGGAGCTGATCGAGGCGGCCGAGATCGACGGCTGCACGCGCTGGCGTTCCTTCTGGCGGGTGCAGTTCCCGCTGCTCGGGCCGACGACGCTCTTCCTGGTCGTCTGGCTGACGATCAACTCGCTGCAGCTCTTCGACGAGATCTACGTGATCACGAAGGGCGGGCCGCTCTCGAGCACGACGGTCGTCGTGTACTACCTCTTCCAGCAGGCCTTCGCCTTCTTCCAGGCCGGCTATGCGACGGCCATCGCCTACGTCGTCTTCGTGGCGATCCTCGTGCTCACCGTGGTGCAGCTGCTGCTCGGGCGCAGGCTCGTGCACTACCGCTCGTGACGGTCGGGGAGGGCGGCGCATGATGGAGGCGGGCAAAGATCGTGGCGGGGTCGCCGCCGAGATGCTCGGACTCAGCCAGGTACGACCTGCCGAGCTGCGCCGCGAGAAGCGCTGGGCGTCGCCCTGGTGGCACGTCGCCCTGATACCCCTCGCCATCGTGATGCTCTTCCCGTTCTTCTGGCTGGTCGTCACCAGCCTGCAGACGGTCGAGCAGTCCCTTCACGGCCGGCCTGCACTTCTCGCTGCAGCTCCACAACTACGTCGACGCCTGGACTCAGGCGCCCTTCGGTCGCTGGATGCTGAACACCACGATCGTCTCGGTCACCGTCGTGATCTCGAACCTGGTCTTCTGCAGCATGGCGGGCTATGCCCTCGCGCGGATCCCGTTCTTCGGCAACGGCGCTCTCTTCCTCGTGATCCTCGCCACGCTGATGGTGCCCTTCCAGGTCGTCATGGTGCCGACGCTGCTGATCGTGCGCGGCTTCGGCCTGGTCGACACCCTGCCGGCGCTGATGGGACCCAACTTCGTGACGCCCTTCGGCGTCTTCCTGCTGCGTCAGTTCTTCAAGACGATGCCGGTCGAGATCGAGGAGGCGGCGCGCATCGACGGCGCCAGCCGCCTGGGCACGCTGGTCAAGGTGGTGGTGCCGTCGATGCGCGCCCCGCTCGCCACGGTCGGCATCATGACGCTGCTCTGGACCTGGAACGACTTCCTCTGGCCCCTGATCGCCATCCAGTCCGAGAGCAACTACACGCTGCAGCTCGGCCTGATGACCTTCCAGGGGGCGCACAACATCAACTGGCCGCTGGTGATGGCGGGCACCGTGATGACGCAGATCCCCATGCTGGTGATCTTCGTGCTCGCGCAGCGCTGGTTCGTCCAGTCGCTCGCCACGCAGGGGCTCAAGGGGTAGGGAGACCCATGGCGACGGTCACACTCGACGGGGTACGCAAGGTCTTCCGCGGCAAGCCGCCGGCGGTGGCGCTCGAGGGCCTCGACCTGCACATCGAGGACGGCGAGCTGCTGATCCTCGTGGGCCCGTCGGGCTGCGGCAAGACGACCGCCTTGCGCTGCGTCGCCGGGCTCGAGTCGCCGACCGCCGGCCGCATCCTCATCGGCGACCACGAGGTGCAGGAACTGCCGCCGCGCAAGCGCGACGTCGCGATGGTCTTCCAGAACTACGCGCTGTACCCGTACCTCACCGTGTACAAGAACCTCTCGTTCGGCCTGAAGGAGCACGGCGTGCCGAAGGCCGAGATCGACAAGCGGGTGCGGGCGATGAGCGCGACGCTGGGGCTCGACGAGCTGCTCGACAGACACCCCGCACAGCTCTCCGGCGGACAGTCGCAGCGGGTGGCGATGGGGAGGGCGCTGGTGCGCGAGCCGCAGGTCTTCCTGCTCGACGAGCCGCTCTCCAACCTCGACGCCAAGTTGAGGGCACAGATGCGCTCCGACATCCTGGCGCTGCAGCGGCGCGTCGGAGTGACCAGCCTGTACGTCACCCACGACCAGGCGGAGGCCATGACCCTGGGCGACAGGATCGCGGTGCTGAGTGCGGGACGCCTGCAGCAGCTGGGGACGCCGAAGGAGGTCTTCCGGCGGCCGCGCAATCTCTTCGTGGCGGCCTTCATGGGGACACCCACGATCAACCTGTTGCGCGGCGCGGTCAAGGAGGGCGTCCTCACGGCCGGCATGCTGACGGCGAGCGTCGGCGGAGCGGCGCGGCGTGAGCGACGGGCCGGTGATCGTCGGGTTCCGGCCCGAGTCACTCAGCGCGGCTGCCGAAGCGCCGGGCCTGCCCCGGATCGACATGGAGGTCGACCTGGTCGAGGAGCTCGGCAACGAGACGCTCGTGTTCGGCAACGTGCCGGGGGAGATCGCCTCCATCAACATCGACCCCGCGTTGCCGCCGCCGCTCCCCGGCGCGCGGGCGCGCGTCGCGGCGCGCTTGCAGGGCTTCACCGACGTGGCGCGCGGCGAGACCCTGCCGCTCGCCGTCGACACGCGGGAGCTCTATCTGTTCGACGCCGCGACGGGCGAGGCGCTCGCTTCCGTCGCGGTGGCGGCCGGCTGACGTCGCCGGCGCGCCTGGCTGATCTCAGCCGGCGCCGGTGTCTGCGCCGGCCCTCAGCCGGCGCAGGCCGCCCAGTACCTCCTGAGTACGGCGCTCACGTGGTGGCGCACTACGCAGAGGGGCTCAGGCCGCAGCTCGCCGGCGCGGACGGCTTCGTATTCGAGCGGCAGGAACTGGCTGAGCAACGCCGTCGGGAGCGGCACGGCCGAGACGTTGCGGAACAGCCGGTACACGGCATCTCGCACCTCGTCTCGAGGCCAGTAGTACCGGGCGCGGTCGCTGAAGCTGAAGGCGCGCGCCAGCGCTTGCGCCTGCGCATCGCCATCGTGGTAGCCGCGCCAGTGGGACGCGTCGGCGAGCATGGCGGCGTCGAGGGTCTCGCGCAGGCGCGAGGCCTCGCCCTCGCCGGCCGCCGGGAGCTCGCGCTCGATCGCCTCGAGGGCGAACAGCGCCTCGCGGTAGGCGAAGGTCAGCGCGGGCCCCACCTTGAGGACCGCGAAATGATCGCGCACGAGCGCGCGCAGGGCGGCCTCCGTCTGGTAGTCGGTGGAATGCGCTTCGTAGACCAGCCCGGGGACCTCTTCGAGGAGGTCCGAGAGCGCCTGCGTCCTCGCGGGATCGTAGTCGTGCACCGTCCATTCGCCGAACTCGACGCCGGGCTGGACGACGACGGCGATCACGCGCCGCCAGGCGTCGTCCAGCCCGGCGTCCCGGAAGGCGACCTCGGCCGATCGGAGCAGGCGGCGCACGTGCTGAGGGCCCGTCGGCGCCGGGCCCTCGTCGCCGGCCTGCTCGCCGCCCGGCGCCGGCACCTCGGTGCCGATCACGTAGAGCGGTGCGGGGGAGCCGGACGGCATCTCGGCATGGGCGGCTTCGGCGATCAGGCAGAGCTCGACCGTGCGCTCCAGGACCACCTCGTCGGTCAGGACGTCGTCACCGCCGAGCGGCATGCTGCAATCGAGGTGGATCTTCACGTAGCCGGCGAGCACACAGGCCCGCACGAGCTCGCCGGCCTTCTTCATCGCCGCCGCGGCTGGCGCCTCGCGCCACGGGTAGGGGCCGAGGTGGTCGCCGCCCAGGACGAGCGACGATTCCGCCAGCCCCTCTACGGCCGCCAGTTGCTCGACTTGAGCGCGGAAGGCGGCCGGCGTCATCCCGGTGTAGCCGCCGTCCTGGTTCACCTGGTTGCAGGTCGACTCGATGAGGGCGAGACCGCCAAACGCACGGGCCTCGGCGAGCGCGGCTCCGAGGACGGCGGGTTCGGCGGAGCACACGGACGGGATGCCGACCGGCCGCCCGTCGTGGTTGGCCAGCAGCAGGGACCGGAAGCGGCCGGTCGCCTCATCGGCCGGAGAGCTCATCGGCTCTCGAGTAGCCGCTCGGCCTCGTCGAGCGTCGGCTGCCATCCCGTGCCGCCGGCCCCGCGCAGCGACAGCGCACCGCAGGCGGCGGCCAGCTTGAGGCTGCGCTCGAGGCCGCCGCCGGCAAGCCAGCCGGCGAGGAAGCCGGCGTCGAACGTGTCGCCGGCGCCGACGGTGTCGGCGACGCCGACCGTCACCGCGGGCGTGCGCAGCAGGCGACCGTCGTCCACGAGCAGGGCGCCCTCGGTGCCGCGTTTGACGACCGGGAGCGGCCCGAGCGCGGCCAGCGCGAGGGCCGCCTGCTCGAGGTCGCGCGGCGGCTCGACCGGCTCCAGCGCCTGGGCGATCGCGAGCGCCTCCTCGCTGTTCGGGAAGAGCACGTCGACCACCGGGAGCACGCCGCCGAGACCATCCCAGCGATCGAGTGGGTCCCAGTTGGTGTCCAGGGAGGTCGTGAGCGCCGGCGTCGTGCGCGGCGTCGAAGAGGCCGCGCAGGCCGGCGGCGAGGAGCGGCTGCAGGAAGAACGAGCTCACATGGAGATGGCGGGCAGCGGCGAGCTGCTCCTGGGCGACCATGCCGGCGTCAAGAGCCGGGATGCTGCCCGCGAAGGTGAGCATCGAGCGGTCCTTGTCGTCGTCGCGCACGAGGTGGACGGTCAGGCCGGTGGCGAGCTCGTCCTGCGTGACCACGCCCGTCACGTCGACGCCGCGGTCGCGGAGCTGCTCCAGCATGAAGCGGCCCGCGGCGTCGTCGCCGACGACGCTGACGAGCGCCGTGCGCAGGCCGAGGCGCGCCGCGCCGCAGGCCAGGATCGCGGCGGAGCCGCCGATCGTGAGCGTCCCCGTGTCGACGAGCTGCTCGACCTGGGCGTAGACGATGGTCGGCGGAACGCCGCTCAGGACGACGTCGGGGTTGGCGTCGCCGACGACCAGCAGGTCGAGCGGGCGCGCGCCGGCTGGCGGCGGCGTCCTCACCGGAACCTCCCGCGCCTCGGATCTGCCGGTGCTGGCTGCACGGCGTGCGCCACGGCCGTCCTCACCACGAGCCCTTCCGGATTCCTGCGGGCAGCAGGTCGCCGTGGGCCGCGATGAGCTCGTCGACCATATGTTCCATCTGGTCGAGCGAGAGGGTCGCGGCGGCGTTCGGGTCGAGCATCACGGCGTGCAGGACGTGGCGCGCGGTCCTCTTCGAGCGCCGCGCGCACCGTCAGCTCGACCACGTTGAGGAAGGTGCGGTCGAGCGCGGCGCACTGGGGCGGCAGGTCGCCGACGAAGGTCGGCTGCACGCCGGCCCGGTCGACCAGGCAGGGCACCTCGACGCAGGCGTCCTGCGGGCAGGTTCGTGATGAGCCCGCTGTTGCGCACGTTGCCGTAGATCGTCCGCGTTTCGCCGGTGACCATCGAGTGGATGATGAGCGACGCGTACTCCCGGCTCCGCTCGATCTCGAAGGGCTCGCCGGCCGCCAGCTTGCGGACCTCCTCGGCGTAGAGCTCGATGTTCTCCTCGCTGCGGCGGATGTACTCGTCGACGGGGATCCGCAGGCGCTCGATCTCGGCGTCGTCGCGCATGAGCCAGGGGACGTACTCGGCGAAGTGCTCGCTGGACTCGGTCGGGAAGTGAGCCGAAGCGCTTGTAGATCTGGACGCGGACGTGGCGGCCGAGCCCTTCGGGGTCGGCCGCGATCGCCGCGTCCAGCGCCGGATACAGGCTCTCGCCCTCGTGCTCGACGCGCAGCACCCAGCTCATGTGGTTCACGCCGGCCCCGAGGAAGGTGATCTCGTCCGGCGGCACGCCGACGTACTCGGCCACCTGGCGGCTGGTGTTCTGGATCGAGTGGCACAGTCCGACGATGGGGACCTCCGGCCACATCGCATACCAGGCCCAGCAGTTCATCGCCATGGGGTTGGTGTAGTTGAGCATCCAGGCATCGGGGCAGAGCTCGGCCATGTCCTCCGCGATGCCGTCCATCACCGGGATCGTGCGCAACGCCCGGAAGATGGCGCCGACTCCGGACGTGTCGGCGATGGTCTGCCGCAGCCCGTACTTCGTGGGGATGTCGAAGTCGCGGCGCGTGGCGGCGATGCCGCCGACCTCGATGGTGTTGATGGCGAAGTCGGCGCCGTCGAGGGCGCGCCGCCGGTCGAGATGACTCTCGACCCGGGCGCGCCCCCCGACGGCCTCGTTGGTCCACTTCGCCATCGCCTCGGCCGTCGCGAGGCGTTCGGCGTTGATGTCGTGCAGCACGATCTCCGCGTCGGCCAGCTCGGGGAAGGTGAGGATGTCGCCGAGCAGGTTGCGGGTGAACTCGACGCTCCCGGCGCCGATGAAGACGATCCTGGTCATTGAGGGCTCCTCCCTCTGCGACGCTTCGTGAGCGATAGTCTCCCAAAACGAGCAGAATCGAGCAAGAGTCGCCGTTCGGCGGGGGGCGCCGCCGGCTCAGGCGCGCCGCATGAAACGCAGCAGCAGCACCGCGGCGGCGATCATGACGGCCGACACTGCCATCGGCTGCCACACCGGCGCCCACCACTCTTCGGGGATGAGGAAGAGCAGGTCTTTCGTCCGCAGTGACGAGGGCCAGCCCAGCAGCACCCAGAGCCAGCCGTAGTAGGCGATGTCCCAGATTCCGAAGGCGGCAAGCCAGTAGGCGATCGCCTGCCACCAGGTGCGGCCGGCCAGCAGGGTGATGCTCAGGAGGACCACCATGGTCGCGGCCTCGCGGCTCTGCTCGTAGGCGAGGTAGTCCTTGGGGAAGTGGAAGCGCCTCTCGGTGAACGCCGTGGCGTACTCGAGGGCGAAGAGCTTTCGCAGGTAGTAGACGACCGTGGCTTCGATCAGCGCGAAGGCGACGGCGCAGACGGCGACGACGATCAGCCGGGGCCAGGGCGAGCGCGTGGTGAGAAAGCCCTCCATGGCGCGCATCCTATCGTCCCGCGCCATCGCGCCATCTGCGCCGAGCGGTCGTTGCGTCGCCGATCCGCTGCCGCCGGCGGGCACGGTGCCGCCCCGCCGTTTCACCGACCCGGCCTGCCGCCGACCGGGCGTGCCCGGTCGGCGGCGCTACGGCAGCGCGAGGGCGGCGACGACCGGCCAGTGATCGGACGGCAGGCGGCCGTCGACCAGATCCTGCACGACGGCCGCCTGCCGCACCTGCCACTGCCGCGTCACGAGGACGAAGTCGATGCGCGTCCAGTCGGTCTGGCCGTCCCAGTGGTGGTGCGTGCCGGCGCCCGGACCGGCGGCGCCGAGCCGCGCCAGCGGGTCGCGCAGGCCGCCGGCCAGCAGGCGCTGCAGTGCCGGGTCGCGCGCGGCGCAGTTGAAGTCGCCGGCCACGATCCAGGGCAGGTCGCCGGCGATCCACTCGAGCAGGGCCTCGGCGCTGCGCTCGCGCGAGCGCGCCGAGGCTCCGTCCCAATGGCAGTCGGCGAAGCCGAACGCGGCCGCGCTGCGGGCGTCGCCGGCGCCGGTCGCTGCCGTGTCGCCTCCCGGCGCTTCCTCAACGAAGCGCCCGTCCGCTTCGCGGAACCACGCCAGCGTGGCCACACGCGGGATGGTGTTCCCCCAGGTCATCGAGCCAGGCACGTCCGGAGTCTCGGAGAACCAGCGCGTCGTCCAGTCGAGCAGTTCGAGGCGCTCGGGCCGGTAGAGGGTGGTGCAGCGCTCGCCGCGGGCGGCGCCGTCGTCGCGGCCGGCGGCGAAAGCCGCGTAAGAAGGCAGCCGGTCGAGCAGAAAGCGCTCCTGGAAGCCGAGGACCTCCTGCAGACCCACGACATCGGCGTGCAGGCGGGCGATCGCCGCTGCGGCGGCGCGCCGCCGCAGCGGCCAAGCGTGCCTGCCGTCCAGACCCAGCCCTTGCCGGATGTTGAAGGTCGCGACCCTCAGCCTCATGTTGTCACTCTGCCCCAGCTCGGGTATGCCTCACCCGCCCGTCCCCGTCGTCACCGGAGGTCGTCATGGCTGCCGTCGTCCGTCGCGTCATCAGGACCGTGCGCCCGCAAGCGGTGACCGAGGGCGCCGGCGTGCGTCTGCAGCGCGTCATCGGCGGGTTCGCGCTCGACTACCTCGACCCCTTCCTCCTGCTCGACCACTTCGGCTCCGACGACCCGGCCGACTACCTCGCCGGCTTCCCGTGGCACCCGCACCGCGGCATCGAGACCGTCACCTACATGTTGGACGGCCAGGTCGACCACCGCGACAGCATCGGCAACGCGGGCACCATCGGCGGCGGCGACATCCAGTGGATGACCGCAGGGGGCGGCATCATGCACGAGGAGATGCCACGGGCGCGCGATGGACGCATGGAGGGCTTCCAGCTCTGGGTGAACCTGCCGGCCGAGCTCAAGATGACGCACCCCCGCTATCAGGATGTGAGCGCGGCCCAGATCCCGGCCGTGCGCCGCGCCGACGGCGTCACGATCAGGGTGGTGGCGGGCGAAGTGGAGGGGGTCGCCGGAGCCGTGCACGAGATCTACGCCGACCCGTCGTATCTCGACGTCGAGTTGCCGCCGGGCGCGTCGTTCACGCACCTCGTGCCTCAAGGTCACACCGCCTTCGCCTACCTGTATCGAGGAAGCGCCGCCTTCGGTGAAGACGGCGCGCCGGCCCTCGACGAGTGGGCCTTCGGCCCGGGCGTCGAGGCCCCGGGTGGAGGTGCAGAAGCTGAGGGCGCTGCGGTCGCGCCGGTGCTGCTGGTGCTGGGCGACGGCGACGAGACGCGCGCCCGGGGCGGCGAGGCTGGGGCGCGCTTCCTGCTCGTGTCGGGCCGTCCCCTGGAGGAGCCCATCGCGCGCTACGGCCCCTTCGTCATGACCACACGCGCCGAGATCGAACAGGCGCTGCGTGACCTGCGCGCCGACGAGTTCGTGTGGCGCGACGATGCGGAGTGGCTGGCCGCGAGGCGGTGAGGCCTCAGCCGCCGGTGGTGCGCCGCTCCGGACCCTGAAACGTCAGCTGGCCGGTCCTGCGGTCGGCGGCGACGATCGCGCTCTGGTCCTCCTCGACCAGGAAGCCCTGGCCGCCGAGGCGGGCGTTCGCGAGCGACTTGGCAAGCAGGCTGACGATGTCGTCGTCGGGTTCGCCGAGCCACGTCGGCGGCTCCTGGCCGGCGGGCGGCGGCGCCTCGCGCCACACGTCGCCGTCGCGCATCAGCAGGTAGCGTGTCGGCGAGCCGTCTGGCGCCGTCGTCGCCAGCAGCCATCCGCGGGCGGTCGGCTCCCCCGGCGAGCCGTCCTGAGTGAAGCTCACATCGCAGTTGGTGTCACGCCTCAGGATGGCCAACTGCTGCAGGTACTTCTGCACGATCTCACGGAGCTTCTGCCGCGGGTACTTCGGATGGTACTCATAGGTCACCGCTCCACCCCTTTGCCGAGAGTCAGACCATCTTATCCTGCGCGGCAAGACGCCCGGGCGCAGGCGGGGCGTGTCGCCCGGGCGCAGGGGGTGGCGAGACGCCGACTCGGCGCCCGTCCTCAGGTCCTGAAGCTCCGGCGCAGCGAGAACTCCTCGCTGTCGTTTTGTACGTGCTCCTTGAGCGTGTGCACGCCTACCCTTTTCTCGTCCTCTGAGGGACGGCCCTTTTCCGCGGCGTAGTCACCCCCGTCGATGTAGCTCCAGAAGAGCACGAGATCGTGTGAGGCCTTGTGCTCGAGGAGCTCGCGCTCCTGGCCGGTCTGCTCCTCCGGTACGGCGACGTTCAGCGTGACGCGTGTGCGATCGCCCGCGAGGGCGTCGAACTCGATGACGCCGGAGTCGGTGGCGCTCACGCACGCGACCTCGTCGCAGGCGAGACGGCGGCGCCCGACGAGCACCGAGTCGAGGAAGTGACGCCAGGCCTCGGTGGTCTCGGCGTGGGAAGCGGGGATCTCGATGGAACGGCGAACGGCGGTCATGACGCCCCTCCTCGTTGATGGCCGGATCTTCACGCGGGGTTAGCTACCCGGGTCTCTCCCGTGAGAACCCCGCGGCATTGGGGGCATTCCGGCCGGCGCGCGTCGTTTGTCGTGCTCGTGGTGACCTGATACAAACGCGCCGGGAGGTAGGCATGTTCGGAGTCTGGCGCAAGCGCATGCTGGCGGCGGTGGTCGCCATCGTCGCCATCGTGATGGTCCTCGCGACCGTGCCCGCCTGCACGGCCGGAAACTGGGTCTACCAGCTGCCTTCCTACAAGAAGGTCGGCTACGACAGGAGCTTCAAGGCCGACCTTGTCCAGCAGCTCACCTACGCCCCGAAGCTGGTCTTTCTCGGCGGCTCCCGTGCGGTGCGCTTCGAGCCGACCTATGCGGAGAAGCTCACCGGGCTGAAGGGCTTCAACGCCTCCTTCCTCGTGTGCCGCAACACCGACTCGTGGGCCTTCCTCAACTACCTCTACAAGCGCTCGCCCGACACCAAGCTCCGTTGTGTCTGGCTGGTGGAGTACTCGTCGTTCGCCAAGAGGAACCTGCACCCGGCCAGCATCGTCGACCGCCGCTTCTCGCCGTACTTTCCCCAGGCGTACCTCGACCGGCAGAAGGCGATCCTGCAGCCGTACCCGGTCATGGAGCTCCTGCACGGACGGCGCTACACCTGGGACGGCACGACCGTGTGGAACTTCTACGACAAGGCGGAAGCGAACGGGCTGACACTCGACCAGGCGCTCACGGCCTACATCAGGAACGTGCTGCCGACCGCCGGGACCATGTATCCGATGGATCCCACGGCGAAGCGCTACTTTGAGAAGTCGCTGCGGCTGCTGAACCGCCACGGGGTGACCCCTCTCGTCGTGATCATGCCGTACCATCCCCGCGTGCTGAGTGCCTTCATGGCGGCCGGCTGGGGGGCGAAGCTCACGAGGTTGAAGACGTACTTGAAGGGCCTCCAGGACACCTACCAGCTCAGGTATCTCGACTACCACGACATCCGCAGCTTCAACGGGCGTGCCGACTGGTTCTACGACGGGGCGCATGTGAAGGTCGGCAACACGAGGCGCATCATGGCGCAGGCGCTCAGGCAGCGGCCCGGCTGCTTCAAGTGACGCGGGGCGCCCGCGGCGCGCGCCCCGCCCGGCATCGTCTAGGATGGGCGCGTGGACCGCTTCTCGCAGAGATACGGCGTCACCTTCCTGCTGATCCTCGTGACCCTCATCGTGACGGCGGCGGTGGGCGACATGCGGATCGGCGCCTTCATCGTCCCGGCGCTGCTGGGCGGCTGCCTGGTCGTCACGCTGCGCGCCTCCGGGGTGCGGCGGCGGACGTTGCTGGTCTCGACCGCGCTGGCCGTACTCGCCACGATCGCGGGCGGCGTCGCCGCGCTCGTCGGCGAGGGCGAGTGGGTGAAGGTCCTGTCGTCGGTGGTCGCCGTCGCCTTCGTCGTGATCTCACCGCTTGCGATCTTCCGCGACATCAGGCGCCACGCGGAGATCACCACCCGGACCGTCATGGCCGCCATCTGCGTGTACCTGTTCATCGGGCTGTTCTTCGCGCTCGTCTACCGCATCGTCGGCACCATCGACCCGCCCTTCTTCGTCCAGGTCGAGGAGACGACGGTGCCCGACACGCTGTACTTCAGCTTCATCACGCTTGCTACAGTCGGCTACGGCGACCTCACCGCGGCGGGCGACGTGACACGCATGCTGGCCGTCACCGAGGGTCTTCTCGGCCAGGTGTACCTCGTCACCATCGTCGCGTTGCTGGTGTCGAACCTGGGCAGGGCCCGCCGCCGGCCGGAGGAGTAAGCCGTGCACCTCACCTACGTCGGGCACGGCACCGTGCTGCTCGAGACGGAGGGCGTGCGGGTCCTTACCGACCCGTTGCTCCGGCGCCACCTCGGACCCCTGATCCGCCGCGCGCCGCTGCCGGATCTGGACGACGTGCGCCACGTCGACGTGCTCCTCATCTCGCACCTGCACATCGATCACCTGGACGCGCCCTCGCTCAGGAGGCTGGACAAGTCGGCGTCGGTGGTGGTGCCGGCGCACGGCGTGAAGCTGATGCGCCGGCTCGGCTTCGACGACGTTCAGTCGCTGTCGCCGGGAGAGTCTCTCGAGGTCCGGGGCCTGCGGGTCGAAGCGACGGCCGCCTACCACGCCGGGAAGCGTTACCCGGTCACCAAGCCGGGCGACGCGCTCGGTTACCTCATCGGCAAGGAGCCGTCCGTCTACTTCGCCGGCGACACCGGGCTCTTCCCGGAGATGGCCGCGCTCGCGGGCAGGATCGACATCGCGCTGCTGCCGGTGTCAGGGTGGGGCTTCACGCTGCCCGACGACCACCTCAGCCCGCTCACGGGGGCGCGGGCGCTGGCGCTGCTGCGCCCGCGCCTGGCCGTGCCCGTCCACTGGGGCACCTACTTCGCCCTCGGCATGGTCGCCTTGCAGCCCGGCCACGAGGGCCAGCCGGCGCACGCCTTCGCGCGGTACGCCGGTCTCCTCGCGCCGTCGGTCGAGGTCCGCGTGCTCGAGCCCGGCGAGCGCGCCGAGCTCGCATAGCCTCTCCGGGCCTGCGGCGGCCCGCCGCGCCCTGCGCAGCGCGCGTTGCCGGCGGATGCATCCCTGTTGAGACGCCGCATAATGGAGGAGCCGTGCCCGCTCTCTCCGCCATCGCCACCCCTCTTGCGGCCGCCGTCCTCGCCGACGGCCGGCGACCCCTCGTCTGCCTGCTGCTCGGCTTCATCGCCACGTTCGCCTTCATCCGCTTCCACACGCGCATGATCCGCGCGCAGAAGCGCTGGTGGTTCCGCAGCGACATCCGCCCGTCTGGGCTCCACATCCACCACTCCGTCTTCGGCATCATCGCCATGGTCGTGGCCGGGATCGTGCAGTTCGCCCTCACGCCGGGCAGCCCCGCGCTCGAGCTGCTCGCCGCCGTCTTCGGCGCCGGCGCGGCCCTCACCCTCGACGAGTTCGCTCTGATCCTCCATCTCGAGGACGTGTACTGGACCGAAGAGGGGCGCACCTCGATCGACGCGGTCATCATGGGCATCACGTTCGCCGCCCTCTTCATGACCAACGTCGTCCCGCTCGGCATCGGGGAGGCCGACGAGCTGATCTTCCGCTCGCGCTGGGTGGCGTTCGCGATCGTCGCTTTCAACGCGGGGTTCGTGGTGGTGAGCTACCTCAAGGGCAAGCTGTGGACGGGGACGCTCGGCATTTTCGTGCCGTTCGTGGCGCTCGCCGGCGCCGTGCGGCTGGCGCGGCCCGACTCGCCCTGGGCGCACAGCCGCTATGCAGACGATGTTGGGAAGCTGGACCGGGCCCGGCGCAGAGATCGCGGTGTCCACCAGGTGTGGGCGCGGCGGAAGCACCGCGTGTGGGACCTGATCGGGGGCGAGCCCCACCTTCGCCTGCCGCACCAGCTCGAGCACCGCCTCCACCGCGTCGCCCAGCCGGTGCAGCCGCCGGCGGCGGCGCAGCCGCCGGCCAGCAGGGCGGCGGCGGCGAGCGGCCGCCGGACTAGAGACGCGGGGCCGGCCGGGTGGTGGCGCGCCGCCGAGGAGCCAGGCGGCCGGGCAGGGGGGTGCCGAGCGCGCAGAGGGGTGGCCACGCTTGCCTCGGTCTCCTGTTAGTCCTCGGGCCGCGCGAGGTACCACCGCGGTATGCGCCCGCGATCAGACAGCGGTCGCCGCAGCGGCGGTCCGCCCCCGGTCAATCCGGTCCAGGAGGAGGCGCGGGCCATCGTCGACGACGCCCGCGCCGCCGGTCTGACGGTGCGCATCGTGGGCGGCCTCGCCGCCCTGGAGCACTGCCATGTTCCCGCGACCTGCCGCCGCGAGCATCGTGACATCGACCTTGTCGCGCCGCGGCGCGAGGTCTCCGCGCTGGCGGGCGTGCTTGCCCGGTTCGGCTACGAGGAGAACCGGCATGTGCGGCTGGCGAGCGCCGGCCAGAGCGCGCAGTTCTTCCGCCCCTGTATCCACGGGGACGGTGGCGCGCCCGTGCACGCCGACGACCGGATCGACGTCTACCTGGACTCCTTCCGGCTGCATCACCAGGTCCGGCTGGCGCCGCGCCTGCGGCTGCACGACTACGCCGTCTCGGCCAGCGACGCCCTGCTCGTCAAGCTGCAGCGGGGGTCGCTCGGCGCGGCCGACCTGACCGACGTCCTGGCCATGCTCAGTGACGCAGGTCTCGGGAGCAGCGGCGACCAGATCGACCCCGCCTACATCGCTCGCCTCTGCGCCCGGGACTGGGGATTGGGGCACGACGTCCGACGCAGCCTCGAGGACGTCAGGCGCGGGGCGCCCGCGCGCTACAGCGGGGACGAGCTGACGCGGGTGATGCGGGTGCTCGACGAACTCGAGGCCTGCCTGGGGCGCGAGCGCAAGAGCCTGCGCTGGCGACTGCGGGCGCTGGCCGGCGAACGCCTGCCGTGGCAGGACGTGGTCGACGAGCGCGAGGGGCTGCGGGTCGGGATGCGCGAAGGCCCGGCCGGCGGGTAGCCGGCCGGGCCTTCGCGCACGACCTTCAGGCGCTGGTCAGCCTGCCTTCGGCTCAGCGCCGCCCGCGGGTTGCGCGGCCAGGCGGAGGACCAGCACCTCGTACACGGCGAGCAGCGCGATCACGAGGATCACGAGCCAGATCGACAGCGTCAGGAAGAAGAGGAGGACGAGCGCCACGACAACGCCGGCGATCTGCAAGCCGTCGCGATGGGCGCCGATGAAGCGGTGCGCCGGCGAGCGCAGCGCGGCGGCGCGCGCCTGACCGGTGCCCGCCGCGACGGCGCCCCAGTCCCTCGCCTTCACGAACCAGTGCGGCCGCGATGCCAGGAAGGCGGCGACCGCCACGACGATGCCGGCGATGAGCAGCCACTGCGTGAAGCCGTTCAGGTTGTCGAGGGCGGACGTCACCACTCTCCGGGCCACACCCTCGCCGGGCCGTCCCGCCAGTCCGTCGACGATGCTCTGCTCGAGCCGGTTCGTGATGACCCTCGCGACCACCACGGCCGCCACCACGCCCACCCCGAGCTGGATGCCGGTGCGCAGCTTGCGCGGGGAGAGCGCCACGGCCGCCGCGATCAGGACCAGGGCGAAGATCACGATCGCCCAGACGAACCTGTCGAAGAGCCGGACCGCCGTCTGGACCTCCGTGACCTGCTGGCTCTCGAAGAGGACGACGGTGCCGAAGTCGGGGGGCAGCGGGCGCCCGAGGGCCGTCGAGAGCTGCTGGCGCATCTCGTCCGCGGTGGCGCTCGCATCGATCTGCGGGATGGCCACACGCTGGCCCAGCGCGTCGGGCATCGCCTCTTGCACCGCCTCGAGCGCCTGGGCGATCAGCGGCAGGAGGTTGAGCTGGACCTGATCGCCCTCGAGCTGCACGACGTCGGACTCGCCCCTGAGGACCGCGACCAGCCTCTCGTGCGCCTTGGCGTTGAGCTGGACCCACAGGTCGTACACGCGCGGGTCGCGGAGCAGCTGCAGGACACGCTCCTGGGTGAAGGTCCGCACCTGCTCGGTGAGGGGAGCCGCGAGGAAGGCGGCGCGCGTCGGCAACGCCTCGGCGATCCTGCTCTCGAGGTCGCTCGCCTCGATCGCCTTGTCCGTCAGATAGACGCTCGCCGCCTGCGTGACCTCGGGGTCCTTGCCGATCGGCGCGACCACCTCGACCCATTTGTCGGTGTTGAAGACCAGCGTGTGGGCCCAGATGGCGAGGGCGGCGGCGAGCACGGCGAGGCAGGCCACGACGACGAGGAGGCCGACCAGCCAGCGCCGCAGGCGCGGGGCGTCGGCATCGCTCTTCAACCAGTTCACGGGGCCTCCCGTCGGTTCGCGCTTACGCGTACGGCGAGAAGCATAACCGCACGGTAACCTCCGCGAAACGCCTGGTGCCCGGACGGGCTGGGGGCGCGCCGCGCCCGCGCTGCCGGTCGCGCCGCACCGCGCGCCGGCGATGTCGGGCCGGGTCCCGTCCCACGGCCAAGACGTGAGCAGCGACGCCCGTGCCCTGACTCAGCCGAGGTCGCTCAAGGCGGTCGCAAGGCGGGCCGCCGACTCGCGCAGCGCCTCTTCATCGTAGAGGCTGAAGGCGAGACGGGCATGATCGTCCGCGCCGTCCATGGAGAAGCGCACGCCCGGCGCGAACGAGACGCCGTGGGCTTCCGCTACGGGGAGCAGGCGCGTCGCCGTGACGCCGGGCGGGAGCGGGACCCAGAGGAAGAACCCGCCGGCCGGCCTGGGGCAGGCGCAGGCGGCCGGCAGGGCGTCCCGCAGCGCCTGCCACAAGGCGTCGCGACGCGCTGCGTAGGATGCCCGCAGCTCCGCGATGTGGCCTTCGTAGCCGCCGCCTTCCAGGAAGGACGCGACGACGTGGGCGGCAAGCTGGGTCACGCTCCCCCCGCTGACGATCATGCCCGCCGCGACGAAGCGCTCGCGCAGGTCGCGGCGGGCATCGAGCCAGCCGGTCCGCAGGCCGGGTGCCAACGACTTCGAGAAGGAGCCGAGGCGCAGCACCGGCGCCTCGGGGTCCAGCGACCAGAGGGAAGGCGGCGTCTGGCCCTCGAACGCGAGCTCGCGGTACACGTCGTCCTCGATCACGAGCAGGTCCTCGCGACGGGCGAGATCGACGAGCGCGGCGCGGCGATCAGGAGCGAGACTGCCTCCCGTCGGATTATGGAAGGTCGCGATGACGTACAGGCAGGCGACCCTGCGGCCGTCGGCGCGCAGACGCCGCAGGGTCGTGGCTAGAGCGTCGATGTCGAGACCGCCGCCGTCGCACGGCACGCCGGCGACCGTGACGGGGTGGTCGCGCATCGTGCCGAGGGCGAGGTTGTAGGTCGGTGTCTCGACGAGGACGACGTCACCGGGGGCGGCAAAGACCGTGAGCGCCTGCTCGAGGGCCTGCGAGTTGCCGCCGGTGATCGCCACGTCGTCCGGCTGAAGGTCCACGCCCTCCGTGCGGGCGACGCGGGCGGCGACGGCGGCGCGCAGCGGCTCCGGTCCTCGCTCGGCGCCGTAGGCGAGCATGCGCGGCCCATACCGGTCGAACGCGGCCGCCGCGGCGGCCCGCAGGCCGTCGACGGGCAGCAGGGCCGGGTCGGGCTCGCCGAAGGTAAGCTCGACGACGTTCGGGCGCAGGACGTTCTGTGTCGCGTTCTCCGTCACGCGCCGCACCAGCGCATCGCGAGCAGGGCGGTCGCGGCGGCGTGATCGACGAGGTCGTCGAGCGTGCTCCACTCGTCGATCGTATGCGCCGCCGCACCCGGGCCGGGGCCGAAGCAGATGGTCGGCGTGTGGCCGATACGCGTGAACGTCGCGCCGTCGTACCAGGAGTCGAAGCCCGTGACCAGGCCGGGGCGGCCCACGTCGGCCCCAGCCCCGGCCGCGGCGAGCACGATGGGATGGTCGGCGGGCACCTCCGCGGGCACCACGTCGCCGTCCCAGACCCATTGCAGCGGATGCTCGGCGAACCACGGATCCACGGCGACGGCGCGCTCGACCCAGTCCTTGATCTCCGCCTCGACCTTGCGCCCGGTGCCGTTCGCGTCCAGATGGGTCGGCAGGTACATCGCCTCGCAGGTCAAGGTGCAGCTGGCAGGATAGGTGATCTCCCATTCGCCGCCACGGACCAAGGTGGCGACGATGGTGCCCGGGCTGACGAACGGATGCTGGTGGTCCGGCCGTGCGCGCCACTCGTCGTTGAGGCGGGCGATGGCGTCGAGCACGAGACGCAGCTTGTCGATCGCGTTGACCGCGCCCCCCGCCCGCCAGTGCGGCTGCACGATCTCGGCGTGGCCGGGGCGCCCCGGGATGGTGATGATCGGGGTCAGCGAGCCGCGGCAGGCGACCCAGAGGTCCATGCTCGTGGGCTCGGCGCAGATGCCGGCGTCCGCCGAGACGCCGGCGTCGACGGCGGCGAACCCGCCGGCGCCGGAAGACTCCTCGTCGGTCACGGTGCAGAAGACGACGTCGCCGGCGAGGCGCACGCCGGCGAGGGCGAGGACCTCGAGCGCGACCAGCATGCTGGCGATGCCACCCTTCATGTCGGCGATGCCCCGGCCCACGAGCCGGCCCTCCCGCTCCGAGAGCGTGAACGGGTCACTGGTCCAGAGGTCGAGGGGCTCGGCCGCCACGGCGTCGATATGCCCGTTCAGCAGGAGGCTGCGCCCGCCGCCGGCGCCGCGCAGGCACGCGGCGAGCTGCGGGCGTCCGGCGAAGCTCAGTGCGGGCAGGTGACGGTCGCCGGGAGTCGCGGGGGGCTCCCAGACGCGCACCTCGGCGCCGAGCCGTTCGAGGCGCGCGGCGAGGAGGCGCTGGAGCTTCTCCTCGTCGCGCGCCTCCTCGCCCCCGGACCGGGCCGTCGTGTCGCAGGCGACGAGCTCTTCGGCGAGGCCGAGGAGCGTCGCCCGCATGCCCCGGGCGGCCTCGACCACGCGCTCTTCCGCCGTGGTCCGGGGACCCTCGCCGGGCCGTGTTGCGTCGTGGCCTTGCTCGCTCATCCGTCCTCCCGGTCGCGTCTCATCTTCACCTGCGAAAAGGCTATCTGTCGGACGCCGGCGGCGATAGGGTTCGAGCCGGCGACGATAGGGTTGGAGCCGGCCACGAGAGGGATCGAGCCAAGGAATACAAGGAGGGGCAGATGCTGCGGGGACTGGTCGAGCAGGTGACGACGCGCCAGGTGTCGGCGCGCGAGCTGGTGCAACGGGCGCTCGCGCGCATCGAGGAGCTCGACGGGGGCCTCAACGCCGTCGTCGCGTTTCGCGGCGCCGAGGCGTTGGCGGAAGCCGATGCGCTGGACGCGCGCCTTGCGCGCGGCGGCCGCGTCGGCCCGCTCGCCGGCCTCCCGTTTCTCGCCAAGGAGATCCACCATGTCGCCGGCCTGCCGACGACGTACGCCTCCCTCGTCTACGCCGATGCGCCGCCGGCGGCGCACGACTGCCTGCACGTCGCGCGCCTGCGCGCCGCGGGCGCAATCGTCGTCGGCAAGACCAACATCCCCGAGTTCTGCTTCGAAGGCTTCACCGACAACCGCCTCTTCGGCATGACGCGCAACCCCTGGTCGCCCGAGTGGTCCCCGGGCGGGTCGAGCGGCGGCTCGGGAGTGGCTGTGGCCGCAGGCATGGCGCCCGTCGCGACCGCCGGCGACGGCGGCGGTTCGATCCGCATCCCGGCGGCCTTCTGCGGCCTTGCCGGCCTGAAGCCGACCCACGGCGCCATAGGCCGCGAGGAGGCGCCCGACTGGATGGACTACACGACCGATGGCCCCCTCGGCGTGTCCATCGACGACGTGCGCCTGCTCTTCCACGTCGAGCGTGGACCGGCGCCCGGCGACGTGGACTCGTTCCCAGCGAGCGCCCTGCAGGCGCCGCCGCCCGGCCGCCGCCCCTTGCGCGTGTACGCCGTGCCGCGCTTCGCCGATTGGGGCCCGCTGCCCGGCCCCATCGCCGACCTCTTCGCCGACGCGCTGGAGGTGCTCGAGTCCGACCTGGGCCTGTCGGTCGAGCCCGTGGCCCCGGCCGCCGTCCTGCCCGAGGGCAACGTGGACGACGACTGGTTCGCCACGGCGAGCGCCGAGCAGGCCCACAAGTTCGGCCGCCAGTGGATCGAGGCCAATGCCGCGCAGCTGCATCCGGCCTTCCTGACGGCGATGCAGATCGGTCTCAGCGTGACGATGGACGAGTACCTGGCCGCCCGCCGCCGCCGCTTCGTCTATGCCAGACGTATCGACGAGCTGCTCGGTACGGACGCCGTGCTCGTCTCGCCGACCATGCCGTCAGAGGGGTTCTACGCCGACGGGACCATGCCGGGGGAAGACCACCCCGGCACGCCCTCGTCGGCGTACAACACCCAGGTCCAGAACGTAACCGGCCACCCGGCGCTGACGGTGCCCGCCGGCGTCAGCACCAACGGCGTGCCCTTCGGCCTGGAGATCACCGGGCCACGCTTTGCCGACGAACTGGTGCTCGCGCTCGGCGAGGCGTGGGAGCAGGCCCGCCCCTGGCCGCTCGCGGCGCCGGGCTTCAAGGCCTTCGACGAGGCCTGATACGCGCGGCGCTCTGCGGACGCTCCCTCTGGCGGCCGGCGGCATGAGCGAAGGCCGCCGGGGGCGCCGCGCGTCCAGGCAGGACGCGGGATGCCCGCCTAAACGACGGTGAGCGTCCCCGGAAAGCGGGCCGGCACCTCCAGACCCCGCTCCGTCGCGATCATCGTGTCGATGACACCGACACCGCCGCCGTCGGGCAGGTCCCAGAGCTGGACCTCCCAGTTGGCCACGAAGCCGGGATCGAAGACGCCCGGCTCGAAGCCCTCCTCGTCGTTGAGGTACACGTGGCCGACCCAGTCCGGCGGCGCGGCAATACCGAGGACATAGCCGCCGACCCACCAGACATGGTCGCGCAGTCCGCCGGCGTCGACGGCCTCGTCCATGAGGCGCTGCAGCTTCATGGTCGGGTCGCCCGGACGGATCTGGGCGCAGGTCGTATCGCGTGCCTCGACGAGCTTGGCGAGGGCGTCCGACCAGAACTCGTTGTCGCCGATCGAGAAGGCGCGTGCCGTGTTGCCGTGGTACTGGTGGCGCACCGCCGACATATCGATCATGAGGAGTTCGCCCTGCTGGATGGGACGGTCGCCGGCGGGGGCATGGAAGGCCGCGGTCTTTGGACCGGTGCGGACCATGGTGCGGATGCCGGGGTCGTCGCCGCCGCGGCGCTTGCACTCGTACGAGAGCAGGGCGTCGATCTCATGCTCGGTCATGCCGGGCTTGAGCGCCGCGGCGAGGGCCTCGTAGGCGGCGTCGGCGATGGCGAGCGCCTCGCGGACGTACGCCAGCTCCTGCTGGGACTTGAAGAGTCGCACGTGGTCGACGACCCACGACCCGTCGACGACCTCGCCGGCGCCGGCGGTGGTCAGGCGCCGGGCGAGATCGGCGAAGGCCGGCCCGCCCGGCGCCCAGCTCCAGTACTCGAGTCCCACGCGCCCCTTGAGCCAGCCGCGTCCGCGCAGCGTCTCGGCCACCGTCTGGGGCCCTTCCGGATAGTAGAAGCCGTGCTCGCCGTACGTCACGGCGTCCGTCACTGTCTCGGGCCAGCCTGGCGCGTGGTCGTAGGTGTCGAAGAAGACAGGCGCGCCGGGTTCGAGCGGCACGGCGAGCCCCGTGACGTTGCGCGGGTCGAACCAGACCGCGCGGTGGCCGAGCAGGTAGGTCAGGTTGGGCGGGCTCGTGACGTAGAGCAGATCGAGCCCGCGTCGCGCCATCTCATCGCGTACCCGCCTGAGCCGGTCCTCGTACTCCGACTCACCGAAAGGTAGTGTCCACCGGTCGCCACCCGTCATCGCGCCCTCCTCGTGACGACCGGCGCCGCCCGCCTGGACGGCGGCCGCGCCGGTCCTTCGCCCTCCGCAAGCTAGCCTACGGCTCGTCCTCACCTCGGGGAAGGCCTTCCTGCGGCTTGGCAAGACCTCCCAGAGCCGAGGCGTTGCCGTTCTGTCGTGTGAGAATCGGGCGACAGCGACGAGGAGGTCCAGGTGTTCGATCACATCGGTCTCGGCGTTCGGGACTTCACGAAAGCCGTGGCGTTCTACAGCGCCGCGCTCGCGCCGCTCGGCTACCGCCCGGTCTTCCGGCGCGAAGGGCACCAGGTCATCGCCTTTGGCGACCAGTGGCCGCAGCTCTGGATCTATCCCGGGGAGCCCACCGCTCCCCTCCATATCGCGCTCGTGGCCCGCGATCGCGCGGCCGTCGAGGCCTTCCACGCCGAAGGGCTTCTCGCCGGCGGCCGTGACAACGGCACGCCGGGTCTGCGGGACTACGCGCCCGGCTACTACGCGGCGTACGTGTTCGACCCCGACGGCAACAACGTCGAGGCGGTCGTCCACGAGCAGAGCTGACGACGGGGTGGGCGGCGGGCGCGCCGCCGCCCGCCCCCTCGTGCTGCGGCCGCGTCGCTGACCTCGTGCCAGCGCCCCGCCGGGCTGCGGTCGGGCGCCTCCCGTGTGGCGTGCGCCCCGGGCGTCTCGTAGACTCGGGCCACGGGGGCGATGCTCTTCCCAACCGTCACATTCGCAGCCTTCTTCCTGGCCGTCTACGTGGCCAACTGGCTCACCATGCCTCGGCCCAGGCTCTGGCGCTGGACGATCATCGCGGCGAGCTATGTCTTCTACGGCTGGTGGGACTGGCGCTTCTGCCTCCTGCTGGTCGCGGCGACGCTGGGCAACCAGTTCTTCGCCCTGCGGCTCGCGGCGCGCCCGGGGCGCTTCTGGCTCGCCTCCGGGGTCGCGGCGAACCTCGCCGTGCTCGGCCTCTTCAAGTACTACGGGTTCTTCGCCGCCTCGCTGGACGAGCTCCTCCAGGCTTTCGGGCTGGGCTCCTCGTTGCCGCTGCTCAGCTTGGCGCTGCCGATAGGCATCTCCTTCCTGACCTTCCGCATGATCACCTACATCGTGGACGTCTATCGGGGCACGCTGCGGCCGGCGCCGGCCATCGACTTCGCCGTGTATGTGTGCTTCTTCCCGTATCTGCTGGCCGGCCCGATCGCGCGCGCCGGTGAGTTCCTGCCGCAGCTCCGCCGCGCCGCGGACCCGCACGCCGTGGACGCCGGCCGCGCCTTTATCCTCGTGCTCGGGGGCCTCGCCAAGAAGGTCTTGATCGCGGACTACCTCGCGACCCACCTCGTGAATGGGCTCTACGCGGCCCCGGGGAGCTACTCGAGTTGGGAGACGCTGATCGGCATCTACGCTTACGCCGTGCAGATCTACTGCGACTTCAGCGCGTACTCCGACATCGCCATCGGCGTCGCCCTGCTGCTCGGATTCGAGCTTCCGGAGAACTTCCGCGCGCCTTACACGGCCCTGTCACTCCAGGACTTCTGGCGCCGCTGGCACATCACCCTGTCGAGCTGGCTGCGCGACTACCTCTACATCCCGCTCGGCGGCAACCGCAAGGGACGGGGTCGAACGTACATCAACCTCCTGGTCACGATGCTGCTTGGCGGTCTGTGGCACGGCGCCGCCTGGACCTTCGTGCTGTGGGGCGGCCTGCACGGCGCGGGACTGGCGTGGGAGCGGGCGCGGGCCGAGCGGCGCGCGGCCCTGGGCCTGCGGCCGCGCGCCGACACCGCCGGCGCCCGCCTGCTGCGCCGGCTGGCCGTCTTCCACTTCGTCGCCTTCGCCTGGGTGTTCTTCCGCGCCGACACGGTCGGCGATGCCCTCGCGGTGCTCGCGCGCCTCGTAACGGGCTTGGGCGCCGTCGGGAGCGCCGTGACGCCCGTCATCCTCCTGCTCGTCGCCGTCGGCATCGCCGTCCAGTTCGTGCCGCGGCGCGTGGTGGCCGGCCTCGAGGCGGGCTTCTCGCGGGCCGGCTGGGTGCTTCAGGGCGTGGGACTGGCGCTGGCCCTCTTCCTCATCGACACGCTCGGCGCTCAGGGCGCGGCCGAGTTCATCTACTTCGGGTTTTGAGAGCGGTCTGGATGGCTGGACCACGGAGGCGCAAGGGTCAGATGAGGCCCGCGGAGCGCAGGGATGAGAAGGACGGTGGGCTCTTCGTCTGGGAGGACGGCGTGCCTGCGCCGCGTGGCCGGGGGGACGGCGGCACCGGGCGCGGTGCGGCCGATGAGGCGTCGGCGGAGGCGCGCAGTCGGACGCGCGCCGAGCCCGACCGGCGCCGCCGGGTCTCCGCCGGCGCCGCTCTCGGCGCGCTGCTGCTCGGCTTCGTCCTCGGCGGCCTGCTCGACGCCGCAGCCCTGCGTCGCGACGCCGAGGCGCTGCCGTTGGGCGCACGGCGCACGGTCCTCGTGTGGCTGGTGACGCCGGGAGCCGCGCTCAGCGGCGGTCTCGGCCTGGACGGCGCGGCCCGCGCGGTGGACCGTGTGCTTGGCCGCGCCGACACGGTGCCCCACAAGACGGTCGGCGATCTTGCGCCGACGGCCAGCAAGCCGGCCTGGCCGCGCACGGTCAGCGCCCAGCGGCCCCTGCGGCTCTACGTGGCCGGCGACTCCATGGCCGGTCAGTTCGGCGGCCCGTTCATCGGCGTCGCCGAGAAGACCGGTGTCATCGACGGCCGCCTGGACTACCACGTGAGCAGCGGCCTCAGCCGGCCCGACTACTTCGACTGGCAGCAGCGCCTCATCGACATGATCTACAAGACCAAGGCCGACGCCACCGTCTTCCTCGTGGGCGGGAACGACGCCCAGAAGGTGAAGGACGGCGACCAGGTGCTCGACGTCGGCAGCGAGGCATGGCTGGCGCTCTACCACGACCGGGTGTCGTCGGCGATGGCCATCGGCACCGAGGGCGGCCGGCGGATGTACTGGGTGGGGCAACCGATCATGCGGGACGGGTTCTACGGCGAGCGCATGAAGCTGCTCGACGAGGTCTACGCCAGCGAGGCCGCCCGGCATCCCGGGGTGACGTACATCGATACGTGGGAGCTGTTCTCGACGCCCCAGGGGAAGTACGCGGACTACCTGCGCAGCGGCAACGGCGACCTGGTGCGGATGCGCCAGGGGGACGGCGTCCACCTGATGCGCGCCGGCGCCGACCGGATGGCAGAACGTGTGCTCGAGGTCGTGAAGACCGACTGGAAGATCGACTAGTCGACCCAGTCGCGGGTCACGACGAGCCAGAAGGCGAGACCGGCGTAGGTGCGGTAGCGGCCGAAGCGGCGCAGGATGGTCTTGTCGGCCACGAGCCTGCCGGGCGGCTTCCCCATGACCCGCGCGTACTTCGGCCGCGTCCACGAGTCGAGGACCAGACGGGAGTGGCGGCCGAGCAGCATCATCACGTGCGCGGCGGCGTAAGGGCCGACCCCGGGGAGGGCGAGCAGCCGGCCGGCGACCTCGTCGTCGTCGAGCGGGTCGGGCGCGGTGGGGAGAAGAGCCTCGAGGTCGAGCTCGCCGGCCGCCACGTCGCGCGCGATGCGCAGCAGGTGCGGGCCGCGGTAACCGGCGCGGGCGACGTCGCGGTAGAAGGCCTCGCCCGCGCCGGCCATCACGGCCGGCGTCGGGAAGCCGCGGCCGGCCGCGCCCTGAGGCGGGCGCGCCGGGGGCCGTGTCACCCAGCCCGGCGACGATCGCGCCGACCATGCGCTCGGTGGCCGACCAGGCGCAGTTGGTCGTGCAGACCGTCTTCACGACGTCCTCGAAGACGCTGGGGCTGCGCAGGATCCGGCCGGCGCCCTGGGCGGCCCACGCCAGCGTCGGATCGGCGGCGCAGCGCGCGTAGAAGGGGCTGAGGTCGGTGTCGAGGTCGAGGAGGCGGCGGATCGTCGCGACCAGCGCCGTGGCGACCGGCGGCGGCGGTGGCGGGCCGGCATCGGCCAGCGTGACCGCCGCCGCCCCAGCCGTCTCCGCCACGCGCACGGTGCGAGTCTCGCCGCCGGCGGCGAGCGTCGTGGTCAGCGTCCGCGCCGTCTCGTCGATCGCGTTGGGCGGCAGGGACGCGACGCCGTGCGAGAACAGCGTGCGCCAGAGGTCGATCGGCTCGCCGCCGGGACCGGCGAGGGGCAGCAGGGCGAGGATGTCCGCGGACCGGCGCGCCGGGCTCATGGCACGAGCGTATCATCGGCGCTCGCGGGCCGGACCCGGCGCGGTGGTAAGGTCGGCGGCATGGACGCGCCCGTTCGACATCCCCCCGGACGACGATGCCCTGCTCGCCGAGTGCGACGTGGATACCTTTCGCGCGGGCGGCCCGGGCGGCCAGCATCAGAACGTGACCGACAGCGCCGTCCGGCTGCGGCACAGGCCGACCGGCCTCACCGTCACGAGCCGGGCGCAGCGCAGCCAGTACCTCAACAAGACGGACGCGCTGCGCCGCTTGCGGCGCAAGCTCGAGAAGCTGAACGAGCCGCCGCCTCCGGAGCGCAGGCCGACCCGGCCCTCGAAGGCCGCCCGCGAGCAGCGCCTGGCCGGGAAGACGCGGCGGGCGGCGGTCAAGCGCCTGCGCCGCCCGCCGCCCGCCGACGAGTAGGCCGGCCGCCATCGCCGCCGACGAGTAGCGGCTCGCCGCCCGCGTCACGAGCCGGCCGCTCGCCCCCCTCGCCGCCCTCGCCTTTTGTCCGATAGAGTCAGCCCATGCTCACCGTCGTCGGCATCCTCGTGGTCGCCGTGCTCGCCGGCCTCTTCGGCAGCATGCTCGGCGTCGGCGGCGGCATCATCATGGTGCCGATGCTCACGCTCGCCTTCGGCGCTCCGATCAAGACCGCCATCGCGGCGAGCATCGTCTGCGTGATCGCGACGTCCTCCATCGCCCAGACCGTGTTCGTGCGACGTGGCATGACCAACGTCCGGCTGGGCATGGCGCTCGAGGTGGCGACCTCGATCGGCGCCATCACGGGTGGCATCACCGCCGTGCTCGTCGACGGCCGCCTGCTGCAGGTCGCCTTCGCCGCCGTCCTGGTATACGTGGCCTGGCAGATGCGGCGCCGTGGCGGCGATGTCGCGCCGCGGCGGACCGGCGTGCTGGAGGCGACCTACCGGGATCCCGCCGACGGGCAGCTCGTCACTTATGGGGTCGAGCACACGAAGCTCGGCTTCGTCCTCTGCCTCGGCGCCGGCAACGTCTCCGGCCTGCTGGGCATCGGCGGCGGCGCCTTCAAGGTGCCGATCATGAACCTGCTCATGGGCGTGCCGCTCAAGGCGACGGTCGCCACCAGCAACCTCATGATCGGGGTGACGGCGGCGACCGGCGCGGCCATCTTCTACGGGCGCGGTTACCTGGACCTGTACTACTCGGTCCCCGCGGTACTCGGGATCCTGGTGGGGGCGAGCTTCGGTCCGCGCGTCGCCATGCGGCTGCGCAGCTCGACGCTCGCCCTCGTCTTCCAGATCGTCCTCGTCGTGTTTGCCGTGCTGATGGCCTTCAATGCCATGGGGGTGGGCGTGTGACGGAGGAAAGGATCAGCGTCCTGCCGGAGGCCGGGAAGGCGTCCGCGGCTCACGAGATGGACCCGATCGAGCGCCTGATCCGTGTGGTGCTGCTCGTGGGGATCGCGATCAGTGTGGCGCTCATGGCTGCCGGCATCGTCTTGGCTGCGGTCCACGGCGGGGCGTTCCCGACCGCCGTGGTGCCCGTGAGCGAGCTGACGCGCGCCATGGTGGACCTCGACGCCGCCGCCTACCTCTCGCTGGGCCTCATCGTGCTGGTCGCGACCCCGTTCGTGCGGGTGGCGGGATCGATCGTCGCGTTCGCCCTCGAGCACGACCGGCGCTACGTGCTCATCACATCAGTCGTCTTCGTCGTCATGTGCCTGAGCGTGCTGCTGGGGCAGGCCTGAGGCTCGACCGGGACGGCGGCCGCTCAGTCCCCGGCGGCCCCGGGGAGGGCGCGTTCCCAGAGCTCGGCGAGCCGGCCGAGTTCGTCTGCGCTGAAGTGGTCGAGGAAGAGGCGGCGGACGCCGGCGAGGTGCGTCGGGCGCGCTTCGCGCAGCTTCGCCTCGCCGGCGTCCGTCAGCACCGCGAAGAACCCACGCCCGTCCGCCTCGCAGCGGCTCCGGCACACGAGCCCTTCGCTTTCCAGCCGGTCCACCAGTCTGCTCACCCCGCTCGCGCTCAGCAGCGCGGAGCGGGACAGGTCGCTCATGCGAAGCCGCTGGTCGGGCGCATTCGCCAGGTAGATGAGCACCTCGTACGAGCGCAACGGCAGGTCGTGGGCGGCGATCAGCTCGCCGTCCAGCCGCTGGACAAGGGCGCTGTGGAGGCGCAGGAACCCGCGCCAAGCGCCGAGCTCGCTGCGGCTGAGCGCGCGACCGTCCCCTTTCTGCTGTGTGGCCATCTGCCCCCCTTCCCGGAAGCGCCGAGTATACCCGCGTCCCCGGCGGCGACGGGCCGGCATTCCTGACCATACGAATCCAGATTGCGCTCGCTCGGACGAGCGGTTACAGTCGGGAAGGCCCCTCGGACACGCCCGGCGTTTCCGCCCGTTTCGTTCGTGCCCGTTCGGCCGTGGCATACACCCGTATTTCGATGGAAGCGACTCCGGAGGAGCGATGAGCGACACGCCGAAGTGGCAGCGCCGCAGCCGCAGCCGGGACCTCACGGGTCTGGGCTGGCTCGAGGCTGAGATCCTGCGCATCGTCTGGGACCACGGTGAAGTGACGGTGCGCGATGTCTACGAGGAGCTGCGTGAGCGACGCCGCATCGCGTACACCACCGTGATGAGCGTGCTGCGCAACCTGGCGGCAAAGGATCTGCTCGAACAGGACAAGAGCGAGGCGGCGTACGTCTACCGGCCGAAGGTCACCGACGTCGAAGTCGCTCGCGGGATCCTCGACGCCCTGGTCGACAAGATCATGGGCGGGCGTCGGGAGCCCCTCATCGCTTACCTGCAGCAGAAGGCCGACTAAGGACTCGTGACGGGGGCTCAGCCCCTTATTGTGGCCCTCGCCGACGATCTCGTCGCCGGCGATCCACAACTGGCGACCATTCTCGGACGGACAGAGGGCCTCGGCGAGTTGCCTTCGTACTCGCCTGCGGCCGTGGCCGCGCGCGTCGCCAGGGCGCGGCGGGCCGTCGACGAGCTCACTCCGTTCGTGACGGCGGCGTCGGCCGCGCCGGCGCCCGATGCCGACGCGGCCGACGCCGCCGTCGCCGTCCAGATCGTGCGCCGCTTCCTGAGGCTGTTCGAGCTGCGTCGCGTCCATGAGGCGCGGCCCAGTCACTACCTCGAGGCGCTCGTCGAATGCCTCATGACGCTCATGCTGCACGAGATCGCGCCTCCCGACGAGCGCCTTGACGCGTTGCGGCGGCGGCTCGAGGCCGTGCCCGGCTACCTCGAGGAGGCGCTGGCGAACCTGAAGCCCGGTCTGCCGCGGGTGATGGTCGAGAACGGCCTCGCCTTCGCCGCAGGCCTCCACGACCTGCTCGGCCCGACCGTCCTCGGGTTCGCGCGGTCGGCGGGTGCCGAGGGTCTGCTCGACGACGCGTCCGTCTCGGCCTGCGAGGCGCTCGACACGTTCGCCGCGGGCCTGGAGCGACTGCTGCCGGTGAGCGTCGACAGGTGCGCGGCCGGACGCGCCGTGCTCGAGGACGTGCGCGTCCACGAACATATGCTGGACGAGACGCCCGAGCAGCTCGCCGCCTACGGGCGCCGTGTGCTGGCGGAGACGCAGGGCGAGATGGCGGCGCTGGCCGCCGAGATGGGCTTCTCCGGCATCGAGGTGGCGGTCGACGCCGCCCGCGACGACCATCCCACGGCGGAGCGCCTCGTTGCCGGCTATCGCGAGGCGGTCGAGGCGGCGCGCGCCTTCATCGTGTCGCGCGACCTCGTGACGCTGCCGTCCGGCGAACGGCTGGCCGTCATCCCGACGCCGCCGTACCTGCGCAGCGTGCTGCCGTTCGCCGCCTACATCCCGCCGGGGCCGTTCGCCGCGGAGCAGCTCGGCTACTACCTGGTGACGCCGCCGCGTACCGGTCTTGGGCCGGCCGAGCTGGAGGAGGCGCTGCGCGTCCATCCGGTCGCGTCCCTCGCGGGCACCGGCGTGCACGAGGCCTACCCCGGCCATCACGTCCAGATCACCCGCGCCAACCGGGCTCCGTCGCTGGCGCGCCGGCTGACCCTGGCCTACGGCAGCTGTCCCCTGCTCTGCGAGGGATGGGCGTTCTACTGCGAGGAGATGATGGACCGTCAGGGGTTCTACTCCACCCCGGTCCTGAAGCTCATGAGGCTCGCCGACCAGGCATGGCGGGCCTGCCGCGTCGTGATCGACGCGGAGCTGCACACGGGCCGCTTGCCGTTCGCCGAGGCGGTTCGGTACCTCGCGCGGGAAGCGTACATGGACCCGGCGCAGGCCGAGCTCGAGGTGCGCTGGTACGTCGAGAGCCCGGGTGAGCCGATGAGCTACCTGCTCGGGAAGCGCGAGGTGACGGCGCTGGCCGGCGCGTTCGGGCGCCGGCGGTCGGCGTCGCTCAAGATGTTCCACGACGCGCTGCTCGACTGGGGGAGCGCGTCGCCGCGCCTCATCGCCTGGGGATTGGGTCTCGCGGGCGCGCCGCCCGCCTGCGGCGGCGGCGCGTCGCCGCCCGCCGGTTCCTAGCCCTTCACCTGCGCGCGCATCGAGGTGCCGTGCTGGCGCACGCGGTCGCGCCCCTCCGCCTTGGCCACGTACAGCGCCTTGTCGGCGAGCTCGACGAGCTCGTCGAAGCCGGTCGCGTCGCGCGGGCAGGTGGCGACGCCCACGCTGATCGTGATGTTGGCGTCGGGCGGCAGGCCGAGGCCGGTGTACCGGGTCTCGGCGAGCGTCGAGCGGATGCGCTCGGCCACCCGGATGGCGCCGTCGCCCGGTGTCTCCGGCAGCAGCAGCGCGAACTCCTCACCCCCGAGGCGGGCGCACACGTCGCTGGTGCGCAGGCCCTTGCGCAGGATGCCGGCAACGGCCTGGAGCACCCTGTCGCCGGTGGCGTGTCCGAAGTCGTCGTTGAACGCCTTGAAGTGGTCGATGTCCATCATCAACACGCTCAGGGGGCTCTGGTAGCGGAGGCTGCGGTCCATCTCCTCCCGTCCCCGGCTCAGGAAGTGGCGGCGGTTGTAGACGCCGGTGAGGTGGTCGGTCACGACCTGGCGGCGGATGTGGTCGTACTTGTGAGCGTTGCCCAGGGCACTCTGCAGATGGCCCTGGAGGGCCGCGAAGACCTCGGGCCCGACGTCCCCGAAGTGGTCCCACGCGGTGGCGGCGGCGTGCAGACAGAGATCGCCGACGCCCGCCACGCTGACCGGCAGCGCGATCTGGGCGGCGAGCGTGGCCGGGAAGAGGGCGCAGCTGTGGTTGGTCACCCGGCGGACCTCGCCGCTCGTGATCGCACTGCGCACCGGGCAGCCGGTCGCGTACGAGCAGCAGTCGGCCGAAAGGTCGGGGTCCTCGAGGCCGGCCGACCCCTCGATGACGAAGGCCCGCGCGCGCACGTCGAGCCGGATCAAGGCGACGGCGTCGGCCCGCAGGAAACCCTTGGCGCGCAGCAGGGCGCGCTCCACGGTCTCCTTGTAAGGCAGCGCGGCGTTGATCTCGGCGCCGATCTCGCCGACGTCGACGAGCTGACGCTTGGTCTCCTGCACGCGCATCAGGTCGTCGCGCACGGCCTGTGAGACCCACTCCTTGTCCTCCGCCGCGGTGAAGACGGCGATCAGCGTACCGACGAGGTAGCCGAGCTCCTGGAGCTCGTCGCGGTAGCCGGGGTCGGAGCGCTCATAGTTGCCGCCGAGCCGCTCGCGTGAGCGCCGGATGAGGGCGTGGATGGGACGGTAGACCCAGATATCGAAGGCGAGAGCGACGAGCGCGAGGACGCCCACCAGGGCGACCGCCAATTGCCACGGCGGCGCGTTGTCGAGCACGGTGACGAGGAGCACGAAGAACGCGGCGAGCACGGCGAGCACCATGGCGATGGTCTTGAGTTCGAGACTCACGCCACGTTGCATCTGGGGGCTTGTGCCCTGCCTCTCGAGCCCGTCGCCCGTGTCGTCCTCCCCAGGGGCCTTGCGGTCACTGGGGGTATCGGCAGAACACGGCTCGGCATGAGGGGACGGCGGCGGGACGGCGGCCGCTACCGGCCGTCCCGCCACCGTCCTAGAGACGCCGCAGGATGCGCCTGTCGCCGCACTCGCGCGGCCGGCGCCGCCGCTGACCGCGCCGGCGCTCGCGCACGTAGTGGGGGCAGCAGGCGCAGAACGTGCTGCAGCCGAGGCGTGTGTCCACGTCGGCCACGCAGATCAGCGGCTGCGTCACGATCTGTCGGATCTTGCCGTCCACGACTGTCTCTCAGTACGCCGGCGGGGGGCCGGCCTCCTGCCCGTCGCCAGATCTGGCAACGGGAAGGCGTCAGGATACCAGTGGCGGCGGAGAAGGAAAGGGGTCCGGCCGGGTCAGCGGCGGATGTATTCCTCGACGGCGGCCATCACCTGGGCGATGCGGAAGGGTTTGGTGATGTAGCCGTCGATCCCGACGTCGGTGGCGCGTTCCATGTCGGTCGCCATCGCCTTGGCGGAGAGGCCGACGATGGGGATGTCGCGGGTGCCGGCGTCGCCCTTGAGCTCGGCGACGGCTTCGTAGCCGCTCAGCACCGGCATCATCATGTCCATCAGCACGAGGTCGGGGTTGTGCTCGCGCGCGAGGTCGACCGCCTCGCGCCCGTTCGTGGCCTTGTGCACCGTGTAGCCCTGCGATTCGAGCGACATCGAGACGATGCTCAGGATGTCGGGATCGTCGTCGGCAACGAGGATCGCCTTGGCCACCGTAGTCCCCTCCTCTAGCTGATCTTGCCGCCGGCCATCGGGTCGGCGGGCCCCTTCGATATCGGCAGGCTGAAGATGAAGCTGGAGCCCTTCCCGAGCTTGCTCTGCACGCGGATGCTACCCCCGTGGAGTTCCACCAGCTCCTTCGTGATGGCGAGCCCCAGCCCGGTGCCGCCTTGAGAACGCGTGGCCGACGAGTCGACCTGCGTGAAGCGCTGGAAGATCTTGTCCTGGTCCTCCTTCGAGATGCCGATGCCTGTGTCGGTCACCCACACCTCGACGAGGTCACCCTGGGGGCGCGCCTCGACGCTCACGCTGCCGTTCTCGTGCGTGTATTTCACGCCGTTGGTCAGCAGATTGAGCAGCACCTGATTGAGCTTGCCCGGGTCCGCCCAGACGGCGGGCAGGTCGGTCGGCAGGAAGGTCGAGATGCGGATCCGCTTCGACTGCGCGCGCGGCTTCACGACCGGCAGGACGGCGAGCAGGGCGGCGCGCAGGTCGACGGCCTCGTGGTTCAGCTCCAGGCGCCCGGCCTCGATCTTCGTGAGGTCGAGGATGTCGTTGATGAGGCTGAGCAATGTCTCGCTGCTGCGCAGGATGTTCTCGACGAAGGTGGTCTGCTGTTCGCTGAGCTCGCCCGTCATGCCGCCCAGCATCATGTCGCTGTAGCCGATCACCGACGTGAGCGGCGTGCGCAGCTCATGGCTCATCGTTGCCATGAAGTCGCTCTTGAGCTGGTCAAGGTGGGTGAGCTCCTCGTTCTTGCGGGCCAGCTCCTCGTTGTACTGGATGTTGCTGATCGCCAGCGCTGCCTGGTCGCAGAGGGACGTGACGGTGGGGAGGGCGCCCGCCGGCACGGTGCGCTCGCGCGGGAAGGGCAGGCAGACGACGCCCAGCAGGTCGCCCTTGGCCTCGAGCGGGGCCAGGAGCAGGCCGTGGAAGCCCTCCTTCTCGGCCGCCTTGAGCAGGCGCGTCACCTGAGGGTCGGTGGCCTCCACGCAGATGCGCGCGCCGGCCGCGGCGGCGTCGACGAGACCGAGGTCCTTGAGCTTGCGTACGAGACCGGTGTCGACGCCGAAGGCGGCGCGCTCCTCGAAGTCACCGCTGTTCGGGTTGCGCACCAGGGCGACGCCGGCGGTCACGACAGCGGCGCCGGCGATATGGCGCAGGGCCTCGGGCATGAGCGTGTCGACGCGCTGGTGGCGCAGGAAGACGCGGCTGCTCTCGCTGATCAGCCGGAGGCGCTCGTTGGTCGCCCGGGTCTCACGCAGCTGCCGCTCCAGGTCGTTCTTGGCGGCGCCCAGCTGGTCGGCGTTGCGCACCAGCGTCGAGGCGAGGCGCCCGGCGAGCAGCGCCACCAGCAGGAAGGCGGCCACGTGAAGGCAGAGGGTGAGCAGCATCCAGCTGTCGGGCAGCGCCGAGGCACGCACCGCCTGGATGGGCTCGAGCGTACCGCGGCGCTCAAGCAGCCAGACGCCGGCGTACGCGAGGCCCGACGCGGCCGCCGCGATGTACGGCACCCAGGCCGGCAGGAACGCGCTCGCCAGCACGATCGGCCACACGTAGAAGACGGAGACGGCGCTGAGCGCGCCGCCGCTGAAGGCGAGGCCGGCGGTGACGAGCGCGATGTCGACGATGACGACCAGCGCCGCGACGCGCACCGGGTCGAGACGACGGGCGGCGAAGAAGAACGGCAGGTTGACTGCCACGATGATCGCCAGCGAGACCACGAGCCAGGGCCCGGTGAGGCGGTCCTCGTTGGACTGCGCCCAGAGCACGGCGGAGAGCACGGCCAGGGTGAAGAGCAGCCGTGTGAAGAGGACGTCCTGAAGCTGTCGGCGAAGGTCCATGACACCCGTCCGAGAAGTCCGGGTAGTGTATTCTCTGCGCGCGCCGCAAGTCCCCCGGCGCTCCTCGCAGAACGTGCCGCGAAAGGAGGAGGACCGGCATGTCCGCGCCCCGTCTCGTGTTGAGCGGTCTCGAGCCCGGTCCCGCCCTCGCGCTGGCCGCCGGCGCCGTCACCGCTGGCTTCGTCGACAGCGGCGCCGTCCGTCCCGTGGCCATCGGCCTCGACCTGCCGCTGTGGCGTCTCCTCTACGATGCCGGCGGTCGCGCCCCCCGCGTGCTCGATCCCGTGCTGCACGACGGCGCCCTGCTCACCGAGCTCGCCGACTACTGGTGCGAAGGGATGGACCTCGCCCTCTTCGTCGCGGTCGAGCCGGTGCTGGACCGCTGGCGTGGCGTTGAGGGCTCCCGCGCCGTGGACCTTGCCCTCCGTCTCGACACCCCCGCCGTCCTCGTCCTCGACGCTCGCGACCGCGGGCCCACGACGGCGGCCGCGGCTTTGGGCGTGCGCGGGCTGGCCCGCCACGTCGAGCTCGCCGGCGTCATCGTCGTGGGCGGGGACGACCCCGACGGCGAGCTGGCGGCGCTGCTCGGTGGCGACGGCGGCCTCCCGGTCCTGGGGTGGATCCCGCCGCAGCTGAGCGAGCAGTTCTCGCGGGAATACGCGATGCAGGCGTCGATCAGACAGCTCGGTCCCAGGCCGGACAAGGGGGGCCTGCAGCGGCTCTGCCGCGAGGCCAGCCGGTACCTTCATCTCGAGGAGCTGGAGGCGGCGGCCGGCCGTCGCGGCTACCTGCCCGCCGCGGAGCGGCGGGTGCTGGTTCCGACGCCGGCCGCCGCCGAGCTCACCCTCGCCGTGGCCTGGGGCCCGCCGCTGCAGCCGCTGGCGCTGGAGAACATCGACGTGCTGCAGGCGATGGGGCTGACGCTGCTGCCCATGAACGTCTCGCGCGACGGCGAGCTGCCCCCAGGCACGGACGGCCTGCTGCTCGCCGGCCAGCTGGACGAGGAGCAACTGCCCGCCTTCGCGCAGAACACGGATCTGCACGGCGCGATCGCCGAAGCGGTCGCCGCCGGGTTGCCGACGCTCGCCTATGGGGGCGGCGCCCTGCTCCTCCTGCGCCGCCTCGCCGACAGCCGGGGCCGCAGTCACGAGCTCGCCGGTGTGCTGCCGGCCGAAGCCGAGCTCCTCGAGTCGTACGAGCGGCCCCGCTACGTGGGCGCGCAAGCCACACGCGGCAACCCATTCGACGAGGGCGAGACCAGCCTGTACGAGCTCGTCGATCTCGAGTTCCTCGTGCTCGAGCAGGAGGCGTTCGCCTACCAGGTGAACGGCGAGGCGGGGCCTGAGAGCGAGGGGTTCGTGCTGCCGCGACTGCTGGCCACAAGCCTGTACCCGAGCCTTGCTCGGCAGCCCCGCCTCGCACACCGCTTCATCGAGTCCATGCGGGCGGTGGCGTCCCGCACGTGAGCACGGTCGGGGGGTCAGTGCTGGAGGCGAGTGCCCCGGACGTGTCCGGCGGACCCGGCTGCCGGCTGGAGCGGACACCCCCGCTGCGCACGCTCGTCAGGCACGAGCCGTTCCTCAAGACGCGGCGCGGCCTTCTGCTCCTCACGCTGGTCGCGCTGGTCGCCGTCGGCCTCGTCCGGGTCGCCATGTACTGGGGCGGCATGCCTGGCTGGGACGATGCCGCGCACGTGTACAAGGTCTTCCTGCTGCGCGAGGGCTACGGGGTGGTCTGGGACGACTACTGGTACAGCGGCAGCTACGGCGCCATCACCTACGGCGTGCTCTACTACTGGCTCGCCCAGTACATCCCCGGCCCCATCGTCGTGACGGTCGCCTCGGGACTGCTCCCGGCGCTCTTCTACCTCTACTACAGCCGCGCCTGGGGCATCGACGATATCTGGCCGGCATGGAACTTCGTCGTGGTCCTCGCGCTGTACCAGGCCAACGGCCAGGACCCCTTCCTCGTCGGCCTCTGCCTCTCGATGGGCGGCCTCGCCCTCCTGGCCGCGGGCCGGCCCGTCGCCGGCGCCCTCCTCACCGGCGTCGGCCTCTTCACCAATCCTCTCGCCCTCTTCGTCGTGGGCGTCTTCCTTCTGGGCGACCTGCTGGGGCGGCCGCATTTGCGCCGTCGCATCCTGGTGTTCGGGCTCTGCGGCCTCCCATTTCTGGCGCTCAAGGGCTTCATCACCCTGGCCTTTCCCGAGCCCAGCTCGTACCTGAACGAGCTCTCGACCATCGTGCTGTTCGTCGCGTTCGCCCTGGCCGGCGTGGCGCTGGGCGGCGTGAACGCCGTCCACTGGCGCCGGCCGTTCGTGGCGCTCTTCGGCGTCTACGCCCTGATCTGTCTGACGTCGTACCTGCTGCAGACGTCCCTCGGCAACAACGTCGGCCGCTTCTACTTCGTGCTCGGCCTGCCACTACTCTTCCTGCTGCGCAACGACAGGCTCCGGCGTCCGTTCGGCGCCTTTCCGTTGGTGCTGATCCCCATCACCCTGTTCGCTCTCCTGCAACTGAGCTCGGCCTACAGCCACTTCACCGACCACAGCGACCTGCGCGGCACGGAGGCGTCCTACTTCGCGCCCGCCGTCGCTGCGGCGAAGCGCTACTACGATCCGGACCACCGCATCCACGTCGTCGCCCTGCGTCGCCACTGGGAGGCCTACTACTTCCCAAAGGCGGGCCTGCCCATCACGCGCGGCTGGTACCGGCAGGCCGACGCCATCCATAACCAGTTCTTCTACGAGGGCTACGACGAGGACGACTACGTGGGCTGGCTGCGTGACATGGGGGTGAGGTACGTCTTCCTGCCCTCCGAGCCGATCGACCGGTGGAGCTGGCACGAGCGCGGGCTCCTCATGTCTTCTTCGGCCTTCACCGTGGCGGCGCGGGTGCCGGGCTGGACCATCTTCCGCTTCCGCGACGACGAGCCGCTGCTGGTGCCGCTGGACGGCGGGGCGGCCCGGGTGATCGCGCAGTCGCACCTGGGGGTGCGCCTGCGCGCCGAACGCCCGGGCCGGTATCTCCTCAAGGTGACGTGGACGCCGTACTGGCGGGTGAGCGATGGCGGGACCGCGGTCGAGGGCCGTGGCCGCTGGACCGAGCTCACCCTGCCGGCCGCCGGCGTTTATGAGCTTGACGTCGACGTGACACTCGACCGCGTCCTCGACCAGGTAGGTCTCTGACCGTACACTGAAACGATGAGCCGCACGCGACTCGAGCCCGAGGTGTTCGCCCTGCCCGTGGTGCGGCTGCGCGAGGGCTATTACTCGGACGCCTATTTCAACCGCACGAAGACGGTGCTCGAGCAGGATGCCCTGCACCCGCGCGTCCTCCTCCAGGTCTTCCAGAAGCGCTCGCGGGCGGTCATGGGCGGGACCGACGAGGCCATCGCCATCCTCAAGCTGGCCAGCGGGCGCTTCGAGGAGGGTCCCGATGGGACGCGGTGGCGAGACGGGTGGGACGACCTCGTCGTGCACTCGTTGTACGACGGCGACGAGGTCGGAGCGTGGGAGACGGCCCTCACGATCGAGGGCGACTACAGTCTCTTCGCCCATCTCGAGACGGTCTACCTCGGCGTGCTGACGCGACGCACCCTGATCTCGACCAACGTGCGCGAGGTCGTCGCCGCGGCCAAGGGCAAAGAGATCCTCTTCTTCCCGGCCCGTTTCGACCACTACAGGGTCCAGACGGGGGACGGGTACGCCGCTCACGTTGCCGGGGCCATCGGGGTCTCGACCGATGCCCAGGCGAGCTGGTGGGGCGGCAAGGGCATCGGCACGGTGCCGCACGGCCTGATCGCCGCCTGCCACGGCGACACCGTCAAGGCCGCGACCCTCTTCGCCGACGCGTTCTACCCGGACGTCAACGTCGTCGCTCTCGTCGACTGGGAGAACGACTGCGTCGGCACCAGCCTGGCCTGTGCCCGCGCCTTGGGAGAGCGGCTGTGGGGCGTGCGCCTCGACACGTCCGAGACGATGGTCGACAGGTCCCTGTGGGACATGATGAGCAGCTTCCGGCCGATCGGTGTCAACCCGCAACTGGTGTGCCGGGTGCGCGAGGCGCTGGACCGCGAGGGGTTTCATGCGGTGAAGATCGTCGTGAGCGGCGGCTTCGACGCCGTGAAGATCGCCGCCTTCGAAGCCGCCGGGGTGCCGGCCGACGCGTACGGCGTGGGGTCCAGCCTGCTGCGCGGCAACACCGACTTCACCGCCGACGTCGTTCTCGTGGAGGGCAGGCCCTGCGCCAAGGCGGGACGGGCTTACCGTCCGAACCCGCGTCTGGTGCGGGTGGAGTAGGTGAACATGGACGATCCACAGAAGAAGGCGATCATCGTCGTCGACATGCTGGTCGGGTTCTGCCGCCGCGGGAACCTCGCGAGCGAGCGTCTCGACCGCGTCACCGCCCCGATCGTCACGTACCTCGAGCGCGAGCGAGCCGCCGGCGCCGAGCTGATCTTCCTCGTCGACACGCACGCCCCGGACGACGCCGAGTTCGCCATCTTCCCGCCGCACTGCGTCGAGGGCTCCGGCGAGGACGAGCTCGTGCCGGAGCTCAGAGAGCTCGCGGCGCACGGCCACGTCGTGCGCAAGCGGAGGTACTCAGGCTTCTACGACACGGAGCTGGAGGCCCTCCTCGGGGTGATTGCGCCCGCTGTGGTCGAGGTGGTCGGCGTCTGCACCGACATCTGCGTGCTGCACACCGTCGCCGACCTGCGCAACCGCGACATCCCCGTGGTGGTCTGGGCCGGCATGGTCGAGACGTACGACGCGCCGGGGCACGACGGCGACGAGGCCAACGCGTTCGCGCTCGCGCACCTGCGCGACATCCTCGGAGCACGCGTGGAGTAGGACGGAACGGGGAAGGCCGGCCAAGTCGCCCGCCGCGGGGGCGAGAGTCTACGGCCGGCCCCGCCGAAGGGGCCGATCTGGGCGTGAGCCTCCGGCCGGCGCCTCAGGGGATCGGCGCGGGCGTCTCGTTCTGCCCGGCGAGCAGGTCGACGAAGTTCTGCGAGGCGCGGCCCATCGGCGTATCGGGATCGATGCGGGCCGCCTTGACCCACTCCGTCCGGGCGGCCCGCACGTCCTGCATCGAGAAGTAGATGACGGCCAGGTCGTAGTGCGCCTCCTGGTTGTCCGGCATCGTGTCGAGGACCTCCTGGATGGTCTTCACGGCGCGCGCGTCGTACCCCTTGGCGTGCCAGACCATGGCCATGCGCACGAGGGCGGAGGGATGGCCGGGCTGTCTGCGGAGGGCCTCCCGGAAGCACGCGGCCGCTTCGTCGAGGCGTTGCGCCAGGTAGTACGCGTCCCCCAGGTTCAGGGAGATACGGAGGCTCGCCGGGTTCGCCTGGTGAGCGCGCTCGAGAGTCGCGATCTCGCGCCCGAGTGTGGCCTCGTCGATCATGCCGAAGGCGTCGGTCGCGATAGGGTGCTCCGGAGGCGCGCTCGCGCCGGACAAGGCAGTCTCACTCCCCGCGCCCGGAGAGCGAGACCCGGCGAGCAGGATGCCGATCCCGAGCGAGACGGCGACGGCGATGGCGATGAGGGGGATGTGGCGGCGCACGGCACCTTCCTGGAGCCTTGCTCGGAGCCTGTCGCGGGAGCGCGAGTATAGCAACGCGGGGAAGGCCGCCCGGCCGGGCCCTTAACGAAGCACGGCTACAGACCGGCGCCACGTTCACCAGCCTTAACCCGCCTTAACCAGCGGTGGTGGGCGCCGGTCAGGTCGGGCGGCTCCCCTGCGGCCCGGCGCAGGAGTTGACGCGCCGGGCCGCCGGTCGATAGAGTCCAAAACAAGACTTATTCAGTCCTGTCTCCAGAAGGCGAGGCTGTGGGACTCCAGCTGACACGCGGGGGCGAGTACGCGATCCGCGCCATGATGTACCTTGCGACGCTTCCCGACGGACGGGTGGCGTCGCTGCATGAGGTCGGGCGCGCCCAGGACATCCCCGAGAGCTTCCTCGCCAAGATCCTGCAGAGCCTGGTGCACGCCGGGCTGGCGGCGTCGCACCGCGGCGCGCATGGGGGGTTTGCTCTCGAGCGGCCCGCCGGCGAGATCTCGGCGCGCGCCGTGATCGAGGCCGTGGACGGCCCTATCGCGCTGAACGGATGCGTGCTGTGGCCGGAGGGCTGCGAGCGGAGCGGCAGCTGCCGGATGCACGAGGTCTGGGTCGACGCACAGGAGCGGATGATGGGCGTGCTCGAGGGCGTCACCCTGGCGACGCTCGTCGCCGAGCGCGTCCGCTAGCCCTCAGCCGGCGTAACCGCCGGGGTACGCCTGCATCCACCGCCAGGCGTCGGCCACGGCGTCGCGCAGGGTGCGCCGCGGCGACCAGCCCAGTTCCTCTCCGGCGCGAGCGTTCGAAGCGACGAGCGCCGGGGGATCGCCGGGCCGGCGTGCGACCACCGCACGAGGCACCGGAAGCCCGGTGACATCCTCCACCGCTGCGAGCACGGCCAGCACCGAGTCGCCGTGCCCGGTCCCGAGGTTGAAGCATCCGCGGGTCGTGGGGAGCCCCTCGAGTGCCGCGATGTGGGCCTCGGCTAGGTCGACGACATGTACGTAGTCCCGCACGCAGGTGCCGTCCGGCGTGGGATAGTCGTCGCCGAACACGCGCAGCTCGCGCCCGTCTCGCGCGGCGGCGAGGGCAAGGGGGATCAGGTGAGACTCGGGGCTATGGTCCTCGCCGGCCTCACCGTCGGCCCCGCTCGCGTTGAAGTAGCGCAACGCCGTGAAGGCGAGGACCCCCTCCTCGCTGGCCGCGGCCAGCAGTCGTTCGCCGGTCAGCTTGGTCTCGCCGTAAGGGTTGGTGGGCGCGAGCTCGTCTCGCTCCTCGATCGGGACGCGATGCGGCTCGCCGTAGACGGCGGCCGTGGACGAGAACACCACGCGGCGGACGCCGGCGCCACGGCAGGCGTCCACGAGCGCGGCCGTGCCGCCTTCGTTGACGTCGCGATAACGGTCGGGGTGGGCGACGGACTCGCCCACCTCCGCGAGCGCCGCCATGTGCACCACGGCGTCGGCCTTGACCCCGGCCAGCACGGCGCGGAGGGCGGCGGCGTCGCGGATGTCCCCGCGTTCGAACCGGGCGCCGCGCGGCACGGCGGCGAGGTGGCCGCGCGAGAGGTCGTCGAACACGGCCACCGCGTGGCCGCGTGCCAAAAGGCGCGCGGCGATCACGCTGCCGATGTAGCCGGCGCCGCCGGTGACGAGGACACGCATGGCGTCATCCTACCGTGCCTCTCCTCGTGGGGGACGCCGGCGCCCGGTACGGCGCGCGGCCTGGTGCAAAGAAAAGGGGCCCGGCGCGTGTGGCGCCGGGCCCCTTTCGTCACATCATCGTGGGCGACGCGACCGCGCCGCGGCTGTCAGCCTCAGCCGAAGGGGCTGCCGCTCGGGGCACAGCTGCTGCTCCCGCCGGCGCCCAGATTGCGCAGGAAGCTCGAGAACTTCTGCCGCACGGACGTGGACTCGCACTGCGGGCACACACGGTCCTCGTCCTTGAGGAAGCCCTGGACGTAGACCTCGAACTCGTGGTCGCAGTCGTTGCAGACAAGGTCGTAGCTCGCCATCGCCCTCCACTGGTTGCCTACGTATACCCTCGGGGGGTATTCTACCTCTCCGCCAACGCTAGGCAAACCTTGGGGCCTGCGCGAACATGTCCCGGCAGGCCATCGACAGGAGAGGGGCACGAGGATGCGTTCGAGGAGCGTTGCCCTTGCCGTCATCATCGGCGTCGTCGCCATCGGCGCCATCATCGTGCTCGCCGATCGGCGGCAAGCCGAGGCAGAGCCCGCCAAGGCTCTGGCCGGCGTTACGATGCAGGGCGAGCCCTTCGACCTCGGGTCGTACCGGGGTAAGCCCGTGGTCGTCAATTTCTTCGCCTCCTGGTGCCCGCCCTGCAACGCCGAAGCTCCCGACCTGGTCGCCTTCAGCGAGGCTCATCCGGAGGTCGCGGTCGTCGGCGTCGCCGTGAACGACGAGCGGAGCAAGACAGAGGCCTTCGTCAAGAAGTACGGCGTGGGCTACACGGTCGTCTCCGACGAGTCCGGCCAGCTCGGCGACCGGTGGGGTGTGAGCGGCATCCCGGAGACCTTCTTCCTCGACGCACGGGGCACCGTGAAGGACAGGATCATCGGCGCTGCTTCGCGGGACGGCTTCGAGGCCTCGCTGCAGAAGGCGTTGTGACGGCGGCGGACGCCATCGTGTCCGCCGTCACCGTAGAGACCCTCGACCTTGCCGCCGTTGGCCTGGCCTTCGCGGCCGGCTTCCTGTCCTTCCTTTCGCCGTGCGTGCTGCCGCTGCTCCCGGTGTATCTCTCGTACGTCTCGGGAGTGGGGGTCGAGCGCCTCGCTGCCAGCCGGGGCCGTGTCGCCGGACTCGCCGTCCTCTTCGTCGCCGGCTTCACCATCGTGTTCGTGCTGATGGGCGCGGGCGCCGGCGGCGTAGGCAGCCTGCTCGCGGACTACCGCCGCGAGCTGACCATCGCCGCCGGCGCCTTCATCGTCTTCAGCGGGCTCGTGGTGGCCGGCGCGATCCGCATTCCCGAGCGCGGGGTCGGGCTCGTGCCCACCCCCGGCGGGCCCGGAGGCGCGCTGCTCACAGGGGCCGCGCTGGCGGTCGCCTGGACGCCGTGCATCGGCTACGTGCTCGGCGCGATCCTCAGCATGGCGGCGTCCAGCCAGAGCGCCCTGTCGGGGTCACTGCTGCTCCTGGTCTACTCGCTGGGCATGGGCGTGCCCTTCGTGGCCGCGGCGCTCGCCTTCGACTGGATGGCGGAGCGCCTGCTGCCGCTGAAGCGGCACTATCACGCCGTCCAGACCACGGCCGGCGTCCTCCTTGTGGTGTTCGGCGTTCTGCTTGCGCTCGGGGTCATGGAGCGGATGGCCGGCTGGCTGCCCACCGTCAGCCCGGGCGGTCTGTGACCGACGGGCCAGACCCGGCGACTCGACGGTCCACGACCGGTCGGCCGGGCGGCCCGCAGCGGATATCCTTGGCGACGCATGAGCGACCGTCACCGCATCCCGGATCTCACCGCGGCCGGCGAGGCCGCCGCAGCGGAGCTGCGGCGCGTCGTCGCCGGCCGCGTCTCCACGACTCCGCTCAGCCGCTGGCTGTATTCGACCGACGCCTCGGGTTATCGGGTGGTCCCCCAGGTGACGCTGCTCGCCGCCGCCGTGGACGACATCGTCGCGGCGGCCACCGTAGCGGCGCGCTTCGGCCTGCCGCTCACCGCGCGCGGAGCGGCGACCAGCCTCGCCGGGCAGGCCGTCGGCGCCGGGATCGTCCTCGACTGCTTCAGGCTCGACCGCGTCCTGTCCATCGACCCCGAGCGGCGCCTCGCCCGGGTCGAGCCCGGCGTCATCCAGGCCTCGCTGAACCGGGCCGCCGCGCCGTTCGGCCTCGAGTTCGGACCGGACACGTCGACCGTCGACCAAGCCACCATCGGGGGCATGGTCGGCAACAACTCCTCGGGCTCGCGCTCGATCGTGTACGGCGAATCGAAGGACAAGGTACGAAGGGTGGCTGCGGTGCTCGCCGGGGGAGAGGCCGTGGTGCTCGGCCCTCCCGGGGACGACGCCGCGAACGAGGGCGGCGCTGGGGCCCGCATCGCGGCCGCGCTGGCCGCCATCCCGGTACGGTATGGCGACGCCCTCCGAACGGGATGGCCTCCGACGTCACGCTGCACGTCGGGCTACAACCTCCGCGAGCTCCTGGCGCCGCAGCCAAATCCGGCGCGTCTGCTGGCAGGGTCGGAGGGCAGCCTGGCGCTGTTCGCCGAGCTCGAGGTCGAGCTCGACCGCCGTCCCGCGCTCAGGGTCGGCGCCGCCCTCACGTTCGCCACGGTGCGGCAGGCGCTGGAGGCGAACCTCGCCATCCTCGAGAGCGGCCCGTCCGCGGTCGAGCTGCTTGACCTGGCTCCCCTGCGCCGCTCGCCGAAGCTCGCGACGTACCGCCGCCTCGCATCCCTCCTCGAGGGGGACGAGCAGGCCATGCTCACGGTCGAGTATCAGGGGGAGCCGGACGAGGCGCACGAGGGTCTGGCGCGGCTGCGTACCCTGGAGGCGGCCCTCGGGGCGAGCCGCACGGCGTATCTGACCGAGCCCGCGGCGCTGGGCGAGGCAGCGGCGCTGCGCCGGGCCGTCCTGCCGCTGCTCATGGGCGCGCCCGGCGCCGAGCGGCCGGTCTCGTTCATCGAGGACACGGCGGTGGCTCCCGGCCAGCTGGCCGACTTCGTCGAGGACTTCCGGACGCTCGTCGCCACCCATGGGGTCACGGCCTCGTTCACGGGCCACGCCTCGGCCGGGTGTCTCCACGTCAGGCCGCTCCTGGACCTGAAGACGGCCGCGGGCGTGGCCCGTATGGACGCGCTCGCCGCCGAGGTCGGCGGGTTGGTGCTCGAGTACCACGGCGTGATCTCGGGCGAGCACGGTTGCGGCCGGTCGCGCTCCTGGTTCCTGCCACGGCTGTACGGCGACGAGATCATGGCGGCCTTTGCGGAGCTCAAGGCCGCCTTCGACCCCGAGGGGCTCCTCAACCCGGGGGTGATCCTCGCCCCCGCCGGGGTCATCGAGAACCTGCGATTCGGGGCCGACTATCGGACGGTCGCGACGTGGCGCCCGCACCTGTCGTACGCGGCAGAGGGGGGCTTCGAAGCGGCCGTCGAGAAGTGCTTCGGAGCCGGGCTCTGCAAGAAAGCGACCGGCAGCATGTGCCCGCCGGCAGCCGCGTCTCGCGACGAGGCGCACACGACGCGGGCGCGTGCCAACGTCCTGCAGGCGATCCTCTGCGGGGCCGTGCCGCTGGACCAGCTCGACGACGACGAGCTCCGTGACGTGCTGGGCACCTGCGTGGCCTGCAAGGCGTGCAAGGACGAGTGTCCGGCCGGCGTCGACATGGCGGCTCTCAAGGTGGAATGGCTCGGCGAGGTGCGGGCGCGCACCGGAGTGCCGTTGCTGGCCCGCGGCATCGGCGACTTCAGACGCCTCGCGCGCCTCGCCGGGCCTGTGGCGCCCCTGATCAACGCCGTGGCCGCCACCCCCCTGGCACGCCTCGTCACCGACCGGCTGGGTGTCGCCCACGCGCGGCCGCTGCCGGCCTTCGCGCGGCGGCCGCTGACCCGGCTCGCCGGCGACGACGACGCCGATGCCGACGTGCTGCTCCTGGCCGACTGCTTCGCGGAACACCAGGAGCCGGAGATCGGCGTCGCCGCCCTCGCCCTCTTGCGGGCCGCCGGCCGTCGGGTCCGCGTCGTCGACGCCGGCTGTTGCGGACGCACCGCGCTTTCGACCGGGCAGATCGAGAAGGCACGCGCCGCGGCGGCGGCCATGCTCGGACGCCTGGCGCCGGAGGTGCGCGCCGGCCGCCTCGTCGCCGTGCTCGAGCCGAGCTGTCTGTCGATGCTGCTCGACGACTGGCGACGGCTCCTTCCCGGCGACGAGCGCGTCGAGGAGGTCGCGGTGCGCGCCCGCCTTCTGCAGGAACTCGTCGCCGACGACGCGGAGGCGGGGCGGCTCGCCTTCGCCGCCGGCGGCGCTGCCCTGTTCCACCCTCACTGCCACGAGCGCGCCCTTGTCGGCCCCGGCCACAGTATCCGTGCCCTGCGCGCCGTCCCCGATCTCGAGCTGACCGTGCTGGACGCCGGCTGCTGCGGGATGTCGGGCATCTTCGGCTACGAGGCCGCCCACTACGAGATGAGCGTGGACATCGCGGAACACGCCCTTCTGCCGGCCGTGAGAGAGGCCGGCCCCGGCGTCGCGGTCTTGGCCACCGGCACGTCGTGCCGGGCCCAGATCCGCGACCTCGCCGGCCGGCCGGCCGCGCACCCGCTGACGTTCCTGCGCGAGCGGCTCGTGGAGGCGGATGACGCGTCCGGAGGTGGCCGCCGGGACGGCGGGCGAGCCGTGCTGCGGGATAGCGCGCCTGCGGTCGCCCCCGGAGCCGCTCCCTCCCCGGCGGAGACGGCCTGATGTCCGGCACCGACGTGCTGATCTGGGTCGCCGGCGTCGCGGGACTGGCGGTCGCCGTCTTCGGCCTGGTCAGCTTGCTGACGGGTGCGGTGCGGGGGCGGCGACCGCTCGAGGCGGTGGCCGCTCTCGCCATCACCGCCCTCGTCATCTGGTTCCTGCTCGCCCACGGCGACCTGCTGCTCCGCTAGCCTCCTAAGGGGCTTCGGCCCTTCTGCCGATACTCCCAGCGTCGCGGCTGGAGCCGCGGCATTCACCCATGGAGGGACTGCCCAAAAGAGCCCGCTTCTGCCTCGTGGCCGTCGTCACGGCTGCGGCCGCGACGGCGCTGCTCGGCTTCTCGCGTCACGCCCAAACGGACCTGACAGGCTGGGATTGGCTTGCGCTCCTCGCGTTCACCCTGCTGATGTTCCTGGGCGAGGCCGGCGGCATGGTGGGCAGCGTCAGGCAGCCCACGTCCGCCGAGATCTCAAACCAGGTCTTCACGGCGAGCGTCCACATCGCCGCGATCATCCTGTTCGGGCCATTCGCCGCGGCTCTCGCAGCGGCCGTGGCCGTCCTGGTGGCCGAGGCGCTGCGCCGGGCGGCCTGGGTCAAGGCTCTCTTCAATGTCAGCCTGATGGTCGTGGTCGTGACCTGGTCGGGAGTGCTGTACGAGCTCGTCCGCACGGGCCTCGTGGAGACCGGGGGTCCGCTGACCTTCCCTGCCGACTACCTCTCGGTGGCGGCGCTGATCATCGCCTACGCGATCCTCAACGACGGGCTGCTCGCATGGATGCTCGCGCTCGCCAACGAGGCCGACTTCGTGGACACGCTGAGCGACATCATGCGCGAGGCCTGGCCCGTGACGCTCACCGAGGGAGCCGTCGGGGTGCTGGTCGCGTACCTCTACCAGGTCGACCCCTGGGTCCTGCCCTTCGCGGTGCCGCCGCTGGTCGCGGTCATGATCGCGTATCGCAACTACGTCGCCGCCCGCCGGGACACCGAGGAGGCGCTCGTCGCCATGGCCGACGTGGTCGAGAGTCGCGACCCCTACACCGCCGCGCACTCGCAGCGGGTCGCCGAGTACGCCGTCGCCCTGGGCCGGAACCGGAGGCTCGGCGAGGCGGAGCTGAAGTCGCTCGAGCTCGCGGGCCGGTTGCACGACCTGGGCAAGATCGGGGTCGACAACTCCGTGCTCTTCAAGCCGGGGTCGCTCACGGCGGATGAGTACGCCGTGATGCAGCAGCACCCGGAGCTTTCGGGGCGCATCCTTCAGCTCTTCGATTTCGCCCGCCGGGAGACCCAGTACATCCACCTCCATCACGAGCGCGTGGACGGGGCGGGGTACCCGTACGGCCTCCTCGGCGAGGAGATACCGCTCGCGGCGCGAATCCTGAGTATCGCGGACGCGTTCGATGCGATGACCACGGACCGACCGTACCGCAACGGGATGACGAGGCAGCAGGCGTTGCGGGTCCTGCGGGAGAACGCGGGCACCCAGTTCGACGCCGCGCTCGTCGAAGCGTTCTGCGGGCTGTATCGTGAACGGGCGCAGGCCGGCGGGCCGCCGGCGGAGGCGCCGGCCTTCGCCGGCGCGACCGAGTCGCTGGGTAGAGGGGCATGAGCGGGCGCAGGATCTTGATCGTCGACGACGAGCCGGACATCCGCCGGCTGCTCGGCGACACCCTCGAGTCACACGGCTACGTCGTCGAGACGGCCGCCGACGCCGCCGAGGCGGTACGCAAGGGCGGCCTCTTCCTGCCCGACCTGGTGCTGCTCGACATCATGCTGCCGGACGCCGACGGTTTCAGCGTCTATGAGCGCCTCCGCAAACGCCCCGCCGACCTCAGTTGCCCGATCATCTTCCTCACGGCGCGGCGCGAGCTCGACGACAAGCTGCACGGCTTGGAGCAAGGGGCCGTGGACTACATCACCAAGCCCTTCCACATGAAGGAGCTGCTGGCACGCGTGAAGGTGCACCTGGGGGAGCTCGCGCCGGTCAAGGGGGACATCCCCAATCCGATGACCGAGCGCGAGCTCGAGGTCCTGCGCATGCTCTCGACGGGCAAGACGTACAAGCAAGTGGCCACGGCGCTGCGGCTCTCGCAGAGCACCGTGCGCAACCACCTGCACAACGTCTACCAGAAGCTGAACGTGGTGGATCGCGCGCAGGCGGTCATCGTCAGTCGCGAGAACGGCTGGATCTAGAGGTCGCGGCGGCCGGGCGGCCGCGCGGTCAGCTGGTGGAGAAGGGCAGGTCGGGCAGGGACCAGGTGACGCGCTCTGCCCGGCGGTCGTCGCGCCGCCGGTCGCTCAGGGGGCTTGGTCCGCAGAGATAACGGTCGCTGCGCCGCCGCTCACCCACGCGACGATCGACCACCACGCGCACGTCCGAACGCTCCGCGTAGTGATGTGTGAGGCGCTCGAAGAAGAAGCCCTCGAGCGGGCGGGGGACGACGATGATCCTGGGTTGGCTGGCCTCGGCGGCGTACGCCATGGTCCCTCCTTGACACCTGCATGATACCGCGTTGAGCCTCTGTGGATTCGTCGCCCGCAGCCCGTTTTCCTTGCGCGCGCTCCGGCGGGGCGCAAGGAGCGTCGTCTGGCTGGGCGACGACGGGACCAGCCGGGTTGCACGCGGCGCCCTTCTGGCTCAGCCTGAACCTGGGCTAGACTTAGTGGCCTGACGGTGAGGGCGCACGACGTGAGGAGACGCGCGTGGAGCTGACGATCGACGGGCGGCCGGTGGCCGCCGAGCCCGGCACGACGGTCCTGAAGGCGGCGCGTGCCGCGGGCATCGACATCCCCTCTCTCTGCCAGGACGACCGCCTCGAGCCCTTCGCCGCCTGCCGTCTCTGCCTCGTCGAGATCGAGGGCATGCGCGCACCGGTCGTGTCGTGCGCGACCCAGGTGGCCGACGGCATGGTGGTCACCACCGAGACCGACGAGATCCGGGAGCAGCGCCAGGTGCTGCTCGACCTCCTTCTCTCCGACCACCGCGGCGACTGCATCGTCTGCGACCAGGCCGGCTGCTGCCGCCTTCAGGACCTCGCCTACAGGTACGGCGTCGCCGAGACCAGCTACAAGGGCGACCTCCGCGAGTACCCGGCGCGCGAGGACACCCCCTTCATCGCCTACGACCCCAGCAAGTGCATCCTCTGCGGGCGCTGCGTCGGCATCTGCCAGGAAGTGCAGCAGTGCGAGGTGCTCGACTTCGCGGAACGCGGCTTCGAGTCCGTCATCGCCACATCGTTCCACCGCTCCATGGTCGACACTCAGTGCGAGCTCTGTGGCAACTGCGTCTCCGCCTGCCCCACAGGGGCGCTCCAGGACAAGCTCAGCCGGCTGCAGGGGCGCACCTGGGAAACGCAGCCCGTCGACTCCGTCTGCACCTTCTGCGGCTGCGGTTGCCGCATTCAGCTCGAGGTCAAGGACGGCCGCGTCGTGCAGATCGGTTCGCGCCTCGGCGACGGCCCCGGGCAGGGCAACCTGTGCGTGAAGGGCCGGTACGGCTTCCAGTTCATCGGCCACCCCGAGCGCCTGAACAAGCCGCTGGTGCGCCGCGACGGCGAGCTCGTCGAGGCCTCGTGGGACGAGGCCCTCGAGCTGGTGGCGCGGCGCATGACCGAGGTGCGCGACGCTCACGGCTCCGACGCCCTCGCCGGCTTCTCCTCGGCGCGCTGCACGAACGAGGAGAACTACCTCTTCCAGAAGTTCATGCGTGCCGTGATCGGCACCCAGAACGTCGACCACTGCGCGCGCCTCTGCCACGCCTCGACGGTCACGGGCCTGCGCCAGTCCCTGGGCAGCGGCGCCATGACCAACTCGTTCGACGATCTCGAGACGGCCGACGCGGTGCTCATCGTCGGCTCGAACACGAGCGAATCGCACCCCATCGCCGCGCTGCGCATCAAGAAGGCCAAGCGGCGCGGCGCGAAGCTGATCGTCGTCGACCCCCGGGCGATCGACATGGCACGCCGCGCCGACCTGCACCTGCAGCTGCGCCCCGGCACGAACGTCGCGGTGCTGAACGGCATCATGCACGTCATCGTCGAGGAAGGGCTGGCCGACGACGCCTTCATCGCCGAGCGCACCGAAGGGTACGAGGAGCTCCCCGCGCTCGCTGGCCGCCTACACGCCCGAGCTGGTGGAGCAGATCTCGGGCGTCCCGGCGGCCCAGATCCGCGAGGCGGCGCGCATCTACGCGACGGCGGAGCGCGCCGCCATCCTGTACTCCATGGGCATCACCCAGCACTCGCACGGCACCGAGCACGTGCTCGCCATCTCCAACCTCGCGCTCCTCACCGGCAACCTCGGCAAGCCCGGCGCCGGCGTGAACCCGCTGCGCGGCCAGAACAACGTGCAGGGCGCCTGCGACATGGGCGCGCTGCCGGACGTGTATCCGGGCTACCAGGGCGTGACCGACCCCGCCGCCCGCGAGAAGTTCTAGGCGGCGTGGGGCGTCGAGCTGCCCGCCGAGGTCGGCCTCACCGTGACCGAAGCCTTCGACGCGATGGCCGACGGCAGGGTGCGCGGCCTCTACGTCATGGGCGAGAACCCGATGCTGTCAGACCCCGACCAGGCGCACGTCGAGGCGGCCCTCAAGGGTCTCGAGTTCCTCGTCGTCCAGGACATCTTCCTCACGGAGACGGCGGCGCTCGCCGACGTGGTGCTGCCGGCCGCCAGCTTCGCCGAGAAGGACGGCACGTTCACCAACACCGAGCGCCGCGTGCAGCTGCTGCACAAGGCGGTCGACCCGCCCGGCGAGGCGCGCGACGACGCGTGGATCATCACTGAGCTGGCGCGGCGGCTGGGCGCCCCCTGGGAACACGTCCCGGCACGGGACGTGTTCGCCGAGGTGGCCTCCGTGACGCCGAGCTACGCGGGCATCAGCCACGACCGCCTCGAGACGGAGCGCGGCCTGTGCTGGCCGTGCCCGGCGCCCGACCACCCCGGCACGCCGATCCTCCACATCGGCCAGTTCACGCGCGGCAGAGGCAAGTTCTTCCCGGTCGCGTACGAGCCGCCGGCCGAGGAAGCCGACGCGGACTACCCGCTGACGCTCACCACGGGCCGCCTCCTCGAGCACTACCACACCGGCACGATGACACGGCGGTCGGACGGGCTCAACGAGCTCGTGCCGACCGGCTTCGCCGAGATCCACCCCACGGACGCCCGCGACGCCGGCGTCAGCGACGGGGCGACGGTCACCCTGGCCACCCGCCGGGGTACCATCTCGGTACCGGCGTACGTCACGCCCCGGGTGCGTCAGGGCACGGTGTTCGTGCCGTTCCACTTCTGGGAGTCGCCGGCCAACCGGCTCACCAACACGGCGCGCGACCCCATGGCGAAGATCCCGGAGTTCAAGGTCTGCGCTTGCAGGGTCAGCGCCTGACGGCGCTTGATCCCTCTCCACGACGATAACCCGACCCGCCGCTTCCCGGTGGTCACGGTGGCGCTCATCGCCGCCAACCTCGCCGTGTTCGCGTTCGAGCTCTCGCTGCCGCGCGCCGGCCTCACCCTGGACGGGCTCTTCACCCGGGCCGGCCTGATCCCCTACGAGATCGCCAACCGCGTCGACGTCCCGCCCGGCGACCTCGTCCCGTGGTACCTCACCCTCCTGACGTCCATGTTCCTGCACGGCGGCTGGCTGCACATCGGCTCGAACATGCTGTTTCTGTGGATCTTCGGCAACAACGTCGAGGATCTCCTGGGGAGGGCCCGCTTCCTGGGCTTCTACCTCCTGTGCGGACTGGTCGCCGGCTTCGCCCAGGTCATCATCGACCTCGGTTCCACGACGCCGACGATCGGCGCGAGCGGAGCGATCGCCGGCGTGCTCGGCGCCTACATCCTGCTGTGGCCCCGCGCCCGCGTGCTGACCGTCGTCATCCTGGGGTTCTTCTTCCCGATCGTCGCCCTGCCGGCCTGGGTGCTGCTTGGGATGTGGTTCCTGCTGCAGGCCGTCCAGGGCGCACTCTCGCTGGGCGGGGACGCGAGTGTGGCATACTTCGCGCATATCGGCGGCTTCCTGGCGGGCTTGGTGATCGCCGTCCCCGTGGCGGCGCGGCGCATGCGCCAGGCCCGCTGGTGGAGCTGACGCCGCCCGCCGGATCGCGGCGGCGCGGTGCGACGCCGGGGGGCGAGCTGAACGACTACCACGTGCATACCCATCTCTGCGGGCACGCCGAGGGCACGCCGCGGGCCTGCGTCGAACGCGCCATCGAGCTGGGCCTCGGGGAGATCGGCTTCGCCGACCACCTCCCGATGGTCCGCCACTGGGAGCCCGGCCTGAGCATGCGCCGCGAGCAGCTCGACGAGTACGTCGAGACCGTGTCCGCACTGGCGCACGAGTACCGCGACGAGGTGCGCGTGCTGCTGGGCATCGAGGCCGACTACTTCGAGGGCGCCGAGGACGAGACGGCGTCGCTCCTCGGCGCCTACCCGTTCGTCTACGCGATCGGCTCGGTGCACTACGTCGGGGGCACCGACCACAGCCATCCGGTCAATCGCATGAAGATCCCGGAGTACGGCGTCGACCGCCTGCACGCCGAGAGCGCGCGGCTCGCCGCCGCCGCCGCTGCGACGGGGCTGTTCGCCGTCATCGGCCATCTCGACCTGCCCAAGAAGTTCGGGCACCGTCCGCATGACGCGGCGGCCGTGGCGGCGGCGTGGCACACGGCGCTGGCCGCCATCGCCGCCGCCGGGGCCGCTGTGGAGCTGAACACGGCGGGCTGGCGACAGCCGGCCGGCGAGGCGTACCCCGCGCCGGCCGTCCTGGCCGCCGCCGCGCGTCTCGGGGTGCCCTTGACCTTCGGGTCGGACGCGCATCGCCCGGGCGACGTCGGCAGCCGCCTCGGCGACGCCGCGGCGCTGGCGCGCTCCGCCGGCTACTCCGCGACCCTGCGCCTCTCCGACGGGACGGCGGAGGCTCTGCCGGAGGCGGCGGCATGAGCGCCCCGCGCAGGCTCCTTGCGATCACCAACCCGACGGCCTCCGGCGGTAGCTACCGCCGGGACCTGCCGCGCATCATGGAGGCGCTCGCCTCGTTCGGCTACGCCGTCGAGGAGCGTCACACAGAGCGCTCAGGGGATGCGGTCAACCTGGCCCGGGCAGCTTGCGGGGGGGACTACGACCTGGTGTGCGCCGTAGGGGGGGACGGCACGGTCAACGAGACCATCAACGGTCTCGCCTGCAGCGACGTGCCCCTGGCCATTGTGCCGACCGGGACGGTGAACGTGCTCGCCATGGAGCTCGGCATACCGCTCGACCCACCCGACGCCCTGCGCGTCATCGGGAACCATTCCGTCTCGTGGATCGACCTGGGCCTTGCGGGCACGCGCTATTTCGCCCTCATGGCCGGCATGGGGATGGACGCGCGCGCCGTCGCCTCCGTCAATCCCGTCCTCAAGCGCACCCTTAAGGAGGCCGCCTTTGCGGTGCAGGGTGCGGTGTCGTATCTCACCCACGACGAGCCTCTGCTGCGGGTGGACGACGGCGAGCACGTGGTGGACGGCTACTTCGCCGTCTTCGGGAACGCCGCGAACTACGGCGGTTCCTTCGGGATCACCCCCTACGCCGACATGCGGGACGGCCTGCTCGACGTCTGCGTGCTCCAGGACAAGTCCTTCCTCAGCACCGCGTGGTACTGGCTTGCCGCGCTGGTGAACTCGCACGTCAACCACCCGAAGGTGAAGTACTTCCGCACGGAGGCAGCGCAAGTGAGCGCCGTCGAGCCCGGGCAAGGAGATCCTCGTGCAAACGGACGGTGAGGTCGCGGGGAAGCTCCCGCTCGAGTGCCGCGTGGTGCCCCGGGCCCTGCGGGTGATCGTGCCCTGAGCGGCGCGCACGGGCGCCCTGCCTGGACCGCCTCCCCTCTGATCCACTCGCCTGCCTAGACCCCCATCAGCTGGCCGAGCTGGCGCAGCCGCTCGCGGTACGTCTTGCGCTCCTTCTCGCCGCGCTCCGCGAGTTCGGCCGGCGTAGCGACCGGGACCACCTTGAAGGCCGGGTTGTCGAACACGCGGAGCTCGAGGGCGTCCCCGGGTGCGTAGGGCAGCGTGCGGAAGAGCCGCCGCAGCAGGTAGCGGGCGGTCGGTTCCCCCACGGCGAGGATGTAGTGCGGGGTCGTGATCGAGAGCTCGCGGGAGAGGTGGTCGAAGCAGTTGTCCTGCTCCTCGGGTGCGGGCGGCCGCTCGCCGCTGTCGCCGCGCCCCACGCACTTGGCGAGCGTGGTGCAGTAGACGCGGTCGCTGGAGCCCAGTCCGGGCAGGTACTCGGCCAGGCCGGCGAGCAGCTCGCCGCCGGCGGGGCCCTCGCCGGCCTCGTCCGTCACCGACGGCGACAGCGAGACGACGAGCACCGCGGCGTGCGCGTCGCCGCCTCCGGGGACGGCGCGGAGGCGGCGGGCGGCGAGCTCGCTGCAGCGGGTGCAGCCGCCGACCCTCCGCGCCAGAGCGTCGAGTTGTTCGAGAGCGTCTTCCATGAGGGTCTCCCTTCTGGCCTGGCCCCCGCCGACCGCGGCCGGCTGCGAGGGGTCAGGACCCGGCGCGGACGAGGCGATACTCGCAGCGCAGCGTGGCGGGGTCGCCGGCCAGCACGAGCATCAGCTCGTCGCCGAACGGCGCCAGGACCACGTTGAGCGAGTCGAGCTCGATGGTCAGATAGCGGGTGGTCTGCTGGCCCAGCTCGGTGGCCAGCCGGGCGCCGATGTCGATGATGCCGCCGATCTGCGCGGCGACGGCTTCGACGTTGAAGTCCTGGTCGGCGTCGGATGCGACGACGAACCCGTCCCGAGAGATCAGCAGCGCGGCGACGACCCCGGGCTCGGTGCGATAGGGGGCAAGCTTGGCGGCAAGGGCGTCCGACTTCTCGTTCACGATCCCTCCAGGGCGTTCTCGAGTTGGGTACGAAGCGAAGCCGCGTAGGCTGCGGCCGCCGCGGCCTCGACGAAGATCCTCGTCAGGCCGTCGCGCGAGCCGGCCAGCTCGCTGAGGAAGATGCTCATGCGGGGGATGGGGACGCCGTCCTCCGGCAGGGCGCCGTCGAGCGGCAGCTGGATCAAGGTGTCGCCGCTCAGGAAGAGGCGGTTCGCCTCGCGGCTCGAAAGCCGTACCCGGACGGTGACCTGGGTGCCCTGCTCGACGGCTGCGCTGCTGATGTCGACGTCCACGGCGCTAGCCTAGGAGGCCCCTTCCCGTACTGCAAGCGTCGCCTTCGCTCTCACTGGGCCAAGGCGAGCGCGAGCTCCTGCGGCGGCCTGAGGGCGGCCTCGCGCGCCTCGTTCAGCATCGCCCGGCAGTCACGCACCGCGGGGTACGCCGAGACGCCCCACGCGAGCGTGAGGCGGTGCCCTTCGATCGGGTGGGCCGCCACCTCGTGGGCGAGGCCGGCGGCGATGGCGCGGGCCTCCGGCAGGGCCCGCTCGCGCAGGGCGACGACGAAGACGTCGTCGGCGACGCGGAAGGCGAGGTCGTCGCCGCGGAGCTGGCGCCGCAGGCGCCGCGCCACCGCGGCGACCAGGGCGTCGCTGCCCGCGCCCATGAAGTCGCGGCAGTCCTTGAAGTGCTCGAGGCGCAGATAGACGACGCTCATCGGCTCGTGGTCGGCGGCGGCGTCCGCAAGGCAGCCCTGCAGGAGCTCGTCCAGGCGCCGCCCGCTGTAGAACCCGCTGGTCTCGTCGACGCTGGCGGTCTGGCGGCGGCGCGGCGGGCGGCGCAGGCGCGCCGCGCCCGCCGCGCCGCCGCCCACCAGCGTAAGCAGCTCGACGGTCCGCAGCAGGCGGTGGCCGCCCAGCGCCGGGTCGGCGATGGCGAGCACCACGATCAAGAGCAGCGAGGGCGCCAGAAGATACGGCCAGGTCGCGCGGGGGGATGCCGCGAGGTGGGCGAACGCGAGCACGGGGACAGAGAGGACGAGCCAGGATGCGACGCCGCCGGCCAGCGCGATCGTGAGGCCGAGCGCGAGCCAGTCCACAGCCACGAACGTGAGGGAGTAGTCCTCTCCGCGCAGGCGCGCGACCTGGAGCGAGAGTAGGGCCACGACGACCCCGGCGCCGGCGACTGCGGCGGCGGGGATCTGGCCGCCGGCGAAGCAGACGACGGCCAGCGCGGCGAAGAAGGGGAGGCGGAGCCGGCTGCGCAGCAGGGCGGGCCGCGGGGACCGACGTCGCCGCGGACTCACTGTCCCTTGACCTTGCCGGGTGTGCGCGGCCCGAGCGCGATGCGCCTCATGCCCCGGTGTTCGGCGCCCCGCTTGTGCTTCCTCCGCAGGCCCCGGTTTCGGCTATACTCTGTGCCCCGTGGAACGCGCCCTCTTCCTCTCCGGCAACGAAGCCGTCGCGCACGGCACAGCCCGTGCCCGGGCCGGTTTCGTGTGCGGTTACCCGGGCACGCCGTCCACCGAGATCCTCGAGACGGCCGCGACCATCCCGGAGATGCATGCGGAATGGTGCGTGAACGAGAAGGTCGCGCTCGAGACCGCCGTCGGCGCCTCGCTCGCCGGCGTCCGCAGCCTCGTGACGATGAAGCACGTGGGCCTGAACGTCGCCGCGGACCCCTTCATGACGCTGTCGCTCACCGGCGTGAACGCCGGCGTCGTCGTCGTCTCGGCCGACGACCCCGGAATGCATTCCTCGCAGAACGAGCAGGACAACCGGAACTTCGCCAGGTTCGCCAAGGTGCCGATGATCGAGCCGGCCGACAGCCAGGAGGCGTACGACTTCGTGGCCGAGGCCTTCGCCCTGTCGGAGGAGTTCGACACCCCGGTGCTGCTGCGTTCGACGACGCGCCTTTCGCACGGCAGGGGGCGCGTCGTGCCCCGCGTGCCGGTCGAGCTGCCGCCGCGCGAGTACGCGCGGGACATCGCGAAGTACGTGATGGTCCCGCAGTACGCGCGGCGGCGCAACAAGCTCGTGCTCGACCGTCTGCAGCGGCTGCGCCGGCGCAGCGAGGAATCGCCTCTCAACGTACTCGAGGCCGGCACCGTCGACTTCGGCATCATCGCTTCGGGTGTGACCTACCAGTACGCTCGCGAGGCCTTCCCCAAGGCCTGGTTCCTCAAGCTGGGCATGTCGCACCCCCTTCCGTACGCGAAGATCGCCCGTATGTATGACTCGGTGTCGCGCGTCGCCGTAGTCGAGGAGCTCGACTCGTTCATCGAGGACCAGGTGCGCGCTCTCGGGCTGCCCGTGATCGGCAAGGAAGCCATCCCCGCGGACGGCGAGCTGGACCAGGAGCTCGTCTTCGCGGCGCTCGAGCCGTTCGTGTCGCGGCCGGCGCCGCGGCGCCGGCGCCCGGTCATGCCGCCGGCGCCGCGCGTCGCTCCCGTGCCTGAGAAGGCGCCCGAGCTCCCCGTGCGTCCCCCCGTGCTGTGCCCGGGCTGCACGCACCGCTCCGTCTACACCGCGCTTCAGGGCCGCAAGCTGACCCCGCTCGGCGACATCGGCTGCTACACCCTGGGCGCGCTGCCGCCGTTGCTCGCCCTCGACAGCTGCCTCTGCATGGGCGCCAGCGTCGGCATGATGGCGGGCTTCAACAAGGCCCTGGGCCGTAAGGCCGCCGCCGCGGTGATCGGGGACTCGACCTTCTTCCACAGCGGCGTCACACCGCTCATCGACGCCTTCTACAACGAGTGCGAAGGCATCGTCCTCGTGCTCGACAATCGCACGACGGCGATGACCGGACACCAGGGTCACCCCGGGACGGGCCTGCGACCCGACCGCACCCAGGGCCCGTCCGTCGACATCCAGCGACTCTGCGAGGGCATCGGGGTGCGCTGCGCTACCGTGGACGCCACCGACCACCAGGCGCTCGACGCCGCCATCAAGCGCGAAGCGGCGGCTCCCGGGCTGGGCGTTATCGTGGCGCTCGCCCCCTGCGTGCTGATGACCCGCGAGAAGGCCGGCACGGTGGTCGTGGACGAGGACCGCTGCAACCTTTGCGGGCTCTGCCTCGACCTCGGGTGTCCCGCGCTGGCGCCCGGCGAGATCGCCGTGAGCATGACCGACGCCTGCCCCGGATGCGGCCTCTGCATCGAGGTGTGCAAGCGCGGCGCTCTCTCGTACGCGCAGGCGACGGCGTGAACAGCACGACCACCGTCTCGCTCGTCGGCGTCGGCGGCCAGGGCATCCTGCTCGCCGCCGCGGTGCTGGCGGAGGCGGCGATGGCAGAGGGCCTCGACGTGAAGGCGAGCGAGGTCAAGGGAATGGCCCAGCGAGGCGGCAGCGTGCTCTCGACGGTGCGCTTCGGCAGGCATGTGTACTCGCCCGTCGCGTCGCACGCCGATGTCGTCTACGCGACCGAGCTGCTCGAGGCCCATCGGGGCCTCGCCCTGCTCGGTCAGCGCGGCACCCTGGTAAGCGCGACCACGCGCATACTGCCCGGCAGCGTGCTGCGCGGGGAGGAAGCCTACCCGGAGGAGCTGGAGGCCGCCGCGCGTAAGCGGGGCGTCCAGCTCCTGCTCGTCGACGCCGAAGCGCTCGCGCTCGAGGCCGGCAACGCCCGCGCCGTGAACGTCGCTCTGCTCGGCGCCACCGCCGGCCTGCTGCCGTTCTCGCAGGCGGCCTGGGACCGCGGCCTGGAGGCCGCGGTCCCAGGCAGGATCCTCGAAGTCAACCGCCGCGCCTTCGCGCTTGGTCGCGCGGCCGTCGCCACGCAGGAGGTCTCGCGTTGAAGGTCACCCAGCTCACCGTGTTCCTCGAGAACCGCAGCGGCCGCCTCGCCGAGATCGCCGACCTCATCGGACAGGCCGGCATCAACATCCGCGGCTTTTCGACCACCGAAGCCGCCGAGTACGGCATCGTCCGCCTCATCGTTGCCGAGCCCGAAAGGGCCCGCGACCTGCTCCACGAGGCCGGGTTCACCACGCACTTCTCGCACGTCATCTGCGTCCACGTGCCGGACGAGCCCGGCGGCCTCGCGCGCGTCCTCGACGAGCTCGCGAAGTCCGGGGTCTCGATCGACTACCTCTACAGCATCTCCTTCCAGAACATCTGCTTCGCCGTGCGCGACGTCGACCGCGCCATCGAGCTCCTCAAGGACAAAGTCACGCTGCTGACCGACGAGGAGGTGCGGAGCCTGTGACTACCCGCCGCAGGCAAGCTAGCGAGCGGGGCGCCGAAGGTGCACCGCTCACAACGGCTACGCGCGAGGAGCATCTGGTCCCCGACGCGGCCGGCGGTCTGCTCTGGCAGCCGGCCGACGAGACCCTGCCGACGCCGCAGCTCGGGGAGCGCCAGATCGAGCGGCTGCGTGCGACGCTGCGCAACGCCTACGAGCACATCCCCTTCTACCAGAAGAAGCTCGACGGGTTGGGCATCAAGCCCGACGACGTGGCCTGCCACGGCGACCTCGCCGACCTGCCCTTCACCACCAAGATCGACCTGCGCGACCACTATCCCTTCGGGATGTTCGCGCGGCCTCGCGAGGAGATCGTGCGCGTCCACGCGAGCTCGGGCACGACGGGCAATCCGACGACGGTGGGCTATACGCGCGCCGACATCGACACGTGGGGCGACCTCATCGCGCGCACCCTGGCCGCCGGCGGCGTGAAGCCCGGCGACCTGCTGCAGAACGCTTACGGCTACGGGCTCTTCACCGGCGGCCTCGGCCTGCATTTCGGCGCCGAGCGGCTGGGCTGCACGGTCGTGCCGATCTCTGGCGGCAACACCGAGCGGCAGCTCAAGATCATGCGCGACTTCGGGGCGACGGCGCTGAGCTGCACGCCCTCCTACGCCATGTACCTGGCCGACGCGGCGCGCGACCGTGGACTGCGTCCCGACGATCTGCCGATCCGTGTCGGCTTCCACGGCGCCGAACCGTGGACGAACGAGATGCGCACGCTCATCGAGGCCGGACTCGGCATCGACGCCCTCGACATCTACGGGCTCTCCGAGATGGGCGGCCCCGGGGTCGCCTTCGAGTGTCTGTGCAAGGGCGGGATGCACATCAACGAGGACCACTACCTGGCCGAGATCATCGACCCGGAGACCCTGCGTCCGCTGCCCGAGGGCGAGGTGGGCGAGCTCGTCTTTACGACCCTCTCACGAGAGGCGCAGCCCCTGATCCGCTATCGCACGCGCGACCTGTGCAGCCTCTCCTCGGAGCCCTGCGCGTGCGGCCGTACCTCGGCGCGCATGAGCAAGCCGATCGGCCGCAGCGACGACATGCTCATCATCCGGGGCGTCAACGTCTTCCCGAGCCAGATCGAGGAAGTCCTGATGGGCATCCCGGAGATCGAGCCCCACTATCAGATCGTGGTCGACCGCAAGGGCTACCTCGACGTGATCGAGGTCTGGGTCGAGGTGGGCGAGGACATCTTCGCGGAGACCATGGGCGACCTCGAGCGCTTCCAGCGCAAGGTCCAGGGCCAGATCTACAACGTGCTCAACATCCAGGCCGCGGTCAAGCTCAAGGAGCCCAAGACCATCCAGCGCTCCGAGGGTAAGGCCGTGCGGGTCATCGACCGGCGGAAGCAGGCCTAGGCGACGGGGCGGGGGCCGGCCGCAGGCCGGCCCCCGCCTTCTTCTTATGACGGCCCGGCTCATCTACCCGTTGCGCACCGAGCGGCTGCTGTTGCGGCCCTACGGCGAGGACGACCTCGACGAGCTGGCCGGGGTCTTCACTGATCCCGAGGTGATGCGCTTCGTGGGGAGCGGCGCGCGGACGCGCGAGCAGACGGCCGAGGTCATCGTCCAGGCGAACGCGCACGAGCGTGAGCACGGCTTCAGCGTGTGGGCGGTGATCGAGGCGGCCACCGGGCGCCTGCTCGGCGAGTGCGGGCTGAACCTGCTCGATGGCACCGGTCCCCGGGTCGAGGTCGGGTATGTCCTCGGGCGCGCGTTCTGGGGTCGCGGCTACGCGACCGAGGCCGCGCGCGAGAGCCTGCGAGCCGGCTTCGTCGAGCTCTGCCTGCCTTCGATCGTCGCGGTCGCGGACCCGCGCAACTTCGCCTCTCTGCACGTCATCGACAAGCTGGGGATGCGCTACCTGGGCGCGGAGTGGCACTACGGCGCCGATCTCGCGACGTATGTGCTCGACGGCAAGGACTGGGGGGCAAAGTGTTCGAAGGGCCGGGGCCTGTCCTCGCGCTGAGGCGCCGCTCGTGCGGGATGTCCTCGGCAAGAGCCGCCGGCCTGAGCGCCCCGTGTCGTTGAGCGCGCTCACGGCCCCTATACTGGCTGCATGAGCGCCGTCACCAGCCTTTGTCCGCTTCGCGGTCTGCGGTTCGACCTGAGCAACGGGCATGGCACGGAAGAGGAGCTGCCCGTCGAGGCGGCGCGCGCCTTCCTGGGCGGGCGCGGCCTCGGCGCGCTGATCGCGCTGCGCGAGCGGCTGTACGAGGTCGAGCCGCTCGCGCCCGAGAACCTCCTTGTGTTCGCGCCGGGTCCGCTCACGGGCACCGGCGCCCCGGCCAGCGGCCGCTACAGCGTCACGAGCCGCTCACCGCTCACCGGCACCGTCTTCGACGGCAACTCCGGGGGCAACTGGGGCAACGCCTTCCGCCACCTGGGCTACGACTACCTGATCGTGGGCGGGTCCTGCGATGCTCCCTCGTATCTCATCGTCGACGAGCGCGGGGCCGAGCTGCGGCCGGCCGGCGAGCTCTGGGGCCTCGACGTGCCGGCCTCGCTCACGCGGCTGCGCGAGCTGCACGCGGGCGGCGAGGCCGCCGTCATCGGCCCGGCCGGGGAGCGCGGCGTGCTGTTCGCGTCCATCGTCAACAACCGTGGCCGGTCGATCGGACGCGGAGGGCTGGGCGCCGTCATGGGGGCCAAGCGCCTCAAGGCGGTAGTGGTGACCGGGGGAGGCGCACGCAAGCCCGTCGTGGCCGACCCGGACAGGCTGGCGTTCGTCGCCTACGAGGCCGACAAGCTGCTGAAGGCCAACCCGATCACGTCGCAGGCGCTTCCCGAGTTCGGCACCTCGGTGCTCGTCAATGTGCTCGATCAGGCCGGCGCCCTGCCCACGCGCAACTACAGGGAGTCGCAGTTCGAACACGCGCAGGCGATCTCGGGTGAGGCGCTGCGGCGCGACTTCGTCCAGCGCCGCAGCGCCTGCCGCGGCTGCGGCATCGGCTGCGCCCGGCGCACTTCGACCGCGGCGGCCTCAGGTGAGGGTCCGGAGTACGAGACTATCTGGGCGCTTGGCGCCGACTGTGGGGTCGGCGACCTGCGCGCCATCGTCGAGGCCAACTACGCCTGCAATCGCGCCGGCATGGACACCATCACGATGGGTTCGACGATCGCCTGCGCCATGGAGCTCGCGGAGGATGACGCCCTGCCGGACGGTCCCCGTTTCGGGGACGCCGCCACCGTCGTCGCTCTGTGCGAGGCGACCGCGCGCGGCGAGGGTCTCGGCGAGGAGCTCGGGCAGGGTTCGGCGCGCCTGGCGGTGCGGCACGGCCGGCCCGAGCTCAGCATGTCGGTGAAGGGCCTGGAGATGCCGGCCTACGACCCCAGGGGCATGAAGGCGCAGGGCCTCGCCTACGCCACCTCCAACCGGGGCGGCTGCCATCTGAGGGCGAACATGCTCGGTCCCGAGATCCTCGGCGTGCCCAAGATGGTCGACCGCTTCGCCACGCTCGGGAAGGCCGGCCTGCTCATCAACCTCCAGAACCTGAACGCGGTGCTCGACTCGCTGAGCGTCTGCAAGTTCACCGCCTTCGCCATGAAGGAGGACTACTACGCCCGACTGCTGAGCGCCGTGTGGGGCGAGACCGTCGAGCCGCAGGAGCTGCTCCAGCTGGGCGAGCGCATCTGGAACGCGGAGCGGCTCTTCAACCTGGCCGCCGGGTTTGCCCGCGCCGACGACACCCTGCCGCCGCGCCTCCTGAGCGAGCCGGTCCAGACTGGGCCCGCGAAAGGCCACGTCGTAGACTTGCCGCCGATGCTGGACGAGTACTACCTATCGCGCGGCTGGGACGGCGACGGCCGGCCCACGCCGGCAAAGCTGGGGCGGCTGGGGCTCACCGAGCTCGCCGCCGCGGCGGGCGCCGTCTCGTGAGCTCGGCCGTCGTCGAGCAGTTCGCCCGCATCGGCCGGGACCTCTTCGTCGCCGGCCTCATCAGCTCCCACGGCGGCAACATGAGCGTGCGCCAGGGCGACCGCATCCTCATCACGCGCCGGGGCTCGATGCTCGCGCAGCTCGAGGAGCGCGACGTCATTGAGACGGGGCTGGACGAGAACGACGCCAATGTGATGTTGGCCTCGACCGAGATCGGCGTGCATCGCGCGATCTACCAGGCCACCTCCGCCCTGGCGATCGTCCACACGCACCCGCCCTATGCCATCGCCCAGTCGCTCGTGAAGGACGAGATCGTGCCGGTCGACAGCGAGGGCTCCTACCTGCTGCACAAGGTGCCGGTGGTCCAGACCGAGCTGACCGCCGGCTCGAAGGAGGTGGCCGAGGTCTTGCCCCGCTGGCTCAAGGAGTACGACATCGTCCTCCTGCGCGGCCACGGGCCCTTCGCCATCGGCCACCTGCTCGAAGAGGCCTACCAGCTCACCAGCGTGCTCGAGATGACGTGCCGCATCCTCACCATCGCCGAGAGCATGGGAGCGGAGGTCAAGGAGTACCGCAAGGGCAGCGACCAGTACAGGAGCTGGTAGCCCGCCCCAGCGCCCCGGGGTCGCGGTCGCTGCCGTCGCGCCAGCGCCGCGGGCTGGCGGAAGAGCCTCTCAGCGGCCTGCTAGAGCTGCGCGAACAGGTCGCCCAGCCAGCCGAGCAGGCCGCCGCCTCCGGAGCCGGTGCCTGCGTCGCTGGGCGCGACCATCGCCGCCGCCGCGCCCGTCCCCGTCGGGGTGGGTTTCGGGCTCTTGGTCGGCGTCGGCGACGGCTTGATGGTCTTGGTCTTGGTCGGCTGCGGCGTGGGCGAGATCGTGATGGTCGTCTTTGGTGACGGGCTGGCGCTGCCGCTGGCGCTCGGCGAGGGCGACATCGTCGAGTACTTGCCCTTCCAGGGCTTGTAGATCATCGAGACGGACGGGAAGGGCGTCGCCGGGAAGTCGGCCAGGGCGACCTTGTTGAACTTGCCCCACATGGGGACGCAGTAGGTCGCCCCCTGCACGCCGGGCATCGGATGCAGGTAGTCGTCCGGGTAGCCCATCCACACGGTGGTCACCAGGTTGGGCGTGTAGCCGCTGTACCAGGCGTCGATGAGGTCGTCGGTCGTGCCCGTCTTGCCGGCGCGAGGCACCGAGACGTAGGCGCTGGTCCCAGCCCCGGTCCCGCTGGACGCGTTCGCCTGGAGGACCTTGTTGACGGTCGACGCGACGCCGGCCGAGAGCACCCTGCGACCCTTGATCTTGGGCCGCCAGTCGACCTTGCCACTCGGCAGGACGACCTTCACGATCGCCTGCGGCGGGTGGTAGATGCCGCCACTGGCCAGCGTGGCGTAGGCAGTGGCGAGCTCGAGCGGGTTGACGACCTCGGTCCCGAGCGTGATCGACGGGACGGGCTGGAGCGGGCTCGTGATGCCCATCCGCTGCGCCATCTCCACGACCTTCTCGGGACCCACGTCCATGCACAGCTGGGCGTAGACGCTGTTGTCTGAGCGCAGGGTCGCCTGGAACACGCTGATGCGGCCGGCGGAGCTGTGGTCGTAGGTGTTGACCGTCCAAGGCTTGGCGCCGGGTCCCATGGGGATGACGGTCGGGCTGTGCGACACGTAGTAGGTGCTCATGGGGTTCATCCCCATGTTCACGGCCGCGGTGAGCACGAACGGTTTCATGGCGGAACCCGGCTGGCGGCGCGACTGCCAGGCGAGGTTGAACTTGCGCTTGCTGAAGTCGGTGCCTCCCACCATGGTGCGGATATAGCCCGTCTTCGGGTCGATCGCCACGAGGGCGCCGGCGGGACTGAAGCCCCAGTTCACGTCGCCGATGGTGGTGTCGATGGAGCTCAAACCGGCTTCTTGCCACGTCATGTCGATGCTCGTGTAGACCCGGAGGCCGCCCTCGAACACCTGCTTCGAGCCGTAGTGCTTGATGAGCTGCCGGGTCACGTAATCGACGAAGTAGGCCGCCTTGTCGTTGTTCTCGTCGAGCGGGTGCTTGTAGACGCCCAGGCTCATCTTCTGCACCGTCGCCGCCCGCTCCGGCGTGATGTAGCCCTCCTGCGCCATGAGGCTGAGCACCAGGTTGCGCCGCGATTTGGCCTGCTTCGGGTCGGTCGTCGGCGCGTACTGCGAGGGCAGTCGGATGAGGGCGGCCAGCAGCGCCGCCTCCTTGAGCGTCATGTCCTGCGCGCTCTTGTGGAAGTAGGTGCGGGAGGCCGCCTCCACGCCGTAGGCGCCCGAGCCGAAGTACACGGTGTTGAGGTAGGCGGTGAGGATGTGGTCCTTGTCCCAGCGGTTCTCGAGCTGGTAGGCGAGCACGGCTTCGCGCAGCTTGCGGGTGATGGACTGCTCGCCGCCGACGTAGGCGTTCTTGACGTACTGCGCCGTGATGGTGCTGCCGCCCTGTACGACGGCGCCCGCCTTGAGGTCGGCCACGGCGGCGCGGGCGATGCCGATGATGTCGACGCCGTGGTGCTCGTAGAAGCGCTGGTCCTCGACCGCGACGGTCGCCTGCTTCATCACCTCGGGGATCTGGTCGCTCTTCACAAGCACGCGGTTCTCGGCGCCGTGAAGCTCGGCGATGATGTCGCCGTGACGGTCGTAGATGACCGTGTTCACGGCGTTGGCGCGGCGCTGCATATCGTCGATGTTCGGCATGTTGCGTGTCAGCGCGTAGAGCACGCCGGCGCCCGCCGCGAGGCCGGCGACGATCAGCAGCGCCAGCACGAGCAGGACCCAGCGCACCCAACGCCACGCGCCGCCGCGCCGGCGTTTCGCCTCGCGCCGGCGGCGCGCCTGGCGCGCGGGCGCGCCCGTGTCGTGTGCCTGGTATTTGGTGTAGTCGGCCATGCCGTCGCTCCTACGACCTTCCCTGACCTCTGTCAGGGCTCAAACCGTCGCGCGGCGCAGGTCGTCGTCTGAGGGTCCAGGGTGTTCTTCTTTGGCGCCGGCCGCGGCCTCTCCTTTGGGCTGCACAAAGCGGGCCAGCACGATGGAGACCTCGTACAGTATCACCAGCGGTACGAACATCGCTAACATCGAGAAGGCGTCCTGGCTCGGTGTGAGGACGGCGGCGAGCACGGCGTTGATGAGGATCGCGTAGCGCCGGTTCTTGCGCAGGAACTTGTCGTCGACGACCCCGACCTTGGCAAGCAGGGTGAGGACGACCGGCATCTCGAAGGTGAGCCCGAACGCCAGCAGGAAGAGCGCGACGAAGGTGAAGTAGTCGCTGGCCCTGTTCTGGACGTTGAAGTAGGAGCTGTTGAAATTGAGCAGGAAGTCGAGGCCGCGGGGCAGCACCAGCGCGTAGGCGAAGGCGACGCCGCCGAGGAAGAGGGCGGCGCAGGCAACGACGACGGGCACGAAGTAGCGCTTCTCGGTGGTGCTGAACGCCGGCCCGACGAAGGCCCAGAACTGGTAGATGAGATAGGGCGAGGCGGCGATCACGCCTACGATCACCCAGACCTTGAGACTGACCATGAAGGGCTCGGAGGGGCTGAAGGTGGTGATCTGGTCCTTGCCGAACGGCAGGGGCCGAAGCAGCAGGTCGAAGACCCGGTCGTTGAAAATGGCGGCGAGGGTGACGCCCAGGGTCAGGACGATGACAGAATGGAAGAGGCGTTTGCGCAGCTCGTCGAGGTGCTCGACGAGGGTCAGCTGGGCGTCTGGATCTATCGGCATGCCCGGGAAGCTCAGGTCCCGCTTGCGGCCGGCGGTGCTTCGTCGACGACCTCGCCGGTGAGCGCCTCGTCGTCGTGGGCGCCGAGGTCGATCTTGAGGCCGTCGCGGACATCCTCGACGGGACCCGTAACGACCTTCTTGACGTCGTTGATGGGCTCTGCGACCGTCTTCTTGACGTCGTCGAAGCCGCCGACCACCGTCTGTTTGACGTCGTTGACCTCGCGCAGGACCTCGTCCACGCCGAGCTCCTTGGTGACCGACTCGGTCGCCTTCCTGAAGTCGCGCACCGTGCGGCCCAGCGACCTGCCCATCTCGGGCAGGCGGCTCGGCCCGAAGACGAGCAGGGCGAGGACGAGGATGACGACGATCTCGGCGGGGCCGATGTTCAGCATGGGAGGACGCGGCTCCGGATAGGGTCCAGTCTGGCCAGTGTAGGGACCGCCGCAGGCGAGGTCAACGCGGCCGCACCGCGGACGCCGCGGCCGCCGGCGGGGCGCGTCGCGCGCGAGAAGCTTACGCGGCTTACGCGGCGCGCCGGGCGGCGTCGCGCGACGCCGCCCAGGACGCGCCGCGCGGCGGAGCTTGGCGGCGCGTCCCGGAGCCGGCTGTCTAACCTCGCCGCGGGGCTCTGGACATTCCGTACGAGAGACCAGAAAAAGCGCTGCAAAACGAGCATGCGCGGGGCATGTGGGGTGGGGCTTGTGTTGGTTGCGCTGCTCATTCCCGCTTTGCTACAGTACGCGGCAGCCGGCTCCCGTCTCACTGCCATGGGCGACGTGCGTGTCCGGCGATCCGCATGACGAGCGAATATCTCACCAACTGGCTGTACGTCTGGGCGTTCATCGTCGCCGGGGCCGCTCTCGTGGTGCTCATCCTGCTGTTCGCCAAACTGGTGAACCCGGAGCACCTCAGCCCCGAGAAGCTGAGCCCCTACGAATGCGGCATCCCGCCCGTCGGTACGCCGTGGGCGCCGTTCGCCGTGCGCTACTACGTCTTCGCGCTCCTCTTCCTCGTGTTCGACGTCGAGGCGGTCTTCCTCTTCCCCTGGGCGCTCACGTTCCGCACGCTGGGCACAGCCGGGTTCGTCGAGATGATGTTGTTCATCGTCGTGCTGGCGTGGGGCCTGCTGTACGCGTGGCGCAAGGGGGCCCTCGAGTGGGCTTGATCGCGACGGTGCCGGCTTGAAGGTCAGGTACCCGAAGCTCGAACATATCGAGCACCCCAACGTAATCACGACGACGGCCGACTTCATCTTCAGCTGGGCTCGCTCAAACTCGGTCTTCCCCTTCACGTACGGCCTCGCCTGCTGCGCCATCGAGATGCTCAGCTCGGGCTTCGCGCGCTTCGACGTGGCGCGCTACGGCATGGAGGTCTTCCGGCCGACGCCGCGCCAGTGCGACCTCATGATCGTGGCCGGTACGGTCAACGAGAAGATGGCGCCCGTCCTGCGCCGTCTCTACGACCAGATGGCCGAGCCGAAGTGGGTCATCGCGATGGGCGCCTGCGCGACCAGCGGCGGCCCCTTCTACGACGGCTACAACGTCGTCAACGGCGTGGACAAGATCGTGCCGGTCGACGTGTACATCCCCGGTTGTCCGCCCCGGCCCGAGGCGCTCTTCCAGGGTCTTCTCGAGCTGCAGAAGAAGATCCAGCAGCACAAGTTCGTGCCCGAGACGCCGGGGACGGCGGTCGAGGCCGGGAAGGCTGCCGACTGACATGGCGCTCGAGATCGGCTCCTTCAAGCTGACCATGGACGAGATCGCCCTGCGCCTGGACGAGGCGTTCGAGGGCGAGCTCGAGGACGTGCGCGTGCAGGAGCCGGACACCATCGTCGCCGGGCTCGACCGCACCAAGCTCCTCGACGTGGCGCGCCGTCTGAAGGACCTTCCGCAGATCGGCTACGAGACGCTCAACTTCATCGCCGCGGTCGACCACGGCAAGCAGCTCGAGAGCGTGTACCACGTGTACTCGTGGCACACGAACACGTACCTCGAGCTGCATGTCGCGGTGCCGCGCGGCGCCGCCGAGCTCGACACCGTGACCGGTGTCTGGCCGGCGGCCGACTGGCACGAGCGCGAGGCCTGGGACATGATGGGCATCCGCTACCTCGGCCACCCCGACCTGCGCCGCATCCTCCTCAAGGACGACTTCGTCGGGCATCCGCTGCGCAAGGACTACGTCGACCTGGCCGAGAACCATCCGCATGCCTGAGCAGCTCACCACAGCCGAGCCCGACGAGGCCCTCAAGCTCGCGCTGCGCCGTATCGACGAGGCGCGCGCCCGCGGCGAAGGCTCCGACGTCGAGGGCCTCGAGTTCAACGAGGTCGTCGTGAACATGGGGCCGCAGCACCCGTCGACCCACGGCGTGCTGCGGCTCGTCGTCACCCTCGACGGCGAGCTCGTCAAAGACGTGATCCCGGTGATCGGCTACCTGCACCGCTCCAAGGAGAAGCTCGCCGAGAGGCGCACGTATTATCAGTACATACCGATCGTCGACCGCACGGAGTACCTCGCGAGCATGAACTGCGAGTGGGGCTACGTGATGACGGTCGAGAAGCTCATGGGCATCCGGCCGACGCGGCGCGCGGAGGTCATCCGGGTCCTTCTCGGCGAGCTCATGCGCATCGCCAGCCACCAGGTCGCCGTCGGCACGTTCGTCGCCGACCTCTCGCCTTTGGGTACGGCGATGGTCTTTTACATGTTCCGCGACCGCGAGGTCATCCTCGACCTGCTCGAGGAGGTCTCCGGGGCACGCATGATGTTCAACTACCTCCGCTTCGGCGGCGTGCGCTACGACCTGCCCGACGGCTGGGTCGAGCGGTGCCGCGACTTCATGAAGCGCTTGCCCAAGCTGATCGACGAGTACGAGTCGCTGGTCGACGACAACGCCATCTTCCTGCAGCGCGCCGTCGGCAAGGGCGTCATCACCCAGCAGGACGTGAAGGACTACGGCATCACGGGTCCCAATGCGCGAGCCTCGGGGGTCGCCCTCGACCTGCGTCGCACCCGGCCGTACTCGATCTATCCCGAGCTGGACTTCGAGATCTGCACCGCAGCGCACGGCGACGTGTTCGACCGCTACAGAGTGCGCATGGATGAGATGCGCGAGTCGGTGAAGATCGTCGAGCAGTGCCTCGACAAGCTGCGCCCCGGGCCGGTGCAGCTGGGTTCGCTGCGCGCCCCCTATGTCATCACGCCGCCACCGGGCGCCTGCTACGTGGGCCAGGAGAACCCGCGCGGCGAGTACGGCACGTACATCGAGAGCGACGGGTCGCGGTACCCCGCGCGGCTGAAGTTCCGCGACCCCTGCTTCTGCAACCTGCAGCTCTTCCCCAAGCTGCTGCGCGGCAACAAGATCGCCGACGCGGTGGCCATCTCCGGCAGCATCGACCTCGTGCTGGGAGGGATCGACCGCTAGATGGACTGGCTGGACTGGGATCTCGTCATCGACGTCGCCCGCCTCGTCGTCTGCATCGTGGTCGCCTACCTGGTGGTCTTCGCCGCCGCGCTCGCCAACATCGTCTTCGAGCGCCGCGCCCTCGCCTTCATGCAGGACCGCCACGGCCCCAACCGCGTCGGTCCCCACGGGATCTTCCAGAGCATCGCCGACGCCTTCAAGATGATGGGCAAGGAGGACTTCCGGCCGGCGTTCGCCGACCCGTGGATCTTCACGCTGGCGCCGATCCTCGTGATGGTCGGCGCCGTCGCCGTCCAGCTGACGATGCCCTACACCAAGGGCTTCACGCCGGCCGACCTGAACGTCGGGCTCATCTACATCGTCGCCGTCACCAGCTTCACGACGATGGCGATCCTGCTGGGCGGCTGGGCGTCGCGCAACAAGTACTCGCTCGTCGGCGCGCTCCGTTCCGGCGCCCAGATGATCAGCTACGAGATCCCCATGATCCTGGCGCTGCTCGTGGTCGCGATGGCGGTCGGCTCACTCAGCCTCAACGACGTCGTGGCGGCCCAGGCCGACTACAAGTGGCTCGCGATCTACATGCCGTTCACCTTCCTGCTTTACATCATCGCCGCCATCGCCGAGCTCAATCGCGGCCCCTTCGACCTGCCCGAGTCGGAGTCGGAGCTCGTCTCGGGCTACGGCACCGAGTACTCCGGCATGCGCTTCGGCATGTTCTTCCTGAACGAGTACGCCGGCATGACGATCATGTCGATGGTCGCCGTCACCATCTTCCTGGGCGGCTGGCACGGCCCCTTCGAGGACCTCATCACCATCGGCGGGGTGGCCATCGTGCCCTTCATCTGGTTCATGCTGAAGACCTACCTGCTGGTCTTCGCCCTGGTATGGGTGCGGCTCTCGCTGCCGCGCCTCCAGGTCGACCAGCTCATGAGCTTCGCCTGGAAGGTCCTCATCCCGCTCGGCCTCGTGAACATCGCCGTCTCGGCGGCCGTGATGCTCTGGGTACCGAGCTGGAAGTGGGGGCTGCTCGTGGCGGGCTGGGCCTCGCTACTCGCCTTCGTCGCGCTCTTCGACCCCGTCCTCAAGTGGCGCCTGCGCAAGCAGCGTGACGCTGTGCCGGTGGTGAACGCCTGATGCTCGGCATGTTCAAGGCCATGCGGACGACGCTCCGCCACCTGCCCATGAAGAAGATCACGGTCGAGTACCCGGAGGAGCGCGACCGCCTGCCCGAGCGCAGCCGCGGCCTCTTCCGCGTCGTGATCGACCCGGTGAGCGGCGAGCCGCGCTGCCGTGCCTGCACGCTGTGCGAGACGAACTGCCCGGTGCAGGTCATCCGCGTGAACTACACGTCCAAGTACCCTCTGCCCGTGCCGAACGCGGCGCGTGTCACCAAGGCGCGGGTCGAGGCGCAGAAGGACGTCGACCTCAAGAAGCTGCGGCCGGTGCTCGACGAGTTCTACGAGCACGGCACCGGCCTCATCGCCATGCTGCAGCAGACGCAGGAGGTGTACGGCTACCTGCCGCGCATGGCCCTGCAGGAGGTCTCGCTGCAGACCGGCGTCTCGCTCTCGCAGATCTACGGCGTCTCGAGCTTCTACAACCAGTTCCGGCTCTCGCCGGTCGGCAAGTACCTCATCGACGTCTGTCACGGCACCGCCTGCCACGTGGCGGGCGCCACGCAGATCACCGAGGCCCTGGAGGAGGAGCTCGGTGTCGCGAACGGGCGTACGACCAAGGACATGCTCTTCACGCTCGGCTCGGTGGCGTGCATGGGGGCCTGCTCGCAGGCGCCCGTCATGCGCATCGGCGACGACACCTACGGAGGCATCACCCCAGACCGGACGCGCAAGATCATCCGCGACCTCATGGCCGAGGTCGGAGCGACAAAGGGGTGAGCCGCGCGCATGGCTGACGAGACGAAGGTTGACGAGGTGACGGCCGAGGCCCAGACCGAGGCGCGCAACGTGCGCGTCGAGCGCGAGCGCGACGGACGCCTGCGCGTGACCGTGTGCGCGGGCACGGCTTGCGTCTTCGCCGGCTCGCTGGCCGTGCACGACGCCTTCGTCGAAGAGGTCAGGGCGGCCGGCCTCGAGAGCGAGGTCAGAGTCTCGATCATCGGCTGCCACGGCCTGTGCTCGCAGAGCCCCGTCACGGTCTGCTCCGACGACATCTTCTACGGCCGTCTGCGGCCGCAGGACGCGAAGGTCGTCGTCGAGCAGCATTTCCGCGGCGGCACGCCCGTCGAGAAGTTCATGTACAAGGACCCCGCGACGGGCGCGGTCGTGCGCGACTGGCACGATATCGGCTTCTACCGGCAGCAGACCCGCATCGCGTTGCGCAACGTCGGCGTGATCGACCCCGAAAGCATCAGCGAGGCGATCACGCGCGGCGGCTACGACGCCGCGCGTCTGGCGCTCACGTCAAGGACACCCGAGTGGATCGTCCAGCACGTGACCGACTCGGGCATCCGCGGGCGCGGCGGCGCCGGCTTCCCGACCGGCGTCAAGTGGGAGTTCGCGAGCAAGTCGCCGGGGGCCGAGAAGTACATCATCTGCAACGCCGACGAGGGCGACCCCGGCGCGTTCATGGACTGTTCGATCCTCGAGGGCGACCCCCACGCCGTCGTCGAGGGCCTGCTGATCGGCAGCTACGCGATCGGCGCGCACGAGGGCTACGTCTACGTGCGCGCCGAATACCCGCTCGCCGTGAAGCGCCTCACGAAGGCCATCGCCGACGCAGAGGCGCGCGGCTTCATCGGCAAGGACTGCTTCGGCACCGGGTGGGAGTTCAACCTCCACATCAAGCTCGGCGCCGGCGCCTTCGTCTGTGGCGAAGAGACCGCGCTGATCGCCTCGATCGAGGGCAAGCGCGGCATGCCGCGCACCCGGCCGCCGTACCCGGCCGTCTCGGGCCTCTGGGGCAAGCCGACCAACATCAACAACGTCGAGACGCTCGCCAACATCCCGTGGATCATCACCCACGGCGCCGAGCAGTACGCGGCGCTCGGCGCCGAGCGCAGTCGCGGCACCAAGGCCTTCTCGCTGGCCGGCAAGATCGTCAACGGTGGCCTCGCCGAGGTGCCGATGGGCTCGACGCTGCGCAACGTGATCTTCGACGTGGGCGGCGGCATCAAGGACGGCCGCGAGTTCAAAGCGGTACAGCTCGGCGGGCCGTCCGGCGGCTGCGTGCCGGCGAGCCTCCTCGACACGCCGGTCGACTACGAGTCCCTCGCCGCGACCGGCGCCATCGTCGGCTCGGGTGGCATGGTCGTCGTCGACGACCAGACCTGCATGGTCGACCTGGCGCACTTCTTCCTGCAGTTCACGCAGAACGAGAGCTGCGGCAAGTGCGTGCCCTGCCGGCTCGGCACCAAGCGCATGCTCGAGACGCTGGAGCGCATCACGGCCGGCGACGGCCGCGAGGGCGACATCGAGATGCTCGAGGAGCTGTCGCACTACATCATCGACGGCTCGCTGTGCGCCCTTGGCGGCACCGCGCCCAACCCCGTGCTCACCACCATCAAGTACTTCCGTGACGAGTACGAGGCGCACGTGCGCGAGAAGCGCTGCCCCGCCGGCAAGTGCAAGGCGCTCATCACCTACTACATCGACGCCGAGGCGTGCACGGGCTGCACGCTCTGTGCCAAGAAGTGCCCCACGCAGTGCATCACGGGAGAGAAGAAGCAGCTCCACGTGATCGACGTGACCAACTGCATCAAGTGCGACACCTGCCGGCAGGTGTGCAAGTTCGACGCCGTCAAGGTGCGCTCGGGCATCGAGCAGCCGGCCGGCGTCGCCGGGGAGGCCTGAGCATGGCGACGACGATCGACGACACCGCCCGCTCCGGCCTCGATCTGTTCGACCAGGTCACGCTCACCATCGACGAGCAGGAGGTCGTCTGCGAGCGCGGCGAGACCATCCTCGAGGCCGCCCAGCGCGTGGGTATCCACATCCCGACGCTGTGCTACGAGCCCCGGCTGCCCGCGACGGCGGCCTGCCGCGTGTGCCTCGTCGAGGTCGAGGGCGCGCGCAAGCTGGTGCCGAGCTGCTCCACGGCGGCCGCCGAGGGCATGGTGGTCAAGACGCATACCGACAAGGTGCGCGCCATGCGCCACCTCTACCTCGAGCTGCTGCTGAGCGATCACAACTCGTTCTGCACGCCGCCGTGCCGCGACGCCTGCCCGACACACATCAAGATCCCGCAGTTCCTCGACTACATCGCGCACAAGGACTACAAGAACGGCGTCCGCAAGCTGCGCGAGGACCTGCCCTTCCCGTCCGTCCTCGGCCGCGTCTGCCCGCGCCCCTGCGAGGGGCCGTGCCGTCGCCAGCTCGTCGAGCACCCCATCACCATCTGCTGGCTGCACCGCTTCATGGGAGACCAGTGTCTCGAGGAGCAGCAGACGGGCGAGCTGCTGCTGCCGGTCGAGCCGAAGGCCGACACCGGCAGGCGCGTCGCCATCGTGGGCGGCGGACCCGCGGGGCTCGCCGCCGCCTTCTACGCCCGGCTCGAGGGCCATGCCGTCAAGGTCTTCGAGGCGCTGCCCAAGCCGGGCGGCATGCTGCGCTACGGCATCCCGAGCTACCGCATGCCGCGTGACATCCTCGACAAGGAGCTCAACATCCTCTGGCGCATGGGTGTCGAGCTGCAGGTCAACACGCGCCTCGGCGTCGACTTCCAGCTCGAGGAGCTGTTCGAGGAGGGCTTCGACGCCGTCTTCCTCGCCCTGGGCGCCTTCAACTCGAACGAGATGGGCGTCCCCGGCGAGGATGCCGACGGCGTCGTCACCGCGGTCGACTTCCTCGGCGAGCTCGAGATCAACGGCGTGGTCCACGTGGGCGAGAAGGTCACCGTCATCGGCGGCGGCTTCACGGCGATGGACGCCTGCCGCACCAGCATGCGCAAGGGCGCGAAGGAGGTCACCTGCCTCTACCGCCGCTCGCGCAAGGAGATGCCGGCCCACGTCACCGAGGTCGACGAGGCCGAGGAGGAGGGCGTCAAGCTCGAGCTGCTGTGCGCGCCGGTGCGCGTGGTGACCGACGACCGCAACAAGGTCACGGGCATCGAGATGCAGCGCATGGAGCTGGGCGAACCGGACGCCTCCGGCCGCCGCCGCCCTGTACCCGTCGAGGGCTCCGAGTTTGTGATCGAGTGCGACCAGGTCATCACCGCCATCGGCCAGTATCCGAAGCTCGACGGCACGAGCGAGGACCAGGGCGTCAAGCGCACCAAGTGGCGCACGATCCAGGTCGACGACTGGACCTTCCAGACCGACGACCCCCGCGTGTTCGCCGGCGGCGACGTCGTGCTCGGCGCGCAGACCGTGATCCAGGCGGTCGCCCAGGGCAAGAAGGCGGCCTGGAGCATCGACGCCTGGCTGCGCGGCGTCGACATGAAGGAAGCCTCGCAGCACCTCGCCGAGCTCAAGGCGTCGCCCTTCCTGGCCGCCCTCAACGGCAAGACCGACCTCGACCCGCGCATCAGCCGCATGGCCGAGGTCCCGCCCGTGTTCATCGACATGACCACCGACGTGTCGCAGCCGTCGCCGCCGGCCTCGATGCCCAAGCTCTCCCCCGATGAGCGCAAGGATGACTTCCGGCAGATCGAGCTGGGCTTCCCCGAAGACGAGGCGGTGCGCGGCGCCGAGCTTTGCCTGGACTGCTACTGCCCCGCCAACGGCAAGTGCGACCTGCAGCGCTACTCCATCGAGTACGAGGTATTCAAGAACCGCTTCCACGGCGGCGACGCCCACGCCTACCCGGCCGACTTCCGCCACGACTTCATCATGCGCGAGCCCAACCGCTGCATCAATTGCGGCCGCTGCGTGCGCGTCTGCCGTCTCGAGGTGGGCTCGAGCTGCTACGACAACATGGGTCGCGGCTTCGACAGCATCGTGTCGACGGCCGACAACCTGCCGCTGCAGACGGTCGGCTGCGTCTCGTGCGGCAAATGCGCCGAGACCTGCCCGACCGGCGCCATCGAGACGAACCCGCGTCTGCTGGCGAGCTACGACCTCGACGAGAGCCGCTGCATGTTCTGCGGCGAGTGCGTCGAGGTCTGCCCGTACGACGCGCTGGAGCAGACCGACTTCTTCGAGCTGGCCGGCTTCAGCCGCACCACCATGGCGCGCGAATCGCTCTACGTGCGGGAGCCGCGCCCGGTCGACCCGCTGCGCGAGACCGTGACCGACCTCGTCCCGCACGTGCGCGACGCCGTGCTCGGCCGGGGCTGGCTGTGGGATCCGGTCCAGGACGACCCGATCGACCTGGACGCGGCCGGAGGCAACGGCAAGGCGCCGGCGAAGCCGCGCGCCGCGACCGCTCCGCCGGTCGCGGCGGCCGACGGCACGGCCGACGACCGGCCGGCAGATCCCCCTGGGGGTGAGGGCTGATGCCCGGCGGCGACTTCCACCCGTTCTTCTTCATCGTGATGGCGGTCTGGATCCTGGGCTGCGCGATCGGCGTCGTCGCCTTCCGCAAGATCGTCTACAGCGCCGTCGCCATGGTCTTCTGCTTCCTCGGCGTGGCGGGCGCGTACGCGCTGCTCAACGCCGAGCTGGTCGCCATCATCCAGGTGCTCGTCTACGTCGGCGCGATCTCGGTGGTGGTGCTCTTCGCCATCATGCTCACCGAAGCTCAATCCGGCGAGTACAAGCTGTTCTTCAACCGCCAGGCCGTCCTCGCCTTGCCGCTGGCCGTGGCCGGCGCGGTGCTGCTGGCGGTGGTGCTGATCTCGTCCGAGATCGTCGACACCGGTACGACGTCACTCAACCTCAGCGTCGATGCCCTCTCCAAGCTGCTCTTCAACGCCTACGTCTTCCCGTTCGAGCTGGTCTCGCTGGTGCTGCTTGCCGCGATGATCGGCGCGATCGTGCTGGCGCGCCGGGAGGGGGAGAAGCCGTGAGCCCGCTCGACTACTGGCTGACCCTCAGCGTCGCGCTGTTCTGCATCGGGGCCTTCGGCGTGCTGGCGCGGCGCAACACGATCCTCGTGATCATGAGCCTGGAGCTCATGCTGAACGCCGTCAACATCGCGCTCGTCGCCTTCGCCAACTTCCGCACCGGCGCCCAGGGCGCGGGCGTGCTGTTCTCGCTGTTCGTGATCACGCTGGCCGCGGCCGAAGTCACGGTCGGGCTGGCCATCGTGATCGCCAACTACCGCACCAAGCGGACCGTCCAGGCTGACGAGTTCAGCGAGCTCAAGGGCTGACGGGGGCCGGCACGTGGAGAGCACCGATTACATGAAGATCGCCGTCACGCTGATCCCGCTGCTGCCGCTGGCCGGCTTCATCCTGACGCTGCTGTTCGGCAAGCGCATGGGGAGCAAGGCCCACCTGTTGCCGGTAGCTCTCGTGACGGGCTCGGCCGTGCTGGCGGTGTACGCGTTCGAGTGGGTCTTCCGTCACCAGGAAGAGCCCTTCGTCTGGAACGCCTTCACCTGGATGGCGGCCGGTCGCTTCGAGGTCAGCTGGGGCTTCCAAGTCGACACGCTGACCGCGGTCATGCTGCTCGTGGTCGGCCTTATCGGCATGCTGGTGCACTACTACTCGATCGGCTACATGCACGGCGACGGCGGCTACTACCGCTTCTTCGCCTACCTGAACCTCTTCATGTTCGCGATGTTCATGCTGATCCTCGCGGACAACTACCTGCTGCATGTTCCTCGGCTGGGAGGGCGTCGGTCTCTGCTCGTACCTGCTCATCAGCTTCTGGTTCCCCAAGAAGAGCGCGAGCCAGGCGGGCAAGAAGGCCTTCCTGGTCAACCGGGTCGGCGACTTCGGCTTCACGCTCGGCATGCTGCTCATCTTCGTGACGGTCGGGACGCTGCAATTCACCGGTGTCTTTGAGAAGGCCGAGGAGATCCCCGGCGGGACGGCGACGTGGATCTGCCTGCTGCTCTTCATCGGCGCCGTCGGCAAGAGCGCCCAGTTCCCGCTGCACGTGTGGCTGCCCGACGCCATGGAGGGCCCGACCCCGGTCAGCGCCCTGATCCACGCGGCGACCATGGTCAACGCCGGCGTCTACATGGTGGCGCGCTCGTACCCGCTCTTCATCCAGAGTGACAGCGCCATGCTGGTCGTGATGATCATCGGGACCTTCACGGCGATCTACTCCGCGTACATCGCGATCACCCAGAACGACATCAAGAAGGTGATCGCGTACTCGACCGTGTCGTCACTCGGCTTCATGTTCCTGGCGCTGGGCGCCGGCGCGTGGGCGGCCGGCATCTTCTACCTGTTCGTGCACGGCTTCTTCAAGGGCCTGCTCTTCCTGTGCTCGGGCTCGGTGATCCACGCCATGGGCGGCGAGCAGGACATGCGCAAGATGGGCGGGCTGCGTAAGCGCATCCCCCTGACGTTCTGGACGATGCTCGCCGGCGCGATCGCGCTGATCGGCGTCTTCCCCTTCGCCGGCTTCTGGGCGAAGGACGAGATCCTGGGCGGCGCCTTCGTGCAGGGGTACTACGTCGTCTGGGCGGTCGGCATCGTGACGGCGTTCCTCACGGCGGTCTTCGCCTTCCGCCTCATCTTCATGACCTTCTTCGGCGAGTGCCGCGCCGACGAGGAGGTCCAGCAGCACATCCACGAGTCGCCCAAGGTCATGACGATCCCGCTGGTGCTGCTCGCCATCCCCTCGATGGCGCTCGGCCTGCTCGCGGGCTTCCCGCCCGAAGGCGGCTGGATCCACACCTTCCTCGAGCCCGTCTTCTACGAGGTCGAGCACGAGGAGTTCGCCTGGCTCGGCGAGGGCGGCGGGCTCATGCTCTTCTCAGTCGCCGTCGCCCTGCTGGGCGTGTACCTCGCGTACGTCATGTACATCAGGCGGACCGAGCTGCCGGCAAAGCTGGCGGGACGTTTCCCGGCGGCCTATCGCGCGTCGCTGAACAAGCTGTACATGGACGAGGTCTACGAGAAGGTGCCGATCCGCAGCACCATCGCCTTCGCGGGCTGGCTGTGGACCTTCGTCGACGTGAAGGTGATCGACGGGGCCGTCAACGGTCTGGCCTGGGTGTGGGGCTGGTTCGGGGCCGTGCTGCGGCCGCTGCAGACCGGGCGCGTCCAGAACTACGCCTTCGGGATCTTCGCGGGCATGGTGCTGCTCGTGGTCATCGTCGGGCTCTGGAAGGTGTGACGTGAGCTGGCAGGACCAGATCGGCATCCCGATCCTCTCGCTCATCACCTATCTGCCGCTCGCCGGCGTCCTGCTGATCCTGCTGGTGGGCCGCGGCCGCCCGGCCGTCTACAAGGTCATCTCGCTGGCCGTGACGCTCGCCGCCTTCGCCCTGGCGAGCGTCATGATGTTCACCTTCGACACGGGCGCGAAGGGGCTGCAGTTCGTCGAGGACTTCACCTGGGTCGAGCGCTTCAACATCCACTACGGCTTCGGTATCGACGGCATCGCGGCGCTGCTGATCTTCCTGACCACGCTGCTCGGCTTCATCGTCATCATCGCCAGCTGGCACTACGTCAAGGACCGCGAGATGGGCTTCTTCATCTCGCTGCTGCTGCTGCAGGTCGGCATGACGGGCGTGTTCATGGCCACCGACCTCTTCCTCTTCTACGTGTTCTGGGAGGCCATGCTCGTCCCCATGTACTTCATCATCGGGATCTGGGGCGGGCCGCGGAAGATCTACGCCGCCATCAAGTTCTTCCTGTTCACGCTGGTCGGCAGCTTGCTCATGCTGGTCGCCATCGTCGCCGTCGTGTACTACGTGAACCGCGAGACGGGGCAGCTGACCTTCAACATCCGCGAATTGAGCGATCAGGTGTACCCGTACCACCTGCAGGTGTGGGCCTTCCTCGCCTTCTTCCTGGCGTTCGCCATCAAGGTGCCGATGTTCCCGCTGCACACCTGGCTGCCCGACGCCCACGTCGAAGCGCCGATGGCGGGCTCCGTGATCCTGGCCGGCGTCCTGCTGAAGATGGGCGGGTACGGCATGCTGCGCTTCTGCCTGCCGCTCTTCCCGGACGCCGCCCTCGACTTCGTGCCCCTCATCGCGGTCCTCTCGGTGATCGCCATCCTCTACGGCGCCGCCGTATCGCTCGTGCAGAAGGACCTCAAGAAGCTCGTCGCCTACTCGAGCGTGAGCCATATGGGCTTCGTCACCGCCGGCATCTTCGCGGCCATCGCGATCAGCGACAACGCCGCCGGTATGGAGGGCGCGATCCTCGTGATGTTCAACCACGGCATCCTGACCGGCGCCCTCTTCCTTCTCGTCGGCTTCCTCTACGAGCGCACCCACACGCGTCAGATCGCCGAGATGGGCCTGCTCGCCAAGCCGCTGCCCGTGGCGGCCGGCTTCTTCCTGTTCTTCTCACTGGGCTCGCTCGGCCTCCCGGGCCTGAACGGCTTCGTCGGCGAGTTCCTCAGCCTGCTGGGCCTGTTCACCTACTCGCGTACGCTGGCGGCGATCGGCGCCATCGGCGTGATCCTCGCCGCCTGCTACCTGCTCTGGATGTTCCAGCGCGTGTGGTTCAACGACCGCGGCGACGCCGACGTGTCGCCGGCGATCTCGCTGAAGGACTTCACGGTGCGCGAGATCGCCTGCCTGCTCCCGCTCGTCTTCTTCGCGGTTTGGGTCGGCGTCTACCCGAACACCTTCCTCGAGTTTCTGCACACGCCCGTGCGCGAGATCCTCGACCAGGTCGCACCGTCGCTGCGGACGCACGACGGCGGCACCCTCGCCCAGCTGATCGACGCGACCCGGGGGCTCTTCTAGATGAACAACTCCGTGACGGTGATCCTGCCCGGCGTCGTGGTCGCGGCGAGCGCGCTGCTCGTCTTCCTGGTCGACATGTTCAGCGCGCGCAAGGCGATCCTCGCCTGGATCGCGGCCGCCGGTCTGGTCGCGGCCGCCGTCGTCGCCGTCGGCCAATGGCTGACGCTGGACGGCGGCGTGCGTTTCGACCGCATCGAGCCCAGGGCCGGGTTCAGTTCCATGGTCGGGCTCGACAAATACGCCCTGTTCTGCGTGCTGCTGTTCTCGGTCATCGGCGTGCTGACGATCATGCTCTCCGACGCCTACATGAGTCGCCGCCGCGACGCCCGCGGCGAGTTCTACGGGCTCCTCCTGCTGATCATCACCGGCATGATCGGGATGGCCGTCTCGACCGACATCATCGCCCTGTTCGTCTCGTTCGAGCTGATGTCGCTGCCCACCTACGTGCTGGCCGGCTTCGTGCGCGGCAACGAGCACTCCGGCGAAGCCGCCGTGAAGTACTTCGTCAATGGCGCCTTCGCCTCGGCGATCCTGCTCTTCGGTCTGGCCCTGCTTTACGGCGCCACGGGCATGACGAACTACGCGAGCATCGCGGCCCGGCTCAGCAACCTCGGGCCGGACCTGCAGAGCGGTGTCATCCTCGTCTCGCTGGTACTGATCTGCGTCGGTTTCGGCTTCAAGATCTCCGCGGTGCCCTTCCACGGCTGGGCGCCGGACGTCTACGAGGGCGCCCCCACCCCAGTGACCGCTTTCATGTCGGTGGGGGTGAAGGCCGGGGCCTTCGTCGGCTTCCTCAAGCTCTTCACCGTCGCCGTCGGCTTCCAGAGCGACACGTGGACCGCCGTGCTCACCGTGCTCGCCGTCGTCACCATGGTGGTCGGCAACGCGCTCGCCCTGCCGCAGCGCAACCTCAAGCGCATGCTCGCCTACTCGAGCATCGCGCACGCCGGCTACCTGCTCCTGGGTGTCATCGCCGCCGGCGAGTCGCCCTCGAGCGGTGGTTCGAGCGCCGTCCTCTTCTACCTCGGCGCCTACGCCTTCATGAACCTGGGCGCCTTCGGGGTCCTGGTGGTCGTGCGCAACCGCCGCACCTTCGCGTACACGCTCGACGAGGTCGCGGGCCTGGGGCGCTCGATGCCATGGGCCGCGCTCGCCATGACCCTCTTCATGGTGTCGCTCGCGGGCATCCCGCCGACGGTCGGCTTCTGGGGCAAGTTCTACGTCTTCACGGCGGTCGTGGACGCCGGGCTCACCTGGCTCGCCATCGTCGCCGTGATCATGAGCGCGGTGTCCGCCTTCTACTACCTGCGCGTGGTGTGGTACCTGTACTTCCGGGAGGCGCCCGAGGGCGCGGAGCCGGAGGCCGAGCCCGAGGGCGCCTCGCTGGGCGCCGGCGCCGCGGTGGCGCTGGCGGCGCTGGGCGTGCTGCTGCTGGGTCTGTATCCCTCACCGCTCATCCACGCCGCTCAAGGCGCGCTGCGCCTCGTCATCGGGGGCTGACGGCGCCGTCCCGGCGTCGTCGGGCATGACTACTTCATGAGGATCCTCTTCGTCGGCGACGTGGTCGGACGCCCCGGCCGCGAGGCTTTGCTGCAGTGGCTGCCGGGGTTCCGCGCCGACCGGGAGGTCGACTTCGTCGTCGTCAACGGCGAGAACACGGCCAACGGCGCGGGCATCACCAGCAAGATCGCCCTTAAGCTGCTGGGCAATGGGGTCGACGTGCTCACCACCGGCAACCACGTATGGCGGCAGCGCGAGGTCTACCCCTTCCTCGCGGCCGACGAGCGCATCGTGCGGCCGGCGAACTATCCCGAGGGCGCGCCGGGCCGTGGTCTGACCGTGCGACCGGCGGCCGACGGCACGCCGGTCGCGGTCATCGACCTGGCCGGCAACCTCTACATGGACTCCGGCCTCTCCGCCTTCCGCGTCATCGACCGGCTGGTCCAGGAGGCCCAGGAGCGAGCCGGCACCATCGTCGTCGACATGCACGCCGAAGCGACCAGCGAGAAGGTCGCCCTCGGCCACTACCTCGACGGACGGGTCACGCTCGTCGTCGGGACGCACACGCATGTCCAGACCTCGGACGGGCGCGTGCTGCCCGGAGGGACCGCGTACATCACCGACGTCGGCATGACGGGGCCGCTCGAGTCGGTGATCGGCGTGAAGACCGACATCATCATCCGCCGCTTCATCTCGGAGATGCCCCAGCCCTTCGACGTGGCCGAGGGTCCGGTGCGGCTCGACGCCGTCCTCGTCACCGCGGACGGGGGACGGGCCAGCGCCGTCGAGACCATCGAGGAGATCCTCTAGAACGGAGGGGCGAGCCGGCGCAGCCGGGCTCGCCCCCGCTTCGAGGGCCACGAGAGGAGAGGCCGGAAGGCCTGGTGGCGATGGAAGCGGGACTCCCGGATCTGCCCTACCTGCCGATAGAGAAGACGTGGGCAGCAGTCTTCTCGAACGTCAGACCACCCTGGCGGCGCTGCGCGACCTGCACGACGCGGAGCGCGCCGCCGCGCGCGACCCCGGGCGCCTCCGCGTGATCGCCACGCTCGGCGCCGACCTCGTCGCGCTCGTCCTGGCCGCCTTTCTGGCAAGCTGGGCGGCCGACGCGTTCGACGACGTGGTCATCGTCGGCCGCCTCTTCGCGCCGTTCTCCGACGACGTGCGCACGGGCGTCGACCTCCTGATCCTGTTCATCCCGTACTGGTTCTTCGTCCTGTACGTCTTCGGCCTCTATCGCCAGCCCGGCCGCAGTATCGGGGGCTCGACTCTGGTAGAGGCGCTCGACGGCGCCTCCGCCCTCACCGCGGGCAGCTGGCTGCTCCTGGTCGCGCTGGTCGTGGTCGACGGCGACCGCACGCCGGTGACCATGCTGGTCGCCTTCTGGCTGCTCGCGCTCTTGGTCGTGCCGCTGCTGCGCTGGCTCGTGCGCCTCGCCGTCTGGCCCCGCGCCGCCTTCGTGGAACGCACCCTGATCATCGGGGCGGGCGAGGTCGGCCACACCCTGGCCGACAAGATCGCCCGCCACGACGAGTACCGCCTCGAGCTCGTCGGCTTTCTCGACGAAGGCGAGCCCCGCAGCAACGGCTGCGAGACCACGATCCCGGTGCTCGGCGGGCTCAGCGACCTCGCCGGCGTCATCGAGAAGCAGGGCGTCGACCGCGTCGTCGTCGCCTTCTCGCGGGCGCGGCACGCCGCCTTCCTCGACGTCGTGCGCACCTGCGCCGACCACGGCGTCAAGGTCAACATCGTGCCGCGGCTCTTCGAGGTCGTGAGCTCGCGTGCGGCCGTGGACGACATCGAGGGCATCCCCCTGCTGGACGTCGCCCACGTCGAGTTGAGCCGTTTCACGCTCATCGTGAAGCGCGTGTTCGACCTCCTCGTCGGCGGCCTGCTCTTCCTGCTCTTCCTGCCCTTCATGGCGGCGATCGCGCTGCTCGTGAAGCTCGACTCCCGCGGCCCCGTCTTCTTCCGCCAGGAACGCATGGGCCGCGGCGGGCGCACCTTCCGCATCTTCAAGTTCCGCTCGATGCAGGTCGGCGCGGAGTGCCTGCGGCGCGACCTCGACGACCTCAACGAGTACTCGGGCCCGATGTTCAAGATGCGCCGCGACCCGCGCGTGACGCGCACCGGCGCGTGGCTGCGGCGCTGGAGCCTCGACGAGCTGCCCCAGATCCTGAACGTGCTGGCGGGCCACATGAGCCTCGTCGGGCCGCGCCCGCTCTGGGTCGAGGAGGCGAAGGAGTGTCGCGGCTGGACGCTGAAGCGACTCGACCTCACGCCCGGCATCACCGGGCTGTGGCAGGTGCTGGGCCGCAGCACGATCCCGTTCGACGAGATGGTGAAGCTGGACTACCTGTACGTCACCGGCTGGAGCCTCAGCTGGGACGTGAAGCTGCTTCTCGAGACAGTGCCGGCCGTGCTCAGGAAGCGCGGGGCGTACTGACCGCGCTCGCCGATCCTTCTGCCTCGGCTGCCGCTCCCTCCGTCGTTCCGCCCGCCGTCTCGCCTGCCGATTCCAAGGCTTGCTCGTGCCGCCGCGCGTTCTCGTACAGGATGAGCGCGGCGGCGAGCGTGAACAGCGTGACGTTGACGATGGAATCGAAGTTCGTGTTGAAGAGACAGAAGACCAGGTAGAAGACCAGGTAGACGGTCATCGCCACGCCGATCTTGCTCGAGCGGCGTACGGACCACCCGACAGCCAGGATGCTGCCGATCGTCGCGAACAGCAGTCCGGCGGAGATCCATCCCTGCTTGTCGAGGACCTGGATGACGAAGTTGTGGGGCTCGAAGGCGGCATCGCCCAGGTCGACCAGGTAGTAGGCGCGCGACCAGACGTAGTCCCCGAGCGGATTCGCCTTCACGTAGTCCCACGCCAGCGCGGTCCGCTCGACCCTGTCCTGGGCCGACATGTCGGCGCTGGCGTTGAACATGGTCGTCAGGGAGTAGGTGGCGTTCTCCCTGATCGTGGGAGAGGCCGCGGTGAGCAGGAGACCGCCGATGACGACAACGACGGCCACCGCCACCGCCCGCGGCGTGATGCGGCGCGACATGACCACGTAGACCAGGAAGGCGAGGATGGTCGCGACGTAGCCGGAGCGGTGGTTCACCAGGACCACGCCGAGGACGCCGGCAAGGCCCATGCCGTAGGCGTACAGGGCCTTGCGCTGCAGCAGGAGACCGGTGATCGCCAGCCAGCCGAACAGCAGGGTCGATCCGCCCCACAGAAGCCGCAGTCTGTACTGGCCGTACTCCCAGATGCCCTGGGGCCCGACGGCTACGTAGCGGTACAAGCCGTAGAGGAGCAGGCCCACGGCGGCGACGTTGACCGCGACGATGAGGTGCTGCGGTCTGACATAGCGCAGGGCGACGTAGTAGAAGAAGGGGATCAGGGCGAGGGCGAAGCGGCCGTTCATGTTCGCGTAGGCGTCGCCGGGACCGACGTCGTGAACGATGACCGCGAGGGGCACGACCACCACGAGCTGGTAGAGCAGGTAGGCGCCGGTGAGCCGCAGCACGACCCTGTTCGCTCCGGTCGGGTCGGTGCGCAGCCGCAGCGACACCACGTAGAAGAACGTGGCGACGCCGGCCACGAGCAGCAGGTCGAAGATGTAGAGGGCGAACGGGCCGATCTACGCCACCACGAACCCGGCCACGTTCGAGTCGGCCATGGCCAGCGCCGTGAAGGCGATCAGGCACAGCACCAGTGTTCGCACGACGTACTTCACCTGCAGGCCTCTCCCGATGCGCCCCGCTACTGCTCAGCATCATGCCACGTAGCCCAGCCGTGGCCAATCGGGGAGCCGCCGGCCGGGGGACGTGTCCTGCGGCCCTCATACAGCGAGACGCCGCCGTCGCCTGACCGTTCAGGCGGCGGCGGCGTCTCGCGGAGCGCCGCTTCGGGGCGCGTCAGTGGATGGTGTTGGGGGTGCGCGTCAGGTTCGTGATCGTCGCGTCCCAGAGCTTCCAGACCGTCGAGCCTCCGGTGGTGATGTCGTTGCCGGTGATCACGGCGCCGTTCGTGTTCTCGATCTTGAAGATCGCCTGGCCGCCCGGCGAGATGATGCGGTTGTCGATGAACTGCGGCCGGTCGCCGCGCACGTAGATGTACGCGGCCGACGGCGTGATCCCGTTGTCCACGGTCAGGTCGATGGTGTTGTTGCGGAAGATGGGCGGGTCCGGGTTGTAGACGTCGGGAGCCGTCCCGATGGTGTTGTTGCTCGCCCGCCAGATCGTGTTGTTCTCGACGATCACGCCCTGGGGCGATTCGATGCAGATCGAGTAGCCGTAGCCCGCGCTCGTGTCGGCCCCGCCGCCCTTGATCAGGTTGCCGCTCACGAGCGCCGGGCCGCCGCGCACCGTGCGGTCGCCGATGCGCCAGGTGTCGGGCAGGTCGATCGTGAAGGCGTCGGCGGCCTCGAAGACGTTGTTGATGAGGCGCAGATTGCGCCAGCCGTGGGTGATGGCGACGCCGCCGTCGTTCGTCCACGCCTCCAGCCCGGCGCGGGGCGACCCGCTGCGGACGCCGTTCGACACGCCGATGTGGCAGCCCTCGAAGGTCACGTTCTCGATGTGGGCGCCGCCCGCCCAGGCGTTCTCACGGATAGAGATGTCGTTCCAGGTGCCCAGGTTGCACTCGATGTCGCAGTTTCGGAAGGTGACATTGCTCGCGTTGTTGCTGCTCTCGCCCAGCTTGACGACGGTGACGTCCTGCCCGCCGCCGCCACGCAGGCGACAGTCCTCGACGAGCACGTTGTCGGCGTTCGCACGGTTGCGGATGCCACTCTGCGACGAGGCGCTCGCGGGTCCGAGCTTGAGACCGCGCAGCACGGTGTCGGAGCCGAAGCTGATGGTCGCCCGGAGCCAGGACTTCTCTTTGCCTTGACCGATGACCGTGACGCCGCTGGGGATGGCCAGGGTCGTCCCGCCGTCGAACGTCCCTTCCGGGACGACGACGGTGTCGCCGGCCTTCGCGGCGGTGATGGCGGCGATGGGGCCGGCTGTCGGCTGCTGTGTCGGGGATCGCCGTCGGTGTGGCGGTCGGCGTCGGCGTGGCGGTCGGCGTCACGCTTGGGGAGGGACCAGGCGTCGGCGTCGAAGATGGGTCGGGCGTGGGCGTCGAGTCCGTCGCCGGGGTCATCGCAGGCTGCCCGGAGACGGTGATCTCGTAGGCCGACGCCCAGCCGCTCGACGGCGTGACGCCCAGGATCTCGACCCGGACATACCTCGCCTGGCCGGCAAGGGTGTCGGCGGAGACGCCGGTGGCCACGTTGCCACTGCGATCCGCCACGGTGGTGAAGGCGAAGCCATCCAGGCTCGTCTGGACGCGATACCGGTAGGCGCGCGCAGAGGCTTTGTACCAGCGGATCGAGAGCTGGCTCAGGGTGGTCGAGGCGCCCAGATCGACGGTCCAGGTCTGCGGGAAGCCGCGGGAGCTCGCCGCCCACCGCGTCGTGGTCTGACCGTCGTTGGCGGCGCCGGCAATGTGACCGGGCTCGAAGGAGCTCGCCGTCACGGGCCGGCCGACGGAGACGGGAGTGCTGGCCGTGGCGGTCGCGCCGGCGGTCGAGTGCACGATCTTGCGCAGGACGGCGTAGTAGCGGTTGTGCTTCACGATGCGATAGCGCCGCACGCCGTTGACCTTCACGTAGCGGTGGCCATCCATCACCCGGAGCGTGTGCCCGTGGCCGCGGACGACGTCATAGGACGGTGCATGCCTCACCACGCGGTAGCGGAGCGCCGTTGAGAGAGAAGTGGACGCAGAGGCGGGGACGGAGAAGAGTGCCAGCGTGAGCATGGCGAGCGCGAGCAGCATACCTGCGATAGCGAGCTTTCTTGGCACGTGATCCCTCCGGGGGCGAGGAACCCTGCTTCGGGGTCACGTCGGCGTGCTCACGGCAAGGGTGAGGTGTGCTGTCGCACCGACGCGACTCGCTGGGGTTCAGTTGGCCGTACCGTGAGCAGTCGTCACTGCTCACACGAAGGAATCGGCCGGGGAAGGGCTTTCGGTTAGGGGTCTAGACGGCTATCTATCGTCAGCTAAGGCAACAAGAGCCGGGGTACGACGGGGGCGGCACCTGTGCGCCGCGTGGCGACCCTCAGGTGGGCGCGATGAGGTCGCGGGCCGGCAGTTCCCACCAGTCCGACGGCATGACCACAGGGTAGCCGGCGCTGCTGCCGACGAAGGCGCCTTCGGCCAGTTGCCCCGGGGTCACCTCGAGCACCATGCAGTCCACCAGCCAGTCGACGGCACGCCCTCCCTGGCCGACGTAGAGGTTCGCCCGGTAACGCCCGGGGATCAGCGGAAGGCTCGGCAGCGACCCGACCACGGTCAGGCCGTCGTCGCCTACCGTGAACGACCGGTTCATGTGCTGCGAGAAGAGGTGGAAGAGGGGCAGCCCCTGTTCGGTCCTCAGAGCCAGGGCGACGTCGACGTCCAGGGGGGCGCCCGTCTGCTCCTTCTTCCTGAGCTGGAAGGTGAACTCCACCGGCTCACCGGTGCGCAACGGCCGCGGCGATACGGAGAAGCCCGCGATCTGTACCCTGCCGTCGCCGCGGCGGTCTGCGACGCTGTCCGGGTCGAACTCGTCGAGCATCGTGGACATCGAGGCGTGGTAGCGGGTCGTCACCTCCATCGGCGATCCGTTCATGACGAGACGGCCCTCGTCGAGCAGGATCACCCTGGTGCAGAGTCCCAGGACGGCGGCCATGTTGTGGCTCACGAAGAGCACCGTGCGGCCGCCGCCGGCGACGTCCTCCATCTTGCCGAGGCACTTCTGCTGGAAGTCGGCGTCGCCGACCGCCAGCACTTCGTCGACGAGCAGGATCTCGGGCTCGAGATGCGCCGCGACCGCGAACGCGAGACGGACGTACATGCCGCTCGAGTAGCGCTTGACCGGCGTGTCGAGGAAGCGTCCGATCTCGGAGAACTCGACGATCTCGTCGAACTTGCGCTTGATCTCGGCCCGCGTCATGCCGAGGATGGCGCCGTTCAGGTAGATGTTCTCGCGGCCGGTGAGCTCGCTGTGGAAGCCGGTGCCGACCTCGAGCAGGCTGCCGACCCGGCCCTTGATCTCGACCTTGCCTTCGGTCGGCTCGGTGATGCGGCTGAGGATCTTGAGCAGCGTGCTCTTGCCGGCGCCGTTGCGGCCGATGACGCCGAGCACCTCGCCCTGCTCGACGTCGATGTCGAGCTCGCGCAGCGCCCACAGGATCTCGGAATGATGGGTCGCCGCACCGGGGTGACGGATGCGCTCGATGGGGCGCTTGACCGCCTTGGCGATGGCGTCCGCGCAGCGTCTGGTACTTCTCGCGCTCGCCGCCGATGCGGTACATCTTGCCGAGGTCACGGGTGCGGAGGACGACGTCGCTCATCAGACCACGTCCGCGAACATGCGCTCCATGCGCTTGAAGTAGTACAGCCCGCCGACGAGCAGCACGAGCACGATGCCGCACCGAGATCCAGAGATACATGCCGGGGCGCTGCTCGCCGAGCAGCGCCCAGCGGAAGCCTCCGATGACGCCGGTCATCGGGTTGAGGACGAAGAGGGGACGCAGCGTCCTGCGGGGATCGATGCTGATCGGGTAGATGACGGGGCTCACGAACATCCAGAGCTGCACGAGGAACGGGATCATGTACTGCACGTCCCGGTAGAGCACGTTGAGTGCGCTGAGCCACAGGCCGACGGCGAGCGCCGTGAACATGGCCAGCAGGAGCAGGAAGGGCAGAAACACCATGTTCCAGGTCGGCGCGATGCCGTAGGCGGCCATGAGGCAGAGCAGCACGACGAACGAGATGCGCGAAGTCGACGAGCCCGGACAGGACGCCCGAGATCGGGATCACGAGGCGGGGGAAGTAGACCTTGGTGAGCAGGTTGGAGTTGCCCACAAGGCTCTGGCTGGAGCGCGCGAGAGCGCCGGAGAAGTACTGCCAGGGAAGCAGACCGCAGTAGCTGAAGATGGCATACGGGATGTCCGGGTCGGGACTCTTCACGTTCAGTCCCTTGTTGAACACGACCGTGAAGACGACCATCGTGAGCACCGGCTGGAGGATCGCCCAGAGGACACCCAGCACGGCCTGCTTGTAGCGCACGAGGATGTCGCGCCAGGTGAGGAAGTAGAGCAGCTCCCGGTAGGGCCAGAGCTCGGAGAGGTTGAGCGCGGAGAAGCCCCGCTTGCGCTCGTAGACGCGAAACCGTTCGGCCGCGTCCGGTGCGGGGGCGGTCGGCGCGCTAGCCACGGCGGGGCACGACCTCACCGGTCGGGGGAAGGTGGATGGAACGATAGGCCCGCGGCATCGACATACACTCGAATCGTATCAGGGACGCGGAAGCGTCGTTCATCGCCGCGTCCTTCGTGGTGCGTGAAACAGCCGTCTCATCGTGCGCCCTTCCCCCGTGAGGTTCCCGTAAGGGACAATGTCGGGCGATGGAGGCCGAATCATGAATCCCGAGCGGCTCCGCGCGATGTGGCCGGCGACGCGCCACGAGCGCTGGATGGCCGAGGAGTGCGAGGCCGGCCTGGTCTCGGTCGTCGTGCCGACGTACGACCGGGCCGGCCTGCTCGTCGAAGCGCTCGACTCGGTCCGGGCCCAGACCTACCGGCCGATCGAGCTGCTGATCGTGGACGACGGGTCCACGGACGACACCGGCGGCGTCGTGGAGGAGTGGCGTGCGGCGTGCGCCGGCGACGACGGCCTGACCGTGCGGTACTTCCGGCAGGAGAACGCCGGCGCCCCCGCCGCGCGCAACCGCGGCCTGATCGAGAGCGCCGGGGAGTACGTGCAGTTCCTGGATTCAGACGACCTCCTCCACCCGGCCAAGCTTGCCGTGCACGTCCCGGCGCTCGCCGGCGACGACGCGCTCGATTTCGTCTACTCGGCGACCACCCACTTCACGACCACGCTGGACTGGGAGGTGGAGCCCCGGGCCGGCCTGCGGCTGGGCGGCGAAGACCCGCTGCTGGGCTTCCTCAGGGGGGCGCGTGGAACACGCCCTCCGGCCTGTATCGGCGCGCCGCCTGCCGCCTTCTCGGCCCGTGGGACGAGCAGGCGCCCATCTTCCAGGACTGGGAGTACGGGATCAGGTTCATCCTGGGCGATCCAACGATCGCTCACCTGCCGGGCACGCTGTCTGCCCAGCGGCCGGGGCGGGACGGATCGCGTGACGGCGCGCCGGCTGTCGGAGGCGAGCATGCGCGGCAGGCTCCTGCAGCGCGTGCAGTGGCTGGGCTGGATCCGCGAGGCCGGGAGGCTGGACGGGGAGGTCGAGATGGTCCTCGCCGGACAGATCTACGCAGTCGCCCACGCGGCGGTTGAGCAGGGGTACGTGAAGCTCGCGCGGGCCGCCTTCGCGCTGCTCGCGAGCTTGCGCCTCCCCGATGGACTCGGACGGGAGGCGGCCGTCTTCGCCTTGTCTTGCCAGATTGCCGGCGCGGTGCGCGCCGCCGGCGGCACGCGCGTACGAGGGCCTCAGGGCGGCCAGGGGCTGCGTGAGCAGCTGGGTGTCCGCGAGCCGGGTCTTCCGGCCGCCCATCGGCTGAGCGCTGCGGCGGGCAACGTATAATCACGCCGAGGACGAGGGCCGCGTGCGCGGCTGCGTGAGCAGACAGGGGGCGGGGACTTGGCGGAGACGTACCTGGTCACGGGCGGCGGCGGGTTCATCGGCTCGCACGTCGTCGACGAGCTGCTCGCCCGCGGGCACGCCGTCAAGGTGCTCGACAACTTCTCGACGGGGCGCCGCCAGAACATCGCGCACTTCGCCGACGACGTCGAGCTCGTCGAGGGCGACGTGCGCAGCTACGAGCGCGCCAACACCGCCGTGAAGGGCGTGGACGTGGTGATCCACCTCGCGGCGCTGCCCTCGGTGCCGCGCTCGGTGCAGGATCCGCTCACGACCACCGAGGTCAACGTCACCGGCACGCTCAACGTGCTGCTCGCCGCCCGCGACCGGGAGGTGCGGCGCGTCGTGCTGGCCTCGTCGTCGTCGGTGTACGGCGCCAACAACTTCCTGCCCAAGCACGAGGAGCTCATCCCGCACCCGATCTCGCCCTACGGCGTCTCCAAGCTCGCCGCCGAGCAGTACGCCATGGCCTTCAACGCCGTCTACGGCCTCGAGACGGTCGCCCTGCGCTACTTCAACGTGTTCGGACCGCGCCAGGACCCGAACTCGCAGTACAGCGGGGTGGTCGCCCTGTTCCTGCGCCTGGCGGCCGAGGGCGCGCAGCCCATGGTCTGCGGCGACGGCACCCAGACGCGTGACTTCACGTACGTGTCGAACGTCGTGGACGCGACGCTGCTTGCCGCCGAGGCGCCGCGGGCCAGCGGCTCGGTCCTCAACATCGGCTGCGGGGCGTCGTACTCCGTGCTCGACCTCATCGCGGCGGTCGAGAAGGCCACCGGCCGGGCGCTCGAGCCGACCTTCGGCCCGGACCGGCCGGGCGACGTGAAGCACTCCTTCGCCAGCATCGATCGCGCCCGGGCCCGGCTCGGCTACGAGCCTCAGGTGAGTTTTGCCGACGGCATCGAGAAGACGCATCACGCCATGGCCGTCGCCTGAAGGGCCGCCCGGCCGCGTGGCGGCGGGGCTGCCCTCGGGGCGTACGGCGTGAAGGTCCTCTGGTTCGCAGACGGGCAGCTGCCGGCCGTCACCGGACTCCCCAAGATCGGGCGGAGGGTGGATCGAGGGTCTGCGCCTCGCACTGGCGCTTCACGAGCCGGACGTGGAGCTGGCCATCGCCTCGCCCGGCCGCGTCAGGCACGAGCCGTTCACCGCCGGCAACGCGACCTACTTCCACATCGGCCACGCGCCCAGCGGCGGCCGTGTCGAGAGCACGCTGAGGCGCTGGCGTCATGAAGCGGCGCCGGCGAGTGGGATCGCCAGCTGCGAGGCGATCGCTCGCGCGTGGGCGCCTGACGTGGTCCACGTCCACGGGGCCGAGCACTACTTCGGGCTGGCCCTCTCCCGGCTCGACGCTCCCGGCGTCGTCTCACTGCAGGGCCTGGCGACGGTGTATGCGCGCTTCACGCTGAGCGCGCTGCGGCCCGCCGACATCGTCCGTGAGGTGGGCACGCGCGACTTCTTCCGCGGCTACGGGCCACTGCACGCGCACTGGCGGATGCAGGCCCGCGGCGTCGTGGAGCGGCAGGTCTTTGCCGCGTGCGACGATTTCATGGGGCGCACAGCGTGGGACCGCGCCGTGCTGACGATGCTGCGGCCGGACGCGCGCTACCACGAGGTGGGCGAGGTCCTGGGCGAGCCGTTCTACGGGACGGAGTGGACGGGGCCGGCGGGCGACGAGGAGAGCCTGTTCTGCACGGCGGGCACGTCGACCCTCAAGGGCGTGGAGCGTCTGCTCGAAGCGCTCATCCTCCTGCGCCGGTCGGGCCTGAGGAGCCCGCGTCTCAGGATCGCCGGCAGTGTTGCCGGCGGGTTGCTGGGTCGCCGGATCGCCTCCCTGCTCGAGGCCCCCGAGCTGTCGGGCGCCGTCGACCTGCTGGGCCAGCAGAGCCCGGCCGAGATCGCCGAGTGAGCTCGCCGGCGCGAGCGCGTTCGTGCTGCCGTCGCATATCGAGAACAGCCCGAACGCGCTCTGCGAGGCGATGCTCGTCGGCACGCCCTGCATCGCCGCGTTCGTCGGGGGCGTGCCTTCCCTGGTGAGGCACGGTGAGGAGGGTCTGCTCTACCACGACGCCGACCCCTTCGCCCTGGCGGGCGCCGTAGACAGGCTGCTCGGCGACCGGGAGCTCGGCGAGGCGGCTCGGTTCGGCGGCGCGCGAGAGCGCCCTTCGGCGGCACGATCCGGAGCGGGTCGCGGGCCAGGCGGCCGGCGTCTACCGTGAGATGCTGAGCCGGCCCGGGACGTCTCGGGCCGGCGTTCCCACTTCAGCCAAGGAGGTAGCGCCGTGAGGGTGCTCGTCACCGGCGGCGCCGGCTTCATCGGCTCGAACATCGTCCGGCGGCTGCTCGACGCTGGGCCACGAGCCGGTCGTGCTCGACGACCTCTCGAGCGGCTATCGCGAGAACCTCGTGCCCGAGGTCGCCTTCGTCGAGGGCGACGTCCGCGACGCCGGCAAGGTGGCGCGGGCGCATCGACGGGCTGCGACGTCGTCTTCCACCTCGCGGCCAGCGTCGGCAACACGCGCTCGATCGCCGACCCGCAGACGCGACTCGGCGATCAACGTCATCGGGCACGCTCAACGTGCTCGAGGCGGCGCGCGCCGCGGGCATCGACCGCGTCGTGTTCTCGTCGTCGGCCGGCATCTTCGGCGAGCTCAAGACGCTGCCGATCGCCGAGGACCACCCGCAGGACCCCGACTCGCCCTACGGCGCGAGCAAGCTGGCCGCCGAGAAGATGTGCCTCGTCTACAACAAGCTCTACGGCATGCACAACGTGTGCCTGCGCTACTTCAACGTCTACGGCCCGCACCAGCGCTTCGACGCCTACGGCAACGTGATCCCGATCTTCGCCGACCGGATCCTCAAGCGGCGTGCCGCTGACGATCTTCGGCGACGGCGAGCAGACGCGCGACTTCGTCAACGTCGGCGACGTGGCGGCCGCCAACCTGGCGGCCGCCTTCACGCCGGACGTGGCGGGCGTCTTCAACATCGGCAGCGGCGACGCGCATCACGATCAACGAGCTGGCGCGCGTGATGCAGGAGCGTCGCCGGCGTGCGACGTCGGCGTCGAGTACGGGCCGCCGCGCGCCGGGCGACGTGCGCGACAGCCTCGCCGACATCTCGGCGGCCCACGCCGCCTTCGGTTTCACGCCGGCGGTGCCGATAGAGGGGCGGGGCCTCGAAGAGTACATGGCGTGGGTCGCGAACGATCCGCTGACGCCTGCGGCCAGGCTGCGAGGATGCAGCAGGCAGGATGAGAGTCCTCGTGCTCGGCGGCGAGGGCATGCTGGGCCACAAGGTGTTCCAGGTGCTGGCCGCCGACGCATCGAGGTGTACGGCGACCTTCCTGCACGCCGGCGCGGCGCCTGGACGAGCTTCCCGATGTACGAGCGACGTCCCGCCGGAGCGCCTGCTGGGCGGGCGTCGACGCCGGCGACCTGCACAGCGTCGTGCGCGCCGTGGCCGCGGTCGCAGCCGCGAGGTCGTCGTCAACTGCATCGGCATCATCAAGCAGCTCGAGGAGGCGAACGACCCCGTGCTCTCGCGCTCACGATCAACGCGCTCTTCCCGCACCGGCTGGCCGACCTCTGCGCGGCCGCGGGCGCGCGCCTGATCCACATCAGCACCGACTGCGTCTTCAGCGGCCGCAAGGGCGGCTACACGGAGGACGACCTCTCCGACGCCGAGGACCTGTACGGGCGCTCCAAGGCCTCGGCGAGGTCGACCGCCCAGGCTGCCTCACCATCCGCACCTCGATCATCGGGCGCGACTTCCTCAAGCAGACCGCGCTGCTGGAGTGGTTCCTGGCGCAGCGCGGGGGCACGGTCAGGGGCTACCGCAACGCCGTCTTCACCGGCCTCACGACGCAGGCGCTGGCGCGGCGTCATGGGCGAGGTGATCGGCGCAGCACCCGGACCTGCACGGCCTCTTCCAGGTCGCCAGCGCGCCGATCACCAAGTACGACCTGCTCACGCGGCTCCGCGACGCGCTGGCGTCTCGACATGACCATCGAGCCGTTCGACGACCCGCCCTGCGACCGCAGTCTCGACGCGAGCGCGCTTCGTGGCGGCGACCGGCTACTCGCATCCCGACGTGGGACGAGATGGTGGCGGACCTGGCCGCCGACCCCACGCCCTACGACGACTGGAGGCGACGCCATGCTGCCGCTTAAGGACAAGCGCATCCTGATCACCGGCGGCACCGGCTCGCTCGGCCAGGTGCTCGTGCGCCGCCTGCTCACCGGCGAGATGGGCCAGCCGCGCAAGATCATCGTCTTCTCGCGCGACGAGGCCAAGCAGCACTCCATGCGCGTCGAGTACCTGCACAAGCGCGCCGCCACCGACGAGATCATCTACCACAACTTCCGAGGAGCTGCTCGAGTTCCGCATCGGCGACGTGCGCGACTTCCACAGCGTCGCGCGCCGCGCTGCGCGACGCCGACGTCGTCTTCAACGCCGCCGCGCTGAAGCAGGTGCCGACCTGCGAGTACTTCCCGTTCGAGGCGGTGATGACCAACATCGCCGGGCCCGAGAACATCGTGCGCGCCATCCAGGAGCACGACCTGCCGGTCGAGACGGTCGTCGGCGTCTCGACCGACAAGGCCTGCAAGCCGGTCAACGTGATGGGGATGACCAAGGCGATCCAGGAGCGCGTCTTCATCCAGGCCAACATGCGCTGCACCCAGACGCGCTTCGTCTGCGTGCGCTACGGCAACGTGCTCGCCTCGCGCGGCTCGGTGATCCCGCTCTTCCACGAGCAGATCCGCAGCGGCGGCCCGGTGACGATCACGACGCCGCGACATGACGCGCTTCCTGCTGAGCCTCGACGAGGCGGTCGACACGATCTTCGCCGCGGTCGCGGGCGGCGGCCGCGGCGAGACCTACATCCCGCGCGTGCCGTCCGCCAGGGTGGTCGACATCGCCGCGGCGCTGATCGGCGACCGGCCGATCGAGACGGTGGTCACCGGCATCCGCCCCGGCGAGAAGATCCACGAGATCCTGGTCAGCGAGGAGGAGGCCACCGCACGGTCGACCGCGGCGACTACTACGCGATCCTGCCGATGCTGCCCGAGCTGCTCGCCGGCGACCGCGATCGACGCCGCCCTGGACGACGAGTACAGCTCCGCGAGCGGCGTCATGACGCGGCGACGCGCTCGCTCGAGGTGCTGCGCCGGCACAAGCTGATGCTCGACGACGTGCGCGCCGGCCAGACGGGGAGATCCTGCGATGAAGGTCATGACCGTCCTGGGGACGCGGCCGGAGATCATCCGGCTGAGCCGCGTCATCGAGCAGCTCGACCGGCTCTGCGACCACGTCCTCGTGCACACCGGCCAGAACTTCGACCCGGCGCTGAGCGACGTCTTCTTCGACGAGCTCGGGGTCCGCAAGCCGGACCACCACCTGGGCGTCAGGGCGTCCGAGCTTCGCGGCGCAGGTCGGGCAGATCCTCGAGGGCTGCGAGCGGGTGTTCCTCGACGAGCGGCCCGACGCGGTGCTGATCCTGGGCGACACCAACAGCGGCCTGTGCAGCGTCGTCGCCAAGCGGCTCGGCATCCCCGTCTACCACATGGAGGCCGGCAACCGCTGCTACGACGACCGGGTGCCCGAGGAGGTCAACCGGCGGGTCATCGACCACTCGAGCATCGGTGCTGATGCCGTACACGCAGCGCAGCAAGGAGAACCTGCTGCGCGAGGGCATCGCGGCGCAGCGCATCTTCGTGACCGGCAACCCGATCCACGAGGTGCTCGACGCACTACGACGAGCGGATCGCGGCGTCCGACGTGCACGAGCGCCTCGGGCTCGAGCCCGGCGGCTACTTCCTGGTGACCATGCACCGCGCCGAGAACGTGGACGTCGAGGCGCGGCTGCGGCGCCTGACCGAGGCGCTTGGCGCTGGTGCGACGCGGGCGTACGGGCTGCCGGTCGTCTGCAGCCTGCATCCGCGCACGCGGCGACAAGATGCGCGCCTTCGGGCTCGACGTCCGCCGGCGCGGCGACGTCCGCTACCTCGAGCCGCTCGGCCTCTTCGACTTCGTCGCGCTCGAGCGGCGCGCCCGCTGCGTGCTCTCCGACAGCGGGACGGTGCAGGAGGAGTGCTGCATCTTCCGCGTGCCGACCGTGACGATCCGCGACGTGACCGAGCGGCCCGAGACGATCGAGTGCGGCAGCAACATCCTGTCGGGCGCCGACCCGGAGCGCGTGCTCGCCTGCGTGGCGACCGTGCTCGACCGGCCTCCGGACTGGGAGCCGCCGCCCGAGTATCTGGTGCGTGACGTCTCCACGACGGTGGCCCGGATCGTGCTCGGTTACGCGCACGAAGCCACCTGAGGGGGATGGCGCAGGTGACGGCGGCACCGCAGGGGCACCTGCGCGTCCTCATCGCCGGGGAGCGGTTCGCCTACCCCCACGGCTTCGGCGCCACCGCCAGGGTGGCCGCCTATGCGCGAGGGCTCCAGGAGGCGGGCGCGGAGGCTCGTGTCGTGAGCCTTCTGCCTCCATCGCCCGCGGGCACGGGGTCGAAGGAGGGCGCGGCGGGCGTGGACCACGGCGTGCCCTTCGAATACGCATGCGGAACCCGCGAGCGCGCTGCCTCGTTCGCGGGACGCAGATGGCTCGAGATCCGCCGGCTCATCCGCCTCTGGACCGTTGCGGGCGACCTGTTCGCCGGCGAGGCCGGGCGGGGAGCGATCATCGCCTACACGAACGCGCCCGGATGGATCGCCTTCATGGCGCTCGTCGCCAAGGCCCGCGGGGCGGTGTGCCTCGTCGAGCTCTGCGAGCTGCCGTTCGTCTACGAGTCCAGCCCGGCCAAGCGGGCCGTGAACCGCTGGCTGCTCGACAGGATCGCCTACAGGCTGGTGGACGGCTTCATCACCATCTCCAGCGAACTGGAGCGCTACGTCGAGGAGCACGCGCCGGGCGTCCCGTGCCTGCGCGTGCCGATCCTGGTGATCGCATCCGAGTTCGAGCGACGATGCGGCGCCCGATCGCGGCGAGCGCGCCGATGAGGATGCGGCCGTGCCGGCGGCACGGCCGCGGCAGGTCGTCTACACGGGAGACCTGGGTCATCAGGGCGAGATCATGGACCTCCTGATGGCCTTTGCGCGCGTGGCGCCGTCTCGCCCGGACGTCGTCCTCACGCTCGTCGGTGCGGCGCGCCGGGAGCTGCGAGCCCAGATCGAAGCGCGTGCCGCCGAGCTGGGCCTGGCGGAACGGATCGTCTTGACCGGCCACGTGGAACGGACCCGCCTGCCCGGGATCCTGGGCGCGGCGAGCGCGCTCGTCCTGCTCCGCCGCGACGCCGAGTTCTCGAGGGCCGGCCTGCCGACGAAGCTGGCCGAGTACCTGGCGAGCGGCAGGCCGGTGGTCGTCACCGCGATCGGCGACATCCCCCTGTACCTGACCGACGGCGTCGACGCCTATCTCACGCCGCCGGAGGATGCCGGGCTGTTCGCCGAGAAGCTGGGCTTCGTCCTCGACCATGAGGCGGAGGCGGCCGCGGTCGGAGACCGCGGCCGCCAGACGGCGCTCCGTGAGTTCGACCATCGCCGGCACGGCGAGCGCCTCAGTGCGTTCATCGCCGGCCTCCATCAGGGCCGCGGCGTCCCGGCGGGACGCACCACGGCTGACCCGCGCAAGGGTTGAGCGCCATGGCCGACCCGCACCTGGCTGAGCATCATGACTGACGTGCGCAATGGCTAGCCTCATCGTCGTCTGTACTCGCGAGCCCGGCGAGCGCCGCGATCTCGCGGCAGACCTGCGACGCTGCGCCGCGGCGCTCGCCCCGGACAACATCACGCCGCATCCTCCCGTCATCCAGCAGCACGGGGACTTGGGGATCGCGGTCGTCAACCCCGTCCCCGGCATCGCTGTACGCGACGAGGGCGTGTGCCTCGGCCGGATCTTCGGTCCCCCCGGGGAGTGGTCGACGACGGGCGCGCCGGCGCCGGACGGCAACTTCGCGATCATGCGCCACGATCGCCGCACCGTGGAGGTGCTCACCGACATCCTCGCCACGCGGCAGCTCTGGTACGTCCACACGCCCGAGCTCTTCGCCGCATCGACGACGCAGCGGGCCCTGATCATGCTGCTGCGCTCGTTCGACCTGGACCAGGAGACGGTGGCGTGGATGGTCGCTTCGGGTCATTTGGCCTGCCGGTCCTGGGACGGCCGCCTGCGGTTGCTGCCCGGCGACGCCCGGCTGACCCTCGACCGCGAGCGCTGGACCGTGCAGATCCACGAACGGCCGGCCGACAGGTCGGTCCCCGGCGTGAGCGACGCGGAGCACATCGATCGCCTCGAGCAGGCCATCCTGGCGACGTGCGCCCGTCTGGACCTGCCGCCGGACCAGTGGGTCCTGCCGCTCTCGGGCGGCCTCGACAGCCGCATGCTGCTCATCGGACTGGCACGCGCCGACCAGAGGCCGCGCTGCGTGACATGGGGGCTGCGCGCTTCCCTCCTCGACGCAGAGAACGATGCGTTCATCGCCCGTGAGCTCGCCGGACGGTACGGGTGTCAGCACGAGTACTGCTGCACCGATGAGGCCTGCGAGTCGATCGAGACGGCCATGCGACGCTTCATCGCGACCTCCGAAGGCCAGACGCGGGACTTCAATGGCTACACCGACGGCCTGGCGACATGGAAGGCGTTCTTCGAGGGCGGCGTCGCGGGCGTCATCCGCGGCGACGAGCCGGGCCTCGGGTACTTCACCTGCTACGACTCGGAGGAGCAGATCCTGCGACGGCAGCAGCTCACGCTGGTCTCGGACTACCCGGAGGGACATCCGATCCACCGGCTGGGGCTCGCCGGCCAGCATCTGGGCGCGCGGCGGGAGCGGCGCGAGAGCGAGAACCTTGCGTCCTGGTCGATCCGGCTGAACGAGGAGTCGTACAGCCCCTCCACCATCGCTCCGCTGAACACCATCAAGGCCGCCTACGTCGAGATCGTCAACCCCCTTCAGTCGAGGCTCGTCACAGAGGCGGCGCGGCAGCTGCCGGACCACCTGCGGCGGGGCCGTGCGTCGCTGACCGCGATCGTGCGGCGGACCGGACCGGACATCCCGCTCGCAAAGAGGGGGGCGCTCGGCACGACGCCGGCGTTCTACGCCGACGAAGGCGGCATGAGAGCGATGACGGCCGCCCTGTCGGCCGACGCTGCCGAGCTGGTCTTCTCGCGCCCTGCCCTGGACGTGGTCCTCGAGGGGCTGAGAGCCGCGCTCCCGGTGCCTCCGCACCACGGCTCGCCAAAGCGCTGGATCAAGGCAGCAGTGCCGAAGCGCGTCGTCGAGAAGGTGCGGCCAGTCTGGCCACTGCGGCTGGGCCCCCGCGAGCTAGCTTTTCGGACCTACCTGGCGGTGCGCGCCGCGAGCATGCTGGCCGGTGACGCCGAGGTCCTGGGCGGACCAGGCTCGGACCGTCATCCCGCGGGAGGCTGTGCGGATGGCTAGCCTCGTAGTCCTCGCCGTTCGGCAGGCCGGCGCGTGGCCGGACATGGCGGGTGACCTGCGGCGATGCGCCGCCGCCCTGGCCCCGGACAACATCGAGCCTCGCCCGCCGATCGTCGCGGACCACGGCTGGGTCGCCACCGCGCTTGCCAACCCCGTACCGGGTATCGCCGGCAGGGATGAAGGCCTCTGCCTTGGGCGTGTCTTCGGCGCGCCCGGGGAGTGGTGGCGGCCTGGAGCTGGGGCGCCAGACGGCAACTACGTCATCGTCCGTCACGACGAGCGCGTCCTCGAGCTCCTCACCGACGTCCTCGGGACGCGCCAGCTCTGGTACATCCACGCTCCCGACCTCTTCGCCGCGTCCACATCTCAGCGGGCGCTCGTCATGCTCCTGCGATCGTTCGAGCTCGACCCAGAAGCGGTCGCCTGGATGCTGACCAGCGGGCATCTCGCCGGCCGGGCCTGGGACGCCAGGGTGCGACGACTGCGCGGGGACTGCCGCCTGTCGCTCGATCGCGATAGCTGGCGCATCCAGATCCACGAACGTCCGGCGGTCAGAGAGCCTCAGGCGCTTGCCGAGGCGGAGCACATCGACCTCCTCCGGGAGGCCATCCTCGAGACCTGCGCCGCTCTCGACCTGCCGGAGCAGGAATGGGTCCTGCCCCTGTCGGGCGGCCTCGACAGCCGCATGCTTCTCCTCGGCCTGCTCGAGGCGGGCAAGCGGCCGCGCTGCGTCACCTGGGGCCAGCGTTCGTCGCTGCTCGATCCGACGAACGACGCCTTCATCGCCACGGAGCTGGCGCGACGCTACGCACTGGACCACACCTATCGGGCGACCGACGACGTTCGCGAGGGACTGGATGTAGCCCTCCGCCGCTTCGTCGCGGGGTCGGAGGGCCAGACCCGCGATTTCGGAGGCTATGCCGACGGCATGGCGATGTGGAAGGCGTTCTTCGACGAAGGGGTCGCCGGGGTGATCCGCGGCGACGAGCCCGCGATGGGCTACTGGGAGCACTACGACTCGGAGAGCGAGATACTTCGGCGGCGACGCATCACCCTCGCCGGGGAGTACCCCGACGGTCACGCCGTCCGCCGCCTCGGGCTCGTCCCTCAGCATGTGGACGAGCGCCTTCAGCGGCACGGCGGCGAGACGCTCGCTTCCTGGGACGCGCGCATCTATGAGGAGGTCTTCTACCCCTCCGCTCTCGCCCCGCTGAACGCGCTCAAGACGGCCTACGTGGAGATCGTGAATCCCCTCCAGTCGCGGCGGGTGACGGAGGTCACCCGCCGCCTCCCGGACCACCTCCGGGTCAAGCGCAAGCCCCTCAGGACCATCGTCGCGAAGCTGGGCCCCGACCTGCCGCTGGCGAAGACGGGGGCGCTCGCCGGCGCCCCGGCGCTCTGGCGCGACGCCGCGGCCGTCGCCGCCATCAGTACGGCGCTCAACGCGGATACGGCAGAACGCGTCCTCGACCGCCCGGCTCTCGACCTCATCCTGGCCGCCATCGCGCGTAAGCCGGCCGGACAGGCGCACGGCCGCAGGGCCGCGGGTCTGGCGAAGAAGGTGCTGCCTCGCCGTCTGTCGAACAGGCTGCGCCCGCTCTCGCCGCCAAGGCTGGGCGGGCGCGAGCTTGCCTTCCGGACCTACATCGCGGTCGAGATGGCCGACCTGCTCAGCAGGGACGCGGGCCTGCTGGCGCGGGGACGCGCGCGATGAAGTTCTGCATCGTCTATCCATATGCGACCTGGCTCTCGGGCAAGCCGTGTGGGGGCGCCGAGAAGCAGGTCGGCCTGCTGGCGCAGCATCTGGCGCGCCGCGGCAACGAGGTCACCTTCGTCACGCTGGACCACCGCGGCCCCGAGCGGGTGGTGGACGGCGTGCGCATCCGGCTGCCGTGGGAGCACGGGAAGGGGCTGCCGGTCCTGCGCCTGGTCACGCGGAAGCTCCCCGGGCTGAGGCGGCTGCTCGCGGAGATCGACGCGGACGCCTACTACGTGCGCGGCGCTCAGGCCCTCGCGCGCTGGGTCGTCGCCGGGGCGCACGCGGCCGATGCGCCGGCGCTGCTCGCTCTGGCCAGTGACCGCAACCTGCTGCCCGAGTCAGGTCGCCAGCTCGTCCCGCACGGGGAAGGTCTGCTGGGCAGCGCGACGGGACCTCTTGCATGGCTGCTGTTGCAGCGCCCTGCCCTGCGCACTGCCGACATGGTCGTCGCACAGAACGAGGAGCAGGCGGAGCGCTGCCGCGCCATGGGCCTGCCCAGCACGCTCATCCCGAGCATCGTCGAACCACCGCCGGCGGAGCTCCTGGAGGCCGCCCTCGACTACGACATCTTCTGGGCGGCCAACGTCCACAACGCGGCCAGGCGGGGGAAGGGCGTGGAGCCCCTGCTCGCCCTGGTGCGCGCCGTTCCCGGCGCCCGCTTCGCCGTCGTGGGTGCGCTGAAGGACGCCTCGCTGGCCGCTCTTCTCCCCGGCCTCGAAGCCGCGTCCAACGTCAGGCTGTTCGGCAAGCTCGGGTACGGGGAGGCGCAGAACGTCCTCGCCCGCAGTCGCCTCGTGTTGAACACCTCGCCGGTCGAGGGGTTCTCGAACGTGATGCTGGAGGGGTGGGCGCTGGGCAAGCCGGCAGTGACGCTGGCGGTGAATCCGAGCGGGCTGCTGGCCTCGGGGCGGTGGGCGTCGGGCGACGACCGGGGACCGGGCTACAAGGAAGGCCTGGGCGTCTGTGCCGGCGGCGATCCCGGCCTGTTGTCGCGGCTTGTCGCCGAGGCGCTAGCGCAGGAGACGGCGGTGCGGGACGCGGGACGGCGCTGCCGGGCTTACGTCGCCGAGACCCACGAGCCCGACGCCGTCTGTGCCCGCTACGAGGCGCTCGTGGCTTCATCTCGCTACACCGCTAGGCTCGATGTGCCGATACGGGACGCGGGAGAGGCTGCAGGGCTTGTACCTCGGCGCTCGAATGAGCGGTAGACTCGTGTACGTCTCGCGCCCAGCTCGAATGGGTAGCTTAGGTAGGATCTAGGAGGAGTCCGTGGCGGTGGAGCAAGGCGGTCCCCAGGACGTCAGCCTGCGCGAGTACGCGCGTGTCGTCTGGCGGCGCAAGTGGGTCGTCGTCGCCGTGACCGTCGTCGTGCTCGTGCTGGCGCTCGCCAACTCCTATCGCAAGACGCCTCTGTACGCGGCGTCGGCGACCTTGATCTACGAGCCCTCGGTCGACGTGACCGATCCCCTTTCCGGCAGCGGCTACTACAGCACCTCACAACGGGAGAGCGAGCTCAACGCCGTGGGCAGCATCATCGCCAGCCCCGAGCTCGTCGAGGCCGCCAGGCAGGGCATGAGCTCCGACACGAAGAAGTCCGGCTACACGGTCTCGGCCTCGTCGTCGTCCTCGTCGGGGCAGTCGAGCGACTCGACCGTGGCGATCAAAGCCGTGAGCGCCAGCCCCAAGGCCGCGGCGGAGGCGTCCAACGCGTACGCCGATGCCTTCGTCGCCTATCGCAAGACGCAGCAGCAGGAGCAGGTGCGACAGGCCGAGGAAGTGATCCAGGGCAAGCTCGACTCCTTCACGACCGAGGCCGGGCGGCAGTCGGCGGAGTATCTCTCGCTCGCAAGCCGCCTGCAGGAGCTCCAGATCCTCGAGGCCACGGTGACCGGCAACTTCCGCAAGCTCGTGCCGGCCACCGCTCCGAGCGCGCCCTTCTCGCCGAACCCGACGCGCAGCGCGGCGATGGGTCTTGTCGCAGGGTTCGTGCTCGGCGTCGGCCTCGCTCTGCTGCTCGAACAGTTCGACACACGGGTGCGCAACGCCGACGCTGCCGCCGCCATCTTCGGCATGCCGGTGCTGGGCACCGTCCGCAAGCTGTCCGTGAAGGAGCTGGGGTCGCAACCGCTCATGGTGCTCGGCGACCCGCACGGCCCGGCAGCCGAGGCCATCCGCAAGCTGCGCGGCAGCCTCGATTTCGCCAACGTGGACGGCGACTTGAGGTCGCTGTTCATCACCAGCGCCCTCCAGCACGAGGGCAAGAGCCTGACCGTGTGCAACCTGGCACTGTCGCTGGCCGCGACGGGCACGAAGGTCGTGCTCGTGGACGGCGACCTCCGCCGGCCGCAGGTCCATGTCTACCTCGACCTGCCCAACAGGACGGGGCTGTCGACCGTGCTGACGGGCAAGACCGATCTGCTCGACGCGGTGCAGACCCGTACCGTGGGGCCGCGGGTGACCGCGCTGACGAAGGCCGGCAACGTCGACGTGCCCATGGGCGGCGAGCGCCTGCACGTTCTCACCAGCGGCCCGGTGCCGCCCAACCCCGCGGAGATCATCGCCTCGAGGAGCTTCGCGACGATGATGGACGAGCTGCAGGCCAACTTCGAGATGGTGCTCGTCGACGCGCCGTCGATCCTCGCCGTGGGCGACACGGCCGCGATCGCCCGGTCCGTCGACGGGCTCGCGATACTGATCGACCTCACCAGGGCCAAGCGGCCGATCCTCGAAGAGGCGGCTCGCCAGATCGGGCAGATGCCCTGCCGGAAGGTCGGGCTCATCCTGGTCAGCCAGGCGACCAGCGAGTCGTACTCGACCTACTACAGCCGCGGCGAGTCGCCGCTCGACGCGGTCAGCGGTAACGGCGGCCGGCGCGGCAAGAAGGTGACGGCCTAGCCACCTCGGGCGTCGCGCCCGGGCGGCCGCGCGGCCCGCACGTACCGCCGGGCATCTCGAGCGTCGCGAACGTCCCTCGACCATGCGCGCAGCCGGCGCACGGCCTGACGTCCGGGCCCGAAACGGAGCCTGAGCGCCGCGGCCAGGGGCGGACCGCTCCAGCGACCAAGCGGCACGTATGCCTGTCGCAGGACCGTCCTGTCCGGGCGCCAGGCGGCCAGCCAGCCGGCGTCGCTGAGCTGGTCATAGCGCCTGATCTCGGGGTCCTGACAGCAGCGCTCGAGCGTGTGCGCGTGCAGCAGGTGGCCCGGGCTCAGCCGCGCGTAGTCCTCGTCGTAGCCGATCTTGAGGGCGGCGTACGACTCGCCTGCGCGGATGCAGAGCTCTGCCGCGATACAGCGGTCCTCGGCGAACAAGGCGTTGATCTCACAGCCGTCGCCGTGGCCGAAGTCGTGGGCCAGGGCACGGTAAAACGCGAGGCGCGACAAATCCAGCCGGATCGCGCTGCCCGTGCCCCCCGTCCCCTTCCAGCCCGAGGCCTCGACGGTCAGGAAGGCCTCGAAGAGGGAGGCCGCCTCGTCACCGGCTGCGCTCTCGAACCGCACACCGGGCAACGCCCGTAGCCGGTTGCCGTAGTTGCGCAGCTGTTTGCGGAAGTGCTTCGAGAGCCGTCCCATGAGCTCGTCGAAGGGCAGCTCGCAATCGAAGACGAACGGCCGGGTCGGCACGTGGCTCGCGTAGCAGGGGCTGCCCAGCTCTGCCAGGCCGTCCCAGAGCACGGACCGGCGAGGGAGGGGGCCCAGCACGAGGAGCGGCGCTCCGGCGGCCCGGCGCCGGAGGTACCGGGCAAGCGCCGGCACGAGCGCCGCCCGCGCGTCGTCCTCAGGGCAGATCACATCGGAGAACGGCCAGTGGGGGCCGAACGGCGTCCCCCAGACTGGCAGGGGCACACCTAGGACCCGGTCGATGCGATGCTCGAGAGGGCAGATCGCTCTGGCCGCGTGCCCGTCGCTGAGCACGAGGCACCGGAACCGCTCGGGCGCCGGCATCAGGTGGTCGAGATAGGCCGCGTTGGCATCGAAGGTGTGGAAGGCGGTGCGCCGGTCCATCGCGGCGGAGAGCCGCCGCCAGTCAGTCTCCAGGCGTCTCAGCGCGTCGCGGCCGCCGTACTCGGCGATGGACCAGCGGGTGGACGCCGCCGCGGGCACGGCGCCGTCAGTCGCGGTCCGGCGCGGTGCTGCCCGAGCCGGCTTGGGCGTCGGGCGTGGGCGCCGCGTCTGCTCGGGTCTCTGGCCCGCCGGTCTGGCGCGAGGACGCGGAGCGCGAGGCCTGCCACGCCTCGTAGCGCGCCTTCGCCGCGCGGGCGGACCTGCGCCCGGGTCCGAAGCGGAAGCGCAGCAGAGCAGTCAGGGGGGCCCCCGACCAGCGTCCGAGGGCGACGTGGGCCTGGTGCAGGACGAGCTTGTCTGGATGCCAGTCATCCAGCCACCCGGCGCCGCTCATCATGTTGAACCACTTGACTCCGGGGTCCTGGCAGAGGCGCTCCAGTGTGGTCTCGAGGATCAACTGGCCGGGGCCCAGCTTCGCGTACTCCTCGTCGTAGCCGATCTTGATGCGGGCGTACTCTGCCCCGGTGCGGATGCAGAACTCCGAGGCGATGCAGCGCCCATCCACGTGGAGCGTGTTGATCTCGCAGCGGTCGTCGTCGCTGAAGGTCCTGGCGAGGTCGCGGAAGAAGGCAGGCTGGTTCGGCTTGAAGCGGATCGCCGTTCTGGTGCCCTGCGCGCCCTTCCAGCCGGACGCCTCGATGTCGAGGAAGGGCTCGAAGGCCTCGTCGAGGGAAGCGTCGTCGGCGTTCGTGGCGAAGCGCACGTCCTCCAGCTTGTAGAGCTTCTTGCGATGGCTGCGCAGGTTCCGCCGGAAGTGCTTCTTGAGCCGTCCCATCAGGTCCTCGAACGACTGGCTGCAGTCGAACACGTCGATGCGGTGCGTGACCTGGGTGCAGCAGCGCAGGGGGTCGAGGTCGCGGACGCTACCCCAGAGCAGAGAGTCTTTGGGGACGGGGCCGAGCACGAGCAGCCGGCGGCCGTCGGGGCGCTCCCGCAGGTGCGCCACGACCGCCGGCGCCAGCGCTCGGCCCGCCTCCGGATCGGCGCAGACGGCGTCTCCCACCGGCGTGAGCAGGTGACGGGGTATGGCCCACGCCGGCAGGGGGATGCCCAGAGCTCTCTCTTGCCGCGCCTCGAGGGGGAGGATGGCGCGGACCTGCGCGCCGTCGTGAAGCGCCAGACAGCGGAAGCGGTCGGGAGCCTTCATCAGATGCTCGAGGTAGGCGAGGTGCGCTTCGTAGAGGTGGGCGCTGTTCCGGCTCGGCATCGCCGCGTAGAGCCGCCGCCAGTCCGCCTCGACCTGCGCGAGGGCGCCGCGGCCGCCGTACTCGACGATGTTCCAGCGCGCTTCCGGCATGGTCCTCTCTCGACGGGGCGGGACGGGGTCGCGCAAGGCGTGGCGCGACCCCTGCGAACGCAATACTAGGGCTTTGGCGGCGATGCCGGGAAATCCTGCGGCGGGACGGCGGCCGGTGGCCCTGCGATCAGCCGTCGTGCGATACTACTGTCGTCGGTGGCTCTCACCGCACTGCGGCGGACACGCGGCCGCTTGCGGCAGGAGTGCGCCGCGCGTTCGGCAGCAGTGGTGAGAGAGGGACGGGGCCCGTGGACTACCAGCGCTTTCTCGAGCGGGGCGCCGCCGTGCCTCCGGTCGTCGTGCTCGGCGTGTTCAACGGGCCCAACGAGATCGGCATCGCGCGCGATCTCGGGCGGCGCGGCATCCCGGTCCTCATCGTCGACAACAACCCGTCTGGCCTGCGGGTGCCGTCGCGCTTCGCCGCGAAGCGCCCCGTGCCCGACCCCCACCACGACGCCGCCGGCTTCCTCGTCGAGCTCGAGGGCATCGCTCGCGAGCTTCCGCAGAAGGCCGTCCTCTTCCCGGGCCGGGACGACTACCTGCTCCCGGTCGTCGGTGCCGCCGACCGCCTGAGCGAGCACTTCATGATGCCCTTCGCCGGCCTCGAGGTGATGACCCGATTGCTGGACAAGTGGCAGCAGTTCGAGGCCGCCCGAGCGGCCGGCGTCGACACTCCGCGGTCCGCTTTGCTGCTGTCGGCCGCCGACGCCGAGGCGGCGGCGGCCGACTTCACCTTCCCGGCGATCCTCAAGCCGACCACGGGGCAAGCCGGGCAGCGCCACCTCGGCATCAAGCTCGTGCCGGTCAAGGACGCGGCGGCGCTCCCCGAGGCCTACGAGCGCGCCTCCGTCTGCGGCCCCCTCCTCCTGCAGGAGCACATCCCCGGAGGGGACGACCAGGCCTTCTACCTCGGGTCCTACCTGAACGCCGCCTCGGAGCCGCTCGCGGTCTTCACCGGCCGGCGCTTGCGCCAGTACCCCCGCGGCTCCGGTGCCGCGCGCAGCGCCGTGAGCGTCTGGCTGCCGGAGGTCGCAGAGGCGGGACTCCGCCTCCTCAAGGAGCTGCGCTTCCACGGTGTCTCCCACGTGGAGTTCAAGCGCGACCCGCGTGACGGGCTGTACAAGCTGATCGAGATCAACGCGAGGCACTATGGGACGCACGCCCTCGCGTCCGCCGCGGGTGTCGACCTCTCCCTCGTCGCCTACGAGGACGCGCTGGGCCGTCCCTTCACGGCCGGGAGGCAGCGGGACGGCGTGCGCTGGATCGTGGCGCGGCGAGACGTCCCGGCGGCCATCCAGGAGATGCTCCACCGGGACCTGTCGCCGCGCGAATGGCTGGGCTCGCTGCGCGGCACCCGTGTGGACGGCGTGTTCAGCTTCGACGATCCGCTGCCCGGCCTGGCTGACGGCCTGAAGGTCGGTGTCCGCATGACGAAGCGCACCGTCCGGATCGCTCTGCAGCGGGCCGGGGCGGGCGGCTCGGTCACCGAAGGGAACACTGACGACCAGCGGGGCTGATGCGCGCCCAGACGCCGGATGAGCTGAACTCTCTTTCGACCTCGCGTCGCGGTCTCCGATCACAAGCGTCCCGGTCGTCGCGGGGGACAACGGGTTGTCCTTGGTGACAACTCGTAGGTAGGGCCCCGGACCCCCGTCCGGGGTAAGCTGTGGCAGGACTCGGACCGTCGCGGGCAACGAAGGGGCACTCAATGACGACCCACAAGATCTCCGCATCTCTGCATCGGCGATCTCTTCTTCGCATCACGCTCATCGTCATCATGGCGACGCTGCTGCTCTGGCCGGCACAGGCGCTCGCCAAGCGCGCCAGGCTTCCGCTGGTCGGCGTCGAGGTCTCGCCTGCGGCGTTCTACGGCGGCGCGGGCGCGAGCGGCGTGGCCGAGTTGAGCTACGCCATCGACCAGAACGCCACGGTGGCAGTCCTCCTGCGCGACAAGGACGGGGCGACGATCGGCGAGATCCAGCCCGAGACCGCGCAACAGCCGGGGACCTACACCTTCAGCTGGAACGGGACCGGCCCCGGTGGGGTCACTCTGGCCGAGGGCCCCTACTACCTCGTGCTCGCCGTCTCGAAGGGAGGTACCACCCTGGAGGTCGAACGGCAGGTGACGTACTCGTTCACGCCCGTGGCGAGCGAAGCGTCGCTCGCTCTCGACGGCGCTGGCAAGTACGTCCTCCACACGGTCGTCGAGAAGTGGAACGAGTCGGCGAACGATCAGATGCCGGGCGACTATTACTCCGATGGCCAGATCCAGCCGTGGGAGTTCGACGCGACGGACGGCGCCAGTGTGACGCTGTACGTGGGCACGAGCGCGACGAACGCTAGCGACACGACCTTCGGCGGCACAGCGAGCGCAACGAGCGACACGCGCGGTATCGCCGACCTTGCCTTCCCCGCGGACCTGAGCTGGCAGGACGAGCAGGGCGCGCCGCGGGCGCTCTACTACAGTATGGCCGCTGACCTACGCCGGCAGCACGCGTTGGTATCCGGCCATCGGTCGTTACGAGCTGCGTCCCCCGGTACAGCCGGACGGGCACCTCCAGTTCGCCTACATGTCCGATATCCAGACGCCGTTCGACGCCGTATCGACGCCGGACCTTCCGCCCAGCGCGTTGACGTCGGAGACCGGCCCGTACACCGCGGTCCCGAGGTTGAGTCGCTCGCTGGGCTGGGCCACGGTCCTTCCCGCGCTCCTCCAGGAGAGCAGCGCGAACCTCGTGCTCTTCGGCGGCGACCTGGTGGACAGCGGCGGCGACGCCGACGCTCCGGACGACGGCGGGACCCAGTACCGCACCATCTTCGACAACCAGCAGACCTTCGGGCCGGCGGACGAGTGGAGCCTCTCGAGCCTCACCAAGCAGGTGCCGATGGCCATGGCTCCCGGGAACCACGACGACATCGGCAACGGCTCCGGTCTGGAGCGCTGGCGGCGCTGGGCCTACGCGCCCGGCGACCAGCCCTACTCCACCTTCGACCAGGGCGACGTGCATTTCATCGTGATCGACGGCTACTCGGCCAGCGACGACTCCGCCACGAACTACAAAGGGTGGATCGGCTTCCAGAGCGACTCGCCAGGAGGCACCCGCACGGTCAGCGTCGGCGGCTCGCAGAGCACCTTCACCAACTCCGCCCAAGCCGACTGGCTGATCGGGGCGATCGACACCGCCAAGCCCTGGACGGTCGTGGTCATGCACTACCCCATGTTCGACTCGTACCGCACCACGAACACCGCCTACAACAATGCCAATACGACCGGGAAGCTGACGTCGACCAACAAGTACTACTACGGCGAGCGCGACCGCCTGCTGGCCTTCTTCGCCGCCCACGGGGTCGATGTCGTGCTGCATGGCCACAACCACAACTACCGGCGCCACATGGAGAAGGTCCACGCGGCCGACGGGACCACCGCGACGATGGCCTTCATCACCCAGGCGACTGCAGGCGCCGCCCCCATGCCGCGTGACACCGACCAGTCTCTCCCGTACATCGACTGGGTCGACCTCAACGGCAACGGGACACCGGACGCGAACGAGCCGGTGGCGACGGCCGAGAACAACCCCTTCTGGGACGCCAGCACCTTCGGGCAGTGGAACTGGCCGCTGAAGGACGCCTCAGGCTACATCTCGGGGACGCCCGACATGTTCCATGCCTATGGGCAGGAATACACCGGCGGCGTGCGGTTCTCGTACAGCATGTTCGAGACGGGCGAGGACGCTCAAGGTCAGCCCACCCTGACCCTGACCGTCAAGACCGTCATGTGGAACGGCAGCTACCATCGGTGGACCTCGTGGAGCGTCTACGACTCGGCGCAGATGGAGCAGGTCCAGGCGGGGATGGTGGCCGACCGGCTGTCGCCGCCCCCGAAGGTCCAGATCACCAAGACGGCCGACGACAACGAGGTGCCCGAGACCGGTCAGGACGTGAAGTTCACCTTCCAGATCACGAACACCGGCCCCAGGGCGATCACCGTCACGAGCCTGGTCGACGACAAGTTCGGCGACCTGCTGGGCGCGGCTCAGGCCGCGAACGGCGGGTCCCCCATCGCCCTCGCACCGGCGGCGAGCTACTCGTTCGACGTCACGATGTCGCTGGCGTCCGACACGCTCACCCCGCATACGAATCGGGTGGACGTGACCGCCAGCGACGGCGAGCGGATCTGCACCGACTGGGATGACGAGACCGTGACCTTCACCGACGTCGCGCCCGTGGTCGACATCACCAAGACGGCCGACGACAACGAAGTGCCCGCGACCGGTCAGGACGTGACGTTCACCTTCGTGATCGACAACACGGGCGCCGAGGAGGTCACGGTGACGAGTCTCGTCGACACCGTGTTCGGCGATCTGCTGCCGGCGGCCGAGGCCGCCAACGGCGGCGCCCCCATCGTGCTCGCCCCCGGGTCCAGCTTCTCGTTCGACATCACGCGGAACCTGGTGTCCGAGACGCTGACCCCGCACCTCAACCGGGTCGACGTGACGGCGGCCGACGAGGAAGGCAGTTGCACCGACTGGGACGACGAGACCGTGACCTTCACCGAGGTCGCGGAGGGCGGCCAGCAGCTGGTCTTACTGCGCTGGTGACTGGCGCCGCGCACGCAGCCTGGTCTGCGCGGCGCGCACGGCTTCGGCCGACAGGGCCAGCAGCGGAGAGCCGGTCCTCTCGTGGACGGCGACCGACCGGCGGAGGTCGTCCATCCCGGCGAAGCCGCGCTTGAACTGGTTGATGCCCCAGAGCGCGTCTCCGGGCTGAGCGACCAGGCTGTAGCCAGAGAAGTCGAGGGCGCCGCAGCCGTTCGCCTTCGCCCAGCGCATGGCTTCCCAGACAAGCAGATGCGTGGCAGGCAAGTCCCTGTGCGCGCGGGACGACGGGATCAGGGGGAGGTGGGCCGTGCCCTGGTACGTGATCACGAGCGCGGCCGCCAGCGGTTCTCCCTGATGCCGCGCGACCAGCACCGTGCCGCCGGCCCCGTCGCGAAGCCAGAGCCGGCTGATCCGCTCGACCTCGGCCGGCGCGACGGGCCTTACTGAAGGCGAAGGCGGCAGCTCGGCCTGCAGGTGTGCCAGGACGGCCCAGCCCGCCGGGCCGTCTTCGGGGCGCACCTCGATGCCGAGCCGCAGCGACTTCCTGATCGAGCGCTGCGTCGCCGAGCGCAACGACTTCAGGAGCGGCTGCTCGTCGCCGGAGATGTCTCTGACGAGGGTCGCCCAGCCGCCCAGGGTGCGGCGGCGCCGGAAGCCGTGACGCTCGAGCACAGTCTCGACGTCGTCGCCCCCGTCGCCGAGCGGGACGGGGGGCGCCACCCTGAGCCGGGCGGCGTCGTGCCCCAGTCGGTCGCGCAGCCAGGGCAGCCACTCGTCGAGAGCCTCGACGCTGTCGAAGACCGGCCCCTTGGCGAACTCCCAGAAGGCCCGGCGCGGCAGCGGCAGAGGTCGTCTCATGCCGAGCGCGGTGAGGCGCAGGGCGCCGTCGCGCTCGGCCCAGAAGAACCAGGGCTGCCGTAAGGACCAGGCACTGTCTCCGTCGGTCCGGTCGCGCCGCTCGATCTCGCCCCAGGCGGGGTCCTGGAGGTAGTGCGCCCAGGGCACCTCGCCGGCGAAGGCGCGCCATCGTTCCATCATCGGGAGGTCGAGACTGGTCGCGCAGAAGAACCGGGTCGGCGTTTCGCCGACGTTCGCGTCGCCACCGTCAGCGAGAGCCACGACCCCTCCGATCGCCGTCGCCAGCGGGCCGGCGCCTCTCTGCCGGTGCCCGGTCGCTGGTAGTGTAGCAGCCATGAGGCTTGACGAACGGAGGGCCGGCGGGCGCCGGACGAGCTCGTGAAGGTCCTCCTCCTCACGAACAGTCTGGCGAACGGCGGGCTCGAGCGGCAGCTCTCGCTGCTGGCGCGGAGCCTGCCGGACGACGTCGAGCGGCGGGTCTGGAGCATGGACGGCGGTCCGCACGCGGGTCCCGTGAGCGAGGCCGGCGTCGGCATCGACATCGCGCTGCGGCGCTTCCGCTTCGACGTGACCCCCGCGGCCGGTCTCTGGCGGCTGCTGCGCCGCTGGCGGCCCGACGTCGTGCACGCGTGGCACTGGATGCCGGCCGCCGCCGCGGCGCCGGCCTGCGCCGCTCCTCGGCATCCCGCTCATCGACGGCTCGATACGCATGGGTTCGGTGCCGAGGGAACAGGGGCGACCCCGCCGCGGCATCATGCGCCTTGCCACGGTCGTGGTGGCCAACAGCAGGGCGGGTCTGGCCGCCTGGCGGATCGACCCGCCCAAGGGACGCGTGATCTACAACGCGTTCGACGACGAGCGGCTGCGCGACCACCGGGCGGGCCGGCCGGCGCCGGGAGACGGCGTAGCGGCGCCGGGCGGCGATCGAGCTACGAGGGGCGACGACGGGCCAGTGCCGGGCGGCGACGGGCTCGCGCCGGGTGACCGGCCCGTGTCGGCCGGCACTGAGCCAGCTCCCTTCACCGTCGTCATGGCCGCGCGCATGGACCCGCCCAAGGATTTCGCCACGGTGGTCGAGGCCGCGCGCCTGCTGGCAGCGGCGGACCCGGGCGCGTGGCGCTTCCTGCTGGTCGGCGACGGTGTCGACCGGCCTGCCCTGCTTGCCCAGGCGGCCGCGCTGGTGGCCGACGGGACGATCGTCTTCCCTGAGGGCGGCATCGAGGTGGTCGGTCACCTGTTGGCCGCGCAGATCGGCGTGCTGATGAGCGATCCCGCGGTGCTGGCGGAGGGCTGCCCCAACTCGATCATGGAGTACATGGCCTGTGGCCTGCCGGTGGTGTGCGCCGATAGCGGCGGCAGCGGTGAGGTGGCGGTCGACGGCGAGACGGCCCTGGTCGTCGCACCGCGTGACGCCGTCGCCCTGGCCGCGGCGCTCGCCACCCTGCGGGAGCGCCCTGACCTGTGCGCCCGTTTGGGCGCGGCCGGTCGCGCCCGTGTCGAGCGGGAGTTCACGACGGCGCGCTTCGTGCAGGACTACGTGGACCTCTACGGCGAGCTGGCGGCGCGCGGGCGCCGGGTGGGCCGGACGTGAGTGCCCGCGCCTCGAGACGCGGCCCGGCCGCCCGTTCCTCGGGCCGGCCAGGTGCCCTGCGCGTGGACGTCGTGGCCGCCGCTGCCGTGGCGCCGGCGTGGGTCGCCGGCCTGATCGGCGACATCGCTTCTTCGGAGCAGCTGCAGATCGGGCGGGTGATCGCGGCCGCGCCGCCGACGTCGAGCGCGGCCGGAGCGCGGCCGGCGTCTCCGGGAGAGCGCTTGCTGGCGACCCTCGACGCACGCCTGTTTGGACGGCGGGTGAGACAGCTCGCGCCGGTCGACCTGGAGGCGTGGTGCGCGGAGAGAGGCCTTACGTTCGTGCGGGAGGACGGGGCATCGTCCGAGGCGGGGTCTGCCGACGTGATCCTCGACTTGGGCGGGCGTGAACGACGGCAGACGGTCGCCGGCACGAGTGACCCGCAGACGTGGTCGCTGAGGGGCGTGCCCGTGGAGGCCGGCGCCTTCGGCGCCGGCCCCTCGCACGGTATCGCCGAGCTCGTCCGTGACGCCCAGGTCACGCCGTTCGAGCTCGTCGCGAGCCTCCCGGGATACGCCGGGCTGCGCGTCCTGGACGTCGCCGTGTGCCCGCGGCACCCGACTTCGCCGGCCCTTACCGGCGAGTACCTGGCGGCGTCCGCTCGGCAGCTCGTGCTGGAGAGGCTGGCGGCGGAGGCCGCGAGCCGAGGTGCGGACGCGGGAGATCCCGCCGAGGGCGCGTCAGACGGCGGCGGAGCCGCGGCAGGGCCTGCCACAGGGGCGGCGGCCGACGTGTCCGATCAGGCGGCCGAGCGGCCGCAGCGCGCGTCGGTGGCTGCGGCCGTGTCCTTCTTGGGACGGACAGGCGGCCGGCAGCTGCGCAGGGCGCTCTTCGAGAAACAGTGGGGTTTGCTCGTGGGCACGTGCGACCCGGACGAGCTCTTCCCGGATCCGCGGCGGCTGCAGCCCTTGATGCCGCCCGCGGGCCGCTACTGGGCCGACCCCTTCGCCATGCGCTTTGAGGGGCGCACACGCCTCTTCTTCGAGGAGTTCGTCTACGAGACGAGGCGGGGCCGCATCGGCGTCGTCACGCTCGACGAGCAGGGCCAAGCCGGCGAGCCGCAGGTGGCCCTCGATCTCGACTCTCACCTCTCCTACCCCTGCGTTTTCATCCACGAGGGCCGCCTCTTCATGGTCCCCGAGAACGCGGGCGCGGGCACGGTCGACCTTTACGAGTGCGTCGATGCACCGGCTGGTTGGGTGCATCGTCGAACGCTTCTCCCGGGCGTCGAGCTCGTCGACGCGAGCGTCGTGCCCTGGGGCGGCGCCTGGTGGATGTTCGCCAGTCTGAAGAAGCCGCCGGGCGTGCGCACCGCCGAGCTGCTCGTCCTCTACGTCGCTGACGATCCGGTGAGCGGGGAGTGGCGGCGCCACCCGGCCTCGCCGCTGCTCGCCGACGTCACGAACGCGAGGCCCGCCGGGGCGCCGTTCGCCGTCGGCGAACGGCTGTACCGGCCGGCCCAGGACGGCTCCGGGGACTACGGCTGGGCGATCACCTTGAACGAGGTCCTGACGCTCACGGCGGACGACTACGCGGAGCGGCGCGTCGCGACGCTGCGGCCGGAGTGGGCCAAAGGGCTAGCCGGCACCCACACCATCAACCGGGCCGGGGAGACGGTCGTGATCGACGCGAGCCGCTACGTCCTGCGCGATCCGCGCCGGCCGCGCGCCGAGAGCATGATGGAGTAGGGGAGGCGCCGCCGCGCGCGCTCCGCCACGGGCGAGCCGAGTTACGCCGCCGTACGCGGTCCAGCTGCCGGCCGGCTCGCCGACCTTCCGTCAGCGCGCCAGCGCCGCCTCGTAGACCCCGAGGGTCTGGTCGGCGATCGCCTCCCAGTCGTACGCTTGCCGCACGCGCGCGAGCGCCTGCTCCCCGAGCTCCCGCCGCAGGTCGGCGTCGCCGGCCAGCCTTCCCAGCGCCTCGGCCAGCGCGCCGCGGTCCCTCAGCGGGTAGACGATCCCGGCCGGCGGATCGCCCAGCGCCTCGGTGTTGCCCGGGATGTCGCTCACCACGATGGGGAGCCCGAACGCCATCGCCTCCAGCAGGCTGATGCTGAGGCCCTCGACCTCCGACGGCAGCACATAGGCGAGGGCCGCCGAGTAGAGCTCCTCGAGGTCCGTCCCGTGCATGTAGCCGGGGAAGACAGCCCGGTCGCCGGCGGTCCCCCGCAGCCGCTGCGTGAACTCGTCCGTGTAGCTGGAGTCGCCGGCGAACACGACCTTGAGGTCGGGCAGGCCGGCGACCGCCGCGGCCAGGTCGTCCGGGCACTTCTCGGGAATGAGGCGGCCCACGAAGAGCACGTAGTCGCCGCCCTTCAGCCCCAGCCGCGCGAGCAGCTCCCCGGGCTCGCGTCTCGTCATCTCGCCCGGACCGTTGGGGATGTAGTGGACGCGCCGTTGATAGGTGCGCTCGAGGTGGTCCGTTCCGCTGCGCGACACGGCGATGACCTCCGAGGCGTAGCGCACGGCCACGCGCTCGGAGAGGCGCAGCATGGCCTTCGCCACGGCGCCCCATTTGGCGCGCTCGTAGTCCAGGGCGTGGAAGGTGAGGACGGTGTGGCGGAAGCCGAGCAGGCGGGCGAGCGGTAGCAACAGTCCCGGTCCGATGGCGTGCACGTGCAGCACGTCGAACCCGCCGCCGCGCGCGTGCCACATGCTGTGCGCCGTGTGGGTGATCGCCTCGGTCGAGCGTCCCGCGAGGGCCCCGAGGCTCACCACGTCCACGCCCTTGTGCACGGTGTCGCGCGGCACGTAGGCGCGACGCGCGTACACGCGCACGTCGCAGCCCCGCTGCACCAGGCGCGGATAGAGCTCCTCCACGTGGCGCTCGATGCCGCCGGGCACCCCCGGCATCCCGCGCGACCCGACGACCGCGACGCGCACGATCAGCTCAGAGCTCCCGCAGCGGTCTGCGCGACCGCCTCGCGGTAGAGGGCGAGGAGGTTGTCGAGGTGCGCCTCTGGACCGAAGGTCGACAGGGCGCGAGATCGGGCGGAGGCGCCGAGGCGGTCGGCGAGATCGGGGTCGTCGGCGAGGACGCGGAGGGCCGCGGCGAGCGCCAGCTCGTCCGCGGCCTCGACGAGCAGGCCGTCGACGCCGTCGCGCAGTTGCTCGGGGATACCGCCCATACGTGTCGCGACGACCGGGCGCCCCAGCACCATGGGCTCGAGGACGGCCATCGGCGCGTTCTCGGCCCACTCCGAGGGCACGACGGCGGCGCGGCATCCGGCGAGCAGGCGGTCGACCTCGTCGCCGGGCAGTCTGCCGAGGAAACGCACGCCGGCCGGGGTCTCGGCCACGAGCGCTTCGTGGAGGGGTCCCGTCCCGGCGACGAGCAGCGTGACGCCGGCGGCCTCGACGGCGCGCAGCAGTGTGACGAGACCCTTCTCGCGCGAGAGGCGGCCGGCGTAGACGAAGGCTTCGCCGGCCGCCACGTCCGCGGGCGCCTCCCGGGGCGGGATCGCGTTCGGCACGACGTGGATCGGCCGTCTCACGCCGTGAGCGGCGACGAGCTCGGCGAGATACCTGCTGGGCGAGATGAAGGCGTGCACGAGGCGTTCATAGCGCACGCCCCAGCGGCGCCACAGGAGGTCGGCCGCGCCGAGCACGCTCTTGACGGTGTCCTGATGGACGCATCCCAGAGCGATGCAGGGAAGGACGTTGACCGGCCCGCAGCGGGGCGGGTCGCAGGCCGTGGTCCCGCCGGCGAGCAGGTCGCCGGAGGCGCAGATCGGGTTGTAGTCGTGGAGTGTCTGCACGACGGGGACGCCGGCCCTCTGTGCCTCGACCAGGATCGACGAGGAGATCTGCCGGTGGATGCCGTGGACGTGCACGACGTCGGGCCGGAAGTCGCGGAGGAGGCGGCCGAACCCGCGGGCGGCCGGGACGTTCCAGAACATCCGCCCGGCCGCCACCGCTTTCTCGCGCCGCCCCAGAGTCGTGTCAGGGCCGATCTCGAGGTACGGGACGAAGTAGTCAGACCAGGGTGACGGGTCGTTCTCCGGATGCCGCGTCGAGAAGTGCGCGACCTCGTGGCCGGCGTCCTCGAGCCAGGCGATCTCGTCGAACAGGACGCGTTCGGCGCCGGCCCGCCGGTACCAGAACTTGTTCGCCACCAGGATGCGCATGCTGGCTCAGGCCCTCCTTCGCCGCCGGCCGCACGGGCGCCGGCTGTGAAGATGCCGCGGCGCCCTGCCGCAAGGCTCATGCTATCAGCGGCGACGCGAGGTCAGTCGCCTGGCCGGGGTAGGTGGGCCGGCTGTCGATCCGACGATCGCGCCGCTCCCGAGACCGGCCGGCCGACCGCGGCGGCTGGGCTGATGGCCGTTTTGTCAGTCCAGCGCGCGCCGTGGTGGCGCGAGCACCGGCGCGGCCGTCTTCTGCGGCAGTTGCCAGAGGCGCCACAGGGCGAAACCGAAGCACGCGAGCAGCAGGAGGTTTCGCGCCGCCACCAGGGCGACGACGGGCGACTCCATCAACAAGAGGCGGATATAGAGGGAGGGAAACTCGACGTGCGTGAGCAGCAGGACGAGCGCGACGAGCCCGCCGAGCAGCCGGTCGCTCACGACGACGAGCGCCAGTACGGGCACGATCCAAATGACGTACTGCGGCGAGAGCACCTTGCCGAAGGCGAGGATGGCGAGCAGCATGGCCAAGACGGCGACGGGGATCTGGTCGGGGGCCGCACGCCGCAGCGCGTTGCGCTGCAGAAGCAGCAGGTACACGGCGGCGAGCGCTGCCAGCGTCAGGAAGCCGGAAAGGTCCGCCGCCATGCCGGAGCCCGGGCCGATGATGCTGCCCGTGCCGTGACTCTGACCGACCGTCACGGCCTGCGAGCCCAGCAGCCTCGCGATGAGCAAGGGCGTGCCGAGGACGCTCTCGACCTGCAGCGGACGTTCGATGTGGTACTGGAAGACGTGCCACACGCCGGCGGGCGCCGTGACGAGGTAGGGGAGGAACCCGAGTATGCCTGCCGCGCCAAAGGCGACGATCGGCCAGACCCAGCGCCGCGGCGGGCCGGCCAGCAGCAGCACCAGCGGCAGCAGCGCGACGGGCGTGATCTTGAGGGCGAACCCCAGTCCAAGGGCGACGGCGGCAGCGATCGTCCAGCCCCGCACCAGGCAGAGGACGAAGACCGCGATCATCAGTGCCACGACCACGTCGTAGCGATTGACGATGACCGCCCCGGTGAGTGCGACGGCCGCCGCGAAGGCCGCTCCCGCGACGTACGCGCGGCGGCCCCGCGGCCACAGGACACACGCCGTCACGGCGACCACCAGGCCGGTGAGCAACGTCACGACGCCCATCTCGATGCTGAAGCGTCGCATGAAGATCTCGAGCGGGATGTCGGCGCCCGGCAGGCGGAAGAACGGCACAGCCAGGGGCGGGTACTCGATCTTGAAGTCGAGATACGGGCGCAGTCCGTTGCCGATCGCGTCGGCGTACCACTGGTAGAGGGGGATGTCCGAGATCTTGTGGACGCCGTACCAGAGGTTGGGGAAGAGGAACACGAGCACGACGAACGTGAGGCCGGCGGTCAGCAGCAAGACCAGCCACGGACGGACGGTCTGGCCGGCCGCCGGCGCCCGGCCCGACCCCGCCAGAAGCGGCGCCGGCTGGGTGTCGTGTGAGCGAGGCGGGGCGCTCACGAGGCCCGGAAGCTCCAGAGCTTGTTGGCCAGGAAGTTCACCGGCATGACGCAGGCGATGGCGATGATCTGGCTCACGTTACCGCGCAGGTCGAAGCCGGTGTGGGCGATGGTGAAGATGCCCAGGTTGACCACGTAGGCGACGACGCTGACGGCGAGGAACTTGGGGAACTCGACGCCCACCCGCGAGGTGGACCGGAACGTCCAGCGTCGGTTGAGGTAGTAGTTGCTGATCACCGAGACGACGAAGCCGAGGGCGTTCGCCACGTAGTCGGCGGTGAGGCCCAGGTTGGATAACGGGCGGCCGGTGACAAGGTGCCAGACGATCAGCGTAGCGTTGAACACGGCGAGGTTGACGACGACTCCGCTGCCGCCCACGAGCGCGAACTTCGTGAACTGGCGGGCGTTGTGGGCGACGCGGCCGCGACTGACCTGAGAGACGTTCATCGTGCGACCTCGGCGAGGGCGGCGGCCGCGGCGACGAAGTCGAGCGGCCGCCACGGCAGCGCTTCGGCCGCGGCGCGCTCCGCGAGGTGACCGCGCGCCCAGACGAGGTCGGCCTCGCGCCCCGGACACAGGTCGCTGGCGCCGTCCCCGAACACCCACACGGTGTCGCCGGGACGGCGCAGCTCGCGCAAGACCGTCGCCTTGCACGCGTCGGGGCCGCAATCTGGACAGGTGCCGAAGCGCGGACTGAAGGCGACGTGGTAGGGGGGTCCGGCGTCTCGCAGCGCGTCGTCCCCTTCGCGCTGACTCCCGGGTGCCGTGCCGACGAGCTCGCTGGCCACGAGCTCGAGCGGCGGGAGCTGCTCGCGGCGCCAGACCTGCTCGATCGCCTCCCGCAGGCCGGCGCTGACGAGGACGGCGCGGCCGCCGCCCTCGTGAAGGGCGGTGAGGAAGCCGTCCAGGCCCGGCGCCGGCTCGGCGCAGTCGACCATGGCGCCGATCAGCTCCGCACGCGGCGCCTCGACCAGCCCGATCTGGCGGTCGAAGCAGTCGGCGTGGCTCATGCGGCCTTGTCGCACGAGGTCCTCGAAGGGCCGCCAGGCGTCGCCGGCGAAGCGCTGCAGGACCACCTCGTTGCACTCGTGCGTCGTCGCCGTGCCGTCGTAATCCAGGAAGGCGAGGAGGTGGCCCAGGGGGCCGCCGGCCGGCGGCGGGCTGGTGCCTGCGTCGTCGGTCATGCCCACAAGTCTACACGAGCGTCTGTGGTACCATCGCTACCCGGCCGGCCGCCGGTCCTGCGGACCCGCGCCCGGCCGTTCCGGTCCCCATCATGGCTGAAGGCGGGTCAAGTGAACGACAGGCAGCCCAAGTTCCGCGAGGTATCGGCGCGCGCCGACTTCCCGGCGCTGGACGCCCGCATCCTCGCCTTCTGGCGCGACAACGACATCTTCCACAAGAGCCTCTCGGCGCCGGGCCCGGACGCGCCGCTCTGGGTCTTCTACGAGGGCCCACCCACGGCGAACGGCAAGCCCGGCGCCCACCACGTCCTCTCCCGCATCTACAAAGACATCTTCCCGCGCTACAAGACGATGCGTGGCTACCGCGTGCCCCGCAAGGCCGGCTGGGACTGCCACGGCCTGCCGGTAGAGCTCGAGGTCGAGCGACGCCTCGGCATCGACGGCAAGGAGCAGATCGAGGCCTACGGCGTCGCCGAGTTCAACCAGCTCTGCCGCGAGAGCGTGCTGACCTACCTGCGCGAGTGGGACCGGATGACGGAGCGCATCGGTTTCTGGATCGATCTGGACGACGCCTACTACACGCTCACCAACGACTACATCGAGTCGGTGTGGTGGCTGCTGCGGCGCATCTGGGACAAGGGCCTGCTGTATCAGGGCTTCAAGGTCGTGCACTACTGCCCGCGCTGCGGCACGGCCATCTCGAGCCACGAGGTGGCGCAGGGCTACAAGGAGATCGAGGAGGACTCCGTCTACGCGCGCTTCCCCTTGACGCCGGCCGCGGCCGAGAAGCTGACCGGCCGGCCGGCCGTCCCCGTGTCGCTCGCGGTCTGGACGACGACCCCGTGGACCCTCGTCTCGAACGTCGCCGCGGCGGTGAACCCCGACGTCAGCTATGCGCTCGTCGAGAGCCGCGGCGAGCGCTTCGTGCTCGCCCGCGAGCTGGTCGAGGCGGTGCTCGGCGGGCAGGCCGTGGTCGAAGCCGAGTTCCCGGGCGCCGAGCTGCTCGGCCTCGAGTACGAGGCGCCGTACCGGTTCCTGGAGCCCGACAAGCCCGCCTGGCGCGTCATCGGCGGCGACTACGTCACGACCAGCGACGGTACCGGCATCGTGCACATCGCGCCGGCCTTCGGCGAAGAGGACATGCGCGTGGGGCTCGAGAACGACCTGCCGATCGTGAACGCGGTCGACCTGCGCGGTCGCTTCATCGCCGAGGTCGGCCCTTGGGCGGGGACCTTCGTCAAAGACGCCGACCCCGCCATCATCGCCGACCTCAAGGAGCGTGGCCTCCTCCTGGGCGCCGTGCCCTTCACCCACAGCTACCCCTTCTGCTGGCGCTGCGACACGCCCCTCCTCTACTACGCGAAGTCCACCTGGTTTGTGCGCACCACGGCGGTCAAGGATGAGCTCCTCGCGAGCAACGAGGCCGTCACGTGGTATCCCGAGCACATCAAGCAGGGGCGTTTCGGGGAGTGGCTCGAGAACAACATCGACTGGGCGCTCTCGCGCGACCGCTACTGGGGCACGCCTCTGCCCATCTGGCGCTGCGAGCAGGGCCACACGCACTGCGTCGGCTCGCTGGAAGAGCTGCGCGAGCTGGCGGCGGGGCCGGTGCCTGAGGAGCTGGAACTGCACCGGCCCTTCGTCGACGATGTCGTCCTCACCTGTTCCGAGTGCGGCGCCGAGATGCGCCGCGTCCCGGAGGTCATCGACGCCTGGTTCGACTCGGGCTCCATGCCCTTCGGGCAGTGGCACTACCCCTTCGAGAACGGCGACACCTTCCGCGAGCGCTTCCCGGCCGACTTCATCGCCGAGGCCATCGACCAGACACGCGGCTGGTTCTACAGCCTCCTGGCCGTCGCCACCCTGGTCGAGGGGCAGAGCTCGTACAAGCGGGTGCTCTGCCTGGGGCACATCCTCGACGCCGAGGGCCAGAAGATGAGCAAGAGCCGCGGCAACGTGGTCGAGCCCGACGCCGTCCTGGACCGGCAGGGCGCGGACGCCTTCCGCTGGTACCTCTTCACCGTCTCCAGTCCCTGGTACTCGCGCCGCTTCTCGATCGAGATGGTCGACGAGGTCGTGCGCAAGTTCCTGCTCACCCTGTGGAACACCTACAGCTTCTTCACGGTCTACGCCAACATCGACCGCTTCGACCCGGACGCGGCAAAGATCCCGCTCGCCGAGCGGCCGCTGCTCGACCGCTGGCTTGTCGGCGAGCTCAACCTGCTGGTCAGGCGCGTGACCGAGGGACTCGAGGACTACGACGCGACCAGCTCGGGACGCGCCATCCAGGATTTCGTCGACGATCTGAGCAACTGGTACGTGCGGCGCAGCCGGCGTCGTTTCTGGAAGAGCGAAAGCGACAGCGACAAGCTCGCCGCCTATCAGACGTTGCACGAGGCGCTGGTCACGGTCGCCAAGCTGCTCGCGCCCTACGCGCCCTTCGTGAGCGAGGAGATCTACCAGAACCTGGTGCGCTCGGTCGACGCGGACGCGCCGGAGAGCGTGCACCTGTGCGCGTGGCCGGAGGTCGATGCGGCGGCGATCGACGAGGGTGTGAGCTTCGCGATGGCGGCGGCGCGCCGGGCGGTCGAGATGGGCAGGGCCGCCCGCAACGCGGCCGCCGTGAAGACGCGCCAGCCGCTCGCCGAAGTCGTGCTGGCGCTGCCCGAGGCCGAACGCGAGGCCGTCGAGGGCCTGCGCGAGGTCGTGCTCGACGAGCTCAACGTCAAGGAGCTGCGCTTCGTGGGCGACGGCGGCGAGCTCGTCGCCTACACGGTCAAGCCCAACCTGCGCGTGCTGGGGCCGAAGCTCGGCAAGCAGCTCGGCCAGGTACAGGCGGCGCTCCGCGAAGCGGACGGCGCCGCCCTGGTGGCCGAGCTCAACGAGTCGGGCGCGGCCACGCTGGGCCTGCCCGGCGGGGCAGAGCTGCGCCTGACCGCCGAGGAGCTCCTCGTCGAGACGGGGTCGCCGCAGGGCTATCAGGTCGAGAGCGACGGCGAGCGCGTCGTCGCGCTGAAGACCGAGCTCGACGACGCGCTGCGCGAGGAGGGGCTGGTGCGCGAGCTGGTGCACGCCGTGCAGCTCGCGCGCAAGAACGCCGGCCTGCGCATCGAAGACACGATCGAGCTGGCGCTCGAGGCGCCGGACGCCCTGCGTCCGCTGGTCGAGCGCCACGCCGCCTACCTCAAGGCCGAGACGCTGGCGAGCAGCCTCGATCTGGACGGCGCCGAGCGCGCCTATCGCGAGACGGCGCGCGTCGAGGGCCACGAGGTCGGCATCGGCCTGCAGGCCAGCGGCACGATCTTCACCACGCCGTACGGCTGATCCACGCCCGGAGTGAGCGAGGGGTGCTGCCGAGCGGCCTGCTCCGACGGTGCCACACGGCCTTTCCCTGCGCCGCCGAAGCCGTAGACTAGGCAGGCAACGGCAAGAGAGGGCGCGTCCGCCGGCCGGCCGAGGGCTCAAGTCCTCGGCCGGCCGGCCGATGACCCAACTGGCGACACAGGGGAAGACGTGGACGGCTTCCGCGACTCATCTGCAGACCTCGTATTCGGCGTCGCCCGGCCCTCGAGCCACGACGCCGTGCTCGACTACGCATGCGGCGTCGGCATGACGTCGCTCGCGCTGTGCGCCGGCGTGGGCCGCGTCGAGGCCGTCGACGAGCTGTCCGACGCCCTCGACGAGGGCCGCCGCCTCGCCGCCGAGATCGGGGCGCGCAACATCACCTTCGCGCTCGCCGACCTCTACACGTTGCCCTTCGAGGACGGCGCCTTCAGCCTGGTGGTCTGTCGCGGCTCCTTCCACCGCCTGCCCGAGCCTGTCGCGGCGCTGCGCGAGATGACGCGCGTGCTGAGCCGCGGCGGACGCATCGTGGTGGTCGACACCGTCGTCGACGAGGTCACCGATACGCCGCTCAACGACCTCGCCCGGCTGCGCGACCCGTCGCATCGCCGGCTGTACCGGGCGGAGGAGCTGGGACGGTTCGCGGCGCGCGCCGGCCTCTCGGTCGTCGAACAGCAGGTGGAGCGGCGCACGGTCGACCTGGACTACTGGCTGCAGGCTGCCGCGGTGCAGAGAGAGAAGGGCGACATGATCCGCCACCGGTTCCTCGCGCTCTCTCCCCCGGTACAGGAGCGCCTCGACCTGGCGTTCGCCGATAACCTCGTGTCGTTCAGCTACGACGCCGCCGCATTGCGGCTGGAGCGCGAGCGCCTCTAGAGCAACGGGCGGCTCGCGCCGCCCGTCCTTATGCCGATGCTCGCGCGGGATCGTCCCGCCGCCGCTGGCTCAGCCCAGGAAGCTCCCGAGCTCGCCGACCAGCTTGGCCTTGGGCATGGCGCCCACGATGCGCTGCTTGACCTCGCCGCCCTCGAACGCCAGCACGGTCGGGATGTTCATCACGCTGAAGCGCTGCGCCACATCGGGCGCCTCGTCCACGTTGAGCTTCACGAACGTGACGCTCGGGTAGTCGCCGGCCATCTCTTCGAGCACGGGTCCGATCATGCGGCAGGGGCCGCACCACTCGGCCCAGAAGTCCACGAGCACCTTGCCCTCGGCCTTGAGTACCACGTCCTCGAAGTCGCTTTGCGACACCGCATCCACGTTCATCTCCTCCGTTCTGGTCAGGTGACGGGCGCGCCCTCGGCGGCGGCTTCGCCGCCGCCCGCCGGCGCGCCCTGCGCCGGCTGCTTCTCGCCGGCCTCCCGGCCGTCGCCCGTCGCGACCTGGGGTGCCGGCTCGCACATGTCCGGGCCGCCCCACGTCTCGCGCCGGTCGACGGCCGACGGCACGGGGCAGTCGAGCTCGTCGAGGTAGCGGCTCGCCTGGACGGCGGCGAGCGATCCCTCGCCGACCGCCATGGCGATCTGCTTGAGCGGGTTGGAGCGCGCGTCGCCGCAGGCGAAGACGCCGCACTGCGAGGTGCGCATCAGGTCGTCGGTGCGGATGTAGCCGGCCGGATCCAGCGTCACGACGCCCTGCAGGAACGACGTGTTGGGGAGCTGGCCGATGTAGAAGAAGACGCCGTTCACCGGCAGGCTGCGAAGCTCCTGCGTCTTCACGTTCTGCACCTCGAGCGCCTCGACCATCTGGCCGCCCATGATGCGCCGCGGCACCGAGTCCCAGACGAACTCCATCTTGTCGTTGCCGAAGGCGCGCTCCTGGATGATCTTCTCGGCGCGCAGCTCGTCGCGGCGGTGCACGACGTAGACCTTGTCGGCGAAGCGCGTGAGGAAGAGGCCTTCTTCGACGGCCGAGTCGCCGCCGCCGACGACGGCGACGCTGCGGTTCTTGTAGAGGGCGCCGTCGCAGGTCGCACACCAGGAGACGCCGCGGCCCACGAACTCGGCCTCGCCCGGGATGCCCGAGCGTTTCGCCTCGACGCCGGGAGCGAGGATGATCGCCTTGCCGCGGATGCGTTCCTGGTCGGTGGAGATGCTGAACAGGCCGTCGGGCTCGGGCTGGAAGGCCGCCACGGTCGTGATCTCGCGAAGCTCGGCCCCGAACTGGGCGGCCTGGCGCTTCATCCTGTCGGAGAGGTCGAAGCCGGAGATGCCCTCGGGGAAGCCGGGGAAGTTCTCGACCAGCTCGGTCAGGGCGATCTGGCCGCCCGCCATGTTGCGCTCGAGGATCACGGTCGAACGCCGGCCGCGGGCGCTGTAGATCGCGGCCGTCAGGCCGGCGGGCCCACCACCGACGATGACCACGTCATAGGTCTCGACGGTCCCCTGCTTCGGCAGGTTGATGCGGATGTCCAACCCCATGGGGCGTGAGTATACCCGGGGCCGAGCGGCTCAGAGCAGCCCGCGGCGCACGAGCTCCTCGGCGATCTGTACGGCGTTGAGCGCGGCGCCCTTGCGCAGGTTGTCGGCGACCACCCACAGGTCGAGACCGTTGGCGATGGTCGGGTCCTCGCGGACGCGGCCGACGTAGACGGGGTCCTTGCCTTCGGCCGCCAGCGGCATCGGGTACTGGAGCTCGGCCGGATCGTCGACCAGCTCGATGCCGGGCGCGGCGGCGAGCAGCCGCCGCGCCTCGTCCGCGCTCAGTTTGCGCTTCGTCTGGACGTTGACGGCCTCGCTGTGCGCGCCGAAGACCGGCACGCGCACACAGGTGGCCGTCACCTTGAGCTCGGGATCGGCGAAGATCTTGACGGTCTCGTCGACCATCTTCTGCTCTTCCTTGGTCGAGCCCGAGGGCAGGAAGCTGTCGATGTGCGGCAGCAGGTTGAAGGCGATCTGGTGCGGATAGAACTGCTGCTCGACGGGGTCGCCGGCGGCCCAGGCGTGGGCCTGCGCGTCGAGCGCCGCGATGCCGCCCTGGCCGCTGCCGGCGACCGACTGGTAGGTCGAGACGACGACGCGCTCGATGCCGGCGGCGTCGTAGATGGGCTTGAGCGCGACGACCATCTGGATGGTCGAGCAGTTCGGCGTGGCGATGAGGCCCTGGTGGCGGTCGAGGTGGTCGGCGTTGACCTCGGGCACGACCAGCGGGACCGCCGGGTCGCCGCGGAAGGCGCTCGACTTGTCGATGACGATGGCGCCGGCGTCGACTGCCGCGGGGACGTGCTCCTGGCTGACGGCGCCGCCTGCCGCGAAGAAGGCGAGGTCGACGCCGTCGAACGAGTCTGCGTCGAGCCGCCGCACCTCGATCTCGCCGCCCTTGAACGGCAGGCGGCGCCCCGCCGAGCGCTCGCTCGCCAGCAGGCGCAGCTCGCCGACGGGGAAGCCGCGCTCCTCGAGGATCGCGCGGACGGTGCCTCCGACGACGCCCGTCGCGCCGGCGATGGCGACCGTGTACTGCTTGCCCGCCATCAGGCCACCTGCCCTGCGCGCGCGGCGATCGGCCGTGAGTCGTCCATCACGCCTCCCGCTCGGCCGACTCGGGGTAGACGCAGCTGTCGTCGAGCCCGAAGGTGGTGTGCAGCGCGCGCACCGCCTCTTCGACCCGCGCCTTGGCGATCACGCAGGAGATCTTGATGGGGCTCGTGCTGATGATGTCGAGGTTGATGCCCATGTCGGCGAGCGTCTTGAACATGGTCGCCGCGACCCAGGGATTGGTGCGCATGCCGGCGCCGACGATGCTCACCTTGGCGATCGAGTCGTCGGTGTCGTAGGTCTCGCCGCCCAGTTCTTTGACGACCGCGCGCAGCGCCGTGTCGGCGGCCGCGCGGTCGTCCACGGGGATCGTGCAGGTGATGTCGCTGTGGCCGCTCTCGCTGGTGTTCTGGATGATGGTGTCGACGTTGACGTGGGCGTCGGCCAGCGCGCCGAAGACGCGCGCCGCGACGCCCGGCCGGTCGGGCACGTGCCTGACCGTGACCTTGGCCTCGTCCGTCGAGTAGGTGACCGCCCGGATGATCGGCTGTTCCAGCTCTTCGCTCTCCATCTGGACACCTTCCTCTCTCACCCACGTGCCGTCGGCGTCGGTGAAGCTCGAACGCACGTGGATCGGGATGCCGTACTTGCGTGCATATTCCACGGAACGCAGCGCCAGGACCTGCGCTCCCGACGCCGCCATCTCGAGCATCTCGTCGTAGGAGATGGCGGCCATGCGGCACGCCTTCGACACGACGCTCGGGTTCGCCGTGTAGACGCCGTCGACGTCGGTGTAGATCTCGCAGACCTCGGCGCCCAGCGCGTGCGCCAGAGCGACGGCGGTCGTGTCCGAGCCGCCGCGACCGAGCGTGGTGACTTCCTTCTCGGTCGAGACGCCCTGGAAGCCGGCCACCAGCACGATCTTGCCGGCCGCCAGGGCGTCCTCCACCCTGAAGGCGCGGATGTCGAGGATCCGCGCCTTGCCGTGTACCGTGTCGGTGATGATGCCCGCCTGCGACCCCGTGTAGCTGATCGCTTCTTTGCCGAGCCGGTGGATGGCCATGGCGAGCAGGGCGCAGCTGATGCGCTCGCCGGTCGTGAGCAGCATGTCCATCTCGCGCTCGGGCGGGTTCGGCGAGATCTCGTAGGCGAGCTCGAGGAGCTCGTCGGTGGTGTCGCCCCGGGCCGAGACCACGGCGCAGACGCTGTGGCCCTGCTCGTAGGTCGCCACGATGCGCCGCGCCACGTTCATGATGCGCGTGGCGTCGGCGACGGACGTCCCGCCGTATTTCTGGACGACGATGGACACTGAGTACCTCCGAAGACCGGCGTAAGAGTCTAACGGATGGCGCCGGTCCGATGCACCGGCGGCGGGTCGTGGCGCATGCGCACGAAGGGCGGTTCGACCAGGGTCACTCTGAACCCCAGTCTCTCGTACAGGCTCCTTGCGCGCGGGTTCGCGGACACGACCGAGAGGACGACGGGAAGTCCACGACTCGCAGCCTGCTCGATCAACGTCCTCACGACCGCCGTTCCGATCCCCCTGCCCTGGAAGGCGGGCGCGATCTGCAGTTCGTGGACGTAGAGCGAGTCGGATCGCTCCTCGAGAAAGAGACAACCCACCGCGCGGGACTCGACCTCGATGACCGAGACGCTCAGCTCTCTGAAGCGCCTCTCGAACTCGGCGCGTTGCCACGCGTCATCCCAGCCCCACGTCCGCGCGACCACGTCGCGCATGTTGACGCAGTACATCGAGTAGAGGAACTGCTCGTCCTCCTGCGCGGCTGGGCGCATGCTGACCTTGGTCATCGTGCCTCACCTCGTGGCGAAGAGGCGCGTCTTCTCCACCATCCTTCTGGTCACTCGTAGTAGGTCCACATCCTCAACACCTTGACGGCGTGCTCGTCTACATTGGACCTCGTAGACCAAACGATGGTGGATGTTGATGCGCCGCGAGCAGGCGCCTCTGAGGTCGCCGACAAGCTTCTCGAACGGCGGCGGCGACTGAAAGGGATCGACGGCCAGGACGGCAAGCAGCTCCTCGGCCTGCGGCTTCAGGCCGGCCGCGGCGAGCTTCTTCGCGTCTTGGCGCGCCTGCTTGGTGTAGAGCAGCCGCCAGCTCACCAGTCGAGCTCGTCTTCGAGCTCGGCGGCCGGCGTTGCCATGCCCTCGAGGATGGACTCGCGCATGCCCGGGACGGAGACCAGGTACAGCGTCTCCTGCACGGCGCGCCAGTCGTCCTCCGAAACGAGCACGGCGCTGCCGCGCTTGCCGGTGATCTGCACGGGCTCATGCGACTGCGCAACATCGTCGAGGAGCTTGTAGAGCTGCTTACGCGCTTCGGTGGCGCTCATGGTCGTCATCGCAGACCTCCTGAGTACGTACGGAAAAGCGTACGACCAGAGACGCTGGAAGTCAAGCGCGCAGAGTCGTGCTCGAACGGCCCTGTCAGGCGACCTGATCATCGGTTGCCGGTCGAGCGCTACTGCCCGGCCGACGACTCTCGGCCGTGAGGCCGGCTGCGATCGCCTCCAGATGCGTCTCGTCGCTTCCGCAGCAGCCGCCGAAGACCTGGAAGGCACGCTCGCGCCGGAGCGCGAGCGTGCCTTCGACCAGTGAGTCCGCACCGTCGCACTGCAGTTCGGCGCTGTCGTCGAGCTCGCCTGGGCTGAGGGTCGACGTGTTGCCCTGGATGCCCTTCACGCGCGACAGAGAAGGCTGGTCGCGGTTCACATCCGACGCGAGGGCCGCGAGAACGTTGGTCGGATGAACGCAGTTCACCATGTAGCAGAGAGGCGGGCTCGACGTCATCGATGGCGGTCACGGCCACACAGAGCGGCGTCCCGTCGAGAAGCAGTCCGGTGCGCTCGACGACGAAGCTGACGATGAACGGCAGGCCTGTCTCATTCATGGCCTCGGCCAGCCCTCGCGCCTCACTGAGCGCCGGAAGCGTCGCAGCCAGGAGGAAGTCCGCGCCCGCCTCCGCAAAGGCCGCGCACTGGGCGCGATGGAAGGCGCGAGCGTCCGCGTGCGAAAGGGCCTCTTGCGGCCGGTAGGCATCGCCGCAAGCTCCCAGAAGACCACCGACGAAGAGCTCGTCCCCGCGCCCACCGCGCAGCTCCCTCAAGAAGGTCATCCAGTCCTGCATCACGCTTGCGCTCGGCGAACCGAGACGCGGCGACCCTCTCCGGGTTGCAGCGCCTGGTCGAGCTCGTGAGCAGGAGGGGCATGCCATGGCGCCGGGCGACGTCGAGATAGCCGCCGTAGATCTCGCCAAGGGCGGCGCGGCCTTGTTCGTCGTAGATCGCGCCGCCATATTCCACGTGGTCGTCGGCGGGGATCAGGAACTCGCGGCGCATGCGCTCTACAACAGCCGCCTCGGTCAAGAAGAGTTCCCCGCGCGCGAAGCGTGACTCGAGCTGGGAATCACGGTCCATGAAGCTCCCGGTGGATGGAATCGGCGTTTGAAGTCCGCAGCTGTTCAGCGAGGGTTACAGCGGGTAGCATACATGTGCTACGAGTCCCATGACGAGGGGAGGATACATGACCCGGGGACTGAAGCTGCGCCAGGCCGGCGGCTCGATCGCAGCCACGCTGCCCAAGGACATGGCTGACCGGCTGCACCTGACGGCCGGCGACACCGTGCTTGCGGTGGAGACCGACCGTGGCATCCTGCTGACCCCCTATGACCCGGCGACAGAAGAGGCCCTGGCGATCGCGGCCAGGGTCTCGGGCCGCTACCGCAACGCCCTGCGCGAGCTGGCCAAGTAGCCGGTGGGGCGCCGCGCCAAGGAACCGCGCTGGGTCGACCGACTGGTCGTCGAGGCGGTGCAGTTCGACCTGATCAGGACGTTCGGCGGCATGCCGGGGCTGCGCGACGAGCACGCCCTGGAGGCGGCGCTGGCGCGCGCACCGCAGCGCTGCGCCTACGAGCCCGAGGCAGACATCGCCGCGCTGGCGGCGGCCTACGGCTTCGGCTTGGCCAGTGACCACCCATTCGTCGACGGCAACAAGCGCGTCGCGTTCGTGACGATGGCCGTGTTTGCGGGCCTCAATGGCTACCAGATCGAAGCACCAGAGGACGAGGTCGTCGGGATCATGATGGCGCTGGCAGCCGGGGAGGTATCCGAGCCCGAGCTCGCCGCCTGGGTACGCTCGCGGCTCCGGTCGACGTCGTAGCCGAGGCTACCTGAGGCTCTTCAGGAATCCCATGGCTGGGAGACTGACACCAAGATGTGAGTGTTGGGCGGCTCTCGCAACCATCCTCAGTGGATATGGACGGTCGCCACTGAAGTGAACGCGCGCCAACTGGGATCGAAAGAACGCGGGTAGCGGATCACGTACGACGTGGTGCGCCGCGGATGCAGATAAGGCGTCGAAAAACGCCCGTCGCGGTCGAGACTCGTGCGGATCGTCATGATCTTCGTCCACCTCTTGGCTTGCCACGTCCAAGGCTGGCCGGCAACGCCGGGGCGCTCGAACAAAGTCAAGGTCATCCAGTTCGCGAAACGCGGCCCTGGAATGATCGGGACACGGCCTGTCAGCTTCACGCCTGTCCCGGGCGAGATGCCGTGGCGGCTCGCCTCGAACGTACAGACCTGGTAGGAGGCGACCAGCTGGAGGTGGCCTCCGACTCTGGATGCCGTGAAGTTGTACTTGTCTCCTGTGGGGACGCCGAGGGGCACGCGCACGGGGACCGAGATCGCGGCTGGCGCCGGCGAGGGCACGGTGAGGGTCCCGAAGCTCTTCTCTGGCTCGCGCCCGTTCATCGACTCGCCGTTGATCTCGTAGACATCGCCGCTGCGCAGGTTGCTGAGTCTCAAGATGACCCTGCTGCCAGGTGCTCCAGAGGCCCAGCGCGTCACCTTGGCACGCCCAGCGTCTCGCTCGTCGGCGATCAGGGTGACCGCTCCGGTCTGCCCGGACTGAACGACGGCCGGTGCCTCCTGAGGCAGCGGGATCTCCTGAGCCTCGGTGCGCCTTGCTGGCCAACCGCCTCCCTGGAAAGTCACGACCGCGCTCGTGTAGTCGCCGGGCAGAGCGTAGGCGTATCCACTGAACGGATCAGCAGATCCCACCGTCAGGTCCTGATAGGTCTCCAGGTCGGGTGATGTCTCATCGCCTCCGTACAGACTCACGGAGGCGCTCGACCACTCGGCCCACGGCCCTCCCCGATGGATGGTAAGGGGGAGTCTGCCGGGCCAGAAGTCGAAGACAGTGGGGCCGGGGTCGAGGAACGTGAGACCTCCACAGATGTAGAGAGGGCCCTCATCTGTGTTCGGCCACATCCACAGTTCCCCCGTGCCTACGAGCGCCGGCACGCCGGTCATCTCATACGAGCCGGACGTGTCCGTCTGCGCGGTGTCGCCGGAGTAGTCGTCGAACCAGGAGGTCACGTAGGCGTCGGTCACGGGAAGGCCGTCGTAGCCGAGCACAGTCCCTCTTATGACACCGGTGCCGCTCAGAGCCTCCGACTGCGCGGAGTCCGGGAAGTCGTGGGAGCGTGGAGCCATGTGCGACGAGGCCCATGGTGATTGAGTCAGCGGACTCTCAGCCGCCATCGCCGGGGCGCTCATCATAAGAAGCACCGTGACACAGGTGCCCATCAGCGTGCTTCTCCCAGTGCAGCGCTTCATGCTTGCCCCCATTCACTGCTCGTGCCGCCGCGGCGGCACAGGTCTCCGTCACCTGCCGGTCACGTCCGTCCAACGGTCGGGGCGTTGAGCTGCGAGAGCCAGCGCCACGGTCTTGCGCAGACCTTCTGCGAGTCTGCTCGAACGCCTTGTTAGGTTGCACTGGGAAACACCGCGAATGCGGAATATCGGCCAAACGGAATGCCGTAGATACCCTTCGTCTCGTTGAAGCCGAGAGGCTGTGCAGCGGCCAGAAGATCGATTCCGTCAGCGGCCTCTGAATCGACAAGCTCTCGGAGAAACGTCACAAACGCTTCCGCCATCGGCAACGCCTTCAGAGCATCCTCTCGTGTCGGCAACTGGTTGTTCAGAGCACGGTCGAGCTTGATTGTTGGCGCAGCGACCGGAAACACGGGAAACGACTTGAAGAACCACATGCCGCCGATTCGCATCTCGGCGGGGTCCGGGTATGAGTGCGCAATACGGTTTCGCAGGTCGAAGAGCCACTTCGCATCTCTCACCCGGCTATCTCCAAGGTCGGGCGTCTTGACGATGTGATCGCAGTCGGAGGGCAGATGCTCGATCTTGTTCTTCCACTTGCGCAGTAGCGATTCGCTTCGCAGCTGAGCCGAATTCCGAATGACCGGCCGGAGTAGAACGGCGTACATCAGATTGAGATACGCCTCGGCCATGAACGCGGACTCGGCGACCAAGTGCATGGAGTGCATGGCCTGCCGGTCAACGGCTCGAAAGTAGTCCTGGGTCGCCTTGAAGTAGGCGTCGTACGTCTCCTTGGGTGCTCCGGCAATGGACGGCACTTCAGGCGCTTCGCAGTCAATGCCCACAAGCTCATCCTTCGAGAGCTCAGCCATGTTCTTGTGTCTGGAGAAGGGGTTCAGGAGAAGCGTGTACTCCTCCAAGCGCCCCATGGCTGCTTCGATCTCAGTGCGATGTAGCTCGAGGTTGTGCTGAACAAAGGCCTCCATCGTCTTGCCGTCGACGAAGCGACCCCACCAGCGCAACTCGAGTCCCGCAGCGCTGCGAATGACATTGATGCTGACCCCGTCGATGTCCACCAGAAAGTCCCATTTGAATGGACCGTCTGGGTCTCCGCCAGGATCGCCGAGCAGGGACAGAGGACCGTTTGGCCGCTTGAGGCGCCACATCAACAGAGCGAACAGCCGCACCTCCTCGAACGACTCCGGAAGCCACAGCTGACCTCTCGGTCTGTCATCGGGCGGAACCAGATTATTGGGCGGCGTGGCTGCCGCGATGTCCATGCGTCCGAGAGGATCGCTCAGGCCCATGCCTCTCCCTGCCAAACCTAACAAGGATCATGCAGACTGCGTAACTCTCAGAAGCCTACGCTCTTCTACGTATGCCGTCACGGCAGACTCACGGAGTGGCGTTGTCCAGCCTGTGCAAGACGCGTGGGGACGCAGGCCGGGGGCGGTTCAGCCTTCTTTCGGCAGGGGCGCGACCTTGGGTAGCGTGCGTTTGTGCAGGCTCGCTGCGTTGAGGTCCTGGATGCGTTGCCGGACGTCCTCGGGGACCTCCTCGCCGCGCAGGTACGCGTCGAGCTGCTGGTAGGTGAGGCCCATCTCGCCCTCGTCGGTCTGGTTCGCCCAGAGACCGGCGGACGGCGGCTTGTCGATCACCTGCTGCGGCACGCCCAGCTCGCGGGCGAGGTCGCGGACCTCGCCCTTGGTGAGGCTGCCCAGCGGCAGGAAGTCCACGCCGCCGTCCCCGTACTTCGTGAAGTAGCCGACGGTCAGCTCGTCGAGGTTCCCGGTGCCGAGCACGCGGTAGCCGAGCTGGTTGGCGAGCGCGTAGAGGGCCGTCATGCGCAGGCGCGGCTTGAGGTTGGCGGTCGCCATGCGCTCGGCCGACAGGCCGGGGGAGGCCCCGTCGAGGACCTCCACCAGGAGGTCGTAGACGGGGCCCAGGTCGACGGTCGTCGTCGGCACCTTGAGCGCCTCGGCGACCAGCAGCGCGTCGTCTTCGTCGTGGGGGTCGCTGTGGCAGGGCAGGACGACGCCGAGCACGCGGCCGGGCAGGGCGCGGACGGCCAGGCCGGCGACGACCGCCGAATCGATGCCGCCGCTCAGGCCGAAGACGGCGCCTTCGCCGCCGCCGTCCTTGACCTCGGCGGCGATCCAGCGCTCGAGATGGGCGGCGAGCTGGCGTGTGCTGTCCTCGCCGCCTCCCGCGGGGCCCTCCTTCCCCGTCACCGGCTCGTCCATCAGAGCACCGAGAAGTAGCGCTTGATCTCGAAGTCGGTCACCTGCTCGCGGTACTCGTACCACTCGTTGAGCTTGTTGGTGATGAAGCGCTCGAAGATGTGGTCGCCCAGCGCGCGCCTCACGAGATCGCTGCCCTGGGTCTCCTTGATCGCCTCGTAGAGGTTGTTCGGCAGGCTGGTGAGGCCGGCCGCCTCGCGCTCGTCGGCGTCCATCTTGTAGATGTTCGGTTCGACGGCGGGCGGCAGCTCGTAGCCCTTCTCGATGCCCTCCAGCCCGGCGGCCAGCATCACGGCGAAGGCCAGGTAGGGGTTCGCCGCGGGGTCCGGGTTGCGCAGCTCGGCGCGCAGCGTGCTCTCCTTGCCCTGGATGTAGAGGGGGACACGGATGAGCGCCGTCCTGTTGCGGTGCGCCCATGAGACGTAGACGGGCGCCTCGAAGCCGGGCACCAGGCGCTTGAAGCTGTTCACCCACTGGTTCAGCACGGAGCAGATCTCGCCCATGTGGCGCAACTGCCCGGCGATGAAGCCCTTGGCGATGTCCGACATGCGGTTCTCGTCGTTGGCGTCGAAGAAGGCGTTCTCGTCGCCGCGGAAGAGCGACTGGTGGACGTGCATGCCGCTGCCGTTGACGCCGTGGAGCGGCTTGGGCATGAAGGTCGCGTAGACGCCGTTGTGGGCCGCGACCTCCTTCACGATGAGGCGTGTGATCATGACCTGGTCGGCCATGGAGAGCGCCTCGTCGTAGTGCGGGTCGATCTCGTGCTGCGACGGGGCCACCTCGTGATGCGACGCCTCCATGTGGATGTCGAGGCGGTCGAGGGCACGGATGCTCTGCTTGCGCAAGTCGTTACCGAGGTCGGCGGGGAGGACGTCGAAGTAGCCACCCTCGTCGGTGAGCTCGGGCGTGTCGCCCTGCTTGAAGTAGAAGTACTCGAGCTCGGGTCCCACGTAGAAGTCGAGGCCCATGTCGGCGGCCCGCTTGAGCTGGCGGCGGAGCGCCCAGCGCGGGTCGCCCTGGAAGGGCTGGTACTGCCGGTCGAGGACGTCGCAGAAGACGAACGCGGTGCGTTCGTGGTTCTGCGACCAGGGCAGGATCTTGAAGGTGGACCAGTCGGGCATGGCCACGATGTCTGACTCCTCGATCTCGGCGTAGCCGGTGATGGAGGAACCGTCGAAGGGGGCGCCACTGTCGAGCACGCTGTCGAGCTGCCGGTCGGGGATCTCGACCATCTTGAGGTTGCCGAGGATGTCCGTGAACCACAGCTGGATGTGCTTCACGTTCTCGTCGGCGACGCGCGTGCGGATGGTGGCCTGGAGCTGTTCGTTCATCGTCATCCTTTCAGGCCTGGTTCCGTACGGCCGCGGCGGCGCGGCTGCGCGGGACGGGGTCCCACGCCGGCCGACGCCGCGGCCTTGTCGCTGTAGCACGTTGTACCAACGGCCGCCGGATGCGGCAACTGTGTTGCCGTCACCGGCGGCCGGGCAGGCCCTTTTCCCTGCTTGTACGCCCAATATCGGACGGCGGCGGAAGGACCGCCGACGACGGATGGCCGTCAGGCTCGCGTCAGGCTCGGCTCAGGCTCATTGCTAGGCTTGACACCGGAGCGTATACTGCGCGCGACCAAGGGGGGCGGGCCAGCTTCCCGTCACTGGGAAAGGAGACCATTCATGGCGACTGAGGCCTACTGCGTCAAATGCCGCACGAAGCGTGTGATGAAGAACGAGAAGCAAGTCACGATGAAGAACGGCAAGCCCGCTACGGAGGGCATCTGCCCGGAGTGCGGCACGAAGATGTTCAAGATCGGCAAGAGCAAGTAAGGCCCAGCCACACGGTTCTTTGACTGTCCCGGTGGGGCCGGTCGCCAGAGGCGACCGGCCCCACCGCTCGTTGCAGATCCCCAGTGGTTTGTCGCGCTTCGACCGGCGGGTACGCTCGCGCTGACAACGTACGATGAGATTCCATCGCCGTTGCGAAGTCCATGAGCAGGGGAGAGGGGGGAGCATGACGCTGCGGGAACGGCTGACCGCATCCGTCACCGACATCCGCGCACGAGGGCAACGCCTCGCGCAGCTCAATCGCGAGTTGCTGGCCAGCGAGCTCAAGGAGAAGGGCGGACGGTTCGCCGGCGCCTTTGGTCTCTTTGCAGGCGCCGGCCTGTTCGCGCTCTACGCCGTCGGCTTCGCGCTGGCGACGATCGCGGTCGCCCTCGCGCTGGTCCTTCCGCTGTGGCTCTCACTGCTGATCGTCACCGTGGTGCTGTTCGTCGTCGTGGCGATCCTGGTGCTCGTCGGCCGCAGTCTGCTGCGGCAGGCGCAGACCCCGGCGCCGCGAGCGGCGGCCGCAGAGGCAAAGACGACGGCCGAACTGATCAGGGCGAACCTGCGAGAGACGGCGGCCGGCGTGCGCACGAGAGCGGGGCGAAAGCCGGGCTTCGACGGAGGCGTCTCGCCGGGGCCCCCGTCGGCGCCGACCCCCCCGTCAGCGGGAGAGCACGTGTCGGAGTCGTCACAGACCGGAGCGAGTGGATCATGAGCGAGACCGTGGATACCGGGGCGAAGCGCGCCACTCGCCCGGCCGGCGAGATCCGCGCCGACATCGAGCGGGAGCGCGCCGAGCTGAACAAGGCGTTCGCGGCGCTGCGCAGCGGCCTCGACGAGGCGGTCGACCAGGGCAGGGAGCGGGCCGACGAGGTCCGCAGAAGGGCCCGCGTCGTCGCACCGATCGTCGCCGGCGTCGTCGTGTCGGCGGCGGTCGCCAGGATGCTCATCCGGCGGCGGTCCGAAAAGGAGGACTGACTCCCCGCCGTCTCCGGACGCGCCTCAGCGGTCAGGACCGGACATCATCGACGAGGCATCGCGCGTCGGTCGTCGGCACGCACTCGTGCGTCTCGATGGTGACGTGCTCCAAGCCGAGGTCCTGAGGGATGCGGGCCTTGTAGTCGTCGACGCTGGCCGGCGAGTGAGCCACGACGCTGATCTCCGCGGCACAGACGCCCGGTCCGATCGACCAGAGGTGTATGTCCGCGACGCGGCTGTCACCGTCGGCCTCGACGCATTCGACGATCCTTTCGCGGATGCTGCTCGGTCCTCGCCGGTCGAGGAGGACCGCGCTGCTCGAGCGCATGAGGCCGACGGACCAGCGCGCGACGAGCACGGCGCCGACGATACCCATGACCGGGTCCATCCACGTGAAGCCGAGGTACTTCGCCGACAGGAGGGCGAAGATGGCCAAGACGGACGTGAGGGCGTCCGCCAGGACGTGCAGATACGCCGCTCGGAGGTTGTGATCGTCGTGCCGCGCCCCGTGGACGTGGTCGCCACCGTGGTCCGCGGCGCCACCGGCATGGTCGTGACCATGATCATGGCCATGTTCGTTCGCGTTCAGGACGACGACGCACACGCCGTTGACGGCGAGGCCGACCGCGGCGACGAGAATGGCGTAGTCGATCGCGATGTGGGCGGGGTTGATCAGGCGATCCACGCTGCCGGCGGCCATCGCGACCGCGAAGGCAGCCAGCAGGACGGCGCCGGTGAAGCCTCCCAGCGCGTTCACCTTGCCGGTGCCGAAGCTGTACGCGGGGTCGTAGGCGTGGCGCCGTGCGTAGATGTAGGCGAACGCCGTGATGCCGAGCGCCACCGTATGTGACGCCATGTGCAGGCCGTCCGCCAGCAGGGCCATCGAGGAGAACGCCAGCCCGGCGACGATCTCGACGACCATCATGGTCGCGGTGATCGCGATGACCACGAGGGTGCGGCGCTCGCCCGGCCGCCTCACCTCTTGGCCGAAGGAGTGGCCGTGCTGCCATTTGGCCAGATCGTCGTGCATACCTGCTGTGCCTCGGGGTGCTCGCGGCTTGTTCGACGCGCCGCAGTCGTTACGCGGCGTGCGCGATGGCGCAGCCCATTCTACGCCGACCCGCGCTCGCGACCTCGCCGGCTGCACCGCGAGCAGCGCCGGCTGCACGGCGTGCAGCGCGCTCCCGTGACGGCGTCGACCGGCGTCGATCCTCGTCCTCCGGGGGACGGCCACGGTATCTTGAGCATCGAGATGATGCATCCCGAAGACTTCTACACAACGCAGGCCGAACTCGAGGGGCTTCGCTTCGGCGAGAGTGGGCATCTCGAGCGCTTCAAGGACATGCCCGGGGAGTCTGGCCCGCCATCTCGCGTGTTCGCCGTGGACTATCGCGGCAGCACGCGAATCTACTTCGGGGCCGGGGTGAATCCCGATGCCGAAGCGTCCATCCGGCGGCTGTCCTTCGATGAGCTTTGGACGGGTGACTCCAGACTCCACGAAGCTCTCTGTCGCAGCACCCAGAACCAGGCGCGGACGGACTCACGGACGGAGTACTGGACGTACACCCCAAGCCGCAACGTTCCGATGGACGTGAACCGCCTCGCCCAGAAGCTCAGCAGTGGTGATGAACGACTGCGTGGCTTCGGCGACGGTTTCTTCGGCACCGACTATCGCGACGTGTTCGTGGTGCTCGCCGAAGGAGAGGTCGTCGCGGCCGCCGCCTCCTCTCGGGAGGACGAACGATCGGCGGAGGCGTGGGTATTCGTGAGCTCGGACCATCGCCGGCACGGACTTGCCGGACATGTGGTCCGAGCCTGGCTCCACGGCGCTCAAGAGAGGGGTCTTCTCCCCTTCTATTCTCACGCGGCAGGGAATGTGCCCTCGCAGCGGCTCGCGGAGTCGCTCAGTCTGTCGCTTCGCTTCAGGCTGGCGTGCTACGCGTAGAAGCGGGCGGCGCCCCAGGTCGACTGCAGGCTTAGCAGCCGATCAGCAACTCGGGGTATTCTTGGCGGGCCGCGGGAGACAAACCTCCTGCAAATCGGCACAATATCCTCGTGGCTCAGTGGATAGAGCACAGGTTTCCCAAAAGGGCAGGGAGCGCGGGCGACCTCCAGCACGTCCGGAGTCGAGCTGCGCCCGCCGACGACGCAGGACATCGCAGTCGGCGGGCGTCAGCTCGAATGACATGTCAGGCAGCCGCCTCCTCCGGGCCCGGCGAGGCCAGGCCCTTGACGATCAGCCAGACCGCCAGGACGATCTCGGCCACCGCGAGGGGGGCCATCAGGACGCCGAACCCGTGGCCGAACATGTCCAGCAACGGCGTAGCCAGATACAGGGCGGCGCCGACGAGACCCCAGACGGACAGCCAACGGGGGACGAGCCTCGACCGGTAGAAGAGGTAGTAGAACATCAGGGCGCCGAGGCTGAAGACGATGGAAGTGAGCCAGGTGGCGACCGACCCTTGCGTCGCCACGAGGAGCCCTGTGAGCGTCTGGACGTGCGGAGCGCCGGCAGACGCCACCGCCGCGTGCTCCCGGCTGAGCTCGAGGAGCACCAGCCAGATACCAGCGTAGGCGGTGTAGGCGACGGTCTCGAGCGCGCCCCGGAAGACGACGGTCCCGAGCGCCAGGACCTCGTTGTACTTCCTGAAGATCGGATACATCACGACGGGGATCATGGCCAGCGCCAGGCCCATGATCAGCACCAAGAGCGCGCCCAGTGCCAGGTGGCTCTGGTTCGCGGCGATCTTGGTCAGGGCGTCCGGCCCGTCCAGCAGACCTTGGGTCACGACGTAGCTCAGGACGCCCGCGATGTCCCCGATGATGAACAGCAGGCCCACGGTGATTGCGGCCCCGCGGCGCCGCCGGGTGGCGCCGGCGGCAGGCGCACGATCGCCTGGCGTCCTCGCGCGAGGCCCCTCTCTGGTGATGACTGCTTCCATGGCTCCCCTCCCACGTTTGGCCCGTGGAGAGTGCCTCGGCACTCCGCGGGCAAGTCGTCCACACGGGAGGAAGGCTATGCGGCCGCCCCGCTACGGTCGTCGCCCTGGCGGGGTCAGTCTCGTGGTGCGGCAGTGGCATCTTCTGGGGTGCCGCCGTAACCCGTAGGGGGGAGCGGCCTACCCCCAGGGCGTGAGCGCTGGCCAGGCAGACTTCGAGAATGAGCTTCGGTTGGCCGTGGGTACCGGACCCCTCAGCCGATCCGCTCTGCCAGCTCGACGATGATCCCTTCCGGGCCGCGGACGTAGCAGAGCCGATAGGTGTCTTCGTAGCTCTCCACCTCGCCAACGAGCTCCGCGCCGCGGGCTCGCAGGCCGGCGACGACGGCGTCGATGTCGTCGACGGCGAATGTGACATGGCGGATGCCCGGGGTGTTCGCGGGCGCGTGTCGGTCGCCGCCCTGATTTGACGGCGAGTGGAACTTCGCCAGCTCGACTCGTCCGTGGCCGTCCGGAGTCTGCAGCATTGCGATCTCGGACCGGACGCCGTCGAGTCCCACGACGCGGTCCACCCAGCGGCCCTCGACGGTGCCCTCGCCCTGCAGCTCGAGTCCGAGTTCGACGAAGAACTCGGTTGCGGCCGCGAGGTCGTCAACCACTATGCCGACGTGATCCATCCGCTGGATCGCCATGACCTCTACCTACCCTTGGAAGCGTGAGTTCGGACCAAGCCCGAGGGCTACCTTCTGGGCTCGTATCGCATCGCCACCGCCCCCGAGCCGTACTCCAGCCGGCTCACCAGCTTCAAGTCGATAGGTTTCGATAGCCCTGCGAACAACGTCGGCCCATGGCCCGCCAGCCTGGGCTGTACCACGAACTCGTACTCATCGATCAAGTCCAGCGCCGCCAACGCCTGCGGGAGCGTCACGCCTCCCACGAGCAGGCCCTTACCAGCCTCCCGCTTGAGCTCCCGAACGGCCTTCCCCAGATCCCCGCGCACGAGCTCCGCGTTCCAATCGACCCGCTCCAGGGTGCTCGACACGACGTACTTCTTAGCCGCGTCGATCGTCCGGGCGAAGGGTTCCATCCAGGGTTCCATCCAATCGGGCCTCGCTCCCGTCCGCGCCGGCGCCCGCCACGCTGCCTCCATCATCTCGTACGTCACTCGGCCGAAGAGGAGGGCATCGGCCCGGGCGATGTTCTCGGCCGCGTGACGGTGCAGCTCTTCGTCCGCGAGCACTCCTCGATGATCGCAGCACCCGTCCAAGGTGACGTTGATGGAATACCGAAGGGGTCGCATTTCGTGCTCCTGACCGGGTTGACGTTGTGGCTGACCAGCGCGCGAAAGGAGGCGAAGCCAACTGAAGCGCGTCCGGTTGAGCCCCGTGTCAGGCCCGACCGTGTCAGATGTCGGGCCTGGACTTACTCTTGTCTGACTATGTCGACCGAGATCTCCACCGCCGGAATCGTCCCTCGGTTCTCGAGCCAGTGCGTGGTGTTCCTGTCCTCGGGCCAGCCCACTCCCGGCCCATAGTCCGTGGCGACTCCATCTCGATGGTCAGTGATCGTTCCTTGCAGTATGTAGACGGTGCCTGGTCTGCCCTTATGGTCGTGAATCGGGCCGAAGACACCTCCGGGCTCGATGGTCACCCTGCGCATTCGAAGTCGGCGCCCTGCCATGCCCTCGATCTCAGGGCCGAGGTCGACCGTTGCCAGCAGCTTCGTGGTGACGCCTTTCGTCCCTGGCTGTTCGTTGCTCATCGTGCGCTCCTCTCTGCTTCCATGGCCTCGCGCACCATCAGTCTTCCCGCAGAGTCGGCAACATCTTGGCAAGGCGAGACGGCCGGCCAGCTCTGGAGCGACCTCGACCTCGACCGGGCTTCGTCTGCGTCTCGCGCACCGTCGAGGAGGACGAGGACAAGACCCTCGTCACCTACCCGCCCAAGAACGGCAAGGCGCGCGTCGTGCCGCTGCCGGCGGCGGCGTGTGACGAGCTCCGCGCCGCCCTGCAGGCGCAGCGCGAGTACAAGTTGGCCCAGGGCAGGGGGTGGAACGAGGCCGGCCACGTGATCCCCAAGCGCGACGGCACGCCGATGGCGCCGTCCTCCCTCAAGAGCCAGCGGTGGAACTGGGTGGCCCGCCAGAGGATCGACCCGCACCTGCCCCTCCACGGCCTGCGCGACTCGTTCGGGACCTGGGTGTATGAGACCTACGGCGTCAAGCAGGCCCAGGAGTGGCTCGGCCACGGCGATCCCGCGACCACGCTGCGTCACTACGTGCGCCTCACGACGGCGGCCAGGGCGAAGGCCGTGGGCGGGTCTGGATGAAGTCACGCGGGCGGCCCTGGACGCCGCTGAGGCGCAGCGCGAGGACGACGAGACGCCGCCGCTCGACAACGTCGTCTCGCTGGCTGGCCGCCGCCGGTAGCCCATTGGTCCGACCTGGACGACCCCCTCCTGCGGCTTCAGCAGGCCGACGGTGGCGTTAGGGTGAGGACGATCTCGGCGCCGCTACGAAGGGCTGCAAGCCCCTTTCTGGCAGAAGAAGCTCCTTGAGGCTCCCGGCCAGCCACTCCCCATAGCTGCTGGGCGTCCAGCCGCGCAGGCGGGTGAGGAGCTGGAACAGCTCGGGGCTCGTCAGCGCCCAGACGGTCTCGAGCGCGTCGGCGGCCGGAAGGCGGAGCGGCCCGTTGGCGGCGAGGGCGTCGACGAGCACCTGGAGGTTCTTCAGCCGGTCGGCGTGCAGCGTGGCGAGTAACAGGGCGAGCTCGGGATCGGACTGGGCGGCGGCGGCGAGCACGGCGACGAGCGGCGCCGCACGTTCTAGGCGTGGCACGATGTCCGCCGCGAACAGCTTGAGCTGCTCCTGCTGATCAGACGTCGCGGCCAGCCTCCGCGGAACGTCCTGCTCCGGCACCGGCGCCGGGTCCGCGCCGCGGACCGCGTGGCGGAAGAGCTCGCCGAGCAGCGATCTCTTGCTTCCGAAGTGAGCGTAGACGCTCTCCGGCGACACCCCAGCCTCGTCGGCGACGGCGGCCATGCTGGTCCCCGCGTACCCGCGCTCCTCGAAGAGCTTCCTGGCTGCGGCGAGCACGAGGAGCCGAGTCTGCTCCGCCTGCTGCTCTCGTCGAGTCGAACGATAGGGGCGGCGCCGGTTCACGTTTCCTCCTAATTGGGAACAGCTAGACTGTAGTCATTACATTACACTTGTACCCAAAGTGAGGATGACATGTCCAGCAGCGACAACATCGAGAAGGTGCGGGCACTCCTGACGCAAGTTTTCTCGGAGGGCAACTACGAGGCTCTGGGCGAACTCATCGCTCCCGACTTCGTCGAGCATCAGAACGGCAGTCAGGGCATCGGGCCCGCGGCGGTGCGCCGCACCGCCTCGGGTCTGCGCGCGTCGTTCCCCGACCTTACGGTCGAGGTCCAGGACGCGATCGCCAACGAGGACACCGTTTGGGTCCGGGCGCGCGGCCGGGGCACCGACACCGGTGGCGTGGCGGGTCGCCCGCCGAGCGGCCGCCGTCTCGAAGTCGATGTGATCGACATCGTGCGCTTCCAGGACGGGCTCATGATCGAGCACTGGGGCGTTGCGGACAGGCTCGGGATGCTGCAACAGGTCGGCGTGGTGCCGACGCCGGAGCGGCTCGCGGCGTAGTGCTCATGGCGGCAGCCGGTCTGACCGGGCGGCTGGGCCTGAGCGCAGCTCAGCTCGGCCGCCCGGGCTCCCCCCGTCGAGCGCTCTTCGTGCGCGTTTCCCGCAGATTTGGCAACTTTCTTAGCAACACGCGGTATTCTTGGCGGGCCGCAGCAGAGGTAAAAGACCTGCAAATCGGCACAATGCCCTCGTAGCTCAGTGGATAGAGCACAGGTTTCCTAAAGGGGCAGGGAGGGTGTCCGAACGGGGCCGTTCGAGGGTGAATCGGGGCCGTTTGGGGCGATAGCCGCGCCGCCGTTCCGAGGTCGAGGCTGCGGTTTCCCGCAGATTTAGCAACCTTTTAGCAACCTGCTGCGGAGGAGACGGTCCGTCCCGAGCTAGTCGTCCCCGCACTCTTCCCCTCGCCAGCTCTCAACCCCCTCGTTCACCGCGACGGCGGCGATCACCAGGGCCGCGACCGGATCGGCCCACCAGACGCCCCAGAGGGCGTTCAGGAGCAGGCCGATCAGAAGGGCTATCGAGAGGTAGCCGCAGATGGCGTTCTGCTCGCCCTCGTGCACAGTCGCTGCGGAGCCGAGCTTGCGCCCGACCCGCCGCTTGGCCATGGCCAGCAACGGCATGGTGGGGGCGGTGACGGCGGCCAAGGCTATGCCGAGCCAGCTGGCGTCGGGCTTCTCGGCCAGCACGAGGGCGCGGGTAGCCTCGACGCCGACGTAGGCGGCGAGTACGAAGAACGACACGGCGATGAGCAGTTGCGCTCGCCGCTCCGCGGCCTCCGACGTGCCCCGTCCACCAGTGAAGAGCCAGAAGATCACCCCGCCGGCGAGGAACTCGATGATCGAGTCTGCGCCGAAGGCGATGAGGGCGATCGAGCCTGCCGATACGCCGGCGAAGATGGCGATGGCGAACTCGATGAGGTGCCAGGCGTTGCCCCAGAAGGCCAGTTGACGCGCCCGACGCTCGAGTCGCTGACGATCAGGGCTCGAGAGGGGGGATGAGGCCGGGGCGGGGTCTTCCACGGTCACACCGGGTTGGCGCGGCCCGACCACGCCCCGCTAGAGGTCGCCGAGCTTCTGCAGGTACTCTTCACGCTCGATCTCCCCCGAGGCGTAGCGCCGCTTGAGTATGTCCTTCGGCGACTCGGGTGCGTGCACCGTGGGCGCCGCTCCCGCCGCGGCGGAGGCGGCCGAGGACTGGCTGAGGTACCTCACGAGGTAGACGATCGCCACGATGATGGCGACCACGAAGACGATCATGAACATGAACATCACCCAGCCTTCCCAGCCGGCGCCGTGGCCCCAGTATCCGTTGTCATTCCACATCATCGCCCTCCGTCACTCATCTCGAAGCGAGCTTGGTCAGCACGGAGAAAGGATTTCTCCCCGGCCGACAGATGGGTCGTCCCCGGCCGAGGCTGTCTGCCTCCGCCGGGGACGACGCTCGTTTGCTTCTCGCGGGCGCGAGGTTTACCAGCCCCAGCCACCCCACATGCCGCCGAGGCCCATCCAGCCGCCCGCACCGTAGCGCATGCGGGTGGTGGTCACCGACAGGTGGTGATGCGTGTAGAAGGACTTCACCTGTGCCCGGTGATGGGCGCGGAGGGTCGAGAGGGCGTTCTGTGCGGCCGTGCCTGACGGGTTCGAGCCGTACTGCTGCCACCAGGCGTTCATGTGCCTGACCATCCTGGTGCGCATGGTCATCCAGCCACCGAAGGCGCCGGGATGCTGGGTCATCCAGGCGGCGCCGTAGCCGGTGCCCCACATGTGACTGACGTCCCAGTCCCAGCCGCCCATCATGCCGCCGCCCCAGCCGCCCCACATGCCTTCGTCGGGACAGGTCCAGGTGGCGCCGCCGGCGTAGGTCTCGTAGAACGCCTTCATGTCGGTCCAGAAGGTCGTCCAGAGGTCGTGCAGGGCCTGCTGGGCCGCGGCGCTGGTGAGGTCGCCCTTGTAGGTGTCGTACCAGGTCTGAAGCGCCTGCTGGTGAGCGGTGCGCAGGGAAAGCCAGGCCTGAAGCGCGTCCGGGTTGCTCGTGAGCCACTTGCCGCCGAAGCCGGTGCCCCACATGCCGGTGCCGCCCCAGGTGCCGGAGCCGTCCCACATGCCGCCGCCGCACCAGCCGCCGCCCCACGTGTCGCCGCCCATCATGGTGCTTGGCCCTTGGGTGCCGGCGGCCGATGCCACCGGAGCCAGCACCGCAGCGAGCAGCGCAAGTACGAGTCCCAGCAGGACGAGGGTCTTCAGTTGCCTGATCCTCATCGGTGATCCTTCCTTTCGATTGCATTCGAATGTGTCTGCGTCATCGTGGTCACCAGCCGGAGCCCCCGCCGCCCGAGCCGCTGCCCCAGCTGCCGCCGGAATCGCCGCCCCAGGAGCCGCCGGAGCCGCCGTCCGACCAGCTGCCGCCGGAGGAGCCGCCGCCCGACCAGCCACTACTCGAGCCCGACCAGTTCGACGAGTTCGTGGCAGAAGACCAGTCCGAGCCGTAGGAGTCGCTCGTCGACATCGTCCAGCTGCTCCCGCTCCAGCTACCGCTGCTCGCCATCTGCGAGCCGCCGCTCGACCAGGTGGAGCCGTTGCTCATCTGCCATGACCAGCCGTCATTGCGGCTGTTCCAGCTCCAGCGGCCCGAGTTCCAGCCCATCGGCCAGCCGTGCCGCATCCAGTTCGAGTAGAGGCTCCAGCGGGCCCACTGCTTGCTCCACGTCGCAGAGCGAGGCTGCCATGCGTGCGCGAACGAACCTGACCATCTCTGGGCGTGTGCCTGCTGGACGTCGCGGACGGCGACGGTGCCGCCGACGGCGCCGCCGACGATGACAGTCGCCGCGGCGGCAGTGATCGCCGCCTTGGTGGTGAGGGCGGCGCCGAGCTTGGCGAGCAGACCGGCGCCGTGCGGGGCGTGAAACGCAGGGCCGGGATGCGGCACCACGTGGGGTGCCACGTGTGGCACCGCGTGAGGCGCCGCCGTCGCGAGGTGCGGCAGCGGCGGCATCGCGTGCAGCACGGCCGGCACCGTGAGCGGGGCCAGGACGAGGCCGAGACTGGCCGGTGCGGGCACGTCGCCGGCGAGCTTGGCGAAGGCCGTCTTGAATGAGGCCCGCGCGCGATGCACGAGCACGTCGGCATTCGAGCGCGAGACCTCCATCACGTCGGCGATCTCCTCGGGGGGCAGACCGTGCAGGTCCTTGAGCACGAGGGCCGTGCGGTAGCGTTCGTTGAGCTGCCCGAGGCTCTCCTCGACGAGGGCCACGGTCTGGGCCTGCTCGAAGGTGTCGATGCGCGACGGCACCGCGTCGAGGACCTCGGCGCCGCCACCGCCGAGACCCTTGCGCGAGCGCAGGTGGCTGAGGCAGGCGTTGGTGGCGACGCGGTAGAGCCAGGGGCGCAGCTTGAGCGCTCCACGCTCTGGGGCGGGGAGATCGCTGAAGGCGGTGATGAAGACGTCTTGGGTCAAGTCCTTGGCCTCCTCGCGATCGCCGAGGATGCGAGCGCAGAGGTTGTAGATCGGGGCGTGGTAGTCGGCGTAGAGGTGCTCGAAGGCGTCGCGGCGGCCGGCGCGCAGGTCAGCGACCAGCACGGCGTCCGGTTCGGGAGCGCTCATCGCTTCGTCATCGCCTTCGGATCTTGCGTGCACCTTCATGCCGTCATCCGATCGTCATCCGATGTGAACGCCGCGAAGGGCGCCGGCACTGCGGCCGACGCCCTTTGGCGTGGCTCTCTCTTACCAGCAACCGCCGCCCCAGCCGCCGGAGTGCGAGCTGCCGCCCCACGAGCCGGAGCGCGATCCGCTGCCGTAGTTGTTGCAGCGGTAGCCGTTCCAGGAGCCGCTGCGCTGCGAGTAGGTGCTGCCGCTGCCGCTGTAGGTGCGAGTGGTGTTGCGGTAGGTGCCCGAGTGGTTGGTCGCCTGGCGCTGGTTGTGGTTGCTGGTCTGCTGCCTGACGACCCTGGTGCCCTGCTGACCCTGGAGCATCTTGGCGAGCTGCTTCGGGGTGAGCTTGATCACGTAGGACGTCTTGGTCTTGGTGGCGTGAGTCGTCGCCGCCTTGGCGGGCGACTGCCCCGAGGTGCAGGCCGCCGAAGGCGACCACGGTGCCGACCACGGCGATCACGGCGGTGGCGGCGATGGTCTTGAAGCGTTGTCATCTGAGGCGCCTCCCTGGTCCCATTGGTTGCTTTCATCTGTTGAAACGCAGGAAGGCGCCGTTTCTTACAGTGGTCGGGAAACTCGTTCGTGTCCGACGTGCGATGCGCCCTCCCGGGCCATCGAGAAGGGCACCGCCGATCGAGTGTGGGAGCACGCGAAACATGGGTACAGTGTCCACTCTGGAGCTGCCCTAGAGTCAACCGGAGGCGTTGGGAGACAAGATGCCCGAGCGTCTGCGGATCGGCGAACTGGCTCGTCGCGCCCACTGCCAGATCGACACGATCCGCTACTACGAGAGCCAGGGCTTGATGCCGAGCCGGGCTCACCACCGCGGCGAGGGCGAAGGCGGTGGCCGGGCTCGACGAGGTGACGCGAGCGGCACTCGAGGCAGCCCAGGCCGAGCAGGCGGCGCCCGTTGCCGACAACGTCGTCGCCCTCGCCGGGCGCCGTCGCCAGACCGTCTGATCCACCGTGGGTGGCTGTTGAAGTGCGGCGCCGCGTCGTCGCTCAGTCCCGTTTGCTGCGCCTTCGACTGAGAGTGGATCGCCGCAGCGAGATGCTAGGCTACGAGTGGTGATGCCGACCACGTCTCGACAATGTCGCGACTGGACGGTCGATTGCATCCACCATGATCCTCGAGGGTCGAACTGGCGCCGAAGACTTCCACAGGGCGGGGAAACGAGCAGCTCGCGCTGCCCCTTGCCGTCGCGCTGACCGTCATGGTCGTGTGGGGCGGCACGGCGGTGTTCACCAAGATCGCGACCAATCAGATAGACCCCTTGCTCGTCGGCGTCCTGCGCACCGTCCTGGGCGGGTGTCTGGCGCTGCCGCTCGCCCTGCTCATGCGCCAGAAGCTGCCGGGCGGCCGCGAGGAGCGGCGGCTCTTGGCCTTCGCCGGCTTCGCCGCCTACATCGGCTTCCCGCTCGTGTTCGCCTTCGGCCAGGACATGACGTCAGCCGTGCACGGCACGCTCATCTTCGCGATACTCCCCGTGCTCACCAGCCTGTTCGGCACGATCGTCGAGCGCCGCCGCGTCTCGGCCCTGTGGATCGTCGGCTGCGCGATAGCGCTGGTGGGCACGGCGGTCATCATCCTCTCGGGGACGCACGACGCCGGCGACGAGGCTAGGCTGCTCGGCGACCTGCTGGTGCTCGTCGCATGCACCGTATGCGCGATGGGCTACGTGACCGGGGCGCGCCTCTCTCAACGGGGGTACGCCGCCGTGCCGACCACCCTGTGGGGCATCACCGCCGCCTCCCTCGTGCTGCTGCCCCTGCTGGCGTGGCTGCTTGTGAGCGGCGGCATGCCACAAGCCGCCGCCGCCGCCTGGGGCTCGGTCCTCATCCTCGCCGTCCTCGTCTCGGTGCTGGGCTACATCGGCTGGTACTGGGCGCTCGCGCGGGGAGGCATCAGCCGCATCGCCTCGACACAGTTCACCGAGCCGCTCTTCGGGGTGCCGCTCGCTGTCGTCCTGCTGGGCGAGCAGCCGGCTCCGCTCACGCTCGCCGCCGCAGCCGCCGTCCTGTTCGGCGCCTGGCTCGTCTTCCGGGCCGGCCGCCCCAAGGCAGCGACCCTCGAGGTCGGTCCAGAAGGTCTCGTCGGCGAGGACTTCGCAGGATCGTGAAGGACCTTCTCCCTTCGGCCCTCCCGTCCCCTTGGCCCGGGCGCTTCTGCTTCTTGAGAAGCCGGCCCCGATCCGGGCTTTGGCCCCGAGTTCGCTCGCGAGTCGCCGAACAGAGCCCTGTGCTGCGCCGCCTTGACGATGCTCAGCAAGCCGCCCTCGGTGAGCTCCTCCGGCGGCTACTCGAGTAGAGCGACAGGCAGTCCTCCGGCCTCCCCGGGCAGCGTTCGAGGCGGCGGAGGAGAAGGTCCTCGCCGACCCCCAGCCGGTGCGCGACAACGTCGTCGCGCTTTCGAGCCGCCGGCGGTAGGCCTCCGGCGCCGCGTCGGGCGCGGGCGTGGTTCGGAAGTCGCGCACTCGTAATTCTCGAGCCCGGAGCCCGTAGAATCCCGAGGTCACAGGGCTCCTGACCCGTACTACTCTTCTCTCGCGGCACCTCGCCGACAAGATGGCGCTTGTCCGCCTTGCCAGATTCGCGCTCGCCGCCAGCGGCAGCAATGGGGACGAGAGCAGCCATACTCTTTGAGTGGATTGGAGAGCCAATGTCCGAGAGCAATGACACGCGCATGAAGCGGATCGGCTACCGTCCGCCGCTGGACCAGGCCGAGCCCGAGCAGCTCGTGCTCGTCGACTACGTCTCCGACGGCCGCATCGCCGTCATCACGCTCAACCGGCCGCACGCCGACAACGCCGTCACGACCGCGCTGGCGGCGCAGCTCATCGAGATCCTCGAGACCATCGCGGCCCGTCCCTCCGTGCGCGTCGCCATCCTCACCTCGGCCGGTGACCGCGCCTTCTCGGTCGGCGGGGACCTGTACGAGCGCAAGCAGATGACCAAGGAGGAGTGGCTGCGCCAGCGCCAGGTCTTCGACCGCGTCCTCTACAACCTGCGGCAGCTGCGCAGGCCGATCTTCAGCGCGGTCCACGGCATGGCCTACGGCGGCGGCTGCGAGATGGCCATCAGCACCGACTTCATCATCGCGTCCGACGACGCCCGGTTCGGGCAGCCCGAGGCGATGGTCGGCCTGTCCGCCGGAGGCGGCTCACCGGTCTTCCTCCCCCGGCTGCTTCCTCCGGGCAGGGCCATGCAGATGCTGATGACCGGAGAGCCGATCACGGCCCAGGAGGCTCACCGGCTCGGCATGGTCAACGAGGTCCATCCTCGCGCAGACCTGATGGACGCCGCACTGGCCATCGCCGGCAAGATCGCCGACAACTCGCCGACCGCGGTGCAGTCCGTCAAGCGCGCGGTCCAGAACGGACAGGGCGAACCCGTGGAGCAAGCCATCGCGATCATGATGGACGAGCACTGGCGCTCGGTCGTCAATCCCGACCGCGTCGAGGGCATCAAGGCCTTCACGGAAGGCCGCGAGCCGACGTTCCCCGACCCGGACTTCTGATGCGGGACGCCACGCAGGGCTGAAACCAGCGCGGCCGGCGCGGCGACCTCAGCCCCGCGACTTGAGCCGCGACGAGAGCGCCACGATGGCGACCGCGATCGCCCCCACGAGCGGGAAGAGCAAGGCGATAGCCATGGGGCGTGCCGGATCGGCGATGCGCTTGTAGGTGGCCTGGCCGCCCGACAGCTCGATGTAGCCGACAGGTGCGGCCTGCACGCCGCCGCCGTGGCCAAAGCCGACCTGGTCTGCGTCGCCGGCGTCGCCCTTCTTCTTGCGTCCCGGTCCACGGCCCCCGCCGCCGCCTCCGCCGTACCGCACCCGAGCGACGGGCACGATGGTCACGCCGTCCTTCTCGACGGGCTCGCCGAACACCGCCTTGGCGGAGGCGGTGCCTCCCAGGGACTCCATGAACTTGTTGAGCCTCTCGTCGGCTGCGTCAGCCTCGGCCTCACGCTTGGCCTCTTCCATCGGATCCGCCATGGCTCCACTCCTTCGCTGCGTTCGCGGTGGTCACCGCCCTGGGGCAAGCCTACCCAAGCGGGACATGAGCCTGACCGCAGAGCCGTGGTTCCGGGCCGGAGGCCCGGGTGAAGAGCCCGCCGGCCCTGCGTCCCAAGATGCGGCCGGTGTGGAGCATGGAGGAGATCGCGCGCGTCGTCGTCCGCGCCCGCGGCCTTCAGGTCCACGCCGCCGGCGTGCTCGCCGGCTTCTCCGGCCTGCGGGTCGGCGAGGTCGCCGGCCTGCTTTGGTCCGACCTCGACCTGGACCGGGGCTTCGTCCTGCGTCAGCCGCACCGTCGAGGAGGACGAGGACAAGCACGCTCGCTCGAGTACCCGCCGAAGAACGGCAAGGCGCGGGTGGTGCCGCTGCCGGCCGCGGCCTGCGACGAGCTCCGCGTCCGGCTCGCGGCGCAGAAGGAGTACCGCCTGGCCCAGGGCCCGGCGCTGGAACGAGGCCGGCCGCGTGGTCCCCAAGAGGGACGGCACGCCAGATGGCGCCCTCGACCCTCAAGAGCCAGTGGTGGAACTGGGTGGCCCGCCAGAAGATCGACCCGCACCTGCCGATCCACGGCCTGCGGGACTCGTTCGGGACCTGGGTCTACGAGACCTACGGCGTCAAGCAGGCCCAGGAGTGGCTCGGCCACTCCGACCCGGCGACCACGCTGCGTCACTACGTGCGGCTCACGACGGCCGCAAGGGCGAAGGCGGTGGCCGGCCTCGACGAGGTGACGCGGGCCGCGCTCGAGAGCGCCGAGGAGAAGGCTGCCGAGGATGCGCAGCCCGCGCCCGACAACGTCGTCGTTCTGGCTGGCCGCAGGCGCTAGCCCTTCGGGTGTTCCTCGATCACCTGCTCCGACCGCCGCTTCCGGCCGGTCTCGGCTGATGCCGATGCCGGCGCAGGCCGAGGAACGGGATGATCAAGAGCAGCGTGGTCTCGACGAGGTAGAGGCCGACCGCGACCTTCGGGGCGACGAGCGCCACGGCGATCGCGAGCACGCTCAGCCCGAGCGACGGTCCAGCGCTGCCGCGTGATGCGCCGCAGCGTGCCTTCGGCGATGACGTCGACGAGCAGCGACGGTTCCCGCGCGAGGTAGCGGATGAGCAGGCTGAGCACGATCGAGGCGAGCAGCAGGTTGACGCCGTAGATCAGGACGGCGGGCTCGGCGTCGGCCCCGTTCAGGTGCGTGACCATGAGCGCCGTGCTGAAGGGCAGCAGGCCGACGAAGAGCAGCAGCAGCAGGTTCAGCGAGAACGACTCGGCGTCCCCGTGCTTCATGAACTTGGTCACGCCGGAGTGCGCGATCCAGATGCCGCCGATGAAGGCGAAGCTGATGACGTAGCCGAGGAACTCGGGCCACTGCTCGCGCAGCGCCGGCAACACGCTTTCGCCCGCATGCGGGATGGCTATCTCGAGCACCAGCAGCGTGATGGCGATCGCGAAGACGCCGTCGGAGAAGGCGTTGAAGCGGTCGAGCGGGAGGAAGTGCGCTTCCCGGTCCGCGATGGGCTGCTGCTCTGGTTCTGTGCTCATGGACCCGACTCCGCTCCTCGTCTCGTCAGACTGCACCAGAGCCTACCCGGGGCACCGACGCCCAACCTTCGCGCCCGTACCTGGCGCTCGCAAGCCGCCGCAACTGACCCTTCCCGTAGGCACTCTCGGCTCGCGGGTTCACCCGTTCTGACCGCCGCCTTCGGCCGCCTCGCCGCAGGTTTCCTGCATGTCAAGTCCCACCACCCGCGTTACGGATTGGCTCCGGTAGATGCGTTCCACCCTCTTCCCTTGAGAACCTTGAGGCGTTGCTGCGGTGCGGTCGTCCCTCAGGCGTCGAGAAGGCGCCGTGCTCCTTGCGCCGGTCGTGCCGTGCGGCGTGCGTCTTGATCAGCTCCCCGCCCTTGCAGATCTGCACCGTGTCGCCGGCGAGCCGCACCTCGACCTGCTCGCCGCGTAGCCGGTTGCTGACGAAGTAGCCCCGGCCCGCGAAGCTCACGTAGCCGGTGGGGTCGACCTTGCGCTTCACCGCCGGGCCCGAGGCGAGTGGCGGCACGGGGCGCGGCCGGGGCCGTGGCGAGGCGGTCCGCGCCGGTGCCTTGGCTTTGGCGACGTGGCGGTGCACGTGGCAGGCGACGAGCACGCCGCGGTGGGCGACCTCGAGGAGGCCGTCGCGCAGGGTCAGCTCGACCGCCTCGCCGGCGAGCCAGGCGCCGACGTGGTAGCGGGCGGCCTCGAAGCTGATCGTCCCGTTCGCGCTCACGAGGCGGGTGAGGGGGCGCAGTCCGGAAGGCCTCTCCTCCTCAGCCCCCTCGAAGGGCGCGACCGGCTCGGGCGCTGCGCCCGCAAGCTCGAAGCGCCTGAGCGGCGCCACCATGCCGATCCCCTGGTGGGGACGCTCGCTGTTGTAGTGGCCGACCCACTCGTCGAGCGCCGCCTGGGCCTCCTCGAGGGAGGCGAAGACCGTGCCTAGCAGGAACTCGCTGCGCAGCGTCTTGTGGAAGCGCTCGACCTTGCCGGTGGTCGTCGGGCTGCGCGGCGCGGTGAGCAGGTGACGGATCCCGTTCTCGTGGCAGATGCGGTCGAAGAACACCATGCCCTTGCCCCGTCCGAAGCGCGCCGTGAAGACCTTGCCGTTGTCGGTCAGGACCTGCTCCGGGGCGCCGTAGCGGCGCATGGCCGCAAGGAAGGCCTCGCAGACGGGGCGGGCAGTAGCCCGCGCCGTGAGGTGAGCGCAGACGCAGAAGCGCGAGTGGTCGTCGATGCCGGTGACGATCTTGAGCTCGTGGCCGTCGGTGAGCAGGACGCCACCCATCACGTCCATCTGCCAGAGCTCCATGGCGCGCAGGCGCTCCCAGCGGCGGTAGTCCTCGCGCTTCTTCCTGCGCTTCTGTGGCTCGATCAGGCCGTGGCGGGCAAGGCAGCGGTGGACCGAGGAGCGGCCGGGGAGCGGGGAGAGCTCCTCGCGCGCGAGGCGGTGGAGGAGCGTCCGCGGTCCCCACCCCGGGTGCTCGCTGCGCAGCGCGACGATCCGCGCCTCGATCTCGGGCGGCATCCGGTGCGGGCAGGTCGCGGGGCGGCGCGAGCCGTCGGCCAAAGCGGCGATGCCGCCGGAGGCGTACCAACGCAGCCAGCGGTGGACCGTCTGACGGGTGACGCCGTAGCGCCCCGCCACCTCAGTGACGGGGAGGCCCTCGAGGACCTCAAGGACTGCCCTGTGGCGCTGCTCCACGACTCCCAGCTCGATGAGCACGGCTGCCGACCCTCCCTCGTCGGCGACCTTCTCGGTCGTCTATTCGAGGTAGGGTCGGCGCCGGCTGCAGCGCTGGAGGGTGTAACGCATCTACCGGAGCCAGTGTCGCCCATCTACCGGAGCCGCGTCCCGGACCTGTAACGCATCTACCGGAGCCGATGTGGAAAGCATCTACCGGGACCGCACAACAGCCTGCAGATTTCGCAACTCTTTAGCAACTCTGGTATTCTTGGCGGGCCGTCGCAGAGGTAAAACTCCTGCAAATCGGCACGATGCCCTCGTAGCTCAGTGGATAGAGCACAGGTTTCCTAAACCTGGTGTCGCTGGTTCGATTCCAGCCGGGGGCACCACGTTTCGGCTGCTCAGGGCGCTTTCCGGTGGTGCGCCCGCGCGCACGTAACTTCCGAATCGGCAAGACTGCCGACATTCTGCCGACGAGAGCGCCACGACAGCATGTTCCCCCACATCGCCTCGATCCTGTAGCTGCTGGTGAGCGCCTGGGTCGGGTGTTTCCCGCCTCCCCACCCTGCGTACAGAGTGGTACTGTCGCATAGAGCAACCCGACGTGGTTCGACTGCGCTCCCAACGCCCGAGATAAGGGGAATGAATGGGTCGCTACCTCGAATGCTTTCCAAAGCCCTTGCTCGATGATCTTCTGGCCGGCCGATGGCTGCCTGTCATTGGGGCGGGAATGTCACGGAGCGCAGCTGTGCCTTCCGGTCGGCAAGTGCCACTCTGGGACGATCTGGGAAGGCAGCTCGCCGAGGACCTTCAGGATTATCCCTACATGGGTCCGATCGATGCCATCTCGGCGTACGCACATGAATATGGCAGGCCTCGAATGGTGGAGAGAGTTGCTGAGGCCCTCATGGTGAATGAGGCACGTCCAGGCGAAGTGCATCGCGCCTTCTGCTCAATCCTGTTCGACATCGTGTGCACCACCAACGTCGACTTCCTGCTAGAGAGACAGTATGACGCGACAGGGTACTGCCGCCCGATTGTGGACGAGGACCATCTCTCCGTGAATGACGGGGGCCAGACCACCGTGTTGTTGAAACTTCACGGCGACCTTCACCACCCCTCGCGACTTGTGCTTACGGAAGAGGACTACGATGTGTTCCTGGACAAGTACCCTCTCCTCGCAACCTACCTAGCCAATCTGCTTATCACGCGGTCGGCTGTCCTCGTCGGCTACAGTCTGGACGACCCGGACTTCAGACAGGTGTGGCAGGTAATTGGAGACCGTTTGGGCAAGGCGCGCAGGGCGGCATACGCCTTGCTCGTTGATGCGAGAGGCACCGATGTCGCCCGTTTCGCGCGACGTGGAGTCAAGGTAATAAGTCTCCCGGGCGGCCGCGACAAATACGCGGAAGTGCTCGCCGGAGCCTTTGACGAGTTGCGGGAGTACATGCAGACGAATCTGATTGGTGCCAGCCATGTAACCGAAGAAGAGCCACTCACAGAGTTCTCGCTTCCGCAGGAAGCCTTGACGAGGCTGTGCTTCTTCGCCGTTCCGCTTGCCATGCAGCCCCAATACCGCGATCAGGTATTCCCTCTCGCCAAGCGTGTGGACTCGTCCCGGTCACGGCAGCTGATGTCATCGCACCCGGGGAGAACTACCAGGCCAAGATTGACGCCATTATGCGTCGATCGGTGGCCAGCGTCGTGGATGTAGCCACTCAGAACGCCGCAATTGAGCTCGGAATGCTGATTGGCATGGGGAAGAGCAGGCGTCTGCTGGCCGTCGTTGGGGATGCAGAGCCACGGCCAAGCGATCTACCACCGGGACAGCTCACAATTCGACGTAGCAGCAGTCCCTTGGCGAATCAGCCCACATTGCTGCGCGAATTCGATAGTTGGTTCCGACGTGTCGCTGAAGACATTCAGCCACAGCTTGCAGAAGAGCCGTTGCGTCTCCTCGAGGCACGTCAGTACAGGGCTGCCGTTGTCTCTGCCGTGACGCACCTGGAGGCAGTATTCCGTTCAGCGCTTGAGAAAGATGAGAAGGCGCTAGGGCGAACACGCTCTTTGAGCGCCCTGGCTGATATTGCGGCAAGTCACGGCGTCCTGACGAAGGCGGAGCATCAGAGAATGCGTTCCTGGATGCGAGTACGCAACTCTGTTGTTCATTCAGGGGGAAACGTGACCAAAGCCAGGGCCACGGAAATCGTAGAGGGAGTCGCGGCCCTGGAGCAGAGACTTCTCGATTCCCACTGAGTGACTGACATTGAGGCTCTGGGGCGCTTCCTGCAGCAATCGCTAGGGTCGCTGCAAGAAAGCTCGGCCCACTAGCCAGCTGAGAACACCAGCCCCGCAATCAGCGCCGCAGCCTCGGCGCACCGCGTACCCTCGTGAAGAGGAGCTCAGGCATACCCGCGAGGGTGGAGAAGTGGCGTCGCGCCCGCTTGGACAACCTCTCCCAGCTCTCGCAGTTCCTTGTCTTGAGTATGGTCGCCCGTACCCTTGTCGGACGCTGGGTTCCCTATACGTGGAGCGAGAGGTCGGGGTGGCGCAACGAATGGAGCAAACTGAAGGAGGAGCTACCCAGACAGCTGCTCTTTGAGGTCCTGCAAGGATCGTGGTCTGGCGCCGGAGACTCCAATGCATTCGCGGCCACGTGGGACAGCGATGGGATAGCGGGGACCCAGCTGCCTGATGGATTCGACCCAGAAGCGGCGCTCCTCCCGTCTGACCTGTACACCCGACACCGCACGCCCGATGAATGGCGGCAGCAGCTTGATGTTTGGCTGCGCGGCGAGACCAACGGAGCGCAGCGGGTCAACCGCCAAGTCTCGAAAGAGGCGAAGCTGGTTCTGCGCTATGTCTACTCAGACATGCGCCTCGACTGGCACGAGCAGTACACGTTCCAGATTGACCATGAACTCCCTGTCGCCCGCCTGTCGCGGATCATCGAGGAGAACCAGGATCCTGGGTGGCCGATGAGTGCAGTTGGCAACCTGGCGCTGCTGCCGGACTTCATCAATGATGCTAAGGACACCCGCACACCAAGAGAGTATCTAGAGAGTCTGAGCGACACCGATCGAAACTCGCAGCAACCAGTGATCGAATACGCAGCCTTCTTCCCCCTCGACAGACTGGTCATCCCCATGGCGGAGGACGGGACTGACAAGATGTCTCGCGAGGACTATGTCGCGCTCATCGAGGAGCGCCAGGGGGTGATCCGGGAAAAGGTCATCGCCGCCCTGGGCCTCGAGACGTAGCTCGCCAGAGGTCCATCAGATCTCGAGTCGAGACGCCTGACGAGGGTTTCCTTCAAGCCCGTTGCGGAATGACACACGCGGCTCGTCGGCAGCCCGTCGGCGAGTCTCTTGAAGTGACTGCTCAGACGGCTTCGTATGGGCTCGCGCAAGTCACCTGAACCTGTGCACTTCGGCGCTAGGTTGATGGGACCGGTTGTCCTGCGCACGAAGCGGGGGCCCCTCCAGGGGCCCCCGCAATTGTGCCTACTGGCTCCTAGTCTGGTTCGCTCACGTGCCTACGAGGTGACCTCGACACCAGGCCTTATGCTCTCGTCGGTTACCTCATCGCCGGCGGCAGAAGGGGTCAGCCAATGCAGCGGGGGCTTCGGCCTCACGTCGACCGTCAACTGGAATACGTCTGGACGGTTGTAGCTGCCGACCGAATCGAGGGCCATTTGTTCTCCACCAATGCGGTCCAGGTCGATCTCGCCGTAGACGATCGCCTCCTTCATCGTCACGGGCTCTGCGACCCAGCTCGCATCAGGCGCGATAATGCCTGAGCCGCCAGGGCAGACGACACCGGCGCCCTCACCGAAGTCACCCGCTTGAAGGAGGGCATCCCGGCAAGGGAAGTCCATGGGGACATGATCCATGGTGAGATAGGAGCCTACGCAAATCACGAAGCAGCGACCTTCGAAGGCGTAGTGCCGACTGGCGAGATGGTGGATCTCCGGGCAGTTCCGGCCACGCCGCTACGTGGACCTGCTCACCCTTGGCGTGCATCGCGAATCTGGTGAGCGGCATCCAATGCTCCCAGCAGATCAAGCCCACCGACGCGGCCAAGCGGGGTGTCGAACACGTGCAGCGTACTGCCGTCCCCCTGCCCCCAGAGCATGCGCTCAGCGTGCGTCGGCCAGAGTTTGCGGTGGACGCCGAGGATCGTGCCCTCAGCGGCAGATGAAGAGCTGGGAGTTGAAGATGGTCGCCGCGAGAAATCGGCGTCACGCTCGTTGATGCCCATGACGACCATGACGCCGTTTCTTCGGGCCGCCTCACACAGACGATCGGTGGCGGGGCTCGGTACTGAGACTGAGTTTTCGAGGAGTTGCCGGTACGCCTCCTTTGCCACGGGGTCATCCCAGCCCGCCGCACCGTAGACGTGGGCTGGATATCCAGGCACCCACGTCTCCGGGAACGCTAGGAGCTGAGCGCCGCCCTTCGCCGCCTCATCGATCAGCTCAACTGCCTTGTCAATGGTGGCGTCGACATCGAACCACACCGGAGTGGCCTGGATCGCGGCCGCAATGAACTTCCTGGTTGGGTCTTGCATGTGGTGCCCTCCTACTCGAGAACCAGAAGGGGTGGCCTGACCTCAGAGCACGTCAGAGGGCTCGACCTCGGGCTGGACAAGGGGAGTGCTGCCGCTCCTGAACCGCTGAATGACGTGCCAGATGAGGCCATAGGCGATGATCAGCCCCAGGGCGACGGCCCCGTAGTAGAAGACATCGGGAGCGCCATAAGGGGGCACCACCGAGAGGATGAGGAAGCCAAGCGTAAGGACGAATGAGACGACCGCGATCACTGGCATCTTCGCTGGTCCCAGCGGTAGCCGGTAGGGGCGGACGGTGTCCGGCTCCGTGCTTCTCAAGCGGATGGTGGTTGCGATGACGATCAGGTACTGGACGATCCACACGAAGCTCGAGACATAGAGCAGCAGCGTCATGTCGCCGCCAAAGGCAAGAATCAGAATGTTCGTGATGATCCAGTAGACGAACAGGGTGACCCATGGAGTGCGGAACCTGGGATGCAGCCACTGAAAGGAAATGGGCAGCATGTTGTTAGGTTTGCGGGCCATTCCCATCATCAGGCGGGAGTTGGACGAGTAGTTCGCTAGGCAGGTTGCACTTGTGGCGGAGAAGCCGAAGACGAACATGAGGAAGACTCCGAATGAACCCGCCCAAGAGTCACCAATCTCAACAAACATCTCGTTGGTAGCAAGGTTGCCGGCGTTGGCCACCATGACGAAGACGCCAATCGTGAAGAATATCTTCAGGGCCCCAATGATTCCGATGGCACCGAACATTCCTCGTGGCAAGTCCCTCTGCGGGTTCTTGACCTCCTCAGCCAGAGGCGCGACGACCTCGAAGCCGGCAAACAGCCACATGGCAAGCAGGAACGATGAGAGGAAGCCGCCGATTCCCGAGGAGAAGAAGCCCGACAGACGCCCCCAGTCTGGGTCTACGACGGAAAGGCCGAGGAAGCCGCAGACTGCCGCCGCGAGACCGATACCCACGACCAGGTAGAGCAGGTAGTCAGCCGCCTGGCCCACCTTCTTGATTCCGAGCAGATTGACAACGAGGCCGAAGATCGTGGTCACCCCGATAGCCCACACCTGCCAAGGGAGAGAGGGGACCATCGCGTTGAAGACATGCGAGAAGAAGATCACCTCTGCGGACACGCCGAACATGAAGGACAGCAGGTAGACCATGCTTGCGGCGGCGCCAGAGGTCGGGCCGAATGCACGTGTGACCCAGTTCTTGAGGCAGTCAGCCGTTGGATGGGTGGTTGCCAGCTCCGCATAGCACATCGCTATGCCTAGGTAGAGGAGCGCTGATACGAGGATGCTGGCGAGGAAGCTGAACCCGTACGAGCCGATCCCGATAAGCGCAGCCCCCCAGGTAGACACGCAGACGACGAGCCCGAACGACACTGATAGGACTTGAAGGGTGCCGAGTCCTCTTACCAGAGTGACCTTGTCGGCCTCTTCTTGAGTCGGTGCAACCCTATCGACTGTCTCCATGGAATCCCCCTGATCAGAATGGCGCTCTGCTCCCGCTCGCGCGAGACGTGGTCACTACCCCCCTGGCTAGCCGATTGACCCCCTTTCGTAGTTTCGTAGGGCTGGCCGTAGGCCGTGAGCCCCTTCAATTTCGGCTGTTCGGTCAGCCGAGCATGGTCAGTCTATGTCTCAGGGAATCGGTGTCAATAGACCTGCAAAGACAATACTATGTAGGCTGACCAGTCAGCCGGTTTTGAGGGCGATTGTCTGATTCGATCCACGGGATGTGCGGAGAGGGAGCCACTCTGGTGCCACGTATAATGGAGCGGTTGATCGCGGAGGACGATGACTAAGGACCGCAGGAGCAAGGTCACCGGCGGCGGCGGGCGTGATGCCTTGGGCGGCATGATGTCCTCCGTCGTTCGGACGGACCTTCCACCAACCGCACAGAAGATGCTTCTCGCCGCCCAGCGCGTTCTGGCTCGCGACGGCTACGAAGGACTCACACTGAGGCGAGTCGCTGAGGAGGCATTGGAGAGCAAGTCGCTAGTTGTCTACCACTTCGGGCACAGAGCCAACTTGGAGGCCCTTCTCATCGACTCACTTTGGCACGACGTCGACATGCGCTTCGTCGATGGTCTGCGTCGGCTTCCACCGGAGACGGACGTTCGGGTTGACGCGCTCGTTGACTTCCACGAGGGGATTGCCGCGGACAGTCGCCTCTATCAGATGTACTTCGCCCTGCTGCCCAGCGTGATCGGCGATCGCGGCGTCCGCCGCAATGTGGCGCGGATCTACGATGCCTACCGGGAAGACATCAACGTGCGCTGCCTGCGGGATACCGACTTGCCACCTGCTGATGTTCTGCCGCTCTCAAGCCTCTTCTTGGGAGTGGGAGAGGGTCTGCCGCTGCAGACGCTGATGAGCCCGGGTGACTTTGATGCGAGACCCGTCTTCGCGCTTCTCGGCGAATTGGCCAAATCGCACACAGGTCCCACGCGAGTCAGAAGCGCCGCGGCGAGCGAGTTGCGAAGCCACTCGGTCGGCACGCCGGCATGGCCGGTCGCGGCAGATCCCAGAGATGGCCTGCCCAAGCCTGCCCGGAAGATCCTCAAAACGGCGCAGCGCCTGCTGGAGACGCGGGGTTTGCCGGCGCTGACGCTTGACGCGATCGCCCATGGGTCCGGAGAACCTCGTTCCTCCGTCTCCTACTACTTCCAGAGCAAGCAGGGCCTTATCGATGCGCTTTTCGCCTCGATTCTCTGTCGCTACCTGCGCGCCTACCAGGGCCTCTTTGTGTTCCGTAGCGGTGAGTCGGAAAGCGGGTGGATTCCGACTGCGACCGAAATCCGCAGGCAGATGCTTGGAAGAACCTCTCCTGTTCGGGGACTCTTCTTCATGCTCCCGGCGGTTCTTCATGACGACGCACTGCGGCAGCGAGCAAACGCCTTCTATGCCAGCCTGAGACGTTCCTTGGCAGAGCACATGGAGGCCGCGACGGACCTAGGACCAAGCAGAGACCTCAGTGCGCTCGCGAGCTTCTTCATCGCGTCGCTGGACGGTCTCGCAATCCAAACACTCTATGACCCTGTCGGCTTCGACCCGCTGGCTTCGCTCGAAGTCCTGAACTCGCTCATGCTCGGGGGCGTGGGTCGCGCACGCACCGCTGATGCGGTGACTTCGGCACGAGACAAACGAGCCACCCGTGGCTCAGAAGTCACACGCACGGCGCTAGAACCCTAACCGCCATATGGGCGGCAGGCGCCCTCTGGCGGGTCCTCCTTGCGGGGATGGTTGCTATCGAGTACCGTAACAGCGTCATTTGAGGAGGTTGCGGTTCGCAATGGCAACTCACCAGCCCGCCACTGTGCTCCGAACAACAGTGCTTCCCGGCGAACCACTGTCGCTGTCTGAGGCCGCCGAGACTGCCGAGACGACCACAGCACTTGCGTCTCGCGCCCTGATCTACCTCAGCGCCGCAGGCGACTTCGAGCGCGTGCGGCGAGGTCTCTGGGTGCGCAGCGGCGCCGTGCCAGATCCCTACCGATTGGCGGCCCGGATCGCGCGCCCCTACGCCTTCGTCTACGGCTCGGCGCTCGCTCTCCACGGTGCTGGACCGGCGGAGCGCAGTGAGGTGCTCGTCTCAAGCGCGCATCGCTTCACCAGCTTCGAGTTTCGCGGCACACGCTACCGCTGGGCGCGACCGTGGATCAGTGACGATCTCGTCCGCGTACCGTGGGATCTGAGTTCGTCTGGACGACGAGGCCAGAACGCACCCTCGTCGACTGTGTCCGCGTCCCGGCCAACGCGGGCGGCGTCGAGGAGCTCGCGCGCGCCATCGACATGCTGCCGGTGCTCGATCACGAGAAGGTGCTGCACTGGGTCGATCGCTACGGTGAGGTGACCACCGCAGCGCGTCTCGGCTACCTGCTCGAGCTCTCGGGAGTGCATGGGCCCAAGACGCCGCTGATCCGTGCCCTGCTTGAGCGACGCCCGTCCCACCGCGTCTATCTGGCAGATCGCCGACCCGGCGGGCGTCTCGTCTCTCGCTGGAACCTGATCGTGCCGCCCCATCTCGCCTCTGCGAGCGCGTGAGCTCGTATCCATCGCGGCGCTACTACGAGCGCGTCGCCAGCGCGAGCGACTACCCGGTCGCGTCTCTAGAGCGCGTCTACCGCCTGGCTGCCCTCCTCGTTGAGATCATCGCCCGTGTGCCCGACGAGCTCCTTCTGCGCGGTGGCACCGCGCTCAACCTTCTGCACCTCGAGGCACCGCGGCTCTCGGTCGACCTCGACCTCGACTACGTCGGGTCAGCCGACGCAGAAGAAGCGACGCGGCGACGGCCGGCATTGCTCACAGAGATGGAAGAGCTCGCCCGTCGAGCTGGCTACCGTGTGGAACACTCCCGGCAGAGCTACGCGATGACGCATCTCATCCTGCGCTATGACAACACGGCCGGTAGGAGCGACGCGCTCAAGCTCGATCTCAACTTCCTCGATCGCGTGCCGGTTCTTGAGCCGGTGCACCTGCCGCTGCGGCACCCGTTCGGTGACGATCTGGCTGCGCCGTCCACCCAGACGTTCGCGCTCCATGAGCTCGCGGCCAGCAAGATCATCGCCTTGGCGCGACGCGGTCTCGCCCGTGACCTCTTTGACGTCGGTCAACTGGCAGACCTTCCTGAGCTCGACCTCGAGGTCGTGCGCAAGACGCTCGTCGTTCGCGGTGCTGCCTACCCGCCGCCGTCGCCCGAGCAGTACTCGTGGGACTGTGGGGCGCGGGTGCGGCTCGTGGACTGGCGCGCCCAGGTTGTGGCTTTGGCGCGGCGTGGCCAAGAGGCGGACCTTGGTGTCGCACAGCGACGTGCGCAGGAGTTGCTGCGCCGGGTGCTGGCGCTGCAGCCTGCGCAGCGACAGTTCCTGCGCGCCCTTGAAGCGGGGACTCTCGACGCGAGTCTGCTTGGCGATTCCGCTCTCGCGCTGCGCGTTCAGGCCAATCCGGGCCTGCTCTGGCGACTGCAGCGTGGGGCCGCTGGGCTGGAAGATCGGTTAAGCCCTGGCGCAAGGGCGCGCCGGCCGAGGAAGCGGGAAAGCACCCCGGCCGGCGCTTTCGGCTGGCGGGGGGGAACTTGCCCGAACCAGCCCGGACGCCTGGGCCGAGGCGCCCGCAACTAGACAGTATCCGAAATTGATAGTGGGACCAAGAGGCGCTAGGCGGATGTCCTATCTTATTCGGAGGCATCGCTGCCGAAGCAGACTTGGGAGTGTGCCGCCGGCGCGCGCAGAACGAGAGGGAGGCAAGACCAGTGGCGGGCCTGAGCTGCACGCTTGCAGACGTCCTTTCGAAGGGCTTCGAGGCCCGCTGCGTCGGTCCCGACGGCGCCCGCTACCTGTGGCATGGCGACTGCGGCCTGCGGGTGGACGCCTTCACGGGGCGCACGACCCTCCTCGCAGACCCCTCGGCACTGCCCGTGGGCGGCGAGTGGTTCCCGACCTCATTGGGGCTCGTGGAGCTCCATGAAGCGGCGACAAGCGATCGTTCGGCCTAGCTTATGCACTGGCCCTCCGACAAGGGACGCTGGCGCCTCAGCGAGCACGTGTGCGCGAACGCGCTGCAGGTGGCCGCAAAGCTCGCCAAGGTGGAGGCCATCGCGAGCCTGCGCTACCGTGACGTGCAGATCGAGGCCAACGCCGTGGACGTGATGCCGTGCCACGAGACGGCCTCTGCCGCGTTCTTTCGCTTCTTCGTCTTGCGACCGGTGCGCTGGCCGGCCTTCGCCTTCCCCGATGGTTGCGGGGCCCCGGAGGAGTGGAGGAGCGAACCCATCAGCATCCCGCGACGGCCGCGCCCAGGGCTCGACGCGGGGCTCACCAAGTTCGAGACCGAGTTCGCAACCTATGCCTTCCTGCAGCGCGTCGAGCGCGAGATAGACGACCTGCTCCAAGAGGCCGGGGACCGCAAGACAAGGGCTGGGGCACTACGCGGCGTCGACTTGGCCGGTCCTGTGCTTGGGCGCCCGCTTTAGCACAGACTAAGGATCATCCGCGTCGCTCGCGACCCCGGTGCACCACTTCGCAGCCGTCATACGTCGGCTTGGCGTCGGCAGCCGTCGCAGACAGCCTGCACAGAGGACAGTTCTTGGCGCTCTCCACGTCATCAAGACCTGTGCACCACACATCCGGCACGACTCAGCAAGTTAGATTGTGAGTCCTGGCTCTGAGCTGTCAGTGTGTACCCACACGACCTCTCGTGCCGCGATCGCGTCCGTGAGCCTTCGCAGATCCTCAGGCCACGCGTGTCCGCCACTATGCACGAAGAATGCCGTCTCCTGATGCCGCTTCGCCCACTGACGCATCGCACAGTTGTCGCGCTCCCAGTAGCCGCGCCACATTGACCAAACGAGGACGACATGGTCCGCTCCGATCTTGTCGAGCAGCTTTGTCACTCCGTAGCTCGCCCTCATGCAAAAGAGGTAGCGTCCCGGGTCTTCGGCGAGCTCATCGCTGGAGACTCGAGCCTTAGCGCTCATCTCGCGTGCCAGGGCCATGAGTCCGGCGGTCTTGAGGCGGTCGACTTGATGCGGCGAGAAGCTCACCCGCACCTCTCGCCAGCCGACCTGCGGGATGTTCGGCGAGAGCTCCGCGAGCTGCATCAGCACGTAGGCCTGATAGGGGTCGATGACGAGCAGACGGTCGCTGCGCTTCGCGGCGCGAAAGCAGGAGACGAGTCGGTCCAGGTTCTGCCCTGAAGCGGCCACCGCGATGAGCTGCTCCTGATCGCCTTGCGCCAGCTCCATGAGGCGTTCCTCGACGTCGGCTTCGCTTCTCAGGCCATGTGTCTCTCCGGAGGAGCCCAGTGTCGTGCCTTCGACAAGGAGCCAGTCGATGCCCTGCAGGCGCTTGTCGTGCAGCATGCTTGCGAAGCGGAAGCCGGTGCGTCCATGGGCCCGGAGATCACCCGTATACAGGAGCAACTGTCCGTCCGCCTCCACGAGTAGCGCGCGCGAGTCTGGGGCCGCGTGGTCGACAGGGATGGCCGTCACTGACAGCGCGCCGAAGCGCAGCGTCTCATCTGCTGGGAGGCAGCGCAGGTCACGCGGCAGAGCGGCGTCCGGGAAGAAGACACGCCCTACCTCCAGAATCGCGATGGTCCCGGCGCTTCCGTACACAGGGATAGCCGGATGGGCGTGATGGGCCAGCCCGAAGTGGTCGAGGTGCGAGTGCGTGAGGATGATCGCCGCGACGCTTGGTGCCGACGGGTCGTTTGGGAACACCCCGGGAACGTTTCGCAGGATTCCCTCCGCCAGGAGCTCGGCAGTGGAGCGCTGCGGAGTGCCCCACGGGAAATCACCTCCGTCCGGCGCTGTGAGTGGCATGCCCAGGTCCAGCAGAACCCGCGTGCCGTCATCGGCGGCGACCTCGATGCACATGCCGCCGATCTCATGCTGACCGCGGTGGATCGTGTAGCGCAAGCTAGCGCGCCCGTGCTCTGTACGCGTCGAACTGATCCGAGTCCATGATCATCTCGCGGCGCAGACGCAGCAGTTCAGTGCTCCCGTCGTCGACCTCTGGGAAGTCAGCGAACTTGAGCAGCTCAAGGCCACCGAGTCGCCTCTCGCACCTCCGTGCGGAGCCGCTCAAGTGGCGTCTGCAGCTGGGCCAGAGAGACGTCATAGTCAGCGAAGGCAACCAGGAACTCAGGCGGCTCGGCAGCGAACCCCTCAAAGACCAGGTCCGCGGAGAGCAGGCCCAGCCTCTGCTTCTGCTCGACCATGTCGGCAAGCTCTTGCTTCGACCGCTCGACGTGGAGTCCACCCTCGGCGCAGACGAAGCTCACCGTAGTCGATGCCGTGCTCCTGGAGGCCAGACTTGCCGTTCAGGGCGGCGCCTCGACACTTGAGCTCGCAGTAGATGAGTCGCGGCCGCGGCAAGCCGGCGCGATCGAAGCCGACGAGATCGAACTTCCGCCGGGCGTTGTCGTACTCGATGTCGATGATCACGAAGTCGCCGGCAGCGGCCAGCGACCGCGCTCCGTTGGCGCGAGCGATGCACTGCTGGATGCGCCGCTCGGCACGCTTGTATCCCTCGCCGTCGTGCTCTCGCATCTGGCTGCGACGCTGGGCGAAGCCCTCGACCACGCGCTCAACGGTGGCAAGGTCGTCGAGCTCGCAGACGTCGTTGCCCTTCTCACCGATGTAGCCGAGGCTAAAGACGCCCCTGAAGGGGCGATGCGTGCCGCCTGCAAGCTGCAACAGGCTGCCGCCGTCGTAGTAGATATTGGCTGCCCCGGGGCGGACATCGAAGCGTACTTCGGGCTCGGCATGCACGTAGTCGAGGACGGGGCGCAGGTGACCCCGCAGGAGCGCAGCCTCCTGCGCTGCCGTCAGCCTACGAAGCGGTTTGTTGTACTTCGACCAGTTGAACTCGCCCTTCGGGCACGACCTATTCGTTGCCACGCTTCTCCCCCCAGTCTCCCGACACGCTAACGCATGAGCCGGACGTCATCTCGTCCCTCACGGTGAAGGGGCGAGACGCCCTCTCCTTGTTCGACGTCCTTGAGGCGGCTCAGCCCTTGAGCGGGTCGATGCGGTCAGCGTATTCGAGCGCCCAGCGCAGGCGCGTCCGCTCTGCTAGCTCGTCGTCCGTCGGTCAGGCCGCGATCCGTCCAGAGCGACAAGAGCGGCGCGCACGTAGTCGCGGATGTCCTGGGCCCGCCGCCAGCGGGCGACCTCGGCCTCGAGCGCCTCCTCGCGCTTCTCCTCCTCGCGCCGGCGTTCCTCTTCCTCCCACCGGCGCAGCTGTTCTTCGTAGCGTCGCAGCTCGCCTCACGCGCCGCGATGGCGCGCCGCTCCTCGGCCTCGCGCTCGAGCTTGAAGGAGAGCGCAGCCGTCGGTAGGTAGGCGACGAACTCGGCCAGCATCTCCTCGAGGCGCTGTTGCTTCGTCTCCTGCCACTTGGTGCGCACCCCGGGCGCCGTCACGTTGGTGAGGCGCAGCGCGAGCTCGCCGGTGGGCTCGTAGTCGTAGGCGGCAGCTCCCGGCGAGCGAGAGCCCTCTGCCGGGGCCGGTCACCGTCTCGATGCGCCGCACCGTCTCGGTCAGGCCAGAACTCGATCCACTCCTCGTCGCAGAGCACGCGGGTGACACGCCTCGCCGGTCGCGGCTCCACCTCGGAGCTGGGAGCCGTAGTACGTGGGGCGCGGTGCCGGCGGCGCCTCGCCGACAGGCGTGACCTCGACCGTGAGGCCGGCCGCCTCCAGCGCCTTGAGGAGCGCGTCGAAGATGCGCAGGGCGCGGTCGAGAGAGTCCGGCGAGACTGCGATGTCGAGGCAGGAGCGCATCGGCGCCGAGACGACGCCATGCACGGGGTGAGCCTTCTGGAGGTAGCGCGCCGAGAGGACGACTAGCTTGTGCGGGCGCTCGAGCGTCTCGGCACGACGATCGGCGTGGTCAGGTCGAGCGGCGCGGCACCGTCGAGGCCGGCGAGCGGCTCCGGCGCGCGGCGCCGGCTCGCGCCGCCTCACAACGATGCGGTCGCGTGCGCCCGGCAGCGAGCTCTGGTAGCGGCGGCCGGTCGGCGCCTTGCCCGCGGCTGACGCTTCGCCCAGTAGCCGCGGCCGGGGACGGGCACGCCGAGGCGGCGGCAGCGTCTTGGCGAGCGCGACGTCGGAGACGCCGTAGCGCTGCCGCCACGTCGCGCATCGGCTCCGCCCAGACCTCCTCGTAGAGAACGTTGCGGTCGTAGATGATGAGCTCACCGGCCATCAGCGAGGGCAGTATAGGCCAGGTCGCGGGAGGCGATGAGCGATGCAGACGAGCCAGATCGAGGTGGCCACAAGTACGCGATGCGCGAGAAGGTCTCCGCCGGCGAGCCGCTCATCCAGGTGCAGGTGCTGGAGACGACTGGCCGCGGCGGGCAGGTCAAGGTGCGCCACCTCTCGGAGCCGCACGCCGGCCTCGAGGAGTACGTCAAGACGCGCCAGCTGCTCGTGCCCTGGGGTGAGCGCCAGGCGTTCCTCAAAGACGAGGAGCGTGCGCAGCGCTTCGACGAGGCGCGGCAGCAGCCGAACCAGGCGCTCGCCGGTGCGATCGCGACGGTGATGGCGGCGACCGGCTATAGCGACGCCAGCGCCGACGACGACGGCACCGTGCACATGGAGGCGGTCGAGCTGCGCGAGATCGCCCGCCTCGCCGGCCTTCCGCAGAACCTCGAGGACCTACACGAGGCCGCCTACGTCGACCGCTTCGGCGAGATGCACCTGCCCGTCGAGGTGGCGGAGAAGCTCGCCCACGCCTACGCGAGCGCCGAGCCCGAGATCGTGCTCATGTACATCGAGGACGAGGAGAACGAGTTCCAGGCCAAGGGCTACGAGCCGGGCGAGCGCTTCTAGCACGACTACCTGCGCGAGAAGACGCCTGGCTTCGCCCTCGCCCGCTACTGGGCCGGGCACGAGGAGGAGGTCGCTCAGCTGCGCGCGGAGATCGAGCGGCTGCGCAGGCTCGTAGTCTCGGCTGGCGAGGTGCTGGAGAAGGCTGGACAGGAGCGTGAGGGCTGGCGCTTCAGACGGGCCTTGGACGGTCAGTAGCGGCCCGCGCCTAGAAGCAGCAGCACCCTCGACCCATCTCGCGGACCCGACGTGTCATCAAGACTTGCGGCGCCCGAACGTTGGCATGAGCAGACGTGATCGTCGCCGTGCCTGGCTAGCGGCCCGAGTCTGACTCCTCGCTCAATTCGTTCCGGGCCTGAGATGCTGCCGGCGGCTCCTCCGCGCCGTGAGCCAACTCCTGAAGGATGCCGCAGTCCCGTGACACGTTCCCCGGCCCGCAGCAGGTCCGCAGGTCGCGCAGCGACCGCTCCAGGCTCTGCAGCTCAGAGATGCGCTGGGCGACGAGCTCGACGTGCTTCTCCAGGAGGGCGACCACCGGGCCACACTCCTCCTCGGGGTGGTCACGCAGGGTCAGCAAAAGGCGGATCTCGGCCAGCGTCATGTCGAGTGAGCGGCAGTAGCGGATGAAGCGCACGCGCTCGACGGCAGCCTCGTCGTAGAGGCGGAAGTTGCCCGGGCTGCGTTCGGGCTCGGGCAGCAGGCCCTGGCTCTCGTAGTAGCGGATGGTGTCGATCTGGCAGTGGGCGCGACGAGCCAGCTCGCCGATCCGCAGACGCTCGGCCATCTTCCTCTCCAACGCTTCGGGTTGACTCTCGGGTGGCTCCAGAGTGGACACTGTACCCATGTTTCGCGTGCTCCCACACTCGATAGACGGTGCCCTTCATGGCGAGGTTGGGCAGCGCAGGGCACATCGGCTGAGGAGTCGTTCCGTCGGCCACTGTAAGAAACGGCGCCTTCCTGCGTTTCAAGAGATGAAAGCAACGAATGGGACCAGGGAGGTACCACTGATGACAACGCTCAAGACCATCGCCGCCACCGCGGTGATCGCCGTGGTCGGCACCGTCGGCCGCCTTCGGCGGCCTGCACCTCGGCCAGTCGCCCGCCAAGGCGGCGACCAGCTCACGCCGCGAAGACCAAGTCGACCTACGTGATCAAGCTCACCCCGAAGCAGCTCGCCAAGATGCTTCAGGGCCAGCAGGGCACGAGGGTCGTCAGGCAGCAGGGCAGCAACCACAACCAGCGCCAGGCGACCAGCCACTCGGGCACCTATCGCAACACGACCGGCAGCCTACAGCCGCAGCGGCAGCACCTACTCGCAGCGCAGCGGCTCCTGGAACGGCTACCGCTGCAACAACTACGGCAGCGGATCGCGCTCCGGCTCCTGGGGCGGCAGCTCGCACTCCGGCGGCTGGGGCGGCGGTTGCTGGTAAGAGAGGGCCACGCCAAGGGGCGTCGGCCGTAGTGCCGGCGCCCTTCGCGGCGTTCACAGCGGATGATGATCGGATGACGGCATGAAGGCGCAGGCAAGATCCGAAGGAGATGACGGAGTGATGAGCGCTCCCGAGACGGACGCCGTGCTGGTCGACTGACCTGCGCGCCGGCCGCCGCGACGCCTTCGAGCACCTCTACGCCGACTACCACGCCCCGATCTACAACCTCTGCGCTCGCATCCTCGGCGATCGCGAGGAGGCCAAGGACTTGACCCAAGACGTCTTCATCACCGCCTTCAGCGATCTCCCCGCGGCAGACAGGGGAGCGTCTCAAGCTGCGCCCGTGGCTCTACCGCGTCGCCACCAACGCCTGCCTCAGCCAGCTGCGCTCGCGCAAGGGTCTCGGCGGTGGAGGCGCCGAGGTGCTCGACGAGATGCCGGCGCGCGTCGACACCTTCGAGCAGTCGCAGACCGTGGCCCTGGTCGAGGAGAGCCTCGGGCAGCTCAACGAACGTTACCGCACCGCCCTCGTGCTCAAGGACCTCCATGGCCTGCCACCCGAGGAGATCGCCGACGTGATGGAGATCTCACGCCCGAACGCCGACGTGCTCGTGCATCGCGCCCGGGCCTCGTTCAAGACGGTGTTCGCGAAGCTCGCCGGCGACGTGCCCGCACCGGCCAGTCTCGGCCTGGTCCTGGCCCCGCTCACGGTGCCGGCCGTGCTGCACGCCATGCCGCCGCTGCCGCACCTCGGGACGGCGGCGCCTCACGGGGGCCACGCAGCGCCTCACGTTGCACCGCACTCAGCGCCTCACGTGGCGCCCCACGCAGTGCCCCACCCCGGGCCCGCGCTGAACGTCCCGCACGGCGCCGGTCTGCTCGCCAAGCTCGGCGCCGCGCTCACTACCAAGGCGGCGATCACCGCCGCCGCCGCGACGGTCATTGTCGGCGGCGCCGTCGGCGGTACCGTCGCGGTGCGCGACGTGCAGCAGGCGCACGCCCACAGATCGTCGGGTTCGCTGCGCCCACGCATGGCAGCCTCGCTCTGCGACGTGGAGCAAGCAGTGGGCCCGCTGGAGCCTCTACTCGAACTGGATGCGGCACGGCTGGCCGATGGACTGGAACTCCGGCCACTGGAGTTGGAACAGCGGCGGGGGCTGGTCGTGGCAGATGAGCAACGGCTCCACCTGGTCGAGCGGCGGTTCGCAGATGGCCAGCGGCGGCAGTTGGAGCGGCGGCAGCTGGACGATGTCGACGAGCGACTCGTACAGCTCGGACTGGTCCTCTGCCAGGAACTCGTCGAACTGGTCGGACTCGGGTAGATGACTGGTCGGGCGGCTCGTCCAAGAACAGCGGCAGCTGGTCGGGCGGCTCTTCCGGCGGCTCTTCTGGCCGCAGCTGGTGGCGGCTCCTCCGGCGGCTCCTGGGGCGGCGAGTTCCGGCGGCGGCAGCTGGGGCGGCGGCTCGGGCGGCGGCGGCTCCGGCTGGTGACGCATCATGACTTCAGGCACATTCGAAAAGTATCGACAGGAAGGATCACCGATGAGGATCAGGCAGCTGAAGACTCTCGTCCTGCTGGGACTCGCATTTGCGCTGCTCGCTGCGGTGCTGGCTCCGGTGGCATCAGCCGCCGGCACCCAAGGACCAAGCACCATGATGGGCGGCGACACGTGGTGCGGCGGCTGGTGCGGCGGCGGCATGTGGGACGGCAGCGGCACCTGGGGCGGCACCGGCATGTGGGGCACCGGCTTCGGAGGCAAGTGGCTCACGAGCAACCCCGACGCCCTTGAAGCCTGGCTTTCCCTCCGCACCGCTCACCAGCAGGCCCTGCAGACCTGGTACGACACCTACAAGGGCGACCTCACGAGCGCCGCGGCCCAGCAGGCCCTGCACGACCTCTGGACGAGCTTCTGGACAGACATGAAGGCGTTCTACGAGACCTACGCGGGCGGCGCCACCTGGACCTGCCCCGATGAAGGCATGTGGGGCGGCTGGAGCATGGGCGGCGGCATGATGGGCGGCTGGGACTGGGATGCCAGTCACATGTGGGGCACCGGCTACGGCGCCGCCTGGATGACTCGGCATCCCGGCGCCTTCGGTGGCTGGATGACCATGCGCACGAGGATGGTCAACCACATGAACGCCTGGTGGCAGCAGTACGGCTCGAACCCGTCGGGCACGGCTGCTCAGACCGCGCTCTCGACCCTCCGCGCCCATCACCGCGCACAGGTGAAGTCCTTCTACGCGCACCATCACCTGTCGGTGACCACCACGCGCATGCGCTACGGCGCCGGCGGCTGGATGGGCCTCGGCGGCATGTGGGGCGGCTGGGGCTGGTGAGCCTTCCGCACACAAGAATGTGACGACCCTGAGGGCCGGCTGACCGCCGGCCCTCAGTTGTCGCCGGGTATGCTCGTTGCGAGATGAGCACCATGGCCGGACAAGCCGGGCGATCGATCCGTCCAGCTCGCAGCAGCTGAGGCGCCGACGCTCGCCTGGATGAGCATCGGGGCGGTAGTGGCGCTGTGGGCGGGCATCGCAGCGCGCTCTAAGCCGTGGCTCGGCATGCGCCTGCCGGTCCTACCGATGTGCGGCTGCAGCCCGGTGTTCTGTCTCTTCCTCCACGAGCCAGATGCGGATCTGCGCCTCGATTCCGTCCCTGACCTCTCGAAAGACCTCGAGCCGCTCCTCTTCGCTGCCCTCAGCCTCGGCAGGATCGGGGAACGACCAGTGGAGACGGGTTCCCATGCCGGGGAAGATGGGGCACTCGCGCTCGGCGCGGTCACACACGGTGATGAGGTAGCCGAAGTGAACCTTGCCGAGGAACTCGTCGAGTCGCTTCGAACGTTGCTCGCTGATGTCGATGCCACGCTCCGCCATGACATCCACGGCCATCGGGTGGAGTCCGCTGGCCTCAAGGCCGGCGCTGTAGGCCTCGTAGCGGTCGCCCGCGAGCACGCGCAGGAAGGCCTCCGCCATCTGGCTTCGTGCCGTGTTGCCGGTACATAGGAAGAGCACACGTGGTACGCCCATCATCACTCCTTGTAGTCGGTCTCGGGCGCCGTATACCCCGCCTCGGTTAGGGGACGGTTAGTGCCGCCGCGATGCCGACGAGACGCCTCCCCACGGCGCAACACGCCCAACCACCACCAAGCACATGGCTCGTGCGGAAACTTGGACCGTGCAGCACAATTGCGTCCCGCTGAGTACCGCTGGTCACGCCTGACTGGTGTTTCCTAAACCTGGTGTCGCTGGTTCGATTCCAGCCGGGGGCACCACTTTTCGGCTGCTCAGGGCGATTTCGTGTGGTGCGTCCGTACGCACGGAACTTCCGAAGCGTCAAAGTCGCCGACATTCTGCCGACGCGCGTGACAGCGTTGCTGGCTCAGGTTCGATACACGCTTGACACCGGCGCACCAGGGGCGCGGAGGAAGGCCGGCCTTAGAGCTGCAGGCCGCGCTCTAGGAGGTCGAACGCCTTGTCGATGCGTCTGACCAGCACCCGCGGGTCGTCGCCCTCGAAGGTGAGGTACTGGCCCAGGAGCGCGCCCATGAACGCTCCGGCGAACGTGATCACGTCGGGGTCGTCGGCGGCCCGGCCGACGCGCTCGGCGATCAGGCTCGTCAGGAAGCCGATCGTCTCGACGAACATCGAAACGGCGCGCATGCGCAGCTCAGGTTCGCCCAGCACGAGCCGCTGGCGCTCCGCCTCCCGTTCGGCCTCCTCGTCGGTGAATCTGTCGTACACCGCGTGCATGGCGCGGCGCATCGCCTCGACGGGGGCGATCTCCGGCGGCTGTGACCGGAACTCGTCGAGCATCACCGGGTCGGTGGCGTCCCAGAGGACCACGTCTTCCTTGGTCGGGAAGTAGCGGAAGAAGGTGCTCGGCGAGACCTCGGCCGCGGCGGCGATCTGCTCCACGGTGGTGCCGGAGTAGCCCTGTTCCTTGAAGAGCCGCAGGGCATGCTCCTGGATGGCCGCGCGCGTCTTGGCCTTCTTGCGCTCGCGCAGGCTGAGCGGCAGGTCGCTCGAGGACGGAAGCTTCGCCATGGCGGGCATTCTACTCCCCAGCGGGTGCGGCCTTGGGAGGGAGTCCAGGGCCGCCGGTGTCCTCGGCCGTTTCGGATCCGCCCACGGCGCGAGCGCGGGCGTCGACGCCGGCACCGGACGACGCCTGGAGGCGGCGCGGCATGAAGAGGAGCGCCAGTACGGCACCGGCTATCGTGGTGGCGGCGCAGACCAGGAACGCCGTGCCCATGGCGTGCACGAAGGCGTCGCGGACCATGATGAGCAGATCGGCGGAACCGAGCTGTCGCGCGATCGCCGTGCCGGCAGCGACGCTTTTCCTAAACCTGGTGTCGCTGGTTCGATTCCAGCCGGGGGCACCACGTTTCATATGCTCAGGACGATTTCCGGTGGTGTGCCCGCGCGCTCTGGGCATCTCCTTCAATGGTGCGAACCGCTGACTGCCTTCCTGGACAGGTAGGATGATCTACGCAAGAGCCCCTGTCAGGAGGCAGACGTGGTCAAGAAGGTGCTCTTCCTCTCCAGCGCCAACAGCACTCGCAGCCAGATCGCGGAGGCCTTCCTGCGCGCCCTCGCCGGGGAAGCCTTCGAGGCCTATAGCGCCGGGTCTGTACCGCGTGACCTCGACCCCTTCGCGCTCGCGGTGATGGCGGAGCGCGGCCTCGACCTCGGCGCGCAGCGGCCGAAGGGACTGGCCGAGTTCATGGGCACGGCGCAGTTCGATTACCTGATCACCGTCTGCGACCGCGAGGAGAAGGACTGCCCGATGTTCCCCGGCAAGGGGACGCGCGAGTACTGGCCGCTTGCCGACCCGGCGAGGGCCGAGGGCGGAGACGAAGAGCGCTTGGCCGCGTTCCGTGAGGTACGCGACCACCTAGAGACGCGCGTCCGCCGCTGGCTCGTCGAGCGCGGCTACAAGCCGGTGCTGGAACTGAGCGGCGCGGCCGTCCCCGAGCAGTAAGGACGGCGAGGCAGCTCGCCCACCGGCGCCCCGGCTGGAGCAACCGCAGCTCTGCCCGGAGACGTCCCTTCCAGGGAGGATGCGTGAGGCTTGAGGATCTGATTGGGAAGCACGTCCGGTACAAGGGCGAGGAGGGGCACGTCGTGGAGGGGCACTCCGGCGAGCAAGCATCAGTCGTCGTGAGTATCCGCGGGGGGAGCGACATCGCACGCCGGAACGTGACCGTGCCCGAGTCCGAATGGGAGGATCTCGAGGTCCTCGGCTAGGCGAGCAGGGGGCTCGAGCTGCCCGGCACCAGTGCAGTCCGCTGGCCAGATCACGCAGAGAGCGTGTCGCGTGGCCTAGTGGCGCGCCTGCAAACCAGATAAACTGGGGTCGACCGCCGAGCAGCCGCTGCCCTCTTGCCGGCGCGTCTCGAGCGGATCTCGCCGCGTCGTGTGCACCGGGTCTACGCCCTGGGCGACCGGCATCAGCCCTTGAGAATCGCATCGCAGCGGCGGACTGTGCTCCTCTTGCCGGCGACGGTCGGGCCGATGCTCGCACTCGCATTCGTCCTCCTGACGGCTCCAAGCACGCCGTCGACACCGACCCGGTGTCCCTTTCAAGGATCGGACGGCGGGCTTTCGAGAACCGAGGAGCGCGTATGCAGAGCCACGACCCGGTGCCCGACTTGCCTCAAGTGCGAACCGCGCTGCTGCTCGCCGCCGGCCTCGGTAGCCGCCTGGCACCGCTCACCGACTCGGTGCCGAAGTGCCTCGTCTCCATGAGCGGCGTGCCGATCCTCGAGCGCCTCGTGCGGGCCCTCGACGGTCAGGGGTTCGAACGCCTCGTCATCGTCACCGGCTACAAGGCCGAGACGATACGTGACTATCTCGGTGAGAGCTTCGGCGGCATCGCCGTGGAATACATCGTCAGCCCCCGGTTCGAGACCACCAACAACATCTACTCGCTGTGGCTGGCGCGACGCCTGATCGACGAGCCGTTCCTGCTCGTGGAGAGTGATGTCGTCTTCGACGCGCATCTGTTGACGCCGCTGGTGCAGCCCGACCGCATCGCCGTCTCGAGGCAACTGCCGTGGATGGGCGGCACCACCGTCACGCTCGACGGCGCCGGCAACGTCGACGCCTTCTACCCGCCGCCACCGGGCGTCTACGGTAAGCACTGCACCGACGCTGGCCACTTCATGGCGGTCAACATCTGCAGCCTCTCGCGCGACGTGTGGGGCGACGTCGGCGAACGGCTCGACTCTCACGTGGCAGCCGATCAGACCGGCTCGTTCTACGAGACCGTCTTCGAGGAGATGGCAGCGGAGGGCAGCATGGCCCCGGCGGCCGTGATCTTCCCCGCGGAGCGCTGGTACGAAATCGACACGCTGGCCGATCTGGACGCGGCCGAGCTCGTGTTTCCGCGGCACCTGCACGTCACGCGAGGCTCGGGGCGCCGGACCCTCGGCGCGGCGGCGGCCCGACCGCGAGCCGCGATGTGAGCAGGGATGGCGTCAAGGATCCGGGCGCCTCGCGGCCGCCGGCAGGTCCCGGACCCATGCTCTCCTTCGCCCGCGACCTGCCCAACCTGTGCTCGCTGGCCGGGCTGCTCGCCGCACTGCTCGGGCTCTATTTCGCGATCCGCGGCGTCTACCCGGCGGCCCTGACGGCGCTGCTTTGGGCGGTCGTCCTCGACTGGAGCGACGGCCGCATCGCGCGACGCCTGAAGGGACGCACGGCCGATCAGCGGGCCTTCGGGGCACAGCTCGACTCACTGATCGACGTGGTCAGCTTCAGCGTCGCGCCGGCGCTCCTGCTCCTCAGTGTCGGGGACTTTGGCCCCTGGTATGTCCCCGGAGCCTTCGTGATCCTCGCTACGGGTGTCATCCGGCTGAGCTACTTCAACGTCTTCGGGCTCATCGACGATGCGACCTACCGGGGACTGCCGCTCGACACGAACGTCGTCGTTCTGGCGCTGCTCTTTGTCTTCGAGCCGCTCGTCGGCACGACGAGCTTCGCCGTCGTGCTCTACGTCGCGCTGATGCTGCTGGCGGCCCTCAACGTGGCTCCGATCGCGACGCCCAAGCTCGGCGGACGCTGGTACTACGCCGTCATCGGGTATGCGTTGCTGCTGAGCGGGGTCTACACGCTGCAGCTGCTGTAGGCGGCCGGGCGAGGCGTGATGTGGCGTGTGGCGCACGCGCAGGCCACACCTCGATCGCGTCTTATGTGGCAGGGCCATTCGTCTCGGCTGTGTGCGGAGCTGTCTGGTCCGGAATCCATGAAGGCGCTGACGACGCGGCGGCAGTTGTGATCCTGGGCGGGCCCTGGCGACGGCCACTGCACCTAGCTGTGGTCTATGGATCCACTGCGGCATGCACGACAGGGGCACCCTGAGCGGTGCCGCCACTCTTCCTGGGGAGCCTCGTTCTCGCCAATCACGACGCTCACCCCCGCGGAGTGCCGCAGGATGTCTATCCCGTCGTAGAAGAACTCGGGGTCGACATTCCAGGCGGGACGCTCGATCTCCAGCACCTGTGCCAGGGTGAAACGAAGCGCGCCGAATTCAGTCGGGACTCCAGGCATTGGCCCCTCCTCGAGTCGATACCGACGATTCTACTACGACGATGGGCACATGAGCGACATAGTCGCACCAAGCGCATCTTACCCTAGACAACTACTTAGAATGGCAGCACCGTGCGGCTCGCACAGTCGACCCGGGCGTGTCGGCCGCGGCCAGGTCAACTAGTGGCGTGGCAGCCGCTTGAGCATCCGCACTTCGGCTCCGCCGTCGCTGCCGAGCCTGACCTCGTCCATCAGATGGGTGATGAGGAAGAGGCCACGCCCCGAAGGGGAAAGCGGGTCGGGCGTCTCCTGACAACACGAGCCCGGAAGGAGCTCGTGGTCGAAGCCCCTGCCCTTGTCCTTCACAACGACGCAGACGGAGTCGTCTGCGAGGCACAGGATGACGTCGATCTCCGTCTTGACTCCGCTGAAGCGCACGGCGTTCTTGAGCGCTTCCTGCAGCGAGACGATGATGTCTTGGCTGCTGTCCTCGTCCACCGACCACTGTCTGAGGAAGCCGCGCACGGTGCCGCGTGCCAGGGGCAGGCCGGCGACGTCAGGGCACAGGGATAGGTAATGCAGTTCAGGCATCTTCAGAGGCGAGTCAACTGTGCACGGTACTAGCGTGACTCCCTCAGTGAAAGCCCCCTTCACCGTTGGGCACCGTGGACCGTTTGTTAAGGCCATCGCGAGCCTGCGCTGCCGTGACGTGCAGATCGAGGCCAACGCCGTGGACGTGATGCCTTACCCGATGCTGGCGCCTGACTACGCCCCTCAGCGGGCACACGCTCTCGGGTACGCTTCATGCGCGCTGCCAGGCCGTGAGAGGGGTCACTGATGAGTCCGATCGGAAGTCGTGCGGGCGGAGGAGATGTCGCGTTCCTCAGCGCGGCCGAGTGGTCTGCGAGGGGCCGGGCGGCTCGAAGGGACGCACCGCGGTCGAGCCACGCTGAGTGGAAGCCGGCGGCGGACCGGCCAGACCCCGTGGCGCTGCTCGCAGAGCAGGCGGAGAGCCGGGTCGCCGATCTCGTGCCCATCCGCCACGGGCGGATGCTGGCCTCGCCCTCCACGTTCTACCGCGGCGCGGCCCTGATCATGGCAGCAGACCTCGCCGGGACCCCTGACTCCGGCTTCGAGGTCCAACTCTGCGGCGACGCGCACCTGCTGAACTTCGGCGTCTTCGCCTCGCCCGAGCGCCAGATGCTCTTCGACATCAACGACTTCGACGAGACGCTTCCCGGCCCGTGGGAGTGGGACGTGAAGCGTCTCGCGGCGAGCTTCGAGGTCGCCGGTCGCGACCTCGGCTTCTCTCCCTCCGACCGGCGCGACATCGTCACGGCGGGCCTCCGTGAGTATCGCGACGCCATGCGCCGGGCGGCAGAGATGCGCGCCCTGGACGCCTGGTACGCGCGTCTCACGGTCGAGGACCTCATGAGTTGGATCGGCACCGAGGTACGCGCCGGTCGCCTCGGCAAGAAAGAAGCCAAGGAGGCAGCCGGGGACGTTGCCAAAGCCAAGACTCGCGTTCACGAGCGATCGTTCCGCAGGCTCGCCGGCGAGGTCGACGGCAAGATCCGCATCCTGGCGGACCCGCCCCTCGTCGTGCCACTCGGCGACCTCGTGCTGCCGGGCACGACTCGCGAGGAGACGGAAGCGTGGATGCGCTCTCTGGTGCAGACCTACCGCCGCACACTCGGCCAGCGGCATCATCCGATGGAGCAGTACCAGTACCTCGACACGGCGCGCAAGGTCGTCGGCGTAGGCAGTGTCGGGACGCGCGCCTGGATCCTTCTCTTCGCCGGGCGTCAGCGCCAGGCCCCGCTGTTCCTGCAGGCGAAGGAGGCGCAGGCCTCGGTACTGGAGCGCTTCCTGGGCCGGAGCCGCTACCGTAACCACGGTCGCCGCGTCGTCGAGGGCCAGCGGCTGATGCAGGCGGCGAGCGATATCTTCCTCGGCTGGCTGCGCTTCGAAGGCCTCGATGGCCAGATGCGTGACTACTACGTGCGCCAGCTGCACGATTGGAAGGGCGGCGTCGACGTGGAGACCTTCCGGGTGCCCGGGGCGACCCTCTACGCCCGCCTGTGCGGGGCGACTCTGGCTCGGGCGCACGCGCGGCTCGGCGACCGGATGGCGATCGCCGCATACCTGGGCAAGGGCGACTCGTTCGACCGGGCGGTCGCCGACTTCTCCAACGCCTACGCAGACCAGAACGAGCGGGACTACGAGGCCTTCGTGAAAGCGGTGCGATCGGGGCGGCTGAACGCGGAGACGGGTCTCTAGAAGACGTTCGGAGCATATTCGTGGGTTGTCGCACACTATTCTTGCGCCCATACTCGGCTGACGGCCCGACGCTTCGGCCGCCGCGGTGCGGCGCGCCAGAGAGCGTCGGGCAGACCTACCTCGCGGGCGGCTCCATGACCCTCAGTCGGCACGCGGGCACCCTGGCCCGCTTCATCCGCAGAACCGCCCTGTCTCCCGGCCGCCGCTGGTGGATCGGGGGGGCGGCCGTGGTCTTCCTCGCGGCGGCGATCCTCGGGAGAGAAGATCTCGCCCGCACGGTGCGCGCCTTCGCGAACGCCGACTGGCGCTGGGCCGCGGCGGCCCTCGCCCTCATGCTGGTGTCGCTCGTGCTGCGCAGCGTCGCGCTCGAGATCATCGTGAACGCGCTTGGCGGCGTGCGCGCCCGCTTCGGCGAGGCGTTCTCGGCGACGAGCATAGGACTGCTGGCCAACGTGCTGATCCCGGTACGCGTCGGGACCGTGCTCTCCCCTTACGTGCTGTACGTACTCATGCATCGCAGGCGGGCTCAGATGCCGTTCCCCACGGCCCTCGGAGTCACGCTCACCGAGAGGATGTTCGCCGTCGCCACGTTCCTCGCCATGGCGCTTCTCTTTCTGTCGACCCTGTCCGCGCCCGCCTGGGCCGTCCACGTGCTGATGGTGAGCGGGGCGCTCATCGCCGTGCCGGTCGTCGGAGGCATCGCGCTCAACGTTCGCCGGGACAAGGTCGCTGAGACGCTCGTACGCGGCGGGCCGAGGGCCAGGCGCATGGGCCGCTGGGTGCCGCAGCTCATCGAGAGCCAGCGCATCTGGAGCCGGCCGCTGGCGGCCCTTGGGGTCTCAGGGACGCAGATCCTGGCCTGGATCGCCCAGCTCGCCGCCGCCTTCACCATGCTCGAGGCGTTCCATCTGGGCGCGGCCGGCCTTCGCGGGGCCGCCCTCGTCATCGTGCTCACGAACCTGATCGGGCTGATCCCGGCTACACCGGGAAACGTCGGCACCTTCCAGGTGGCGGCGGTGGCGGCGCTGGCGACGTACGGCGTCGCGCCCGGCCCCGCCCTGGCCTACGCCCTCGGCCTGCAGGCTTTGCAGCTCGTCGTGGGGATCGTGGCCGGGCTCGCGGCGCTCAGCGTGCAGGACATGACGCTCGCCGACTTCGTCGCGCGCAGCCGCGAGGCGACAACAGCGCTTCGGAGCCCGGAGCCGAGCCTCGCCGCCGCGGAGGGCCCTGCCGGGACCTGAGCCCGGCGTGGTGAGGCGGGTCCAGAGCAGCTTCAGTGGGTGCTATGCTGCCGGCGCAGGCTCACCGGGGAGGGGTAGTGGACGATTCCAGGGCTGCGATCCGCGAGATGTTGGCCGCCATTGGCGAGGAGCAGTTGGGCGGCATGAGAGCCGCGCTGGCCACGTACCAGCAGTTGGATATCTCCACCAAGATCGAGGCGGGCAGATGGGGCATGTCCTCGTCCTTGGCGCTGAACATGCGAGTGCTCTACCCCGATGGGGATCTGGGGCTCCGGGAGGATCTGTGGGGAGCGCTCTTCGGCGGGCTGAGCGCGGGCCTGGAGAGCAAGGACTGGCCGACCGTCTCGCACACTGCCTACACGCTCAAGATGCTCTTCCCTGAGAGAGCCCCCCGGCTCGGCCTGGACGAGCAGGCGTTCCACGCGATGAACTGGGTAGTACCGAGCGTGTGGGACGGGCCGGCCGCGTTCCTCGAGCGGGCGGTCGAGCTGCTCGTTCTGTTCCCGGAGATGGCGGGCGAGATCGATCTCGACGACTACATGGTCGAGCGCGTGGTTGAAGAAGCCAACAGCCTGCAGCCGCCACAGTACATGGACTACCCGTGGCGCCTCGCGCGTCTCAGGATCCTCTTTCCTGACGCTGCACCCGCCCTGCACGAAGAGCACATGAAGAGCGCGATCCGGGACTGCGAGCTCCACAGACTCCAGGGGAATTGGTCGGCGTTTCCCCGCCTCGCTGCGCCGTTGAAGCTCATCGCCGCATCTGAGGTGCGCGTCAACGACCGGGACTTGAAGCGGTGATGGACTAGCCGCCCGCCCGGCCTGGCCTTTCGGCGTCGTCGAAGCCATCTGGGCGGTCGTCGCCGTCCGTCGCTACATTGCGACGCCCGGGCGTGGGCAGCGACCGCTGTCGCACGGCGCTCGCCGTTGGCCCTGCCGTTGAGTCGGCTTTCGTCGTCGTGGATAGACTGCAGGCGAGCTCGGCATCCAGTAGGTCATCCGGGAGGAATCGCTTGCGCGTGCTGGTCGTGGAGGACGAACGCAGCATCTCCGGATTCATTCGGCAGGGCCTTACTGAGGCAGGCTTCGTAGTCACCGTCGAGGGCGATGGTCAGCGCGGCCTGCAGCGTGCCCTGACAGCCGAGTTCGACGTCATCATCCTGGACATCATGCTTCCCCGGATGAACGGCCTCGAGGTCTTGCGCCGCGTGCGCTCCGGAGGCGTAGCGACCCCCGTCCTCCTGCTCACCGCGCGGGACGAGATCGATGACAAGGTCGCCGGGCTGGACGCCGGAGCGGATGACTACCTCACGAAGCCCTTCGCCTTCTCGGAGCTGCTTGCCCGCACCCGCGCCCTTCTCCGGCGCCCGCCTCTGCAGGGCGACGACACCCTGCGGCTCGGCGGGCTCGAGCTCGACACGCGTCGGCGCACAGCCCGCCTCGAAAGCCACACGCTCCGTCTCAGCTCGCGGGAGTTCGCTCTGCTCGACTACCTGCTGCGCCATCCAGGTCAGGTCCTCACGCGCACCCAGATCGGGGAGGGAGTCTGGGGCCTCGACTTCGAGAACGAGTCGAACGTCGTCGACGTCTATGTCGGATACCTTCGTCGCAAGCTGGCCGTCGCCAGCGCGGGTCCGGCGATCATGACGATCCGCGGCGTCGGCTACATGCTGGTCGGTGAGGCAGGCTAGTGGAGCTCGGCACCGACTCCCGACGGGAGCCCGCTGCCTCGCCCGTGCGCACCTCGAGACGCCTGCGGATGCTTCCCGGCCGCAGGACGCTGCGACTGCGTCTCACGCTCTGGTACGTCGCCGTGCTGGCGCTCAGCACCGGCGTCATCGCCGTGCTGTTCTACCTGGGCCTCCAGACCTCCTTGATGGACCAGGTGGACCGCGGCATCCGCGAGACGGCGGCGACCGAGGCGAAGACCAGCGTCGGCGACTTCCTTGCGAATGGTCCTCAGCCGGCGACCGATGAGGCCTCGAGCGAGTCCATGATCCGCGTGCTCAGCGCAGAAGGCCAGGTACTCGGTGGTGCGGGAGCGTTTGGCCGGCCGAGTGCCAGATCGCAGCCCCAGGCGGGTTATGGGACCGTGCCGGCACCGGGGGCTCGCGCCCCTTGGCGCGTGTACACGCAGGCGGTGAAGCTGCCGTCAGGAGAGCCTGCGTGGTTGCAGACGGGACGCTCTCTGGCTGCGACTGAGGCAGCCCTCGCGCGTCTGCGCCGACAGCTTCTCCTCGGACTGCCCCTCATGCTGGTGTTCGCCGGGGTCGGCGGCGCCTTCCTCGCCGGACGGGCGCTCGCCCCCATCGACCACATGGCCACGGCGGCTGAACAGATCACGAGCAGCGACTTGAGCGGCCGCATGGGCCCGCAGAGCTCTGAGGAGCTCGGCCGGCTGGCGGCCGCCTTTGACCGCATGCTCGAGCGGCTCGAGCAGGCCTTCCAGCGCGAGCGGCGTTTCGTGTCCGACGTGTCCCATGAGTTGCGCACACCCCTCACTGCTCTTCGGGGCCGCATCGAGGTGACCCTCAACCGGCCGCGCAGTCGCGCGGAGTATGAGGACACGCTCAAGGGCCTGGAGACCGAGGTCGCCCGGCTCACCCGGCTATCTGAGGACCTGCTCATGCTTGCGCGCTTCGATCGCGGCGCCATGACACCGCGGGTGGAGCAGGTCGACCTGAGCGCCTTGCTTGCGTTGGTGGGCCGGCAGGTCCGGCCCCTTGCCGAGGCCCGAGGCCAGAGCCTGGTCGAGGACGTAGAGCGGGATCTCAGCCTGCGCGGGGACCCCGATCAACTCGTCCGCCTCTTCCTCAACCTCCTCGACAACGCAGTGAAGTTCACGGGGGACGGTGGACGCATCGGCGTTAGCGGCAAGCGGAAGGGAGCCCTGATCGAGATCCAGGTGACCGACACGGGCGCGGGGATCGCCCCGGAGCACCTTGAAAGCGTCTTCGACCGCTTCTATCGCGTGGAGGAGTCCCGCGATCGGGACAGCGGCGGACATGGCCTTGGACTGGCACTCGCGAATGAGATAGCTCGGGCGCACGGCGGCAGCTTGAGCGCTCGAAGCCGGGTCGACCAGGGGTCCATCTTCACCGTCACGCTCCCTGCATAAGAGCCTTCTTAGACATCTCTCACGCTCTCCTTACCTTGGCTGGACATATGCCTGTTCGACAGCAAGTCCATCGGCGACCCGGCCAGCCGGGCGACCCGAGAAGAGGAGACATGAGATGGCTACCTCCACGACCACCACCCACCGCAGGATCACCATCGGCGTCTTCGCCGCATTCCTGCTCTTCTCAGCGCTGCTCTACACGGCCACCGTCGCGCAGGTCGCCGACGCCAAGTCGACCGCAGTCATCCACAGGGCGATCCTCAAGGGTTCGACCGCCTACCCGGCCGTCAACGGCGAGGCGAAATGGAAGTCCAAGGAAGGCGAGCGCGAGCTCGAAGTGCAGATCGAGGACGCCACCAGGCTGGCGGGCAAGCGCCTTGCCGTCCGCATCGGCGGCACGCTCGTAGGCCACATGAGGGTCAGCGCCCTGGGGCGCGCACGGCTGGTGAAGAGCACCCAGGCGGGCCAGAGTGTGCCCAGGTCGGTTTTGGACAAGGCTGTCAAGATCAGGACCAGCGCGGGCGTGCTGGTCGCGTCGGGGCGCTTCTAGGTCTCCGCGTCCTTCGCGAGAACAGCAAAGGGGGCGGCGCTGGCGAAGAAGTCAGCGCCGCCCCCCGTGCTGTTCACCCCTTGAGGCCGGTGCTAGGGTGGCCGAAGGCGTACCGCCTGTCACCGCCTCGGGGCCCGCTGGGAGCCGTCCCGAAGCTACGCGCTCGCTGCGTCATTGACGAGCCGCAGCAAGCGGCGATCGGATAGCAACGGGGGAGATATCCGGTGAAGCGCTTCGTGTGGCCGTCTGCGAATGTCTGCGTCCTCTTCGTCTGTAGCCTCGCTTTGCTCCTGGCCGCTCCGGTCACGGCACTGGCCGAAGGCACGCCCAGCCCCACGCCCGACCAGCAGGTCTGGGTCACCGACGGCAGCGTCATCGCCACCGCGATCGGGCCCGACGGGACCACGTACATCGGCGGTTCTTTCACCTGGGTCGGCCCCGACACGGGCTCCGGCGCGACTCTCGACGCGACCAGCGGCTCCCCAGCTCTGTCGATCCCGTTTGTTGACGGGAACGTGCAGACGGCGATCGCGGACGGCTCCGGTGGCTACTACATCGGCGGCGATTTCAGCTCCGTGGGCGGCCTCGCCCGCAACCGCGTCGCCCACATCCTGCCGGACGGCTCCGTCGATCCGTCCTTCGACCCCAACGCGAACGGCGACGTCGACACCCTCGCTGTCTCGGGCTCGACCGTCTATGCCGGCGGCAACTTCAGCTCGATCGGCGGGCAGAGCCGCAGTTGCATCGCCGCTCTGGACGCGAGCAGCGGCCTCGCCACTACCTGGAATCCCGGCGCGGACAACCTCGTCTATGTTCTCGCCGTCTCGGGCTCGACCGTCTATGCCGGCGGGTACTTCACCTCGATCGGCGGGCAGAGCCGCCACTACATCGCCGCTCTGGATGCGAGCAGCGGCTCGGCCAAGGCCTGGAACCCCAACGCGAACGACGAGGTCCGGGCGCTCGCCGTCTCGGGCTCGACCGTCTACGCCGGCGGCTGGTTCACCTCGATCGGCGGCCAGAGCCGCAGCAGCATCGCCGCCTTGGACGCGACCACCGGCCTCGCCAGCAGCTGGAACCCGAGCGCGGCTGGCGGCGGCGTCAACGCTCTCGCCGTCTCGGGCTCGACGGTCTATGTCGGCGGGGGCTTCACCTCCATCGGCGGCCAGACGCGCAATCGTATCGCTGCTCTGAGCGCGAGCACGGGACTCGCCGCCGCCTGGAACCCCGCTGCGGACAACTCCGTCAACACCCTGGCCGTCTCGGGCTCGACGGTCTATGTGGGCGGAGGCTTCACCTCTATCGGCGGCCAGACGCGCAACCGCATCGCCGCCCTGAGCACGGGGACTGGCCTGGCCGCCGGCTGGAACCCCAATGCGGACAACGCGGTCAACGCTCTCGCCGTCTCTGGCTCTACCGTCTACGCCGGAGGGACGTTCACCTCGATCGGCAGGCTGACCCGTAACAACATCGCCGCCCTGGATGCGAGCAGCGGCGCCGCGACAGCATGGAACCCCGGCGCGAGTGGCGAGATCTACGCCCTCGCCGTCTCGGGCTCGACCGTCTACGCCGGTGGCCAGTTCACGACTATCGGCGGCCAGACCCGCAACCGCATCGCCGCCCTCAGTGCGAGCACCGGTCTCGCAACCGCTTGGGACCCCAACGCAAGCGGCGGGGCCCCGTCCACGGTCGTCGACGCTCTCGCCGTCTCAGGCTCGACCGTCTACGCCGGCGGCGTGTTCAGCTCGATCGGAGGCCAGAGCCGTGCCGACATCGCGGCCTTGAGTGCCAGCACCGGGGCCGCCACGGCCTTCGACGCCAACGCGGACGGCTACGTCCGCGCCCTCGCCGTCTCGGGCTCGACCGTCTACGCCGGCGGAGGGTTCACCCACATCGGCGGCCAGACCCGCGACTACATCGCCGCCCTGGATGCGAGCACCGGCCTCGCCACGGCATGGGACCCCGACGCGGAAGACACGCTCGACGCCCTCGCCGTCTCGGGCTCGACCGTCTACGCTGCCGGCCGCTTCACTTCGATCGGCGGGCAGAACCGCAACTACGCCGCCGCCCTCGATGCGAGCACCGGCCTCGCCACCGACTGGGATCCCAACCCGCAAGACGGCGGAATAGGCGCCCTCGGCGTGTCGGGCTCGACCGTCTACGCCGGCGGGGATTTCGCCTTCATCGGGGGAAGGACCTGCGGCGGCATCGCCGCCTTGGATGCCGGCGACGGGGGCGCCGCAGACTGGAACCCCCATATGGGCGGCGGCGGCCCGGTCTACTCCCTCGCCGTCTCGGGCTCGACCGTCTACGCCGGCGGAGCCTTCACCTCGATCGGCGGACAGGCCAGGCGAAGCTTGGCGCGCTTCTCGCTTCTGCCCAGCGGTTCGATGAGCCTCAACAACGGCGACCCATACACGGCCAGAGCCTCAGTGACGATCGCCAGCTCGGTTACGGACGCCAGCGAGATGCGCTTCCGCAACGACGGCGGCAGTTGGAGCGCCTGGGAGACGTACGGCGACAGCAAGGCCTGGAGGCTGTCTGCAGGTGACGGCGACAAGACCGTCTATGCCGAGTACAGAACGCCGCCCGGCAACGCCTTGGCGCTCTCCGACGACATCGTCAGCGGCGCCAGCAGCTTCGCCGCCAAGATGGACTTCGCCACCGGTGCGGGCCCGGAGTTCGTGGCCGTCGGCGACTTCAACGGCAACTTCGTTCCGGACCTGGTGACGGCGAACTCCAGCGCCAACACGGTCAGCGTCCTGTTGGGCGACACGTTCGGCGGTTTCGCCGCCAAGGCCGACTTCGCCACCGGCGCCGTTCCGGTCTGCGTGGCGGTCGGCGACTTCAACGGCGACGGCAAGCTTGACCTGGTGACGGCCAATGAAGGCGCCAACACGGTCAGCGTGCTGCTGGGCGACGGCTTCGGCGGTTTCGCGGCCAAGACAGACTTCGCCACCAACACGCAGCCGGTCTTCGTGGCCGTCGGCGACTTCAACGGCGACGGCAAGCTCGACCTGGTGACGGCCGACGTCGGCGCTGACAGGGCGAGCGTGCTGCTCGGCAACGGCACCGGCGGCTTCGGCGCCAGGACCGACTTCGCCACCGACTCCGAACCGAAGTCGGTGGCGGTCGGCGACTTCAACGGCGACGGCAAGCTCGACCTCGTGGCGGGAAACCACGGCGCCAACACGGTCAGCGTCCGGTTGGGCGACGGCAGCGGCGGCTTCGGCGCCAAGACCAGCTTCCCCACCGGCGCCAACCCGTACCGGGTCGCCGTCGCCGACGTCAACGGCGACGGCAAGCTCGACCTGGTGACGTCGAACGTCAACGACAGCTCGGTCAGCGTCCTGCTGGGCAACGGTACCGGCGGCTTCGCCGCCAAGACCGACTTTGCCACCGGCACGGGCCCGTGGTCGGTCGCCGTCGGCGACGTCAACGGCGACGGTACGCTGGACGTGGCGACGGCGAGCTACAGCACCGGCACCGTCAGCGTCCTGCCCGGCGACGGCGCCGGCGGCTTCGCCGCCAAGAGCGATTTCGCCACCGGCGCGGGTCCGCGTTGCGTGGCGATCGCCAATCTCGACTTCGTCGACCCCACGAACGATCTGGTGACGGCGAACTACGACGCCGAACAGCGTCAGCGTGCTCCTCCACGAAGGGCCCGGGCTGGCGGGAACGGTGCCGCCCGACCCGGTCGCCGATCAGCAGGCCTGGGTGACCAACGGCACCGTCTACGCCAGCGCGATCGGGCCCGACGGGACCGCCTACATCGGCGGGGACTTCACATGGGTCGGGCCCCCGACCGGCAGCGGCGCCGCTCTCGGTGCGGCCAGCGGCGTCCCCAACATGTCCTTCCCGTCGGTCGACGGCGGCGCCGTGCACGTGGCGGTCCCCGACGGCGCCGGCGGCTTCTACATCGGCGGTGAGTTCACCTCGGTCGGCGGCATCGCTCGCAATCGCATAGCCCACATCCTGGCGGACGGCTCCGTCGACTCGCACTTCGACCCGGACGCGAACGGCTGGGTCAACACTCTTGTCGTCTCGGGCTCGAAGGTCTATGCCGGCGGCTGGTTCACCTCCATCGGCGGACAGAGCCGCAACCACATCGCCGCCCTCGACGCGAACACCGGCGCCGCCACGGCCTGGAACCCCAAGGCGAACAGACCTGTGATGACCCTCGCCGTCTCGGGCTCGACCGTGTACGCGGGCGGCGAATTCACCGCGATCGGCGGGAGGAGCCGCAACTGCATCGCCGCCCTGAACGCGGGCAGCGGCCTCGCGACGTCCTGGAACCCCAACTGCAACGGCCGGATCGGCGCTCTCGCCGTCTCGGGCTCGACCGTCTATGCCGGGGGGTTCTTCAGTGCCATCGGTGGCCAGAGCCGCGACGCTCTCGTCGCTCTCGACGCCGTCACCGGCGCCGTTACGGCCTGGAACCCCCACGTGACCGGCAGCGGTATGTTCGGGGTCGTTTCTCTCGCCGTCTCAGGCTCGACGCTGTACGTCGGAGGGGGCTGGGACTCGATCGGCGGCCAGATCCGCCAAGGGCTTGCCGCGCTCGATACGAGCACCGGCCTGGCCACGGCCTGGAACCCCGCACCAGACGGCGGGGCGAGCGCCATCGCCGTCTCGGGCTCGACCGTCTACGTCGGGGGCGACTTCACCTCGATCGGCGGGCAGTCCCGCAATGGCTTCGCCGCATTGGACACCGGCACCGGTCTGGCCACGGCATGGAGTCCCAACGCGGATAGCCAGCCCATGACCCTCGCCGTCTGGGGCTCGACCGTGTATGTCGGACGGTGGCTTCACCTCGATCGGCCTCCAGTACCGCAACCACATCGCCGCGCTGGATAGCCAGCGGCGCCGCCACGCAATGGGATCCGAACGCGACGAGCGGGAGCCCGGACGACTACGCCAGCGTCTTCGCCCTCGCCGTCTCCGGGCCGACCGTCTACGCGGGCGGGCAGTTCACCACGATCGGTGGGCAGAGTCGCAGCAACATCGCCGCCCTGGACGCGAGCAGCGGCGCCGCCCTGGGCTGGGACCCCAACGCAGACAGTCAGGTCAACGCTCTCGCCGTCTCGGGCTCGACCGTGTTCGCCGGCGGGAACTTCCACTCCATCGGCGGACAGAACCGCGACCTCATCGCCGCTCTCGATGGCTTCGGCGCCGCCACGGCCTGGAATCCCGGCCCTACAGGCGACGGGGTCAACACCCTCGCCGTCTCGGGCTCGACGGTCTACGTCGGCGGGAAGTTCCAGGCGATCGGCGGCCAGGCCCGCGACAACATCGCCGCCCTGAACGTCGGCAGCGGCATCGCCACCGCCTGGGACCCCCGCGCGGACAACCAGGTCAACGCCTTGGCCGTCTCGGGCTCGACCGTCTACGCGGGCGGCCAGTTCGGCTCCATCGGCGGGCAGGGCCGCGACTGTATCGCCGCCCTGGGTGCGGGCAGTGGATCGGCCACCCCGTGGAACCCCGGCGCGAACGACGAGGTCCTCACGCTCGCCGTCTCGGGCCCCAATGTGTACGTTGGCGGCCGCTTCACCTCCATCGGCGGTGAGCCGAGCGGCCATCACCTCGCCGCTCTCGATACCGATCCCGGCGGCAGCCGCGTCACCTGGAGCCCCGACGCAGGCGACTGGGTCTACACCCTCGCCGTCTCGGGCTCGACCGTGTACGCCGGCGGGCAGTTCGCCACCATCGGCGGGGAGAGCCGCGGCAACGTGGCGCGCTTCTCATCACTGCCCGCCGGTTCGATGACGCTCGACGGCGGCGCCCTCTATACGGCCGACGCCGCAGTGACGATCGACAACTCGATCACGGGGGCCACCGGCGCCACCGAGATGCGCTTCCGCAACGCCGGTGGCAGCTGGAGCAACTGGGAGACCTACAGTGCCACCAAAGCTTGGACGCTGCCCGCGGGCGACGGTGACAAATCCGTCTTCGCCGAGTACAGGACCTTCTCGGGCAACGCTCTGGAGCTATCTTGCAGCATCGTCCTCGACACCATCGTGCCGCTCGCCAGCGACAGTGCCGACGGCCAGTGGGAGCGGGGCTCCACCCTGACCTTGACGGGAAGCGACGCCGGCTCGGGGGTCGCCTCCATCACCTACGCGATCGATGGTGGGGATGAGCAGACAGCCTCCGGCTCGGCGACCGACCTCGTCCTGCGCACCTGGAAGCGGGGCGCCAACTCGGGCGTGCACACGATCACCTATCAAGCCGTGGACGGGGCCGGGAACCTGAGCGCCTCGGGCTCGTGCGAGGTCCTGCTCGACGGCAAGGCGCCGCTGACGGTGGACGACGCCCCGCGCGACCTGGCCGGGCAGCCCATCCCGCAGGCGACAGGCGTGACCGTGCACCTGGCGGCATCGGACCAGCCCGGCCTCTCCGGCGTGGCCGGCACCTTCTGGAGCCTGGACGGCGGCCTCTGGCAACAGGGAAGTTCGGTGCTCGTGCCGGCGCCGGCCAATCACTCGAACGACGGCCTGCACTGGGTCCGCTACTACTCCGTGGACAACGCCGGCAACGCAGAGTCACAGAAGATCTGCGCGGTGCTGATCGACACGTCCGGCGGGGGAGGGGCCGCGAAGGCGAGTCGCGCGAGGGCTTGGGCTCCGGTTCGGACGACGGTCCGGGTGCGTTGAGGAGCGCGGCAAGCCTGAGCGGGGACCCCTCCGGTCCGCTCCCATAGGGTCCGGCGAGCCTATCCACAGGAGGCAGACCATGGTCGGCAAACGTCAGATCGATGGGGAGGAAGCGCGTGCTCTCGGCACCGCGCTCGGCATTGACTGGTCGAAGGTAGATCTCAAACAGTTCCGTCGCGGCCTGGAGGTCGAGCTCGAGCACGGCGCCCGCGACCCGCAGACCAACGTCACGAACGACGATCTGGCGCTCACCGGCAAGATCGCCTGGGCGCATCTGAAGGAGTTCCCAGACTACTACTCGCGCCTGGACACGCTGGAGGCGGAAGCCGATGCGTACTGGGCCTCGCATCGCTGACCGCGCCTGCCTGCCGAGTCAGCCGTCGAAGTCGCCGACACGGCCTCGCGGTCGTCTCAACAGTGGAGGACACCATGGCCGACATCTTCGAGTACGTCCCGCATCCGCATGTCGAGGAGCGGAAGGTGAAGGGACCACCCACGGTCGCGGCGGCCGTCGCCCAACTGCACGGACCCGGGCCCATAGGCCGTCTCAACGCCAAGGTGGGACTGAAGATCACCGTGATCGTCGGCACGATGTGGTGCGCCTACCTGTTCACGCTGCTCGCCCTGATCAGCGCTCCCACTGCCTTCAAGAGCGGCAACTCGCTGATCATCGTCGCCTGGATAGCCCAGACCTTCCTGCAGCTCGTGCTGCTGCCGATCATCATCGTCGGGCAGAACGTACAGGCCGCCGCTGCCGATGCCCGCTCCGAGGCCACTTACAAGGACGCCGCCGCGGTGCTCGAGGAAGCCAAGCAGATCCAAGCCCACCTCGCCGCCCAGGACGCCGAGATCGCGAAGATCCGCGCGTCCCTCACCGCGTCCGCCTCTGGGTGAGGGGCGAGCGGACGGCAGGGCCGCCGTGTGCTGGCCGCTGCTTGCGGGAACAGCTCCGGCCGGAGCGCGTTCCATGGCCAGTGGCTTGCGACTGGTTAGGGGGAGCCGCGGGATGCCTTGCTCTACGCGGCGCGTTCTCTGAGTCCCCTGCCCGAGGTCCAGACGCTTCCGGTGACCTCCGTCGTGCGCGGCGCGCCGCAGGTGTGCACCCCCGAGATGACGATCAGCGAGGCGGCGGAGATCATGGTCGCCCGGGGCCAGTCGGCCGTCCTCGTGCGCACGCGGCAGGGACTGGGCATCGTCACCGATGTCGATCTGCGCAACAAGGTCGTGGCCGGCGGCGTCTCCCGCGACGCGCAGGTGAGCGCCATCATGTCGGCGCCGGTCCACACGATCGGCGCCGACAGCCTCGCCGCCGAGGCGAGCATCGCCATGCTCGACGCACGGCGTCGGCCACCTGCCGGTGCTGGACGAGAACGGCACGGTCGTCGGCATCGTCAGCGCGGGTGACCTCATGAGCCTGGAGGCGCGCAACCCCTTTGCGCTGCGCCACTCGATGCAGTGGGCCCGCGACGAGAGCGAGCTCGCCTCCGCGGCGAGCGAAATGCCGAAGCTGCTCGTCGACCTCCTGGACGCCCGCCTCGACGCGTCGGTGATCTGCCGGGTGCTCACGGTGCTCCACGACACTCTGACCGCACGTCTGCTCGAGCTGGCCTTTGCGCGCCACGGCGCGCCACCGGTGGACTACGCCTGGCTCGTCTTCGGAAGTGCAGCACGCAACGAGTTCACGCTCGCTTCGGACCAGGACAACGGGCTCGCCTACTCCGACACGGACGACCCCGACGTCCACGAGTACTTCCGCTGCGTGGCGGAGGCCGTGAACAACGGCCTTGCCCGCTGCGGCATCGAGGCCGACCCCCACGGCGTTCTGGCCAGCGGTGAGATCTGGCACAGGACGCTCACCAGCTGGAAGCGCATCTTCTCGGCCTTCCTGGAAGGCGATGACGTCAAGCTCGTGCTCAACGCAAGCGTCTGCTTCGACTACCGCCAGGCGGCCGGCCAGCTGTACGTGACCCAGGCGCTGACCGATCTCATGCGCGAAGCGCCCGCACACCCTCACTTCATGCAGTGCCTCGCGCGCCTGGGCTCGGGCTTCCGCCGCAGGTGTCGGGGTTTCGGCAGAAGCTCGATCGCGTCCTCGACATCAAGCAGGGCGGTCTCCTCCCGATCCAGAACATCGCCCGCTATCACGCCCTGGCGCGCGGGATCACGATCCAGGCGACGCTGGATCGCCTGGCCGCCGTCTGCAAGGTCGATGCGGAGGGCGCCGAGTGTCGATCGTACGCTGCGCGAGGCCTACCTCACGCTGAAACAGCTGCAGCTCGAACACCACGCCGACGCCGTCCGCGAGGGGCGCAAGCCCGACAACGTCATCGACACGGACGCGCTGCGGCCGCTCACGCGCGCGAACCTCCAGGAGGCGCTTCGCGTGGTCACGGCCGCGCAGTCCCGCTTTCCGCGGCTCGCCGCAGGGTTGCGCAGCCTCTGACCCGTGCTTCGGTGAACGCGCCTCGGCTCTTGCGCGCGGAGTCGGCGCTGCCGCCGGCCGCCGCGCTGCCGACTGCCTGAGGGCGACGAAAAGAGGGGCCCGGAGGCCCCTCTTTTCGTCGTGACGGATCTTGCCTGTCGCTTTACCAGCCCCAGCCGCCCCACATACCACCGAGGCCCATCCAGCCGCCGGCGCCGTAGCGCATACGGGTGGTGGTGACGGTCAGGTGGTGGTGCGTGTAGAAGGACTTCACCTGGGCGCGATGGTGAGCGCGAAGGGTCGTGAGCGCTGTCTGCGCTGTCGCGCTTGAGGGGTTGTCCCCGTACTGCTGCCACCAGGCGTTCATGTGGTTGACCATCCTCGTGCGCATGGTGACCCAGCTGCCGAAGGCGCCGGGGTGATTGGTCATCCAGCCGGCGCCGTAGCCTGTGCCCCACATGTGGTGAGCGTCCCAGTCGTGGTCACCCATCATGCCGCCCATGTCCCAGCCGCCCCACATGCCCTCGTCGGGGCACGTCCAGACGGCGCCGCCGGCGTACTGCTCGTAGAACGCCTTCATGTCGCTCCAGAAGGTGGTCCAGAGGTCGTGCAGGGCCTGCTGCGCCGCGGCGCTCTTGAGGTCGGCCCTATAGGTGTCGTACCACGTCTGAAGGGCCTGCTGATGAGCCGTGCGCACAGCGAGCCATGCCTGTAGCGCGTCCGGGTCGTTCGTGAGCCACTTCATGCCGAAGCTGGTGCCCCACGTCCCGGTGCCGCCCCATGTGCCGGAGCCATCCCACATGCCGCCGCCGCACCAGCTGCCGTCGTCACCGCCCATCATCCCCTGACGGGTGGTCGCCATCGCTGAGGGTGCGAGGAGGGCTATCGCGAGGGCAAGGATCACGAGGATGCCCGAGAGCGTTCCGAGTCGATGTCGCTTCATGTCGCTGGACCGTCCTTCCTGATTGGCAGAGAGCTGACCGTGGTGCCGATGCCGCAACGGCGTCGGTCACTCACCCCAGGTGTGGTCACCGCCGCTGGTCATGCTGGTGCTGTCGTGCGTGTCGGTGGTGGTCGTCGAGTGGTCGCTGGTACCGGTCGAGGTCGACATCGAGCCGCTGTCATGCGTACCGGTGCTCGTGGAGTGATCGCCGGACGTGCCGGACGGTCTGCGAGCCGGAATGATGCGAAGCCCGTGGTGATCGCCAGCGTGTGCTGGTCCTCATGGGCTCATACCGTCGCTGCGTTCGGCGCCGTGGTGACCCCAGTCGTCATGCGCGTCGTGTCGCAGTGACTCGAGGCGAGGCGCGAAGGCCGCGAGCCGAGAGGTCATCGCGGTCGCGGCGAGCGAGCTGAGTCGCCGAGGAACGATGGGTTGCTCCACGTCACGCTGGCGATCACGCCTCCGCCTACGACCAGGGTGACAAGCGACGCGGCGCCGATCGCGATCTTGGCAGTGGCGGCCGTGGCGAGCTTGTTGAGGAGGCCGCCGGTGTGGGGCTGCTGCGCGAGGTGCGCGAGGTGCGGCGGGACCGGATGTGCGGGCAGGGCGCACGTGGGGCAGCGGCGGCATGATGTGCAGGGCCGCCGGCACGGCGAGCGGCGCCAGCACGAGGCCGAGGCTGGCGGGCGCCGGCACGTCGCCGCCGAGCTTGGCGAAGGCGGTCTTGAACGACGCCCGGGCGCGGTGCACGAGCACGTCGGCCGTGGGGCGCGAGACCTCCATGACCGCGGCGATCTCCTCGGGAGGCAGACCGTGGAGGTCCTTGAGAACGAGCGCGGTGCGATAGCGCTCGTTCATCTGCCCGAGGGTCTGCTCGACGGCGGCCACGGTCTCGGCGCGGGCGAACTCATCGACGGGCGCCGGGATCTCGCCGACCATGCCGTCGCCGCCACCGATCTGCTTGCGGGCGCGAAGCTGGTTGAAACAGGCGTTGGTGGCGACGCGGTAGAGCCAGGCGCGAAGCTTGAGCGAGGGATCCGCCGCGGGCGGGTTACTGAACGCGGTGATGAAGGTCTCCTGGGTCACGTCCTTGGCCTCCTCCCGATCCCCGAGGATGCGGGCACAGAGGTTGTAGATGGCGGGGTGCTGCTCGTCGTAGAGGCGGCGGAACGCCTCCGGCCGCCCGGCCCGCAGGTCGTCCACAAGTGATTCGTCTGAGGAATGGTGCGAGGTCATGGCTCCCAAGGGGTTTGGAGTCTCAGCCTACTCTCATGATCGCCGGCTACAACCGTCAAGGGCATCGAGCGGGCGCCGGCCGAGGCTCGGCCGGCGCCCGCCGCGCGGCTCCGGTCAGTCGCAATTGCCCTCACCGGAGTGCGAGTCGCAGGAGCCGCTGCCGTGGCCGGAATCACTGCCGTGGCTCGCGTCGTAGCATCGGGAGCCGCCGCCAGGGCCGGCGCTTCCGGACGACTGCTGCGATGCGTTGTGCGTGTCGGTGTGCGCTGTGGCGTAGGTGTGCTCGGCGTCCTGGACGTGCGTCTGGGCCTGCCGCTGTTCGTGCGTCGCCGTGTGGGTCGCGCTCTGCTTCTGGCCCGCCGTGAGCAGCTTCGCGAGCTGCTTGTCGGTCAGCGTGACGGTGTAGTTCGGATGCGCCGTCTGGGGCGCCGCCTGCCCGCTCTTCGTGAGGTGTTGCACCCCCGCCATCGCTACCGTCGTCAGTGCGAACACGATCACCGCCGTCGCGACGATGGTCCTCAGGATTCCCATGGTTCCTCCTCGCGTTGCTGCCTTTCATCTGTTCCAACACGCGAGGGCGCGATTTCTTACACCAGCAGCACCAGTCCAAAGTGCCAGGGCGGCAGGTCGACCACCTCGTTTGCGGGGCGCAGTCTCCCGGTGAGGGTGGCCCACCCCAGGATCTGCTCGGGCCGGGGCCTGATCGTCAGGTCCGGCCCCCGCGGCGTCCCGGCGTCATGGCGCCAATGGATCACGAAGAGGCGGCCCCCGGGCCGCACGATCTCGGCGGCCGCGGAGAGCATCGCGACGGGATCCTCATGGTGGAGGATGTTGAAGAGCAGGCAGCCGTCCTGTGACGCGTTCGGCAGGTCGAACCCGTGCGCCAGCACGTCACGTTGCTCGGCCACCACGTTCGTCAACTCCTCACGAGCAGCCCGCTCTCTCGTGCGCCCGACCATGTGCTCGTCCACGTCGTAGGTGTGGAGCGTCCCCGAGATCCGTTTGGCGACAGGGATGCTGAAGGTGCCGTAGCCGCAGCCCAATTCGGCCAGGTCGGCGAGACTGGCATCGATGCCCATCCGTTCGAGAATGAGCGCGACGTCGAACAACGCCTCCCACAGGCGTTCATCGGGCATGCCGCTGTCGCGTACCTTCACCATGCATCCCTGGCCACGACTCAGAAGACGTGGAGGGCGCGGCGGATGAGTTCGTCGGATGGGATGCCGCCGGACCCGGCGGGTGGGGAGTAGGTCCGTCAGCCGAGCCCGAAGTCGACGTGGCCACCATCTCCAGGTCGTGATCTTGGACCCGGACGCTAGGCGAACCGGGGAACCGGAGAGCTACCGCCTCCTGACGGGTCTGGACGACCCGTTCGGCCACAGAGATGTCGAGCCCCATCTCATCGGCGACCCGTCGGACGGCGTCACGCGCCGCCTGCCAATTGCCTCAGCCAGGTGTGTGGAGGATCTCTATTGGGATCGGTCCAGCGGGCATGTCGGCACTCTACCCCGGTCACTTCCTTCTCGGTCAGAGGGGCAGGTGTACGCCCACCCCGCGTTCGAGGGCGCGCTCGTAGAGCACCTTGGCCGTCACCACGTCGTCGACGGCGATGCCCATGTTCATGGAGAAGATGCGCTCGGCGTCGCTCTCGCGCCCGGGCTTGAGGCCGGCGGCCAGCTCGCCGAGGTCGGCGCTGATGGTCGCGGGAATGCCGCCGAAGTAGACGCCGTGGTCCCTCGTCGCCAGCAGCTGGCCGATGTCGTCCGAACAGAACTTGTCGCACTCCCTCATGGCCGCACTGGTCCAGGCGGAGTCGTAGTCGAGTGACACGGCCAGCCCGCCCTCCTTGAGAACGCCGGCATCGAGGTCGGGCTGGGGGTCCACCACGATCGGGACGGCCGTGACCACGACGTCGGCGGCGCGCGCCGCCTCGGGGGCGGAGGCGCACGTCACGAAGCGCAGCGCCGGGAACATGGCCGCCATCTCCGCGATGAAGCGCGCCGTTGCCTCGGGGAAGAGGTCGTAGCAGCGCACCTCCGCGAGGGCCGGCAGCTCCTCGACCAGCGCCATGAGGCTGGTGCGCGCCTGCACCCCACAGCCCACGATCGCGGCTGTGTCGCTGCCGGCCTTCGCCAGGTACCTGGCCGAGATGCCGGCGCTGGCGCCGGTGCGCATCGCCGTGACCCAGGCGCAGTCCATCACGGCGAGGGGCAGACCCGTCTCGCAATCGTTGAGCACGAGCAGACCCGTGATGTACGGCAGGCCTTTGGCCGGGTTCGGCGGGTAGCCCGAGACCCACTTGAGGCCCGCCGCCTCGAGCTCCTTCACGTAGGCCGGCATGGCGTGGATGAAGCAGTCTGGCCGCGTGTGGATGCCCGGCTTGGGCGGCATCTCGGTGTTGCCGCGGCCCTTGGCGGCGAAGCCGAGGTCCAGGGCGTCGAGCACTTCTCGCATGGACATCTCGAGGCTCTCGACGTCGGCTCTGCTCAGATACAGGAGTTCCACCGCGCGCCTCCTTCCCGGTCGCGGCGCATGCGGGGGGCGCTGCGCCCGCCGCGAGGCAACGCTACCTACGCGCCCGCTGCCAACGCAACACGGGCGCCGCGTCTCGAGTACGGCGGCCCGGCGGCTCGGTCATTCCCTGCAGGAGGTCGAGTCTCCGGGCGCTGTTGGAGGATGGCGTGGGCGACAGTCGCTAGAATCGAGTGGCGCAAATCACGAGGGGGAGTCATGCAGGAAACGCCAGGCGAGGCTGCCGCATCAGAAGTCGGGCTGGAGCAGTGGCTCGAGGCGCTCTGCCGGCGCACTGATGAGATCCTCTGGAACAGCTACGCCTTCGCGCTCGGAGTCCCCGACACGCGCTGGCCTCGAGTGATGTTTCCCATGAAGGGTCGTGAACGGCGAGTCAGCGAGCAGGAGGCGCGCTTCGCCTTCGTGGCTGCCTTGCTCTCTGACGCGCAGGCAGGGGACTGGGCGTTTGCGGTTGAGGTGCCGACCAAGCTTTCGTACCGCTTCGCCCCCCGGGGCAGCGGTGTGAAGGCGCAACGTGCGCTGACCGACCTTGCGCTCTACCGGCGTGCTCAGGACGAGCCCGTCCTGGCCGTTGAGTTCAAGTCGGGAGGGCGGTCCGGCAAGTCCGAGCTGGACGAGAGCATCAGGAAGGACTTCGCCAAGATCCTCGCCGAGCAGTCGGATGTGCTCTGGTACCACGTGGTGCGCGGCGTGAACAGCGCCACGCTTCAAGGTCTGCTGCGCACTCTGGATGCGGCTATTTCGCGGCTCAGCAATCCCTTCCGGTTGAGCGACTATCTGGCGCCCGGCAAGCCCGTCGAGCCGCGTGCCAAGAGGATGACGTTTCACATCTGCATCCTCAATCCCGACATGACGGCCTCCATCCACCGCGTGCTGGACTACGTGCCCGGCAGGCCCGAGGCCGAGTTCTTCACGATCGAGACGAGGCCCACGCGCGCGTCGCTCGACATCGCCGACGGACAAGGCTGGAGCGTCTATCGGCGCCCGGTCTCCTGACGGCTGGGTAGCGGCGGTCGCGTCGCGACTACGCCTCAGGCAGGGCCGTCTCGAGGAACCGGATGAGATTCCCGTGGAGCAGCTGCTCGAGGCCTTCTCCCTCGTAGCCGTGGGAGCGGAGCGCCGCTACCAGTCTCGGATAGTCCTCGGGGCTCCTCAACGAGTCGGCTGCCGCGGCCTCCTCGGGCTCTGACCCAAAGACACCGTCGAGGGGCGCCGGTCCGGGCACGACGGCCTCCACCTGCTCGATGAAGTCGGCGCCAAGACCGACGTGCTCGATGCCCATGACGCCGATCGCGTGGTCGATGTGTTCGATCAGCCGGGCCGGCGTGCCGCCGCCGCCGAGCGCCCACGGCAGGCCGATCACACAGAACACGCCGCCGCGCTCGGCCAGCGCGCGGAGCTGCTCGTCATCGACGTTCCGCGTCATGTCCTGGACGGCACGGCAACCCGCGTGACTGACCACGACGTGCGCCTCGGGCTCACAGTCGAGCACGTCGAAGAACGTCCGCCGCGATGCGTGGGCGAGGTCGATGATGAAGCCGCGTGCAGCCAGTGATGCGACCAGCACGCGGCCCAGCCGGCTCAGGCCGCCGTCGGCGCCGTCTTCACCGGTGCCGTCGGCGAAGAAGTTCCGGTACTCCCAGGTGAGCGAGATCATCCGCATGCCGAGCTGCCACCAGGCGTCCACCTGCCACGGGTCGCGCCCGAGCGCCTCGGCGCCCTCCATGGACAACAGCAGGCCGAGGCGCCGGCCGGCCTTCACGTCCGCGAGGTCACGGCGGTCCAGGACGGCGACGCTCTCATCTGGGTGAGCGTTGGCGGCGTGGCGGAAGGCGACCGCCTGGCTGAGCACGTCCCGCAGGGCGCCGTCGGGGGTGAGCGCGCCCATCGCGCTCGCGGCGCACACCTGCAGGCCCACGCCGCCGCGCTGCAGCCTGGTCAGCCAGTGCCCGCCGAACGGGTCGGCCTCGCCGAGCTGGAACTCGCGAAACGCGAGCTCGAGCAGCAGGTCGTTGTGGCAGTCAGCGATCATTGCTTGACCAACGAGTCGTCGTCGGCTCGCCGGGGCAGGGAGCATATCGCGGCCCTGACCGGCTCCGGTAGTCCCGGCGTCGGTCGATGCGAAGACGCAAGGGTAGTCCAGGCCGGCGCGGAGAGAGCCCGTGACGCCTTCGAGCGCCTCGTGCTACGCTGCGCGGCAGTCTGCCCCCAACGCTGCGGCCACAGCGGCCGCCATCGTGCCCGGGGGACGTCTCGCTTCGGGGGAGGACGCGTGAAGCTTGAGGACCTGCTCGGCAAGCACGTCCGGTACAAGGACGAAGAGGGGCATGTCGTGGAGGGGCACTCCGGCGAGCAGGCATCGGTCGTGGTGAGCATCCGTGGGATGAGCAGCGTGCCGAGCCGGAACGTGACCGTGCCGGAATCCGAATGGGAGGAGCTCGAGCTCCTCGACTAGGCGCGTGGCGGCAGGGCTCTGCCGGCACGCCGGGGGAGCGACGGGGTGCGGGCGCGCCGTGGAGGACGCCATGCGACTTGATAGGGACGAGATCGCCGCTCTCACGGAGGAGTACGGCGGCGCCTGGGGCATCGATCACAGCCGCCGACTGTTGCACCTCGTGACGCTCATCCGAGACGACCGGGCCTACGACGACGAGGTCGTCTGGCTGGCGGCCCACCTGCACGATTGGGGCGGCTACTCGCAGTGGGCCCAGCCCGGAGTCGACCACGCCGTCAGATCCGCCGAGGTCGCGGCCGGTTTCTTGCGCCAGCGAGGCTATCCAGCGGCGCGACTCACCCTGGTGCTTGAGGCCATCCGCACGCATCACTCAGGTGGTCCGGACCGCTCGGTCGAGGCCGAGCTCCTGAGCGACGCCGATGCGCTCGACTTCCTGGGCAGTGTCGGTGTGCTCCGCATGTTCGCCATGTCGGCGCGCGACCTGCGCAAGGGCTACGAGGCAGCCAGAAGGCGCAGAGCGGAGTTGCCGGGACTCCTTTGTCTGCAGGGATCGAAGCAGTTGGCCGAGGTGAGACTGAAGGAGATGGACGAGGTGCTTGCGGCCTTCGAGCGCGACAGCTTCGGCCTCTTCTAGGGACGACGGACTGCAGAAGGCGTCCTGCTACAGTAGGCCCCGTGCAGATCATCCCGGCGACGACCGATCACTTCGAGGCGATCCTCGCGCTGAACGAGGAGTTCGTCCACGTTCTGGCTCCCCTTTCTCGGGAGCGCCTGGAGCTGCTCGACTCACTGGCCTCGTACCATCGGGTGGCGATCGACCAGGACGGAGTCGCCGGCTTCGTGCTGGCGTTCGGGTCCGACGTCGACCACGACAGCGTCAACTTCCGCTGGTTCGCGGAACGCTTCCCCAGCTTCCTGTACGTCGACCGCGTCGTCGTGTCGGCGCATCACCAAGGCTCCGGCGTCGGCAGCCTGCTCTACCACGACCTGTTCGCATTTGCGCGTCGCGCAGGCTACGAGCAGGTCACGTGCGAGATCGACGCAGAGCCGCCGAACCCGAGGTCCGAGCGGTTCCACGAGCGGTTCGGGTTCTGCGAGGTAGGCAGTCAGCGAGTCGAGTACTTCGTCGGAAAGCCGAAGCGTGTGTCCCTGCGTTCCGCCCCCGTGTCCGCAGCGGAGCATCGTGATCAGGCCGTCCTCGCACCCGCGGCCGACAATCGTGATGCGCTGCCGCAGGATCGCGGATCGGGACACGTCAAGACCGTCGAGCTGTTGACACCGACGCCCGCCGACTTGGCCTGTCTGCTGGCTGGACAGAAGCGCATTGGCCGCTATGAGATCGTCGACGGCGCCCTGCCCCCTGAGTTCATCTTGCAGGCCGCTCTGGACGTGGTTGACGACGACGAGGCGCTCCGATGGCTCGCTCCGGATCTCTTCGTCTCCGTGGAGGAAGGTCTCGTCGTGGGCTCCGGCGGGTTCAAAGGCCGCCCGAAGGATGGGGCGGTCGAGATCGGGTACGGCGTCGCGCCCTCAGCTCGAGGACAGGGGTTCGCCACCCGGGCCGTGCAACTGTTGGTGCGGCGGGCGTTCGAGGCGCCCGGCATCACCCGCGTCTGCGCCGAGACGGCCGTCGTCAATCTGCCGTCGCGCCGGGTCGTCGAGAAGGCGGGCTTCTCTCATATCGGCCGGCGTGACACCGCCGACGACGGCACCGTCGACTGCTGGGTTCGCGAGCGGCACGATGTGTGACCCCTCTGCGGAAGATGAGCACCGGGTGTGACCACCGACCTGAACCGCTTCGACGACGAGCTCTTCTGGTCGACGCCTGACGCCGGCCTCGACCGGCCGGTCATCGGCATCATCGCGGCTTCCGGCGGAACGCTCATGTTCGACGCCTGCAGTTCGCACAGGCATGCGGTCGAGCTGAAGCAGGCGCTGGGCGCTCGCGGCCTCCGGCCTCCCGACTACGCGGTCATCTCCCACAGCCATGCCGATCACTGGTTCGGACTCGTCGACTTCGAGACCGTGTCGGTGTGCTCGCGAGCCTGCCAGGCGGCGACGAAGGCGATGACGACGCTGGACTGGAGCCACGACGGCTATCGCAGACTGGTCGATGACGGGCAGGGGCAACGCCTTTCTCGCGGACATCCTCGATAAGGAATACGGCAGCGACCGGGAGCGCATACCGCTGAAGAGCCCAGACGTGGGCATTCATGGCGAGCTCACGATCGATCTCGGCAGCGTCGTCGTGGAAGTCCGCGAGATCGCGAGCAGCCACTCCGGCGACGCCGTCATCCTCTCCGTTCCCACGAAGAAGCTCGTCTTCCTGGGCGATGTCCTGTATCTGCGCGAGAACAGTGCGGAGGAGCTTCACGACCTCCTGGCCGTGCTGGCCGGTCTCGATGCAGACTGGTTCATCGACTCGCACGTCGACGCAGTCCTCACCAGGGAGCAGGTCGAGGCCCACCTCAGGGACTACGTGAAGGGTCTGTAGCGCCCGCCGGTTGGCCGCGGGAGGCCGCCATAGGTCGGCAAAGGGGCGGCAGCCGTCAGGCTGCCGCCCCTTTGCGACGCGGTCTTCTTCGACTCGCCTAGAACTGGTAGGTCACGACGTCGAAGGTCTGCCCCAGCGAGTTGGTCGGTGTGACCGTCACCTGCGTCCCGCTGACCTTCACAAGCACGAAGCTGAAGACCTGCGCGGGTGAGGTCGGCACGGGCGCTGATCCGCCGGCGCTTCCCTTGCTCTTGGAGTAGCTCCAGCCGATGCTGTACGCATCGAACTTGCTGCTCTTGTTGATCGGTTCGAGCGGTGCGCCGCCGCCTCCCACCACGTACGAGACGAACGTCTCGTTCCGCTGTGGGAAGTTGCGCTCGTAGATGTGGGCGTGGCCGTTGAACACGAACTGCACGCCGTATTGCGACAGCAGGTTCGCGAGACTGCGCGGGCCGTGCAGGTACGTGTCCGTGGTCTCCGTGTTGTTGTCGGAGTACATCGGGAAGTGGAAGACCGCGAACTTGATCCGCGTCGGGTGCGTCGCGAGGTCGTTCGCGAGCCACTGGTACTCGGGAGACGACGTGGTCCAGTGGGCGTTGTAGTCGTCCGAGTAGAGCGTCCCCGTCCCCGTGTTCGAGTTCGCCCAGGCCGCGGTGAGGACGTAGATGCGAGCCTGACCGACGGTGAAGGCATACCAGACAGACGGGTAGTTGGCGGGGTTCGTGCCGGGCACGTTGTACGCGTCGTACTGGGACACCCCGCCTGACAGCATCGGGGCCGTGGGCTGCGGCCAGATGTTCAGGAAGGTCGCGTTCAGGCCGTGGTTGCCCGTCGCCGCGAACATCGGGATGCCGTCGCCGATGTTCTTGTAGAACGCCGCAGCGAACACGCCGGAGATCTCGGGGCCGGTCTGGTACAGATCGCCGTAGTTGGTCTGACTGCCGCCCTGGTAGCCGGTGTCTCCGGCGCTGACCGCGAACGTGGCGCCGCTGGCCGCGATCTGCGCGTCGAGGTTCGCCTGGTCGGGGTTGGCGCCGGTCGCGTCGGTCGCTCCCCAATCGCCGAACACGGCGAACGAGAAGGGCGTGTTGTCGCCCGGCAGCGGTGGCGTTGTGAACGTCGGTGACACGTCCGTTCCCAGCAGGTCCAGCGACGGATTCGTCAAGCCCACGCGGTAGGCGTAGACGGTGTTCGGCAGCAGGCCGGTGATCTTGGCCTTCCATTGATACTCGGCGACGCCGTTCACCGTGATCGAGGTCTTGCTGGCATTGACCAGGTGCGCCGTCACGTCTTCGAAGCCGACCTGACCGTAGGAGGCGAGCGCGGTCGTCTGGCTTTGGTCGGTGGCCCAGTTGATCGTCGCGTTGTCGGTGGTGCCGGCGCCGACGACGTCGGTGAGGTAGGGGTATCGGGTGAGCTGGAGCTCGCTGGCCGATGCGGTCGAGGCGAATGCGGCTACCAGTCCCACGACCGCGAGCGCGGTGATCAGCACCGCCAGCAATCTGGCGGTCGTCTGGCGATGCGTCGTCATGTCCCTCTCCTCTTGATATATGAGCCATCCGACGCGCGTGGAGCACGGCTCGCGATGTGGACGGCCCCGTCCTCACATGGTTTGCCGAGGGTGTCCCCCGGTCCCGGGGCGACCTACGCCGTTCACAGAGCTTCGTGGTGCCGGCGCGCGGCGCGTGAGATCACGTAGCGGCCTGCTGCTCCGCGCGGGGACGGATCACGTGCGGTGAAACAGAGATACCGTGATGTTTGCGGGGATAGTTGGTTTCGGCATGGCCGTACAGCCGCAGACCGAGGTCGACATCGAGTTTCGCCGGCGTGACGAAGCGCTTCGGGTCGATCGCGGCCGTCGACGCGGTGGACCTCAAGGTCGGCAAGGGCGAGTTCCTCTCCCTGCTGGGGCCGTCCGGCTGCGGCAAGACGACGTCGCTGCGGCTCGATGGCCGGCTTCGAGCAGCCGGACGAGGGTGAGATCCTCATCGGCGGGGTCAACGCGGTCGGCATCCCCCCGTACCGGCGCGACGTCAACACCGTGTTCCAGAGCTACGCGCTCTTCCCCCACATGTCGCGTCCTCGACAATGTGGCGTACGGGCTGAAGCAGCGCGGCGTCGCCAAGTCCGAGCGCCACGCCCGCGCCCGCGAGGCGCTCGAGCTGGTGCAGCTCACGGGACGCGAGAAGCACCGTCCCTCGATGCTCTCCGGCGGCCAGCAGCAGCGCGTGGCCCTGGCGCAGAGCCCTGGTGATGAGACCCGCGCGTCCTTCTGCTGGACGAACCGCTCGGGGCGCTCGACCAGAAGCTCCGCAAGGAGATGCAGGTCGAGCTCAAGCGCATCCAGGAGACAGGTCGGCATCACGTTCGTCTACGTGACGCACGACCAGGAGGAGGCGCTCTCCATGTCGGACCGCGTGGCGGTGATGTCGAGCGGCCACATCGAGCAGCTCGACGAGCCTCGCGCGATCTACGACCGGCCGCTCACCCCGTTCGTGGCGGAGTTCATCGGCGAGATGAACTTCTTCGACGGCGAGGTGACGGCGTCGGACGAACGGGACCTTCACGCGTGGACGTCGGATCGGGGGTCGTGGTGCAGCGGCCGCGGCCAGGCCCGCGACGGGGACCGCGTCACGGTCGGCGTCCGTTCCGAGCGGATGATCGCGCCTCGCCGGCGTCGCCGGTCCTGCCGTCAACTCCGCGGCGGCCGAGGTGATCACCAAGATGTATCTCGGGGACCAGATCCAGATCGTCGCCCGTCTCATCAACGGGTCGAACGTGGTGGTGCGCGAGCAGCGCGCCACGGCAGACCCGGCGCTCGACACCATCCACCCCGCCGACCGGATCACCGTCAGCTGGGACGAGACCGCGCCCCACGTCATGGACGCGCGGCGCCACCGCCGCGAGGTCGAAGGAGGATCCATGACCGATCCCCGCAACGACGATATGAACATCCTGGTCCCGGTCGAGGCGAAGCCGCGACTCGACTACCTGCACCGCGACGGTCGAGTCCGCCGCGGGCTTTCGCATCACCCGCCGCCAGGCTCTCGGATTGGGGGGCATGGCTCTGCTGCGCGCCTTCGCTGGCGGCCTGCGGCGCAAGCACGACGACGAGCAATCCCGCGCCGGCCGGCTCGGCCTCGACCGCGAACCCGTTGGCGGGCAAGGCCCTCGAGAACAAGCTCCAGATCTACAACTGGTCCCAGTACGACGCCCCGTCCACCTACACAGAAGTTCGAGCACCTGCCGGCGGAGAAGGCCGCGGGCCTGAACATCAACGAGACCTACTACTCGAGCAACGACGAGCTTCTGGCGAAGCTCAACGCGGGCGCCGGCGGCTACGACATCATCGTGCCGAGCCAGAACGCCGTGGCCCAGCTGATCCAGCAGGGCAAGCTGATGGCGCTGGACGAGTCGCTTCTGCCCAACCTCAAGTACCTGGACCCGAAGTTCCTCAAGCCCTCGTACGACCCGACCGGGCAGTACCACGTGATCAAGGACTACGGGATCACGATGTTCTTCTACAACAACAAGATCATCACTGAGCAGCCCAAGACGATGAAGGACTTCTACGACCTCCTCAACAAGTACGTGAGCAAGGGTCGCACCAACATCCTCGACGGGGCCGAGGAGGTCGTGCCCGCTGGCGCTGATGGCGCTGGGGCTCGATCCCAACACGAGCGACTCGGCCGTCCTCGACCAGGCCCGCACCTTCCTGCTCTCCGTCCGCAAGGGCGTCACGACCATCAGCTCGTTCGGCTACATCAACGACGGGATCGCCGGCAAGATCATCCTGGGGCAGGGCTGGAACGGCGACGTCCGGAGGATCGTCGACGGACGCAAGGCCCAGGGCGACATCACGGCCGTTATCCCGACGGAAGCAATCGGAGATCTGGGCGGACAACTGGTGCGTCCCGGCCGACGCTCCGCATCCGGTGGCGGCCCACGCCTGGATCAACTGGCTGCTCACGCCGAGCACCGCGGTCGCCGAGATGAACTATCACAACTACCCGATCCCCATCCCGGACGCCCTGAGCCAGGTCCCGGCGGAGCTGAGGGACGACCCGCTCTTCAACGTGCCCGCGCAGTACACCGACAACTACAAGTACATCCTCAACGTGAGCCCACAGGTCGTGCAGGACCGGACGAAGATCTACACGGAGTTCAAGGCCGCCTGATGAGCGCGACCAAGGCAGAGTTGTTGCCGGTCGCTGCGGCGCCATCGCGCAGAGGCCGGTCGTTCAAGCCGCGCTACCCGCCGTGGCTGGTCCTGCCCTCCATGGTGTACTACGTCGTCTTCTTCCTCGGGGCGATGGCCATCCTGGTGGCGTTCTCTCTCGCGACGCAGACCGGGTTCGGGCAGATCAGCTACGGTTTCAGCTTCGCCCAGTTCAAGGCTGGTGCTCGACCCTCTCTATCTGTCCATCTTCGTGCGGACGATGGTGATGGCGTTCCTGGGTACGGCGCTCACCGTCGCGGTCGGGTATCCGGTGGCCTACTGGATGGCGCGCTATCTCAGCACGTACAAGATGCTCGCCCTGCTCCTGATCGTGGTCCCGTTCTGGACCTCCTTCCTGATCAGGACCTACGCCTTGAAGATCATCCTCGACCCCCAGGGCTACCTGGCGACCGACCTCGGCATCAACATCATGTACACGAAGTACGCGGTGGGAGTGGGCCTCGTCTACAACTACCTGCCGCTGTTCATCCTGCCCGTGTTCGCGACGCTGGAGCGGATGGACTGGACCCTCGTCGAGGCGGCGACCGACCTCGGCGCGTCGCCGCTCAAGGCGTTCCGGCAGATCACGCTTCCGCTCACCCTGCCGGGCGTCGTGACGGGGGGCCTGCTCGTCCTCATCCCGATGACGGGCGAGTACATCATCCCGAACATCCTCGGCGGCGGGAAGTACGAGTTCGTGGGCAACCTCATCGGCGATCAGTTCAACGAGGCGCAGAACCAGCCGTTCGGGTCGGCCTTGGCGATCTCGCTGATGGTGGCGCTCTCCGTGCTCGTCGCCGCCTACATCTTCTTCGCGGGCAGAGAGGAACGCTTCGGTGCGTAGGGTCCCGAAGAGCCAAGCTCGGCTTCACCGTGTGGGCGGCGATCACGTTCGTCTTCCTGTATCTGCCGATCGCTCGTGATGGTCGCGTTCGCGTTCAACAAGCCCTCGGCTGCGGCGGCGAAGGCCTTTCCCGGAGCCAAGCTCGAGCGCGCTCTCGCCCGAGCAGGTGGGCAACGTCTCCGTCTGGAACGGGTTCACTCACGGCTGGTTCTCCGTCGGGCTCCACGACCAGACCTACATCCCGGCGATCGTCACCAGCCTGGAGATCGCCTTCGCCGCGGCGCTCATCGCGACGGTCCTGGGGCTGTGTGCGGCGCTCGCCCTCGCCCGCATGAAGCGGCGCTGGCGAGCGCCGTTCGACGTGCTCGTCTACCTGACCCTCGTCGTGCCGGAGATCGTCATCGCCGTGGCGTCCCTCATCTTCTTCGTGCAGGCGCACAACTACGTGCCCGCCTTCCCCGGCCTGGGGAGGGGCACGATCCTCATCGGTCAGGTGGTGTTCAACGCCTCCCTCTCGATGCTCATCATCCGCGCCCGCTTCGTCGGGATGGGGGACACGCTGGAGGAAGCCTGCCTACGATCTGGGATCCAGCCCGCTCTCGACGTTCCGGCAGGTGACCCTGCCCAGACTCATGCCGGCCATCATCGCCGCGGGGCTGCTGTCGTTCACGTTCTCGTTCGACGACTACATCGTCCCGGCGTTCACCAACGGGACCGTCAACACCTGGCCCATCGTCCTCTACTCGGCCGTTCGCTTCGGGATCACGCCCGCCGTGAACGCCTTGGCCACCTTGATGCTGGTCGCCAACGTCGTGCTCATCGCCGTGACGGCGCTGATCCTTCGGCGTTCGCGGGTCCGCGTCGGACCCGGCCAGGAGGAGGCCAAGGGCTTGGGCGGAGCGCTGGGACTCGGCTAGATCGGCGCGGCGCGGGAGTTCAGCGCGCGGCGGGAGGTCAGCGCGCCGCGGGAGATCAGCGCGCCGCTCTCGGGCCCCCCGACACGGCGACTCAGCGGTCACAGTGCGTTGCCGGGGCCGGCGACTCGTGTCACCGCGCGTTGCCGGGACCGGCGACTCGTGTCGTTGATCCGGGGGCGGGACGCATTGACCGTGCGTCATCCCGGGTGTAGTACGGTCGAAGATGAGGCGGACGGAGCCCGTAGTTGCTGTCAGTCGGGACGCTGTGATCCTGCGGCGTACGTTCTGCCACCTGACGACCCGACGGGGAGCGACTGGTGAGACCGGCCTCGAAGGCCGGTCTCGGCGTCTTCGTGCGGGGCCGCGCGAGCTGGAGGAGATCCATGTCACTGCTCAGGCACAGCCGCCCCGCCATTTCAGCTGACACCCGCTTAGCGACGCTGCTCCTCTGCACCGCCTTGGCGGTGACAGCGCTACTCGTCTGGGTGCCGCGGGCGGCGGCCGTGCCACCGCCGGTCTCCTTCGCCGGTGCACAGCTCTTCGCCACCGACTATTACCCGGACGCGCTCGCCGCCGGCGACTTCAACGGCGATGGAAAGGCCGATCTGGTCACAGCCAATGGTCCGAACGACGTCTCGGTCCTGCTCAACGACGGCATGGGCGGCTTTGCCCCGCACGTGGACTTCGCCGCGGGCACTTTCCCCGTTGCGGTTGCGGTCGGCGACTTCAACAACGACACCAAGGCCGACCTGGTGGCGGTGAGCTCCTGGGACGGCACGGTCTCGATCCTGCTCGGCGACGGCAGCGGCGGCTTCTCGGCGTCCGCCACCTACGCCGTGGGCAGTTCCCCCTCGGAGGTCGCCGTCGCCGACTTCAACGCCGACGGCAAGGCCGACCTGGCCGTGGCGAACCACGCCTCGAGCAACGTCTCGATCCTGCTCGGCAACGGCAGCGGGGGCTTCGCCGCGCACGTCGACTACGCTGCCGGGCCCAACCCGCGCTCGGTCGCCGTCGCCGACTTCAACCGCGACGGCAAGCCCGACCTTGCCGTGACGAACGATTGGGGCGCGGACTACGTCGCGATCTTGCTCGGCAACGGCAGCGGAGGTTTCGCGGCCCACGTCGATTACGCCACGGGCACTGACCCGACCTCGGTCGCGGTCGTCGACCTCAACGCGGACGGCAAGGCCGACCTGGCAGCGGCGAACAACGGCTCGACGAGCGTCTCTATCCTGCTCGGCGACGGCAGCGGCGGCTTCGCCGCGCACGCCGACTACGCCGTCGGTTCGGCGCCGTGGTCGGTCGCCGCCGGCGACTTCAACAACGACGGCAAGGCCGACCTCGCGACGTGGTCCGGCACCGTCTCGATCCTGCTTGGTGACGGCAGCGGCAGCTTCACGGCGCGGCATGACTCTCCCGCGCGCCCCTCCTCGGGCTGCGTCGCCGTCGCCGACTTCAACGCGGACGGCAAGGCGGACCTGGCTTCGGTGAACAGCGACAGTAACGACGCCATCGTTCTCCTCGGCGACGGCGGTGGCGGCTTCCCGGCGCTGGCCGACTGCGCCACGGGCACCGGCCCGTACTCGGTCGCCGTCGCAGACTTCAATGCCGACGGCAAGGCCGATCTGGCGACGGCCAACGCCAGCTCGACCAATGTCTCGATCCTGCTCGGCAGCGCCGGCGGTGCATTCGCCGCGCATGTCGAGTACGCCGCGGGTTCGCATCCGTGGTCGCTCGCTGTCGGCGACTTCAACGCAGACGGCAAGGCCGACCTTGCCTCTGCGAACGCCAACTCGGCCAACGTGTCCGTCCTGCTCGGCGCCGGCAGTGGCGGCTTCGCCACCCACGTCGACTACGCCGTCGGCAATGGCCCGCGGTCCGTCGCCGTCGGCGACTTCAACGGCGACGGCAAGGCCGACCTGGCGACGGCGAACTGGGGCTTCACCAGCGTATCCATCCTTCTCGGGAACGGTAGCGGCGGCTTCGGCTCAGCCGCCTACTTCACGGTGGGCACCAACCCGACCTCGGTGGCCGTCGGCGACTTCAACGCGGACGGCAAGGCGGACCTCGCCGCGGCGAACTTCGGCTCGAACACTGTCTCGATCTTGGCCGGCAACGGCAGCGGCGGCTTCTCCAGCCGTACCGACTACACGGTGGGCGCCGGTCCGCTCTCGGTCGCCGTCGCCGACCTCAATGCGGACGGCAAGGCGGATCTCGCTGTGGCAGACGGCAACCTGGACAGGGTCTCGGTCCTGCTCGGCACAGGCAGTGGCGGTTTCGCCGCGCGCGTCGATTACTTCGTGGGCTCCGGGCCCGCCTCGGTCGTCGTCTGCGACTTCAACGCCGACGGCAAGCCCGACCTGGCGACGGCGAACGGTCCCGAGAACAGCGTCTCCATCCTGCCCGGCAACGGTGACGGGACCTTCGCCGCGCCGGTCGGCTACGCCGTGGGCTCCACTCCGCTCGCGGTCTCCGCCGGAGACTTCAACGCAGACGGCAAGGCCGATATCGTGACGGCGAACAACGGCTCGAACAGCGTCTCCATCCTGCTCAATACGTCCGCCGACCTCACCCCACCCACCACCACCACCGACTACGACGGCCTCTGGCACAAGAGCGCCCTCACCGTGCACCTCAGCGCCACCGACAATGCGGGCGGTTCGGGCATGGTGGGCGGCCTCGCCAAGACCGAGTACTCAAAGGACGGCGGCGCCACGTGGACGACCGGCACCGCGGTGAGCTACGGCATGTGGAAGCGCGGCGGCGGCTCGGGCGTGCTACACCCTGCTCTACCGCTCGACCGACGCCGCCGGCAACATCGAGGGGACGCGGAGCATCGAGGTCAAGATCGACGCCCGCCCGCCGACCACGAGCAACGACGCCCCCCTGACGCCGCGCACGGGCAGCGTCACCGTGCACCTCACCGGCATCGACAGCCTCTTCGGCGTGAGCGCCTGCTCGGGCCTGGCCGCCACCTTCTACCGCCTCGACACCGGCGGCTGGACGCCGGGCTCCGCGGTCACGGTCTCGGGCCTCGGCCTGCACTGGATCTGCTACTACTCGACCGACAACGCCGGCAACGCCGAGAACGCCAAGTGGTGCAGCGTGACGATCGTGGCGAGCGCCAAGGCCCTGCGGCGGCCGGCCCGCTCGCCTTCGTGGTCGCTTGCGGCAGGGCGCTAGGCGCAGTCGTCGACGCCGGCGTGTAGCTGAGGTGGTCCACGCCGGCGGCGCGACGCTCTAGCATGGCGCCGGCGCCGTCGAACCGCATACGGGGCAGACGACTTGGCCTGCGCCGGACGGCGCGTCCCTGAACGACCTTGGCCATGGACGTCGCCGGCATACCGGGCCTAGGATGGGACCGCGGCAGGTCCGTGCGGGCCTCGCGGATCCGGCCGCGCCACACGGCGGACTCCTTCTGAAGGGAGGACCAGCACGCGCAAGCTGCTGACCCTGGGACTCGTCCTCGCCTTCCTCGTCGCCTCAACTGGCGCGGCCTTGGCTCGTGCGCCGCTGGGCGGCGCTTCCGGACCGTCCTTGGGCGCTCTCGCTGCGGTGTCTTCTGCCGGCGCCCCTGCCGCGTTCTTGGGCGGCGGACGTGCCGTGTCCCAGGGCGGCGCCCCTGCCGCGTCCCTGGCCGGCGCCCGCGGCTTGGCAAAGGCCATCGCCGCCCAGGAGGCGCACAACCCGCGCCTGCTGACCACGCCTGGAGTGGTCGGGACGGCCGTCGGTCGGCGCGCCGACGGGACGGCCGTCATCCGCGTCTTCGTCGAGCGGCGCGCGGTCGGGCACATCCCCCTATCCCTCGACGGGGTGCCCGTGGCGGTACAGGTCACCGGCGCGCTCACGGCCATGAGGCGGCCCACCAACAGGCCTCCGGTGGTGATCATCACGAGCCCTGCCGACGGGGCCGCCTTCGGCGCCGGCGCCACCGTCACCCTGACTGGATCGGCGCCGGACAGGGAGGACGGCGACCTCTCGGGCCAGCTCGTGTGGACGTCGAGCAGCGACGGCGTTCTGGGAAGGGGGGCGAGCTTCACCCGAGTCCTCAGCACCGGCGTTCACGCCATCACGGCCTCCGTGACGGACGCGGGCGGGCGCACCACGACGGCGGGCGCGCTGGTCACGGTGGGAAGCGTCGCCCTCACCAGCACCTCTTACTGGCAGAGGCCCGTGCCCACCGGCGTGTCGACGAGCAACTACCAGCACATCGCGGCCGGCACTATCGCGTGCCGGGTGGTGGACCGGTCCGGCCGCGTCTACGCGCTGAGCAACGCTCACGTGTTCGCCCCGCACGACCTCGGCGGGCAGGGCGAGCTCGGCGACATCGTCAACCAGCCGGGGCTCTACGACGTCCCGAGCCACGTGTACGACCCCAGCCTGCGTCTCGGCGTGGTGGCAGCCTACCAGGCGCTCGTCGGCGACCTCTTCACGATGAACGAGATGGATGCTGCCATCGCCCTGACCGATGAGACGTCCCTCGGAGGCGCGGTCCCCGTGGCGATCGGCGGCTACGGCGCGCCGAACAGCGTCGCGAAAGAGGCGGCCGTCGGCATGGCGGTGCAGAAGTACGGCCGCACCACGCTGCTGACCAAGGGAACGATCACCGGGATCAACGCGGTCACCGTCGTCGGCTACGCCGAGTGGGACGCCTGGTTCCGGGACCAGATCGTGGTCGAGACGTCCGGCACGTTCCTCCAGCCCGGCGATTCGGGATCGCTCGTCGTCACCGACGACGCCGGCGCCTACCCCGTCGGTCTTCTCTTCGCCGGCAACGCCGAGGGCACGATCGCGACCGTCACCCCGATCGTCCCCATCCTGCAGTACTTCGGCGTGACCGTCGACGGCAAGTGAGGCGCGACGCTATCGCTCCATCTGCCTACGACTGGGAGATGGTCTGAGAGGCGCGCGCCGGACAGACGTTCCTGCCGGGGACGAGCACCTGAGTCTGGTTACAGCGTGCCCGTGACGTCGACGGCGTCCAGGTAGACGTCGCCGCTGCCGACCACCTCGATCACGATAGTGTGCGCGCCGTCGGCGAGGCCGGTCCGCGAGAACACCATCTGCTGGTACAGCCGACTCCCGCTCGCGAAGCTCACGCTCTGGGGAGTCCCGCCGTCGATGGAGATCCGGGCGCTGCCCCCGGAGGGGACTTTCGCCCCGATCAGCCTGACATCCGTTCCCGTGAAGGCGATGGTGACCTTCGAGCCCGCCGTCTTCGAGTAGCGGGCTGAACCGCCGTAGTGGGCCGCGTTTTTCGACGTCGACCAGCGGCCGGTCCAATTGATCCTGGCGTCTGTCTGGTCGAAGCGGGTCCACGTCACGCGAACGTCGATCGAGACGGTCGCCGTAGCACTGCCGCCGCGTCCGTCGCTCACGCGTGTAGGTGAAGGCTGTCCGGTCCCTGACGTAGCCGGCGGCCGGCGCGTAAAGGAAGTCGCCGAACAGGCCGAGCGTGACGCTGCCGTGGACGGGACTCGCGGCGAGTGTCGCGGTCAGCGTGTCACCGTCGGGGTCGGTGTCGTTGGCGAGCACTCCCGGGACGGCGACGGACAGGGGCGTGTCCCGCAGCGTGCTGTAGGAATCGGCGACCGCTGCGGGGGTCCTGGTTCGGACGGGCGCTCACCTCTATCGAGACGGTCGCCGTCGCACTGCCGCCCCGTCCGTCGCTCACCGTGTAGGTGAAGCTGTCCGGCCCGGCGTAGCCCGCCGCCGGCGTGTAGACGAAGTCGCCGAGCGCGCCGAGCGAGACGACGCCGTGGGCGGGGCTCGTCGACGATGGCGGCGGTCAGCGTGTCGCCGTCAGGGTCGGAATCGTTGGCGAGCACGCCGGGCGCGGCCATGCTCAGGGGTGTGTCCTGCGCCGTGGTGTAGGTGTCAGCGGCCGCGGCCGGCGCCCTATTCGTCGCGACGACCTCGATGGTCACCGTGGCCGTGGCGCTGCCGCCGCTTCCCGTCGTTCGCGGTGTAGGTGAAGCTGTCCGCCCCGGCGTAGCCGGCGGCCGGCGTGTAGAGGAAGCCGCCGAGCAGGCCCAGGGTGACAGTGCCGTGGGCAGGGCCCGTTGCGATGGCGGCCGTCAGGGCGTCACCATCGGGGTCCGTGTCGTTGCCGAGCACGCCGGGGGCGGTGACGCTCAACGGCGTGTCACGCGCAGTGCTGAAGGCGTCGGCGAGGGCCGACGGAGCGTGGTTGACCGCGGCGGGGTTCATGTCGAGGAAGACGGGGTTGCACCAGACGTTCGAGACGTCCGTGCCGTCCGTGTTCGCGAACGTCATCGTCACCACGCGGAACGTGTCGTTGGTGGGCTGTGGGACGCTCGCTGTGTAGGTCGTCTGCGTCGGGTTGGCGACGTACCAGATCTCGGCGTTGTTGCGGTTCCTGACGCTGATCCGCGTGCACATGCGTCCGGTCCTCGGCCGCTGGGTGATGCTCAACTTGAGGCTCGTCGTGGGGTAGACGGGAAGGACGCCGCCCTGTTCGACTCCGTTCAGGGTGAAGTAGCCGAGGTCGCCGCGGCCCGACGCCGTGACATCGCCGGACTTGAGAGCCTCGAGCACCCCCGTGGGGCCGAAGCCCTGCGGCGAGCGGAGCCAGGTGAGTCCGTTGACGCCCGTGTAGGCGGTGTGGGCGTCCGAGTTGCCCACGCCGACCGGGAAGGAGCCGCCGGCGATCCTCTTGTCGACGGCGTTGTTCAGCAGCTCGAACCACTTGGTCACAGCGCTCGAGTTGGACGTCGCCGAGTTCGAGATGATCTCGATGGCGCGGAAGGCTGCGGTGAAGTCCTCGTAGCCCATGCCCGAAAGGTAGGGATGCGCGGCCACGGCGAACGACGTCCCCGGGTTCTGGGCATTGATCCGGTCGACCAGGGTCGCGGCCGCGTACGCCTCGTCGGCGGGCGGGAGCACGGACGTGTTCAGTCCGTAGGCCAGCGTGTGGCTCTTGTTGAGCAGCGCCGCGATCTCGAGACCTGGCAGCACGGGGATGCCGTACGCCGCCTGCTGCGTCGCGCAGTCGGCGGCGTAGAGCGCCCAGTCGGCCAGGTCGTCGGTGGGACGCTCCTGGATCCAGTCCCAGTGGTCGGTCATGATGAGCCACTTCTGGCCGGTGCCCACCGCCTGGGCGGCGCGTTGGGCGATCGTGTACGACCCGACGCTCCAGGTGTTGCTGTGCACGTGCCCGTCGCCGGCGCCCCAGTCGGTGTCGGCTCGGCAGTGCGGCGACCGTCACGGCGAGCGGTAGCGCCACCGTGGTCTCTTGTGCGCCGACGGCGACGACGGCCGTCGCGACGAGGGTGCTGGTCGAGCCGTCTCGGAGCTGCAGGTCGCCGGCGGGGACGGCGAGCACGATCTGGGAGCTGCGGTCGAGGAAGCGGCGCGCCGGCCGCTCGCGCGAGTCGGCGAGGCGCGCGAGCACCTGCGCCTTCGTGCCGGCCATGTCCGAGATGGGACGGAGGGCCTTCCCGGGGCGGACCACGGCGAGCGTCGTGCCGTCGGGCCCGGCGATGCTGAGCTGCTTCAGGGTGACCTGAGCGGCCCTTGCCCATGTCGAAGACGAACACGGGCACGGTGATGACACCGGGTGAGACCGTGCCGAGCTCGATCGTCGGGGCGACGAGCAGCACGTCGCCGCCGGCCGAAGCAGCCGTCCGCAGATGAGCGAGGGCGGCGGCGTCCGGGTCGGGCGCGGTCGCGGCGAGGCAGGCGGGCGCCATGAACAGGGACAGGGCGGCTGCAAGCACGAACGCCGCGAAACGGCCCTTCCAACCCCGCAGGCCTGCCATGACGACTCCCTTCCGGCCGGCTTGCGGGACGCCGCAGCGATGATCGCGCCGCGGCCCGCTCGGCCCCCCTTGGATCTGGTCCCCTCTCGGTCTGGGAGCATACTACCCAGACGACAGGGGAGATCCGCCGTCGGGACGGATGTGTAATCTGGAATGGCGTCGTCGACGCCGCCGCTCGAGGGCTACGCCACGAACGCTCCCGGCGCGAAGACCTCGCCGACCCGGCGCGCCACCGCTGCGATGAGGCGCGCCGTCTCCTCGATGTCGCTGCCGTCGGCCATCTCGGCCGCGGAGTGGACGTAGCGCATCGGGATGCTGAGCTGGAGCGTCGCCGCTTCGCCGGCCGCCGCGACCTCGTGCGCGTCGGTGAGGGTCTCGCCGGCGATCGCCAGGGGCTGGATGGCGATGCCCTCCTCGGCGGCGACGTCGCGCGCCAGCGCCGCGACCTTACGGTTCATGACGGTGCCCAGGTTGAGGACGGGACCGCCACCCAGCTTCACCTCGCCGGCGATCTTGACGGCGTCGGCGCCCGGGTAGTCGCTCGTGAAGGTCCCGTCGATGACGATCACGACGTCGGGGTGCAGGCGGCGAGCGAGGGCCCGGGCGCCCATGTAGGTGGTCTCCTCGTGCGACGACGAGGCGGCGATCAGACGCGCCCGTCCGTCCGTCGGACCGTAGAGCTCGAGGGCGCGGATCACCGCGTAGACGCCGGCCCGGTTGTCGATGGCGAGCGAAGCGAAACGGCCCGGCGAGAGCTCGTGGAAGCCCTGGTCGAACGTGACGCAATCGCCGACGGCGACGCGGGCGAGCGCCTCGGCGCGGTCGTGGGCGCCGATGTCGACGAACTGTTCTCTGATCGGCGCCGCCTTGCCGCGCTCCGCCTCCGGCACGATGTGGGTGGGCAGGCGCCCGACCACGCCGCGTACCGGGCCTTCCGCGCCATGGATCAGGACGGTGTGCCCCGGCAGCAACTGCTGGTCGAGCCAGCCGATCACGTCGAGCCGCACGTAGCCGTCTTCGTCGACGTGGGTGACGATCATGCCGATCTGGTCGGCGTGCGCGATGGCGAGCACCTGAGGGCCGTCCTGCGGCCCGCTCTCCGCCCAGAGGTTGCCCAAGGGATCGCCCTGCGCTTCGGCGACGCCCTCGAGGCGGCGGCGGACGATCGCCTGCACCGCCGCCTCGAAGCCGCTCGGGGAGGGGGCGAGGCACAGCTGGCGCAGGAACTCGACGTCCAGATCCATCGGGCACTCCTTGGCGAGGGGACCGGCCGGACGGCCGCTTCACATCGCGGTCATCCTATGCCGCGAGGCTCGCCGAGACGATGCACGGGTGGATCTACGCCGCGGCGCTGGGTTGACGTCGGCGCCGCCGCGGCCGGTGGGTCACGCGGCCAACGGCCCCGCGCCCTCCTCCGGCATGCCCTCGTACTGAACGATGTGCCCGGGCATGCCGGCGAACGCGAAGCTGCGGTTCATGTGGTCGCGTTCGTCCAGCCCGATGCGGCGGAACACGTCGGCCCACGAGTCGAACGGTCCGCGCTCCTGGACGAGCTCGCTCCTCACGGGCTGGTCCTCCCACTCAGGGTGGTCGTCGACGAGCTCCGCGTACGTGTGCTCGGCGTGGTCCTCGAACTCGGCGTTGAAGAGGAAGGAGCGCCGCAGGTCGGCGCGCGCCATACCCCACGTCATGGCGGAGTAGGAAGCGACCATCAGGGACGGCAGGGGCTGCGTCATGTAACGGGGGTCCCGGGTGGCCTCCTCCTTCATCTTCTCGTTGATGACGAGCAGGTGCCAGACCTCGGTGTCCTGGGCCTCGCGGCCCCACCTCAGGACGGCGTCGGCCTCCTGGACCAGCTCCCTGTCACGGTAGTTACGCGTGATGCGCCCGTACTCGCGGGTCTCCCAGGCACGGTAAGGGATGGGGGCGGTGAGCTCGATCAGCTTCGCCTTGGCGAGCGTCGTCGTGCTCCCTGTGAACATGTCCATGCTGCGGAAGAAGAAGCGCGCCGTTTGCGAGTAGTCGTACCGCGGTCGCGCCCGCGAAGCCTGCTGTTCCTTCTTGAGGTCGACCTGCACCCGTTCCACCGTACCCCCCTTTGCGCGTCGGGACGAAGGCAGGGTGTCCGTGCGGCCCGCGAGGAAAACCGTTGGCTCGCGCCAGGGATGGACGCCGCGCCACGCCGCGCCTGTAGACTCGGCACGACGGGCAGCCGCGGCCCATCACGACTCGTCCCCCAGGGGGACGACGCCGGGCCGCGGGAGAGCCATGGGGGCAACAGATGCGCGTGAGGATGGACCTGCCGAGGAAGGTGAGCGATCCGCAGGAGGTGTGGATCCCCCTCGCGGACGGCTGTCGCCTCTCGGCGAGGATCTGGTTACCGGAGGATGCCGGGTCGCGGCCGGTGCCGGCCGTGCTCGAGTACCTCCCTTACCGCAAGAGTGACGGCACCTCCCTCCTGGACGCCGGGACCCACGCCTATCTCGCGGGCCACGGCTACGCGGGCGTGCGCGTGGACCTGCGGGGTACGGGCGACTCGGACGGGCACCTGCGCGACGAGTACACGAGCCAGGAGCAGGATGACGCGATCGAGGCGATCGCCTGGCTCGCGGTGCAGCCCTGGTGCGACGGGGCGGTCGGGATGATGGGCATCTCCTGGGGCGGCTTCAACTCACTGCAGGTAGCCGCCCGCCGCCCGCCCGCCCTGAAGGCTGTGATCTCTGTCTGTTCCACTGACGACCGGTACGCCACCGACGAGCACTACATCGGCGGGTGCGTGATGGGGCCGGAGATGCAGTCCTACGCGACGATGTTGCTGGGCTACGCGACCCACGCACCCGACCCAGCCGTCGTCGGCGATGGCTGGAGAGACCTGTGGCGGCGCCGTCTCGAAGGGGCGGCGCCGGCCTTGCCCGCCTGGTTGTCGCATCAACGCAGGGATGCCTACTGGCGGCACGGGTCGGTCTGCGAGGACTACGAGGCGATGCAGTGCGCCGTCTACATGGTCGGCGGCTGGGCGGACGGTTACCGCGACGCCGTCTTCCGCATGCTCGAGCACTACCGCGGACCGCTGAAGGCGCTGGTCGGGCCGTGGTGCCACACGCTGCCGCACCACGGCACGCCCGGTCCCGCGGTGGGCTTCCTTCAGGAGGCCGTACGCTGGTGGGACCACTGGCTCAAGGGGATCGACACCGGCATCATGGACGAGCCTCGGCTGACGTTCTGGATGCAGGACGCGTACACGGCCTCGCAGGACTGGCAGGCAAAGACCGGCCGGTGGGTGAGCGAAGAGGCGTGGCCGTCACCGAAGGTCGCGCCACGCATGTTCACGTTGAGACCGGGAGGCCTGCAGGAGGGATCCACAGATGACCCGGGGACCCTCCGGATCGCGAGCCCGGCGACGACCGGTATCGAGGGTGGCTGCTGGATCTCGTGGTCCTGCGCGAACGACGCCCCCGGCGAGCAGGGGCCCGACGATACGCGCTCGGTCGTGTTCGACTCGGCGCCTCTGGACGAGCGCCTGGAGGTGCTCGGCAACGCGACGGCCTTCTTGCGCCTGGTCGCGGATCAGCCTCAGGCGCTCGTCGCCGTGCGGCTCTGCGACGTCGACGCGTCTGGCACGTCGACGCTCGTGACCCGCGGCGTCCTCAACCTCGCCCATCGCGACGGGCACGCGGCGCCGCAGCCGCTCGTGCCCGGCGCCGCGTACCGTGTCGCCGTGCAGCTCGCGGCCGTCGCCTACGCGTTCCCTGCGGGACACCGCCTGCGGCTGGCTCTGGCGACGGCCCAGTGGCCCCTGGCTTGGCCGTCGCCACGGCCGGTCAGCCTTGAGCTGTCGCTCGCCGATAGCACGATCGAGCTCCCCGTCTGGAGTGGGGGAGCGCAGCGGCCCCTACCGGCCTTCCTCACGATGGAGCCCGAAGAGGCTCGCCCTCCACAGCACGAGCAACTGAAGGACGCCGTCAGCGAGATCGCCACGCGGCGCGACCCTGCCACCGGCCGTGTCGAATCGACCTGGGACGAGGCGGGCGCCTTCCGTGTGGCCGACGGTCTCGTCCATCGCTACGAAGCGCGCGACACGTGGACCATCACGGAGGGGGATCCGCTCTCCGCCGCCGCCGAGTCGCGATGGGAGTTCTCCAGTGAGCGCCGCGGCTGGCGCGCCCGCGTCGAGGCCCGCAGCGAGCTGACGTCTGACAGATCGAGCTTCCGAGTGACCTGCACTCTCGACGCCTACGATGGTGACGAGCGCATCGCCGGCAGGGAGTGGCAGGCGGTCATCCCTCGGGACTGCTGCTAGGCCTCCCGTTCGAGCAGGCGCCGGAAGACTGCCGCCAGGGCCTCGACCTCGTCCTGTGCGAGCGCCCCGAAGAAGGCGTGCTCGACGAACGCGAAGACCTCGTCCTGGGCCGCATGGGCGAGCGTCATGCCGGCATCTGTGAGCGTGACGTTCGTGGCCCGGCGATCGGTGGGACACACGCGCCGCGCCACGAGGGCGCGGCGCTCGAGGACATCGATGATGCGAGACATCCGGCTCACGCTGAGGCCCATGGCGTCGGCCAGCTCGTTCTGGCGCAGGGTACGGCGATCTGCTGTGGCAAGGCGACCCAGGACGCCGAGCATGCTGACGCTGAGGTTCTCGTGGGTCTCGAGCCTCGCCCCGGCCTCGCGACGGAGGCGGCCCGCCAGCTCGAGGAGGCCTTCCCACGCCTCCGCCTTCTCCCTGGGCCAGGTCGTCACGTTCTCACCCATCATGTAGCGGGCACGGGCGACGACGGGCGCGAGCGGGTCGCGCGGAGCCGAGTCCGGAGACGCTCCGGGCGTCGGGGCTGGTGACGCGACGGAGGACCGCGCAGGCGTGGCGGCCGGCGACCCTCGGTCGCCGGCCGCCACGCCGTCGCCGTCGCCGCCGCCCGCTCGGGCGGCGGCGACGGCTTGCAGGTGACGGCGGTCGGTGCTCACGCGGGAGCCACGATCTTCAGCGCGCTGGCGTAGCCGGTTCCCAGCGGCTGCTGGATCGAGATGTGCAGGTAGCCCAGCGCTTCGAGCTCACGGGCGCGGCGCAGGGGACCGGCGTCGATCGGATTCAGGCCACTGTCGCCGGCGAGCTGAGAGACGAGCTGCTTCGCGCCGGCGTCGTCGCCGGCGATGAACACGTCGAGCATGTGGCCGGCGACACGGCCGTCGACGAGCGTTCCGGCGAAGGTGGTGTTGAAGGCCTTCACCACCTTCGCCTTGGGCCGCGCCGCGGCGATCTCCTCGGCGGCGGAACCGGCATCCGGGTGGATCGGCTCGAAGGTGGAGAAGTCGACCGGGTTGGTGATGTCGACGACGACTCTGCCGTCGAGCTGCTCGCCGTAGTCGCCGACCAGGCCGTGAAGCGCTGTGTAGGGCACGGCGAGGACGACGACGTCGCCGCTGAGGGCGTCGCCTACGGTGCCGGCCTTGGCCTTGCCGCCCAGCTCGCCGGCGAGCGCGTCGGCCTTGTCGCGCTCCCTGCCGAGCAGGGTGACCTCGTGGCCGGCGGCGAGGGCGCGCGTGCCGATGCCGCGAGCCATCTTGCCGGTGCCGATGATCGTGATCTCCATGACGGTGTGTCCTTTCGTTCCCTTGGAACGGATGATTCGTTGCCGTAGCAACAGTCTTGCCTGAGTGTTGCTGGGGCAAACATCCTGGAAGTGGACATCACGGAGACGGTCGGCGAGGCGAGGACGCGCACGTGTCCATACGACGGCCCGCCGCCGGCTGTGACTGGGCAGTCCGTCGGCCGACCGGGCGCGGTCAGCGCTTCAGGTAGGCGAGAGAGTCGCCGTGCGCCGCGAGGTAGTCGTCCAGGATCGACCGCGCGAGACCGGGGGAACCGACGAGCGGGTGTGCGGTCAGCGCCGCCAGAGCCAGGGCGTACGACCCCTCGACGGCCGCGCGCACAGTGAGCCGCTCGTACTCCTTGACGGGCTCGAGCAGCGCGAGCGCCGGCTCGGGAGTCGTCCCCTGGGCGAGCGGGTGCGCTCCGTGTTCGTCCATCATGCAGGTGACCTCCACGACATCGTCGTCGCGGAGGCCGCGGATGGCGCCGCCGTTGGGGACGTTCAGGACGAGCGGCGCCTTCAGCCGGCGCACGGCGGCGGTCATGACCGCGGTGGCGACGCCCTCGTAGCCCTCACCCTCGAACATCTCGTCTTCGCCGTCCGGCCCGGAGGCCGGCTCCTCGGTGACCGCCTCGCCGCGCTCGCGCGCGAAGTAGGTCTCACCTCTGGTCTCCATGGCCCCTTCCCAGGCGCGACGAGCGCCGGGCAGGTCCCCCGCGTCGATGCGGGCGCGCAGGACGGGCCACAGCGCGTCGTTCAGAGCCTGGACCTGCCGGCCGCGCGTCCCGCCGGAGGCAAGGATGTTCGCGACCGCCTGCTCGCGGTAGTAGTAGAAGTAGAGGTACTCCATCGGGAGCATGCCGAGCGATCTGACGAGCTGCGTGTCGAAGAGGCGCCACTCGTCGTCCGCCTCACGCAGGTCCTCGTAGCGGTCGAGCAGCTCCGGCAGGCGCTCTCGTCCGTCCACGAGCACGCGCCGGATCCAGCCGCAGTGGTTCAGGCCGAAGTAGTCCACGTGGAGCTCGTCGCCGGGAACGCCGAGGAGCGCGGCGAGGCTGCGCTTCATCGAGACCGGTCCGTCGCAGATGCCCACGGTGCGGACCGCCGTGTGGTCGCTGAGGGCCTGGGCGACGAGGCCCACCGGATTCGTGAAGTTCACCAGGAGGGCGTCGGGCGCCACATCGGCCATCAGGCGGGCGTAGTCGAGCATGACCGGGATGGTCCGCAGGGCCATGGCGAAGCCCCCCGGACCGGTGGTCTCCTGGCCGAGGACGCCGTGCTTGAGCGGGATCTCCTCGTCGAGTGCCCTCCCGCGTTCTTGGCCGACCCGGATCGCCGAGAAGACGAAGCGCGCGCCGGCGAGAGCGGCGCGCGCGTCTCGTTCGCCACGTACCGTGAAGCGCGCCCCCCACTCACGGCAGAGCTGTGCCCCGAGCGCCACCATCAGATCGAGGCGCTCGTGGTCTGTGTCGTGCAGGACGACGTCGCTGAGTCCAAGCTCGCCGGCGCGTCCCGCCAGACCCCGCAGGACAAGGGGGCGCGCACGCCGGCCCCGAGGAGGGTGAGTTTCACGAGGCATCTCCTTCGCGTTGTCCAGGCCCATCGCCCGAGGCCGAGAGCGTGATGCCGCGGGACGCGGCGAACGCGCCGAGCTCGTCTGCCCGGGGACAACCCCGGTAGCCGCCGAAGGCCTCCACTGCGCGAGCGCCGCAGAAGGTGGCGAGCGTGAGGGCGTCGGCCAGAGGGAGGCCGGCGAGCCACCCGACCAGGAAGCCCGCGTTGAAGCAGTCGCCGGCGCCGGTCGTGTCGACGACCTCGGCCGGCTCGGCCGGGCGCTCGACGACCTGGCCCGCGGACGTTGCGGCGGCCCCCAGGGCTCCCCGCTTCACGACGACGCAGGGGCAGGCCGATGCGAGCCGGCCCAGCGCCTGGTGGAGGTCGTCCACACCTGCCATTCCGAGCGCCTCCGGCTCGTTGGCGAAGAGCACGTCCGCGTCGGCGAGCGCCTCGTCGAGTGGCATGCCGGACTCCCACCACGGTCCGCCCCAGGCGTCGAGGGAGACGCTCATGCCGCGTGCCTTCGCGAGGGCCGTCAGCCCGGGTGGCTCCTCGGCGACGTAGCCGTGGAAGTGGCGCGCGGGCGTGCCCGAGACGACCTCGCGGGCGTAGCGCGCGAGGTCGTCCTCCTCGCGCGCGCCCTCCGCCGCGTGGGTGACGAACCCCCTGTCGCCCGCGAAGTTCAGAGCCACCGACACGAACGGCAGCAGGTGATCGACGACGCGCAGGAAGTCGGTGGGCAGGCCCTCGGCTGCGTACTCGTCAAGGATCAGACGCCCCCACACGTCGTCACCGACGACGGAGACGTAGCCGACACGCAGGCCGAGGCGGTTTGCTGCGGCGGGCGTGTTGAACGACGTGCCCGCGCAGACGCCGAGGCCGGTGGCGTCGATGTCCTTGCCGAGCGCGGGCCACTCCTGGAGACCCGCGAACATGATGTCGACCGAGGGCCGGCCGACGACCAGCAGATCCAGCGGCTGCGGGGGGCTCGTCACCGCTGCCGACCGCTCGACTTGTTCGGCCGCGCTTCGTCGCGCCCCTCGACCGACCCGGGCACCCTCATGATCCCGCCCACGCGGCGCGGTCGACGAGCACGGTGACGTCGCCGCCACGCTGCAGGAAGGAAGCCGGGACCTGCGGGGTCACGGGGCCCAGAACGGCGCGCCTCACGATCTCTGCCTTGTGTGCGCCGCAGGCCAGCAGGAGCGTCTTTCGCGCGGCGAGGAGCCCGGCCATGCCCACCGTGACCGCATGGCGAGGCACCTGAGCCGCGTCTCCCCAGTAGCCGGCGCTGGCCGCAATGCTCGCCGCGGTGAGCGCCAGCGCCCGCGTCGGCGCGCAGTCGTCGGCAGGGGGTTCATTGAAGCCGATGTGCCCGTTCGGCCCGATCCCGAGGATGACGAGGTCGTAGCCTCCCGCCTGCCTGCACGTCCCGGTCATAGGCCGCGAATGCTGCGTCATCGCCGTCGCATGGCAGCAGCACGACGTTGTCCTGTGCGATCCCCAACGGGGTGACGACGCTGCGGGCCAGCCAGCCCGCGAGGGAATGCTGGTCCTCCGGCCGGACTCCCGCGTACTCATCGAGCTGGTAGACGACGAGACCGGACGCATCGAGCTCGCCGGCAAGCGACCGGCGGGCGAGCTCCTGGTAGACGCCCTGGGGCGAGTCGCCCATCGCCGCGACGACTCTCGCGTGCGGGTCGGCCGCGATCGCCTCGGCGGTGAGGTCCGCTCCCGCGCGGCTCACCGCCTCGTAGTCGTCGAGGACCGTGATCGAGAACCGCATCGTCAGCCGCCTTGGGGCTGCCGGCCGGAGCCTGCAGTGGCGTCTCCGGCCGGCGGCGCCGGTCTCACCAGCGACGCCCTGAAGCGGTAGCGGTCGCCCCGGTAGACCATGTCGCAGGACTCGATGGGCTGGCCGGATTCGTCCTCGGTCAGTTGATGGCAGTGCAGGAGTGGTTCGCCCAGGGCCAGGCCGAGGAGGCGCGCCTGGTCGGCGTCGGCGGCGACTGCCTCGATGGCGAAGCGCGCCCGCGCCGCTCGAAGGCCATGACGCTCCTCCAGAACGGCATAAAGGGACGCGGTCGAGAAGTCGACCTCCGGAAGCGTCGGCGCCAGCGCCAGGGGGATGCGGCTGCGGTCGATCAGGATGGGCACGTCGTCCATGAGTCGAAGCCGCTGCAGCTCGAACAGGAGCCGCTCCGGGGGCGATGCCGAGCGCCTCGGCCTCGTCCAGCGTGGCGGGGCGAAGGCCCGCGGCGATGACGCGCGCTGAGGGCCGCAGCCCGCGTGACGCCGCCATCTCCGAGAAGCTCATGAGCGCGTTCGGCGGTTCACCCACGCGCGCTCCCGCGACCGCCCAGCCGCGCCCCCCGGATCGCTCGAGCGTCCCGCTCCTCTCGAGCTCCGCCAGTGCTCGCCGCAGCGTGACGCGGCTCACCCCGTAGTGCTCGGCCAAGGCTCGCTCGGGAGGGAGGCGGGTCCCGCCGGCGAAGGCGCCCCGGCCGATCTCGTCGACCAGATCGCGTTGCACGCGCTGGTAGCGGAGCTGCAGCCTGTCCAGCCCATGTGGCTCGTCGCGCATAGACCGATCATAGACCGAAGACATACAGAAATACTACCAGAACAGTCCATGGTCTTGACACATCGGAAGGCCGGACCGTAGAGTCTGGGCATGGCGACCCGGGTATTTCGAGGATGGCTTGCCGTCGCTGCGCTGAGCGTGACTCTCGCGGCGGGCGCGGGGCTCGGGCTGGCCGGTTGCTCCGCCACCCCGGGGAGCGACAGCGGGCCGGCTTCCGCTCCTCCCAGCCCGGCCGTCACGGGCGTCACCGAGACGGGCCCCATCACCCTCACGGTGTGGGACCAGGAGTCCGGCTCGACCAGCAAGGTCTGGGACCAGTTGAACTCCGAGTTCATGCAGAAGTACCCCAATGTCACGATCAAACGGGTCCGCCGTAGCCTGGGCGACCTCAAGACGTCCCTCAAGCTGGCGATCTCCGGGCCGCACCCGCCCGATGTGGTCCAGGCCAACCAGGGCTGGCCCGACATGGGTCAGATGGTGAAGGCCGGACTCCTCCTGCCGCTCGACAATTACGCCCAGGCATACGGCTGGAACGAGCGGGTCTCTGCGAACATCAACGCGGTCAGCAGCTTCTCGCCCGACGGCAAGCAGTTCGGCACCGGCAGCCTGTTCGGCTTCACCGACAAGGGCGAGCTGATCGGTGTCTTCTACAACAAGACGAAGCTGCAGAAGCTGGGTCTCTCCATCCCCACGACACTGGCCGAGTTCGAGCAGGCGCTGGCCGCGGCCAAGCAGGCGGGCGAGGTGCCGATCGCCTTTGGCAACCTCGACCGCTTCGGGGGCATCCACGAGTACGCGGCGATACAGGACCGGATCGCATCCGTGCAGTACCTCACCGACTTCATCTTCGGGCGCAAAGGCACGGACATCTCTTTCGACACGCCTGAGAACCTCAAGGCCGCCCAGATGCTGCAGGACTGGGCGAAGAAGGGCTACTTCACGGCTGGGTTCAACGGCGTCGGCTACGACGACACGGTCGCCAAGTTCGTGAAGGGCGAAGGGGTCTTCAACATCACCGGCAACTGGATCGTGTCGGAGCTGGGTGAGGACAACGCCGACTTCGGCTTCATGCTGATGCCGCCGCTGGCGGCCGGCGACCCGGCGGCCACGACCGGCGGGCCGGGCTTCCCGCTCGCCATCACCTCCGCCAGCAAGCATCCCGACGCTGCGGCCGCCTATATCGACTGGATGAACAGTCCGCATTCGGACGAGCTGCTGCTCCCGACGGGGCAGATCCCGCTGGCCGAGGGCGCGGACACGTCCAGCGTGCCGGCCGGCACCGTGCTCGCCGACGTGCTGGTCGCGGCCGGCGCCTCGAACAAAGCCAACGGCCTGGTGCCCTACGAAGACTGGGCGACGCCGACCATGTACGACACGATGGTCGCCGGCGTCCAGGAGCTCATGGGGCAGAAGATCACGCCGCAGCAGTTCGTGGACAAGATCCAGAAGGACTACGCGGCCTTCCAGCAGTCCCGGCCCTGATGGATCAGGAGCTTCTCCCGCCGCTGGCCGCCAGGCCTGGCGGGAAGGCGCGGCGGGCGCGGTCTGACCGCCGTCCGGGAGAGCCCCGTGCGATCGGGCTCCTCTACCTCGCTCCCGCGCTCATCGTCTATGCCGCGTTCACGCTCGTCCCCCTCGTCCACGCCTTCGATCTCTCGTTCTTCCAGTGGGATGGCATCACGAAGGGGACCTTCGTCGGCCTTTCCAACTACAAGAGCTTCTTCACGGACCCGGTGATCCGCAGCTCCTACCTGCACACGCTGGTGCTGATCGTCTTCTTCTCGTTCCTGCCGATCACGATCGGGCTCTTTCTCGCGGCGCTGCTCTCGCGGATACGCATCCGCGGATTGACGTTCTTTCGGACCGTCCTCTTCCTGCCGGTGATCATCACGAACGTCGTCGTCGGCATCGCGTGGGCCTGGATCTATGCGCCCGATGGCCCCCTCAACACGTTCCTCTCCGCGATCGGCCTGGGGGAGTTCACACGGGCCTGGCTTGGCGACTTCCGCTGGGCGCTGCCCTCGGTCGGCCTGGTCGGCACGTGGGGGGAGTTCGGCTTCTGCATGATCCTCTTCATCGCCGGCGTGATGAAGATCCCGACAAGCCTCTACGAGGCGGCCCGGGTGGACGGCGCCGGCCCGATCCGCGAGTTCTTCGCCGTCACGCTCCCGGGCCTGCGGAACGAGCTCACGGTCATTCTCGTGCTCACGGTGATCGACGCTCTCAGCACCTTCGATCTCATCTACATAATGACCTCGGGCGGGCCGGGCACGGCCACCTCGGTGCCCGCCTTCCAGGTCTACAGCCGCGCGTTCCTGACCAACCAGGTCGGCTCGGCGACGGCGATCGGCATCACCCTGATGGTGATCGTCTTCGCCGTCTCCTTCGGCATCACCCGGCTGATGGAGCGCGGCCAGGAATGACCACCGTTCCCCGCACCCAGGTGATCATCAACTACACGCTGCTGATCGTGTTCGCGGCGATCGCCGTCTATCCGCTCGCCGGCGTGCTTCTCGCCAGCCTGTATCCGCCCGGCGTCAACCCTTCGGGCTTCGCGCTGCCGTCATCGTTCCACTTCGACAACTACACCGAGGCCTGGACGAGCGGGAACTTCAGCATGTACTTCCGCTCGAGCGTGATCGTCGCGCTCGTCGTCGTCTCGGTCTCGACGGTGCTCTCCATCCTCGGCGGCTACGCGCTGGGGACGATGCGGTTCCGCGGCTCGAAGCTCCTCTTCTACGTCTTCCTCATGGGGATGATCATCCCGTTCGAGGCGATCGTCGTCCCGCTTTACTACGACCTGCGCGCCGTGAACTTGATCAACACCTACTGGGCGATCATCCTGCCGCAGATCTCGGGCTCGGTGGCCTTCGGCGTCTTCTGGATGAGGGCGTTCTTCCTCTCGGCGCCCCGCTCGCTGATGGAGGCGGCGAGCATCGATGGCGCCTCCAGTTGGAGCATCCTCTGGCGGATCCTCGTCCCCTTCGGCCGTCCCGCGATCCTGACGTTCGTCGTGCTGACCTTCTCGGGCAGCTGGAGCGACTTCTTCCTGCCGCTGGTCATGACGACAGACCCGAAGTACATGACCGCGCCGGCGGGACTCTCGCTGTTCTCCGGACAGCACACCACCAACGTGGCCCTGCTCTCGGCGGGCGCGGTGATCGTCGTGTTTCCCGTGATCATCGTGTACGTGTTCACGCAGCGCGAGTTCATCCGCGGGATGCTGTCGGGCTCGCTGAAAGGATAGCCGCATGGCGACCGTCAGCTTCGATCGAGTGACCAAGCGTTTCGACGACGTGCTCGCGCTCGATGACTTCTCCCTCGAGATCGCCGACGGCGAGTTCATGGTCCTGGTCGGCCCCTCCGGCTCGGGCAAGACCACGGCGCTCCGTCTGCTGGCCGGGCTGGAGGGGCTGACGGGCGGCAAGATCGCGATCGGGAAGAAGGCCGTCGACCACCTCGCGCCGCGCGATCGCGACATCGCCATGGTCTTCCAGGACTACGCCCTGTATCCGCAGATGACGGTGTATCAGAATCTGGCCTTCGGCCTGCGCATGCGCAAGACGCCGAAGGCCGACATCGACCGTCGCGTGCGTGGCGCGGCCGAAACGCTGGGTCTGGATCACTTCCTCGAGCGCAAGCCGCGTGCCCTCTCTGGGGGTCAGCGACAGAGGGTGGCGCTCGGCCGCGCGCTCGTGCGCGAGCCTCACGTCTTCCTGATGGACGAACCATTGTCCAACCTCGACGCCAAGCTCCGCGTGCAGATGCGCGCCGAGATCAAGCACCTGCAGGAGCAGATCGGCACGACGACGGTGTACGTGACGCACGACCAGGTCGAGGCGATGACGATGGGTGACCGTGTCGCTGTGATGAACGAGGGCGTGCTCGAGCAGGTAGGCGACACCAGGACCGTCTACGAGCATCCCGCGAACGTCTTCGTGGCCGGCTTCATCGGCAGTCCGGCGATGAGCTTCGCCACGGTGACGACGGAAGGGTCGGGCGGCAGCCTGAGGCTCTCCTGCGGCGCGTTCGCGATCGCCGTCGGCGCGCCGCAGGAGGGTACCGATGGCTTGCCGGCTGAGGTGGTCGTCGGGGTCCGGCCCGAGCACACGCGCCTGTGGGGTGACGTGCCGGGTCTGGTCGGCCCGATCCAGGGCCGCGTCGACTACACAGAGATGCTCGGCAGGGAGACGCTCATCGGCGTCACCGTCTGCGAGGGGGTGAGCTTTACCGTCCAGGCACCCCCGGACGCCACCATCCGTCTGGGCGAGACGGTGCGGTTCGGGCTTGACCCAGGAAGGCTCTATCTGTTCGACGCCCAGAGCGAAGTGGCTCTGGCGCGGGTCTAGAAAGCGAGGGAGGGCGAGCATGGACATGCGCAGGCTCGGTCCTGACGGGCCGCCCATCTCGGTGGTGGGATTCGGCTCGTGGGAGGCCGGCGGCAGCGAGTGGGGGCCGAACGACTCCGACGAGCAGGTCGTCGCCGCCATGCACGCCGGCTTCGATGCCGGGATGAACTGGATCGACACCGCCGAAGTGTACGGACCGCACCGGTCGGAGGAGCTTGTCGGCCGGGCCGTGGCCGGGCGCGACGACATCATGGTGTTCACCAAGGTCGCGCCCGATGAGCCCGGCTCGGGAGGGTCCGGCTTCCGCCCCGATCAGGTCAAGCGCGCGATCCGCGACTCGCTGTCACGGCTCCGAAGAGATCACGTCGACCTCTACCAACTGCACTGGCCGGACCACAGCGGCGTGCCCATGGAGGACACCTGGGGCGCCATGGCGGAGATCCAGGACGAGGGCCTCGCGCGCCACATCGGCGTGTCGAACTTCAGTCGCGAGCGGATCGAGCGCTGCCTCGCGATCCGGCAGGTCGATTCGGTCCAGAACGAGCTCTCTCTGGTGGTCCGGGACGACCGCGCGGAGCTCCTCCCCTGGCTGGCAGCGCGTGGCATCACCTACTTCGCCTACTCGCCGATGGGGGCGGGGATGCTCACCGGGGCGCTGAAGCCCGGCCATGTCTTCGCCGACGACGACTGGCGCAGCGGCAGGCTATGGGAGGACGAGGAGCAGCACGAGGCCTTCCGGCCCGGCGCGTTCGAGGAGAACCTCGGGCGCGTGGAGCGGCTGCGCGCGCTCGCGGAGCGCCTCGGCGCCACCGTGGCGGCACTGGCGCTGCGCTGGGTCGTCGAGGCGGGGGCCACGACGGTGGCCATCGCCGGCAGCCGCGATCCAGCGCACGCGCGATCGAACGCGGCCGCCGGCGAGCTTCGTCTGGATACGGCCGCCATCGCGGAGATCGACGCCATCTTCAGCTAGCGACTGGCCGCAGGGCACCCGCTGCAGGGCAGCGCCGCGGCATCCCCGCGCACTGTTTGCTCCCCGGCGTGCCCCGGGAACGCTGCGCCCATCCTGTCGACCTCAGTCCATTCAAGGAGACGTCATGGCCCCAGCGATCACCTGGTTCCATATCCCCGCCACCGACATGGCGCGCGCCAAGGCCTTCTACGAGACCATCAGCGGGTCCTCCCTCGAGAAGCTCGAGAGTCCACCCGGCATGGAGATGTGGAGCTTCCCCGCGGACTGGCGTGCCGGCGAGATCAGCGGCGCGATCGTCTGCGGCGAGGGCGCCGTCCCGAGCGCCACCGGCACCGCCGTCTTCCTGAACTCGAATCCGGACCTGCAGACCGTCCTCGACCGTGTCGAGGCGGCGGGCGGGAAGATCCTCGTGCCCAAGACGGCGATCGGCATGGAGGATGCCGGCCACTTTGCCATGATCGCCGACACCGAGGGCAACACCGTCGGGCTGCACTCGCAGGGCTGAGCCGGCCCGGCCGCCCCCGGCCGCCCCGTGCGATCACCGTCGCCCGCCTCGCGGTGACGGTCACCTGGGCGTTCGTCCCCGAGTCAGAAGATGCTGCGCGGCATCAGGGACCGCGCCCACTCAGCGACCTGGCCTCTGGTCGCTGGTGCCTGCCGCCGGTCGCTCTGCCGGCAGGCATGCGGACGCTCTATGAGCGGGCCCCTCTCTTCGTGGAAATCGTGATGTGACGGTTAGCGTTTGGTGAATGCGAGGGACGGCTGCTTACAGTCCCTGCTTCAGTTGGTGTGGTCATTTGCATTCTCTTGGGGCGCGCACTGTAGGGCAGTACATCAAGGGCAGTACATCGGGAGAGGGAACAAGCTATGGCTTTCAGCGGGCAGCCCGCTTCGGCGGCAGGGTGGCCGAGCGCCGCCATCGACAGCCCCGGTCAGACAGGATCGCGGGGAATCTCCGGCAGTCGTTTCAGCACGGTGATCGGTTTTGCTCTCGTGGGAGCGACCGGGATCGTGGTCAATCAGGTCCTCCTGTGGGCCCTCGTGAGTCTCGGCGGCATCAACTACATCGTGGGCGCCGTCATCGCCACGCAGGGCTCCACGGCTTGGAACTTCGCCCTCAACGAGCTCTGGGTGTTCCGCGGGCGCTCGTCGGGTGGAGCTTGGCGGCGCTATCTGGCCTTCGCCGCCATCAACAACGCCGCGCTTCTGGTCCGGGCTCCGCTGCTGGCGCTGCTCACCTCAGGGCTCGGCATCCACTACCTCGTGTCGAACCTGATCACGCTGGTCGTGCTGTTCGCGACGCGCTTCGCCGTGAGCGACCGGCTGGTCTGGCGGGCGGCTACAGCCACGCAGGATGTCGCCTCGCCTGAGGGCACGGCCCCGGCGGACGCGAACGGGAGCGAGCGGGGATCCGCCGCTCGCCTCGCGGCGGCGGCGCGTGCGGCCGAACTCACCGGCCGGTCCACGGCGCCCTCGAACGGCTTCGCGCACCTCTACGACCTGCATGGCTTCGCCGCGGTCGCGTCCGAGGTCGAGCTTCGCGAGTTGCGCTACTTCCGCGTCCAGTCCCTGCCCGGCGGGGCCGACGTCGAACTGCGGGTGGGCGTCTGCGGATCGAAGCCCCACACGAAGATCAAGGTGACGTCCTCGCCGGGCGCCGTCGCCTACGAGGAGCATCTCGGGGCGCTGGGAGGCAACTTCCGGGTCGATATCGGTGACCGGATCCGGGTGACCGTCGCGCCCCTGCTGGCGCGCTCGCCGCACGTCGTCTATACGAACGTCGTCGAGGCGCTGCTGCGCTTCGTGCTCGCCTCGCGGGACTTCGCCCTCCTGCACTCTGCGACCCTCATCATCGAGGGACGCGGTGTGATGCTTTCGGCGCACACCGATACGGGCAAGACCCACACGATCCTGCGGATGCTGCGAGAGGTGGGCGGCGTGTTCCTGTCGGACGACATGTCGATCGTGACCCCTCACGGGCGCGTCTTCGCGTATCCCAAGCCCCTGACCATCAGCCACCACACGCTGGCTGCTGTGGACGGCAGCATCCATTCCTTCAGGGAGCGCGCCGTGCTCCGGGCCAAGAGCTCGATCCACTCGAAGAAGGGACGGGGGACGGGCATGCGCCTGGCCGAGATGAACCTGCCGATCATGGCGATCAACGCCATCACCCAGGTGATCGTGCCGCCGCCCAAGTACTTCGTCGACCGCCTCGTCCCCGTTGAGACGGGCGTCTCGACGAAAGTGGAGGATCTCTTCTTCATCGCCCGGGGTCCGAGGAACGACGCGATCGTGGACAGGGCGGAGGCGCTCGACACGCTGGTGGAGAACACCGACGACGCGTACGGCTTCCCGCCCTTCCAGCATTTCGCGCCCGTCATCGCGCTGGGCGGCGAGGACTACTTGGCGCTGCGCCGCAGGGAGCGCTCGATCCTGCAGCGCATGCTCGAGGGCGTGACGGTGCAACGCCTCACACGCGACGACTTCACGTGGGCGGACGACATCCCGAGAATCGCCCGGGAGCGGTCTGTGCTCGAGGGGCTCGGCACGAACGGTCATGGCGCCGACGGGAACGGCGCCAACGGGAACGGCGCCGACGGGAACGGCGCCAACGGGGTGGGGCGGGACGCGCTCAGTGAGGGCGTCGTCGCGGACGATCAGGATTCCCGGAAGGCGGCGTGAGCGGACCCATGCCCTTGAGCCGATCCGTGCCACGGCCGCAGGCTCGAGCAGACGCGCAGCAACAAGGAGACGCCGAGAGGACCGTCGCCCACCAGCACGATGACGTCGCGTTGCTGCCGGCGACTCTGCCGGGGACGCGCGAGTGGACGCTGCGGTTCTCGCGCGCGACCGTGATCGCGGGCGCCGTCGCTCTGGTGGCGGCGCCCGCGATCGTCCTGCGCGTCTGGCACCTCGGAGCGCTCGGCTTCAACAGCGACGAGGCGGTCTACGCCGGCCAGGCCGCGGCCATCATCGGCCATGATCCGCTCAGTCAGATCTTCCCCGTGTTCCGGGCGCACCCGCTGCTCTTTCAGATGCTCATCTCGGTCGTCTATGAGTTCCACGTGGGCGATCTCGCGCCGCGGCTTCTGGCCGTGGCGTTCGGGCTCGCCACCGTCGCGGCCGGCTATGGGCTTGGGACCAGGATCTACGGCCGGACGGCGGGCATTCTCACGGCGCTCCTTCTGGCGGTCATGCCGTACCTCGTCGTGGTCAATCGCCAGGCGCTGCTCGACGGGCCGATGGCCTTCTTTTCGGTGGCGGCGCTGTGGCTGCTCGCACGGTTCGCGGCCGAAGGCAACAAGCTCTTCCTGTACGCCGCCGGCGCGACGCTCGGACTCGCCTTCCTGAGCAAGGAGACGGCCATCCTGCTGGTGCCGGCCGTGTACGCCTTCCTGGCCGTGACGCCGAGCGTGCGCGTCGCGTTCAAGGACCTGGTCCTGTCACTCGCCTCCTTCGCCGTCGTCGCCGTCATCTACCCGATCTCGCTGACGCTCGCCGGTGGTTCGAGCACGGGCTCCAACTTCCTCACGTGGCAACTGTTCAGGCGGGCCAACCACGCCTGGACCTTCTACCCCAGCGTGGTGCCGCCCGCCCTCGGCATCCCCGTGGTGGTCCTCGCCGTGGTGGCCGTCGTGCTGACCGTCGCGCGGCGCCGCTGGAGCTGGAGGGAGTCGTTGCTCGTGTGCTGGATCGTCGTGCCCGTCTTCTTCTTCCAGCTCTGGCCGGTGAAAGGGTTCCAGTACCTGCTGCCTGTTGCCGCGCCCGTGGCCGTTCTCGCCGCCGGCGTCATGGGCGAGTTCGTGCGGAGCGACTGGCCGAGCATGCAGCGGCGACGCCTGGGGCGATGGCTGCGCGAAGGCGCCGTGGCGGCCGTCGTCGTCACGCTCGCCGTCACCTCGTGGACGACCATCAACCCGGCGAACGCGACCAGCTTCCTGGCCGGCACCGGCGGGGTCCCCGGCGGGCGACAGGCCGGGCTCTGGGTGCGCGCGAACACGCCCCTGGGCTCGGAGATCCTCTCGATCGGCCCGTCCATGGCCAACATCATCCAGTTCTACGGCTGGCGCCAGGTGCGCGGCCTCTCCGTCAGCCCCAACCCGCTGCATCGCAACCCCGCCTACACGCCCGTGGACAACCCCGATCTGCTGCTGCGCAGCGGTCAGGTCCAGTACCTGGTGTGGGACGCCTACTCGGCGGCGCGCAGCAACTACTTCTCGGAGCGGCTCATGACCTATGTCCGCCGCTACCAAGGGCACGTCGTGCACGTCGAGTCCGTGACGGTGGACGGCGCGAACGGGCCCACGACCAAGCCGGTGATCGTGATCTACGAGGTGAGACCGTGATCCGGCGCCTCAGGGTCCTGCGTGGCGCCGGCGTGGTCGTGGCGGCGCTCGGCGTCGCGGCGGCGCTGTCGCTCGCGCTGGTCATCCTGCCCGCGCGCGTCAGCGCCGCCTCGGCCGTCCCGAAGACGCCGATCGAGCACTTCGTCGTGCTGATGCAGGAGAACCACACCTTCGACAACTACTTCGGCACGTACCCGGGCGCCGACGGGATCCCGAAAGGCGCGGCCATGCCGGCGGATCCGGCGGCGAGCACGACTCGCCTGGTGCGACCGTTTCACATCGGCGATCGGTCGATCCTGGACCTCGGACACGACGGCGCCTCGGCGACGGTCGCCTACAACGACGGTCGCATGGACGGGTTCATCAAAGCCCAGGTCCAGCAGGGGGCCCTCGCCGACCTGGCGATGGGGTACTACGACGATCGCGACGTGCCCTACTACTGGAACATGGCCGACCGCTTCGTGCTGTTCGACCGGTTCTTCACGTCCGAGCTGGGCGGGAGCTTCCTCAACCACGTGTACTGGGTTGCGGCGGCGCCGGGGAACGGTGCCACTGCGCGTCCGCCCGAGGAGCTGCGTGTCACGACGATCTTCGACCGGCTCGAGCAGGCGGGTGTCTCGTGGAAGTTCTACATCCAGAACTACGACCCGTCGGTGACGTACCGCACGGTGCTGAGCTCCAGGACGGAGGGAGCCGGGACCGACGCAGCTGGGACGGAGGGCGGTACCTCACAGACGGTCTGGTGCCCCTTGCTGAACATATCCCGCTTCCTCGACGACCCCGGGCTGAACCGCCACATCGTCGATCTGGACGAGTATTACAGGGACCTGCGGAAGGGCACCTTGCCCGCGGTCGCCTACATCGTGCCGTCCGGGGCCAGCGAGCATCCCCCGGGAAGCCTCTTCGCCGGGCAGAAGATGGTGCGCGGCCTGGTGAACGGGCTCATGGCGAGCAGCGCCTGGGACAGCTCGGCCTTCCTGCTGGCGTACGACGACTGGGGCGGCTGGTACGACCATGTCCGCCCGCCGAGGCGCGATCTCTACGGGAACGGCTTCCGCGTGCCGGCGCTGCTCGTGAGCCCGTACGCGCGCTACGGCTACATCGACCACACCACACTCGACTTCACCTCGATCCTGAAGTTCATCGAGCAGAACTGGACCATCCGCCCGCTCTCGCGGCTGGACGCGACCGCCGGCAGCATGATGGGCGCCTTCGACTTCGACCAGGCGCCCCGGGAAGCCGCGATCATCCCGCTCGAGCGGGGCATGCCGCTGTCTGACCGGTCCGTGTCGAACACCTTCCTTTACGGGCTCTATGGGTTGGCGTCGGTCGTCGCGCTGCTGCTCATCGTCGTGGTGGCGGTGCGGCGGCGCTTCCCGCGCAGGACCCTGCGGTGGGGAGGCGGAGTCCGATGAGGCTCGGATCGCGCCTGCGCCGTAGTGACGCCGGCCCGCGGCTGCGCCGTGTTGACGCCGGCCCGCGGCTGCGCCTGCCGGCGCTCGCCGGCGTTGCCGTGCTTCTGGCCGTGCTGCTCGTCGCCTGGGCGTCGCCGGCGCGGGCGTCCGCGGCGCCGGCGACGCTCACGTTGCAGACCGTCCCTCGGCTCGACGGCGCGCGGATCGCGTTTGACGGCCGCACGTATGTCACGGGCCCGACTGGCTTCGTCTCCATCTCCACGTCTTCTGGGACTCACGAGATCGGTGCCGCTCGGCCTGCCTCAATGCCGGCGGCGATCTTCGTGCGCTTCGGCCGCTGGCTCGATGGGGGCGTCGCGAGGCGGCGTAGAGTCACCCTCCACGCCGGCACCAACCACGAGCAGGTGGGGTTCGTCCTCGCGCGTCCGGTGTCCCTGTCGGTGGGCGACCCCTCTGGTGGCGACATCCCGCTCACGAGCATCAGCCGCATCGAACTGACGGGCAGCCGCGGCCAGCGCGTCGTGTTCGAGCCGCCCCAAGCCCGGGCGAGATTCGACGTGAACTACCTCGTGCGCAAACCCGGTGGCCTCGTGTCGCTCCCGCTGCGCTACCGCCTCCAGGCCGTGATCATGCACGGGGCCAACGTCGTACACGAGGGCGACCAATCCTTCTTCGTGCGGAAGGGTGAGGACTGGCGCATCCAGGCCCTGGTCTTCCCCCTGCGCATCGAGGTGCGCGACGCGCTGTTCGGGTTCGGCATCGGGCATACCGTCCGGCTTGTGTTCCCGGACGGCACGACCCGGAAGGTCACCCTGGACGGCGACAACAGGGCGGTCGTGGCCGGGTTGCCCAGGGGTCTGTACCGGCTCGTGCCGGAAGGACCCGGCTTCGGCCTCTCGTCGCCGACCGCGCTCTCCCGGCCGCAGCTCGCCGACCTGCTGATCTTCAGCTGGCTCGACATCATCGCCGTGGTCGGGTTCGCAGCCCTCTTCATCGTCGGCCTGCCGATCCTCGGAGGGCGGCTCGTGCGGCGCGCCGGGTCGCGTCTGCCCGCCTGGCGCAGCACTTCTCGCGACGAAGCCAAAGCCCAGCCTGGCGGCGCCTCCGGCGCCCAGCCGACGACCGAGGTCAGGATCAACCCGGACACGAAGGCGATCTCCGCCGGCCCCGCCGCGAGCGAGGGCGCCGGAGCGCTTGACCACCAGAAGACGGCGCCGGGCCAGCGCTTCCAGGGGTGGAAGCGATGAACGGCGGCGGTACGACGATCGGAGGAACGCGGCGCCTGGTCGGCGCCGCCGTGATCGCGGTCGCGGCGGCGGTCATCCTGATGACCCTGTCCGCGACCGCCTCGGCCGCGTCGCCGGCCGCGAGCCCGGCGTCCGGCGGCTCTGGCTCGCCCGCGCCGGCCTCCCCGGCGACGGCGCCGTCCTCGGCGGCCACCGCCGGTCAGGCGGCCGTCCCCGTCCCCGTCCTGGCCTACTTCTACATCTGGTTCGACCCGAGCTCGTGGAACCGGGCCAAGATCGACTATCCGGCACTGGGACGCTACTCCTCGGACGACGTCACGATCATGCGCCGGCAGATCAGCCTCGCGAAGAAGGCCGGCATCGACGGCTTCCTCGTGGGCTGGAAGGAGGCGCCTCACCTCGACCACCGGCTCGCCGCGCTCGTCAAGGCGGCGCGGCAGGCGCACTTCAAGCTCGGCCTCGTGTTCCAGGGGCTGGACTTCTCGAGGAAGCCGCTGCCGATGACCCAGGTGCGGCGGAGCTTCGCGTACTTCACCGCACACTACGCCAAGAACCCTGCCTTTGACCTGTTCGGCAAACCGGTCGTGATCTGGTCCGGAACGTGGATGTACACGCGGAAGCAGATGGCGTCGGTCACGAGCAAGTACGGGGACCGGCTGACGATCCTGGCTTCCGAGAAGCACCCGGACGATTACAAAGCCGTCGCCGGCCTGTTCGCCGGCGACGCCTACTACTGGTCGTCCGTCGACCCCCTGACCACGCCCGGGTACGAGCAGAAGCTGCAGGCCTTCGCGGAGACCGTGCACCGCGAGGGAGGGCTCTGGTTCGCGCCGGCAGCACCCGGGTTCGACGCGCGCCTCATCGGCGGCAGCCGCGTGATACCGCGGCGCGACGGAGAGACGCTGAAGCGCTCGATGGAGGCGGCACTCTCGTCGTCGCCCGACGCCATCGCGGTGATCAGCTGGAACGAGTACAGCGAGAACACCATGGTGGAACCCAGCCGGAAGTACGGCTCAACGGCGCTGAAGGTCATCGCGGCCATCCAGCACGCCGACGCCGGGGCGATCCCGAACTTCGATTCCAGCGGCCCGCCGGGCTTCAGCTCGGGACCGAGCCAGTTGCTCATCCCGGGCGCGATGGTCCTCGTACTCGTCATGAGCGCGACGGTGATCGTCCTGCGGACGACGCGCGGACGACCGTGACGGCGGACTCAGACTGATGACTCAGAGCTGAGGCGGCTCGCCGCGCGCCGTCCGGGCGCGGGCGATGATCGCCTCGATCACCTCGCCCTTGGCCTCGGCGTAGTGCTGCATCGTCGGCCAGTCCTCGGTCGCGAGGCGGCGCTTGGCCGCGGCGTAGATCTCGCGGTCCGCGGCGTCGATGCGCAGGCGGTCGCGCAACAACAGGTGCCGCCCGATCTCGGGTGAGTCGGGGGGATGCACGTGCACGTGGACGTCCTTCGCGGGGCTCCTCAGCATGCGGTGCTCGTACCAGCCGGGCTCGCGGATGCGGAGGACGTAGCCGGCCCCCTCGAGGGCGGGCACGTAGGCGGCTTCGTCGGCCGGTTCGTCGACGACCAGCAGGATGTCGATGATCGGCTTGGCGGCGAGCCCGGGGACGGCCGTGGAGCCGATGTGCTCCAGAAGGCGCTCGCGGCCGTCCAGGGCGGTTCGGATGCGCGCGGCTTCGAGTGCGAAGCGCTGCGGCCATCGAGGGTCGTAGTCGACCACCTCGATGGCCGCCGGCTCGAGCTCGCCGATCGTCACCGCGCGCAGGTAACGCTCGAGCTCGTCGTCGGGTCGCGTCTCGCTCATCGATCGATTCTACAGAGGTGGCGATGACGGACGGACGGACGGCTGGGATGGCGCGCCGGCAGGGCCGCCGGCTGTCGCCGGCCGCGGTCTCACGATGGGCTACGCTCGTCCGTCAGCGACCGCGGCGAGGGTCGAGTCGGAGCCGAACGGGGCCGGCGGCGGGGCGCGTCGCGGGTGAGGATCCGGTACGACGCGGCGAAGACGATGGCCGCCAGCGCCGCCAGAGAGGTCAGCGTGTAGACGCTCCTGGACGTGTCGGTCCCGGCGAGCGCCGCGTGGACGCTCACTGCCCAAAAGGCCCAGTAGCTGGCGATGTGGACGTCGCGCCACCACTTCTTCGAGAGCCGCTTCATGGCCAGTGCGGTCCCTTCCACGGCGACCAGCAGCCAGAGGGCGACCACGCCAACGGCGATCGCCGTCGGTCTCCACGAGCTCGCGTAGGGGATGAGAACGTCGAGCGCGCGGAAGTGGGCGTGACGGTCGGCGAGGAGGGTGGCGAGGTGGCCGGCGACGAAGAAGACGGTGAGGCCGGCCAGCCACCTGTGCAGGTCGAGCAGCCAGGCGGGACGCCGCCATCTCGGAAACAGGTCCGTCGCCAGCACGATCCCCCAGAGCACCGAGGCGGTCAGCATGAGGTAGGCCACGATGCCTGACGCGCGGCAGAGGAACCACCAGGTCTGTGCGGTCATGCCGTTCTCCTTTCTCCCGCGAGAAGGCCTTCGAAGTCGGGACTGGTCACGGTCACCCCATCAAGCGTCATCGCGATGCCCTCGAGGCTGTGCAGCTCCAAGTAGTCGAGCACCCGGCCGCTCCCACAGAGCAGGGCGCCGGTGGCGTGCGCCTCGGCCTCCCAGCCGGCGCGTGCCACGACGGTCACGCCGGCGAGGTCGGTCGCCGCGCAGTTGCGGGTCTCCGGGTCGATGGCATGGTGACGGGGGATGCCGTGCCTGAGCCAGCGACGAGACAGCGTGCTCGACGTCGCGACGCCGCCGGCTTCGAGGCCGAACGTGAGCAGCGGCGTATCCGGGTCGCGCGGGTCTTCGACGACCACCGGCCAGCCGTCGGCTGTCGGCGGCTTGCCGGCGGCGGCGAGGTCACCGCCCACGGCGATGAGAGCGCCGGCCGTGCCCCCCCCGAGAAGCTCGGTGACGACGATGTCGGCGGCGAGGCCCTTGCCGATGCCGCCCGGGTCGAGACCGATGCCGGGCGGGACGGTGACGACGCCGGTGGAAGACTCGACCGTGACATCGTCGATCGTGAGCCCCGACGCCGGCCGGGTGGTCCCGCGACTCCGTCTGCAAGAGCCGTCCGTGCTCGCTGTGTAGCCCGCGGCGACGATAGCGTCGAGCATGGTCGGGTCGTAGCGGCCGCCCGTCACGCGCCACGCCTCCTTCATCGTGAAAAGCAGCGTGTGAGACTCCGAAGAGACGAGCATGAGCCCGCCTGCCGTCTCGTTCAGCCGCGACACGTCGCTGGTCGCCCGGAACCGGCTCCAGCGCGCCTCGAGATCCTCGAGACGGCGGCGGGCGTAGGCGCCCGCGCCCTGCGCCGGGTCGACCAGCACGACCTGCGTGCGGCTGGCCATGACCCGGAACTCGAGCTCAGCGACTGCCACCGGTGCTCGCGACGGGGGCGGCTGGGGCGGCCGCAGCCGACGCCGGCCCGGACGAGTAGCCGGACGACGTAGCGCCCCTCACGTTCACCGTGTGCACGACCGCGCGCGGGGTCAGGACGATCGGGCGAGGTATGGCCGCGGCGGCCAGGCGGGCGCGCGCGGCGGCGCCCCGGACGGCCGCAGCGTCGTCATGCTGCGACGTCGTCGGTGCCGCCACCTTGTTCGTGCCATGGGTCCAGCCGGCATTGACCTCCATGGTGCTGACCAGCCCCAGCATCGCGGCCACGCCGATCCCGGTCGCCGCGATGCGCGACCGCGCCGCCGGGTGGCGGCGCCGGTCGGGACGACCCGGATCCGGACGCACGGACTGGGGGGAAGATGAGTCGTGGAGTGGCGCTTGGCCGGCGAAAGGTGTCGCGTCAGTCATCGGCCTCTCCTCCTGAGCCTTCATCGCCGGCGGGACGGTAGGAACTGGCCGACGCCGTGCCGGTCGCCGGCGTCGCGCTCGAGTAGGTGGATCCGCCCGAAGATGCCAGCGACGGGACCACTCTGGTGACCGGCTCGTCGACTCGGGCCACGATCGAGCTGTGGCCACCCAAGGCAGCTCGGAACACGTACGTCTTCGAGCCGGACCGGAAGGTCACGGTCAATCTCTTGTCGGCGGTCTGCTCGAGCGCCCATGTCCAGCCATGGCCGGCCTTCACGTCGACGAGCCGCAGCGCGCCCCTGCCGGCCGCGACGTTCACCGTGCCGGCCTTCTTGATGACGTACTCCTGCGTGCCGCTGGCGTCCGCACCTGCGGCGGTCTTCCCGCTCGCGTGCGCGCGCACCGCCTTCGTCGTACTCGTCTGGACGACAGTCGCCGCCGACAGTGTGCCGACGGGCCGCGAATCGGCGGCGTTGAGGATGCCGAGGTTGGCGCCGGCGGCGATGGCCGCGGCCAGGACCACGACAGCGATCGAGGCCGCCGTGATCAGGGCGGTGCGATGTCCCATGGTTCTCCTCTCCGTAAGACTCCGGCGGGTAGCGTAGCGACGGCGGGGCAACGGAAGGCCCAACGGGGGGTAAGCGTTTGGTAAAGATGTCTCGTCGTGAGTTCCGTGCGAACATGGCGTCATGCGACTCCTGGTCGTAGAGGACGACGCCGGCATCGCCGAGCCGCTCCGCAGCGGTCTGCTTCGTGAAGGGTTCGAGGTCGAGCTGGTGGGAACCGGCGCCGATGCCCTCGCGGCCAGCGCCTGCGACCTGGTTCTGCTCGACCTCGGTCTGCCCGACCTGGACGGCAGGGCGGTCTGCCGCAGCCTGCGCGAGCGGTCCGGCGTGCCGATCATCGTGATCAGCGCGCGGTCGGAGGAGATCGATCGCGTGACGCTGTTCGAGCTCGGAGCCGACGACTACGTCGTCAAGCCGTTCGGGTTCCTCGAGCTTGTGGCGCGCATCCGCGCCGTCCTGCGGCGGACGGGGGGCGACGCTCCTCCGGTCCGCGGCGCTTCTGTCGAGTTCGGGCTGCTGCGGATCGACGCACGCACCAGGGAGGTGGCCTACGCCGGCCGACACGTCGCGCTGACGCCGAGGGAGTACGACCTGCTGGTCTGTCTCGCCGACGACCCGGGCGCCGTCCGCACGCGCGAGCAGATCTTCGGCGATGTGTGGGACGAGAACTGGTGGGGCTCAACCAAGACCCTGGACGTGCACATCGCATCGCTTCGGCGCAAGCTCGGAGCCGACGTCATCGAGACCGTGCGCGGGGTGGGCTTTCGTCTCGTCGACGTCACCGCGCAGTGACCCGACGGCTCCTCTTCAGCTACCTGGTCATCACGGCCATCGTGCTCGTCGCGCTCGAAGTCCCGCTGGCGCGCTTCTACCAGCAGCGCGAGACGGGGCGCCTGACCATGGGCGTCGAGCGGGACGCGACAGTGCTCGCCGGACTCTATGAAGAGGACCTCGAGACGGGGGCTCCCCTGGACGCGTCGGTTGCCGCCAGCTACGCCGACCATTCGGGGGCCAGAGTAGTGGTGGTGGATGCGAGCGGGACGTCGCTGGTCGACACGGCCGGCTCGTCGGGCCGCGACTTCTCGACCCGTCCGGAGATCAAGGTCGCGCTGCACGGTCTGCACGCGACAGGCGTGCGCGCCTCTCGGACGCTCGGCACGCGCCTGTTGTACGTCGCCGTGCCGTCCGCCTCCGGAGGACACGTGCACGGCGCCGTCCGCCTCACGCTCGATACGGCCGCGGTGGACGCCGCCGTCCATCGCTTCTGGCTCGGCTTGGCGGCGATCGCCGCCGTGGTGCTCGCGGTTATGGCCGGCGTCGGCTGGGCGCTCGCTCGTTCGGTGACCCGGCCGCTCAGGCGTCTCAACGTGGCAGCCGCCCGGTTCGCCACCGGGGACCTGCGGGTCGCCGAACCAGACCCTCAGGCGCCGCCCGAGATCGCGGCGCTGGGCACGACCATGAACACCATGGCCCAGCGCCTGGAGCACCTGCTCGCGGAGCACCGCGCGTTCGTGGCCGACGCCTCGCACCAGCTGCGCACGCCGCTGACGGCGCTGAGACTGCGCTTGGAGAATCTCCAGAACGATCTCTCCGGCTCCAGGCAAGCTGAGGATCTGGGCGCGGCGGTCGAAGAGACGAACCGGCTGACCCTTCTCGTGAGCGACCTGCTCAGGCTGGCGAGAGCCGAGCAGGCGGCTGCTCACGAGACGGCCGACCTTGTGGAACGAGCGCGCGAACGCGTGGACACCTGGTCGGCGACGGCCGAATCGGCCGGCGTCACCCTGGACTTCGTCCCTCCGGCCGGCGTCGTGGCCGTCCGCGTCGTGCCGAGCGGCGTCGAGCAGATCCTGGACAACTTGATCGACAACGCGATCGCCGCGTCGCCGCCGGGCGGGACGGTCTCCGTGACGGTCGCTGCGGGCGCGCGCGAGCATCGCCTGAGCGTCGTCGACCAAGGGGCTGGGCTGCCGGACGAGCTCAAGGCACGGGCGCTCGACCGCTTCTGGCGGTCAGACGACGCGACACCCGGCACCGGGCTCGGCCTGCCGATAGCCAGGGCGCTGGCAGAGGCGTCGGGTGGATCCCTCGTGCTGGTGGACGGCCCCGACGGCGGCCTCGCCGTGACCGTGACCCTTCCCCGGACCACACCATCTCCGGCCCAGAGAGCGTAGTCGCCGGGCGACGCCGGTTTCGGCCGGGGCGTCGAGCGCGACGGCGTCGCTCTCAGGCGTCGGCTTCGGACACGTCGGGCTCGACGTGCGCCACGACGTCGGCGGTCTGCGCGTAGCGGCCGCGCAGGGCCTGCTCCACCTGATGCGCGATGGCGTGGCCGTCCTCCACGGTCTCGCCGCCGGCCAGGTTCAGGAAGAGGATGACCCAGAGACCCGGCGGACGCCGCGGTAGCGAGTGCGACGGTCGAGGGCGGATGCGTCCGTCACGGGGCAGCCGACTCCGGCGGTCCTGGCGGCGCGGAGAACTCGTCGATCGCGTTCTGGCTGAGCGGATGCTCGGTCAGGGCAGCCAGCACGCCGAGCGGCGCCGTGACGTCGTGGGCGCCGCGCGCCACCGAGGCGGCGAGCTGCTCGGAGGTCTTGAGGCTGGCGGCCAGGACGCGGGTGCTGCTGCGCAGCGCTCGCAGCACGGCCGCCAGCTCCTCCACCAGCTCGAGCCCGTCGACGCCCTGCCGGGTCGCGCGGTCGACGTAGGGGATCGCCCACGCGCAGCCGATCTCGTGGGCGACCAGCGCCTGGGCCGGCGCGTAGACGGCGGTGAGCGCGTGGCGGATGCCTTCACGGGTGAGGGCCGCGCCGACGCGGACCGCGTCGCCGGTCGCGGCCAGCTTGATCACCACGCGCTCCGGTGAGAGCGCGGCGGCCATGCGCGCTTCCGTCAGCAGGTCGTCGAACGGAGCCATCGCAGGTTGGTAGAAGACGGGACCGCGTGGGAAGGCGGCGAGGAGACGGCCGAGCCGGTCGAGCGGCTCGGCCGTCTCCCGCCGCATGAGCGTCGGGTTCGTGGTGACGCCGCCGACGAAGCCGAGCCCCGCGGCTGCCGCGGCGTCGTCCGAGCGATGCGGAATCGAGCAAGATCGTCATGCTTGTGTCGTCTCCTCCCGGCCGCCGGTCAGTCCGCGGCGTCGTCGCTGCCTCTGGGCTGCATCATCGCCCCTGACGCGCCCGACGGCAAAACAGCGAGACGGAAGGGACGACGGACCGTCGCGCACAGGAGCTGCGAGCCGCGAGCGGTACTATGGGATGGCACAGCCGTCGAGCCCGGAAGGTGACCATGACCGAGGCCATCCGCGTCGAGAGACTGAGCAAGGCGTTCGGTGCGACGCAGGCCCTGGACGGACTGGACCTCCATGTCAAGGCGGGGCAGATCCACGGCTTCATGGGTCCGAACGGGGCAGGCAAGTCGACGACGCTCCGCATCCTGCTCGGCCTGCTGCGCGCCGATGCGGGTCTGGCGGAGGTCCTGGGCGGTGACCCCTGGAAGGACGCGACCGAGCTGCATCGCCGGCTCGCCTACGTCCCCGGAGAGGTCAACCTCTGGCCGAGCCTGACCGGGGGCGAGGTCATCGACCTGCTGGGGCGGCTGCGCGGCGGGCTCGACCCGAAGCGCCGCGCCATGCTGCTCGAGCGGTTCGACCTGGACCCCAGCAAGAGGGGCCGCGCCTACTCGAAGGGCAACCGCCAGAAGGTGGCGCTCATCGCCGCGCTCGCCTCCGACGTCGAGCTGCTGCTGCTGGACGAACCGACCGCCGGTCTCGATCCGCTGATGGAGGCCGTCTTTCGTGAGTGCGTCAACGAAGAACGAGACGGCGGACGCACGGTGCTCCTTTCGAGCCACATCCTCGCGGAGGTCGAGGCGCTCTGCGACCACGTGAGCATCATCCGCAGTGGTCGCATCGTCGAGACCGGGACGCTGGCCGAGCTGCGGCACCTGCGCCGGACGACGGTCGTGGCGAGTCTGGCCGGCCCCGCCGAGGGCCTGGCCGGCCTGGCGGGCGTCCACGACCTCGTCGTCGACGATTCCACCGTGCGCTGCGAGGTCGACCCGGGTCACCTGGACGAGGTCCTGCGCGCCCTTACTGCCGTCGGGGTGCGTGACCTCGTGAGTCAGCCGCCGACCCTGGAGGAGCTCTTCCTGCGACACTACGACGTCGCATCCTTACCGGCTCCGCCGGGCGAGACGCCGACAGCGGGCATCGGCGGCCGGCGCGACGCGTCCGCCTCGTGAACGTCCTGGCCGGCACGTGGGCGCTGGTGCGCCTCGCCCTGCGGAGAGACCGGATCATCCTGCCCGTCTGCATCGCCGTCTTCGTGATCGTCGTGGCGAGTTCGACGAAGGCGACGGTCGCACTGTATCCGTCGCCCCAGACCCGCATGGTGGCGGCGGCGAGCGTCAACGACAGTCCCGCGCTTGTCGCCTTGTACGGACGCATCTACGACGAGCGCTCGCTCGGTGCGATCGCGATGATGAAGATGGGCGGCACGGGGACGGCACTGGTCGCGGTGCTCACCCTGCTCACCGTCGTGAGGCACACGAGGAGCGAGGAAGAGAGCGGCCGTCTCGAGCTGCTCGGCGCGACCGTCGTGGGGCGCTACGCGCCGCTCACGGCCGCACTGCTCGTCGCGACCGGAGCCAGCCTCATGCTCGGGACCTTCACCGCGCTGGGCCTGGTGGCGGTGGGGTTACCGCCCGGCGGGTCGCTCGCGTTCGGCGCCGCGTGGGCCGGCGTCGGGATCGCCTTCGGAGCCGTCGCCGGCCTTGCGGCGCAGCTCAGTAGGAGCGCCCGCACCGCGGGGGGCATCGCCGCCATCGGCCTCGGCGCCGCCTACCTCGTGCGCGCCCTCGGCGACACCCGTCCCGAGGGTGGGGCGCGCTGGCTCGCATGGTTGTCACCGCTGGGCTGGGGACAACAGGTGCGCGCCTTCGCCGGCGACCGCTGGTGGGTGCTCGCCCTGCTGCTGGCCTTCGGCGTCCTGACCACGGTGGCCGCCTACGCCGTCGCATCTCGCAGGGACCTGGGCGACGGCGTGTTGCCCGACCGGCCCGGTCCGGCGCGCGCCTCGTTTCGTCTCGGCACGGCGCTCGGCTTGGCCTGGCGCCTGCAACGGGGCGGCGTCGTGGCCTGGTGCCTGGCCTTGCTCGTCATCGGCGCCGTCCTGGGCAGCGCGGTGTCGAACATCGGCGCGCTGCTCGACAGCCCGCAAGCTCGCGAGTACGTGCGACTCCTGGGCGGCGAGAAGGTCATCACCGATGCCTTCCTCGCCGCCGAGATGGGGATCATGGGGCAGATAGCGGCCGTGTTCGGGCTGCTCGCGGCTACGCGCCTGCGCTCGGAGGAGGTCGCGGTGCGCGCCGAGCCGGTCCTCGCGACCGCGGTGGGCCGCGTGCGCTGGGCGAGCAGCCATCTCGCCGTCGCCCTGATGGGCACGGCGCTGCTGCTCGCCTCCGCCGGCTTGGCCGCCGGCGTCGCCCATGCCGCCCAGACCGGCGATGCGGGCCAGGTCGGCCGCGTGCTCGCCGCCGCGCTGGTCCAGCTGCCGGCCGTCTGGGTGCTGGTCGGCATCGCGGCGGCAGGTTTCGGTCTGGTGCCACGCTGGACGGCGGCCGGCTGGGCCGCCCTCGTCGTCTTCTTCCTGCTCGGCGAGCTGGGGCCGGTCTTCGAGCTGGACCAGTGGGTCACGGACCTCTCGCCCTTCGCGCACGTACCCAAGCTGCCGGGGGCGGACGTCAGCGCGGCGCCGTTGCTCTGGCTGACGGCCGCCGCCGCCGCCCTCATCGCCGTGGGTCTCGCCGGCTTCCGGCGGCGCGACGTCGGCTGATCGCCGCAGATGCGATGCGGGCCTGGCTAGTCCCCGGTCCGCAGGTCGAGCACGCGCCGGGTCTTGCCCGAAGCGCCCGCCGTCCCCGCGGTGCGCTCGATGGCGCCGGACTCGACGAGCGTGACGCGCGCCCGCAGGCCGATGCGCGACTGCAGCTTGTCGGCCACCTCGGCCTGGAAGCGCGCGATGTCGCCCATCAGATCTGAGAAGACGTTCTCATCCACCTCGAGCCGCACTTCGAGGTCGTCGAGGCTCTTCTTGCGGTCGACGACGATCAGGTAGTGGGGTCGCACGCCCTCGATCTTGAAGAGCACGTCCTCGATCTGGGCGGGGAAGACGTTCACCCCGCGGATGATGAGCATGTCGTCGGTGCGCTGCCGCACCTTCTTCATGCGGACCAGCGTCCGGCCGCACTCGCAGCGGGACGGGTCCAGAGCCGTGAGATCGTGGGTCCGGTAGCGCAGCAGCGGGAAGGCTTCCTTGGTCAGGGTGGTGATCACCAGCTCGCCCTCCTCGCCGTAGGGGAGAGGCTCGCCGCTCGCCGGGTCGACGATCTCGAGCAGCAGGTGGTCCTCGTTCACGTGCAGGCCGCAGGCGCACTCGCACTCGCCGGCCACGCCGGGTCCCATCACTTCGGAGAGGCCGTAGTTGTCGGTGGCCTTGATGCCCAGGCGCTCCTCGATCTCGTGTCTCATCTTGTCGGGGCAGGGCTCGCCGCCGAACAGGCCGAGGCGGAGCTTGAGGGATTCGAAGGCGACGCCCAGCTCCTCGGCCTGCTCGGCCAGGAAGAGCGCGTAGGACGGGGTCGAGACGAGCACGGTGGTGCCGAAATCGCGCATCATGACGAGGTGACGCTCGCTCTGCCCGGCCCCGGCCGGGATGATCGTGGCGCCGATGCGCTCGATGCCGTAGTGGAGACCCCAGCCCCCGGTCGACATGCCGTAGGGGAAGGCCATCTGGACAAGGTCGCCGCGCTGCACGCCGGCGGAGGCGGCGACCCGTGCCGTGAGCTCCGTCCAGGTGTTGACGTCGCCGCGCGAGTAGCCGACGACGACGGGCTTGCCGGTCGTGCCCGAAGACGAGTGGACGCGGACGACCTCATCGAGCGGCAGCGCGAACATGCCGAAGGGGAAGGTGTCGCGCAGCGCGCCCTCGTCGGTGAAGGGCAGGCGGCGCAGGTCGTCGAGGGCGCGGATGTCGCGAGGGCGCACGCCCCCTTCCTCCATCCGCGCCCTGTAGTGCGGCACGCGCTCGTAGGCCCACGAGGCGGTCATCTGCAGGCGGCGCAGCTGGAGCTGATGCAGCGCCGCCCTGTCCATGCACTCGTATTCCGGGTTCCAGATCATGGTGGCTCCTTCGCCGGCTACCCGCCGAGGTAGATGGTCCGCACCGATTCGTCGGCGAGCAGGTCGCCGGAGGATCCCTCGAGGACGACGCGGCCGGTGCGCATGACGTAGCCGCGGTCGGCGTGCTTGAGCGCAAGGCGCGCGTCCTGTTCGACGAGCAGGATGGTGAGGCCCTGGGCGCGCAACCCGTCGAGGACGGCGAAGATCTCCGCGATCACCTTGGGCGCGAGGCCGAGGGACGGCTCGTCAAGCAGCAGCAGCCGCGGCCGCGACATGAGGGCCCGCCCGACGGCCAGCATCTGCTGTTCGCCGCCGGAGAGGGTCTCGGCCGGCTGTCCCGCGCGCTCCTCGAGCACGGGGAAGAGGGCGTGGACGCGCTCGAGGCCGGCGGCGACGGCGGCACGCCGCTCGCGTCGCGCGCCGTAGGCGCCGAGCTCCAGGTTCTCGCGCACCGTCATCGGTCCGAAGAGCAGCCTGCCCTCCGGCACGAGCGCGAGCCCATCACGCACGAGCCTCTCCGGGCGCGCGCCGTCGAGGCGGGCGCCGCGATAGCTCACTTCGCCCGCCCGTACGGCGATCATGCCGACGACGGCCTTGAGCAGGGTCGACTTGCCGGCGCCGTTCGCGCCGATCACGGCGACGAGCTCGCCCTCGCCGACGGACACGTCGATGCCGTGCAGCACCTCGACGCGCCCGTAGCCGGCGCTCACGGCGCTGAGCTCGAGCAGGGGGGCGGCCGACGGCGCCTGGGCGGCGTCGGCCGCCCCTCCCATGCCGGTCGTCTCAGGCATCGTCGTCGGTCTCTCCGAGGTAGGCGGCGATCACAGCGGGGTCCTTCTGGATCATGCGCGGCGGCCCCTCGGCGATCTTGAGGCCGCGGTCGAGCACGACGATCTCGTCGGAGACGTCCATGACGAGTCCCATGTGGTGCTCGACGATGACCACGGTGATGCCGCTGTCGCGCATCCGGAAGAGGGTCTGGACGAGCTCTCGCGCCTCGCTCGCGTTGAGGCCGGCCGCGGGCTCGTCGAGCAACAGCAGCCGGGGCTTCGTGGCGAGGGCGCGGGCGATCTCGACGAGACGGCGGATGCCGGCGGGGAGGTCCGCCGCCGGAACGGCGAGCCACTCCTCGATGCCGATCAGGCGCAACAGCCGGCCGGCCTCTTCGCGTGCCTCCCGGTCCTCGGCGAGCGCCGCGGGCAGCCGCAGCATGGCGGCGGAGAACCCGCGGCGCTGGTGAGCCTGCCGGCCGACCATCACGTTCTCGCCCGCCGTCATCTCCTCGAACAGCTGCGTGTTCTGGAAGGTCCGGGCGACCCCGGCACGCACGGTCTCGCGCGGGCTTCGTCCGACGAGCTCGGCGCCGTCGAAGACCACCGAACCCTCGTCCGGCCTGTCGAAGCCGGTCAGGGTGTTGAAGAGGGTCGACTTGCCGGCGCCGTTCGGCCCGATCAGCGCCTTGATCGTCCCTTCGAACACGTCGAACGAGACGTCGTCGACCGCGATGAGCCCGCCGAAGCGCTTGGTGACGCCGCGTACCTCGAGCAGGCTCACGAGGCGTCACTCTCCCGAGGGCGGCGACGCCACAGTCGAGCGAGCCCGCCCGGCGCGAAGATCACGACGAGCACGATGGCGAGGCCGTAGATGTCCTCCTGGTAGGTCTGGATGGCCTGGGCGGTGTCCTGCGGGATGCCGGGGATCAGCGCGTCGATGTACTGCAGGAGCGTGAGCAACACCGCGGCGGCGATCGGACCGGAGAGCGAGCCGGTGCCGCCGAGCACGGCCATGGCCAGGAAGGTGATCGAGGCGGCCAGCGTGAACACGCTCGGTGAGACGAAGCCCACGACGCTCGCGTAGAGGGCGCCGGCCAGGCCGGCGAGCAGGGCGCTGACCACGAAGGTGCGCACCTTCACGCCGACGACGTCGACGCCGCAGGCCTGCGCGCCCAGCTCGCTGCCGTGCAGGGCGCGCATCGCGCGGCCGGGACGCTGGGAGGTCACGTTGTACACGGCGAGCAGGGCGAGGCCGGCCACCGCCCAGACGAGCCAGTAGAGCGAGGCGGCTTCGTCGATCTCCAAGGGGCCGAGCGCGGGGAAGGGAATACCACCGAGGCCGTTGACGCCGCCCGTGACCGGTTCCGCCTCCCTGAACGCGAGCGTCATCAGCTCGCCGAAGCCGAGCGTCGCCATCGCCAGGTAGTGCCCCTTCAGACGCAGGCTGGGCAGCGCCAGCACGAGTCCGCCGAGCGCTGCCAGAGCGCCCGCAGCGATGAAGGCCGGCAGCCATGGCCAGTCCAGGCGCACGGTGCAGACGGCACAGGTGTAGGCGCCCAGGCCGACAAAGGCGGCGTGACCGAGAGAGATCTGCCCGGCGTGGCCGAAGAGCAGGGCCAGGCCGATGACGACGAGCACGTTGATGCCGGCGAAGGTGAAGACCTTGAGCAGGAAGCGGTCGGTCACGGCGAGCGGCAGGACTGCGACGACCGCGACGGCGACCAGCGGGGCGAGCGCCCTGAGCGTGCGGCCGTTCATCAGACCTTCACCCGCCCGGAGCCGCCGAAAAGACCCTGCGGTCGCACGAAGAGCACGACGAGGAGGACGACGACGGACACGGCGTCCTTGTAGGTCGGGTTGATGTAGCCGGCGGTGAAGCTCTCCAGGAGGCCCAGGACGAGGCCGCCGGCGACGGCCGCCACGGGGTTGCCGAGGCCGCCGAGGATGGCGGCGGCGAAGCCCTTCACGCCCATCCCGGCGCCGACGCTGAAGGCCGTCTGGGTGAGCGGCGCCACGACAAGGCCGCCGACCGCTCCGAGAGCGGCGGCCAGGGCGAACGACCACGTGACCATCCTGTCGGCGTCGATGCCCACGAGCCGGGCTGCGTCGCGCCGTAGCGAGGTGGCGCGCATGGCCCGGCCGAAGGTCGTCCGCCGGTAGAGCAGCGCCAGCGCGACCACGGCCAGCCCGGTGAGGGCCCAGATCCACACCGTCTGCCGCTCGATGGCGGCGCCGAGCACTTTGATCGACGCGCCCTGGGTGAACGACGCCAGGGCGCGTTCGTCCGGCCCGAAGAGGTGCAGCGCCAACTGGCGGAGCACCACGGCGCCGCCGATCGTGACCATGATGATGCGCAGCGGATCGCCGCCCGAGATGGGGCGGACGGCGAGGAGCTCGAAGGCCGCGCCGATCGCGGCGGTGGCGGCGATCGCCGCCACCGCCGCGATCGGCAGCGGCAGGCCGAGCTCCGAGAAGAACACACCCAGCAGGCCGCCGAGCATGAAGAACTCGCCCTGGGCGAAGTTGATCGCGCCGGTCGCGGCGAACACGATCGTGAAGCCGAGCGCCACCAGCGCGTAGATCGAGCCGTTCTTGAGACCCGCTATGAAGAACTGGAGCAGCTCGTCCACGCCATGGTCCCGTCCGTCCCCCCAGAAGCATCGGACCCCGGCCCGCACCGCTGGCGGGCGGGCCGGGGTCCGAACGTTACCGCGTCGCGGGTTACTGGGCCAGAGTCCAGTCTCCGCCCTTGATCTCGTACATGGAGAGGTCGTCCACCGTCATGCCGTTGTGGTCCGTGGGGGAGAACGTGAACGTTCCGCCGATGCCGACGAAGCCGGAGGTCGCCTCGATCTGATCGCGCAGGGCCGCGGGCGTGACATCGCCGTCGATGCGCTTGGCGGCCTCGACGATGAGGTAGAGGGCGTCGTAGGCGTGCCCGGCGAAGGTGCTCGGGGCGTCGCCGTAGGCCTGTGTGTAGCGATCGATGAAGTCGGTCGCCACCTTGAACGCTTCCGTGCCCTCGCCGTACGCCTCCGGGATCAGCACCTTGCCGGCGGCGAAGCGCACGCCCTCGGCGGCGTCGCCGGCGCCTTCGATGAACTCCCTGCGCGCGATGCCATGGCTGCCGAAGAACGGGAGGTCGATGCCGAGATCCATCACGTTCTTGGCGATGGTCGCGGCCTCGGCCCCGGCGGTCCACATCACGATGGCCTGGGCGTCGGAGTTCTTGATCTTGGTGAGCTGGGCCGTCATGTCGGTGTCGCCCGCGTTGAACGTCTGGTTCGAGACGATCGTCACGCCCGCATCGGGAGCCATCTTCTCGATGACGGCCTTGCCGTCGGCGCCGAAGCCGCCCGTGTCGGTGATGAGGCCGATCTTCGTGATGCCCTGCTGCTTGATGTAGTCCAAGGTGAACGGGACGACGATGGTGTTCGACCAGGGGGTCTGGAAGACGAGCGGGTCGACGGGGTTCGCGATCACGGTGCCGCCCGCCATGGAGACCTGGGGGATCTTGGCGCGCTGTACGTCGCCGCGCACCGCCATGGTCGCGCCCGTCCCGGTCCCGCCGATGATGGCGACGACCTCGTCCTGCTCGATGAGCTTGCTCGCCGCGGCGACCGCCTTGGCGTCGTCGGTCGCGTCGTCCTCGACGATGACCTCGATCTGCCGGCCGTTGACGCCGCCGGCGTCGTTGATGCGCTTGACCTCCATATCGAGCACGTTCTTCTCGGGCTGTCCGAGACCGGCGTACGTCCCCGTCAAGGAGACGATGGCGCCGATCTTGAGCGGCGCGCCCGAGCCGCTCGCCGCGGTGTCGTCCCCGCCGCAGGCGGTGAGCGACACCGCCAGCGACGCTGCGAGGGCGGCCGTCAGGACCGCCATCGAGAGCTTCAACGTCCGTCCACGCATGGTGCTGCCTCCGTAGGATCGCTGTCCGCTTCCGCCACGCGACAGGCTCGCAGGCGGCTTCTTCGCCGGTCCCCCTGGCACCCGGCTGTGAAGTGGTGCGCATAATAACACGCAGTTCAAGCAATAATGGCTGCATCTCCTTGCAGTGGGTTGCGGACGGCCCGCCTCGGGGGCCCGTGACCGATGGGTCGCGGGACGCCCGCGCTTCCCAACGGGAGTACTGATGGCATAGCAGGGAGAGGCTCGCGCGTGAGACCGTGCGGTGAAGCTGGAGGAGGAAGGCAGGCATGAGCATCTCGACTGTCCCGGGAGCGCGCAAGCGCGCCCTGAAGGTCCGCCTCGTGGAGCCGGCGCCGCCTTCCGTCAACGTCCTCTCGTACGGGGCCTACCCGCGACTTGGACTGCCGATGATCGGCGCCGCGCTCAAGCAGGCCGGCCACGACGTCGTCATCTACTGCGGCCAGGTGGCGCCGATCGACCATGCCGACGTCGCGTCGGCCGATGTCGTCGGCATCTCGACGACCACCTCCACCGCGGTGGAGGCCTATCGGCTGGCCGACGAGCTCCGTTCCTCCGGCATACCCGTGGTCATCGGCGGCCCTCATCCCACGTTCGTGCCGGAGGACGCCCTCGCCCATGCCGACTTCGTCGCGCGCGGCGAGGGCGGGGAAGGGCTCATGGTCGAGCTGTGCGACGCGCTCGGCGGCGGGCGCGAGCTGGAGAGCATCCGGGGGCTGTCGTTCTGGCGCGACCAGGAGCCCGTCCACAACGAGCTTCGGGAACGCTGCCGCGATCTTGACTCGCTCCCGCTGCCGGACCTGTCGCTGATCGCCGGGTCGGACCGCATCAGGGAGACGCCCATCATCACGAGTCTCGGCTGCCCGTTCGCCTGCACCTTCTGCACGGTCAGCATGATGTTCGGGCGGGCCTACCGGGCGCGCAGCCCCGAAAGCGTGGTCGCCGAGTTGGCGGCGAGGCGGCCGAAGAGCGTCTTCTTCTACGACGACAACTTCGCGGCCGACAAACGGCGCGTGAAAACGTTGCTCCGGCTGATGATCGACAACGACCTGACGATGCCGTGGATGGCCCAGGTGCGGGTCGACGTGGCGCGCGACGAGGAGCTCCTCACGCTGATGCGCCGCTCGGGCTGTCGCCGTCTCTGCCTCGGCTTGGAGTCGGTCGACCAGGCCACGCTGGACGGCTACGCGAAGTCGCAGACCGTCGAAGGCATCCAGGACGCCGTCCGCGCCCTGCACGCCCACGGCATCAGGTGCCATGGCATGTTCGTCCTGGGCGCCGATACCGACACGGTGCAGACGATGCGCGATACGGTCGACTTCGCGAAGCGACACGACCTCGAGACCATCATGCTCAATGTCCTTACTCCTGCCCTGGGCACCCGCCAGTACGAATCCATGGACGCCGGCGAGCGCATCTTCGAGAAACGCTGGCAGTTCTACGACGGCCAGCACGTCGTGTACACGCCGAGCCAAATGACCCCGTCCGAGTTGCAGAGGAGCTTCGTGGACGGCTACAGGCGCTTCTACTCCTTGCGCCGCGGGTTGGGATACCTCATGCGCCTTCGCTTCGGTGATCTCGCCGCGCATCTGTGGGGATGGTGGTTCATCCGCCGCTGGCAGCGAGAACCGGTCAATCGCCAGTACATCAAGGTCCTTGACGCCTTCGGCGAGCGCGCCGCGCCTGTCGGGAGCGAGCGCGCCGGCTCGCCGGCACTGCGATCCTCCCCGTAACGATCCCACCTTCACTCTCGCGTCGAGTGGCGCACGAGGACGGCACCGCACCGGGGCACCCTCGATGACAAGGCACTCGATCTGGAGAGAGCGCGATGAAGACGGTGAGGCAGGCCATACCGAAAAGCCGGTGAACGGTCGCCTGAGGGTTCACCGGATGACAGTCTCAACTTCCAGTTTGTTGTCACTCGTGTGATAAGTATCGTTTAGCAGGGGAAGAAGGTTCCGGTGAAATCCACGATGGCGACATGGAGGTCGGCTATGCCTCGCACCGCGAAGCAGTACAGGCTCGTTCCGGAAGATATCCCGCCGAGGCGCGGCGGTCGGGGAAGCGTGTATCCTGCCGTACTCGACGACTTCTTGAAGTCGGACGTTCGATCGGCCCGAGTAGAGCTGGAGGGGCGCAAGCCTGACAACATCGCCGCCGGCCTGCGCAAGGCGGCCGTCGATGCCAAGGCGCCCGTGCGCGTGTTGTCGCGCGCGGGACAGGTCTACCTGGAACGCCGCTGAGCCGCTGAGGACGCGACGGGCGCGGGGCGGAGGTAGACGGCCCCGCGCCCGTCGCGTCCCTGGCGTCCTCTCCGGCTCGCCGCAACGACCCGGGACGCACGGCATCCTGCCGCGGGGTAGTGTCTGACTGATGGCCGCCCTCACTCGCACGTTCCGCTCGCTCCACGTTCGCAACTACCGCCTCTATTTCTTCGCTCAGATCGTCTCGATGAGCGGCGTATGGATGCAGTCCATCGCCCAGGGCTGGCTCGTCTACGACCTCACCGACAGCGCCGTGTGGCTCGGCACCGTCGTGGCGCTGCAATTCGGTCCCGTGCTTCTCGTGGGGCCGTGGGGCGGCCTGCTGGCCGACCGCGCCGACAAGCGGAAGCTGCTCCTCGTGACGCAGGTCCTCGCCACCGTCCTCGCCACCATCCTCGGCGTGCTGGTGCTGGCGGATGTCGTCGAGCTGTGGATGGTGCTGGTGCTCGCCGTGCTGTACGGGTCCGTGAACGCCGTCGACAACCCCGCCCGACAGTCGTTCGTCATCGAGATGGTCGGGTCCGACGACCTGGCGAACGCCGTCGGTCTGAACAGCGTCATCGTCAACGGCTCGCGTATCGTCGGACCGGCCCTGGCCGGCATCCTCTTCTACACAGTGGGACTCGCGGCGCCGTTCCTCGTGAACGCCGTCTCGTACCTCTTCGTCATCGGTGCCCTGCTCGCGATGCGTACCGACGAGCTGCGGCCGGCGCCGCCGGTCGCGAGAGAGCCCGGCCAGCTGCGCGCCGGGTTCCGCTACGTGTGGAACACACCGCAGCTGCTGCTGCCGCTGGCGATCATGGCCGTGGTCGGCACGCTCGGCTACAACTTCTCCGTGATCCTGCCCCTCATGGCGAAGGTCGCCTTCGGGCGTGGCGCCGAGACCTACAGCGCGCTGACGACGGCCATGGGGATCGGTGCGCTCGCCGGCGGCCTCGTCGCGGCGAGCAGGCGGCGGCCCACGCGGCGGCTGCTGATCGGCGCGACCGTCGCCTTCGGCGTGTCTTCGATGATCGTCGCGTACGCGCCCACGCTCGACTCAGCCCTGGCGCTGCTCGTCCCGATGGGGGCGTTCTCGGTGCTCTTCGTGGCGACCACCAACTCGCTGCTGCAGCTGAACTCGGACCCGGCCATGCGCGGCCGCGTGATGTCGCTGTGGGCGGTGGTGTTCCTTGGCAGCACGCCGATCGGCAGCCCGCTCACCGGGCTCGTCGCCTCGGCGTGGGGGCCGCGCTTCGCGCTCGCCGCCGGCGGGGCGATCACGGTGCTGGCGGGCCTGGGAGCATTCGCGGCGCTGCGGGCGCGGGCGCGGCGCGCGGAACGCGCCAGGCCCGCGCCCGAAGCGCCCGAGCAGGTGGCCGCGGCGACCGAAGCGCCCTCCGGGCGCGACGGCCGCCACATCCACACCGGCCTGCCCGACGAACCCGACGAGAGCGAGGTCTTCGACGACCTCCTCGAAGAGCCGGCCAGGCGGGCCGCCGCGCGCGGCGAGGTCACCTGATCTGATGCCGTAGACTCTTCAGAAAACGCCCCCGGTGCCGATGATGGAAGCGATGGTCGCGCCTCCCCCTCGTCGGGCCGGGGCGGCGCGCCGGTTCGTGTCACAGGACGTGTGAGAGAGGTGCGGGTTGCTGCTCCAGGGCAGCCTCAAGGAGTTCAACCTCCCCAACATCTTCCAGCTGGTCAAGATGAGCGCCAAGACGGGCGCCCTGACGATCCGCGCCGAGAAGGAGTGGGGCAAGATCTTCTTCCGCGACGGGCAGATCCACTATGCCTTCTCCGTGCCGCAGTCGCTGCCTCTCGGCGAGCGGCTCGTCAACTCCGGCAAGATCACCCCCGCCCAGCTCAAGGAGGCGCTCGCCGCGCAGAAGAAGGCGCCCGACGCCGGCCGCATCGGCAACATCCTGCTCGACAAGGGCTACATCCAGCGCGACGACCTCGAGCAGGTGGTGCGCGAACAGATCCAGGACGCGGCCTTCAACTTCTTCGGCTGGACCGAGGGCGAGTTCGAGTTCACCGCCGACGAGGAGGCCATCGACCAGGACATCCTCGTCGAGATGAACGTCGAGAACGTCATCATGGAGGGCTGCCGGCGCATCGACGAGTGGGAGCTCATCTTCCAGCAGCTCGGCTCGCTCGAGCGCATCCCGCACCTCGCCTACGACGAGCGCGTCGACGAACGCGGCGACGTGACCTTCACCGCCGAGGAGTGGCGCGTCATCGTGCACGTGGATGGGCACTCCGACATCAACACGGTGCTGCACGAGTGCGGGCTCGACCGCTTCCACGGCGCCAAGGTCATCTACAGCCTCTACTCCAGCGGACTCATCATGGTGACCGACGCGGTGATCGAGGCGATCGGCAAGGGTCTTGCGATCGCCATCCGCGGCCCGATCGACATCTACAACGAGATCTTCCTCGCGACCCTCACGGATGCCAACGTGACGAAGCAGATGCGCGTGGAGCTGATCGACGACAAGGAGATCGAGATCCCGATCGTCGCCGGCGTCGTCCCCCTGGGCGGCGAGACCGGGAAGGGCCTCGACGAGCAGGCGGCCGGCGCCGCCGTCGAGGATGTGGTCGTCTTCACCGCCAGCGCATCGTCGCCGATGAAGGCATGGGAGCGCCTCGGCGGTGAGAGCTCGGCCTTCGTGATCCTCGCCAACGCAAACGACGCCGACAGCGTGAGCCGGACCCGGGACGACCTGGCGTTCGTGCGCGGTCTCGGCGCCTCGCCCATGGTGCTGGCCACGTACGCCTCGATGGGCGACGAGCCGGTCCCGAAGGACCAGGTCGCCAAGCTCCTCGGCCTCAACGGAGACGTCCCGATCCTCGCCTGCCATCTGCGCGACCGCGACTCGGTGATGGCCGTCGTGAAGACGGCCCTGGACCTGGTCGCCTCCTAGTCTCCTCACCCGCTTGTCAATCGTCCTGCCGGGGGGCAAGATTGGCTGCTCCCCAGCGAAAGGACGACCACCCATGTACTACCCGAGCTACCGCATGAGGCGGCTGCGCAGGACCCCGGTCATCCGCCGGATGATGCGCGAGACGGCCCTCTCGCCGGATGACCTGATCTACCCGCTCTTCGTCATCGCCGGCGAGAACGTGAAGAACCCGATCGGGTCGATGCCGGGCTGCTACCAGCTCTCGATCGGCAACCTCATCCCCGAGGTCCGCGCGGTGCGCGACCTGGGGATCCCGGCCGTGCTGCTCTTCGGCATCCCCGCCCACAAGGACTCCGCGGCAACGACCGCCTACGATCCCGAAGGCGTCGTCCAGCTCGCGGTGCGCGCGATCAAGGACGAGTTTCCGGAGCTGCTCGTCATCACCGACGTCTGCCTCTGCGAGTACATGGACCACGGTCACTGCGGCGTCGTGCAGGACGGCGAGGTGCTCAACGACGTCACCCTCGAGCTGCTCTGCAAGATGGCGATCACCCACGCCGAGGCTGGGGCCGACATGGTGGCGCCGTCCGACATGATGGACGGCAGGGTGTCGGCCATCCGTAACGCTCTCGACGACGAAGGCCTGCACGACACCGCGATCATGGCCTACTCGGCGAAATTCGCATCGGGCTTCTACGGGCCCTTCCGGGAGGCAGCGGAGTCGGCGCCGGCGTTCGGCGACCGCAAGACCTACCAGATGGATCCGCCCAACGGGGAAGAGGCGGTCCGTGAGGCGCTGCTCGACATCGAGGAGGGCGCCGACATCATCATGGTGAAGCCGGCGCTGCCCTATCTGGACGTCATCAAGGCCATCAAGCAGGAGACGCGCTTCCCGCTGGCCGCCTACAACGTGAGCGGCGAGTTCGCCATGATCAAGGCGGCGGCCGAGAAGGGCTGGCTCGACGAGGAGCGCTGTGTGATGGAGGCGCTCACCGGCATCAAGCGCGCCGGCGCCGACCTCATCATCACCTACCACGCCAAGGACGCGGTCGGCTGGCTGGAGTGAGGCGCGGGTGACGGGACGGCGGGGCGGCGCCCCGCCGTCCCGTCACCGCGCGGCCGCGCCGCCTCTCGCGAAAGGTTTGCGCCGCCCCCCGTAAATCGGTCAGAATCAGTCTGCATTGGACGTCGATCCCACCCAGAACCCTCACGTCGTGGACGGCCCGTCGGCCGACGGCGCGGACGGCCCGCCGTCCGCTGCCGCGGACGGCCCGTCCGCGCAGCCTTCCGACGGGCCCGGAGAGGCGCGGCCCGGCGACGCCGTCGCGCCGCCGCGCCTCGTCGCCTGGGAGGTCACGCGCAGCTGCAACCTGGCCTGCGCGCACTGCCGCGCGTCGGCCGTCCACGGGCCGTACCCGAACGAGCTCACCACCGACGAGGCCTTCACCCTCGTCGACCAGATCGCCTCGTTCGCGAACCCGATCCTCATCCTGACCGGCGGCGACCCGCTGATGCGGGAGCGACGTCTTCGACATCGCCGAGCGCGGCATAGCACAGGGGTTGCGCGTCGTCATGTCGCCGAACGGCACGCTGGTCACCCCCGAGGTGGCGCGCCGCATGAAGGACGTCGGCATCGCCCGCATCAGCATCTCGGTCGACTTCCCGACGGCCGACGAGCACGACGCGTTCCGCGGCGTGCCCGGCGCCTACGAGGGCGCGATGCGTGGCATCCGGACGGCGATCGAGGCCGGCGTCGAGGTCCAGATCAACTCCACGATCACCAAGCTCAACGCCCACCACCTGCCCGCGCTGCTCGAGCTCGCCGAGCGCGTCGGCGCCGTGAGCTTCCACCCGTTCATGCTGGTCCCGACAGGGCGCGGCAAGGAGCTCGAGGAGCAGGAGTTGCCGCCGGAGGCCTACGAGGACGCGCTCAACTGGATGTACGACGCGCAGCAAGGCTCCGCCCTCTTCCTCAAGCCGACCGACGTGCCGCACTACTGGCGCGTGATGCGCCAGCGCGGCGCCGAGGACCGGAAGAAGGGGAAGGGCGTGGACGGCGCACCCGGCGGCCATCCTGGCGCGCATCCCCCCGCCGCCGGCCACCCCAGCGCCGTGTCGGCCACCGGACATCCAAGCGTTGCGCCCGTCCGGTGCCCATCCCCACGCCCAGTTCGCTGCCCACCCGCACGCCCACGGCGGCATGAACACGCTGAGCCGCGGCTGCCTCGCCGGCATCGGCTTCTGCTTCGTCTCGCACGTCGGCCGCGTGCAGCCCTGCGGCTACTTCGACGTCGAAGCCGGCGACGTGCGCAGGCAGCCGTTCCCGGAGATCTGGCGCACGTCGCCCCTCTTCACCGACCTGCGCGACTTCGACGGCCTCAAGGGCAAGTGCGGCGCCTGCGAGTTCAAGAGGGTCTGCGGCGGCTGTCGCGCGCGCGCCTACGAGGCGACCGGCGACTACATGGCCGAGGAGCCCTACTGCGCCTACGTGCCGAAGGGCTGGTGCGAGCCGGCCTGAGGGCTTGCACGCGCGGTCCGGCGGGTGCGGCTCGGCCGCCGGCCCGCCTCGATCCGCTCAGGCTCGCCCTGCCTTCCGGCTACTCCTCGAAGTCCTCGTCGAAGAAGTGCCGCTGCAGGCAGAGCAGCTCGTCGACCAGGCCAGCCTTCCCGTAGACGCGCCGGGCGACTTCGTTGTCGTCGGCGGTGATCACCTGCACCTGGCTGCAGCCCGCCTCCTGGAAGCGACCCACCGCCTCGGCGACCAGCGCCGAGCCGATCCCGAGTCCACGTGCGCCCTCGACGACAAGCAGGTCGACGATCTCGCCGGTGGGGTCGCCCATGTACAGGTCGAGGTGGACGGCGTGTGCCAGGAAGCCCACAAGCTCGCCGTTGAGCAACGCGAGCAGGACCCCGTAGCCGGGCTGCTCGAGGTAGCGTGCGACAAGCGCCTCGTCGGCGCGTGCGGGGTGGTGGAAGCCCACCCCCATCTCGACGATGAGCGGGAGGAGGGCCGAGGCGTCGGCCGGCGTGGCGGCGCGTATCTCGAGGTTCACCCTCCCTCCGAAGAAAGCAGCATGAGCAGGTCGTCGTCGACGAAGCCGAGCGATCGGTAGAGGTGCTTGGCCCGTTCGTTGCGGAAGGCGGCGGCGATGAGCGTGTGCGCCGTGTCTTCGGGCTGGATGCGCTCGAGCGCTTCCCGCAGCAAGGCGCGCCCTACGCCCTGGTCGCGTTGCGCGGCCGTTACGCAGATGTCCTCGATCACCGCGCACCGCTGCGCGTTGAAGAGGCTGCGGTAGAAGTACCAGGCGACGACGCCGACGACCTCGCCGTCCGGCTCGGCGACCAGCGTTCCGCAGGACTTGTCGCCGAGCATGGCCAGGACCGACTCGGGCGTCGCCGTCGTCGCGCTCTCCGAAGAAGGCCGCCATCTCTCCCATGAGACCGACGATCGCCGGGACATCGCTCTCGCGCGCGTCGCGGATCCCGAGGCGCGCGGCGGATGCCGCCACGTCGAGGGCGGCCTCGAGTGTCAGGCGCATCGTCCACGAGCCGCCCTCGTCGAGTTCAAGCAGCTCGAAGCCCGCGCGCTCGTAGAGATGACGCGCGTGTCGATTGCCATCGGCGACGCTCAAGCTCAGCGTCCGCACGCCGCTCTCGCGGGCAAGAGCGATGGTCGCGGCGAGCAGCTTCGTCCCAATACCCTGGCTGCGGAAGCCCTCCTGCAGCGCCAAGCCGAGGCCGGGCACGTCGTCCCCCAGGAAGCCATAGCCCGGCCGGTCGCTGGTGAAGCGGCGGTACCAGCACGCCCCGACAGGACGGCCGTCCACCTCGGCGACGAAGCCGTCGTCGCCCGGACGCGGCCAGCCGTCCACGTAATCCGCGATGCGGGGCTCGGCCAGGAGCTCGTCGACGGCCGGAGGGGATGACCTGGCAGGTCTGTCCCAGCTGACCGCCTCGGCCACCATCTCCGCGATGAGGCCCGCGTCACCGGCTCCGATCCGTCTCAACGTCGCCATGGGCGTGCCCTCACTCGAGGTGCTGCTCGAGCAGCAGCGTCTCTTCGGTGAACCCGAGCGAGCGGTACAGGTGCTTGGCGCGCTCGTTCTCGAAGCCGGTGCCGATGCTGATCTCCGCGACGTCCTGCCGCTTGATGCGGGCGAGCGCCTCTTCGAGCAGCGCTCGCCCGATGCCCTGGTCCCGATACGCGCGAGTGACGGCCGCCTCGGCGATGATCACCGATCTTCTTGCGTGGAAGAGGCCACGGGCGAGCGTCCAGGTGACGACGCCGACGACGGCGCCGTCGAGCTCCGCGACGACGGCGCCGCAGGCGTCGTCACCGAGGAACTGCACGACCCAGTCGTCGGTAACCGGCGAGGGCTCCTCCCACTCGTCGGCCATCTCGCGTATGAGGCCGGCCATGGCCGCCGCGTCGGCGGCCGCCGCCGGCCGGATGGTCGCGCCGGCCGCCGCGGCTCCACGTGCTCGCCGGCGCGCCCGCGCCTCGCCGTTCTCGGTGTCGCTGCCGAAGCGTCGCTCCAGCCCGATCGTCTCGTCCCGGAACCCCAGCCGCCGGTAGAGCGTCAGGGCGGCCTCGTTGGTGGGCTGCGCCGCGATCTCGGCCACGTGCAGACCCATAGGCTCGAAGCGCCGCAGGGCGGTCTGCAGGAGTGCCGTGGCGATGCCCTGCCGCCGGTGGTCGGCACGCACCACGAGGTGGCCGACCTCGACACTGCGAGCCTCCCTGAAGAAGCTCGGGAACACGGCGTAGCTGAGCATCGCGACGACCGCCTCCCCGTCGCGCGCCACGAGCAGCCCGTTGTCGCTGCCCTCCATGAACCGGATCACATCCGACTCGTGTGCGTCGGACGTCTCCCCTTCGGCCTCGCGAAGCTCGGCGAGGAGCGCGATGACCACCCTCGCATCCGCCGGCGTCGCATCGCCGATGCTGAACGTAGCCGTGCCAGCCTCCTTCGGTCCGGGCAGGGCACCCGGCACGCGCGGTCGGGCGCCGCGAGCGCGAGCTCAGACGGCGTTTCCCCTGCGAGCGCGTAGTATAGTCGCCAGCCTGAAGCGTACGAACGGCATGGAGGCACGTTTGAACCTGGAGACGTCGGCGCGCCTATACGAGGAGGCGCTCAAGTACATCCCCGGCGGCGTCAACTCGCCGGTGCGCGCCATGAAGGGCGTGGGCATGCCGCATCCGCTCTTCGTGGCGCGCGGCAAGGGCGCCCACATCTGGGACGTCGACGGCAACGAGTACGTCGACTTCGTCTCGTCGTGGGGCCCGATGATCCTGGGATGGGGCCACCCCGACGTGCTCGGCCGCCTGCACGCCGTCCTCGGCGACGGCACGAGCTTCGGCGCGCCCACGGCCGTGGAGATCGACCTTGCCCGCCTCATCTGCGAGGCCGTGCCATCCGTCGAGCTCGTACGCATGGTCAACTCCGGGACCGAAGCGACGATGAGCGCCGTGCGCGTCGCCCGCGGCTTCACCGGCCGCGAGAAGATCGTGAAGTTCATCGGCTGCTACCACGGCCACTCGGACGCCTTCCTGGCGGCCGCCGGCAGCGGCGTGCTCACCCTGTCGCTCCCGGACAGCCCGGGCGTGACCAGGGGGACGACCGCCGACACCCTCCTGCTCGAGTACAACGACGTGGAGGGCCTGACGGCGCTGTTCGAGGAGCGCGGCGAAGAGATCGCCGCGCTCATCGTCGAGCCCGTGGCCGGCAACATGGGCGTCGTGCCTCCGCAGCCGGGCTTCCTGGAAGCCTGCCGCGAGCTGTGCACGCGCTTCGGCGCCGTCCTCATCTTCGACGAAGTGATCACCGGCTTCCGGGTGGCGTGGGGCGGGGCGCAGGAGCGCTTCGGCGTGCTGCCCGACCTCACGACGCTCGGCAAGATCATCGGCGGGGGGCTCCCGGTGGGCGCCTTCGGCGGCCGCCGGGAACTCATGGAGACGGTGGCCCCGCTCGGCGCCACGTACCAGGCCGGCACGCTCTCGGGAAACCCGCTGGCGATGGCGGCCGGCGTGGCGACGCTCAGCGTCCTGTCGGAACCCGGCGTGTACGAGCGGCTGGAGGCGCTCGCCGCGCGCGCGGCGGCGGGCCTCGAGGAGGCCGCGGCGCAGGGCGAGCGCCCCGTCACGCTCAACCGTGTCGGCGCCATGATGACCATGTTCTTCTGTGGCGGTCCCGTCACGGGCTTTGCCGACGCGAAGCGAGCCGACACGGCCGCCTTCGCGTCCTACCACCGCCACATGCTGGAGCACGGCGTCTACCTCGCGCCCTCCCAGTTCGAGTCGGCCATGATCTCGCTGGCGCTGACCGACGACGACCTGGCGCAGGCGCGCGCGGCGGCGATGTCCTGGTTCGCCGGTTGAGAGGGGGAGATCATGCGCGACGGTGAGAAGCGCAGGGTGCCGTCGGTCACCGTGCCGCGGCTCGCGCTCTACCTGAGGAAGCTCCGCGAGTTGCGCGGGCGGGGCGTGACACGTGTCTCGTCTCGGGACCTGGCCGAGCTGATCGACCTGAACCCGGCCCAGATCCGCAAGGACTTCTCTTACTTCGGGGAGTTCGGCACACGTGGGGTGGGTTACGAGGTCGAGCGCCTGATCGACGAGATCACCCACTCGCTGGGGCTCGACCAGACCTGGAATCTTGTGATCGTCGGGGCCGGCCTGCTGGGCACAGCACTGGCGCGGTACCGCGGCTTCAGCGAGCAGGGGTTCAAGCTGATCGGCATGTTCGACGTCTCCGAGAAGGTGATCGGCGCCAGCTACGGCAGCGGCCGCGTCCAGTCGGTGGCCGAGCTCGAGGACTTCTGCGCGGCCAACCAGGTCGACATCGCCATCGTGGCGGTGCCGCCGGCGGACGCCCAGGCCACCGTCGACCGGCTGGTCGTCGCCGGCATCCGCGCCATCCTCAACTTCGCGCCCGTGAAGGTCAGCGTGCGTAAGGGCGTGACGGTGCGGCAGGTCGACCTCTCGAGCGAGCTGATGTTCCTCTCGTACTCGCTCGCCTCGGGCGCCGCCGGGGGCGACGAGTCGGCGTGATGCGAGGCGGCAGGGGCGGCGGCGTGGCTTGCCGCGCAGCCTGGCGATAGCGCGCATCGCGGGGTCGGCGCCTCTCCCTTCGGCGTGTCGTCCTCGCATCCGCCGGGGGCTGCGGTCTGCCACTGTGCCTGAGTATTTAGTACAACTCGCTGTATCTTGATTGACACTGCATCGGGCCGGGTGTAGACACGGTCTGCTCTTCTGTTTGCGTACGTCGTCTGCTCTCGATGACCCCGCCCGATCCCGGGCCTGCCATCGAGGCACAGGGGGATGTGAACGACCATCGCGGTGAAGCTGGCCTCTTTCTCCTCGCCGTGCCTCTGCATGCAGACGAACCCGGGCCTGCGTGGCCCCGCCCGGCCCATCCTCACGCTCCTCGACGCGGCGTGACCGTAGAAGGAGGTGACGACCGCAGGCTTCCTCAGGTCCTGTTCGTTCCCGAAGTCCTTTGAGGGCATCAGCATGGAGGCATCGAATGCGAGAAGGTAAGTTCCACCGCGGGTTCGTCCTAGCGCTCGTCTTGATCGTCGTCCTCACCGTGTCAGTGGTCGCCGCCGCGTGCGGCCGCTCCGACGACACCGCCGAGCCTGCCTCGAGCGGAAGTGCAGTCGCCCAGCTCACCAAGATCGCGGTGATCACTCCCGAGAAGGGCAACGACTACGGCTGGAACCAGCAGGGTGTCGAAGGCGCCCAGGCGGCGGCCGACGCGATCGGCGCCGAGCTGATCGTGCAAGATGGCGCCGGGTACGGCGACATCACCCCCATCATGGACCAGCTGGGCTCGGCCGGAGCGGAGTTCATCTTCCCGTGGGCCAGTGGCTACAACACGGTGGCCCCCCAGATGGCGCAGCAGCTGCAGATCCCGGTGACGGTCAGTGACCCCGGTACCGAAGAGGCGAACCAGCCGCAGCTCGTCCAGGCTATGGAGACCAACGGCCAGAACGGCGGCTACCTCGCAGGTGTGCTCGCGGGCAAGATGACCAAGTCCGGCACGGCGGCCATCGTGGTGTCGGCCGAGGACCTCAACTGGTCGAAGATGGCCGGCGGCTTCGTTGCCGGCGCCAAGTCGGTCGCTCCTGACATCAAGATCCTCTACGTGCAGATCGGCCAGGCCGCCTACGCCGACGCGGCGGGCGGCAAGCGCGTCACCGCCAACGCCATCTCCGCGGGTGCGGACGTGGTCTTCGGGATGGGCGACGGCTCATCGTTCGGCATGATGCAGGCAGTCGAGACCGCGACGCCGCCGAGCGGCGCCGACAAGGTCTGGTTCATCGACGTGATCGGCGACAAGAGCCCGACCGACAAGAAGGGCGTTCTCCTGTCGTCGGTCCTGTGGGACTGGTCGACGCTCATGACGAAGGCGCTCACCGACTATGAGGCGGGCACCATGGGGACCGCCAGCTACTATCTCGACCTCGACAACGGCATGGGCCTGCTGCAGACGCAGTACATCCCGGCCGACGTCTGGACCGCTTGCGAGGATGCCAAGGCGGGCGTCATGGACGGCAGCATCTCGGTGCCGACGCTGACCACCAGCAAGGAAGTCAAGGCCGCCATCGCGGGGCAGTGACGATGACCCTCGTCCCTCACGCGGGTGACGAGGCGGGCGGGCGCGGTCTGGTGACCGCGCCCGCCCCTGCTGCCGACGAGGCGGCCCCCGGGGAAGCCTCGCAGCCCGACATCGCCATCCAGCTCTGCGGTATCACCAAGGTCTTCCCCGGTGTTCGCGCCAACGACTGTGTGAACCTCATCGTGCGGCGCGGCGAAGTGCTGTGCCTGCTCGGCGAGAATGGCGCCGGCAAGTCGACGCTGATGAACGTCCTCGCCGGCATCTACATCCCCGAGGAAGGCACGATCCGTGTGGGCGGTGCGGACGTTTCCATCACCTGTCCGCGTGACTCGATCGACCTGGGCATCGGGATGGTGCACCAGCACAGCAGCCTGATCCCCAACTTCACCGTTCTCGAGAACCTGATGCTCGGGCAGGGCGAGGGTGTGCGGCTCAGCCTGAAGAAGGCGCAGGAGGGGCTGGCGAGGCTGGCCGGCATGCTCGGCGTCGAGGTCGATCCCGACACCGAAGTGGCGCAGCTTTCGCTCGGCCAGCAGCAGCAGGTCGAGATCATCAAGGCGCTGTGGCAGGGCTCGAAGGTGCTCATCCTGGACGAGCCGACCTCGATGCTGACGCCGAAGGGTATCGAGGACCTGGAACGGGTCCTCATGCACCTCAAGGAAGAGGGCCTTGCGATCGTCTTCATCACCCACAAGCTCCACGAGGCGTTCACCATCGGCGACTGCGTCGCGGTCCTCCGGCAGGGACGTCTCGAGGGAGGCGTCGACAGCGACTGCATGAGAGCCTCGACGCCCGAGGAGCTTCAGCGCATGGTGGTCGAGCTCATGTTCCCCGGCGAAGCCGAGAGCCTGGCCAATGTCGCCGAGCTGCGCGACCTCGCGGAGCTGGGCGGGACAGGCCGCAAGGCAGAAGTGGGCGAGCCGTTGCTCGAGCTCGACGGTGTGACCGTCGCCGGGCGGCGCGGCGAGATCGGCATCGCAGAAGGATTCTCGCTCACCGTGCACGCCGGCGAAGTGGTCGGCATCGCCGGGGTAGACGGGAACGGGCAGCGGCCGCTGGCCGAAGCCATCGCCGGCCAGCGAACGCTGGCGAGCGGAGATGTCAGGCTCGCGGGGACCTCGCTGCGCAAGCTCAGCGTCGGTGCGCGGCAGCGGCTCGGGCTGCGCTACGTGACCGACGACCGGCTCGGCGAAGGCATCGTGGGGCCGCTCAGCGTCGCCATCAACCTCGTGAGCAAGCGCATCGGCACGCCTCCCTTCTGGGTGCACGGCCGCACCAGGCCCGAGGCGATCGACGAGAACGCGCACGTGCTGGTGGAGGAGTACGGCATCAAGACCCCTTCCATCCACACCCACGCCGGATCGCTCTCGGGCGGCAACGCCCAGAAGGTGGTCGTCGCGCGCGAGCTCTCCTTCGATCCGAAGGTCGTGGTGTTCAACAAGCCCACCTACGGGCTTGACGTGAAGACGACCGCCGCCGTCCGGGCTCATATCCGAGAGCTGGTCGACGGCGGCACGGCAGGCGCCCTCGTCATCTCCACGGACCTCGAGGAGCTGCTCGTGCTCAGCGACCGGGTCGCGGTGCTGTCGCGGGGTCACCTCATGGGGGTCGTCCAGAACAAGCCCGGCGCGGAACAAGAGATCGGCGCCCTGATGATCGGAGGGAGCCACAGTGAGTGACGTCACGAGCGAGGGCATCCTTGCTGTTCCGATGCCGGCATCGGTGTGGCACCGCGGGGCGAGTGCGTTCTGGCGCGCCGCCGGGCCGGTAGCCTACGGCCTGATCGCCGGCGGCGTCCTGCTGCTCATCATGGGCAAGAACCCGCTCTCCTTCTACTGGACCACGCTTGAGAGCGGGCTGCTCACCTGGGGCGGCCTCGTGCAGACCATCATCCGGCTGGCGCCGCTGCTGCTGATGTCGGCGGGGTTCATCGTCGCCTTCCAGGCGGGTCTGTGGAACATCGGCGGCGACGGGCAGTTCCTCATGGCGGCCGCCATGGTCGGTGGACTCGGCGCGTCGATGATGGGTGCGATGCCCTTCTGGCTTGCGCTCATCCTGCTGTGCCTGATCGGCTTTGCGGTGGGCGGCGCCTGGACGATCGTGCCCTCGTTCCTCAAGGCCTACTACGGCATGAACGAGATCATCACGAGCCTGATGATGGCCTACCTGGGCATCAATCTCGCCAACATGCTCATCAAGGGACCCTTCCTCACTGACACGGGGTTCGTCCCGCAGACGAACCTCATCCCGTTCGACTACCTGCTCCCGTACATCCCGGGCTCCCGTATCCACGTCGGCATCATCATCGCCCTCGTGGTGCTCGCCATCGTGCACTACATGCAGACGAGGACCGGCTACGGGCTGCGCCTGCGCGTCCTGGGGGCGAACCCCAAGGCGGCGGTCCATGCGGGCATCAACGTGAAGAAGGACATCATGACCGCCTTCTTCCTGAGCGGCGCTCTCATCGGGCTTGCGGCGGCGGTCGAGGTGCTCGGCGTGTGGGGCTACGTGCGCGCCGACTGGAACCCCGCGTTCGGCATGACGCTCTTTGCGATCGTCTTCCTCGCGGGCCTCAACGTGATGGTGGTCATCCCGTTCGTGTTCTTCTTCGCCGTCATCCAGATAGGCGGTCACGAGGCGGCCCGCCAGGCCGGCCTCCCCAACGACTTTCTCCTGCTGCTGATCGGCCTGATCCTGTTCTTCATGGTGCTCACCGAATGGGCGCGCGGGCGGGACTGGTCCAACAAGGCGCGCAAGAAGACGGCGTCCGGCGCGCTTGCCGACGGGCCGGAGGCGGTGGACCATGCATGACCTCCTGACCGCGGACTTCCTGGCCGCCCTCATCTCGGGCGCCATCCTCGCCGGTATGCCGCTGCTGCTGGCGGCGCTCGGCGAGACCATCTCGGAGCAGGGCGGCCTGCTGAACATCGGCCTCGAGGGCATGATGCTCCTCGGCGCCTACGCGGGCTTCGTGGTCGCCAACTCGACCGGCTCGTCGTGGCTCGGCTTCCTCGCGTCCATTCTCGCGGGCATGGCCGTGGCCATGCTGATGGTCGTCTTCTGCGTGCGCATGGGACGCGACCAGATCGTCGTCGGCATCGCCATCCTGCTCGCCATGGAGGGTTTGACGAGCCTGCTGCACGCGGCGCAGTTCGGCGAAAGCTACCCGCGCCTCGACAACGTGCCGAACGTCCCGCTGCCCGGCCTCAACGACATCCCCGTGCTCGGACCCAGCATCTTCAGCCAGCCCTTGATCGTGTACATCGGGATCGCGCTGATCTTCGTGGTCGGCTGGGTGCTCTACAAGACGAACCTGGGGCTCAACATCCGGGCGGCGGGATGGAAGCCGGTCGCGCTCGACAACGCCGGCGTGGACGTGCTCAAGATCCGCACCATCGCCGTTCTGGCCACCGGCGCCCTGGCCGGCTTGGGCGGCGGCTACATGTCGATCGTCACGGCCGGCATCTTCGTGCCGTTCATGACGGGCGGCCTCGGGTTCATCGCCATCGTCATCGCGATGCTCGGCCGCGGCCGACCGGGATGGGTCTTTGTCGGCTCCCTGCTCTTCGGCGTGGCTCTCTCGATCGCCACGGCGCTGCAGCTCGTCGGCATCAACGTGTCCACTGATGTGGTGCAGATGCTACCGTTCCTCACCGTCATCGTGGCTCTCGCCCTGTTCGCGCGGCAGTCGTATCTGCCGGCGGCCCTCGCGACGCCGTTCGTGAGGGGACAGCGATGACGGGCCCGGGTCCGAACGGAAAGGTGTGAGGCGAATGGCTCGCTCCCCCGAATTCATCATGACAGCGGGACCAGTCCAGCTCTCGGACAGGGTCCGATCGGCTCTGGGCGGCCCGCTGCTGTTCGACTACACGCCAGATTTCATGGCGCTCTTCCGTGACACCGAGGAGAAGTTCAAGGAGTTCCTGCAGACGCGCAACGACATCGTGATGATGCAGGGAGAGGCCCTGCTCGGGCTGGAGGCCATCTCGGTCTGCGGCCTGGACGACGGCGACGCGGTCATCAACGTCGAGAGCGGGCACTACGGCGAGGGCAACCGCTACTTCATCGAGAAGTACGGCGGCACGGCCATCCCGGTGGAGACACCCTGGAACACCGTGGTCCAGCCGGAACAGCTCGAAGCCGTGCTCAAGGCGCACCCGGAGGCGAAGATCCTCTGGCTGGTCCACTGCGAGACTCCCTGCGGGACTCAGGCCGACCTCGGGACACTGGCGAAGCTGGGCAAGCAGTACGGCAAGCTCGTCTTCGTCGACTCGGTGAGTTGTGCCGGCAGCGTCCCGGTGCGCGTCGACGAGTGGGGAATCGACATCGTCTCGGTCGGCTCCCAGAAGGTGCTCGGTGCTCCGCCCGGGTTGAGCGCCATGTCCATCTCGGACGCCGCCTGGGACCTCTTTCGCAACGTGAAGAAGCCGAACCGCTACTCGTACTTCAGCATCCTCGATTGGAAGGAGCTGTGGCTCGAGAAGGAGATCTGGCCGTACACGGCCTCGACCGCCGAGGTGGCGGCCCTGAACGCCGCCGTCACCGAGTATCTCGAGATCGGCCACGAGGAGAACTTCCGCCGCTATGCGGAGGTGAGCCGGGCGACGCGCGCCGGTGTCCGGGCGATGGGGCTGGAGCTGTGGGCCGACAGCGAGGAACACGCCGCCGCGGTCGCGACCGCCGTCGCCATACCCGAGGGCATTGACGACGAGGAGCTGAGGTCGCGCATGCGAGACCAGTTCGGCGTCTTGATCTCGGGCAGCCTCTTCAACACCCCCATCTACGGCAAGCTCGTGCGCATCGGCCACATGGGGAGGACGTGCAGCCCGACGTATGCCCTGGCTGCCCTGGCCGCCATGGGTCACTCCTTCAACCAGATGGGGCACGCGGTGAACGTCGGGGCCGGCATCGAAGCTGCGTTAGCGGCATTGGACTGAGCGAAGGGAGTAGTTGCGCCGTGAACCACGTCCAGTTCCATGAGGAGAAGTGCATCGCGTGCGACATGTGCTCGCAGGTCTGCGCGCTGAGCAAGCTCGACCGGGTGCAGACTGCCGGAGCGTGCATCAAGATCACCCGGGACCCTTCGGAGTACATGGGCGGCATGCGCTGTTCCGTGTGCGACATGTCGCACGACAGGGTCTGCGTCGACGCGTGTCCCACGGAGGCCTTGGTGTACGACGAGGCCGCCGGGGTGATCAGGTTCGTGCAGGACCTCTGCAGCGAGTGCGACGCTTGCCTCGACGCGTGTCCGCACGTCCATGTCGACGCCGTCACCCACAGGATCATGATCTGTGACCTCTGCGACGGCGATCCCCTTTGCGTCCAGTGGTGTCCCGAAGGCGCGCTCACGTGGGAGGCTCGGTCATGAAGTACGGCGGCTACACCGGCAAGTTCCTCACCGTCGATCTGAGCGCCCGGTCCTTCGGCGAGATGCCGGTGACAGATGAGCTCGCCGAGCACTATCTCGGCGGTCGCGGGTTCGTCGCCAAGCTGCTCTACGACTTGCTGCCTCGCGGCATCGACCCGCTCGGCCCCGAGAACGTGATCGTCTTCGCGACCGGGCCGGCAACGGGCACGATGATCCCGACCGCGAGTCGCATCGCGGTGGGCGTGAAGAGCCCGCAGACCGGCACGATCTCGGCGAGCTACATGGGCGGGCACTTCGGCCCGGAGCTCAAGTACGCGGGCTGGGACGGCATCGTCATCACGGGCGTCTCCGAGAGCCCGGTGACGCTGGTCGTCGACGACGACCGGATCGAGCTACGGGATGCGACGGCGCTCTGGGGCAAGGACACCGTCGAAGCCCAGGCTCTCCTGTCGCGCGATCTCGGCGAGGACTTCAAGACGGGCGCCATCGGGCCCGGCGGTGAGAACGGCGTCGTGTACGGCACGTTCATGCACGTGCAGCACGCCGCCGGCCGCGGCGGCCCGGGAGCCGTGTTCGGCAGCAAGAGGCTCAAGGCCGTGGCGGTCCGCGGCACCGGCGGCGTACGCGTCAGCGGCCCGACCGCCGACTACATCGCGGCCTGTAAGGAGCTGCACGACATCATCATGGAGAACCCCGTGCGCCCCGCCTTCCGGTGGGCGGGCACGACCGGCATGCTGCCCGTCGTGAACGAAGCGGTCGGCCTGCCATACAGGAACCACCAGGACGACCGCGCCCCTGACGTCGCCCCCATCCACAACGAGGAGCTCGCGAAGTACGTGCAGCACTACGAGGCCTGCAGCGGGTGCAACGTGATCTGCGGCTCGGTGGTCGAGTTCGAACGCAACGGCAAGGCGTACCGGTCCGAGCGCATCGAGCACGAGTCGATGTGGGCGCTCGGACCGAACTGCGGCATCGTCGACCTCCCGGCGATCATGGAGGCCAACTGGCTCTGCGACCGCCTGGGCATCGACACGATGAGCGCGGGGTCTGCGATCGCCTGGGCCATGGAGATGACCGAGAAGGGCCTGCTCACCTCCGCAGACACCGACGGCCTCGACTTCACGTTCGGCAACGCCGACGTCCTCAGCGAGGCCGTGACCCGCATCGCGGCGAAGCAGGGCTTTGGTGAAGCGCTCGCGCAGGGTGCGCGCGGCGCGGCGCGGCGCTTCGGCAAGGGCGAGGAATACGCGATGCAGGTGAAGGGCCTGGACCTGTCGGCTTACGCGCCGCGGGCCTTCAGTGGCATGGGGCTCTCGTTCGCCACGACCGCTCGAGGCGCCGATCACAACAAGGCCTTCACCGTCGCGGCCGAGTTTCTCGGCGTGCTCGGCGACTACGATCGGTTCTCGCTCGAGGGCAAGCCTCATCTCGTCAAGACGATGCAGGACAGCACGGCGATCATCGACTCGCTGATCATGTGCATGTTCACCGTCGACCTGGGCATCAGCGTTGAGCTGTACGCGCGCTGCGCGAGCCTTCCGACCGGCATGCAGATCACGGCTGACGACGTGTACACGATCGGCGAGCGCATCAACACCGTGGAGCGCCTCTTCAACATGCAGGAGGGCTTCACGCGCAGCGACGACACCCTGCCTCGGCGGTTCGCGAGCGAAGCGGCGCCGTCGGACGAGGGACAGCACACGCTCGACGTCGATGCGGTGATGGACGAGTACTACGCCGAGCGCGAATGGGACGCCGCCGGCAACCCGACTCTCGAGCTGCTGGACCGGCTCGGCATCGGGTCGGCATGAGGTGAGGCGTGGATGACCGTGAAGGTCGTGCTGTTCGGCAACCTTGCGCGCCTGCTGCCAGAGGGGTCGACCCACAACAGCGCGCTCGTGACGGTGGAACACGGAGCGACCGTGGAAACGTTGCTGGACGGCCTGGGCGTGCCGCCCGACAGTCGGGGCTACGTGACTGTGAACGGCGAGCACTCCGTTCGGGACACGGTTCTCAACGAGGCCGACGAGGTGCGCGTGATCGTGCCTCTGTGCGGGGGTTGAGGACCTTGCCGAGCCGGGGAGGGGGCGCAGGAAGGTGAAGGACCATGGAGACGATCGCGGCGCGGGCACGGCCGAGCTCGTGAGGCCGAGGGCGCGCAGGGGCGGCATCCCGCTCTACTACCGTGTGATGCGAGACCTCAAGGAGCAGATCGTCTCGGGCAGGCTGGCGCCGGGTGACCGGCTACCGTCCGAGACGGAATTCACGCATCGCTACTCGGTGAGCCGTGTGGTCGTGCGGCGCGCCCTGCAGATCCTTCAGGAGCAGGGTCTGGTCATCAGGCTAAAGGGCAAGGGCACGTATGTCGCCAAGGGGAACGCTCGCGAGGCGACGCTGCGCGTGAGCGGCAGCCTCGAGGACCTCATCCAGATCGGCGCGGGCACCACCATCAAGGTGGTCGAGTTCCGCATGGTCAAGATCAGCCAGGACGTTGCCGAGGTGTTTGGTGACACCGAAGGCGACGACATCTTCCACGTCAAGCGCGTGCGCTTCGTCGGAGGCAGTCCGCTGGCCGTGATGAAGAACTACGTGCCGTACTCGATCGCCTCGTGCATCTCGTTGAACGAACTCACCACGACGCCCCTGATCACGCTCATCGAGGAGCGCGGTGGCTGCCGGATCGAGTGGGCCTCGCAGGTCTTTCAGGCGGTCGCCGCCGACGACGAGCTGGCGGATCTGCTCGAGGTGGACACGCTGACGCCGCTGCTCAAGCTCACCCTGACCGTCTACTCGACCGAGGGGCGCGTGGTCGATCTTGCTCGCGTCTACTACCGGTCGGACCGCTACTACCATCATGGTTTCTTGACGCGCAATCGCAGCGCCGACTCACCCTTCTGGGACGAGTGGGACAGTAACAGCAGCGACGTGCCTCGCATGAGCGCGGCCGCGGCTCGGCAGACCTGAGCGAGCTGATGGGACGGGCAGAGTCGCGGAAAGGCCCGTCCCTCAGATGTACTGATTCTTACATAGGGATTCGAGCTAAAGATATAACGTCAGTGGCAACCTAGATGGAGCCCAGCGGCCAGCTGGGAACACCGATCGATGAGAGGCGCTCATGACACAGGCGGCCAAGATGTTCTTCATGCCGACACGGATCGCCCACGGCTTGGGATCCATCGGCTCGCTGGCTCAACAGCTGGGCACCAGTCGGCGGCACCAAGGCCTTCGTGTGCACCGATAAGGGTCTTTCCGGCGCGGGTGTCACGGACCGCGTCACTGCTGTACTTGACGAGGCCGGCGTGGCCTATGTCGTGTTCGATGCGGTCGAGGAGGACCCCGGGGTGAAGACCGTCGCCGCCGGCGTGGAGCGTTCACGGCGGAGGGCTGCGACGTGGTGGTCGCCCTGGGCGGCGGCAGTCCGATGTGCGCCGGCAAGGGCATCGCCCTGGTCGCGGCCAACGGCGGGAGCCTCACGGACTACGAGGGTTTCAACAAGGCGGCGAAGGCGCCGTATCCCGTGATCGCCGTCCCGACGACGGCGGGATCCGGTACCGAGGTCTCGAAGGTCACGATCCTCACGGATGAGGCACGCAGCTTCAAGATGTCGATCCTCGACGAGCGGACCTTCCCTCAGGTCGCCATCCTCGATGCTTCTCTCATGGCGAGTCTCCCGGCCTGGCCCGCGCTGGTGGCGGGCATGGACGCCCTGGCCCACGCCCTTGACGCGATCTGGTCGTCGGGGCCACCGACTTCTCGGACGACCTCGCGGCGACCTCCGCCGCGACCATCATCGAGGTCGCTCCCGACATCTGCCTTGACCGGCGACTCTGACGGCGAAGCAGCGCATGCTCGAGGCGAGCTCGATCGCGAACATGGCTACCGGCACGGCCCTGCCCGGTCTGGCGCACGTCCTCTCGCAGCCGCTCGGCCGCCTGCACCTGTCGCACGGGTTGGCGACGGGGATCATGCTGCCCTATGCGCTGGAGTTCAACTTCCCGGTCGCCGCGCACAAGATCGCGCCGGTCGCGCGGCTTCTGGGCGAAGTCGGCGACGACAGGGAGCTCGCCGAGAGGCTCCTCGAGCGGATCCTCGGAGCTCATGCAGAAGTCGATTTCCCGATCAGCCTTGACCCGGAGCTAGTCACCGACGAGGAGATCGAGATGCTCGTCGAGCAGTGCACCAAGGTCGTCAACTATCGATTGAACGTGCGCCATGCCTCGACTGCCGATCTCGAGCGGATCTACCGGCACGCGCACGGACGAGGAGTGAGCATGCAGGACTTCCCTGTGGCGGCCTTGGGGCAAGGTCCTCGTCGTCGACGTCGGGACCGGCGAGCAGCACGTCGAGGACCTCGACGCGACCGCGGCGCCGCGACTTCATGGGCGGCCGCGGTCTCGCCGCCTACTACCTCTTCAACATGCTGCCGGCGGGCGCCGATCCGCTGGGGCCGCGAGAATCCGCTGATCTTCACCTCGGGTCCCCTCTCGGGCACGAGCGCACCCGGATCCGCTCGGGCGGCGCTTGGCAACAAGTCGCCGCAGACCGGTCTGTACCTCTTCTGCATCACGGGCGGCGACCTGGGTCCGGCGATCAAACGCTCAGGCTTCGACGTGATCGTCCTGACCGGGCGGTCCGAGGAGCCGGTCTATGTCGAGGTCGCCGGCGGGCAAGGCCGAAGCTCCACCAGGCCGAGTCATCTCTGGGGCCTCGATACTCTGTCGACCCAGGAGTACATCCGCGAAGAGCTGCCGCGCGGCGAGACTGGCGATCACCTGCATCGGACCGGCCGGCGAGAACCTGGTCCCCTACGCGTGCCTGCTCAACGAGCGGCGCGCCATGGGTCGCGGCGGCGCCGGCGCAGTCATGGGATCCAAGAAGGTCAAGGCCCTTGTGGTGAGGTCGGGGCCGAAGCCGCCCCGGTCGGTGATTCCGACGCGTTCCGAGCCGCCGTCAAGAAGATCACGACAGGAGCTACGCGACGCACCCCTTCACCTCGGGACCTCTCAAGCTGCACGGCTCGGTGAGCACGGTCGCCGTCACGCTGAACTCCGGCATCATGCCGGCCGACAACTGGCAGCGTTCGACGGCGCGAGAGGAAGGCCGCGGGTCTGCTGGGCGACACGCTGCGCGAGCGTTACCTCGTCAAGGACGCGCCCTGCGGCGACCCCTGCCCGTCCCGCTGCACGAAGGTGACGGTCGTGCGCGAAGGTCCCGTACGCCGGCGCGACATCCGAGGGCCCGGAGTACGAGACCGTCTACGCCTTGGGCAGTTCCTGCGGCATCTACGACCTGGGAGCCGTCATCGCCGCCGACCAGCTCTGCGACCAGCTCGGCATCGACACCATCTCCGTCGGCGTCACCATCTCGTTCGCCATGGAGTGCTTCGAGCACGGGCTCATCGACGCTCGAGGACACCGGCGGCCTCGACCTGCGCTTCGGCAACGCCGATGCGATGCTGAAGCTGGTCAAGGATGCCGCCTATCGCCGCGGCTTCGGTGCCCAGATCGCCACGGGATCAAGGGCGATGTCGGAGCAGTATCGGGCAGGGTTCGAAGCCTTCGCCATGCACGCCAAGGGCATGGAGGTCGGCGGCTACGACCCGCGTGGCGTCCAAGGGCATGGCCCTGGTCTACGGCTGCGGCAACCGCGGCGGCTGCCATCACGCCGGTGGCTACACCGTGACCGCCGAGCTGACCAACCCCGACATCGACCGCTTCGCCGACAGCGGCAAGGCCCCGATCGCGCTGGGCAGCCGCAACCGACGGGCCGGCGCAGCCGATTCCGCCGGCACCTGCGCGTTCCTGACGATCGGCATGCAGGACGACACGCTCGCCGAGCTCGATCGCCGGCGCCACGGGCCGTCCCTTCTCGGCGGCCGACATGTACCTGAGCGGCGAGCGCATCAACGCGCTCGAGCGCGTGCTCAACGTGCGCGAGGGCCTGCGGGCGGAGGACGACACGGTGCCCGCGAGGCTCGTCACGGAGTCGGTCCCCGACGGACCACTGGCCGGTCAGGTCGTCGACTTCGAGCTGATGCGGAGCGAGCTGTACGCGGCCAGCGGGCTCGATCCAGTGACGAGCATGCCGTCGCAGCAGACGCTCGAGCGTCTCGGCTTGGCTTGGGTGGCCAAGGACCAGACGGTCGCCGGCATCATGCAGGAGTCCTCGCAGTGAAGCGTGCGCGCGCGCGACCAGCAACCACGTGAATCACCGCACGACCATGTGGCGCTATGTCAAGCACGACAAGGGGGAGTCAAGGATGTATCGGAAGTGGATCGCACTAGTGCTCTGTGTAGCCGGCGCGCTGTTCGCGACGGTCCTCGTTGCCTGTGGCGGCGATGAGGGTTCGGGCGGCGGGAACGCCACCTCGACGATCAAGATCGGGGTCCTGAACCCGACCACGGGCGCCCAGACCCAGAACGGCAGCGACGTCAATGCCGGCCTCAAGCTCTACTTCGACTCGATCGGCAACAAGGTGGGCGACCATCCGGTCGAGCTCATCTTTGAAGACGATGCGTCGAACCCCCAGCAGGGACTCGAGCGCGCCCGTAAGCTGATCGATCAGGACAAGGTCGACCTCCTCATGGGCGTGGTCCATTCTGGCGTGGCAGTCGGCGTGGCCGAGTACGCGACCGAGCGCGAGGTCCCCTACATCATCACCTGCGCCGGGGCGAACGCGCTGACGGCGCGGAGGGAAGCGACTACGTGTTCCGCACCGCCGAGACCAACGCGCAGCGCAACCTGGTGATCGGGTGGTACGCGGCCGCGAAGCTCGGCTACAAGACGGCGGCGGCTTCAGCTGGGACTTCGTTGCCGGACAGGAGCACATCGACGCCTTCACGAAGGCGTTCGAGGATGCCGGCGGCAAGGTCACGTCCTCGACGCTGACGCCGCTGCCGACGTCGGACTTCGGTCCCTACCTCAGCAAGCTGGACAAGGACGGCCAGGACGCCATCTGGGCCTTCTACGCCTCGTCCGACGCGATCGCTTTCGTCCAGCAGCTCAAGCAGTTCGGTTTCACTCCCGACACGCCCGTCATCGACCAGGGCTCCCTGACGGAGGACGAGATCCTGCCGGAGATGGGTGACGACGCTCTCGGGATCACGGGGACGACCTGCTACACCTGGAGCCTCGAGAACGACGGTCAACGCGACGTTCACCGAGCAGTACGACTCGACCGGCGCGAAGCACCCGGGCTGGTACGTCTATCAGGGGTACATGGGCGCGATGGTGGCCGAGGCGGCCATCAAGGGAGTGAACGGCGACCTCAGCGACAAGCAGGCCTTCCTCGCACGCCATCCAGGGCGTGAGCATCGACGGTCCGGGCGGTCCCGTTCAGCTTCGACGAACAAGCACCAGGCGATCCTCAACCAGTACGTTGTCAAGGTCGAGAAGGACTCGAACGGAGACCTCTACCACAAGGTGTACGAGACGTTCGAGGGCGTTGAGCCAGTCCTGGACGCCGCCGACGAGCTGAGCCATGGACTTCGTTCGTCTCACAGACCCTCAACGGTCTCACGCTTGGGACACTGCTCTTCCTGACGGCGAGCGGGCTCTCGGTCGTAATCGGCCTGATGAGGATTCTGAACCTGTCGCACGGAGCCACGTTCCTGTTCGGCGGCTTCGTCGGCATGAGCGTGCAGGTGGCCACCGGGAACTTCTTCTTCGCCGTCATCGGCCGGCATCGTGGGGGCGGCGGCCCTGGGCTGGGTCGTGCAGCGGTTGTTCCTGAAGCAGCTCATGGGCAGCTCCTTCCGGCAGGTGCTTCTGACGCTCGGCATCGCGTTCGTGGTGAGTGACTGCATCCTCTGGATATGGGGTGGGATCCCGCGTTCGATCAAGCCGCCGTCGATCCTTGACGGCTCAGTGCAGATCGCGGGCACCACTTATCCGACGTATCGTCTGTTTCTGATAGCGCTGGGGATCGCGGCCGGGGTGACGCTCTGGATCGTCTGGGAGCGGTCGCTCTGGGGAGCGAAGCTGCGCGCGTGCGTCGACGACCGTGCCCATCGCCGCGACGCAAGGCATCAACGTCGGGGCGGTCTTCTCCGCCGTGTTCGTGATCGGCGCGGCGCTTGCCGGCATGGCGGGCGTGCTCGGCGGCGTCGTCCTGGGGGTCTCGATCGGACTCGACTTCCAGATGCAGCTGCTCGCCCTGGTCGTCGTCATCATCGGTGGGCTGGGCAGCCTCAATGGGGCCTTCGTCGGGAGCATGCTCGTCGGCCTGCTGGACTCCTTCAGCAAGGCCTCGTTCCCGACGCTTGCGTATTTCACCATCTTCGCCCCGGTCGTGATCATCCTGATCCTGCGACCGCAGGGCTTGTTCGGCAAAGAAGGCGGCTTGGGATGAAGGAGCGTCTCAAGGCCGCCAGGTTCAAGCTCATCATCATCGCCGCCATCGCCGCCGCGGCGGCGGTGGCGGGGATCGTCCTCGACGCCTACTGGATCGGCGTGTTGTCCCAAGCACTGATGATGGGCCTCGCGGCGGTGGCGCTCGACGTGCTCGTCGGGTGGTCTGGCATGCCATCGCTCGGCCATGCGGCCTTCTTCGGCGTGGCCGGCTACACGCTCGCGATCATGACCACTCGCTGGGACATCAACCCATGGCTTGCCGCAGTGGCCGGCGTCGTGCTCGCCCTGCTGCTTGCCTCCGGCTTCGCGCCGCTCGCGGTCCGCACCCACGGGCTCGCCTTTCTCACGGTGACGCTCGCCTTCGGCCAGGTCATCTGGGGAGTGGCGACCAAGTGGTACGGCGTCACCGGTGGCTCGGACGGCATCGCCGGCGTACCTCGGCCGGAGGCCCTGTTCGGCTTCTCGCTCTACGATCCTAAGGTCTTCTACGTGTTCACGATCATCGTCGTGGCGGTCTTCGCCGGTCTGCTCCTGTGGGTCATGAGCAGCCCGTTCGGGCTTCAGCTCAGGGGTGTTCGCCTGAGCGAGTTGAGGTTGCGGTCGCTCGGCTACAGCTCATCGCGCCTGCGCATGGCTGCCTTCATCCTCTCGGCCGGTCTGGTCAGTGTGGCCGGCGTGATGTTCACCTTCTTCAACCAGTTCGTCGGGACCAACGCGGTGGACTGGAAGCTATCGGCGCAGATGCTCCTGGCCGTCGTCGTAGGGGGCCCCGGCAAGATCTGGGGCCCGTTCGTCGCGGGAGTTGGGCTCTTCTTCATCCAGATCCTTGCGACGAACATCACCGATCGTTGGACCCTGATCCTCGGCCTGCTCTACATCGGCGCCGTTCTCTTCCTTCCCACCGGCATCGCCGGCTTGTTCAAGCGCGAAGGCTCCGCCGGCAAGCCCGGCGGAGTCACCGAGGCCGACATGGCGACCGAGTTGACAGAGGTCCAAGCATGAGCGGTGACGGTCATGCGACCAGCCAAGCGGCTGGGACCGTGACGAGCAAAGACCCAGTGCTCGAGATCATGGGCCTGACGAAGGTGTTCGGCGGGCTCCGTGCGGTCGGCGACTTCTCGATGAGCTGTGAGCGCGGGGGAGCGCCGTGGCATCCTTGGCCCCAATGGAGCCGGCAAGACCACGGTCTACAACCTTGTCTGCGGTGTCTACCCCGTCACATCGGGCTCCGTTCGCCTGAAAGGAAGGGACATCACGCACTTGCCCATCCACGAGAGAGTGGGACTTGGGCTGGGGCGCACCTTCCAGGTGACCAACCTCTTCCAGGAGATGACGGTACTCGAGAACGTACTGCTGGCGACGCACGTGGCGACCGGCGAGCGACATTCGTACTTCAAGACCGTCGGCTCATTGAAGGAGTCGAACGACAAAGCCATGGCGGAGCTCGAACAGCTCGGCCTCGAGGCCATGGCGTCCCACAGCGTGAGCGAATTGAGCTACGGACAGCAGCGGCAGCTGGAAGTGGCGCTGGCTCTCGCGCTCGAGCCGACTGTCCTCATGCTGGACGAGCCCACGGCCGGTCTGTCGCAGGTCGAGACCGACGCGATGGTCCAGTCTGATCAAGCGCCTGCCGTCGTCGCTCGCGATCGTGATGATCGAGCACGACCTCGACGTCATCTTCGACGTCATGGAGGAGATGAGTGTGATGCATCGCGGCGAGTTGATCTGCGACGGCGACTGCGAGTTCGTACGCTCAGACCCATTGGTGACCGAGGTGTACATTGGACAGGCACGTGAGTGAGGACACCGCTCTGGCCCTCGACGTGAGTGGCCTGCATGCCCACTACGGACAGAGCCACGTGCTCCACGGCGTCGACCTGCAGGTGGAAGGTGGTGCGATCATCGGCCTCGTAGGCAGGAACGGCGTCGGTAAGACGACGTTCGTCAACACGGTCATGGGCATCGTGTCCGCGACTGGCGGGTCGGTGAAGATCTTCGGCGACGATGTCACGGGCGTGCCGACCCATAAGCTGGCGAGACTGGGGGTGCGCGTCGTCCCTCAGGGACGCCGGCTCTTCCCGTCCGTCACGGTACGTGAGCACCTGGCGATCGCAATGCAGGGCACATCGGGCAAGCGTACGCTGGAGTGGGCCTACGAGCGATTCCCGGCGCTTCAAGAGCGGTCCGCTTCATTGGCGAGGACCCTTTCCGGCGGAGAGCAGTCGCAATTGGCGATCGCGAGGGCCGTGATGGCCGAGCCGAAGCTCGGTTCTCATGGATGAGCCGACGGAGGGCCTGGCGCCGCTGACGGTGGCCGAGGTCGGCCGGCTGATCCAGGTCCTGCGGGATGAGGGCACGTCTGTGCTGCTCATCGAGCAGAACCTCCGTTTCGCGCTCAACTGCTGCGACGACGTGGCGGTCATGTCTCGCGGCCAAGTCACGCACCGCGAACGAGTATCGGACATTGTCGATCGAGCGCATTTCGTCTCCGAGTTCATGGGGATGGAAATGGGGGCTCAAGTCGGATGATGCGGTCAGGCGGCCTCGGCCCAGCTTCGGCGGCTCGGCCCAGCTAGGAGGGCATGTGACCTACTACAGGGACTTCAGCGAGTACATCGCGGCCCTCGAGGCCAAGGGTCTGGTGCGACGCGTGAAGACGCCGATCTGCAAGGACACCGAGCTCATGCCGCTTGTGCGCCTGCAGTTCCGCGGCTTGCCCGCCGAGCAGCGCACGGCCTTCGTCTTCGAAGACGTGCGCGATGTGAACGGCAAGCGGTTCCCCGGCCCGGTCGCCGTGGGCGTCCTCGGGGCCAACCGGGCCGTCTATGCGACGGCGCTCGGCTGCGCCCCGGACGAGATCACCGAGCGCTGGGCGGAGGTGCACAAGAGCTACATCGAGCCGCGCCTCGTCGACGACGGCCCCGTCATGGAGGAGATCCACGTCGGCGACGATGTGCTCGAGCACGACGGCATCCTCGAGTTCCCGCACCCGATCTCGACGCCCGGGTTCGACCCGGCGCCTTACTTCACCTCGCCCTTCTGGGTCACGAAGGACCCCGAGACGGGCGACCGCAACATCGGCACCTATCGCGTGATGGTGAAGGCCGCCGGCAAGGCCGGGATGATGGCCCATCAGAGCCAGCACATCGGCCTGCACCTGCAGAGCGCGCGGCGCCAGGGCAAGATGCTGGACGCTGCCATCATCCTCGGCTGCACGCCCGCCGTCGGGCTCTGCAGCGTCGCCAAGATCCCCTACGGCATCGACGAGTACGCGGTCGCCGGCGGCATCGCCGGAGAACCTATCGAGGTCGTCAAGTGCCAGACCGTCGACCTCGAAGTGCCGGCGAGCGCGGAGATCGTGATCGAGGGCTACGTGGACCCGACCTACCGCGAAGCCGAGGCGCCCTTCGGTGAGTACACCGGCTACATGGGGACCAGGGTCGCGAACCCGGTCTTCCACGTGACCGGCGTGATGCATCGCAAGACGCCGGTCTACCAGGCCTTCCTCAGCCAGTTCCCGCCGTCGGAGAGCAGCCTCATCCGCAAGCTCGCCTACGATGCCGTCTACCTGAACCGGCTGCGCGCAGCCAACATCCCGGGCGTGCTCGACGTGCAGCTCCATGAGGCCACCGGCAGTTACGGCCTGATGGTGATCCAGCTCAAGAAGGTGCACCCGTCGCAGCCGTGGCAGGCGCTGCACGCGGCCGTTGCGCTCGATCCAACGATCGGCAAGATGATCGTGGCGGTCGACGACGACATCGACCCGAACGACGCGGACGCGGTGAACTGGGCGATGGCCTACCGCATGCGCCCGCACCTCGACACGCACATCGTCACGGGCAAGGCCAGTATCCTCGACCCGTCGTCGGCTCCGCCGGACGCCCACGTCGACGAGCAGCGCTTCCCCCAGCCGGTGGGCACCTCGTCGATCCTCATCGACGCGACCCGCAAGTGGGCCTACCCTCCGACATCACTGCCGCGCAAGGAGTTCATGGACCGCGCGCTGGAACGCTGGGAGGCTGAAGGCCTGCCGCCCCTGACACTGAGGAAGCCCTGGTTCGGTTACGAGCTGGGTTACTGGACCGACGAGGCGCGCGCCGAGGCGCAGGCGGCCGTCGAAGGCCGCTACCTCGAGTCGGGCGCGCGCCTTGAGCAGACACGTGAAGCAGTCCCCGTCACAGGGTTCACAGAGCGATCCGACGACGGCGACGGCGAGACCCAGAGGGGAGAGCTTGATGGCTGACCTGTCCGTAGACTTCGCAGGGCTCAAGCTGAAGAACCCGTTCATCATCGCGTCATCGGAACTGACCAACAAGGTCGAGAAGATCAAGATCGCGGAGGAGAACGGGGCCTCCGCCGTAAGCACCAAGCTCACCTTCCTCAAGGTGCCGCTCTACGCGAGGCCCTATCACATCATCGAGAAGGGCGGCGCTTTCTACTCGCCCTCGGGCGAGCGCATGAGGGTCGAGGACACGCAGGAGCTCATCCAGCAGTGCAAGGAGCAGACCGATCTCAAGATCATCGCCAACATGATGGGGCCGGGAGAGGACCTCGAGGGATGGGCGAAGCTGGCCCGGATGCTCGAAGAGGCCGGCGCCGACATGCTCGAGCTCAACATGTCCTGCCCCAACCTGGGCCTGATGGCCAAGCAGATGGGCGTCGACGAGGAGCCTGAGCTCGGCGCCACGCTGGGCAAGGATCCCGTGCTCGCCGGCAAGGTGTGCAAGGCCGTAAGCGACGCTGTCGGCGTGCCGGTCATGCCGAAGATGACCCCCGAGGCCAACACCATGATGGTCGCGCGCTCGGTGGAGAAGAACGGGGCGGCGGCAGTCTCGGCCATCAACTGCCCGCAGTCGCTGCCGCCGCTCGACATCGACCACGCGGGTCTGCCCATGTACCCGTCCACGGGCAACCAGTCCTTCGCCGGGCTGTGCGGCCCCTGGATCCGCCCGCTCGCGTACCGTCACATCGCCCAGATGCGCACCATCTGCCCGGACCTCCCTCTCGCGGGCGGCGGTGGCCTGATGAACTGGCGGCACTCCGTCGAGATGCTCATGTACGGGGCGACCGTCCTCACCTACTGCTCGCTGCTCTACCTCAAGGGCTACAAGGCCTTCGCCAAGATCGAGCCCGGCCTGCGCAAGTTCATGGACGAGAACGGCTACGAGACGCTGGCCGACCTGCGGGGCATCGCGCTCAAGTACATCGTCACCCCCGGCGAGGTCGACTACATCCCGATGCTGCCCGAGATCGACCTCGAGAAGTGCAACGGCTGCGGTCTGTGCGCCGCCCCCGGCCATTGCGAGTGCATCGAGATCCGCGACGGCAAGGCCGTCCTCGTGAACCCCACCGACTGCTACTCGTGTGCGGTCTGCTACTTCCTCTGCACCCGTGAAGCGATCACGATGAAGGAAGCGCCGATCGAGAACACGCGGGCAGGCGTGGCGTATCGGCCGGAATGAGCGACTGCGGACAGGAGCTGAGTCGATGAAAGCCTTCGAGTACCTGCGGCCGAGCTCGCTCGAGGAGGCCTGCGTCGCGCTGGCCGACTCGGACGGCTCGGCCAGGGTCCTGGCCGGCGGCACCGATGTCCTCGTGCAGATCAGGGCGGGCGCGCTCCATCCGGGCGCGCTCATCAGCCTGCGGGACGTCCCCGACTTGGACTTCGTGCGGGCCGAGGCGGACGGCGGCCTCGCGATCGGCGCTCTCACGGCGCTCGGCACGATCGAGCACTCGCCGGACGTCAACGAGCGCTTCCCCGCGATCGCGCAGGCCGCCGCCTGGGTCGGCTCCGTCCAGGTACGGAACCGGGCGACGGTCGGCGGCAACCTCTGCAACGCGGCTCCGTCGGCCGACACGGCGCCGATCCTCATCGCCCTCGGCGCCGAGGCGCTCATCACCGACGGGCGCAACGAGCGTGTGGTGGCGCTCGAGGACTTCTTCACCGGACCCGGTCAGACCGTCCTCGAGCGGGGCGAGCTCTTGCGCGCGCTGCACGTTCCTGCGGCCCCCGCCGACAGCTACTCCACGTATCTCAAGACCTTCCGTTCGGCCATGGACTGCTGCACGGTCGGCGTGGGCCTCTTCGCCACGTTCGAGCCCGGCTCGACTGTGGTACGCGACGCCCGCCTCGTCCTCGGGGCAGTCGCCCCGACGCCGATGCGGGCGCGCGGCGCCGAGGCGCTGCTGGTCGGGCGCGAGCTCGACGACGGCCTGATCGCCGCCGTCAGCGCCAAGGCAGTCGAGGAGTCTCGTCCCATCGACGACATCCGCGCGTCGGCCGACTACCGCAAGATCCTGGTCGAGGTCATGTCGCGGCGCGTCCTCGCGGCTGCGGGCGCCTGGGCGCAGAACGGAGGCCGGGGATGAAGCGCGAAGTGCACATCACGGTCAACGGCGACGACTACCACCTGCTCGTCGACAGCCAGCGGACCCTCCTCGAGGTCATCCGCGACGAGATCGGCCTGACGGGCACGAAGAACGGCTGCGGGCAGGGCGAGTGCGGCGCCTGCACCGTGCTCCTCGACGGCGCCCCGGTGAACTCGTGCCTGGTACTGGCCCTCGAGGCCGACGGCCGGGACGTCCTGACCATCGAGGGTCTCGGGACCGGGGACAAGCTGCACCCCGTCCAGGAGGCCTTCGTGGAGCTTGGCGCGATCCAGTGCGGCTTCTGCACCCCCGGCATGGTCCTGTCGGCGAAGGCTCTGCTCGACCACAACCCCGACCCATCGAGGGACGAGATCCTCCAGGGGCTCAAGGGCAACCTCTGCCGGTGCACCGGCTACGTGAAGATCATCGAGGCCGTCGAAGCGGCGGGCTGTCTCATCAGGGGAGGCGAGGCCGAATGAAGACCTGCATCATCCGCAAGGGCGCCCCCCGCATCGACGCCATCCCGAAGGTGTCCGGCGAGGCGCAGTACACCGTGGACCTCAAGATGCCGGGGCTGGCCGCGGGCAAGATCCTGCGCAGCCCGCACGCTCACGCGAGGATCAGGTCGATCGACACGTCGGCCGCCAAGGCGCTGAACGGGGTGCTCGCGGTCATCACCGCCGAGGACGTGCCGGACAACAAGTTCAGCTTCTACGACTTCCTCAAGGACAAGCACATCCTGTGCACCGACAAGGTGCGCTACGTGGGCGATGAAGTGGCCGCCGTGGCCGCGGTCGACGAGGACACGGCCGAGGCCGCGCTCGAGCTGATCAAGGTCGACTACGAGCCGCTGCCGGCCGTCCTGGAGCTCGACGAGGCGATGCAGGACGGCGCGCCGCTGGTCCACGAGGAGAAGGAGACCAACGCGACGTGGTCGGTGCAGCGCCTCTTCGGCGACCCCGACAAGGCGCTCGCCGAGTGCGACCACGTCGTCGAGGGCACGTATGTGACCCATCAGGTGGCGCACTGCTGCCTGGAGGTCTCGAACTGCATCGCCAAGTGGGACAAGAGCGGCAAGCTCACCATCTGGACGAATGCCCAGGCTCCCCACACGCAGCGGCAGGAGGTCGCCCGCGTCCTCGGCATCCCGCGGCAGAAGGTCCGCATCATCAACTCGACGATGGGCGGCGGCTTCGGATCGAAGCTCGTGATGGACATGAAGCTGCCGATCGCCGCCGTGCTCTCGAGGATCACGGGCCGGCCGATCCGCATCGTGAACACGCGCAGCGAGGAGTTCACCACCGCCAAGACGCGGTATCCGTACAAGCTCGAGCTCAAGACGGGCGCCACGAAGGACGGCCGCATCCTCGTCCGCGACCTCAAGCTGACCGGTGACGCCGGGGCCTATCACGACAAGGGTCCCGCCACGATCAACTTCTCGAGCATGATGTTCGGCACCCTCTACGACGTGCCGAACATCCGCTTCTCCGCCGAGCTCGTCTACACGAACAAAGAGATGGGGACTGCCTTCCGGGGCTTCGGCAACCCACAGGTCACCTTCGCCACCGAGTCGCAACTCGACGAGCTGGCCGAGAAGATCGGCATGGACCCGCTCGAGCTGCGCCGCAAGAACGCCAACCGCCCCAACACGACCACCGCTTGCGGCGCCGAGATCGACGGGTGCGCGATGGCCGAGTGCATGGAGATCGCCGCCGAGGGCATCGGGTGGCAGGAGAAACGTGGCAAGAGCGGCCGCCTGCGCGGCATCGGTCTCGCCAACATGGTCCACACCGGGGGCGGCGGCCGCTTCTACGGCTACAACTCCTCGGAGGCCATGATCAAGCTGTCCGACGAAGGCATGGTGACCCTCATCACCTCAGCCCTCGACATGGGGCAGGGGGCGCACACCGCCATGGCCCAGATCGCCGCCGAGGAGCTCGGTGTGAAGCTCTCGGACATCAACGTCCTGTCGCACGACACCGAGCTCACCCCGTACGACCTGGGCTCGTGGGGGAGCAGGGCGACCTTCATGAACGGCAACGCCGTGCTTGCGGCGGCGAAGGATGCCAAGGCGTCCCTGGTCGCCGCCGCCGCGGAGATGCTCGAGGTCGACCCGGCCGAGATCCTCGTCGAGCAGAGCAAGGTCTGGGTGAAGGGCTCGAACGAGACGCACGACCTCTCAGAGGTCGTCGACCACACGGTCAACGTGCACGGTGAGCCCATCTCGGGCATCGGGCGCTTCGTCGACCACCTCCCCGAGGGCTACACGATCCCGACCGCCTTCGCCAAGAACATCCCGAACTTCTCGTTCGGCACGCAGGCGGTCGAGGTCGAGGTCGACCCAGAGACCGGCCAGATCCACGTCCTCAAGGTCATCGCAGCCCACGAGACCGGGACCACGATCAACCAGACAATGGCGGAAGGACAGCTCGAAGGCGCCATCGCGCAGGGCATCGGTTTTGCCCTGATGGAACGCATCGTCCACGACGAGAGCGGCCGGGTCGTCAACGACCGCTTCCTCGACTACAAGATCCCGAACATCGGCGACATGCCGGAGGTCGAGGCCTATTGTGTCGAGAGCATCGGCACGAACGGGCCGTTCGGCGCGAAGGGGATCGGGGAGCCCGCGCTCGTGCCCACGGCGCCGGCCATCGCCAACGCCGTGTACGACGCCATCGGCGTCCGACTTCACGAAGTGCCGATGACCCGCGAACAGGTCCTCAAGGCGTTGAAGGAGCAGGCATCGCAGACATCGGTGAGCGCGCCGGAGAGCTGACCCTGACCCGCTCTCTCGGCCTGGACCGTCGAGAGTTGGTGGCCTTGGTCGGCGCCGGAGGCAAGACCACGACCCTGCGCCGGCTCGCGCGCGAGCTGGCGGCGGACGGCTGCAGCGTTATCGCGACGACGACCACGCACATGTGGGCGCACGAGCTTGCGAGTCTTGGCCCGACGGTCATGGACCGGGACGACGTCGGGCTGGCCGCTGGGCTTCGGGCGGCGCTGGCCCGAGGTCGCTTCGCCGGCGCCGCACGCGCACCGGGCCAGCACGGCAAGGTGGTCGGCCTGCCTCCCGCCACCGTCGACGGCCTGCTGCGGGAGGGCCTCGCCGACCACGTGCTCGTCGAAGCCGACGGCAGCCGCGGGAGGTCGTTCAAGGCCTTCGCCGCGCACGAGCCCCAGGTGCCGGCCCAGACCACGACCATCATCCAGGTCGCCGGACTCGATGCGATCGGGAAGCCCGTAGCAGACGCACACGTGCATCGCGCCGGCGAGCTGGCCTCGAGCCAGGGGCTGCCGCTCGGCAGCACCCTGACGGCGGCGGGGTTCGCGGGAGGCCTGCGCGATCAGCTCCGCAGGCTGCGTGCCGGTGCGAACGCAGCCCGCGTCATCACCCTGCTGAACAAGGCGGACGACGCCGAGACCGAGGCCCTGGGGCTCGACGTGGCCAGGCGACTGTCGGCGGCCGGGGATGGCTCGAGAATGCCGTGTGAAGGACGTGGGCGACCAGACGCCGTCCTCATCGCTTGCTTCAAGAGAGGACGTTTCCTGCAGGTGTGGCCGGAGGCGCCGGCATGAGCGACGAGCGCCAGACCGACAGGGTCGTCGTCGCCGTTGTACTCGCGGCAGGCTCGGGTGAACGCATGGGGACGCAGAAGCTGCTGCTGCCGCTGCGCGGCCGGCCGCTGGTGCGCTGGAGCGTCGAGGCGGCACTGGCCTCCACAGCCAAGAGGGTCGTTGTCGTCCTTGGGGACAGGGCCGATGCGGTCGGGGAGTGCCTGACGGGCCTTCGCGTCGACGTGGTGACGAACACCGCACACGCTCTGGGCATGAGCACCTCGCTGCGCACCGGCGTCAAGGCGGCGGGTGACTGTGACGCGGCGATCTTCCTGCTCGGCGACCAGCCGTTCGTCACGGGCGATCTCCTGGATCGCCTGATCCATGAGTTCGAGCGGACGGACAAGGCAGTGGTCCGGCCGGTGGCGGAAGGGCGACCTGCCAACCCGGTGCTGATGAGCGCCGCCCTGTTCCCGGAGATCCTTCGGCAACAGGGCGACGTGGGAGGGCGCGAGGTCGTCGAACGGCATCCGGATGAGGTCCAGCCGGTGCCGCTCGACGACCCCCGCGTCGTCATGGACATCGATTCGCGCGAAGACTACGAGCTGGCAAGGGAGCAGGCATGAGGGTCGAAGACCTTTACGCGACCATGACCGACCTGGCCCGCAAGGGCACGCCGTTCGTGACGGCGACGGTCATCGAAGCCAAGGGATCGAGTCCGCGTGGCGTGGGCACGAAGATGCTCGTCCTCAAGGACGGCACGACCGTCGACACCATCGGCGGAGGCGCCCTCGAGCAGCGCGTCGTCGCCGACGCCGCGGATTCTCTGGCCGCCGGGGCGTCGCGCACTGCGCACTACGAGCTGAGGACCGAAGGCGAGCACGCCCTGGGCGCCGTGTGTGGCGGTGAGGTGACCGTGTTCCTCGAGGTGCATCTGCCCGAGCGCACGCTCGTCATCGTCGGCGCCGGTCACGTCGGCCAGAGTCTGTGCCGGTGCGCCAAGCTCCTCGACCGTCGCGTGGTGGTCGTCGATCCTCGCGAGGATATGGTGACGGCCGCGCGCCTGCCTGAAGCCGACCAGCTTGTCTGCGCGGAGCCGGGACACCTGGCGGAGCTTGAAGCCATCGGCGAGAGCACGGAGATCGTCATCCTCACCCACAGTCACGTCCTCGACGAGGCGGCGCTCCGTGCGGCGATCGGCACGCCGGCGGCGTATGTGGGCATGATCGGCAGCGCCAAGAAGGTCCAGACCGTCTTCTCGCGGCTGAAGGAAGACGGCGTCAGCGCGGAGCAGCTCGAACGAGTGCACGCTCCTATCGGCCTCGACATCGGCGCCGAGACGCCCGCGGAGCTCGCGCTCTGCATCATGGCCGAGATCGTGGCGACGGCGAACGGAAAGGACGAGCGTCAGGCCGTCCGGGCGAAGGGGTCGCAGGGAGGAGCCTCCGCGTGACGCCTGCGACCGTCACCCCTCGTGGCGAGGACGCCCGTCCCGTCGCCCTCATCAAGGGCGCGGGCGACTTGGCGACGGGCGTCGCCGTGCGCCTCGTCAGGGCCGGCTTCGCCGTGGTGATGACCGAACTGGATAATCCGACGGTCGTGCGCCGCACGGTGGCGTTCGCCGAGGCGATGTACAAGGGTCGGGTGTCGGTCGAGGGCATCACGGCGGTGCGCGCCGACGACGTGAGCGAGATCGTGCCCCTTCTCGGCGCCGGCATGATCCCCGTGCTGCCGGATCCGGCCGGCGCCGTCTTGCAGCACATCGAGCCACTCCTCCTGGTCGACGCGATCATGGCCAAACGCAACCTTCACACCGCGATCAGCGACGCTCCCGCTGTGGTCGCCCTCGGCCCCGGCTTTGTCGCGGGGCGCGACTGCCACGCCGTCATCGAGACCAAACGGGGCCATGAGCTCGGCCGCGTCATCAGCGAGGGTGAGGCGCTGCCGAACACCGGGGTCCCGGGCGCCATCGGCGGGTTCGCGGAGGAGCGGCTGCTCCGCGCGCCCTGCGCCGGCATCTTCGCCGGCGTGCTCGAGATCGGTGACAACGTCAGGACCGGCGACGTCGTCGGGCACGTGGGTGACACGCCCATTCAGGCGCGCGTCGACGGGGTGCTGCGCGGCCTGCTCCGGTCCGGACTTCAGGTGGCCGCCGGTGCGAAGCTCGGCGACGTCGATCCGCGCGGCGAGCGCGACTACTGCTTCACCGTCTCCGACAAGGCGATGGCCGTGGCCGGCGGCGTGCTCGAGGCGGCCTGTGCCCTGCTCGGTGGGGTGCGCTTCGAGAGGATGGCAGCGGCGAATGACGGCGACGACGCACGACCAGTCGCGGCGCGCTTCGCGACAGGAAGGTGAACGATGCGAACGATCCCACGTCCGAAGGAGGTTCGTGAGTGAAGTCCTACAGCACACTCATCAAGGGCGCCCGTATGGTGGTCGAGCAATGCTTCGCCGTCGGTCCCGGCGACAGCGTCCTGATCATCGCCGACGAGGACCACGAGCGTGAGGCGAAGGCGATCGCGGGCGTCGCCGTCTCGTACGGGGCGTATCCGGTGATCGCCGATGTGTCGCACCATGTCAGCGCCGCGCTCGCCTCGATGGCGGTCTCGATGGAGCCGTCGAAGACGCTGGCGGCGGCCATGAAGGCGTCGGACGCCATCATCATCACGACCAACCTCGAGTGGGCCAATCGCTTCGCACACGTCGACCCGGTCGCCGAGAGCGTGGCGCTCGGCGCGAAGATCGGGTCGGTCGAGGAGGGCATGGCCGACTGGGACCTCACCTCCGATGACATCAGCGTGATCGTGGGACGCGCCGAGAGGATCATGGCGGCCATGGAGGGCGGTGAGTGGTGCCGGGTCACCACGGCAGTCGGCACCGACGTGAACGTCAGCATCAAGGACCGTCCTCCGCTGAAGGTCGTGCCCATCAAGGGCGCCGGCGAGATGATGGGTCCCGTCCCGCTGTGGGGCGAGGTCGCCTACGCCGCCTGCGAGGACAAGACCCACGGCGTGATCGTGGTCGACGGCATCATGCTGGGCGTCGGGGTCTACGGCACGCTCAAGGAGCCCATGACCTGGCAGATCGAGGACGGGCGTGCGGTGAGCATCACGGGCGGTGCCGAGGCCGAGCGTCTGCGCAGCGTGATCGGCGGCTCGGACGACATGGCGAACATCGTGGCCGAGTTCGCCATCGGGACGAGCCATAAGGAGGTCCTGGGGTCGCCGTCCGAGAAGGGCATGCTGGGCACCGTCCACTTCGCGCTGGGCGACAACGCGCACTGCTACCCTGGCGGTCAGAGTCACAGCCGGCTGCACCTCGACGGCTCGTGCCGCGACGTGACGGTCGAGGTCGACGGCAAGGTCATCGTGAAGGACGGCGACCTTGTCGTCTGACACGGAGAAGGTCGCCGTCGTCGGTCCCGCCGATGGCCTTCGCACCGACATTCCCGGCGGTCACTGGGTCTGCGAGATGGTCTCCGGGAGGCTGAACGGCGCCTCCGCGACGATGCTGGGCTTCTCGACCTGGCAGCCCGGTGCCGACACGAAGCAACTCGTGCACGAGGTCGACGAGCTCTGTTACATCGTCGAAGGCGAGGGCAAGCTGTCGATCGGGTCGGAGCGCGTGTCGTATCGGGCCGGCGAGGCCGTGCTCATCCCGGCCGGCGTGCCGCACGGCGTCGTCAACGACTCGGACGCGCCGATGAGCATGGTCTACGTGTTCTCGCACCCGGAGTACCCGCCCACGCGTCCGGCCGCCGAGATCGACTGAGCGGCGGATCGCGACGGCCGGCAGGATGATGCGGCGGGAAGACGACGACTCTGCGCGCCTGTTTCGAGGACGGCGAGGATGAAGATCCTCGCCGTCCTCGTGGGCGCGCACCGCGTCGTCCTCCCGCCTCACCTTCGCTCAGACGGGCGCATCGAGCTCACCTACGCGGCCGAGAGCGTCACCCTCGCCGACGTCATGAAGGACCTGCATCTGCCCCCCGAGACGCCCCGCATCGTGTTTCTCGACGGCAACGCGATCCAGGACGACCAGACGCTCCGCGACGGTCAGACGGTGACCTTCGTCTCACCGATAGGCGGAGGCTGATCAGGCGGAGCAGAGGCGGCGGACGACCGCCTCGTAGATCTCCACTGCGGCATCGAGCTCGGCCAGCGGGACGCACTCGTCGGGCCGGTGGATGTTGCCGGCCGCCTGGCCCGGCCCGAAGACCACGGCGTCCATGCCGGCGTCCGCGTACACGCTGGCTTCGGTGGTGCCGCTCTTGAGCTCGGGCGTCAGGGACATGCCACGCGCTCCCAGCACTGCCGAGAGCGCGGCCGCCACCGCTGATCCGGGCGGGGAGCTGAAGGGCGGGGAGTCGAGCGCCTTCTCGACAGTGACATCCACGGCGCTTGCGGCGGCGGCGTCCTGGAGGCGGGCGAGATGGGCCTCAAGCGCGCTCTGGGGCCCGTCCCCGGGCAGCCGCCGGACATCGGCGACGTGCGTGAGGCGGCCGCCCGCGAGCCGTACGAGCCCGTTGTTGACCGTGCTCCACGGAGGGTCGAAGCCGGGTGTCGCATGAGCTTCCAGTCGAGTGCGCAACAGCTTCGTGGAGGAATGGACGGCCAGCAGCAGGGCGACCAGCTCAGGTGGGGCGCAAGCTCCGCAGGCTCCACTGCCTGGCGTCACGATCGTCGAGGGTGTCACCCCTAGGTCCGGCTGGTCGTCCAGCGTGATCACGGCCTCGGCATGGGCGGCGACCCGATTGACGAGGTCGCCGCCGTCGATCGACACCAGCCCGAAGCCCGGCCGGCGTGACAGAAGGGTCAGGGCGTCGAGGCAGCGATCGTTCGCCGAGCTGCCCTGGTGGGGCTGCGACGAATGCGCCGCGACGCCCTCGAAGGCGAGGCGCCAGCAGGGGGCGCCGCTTCGCCGGCCCTCGGCTCCCGTCGCGTGGACGCGGACCTCGACGTATCCCTTGTGCGCGAGGCAGGGGCGAAGCCCGGTGGGCTCGCCGACGAGCGCCATGGCAGGGCAAGGCTGCAGGCTTCTCGCCAGCAGCTTCGCCCCCCAGCGTCCCGTCTCTTCGCCGTAGGTGCCGGCGAGCACGACCTGCCGTTGCAGCGGCTCAGCGCGCAGGCGCTCGAGGGCGAGCAGCTTGCACACCAGGTCCAGCTTGACGTCGGCCACGCCGAGCCCGTACAGCAGGCCATCGCGCTGGGCCAGCTCGAAAGGCCGGCCCCGGCAGGCGGCCCAGAGCTGTGGGTCGCCGGGGGGCACGGTGTCGAGATGGGTGTTGAGCAGGAGCGCGGGCTCGAGCCCGAGACCGGGGCGCCGACAGACCAGGTTGTACTGTCGCTCGCCGTCGCGCAGCTCGTCCTGGAGGCTTGCCTCAAGACCGGCCGCGCGGCAGAGTGGCAGCAGGAGGTCGACGAGCGGCCGGTCCGAGACACTGGAACGGGAGTCGATTGCGATGACGTCGCGCGCGACCGCTAGGAGATCGAGAGGCATCCGGGAGCAGCATATGGGGCGTTCTGGGACCAGACAAGACGGGCGTGCCGGTCGACGATGCCGGCGCCTGGGTCGTCCCTGCGCGCCCTTCCGCCGCTTCCTCGCGATGCTGGCGGTCGCGATCGCGCTGTCCGCCGCCGTTCTGTCGGGCTGCGGCGGCGGCCCGGCGCCGCAGCCCGACACGACGACCGTCGGCGAGGCCTTTCAGGAGGCGCATCCCGACGGGTCCATCCCGCCCGGCTTGACGGGTATCGAGGCGAGTCGGGCGGAGATCGCGGTGCGGGTCGCGGCGGTGGCGGGTCGACCCGTCGCCCTGCCGCGCTGGCTGCCCGAGGGCTACCAGCTCGCGGCTCCCTACATCGCCGTGGGGGACGGCAGCGTCCGCCCCAACCCGGAGGCCTGGGGCGACAGCTATCGGATCTCGTACACCGACGGTCGTGGCTTGCTTGTCCTGACGGTCGGGGCGAAGAGCCGGCCGGCCGGTCTCGAGTGGCGCAGGCTCGACGAGACTCTGCGCGGCCGGCCGCTGCTCGCGGCGGTGTCCGGTGAGACCGCGACGGTCCTCTCCGGCGATCGCCCCCTGCTGGTCGTGACGGGCGAGCGACTGGCGTTGGAGTCCGTCGTGCGGGTCATGCAGAGCATCGCACCGTCCGACTGAGGTCGAAGGCCCGTGTGCTAGGATGGCCGCCATGCCAGCCCAGCCGCGCTCGCTCTTCGTTGGTGTCACAGGTGCGAGCGGCGCCCCTTACGCAGTCCGTCTTGTCGAGGAGGTCGCCGCCGCCGGCTGCGACGTGCGCCTCTGTATTTCCGACGTCGCCATCGAGGTCGTGGCCTACGAGCTGGGCTTCGCGGCGGAGGGTCGTGAGGCCGTGACCGAGGCCTTCCTTGACGCCGCCAAGGCCAGGGAACGGACGATCGTCCACCTGCCCGGTGAGTTCGATGCGAGCTGCTCCAGCGGCTCGTCCTTCCCGGACGCTGCCGTCATCTGCCCCTGTTCGATGTCGACGGCCGCCGAGATCGCTCTCGGCACGACCCGGACGCTGATTCACCGCGTCGGCGCCGTCGCGTTGAAGGAGCGCAAGCCCCTCGTCCTCGTCCCGCGCGAGATGCCCCTGTCGAGTGTGAGCCTGCGGAGGCTGCTTGAAGCGAGCGAAGCCGGCGCCCTTGTGCTGCCGCCGATGCCCGCGTTCTATCAGCGGCCGGCGTCCCTTCAGGACATGGTCGACTTCGTGGTCGGCAAGATCCTCTCTGCGCTGGGGTTCGAGCAGCATCTCTACCAGGCCTGGTCGGGGACCACGCACCAGCCAAGCTGAGGCTCCGCTTCGTGTCCCCGCAGGAGCCGCAGAGCGCCGCCACCGGTGATCGTCTAGCGGATGAGGTCCGTGACTGTCTCCTGACATTGGCCGACGGCCTCGGAACGACGAAGGCTGCGCGCGTCGACCTGCGCTGGGGGCTGCTCTTCGTCGGCCTCGCATCGCAGGACGTTGCCTACGTGCAGGGGCTGGAACTCATCTACGAGGGCTATCTCCTGCACTACCGGGGCAGCCGCGTCCTGTCGGTGGACGGGGACCGCGAGGGCGCTCTGCTCGCCGGCGACGTGTTCTACGCTCGCGGTCTGAGAAAGATCGCCGGCCGCGGCGGCGTCGACGCGGTCGCCCTGCTCACCCGCCTGATGGCGTCCTGCGCGTACTTGCGCAGCCTGCCGGCTCCCTTCGAGGTCGACGACGCCCTCTGGGCGTGGGCGACGGCGGGCCTGGCCGGACTCACCACCGGGTGCCGGCTTGACGATGCGGTCCGGGTCTTCGATGAGACAGACAGCAGTCTGGCGCGGAGGGCCTTCGTCGATGTGGGCGCGCTCGCGTCCGCGGAGGCGTCGCGACTCCGTCTGACCGACGCGCGCCCCCTGCTGGATGAGCTTACCGCGCTGGGACGTCGAGCCACGGTGCCGGCGTCCTCGGATATCCCTTCCGAGAGGAGCTGACCATGGATCTGCGTGCCTTCATCGCCCTGTTGGAACGTGAGGAGGAGCTCGTCCGCGTCACGGCGCCCGTGGATCCCTATCTCGAGATGGCGGAGATCGCGGCGCGGGCGAGCTGGAGCCACGGGCCTGCCCTGCTCTTCGAGAAGTCCGTGTCTGCGACCGGTGGCGCTCTCATGCCCGTGCTCATGAACCAGCTTGGCTCGTATCGCCGCCTGGAGCTCGCGCTGGGCGCTCCGCTCGACGAGCTCGCCCAGCGCATCGCGGGTCTGCTCGAGTTGCAGGTGCCGAGCGGCCTCGTCGGCAAGGTCAAGGCACTCGGCCAGCTCAAGGAGCTCGCGTCGTTCGCCCCCAAGGTGGTCAAGAAGGCCGCCTTCCGCGAGGTGGTCGTCGACCCACCCGACTTGGCCCGCCTCCCGGTGCTGACCACCTGGCCTCGCGACGGCGGCCCCTTCGTCACGCTGCCGATCGTCGTGACCAAAGACCGTCAGGGGCGCCGCAACGCGGGGATGTACCGCCTGCAGGTGTTCGACGGCCAGACGACCGGCATGCACTGGCACGTCCACCACGACGGGGCCGCCAACTTCCGCGAGACCGACGGCCGGCTCGAAGTGGCCGTTGCGCTGGGCACCGATCCGGTCATCACGTATTCAGCCACGGCGCCGCTGCCGCCGGGTATCGACGAGTTCATGTTCGCGGGCTTCCTGCGGGGCGAGCCCGTCGAGCTGGCGCGTTGTTCGACCGTCGATGTGGAGGTGCCGGCTGACGCCGAGATCGTCCTCGAGGGCTACGTCGAGAAGGGCGAGACCCGGCTCGAAGGCCCCTTCGGCGATCACACCGGCTACTACTCGCTCGCCGACCAGTATCCGGTCTTCCATGTGACGGCGATGTCGCATCGGCGTGACCCCATCTACCCAGCGACCATCGTGGGTCGTCCTCCGATGGAGGACGTCTATCTGGGGAAGGCGACCGAACGGCTTTTCCTGCCGCTGCTCAGGCTGGTGCAGCCCGAGATCGTCGACATGGACCTGCCCATCGAGGGCGTGTTCCACGACTGCGCTATCGTGAGCATCCGCAAGTCGTATCCGGGGCAGGCGCGCAAGATCATGAACGCGTGCTGGGGGATGGGGCAGATGATGTTCACCAAGTTCGTGGTCGTGGTCGACGAGCACGTCGACGTGCACGACTACAGCGAGGTGACGTGGCGCGTGTTCAACAACGTCGACCCGCGCCGCGACTGCGTCATCGTGGATGGCCCCCTCGACGTGCTCGACCACTCCAGCCCGCTGCCACGCTACGGCGCCAAGATGGGCATCGACGCGACCAAGACCTGGCCGGAGGAGGGCCACGGCCGCGAGTGGCCCGACGAGCTGGCCCAGGACTCGGCCGTCGTGCAGCGCGTGACGGAGCGCTGGGCCGAGTTGGGGCTGCCGTTCACGTGAGCTATCTGGCTCGACGCCTGGGCGGCCCCCGACCCCGCGCGACGGGCTCGGCGATCGTTCGAGTGCGCGGCTACGCTTTACCGTCCCGGGTACCGCGTCTACACTGAGCGGGCCAGCCGACGGTGAGGTAGAGCCTGATGCGCAGCATGTTCTGGAAGATCTCGATCGCGAACTGGGTCGTCGCCTGCGCCATGACGGCGATCGCGGCCTATCTCGGCATCGCCCATCCGACCAGCATGTTCGTCTACGCCGCGCTCTTCGTGATCGGCATCTTCGCCTTCGTCGTCGCCATTCTCACCTGGGTCGTGGCGCGCTTCGGCATCGAGCCGGAGGCGCCGGCCGGCGCGGCGGCGCCGGCGCAAGAGCCGGCCGGCACAGCCGAGCCTGCCGCGCCTACCGGCGCCTGACCCGCCGGCCGGTGGCGACAGCCCGCGCCGCGGACGCCGCGCCGTCGCGCTCCGTCCTCTTCGCGCGCCTCATCAAGATCGAGCACAGCGTCTACGCGCTACCGTTCGCTTACGCGGGCGCCTTTCTCGCCGCCGATGGCTGGCCCGGATGGCGGGACCTTCTCTGGATCACGGTGGCCATGGTCGGCGCCCGCAGCTCCGCGATGGCGCTCAACCGCCTGATCGACCGTCGTATCGACGCGCGCAATCCGCGCACCGCGGGCCGTGAGCTGCCGGCCGGCAAGCTGCGCTCGAAGGACGTCTGGCTCTTCACGGCCGTCTCGATCGCGCTGCTGATCGTGGCCGCCTTCCAGCTATCGCCGCCCTGCCGCTACCTCTGGCCGATACCGCTCGCGGCTTTCATCTTCTATCCGTACACGAAGCGCTGGACAGCCCTGTGTCACTACGCCCTGGGCCTCACACTCGGCCTCGCCCCGGCCGCCGCCTGGGTGGCCGTTACAGGGACCGTGTCCCTCGAGGCCGTGCTGCTCTTCCTCGCCGTCGGCCTGTGGGTGGGCGGCTTCGACGTGATCTACGGCATCTTCGACATGGACTTCGACCGCCGCGAGGGCTTGCACTCCGTCGCCGTGGCTCTGGGCTGGCGCCGCGCCCTGCTCGTCGCGCTGCTCTCGCACCTCGCGGCGGTGTTCCTGCTCGCGGCGGTCGGGCTGCTGGCCGGCCTGGGCCTTGTCTACTGGGCCGGCCTTGCGCTCGTCGCCGGGCTGCTCGCCTGGTCGCATGTCGACATCGCCCGCCGCGGTCTCAAGCAGGTGGGCATGGGGTTCATGAGCGTGAACGGCGTCGTAGGCCTGCTGTACGGGGCCGTGGTCATCGTCGCCGTCCTCGTCTGACCCACGGACGCGCACTCATCCGGCGCCGTTCCCGCTCGGACGCCGGTTCCGCCCCGTGCCCGCAGACCACCTCGGCGCCGTACTATCCGGCACGCGCGAGAAGGGTTGTGTCCCGTTCGACCCTCGATACCCCCGGGTGTAGAATGCGCGCACTCGTGAGCGGGTGAACAAGGGGAGCCTGCGCACGAGCGTACCCAATGACCAGGGGAGCTGGGGAGTCGAGCGCTTGAGCCCGGAAGGCAGGAGCCAGAAGCACAGACCAGCCTACCGGCGCATGCCCTGGATCACGACGCTCGTCGTGATCGGCGTCCTCGCCGTCCTCGCCGTGATCCTGTGGATACCGGTCTCCGCCACCTCCACGCCGTCCTACTGCAGCTCCTGCAAGGCGACGGAGAAGGCTGGCAAGGCGTGGAAGGATTCCGTCCACGCGACCGTAAGCTGCACCCAGTGCCACGTGAAGCCCGGCCTTGCCAACCAGGTCGCCTGGCGCAGCCGCGAATGGCTCAACATCTGGGCCGACTACCTCAACGTCCCCCGTGTGGACCAGGAAGGCCAGCGCCCGGGCAACGAAAACTGCACGCCCTGCCACGACCTCGACACGATCGCCCAGGTCCAGGGTGACGTGAAGATGCCGCACGATCGCCACGTGAACATCAGCGGGCTCGTCTGTGCGGACTGCCACGACAAGGTCTCGCACGGCTCTCGCGCAGACGCAGGGAAGGTCTCGATGACCGTCTGCGGGATGTGCCACCAGCAGCAGATCGAACAGAACGACTGCTCCTTCTGTCACGTCGACACGGTCGCCCCCGCCGACCCGCACCCCGACGACTACATCGCGGAGCACGGCAAGGAGGCCCAGCAGGACGAGGCGGCCTGTCTGCGCTGCCACCACGATCCCGCGGCGTTCTGCGACAGCTGCCACGCGCGTCCGACCCCCGACCACTTCTCAGGAACCTGGCGCTACACCCACGGCGAGACGGCCGCGAAGGACAAGTCGGGCTGCCTCGGTTGTCACGACGAGCAGGAATTCTGCCAGCAGTGCCACCAGGTGAGCCACCCCGACGACTGGCTGCAGTCGCACCGGGCCGTGGCCGCCGAAGGCGGCGGCTCGTGCCTCACCTGCCATCCCCAGGCGATGTGCGACAGCTGCCACGACAAGAGGACATGAGGTGCGTCTGGTGAAGGGACGGGGCGTGATCCGCCCGAGCGTATCCAGACTGGTGTCGGCCGTGGCGCTGCTTGCGCTGGCGCTGACGGCGGCGGCCGGCATGCCGCCGGCCGCGGCCGCCGCCGACAACGACGCCTGCTATGAGTGCCACAACGCCGGCACGACCCAGACGATCCAGGTCGACGGCCAAACGAAGTCGCTGGCCGTCGACCGGGCTCGCTACGAGGCCTCCAAGCACGGGCAGCTCGACTGCACCGGCTGCCACTTCGGCTTTGAGCCAGGCAACCACACCACCAAGCCCATCGAGGGCTGGCTGCAGACGGCCAAGCTCGACGCCTGTCGTAACTGCCACGCCGACGTCTTCAGCATGTACGAGCAGTCGTTCCACGGCAGCCTGACCTCGAGCGGTGACAAGGACGCCCCCCTGTGCGCCGACTGCCACGAGGCCCACAACATCGTGCCGCCCGAGTCACTCGAGTTCCGCACCAGCATCCTCGACCTGTGCGCACGCTGCCATGCCGACCGCAGCGAGACCTACCTCGACGGCTACCACGGCAAGGCGTTCCTGCTGGGCAACGAGGAGACCGCCGTCTGCACCGACTGCCACGGCGGTCACAAGATCCTGCCGGCCTCCGACCCGCACAGCATGGTCTCCGACCAGAGCAAGCTCTCGACCTGCCAGCAGTGTCACCCGGAGGCGAACCAGAACTTCGCCGGGTTCAACATCCACGTGAACCCGCGCGACCCGCGCGACGGCGTCTGGACCTTCATCTTCTGGCTCGCCTACATTCTCCTGATCGTCAGCGTCTTCAGCTTCGCCGCGATCCACACCACGCTCTACATCTACCGGGGGTTCAAGGATGGCCTCTACAGTCGCAGGCACGGACACTGAGCGCGGCGAAGGCGCGCCGGTGAGGCCGGCGTCGGGCGACGCCGACCGGCGCCCCCCGGCGAAGGTGCGCACGCGCGTGGAGTACGTGCGCTTCAACGCCTTCCATCGCTGGATGCACTTCCTCGTCTTCGTAAGCTTCACGGTGCTCGTGTTCACCGGCATGCCCCTGAAGTACAAGGACGCAGCGTGGGCGCAATGGGTCATGGACGCGGTCGGCGGCGTCACGGCGGCCGGCGTCTACCACCGCATTGCCGCCATCATCACGGTCTTCTACTGGACGATGGAAGTGCTCTTCATGCTCGTCATGATCGCGCGCCGTCGCGGCCGCAACGTCTTCTCGCAGGGCTCGATCATGTTCAGCAAGAAGGACCTGGAGGACATCGTCGGCATGTTCGCCTGGTTCCTGGGCAAGGGCGCCAAGCCGCAGTTCGACCGCTACACGTACTGGGAGAAGTTCGACTACATGTCGCTGGTCGCCGGCACCGTGATCATCGGGTTGACCGGGTTCATGATGTGGTTCCCGGTCGAGACCACGAAGTACCTGCCCGGCGAGTTCCTCAACGTCGCGCTCGTGATCCACTCCAACGAAGCGCTGCTCGCGATGGGCGTGATCTTCATCTTCGTGCACTTCTTCAGTGCCCACCTGAAGCCCGAGTCGTTCCCGCTCGACAAGGTGATCTTCACGGGCTCAGTGCCCGTCGAACACTACAAGGCCGAGCGGCCGCTGGAGTATGCTCGCCGCCTCAGGGAGGGGACCCTCGACGAGGTGCTGGTGGAGCGGCGCATCACCTGGAAGACATACCTCGCCGACGCCCTGTGGTGGACGTTCACGGCGGTCGCGGGCATCTCCGCGATCCTGATGACGGCGTTCATCGTTTGGACGGTGTTCGACTGATGGCCGGCGCCCTATGGACCGGCCGCTGGGGAGGGGCGAGGCCATGATCTCCCGGACGTCACGCACCCGGCTCTTCGGCCGCGTCGCCTTGCTGGTGCTGCTGCTCTGCGGCGCGGCGGCCCTGCTGGCGCTGGCCGCCGCGCCCGCCGGCGCCTTCCCCGAATGGGCCCACGGCGGTCTACCTGAGGCGGAGTGCTCCTCCTGCCACCTGTCAACGGGCGGCATCGTGGAGGATGCCTGCACCTTCTGCCACAGCGGCTACAAGCCGATGGCCGGCAAGGACTGCTGGGACTGCCACGAGCCGGGCGCCGACACCTCGAGCCTCTCCTCACCGAGCAGCGCCTGCTCGCAGGGCTGTCACCTCTACAGCGACTTCGACAAGGACTACGTCACGCCGTACACCCACGGCGCCCTGCCCCACGACGGCGCCTCCGGGTTCGGCGCCACCTGTCTCGACTGCCATCAGACCAGCGTCGACTGGCGCGACCCCGGCCAGAGCCCGCACCACGACGGCGTCGCGCAGGCAGCGCCGTCGTGCACGGACTGTCACGACGGCGTCACCGCGAGCAAGAAGGCGACGCACGACGGCGTCGCCTGCGAGGACTGCCACGACGGCATGAACCTGCCGCCGCGGCCGGCGACCTGCACGACGTGCCACGACGCCGCCGTCTTCGGCGGCGCCGATTGCGCGTCGTGCCACGCCGGCCAGATCCACAACGCGGCGCCCGATGTCGGCACGTGCCAGTCCTGTCATCAGGGCTACCAGAAGCACGCCGGCGAGCTGACCTGCACCAAGTGCCACACCAACGCAGCCTCCTTCCACCACAAGACACAGGCGCCCAAGGTGAAGGGCTGCCGGGACTGTCACGCCAAGAAGCACGCCGGCAAGAGCGTGCCGGCCTCCAAGTGCGCCGGCTGTCACAAGGGCAACGCCCCGAGCGCGAAGCCGCGCGCGCAGCACTCCTCGAGCATCACGAAGAAGTACACCTGCTCGCTGTGCCACTCGAAGCCTCTGCACGCCAAGGCCTTCGGGGCGAAGCTGACCTGCCGCAGCTGCCACAAGGGCAAGTTCCACGCCGCCCAGGCCACGCCGGGGATCAGCGTGTGCACGCAGTGCCACGGGTCGGCGACGCGTCACTCGGGCGGCTTCCGCTGCACGACATGCCACCGCAGCGCGATCCACGACACGACGCCGCACGCGTGAGGACGATGACGGACGATGTCCTCTTGCCAGCTCTCGACCGCTCCTCGCCGGTGCTGATCGACCGGAGGACGGCGGCCGGATGAGGTTCCGCCTCACCACACGCCTGCTCACGGTCATCGTGATCGTTCTCACGGTGGTCGTGCTCGCCATCGGCGTGGGCCTGGCCGCTACATCGCTGCCCGCCTTCTGTAACACGTGCAAGAGCCACGAGCCGATCGTCGCGGCGTACCACAAAGGAGCCCACCGAGAGGTCAACTGCGAGCTCTGCCACTCCAAGCCGGGCCCCTTCTACTTCCTCACCGCCAAGATGGAGGCGCTGCAGCAGCCCATCGCCCAGGTGACGGGGAACTACGAGGAACCGATCCTGGCCTCGGTGCTCAACCAGTCGTGCCGCCAGTGTCACACGAACGATAAGCTTTTCGGCGTCATCTCGGCGCAGGGCATCAACGTGCAGCACAAGCACCTGATCGAGGCCGGCTTCCTCTGCACCCGCTGTCACTCCGTGGTCGGGCATCCGGGCTCGGTCCCGGAAGGCTCTGCGACCGAGCCGTCCATGGACCAGTGCCTCCTGTGCCACAACAACAACTACACCGACGCTGAGGGTCAGGTGGCCAAGGCCGACTGCGCGCTGTGTCACACCAAGAAGAACTACAGCGACAAGCCGTCGTCGCACGACGAGGCGGACTGGAACACCCGGCACGGCGCCGTGGGCATCCTCTCGACCTGCAGTGCCTGCCACAAGGATCCGAACGACTGCAAGAAGTGCCACGGCGGGGTGCAGATGCCGCATCCGATCGACTGGCTGAGCATGCACGGCGGCCGCAGCAAGGCCGTGGGCGAGAAGACCTGCCTGACGTGTCACGATTCGAAGGACTACTGCGACACCTGCCACAAGGTGAAGATGCCGCATCCGACCGACTTCGTGGTCAGCCACCCCAAGCAGGCGAACGAGGCCGACCAGACCTGCTTCAACTGCCACGAGGTTGCGAACTGCCAGGCATGCCACGAGCAGCACGCCATCGGCGACCCTCGTGCCCACGACCTGTTCAAGGCTCAGCCGTATACCCCGGCCCCGACCCCCAGTCCGAGCGCGAGCCTGTAGGCGATGGACGACGAACCGACACAGCCTCGAGAGCAGCAGGCGCCCGAGTCGCAGCCGCCCGAGCAGGCGCGTGCGTCGCAGCCGCCTGCGTCGCAGCCGCCCGAGCAGCCACGTGCGTCCGAGTCCGCGCAGGGCTCCGGCGGCGCGGGAACAGGCGGCGTACCGGCGGAGCCGGCGATGGGTGCTACGGCACAGACGGGCGGCGGCGGCGAGCCGCCTGAGCCGCCCCAGGGCGGCGGTGTTGAGCTGCCGGTCGAAGGCGAGCCGGGCCGCGGCCCGACCAGGAGCCGGGTGCTGCTCGAGGTCGACATCCCGCGACCGTGGCTGGTGGGCATCCTCGCCGGCATCGTCGTCTTCCTCCTGATCGGAGTCGTCGGCTTCTCGGCCCTGAACCGGATCGACACGTGCGGCAACTGCCACGTGATCAAGCCCGAGGTCGACACCTACAAGCAGTCGGCGCACTACGCGGCCGGCGTCGTGTGCCAGGACTGCCACACGAAGCCGGGGGTCTTCAACTACTTCATCCGCAACCTCCAGGGCGCCACGCACGTCGTCAACTACATCTCGGACACGTACCAGGAGCCGGTCACCAGCTACGTCGGCGCGAACAACTGCGTCCAGTGCCATCCCAAGGAGCAGATCGAGCGCGATATCGTCGTGGGCCAGATCCGCGTCAATCACACGGGGCTGCGTGAGGCTGGATACCAGTGCCTCACCTGTCACGCCAACATCTCCCACCCCGGCACCCAGCTCGAGGTCGCGCGCATGCCGCAGGACCACATCATGTCGGTGTGTGCGAAGTGCCACGACGGCAAGCAGTTGCCCGACGACTGCGAGCTGTGTCACGTCAACGGGCTCCCGTCCGGCTACCAGAAGGTCCCGATGACGGTGCAGGTGAAGCCGCAGCAGTGCACCGGCTGCCACCAAAAGAAGGACTGCAGCAGCTGCCACAACGGCCTGCCCATGCCGCATCCCAACAGCTTCTTCAAGGGCCACGGGACGATCGTGCTCGACCGCGGCAAGAACATCTGCGCGGGGTGCCATACGAAGCAGGACCCGAAGTTCTGCATCGACTGTCACGGCCTGCAGATGCCGCACCCTGCGAGCTGGATCTCGCAGCACGACAACGTGGCGGCCAAGGACCCGAAGGTCTGCGTGAAGTGCCACGGGACGGGCAGCTGCATGAAGTGCCACGGGCTGCAGATGCCGCATCCCGCGGGCTGGCAGGCGACCCATCCGTCGGTGGCGCGCCAGTCTCCGGGCCTGTGCACCAAGTGCCACAGCCCGTCGTTCTGCACCAGCTGCCACGGTGTGAGTCTGCCTCACAGCAGCTCGTTCATCGCGGGCCACCCGTCATACGTCTTCAGCAACGGCAGTGTCTGCGTGAAGTGCCACGGCAACCGCGGCTCCGGGCCGAACGGCTGCTACGGCGGCGACTGCCACAGCGGGTCGATCGGCTGACGCTCAGAGGACACGGGCGCGTCCGCACGACTATCCCGAGGCCCGTCGTCCACACGACGCTCTTCGGCTGAAACGGCCGCGCGCCTGCGGGCGTGACGACGGAGCCGCCGTCGGGCAGAATGCGACCGATGCAGCCACAGCCATTTGACACCGTGTTCCTCGGCGTGACCGGCGCCAGCGGCGCAGCGCACGCGGAGCGCCTGCTGCGTGTTGTGGCGACGGCGCTGCAGACGCTCAGGTTCGAGCAGCGCCTTTTCGCGCCTTTGGACGGGGGGAAGAGCTGAGCAAGGACGGTGCGGAGGGGCTGCCGGGGGGTGAGCCACAGAGCGACGGTGCCGGCGGGCGGCGCGCGGAAGCGCCGCAGGATGCCGGCGCGGAGCGCGTGAGCCGCGACCCCGGCCGGATCGAAGCGATGTTCGGTGCCATCGCGCCGCGCTACGATCTCATGAACCGCCTGATGACGGCCGGCCTCGATCGCCGCTGGCGCACGCTGGCGGCGGCCGCGGCCGGCCTCTCGCCCGGCGACGGCGCCCTCGATGTCTGTTGCGGGACCGGCGACTTGGCCTTCGCGCTCGCGGATGCATGCCCGGATTGTGCGGTGACCGGCCTCGACTTCACCGCTGCGATGGTCGAGCGCGCGCGGGAGAAGGCGACGCGGCGCCGGTGGAAGGCGGCGAAGCGGCGCTGGCAGGTGGCGCGACGTGGGCGCGCTCACGGCCGCGACGAGGACCGTCCCGTCGAGCCGATCTTCTTGCGCGGCGACCTGCTCGCCCTGCCCTTCGCCGACAATGAGTTCGCCGCCGTGACCGTGGGGTGGGGCGTGCGCAACGTGCCAGACCTGGACCGCGCTATGGCGGAGATGACGCGAGTGACACGAACGGGCGGGCGCGTGGTGATCCTCGAATCGACGCGCCCGCCGGGCGGCCTGGGACGGCGCTTCCATGCCGTCTGGTTCGATCGCCTGGTGCCGCTGCTTGGTCGTCTGGTCGCCGGCGCCGGCAGCGCCTACGACTACCTGCCCGCCTCCGTGCGCGACTTCCCGGACGCCGATGCGCTTGCCGTCCGCATGGCCGACGCCGGACTCGTCAACGTGCGCTACCGGCGCTTCGGCTTCGGCGCTGTGGCCCTTCACGTGGCCGAGGTGCCGGGATGAGTCCGGACAAGCCCGAGCGGGTGAACGGTCGCGACGAGCTGGGCCGCCGCGACAAGGTGCGCGGCCAGACCAAGCTCTCCTGGCGCTCGGCCGCGCAGAAGCGCCGCTACAGCAAGGGCATGGATCTCGTCGAGCGCCGGCTCACCGAGGTGGCCGAGCGCTACCCCGGCGCGCTGGGCGACGCCTGCCGCGCGACTCTGGGCGCCGGCGGCAAGCGCGTCCGTCCCCTGCTCACCTTGCTTTCCTCGCGCCGCGACGTGCCGTTCGGCCCCGGCGTTGTCCACGCCGCCGCAGCCGTCGAGTTGCTGCACATGGCCACGCTCGTCCACGACGACGTGCTCGATCACGCCGAGCTGCGCAGGGGCCGTCCCACGGTCATGCACGAGTTCGGCGTGGAGGTCGCCGTGTCCGCCGGCAACTACCTCCTCGCCAGCGCCTTTCGCGAGCTGTGCGGAACGGGTGACGCCAGGGCGGTCGACATCCTGAGCGCGAGTGCTGTCGGGCTGTCGGAAGGCGAGGTTCTTCAGCGCCGTGAGGCCTTCGACGTCGCCGTCGACGTCGCGGCCTACGAGCGGCGCTGCGAGCGCAAGACCGCCGACCTGTTCGCCGCCGCCTGCCGGCTCGGAGCGCTGCTCTCGGGGCTGGACGAGGAGGCCGAGCGGACGCTGGCGGAGTACGGGCGCCTGCTCGGCCTCGCCTTCCAGGTCTTCGACGATATCCTCGACGTCAGCGGCGACGAGGCGCGCACCGGCAAGCGCCTCGGTACCGACATCCGCGACGGCACCGTGACGCTGCCGGTGATCTACGCGCTGGAGCGGCGGCCCGAGCTCGGGCCCCGGCTCCAGCGCCGTCCCGTCGAGGAGGACACCGTCGACCTGATCCTCGCCGAGATCGTGGGCTCGGGCGCCGTCGACCGCGCGCGCGAGCACGCTCTCGGCTACATCCTGAAGTCGGGCGACCTGCTCATGGCCCTCGACGCCGAGATCGACGAGGGCCTGCTCGTGCAGGTCGCCGTCCAGATCGTCGACCGCTACAGTTGACCGGATCAGACGTCTCGCGGCACGCGCGGAAGGGCATAGCCGGACGGCCGAACGCCCGTCTACTCCGTGCCATCATCCCGCCGGCGGCGCAGTACACTGAAGGAGATCCTCGTGGAACCTGACCGCATCGCATACGTGGCGCAGCGCGCCGGCGTGGAGCCGATCTGGCGCAAGATCGAGGCCGGCGACCGCTTGGGCGAAGCCGACGCGGTCGCCCTCCTCGAGACCGACGACCTTCTCGCCCTGGGCGCGATGGCCGACTTCGCGCGCCATCGCGCCGCCGGCGACGACGTCTACTTCATCTGCAACCGCCACATCAACCACACGAACGTCTGCCGCAACCGCTGCCTCTTCTGCGCGTTCAGCCACGACGACGGCGATGCCGACGCGTACACCCTCTCGGTCGACGAGGTGGTCGAAAAGGCGCGCGAGAAGCTCACCGGAGGCATCACCGAGATCCACATCGTGGGCGGCGAGCATCCCGACCTGCCGTTCGAGTACTACCTGGACATGATGAAGGCGCTCAAGCAGCTGGCGCCCGATGTGCACATCCAGGCCTTCACTGCGAGCGAGATCTCACATCTGGCGAAGATCTCCAAGAAGCCGGAGCCGCAGGTACTCGCCGAGCTGAAGGAAGCGGGCCTCGGCTCGCTGCCGGGCGGCGGCGCCGAGGTCTTCAGCGGCCGCGTCCGCGACCTCATCTGCGCGCGCAAGATCAGCGGGCAGGAGTGGCTCGACGTGATGCGCGAGGCGCACCGTATCGGCCTCAAGTCGAACGCCACGATGCTCTACGGGCACGTGGAGCACGCCGAGGAGCTCGCCGACCACATGATGCGACTGCGCGCACTGCAGGACCAGACAGGCGGCTTCAACTCGTTCATCCCGCTCTCTTTCCAGCCGGCCAACACAGGGCTGAGCGAGCTGCCCGGGCCGACCGGCGTCGACGACCTCAAGATGCTCGCGGTCGGTCGCCTCGTGCTTGACAACTTCCGCCACGTGAAGGCCTTCTGGATCAACGTAGGCCTGAAGCTGGCCCAGGTCTCGCTGTCGTTCGGTGTGAACGACCTGGACGGGACCGTCGTCGAGGAGCGGATCAGCCATGCGGCCGGCGTCGACACCGCGCAGGAGCTCAGCAGGGCTGAGCTCGTGCGCGTGATCCGCGCCGCCGGCCGCACCCCCGTCGAACGCGACACGCTCTACAACGTGGTGCGGCGCTACGACGAACCGGTCGCCGTCTGAGGTGACGTGAATGCCGCACGCGCGCACAGTCTGACGTGGCCCCCGCTCCCGACACCCAGCCGGTGCGCGTCGGCCGCATCGAGTTCATCAACTGCTTCCCGCTCTACGACCACTTCGAGGAGGAGCTGGCCGCGCGCGGCGTCGGCGCCGAGATCGTCGAAGGCCATCCGGCGGCGCTGAACGCACTGCTCGTGGCGGGCGACATCGACGTCGCGCTGCCATCGTCGATCGAGTTCGCCCGCCACGCCGGCGTGCTCTCGCTGCTGCCGCAGGTCTCGATCAGCTCCCTGGGCGCCGTCGACTCGGTCCAGCTCTTCACGCGCGTGCCGCTCGCCGAGGTGCAGCGCCTCGCCCTGACCGAGCAGAGCGCGACCTCCATCTGCCTGCTGAAGGTCCTGTGCAGGGAGTGGGGGATCGCGCCCGAGTTCGTGCCGCGGCGCGGACCGCTCGCCGAGGTCCTGCCGTCCTCGGACGGGCTGCTGCTCATCGGCGACGAGGCCCTGCACGTGCTGCGCATGCGCGTCTACCCGCACAACTACGACCTCGGCGAGGAGTGGCGGCGGGTGACCGGCCTGCCGATGGTCTTCGCCGTTTGCACCGCGCGGAGCGACTTCGTCGCCGCGCGGCCGGCCACCGCCGAGGCGGTGGGCGCGGCGCTGCTCGCGTCCCGCGACCGCTGCGCCGCGCAGCCCGAGCAGACGGCGGCCGATGCGGCGCTCCGCTACGACTTCAGCCAGGCCTTCCTCATGGAGTATTTCGACCGTCTGAAGTACGGCTTCGCGCCCGAGTACCTCGCCGGCCTCAAGGAGTTCTACCGGCGCGCGGCGGCGATCGGCGAGCTCGACAGCGTACCCGATCTCGACATGACCGGGACTGGTACGCCGACAGCGCCGGCATGAACGACCCGGCCGATCTGACCTGGCGCGCGGCGGAAGGCGACGACGCCCCGGCGGTGCGCGCCGCGCTCGACACGTGGTGGCCCGGCGCGCACATCGTCGACATGGTGTGTCCGCAGCTCTTCGAGCACTTCGGCGACACCTGCCTGCTGGTCGAGGATCCGAACCGGGCCGCGGGCGACAGGCTGGTCGCCTTCCTCGTCGGTATGCTCTCGCAACGGATGCCGGCGGTCGGCTACGTCCACTACGCCGGCGTGCGGCCCGAGTACCGCGGTCTGGGGCTGGGCCGCCAGATGTATGAGCGCTTCGCGGAGCTCACGCGCGCCCGCGGACGCAGCGACCTGTTCATCGAGACGAGCACCTGGAACAAGGCCTCGATCGCCTTCCACCAGAGTCTCGGCTTCGCCTTCCTGCCGGGCGATGAAACGGTCGACGGCCTGCCTATCCGCCGCGACACGGGTGGCAAGGGCTTCGACTACGTCGAGATGGTGTGGAAGCTGTGAAGCGCGTGAGCGACAAGGACGCGCTCGCTCTGCTGCAGGGCGGCGACCTGCTCGGGCTCGGCCTGCGGGCCGACGAGCTTCGTCGCCGCCTGCACCCCGGCCGTGAGGTCACCTTCATCGTCGACCGCAATATCAACTACACCGACTACTGCCTTTCGGGCTGCCGCTTCTGCGCCTTCTACAAGAAGCCCGGGAGCGGGGAGGGCTACCTGCTCGCCCAGGAGGACATCCACCGCAAGATCCGCGAGACGCTCGACCTCGGCGGCACCGCCATCATGATGCAGGGCGGCCTGAACCCCGACCTCGACGTCTGCTGGTTCGAGGAGGTCTTCGTCGGCATCAAGCAGGCCTTCCCCGAAGATCCACCTGCACTGCCTCTCGCCGCCCGAGATCGCTCACATCGCCAAGCAGAGCGACCTGACCGTCGAGCAGACGCTGCGCCGCCTGCAGATGGCGGGCCTCGACTCGCTGCCCGGGGGCGGCGCCGAAGTGCTCGTCGACCGCGTGCGTACCGAGATCAGCCCGCACAAGATCCCCACCGACACCTGGCTCGAGGTGATGCGCGTCGCGCATGGACTCGGGATGAAGACGACGGCGACCATGATGTTCGGCTCGACCGACACGCCGGCGGAGCGCATCGAGCACCTGCGTCGCATCCGCGAGCTGCAGGACGAGACGGGAGGCTTCACGGCCTTCATCCCGTGGACCTTCCAGGCCGGCAGGACCGCCCTCGAAGAGGGCCATCTGCCGGCCACCGGCGTCGACTACCTCCGCCTGCTGGCCGTCAGCCGCCTCTACCTCGACAACGTGCCCAACATCCAGGCGTCGTGGGTCACGCAGGGCCTCAAGATGGGACAGGTCGCGCTGTCGTTCGGGGCCAACGACCTCGGCTCGACGATGATCGAGGAGAACGTGGTGAGGGCGACCGGCGTCAGCCACACGATCACGGTCGACGAGATCGTGCGGCTCATCAAGGCCGCAGGCTACGTGCCCGTGCAGCGCACGACGCTGTACGGCGAGGTCAGGCGCTACTGAGCGCATGAGGCGGGCCCAGCTTCGCCGGCCCGCCTTCTAGGCCAGTTCCGCCTCCTCCGCTGCCAGCTGCCGCTCCGCGGCGGCGAGGCGGGCGTGGGCGCAGCTCTTCACGCCCGCCTCCCCCCGCACACAATGCCACTCGCGGCGCAGAATGGGCGCACCCACGGTGAGACCGACCAGCGCGACGACGCCGTTCACCACGAAGACGCCGCGTCCGAAGGCGTCGAAGATCAGCGGCGCCGTCAGCGTCCCGATCAGCGCCGAGAGCTGCATCGCCGTCTGCTCGATGCCCTGCACCGTGCCGAGCCAGCGCCGCGGGCTCACCTGCACGAGCAACGCCTGCTTGGCGGGGAACGACACCGCGAACGAGCCACCGGCCACCGCCATCATCACGAGGTAGAGCTTGAGGTCCTCGGTGAAGGCGAATGCCAGCCAGCTGAACCCGAGCACGAGAAAGCCGCCGGTCATGAGCAGGAAGCGGTTGTAGCGGTCGGCCGCCATGCCGGCGGCGAACGAGAACAGCATCGGGACGCTGAACGCGACCCACGTGATGCCGACGTACGCGAGCGGTGCGCCGATCTCGCGCAGCCAGATGCTCCAGATGACCTCCCAGGAGCCGACCGCGAACTCCGCGGTCGCGACGATGAGGACGATGGCGATCACCGGCCGCGAGAGCAGGACCTTGAGACGCGGACGCCTCTTTGCGGCCTCGCGCCGGCGGCGCTCGGCCGCCTCCGGCCCATCGTTCTCGTCCGACTCGTGCTCCGTGCCTCGCGTCTCGCCGTGCAGCAGGCGCGCGAGCTCGCCTGCCTCGTCGCCGGCGATCATCGCCGCCTTGCGCTCGTGCGACGGCTCCCGCAGGAAGAGCACGAGCACAACGGCCGTCGCCAGCACGAGTGCGATGGCGAAGGCGAAGATCGCGTAGAAGCCGCCGCGGCCGCCGCCGCCCAGCTCATAAAGCGGCCAGGCGAGCGCCGGCCCGACGATCATGCCGCCGAACTGGGCCGTGGTGAGCCAGCCGTAGGCCCGGCTCCTTGTCGCGTCCGTCGTGATCTCCGCGATCAGCGCCTGGCCGGCCGGCACGACAGCGGCGGCTCCGATACCCTCGATCAGCCGGAAGACCATGAACCACACGGCGTGATCTGTGGTGAAGAAGAGCGCGGTCGCGACCGCGTAGAGCAGCGTCCCGAAGACCATCATAGGCTTCCGCCCCACGCGGTCGCTCAGGTTCCCGAGCAGCGTCGAGAAGGCGAACACCCCAACGAAGTAGGCGCCCGCCACCAGCCCTATAAGGCCGAGCGAGGCGTGCGCCTCGTCCTTCAGGAAGAGCGGCAGGTAGGGGAAGATCGCGGCCGCACCGAGCCACACGGCGAAGTCACTCGCGCAGACCAGCGCGAGCTGTCGCCACACCGTATGGGTCGCCACTGCGGACGACGCGTCTGTCCGACGCTCCGGCTGCACCGGGTCCTCCTGAAGGACGGGGCCGTGGGAATCTGGTCCCACTCCTCCTCTACCCCGGGGGCTGGCCCGGCCACACCTCGGTGACTCGCCCGTTCCCACCCGCCTTCCTCTCGGATAGCATCGTCTGCGGCAGGAGCCGCGCCACCGCGGCGCTCACGCCCGTGACGCCGCGGCCGGCGCCCATGTGGAGGGAGCTGGCATGATCGAGCAGGTCTTCTGGCAGGTCGAACGCGAGTGCACGGCACCGGAGCCGCCGCGGGACGCCCCGCTGCCCGACGCCGTCGATGTCGCCGTCATCGGCGCCGGGCTCACGGGGCTCTCGGCGGCTCGCTCCCTCGCCAAGGGCGCCGCTTCTGTCGCCGTCTTCGAGACGTACACCGTCGGCTGGGGCGCGTCGGGGCGCAACGGCGGCCAGGTGTCGGTCGGCGCGAAGCGCGGCCCCGACGGCTGGGCCGCCGAGTACGGCATGGACGTGGCCCGCCAACTCTGGAAGGCCTCCATCGACTCGGTCACCTTCGTCCAGGACGTCGTCAAGAAGGAGAAGATCGACTGCGGCTGGCACAAGGTCGGCCTGTACGGTACGGCGGCCAAGCCGGCCCACTTCGGCGGTCTCGCCGAGTGGCAGCGCTACATGGCCGAGGAGTTCGACTACGACATCGGCCTCGTCTCGCCCAAGGACCGCAAGTCCGAGCTCGGCAGTGACCTCTACTACGGAGGCATGACCGACAAGATCGCCGGTGTCCTCAACCCGTACCTCTACACGCGCGGTCTGGCGGCCGCCGCCATGAAGGCCGGCGCCCAGATCTTCGAGCAGACCGAGGTCTTCTCGATCGCCCCGGAGGGCGACGGCTGGCGCCTCACCACGTCGCGCGGCTCACTCAAGGCCAGCGAGGTCTTCGTCGGCACCAACGGGTACACGGGCAAGGTCACGCCGCAGTTGCACAAGCGCCTCGTCCCGGTCGGCAGCCACATCATCGCGACCGAGCCGCTCACCGAGGAGCTCGCCCTCGACTGCATCCCCAAGCGCCGCATCGTCTACGACACCAAGAAGTTCCTCTTCTACTTCACGCTCTCCGACGACAACCGCATGCTCTTCGGCGGACGTGCCGCCTGGCGGCCGGTCAGCGCCCAGCAGAGCGGCGAGATCATGCAGCGGCACATGGTGCACTACTTCCCGCAGCTCGCCGGCGCGAAGGTCGAGTACACCTGGCACGGGCAGGTCTGCATGACGCGCGACTTCGATCCACACCTTGGCAAGATGGACGGGCTCTACTACAGCATCGGGTACTGCGGGCACGGAGTCGCGATGTCCTCCTACCTCGGGAACGTGATGGCCAACGTCATTGCCGGCAAGCCGGAGGACTCGCCCTTCCTGCAGCTCAAGCCGCTGCCCGCGATCGCCCCCGGCTACACCGGCAACCCGTGGTTCCTGCCGGCCGCGGACGTGTACTACCGGACATACGACAAGCTGAAGTAGAGGGAGAAGAGGGCGCCTGTCTGCAGAGCAGTCAGGCGCCGGCTAGCAGGACCTGACGGCGGGGCGGCGGCGCAGATGCGCCGCCGCCCCGCCGCTGTCTAGCCAGACAACAGGGGTTTCACCTGCTGGAACGGGGCTTACTTGACTGACTATGCGGTCGCTTGCTAGAAGAGTCACAAGGTCGGCTGCCGAGGGGACGCAGCCGAGGCCGGCACGGGTTCTGGGGGAGGCACTATGTCGCGCGTCCGTGTGCTCGTCGTCGTCACGCTGGTCACGTTGTTCTTCCTGATCGCGGTGCCGGCTGCCCAAGCGGGCTTCGCCACTCACGTCGATTACACCGCAGGCTCCTACAACGTCGGGCTCGCGATGGCCGACTTCAACCGCGATGGCAGGCAGGACGTTGCCGTCGCCGACGGGTCCCATGGGGTGGCGGTCCTGCTCGGCAACGGCAGCGGCGGGTTCGGGACCGCCACCCCATACGGCCTCGATGGCTCTCCCAGTGCCATCGTCACCGGTGACTTCAACGGAGACGCCAAGCCGGACATCGCAGTCGCGTGCGAATCCGACATGATCGTCTGCGTCCTGCTCGGCAACGGCAGCGGCGGGTTCGGAACGGTCACGGACTACGGGCCATTCCTTGCTCCCGCCGCCCTGACCGCTGCCGACTTCAGCAGGGATGGCAAGACGGACCTGGCCGTCGTCGATCGCGACTACAACCAGGTCGTGGTCATGATCGCGACGAGCACGGGCTTTCCCACGAGGACCGACTACGACGTCGGCGAATCGCCGTTGGCGGTGGCTGCGGGCGATTTCAACGGGGATGCCAAGCTCGACCTTGCCGTAACAGAGTCGGCTGACGACAGCATCCTGTTGCTGACGGGCAACGGCAGCGGTGGATTCACGACGGGGTCCAGGTGCACCACCGATTCGTATCCCCAGGGTCTCACGGTCGCCGATCTCACGGGCGACGACAAGAACGACGTGGCCGTCGTGACGGACGGCGAGTCGCCGGTGCAGTTCTTGACCGGTGACGGCGCCGGTCATCTGACCGCAGCTGGGTCCTCTGCCCTCGCCGGTCAGCCCGACGCTCTTGCAGCCGTCGACCTCGACAGCGACGGCAACACGGATCTTGCCGCCACGGGAGGCTACACGTCGTCCTGCGTCCCGGTGCTCTTGGGCAACGGCGCGGGGGGCTTCCGGAGCGGAGGCAGTTACGCCACCGGCGACTACCCCGTGGGTCTGTCCGCGGCCGATCTGAACGCTGACGGCCACGCGGACATCGTCACCGCGAACAGCGAGGGTACGGTGAGCGTTCTCTTGGGGGACGGCTCGTTCGCGTCCGCCACGATGGCTGTCGTGCCGGGCGCATACGACTCGATTCAGGAGATCCTCGCGGCAATGGGCAAGAACTACGACCTGATCTCGACCTCGAACCTCACGGCCGAGGGCCTCGCTCCATACACCGCCTTGTTCATCAACTGCGGCACCAGCAGTTGCACGCCAGAGATGGCGGCGGCCATCACCGCTTGGGTAGAAGCGGGAGGCTGTCTCTACGCCTCCGACTGGTCGTACGACTACGTCGCCACCGCCTTCCCCGGCAAGGTCCTCTTCGCCGATGATCCCAAGATCGGTGACGCTCCGAGCATGGTGAGCGCCCGGATTCTCGACCCGGGTCTGGCTTGGTATCTCGATTCCACGGCGCCACCATCGACCATCGACCTCGACTTTAACCTCGGCAGCTGGGTGGTCCCGTCTGGCGTCGGGGCCGGCACCACTGTCTACCTGCAGGGCACGGTGCCGACGTACTCGGGACTGCAGGCCGACACGCCTCTGCTCGCCGGCTTCACGGCGGGCATGGGCCGGGTCTTCTACACCGCCTTCCACAACGAGGCACAGGTGTCGGCGACTGAGCAGAAGTTGCTCGAGTACCTGGTCCTGATGCCGGAGGCCGGGTCGCTGGCCAACGCTCTGAGGCAGACCGTGCTGACGGCGCATCCCGGCTGGATGGCGAACTTCGAGGGCTACTACGCGATCGACAACGGCGAGACGACGCCTAAGTTCAACGCCACGCCGATGGCGGGCCAGGCGCTGACCATCGGCGCGAACTGGGCGGGGGCGCGTCTGCGGCTCGAGGTGTTCAGGCCCAACGGCTCCCTCTACACCTCTCAGGAGGCGGACACCGGGCCGGTGATCGTGGACATCCCGGCCGCGACGATCAGCGCTAGTCCGGGGACGTGGACCTACCGTCTCGTCGGCGTGACGGTGCCCGACACGAACCACGCCGTGGTCGTGGCCTCCTTCACGCCGCCCGACACGATCGCTCCGACGACGACGCCGACCGGCGGCGGCTCGGCCTGGTACCTGGGACCGGTCACCGTGACCCTGTCCGGCGTCGATAACGCCGGCGGGCAGGGGGTCGCCTACAGCGAGTACTCGCTCGACGGCGGCGCAACGTGGGTGCGGGGCACGGCGGCCGCCTTCCCGGTCTGGAAGAGGGGCGGAGGGAACGGCGTCTTCACGCTGCAGTTCCGCTCCGCCGACAAGGCCGGTAACGTCGAGACGCCGAAGGGCGTCACCGTGAAGATCGACAACCTCGACCCGGTGACCCGGAACGACGCTCCGCTGGCGCCGCGCACGACGGACACTACGGTGCACCTCGCGCCCTCCGACGCCGTCTCCGGTGTGAAGGAGACCTGGTACTCGCTCGACGGCTTCACTGCGGTGAAGGGCACCAGCGTCCTCATCACGGCGGCCGGCCACGTCGGGCGTCACTGGATCCGGTACTGGGCGATCGACAACGCCGGCAACGTCGAGATGTCGCGCTGGTGCAGCGTCGACATCGCGGCCGCCAGGATCGCTCCAGTCGCCCGGGGACCCCATCACGGAGTCGCGATCCGGCGGAGCTGACAGAGCTGGAAACACATGCCCGCCGTCCGCGCGGTGCGACGGCCGTCGAGTGAAGAACGAAGGGGGCGGCTCCCCGCCGGGGAGCCGCCCCCTCTCGTTACGTTCGCTGGTGCGCCGGCGTCAGAGCGACTGGTAGGAACTCGAGCTCGAGTTCGAACCTCCGGAGTTCGAGCCACCCGCGGGACACTGGTGTGTCGTGCCCGAGCCCTGCGAGGGCGCTGCATTCGAGCTCGACGACGAGCCTGGGGTCGGCGCGTTGCTGGCTCCGAGCGCCATGGGCACGAGCCACACGGCAAGGGCAAGGACCAGCACTGCGACGAGGGTGATCAGGTACTTCTTCGGCATGTCACTCCCTCCGCATCGAATTGACCTGGCCCTCGTCTTCCCCTCGATGAGAGCTGCCATGCGCGAAGCGGACGGGCTCATATCCAATCCCAAGCTTGCTCTCAGACGCTAGTCCAGTGCGTAGGGCCTCTCGGCCGCGGACGTGTCCCGCGGTCGCACCTCGTCGGCCAGCGCCTCGAGCTCGCTGGTCGAGCGCTTGTCGCCGGTCGCTTCGATGCGGCGCCATTCGCGGGAGAGCACCGGGGCCGCGATCCCCAACCCGATGAGGCTGAAGACGCCGCCGACCGAGATCACGTAGCCCGAGATCACGTCGTAGAGGATCGGCGCCGTGAGCGTGCCGAGCAGACCGGCGAGCTGCATGGCACTCGTCTCGACACCCGTCACCGTGCCCAGCCAGCGCTTAGGACTGACCTGCACCAGGAAGGCCTGCTTGGCCGGGTACGAGAAGGCGATGGCGACGCCCTCGAGGACGTTCACGATGAGGAAGAGCGTGAGGTCCCTCGTGACGCCGTAGAGGATCCAGGCGACTGCCGAGAACGCGTAGCCCACGAACATCAGGCGGAAGCGGCTGTGGCGGTCGGCGAGCATCCCGCCGGCGAAGGAGAGCAGCATGGGGACGCTGAAGGCCGTCCAGGTCGCCGCGATGTAGGTGGTGGAGGCGCCCAGATGGTCGAGCCAGATGCTCCACACCACGTCGAAGGCGCCCATCGCGAAGTGGCTCGTGAAGGCCACGACCACGAACGCGAGGATCGCGGGGGTGAGGATGGTGCGGTAGGGCGGCCGCTCGGCCTTCTTGCCCTCGGCCGCCCGATCGAGGCGCCGCTGGATGCGCGCCCTGCTGGCGACCGGCTCCTTGACGAAGAAGAGCATGGCGAGCGCCGTCAGCGCGCAGAGTGCGGCGCCGAAGTAGAAGACGAGGTAGAAGCCGGACCGGCCGCCGCCGCCCAGCTGCAGCAGGACGGCGCCCAGCGCCGGCCCGATGATCAGGCCGCCGAACTGCGCCGAGGTGAGGATGCCGTAGGCCTTGCTGCGGTCCTTGTCGTCGGTGATGTCGGCGATGAAGGCTTGGCCGGCGGGGCCGACGGCCGCCGTCCCGATGCCCTCCAGCAGCCTGAAGAGGATGAACCAGTAGGGGTTGCTGGTCGTCGTGAACAGCACCATGGCGAAGGCGACCAGCGTGACGCCGAAGACCATGATCGGCTTGCGCCCGAAGGTGTCGCTCGCCCAGCCCAAGGGCGACGAGAAGAGCAGGGTGCCGACGTAGAACATCGAGGCGATGACCCCGATGAGGAGCATGGAGCTGTGTTCCTCCTCCTTCAGGAAGAGGGGGAGGTACGGCATGATCGCCCCGAACCCCGTCCAGGTCGCGAAGCTCGCGATGCACACGATGATGAGCTGCAGCCAGCTGGTGCGGCGACTGATGTCCAGGCGGGGCGCAGCTTCGCCGGCCCCGCCTCCCGCGTCGCCGACCGGATCTCCGCCGTCCGGCGCAGTTCCCTCCGCCATGCCCTCCTCGAGCGCGCGGGCGCCTTCCTCCACAGAGGACGCGGTGGCAGGGGTCAGGTTGTCGTCGTCCGGGGGGTGCACGGTCGCCCTCGTCTCCTGGAGCGGGCGGCCCGTCCCCTCCGGGGCCCGGCGTCCAAGGTCGTGATCCGAGCCTAGGCTATCAGACGCCCTTCGCCGTCGTCAGCCAGCCGACTCGCTCGGGCCTTCGACCTGCAGCTGGCGCACGGCCTCGTGGTCGGTCCTCCACGTTGGCCTGGACGTCATTTCGCGACGGCGCCCCCTTGGCATTGTGACGCGTTTCCGCTTCGACACACGTCGAGGGCAACTCGGCCGCGGCGGCAGCTCCGTGGCGCGGCTCGCATGCCCTCAGATCTCGGCCGCCTCTCGCGCTTCACGGGCTCGCGCACTTCGCCAGATGTCGCGCCCGGCGGGGATGAATGCGCCGACGGCCGCCGGCACAGCGATGACGAGGCCGGCGGCGACCAGCAGGGCAGGCACCGACACGCTGGAGGCCAGCGCGCCGACCACGATGATGGCGGCGGCCGACGCGCCCTGCGTCAGGCAGAGACGCACGCCCCACACGCGCCCGCGAAGCTCCTCAGGCACGGTCTGTTGTACGTACGTGTCGATGGCGATGACGGCGAACGCATCGGCCAGCCCGAAGAGGGCGAAGGGTAGCGCGGCGCTCCACAGGTTCCCGGTGAGGGCCACCAGGCCGAGGAAGAGACCCATCCCGACGAGCCCCGTGAACATCCCCGCACCCAGGTTCAGTCTGCTGCCGAGCCAGGCTACGGCGACGGAACCCACGAGGTAGCCGATGGCGATCGCGACCTCGAGGGCGGCGAAGCCGCCGGCGCCTTTGTCGAAGACGTTCGTGGCGAGGAAGAACGTGAGCGGGTAGGCGGCGCCGACGCCGATCGCCGAGAAGATGACCACGATGGTGTTGGTGCGCAGGCCCTTGTGTCTCCCGAGGTACGCGAGGCCTTCGCGGAACTGGTGGCCGAAGGAGATGCCCTCCTCCCGCTTCTTGGTGCGCCACCATGGCTGCACCTTCATAAGGAGAAGGGCCCCCGCCGAGAGGACGAACGTGAGGGCGTCGATTCGGAAGGCGGCCGTGGTCGAGAGCACGCTCAGCAGGACGCCGGCCGCAGCGTAACCGAGGATCTCCGTCAGCTTCTCCGTGGTCTCGAGCAGAGAGTTGGCGCGGACGAGGTGGTCGTCCGCGACGACGTCGGGCAGCAGCGACATCTTGGCGGGGTCGAAGAGCACCCCGAAGCTCGCCACCGCGAAGCTCAGGACGAAGGTGGCCGGCATCGAGCGGCTCGCGACCAGCGGCACGAGTGCCACCAACAGGGCGCGTGCGACGTCACTGAGGATCATGAGCCGGCGCCTGTCGAACCTGTCGATGATCACGCCGGCCCACGGCGCGAAGACCAGGTAAGGCAGGGTGTACATCGCAAGGACAAGGCCGGTGGAGAGTGTCGAGCCCGTCGTCTTCAAGACAAGCACGGGGAAGGCGATCATGGCAAGGCGGTCGCCCATCTGGGAGACGAACTGACCAGTTAGGAGCAGGATGAAGTTTCGGTTTCGCCCGAGCGGGGTCGCCTGCGCTCGGACCGCGCTGCCCCCATCCTGCTCGCTCACCGTCTCCACTGGCTAGTCACCCCAGTCAAGCCGCTGACTGTGACGGCGGCGATCAGGTCGCGACCCTGGCGCTGCCGAAAGCGACGCTAGTGAAGGTAGTGTTGTCTGAATTGACAGCGTTGTCCGAGGTGGCAAAAAACAACTGGCGCTGATGGATAGAATGGCGAACTGAACTCCCCGTCGACTGCGATTCGTGCCCACTTAGCATCGCGGTCACCGCAGATGTCAACCCAAATGTATCGGCAGGGGTTGACCGATCCTTGAGGGGGAGTCGTGCACAAGGCCGGAAAGCTTCACTGAGTGCCATGAAACGAATTGAACGGGTTATCGCGAGCGTATTGGTGGCCTTCGCCGCCCCGGCAGGGAGCAGCAAAGTCCACTGACGGTCGCCGTCACCTACACTTTTCTGCTATAGCTTCGGCACCATTCTGCCGATAGGAGTCGAGCGACTCCGACGGAGCGGGTGCCGTTGACCCAGATACCTCGCAAGTTCAAGGCGCTGGCTGTGCTTACTGCAGCCGCGTCTTGTGTTGCTTTTGGCGACGGCTCTCGCCTACCTGCCGGCGGAAGCTGGCGGGACGGGACCTCTTGCTCGGCCCTTGCTCGCGCTCACCGTGCTTTCAGTCATCGCCGAGAACCTTTCGGTCGAGTTCTCCGATCGAGTGACCATGACCGCCGCCAATCTCCCGATCTTGCTGGCCGTCATGTTCCTCGGGGCTGGCCATCCATGATGGTCGCGGCCGTGGCTGGGGCTTGGGGCTGCTGGAGAGAGCGGTCAGTCTTCATCGCGCTCTTCAACGAGGCCAATTATCTGCTCGCTTCGTTCGCGCTGCAACCGCCTTCTGGGCGTGCAAGAGCACCTGGGGGTTTCGGCTATCGACTCGGTCACGGTGGAGCTGCTGGTGGCAGGAGTGTTGGCAGCGGTCGGCGTACGAAGCACGAACCTAGGCGTGCCTGGGCTTTGCGAATCTGCTTCGTGTACGAGCGATCTGTGAGACGTATTTCAGGAAGGAAGAACTTCCTCCATTCGTCCGGTCTCTCGCCGTCCTGACCGGACTGGGCCTGATGACGGCCGCCCTCTACGCTGAGGCCGGTGTGGTCGCGGTCGTCCTCCTCTTCCTGCCGCTGTTTGCCAGCCAGTACATGTTCAAGCTCCTGGTGCGCGAGAAGGAGCATGTGCAGCGTCAGCGCCAGCTCACAGACCAGTATCTGGAGATGAACATCGGCCTTGCGGCTGCGATGGTCGTGTTGCTCGACAGCAAGGACGAGTACACGGCGCAGCATTCGGCGGCCGTGGCCATGTACTGCCGCGACATCGCCATCGCGCTCAACTTGCCGGAGGAGGAAGCTGAGGCCCTGCACCTTGCCGGCTTGCTGCACGACTTGGGTAAGGTGGGGACTCCCGATGCCGTCCTGGGCAAGACGACGGCTCTCGATGACGAGGACTGGGCCTACATCCACGAGCATCCCTCGAAGGGTGCGGAGGTGTTGTCACACCTCGCGGCCTATCAGGACGTGGCGGACATTGTGCTCTTTCACCACGAGCGTCTGGATGGCAGCGGGTACCCCGGTGGCGTCAAGGCGGGCGACATTCCGGAGATGAGTAAGGTCCTTGCCATCGTGGATTCCTATCACGCCATGACTTCAGATCGCCCGTATCGCCCGGCTCGCAGCTCTTTTGAGGCGCTGAAGGAGCTGCGCTCCTGCGCCGGAGTCACCCTGGATGAGCGCTACGTTGAGGTCTTTGCGCGCATGCTGCGTGACAAAGACCTGGCTTATCGTGAGGGGACGGCTACCGACTTCATGGGGGAGTACGAGCGAGGCCGCATCAACCTGCGGCTGAGGGGCAAGCTGATCGCCGACCTCAACGCTCTCTCGGAAGCTCGCGAAGACCCAGCGGCAGGCTGAGCAGCACCCGCGCGATACCGGCCGCGAGCAACGCCTTCATCACGTCGAACGGCACGAACGGAAGCACCCCCGTCGTAAGCGCTGCCCACAAGCTTCCGAGGTGAAGCTGCCATTCGAGCCATCCCGCACCCAGGATGTAGATGGGGAGAAGTCCGAGGAGTGCCGGCGCGAGCGGTAGAGCGGAGCCGGCGGAATGGCGGCGCGCGAGTCCGACCAGGGCGGCAGCCGGGATGAACCCGACCAGGTAGCCGCCGGTCGGACCGGCGAGCGCCGCAAGACCTGAGGCTCCGCCGGCGTAAACCGGTGCAACCAGGCCCAATGCCACGTAGACGACGACGCTGGCGACTGCCGCGCGAGGCGGGAGCAGCAGTCCGGCCAAGAGCACCGCGAAGACCTGCAGCGTGAACGGGACCGATCCGACTGGAATCGCGACGAACGAGCACACAGCGATGAACGCGGCGAACAGGGCGATGTGCGTGAGTTCGCGGACAGGCGCAGCGTGCAATTGTCAACCAAGCTTGAGATGAGCGAGGTGACAATGTAGTGAAGGACGCCCGCGTTGTCAAAGCACGCGGGCGTCCTTCACGTGCCCCACCCCCGGGGCCTACCTCAACGTCACATCTCCGGCATGGAAACGGCGGATGTGGCGGTGAGGGAGCTGCACGAGAAGCGCTCCCTGGTCGTCGATGCCCACGGCTTCTCCGACGAGGTGCCCTTGACGCGTCTGGACGCTGATGTTGCGCTTCGCCAGGTAGTCGCGTTGCCGGAATCCTGACAGCGTCTCCTGGAACCCCTCGCGCACCGCGTGCAGGTAGTGACGCTCGAGCTTCAGTAGAACGTTCGCCAGGAGGTCGCTGCGGTCGACGGGGCGGCCGGTGGCCATCTTGAGGGATACCGCCGTCCTACGGAGCGAGACCGGCAACTCCGTGTACTCGGTGTTCACGTTGAGGCCGATGCCCACGATGACCCACTCGATCGCGTCCTGCTCGCCCGCGACTTCGAGCAGGATCCCTCCGACCTTGCGGTCGTCGATGTAGAGGTCGTTGGGCCACTTGATGGACGGCTTGGCGGCGGTGATCTCCTCGATCGCCTCCGCTGTTGCGACGGCAGCGACGAGGGTGAGCAGATGCGCGTCGACCATGGCGACCGGCGGCCGCAGGATGACCGAGAAGAGCAATCCCTTGCCAGCCGGCGATGTCCAGCGTCGTCCCAGCCGCCCGCGCCCCGCGGTCTGGCTCTCGGCAATGACCACCGTGCCTTGCGGCGCTCCCGCGGTCGCCAGGGACTTCGCCTCGAGGTTCGTCGATTCGATCTCGTCGTGGTAGCGGAAGGACCTCCCGAACATGCTGCGGCGTGTCTGATCGGCGACGCGCTCCATCGAGAGCCGGGCGGGCTCCTCCTCAAGCCGGTACCCACGCCGCGAGATGCCCACGATGCGATACCCGCGCTTGCGCAAAGAGTTGACGTGCTTGTGCACTGCGTTGCGAGAGATGCCGAGGCTCTGACTCATCGCCTCTCCGGAGACGAAGTCCGAAGTGTCTCTGAGCATGTCTATGACGGTTCGTTTGCGAGCGCTCATGCGATCAGAACGGATGTAGACGATCGAACCCAACGCCTCCATGAACCCTCCTCGCCTTTGATGGTGAAGAGGATGCTAGCCATGGTCTGGTTCGCTGGAGTCCACCTGCGGTTGTACATATCCCGGTCGCCAGGATGATTCCTCAGACGATGCCTCACGACTGGCATGGTACGCGCGAGCCGCGTTGATGCGGCTCGATGTTCCCAGTTTCACGAAGATGCGGTTGACATGGGTCTTGACGGTGGATGGGGCGATGAACAACGTGCTGGCGATGTCGTCGTTGTCGAGGCCCTCGGAGATCAGGCGAAGCACCTCGGTCTCTCGGCTCGTGAGCCCCGGCAGTTGTTGGTCGTGCGCGTCCAGGGGTGCCGCCTTCCTCAGGCGCGCTGCCAGTCTCCGAACTGAGGCGTCGCGATGCCGTGTGGCACGACGCAGTAGGTTGCCTCGGTCCTCTGCTGTCAGCCGCTCTGCGGAGTTGAGGCACATTCCGGCGAGACGATGTCGTCCTCGTCGAGCGCATCAGCAGAGGCAGAGAAGAGGGGCCACGTGCGATTGCCTCGATTACGTCCCCACACAGACTGGTCGCGCCCCTGTGATAAGGAAGTGCCGTGTCATGTACGGCAGCAAAATGAGCTCTTGAGACATGAAGTTGATGTGGCCCAAATGATGGCCGCCTCTGCCCAGTCCGCCCAGGCCGTCGAGACCGTCCCGTGGAGCTCCCCTTGATGGAGGTGGGTAGCAAGGAAGAACTGGCACTTCGGGCAACGAAGTGCAGGCCGTTTCGACTGTCGCTGCGACGACGCTCTTCAATCTCTGCGACCGAGGCAGGTTTCCCTCGGATAAGCGCGCGAAGGCTAGGTTCGACGACGCATTGATGAGGGCGTGCCCCGATGGCCCTTATCAGCGATGTGCACGGCTCTGTGGTAGGCCGCTGGCGGTTGGAGGTCGCCAGTTCTCTGTGAATCGTCCCCAGATGGCTGTACGCGTAGGCAAGACAGTACGCGTCCTCGGAGAGGAGCCGGACGTAGTGGCCCTCCGCGAGGCCACGCCGGTTCGGGCGATTCGTGGCCAGCTTGAGCTGAGACCGAAACTGGCAACGATCGCCGTGTAGAGGTCGTATCCCTGCGCTTTCGCGAGCTCAACGCCGTTTCGAACTTGCTGTCGGCGGATTCGTACAAGCCTAGCCCGACCAAGGTAGTCCGTGGGCATTCATGATGCCTACGCGCAGACTCGTCGTGACGCATCGTTCTCGATGCGCGTCATCTGCTCGAACTGAGCATCCGCCTCTCTCAGGCGGCCAGTCAGGTACGAAGGATAGTGGCGCGATGTCCTACCACTCTGGATTGCTCGCCTCTCTTCGTCGGCTGCAGCCGGACGCAGCGCTCTCAAGCGATTCCAGCGCCTCATCCCACCGACACTGTCCTTCACACGCGGCTGCGAGGCTGATCAGCGCATGGATCCGTTCTTCCGCCGTCTGGGCGACATCCAAGGCGCCCTGCGATGCTTCGCGCGCCCCCTCGTTGTCGCCCTTCCAGAAGAGGGCGCACTCCTTCACGCACAAGGCCTGGTAGCGTCCCGCCCGGTCCTCCATGCGCTCGAACGTCGCGAGGGCTCCGGAGGCGCACCCAACCGACTCTTCGTACTTCCCTGACCGCATGAGCAAGTGAGCCTGCAGGACCAGCGCCCAGGGTCCGGTGCGCAAGGCGGCGGGCAAGCGCGATAGCCAAGCTTGCAGCGTGTCGGAACGGATATCCTCGAGTGTCCCGTAATCGGCGCGCGCGATGACGTCGAGCGCCTCTTGGCCTTCGTTGGCCGACAGGTAGATGGCGATCGCGCTCGGCAAGTCGCCGGCGCGCTCCATCGCCTGCGCCGATCTCACCTGCAGCGCATGGTACGCGCCGGCTCCCCGCTCCTGAAGGAACCGCTGCCGGAGGAAGTCGCGCAGCAAGGGGTGGTAGCGGCACGTCTTCTCGTCCTCGGCGCGCGCGGTGAAGACCTGGTTCCCCGTGAGATGCTCGAGTTGTGCGTGCCCGTCTTGACGACCGGCGACGTCGTCTGCGAGCTCGGGGGTGACGTACTCGAGACAGCAGGTGTCCAGAAGGAAGGCTCGCGTCGTCGGCTTCTCTCGGCTGTAGACCTGTTCCGTGAGATAGCCGTACACGTCTCGCGTAAGGCGTGGGTCCGACACCGCCGCTTCGATCGAGGGGAAGTCCATCCACTGCAGCGTCATGGCGGCGAGGGCGATGCTCGCCGGCCAGCCTTGGGTGAGCTGGGCGAGCCGCTCCGAGCTCGCCTCGTCTAGGACGACACCGCCCCGATCCTTGACGAGGAGCCGGGTCTCGCGCCCGGTCAGCCGCAGCTGCTCGACCCCGAAGCGGGCGACTTCACCGGCCAGCTGCATCTTCGACACTGCGAAGGCCGGCTCGTAGCGCGACAAGACCACGAAGCGGAGCACCTCCGGGGCGGCCGCCATGAGGTACTCCAGGGTCGAATTGAGGCCGGGGGAGTCGATGGCCTCGTGGTAGTCGTCGATGACCAGATTGAGCGGTGTGGACAGGTGCTCCGCGAGGTCGTTGACGAAGATGGCCGCCAGCTGCGCATTGGAGACCTGTCCCTGTGACGCCGATCGCAGCCTGTCGCGGATGAGTTCGCCGAAGGCGGGGACACGCGCCGCGATCGCTTCGGTGACCGAAGCGAGAAAGACGACGGGGTCCCTGTCGAGCTCGTCGACGCGGTACCAGGCGGCGGGCAGGCCGGTCTTCCGCAGCGCCTCGAGGGCGAGCGTTGTCTTGCCGTACCCGCCGGGCGCGCAGACGAGGGTGAGGCGCCCAGCGAGGGCGGTGCACGCGTGGTCGAGCGTGGTCGGCCGGACCCGTGATGGCAGAGCTCGGGGTTGAGTGAGCTTGGCACGTACGACTGGGGGGAGGCCCGGGTCATGAGTCATGCTGACTCGCTCTCGCGGCTGGCCGGAAGTGGCGCAACTATAGCAATGGGAGCGATGGTGGACCTAGGAGCGGGGGATCACGGAGGGTTGACGTTCGGCTGGAGGCGTCCGATTACTGGACGGGAAGCCGGCGTCAGTCGCTGTGTCAGACCTGGCCGGCCTCGAACCCGTCGCCCAAGGCGATTCTGACGGCCTCGGCGGGCGTCTGCGCCCGCCGCACCCCGTCGAGCTCGCCCTCGGCGTCTGCGCCCGCAGGTCGCACACCCCAGCTGTTGAGCAGTACGACGGGGCGGCCGAGGGAGCGCGCCAAGCCGATCTCGCTGAGCGTGCCCCAAGCGCCGCCCACGGCGATGACCACATCGCCGCTCGCCACCACGGCGAGGTTGCGGGCGTGGCCCAGACCGGTGCAGACGACGTAGGTGAGGTCGGGGGCGGCGTGTGTGCGTTCGGCCTCCGGCAGGATGCCGATGCACACGCCGCCCTGCTTCTTCACCCCGCGCGCGACCGCCTCCATCACACCTTCGCGGCCGCCGCACATCACGACGCAGCCGCGCTCGGCGAGCAGCTTGCCGAGCTCCTCGGCCTGGGCCATGAGCTCCGCGCTCGCCGCGCTCGCGCCGCAGACGCTGACATAGATGGGCCCGGATGCGACGCTCATGCCTCGACGTCCACTTGAAGGCGGCGGTACTGCAGATGGACGAAGGGCGTGAACCCGCGCCGCTCGTAGAAGCGCAAGGCGTCGTCGTTGCCGTGCATCGTCCCGACGAGCACGTCGACGACGCCGTCGGCCAGCAGGCGGCTCTCGGCTTCGTCGAGCAGCGCAGCGCCGAGACCGCGGTCGCGATCGCCCGGGAGCACTGCGAGCGTGTGGATCTCGGCCAGCCGCTCACCCATCGTGTAGGTCTCGTCGGCCTCGTGGATGCCGACCAGCACGTAGCCCACAGCGCCCTCGCCGCGCCGGGCCACGAGCGCGAACGAGCCCGGCGGCGCGAGCCACTCGCGATACTGCGCCTTGCGGCGCGGCCACGAGTCCTCGTAGGCGCGTATGGGCACGACCTCCCAGATCTCGCGGTGGCGGTCCATGAGGGAGCGCCAGAGCGGCTCGAGCGGATCGAGGTCGGCGTCGGTGTAGGTGTCGCCCTGTGCGGGGCGCAGGAGGACGATCTCGAGGTCGGGCGCGACGCTCATGAGCGTGCCGGGGTCATACGTCCGTGGGGCCGGGCGGCGCGAAGCGTCCGCGCCCGGCCTCCCTGTCGGCCTTCTCGCGAGCGAGGCAGGCCCACGCCCTGCGTCCCGGCGTCCCGTAGAAGATGTGGAAGTCGTGCCGGTAGCCACGCTCCTCGTAGAAGCGCACGGCGTCGCGGTTGGCGGTGTCGACGCCGATCTCCATGTCCTGCACGCCGCGGCGTTCGAGCTCGGCGTCCACGGCGTCGAAAAGGGCGGTCCCCACGCCGGCCCCGCGTTCGCCGTCGGCGACGCTCAGGTGGGCCAGGGTCGCGTGGTTGTCGCCGGTGTACCACACGGGGTCGGGTCCCTCGATCAGGACGAAGGCGTAGCCGACGACGGCATGGTCACGGCGCGCGGCCAGCACGAAGGCGTCGCCCTTCAGCGCCTCGAGCATCTCGTCCCGCTCCAGCGGCCAGGACTGTTCAAAGGGACGGATGGGGACGAGCGCGTCGGGTAGCTCGGCGATGTGGTCGAGCAACGCCTTCCACAAGGGTGCGACCAGCTCGATGTCGGCGCGGTCGAGCTTCTCGATCGTGATTCCGTCCGGCATGCGTCCCTCCGCGTCGGCGCCGTCTGATTCCCCCGCCATAGGAGCCTATCAGGAGACGTGTTGTCGGCTCAGAGCCGCGGTCCGCCCGCCGGCATGCCCAGCATCGCCTCGAGCAGCCGCACCGCTCCCATCTTGCTGAGCGGCTCGTTAAGGTTGCCGCACTTGGGGCTCTGCACGCACGACGGGCAGCCGCTCTCGCAGGGGCACTCGCTGATGAGCAGGTGCGTGTCGGCGGCGAGCTGCTCGAAGGCCTCGAAGGCGCGCTTGCTCAGACCGATCCCGCCCGGGTACCCGTCGTAGATGAAGACCGTGGCGCGGTCGGTCTGCCAGTGCCAGGGTGTCGAGAGGCCACCGATGTCCCAGCGGTCGCACATCGCGTAGAGCGGGACGAGCGCGATGAGGCCGTGCTCGGCGGCGTGGAGGGCGCCGGCGAGCTGGGGGTCCACTTGGCCGCCGGGGGCGACCGGCTGGGGCGCGTCGGGGTGGGCGACCTCGTCGGACGAGGGCTCGGGCCGGAGGTCGGCGACGACGCGGTCGACGACCTCCGGTCCGAGCGTGAACCACAGCGCCTCGGTCGTGAACGACTGCTCCGGCAGGTCGAGCGGGACCGTGTCCATCACGCGACCGTCGGTCATGTCGCGCTTCTGGTAGGCGATGACCTGTTCGCTCACCTCGATCTCACCGAAGAAGAGGGAAGCGCCGGCCAGCGGCCGTGAGGGTCCTTGGCCGGCGATGCTCACGTTCTTGTCGGTCTTCGCCTGCGTGTAGAAGGTGCCGGTGAAGTCCTGGACGAGCACGGTGCGTCCGTCCAGGTCGAGGCGCTGCACGAGGTAGCTGCGCCCCAGGTGCAGGTAGACGGCGCCGGGATGCGCGACGCGGAAGACGCGCTCCTGCTCGACGGTGCCGAGGATCTCGCCGTGAGTCGCTTCGACGATGACGAAGCTCTCGGCCGAGGCGGAGCGCAGGGACACCTCGGCGGCGGGCGAGTGCGGCCTTGCCCAGGCCAAGCCGTCGCCCCGCCGCCACAGCCGGCCGCCCTGCGCCAGCGCCTCGGCTCGCAGCATCCCCGTCTCCCCGAAGTAGCGCTCGTCGTCGGCGATGAGCGGCCGCTCGTAGGCGGCGCTCTGCAGGTGGGCGTCCGAGATGTGCGGGTTGTCGAGGTCGATGATCGCCTCCTCGACCTGGCGGCTCAGCAGGCGCTCGGGCTCGCGCATGAAGTACTGGTCGAGGGCGTCCTGGCCGGCCACGAGCACGGCCCAGCCGTGCCCGGCGCGGCCCGCCCGTCCCCAGCGCTGTCTGAGGCTCGTGACAGTGCCGGGGAAGCCGGTGACCAGTGAAAGGTCGAGCGAGCCGACATCGATGCCAAGCTCCAGCGCACTCGTCGCGATGACGGCGTCGAGCTCGTGGTCGAAGAGACGTCGCTCGATGTCGCGGCGCTGCTCCGGCGTGTAGCCCGCCCGGTAGGGCAGAACGCGCCCGTCGCCGTCGGGGTCGCGGTCATGGAGGCGGCGGCGGACGTGGTCGAAGACCAGCTCCGCCGCCTTCCGTGTCGGCGCGAACCCGATCACGCGGGCGCCGTCCAGCACCGCCTCGCTCACCACGTAGCTCGACTCGGCCAGAGCGCTTCGCCTCGTGCCCAGCGCCGGGTCCTCGAGCGGCGGGTTCCAGAAGACGATGGTCCGCTCGGGGTGCGCGGCCCCGTCCTCGTCGATCGCCTCGAAGGGCAGTCCGACGAGCCGCTCGGCGAACTCCTTGGGATTGGCGATCGTCGCCGAGGCGAGCACGAACTGGGGATGTCCGCCGTAGACCTCGCAGAGGCGCCGCAGGCGGCGCACGACCTGCGCGACGTGCGAACCGAACACCCCGCGGTAGACGTGAGCCTCGTCGAGGACGACGTACCGCAGCTGATGGAGGAACTCGGCCCAGCGTTCGTGCGCCGGCAGGATGCCGACGTGCAGCATGTCGGGGTTCGAGAGCACGATGGTGGCGTTCTTGCGGATGGCGGCCCGCTGACCTTGCGGCGTGTCGCCGTCGTAGATCGCCGGCACGACCGGCCGCAGGGCGTCGGCCGCGCCGCGCGCGCGGCGTGACGCTCTCCGGCCGCCGCAGGGTCCTCACGTCCGCGGGACGCCGCGTCCTTTGCGCTCGCGAGCGCTCCCGCCCGCAGCTGCGTCAGCTTGCGCGCCTGGTCCTGGGCGAGCGCCTTGGTGGGGTAGAGGTACAGGGCGCGCGCCTGGGGGTCGCGGGCGGCGGCGTCCAGCGTCGGCAGGACGAAGGCGAGCGACTTGCCACTCGCCGTACCCGTGGCAAGGACGACGTTGTGACCGGCGCTGATCAAATCGAACGTGTCCCGCTGGTGGCTGAAGAGCTCGTCGATGCCGGCGGCGGCCAGGGCCGTGGCGACGGCGGGGTGGAGGCCGCCCGGCAGCGGCGCCAGCCGCGCCGGCCGGGCGGCCTCGTGCGACACCGCCACGACCTGCTCGTGGCCGCCGCCCGTAAACAGCCGCCGCAGCCGCTCAGTGGTCTGTTCGTGTGTCGGTCGTTTGCCCACGCCGTCCAGCATAGCCGAGCGATCGCCGGCCACGGATGGCGCGCCATCGAGAAGTGTGAGGCCAGTTGCTAGGCGGTCCGCAGGAGGCGGTCGACCTCCTCCATGTCCCGCTCGGTGAGCCGCCATGCCTCGACGGCCACTGCGTTCGCGCGCACCTGTTCCGGCGAGGTGGCGCCGGCGATGACAGAGGCGATGCCGGGGCGCGCGGCCAGCCACGAAAGCGCCAGCTCGAGCAGCGTGTGGCCGTGCGCCTCGGCGAATCCGGCGAGTCGTTCGACGATGTCCAGCTTGCCGGCTGCCACCACATCCTCGGCCTTGGCGCCGCCGGCGCCGCCGAGCCGCGTTCCCGCGGGCACCTGCCTGCCCCGCCGATACTTGCCGGTCAAGAGGCCGGACGCGAGTGGGAAGTACGGCACGAACTTCATCCCCAGCCGCTCGCTCGCCTCGAGGACGCCCTGCTCCGGCTCGCGCTCCAGCAGGCTGTACTCGTTCTCCACTACGACGAACGGCCGCAGCCCGCGCTCGCGCGCGACCGCTGCGGCCTCCTCCAGCTGTTCCGGCGAGAAGTTGGAGCAGCCGATCTCCAGCACCTTGCCGTCGGCGGTCAGCCGGTTCATCCCCTCGAGGATATCGGCGACCTTCAGCTCGGGATGCGGCCGGTGGAAGTAGTAGAGGTCGATGTGGTCCGTCCCCAGGCGCCGCAGACTGCCCTCACAGCTTCGCACGACCCACTCGATCGCGTCGGACGGCGCGGCCGGCGGGTGCCAGGCGAACTTCGTCGCCACCACCGCCTCGTCGCGCCGTCCCTGCAGCGCCCGGCCGAGGTACTCTTCCGAGGCGCCGTCCCCGTACATCTCCGCCGTGTCGAAGTGGGTGACGCCGGCGTCAAGGGCCGCGGAGACGACGGCGCGCGTCGCCGCTTCATCGATCCGCCGCCCGAAGTTGTTGCAGCCCAGCCCCGCCACCGGGACCTCGAGAGCCCCCATCCTGCGTCGCTCCACCGTGTCCTCCTCGCCGTCGCCCAGGAGATGACTGACCGTAGAACGACGAAGTGAAACGGGAAGGCGCCGTCGCCGCTCTCAATGAGAAGCGGGCTGCTGCCGCATTCGACGAAAAGGGCGCCGTCGCCGGCGCCCCTTGTTCTCTCGTCTGTCGCCCCGGACTAGAGTGTCCGGCGTCCGAGGTCGAGGGTGTAGAACCAGGCTGTGCCGGCGCACCCACCGAAGCCGTCACACGACTTCACGCCGACGCCGATGTGGCGGAAGACCTTGGTCAGGATCACTGCCTTGTGGGCGGGCGAGTGCATCCAGTTGTCGACGATGACCTCCGGGCACGAGTAGAGCCCGTCGGCGGCCCAGGCGATGTTCTCGCCGACCTTCCAGAAGCTGTAGCCCTCACGGTCGTAGCCGAAGCGGATGATGCGCGAGCTGAACACCTCGCCGTCGGCGGAGTCGTGGGAGAAGTACTGCTCGGCGCCCATCTCGGTGGCGTGGCCGCGAGCCGCGCGTACGAGGCTGGCCTTGACGGTGAGCTTGGCGAGGCCCCTGCTCGCACGGATCTTGTTGACGGCGGCCACGACTGCCTTCTCCTTCGCAGTCAGCGTGATGCTGGCCGAGGCGGTGGCAGGGACGGAGAGCATGACGGCAAGCGCCAGAACGGCGACGAACACTTTCAGATGCTTCCTCATGGCTCACCCCCGAGCCGAGCTCTGGTTGTCGAGGCGGCCCCCCGCGAGGACGCCTCCATGAGCACGTATCGGTCCCGAAAGGGTCGACTTGAGGCCTCCCGGCCAGCTTCCGTCGACAGCACGGACAACAGGATCCGTGCACCGTCCAGGCAACACGGAGGCGAGTAGTCGTAACGCCGTCGTAGCTTGCCGGTTCCGACGGATGCGGTATAGGGTGCAGCCGATGCAGAGCCTGACCACTGGCCGGCGGCGTTCCCAGGATCGTCGCCGCAAGCAGATCAGGCGCCGGCGCGTGGGAGCGCTGGTCATTCTCGTGACCCTCGTCCTGCTCGCGGTCTGGCTTGCCTACGCAGTGCCGACCGCCACACCGGCGCGTGTGCCCCAGGCCGCGGCCGAACCGACCTTCGCCGGCGAAGCGATGGTCGACAGCCGCGTCGTCGTGGCGACCATCGATACCGTCGAGGTGCTGATGCCCGTCGCGCTCGAGGCGACGACGGCGATCGGCTACCACCCCGTCGACAACCCGAACACGGTGCCCTTCGCCCCCCAGGGCGAGCGCATCAGCGGCGGCAGCCTGGCCGAGAAGCTCGCCGACATCTTCGAAGGCGGCGGCGACCTGAGGTACTACCTCATGGACGGCGATGAGAGCGACCGATCGTCGTCGACGTCCGGTTTGGACGTCGGCGCCGTACCGGGCGCCGACGTCTTCAGCCCCATCGACGGCAAGGTCACGACCGTGCGCAAGACCGAGATCCTCGGCCGCTACACCGACTTCGAGATCGACGTCCAGGCCGCCGACGACCCGTCGCTGCTCATCACCATCTCGCACATCGCGTCGCCGAAGGTGAAGGCTGGCGACACGGTGCGTATGGGCGATTCCCTGCTGGGGCAGGTCCGCGCCTTCCCGTCCGGGCTCAAGCAGGAGCTCAGCGCGTACACCTCCGACGCCGGCGACCACGTGCAGCTCGTGGCGGTGCGCGTGACGCCGGAGATCGCGGGGTACTAGCCGATGCCTGCGGTGCCGGAGGCCGTCCGCGCCGTCATCGGCGGGTCGGGCTCACTGGCGGCCGATTTCCCCGGGACGCTGCACCCGGAGGTGCGTCTTCTCGAGCGCGAGCTCGTGTTCGAGACGCCTTGGGGGGAGAGCCCGCCTTTCACGCTCTTCGAGCTCGATGGTACGCGCGCCCTGCACGTGACGATGCACGGCTGGCGGCCGGGGGTGTCACGCGGACGGGCGTCGCGGCAGATCTTCAGCGTGCTGCATCGCGCCGGGGTCAAGCGGATCCTCTCCGACGCCGGCGTCGGCAGCCTGAACCACCTGCTCGACCCTGGCGACCTCGTCGTCCCGGACGACTTCGTCGACCAGACGACCGACCGCGACCGCTACGGCACGGTCGTCGGCGACCACCTGCTCATCATGCGCGACGCGGTCTGTGCGGTCGGGCGCGAGGCGCTCGTCGCCGCGGCGCGGCGGCTCGCGCCCGACCGCCGTCTCTTCACGCGCGGCACCTACGTGGTGACAGAGGGCCCGCGCTTCGAATCGCCGGCCGAGGTGCGGGTGCTGCAGACCATGGGCGACATCGTGGGGCAGAGCTTCTCGCCCGAGGTCTGGCTCGCCCGCGACATCGGCGCCTGTTACGCGGGCGTCTACTTGATCGTCAACTACGGCGAGGGTGTCGTACAGGATTGGGAGCACGACGAGCTCCGCCGCATCTTCCAGGAGGACGCGGGCCTCATGGCCCGTATCTTGCTCGAGGCGCTCGCCGCCCTGCCCCGGGATGACGCCTGCCGCTGCCGCGAGCTGCGCAAGCCGACACTGCTGCGCTGAGAGGCGCGCCGAGAGCGGACGCGTCTGCTACGACAACGCCCAGGCGAGCACCGAGATCCCGTTGAAGATCGCGTGGATCGTGATGTTCGTCCACAGCGAACCCGTCCGGTGATAGGCCCAGGCGAGGCCGAAACCCAGCACGAACAGCGGCACAAACAGGGTGAGCTGCAGGTGCGCCGCACTGAAGATGGCGGCTGAGGCCGCCGCGCCCGGCAGAAAGCCCCACGATGCGGCGAATCCTCGGAAGGCGAAGCCGCGGAAGAACGCTTCCTCGGCGAGCGGAGCCATGACCACGGCCAGGATCGTGAACAGGACGATGCCACCGGCGGTCTGGGGGAAGGCCTCGACGATGTCCTGCTGGGGCGGGCTCAGGATGGCGTCGTTGACGATGATCACCGCGTAGCTTGCGACGAGCACGAGCGGCACGGTCCAGAAGTAGGCAAGGGTCGGGCGCCGGAAGCCGAGCGCCAACAGGGTGTTGGCCGCGTAGCGGAGCGAGAACAGCCAGGCGGCGAACAGCTGCCAGCCGTAGAAGACGAGGGACGACACCACGAGGACGATGCCGGTGCCGATCGAGACCTCGGTGGGTGAGCCTCCTGTGGCCGTGCCGGTGACGTAGGCGGCGAACGTGAGGAGGGCCTCCGGTGCGAAGCCGACCAGGAGGCCCGCCACGCTCTGCTGCCAGCCCCAGCGTCCGTTCGGAGGCGCCTTCTCTGGCGCCCCGAGAGGTTGCGGGAGGAGTGGCCCGGCCTGCTGCCAGCTGGACTGTTGCCAATCGGGCTGGCCCGGCTGCTGTGGGAGCGGCGCGCCGGGCTGCTGCCAGCCGGGCTGGACTTGCTGGCCTGGCGCAGGCGGAGTGAGCCGGATGGGCCGATACCGGTGGGAGCCTGCGGCGCGGGGATCGGCGGTGCCGGCGGCACCGGGTCGAGCCGGCGGCTCGGCCGGCCTTGCGGCCGGCTCTTCCGCCGGCCCTTCGTGCGCGGCCAGGCGGTCCTGGTCGGTCATCCGTCTCCCGTCGTCAATGGCAGCCGCGCGTTGCACCAACGTGGCTTCTTCTGCCCGCTCCCGGCCGGCAGTGCCGTTTGACTTCAACCTCGCGGGGAAGCTTCCCTGCGGAAGGAGTCGACCATGCGTCTCTTCGGCCTCGCCCGTCGCGATCACAAGCGCGTCAAGACGAAGTATCTCATCGAGGTGCCACACGACGCCGACGAGTGCCTCTGGGCCATGGACGAGATCATCGGCCGGGGACCCCAGTACCAGCACCTCTTCTACTGGGGCTGCATGGCCGGCGAACACAGCGCCTGGGCGCTGCTCGACGGCCCGGGCAGGGGGGCTGTCCTCGAAGAGGCGCTGCCGCCTGTGCTGCGTGAGCGCGCCCGCGTGCGGCGAGTCTCGCGCGTCTGGTCCACTGAGTTGATGCGCCGTCACGAGGAGCAGGACGGAGATTGAGGCGGGCGGGCTGCGGTCCGCCGTCGGTGCGCCCGTTTTGCCCCGCGTCCAGGACCTTGCTATACTGCCCCGCCGTGCCCGGGCGGCTCTGCTTCCCGGGCTCTCTGGCCTCGCGTTGACCCTCGCGAGCAGAGAGGGGTATCCTTACGTGCTTCCGTCGAAAGGGTAAGACGTGCGCCAGTTGGTCACGCTCGCTTGCCAGGAGTGCAAGCGTCGCAACTACCACACGAACAAGAACAAGAAGAACGACCCGGACCGTATCGAGCTCAAGAAATACTGTCCGTGGTGCGGTACGCACACCGTCCACAAGGAGACGCGCTAGCGTCACCTTTTCTAGGGCTGTAGCTCAATTGGTAGAGCACCGGTCTCCAAAACCGGGGGTCGGGGGTTCGAGTCCCTCCAGCCCTGCCAACTGATCCACCGGAGAGCGTGAGTGGCGAAGGCCGTCAAAAACAAGCAGGACAAATCTGGCAAGGGCGGCGGCAAGCCCGGCGACAACAAGGGTCGCAAGGCTGCCGGCGGCAAGCAGTCGCGCGCCAAGACGCCGGCCAAGGCGGGCACCCGCAGCACGAAGCGGGCAGCCGGGGAGCGTCGTGGCCTCAGCAAGTTCATGCACGACGTGCGCATCGAGATGGGCAAGGTCACGTGGCCGTCGCGCCAGGACCTCGTCCAGTCCACCATCGTCGTGCTGGTCGCCGTGGCGATCGCCGCCGCTTATGTGGGCGTGCTCGACCTCGCCTTCTCCGAGTTCGTCGATTTCGTCCTGCGCTACATCACCTGAACCTGAGGTAGCCGTGTATCACTGGTACGTCGTCAACACCTATTCGGGCCACGAGAACAAGGTAAAGGCCAACCTGGAGCATCGGCGCTCGTCGATGAGCCAAGAAGAGCGCATTCACCAGATCGTGGTGCCGACCGAGCAGGTGGTCGAGACAAAGGACGGCCAGAAGGTCACCAGCGAACGCCGCGTCTTCCCGGGCTACGTGCTGGTGCAGATGGAGCTCACCGACGACACGTGGTCGCTGGTCAAGAACACGCCCGGAGTCACGGGTTTCGTGGGCGCCCAGAACAAGCCTGTGCCGCTCTCCCGTGCCGAGGTCGACCGTATCCTTCATACCGCGTCGGTCGAGCGGCCCAAGCAGAAGGCCGAGTTCAGCGTGGGCGAAGTCGTGCGTGTCACGTCCGGCCCGCTTTCGGACTTTTCCGGTGAGGTCGTCGAGGTCAACCTCGACCAGAGCCGTCTCAAGGTCATGGTGTCGATCTTCGGCCGTGAGACGCCTGTCGAGCTGGGCTTCGACCAGGTCAAGAAGACGTCGTAACCCCGGCGTCGTAAGCAGCGAAGCGAGGAACCAGTGGCCAAGAAGGTCATGACCACCATCAAGTTGCAGATCCCGGCCGGCGCCGCCAACCCCGCGCCGCCCGTCGGTCCGGCGCTTGGCCAGCACGGCGTCAACATCATGGAGTTCTGCAAGGCGTTCAACGCGCAGACCCAGCAGCAGGCGGGCACCATCATCCCCGTCGAGATCACCGTGTTCGAGGACCGCTCCTTCACGTTCATCCTCAAGACGCCGCCGGCCGCCGTGCTGCTGCGCGAGGCGCTGGGCATCGAGAAGGGCTCCGGCGAGCCCAACCGCGCCAAGGTGGGCACGGTCTCGCGCGAGAAGGTCCGCGAGATCGCCGAGACGAAGATGCCCGACCTGAACGCGAACGACATCGACGCCGCGATGAAGATCATCGAGGGCACCGCCCGCAGCATGGGCGTCGAGGTCGAATGACCGCCGTAGTGGAGTCATCGTCGCGTCGGCGCAAGCCCGACGTGCGACTTCCGTAAGAGAAACATCCAGTCCCGCGTGGGAGGCGACAGGGTCGCCGCTCGCACCACAGGAGGTTTGACCATGGCCCAGCACGGCCGCACCTACACCACCGCCCGGCGCGCCATCGACAAGGAGCGCCTCTACACCCCCCTCGAAGGCGTCCGTCTGCTGAAGTCCCTGGACGGCGCCAAGTTCGACGAGACCGTCGAGGCGCACTTCCGGCTCGGCGTCGACGTGCGTCACGCCGACCAGATCGTGCGCGGCACGACGGTCCTGCCGCACGGCACCGGCAAGACGATGCGCGTCGCCGTGTTCGCCCAGGGCGACAAGGCGCGCGAGGCGCAAGAAGCCGGGGCCGACATCATTGGCGCCGATGACCTGGCCACACAGGTCCAGAACGGCATGCTCGACTTCGACGTCGCCATCGCGACGCCCGACATGATGGGCACCGTCGGTAAGCTGGGCCGCATCCTCGGCCCGCGCGGCCTCATGCCCAACCCGAAGTCGGGCACCGTGACCTTCGAGGTCGGCAAGGCCGTGACCGACGCCAAGGGCGGTAAGGTCGAGTACCGCACCGACCGCTCCGGCATCATCCACATGGCGATCGGCAAGAAGTCGTTCGACGAGCGTCAGCTCGTCGAGAACTACGGCGCCGTGCTCGACGAGATCGTGCGCGCCAAGCCGGCCGCCGCCAAGGGCAAGTACATCAAGAGCGTGAACATCGCGGCGACGATGGGCCCGTCGATCCAGCTCGACCCGGCTCGGATCCGCGACCTGCTCGAAGACTGACGGTCGTCCACGAGGGGCGGCCGGTCCCGCTTGCCGCGCCGCGCCGCCCTCCTCTATACTGCCGACTCGCGTCGCCGCGAGGCGGCGCAGCCGATGACGGCTGGTGCTCCAGGCGGAGCAGAATGGACCAGAAGGTCCGCCACCCGAGGCGAGCGAGCGAGTGTCGAAGGTGACGCCCGTTCCCGTTCTCGGGAGCGGGCGTTGTGCTTCTCAGAAGCGAGGTGCAGATGCTGAGGAAGGAAAAGGAGGCGGTGATCGCCGCGGTGGCCGAGCAGCTGGCCGCCACGGATACGGTCTTCGTCAGTGACTACCGGGGCCTCACGGTCGCCCAACTCTCGGAACTGCGCACCGCGCTGCGGACCAGCGGCGCCCAGTTCACCATCGTCAAGAACACGCTCGGCGGCATCGCCGCCGGCCGTGCCGGCCGGGAGCAGCTCACAGAGCTCCTCAGCGGGCCGACGGCGGTGACGTTCTGCGGCGACGACGCGGTGGGTGCGGCCAAGGCGCTCGCCGACTTCGCCCGCACGCACCCTCAGCTCGAGGTCCGCGGTGGACTGCTCGATCAGAGCCTGATCGACGCCGAGGGCGTCCGGGCGCTGGCGAGCCTGCCGCCGCGCGACGTGTTGGTCGCGCAGGTGGTCGGCACGATGGCCGCGCCGCTCAGCGGCCTGGTCACGGTGCTGCAGGGCACCATCAGCGGGTTCGTCCGCGCGCTCGGCCAGGTGGCCGATCAGCGCGCCGCCGCCGGCGAGGCGTGATCCGGGCGGCAGAGTCCATCGGAACTTGATCCAGACCACGATGAGGTGAACCGGAACATGGCAGACAAGACACTGAGCAAGGACCAGATGATCGAGGCCATCAAGGGCATGACCGTGCTCGAGCTCTCCGAGCTCGTCAAGGCGCTCGAAGAGGAGTTCGGCGTGAGCGCCGCGGCGCCGGTGGCCGTCGCCGCCGCCCCTGCGGCGGGCGGCGCCCCCGCGGCCGAGGCCGAGGAAGAGAAGACGGCCTTCGACGTCGTGCTCACCAGCTTCGGCGACCAGAAGATCCAGGTCATCAAGGTCGTGCGCGCGCTGACCGGCCTCGGCCTCAAGGAGGCCAAGGACGTCGTCGAGGGCGCCCCGAAGCCGATCAAGGAAGGCGTCACCAAGGACGAGGCCGAAGAGGCCAAGAAGCAGCTCGAAGAGGCCGGCGCCTCTGTCGAACTCAAGTAGTAGTCCTTCGCGAGACGCTTCAGCGTCCTTCGTGACGGCCGGGCGAGGCCGCGCTCCCGAGCGCGGCCTCGCCCATGTCGTCAGCGGCATCGCGCGTGATCACAGGCTCGCGCGTCAAGGCCGGTTATCGCTCCGCCGCCGCTCGGCGCCTCCTCGTGTCCTCGCGGCGCCGCTGCACGAGGTGTGCGTCTCGCGTTGACAACGGCTTAGATTGCGGCTGTTTCCGGGGAGACCGCGCGAAGCTCTTGCATCGACTATCTGGTGGTGGTACTTTTATCCGCTGTGCGTTACCTCGCGGCCAAGCCTTGCTCCCCCTGGTTTGGTGTGCTCTTCTTTCCCCGTTCCGCCTGACTTGAGGAGACTCGCTTGAACGAGCCCCAGCCGCCTCGCCTGCGCACGTCCTTCGCCAAGCTCGATCAGCCTCTGCCGCTCCCCAATCTGATCGACATCCAGAAGAAGTCGTGGGACTGGTTCCTGAGCGACGGTCTGCGCGAGACCATCGCCGACATCAACCCCATCCGCGACTACTCGGAGAAGCTGCTCGTGCAGTTCGGGAACCATGCTTTCGGCGAGCCCACGAAGCCCATTGCCGAGTGTCGCAACAAGGACATGACCTACAGCGCCCCCCTCTCGATGAAGGTCGCCTTCATCAACGAGGAGACGGGCGAGATCCGCGAGCAGTCCGTCTTCATGGGCGACTTCCCCATGATGACCGACCGCGGCACCTTCATCATTCACGGCACCGAGCGCGTCGTCGTGACGCAGCTGGTCCGTTCCCCGGGCGCCTACATCATGGAGCCCAAGCAGGCCGAGCGCGAAAAGCAGGTGCTGGTCGCCAACCTCATGCCCCAGCGCGGCTCGTGGCTGGAGCTCGAGATCGACAAGAAGGGCACCGTCAACGTCCGTATCGACCGCAAGCGCAAGTTCCCCGTCACCGTGTTGCTGCGCGCCATGGGCTACGGCGGCAACGACGAGCTCATCGCTCTCTTCGACGACTCGATCTACATCCGCAACACCGTCGAGCGCGACACCACCGGTTCCCAGGAAGAGGCGCTGATCGAGCTCTTCCGCAAGCAGCGCCCGGGCGAGCCGCCGACCCTCGACGGCGCCACGGCCATGCTCAAGGGCCTGTTCTTCGACCCCAAGCGCTACGACCTCTCCCGGGTAGGCCGGCACAAGCTGAACGTGCGCCTGCACGGCAACCTCAAGCCCGAGCAGCAGCCGCACGCCGACACGCGCGTCCTCGTCAACGAGGACATCGTCGAGTTGGTGCGGCGTCTCATCTCGCTGCCGCCCAAGCTGGGCGTGGGCCTCGGCCCCAACGGTGAGCCCATCGAGGTCAAGGACTACGCCGCCGATGCGCTCGCCCTTCTGGCGACGCGCCGTGAAGAGATCGCCAACGAGATCGACGAGTACGAGCACTTCGGCAACCGCCGTCTGCGCACGGTGGGCGAGCTCGTGCAGGACGCGTTCCGCATCGGGCTCGCCCGCATGGAACGCGTCATCCGCGAGCGCCTCACGACCGAGGATCCCGACACCATCGTGCCGGCGACCCTCGTCAACATCAGGCCGGTGGTCGCGGCCCTCAAGGAGTTCTTCGGGTCCTCGCAGCTCTCGCAGTTCATGGACCAGACGAACTCCCTTTCGGGCCTCACCCACCGCCGCCGCTTGAGCGCCCTGGGCGCGGGCGGCCTCACGCGCGAGCGCGCGCCCATCGAGGTGCGTGACGTCCACCCGACGCACTATGGGCGCATGTGCCCCATCGAGACGCCTGAAGGCCCGAACATCGGCCTTATCGGTTCGCTTGCCTCGTACGCGACCGTCGACGAGTTCGGCTTCGTCCGCTCGCCGTATCGCAAGGTGGTCAAGGGCAAGGTGACCGACGAGATCGTCTACCTCGACGCCTCCGAGGAGGAGGCGATCGTCGTGGACGCCAAGACCAAGCGCGAGCATTTCACGACGATCGCCCAGGCCAACGCCCCCTTCGACCCGGCGTCCGGCAAGTTCCTCGAAGAGCTCGTGCTGGCCCGCCGCCGCGGCGGCGCCGAGATCGTCGAAGTTCCGCCGGCCGAGATCGACTTCATGGACGTGAGTCCCTCGCAGATCGTGTCGGTGGCGACGGCGCTCATCCCCTTCCTTGAGCACGACGACGCCAACCGCGCCCTCATGGGCTCCAACATGCAGCGCCAAGCCGTGCCGCTGCTCTCCACCGAGGCTCCCTACGTCGGTACCGGCATGGAATACCGCGCCGCCGTCGACACGGGCGACGTTGTGATAGCCGAGCGCGCCGGCAAGGTCACGTACGTGGACGCCGAGCACATGGAGGTCGACGCCGGCAAGGGCGAGACCGACAGCTACGGCCTCATCAAGTTCACGCGCTCCAACCAGGGCACCCTGATCCACCAGAAGCCGCTTGTCTTCGTAGGCGACAAGGTGAAGGCCGGCGACGTGCTCGCCGACGGGTCTTCGACCGACCACGGCGAGCTCGCGCTCGGCCGCAACCTCCTGGTCGCCTTCATGAGCTGGGAGGGCTTCAACTTCGAGGACGCCATCATCATCAGCGAGAAGGTCGTGAAGGACGACCTCCTCTCCTCGATCCATATCGAGGAGTACGAGGTCGACGCCCGCACGACCAAGCTCGGCGATGAAGAGATCACGCGCGACATCCCGAACCGCTCGGAAGAGTCGCTCAAGGACCTCGACGAGCGCGGCATCGTGCGCATCGGCGCCGAGGTCAACTCCGGCGACCTGCTCGTCGGCAAGGTCACCCCCAAGGGCGAGACCGAGCTCACCGCCGAAGAGAAGCTCATCCGCGCCATCTTCAAGGAGAAGGCGCGCGAGGTGCGCGACACCAGCCTGAAGGTGCCGCACGGCGAGGGCGGCAAGGTCATCGACGTCAAGATCTTCAGCCGCGAGAACAACGACGAGTTGCCGCCGAGCGTCAACGAGCTGGTGCGCGTCTACGTTGCCAAGAAGCGCAAGATCGCCGAGGGCGACAAGCTCGCCGGCCGGCACGGCAACAAGGGCGTCATCTCGAAGATCGTCCCCGAAGAGGACATGCCGCACCTCGAGGACGGCACCCCGGTCGAGATCATCCTCAACCCGCTGGGCGTGCCGAGCCGGATGAACATCGGCCAGGTCCTCGAGACGCATCTGGGCTGGGCGGTCCATGCCGGCTTCCAGGCCGACGGCGAGCGCAGTAACCAGCCGACCAGGGTCGCGTCGCCCGTCTTCAACGGCGCGACCCTCAAAGAGATCGACGAGCTCCTCATCCGCTCCGGCGGGGAGGAGGGCGACAGCCCGGTGCAGTTCAAGGTCAATGACAAGGAACCGGCGGGCCGCCGCTGCTCGGGCAAGGTGTGGCTGTACGACGGGCGCACCGGCGAGCGCTTCGACAACAAGGTGACCATCGGCTACATGTACATCCTGAAGCTGCTGCACCTGGTCGACGACAAGATCCACGCCAGGAGCACCGGCCCCTACTCCCTGGTCACCCAGCAGCCGCTGGGCGGCAAGGCGCAGTTCGGCGGCCAGCGCTTCGGCGAGATGGAGGTCTGGGCCCTCGAGGCTTACGGCGCCGCGTACGTGCTGCAGGAGATGCTCACCATCAAGTCAGATGACACGGTCGGTCGCGTGAAGGCCTACGAGGCCATCGTGAAGGGCGAGAACATCGCCCGGCCGAACATCCCCGAGTCGTTCAAGGTCTTGATGAAGGAGATCCAGAGCCTCGCCCTGGACATGTCCGTCCAGAGCGAGGAAGGCGCTGTGCTCGAGGTGCGCGAGGAGGAAGACGACCTGCTCCGCGCCGCCGAAGAGCTCGGCATCGACCTCTCCAGCGTGAGGCCGAGGCAGCCCGAGGGCGTCGAGCCCGAGGAGGCCGAGGTCGACGGCACGGCGTTGCAGGACGTCCTGGGCGCCGGTCACGAAGCACTCGAGGGTGACGAGGTCGAAGCTGAGGTCGAAGTCGAGACCGAGGCCGACGTCGACCTGTTCGCCGACGAGGACGAAGAGGAAGAGGTGGCGCCCGTGGTTTCCGCCCCGGAGGTCGGGGTCCTGGACGCGGCCGCCCTCGACGGGCTCGACGCCGACTTCTCGCTGGACTTCGACACCGACGCCGAGCCCGAAGAGGTCGAGCATGATGAAGACTGACCCCGCCAAGGCAGAGGGGAGCAACCTGTGATCGACATCAACAACTTCGACTCCATCCGCATCGGCCTCGCTTCACCGAAGCAGATCGAGGCATGGTCGAAGGGCGAGGTCACGAAGCCCGAGACGATCAACTACCGCACGCTCAAGCCCGAGCGGGACGGCCTGTTCTGCGAGCGCATCTTCGGTCCCACCAAGGACTGGGAGTGCTACTGCGGCAAGTACAAGCGGGTCCGCTACAAGGGCATCATCTGCGAGCGCTGCGGCGTCGAGGTGACGCGCGCCAAGGTGCGCCGCGAGCGCATGGGCCACATCCGGCTCGCGGCGCCCGTCAGCCATATCTGGTTCTTCAAGGGCGTCCCGTCGCGCATGGGCTACCTGCTCGACATCGCCCCCAAGGAGCTCGAGAAGGTGCTCTACTTCGGCGGCTCCTACGTGATCATCTCGGTCGACAAGGAACGCCGCGACAACGACCTCGTCTACCTGCAGGAGAAGATCGACGAGATCAAGGCGCGCTACGACACCTACGCCGAGGGCCGTGAGGCCGCCATCCGCGCCATGCATGACGAGGTGATCGAGGTCATCGCCGGCGAGCGTGACGCGGACGACTTCCACACCACGAGCGATCCCGAGGACGAGTTCGGGTTCTTCAACTACTTCGACATCTTCGAGTCGTACCGCCGCATGACGGTGAACGCGGCCGCGCTCGGCAAGGACGAGCTGAAGCAGCTCCGGACGAAGGCCGACAAGCTGCGCGACGACTACATCGACCGCGGCCGCAAGGCCGTCGACCACGCCAAGGACCAGGTCGACAAGGCGTGGGAGCAGTTCAAGACGGTGGGTCCCCGTGACGTCATCGGCGACGAGGGGCTCTACCAGCAGATGGAGCGCATGTTCGGCCGCGAGCCCGGCTACGAGCCGGAGAGCTTCGGCGTGTACTTCGCCGGCGGCACGGGTGCCGAGGCGGTGCGCGAGCTGCTGCGCCGCGTCGACCTCGACGCCGAGGCGACCGAGTTGCGCGAGACGATCCACACCGCTAAAGGCCAGCGCCAGGCGCGCGCCGTGAAGCGTCTCAAGGTCGTCTCGGCCTTCCTGCGCAGTGGCAACCGCCCCGAGTGGATGGTCCTCGACGTGATCCCGGTCATCCCGCCGGAGCTCCGGCCGATGGTGCAGCTCGACGGCGGCCGCTTCGCCACGAGCGACCTCAACGACCTCTACCGGCGCGTCATCAACCGGAACAACCGCCTCAAGCGGCTGCTCGACCTGCAGGCGCCCGACATCATCGTCAACAACGAGAAGCGCATGCTGCAGGAGGCCGTCGACGCGCTGTTCGACAACGGCCGCCGCGGCCGCGCCGTGACCGGCCCCGGCAACCGCCCCCTCAAGTCGCTGAGCGACATGCTCAAGGGCAAGCAGGGCCGCTTCCGCCAGAACCTGCTGGGCAAGCGCGTCGACTACTCGGGCCGCTCGGTGATCGTCGCCGGGCCGCACCTGAAGATGCACCAGTGCGGCCTCCCCAAGATGATGGCGCTCGAGCTCTTCAAGCCCTTCATCATGAGCCGCCTCGTGGCGCGCAAGATGGTGCAGAACATCAAGGCCGCCAAGAAGATGGTCGAGTCGATGGTGCCCGAGGTCTGGGACATCCTCGAGGAGGTCATCACCGAGCATCCCGTGATGCTCAACCGCGCGCCCACCCTGCACCGCCTCGGCATCCAGGCCTTCGAGCCGCTGCTGGTCGAGGGCAAGGCCATCCAGATCCACCCGCTCGTGTGCGCCGCTTTCAACGCCGACTTCGACGGCGACCAGATGGCGGTGCACCTGCCGCTCAGCTGGGAGGCGCAGGCCGAGGCCCGCATCCTCATGCTGTCGACCAACAACATCCTCTCGCCGGCGCACGGCAAGCCGATCGCCGTCCCGAGCCAGGACATGGTCATCGGCGTGTACTACCTGACCTACCACGAGCTGGACGACCTGAGCGAGGCAACGCCGGCCGACTTCGACGAGCCGCTCACGGCTTTCTCCGGGTACGACGAGGTGCTTCGCGCCTACGAGCAGCGCGTCCTCGACCAGCGTCAGGTGCCGGCCAAGCGTGAGGCGGGCATCGCCGATTTCACGCGCCGGCCGATAGAGCTCCGCCTGCCCGACGGCCGGCGCATCGTGACGACCGTCGGCCGCGCCCTCTTCAACTCCAGGGTCGAGGAAGGCCTGCGCGAGGTCCTCGGTGACGACTTCCGCGACGAGGAATACACCTTCCACAACCACACGATCACCAAGAAGGGCATCGCCGCCTTCATCAACGAGCTGGTGGCGACCTACGGCGCCACCAGGGTCGCGCGGGTGCTCGACGTCTTCAAGGATGTCGGCTTCGACTACGCGACCCGTGCTGCCGTCACCGTGTCGAAGAACGACGTGGTGATCCCCGAGAAGGAGAAGGCTGAGATCCTGACCCAGCACGACGGCATGGTCGCCGACGTGCAGGAGCAGTACAACATGGGCTTCCTCACCGAGGAGGAGCGGCGCGGCAAGATCGAGGAGATCTGGCGCGAGGCCGACGTGCAGATCACGGCGGCCACCCGGGCCAACTTCAAGCCGCTCAACCCCATCTACATGATGGCCACCTCGGGCGCCCGCGGCGACATCAAGCAGATCCGCCAGCTCGCGGGCTGGCGCGGCCAGATGGCCAATCCGAAGGGCGAGATCGTCGAGCAGCCGGTGAAGTCGAGCTTCATCGAGGGTCTCACCATGCTCGAGTTCTTCATCTCGACCCACGGCGCCCGCAAGGGCCTCGCCGACACCGCCCTGCGCACGGCCGACTCGGGCTACCTGACCCGGCGTCTCGTCGATGTGTGCCAGGACGTGACCATCAGCGAGAACGACTGCGGCACCGAGGAACATGTCCCGATGTCGCCGTGGTCGCGGCGCCGCGAGGACAACCCGGAACTCGTCGGCGGCACGCTCGTCGAGGACGTGAAGCGTTCCCGCAGCGACCGGGTCATCCTCACCAAGGGCACCGAGATCGGCCCGGCACAGCTCGGCCTTCTGCGCGAGGTCTTCGCCGACCTGCCGAACGGCAAGGTCAAGGTCAAGAAAGGCCGCGCCGCGGCCGCGCCGATGGCCGTCTGGACCCACGACCCGAACGAGAACCTGCTGGGCAGGCACCTCGGCGCGCCGATCGTCGACGAGGCGACCGGTGAGGTCGTGTACGAGCGCGACACGCTCATCGACATCAAGGTCCGCGAGGGCGTGCTCGACGTGCTGCAGCGCAGCTCGCAGTCCGACCCGATGGTGCCGGTGCGCAGCGTGCTGAAGTGCGACGCCGAGTTCGGCGTGTGCCAGAAGTGCTACGGGCACGCGCTCGCCAACAACGCCGAAGCCGAGATCGGCGACGCCGTGGGCCACATCGCCGCCCAGTCGATCGGCGAGCCCGGCACGCAGCTCACCATGCGGACCTTCCACACCGGCGGTGTCGCCGGCGCCGACATCACGCACGGTCTGCCGCGCGTCGTCGAGCTGTTCGAGGCGCGCAAGCCGAAGGGCGTGGCGCGCATCGCCGAGGTCTCGGGCCGCGCGGCCATCGAGGACACCGAGCGTGGCTTCAAGCTGACCATCCACCCCGAGGACGGGTCACCCAAGGAATACGCCTTCGCGCGGCGCACCCATCTGCTCGTGGAGGAAGGCGACTGGGTCGACGAGGGCACGGCCCTCACCCCCGGCTCGCTGTACCCTGCCGACCTGCTCCGCTACGCGGGCGACACGGCGACCGAGCGCTACCTCGTCAACGAGGTGCAGGAGGTCTACCGGTCACAGGGCGTGGAGATCAACGACAAGCACGTCGAGCTCATCGTGCGCCAGATGATGAAGAAGGTGCGCGTGGTGACGGCGGGCGAGACGATGCTCCTGCCGGGCCAGCTCGTCGACCGTCACGCCTTCCGCGTCGAGAACGCGCGGGTGCGTGAGGAGGGCGGCGAAGAGGCCGAGGCCGAGCACATCATCCTCGGCATCACGAAGGCCTCGCTGGCCACCGAGAGCTTCCTGTCGGCGGCCTCCTTCCAGGAGACCACCAAGGTGCTCACCGACGCCTCGATCGAGGGGAAGGTCGACTACCTGCAGGGCCTGAAGGAGAACGTGATCATCGGCAAGCTCATCCCCGCCGGCACCGGCCTGCGCCAGTACCGGACCATCGAGATCGCCCCGGCCGGCAGGGCCATGGCCCTCGAGGAGGCCGACCGCATCATGAGCGGCGACACCGCCTCGTGGCTGGACGGCGGCGGCGAGGGCTGGAGGGACGAGGACTGACGCGGAGCGAACGCCCGGGCCGGCAGCCGCACGACGCCGTCGTCTTGCGGCTGCCGGCCAGGTTCGCTAGACTACACGACCGCTGTCCCGAGGGGGACACGAGGACCAGAGAGGGTAGATGACTACGATCAGCCAGCTCGTCCGCAAGGGACGTGAGAGCAAAGCCAAGCGGGCCAAGACGCCGGCCCTCAAGGGTTCGCCCCAGAAGCGCGGGGTGTGCACCCGCGTGTACACGACGACACCCAAGAAGCCGAACTCGGCCCTGCGCAAGGTGGCGCGCGTCAGGCTGGTCAACGGCATGGAAGTCACGACCTATATCCCCGGCATCGGCCACAACCTGCAGGAGCACTCCGTGGTGCTCGTGCGCGGCGGCCGCGTCAAGGACCTGCCGGGCGTCCGCTACAAGGTCATCCGCGGCACGCTCGACGCGTCCGGCGTCGCCGACCGCAAGAAGGCCCGGTCGCGCTACGGCGCCAAGGGGGCGAAGTAAGCCATGCCGCGGAGAGGCACCATCACACGCCGCGAGGTCCTGCCGGACCCGGTCTACAACAGCAAGCTCGTGACGCAGGTCATCAACAAGGTCCTGCTCGACGGCAAGAAGTCGACGGCCGAGCAGATCGTCTACGGGGCGCTCGAGAACGTGCGACAGAAGACGGGGCGCGACCCCGTCGAGGTCCTGCAGGACGTGATCCAGGCGCTGACGCCGCACCTTGAGGTGCGCAGCCGGCGCGTCGGCGGCGCCACCTATCAGGTGCCGGTCGAGGTGCCGGGCCGCCGCGCCCGCACGCTGGCCATCCGCTGGCTGGTCTCGTTCTCGCGCGAACGCCGCGAGAAGGTCATGAGCGAGCGGCTCGCCGCGGAGATGCTCGACGCGCTCGCCGGCCAGGGCGGCGCCTTCAAGAAGAAGGACGACATCTTCCGCATGGCGCAGGCCAACAAGGCCTTCGCCCACTATCGCTGGTAATCCGCCGAGGCCCCTCATCGACCTTCGTCGGTGAGGGGCTTTCGCATGCATGGGATGAAACGGACGACGTAGCAGATGCGCAAATACGCACTCGAGAACACGCGCAACATCGGCATCATGGCCCACATCGATGCCGGCAAGACCACGACCACCGAGCGCATCCTGTATTACACAGGGAAGACGCACAAGATGGGCGAGGTCCACGAGGGCGCGGCCGTGATGGACTGGATGGCGCAGGAACAGGAGCGCGGCATCACCATCACCTCGGCTGCGACCACCGTGATGTGGCGTGACACGCAGATCAACATCATCGACACGCCCGGGCACGTGGACTTCACCATGGAGGTCGAGCGCAGCCTGCGGGTGCTCGACGGCGCTATCGCGCTGTTCTGCAGCGTAGGCGGCGTCGAGCCGCAGTCCGAGACGGTCTGGCGCCAGGCCGACAAGTACGGGATCCCGCGCATCGCCTACGTCAACAAGATGGACCGCATCGGCGCCGACTTCTTCCGGGGTCTCGAGATGATGGTCGACCGGCTGGGCGCCAACCCCGTTGCGCTGCAGATCCCGATCGGCAAGGAGAGCGAGTTCAGCGGCATCATCGACCTCGTCGAGATGAACGCCATCGTCTACGTGGACGAGCTCGGCACCGACTGGGAGATCGCCGCGATCCCGGCCGAGCTGCAGCCGCTTGCCGACGAGTACCGGATGAAGCTGGTCGAGGCGGTCGCAGACCACGACGACCAGCTTCTCGAGACCTACATCGAAGGCGGCGAGATCACCGCCGAGCACCTGCGCGAGGTGATCCGTCGCGCCACGCTCGACATCAGCATCACGCCGGTGCTCTGCGGCTCGAGCTTCAAGAACAAGGGCGTGCAGCCGCTCATGGACGCCATCATCGAGTACCTGCCGTCCCCGCTCGACGTGCCGCCGGTCGCCGGGGTGCGCCCCGACGGGCACGAAGTGCACCGTCGGGCCGACGACGGCGACCCCTTCGCGGCGCTCGCCTTCAAGGTGGCGGTCGATCCCTACGTCGGCAAGCTCACCTACTTCCGCGTGTACTCGGGCACCCTGAAGGCGGGGTCTTACATCTACAACGCGAGCAAAGAGAAGCGCGAGCGCATCAGCCGCATCCTGCAGATGCACGCCAACCACCGCGAGGACCGCGACGAGATCTACGCCGGCGAGCTCGCGGCGGCCGTCGGCCTCAAGGTGACGGGTACCGGCGACACGCTCACCGACCCCTCCAAGCCGGTCGTCCTCGAATCGATGGAGTTTCCCGAGCCGGTGATCTTCGTCGCCATCGAGCCCAAGACCAAGGCGGACGAGGAGAAGCTCTCGGCGTCGTTGATGAAGCTCGCCGAGGAGGACCCGACCTTCCGGGTGCGTACCGACGAGGAGACCGGTCAGACGGTCATCTCGGGCATGGGAGAGCTGCACCTCGAGATCATCGTCGACCGGCTCACGCGCGAGTTCAAGGTCGACGCCAACGTGGGCCGGCCTCAAGTCGCCTATCGCGAGACGGTGCGGCACGCCGTCCACAAGGTCGAGGGCAGGTTCGTGCGCCAGACGGGCGGCCGCGGCCAGTACGGCCACGTCTACATCGACATGGAGCCGAACGAAGCGGGCGCCGGCTACGCGTTCGAGAACCGCATCGTGGGCGGCACGATCCCACGCGACTACATCCCCGCCGTCGACGAGGGCATCCAGGAAGCCATGAGCACCGGCGTGCTCGCCGGTTACCCCATGGTCGACCTCAAGGTCGCCCTGATCGACGGCAGCTACCACGAGGTCGACTCGTCGGACATGGCCTTCAAGATCGCCGGCTCGCTCGCCTTCAAGGCGGCGGCGCAGAAGGCCCGGCCCGTGCTCCTCGAGCCGATGATGGCCGTCGAGGTCGTCACGCCGGCGGAGTACATGGGCGACGTCATGGGCGACCTCAACTCGCGGCGCGGTCACATCGACGGCATGGAGCCGCGCGGCAACACGCAGGTGATCACGGCCACGGTGCCGCTCTCGACGATGTTCGGGTACGCCACCGACGTGCGCTCCGCCACACAGGGCCGTGCCACTTACACGATGCAGTTCAAGCACTACGCGGAAGTCCCCGCGCAGATCGCCAGCGAGATCGTCGCGAAGGTGCGGGGCGCGTGAGCGGAAGGCGCGGCGCGGGGGCTGCCGGGCACATGACCTTCACGCGCGCGGGGAAGGCCGCCCGGCGGGTCGCCGAAAGGTTTGCCCTTCCTGCGCAGCGTGGGGTATACTGCCGTCCTTTGGTGCGGCCCCCCGCGCCAGTTTTTGTCTGACCTCAAGCCTCCGGGTGTCGGCTAGAAGGAGTAACGAACATGGCCAAGCAGAAGTTTGACCGCAGCAAGCCTCACATGAACGTAGGCACCATCGGGCACGTCGACCACGGCAAGACGACCCTGACTGCGGCGATCACGCTTGTCCTCCATAACCGGGGCATCGGCAACACCGAGTTCACGGCGTTCGACCAGATCGACAAGGCTCCGGAGGAGCGCGAGCGCGGCATCACCATCGCCACGGCTCACGTCGAGTACGAGACCGAGAACCGCCACTACGCCCACGTTGACTGCCCGGGTCACGCGGACTACATCAAGAACATGATCACCGGCGCCGCCCAGATGGACGCCGCCATCCTCGTGGTAGGCGCCGACGACGGCCCGATGCCGCAGACGCGCGAGCACATCCTGCTCGCCCACCAGGTGAACGTGCCGAACATCATCGTCTACATGAACAAGACCGACCTCGTCGACGACCCCGAGCTCATCGAGCTGGTCGAGATGGAGGTCCGCGAGCTCCTCAGCGAGTACGAGTTCCCGGGCGACGAGATCCCGGTCATCAAGGGCTCGGCCCTGAAGGCACTCGAGTGCGGCTGCGGCAAGCCGGAGTGCGAGTGGTGCTCCTCGATCATCGAGCTGACCAACGCGCTCGACACCTACCTCCCGCAGCCCGAGCGTGACGTCGACAAGCCCTTCCTGATGCCCGTCGAGGACGTCTTCACGATCACCGGGCGCGGCACCGTCGCCACCGGCCGTGTCGAGCGCGGCATCGTCAAGGTGGGCGAGGAGATCGAGATCGTCGGCATGCGCGACAAGCCGATGAAGACCACCGTGACCGGCGTCGAGATGTTCCGCAAGCTGCTCGACGAGGGCAGGGCCGGCGACAACATCGGCGTCCTGCTTCGCGGCACCAAGCGCGAAGAGGTCGACCGCGGCATGGTCTGCGCCAAGCCGGGCAGCATCACCCCGCACACGAACTACAAGGCTCAGGTGTACGTCCTCTCCAAGGAAGAGGGTGGCCGGCACACGCCGTTCTTCAACGGCTACCGGCCGCAGTTCTACTTCCGCACCACCGACGTGACCGGCGTCATCACCCTCGAAGAGGGCGTCGAGATGGTCATGCCGGGCGACAACACGGTGATGGAAGTCAAGCTGATCACCCCGATCGCCATGGAAGAAGGCCTCCGCTTCGCCATCCGCGAAGGCGGCCGCACGGTGGGCGCCGGCGCGATCTCCGAGATCATCGCCTGACGCAAGAGAACAGTACGGGCCGGGCGTGTCGTGACGCGCCGAAGCGCGCGACACGCCCGGCCACGTGAACAGGAGCAAGAAGGCTAGAGTGGCTCAGCAGAAGATCCGCATAAGGTTGAAGTCTTACGATCACGAGCTGATCGAGCGCAGCGCGCAGTCCATCGTGGAGACGGCGCAGCGCAGCGGCGCGACCATCTCGGGTCCGGTGCCCCTGCCGACCGAGAAGAACGTCTACTGCGTCATCAAGAGCCCGTTCAAGGACAAGGACTCCCGCGAGCACTTCGAGATCCGCACCCACAAGCGGCTCATCGACATCCATCAGCCGACCCCGAAGACGGTCGACCAGCTGATGCGCCTCGACCTGCCGGCCGGCGTCCACATCGAGATCAAGCTGTGAGCGACGAGATGCCAGGGATCATCGGCAAGAAGCTCGGGATGACGCAGGTCTTCGACGAAGACGGCAACGTCATCCCGGTGACCGTCATCCAGGCCGGGCCCTGCCCCGTGACCCAGGTACGCACCGTCGACAAGGACGGCTACGAGGCCGTGCAGCTCGCGTTCGAGGAGTGCAAGGACAAGCACCTCAGCAAGCCGGAGCTCGGCCACCTCAAGAAGGCCGGACTGAAGCACGGCCTGCGCCACCTTGCCGAGTTCCGGGGCATCGGCGCGCTCAAGGTCGGCGACACCGTCACCGTCGAGCACTTCGAGGACGGCCAGATGGTCAGCGTCTCCGGCGTCTCCAAGGGCAAGGGATTCCAGGGCACCATCAAGCGGCACAACTTCGGTCGCGGCCCCGAGAGTCACGGCTCACACAACGTCCGCCAGCCCGGCTCGATCGGCGCCAGCGCCTATCCCAGCCGGGTCTTCAAGGGCATGCGCATGAGCGGCCACATGGGTTCGCGCCACGTCACGCAGCTTGGGCTGCGCATCGTGCGCCGCGACCTCGAGAACAACCTGCTGCTCATCAAGGGCGCCGTACCCGGCGCCAGGGACTCCGTCGTCATAGTCAAGGGTAGGTAAGCCGTGGCCGCCGACGATAGCAAGAACAAGGTCGACGAGACCGCGGCAGAGCCGGCCGAGTCGCCGGCCACCGACGCCGAGCAGGCGAAGCCGGCGAAGAAGCCGGCCAAGCCGCGCGCCGCGAAGCCGAAGGCCGCCGGCGAGAAGGCCGCGCCCAAGGCCGCAGCAAGCGAGAAGGTCGCGCCCAAGGCCGCCGCAAGCGAGAAGGTCGCGAAGGCAGCGAAGCCGGCGAAGGCAGCGAAGCCGGCGAAGGCAGCGAAGCCGGCGAAGGCCGAGGCCGCTGAGAGCACGGAGGCACCGGCTAAGCCGAAGCGCGCCGCCAAGCCTCGCGCCGCCAAGCCGAAGGCCGAGAAGCCGGTTGAGACCGAAGCGCCGGTCGCGGCAGCAGAGGCTGAGGCCGTCGCCGAGGTCGAAGCTCCGGCGAAGCCGAAGCGCACACGCGCCCGCAAGGCCGCGCCGGCCGAACCGCCGGCGCCCAAGGAGCGTCCCGCGAAGAAGGTCGCCGAGCCGCGGCCGGAGCACGAGCCCCGGCACGGCAAGGCCAACGCCGCGACCGTGATCGACGCCGACGGCAAGGAGCAGGGCGTGCGTGAGCTCGTGCCCGAGCGCTTCGCCGTGGCGGCGAACGTCAATGCGCTGCACCTGGTCGTGCGCGCCGAGCAGGCCGCGCGGCGCCGGGGCACCGCCTCGAGCAAGACGCGCGGCGAGGTCTCCGGCTCCACCGCCAAGCTGTACCGCCAGAAGGGCACGGGCCGCGCCCGAGCGGGCAGCGTCAAGTCGCCGGTCCGCACCGGCGGCGGCGTCGCCTTCGGACCGCACCCGCGCAGCTACGACATCAAGGTCAATCGCAAGGTCGTCAAGAAGGCGCTCGCCATGGCGCTCTCCAACAGGGCCGAGAACGGCAACGTGTTCGTCGCCGCCGGGCTCGAGCTGGAGACGCCGAGCACGCGCCGCCTCAACGACCTGCTCGTCGCGCTCGACTGTGCCGCGCCCGTCCTGGTCGTGACGAACAGCGAGCCGGCCGTCAGCAAGTCGGTGCGCAACCTCTTCTACGCCGAGACGGCGGAGGTCGCCGCACTGTCGACCGAGCAGGTGCTCCGTGCCCGCTCGTTGGTCCTCACCGAGAAGGCGTTCGACGCCCTGAATCAGGCGTGACCCATGGTTGAAGCCGAGAAGATCATCATCAGGCCAATCGTCTCCGAGAAGAGCTACGCGCAGATCGACCACAACCGGTACACCTTCGAGGTGCACCCCGACGCCCACAAGACCATGATCGCCCAGGCGGTCGAGCAGCTCTTCGGCGTCACGGTAGTGGCCGTGGCTACCGCGCGTGTGCCGGCCAAGCCCAAGCGGCGCGGCTTCACCCGTGGTCAGACCCCGGGCTGGAAGAAGGCGGTCGTCCAATTGGCGGCCGGCGACAAGATCGAATTCTTCGAGGGCAGGTAATGGGCATCAAGAAGTTCAAGCCGACCTCGCCCGGCCGCCGGTTCATGACGGTCGAGACCTTCGAGGACGTCACCCGCACCGAACCGGAGCGTTCCCTGCTCGCGCCCCTCAAGCGTGGCGGTGGCCGCAACAACTACGGCCGCATCACCACGCGCCATCAGGGCGGCGGGCACAAGCGGCGCTACCGCATCATCGACTTCAAGCGCGACAAGGACGGCGTGCCGGCAAAGGTCGCCCACATCGAGTACGACCCCAACCGCTCCGCCCGCATCGCCCTGCTGCACTACGCCGACGGCGAGAAGCGCTACATCATCGCGCCCCAGGGTCTGAAGGTGGGCGACACCGTCGAGTCCGGCCCCACCGCCGACATCAAGCCGGGCAACGCCCTGCCGCTCGAGAACATCCCGACCGGCACGACGATCCACGCCCTCGAGCTCCAGCCGGGGCGCGGGGCGCAGCTCGTGCGCAGCGCGGGCGCGAGCGCGCAGCTCCAGGCCAAGGAGCGCGGCCACGGCGTCGTGCGGCTGCCGTCCGGCGAGCTCCGCCGCGTGCGGCTCACTTGCCGCGCGACCGTCGGCGAGGTCGGCAACGCCGACCACTCCAACATCTCCGGCGGCAAGGCCGGCCGCACGCGCTGGCGCGGCGTGCGCCCGACGGTGCGCGGCACGGCCATGAACCCCGTCGACCATCCGCACGGCGGCGGCGAGGGCAAGACCACCGCCGGTCGTCATCCGGTGACGCCATGGGGCGTGCCCACCCTCGGGTACCGCACGCGCGCCAAGCACAAGGCGTCCGACAAGCAGATCATCCGCGGCCGCAAGCGCGGCAAGCGTGGGTAGGGCAGGAGGAGACGCCTCTTGAGCAGGTCAGCAAAGAAGGGTCCGTTCGTCGACGAGCGCCTGATGGCGCGGATCACGCAGATGAACGCCGCCGGCCAGAAGAAGATGGTCAAGACCTGGTCGCGGGCCTCGACGATCTTCCCTGAGATGGTGGGTCACACCATCGCCGTCCACGACGGGCGCAAGCACGTCCCGGTCTTCGTGACCGAGTCGATGGTCGGCCACAAGCTCGGCGAGTTCGCGCTCACGCGCACGTTCCGCGGTCACGTCAAGGCCGACCGTTCGGCGAGAAGGTAGCGACATGGCAGTAAGAGCACAGGCGAAGTACGTGCGGGTCGCCCCGCGCAAGGCGCGCGAGGTCGTCGACCTCATCCGCGGCAAGTCCGTCGCGGACGCGCGCAGCACGCTCTTCTTCGCCAACCGCAACGCCGCCCGTGTCGTGGCCAAGGTGCTGAACAGCGCGGTGGCCAACGCCGAGAACAACGCCAACCTCTTGGCCGACGACCTCTACGTCAAGGAGGCCAAGGTCGACGAGGGCCCGACGCTCAAGCGCTGGCAGTTCCGGGCGATGGGTCGCGTGAACCGCATCCGCAAGCGCAGCAGCCACATCACGATCGCCGTGGAGCAGAGGGAGGTCCGTTCCTAGTGGGCCAGAAGGTTCATCCGAGCGGCTTCAGGGTCGGGATCATCCACGACTGGAAGTCGCACTGGTATACCGAGAAAGAGTTCAAGCAGTTCCTCCAAGAGGACGAGCGCATCCGCACGCACATCCTGCGGAAGCTGGCGCACGCTGGGCTCTCCCGCATCATGATCCGCAAGGATCAGAACAACGTGACCATCGACATCCACACCGCGCGGCCGGGCATCGTCATCGGCAAGAGCGGCTCGGAGGTCGACGCGCTGCGCAAAGAGATCCACGGGATGACGCACAAGAACGTGCAGGTCAACATCCTTGAGGTGAAGCGGCCGGAGCTCGACGCGGTGCTGGTCGCCCAGTCGATCGCCGAACAGCTCGAGAACCGCGTGAGCTTCCGCCGCGCGATGAAGCGCGCCCTGACGAGCGCGATGCGCTCGGGCGCCGCCGGCATGCGCGTCCGCTGCGGCGGACGCCTGGGCGGCGCCGAGATGGCGCGCAACGAGCACTACAGTGAGGGTCGCGTGCCGCTCCATACGCTGCGTGCCGACATCGACTACGGCTTCAAGGAAGCGCGCACGACGTTCGGGCGCATCGGCGTGAAGGTCTGGATCAACAAGGGCGAGATCCTGCCCGAGGGATACCCGGTCGACGAGGCGCGCGCCCGGCAGCAGCTCGACGAGCAGCGCCGTGACGACCGCCGCGGCGGACGGCCCCCGCGCCGCGAGGGCGGCCCCGGGCGCGGTCCCGGCGGTCCGGGTCGCGGACCCGGCGGCCCCGGGCGCGGTCCTGGTGGCCCTGGTCGTGGTCCCGGCGGCCCCGGGCGCGGTCCCGGCGGCCAGGGCGGCCGCGGCGGCGGACGTGGTCCGCGCCGCGACGACCGTACCGCCCCGGCGCGCCCGTCGGCGCCGACCGGCCGCACGCCCCGCGGCACCAAGCCCGTGACGCGCCCCGAGAAGCCGGCGCAGACGGCTCCGGCGCCCGAGACCGAGTCAGGCTCGGAGGCCTGAGCAGAGCAGAGGTAACAGATGCTTCTTCCCAAGAGAGTCAAGCACCGCAAGCAGCAGCGCGGCCGTATGGCCGGCGCCGCCAAGGGCGGTACAGACGTCGAGTTCGGCCAGTTCGGCCTGAAGGCGCTCGAGCCCGGCTGGGTGACCAACCGGCAGATCGAGGCCGCCCGTGTCGCGATGACCCGCTACATGAAGCGCGGCGGCAAGGTGTGGATCAACGTGTTCCCGCACAAGCCGGTCACGCGCAAGGCGGCCGAGACGCGCATGGGCGGCGGCAAGGGCTCACCCGAGTCGTGGGTCGCCGTCGTGAAGCCCGGCAAGGTCATGTTCGAGGTGGCCGGCGTGAGCGAGCCCGTGGCCCGCGAGGCCATACGCCTGGCGATGCACAAGCTGCCCATCAAGTGCAAATTCGTGGCGAGGGAGGGGAGTCTCTTTGAAGGCTAGAGAAGCCCGCGAGCTTTCCGATGACGAGATCTCGTTGCGCCTGCGCGACACGCGCCGCGAGCTCTTCAACCTGCGCTTCCAGCACGCCACGGGGCAGCTCGACGACCCGCACAAACTCAACCTGACGCGTCGCGAGATCGCGCGCCTGCTGACCATCCGGGCAGAGCGCGAACGGGCCGCGGCAGCCGGTGGTGAAGGCTGATGCCAGAGAAGAAGAAGACAGAGACGAGCAGAACGGCCTCGACCCCGGCCAAGAAGGCCACGGCCGCGCGCAAGACGGCCGCGAAGAAGCCGGCCGCCAAGAAGACGGCGGCGGCCGCGAAGGCCGCCGCCAAGAAGCCGGCCGCCAAGAAGCCGGCCGCCAAGGCCGCGGCGCCCAAGGCGCCGGCGAAGAAGGTCTCGGCTGCCAGGGCGAAGGCCAAGGCGAGCCGTCCGGCTCCGGCCGCCGTGCCGGGCCGCAAGGAGCGCCGCGGCGTCGTGGTGAGCGACGCCATGGACAAGACGATCGTGGTGCGCATCGACACGGTGCAGAAGCACGAGCGCTACGGCAAGGTCGTGCGCCGCTCGAGCAAGCTGCACGCCCACGACGAACAGAACAGCGCCGGTGTCGGCGATCTCGTGCGCGTCGTGGAAACGCGCCCGCTGAGCGCCTCCAAGCGCTGGCGCCTGCTCGAGATCCTCGAGAAGGCCAAGTGAGTCGAGAGCAGGCAGAGGACGGCAGATGATCCAGGTCGAGTCGAGGCTGAGGGTAGCCGACAACACGGGCGCCCGTGAGATCCTGTGCATCAGGATCCGCGGCGGCTCGCGCCGCCGCTACGCTACGGTGGGCGACATCATCGTGGGCACTGTGAAGCAGGCGACCCCGGGCGGCAGCGTCAAGAAGGGCGAAGTCGTGCGCGCCGTGGTGGTGCGCACCAAGAAGGAGTTCGGTCGCAAGGACGGCACCTACATCGCCTTCGATGAGAACGCCGCCGTCCTCATCGACAACCAGGGCAACCCGCGCGGCACGCGCATCTTCGGCCCCGTGGCGCGCGAGCTCCGCGAGCGGAACTTCATGAAGATCGTGTCCCTCGCGCCCGAGGTGCTCTAGCCGTCAGGCGGCGAGGAGTAAGGCAGAGATGAGCAGCAAACTGAAGATCAGGAAGGGCGACCAGGTACGGATCGTCAGCGGCAAGGAGGCCGGCAAGACCGGCAAGGTGCTGCGCGTCGACGTGGCGGCCGGCAAGGTCGTCATCGAGCGGCTCAACATGATGAAGAAGCACACCAAGCCAAACCCGAAGAAGAACCCGCAGGGCGGCGTGATCGAGCGCGAGGCGCCGATCGACGTGTCGAACGTGATGCTGGTCTGTCCGGCGTGCGGGCAGCCGACCAGGGTCGGCTACCGCATCACCGACGACGGCGGCAAGGTTCGCGTCTGCCGCCATGCCAACTGCGGCAAGGACATGGGCAAGTGATGGCCAGACTCAAGGACAAGTATTTCAAAGAGGTCGTGCCCGAGCTCATGGAGGAGTTCGGCTACCGCAACGTGATGGAAGTGCCGCGCGTGAGCAAGGTGACGCTCAACATGGGCGTAGGCGAGGCCAAGACCAACGCCAAGCTCCTCGACGACGCCGTCGAGGAACTCGCTTTGATTGCCGGCCAGCGGCCCAAGATCACCCGCGCCCGCAAGTCCATCGCCGGGTTCAAGCTGCGCGAGGGCATGGCCATCGGCTGTGCCGTCACGCTGCGTGGCGACCGTATGTACGAGATGATCGACCGGCTCGTCTCGATCGCGCTGCCCCGTATCCGCGACTTCCGGGGCATCGACCCGGACCAGTTCGACGGGCGCGGCAACTTTGCGATGGGCGTGCGGGAGCAGACCATCTTCCCGGAGATCGACTACGACTCCGTGGAACAGTTCCGCGGCCTGAACATCGTCATCGCGACGACAGCCAGGACCGACGAGGAAGGCCGCGCCCTGCTGAGCAGGCTGGGCATGCCCTTCCAGACCAACTAGGAGCAGCTGAAGCATGGCGAAGACATCCCTCGTGGTGAAGGCCGGACGTAAGCAGCGGTTCCAGACGCGCGAGTACCATCGCTGCGCCCGGTGCGGCCGCCCCCGGGCGTACTACCGCAAGTTCGGCGTCTGCCGCATCTGCTTGCGCGAGCTCGCCCATCAGGGCGTCATCCCCGGCCTGACCAAGGCCAGCTGGTAAGGAGGCGACGGACAATGTCTATGACCGACCCCATCGCCGACATGCTGACGCGCGTGCGCAACGCGAGTTCGGCCCGCCATTCGCAGGTCGAGATCCCCTCGTCGCGCATGAAGCGCGACATCGCGCGCATCCTGGCTGAGCAGGGCTACATCGAGAAGTTCGAGGTCAAGCCTGCCGAGCACGGCGACGTGATCCTGATCGACCTCAAGTACGGCAAGAACCGCGAGCGGGTGATCTCGGGCATCAAGCGCGTCTCCAAGCCCGGGCGTCGCATCTACGCGCGCAAGGACGGCCTGCCGAAGGTCCTCGGCGGCCTCGGCACGGCCATCATCTCGACCTCTCGCGGGCTCGTCACGAGCGCGGAGGCCGGCAAGCTCGGTGTGGGCGGCGAAGTCGTCTGCTTTATCTGGTAAGGACGTCTGATGTCGAGGATCGGAAGAGCACCCATACCGCTGCCCGCCGGGGTCGATTTCGGCTACGACCACGGCCTGGTGACGGTCAAAGGCCCGAAGGGCGAGCTTGCGCAGCGCGTACCCCGTGAGGTCGACGTGACCATGAGCGACGGCGTGATCACGGTCACGCGGCCGACGGAGAGCAGCCAGCACCGCTCGCTCCACGGCCTCACGCGCACCTTGATCGCCAACATGGTCGAAGGCGTGACGAACGGGTTCGAGAAGCGGCTCGAGATCGTCGGCGTGGGCTACCGCGCGACGCTCAAGGGCACCTCCCTCGAGCTCAACGTCGGTTATAGCCACCCCGTGGTCGTCGAGCCGCCCGAGAACGTCCAGTTCGAGACGCCGCAGGCCACCGTCGTGCTGGTGAAGGGCATCGACAAGCAGGTGGTCGGCGAGGTCGCCGCGAAGCTGCGCCGCCTGCGGCCGCCGGAACCGTACAAGGGCAAGGGCATCCGCTACGCCGGCGAGTACGTGCAGCGCAAGGTCGGCAAGCGCGCCTGACGTGACGACTGAAGGAACAGCGAAGCGATGAGTGCACCAAGCATCAGAGAAGCCCGCGCCCGGCGCAAGAGGCGCATCCGCGCCAAGGTGGCCGGCAGCGTCGAGCGCCCGCGCCTCGCCGTCTTCCGCTCGAACAAGGGCATCTACGCCCAGCTCGTGGACGACGCGACCGGCGCCACCCTGACGGCGGCGCGGTCGGCCGAGGTCGACGGCGCCGGGCTCGACAAGAGCGGAGTCGCGCGCAAGGTCGGCGAGTTGCTGGCCGGGCGGGCGAAAGCGAAAGGCATCGAGCGGGTCGTGTTCGACCGCTCCGGCTATCTGTACCACGGTCGCGTGAAGGCGCTCGCCGAGGGCGCGCGCGCAAGCGGCCTGGTCTTCTGACCGAGGAGAAGAGAGGCATCGTGGCTCGAGGAGCATTCAACGAGGGCAGCGAGCTCAAGGAGCGCGTGGTCGACATCAACCGCGTGGCCAAGGTCGTGAAGGGCGGCCGTCGCTTCTCGTTCACGGCGCTGGTCGTCGTGGGCGACGAGAACGGCCACGTGGGCGCGGGTTACGGCAAGGCGCGCGAAGTGCCGCTGGCCATCCAGAAGGCGATCGAGGACGCGAAGAAGAACCTCTTCAAGGTCCCGCAGTACAAGACGACCATCACGCACCAGATCACCGGCGAGTACGGTGCCGCGCGCGTCCTGCTCAAGCCGGCCGCCCCCGGCACCGGCGTCATCGCCGCCGGCGGTGTGCGCGCCGTGCTCGAGCTGGCCGGCGTGCGCGACATCCTCACGAAGTCCCTGGGCGGCACGACCAACCCGATCAACCTGGTGCGCGCCACCGTCCAGGGCCTTCAGTCCCTGAAGACCCCGGAGGGCGTGGCGCGCCTGCGCGGCATCTCCATCGCCCAGGTGTTCGGCCGTGAGGCTCCGACCGAGGATCCGGCGAAGGCCGGGGAGGCCTGATCGCGGTGCCCGCCCAGCTCGAGATCACCCAGGTGAAGAGCGGCATCGGCCGCCTGCCGGCGCACCGCGGCACGCTGCGCGCGCTCGGCCTCAAGCGGATCGGTCATACCGTGGTCCACGAGGACACCCCCGTGATCCGCGGCATGGTGAAGAAGGTCGCGTTCCTCGTCGAGGTGCGCGAGACGAGCGAGAAGTCGTGACATGACAGAACTCGGACTCCACAATCTGCGCCCGAACCCCGGTTCGACCAAGAACACGAAGCGCCTCGGCCGCGGCAAGGGCACCGGCCAGGGCAAGACCAGCGGCAAGGGCCACAAGGGCTCGAACGCCCGCTCCGGCGGCGGCGTGCGCCCCGGCTACGAGGGCGGGCAGATGCCGCTCTACATGCGGCTCGGTAAGCTGCGCGGCCCGCACATGAAGAAGAGCATGCCCATCGGCCCGTTCCGTACCTATGCTGTGCCGGTCAACGTCGGCCGCCTGGCCGCCGCCTTCGAGGCGGGCGCCGAGGTGACGCCCGAGACGCTGGTCGAGAAGGGTATCGTCAAGAACACGCGCACCCCGATCAAGGTGCTTGGGGGCGGCGAGCTCGAGAAGGCGCTCACCGTGCGCGTCCATCTGTTCTCGCAGAGTGCGGTCGCCAAGATCGAGGCGGCCGGCGGCAAGGCCGTCCCGCTCTGACGTCCCCCGGGGAGGCCAGGCTGTGAACAACAAGCTCTGGCAGTCGCTCGCGAACTCCTGGAAGATCCCGGAGCTGCGCAGCAAGCTGCTCTTCACCGCTGCGATGGTGGCGATCTATCGCTTCGGGTGCTACGTCCCGGTGCCGGGCATCGACATTCAGGCGCTCGAAGAGTTCTTCAAGAGCGGCGCCGCCGGCGTCGTCGGCTTCCTCGACCTGTTCTCGGGCGGCGCGCTGGCGCGCGTCGCCGTGTTCGCGCTGGGCATCATGCCCTACATCACCGCGTCGATCATCCTGCAGCTGCTCACCGTGGTGATCCCCAAGCTCGAAGAGCTGGCCAAGGAAGGCGAGCAGGGACAGAAGGTCATCACCAAGTACACCCGCTGGCTGACCGTGGCCCTGGCGGTCGTCCAGTCGGTCGGCTACGTCTTCCTCTTCCGCTCGTACAACGCGCTGCCCAACCTTACGTGGTGGCGAGGCACGCTCATCGTGGTCACTCTGGTGGCCGGCGCGACCGCCGTCATGTGGCTCGGCGAGCTCATCACGGCGCGCGGTATCGGCAACGGCATGTCGATCATGATCTTCATCAGCATCGTGTCGCGCATACCGAGCGGGACGACCAAGCTCTTCAGCCAGTCGATCGTCTCCGTCGTCCTCTTCGTGCTGATCGGACTGGCCGTCATCGTTGCGGTCATCTGGATCACGACCGGGGAGCGCCGCATCCCGGTGCAATATGCGAAGCGTGTCGTGGGGCGGCGCATGATGGGGGGCACGAGCACGTTCATCCCGCTCAAGGTCAACATGGCAGGCGTGATCCCTGTCATCTTCGCCTCATCGGTCATGCTGATCCCTGCGACGTTCGCGCAGTTCGTCCCGGCCGGGCCGACCAAGTGGATCGCCGACTCACTGAGCCCGAGCAGCTTCGCCTACCTGATCGGCGAGGCGCTGCTGATCATCCTGTTCACCTACTTTTACACGGCCGTGACGTTCAACCCCATCGACCAGGCCGACAACCTCAAGAAGTACGGCGGGTTCGTGCCGGGGGTGCGCCCCGGCCGTCCCACGGCGGAGTTCCTCGACAGGATCCTGACTCGCCTGACCTTCCCCGGGGCGCTCTTCCTCGCGGCGGTCGCCGTGCTGCCGTGGTTCCTCTATCGCTTCATGGATCTGCCCTTCTACTTCGGCGGCACCTCGCTACTGATCGTGGTCGGCGTGGCGCTCGACACCATGCGGCAGATGGAGGCGCAGCTTCTCATGCGGCACTACGAGGGCTTCCTCAAGTAGCCTCCGGGCTGCGCTGAGACTGCGATGGGCGAACTGAACGTGATCCTGCTCGGTGGTCCGGGGGCCGGCAAGGGCACCCAGGCCGAGCGTATCGTGACGGCCTACGGGCTGCCGCATGTCTCCACGGGCGAGATGCTGCGCGACGCAGCGGCGCACGGGACCGAGATGGGGCTCGCCGCCCAGAGGTACATGAAGGCCGGCGAGCTGGTGCCCGACGAGGTCGTGATCGGCGTCGTTCGGGACCGCCTCGCCGAGGCCGACACCGCCGCGGGCTTCCTGCTCGACGGCTTCCCGCGCACCCTGGAACAGGCGCGCCGCCTCGACGAGATGCTCGCCGTGGCCGGGCGCGCCGTCACCCAGGTCGTCCTCATCGACGTGCCCGAGGACGAGCTCGTCCGGCGCATCTCCGGGCGGCGTTCGTGTGGCGACTGCGGCAAGCTCTACAACGTGCACTTTGACCCGCCCAAGGTGGCGGGGGTCTGCGACGTGTGCGGCGGGGCCCTGACGCAGCGCGCCGACGACAACGAAGAGACGGTGCGGAACCGCCTGGCCGTGTATCGCGACCAGACTGAGCCCTTGGTCGACTACTACCGCCAGAAGGGCGTGCTCGGCGAGGCTTACGGCGGCGGCAAGCTGCCGGACGAGGTCTTCGCCGAGGTGCGCCGCATGCTGGACGCCGCCCGTGATCGTCCGCAAGTCGGCAGCTGAGGTCGCGCGCATCGCGGCCGCCGGCCGGGTGCTGGGCGAGTGCCTCGACATGCTCGCCGCCGAGACGGCGGCGGGCGTGACGACGGCGCAGCTGGACGCGCTCGCCGAGCGTTTCATCCGCGAAGGCGGCGGCGTGCCGACCTTTCTCGGGTATCGCGGCTTCCCGGCGTCGATCTGCGCGTCGCCCAACGACATGGTCGTCCACGGCATCCCGGGCTCGTACAAGGTGGCGGACGGTGACGTTCTGAGCCTCGACGTCGGCGTCACGCTCGAGGGCTACGTTGCGGACTCGGCCCTGACGGTGCCCGTGGGCACCGTGCCGGCCGAGTCCCTGCGCCTGCTCGACGCGACGCGTGAGTCGCTCGAGGCGGGGCTCGCCGAGTGCCATGCGGGGCGCCGCCTCGGCGACGTCTCGCACGCCGTCCAGGAGGTCGTCGAGGCGGCGGGCTACAGCGTCGTCCGCTCCCTCGTCGGCCACGGCGTGGGACGCGCGATGCACGAGGACCCGCAGGTCCCGAACTACGGCCCGGCCGGCCGGGGGCCGCGGCTCGAGGAGGGCATGGTCCTTGCCATCGAGCCGATGGTCAACGCCGGCAGCTACGACGTCGTGATGGGCGACGACGGCTGGGCGATCTCGACGAGCGACGGTTCGCTTTCGGCTCATTTCGAGCACACCGTCGCCGTGACCGACAAGGGCCCGCGCGTACTCACGCGCCGGCCGTCAGAGCAGCGAGGAGGGGTGCGCGGCTGACACGAGGGGACGGCTCAGACACGCGAACGACTTGCCTCGACTGAGGAAAAGCGTTTGTGGTATCATGTCAGGCCGCTGTCCGTGAACCTGCGCAAGGGGAGTATGGCGAACAAAGAAGAAGCCATCGAGATCGAAGGCGAGGTAGTCGAGGCCCTCCCGAACACGATGTTCCGGGTGCATCTCGACAACAACCACGAGGTCCTCGCCCACATCTCGGGCAAGATGCGCATGAACTACATCCGCATCCTCCCGGGAGATCGCGTCAAGGTGGAACTGTCGCCGTACGACTTGACCAGGGGACGGATCACGTACCGGTTCAAGTAACGGCCGCCGGTCACCATTAAAGGCGAACGCGGCGGCCGTCGCCGTGTGCAGGAGCGAGGGTATCCATGAAGGTCAGAGCGTCAGTCAAGCCGATGTGCGAGAAGTGCAAGATCATCCGCCGTCACGGGACGGTGCAGGTGATCTGCTCTAACCCGCGCCACCGGCAGAGGCAGGGGTAGTCAATGGCACGTATCGCGGGCGTCAACATCCCGCCGCAGAAGCGGGTCGAGATCGGTCTCACCTACATCTACGGCGTGGGCCGCTCTACGTCCAACAAGGTGCTCGGCGGGGTCGGCATCGACCCCGACACGAAGGTCCGTGACCTCACGGAGGAGGAGATCATCCGCCTGCGTGAGGCCATCGACCGCGAGGTGACCGTCGAGGGCGACCTCCGCCGCGAGCGCTCGCAGAACATCAAGCGGCTGATGGACATCGGCTGCTACAAGGGCATCCGCCACCGTCGCGGCATGCCCGTTGACGGACAGCGCACGAAGACCAACGCGCGCACGCGCAAGGGCCCCAAGAAGACCGTGGGCGCCCGGCGCAAGAAAGCCTGACGGGCGACCGCGACCAGCAGCCCAAGGAGTAGCGAGTGGCTAAGCCGCAGAGAGCCAAGGGACGACAGCGCCGCAAGGTCCGCAAGAACATCGCCGTGGGCCAGGCGCATATCAAGACATCGTTCAACAACACCCTGGTGACGCTGACCGACAAGGAAGGCAACGTCATCGCGTGGGAGAGCGCCGGCTCCGTCGGCTTCAAGGGCTCCCGCAAGAGCACGCCGTACGCCGCCCAGGTGACGGCCGACTCCTGTGCCAAGAAGGGCATGGAGCACGGCCTGCAGAAGGTCGAGGTCTTCGTTCGCGGCCCGGGTTCGGGACGCGAGACCGCGGTACGGTCGCTGCAGGCTGCCGGGCTCGAGATCATGGGCGTGAAGGACGTCACTCCGGTGCCGCACAACGGCTGCCGCCAGCGCAAGCGCCGCCGGGTCTAGGAAGGTAGAGGACCGTGGCGAGAGACACATCACCGCAGTGTAAGCAGTGCCGCCGCGAGGGGGAGAAGCTCTTCCTCAAGGGTGACCGCTGCCTTACCGACAAGTGCTCGGTCGAGCGCCGTTCGTACGCCCCCGGCGAGCACGGCCGAGGCCGGATCAAGCAGTCCGAGTACCTCCTGCAGCTGCGCGAGAAGCAGAAGGCACGGCGGTACTACCAGCTGCTCGAGAAGCAGTTCCATCACTACTACGAAGAGGCGAGCCGCAGGCAGGGCATCACCGGCGAGAACCTGCTGCGCATGCTCGAGCTCCGGCTCGACAACGTGGTGTATCGCCTCGGTTTCGGCGCCTCGCGGCGCCAGTCGCGCCAGCTGGTGCGGCACGCGCACTTCTTCGTGAACGGCAAGAAGGTGGACATCCCGTCGTACCAACTCAAGCCGGACGACGTGGTATCCCTGCGGCCCGACAGCAAGGCCGTCGAGACGGTGCGCGCCGCGACCGACCTCACCTCGTCGGTCGCGCCGTGGCTCCTCGCCGACCACGACAACCTGACCGGCAAGATCCTGCGCGCCCCTGAGCGTGACGAGATCGACACGCCCGTTCAGGAACAGCTCATCGTCGAGCTTTACTCGAAGTAATCGCTGCAGCCACTTACCGGCGGCGACGACCCAACAGGAGGCCAGTTGCTTCAGTTCCAGATGCCCAACATCACGCGTGAGCAGCTCGCCAACAACCGGGCACGCTTCGAGGTCGAGCCGCTCGACCGCGGTTTCGGGCATACCTTCGGCAACGCGCTCCGGCGGGTGCTCCTGTCCTCACTCGAAGGGGCTGCCGTCAGCTCCGTCAAGATCGAGGGTGTCGCCCATGAGTTCACCACGGTGAAGGGCGTCAAGGAGGACGTCACCGACATCATCCTCAACCTCAAGGGTCTCGTGTGTCGCCTGCATGGCGAGATCGACGAGGTACAGGTCCGGCTCGCGAAAGACAAGCCGGGCAAGGTGGTGGCGGCCGACATCGACATCCCGGCCGAGCTCGAGGTCCTCAACCCGGACCACCATATCGCGACGCTGGCCGACGGCGGCAGGCTCGAGATGCAGCTCACCATCCGTCGCGGCACGGGGTATGTTCCGGCCGACGGCAACAAGACACCAGACATGGCGATCGGCGACATCCCGATCGACTCCATCTTCAGCCCGATCAAGCGCGTGGCGTACCACGTCGAGAGTGCGCGCGTCGGGCAGCGCACCGACTACGACAAGCTCATCCTCGACATCACGACGAACGGCGCTCTCAATCCGGACGAGGCTTTGCGGCAAGCCGCGGAGATCCTCGTCGACCGCATGACGATCTTCACCGACCCGGACCGCACGCGGACCAGCGGTGAGGGCGGGCTGCTCGACATGGGTGGCAACGGCGCCGGCCCGGCGCAGGGCGGCATGGACGACGTGCTCATCGAGGAGCTCGAGCTGGGTGTGCGCTCGTACAACTGCCTGAAGCGCGAGGGCATCCAGACCGTCGGCGACCTCGTCTCGAAGACCGAGGCCGAGCTGCTCAACATCCCGAACTTCGGCAAGAAGAGCATCGACGAGGTCAAGGAGAAGCTGGCCGAGCGCGGGCTCGCTCTGCGGGGTGACGAGTAATGCGACATCAGAAGTCCGGCCGTAAGTTCAACATGACGCCCGCCCACCGGAGCGCCATGCTCGCGGGGCTGGCATGCCAGCTGCTCGAGCACGAGAAGATCAAGACCGGCGAGGCGCGCGCCAAAGAGGTGCGTGGCGTCGTCGAGCAGGCGATCACGCTGGGCAAGCGCAACGACTTGCATGCGCGGCGGCAGGCCGTCTCGCTGCTGCGTAACAAGAAGATCGTCTACAAGCTCTTCAGCGACGTAGGCCCGCGCTACGGGTCGCGCAACGGCGGCTACACGCGCATCGTGAAGCTCGGCCCGCGCCAGGGCGACGGCGCCGAGCAGGTCTATCTGGAGCTGGTGTAGCCCTCGCGGCGGGCGCGGACGAGCAGTCCGCGAGCCCGCCCGCGCGGCGCTGAGTGTGAGCGAGGGGGGCGGCGGCCCGGAGGGCCGCCGCCCCCCTCGCCGTTCACCCCCCTGGCCGCTGGCCCCTTGTCGATGACCGCCTCCGGTGCTCGTGCGCCGCTGCACACGCCGCACCCCGAGCCGCTGCATCGCGGGGCTCGTCCGAAGGGTGGGGTAAGCTTCGCCGGATGAGCGCCCTCGTATCGCTGCAGAAGCTTCACTTCCGGTACGCCGGCATGCCCAGCGACGCGCTCGCGGGCCTCGACTTCGAAGTGAGTGAGGGCGAGCTCGTCGGGGTCGTCGGGCCGAACGGCTCGGGCAAGTCGACGCTGGCGCGCCTGCTCGGTGGGCTGGCTAAGCCCGCCGCGGGGCGCGCCGCCACGGTCTGCGGGCACGACCTGCTCACCGACGCCGGCCGCCTGGCCGCCCGGCGCGACGCCGGCGTCCTCTTCCAGGATCCCGAGAACCAGCTCGTCGCCCAGCACGTCGAGGAGGACGTCGCCTTCGGGCTCGAGAACCTCGGATGGCCGGCCGCTGATATCGGCGCACGCGTCGACGAGATGCTCGCCGCGCTCGATCTCGAGATGCTGCGCCGTCGCGAGCCCCACCTGCTGTCCGGCGGACAGCAGCAGCGGGTCGCCCTGGCGGGCGTCCTGGCCATCCCGAGGAGTCTGCTGGTACTGGACGAACCGACGGCGATGCTCGACGCGCAGGGTCGCGCCGAGGTGCTCGACGCCATCGCGCGCGTGCGCGAAGACGGCCTCAGCGTCGTGCTCGTCACTCAAGAGATGGACGAGCTGCGCTTGGCGGAGCGGGTCGTTGCGCTCGAGGGAGGCGCGGTGGTCTTCGACGGCCCTCCCGTGGAGCTCTTCCGGCGGCTCGAGCTCGTTCGCCGCCTGAGGCTCGGGCTGCCACAGGCGGCCGCGCTGGGCGTCGCGCTCGTCGAGCGCGGCCGGGCGATGCGGCACCTGCCGCTCGACGGCGAGGAGCTCGCCGTCGAGCTCGAGGCGCGCGGCGCGGGCGCGGGCGAGCAGCTCTGGTTGCCGGTCGCGGAAGAGCCCCCCGAGGCTGAAAGCCTGCCGTCCGATGGGTCCAGCGGTGACCAGTCCGCCTCGAGTGCGGGCACGTCGCCGGGTGCGGTAGCCGGCTCGCCTCATGAGGATGGTCTCTCCGTGCGGTGTCGCGAGCTGACCTTCTCCTATGAGGAGGGCCGGGATCCCGTGCCTGCCCTCAGCGGAGTCAGCTTCGATCTTGAGCCTGGCTGCGCGACCGCTCTGCTGGGACCCTCCGGGGCGGGAAAGTCGACGCTGCTCGGTCTGCTGAAGGGGCTGGACGAGCCGGGCGAGGGCAAGGTGTGGCTCGACGGTCGCGGGCCTGAGGACCGGTCGACCGTGGACCTTCGCCGGCGCATCGGCTTGGTGTTCCAGCGTCCCGAGCTGCAGCTCTTCGCGTCGACCGCGCGCGACGACGTCGCCTTCGGGCCGAGGCAGCTCGGCTGGGACGCGAGCGTCGTCGCCGAGGCGGCTGACCTGGCGCTCGAGCTCGTCGACCTGCCGTCCGCACAGTTCGGCGAGCGCCATCCCTACTCGCTCTCCGGCGGCGAGCAGCGACGGCTCGCGCTGGCGGGCGTGCTCGCCATGCGTCCCCGCCTGCTGTTGCTGGACGAGCCGTTCGTGAGCCTCGACCCCGCGGCCCGGCGGGACCTCACCGCGGTGCTCAGACGGCTCGTCGCGGCCGGCACGACGCTCGTACTGGCGACGCACGACGTGGACGCGGCCTGGTCGCTCTGCGACCGGCTGCTCGTGCTCGACGCGGGCCGGCTGGTCGCGTCCGGTGTCTGGCTGCCGGGCTCGCTCGACGGTCTTGTCGTGCCGCAGCCGTTCCTGATCGAGCTGTGGCGGCGCCTCGGCCGCGTCGCGGCCGAGGCGCCGCACACGCTGCTCGAGGCCGCGGAGGCGCTGGCGTGAAGGCCGTGATCAGCCAGTACTATCCCGGCGACTCCTGGCTGCACCGCGCCGACCCGCGCGCCAAGTTCGTCGCCGTGCTCTCCCTGGCGATCGCGTTGTTCGTGCGCGATTCGTTCGCCGCGCTGGCGGTGTACGCGGCTGCGGGCGTACTCGCGTTCGCACTCGCCGGTGTTCCCGGCTCGTGGCTCTGGCGCGCCCTGAGGCCTGCCCTGTGGCTGATAGGGCTGACCTTCCTGGCCCAGGTCCTCTTCGCTCCCGGCGAGCCGTTCGCGACCCTGGGCCCGTTCGAGCTGTCCGTGGAGGGCCTCCGGCTGGCCGGCTTCCTCAGCGTGCGCCTGCTCGTCCTCATCCTGATCGGGTCGGTGCTGACACTGACGACGGCCCCGGTGGCGCTGACCGACGCTCTCGCGTGGCTCGGACGTCCCCTGCGCCGATTGCGCGTGCCCTCCGACGAGCTTGCGCTGATGGTCACCATCGCGCTGCGCTTCGTCCCGACGCTCCTCATGGAGCTCGACACCATCATGAGGGCGCAGCGCGCCAGGGGCGCGGACTTCTCCCGGGGCGGCCCGGTGCGGCGCGCCAGGGCGCTCGTCCCCGTTCTGGTCCCGCTCTTCGTGGTGAGCTTCCGCCGGGCAGACGACCTCGCGCTGGCCATGGAGGCCCGCTGCTACACGCCGGGCGCGGCGCGCACCAGGCTGCGCCCGCTGCGCGCCCGGTCCGGCGACTTCGTCCTGCTCGCCGTCACGGCCGGCGTCATCGTCTTCGCCAGCGTCGTCTAGACTCTTCGCTGTGGACTCCGGCAAGCCGACCCCGTCAGACCCGCCCAGCGCCGTCTACCGGCTCGACATCGTCTACGAGGGCACGCCCTTCAAGGGCTGGGCCCGGCAGCCGGGCGAGTCCACAGTCGAGGGCGTGCTCGAGGAAGCCCTGCAGGTCGCATTGCGGCGATCCGTGCGGCTGCGCGTCGCCGGCCGCACCGACGCCGGCGTGCACGCGCTGGCACAGGTGGCTTCGTTCGCGGTGCCCGCCTCCGACGCAGCCGGGCCACTGGCGAAGGCGCTCGAGCCGCGCCGGCTCCGGCTCACGCTGAACGCGCTGCTGCCGCGCGAGGTCGCCGTGGCTGCGGTCGCCGCCGCCCCCGGCGGCTTCGACGCGCGCGCCGCCCGGTCCCGCACCTACCGCTACCGGCTCTGGGTGTCCGAGGTGCGGCCGGTGCACGAGCGCGCCTACGTGTGGAACGTGCGCGGGCAGGTCGACAGGGCGGCGCTGGACGCGGCGGCCGGGCTGCTCGCCGGCCGCCGCGACTTCGCCGCCCTCACGCCGTCCGCGCACCTCTACCATCACTGCGTGCGCGAGGTGCTGTCGGCGCGCTGGCTGCCGGGTCCCGAAGCCGGCGCGTCCTCGCACGCAGCTCACCCACCCCGGCCCGCCTTCTGGCCCGAGCTTGTCTTCGAGATCCGCGCCACGAGCTTCCTCCACAACATGGTGCGCGTCGCGGTCGGCTCCATGGTCGACGCGGCCAGCGGGCGCCTCACGCTCGAGGCGTTCGCGGAGGGCTTGGCGTCGGGCGAGCGAAAGCGGATGGGGCAGACAGCCCCGGCGCGAGGCCTCGCTCTGGTGGCCGTCGAGTACTAGGTCGTCGGACCCCGGTCTGCCTTGCGCGCGCCATGCGTGCAGGTCGCGTCCGGGGCGTGCGCCTAGCTACTGCCCGAGGAACTTCTCGATCGTGCGGCGCTTCACGGCGTCGGTGGGCGGGAGGACGTAGGCCACGCCGCCGATGTAGGCGGGAGCACCGGCGAGCAGGAAGTGCTTGCTCTTCTTGTCGTCGGCGCGCCACTTGACCCAGCCGAGCTCCATCAGCTTCCAGGTCGTCAGGTCGGTGGTGACACCCTTCATGAAGCGCCGACCGATCTCGGGCAGCTTCGTGAAGTTGCCGGGCTGGGCGATCTTCTGCTCGAGCGCGCGCACGAAGGTCTGCTGCCGCTTGGCCCGTTCGAAGTCGCTGTCGACCTTGCGGACGCGCACGTACAGCATGGCCAGCTTGCCGTCCATGTGCCGCCAGCCCTTCTCGAAGGTGACGACGCGCCCCTGCTCCCCTGCGGTCGTGCTGATGGTCTTGGGCACGTAGATCCTCACGCCGCCCACCGCGTTGACGACCCGCGGAAAGCCTTGGAAGTTGATCACCATGACGTGGTTGATGGGGATGCCGAGGTACTGCTCGACGGTCTTGATGGCGAGCGCGGGGCCGCCGTAGAACATCGCCTCGTTGATCTTGGTGATGCCGTGGCCTTCGACTTCGACCCGGGTGTCACGGGGCACGGAGAGCTGGTTCACGGTGTGCGACCGGGGGTCGAAGCGCATCACCATGATGGTGTCGGAGCGCGCCACCTCCCCCTCGCGGCTGTCGGTCCCGAGCAGGAGGATGTTCGTTGGATGGCGGAGCAGCATGCCCTCGTCAGGGGAGAGCTGCGCCTTCGCCGACGCGGGGAGGCGGGCGTTGCTCTTGTCGACCTCGGCGTCGAAGCGCCGGAAGCTGGGATACATGACGACGATGAAGACGACCGCGGCCACGACGAACGCGGTCAGCACCCCGAGCGGGATGTACCACCAGCGGAAGCGGCGCCGGCCCGCGGCGGTCGCGGCCGTTGTAGCCGCCCGGCCCACAGGGCTGCCGGACGGCGCCAGCCGCTGCGCGCCGGCCGGCGTCTCCGTCGCCGAGTAGCGCCGGTACGGCGTGCCGGCCGGCCGACCTTGCCCGGCGTCGATTGGCGGCCGGTTCGGCTCGGACGCCGCGCGCCCCGGTTCACGGCTCGCCGGGCGCGGCTCGCGAGCGGCCGGGCGGAGCCCGGCCAACTCGTCGTCGACCGCCCGGCGCCGGCCGCTGCCGCCACGGTACGTCCGGTACGGCTTGTCTGTCTTGTCGTTTCCCATTGCGTCTGGACCGATCCTGCCCCGCACACGTCGCACACGCCGCTGCGCCCGTGGACGAGGGGGACGGGGGGTCGGGCGGCGCCCGCGAGTACTGTCAGCTACGCCTTCAGCCCGACGATTCCTCCGGCTGTTAGTGTACACGCATGCCGATCGTGACCCCCAGGACGCTCGTCGCCGTCGATATCGGCGGCACGAAGACGCTGGTCGCGCTGGTCCGCGCCGCCCCGCCGGGAGCGAGCGGGGCCGGGGGCGGGCAGGCCGTCGGGCTGCGGGTGCTGAAGCGCACCCTGGCGCCGACGGAGACGAGATCGGAGGCGGCCTGCCTGGACGAACTGCTGAGGCGGCTCGCGGAGGTCGTCGAGGGCGCGTCCGTGGACGGCATCGGCATCGGCACGCCGTCGATGGTCGATTTCGTACACGGGAAGGTCGTCGAGTCGGTCAACCTGCCGCTCAGCGACGTGCCGCTGCGCGACCTCGTCGCCGAGCGCTTCGGCCTGCCGGTGGCGATCGACAACGACGCGACTGCGGCGGCGATCGGCGAGCACACCTTCGGCGCCGGCATCGGCGTCAGCGACATGGTCATGCTCACGCTTGGCACCGGCGTGGGCGGCGGCATCATCGCCGGCGGGCGGGTGTTGCGCGGCTTCAGCGGCGCCGGGGGCGAGCTGGGGCATCTCATCGTCGACGAGGATGGTCCGGCCTGTTTCGGCGCCAACTGCCCCAACCGCGGCTGCCTGGAGGTGTACGCGTCGGGCAGGGGCATGGGCGCGGCGGCGCTGGCCGAGGCCCGGGCGAAGCCCGCCTCGGCCCTGGGCCGCGCCCTCGCTCAGGGGCAGACGGTCGACGGCGCGCTGCTGGGCAGTCTCGCCGTCGAGGGCGACGCGGACGCGCGCGAGGTGCTCGCGCGCGCCGGCGAGCACCTCGGCGCCGCGATCACCAGCCTCGTCAACATCTTCAACCCGCGGCTGGTCGTGATCGGCGGGGCGGCGGCCGGCTCCGGCGACCTGCTGCTCGATCCGGCCCGCCGGGTAGTGGCGCGCCGCGCGCTCTCTCCCCAGCGCGAGCAGGTGCGCATCGTGCCGGCCCTGTTCGGGGAGGAGGCCGGCGTGATGGGCGCTGCGGCGCTCGCCCTCGCCGAGCTGTTCCAGGGCTAGGCGGTACCGCGCGGGGCGTTTGTCCATCCCGTCCTGACCAAGGTCAAGACCTGTGCCGTACGCCCGTCTTGACTTCCCCGCAGGCCTGTTGGTAAATGGATGAGAAGTCCAGCGGGGCGCCTGTGCTCCGCATAACCGGAATCTCACAGGAGACCCACATGGCCCACAAGATCACCGAGGAGTGTCTCGCCTGCGGCGCGTGCGTGGACGAGTGTCCGAACGAAGCGATCTCCGAGGGTGAGGAGATCTACGTCATCGATCCCGAGCTGTGCGACGACTGCGCGACGTGCGTCGAGTCGTGCCCCAACGACGCCATCGTCGTCGCGGAATAACACCCGTCACAACTCGTACGGCTTACGGGGCCGGCCGCTCGCCGAGCGGCCGGCCCCGTCGTCTGTCCGCTCCTCCGAGCGAGGCCCGCGACAGCGATCAGTCGCCCTCTCCGTCCTCCGCCGCTTCCAGCCCCTCGCAGCCGACGAGCTCCGGCTCGTCCCAGGCCATCCGCCGGGCCATGACCCTGACGGCCTCCGGGTTGTCGTCCACGAGCAGGTATCCTCGACCCAGCCGGGCCGCGGCCTCGCCCGTCGTCCCGCTGCCGGCGAAGAAGTCGACCACGAGGTCGCCAGGGGCTGAGTGCACGCGCACGATGCGCTCGAGGAGCGCGACGGGCTTCTGCGTCGGGTAGCCGGTCTTCTCGCGCCCGGTGGGGCTGACGATGGTCTGCCACCACACGTCGGTCGGCGTCTTGCCGCGCGCCGCCTTCTCGGGTCCGACGAGGTTCGGCGCCATATACGGGATCCTGTCGATCGCCTCGTAGTCGAACACGTAGTCGGCCGGGTCCCGCGCGTACCAGAAGATGGTGTCGTGCTTCGCCGGCCAGCGCCGCCGCGACCGTCCCCCGTAGTCGTAGGCCCAGACGATCTCGTTGAGGAAGCTCTCGCGCCCGAACAGCTCGTCGAGCAGGACCTTGCAGTAGTGGGCCTCGCGCGCATCGATGTGGAAGAAGAGCGAGCCGTCGAGGGTGAGGATGCGCCGCGCCTCTGCGAGGCGCGGCGCCAGGAAGCTGAGATAGTCGTCGAAGGCATCGTGCCACGCGCTGGTGCCGAGGACCTCGGACCGGTAGCGCTCCCCTTTGAAGCCGGTGCGGTCGCCGTCCTTGTCGCGCACCGTGCGCAGGCTGGTGCGTCGCTGTGCGCGACCGGTGTTGAAGGGCGGGTCGATGTAGACGAGCCTGGCGCAGGCGTCGGGCAGGCCGGCGAGCACGTCCAGGTTGTCGCCGAGGACGATACGCTTCACGAGATTCGCGGGTGCTTGCTCGCGACCAGACACGTCGGCAGTGTATCGCGTCGCCACCCTGCCGCAGGGGCGTGAGAGAATGGCGCCGTGAACGAGGTCGAGGGCATCAGCATCAGACTTGGTTCTCCGGCCGACGCGCCGGGGATGGCGGCTCTCCTGAACGGGGTCATCGCCGAGGGCAGGCCGGTGCTGCTCATGGGCCACTACACCGACGCGGCGGAGCGGGCCTTTCTCGAGGGGCTCCCGGCGCGCGGCGGCTTCCACGTCGCCGAGGTCTCCCCGGAAGGCAGCGCGCACCCGACGAAGGCCGGCGGCGGGGACGGTCGGGGCGGCGAGCGGCGGGCCATGCCCGCCATCGTCGCCGCCCAGGTCCTCGTCCCGTACGCCGCCGGCATGCCGGCGCATCAGCACGTCGCCGAGATGGGCACGTGGGTGCGCGCGGACTGGCGACGGCGAGGGCTGGGGCGCGCCCTCTGGGAGCACACCCTCGCCGCCGCCCGCCCGCGCGGCTTCACCAAGGTCTTCACCGACATCCGCGCCGACAACGTGGAGTCGCTCGCCTACCACCTGGCGCTCGGCTTCACGGTCGCGGGCACGGCGCGCGGCCAGGCCGTCATGGGCGGCCGCGCGTACGACGTCGTCATGGTCGAGCGCTTCCTCTAGATGCTCCTCGTCTGCGCGACACCGATCGGCAACCTGGGGGACGTCACGCCTCGCGTGCTCGACGCCCTTCGCGCCGCCGACCTGATCGCCGCCGAGGACACGCGTCACACGCGCAAGCTGCTCGCGCACTTCGACATCCACACCCCGATGACGAGCTTCTTCGCCCACAACGAGGCGCGGCGAACGGAGCAGGTGCTCCAGCGGCTGCGCGACGGCCAGGTGGTAGCTCTCGTGACCGACGCCGGCATGCCCGGCGTGTCCGACCCCGGCGCCCGCCTCGTGGCGCGAGCCGTTTCCGAAGAGTTGCCGCTCACCGTGTTGCCGGGACCGTCCGCGGTGGTCACCGCCCTGGTGCTGTCGGGTTTGGCCGGCGACACGGGGTTCCGCTTCGTGGGCTATCTGCCGCGCCGCGCGAGGGAGCTCGAGCGCGCTCTGTCGTCGTGGCGCGCCTGCGGAGGTGTCGTGGTCGCGTTCGACACCGGCCAGCGGCTGGCGCACAGCCTCGCTGTGCTGGCGGCCTATCTGCCGGAGGCGCGCGCGGCGGTGTGTCGCGAGCTCACCAAGGTGCACGAAGAGGTCGCGCGCGGCACTCTCCTCGAGCTCAGCGGACGCTTCCCGATCGCCGGACCCGATGCGACACCGGCCGAGGGCGCCGTGCGCGGCGAGATCACGCTCGTCCTCGATCTGGGGACGGCGCAGGACGGCGCCGCCCGCGACGCCGGGCAGGCGACGCGGGCGGCGGAGTCCCTGCTCGCGCGCGGGCTGTCGCGCCGCGACGCCGCCGCCGCCCTGCACGTCTGCCTCGGCCTGCCGCGCCGCGACGCCGAGCGTATCGCGCGTGAGGTGGCGGCCGGCGGCAGCCCCGGGCCGGCCGCCGGCGGCCCGGGGCACGGCTGATACACTGCGCCCGTGGACCTGCTCGCCCTCATCATCGAGAAGAAGACTCTGCTGCTCGACGGCGCCAACGGCACCGAGCTGATGCGGCGCGGCTTCAGGCCGGGCGGCCCGCCCGAGGAGTGGAACGTCACGCGGCCGCACGACGTGGCCGCCATCCACCGCGACTACTACGCGGCGGGCTCAGACATCGTGCAGACCAACACCTTCGGAGGTTCGCGCCTGAAGCTGGACGCGTTCGGCTCGGGCGACCGTACCGCCGAGCTCAACGAGGCCGGCGCGCGGCTCGCGGTCGCCCTGCGCGACGCCGAGTTCCCCGGTCGCCTGGTCGCCGGCGACATGAGCGCGACGGGGCACTTCGTCGCGCCGATGGGCGACGTGCAGCCGGAGGAGCTCCGCGATGTCTTCGCCGAGCAGGCGCGTTCGCTGGTCGCAGGGGGCGTCGACCTCATCCACATCGAGACCATGTACGACCTGGCCGAAGCGACCGCCGCCGTCGAAGGAGCGCGCCTCGCCTCCGCCGACCTGCCGGTGGTCGCGTCGCTGGCGTACAAGCCCGGTCCCAGGGGCTACCGCACCATGATGGGGGTCGACCCCGAGAGGGCTGCGAAGCAGCTGCTGGAGGCGGGCGCGACGACGGTCGGCTGCAACTGCGAGATCACGGCCGACGCCATGGGGGAGCTCGTCGACGAGCTGCGCGAGGCGGCCGGCAGGCCGGTCGTCGCGCAGCCCAATGCCGGGCAGCCGAGCCTCCAGGACGGCGAGACCGTCTACGACGAGACGCCCGAGCACTTCGCCGGTCTCGTCGCCGCGTTCCCCGCGCGGGGCGCCGGCATAGTCGGCGGGTGCTGCGGCACGACGCCGGCGTTCATCGCGACCCTGGCCCGGCACCTGAGAGGCTGACGCTCGCCGCCGGCGGCGTGCCGGCGAGCGCGGCCGGCCGCGCTCAACGATGACGAACGCCGGCGGGTCGCGCCGGCTTGTCCCGGCTGACCCGAATTCGCCCCCGGCTTGCTCCCGCCTCCTGCCGGCTCAGCGGCCCGCGGCTCTCTTCTGGAACACGGCGCCGACGGCGTCGAGGATCAGCCGGTCGGCGTGCAGCGCGGTGAGCTGGCCGGGTCCGTCGTATGCCGGCGCGACCTCGACCATGTCCATGGCGACCACGTTGACGCGGGCGCAGACCGCGCGGATGATCGCTTTCGCCTCGTAGTAGCTGAACCCGCCCGGCTCGGGTGTACCCGTGGCCGGCGCGATGGCCGGGTCGAGCACGTCGATGTCGAAGGTCAGGTACGTATCGACGCCTCGTTCGAGGTGGGCGATGAGTTCCGCAGGCTGCGCCCGCTTCGCCCCCTCGCACCAGAAGGCCCGCACGCCCTTGCCTTCCATCGCCTCGAGCTCCGCCGACGCGGTGTAGAGGCCCCGGATCCCGTATTGCGTGATGCCGCTCAGCAGCCCCCGCTCGTGGGCGCGGATCATCGGGCTACCGTGCGTGTAGAGCTGGCCGCCCTCCTCGGCCCAATAGTCGGTGTGGGTGTCGAAGTGGACGAGCTGGAAGGGTCGCCCGCCGCGCGCGTTGTACAGCGCGAGCAGGCAGGGATAGGTCACGGAGTGGTCTCCGCCGAGCACGACGGGGAAGAGGCCGGCCACCATGAGAGGCTGCAGGCGCGCGACAATCGCGGCGTGGCGCTCGTCGGGCGGCTGCGTCGGACCCAGCACGACGTCGCCGCAGTCGACGAACCGCACGCCGCCCAGCACCTCGCGCGCCGTTGCGCGGCCGAGCTCCCCGTCGAGGTACGGCTCTGTCTCGGAGCGGTACGCCCAGAAGGTCGAGACGTCGCGCAGGGCGCGCGGTCCGAAGCGCGCGCCGCTGCGCGACGTCGTCGCCTCGTCGAAGGGGATGCCCAGGACGGCCACGTCACCGTCGGCGGCCGTGGGCTGCTCGATGTGCGGCGCCTTGAGGAAGGTCGCGATCCCCGCGAACGGCATCTCACCGTTGCCCATCTACTTGACCCCCTTGCCATACCTGTGCGAGACCTCGGCGATGGACTCCTCAACGAGATCGCAGCCCAGGGCGAACAGCTCGGGCGGCTGGTTGAGGGCCGGCGTCGGGCGGAACCAGTTGTACGCCGGCTCGTAGATCGGCACGACGCCGCGGCGCTCCATCGCGTAGACGACCTCGCGCGTGATCTCGTGCGCCGGCGCCTTCGTGTCCTTGTCCTCGACGAACTCGAGGCACTGATAACAGCCCTTGACGCGCACGTCGCCGACGACTTCGTACTTGTCCTTCATGGCGCCGAACCTGGACTTGGCGATACGCTCGAGTTCCTTGACGTTCTCCAGCACCTTGTCGCGCTTCATGACCTCGATGAGCTTGATGCCGACGGCACAGCCCACCGGCGAGCCGGCGAAGGTGCCGCCCGTGTAGAGGTGACCCGCGGCCTCGCTCATGCGGTCGGCGCCCAGCGTGTAGCAGATCGGGATCAGCCCGCCCGACGTGCCCTTGCCCAGCGACAGCAGCTCGGCCTCGACCCCCGGGTACTCGTCGATCAGGAACCACTCGCCGCAGCGTCCCATGCCCTCCTGGACCTCGTCGTTGTAGAAGATCCAGCCGTACTTCTGGCACAGGTCGTAGAGCCGCTTCGGCCACTCCGGCGGCGGGATCTGGATGCCGTTCTCGCCCTGGATGAGCTCGACGGCGACGCCGGCGATGCTGTCGGGCGTCGCCTTGTACTTGAGGATCATCTCCTCGATGTAGTCGAGGCAGGCGATGTCGCAGGACCGGCTGTCGTGGTGATAGGGGCAGCGATAGCAGGTCGGGAAGGGGACGTTGATCCAGCCGCTCATGAACGGCTCGATGGCGTGGTTGTAGTGCGCGTTGTGCGGCCCCATGGCGCCGGTGCCGTAGTTGCCGCCGTGGAAGCTGCCCAGGAAGGTGATGACGAAGGGGCGGCCCGGTCCGGCGGCCTCGCGCATGATGCGGACCGCGTTCTCGACGACCTCGCTGCCGGTGGTGTCGTAGACGACTCTGGTGAGCGGCTTCGGGGCGATCTCGATGAGCTTCTCGGCGAGCTCGAAGTGGTGCCAGACGCTCAACGTGGAAAGGCACTCGGTGCCGTACTCCTTGAGCGCGACGAGGGCGGCCTCGACGAGCTCGGGATGGTTGCCGCCGAGGGGCGCCGCCGCCCAGCCGCTCAGCCAGTCGATGTAGCGGTTGCCGTCGACGTCCTCGAGAAACCAGCCGTCGCGGTAGCGCGAAACGAAGTGGCTGGGAGGGTCGCCGCCGATGAGCGCGATGCCCAGCATGATCTCCTTGGCGCGCTTGAACAGACGGGCGCTCTCGGGACCCGGGGGCGGGGTCGTGACGCGGGGGCCGTCGAACTGTGCCATGGGTAGCCTCCTGTCTGGAGGGCGCGTGGCGGGCAGCCGCCGCGCGCCCGTTTGCATCGTTCAGCCGGCCCCCGGGCTGTCGGGCACGGGCGACCACTGGTAGTTGTCTTTGAGCACCTTGAGCATGAGCAGCAGCTCGGTCTCGAGGATGCCGGGGATGGGGCGGATGCGGTCGACGAGCAGCTCGAAGAGCGCCTCGCGGTCGCGGCAGACGACCCCGACCGTCAGGTCGTAGCGGCCCGCGCAGATGCCGACGAAGTCGACCTCCGGCAGGTCGGCGATGCGGCGCGCCGCCTCCTGGAGCTGGTCCCCCGCGACCCGCACGTGGATCTGCGCGGAGAGCAGGCCGAGGTCGAGCGGGCTCGAGGCGGCGACGATCTGGATGACGTTGCGCCGCAACAGGCGAGCGACGCGTTGCCGCACGCTCGCCTCCGAGACCCCGAGGTCCTTCGCGATCTGTGTGTACGGCCGGCGGCCGTCTTCCTGCAGGTGGGTGATGATGCGTGCATCGATGGCGTCGAGTCCGTGGCCGCGCATCCCGCTCCTTTCGTCGCCGCTATTCTACGAATCTCGTTACGGCGGCACTATGGGGAGGACGCATCTCGTGGCGGGAGACGCCTCTCGTGGGAGGACGTGTCTCGTTGGGTTAGCATCACCGCGCAAGCGGAACGACGGCAGCGCTCGCCATATGCGAGCGCCGCGCAGATCACCGAGGCGGAGGGATGAGATGAAGATCGAACGCAGGCCGGCGACCGTGCTGCTGCCGACGCCGGCCGTGCTCGTCAGCGTCGCGGGCGGCGCGCAGGGCAACTTCCTGACCATCGCGTGGACGGGGGTCGCGTGCTCGTCGCCGCCGATGCTCACCGTCGCCGTGCGTCCTTCGCGCTACTCGCACGAACTGCTCGACGCCGAGCGCTCGTTCGTCGTGAACATCGCGGACGCCGGCATGCTCGAGCAGGTCGACGTGGCCGGCGTCACGTCCGGCCGCGGTCGCGACAAGTTCGCCGACCTCGGCCTCACGGCGCTGCCCGCCAGCAAGGTGAGCGCACCGCTGATCGCCGAGTGCCCCATCAACGTCGAGTGCGTCGTGCGTCACCAGCTGGCGCTGGGCACGCACGACCTCTACATCGGCGAGGTCGTCGCGGTCCACTACGACGAGGAGCTTCTCGACAGCCGCGGGCGCCTCAAGATCAAGGCGTTGCACCCGATCGCGTACGTGGAGGGCGAGTACTGGTCGCTCGGCGAGCGCCTCGGCACGTACGGCGGCCTCGCGAAGGCGCGGCAGGCGCGGAAGAAGGGCTGAGGGGGGCGCGGCGCAGCCTCGCAGAGGCCCTGCCGCGCCTCGCGTGTTGTACACTCGTCGTCCCGTGCGCTACTACATCACGACACCCATCTACTACGTGAACGGCGAGCCCCACCACGGGCACGCTTACAGCACCGTGGCCGCCGACGTGCTCGCCCGCTACCACCGTCAGAAGGGTGACGACGTCTTCTTCCTGACGGGCACGGACGAGCACGGCAACAAGGTCGCCCAGGCGGCCGAGGAGCGCGGCCTGAGCCCGCGCGAGCACGTCGACGAACTGGCGCCGCGCTTCCGCGAGCTCGCCGAGCGGCTCGGCGCCAGCAACGACTTCTTCATCCGCACTACCGACCCGGAGCACGAGGCCTTCGTCCAGCAGTTCGTGCAGCGCATCCAGGACGCAGGCGACATCGAGAAGCGCACCTACGGCGGGCTCTACTGCACCGCCTGCGAGGGCTTCTACTACGAGCGGGACCTCGAGGACGGCAAGTGCCCCATCCACCACATCGAACCGGTGTGGCTCGAGGAGGAGAACTACTACTTCCTGCTCTCGAAGTATCAGGGCAAGGTCGCCGACTTCTTCCGCGCCCATCCGGACTGGATCAAGCCGCGCTCCCGTTACAACGAGGCGCTCTCGTTCATCGAGCAGGGTCTGGACGACATCTCGATCAGCCGCTCGAGCATCACCTGGGGCGTGCCGGTGCCGTGGGACCCAGACCAGGTCATCTACGTCTGGGTCGATGCGCTCATCAACTACGTCTCGGCGCTGACCTACGCCAGTCCTGGAGAGGACCTTCTCGAGGAGTTCTGGCCGGCGACCATGCACCTGCTGGCCAAGGACATCCTCAAGTTCCACGCCGTCATCTGGCCGGCCCTGTTGATGAGCGCCGGCTACGCGCTGCCCGAGAGCGAGCTCATCCACGGGTACCTGCTGGTGGGTGGCGAGAAGATGAGCAAGACGCGCGGCAACACCCTCGATCCGTTCGCGGTGATCGACCAGTACGGCGTCGATCCCTTCCGCTTCTACCTGATGCGCGAGGTGACGCTGGGGCTCGACGGCGACGTGAGCCTCGAGAGCCTCGAGGCGCGCTACAACGGCGAGCTCGCCAACGATCTCGGCAACCTGCTGAGCCGGACGGCGTCGATGATCGGCAAGTACCGCGGCGGGACCATCCCGACCGTGCCGGCAGGGGCTGGACCATTGGCTGCGGCGGCGGCCGAGGGCGAGGCGATGGTGCGGGGCGCAGCCGCGCACTACGACGCCGCCGAGGTCACGGCCGCCGTCGAGCGCATCTGGGACCAGGTCCGCCGCCTGAACCGTCTGGTCGAGGAAGAGGCGCCCTGGAAGCTCGCCAAGGACGAGGCGCAGGCGGCGCGGCTCGACGCCGTACTCCACGCTCTCGCCGCCGGCCTGCGCCTCGTCGCCCTGGCGCTCTACCCGGTCATCCCCGCGACGTCCGTCGAGATCCTGCGCCGTCTGGGGCAGGCCACCGGCGAGGACGACCTGCGGCTGGAGCGCGCCGCGTGGGACGTGCTTGTGCCGGCCGCCGTCGAAGTCGGGCCGCCGCTCTTCCCGCGCATCGAAAGCGGCGCCTGACCCGGGATCCGCTGCGTCGAAGTGAGGCCTGGTTGTACGAGACCGTGACGAGCACCCCTTCCGGGACCACGCCGGCCGCCCTGGGGCTGGTCGACTCCCACTGCCACCTCGAGCTGCTCGAGAACACCGGGGACGACCTCGCCGCCGCTTGGCGGGCGGGGCTCGAGGCCGTGGTCGCCATCGGCTTCGACTTGGCCTCGTCGACGCAGGCAGCCTCGTTCGCGGACCACCACGCGCGCGTGCACGCGGCCGTCGGCCTCTACCCCCACGAGGCCCACACGCTCGACGACGGTCTGCTCGCGGGACTCGAGGAGCTGACCGGCCATCCCAAGGTCGTCGCGGTCGGGGAGTGCGGCCTGGACTACTACCACGACTCGTCACCACGAGACGCTCAGCGCCGCGCCTTCTCGGCGCAGATCGAGCTGGCGCGGCGCGCCGGGCTGACGCTGGTCGTCCACACCCGGGAGGCCGCCGAGGACACGCTGGCGATGTTGGCCGAGGAAGCGGGCGGCCTCACGGTCGTCATGCACTGCTTCTCGCTGCCGGCCTCCGTCGACGAGTGCAACGCGCGCGGCTATTTCGCGTCGTTCGCCGGCAACGTCACGTACAAGAACGCCGGCGACCTGCGCGCCGCGGCCGCACGCGTCCGCGAGGACCTGCTGCTCGTCGAGACGGACGCTCCGTACCTCAGCCCGGTGCCCCACCGCGGCAAACCGAACCAGCCGGCCTGGGTAGCGGCCACGGCCGCCGTCGTGGCCGAGGTGCGCGGCTGGACGCCGCAGAAGACAGCGGCCGTGACGACCGCCAACGCGTGGCGCGCGTTTCGTCTGCCCGGGGAGCCGGGCAGGCCTGCCGGCGCGGGAGCCTGACGGCCGGCATGGCCGAGAGACACGCGCCCCCGCCGGCAGACCGAGGCCGGCCCCCAAGGCCGCGTCCGCTGAGGCGCTACGGCCAGAACCACCTCGTCGACGCGAACGTCCTGCGACTGATCGTGGAGCAGGCCGCCGTGGGACCCGACGACGTCGTGCTCGAGGTCGGGCCCGCCGGCGGCCTGCTCACCCGGCCGCTGCTCGAACGGGCGGCGGCCGTCCACGCCGTCGAGATCGACCGCCGCTTCCTGCCGCGCCTCGAGGAGCTCGCCGCCGCCGATCCGCGCCTGCGGCTGCACGTCGGGGACGCCCTTCGGATGGACCTCGTCACGCTCGATCCGCCGCCGACGGCGCTCGTCGCCAACCTGCCCTACAACGTCGCCATCCCCGTGGTCATGACCACCATCGCCCAGCTGCCGACGTTGCGGCGCTGGGGCGTCATGGTCCAGCGTGAGCTCGGCGACAGGCTTTTTGCCTCGCCCGGCACGAAGCCGTACGCGGCCGTCTCGGTGCTGACGCAGCTCGCCTGCATGCCGGAACGCGCCCGTGCCGTGCCGCGCAGCGCCTTTCGGCCCCGGCCGAACGTCGAGTCGGCGTTCCTCACGTTCGTGCGCCGGCCTCGGGGCGGCGACGGCCGCTGGGAGGTGGAAGGCGAGGCGCTCGGCGGGGAAGACTACGCAGCGATGGTCCGCCTCGTGCGACATGCCTTCGGACAGCGCCGCAAGCAGCTCGGCACGTCGTTGCCGGGCCTCGGCTACGCGCGCGACGTAGTACGGGACGCCCTCGTCGCGACCGGCGTGACCCCGGGCGCCAGGCCCGAGGAGCTCACGCCGGCGGCCTGGGTCCGGTTCGCGCGCGTCCTCGGCGTGCTGCCGCCCGTCGCGCCCTCCGGGAAGTCTTCGTGACGGGCGTCCCGGCCGGCGACGGCGTCACCGTCGCGGCGCCCGCGAAGGTGAATCTCGCCCTGCTGGTGGGGCCGTTGCGTGCCGACGGCTTTCACGAGATCGCCTCGCTCGAGCTTCCCGTGACACTGGCGGACGTCGTGACGGTGACGCCGGCGCCGGGCGCCGGCCTGACCGTCACGTGCGAGGTCTGCCCCGGCGAGCAGAACCTGGCGGCGCGCCTCGTGCGGGAGCTGGAGGCGCGCCTCGAGCGGCCGTTCGAGGTCGCCGTCGACATCCGCAAGCAGATCCCGAGCGGCGCCGGCCTCGGCGGCGGCAGCTCGGACGCGGCTGCCACGCTCGTCGGCCTCGAGCGCCTCTACGATCTCGACCTCTCCTGGCGGCTGCGCCACGAAGTGGCCGTCGCCGTGGGCTCCGACGTGCCCTTCTTCCTGTGGCCCGGCCCCCAGCTCGCGATGGGACGCGGACAGCTCCTCAAGGACGTGATCCTGCCCGGCCCCCTGTACCTGGTCGTCGCGCTTCCCGACCTCGGCCTGTCGACGCGGGAGGTCTACGGGTGGCGCGACGAGGACGTGCAGCCCACGCTCGCCGAGTTCGCTCCCCGTGCGCGCATGCTCTCCAGCCGCATCGCGACGGCCGCCGCGGTGCGCGATGTCGCGGATCTGGTGGCCAACGACCTCGAGGCGAGCGTCGTGGCGCGCCGGCCGCAGGTGGGCGCGCTCACGGACGAGATGACGGCGGCGGGGGCCATGATCGCCGCCATGACGGGCAGCGGTTCCGCCGTCTTCGGGATCTTCGCCGATGAGGACCGGGCCGGCCGCGCCCGGACCCGCCTGCTCGATGGCGATCACGCCGTGCAGGCCTTCGTCGTCAGCGACCTGCAGCCGGCCGCTCACGGCAAGCTTCGCCCCGGCGCGGCTGCGCCCCACGGGCCGGCCGGCTCCCAAGGGCCAGCCGTGCCGGGCCCCGGACACGGCGCGGGCCGCGCCGGCCGCCCGGGCGGTCACCGTCGCAGTGGACCCGCCGCGCGCCGCGGCAGTCCCCCTCGCCGCCGGCCGAGGCCGCGCTAGCAGCGTGCCGCGCGGCTGCCGCCGGCAGTCGCCGCCGCCTCGCCGCCTGCCGCTTCGCCGCCCCGTGCCCTCCGCGACCCCTCCGTGATAGGCTCACGCCGTCAGATCGAGGCCACGCCGCATCGCTCCACCAAAGCGATGCCTGCCAAGGGGGTGTGATAGCTGACTGATCGGAAGTTGGTCGGTTGTCACGTGTCCCGGAGCATGATGACGGTGTGGCCCACGCGCAGGATCTGAGCGATTCGCGCCCCCCGCGGGCGCCTGCACGTCACCTACGCACACCATCGTCCCTCCACCGTGACCGGCCCGGCCGCGGCCCGTCAGGGCCTGGCTTCCTTTGAGGCAGATCACCCCGGAGGTGCGTGGATGCGGAACATCGGTATACGGCGGGAAGACAAGGACGCGTGGGAGGCACGCGTGCCCCTCGTCCCCGACGATCTGGGCGCGCTGATGCGCGCGTGCGAGATGAGCGTCACGGTGCAGCCGTCGCCGCAGCGGGTCTTCACCGACGACGACTTCGCCGGCGTCGGCGCGGTCATCGACGAGGACCTCGGCGGCTGCGAGATCGTCCTGGCCGTCAAGGAGATCCCCAAGGACTTCTTCGAGCCTGGCAAGACCTACGTCTTCTTCTCGCACACCATCAAGGGGCAGCCCTACAACATGGCCATGCTGCGCCGCATGATGGAGCTCGGCTGCCAGCTCATCGACTACGAACGCATCACCGACGACCGCGACCGGCGCCTGATCTCGTTCTCGCGCTACGCCGGTCTCGCCGGCGCCGTCGACACCCTTTGGGCGCTGGGCAGGCGCCTTGCCTGGGAGGGCCTGTCGCCCAATCCCTTTGCCACGCTCGCCCAGACCCACACGTACGGCGGCGTCGACGCGGCGCTTGAGGCGGTCACCGAGTGCGGGCGGCAGATCAAGGCGGAAGGGGTGCCCGAGGAGCTGCGCCCGTTCGTCATCGGCGTGACCGGTTACGGCCGCGTGTCGCAGGGCGCGCAGGAGGTAATCGACGCGCTCGCGCCGGTGACTGTCGCGCCGGACGACCTCGAGGCGCTGGCGGGCGTCCCGGGGGACGCCCGCCAGGTCCACAAGGTCGTCTTCCGCGAGGAGGACATGGTCGCCGGCCCTTCGCCCTTCGACGTGGACGACTACTACCGCCGGCCGGAGAGGTATCGGGGCACGTTCGCCCGCTTCCTGCCGGCTCTCGCCGCGCTCGTCAACGCGGTGTATTGGGAGGAGCGCTACCCCCGGCTCGTCACGAAGGACGAAATGCGCGCCCTCTGGGAGGGCCCCGGCCGGCCACGGCTCACGGTGATCGGCGACGTGAGCTGCGACATCGATGGCTCGGTCGAGTTCACCGTCAAGGAGACTCACGTGGACGATCCCGTCTACGTCTGGGACCCGATGACGGACGAGGCGACGGACGGCGTGGCGGGGAGGGGGCCGGTTGTGCTGGCCGTCGGCAACCTGCCCTGCGAGCTGTCGCGCGACGCGTCGCAGGCGTTCAGCCATACGTTGGCGACCTTCCTGCCCGCCCTGCTGGCCGCGGACATGGACGCGCCCTACGAGAAGCTCGACCTTCCGGTCGAGCTCAAGCGGGCGCTCATCCTGCATCACGGAGAGCTGACACCCGACTACAGCTACCTGAGGAGCTTCCTGTGAAGAAGGTGCTTGTGCTGGGCGCGGGCATGGTGGCCCGGCCCCTCGTTGCCTACCTGCTGGCCAAGGATGACCTCGCCGTGACCGTCACCGACGTGGACGGGGCTCGGGCGGCGGCGCTGGTCGCGGGCGCCGCGAGAGGCTCGTCCCTCGCTCTCGACGCCCGTGACCTCGCCGCCGTGGGCGCCCTCATGGACGGCTGCGACCTCGTGGTCAGCATCCTCCCGCCCGAGCTCGAGCCCGAGGTCGCGAAGCTCGCAGTGGCGAAGCGTCGCAGCATGGTGAGCGCCTCGCCGCGCGGCGAGTCCGGGATGGAGGATCTCGCCGACGAGGCCCGCGCCGCGGGTGTGGCCTTCCTGCCGGAGGTCGGCCTCGACCCCGGTCTCGACCATATGGCGATCTCGCGCATGGTTGTCAGGGTGAAGGCCCGCGGCGGCACGGTCGTCGCGTGCCGTTCGCTGTGCGGCGGTCTGCCGGCGCCGGACACGAACACCAACTGCTGGGACTACAAGTTCTCGTGGAACCCGAACGGGGCTGTGGAAGCCTCACTGTTCGACGCCCGTTATCTCCGCGACGGGCGCGAGGTGCCGGTGCCCAACACGGAGCTCTTCGCGGAGCACTGGCTGGTGCGGATCCCGGGATTCGATGAGCTGGAGGCCCACTTCAACGGCAACTGCCTGCCGTACGTCGGTATCTACGGACTGGACGGCGTGCGGGACCTGGTGCGCGCCACGCTGCGCTATCCGGGCTGGGCCTTCACCATGAGCAAGATTCAGCAGCTGGGCTACAACTCGACGACGCCTCTCGACGGGACGCCGGCGACGTACGCCGCCCTCACCCGCCGGCTCGCCGGCCTGCCGGAGGGCGGCGACCTCGTCGCCGGTCTTGCGAAGGCGCTCGACGTGGACGTGAAGTCGTCGGTCGTCGAGCGCCTGGTCTGGCTGGGCCTGACGAGTGACGAGCCGCTCGTCTGGCGCGAAGGCCAGGCGCACACGCCGCTCATGGCGCTGGCGAACAGGATGTTCGCGACGATGATGTTCGCACCGGGCGAGCGTGACCTCTCGGTGCTGCACAACGAGATCGTGGCCGAGTACCCGTCGGGCGAGCGCGAGCGTTCCACGGCCACCCTGATCGCCTACGGCGACCCCGAGGGCGACTCCTCGATGGCGCTCACCGTCGGCACCCCCGCGGCCATCGCTGCGAGCATGCTCCTCGACGGGCGCATTCGCGACACCGGGCTTGTGCTGCCGGTGAAGCCGCACATCTTCGATCCAATCCTCGAGGAGTTGGCGGGCATCGGCGTGGCGTTCGACGAAAGGACGGAGCGGTTGCCCGCCGGCGCCCCCTTGGCGCGCGCCGTGGAGGTGAACCTATGAAGAAGGTCCTCGTGCTCGGCGCGGGCATGGTCTCGCGTCCCCTGGTGCGGTACCTGCTGGAGAGCGGCGGCCTCGCAGTGACGGTGGCGTCACGCACGGCCGCCAAGGCTCAAGCACTACTTGAGGGTCACGAGAACGGCACGGCGTTGGCCCTTGACGCGGGCGACCTCGAGCGCACGCGGGCGCTCGTCGAGCAGGCCGACCTGACGGTGAGCCTGCTCCCGCCCGCGATGCACGTCGAGGTCGCCCGCATGGCGCTCGCCGCCGGCAAGCACTTCGTGACCACCTCCTACATCAGCGACGCGATGCGCGCCCTGGACGGCCCGGTGCGCGCCGCCGGCCTCACCTTCCTCAACGAGGTCGGCCTCGACCCTGGGATCGACCACATGTCGGCGCTGCGCCTCATCCACGGCGTCCAGGGCCGTGGCGGCACCGTCACATCGTTCCGCTCCTACTGCGGCGCGCTACCCGCGCCCGAAGCGGACACGAACCCGTGGGGCTACAAGTTCTCGTGGAGCCCGCGGGGCGTGATCCTGGCGAGCCGCAACAGCGCCCGCTACCTGGAGGAGTCCGCCGAGCAGACGCTGCCGGGCGAGCGGCTCTTCTCGCGGCACTGGCCGGTCGACGTCAAGGGCTTCGGCGAGTTCGAGGCCTACTTCAACCGCGACTCGATCCCGTACATCGCGCTCTACGGCCTGGAGGGCGTCACCGACATGTTCCGGGCGACGCTCCGCTACCCGGGGTGGAGCTACACGATGCAGAAGGTCGCCGACCTCGGGTACCTCGGCCTCGATGAGATGGAGCACCCGCCGGCGACCTACGCCGACCTGACACGTCTGCTTGCCGGGGTCCCGGAGGACGTGGACATCGTGGCCGGCGTGGCCGCGACCCTCGAGGTCGACCCGAGGTCGGACACGATGCGGCGACTGGAGTGGCTCGGGCTGACGGCCCCGGATCCGATCCCCTGGGGCGCGCTCCCGACGCGCTCGCCGCTGGACGCGCTTGCGTCGCGCATGCTCCATCTTCTGCCGCTCGAGGAGGGCGAGCGCGACATGTGCGTCATGCAGCACGAGGTCGTCGGAGACTATGGGCCGGGCCGACGGGAACGCATCACCTCGACCCTGATCGCCTACGGCGATCCCGGCGGGGACTCGGCCATCGCCCGCACCGTCGGGGTGCCGGCGGCGATCGCTGTGACGATGGTCCTCGACGGGCGCATCGCCGATCGCGGTGTGCTGCTCCCGGTGTCCCCCAGCGTGTACGCGCCGATCCTCGACGAGCTTGCCGCCTCCTCGGGCGTGGTCTTCACCGAGAGGACGAGCGCGGCCTGACCCCCTGGGAGAAGGCCGCGAGGGGCGCCGGGGCGGTGCCGCCGCGCCCCTCGCGGCCCCTCCCGGGTGGTACAATCACCTGCCGCTGCGCGGCGGCCCGCGGCCGCCGCGGCGGCGGCGGAAGCGCCCCGGCGCAGGCGGTACAGGGTGGGGCGTAGCCAAGTGGTAAGGCACCGGGTTTTGGTCCCGGCATCCGGAGGTTCGAATCCTCCCGCCCCAGCCAGCCCCTGCTCACGCCACCAGCCCGACCTCAGGTGACAGATGATCGAGAGACCGTCCTCCGCTGAGCCACTCGCCGTCGTGATCCTGGCCGCCGGCCTCGGCACCAGGATGAAGTCCGATGTGCCCAAGGTGCTGCACGAAGTCTGCGGGCGGCCGATGCTCTCGTACGTGGTCGACGCCGCGCTCAGCCTGTCGCCCGAGCGTCTCGTCGTGGTGACGGGCGCGGAGCAGGACGCCGTCGAGGAAGTCCTGCCGCCGGGGTGCGAGCGCGCCATCCAGCAGGAACGCCGCGGCACCGGTGACGCGGTGCGCGCCGGCCTCGAGACGCTGACGGGCTTCGACGGTGACGTCATGGTGCTGTATGGCGACGTCCCGCTCGTCGACGCCGCCTTCGTGCGCGAGCTCGCCGGCTGCCACTGGGCGGCCGACGCCGGCGCGACGCTCACCACCGTGCGGCTGGCCGACCCCGCGCACTACGGCCGGGTCGTTCGCGACGGGCAAGGCAGGGTGACGGGTATCGTCGAGTATCGCGACGCGACGCCGGACGAGCGCGCCGTCGCCGAGATCAACGTCGGCCTCTACGTGTTCCGCGCGGCTCCACTGCGCACCGCCCTCGCAGGCCTCTCGGCGCACAACGCCCAGGGCGAGTTCTACCTGACCGACGCGGTCCACCTGTTGATCGGTGCGGGTGAGGCCGTGGCGACCTGCGAGGCGGAGGACGCCGAGCTCTGCCTCGGCGTCAACTCGCGGGTCGAGCTGGCGGCCGTCAACACCGCCATGCGGCGCCGTCTGCTCGAGCGCCTCATGCTGGCTGGGGTGACCATCGAGGATCCGGCGACCACCTACGTCGACTGGGGCGTCGAGATCGGGCGCGACACCGTCATCCAGGCCGGCACCCACCTGCTCGGGCGCACGACCGTCGGGGCCGCGTGCGAGATCGGTCCCCGGTCGTACCTGCGCAACGTCTTCGTCGGCGACCGCGCCCGCGTCGACAGCTCGCACCTCCTCGACTGTGTCGTCGGCTCGGGGTGCTCCGTCGGGCCCTTCGCCCGCATCCGCCCGAACACCGTGCTCGCGGAGGGGGCCCACGCCGGCAGCTTCGTGGAGATAAAGAACAGCCGCATCGGCGAGCGCAGCAAGGTGCCGCACCTGAGCTACGTGGGCGACGCGGTGATAGGCCGCGAAACGAACATCGCGGCCGGCAACATCACGGCGAACTACGACGGCTTCGAGAAGCACCCGACGACCATCGGGAACGGCGTGAGGACGGGCAGCGACACGGTCTTCGTGGCGCCGGTGACCATCGGCGACGGCGCCGTGATCGCGGCCGGTTCGATCATCACGCAGGATGTGCCGCCGGGCGCGCTCGGGGTGGCCCGCGGCCGGCAGCAGAACATCGAGGGCTACGCCGAGCGCCGCGCCGCCCGGCGGCTCCGGGAACAGAGCGCCGCCGGCGACGCCCAGGCGGCTGCTCCGGGCGGCGCCCCGGGCGGCGAGCCGCCCGGCGACGGCTGACCGGCCGCGGCCGGCGGGCCGTCGCCGGGAGCCAAGCGCCGCCTCTGGTAATATCCTCTGTCGGTCGTGTGACTGGTCACGGAAGGGGACACGGTGCTTGAAACCACTGCCTGCATCATGACGCAGAAGCGCTTGATGCTGGTCGCAGGGCGAGGCAACCCCGCTCTCGCGATGCGCATCGCCGAGAAGCTCGGCGTGGCGCCCGGCAGCGTCCTGCTCAAGACGTTCGCCAACGGCGAGATCTACGCGCGCTTCGAAGAGAACATCCGCGGCACCGATCTCTTCATCGTGCAGTCGCCCTCGCAGCACCTCAACGAAGAGGTGATGGAGCTGCTCATCATGATCCAGGCCGCCAAGCTGGCGTCGGCGCGCCGCGTGACCGCCGTCGTGCCCTACTATCCGTACGCGCGGCAGGACAAGAAGAGCGCCGCCCGCGAACCCATCACCGCGCGCCTCATGGCGACCTTGCTGGAGGCGGCCGGCGTCGACCGCGTCCTCACCATGGACCTCCACCAGGGGCAGATCCAGGGCTTCTTCGAGATCCCCGTCGACCACATGACCGCGGTGCCGATGCTCGCCGACTACTTCCGCTACAAGGACTTCGGCGGACGGGGCATCGTGGCCGTCTCGGCCGACGCCGGCGGCGTCAAGCTGGCCAAGCGCTTCATCAACCGCCTGCCCGGCGCCGGCCTCGCCGTCCTCACCAAGATGCGGCCGGAGCACAACCGCGCCGAGACCATGCACTTCATCGGCGACGTCCAGGACAAGATCGCCATCGTGGTCGACGACATGATCGACACCGCCGGCTCGGTCACGAACGCCGTCGACACCCTCTACGACCGGGGCGCCGCCGAGGTGTACGTGACGGCGACGCACGGCATCTTCAGCCATCCCGCGTGCGAACGCATCCGCACGTCGCCGGTGAAGGAAGTGGTCGTCACCGACACTATGAACATCGCGCTCGGCCCGGAGGACGAGAAGATCAAGGTCCTCAGCGTGGCCGACACGCTGGCCGCGACCATCAGGAACGTGTTCGAAGACAAGTCGGTGAGCGAGATCTTCGCCGGCGACAACCAGCTGTTCTAGCAGGAGACCATCATGGAGAAAGTCAAGCTCGTCGTGCAGCACCGCGACAGCCACGGGACCAGGGCGTCGCGGCGGCTGCGCAGAGAAGGATTGATCCCCGGCGTGCTCTACGGGCACGGCAACCCGGCGCAGACGCTGGCGGTCGAGCCGGCCGCCCTGCGGGCGGCCCTCTCGACCGAGTCCGGCCGGCACGCCGTGCTCGAGATCACTTTCGAAGGCCAGAAGAAGGTCTACCGCGCCATCGTCAAGGAACTCACCCTCGACAAGGTCAAGCACAACGTGGTCCACCTCGACCTCGAAGAGGTCCGCCTCGACCAGGTGGTCGAGTCGCTGGTGGCGGTGCGCTTCGAGGGGACGTCGGCCGGTGTCAAGATGGGCGGCGTGCTCGACGAGACGACGCGCGAGGTCACGATCAAGGGTCTCGTCACCGACATCCCGGAGCACCTCAAGGTCGACATCACGGCGCTCGAGCTGGGCGACTCGTTGCACATCTCGGACCTGCCGGTGCCGGACGGCCTCGAGGTGCTCGACGACCCCGAGGCGGTGCTGTGCTCCGTGCTCGCCCCGCGTAAGCTCGAGGCCGAGGAAGAGGAGGCTCTGGAGGCAGCCGAGGAGGCTGCAGCCGCCGAGCCCGAGGTCGTGGGCAGGCACAAGGAAGAGACCGAGGAGTAGGCCCTGCGGTCGCAGCCGCAGACACCTAGCGCGTACCTCGTAGTCGGCCTGGGGAATCCCGGGCCGACGTACGAGGGGACCCGCCACAACGCCGGCTATCTGGTGGTCCACGAGCTGGCGCGCCGGCACGGGTTCCCCAGAGCGAAGCGCGCCTGGGAGGGTCGCGCCTCGGCCGGGACGATCGCCGGTCGCGAGGTCACCCTGCTGCAGCCCACCACCTGGATGAACGAGTCGGGCCGCAGCGTGGCCGCCGCCTTGCGCGCGCTGAAGCTGCCGCTCGACAGCATGCTGGTCGTGCACGACCACATCGACCTGTCCTTCGGCCGGCTCCGGCTCGCGGCCGGCGGCGGCTCCGGCGGCCACAACGGGCTCAAGAGCATCACGGGCCTGATCGGGCCCGACTACCACCGCCTGCGCGTGGGCGTCGATCGCCCGGCGAGCTACGATCCGGACGTGGTCGCCGAGTACGTGACGGACCCCTTCGCGGAATCGATGGCGGAGGTCGAGGAGCTTGTCACGCGGGCGGCCGACGCGGTCGAGCTGTGGCTGGATCTCGGCCTCGACGAGGCCGCCAACCGCATCAACGCCGCCTGAAGACGGGGCCGGTTCGGCCCGCGGCTCGAGACCGGCCCGGCAGTGTCGGCCGGCCTACAGCGAGGAGCGCGCGAGGTAGACCACGATCCGGTCCTGGGCGCGCCGAGCGTGCAGGTAGTCGACCGGGTCGCCGTTCATCAGCATGCTCACGACGATACGGCGTCCGGCGGCATCGGTGACGTAGCCGGAGAGCGCGCTCGCTACCCTCAGGTAGCCAGTCTTGCCGCGGAAGTTGCCTTGTGCGGCGGTGCCGCGCATGCGGCGCGCGAGGGTGCCGTCCCTGCCGGCGATCGCGAGTCCCCCGCGAAAGACGGCGAAATCGTCGCGGGCGGCCATGACGCGCAGCAGGCGCGCGACGCCCTTGGTGGTGAAGCGGTTCTGGTAGCTCAGGCCGGAGCCGTCCGCCACCCGGAGCGCGGTCGTGTCAAGGCCGAGATCGGTCAGGGTGCGGCGCACGATGGTGAGGCCGGCGAGGGTGGAGCCCTCGCCGGCGAAGTCCCTGCCGAGACCCTTGACCATCATCTCGGCGAAGAAGTTGTCGCTCTGCTTGAGCATGGGCTTGAGCAGCGTGCGCAGTGGGGCCGAGACGAGCGTCGCGGTGAGCCAGGCGCCCTGCGGGACCCGCCCGGTCAGGGCGCCCCGCGTCACCTCGATGCCCGCGTCCTCGAGGGCCCGGGTCAGCCTGCGGGCGGCGTACAGAGCCGGATCGGCGACGCGCTCCCCGTTGCGCAGGCCCTCGTTCACCGAGAGCGCGCTCAGCGGGCCGCAGTCGTCCTCGAGGCCGGCCTTCCAGCTCGCCACGGTCTGCTTGGCGTCGAACCACGAGGCGTCGCCCACGATCCTGCCGGCGATGCGCGTCACGCCGAGGGCCTTCAGGTGGGCCACGAGCGCCTCGATGGACGAGGTGGTGACGTGCAGCCGGTCGTTCTGGAAGCGCGTCATCGACAGGCTGGGGTCGCCGTAGCCCTTGAGGTAGACGTAGCCGCGGACCTCGCCGATGTTGTAGGTCTGCGAGGCGTAAATGCCAGGCAGGTACAGCTCCGTCTTGAAGCGGTGATCGGGCCCCCAGCGCGCGAGGGCGGCGGTGGCGGTGACGAGCTTCGCGTTGGACGCCGGCCGCAGCGCCGTCCGGCTGTTGCGCGCGTAGGTCGAATGGGCCGGGCCGAGCGTCCAGACCGAGACGGCCGTGCGCGCGCCGGCGCAGTGCTCCTGCTTGAGGATGGTGAGGATACGGGTGCCGACCCCGGCGGCGGCCGGCGCCGGCGCGCCGGCCGCCGCGAGTGCCATGAGTACGAGTGCGGCGCACGTCACGAGCAGGCGGCGCCGGAGGGCGCGCGTCGCGGGAAAGCGACGCAGCAGGGCGCCGCCCGTCACGGTCATGCGATCGGCTCTCGCGGCCAGCATGCCACCCCTTCCTCGATCCTCGCGTCGGTCGTGTCCGCAGGAGCCCTGTTCGCCGCCGTCACCGGGACGCCTTTCGCACGCTGACGATCAGATCGGCGAGGTCGTTGACCGCGCGGTCGAGAGATCGCCGGGAGATGCGCGCGACGGTCGCGTCCCAGCCGTGCGCGAGATAGTGGTCAACGAGTGTCAGGTAGAAGCGGTGGGCGAAGGTGGCCGCTCTGGCCGCTGGACGCTGTGCCCCACTCCTGAGGTCGATGCCGTCGAAGCGCACCCAGGAGCGGTTCTCGCCCTTCGCGTCGGTACGCGTCTGGGTGGCGCCCTCGTAAGCGGCGTGCATGCGCGCTTCGCGATCGCGGCTGTCGGTGTGGGTCGGGTTGCAGATGTCGGCGTAGTAGTGCGAGAGCAGCCCGAAGGTGCGGCTGGCGGCCGCAGCGTCGCCTGCTCGCAGTTGCGCCGCCGCTCTGGCGAAGAGCTCCTGGCAGCGGTCCGGTGCGTCCCCGTACCGCGCGCCCCACACGTCGTAGACATGATGGTAGGTGTCCTGCAGCCTTGTGTCGGGGTTGTCGGTCGCGCGCAGGGCACTGCCCAGGCGCAGCCAGTCATAGCCTCGGCTCGCGGCCAGCCGGTCCGCCTCGTGCAGCACCCAGTCGTGGGTGCCGAACCCGTTGCCGTAGTCGCCGCCGTTCGCCCAGGCGAGGGCGACGTGCGGAGTCAGGAGCGCCGTCGACAGGGCTGCCCCGAGGATCAGGGCCACGGCCGCGAGCCTTATGAGACACGTCGAGATGAAGCTGGGCTGGCGACGCATGGACCCCCCGTCTCGCGACCGGCCGCGCGCTCGGTGCGTGGTGACGATTGTATCGGCCGCCAGGGACGGGTGCCGCACCACCCGGCGTGTCCGGCCGAGGCGACGCGCGCAGGAGGACGCCGTCGCCGGCCTCGCCCGCCGGGGCTCGGGTACAATCGACCAGCACCCCGGCGGCAGCGCCCGCCGGGGCATTCGTCATGCTGCTCGACTACCTGACAGAGAGCGACAGGTTCGCGACGGCCGCGCCGCGGCTGCGCCGCGGCGCGGCCGTGTACGCCCCGTCGCAGCTCGCCCCGTACGTCCTTGCCGGCCTGGTCGCCGGCATTGAGGCCCCCGGCTGGCTGGCGGTGGCGGCCGACGGCGAGGCGGCGGCGAAGCTGGCCGCCGAGGTGTCCGTGTACCTCGGCCGGGATGTGCCCGTACTCCCGGCGCGCGGTGTCCTCTACGGCGCCGACGTGGCGCCGGCGGCGCACGTCGTCGGCGAGCGCCAGCAGGCGCTCTCCGCGCTCGCCGCCGGCCGGCCGGTCATCGCCGAGGCGGTCGCGCTCTTGGAGCGCTTCGTCCCGCTCGACCTGCAGCCCGAGCCCGTCGACCTGGCTGTAGGGCAGGAGGCGCCCTTCGACGCGCTGGTGAAGCACCTCGCCGAGCTGGGCTACGAGCGCGTCGAGCAGCAGGTGCGCGGCCGCGGGCAGTTCGCCGTGCGCGGCGGCTTGATCGACGTCTACCCGGCGCTCGGCGACCCGCTGCGCATCGAGTTCTGGGGCGACGACGTCGAGAGCATACGTACCTTCTCCATCTACTCGCAGCGCACCACCGGCACTGTGGACGGCGCGACCATACACGCCGCCTTCGAGGCCGACACCACGCTGCCCGAGTACCAGGCGGGCGTGCATCAGGCCATCGCCGCATGGGAACGCGAGGGCAGGGTGGAGGCGCCCGACGAGCTGTACCGGCGCGCCGGCGTGCGCGCCCTCGCCGGTCTGGTCTCGCGCTTCACGACGCTCGCCGACCTGGCCGGCGAGCGAGGCGCGCGTCTCGTCGTCGTCAATCCCGACGAGGTGACGCGCGCGCTGGCCGATTTCGCCGGCGAGCTCGAGACGGTGCTCGCCGGCGCCGGCACGCTGCCGAGCGGCGAGCGCGCGCGCCTCTACGTGCCGTTGGCGGAGGCGCGCGCCCTGCTCGCCCCGGCGATCCAGCTCGAGCTGGTCCAGCGCGACCAGCCGGTGCGCTTCGAGGCGTCGCGTCCGCAGCTCGCGGCACGCGACCTGGCCGGTGCGGAGCGCGACCTCGTCCGCCTAGTACGCGACGGGTACCGCGTGTTCGTCGTCTTTCGTCACGAGGGCGAGGCCGAGCGCGCCACGTATCGGCTGCGGAACCTCACGCGCGGAGGTCGTCAGCCCGGGCAGCTGAAGAGGCACGGCGAGGCGGCACCGGGCCTGTACTTCGTGCCGGCGCCGCTCCGCGAGGGCTTCCTCTCGGCTGAGCTGAAGCTGGCCGTCGTTCCCGAGCGCTCGCTGCTGCGCGGCGCCGCCCGCGAGAAGCGCTTCGTCGGCGGCACGGCGCTCGCGACCTTCTTCGACGTGCGCCCGGGCGACTACGTGGTGCACGAGGACCACGGCATCGCGCGCTTCGCCGGCATCGAGACCCGCACCGTGGCCGGCATCACCCGCGACTACCTCCTGCTCGAGTACAAGGGCGAGGACCGCGTCTTCGTGCCGCACGAGCAGATCGGCAAGGTGAGCCGGTACATCGGCGCCGGCGCGGGCGCGCCGCCGCTGAACCGGCTCGGCGGTACCGCCTGGGCCGCCGTCAAGACGAGGGCTCGCCGGGCCGTCGTCGAGATGGCCGGCGAGCTCCTCCAGCTCTACGCCGCCCGCCAGGCGATCCCCGGCTTCGCCTTCCCTCCGGACGGCGAGCTCGTGCGGCGCCTCGAGGAGGCCTTCCCCTTCGAGGAGACCGAAGACCAGGCCGAGACCATCGACGACGTCAAGAACGACATGGAGGCACCGCACCCCATGGACCGGCTCGTGTGCGGCGACGTCGGCTACGGCAAGACGGAGGTGGCCGTGCGCGCCGCCTTCAAGGCGGCCGAGGCGGGCAAGCAGACGCTCATGCTGGTGCCCACCACCATCCTCGCCGAGCAGCACCACCTGACGTTCGCCGAGCGCTTCGGCGAGCTGCCGGTCAGGACGGAGATGGTCTCGCGCTTCCGCACGGCGGCGGAGCAGCGCAAGATCATGAAGCAGTTCAGCCAGGGCGAGGTGGACGTGCTCATCGGCACGCACCGCCTGCTCTCGACTGACGTCCAGCCCAAGGACCTCGGCCTGGTGATCGTGGATGAGGAGCAGCGCTTCGGCGTGCGCCAGAAGGAGCTGCTGCGCAACCTCAAGATGCAGGTCGACGTGATGAGCCTCTCGGCGACGCCGATCCCAAGGACCCTGCAGATGTCACTCTCGGGAATCCGTGACATCTCGGTCATCGAGACGCCGCCGCGTGGGCGTCACGAGATCCGCACCTACATCGGCGAGTATCGCGACGACCTCGTGAGGATCGCCATCGAGAAGGAGCTGGCCCGCGACGGGCAGGCCTTCTACCTGCACAACCGGGTGGAGACGATCGACCAGGCGGCCGAGCACGTGAGGGAGCTGGCGCCCAAGGCACGCGTGCTCGTGGCCCACGGCCAGATGCACGAGCGCGCCCTGGAGAAGGTCATGCTCTCCTTCCTCGCCGGCGAGGCCGACGTCCTGGTCACGACCTCGATCATCGAGAGCGGCATCGACATCCCGACGGCGAACACGCTCATCGTCGAGCGTGCCGACATGCTCGGGCTGGCGCAGCTCTACCAGATCCGGGGACGCATCGGGCGCAGTGACGCGTACGCCTACGCGTATCTGCTGTATCCGAGCGAGGAGCTGCTCACGACCGAGGCGGCGGCGCGCCTGCAGACGCTGTCGGACCACACCGACCTCGGCGCCGGCTTCAAGATCGCCATGGCCGACCTCGAGATCCGGGGCGCCGGTAACCTGCTCGGCGACGAGCAGAGCGGTCACGTCGCCGCGGTCGGCTTCGAGATGTACGCGCAGATGCTCGAGGAGGCGGTGCACGAGCTGCAGGGCGAGCAGGCCGCGATCGCGGCGCCGGTGCGCGTCGAGGTGCCGGTGACCGCGTACGTGCCGCCGGAGTACATCGCCTACGAGGCCACCAAGATCGACGCGCACCGGCGCATCGCGCGGGCGCAGAGCCTCTCGGAGCTCGGCGACGTGGAGGCCGAGCTGACCGACCGCTTCGGGACGCCGCCCGAGCCGGTCGCCAACCTGCTGGCGCTGCAGGCGATCCGGCTCAAGGCGGCGTCCCTCGGCGCCTCCGCCGTGACCGTGCGCGGCGAGCGCCTGCAGCTCGACGGTCTCGACCTGGACGACGCGTGGGCCGGCCGCCTGCGGACGGCCGCCGGCCGCGTCGTCTACTTCAAGCAGAAGAAGAGCCTGGCCGCGTACCGCGAAGGCGACGGCGCGGGCCGGGCGATCGGCCCTGTCGATGCGCCTCGCGGCGTCGCTGCCACGTCGCCAGACGGAGGCGCTCTGCCGGACCTGGCCGCGTCGCCAGATCTGGCGGCGTCAGCATTCTCAGGCCATCCACAGCCGGGCGAGAACGGCCGGCAAGGCGGTCTCGAGCCTGAAACGACCGTTTCGGCCGCCTTCGGGCGGGCCCCTGCTTCACATTCCTTAAGGTGGGTCGAGGCTACTATGGATGCTATAATCGATGCTCGTTCTTCCGGCGACCTGTCCTCACACCCTGGAGACACTTGATGAAGAAGCTCGTCCTCGTGGTCATGGCACTCGCCCTCTTCGCGCTCCCGCTCGCGCTGGCAGCGTGCGGAGGGAAGGATGTCCCCGCAGGCGCGATCGCCGCCGTCGGCGACGGCGTGGTGACCCAGCAGCAGTTCGACGACATCCTGGCGCAGGCCAAAGCGCAGTACTCCTCGCAGCAGGGCGCCAAGTTCCCGGCGGAGGGCACGCCTCAGTTCAACCAGCTGAAGGCGAGCATCGTCACCTACCTCGTTCAGAACGAGCTCATCACGCAGGGCGCCAAGGACTTCGGCGTCAGCGTCAGCGAGAAGGATCTCGCCGACCGCATGAAGCAGGTCGAGCAGTCCGTGGGCGGTGCGAAGAAGCTGGAGAAGATGCTCAAGCAGTACGGACTGACGCAGGCCCAGCTCGAAGAGCAGCTCAAGTCCTCGATGCTGCAGGACAAGGTCAAGGAGAAGGTGTACGCCGACGTCAAGATCAGTGACGAGCAGATCAAGAAGTACTTCGAGGATCCGGCCAACAAGGCGCAGTTCCAGCAGGCCGAGTCGCGCGACGTGCGCCACGTCCTGGTCAAGACCAAGGCCGAGGCCGACAAGGTGCGCGCCCTGCTCGCCGCCGATCCGAGTGAGGCCAACTGGAAGGCGGTCGCCAAGAAGTACTCGATCGACCCCGGCTCGAAGGACAACGGAGGCTCACTCGGCGCGGTCCAGAAGGGCCGCACGGTGCCGGCCTTCGAGAAGGCCGCTTGGAGCCTGGACGTCAACAAGATCTCCGCGCCCGTGAAGACCCAGTTCGGCTGGCACGTCCTCGAGGTGACGAAGGTCACGCCCAAGAAGACGCAGACCTTCGACGACGCCAAAGAGACCATCCGCCAGACGCTGCTCTACCAGGAGCAGGCGACGGCGTGGCAGGACTGGCTCAAGCAGGCCGAGAAGGACGCCGGCGTCGTCTATGCGGCGGGCTTCAGCCCCGACGTGCTGACCGCGCCCGCCACGCCGGCCGAGTCGACCGCGCCGTCACCTGCGGCGTCCGCGACCTCGGGGCAGTGACGACCGCCGCCGGCGGGGCACGGACGCGCGTCCGTGCCGGGGCCGGCGGGCAGAAGCAGGCGGGATGAGTCTTCGCCTCGTGTACATCGGCGCCGCCGCCGCGCTGGCGCCCGCAGCCTCGCTGCGGGCGCTGGCCGGCGGCGGCGCCGTCGTCGTTCCGGCAGATGCCGGCGCCGAGCTGCGCGGCTTGGTGGGCGAGACGGCCGACCCGGGGGAGGGCCGGCTGCTCGAGGTCGACGTCGCGGACGGCGGCGGCCTCGACGAGCTCGTAACGCGGGCCGCTGCCGGTGACGTCACCGTCGCGCTCGCCGGCCCGTCCGGGCCGGCGCTGGCGCGCGCGCTGCGCGCACGCCTGACACCGGCCTCCCCAGGCGAGACGCCGCCCCCGACCGAGTCGTCATCCCCGGCCGACTCGCCTTCACCGGCCGAGACGCCGATCCCTGGGCTCGTCACCGTTCCCGACGGCCGCGCCTTCGACGACGCCTTGCTGGGCCAGGAGCTCGTCTCGCTCAAGCGCATCGTCGACGTGCTGCGCGTGGAGTGCCCGTGGGACCGCGAGCAGACCGCCAGGGACATCGTCTCGTACACCGTCGAGGAGACCTTCGAGCTCGCCGACGCGGTCGCCGGCGACGACCTCGGCGCCATGCACGGCGAGCTGGGCGACCTGCTGCTGCAGGTCGTGATCCTCGCCATGATGCTCGCCGAGCGCGACGCCGGCGACCTCGGCAGCGTCGCCCACGACATCGAGGTCAAGCTCATCCGGCGCCACCCGCACATCTTCGGCGACGCGGTGGCCAACACCGGCGCCGAGGTGAAGGCGCGCTGGGAGCGGATAAAGGTGGAGCAGGAAGGCAGGGAGGGGATCTTCCACGACGTGCCGGAAGGCGCCCCGGCGCTGCTCTACGCGAAGAAGCTGCAGCAGCGCGCCGGCTCCGTCGGTTTCGACTGGAGCTCGGCGCGCGAGGCCTTCCCCAAGGTCGCGGAGGAGCACGGTGAGCTCGCCGCCCTGTTCGTTGAAGCGGGCGAGGCTGACCCCGACCGCCACGACCCCCGCCTCGTCCACGAGGTCGGCGACCTGCTCTTCGCCGTCGTCAACGTCGCCCGGCTGGCGCACGTCGACCCGGAGCTCGCCCTGCGCCAGGCGGCGCGGCGTTTCGAGCGCCGAGTCAGCGTCGCGGCCGCTCTGGCTGCCGGCGAGCGATCCGACTGGACGGCCCTCGACCTCGAGGCGCAAGAGGCTTACTACCAGCGCGCCAAGCGCGAGGAGGAGCGGTCGTGATCGGACCAGCCGTGGTGACTGCGGATCACGTCAAGGCGCTCGGCGACGCCGTTGAGGCCGCCGTCTCGCGCGTGGTCGTCGGCAAGCAGGCGCAGACACGGCTGCTGCTCGTCGCCCTCCTCAGCGAGGGCCACGTGCTCATCGACGATGTCCCCGGCGTCGCCAAGACGCTGCTCGTCAAGACGGCGGCGGCCGCGCTCGACCTCGGCTTCTCGCGCGTGCAGTGCACGCCCGACCTGCTGCCGGGCGACGTGACGGGCAGCCTGGTGTTCGACCAGGGCAGCGGGGAGTTCGCGTTCAGACGCGGCCCGGTCTTCGCCAACCTGGTGCTCGCCGACGAGGTGAACCGCGCCACCCCGCGCGCCCAGTCCAGCTTCCTCGAGGCGATGGAGGAGCGCCAGGTCACGGTCGAAGGCGAGACGCATCCGCTGCCGCGGCCGTTCGTCGTTCTCGCCACGCAGAACCCCGTCGAGCTCAAGGGCACCTTCCCGCTGCCGGAGGCCCAGCTCGACAGGTTCCTGCTGCGTCTGCGGATGGGGTATCCGTCCGAAGACGAAGAGGTGAGCATGGTCGAGCGCTTTCGCGAAGGCTCGCCGCTCGGGCAGGTCGAGCCGGCGGCGAGCGCCGCGGACGTCGTGCGGGCGATCGAGGTCACGAAGAAGGTGCACGTGAGCGCGGACCTCGAGCGCTACATCGTCGCCCTCGTCCGCGCCACGCGCGAGAGCGACCTCATCCAGCTCGGGGCGAGCCCGCGCGCCACGCTTCTGCTCGCTCATGCGGCCCAGGCGTCGGCGGCCCTCGACGGGCGCGACTTCGTCGTTCCCGACGACGTCCACGCCCTCATCGGGTCCGTGCTCGGGCACCGGCTCATCCTGGCCCGCGAGGCGCGGCTCGAGCGGCGCGATCCCGAAGACGTGCTCGCCACCATCCTCAAGGACGTGCCCGTACCGGTGGAAGGCCCGCCGGATGAACGCCCGTAGAGCGCTGCTTCTCGGCGCCGCCGGGCTGGTCGTGGCGGGGCTGCTCCATTCCGAGGCGCTCATCTTCGCCGCGTTCGCGGTGATCCTCCTCAGCGGGCTGGTCATGCTCGTCGGCGGTCGCGTCCTCGATCACGTCGAGTACGAGCGCTCCTTCTCGCGCCGCACCGTTCTCTGGGGCGGCGAGCTCGAGGTGACGACGACGGTCGCCAACCGCAAGCTGTTGCCGCTCGTCTGGCTGAACGTGCGCGACTACTGGCCGTCGTCGGTCGCGCCGGTCGGCTTCACCCTGCAGCCCAGCGCCCTGCAGACCAAGGTGACGCTGTCCCAGCTCTTCTCGGTGCGCTGGTATCAGCGGGTGCGGCGCCGCCATCGCGGCGTCTGCCTCGAGCGCGGCGTGCACGGGTTCGGGCCGGCCGAGCTGACGGCGTCGGACCCACTGGGGATCCTGCAGTCCAGCCGGGACGTCGCCGCCGTCGACGCGGTGGTCGTGCTGCCCAAGGTGCTCGACGTGCCCGGTCTCCCCGCCGTCTTCGGCCGCCCTGCCGTCGCCGAGAGCGCGCCGCGCTCGCTGACCCGCGACCCATCCAGTCTCGTGGGCGTGCGTCCCTACCGTGCCGGCGACCCTTTGAAGGCGATCAACTGGCGCGCCGTCGCCCGGACCGGTGCACTGCACACCAACGAGTACGAGCCCTCCGCGATGGCCGAGGTCCGGATCCTGCTCAACGTGCGTGTCTTCGACTTCGCCTGGCAGGGCATCGACCCCGCCACGGTCGAGCTCCTCTGCGTGGCCGCCGCCTCCGCCGCCGCGATGCTCGCGGACGAGGGGTTCGCCGTCGGCCTGCGCTCGAACGCGGTCGTCGCCGGCAGCCTCGCCGCGCTCGAGGTCGAGGCGGCGCCGGGCTCGCTGCCGGATGTGCTCGACGCCGCTCGCCCGGATCGTGGCCTTCCCGCCCCCTTCCTTCCACGCCGTCCTTGACCGCGAGTTGGAGGACGACGACCTGCTCGCGGGCCGGCTCGTGCTCACGCCGGGCGTCGACGGGGACCTGGCGCCCCTCGTCGCGCGGCTCAGGGAGCAGGACGGTACCTGCGTCATCGTCGCCGGCGACGAGTCGAAGGAGGCCCCGGGGCTTGTCGACTTCCTCGTCCCGAGGAGCTTCGACTGGAGGACGCACGATGCGCTTCCGCTGGCTTGACGACGCGGCCCTGCCGGGGCTGGCCGCCGTGCTCGAGAGCCTCTGGCTCGGCACGGCGGCCGCCCTCTTCGTGACGCGGTCCCCGCTCGCGATCACGCTGGTCACGCTGGCGATCATGGCGGCCGGCGTGGTCCCCGCGGTCCTGGCCCGCGCCGGCGTCGTCCACCTCGGCGTGCTGCGCCTGGTGCTCGTGCTGGTCGCCGCCGGCCTCACCGCCGCCTTGGTCGCCGCCGCGGACCCCGCCTCCCGGGAGGCGGTGACGCGCCTCGCCCTGCGGGACGCCTTCTACGTCGGGGTCGCGCTCTGGCTCGGCGTGCGCGCCGGCCTCGTCGCGATCCGCCCGGCCGGCGCCCTGCGGCGGAGCGTCAGGGCGCTCACGCTGGTCTGCGCCGCCGTCCTGCTCGGCCGCCTCGCCGACGTGCCGCTCCCGCAGGCCGGCGTGGTGGTCACGGCGGTCGTGCTGGCGGGCGTCCTCTTCATCGCCCTGGCCCGGCTGGACGACGTGATGGCCGTGGTCGACCGCCGGCACGGGGTCACGGGGTGGACGTGGTTCCTCGGTGTCATGACGGTCACCGTCGTCCTGCTGACGGCCGCCGGCATCCTCGCCGCCGTCGCCGGTGCGGGACCGCTCGACTGGGTGTTCTCGGCAGTTGCGCAGGCGGTGGGGATCGTGTGGTCGGCCGTCGTCTTCATCCTCTACCTGATCGGCTATGGCGTGATGCGCGCGATCGCCTGGCTGGCCTCGCTGGTCCACCTCTCCGTACCGCAGGCGATCAAGGAGCAGGACGCTCCCGAGCTGAAGGTGCAGCCGTTGAAGCTCCCCGAACGGGAGGGGGGCGGCGGCTCCTCGCTGCTGCGCGACCTTTTCATCGTCGTCTTCGCCGCGCTCGCGGCCGGCGCCCTGGTACTGGCGCTGGTCGGGGCGTTGCGCCGGGTGCGCACCGGCGAGCGCGACGACCAGGTCGTGGAGGAGCGCGAATCGCTCGCCTCCGGGGCGGACCTGCTGCGCGGCATGGGCGCGCGTATCGCGCGCCTCGTGCCGCGCCGGGTCCGCCGCCCGCGCCCGGCGACGCCCGCCGAGGCGGTGCGGCTGGAGTACGTCTTGCTCGAATCAGCGCTGGCCCGTTCCGGCAGGCCCCGGCCTCCCGCGGCGACCGCGCGCCAGTACTTGGCCGCCCAGGGCGCGCACGTGCAGGACGCGGCGACGTCGCTCGCCGCGGCCTACGACCTCGCGCGCTACTCGCAGCACAGTCTGGCGTGGGAGGACGTCGCGACCGTCAAGGCGGCGCGCTCGCGCTTCCTCGCGGCCACGCCGCCGGAGCCGACGTAGACGAAGTTGGGCACCGGGTGCGGCCTGCGCCATGCGCCGAGCGCGGCCAGTCCCACGACGGGTGCGGCCGGCCCCACGACGGGTGCGGCCGGCCTGACCGAACGCGGACGCGCGCCGCGCCTGCGTTAGACTCTGCGCGGGCACAACGACCACGACCAGCGCTGCGGCCCGACCCACACGCAGCGCCCCAAGGCTCAGGAGGCTTCCCCATGACCGTCATCGTCGACGTGACCGCCAGGCAGATCCTCGACTCGCGGGGCAACCCGACCGTCGAGGTCGAGGTCGAGCTCGAGTCGGGCGCCGTGGGACGCGCCGCCGTCCCGTCGGGCGCGTCCACCGGCGAGTACGAGGCCGTAGAGCTGCGCGACGAGGGCGGCGAGTACCTCGGCAAGTCGGTGCGCCGGGCCGTGGCCAATGTGAACGAGACCATCGCCGAGGAGATCGTCGGCTTCGACGCGACCGACCAGCGCCTGATCGACCGCATGCTCGTCGAGCTTGACGGCACGCCGAACAAGGCCAACCTCGGGGCGAACGCGACGCTGGGCGCGTCGCTGGCCGTCGCCTACGCCGCGGCGGCGGCGCTGGAGCTTCCCCTGTATCAGTACGTCGGGGGCTGCAACGCCTACCTGCTGCCGGTGCCGATGATGAACATCATGAACGGCGGCAAGCACGCTGATAACAACGTGGACCTCCAGGAGTTCATGGTCATGCCGGTCGGGGCCGAGAGCTTCGAGGAGGGCCTGCGCATCGGGGCTGAGGTCTACCACGGCCTCAAGGCGGTGCTGAAGGGCCGCGGCCTCGCGACCGCCGTCGGCGACGAGGGCGGCTTCGCGCCCGACCTGGGCTCCAACGAGGAGGCCGTCCAGGTGATCATGGAGGCGATCGACGCGGCGGGGTACGAGCCCGGCAACGACGTCGTCATCGCGCTCGACCCCGCCGCGTCCAGCTTCTTCGAAGACGGCAAGTACGTACTCGCCAGCGAGGGTCGCAGCCTGAGCTCGGCCGAGATGGTCGACTACTACGCGGCGCTCTGCGACAAGTACCCGATCGTGAGCATCGAGGACGGCCTGGCCGAGGACGACTGGGACGGCTTCAAGCTGATGACGAAGAAGCTCGGCGACCGCGTGCAGGTGGTCGGCGACGACCTCTTCGTCACCAACACCGAGCGCCTCGCCCAGGGCATCGCGCTCGGGTCGGCCAACTCCATCCTCATCAAGCTGAACCAGATCGGCACGCTCAGCGAGACCCTGGACTGCATCGAGATGGCGAAGCGGGCAGGCTGGACGGCGGTCGTTTCCCACCGCTCGGGCGAGACCGAGGACACGACGATCGCCGACATCGCCGTCGCCACGAACGCCGGTCAGATCAAGACCGGGGCTCCCGCGCGCACCGACCGCGTCGCCAAGTACAACCAGTTGCTGCGCATCGAGGAGATGCTGGGCGAGGCCGCGGCGTACGCGGGCCGCACGGCCTTCTACAATCTGAAGAAGTAGCGCGGCAGGCGTTCGCAGGCGCGCTCTCGAGGGTAGGCAGCGCTGCGGCGCGGGTAAAGCCGTGCTCGCCGGCTGGTGTGAGCGACCTGCGCGAGGCGGCCGGGTGGCAAGATCTGCCCGCGTGGGCGACCATAGATACCTCGCGGGGTATCCCTGCGCGCGACACATCGTAGACGAGCGGAGGAAGACCGAGCATGTACTGCCCTGAGTGTGGCTCAGAGACGGGCGACGCGAAGTTCTGCGCCGAGTGCGGCGCCGATCTGAGCGGCGTCCGCGACGCGATCAAGGGCCGGGGGACCGGCCGCAAGACGACCGGCTCGCTGGCCGGCGGCAAGGGCGGCGGCGCGAACGTCGCAGCGCGCGAGCCCGCCGCCGCCAAGGCCACGCCGGCCAAGGGCCCGTCGGCCGCCCTGCTTTGGGGCATCGTCGGCGTGGTCGTGGTCGTCGTCGTGGTCGCGGTGATGATACTGACCGGCGACACGGCGACCAGCGACAAGAGCGCCGACGGCACACAGCCGGCCAGCTCTGCGACGCCGGTGGCCATCGACACGAGCGGCAGCTACCAGGAGCTCGTCGACCGCGGCAACACCCTGTACGACAAGGGCAACACGCTGTTCCAGGGCGGTCAGATCGAGCAGGGGGCCGAGTACTTCAAGGCGGCCTCCGTGGCCTACATGGCCGCCTGGAAGAAGAAGCCCGGCGACCCGAGCCTTGGGACAGACCTCGCCACGTCGCTCTTCTACAGCGGCGACACTGAGGGCGCACTCGACACAGATCGATTCGGTGCTCAAGGACAACCCCGACTTCCAGCCGGGCTGGTTCAACAAGGGCAACTACCTCGCCCACTCGGCGCAGTTCGCGGAGCAGTCGGGCGACAACAAGCTGCGCGACAAGCTCTACGCTCAGGCGAAGGTCGCGCTCACGAAGGCGGTCAGCCTGGGGCCGACCACGGACGTCGGCAAGGCGGCCGACGAGCGGCTCCAGAGCCTGCCCAAGTGAGACGGGCGGTGCGCACGGGCGGTCCGGCACGGCGCACCAAGATCGTCGCGACGCTCGGGCCGGCCTCGCGGGACGAGGCGACCCTCGACGCACTGCTCGTCGCCGGCATGGACGTGGCCCGCATCAACACGGCGCACGGGTCCCTCGAGGAACATCGGATCACCATCGCGGCCGTGCGGGCCGTCGCCGGCCGGCACGGCCGTCCCGTCGGCATCCTGCTCGATCTTCCCGGCCCCAAGTTGCGGCTGGGCGACCTGCCGGGATCGCGGGAGCTCGTCGCCGGCGAGGGCGTGACCCTGGGGGACGGCGGTGACCTCCCCGTCACCTTCCCCGAGCTGCTCGGCCACCTGCGGGCCGGCGACCGCGTGCTCCTCGACGACGGCGCCGTCGAGCTGACGGTCGTCAGACCGTCACGCGCCGGCGCCGGTCCCGTCACGCTTCAGGTCCTCAACGGAGGGACGGTCACCTCGCGCAAGGGGGTGAACCTGCCCGACTCGCACCTGCCGGTGCCCGCCCTCACCCCGCGCGACGAGGAGCTGCTGGCCTTCGGCCTCGACGAGGACGTGGACATGGTCGCCCTCTCGTTCGTGCGGAGCCCCGAGGACATCGCGCTGCTGCGGCGACGTGTCGAGGCGCGCGGAGGCGACCAGTTGCTCGTCGCCAAGCTCGAGAAGCGCGAGGCGCTCGAGCGGCTGGACGAGATCCTCGAGGTGAGCGACGCCGTCATGGTCGCGCGCGGGGATCTGGGCGTGGAGATCCCGGCGGCGCAGGTGCCGATCTGGCAGAAGCGGGCCATCGCGCTCGCCCGGGCGCGCGGCCGGCCGGTGATCACGGCGACCCAGATGCTGCAGTCGATGGTCGCCGCCCCGCGGCCCACGCGCGCCGAGGCGAGCGACGTCGCGAACGCGATCTTCGACTCGACCGACGCGGTCATGCTCTCCGGCGAGACCGCCGTCGGCGCCTATCCCGTCGAGGCCGTGCGGACCATGGCCGACATCGCGGTGGTGGTCGAGGCGGACATGCTCTCGGCCAGTCCGTCGGACGCGGCCGTGGGGTACCAGTGCGCGCCCGCCGGCGCAACGCCCGGGAGCGCTCCGCTCAGGGACGCCGCCGCCCGGGACACGGACGCCGCTGGCCCGGTCCCGCACGCCGCTGCCCCGGAGGGGCTCGGCGACCTCGCCGGCGAGGCGATCGCCGCCGGCGCCTGCGAGGTCGCCGCCACCGTCGGCGCGGCGGCTATCGTCACCGCCACCGCCTCCGGCGTTCATGGCCCGCGCGGTCGCCAGGCATCGTCCGCCACATCCCGTCATCGCCGTCAGCCCCCGGCTGCGCACCGTCCGCCAGCTCACCCTGAGCTGGGGAGTGACCCCCCTGCTGGGCGCACAGACCCACGATCTCGACGCGCTCATCGCCGATGCCTCCTCACGGGTGCTCGAGTCCGGCCTGGCCACCCGGGGCGACGTCGTCGTGCTCACCGCCGGTTCCCCCGTCTTCGCACGGGGCGGCACGAACCTGATCAAGGCTCACGTCCTGCCGTAGACAGGGCAGGGACGGCGACTGATCAAGGCTCACGTCCTGCCGTAGACAGGGCAGGGAGGGCGCCCGCCCGGCGCGAACTAGGACGGACGGACGGATTCGTCCGCCGCATCGACCGACGGACGGACGGAGCGACGGACGGATGGATCCTCCGCCTCATCAACGGACCGGGACGGGATGGCGACCAGGGCGACCACAGCGAACGGCACCACGGCGAGCCGAGGAGGCGGCGGACGGCGCGCTCCCGTGCAGGTGCGCGTCGGCCGGCTCGTGGTGCTGGCCCTCGTGCTCATCGCTGCGGCGCTGTACGTCGCCCCGCTGCGCGCCTTCTTCGCGCAGCAGGACCGCTATGGCGACGAGGTCGCCGCTCTGCAGGCCGCCAAGAAGGAGAACGCCTACCTGCGAAAGCAGGCCGAGCTGCTCTCCACCAAGCGATACGTCGCCCAGATGGCCCGGGCCGACAGCCTGCTGGTGCCGCCGGGCACCCAGGCCTTCGTCGTCAAAGGGCTGCCGGGCAAGGATGACGCCGAGCCGGTGACACTGCCTCCGCAGGAGGCGGCGACCGGCTCGATCTCGGTGCTGGAACGCATCGAGGATCTCTGGCGCACCGTGCTGAACTGACGCACGCATTGCGGCGAGCGCGCCGAACTGCGGGCCTCAGCCGGAAGCTCGAGCGCTTCTTCCGCGTCCCCTCCAGCACTGCTCGTCCTGCGCGTCGGCTATCTTCGACACGCCGCCTCGGTCTCGAGCGCCTGCTACCCTAGGCACATGACTGGACTCGACTCGCCGGGACGGCCGACGGTGGCCGGCGACGACCTTGCCGTGGTCGCCGGCCAGCTCGGCCGCTCGTCCGCATCCCATGTCGCGCGTCATGCGCCGGTGCCCGTTCGGCCTGCCCGCGGTCGTCGAGGACCTGCCCTACGACGAGCAGGGTCGTCCCTTCCCGACACTCTTCTACGCGACCTGTCCGACCCTCGTCGCCGCGGTCGCCCGCGTGGAGAGCCAGGGCGGCTTGCGGCGCCTGCAGGGACGACTCGTGGACGACCCGTCCCTGCAGGCGTCCCTGGCCGCCGCCGACCGCTACGCCCGCCGTCGCCGGCGGGCCCTCGCCCGCGCATTCGCGGTGCCCATGAGCGACGCAGGAGCTTCGCTGCAGATCGGTCTCGGCGGCGTGCGCGATGAAGGCTTGCGCAAGTGCCTGCACGTGCACGCCGCGCACGCCTTGGCCCGGCCCGGGCTACCTGCTGGGCGAGCTCGTGCTTGCGGGAAGCCGGCGAGCTCTGGTGCGACGACGAGCGCTGCCGGACCGTCGCTTCCTGCCTTCGGCGATCATGAGACTCGCCGTCGTCGACCTCGGCACCAACACCTGCCGCCTACTGCTGGCGGAGGCGGAGGACGGACGCATCGTGCGCATGGACGCGCGCGAGACGAACGTGGTGCGCCTCGGCGAGGGTGTCGACGCGAACCGCCGGCTGCTGCCCGAGGCGGCGGCGCGGACGCGCCGCCGCCTCGACGACTACAGTCGGCGCATCGCGGATTACCGGCCGGACGCGTCCCTGCTGCTGGCGACCAGCGTCCTTCGCGACGCGGCCGACGGCGGCGCCTTCCTGGAGGAGGTCTCCGCCGCCGCCGGCCTCACCCCGCGCCTCATCGACGGTGAGACCGAAGCCCGGCTCGCCTTTCGCGGCGCGACGTCTCGCGGCTCGACCTGCCGTCGGGGCGGGTGGCCGTAGCCGACATCGGCGGCGGCAGCACAGAACTCTCCGTCGGACTTGCCGGCGGCATACAGCCATCAATAGGAGACCCGGTCGGCACGCAGACCTCGGTAGGGAGGGGGGTCGGCTCCGAGGCAAGCGCTCTCGACGCGACGACCCGACCCCCCGGCCCGTCATTCGTCGTGAGCATCGACATCGGCGTCGTCCGCCTCACCGAGCGCTTCTTCGCCGGCGACCCGCCCACCGAGACCGAGTGGCAGGACGCGACGCCGCGCGATCGACGCCGCTCTCGACCAGGCCGTGCCGCTCGAGCAGCGTTCCGTCGTCACCCTGATCGGCGTAGCCGGCACGTTCACGACGCTCTCCGCTCATCTCCTCGGCCTTCGCCGGTACGACCCGTGGGTCGTCCACGGATCCCGGCTCACGCTGGGGCAGATCCGGGCGACCATCGCGCACTTCCGCACGTTGACGAGTGCGGAGCGCGGCGCCGCTGCCGGGCATCCAGAAGGGCCGCGAGGACGTGATCCTCGCCGGCGCGCTGCTCGCGGAGCGCATCTGCCGGCTGTTCGGCGCCGTCGAAGTGACGGTCAGCGAAGCCGACATCCTCGACGGCGCCGCCCTCTGGCTGGCCGACGGCCTGCCGCCGCTTTCCTGAGCTCGCTGCCTAGGTCTCACCTTCAAGTCAAACGTGAGGTTGGGGGAACTGTCGGCGGCGGCAGTGTCGTGAAGGACCAGATCTGGCGCCGCTCGGGCGGCGCCGATGTGCGAGCGGTCGGCTCTTCGACGCGGCGACCTCGCTGGCCCGGCGCCGTGCCCTCTGGGCTTGCGCTCCCGCGCGTCTATACTCTGCGCGATGCCGGAGTGGCGGAACTGGTAGACGCGGGGGACTTAAAATCCTCTGCCGCCCAGTGCGGCGTCCGGGTTCGACCCCCGGCTCCGGCACCACCTGCCGTCTACGTTCTGTGACGCGACTCGTCGTTGCCTGTCCTGACGACACAAAGAGTGTCCCGGGATAGTCATATTGGGCAACGGGTGGGCCTTGTCCCGTGCGATTCAGGGCGTATAGTTTCGATGCGGGAATTCCACGATTCGTATCCTGGAGGGGGCTCTATAGGGGTACTTCGCTTTCCGGCGCCGTCGCGCCACCTCCTACGACCGTAGAACGAGGCCAGTACGAGTGTGCCGTTCTGCAGCCGTAGACTCGCGCGACGCCGCCTCCGGTCGCCGCACCCCGCGGGCCATTAGGGGCGAGGCGATCTCACCGCACTCAACGCACAGACCAGTTCGGTTCTCACAGAAGAAGGGGGTTCTATCGTGAGACCACGATCAAAGTTCCTGTTCTTGGCGCTCCTCGCCCTGCTGCTCGTCTTTGCCATGGGCGGGGTAGCGCAGGCGGCGACGCCGACGGTCAGTAGCGACTACGGGGACTATGCCCCGGGCGCATGGGTCGTCCTCACCGGCACGGGTTGGGGGGCCGACGCCGCCGTCAATGTGGTCGTCGATGACAGCGTAGGAAGCTGGGCGCACAGCGCTTCGGTACCCGTCATCGGCGAAACGTTCACGTATACCTTCCAGTTGCCGTACCAGTTCGTCGCGACCTACAACGTAACCGCCACGGGATCCCCGAGCGGCATGGTCGCAACGACGTCCTTCAAGGACACGGCGACCGACTTCCACCAGGCGCGCAACAACTTCACGGACCCCGGCATCGTTCCCGGCGATATTTACTGGTGGCACTCCGAGGTCAGCGGCAACGACTCTATCTATTTTGAGTCGATGTCAGTGCCGTACCGCCTGGCGTTCAGGGACCTCGCTGGCACGACGGATGGGCACCACGAGATCCATTTCTCGTTGGAGTTCCACGACGGCACCTTCGCCTACGGTCACGGCAACTACGTATTCGACGTCCTGACCGGCAGCAACCCGCCCGACAATCCGGCGACGCCACTGGTCGACGAAAGCCAGCCGTGCGGTGTCCTCCCGTGGAGCCAGGATGAGAAGGACGCCTTTGACCACGGTGTGGACGTCGACTTCTCGCCTGGGGGCGTCGCACGCGGCGCAGGGCCCGAAAGCGGCAACGTCGGCGCCGCGACGTACGCCGCGGTGCTCGGCATGACCGCACCCAACGCCGATCACGAGAAGGTGATCTGCCCGGATGATCCGTACGTAAGCAATGGTCAGGCGGTGCAGACTAAGATCGATGCTTACGAGACGCTCTACGGCAACCGTTACATCGACGTCTTCTCGGACAACACGATCAGCAATGCGACGTTGGCGCTGGCACACGGCAACTTCGGTGGTCGTGACTCGATCCAATACATCCTGGAGTGGGACGGCCCGGCGAACACAATCACCAACGTCGCCATCGCGTTTGGCGCTCACCTCGCCGTGGGCTATGACGGCACTGACTTCAGCTGGGGCACCCGCGCTCAACCAGCTGTCGGCTGTGCCGCCAGCAGCGGGATGTCCGCCCACTCTCAGATGGACTATGTCGACACGTCCGTCGGAGCTACCACGAACCAGATCAACACCAGTGCCATCCATGCCGCCACGCTGAAATCGGGCATCAAGTTCGAGGACAAGAACAACAACGGCACCTACGAGGCGGCCTCGGATGCACTCATCGACGACTGGGAGATCCGCGCGTACCTTGACAAGAACAAGAACGGCGTTCTCGACGTCGGCGACTTCGTCGACCGCGACTTGCCGGTGGACGGCATTCAGGCCGACGAGGTCTTCTTCAAGGCCTGCTTGACGGGCTCCGGGCTTCTCGGCCCGGGCCAGTACAAGTTCGAGCTTCCTGGTGCCGGTGTGCCTGGGCCGGATGGCACCACCATCACGGACACTGGCATGAACTGGATCGTTGTCGAGATCTCCAAGGCCGACTGGGAGCAGGTCGCCCCGCCCGCCGATGTCGTCAACACGACCGGCGATACGAATGGCGTGCTCGCGGGCCTGGAGCAGGGCGGCTACGTTGTGCCGGTCGCCTGGGACGCGATTGACGACAACAACAACTTCGGCAACAAGCTGAAGAACGCCGACTTGGCAATCACCAAGACCGATTCCCGCGATCCGGTGTGGGGCTTCTTGTCGGCGCCCTACAACCAGACCGTCTACACCCTGACGATCACAAACAACGGTCCAGCCACTGCGAAGAACGTAGTGGTGACGGACACGATCGACTCCCTGACGACCTACGTCGCCGGCTCGGCTGAGATCACGAGGGGCGGGACCACGACCAGTGTGGAGCCGACGAAGGACGCCACCGGCAAGATCCTCACGTGGACCTTCGCCAGCGGCAGCGCTAGTGATCCGGTTATGGCTGACGACGAGGTCGTGACGATCAAGTTCACCGTCTCGACAACGGATGCCGATCCGGCCACGGCGAGCCCGGGAGATCCTGCGGTTGCCGGTGGTGCCGGCAATCCGCCGGCGACCCTGCCGGCGCATGCTGACCGCGTGAACAGAGTGGCGGTCGACTCCGACACTCCAGACAACGTTGCTGCCAATGACAAGTACTGGCAGCCGACTGGAGTCATCTCCGGCCCGACTGACTACCTCGAGCTAGCCGTCGACAAGGCGGTCGACGCCGATGGCGACGGCACGTTCAGCGCGCTCGAGTCGATCCCCGAGCCGGGCGCCACGGTGACCTACCAGGTCACGGTGACCAACAACAGTCCGTATGAGGCCGTCAAGCTGACCGACGCCGACGACAGCCTGCACACGAGCATCGACACGCTCGGCGACGTGACGTGGAAGGACTCGAACGGCGACCCGATCGCCGACATCACCACCTACTGGATCGCGGTCGGCGACTACGTGGTCGGCACCTTCCAGGGTGAGATCGACGGCGAGGCCTACGACGAGTTCCCCGACACGATCACGGTTGCGGGCGTCGACCAGTGGGATCGTCCTGTGTCCGACACCGGCGACGCCGAGGTCGACCTCACCGACGTCGCCCCGGTGATCGCCGTCGACAAGGCGGTCGACGCCGATGGCGACGGCACGTTCAGCGCGCTCGAGTCGATCCCCGAGCCGGGCGCCACGGTGACCTACCAGGTCACGGTGACCAACAACTCGACCGTCGACGCCGTCAAGCTGACCGACGCCGACGACAGCCTGCACACGAGCATCGACACGCTCGGCGACGTGACGTGGAAGGACTCGAACGGCGACCCGATCGCCGACATCACCACCTACTGGATCGCGGTCGGCGACTACGTGGTCGGCACCTTCCAGGGTGAGATCGACGGCGAGGCCTACGACGAGTTCCCCGACACGATCACGGTCAAGGCGGTCGACAACGACGGCACGCCGACCAGTGACACCGGCGACGCCGAGGTCGACCTCACCGACGTCGCCCCGGTGATCGCCGTCGACAAGGCGGTCGACGCCGATGGCGACGGCACGTTCAGCGCGCTCGAGTCGATCCCCGAGCCGGGCGCCACGGTGACCTACCAGGTCACGGTGACCAACAACTCGACCGTCGACGCCGTCAAGCTGACCGACGCCGACGACAGCCTGCACACGAGCATCGACACGCTCGGCGACGTGACGTGGAAGGACTCGAACGGCGACCCGATCGCCGACATCACCACCTACTGGATCGCGGTCGGCGACTACGTGGTCGGCACCTTCCAGGGTGAGATCGACGGCGAGGCCTACGACGAGTTCCCCGACACGATCACGGTCAAGGCGGTCGACAACGACGGCACGCCGACCAGTGACACCGGCGACGCCGAGGTCGACCTCACCGACGTCGCCCCGGTGATCGCCGTCGACAAGGCGGTCGACGCCGATGGCGACGGCACGTTCAGCGCGCTCGAGTCGATCCCCGAGCCGGGCGCCACGGTGACCTACCAGGTCACGGTGACCAACAACTCGACCGTCGACGCCGTCAAGCTGACCGACGCCGACGACAGCCTGCACACGAGCATCGACACGCTCGGCGACGTGACGTGGAAGGACTCGAACGGCGACCCGATCGCCGACATCACCACCTACTGGATCGCGGTCGGCGACTACGTGGTCGGCACCTTCCAGGGTGAGATCGACGGCGAGGCCTACGACGAGTTCCCCGACACGATCACGGTCAAGGCGGTCGACAACGACGGCACGCCGACCAGTGACACCGGCGACGCCGAGGTCGACCTCACCGACGTCGCCCCGGTGATCGCCGTCGACAAGGCGGTCGACGCCGATGGCGACGGCACGTTCAGCGCGCTCGAGTCGATCCCCGAGCCGGGCGCCACGGTGACCTACCAGGTCACGGTGACCAACAACTCGACCGTCGACGCCGTCAAGCTGACCGACGCCGACGACAGCCTGCACACGAGCATCGACACGCTCGGCGACGTGACGTGGAAGGACTCGAACGGCGACCCGATCGCCGACATCACCACCTACTGGATCGCGGTCGGCGACTACGTGGTCGGCACCTTCCAGGGTGAGATCGACGGCGAGGCCTACGACGAGTTCCCCGACACGATCACGGTCAAGGCGGTCGACAACGACGGCACGCCGACCAGTGACACCGGCGACGCCGAGGTCGACCTCACCGACGTCGCCCCGGTGATCGCCGTCGACAAGGCGGTCGACGCCGATGGCGACGGCACGTTCAGCGCGCTCGAGTCGATCCCCGAGCCGGGCGCCACGGTGACCTACCAGGTCACGGTGACCAACAACTCGACCGTCGACGCCGTCAAGCTGACCGACGCCGACGACAGCCTGCACACGAGCATCGACACGCTCGGCGACGTGACGTGGAAGGACTCGAACGGCGACCCGATCGCCGACATCACCACCTACTGGATCGCGGTCGGCGACTACGTGGTCGGCACCTTCCAGGGTGAGATCGACGGCGAGGCCTACGACGAGTTCCCCGACACGATCACGGTCAAGGCGGTCGACAACGACGGCACGCCGACCAGTGACACCGGCGACGCCGAGGTCGACCTCACCGACGTCGCCCCGGTGATCGCCGTCGACAAGGCGGTCGACGCCGATGGCGACGGCACGTTCAGCGCGCTCGAGTCGATCCCCGAGCCGGGCGCCACGGTGACCTACCAGGTCACGGTGACCAACAACTCGACCGTCGACGCCGTCAAGCTGACCGACGCCGACGACAGCCTGCACACGAGCATCGACACGCTCGGCGACGTGACGTGGAAGGACTCGAACGGCGACGCCGATCGCCGACATCACCACCTACTGGATCGCGGTCGGCGACTACGTGATCGGCACCTTCCAGGGTGAGATCGACGGCGAGGCCGACGACGAGCTTCACCGACACGATCACGGTCGACGCCGGTCGACAACGACGGCACCGCCGACCAGCGACGACGACGACGCCACGGTCGACCTCACCGACGTCGCCCCGACGATCGTCGTCGACAAGGCGGTCGACGCCGATGGCGACGGCACGTTCAGCGCGCTCGAGTCGATCCCCGAGGCGGGCGCCACGGTGACCTACACGGTCAAGGTGACCAACACTCGACCGTCGAGCGCCGTCAAGCTGACCGACCGCCGACGACAGCCTGTACACGAGCATCGACACGCTCGGCGACGTGACGTGGAAGGACTCGAACGGCGACCCGATCGCCGACATCACCACCTACTGGATCGCGGTCGGCGACTACGTGGTCGGCACCTTCCAGGGTGAGATCGACGGCGAGGCCTACGACGAGCTTCCCCGACACGATCACGGTCAAGGCGGTCGACAACGACGGCACGCCGACCAGTGACACCGGCGACGCCGAGGTCGACCTCACCGACGTCGCCCCGGTGATCGCCGTCGACAAGGCGGTCGACGCCGATGGCGACGGCACGTTCAGCGCGCTCGAGTCGATCCCCGAGCCGGGCGCCACGGTGACCTACCAGGTCACGGTGACCAACAACTCGACCGTCGACGCCGTCAAGCTGACCGACGCCGACGACAGCCTGCACACGAGCATCGACACGCTCGGCGACGTGACGTGGAAGGACTCGAACGGCGACCCGATCGCCGACATCACCACCTACTGGATCGCGGTCGGCGACTACGTGGTCGGCACCTTCCAGGGTGAGATCGACGGCGAGGCCTACGACGAGTTCCCCGACACGATCACGGTCAAGGCGGTCGACAACGACGGCACGCCGACCAGTGACACCGGCGACGCCGAGGTCGACCTCACCGACGTCGCCCCGGTGATCGCCGTCGACAAGGCGGTCGACGCCGATGGCGACGGCACGTTCAGCGCGCTCGAGTCGATCCCCGAGCCGGGCGCCACGGTGACCTACCAGGTCACGGTGACCAACAACTCGACCGTCGACGCCGTCAAGCTGACCGACGCCGACGACAGCCTGCACACGAGCATCGACACGCTCGGCGACGTGACGTGGAAGGACTCGAACGGCGACCCGATCGCCGACATCACCACCTACTGGATCGCGGTCGGCGACTACGTGGTCGGCACCTTCCAGGGTGAGATCGACGGCGAGGCCTACGACGAGTTCCCCGACACGATCACGGTCAAGGCGGTCGACAACGACGGCACGCCGACCAGTGACACCGGCGACGCCGAGGTCGACCTCACCGACGTCGCCCCGGTGATCGCCGTCGACAAGGCGGTCGACGCCGATGGCGACGGCACGTTCAGCGCGCTCGAGTCGATCCCCGAGCCGGGCGCCACGGTGACCTACCAGGTCACGGTGACCAACAACTCGACCGTCGACGCCGTCAAGCTGACCGACGCCGACGACAGCCTGCACACGAGCATCGACACGCTCGGCGACGTGACGTGGAAGGACTCGAACGGCGACCCGATCGCCGACATCACCACCTACTGGATCGCGGTCGGCGACTACGTGGTCGGCACCTTCCAGGGTGAGATCGACGGCGAGGCCTACGACGAGTTCCCCGACACGATCACGGTCAAGGCGGTCGACAACGACGGCACGCCGACCAGTGACACCGGCGACGCCGAGGTCGACCTGCTGAGGGTCTCCATCGACATCGAGAAGGCCACGAACAGCCAGAACGACGCCGCTGAGGACAACGGGACCGAGGGTCAGCCGGAGATTCTTGTTGGCAATACCGTGACTTGGACATACACGGTGACCAATACCGGCGACTGGCCGCTGAGCTACATCGTCGTCAGCGACACCGTGGGCAGCACGACAACTGTTCTGGACAACGCTACCGCCACAGGTGACGACGGAAACGGCCTGCTCGATCCAGATGAGACTTGGACGTTCACCGCTACTGGAACGGCCAAGGCAGGACAGTACGAAAACACGGCTGTAGTCAGCGGCAACGCCGTGACGGACAACGCCACTGGTCCGGCTGTCACCGACACTGACCTTGGTCACTACTACGGTCTCACATCGGGCTTCTCGATTCAGAAGCAGTTGACGGCTGTCGAGGCTGGCGATCCGATTCCGGCGCCCGACAGTACTGCCTGGAAGGACGCCGACACGGCTCCGGGTCCCGAGGTCCTGGCTGGCTGTGACGTCTACTTCCGCGTGGTGCTGGTCAACACCGGTGAGACCGCCTGATGCTCGACTTGAGCGATCCGAGCTTCGCTCCGTCCGGTTGGTCAACGGACGACGTGGCCCTGGCGGTTGGTGAGACGAAGACGATCATCATCAATGAAGCGAATTCGGTGACGGCCGCAGGCGAAGCGGGGGTCGCGATTACGAACACTGCTACGGCAGTGGGAACCGCGACCGACAGCTTCGACAACACGTGGACCGACACCAAGTCGGATGACGCCAACTACAACGTGATCAACCCCGCACTCCAGCTGAAGAAGTACGTCGGCTACGACGCCGACAAGAGCGTGACGATCGATTCTGACGAGTGGTGGGATGCACAGACTCAGGCCGAAGGCCTGAAAGTCTTGGCAGGCACGTCCCTCACGGTCAAGTTCGTGATCACCAACACCGGCGACACGCCGCTTAGCGGTGTCGAGGCGTTCGACTCGGTCGATGACGCCGATCCCACGTCAGCCGGCACCCTCGGTGTCGGCGAGACCGAGATCGTCAAGGAGATCGGTCCTGCACAGGCTGGCTGGCATCATGACGTCGGCGTTGCCGAGACCACGAAGACCGACGACTTCGGCAACACGACCGATGTCACCAGCAACACCGACCCGGCCCACTACTTCGGGGCGACGCTCTCCATCGACATTGAGAAGAAGGTGAGCCTCAGCCCGACCGGGCCGTGGTCCGATAGCGTGACGGTTCCGCTCTCCTCGAGTGGCAGCGCCACGATCTACTACCACTTCATCGTGAAGAACAACAGCAACGTCCCGCTCGAGAACGTGGTCGTCACCGACCCCGACCTCAACGAGACGGTGACGATCGGTCACCTGGACATCGGGCAGCAAGTGACGGTGCCCGATCCGCCGCTCTCGCGCCCAGCCGACTTCGGGACCCACTCCAACACAGCGAAGGTCACGGGCGACTGGACCGACACCTACGGTGACAGCCACGAAACGACCGACAGCGACACGGTCAGCTACCAGGGCCTCTACAAGGCTTACACGCCGGGCTACTGGAAGAACCATCCCGAGGTATGGGAGAGCAGGACCGGTTACATCCCGTACGACTACAAAGTCAACGGCACCTGGCACTATGCGACCAAGGTAAAGGACGTCTTCACCGTGCCGAGCGACTACAGCCTCTCAATGGGCAAGAAGACGCGGAGTGGGGGCTGGCTTGGCGACTACACCCTGATGCAGGCCTTGGCATTCCCTGGAGGCGACAATCTCTACGGAGCGGCGCAGAACCTGCTGAGGGTGGGCACAGGAGCCCTGCTGAATGCCAAGTCCATGGAACGCGGCTACAACACGAGCTTCCCATGGGGTAGCGCGCGGATCATCAGCGAGGTCAACACGGCATTGGCCTCACATGACCGTCAGACAATGATCGACCTGGCGAGCATGCTTGATGCCTGGAACAACGGCACCCACACAGGCCTTTGATCGGGAGGTGAGGCAGCCCGCCTGAGCGGCGGGCGAAGTAGAAGGGGCGGCGGGCCGAAAGGCCCGCCGCCCCTTCTTGCGTCTGACGCCCGGTCCGCAGCTGGATCGCGCTCCTGGCGGCGACTGCCTCAGCTGATCGTCACCGTACAGGACCGGACGCTCTCGGTGTTGCCGACGGCGTCGATCGAGTAGAAGCGGACTGTGTGCGCACCCTTGCCGGTGATCTCGACGCTCGTGCCGGACTTGTAGCGGCGACCGTCGACTGCGTACTGGGTGGCGGCAGCGCCGGAGAGGGTGTCGATCGGCGTGAGCACTAGGGTGAACGAAGCCACGTGCGAAGCAGTGTCAGCGTTGCTGCTCGTGATGGGCGGCGACGCGTCAAGCTTCACCTGCACGGACTGCACGGCCTCCAGATTGCCCGCGAAGTCGCATGACCTGTACGCGACCGTGTGCACTCCGCTGCTCACGCCGCCACGCTTCTTCTGTACAGTCAGTGAGAGGGATGTGCGAGCGGCCCATGGACCGCCGTCGATGGACACCTCGGTATAGGCCACGCCCGAGAGATCGTCCGCGGCGGTGAAGGTGAGATCGACACTGCTCTGATGCCACGCATCGTCAGCGCCGCTCACGACTGTGACAGGCGCCGTGCTGTCCACAGCAGGTGGGGGCGTCGGCGTTGGGGTCGGGGTCGGCGAGGGTGTCGGCGTGGGATCTGGATCAGGGCTGGCCCCGTCCATGCGGAACGTCGTCGCACCCCAGACGCCCCACGCATATTCCGTCGACATCGCGCGGAACTGCTGCCAGCGCACGAGGGTGGTGCTCCATGTGTCCCAGCAGGCGTACTCTGGGTAGCCGTTGACGTCTCTGTAGCCGATGACCGTCACAAGGTGGTCCATCCGCGCGTCTTTGGTGGTGTCCACCCCGAACACCATCGGGAAGCCGGCGTCGATCTCGGCCTTCACAGCGTCCCAAGTGAGCGTTGTGATGCCCTCCGTGGTGCAGGAGGGCGCGACGCCCGGGTACCTGGACTTGACGTAGTCGACGAAGCCCTGCGGGATGTTGCCCGTCCAGGTCTGGGCATAGGCTGCAGCCTCGCTGCTCCAGGACGTGTGCATGAAATCGGCCACACAGTCGGTTGCGTGCTCGTCGCCGGCCGGCGCCTCACTTCTGTCAGGAAGCACGTCGAGCAGGCTTGCTTCCTTTGGCAACGCGTAATCCTCGTAGTGGCGTGGCGCCTCCGCCGTCCCGTGGCTGGCGATCATCTGCTGTGAGGCCACGTTCTCCACGGTGACTTCTCCGGATGCGAGATCCGGGTACCCGTGCGCATCCCAGTAGCCGATCACCATGCCCACGGCAGTCGGGGCGCACCCATCGCGCCACTTGTAGGCCGGCACGTCGGCCAGGACCACCTCGCCTGAGGCGGCGCCCGCGACCACCAACGTCTCTCCGGCGAACTTGACGTTCTTCGGAGGAGTCGCTTTGGTCGTGGTTCTCGCGTTCAGCTTCGCAGCCGCAAACAGTGTGTTGGTCGCGCTCGGCTGGGCGTGGCGATGCCTGAGAGGAGATATGGAAGCTGCTGCGATCTGGCTCGTCGCAACGATGACGGTGGCGGCGGCGAGCAACGCCACGGCAAGTCTCGTCTTGCGGTTCATATGCGCCTCACTTGTGCGGGGACGTTCAGTCCTGAGCAGGAGGCGCACGCCCGCGAACCGGCCGCGCGGAGGGCCGCCCGTGGAGGGCGGCGCGCGCGGCCTGTGCTCCGTGGCTGCTCGTCAGTGGGTATCGGACGAGCCTGCTACGGCTTGAGGCGTAGGCGGTGTCTGAGGAGGCGACGGGAGAGAGGAGAGGAGGCTTCTTTACAGCTTCAGAATCAGGGCTACCATGGATGTGAACTTCATCGTCGGGCGGCGCATGTGAGCAGAGCCGCCTCGGGGCCGAGAGGGGCGAGTGGCGGGGCCGCATCCCCCTGAGGAGGACCACATGTACGTCTGGATCGTGATCGGCGCCGTCATCGTCATCATCGCGGCGCTCATCCTCATGGGCATCCGCATCGTGCGGCCGACGCACCGCGGGCTCGTCGAACGCCTGGGCAAGTACAACCGCTTCTGCGGTCCCGGCTTCCATGTCATCCTCCCGGGCCTCGAGCGCATGTTCCAGGTCGACATCCGCGAGGTCCTGGTCGAAGCCCAGCCGCAGACGATCATCACCAACGACAACCTGAACGCGCGGGTCGACGCGCAGGTGTATCTGAAGGTCAAGCCGGACGAAGAGAACGTCAAGGCGTCGCAGTACAACGTCACCAACTACGAGAACCAGATCGTCAACCTGGCGCGCACGACACTGCGCAACATCATCGGCACGATGAGCCTCAAGTCGGCGAACAGCGAGCGCGGCCGCATCAACGACGAGCTGCGCAAGACGCTCCTTGTCGAGACCGGGAGCTGGGGCATCGAGATCCTGCGCACCGAGCTCAAGGAGATCGACCCGCCTTCGGACGTGCAGGAGACGATGAACAAGGTCGTCAAGGCCGAGAACGAGAAGATCGCCGCGGTCGACTTCGCGACCGCGACCGAGACCCAGGCCGACGGCGCCCGTCGCGCGGAGATCAAGAAGGCCGAGGGCATCAGGCAGGCGAAGATCCTCGCCGCCGAGGGTGAGGCGCAGGCGATCAAGCTGGTGAACGAGGCCGCGGACCAGTACTTCATCGGCAATGCGCAGCTTCTGCGACGCCTCGAGATGGTGGAGCGCAGTCTGCAGCACAACGCCAAGGTGGTCGTGCCGGCCGGCGTCGAGCTGATCAACGTGGTCGGCGAGCTCGGCGGCGTGACGCCGGTGGGGCGGCCGTCGGCGACGGCCGCCAAGCCGCCGGAGGCGCCGCCTCAGCCGCGCCCGGGCCAGCGGCGCTAGAGGAGGCGCCGGTGGGGCGGCCGTCTGCGACGGCCGCCAAGCCGGCGGAAGCGCCGCCCTAGACGCCGCCCCGCGGTCAGGCGGCCTGGCGGCGCGGGCGGCTGCGCCACAGCAACCCGCGCCGCGGCGCCACCACGTAGGCCACCGCGAAGGCAGCGGTCGCGGTCAGCACGACGGCCGCCCCCGAGGCCACGTTCAGGTAGTAGCTCAGGAACAAGCCGACCACGCTCGAGGCCGCGCCGATGAGCGCCGCCGTGAGCATCATCGTCCAGAGGCGGCGCGTGAGCAGGTAGGCGGTCGCGGCCGGCGTCACGAGCAGGGCCGCGACCAGGCCCACCCCGACCGTCTGCAATGACACGACGATGGTGACCGCCAGCAGCCCCAGCATCACGAAGCGCAGCAGCTCGGGGCGCCGCCCCAGGACGTGCGCGAGCACGGGGTCGAAGGCGGCGAGCAGGAGCTCCTTGTACAGCAGCACGACCGTCAGGAGCACGCCGGCGGCCAGCAGGGCGGTGAGCCAGAGGTCGCCGGCCGACACGCCCAGCACGTTGCCGAACATGATGTGCGTGAGGTCGGTGGCGTAGGTGCGCACCGTGCTGATCAGCACGATGCCGAGCGAGAGCGCGGCGGCGAAGAGGATGCCGATCGCGGTGTCCTCCTTCACCGTCCCCTGGCGGGAGAAGAGCCCTATGCCGGCCGCCACGAGGACGGCGGCCACCAGGGCGCCGGCCAGCAGGTTCACGCCGATGAGGTAGGCGACGGCGACGCCCGGCAGGATCGCATGGGCCAGGGCGTCGCCCAGGAACGCCATGCCGCGCAGCACCACGTAGCAGCCCAGCACCGAACACACCACGCCGACGGCGAGCGACGCGAGCAGGGCGCGCTGCATGAAGGCGAGCGTGAAGGGTTCGGTCAGCCAGTCCATCGCGCCTCGTCCGTCACCGTCCGCCTGCGGCGTCGCGTCCGCCGGCGCCGCCATCTCAGCGCCCCTCATCGCGCGCTCCCGCGGGGCGTGGCTGTGACGGTGGTCGACGCCGTTCCCGACGTGTCCCGGGCAGCACTGGTCGATCACGACCATGCCCTCGAGGAAGAGCGCCTGGCCGCCGAAAGCCGCCGTGATGTGCTCTTCGGTGAAGACGTCGGCCGGCGGGCCGAAGGCCACCAGCCGGCCGTTCAGCAGCGCGACGAGCTCGAAGCGCTGCGAGGCCACCTGCATGTCGTGGGTCGACACGAGCACCGTGATGCCGCGGCTGCGCAGGCGCTCGAGCAGCTCGAGCAGCCCTTCTCGAGCGCTCACGTCGACGCCGGTGAAGGGCTCGTCGAGCAGCAGCACGTGCGGTTCCTGCGCGAGGGCGCGGGCGAGAAAGACGCGCTGCTGCTGCCCGCCCGACAGCTCGCCCACGGGACGCGCGGCGAGGTCGGTGATGCCGAGCTCCTCCAGACAGGCGGCGACCACGCGCCGGTCCTCGGCGCCCGGTCGCCGCAGCCACCCGACGCGGCCGTAACGCCCCATCATGACGACGTCGTGCACGCTGACGGGGAAGGACCAGTCCACTTCCTCGCGCTGCGGCACGTAGCCGATCGGGTCGGACCGCAGCCCGGGTCTCCGACCGTGGATGAGCACGCGGCCGGTCCGCGGCGCGAGCAGACCGACGAGGGCCTTGAACAACGTCGACTTCCCGGCCCCGTTCGGCCCGACGACCGCGACCTGAGCGCCGTGCGGCACGCGCAGCGTCACATGGGCGAGCGCCGGTGCGCCGTTGTAGGCGACGGTCAGGTCCTCGATGTCGAGGGACGGGCCGTCCATGGTCGCCGCTCCTTCGGTCGCTGACTCGGCGGCGCCCGCCTGCCCGTCCGTGACGGTCGGCCTGGCGACGTCCACCGGCTGGGCGCCCTTGGCCTCTCCGGCGCCTACCGACCCTGCGGCGCCCTGGCCTCTCCGGCGCCCGTCGTCTCACCTGGCTGCGAGGTCTCGCTCATCGCAGCGCCTCGACGATCTGCCGCACGTCGTAGCGGATCATGTCGATGTAGGTCGGCGCTGGACCGTCCGCAGGCGTGAGGGAGTGGTCGAGCAGGGTGGCGACGACCTTGACGCCCGTCTCGGCGGCGATCTGGTCGGCGAGCTGCCTGTTCTCGTCGCGTCCGATGAAGACGGCCCTCACGTCGGAGCGACGGATGGCGGCGACGAGCGACGCGAGCTGCTGCGCGCTTGGGGTGTCGCTGCCGCTGGCGCTCGGGATGATCGCGCCGACGACGCGGAACCCGTAGCGGTCGGCGAAGTAGCCATAGCTCTCGTGGTCGGTGACGAGCACGCGCCGCGCGGGCGGCACAGCCGCCACCTCGCGGCGCGTCCATTCGTCTAGCTTCTTGAGCTCGCCCACATAGGCGGCGGCGTTGCGCCGGTAGACGTCCGCGCCCGCCGGGTCGGCCGCCGTGAAGGCGTCGCGCAGGTTCGTGACGTAGCGTTCGGCTGAGGACGGGGTCCAGCCAGAAGTGCGGGTCGACGTCGCCGGAGGCGTCGTCGCCCGCTTGGCCCGACCCCGTCCTTCGCGGCTGCAACCCCGCCGACGCCTCGACGACCTTCACGCCGCCGGCGCTCTTCACCGCCGTCAGCAACGGCCCCTCGAGGCCCTGACCGTTGACGATAAAGAGGTCGCCCTCGACGACGCGGGCGAGGTCGCGCGGTCCCGGCTCGTAGGTGTGCGGGTCCGTCCCGTCCTTGATCAACGCCTGCACGGTGAAGCGGTCGCCGGCCACGTGCTGGGCGATGTCGGCGAGGAAGCTGGTCGACGCCGTGACCGACAGGACCCCGTCGCCGCGCGCCGCTTCACCGCAGCCGGCGACGAGGACAGGCAGCACGACCAGGGCGGCGAGCAGTGTGGGGAGGAGGCGCCGGATCTCACGGGGAACAGGCCTCATAGTGGCTCGACGGGGACCATGCCTCATCGTGGCCGCACGGCGAGCGCGCCTCATCGCGATGATCCTGCTGGGCCTGGGCCTGCCCGACGGCTCGCCGCCTCAGGGCGAGCCGCCGTCTTCGTTGGTGCCTCGATCGGCGACTGAGTCGGCGCGTTGATCGGCAGCTTCGCCGCCGCGCTCCGCCCACAGACGGCGCAAAGGCCGCTCAGCTGCAGGAAGTGGTCGCTGATGGCGTAGCCAGTCTCGCGGGCCGCGGCCTCGAGTACGGGCGACATGTCGCAGTCGGTGAACTCCGTCGCCGTCCCACAGGAGGTACACACGACGACGTGGCCGTGCGCCGCGTGCGCGGGTACGAATGCCTCGCAGCGGTCGGCTCCGTGCACGCGGCGCAGGGCGCCCGCGTCGCTGAGGATCTCGAGGGTGCGATACACGGTCGTCAGACCGAGGTCCGGGCACGTCGTGCGGGCGGCCTCGTAGAGCTGCAGCGGACTGATCGCGCCGTTGCTCGCGGCGACCGCCGCCAGAACGGCGCGCCGCTGCCGCGTCAGGCGGAGGCCGCGAGCGGCCAGATCGTTGCTGATGACGTCGACGTCGAGGGGCATACCGAGCTCCTGAAACTGAAAACCGTTTTCAAGAAGGCGCAGACTAGCATGCCCACTTGGGGCCGGCAACAGTCATCGGCTCGAGGATGGCGAGTGGTCGGCGGCTGGGGCGAGAGCCTTGATCGCCGCAGAACGCGGCAGCGGCGCGACGAGGTCCGGTCAGTCTTTGCGCGCGTAGGGGCAGGCGGCGATGCAGATGCCGCAGATCTGATGCTCCATCTCGGGCGTACTGGTCCATGTGATGGCGGCAGGCGCCGGCATCGAAGAGCTCCTCGCGGGGCATGCCGGCGCGCCAGAGCACGTCGCGCCCGCAGCCTGCGGGACAAGCTGTCACGCAGTCGCGGCACGCGCCGCACGCGCTCTCACTGACGGGGTCGCCGGTCGGGAGCGGGAGATCGGTGAACACGGTCGCGAGGCGGACCGCCGGGCCGAACTCCGGTGAGACGAACAGCGCGGTCTTGCCGATCCAGCCTAGCCCCGCGGCGGTCGCGGCCGTCTTGTGCGGGAAGACCGCCTGGTCCTCGCCGTGCCCGTTGCCGTCATACGTCGCGGGTACGGCCTGCGCCGCGTGACCGCGGCCGCGCAGCTCGCCAACAAGGATGCCGCTCGCCTTGTCGAGCGCCTCGTTGAGGCGCAGGTACTCGGCGTGGTACTCCGCGGTCGGTCCGTGTCGCAGACCCTGCACCACGTCGCGGTCGATGTGCATGAGCAGCGAGATCGCGACGGGCAGGTCCGGGGCGCCGGGCAGGGGAGGGTCGTTGGCGGCCACGCCCCATGCCTCAACGCCCCTGACGCGCAGGAGCTGGCCGATGACGTGACGATCGAGCGAGTTCATGATGCCGCCTGCCCCTCCTTGAAGCCGGAGCGCACTCCCGCTTCCTCGGTAGCCTCATGCTCGCACCCCGGTCCGGGCGGCCGCAATGTCCTCGACATACGAGGTTCGCCCCCGGTCTTAGCCTTTCTGGACAGCGGCGACCGGCGGTTCGACATCTTGTCGAACCGCCGGTCGCCGCCCCGTCCTCATCGATGAAATCGCCAAAGGCCCCGTCGGGAGGGGTTTTAGCACTACGTTCATAGTGTAAATACAGGACGGTCGATTCACGGAGGAGGTGAGATCATGGGACATGTCCCGTTCCTGTTCTACTGGGTCAAGCGCGAAGAGCGCGGCCGTAAGTAGACAGCCGACAAGCGATGAACGCAGTCGCAGAAGTGCTTCCCTAGAGGGGGACGATCCACGTCAGGGTCGTCCCCCTCTTCCGTAGTCCGCCGGGGGGCTCACGAAGCGCGGCCGTGGAAGGGCGGGAGCGGGGCCGCAGTGGCGCGTCCGGAAGCGGGTCTGGAGCGGTATGCGGAGAGGACGACGTCAGGACGACGTCAGGACGACGGGCGGAAGCGCCGCAGGCGGAGGCTGTTCGAGACGACGGTCACGCTGCTCAGGCCCATCGCGGCGGCTGCGTAGATGGGGTTGAGGAGCACGCCGAAGCTCGGGTAGAAGACGCCCGCGGCGAGCGGGATCAGGGCGACGTTGTAGGCGAAGGCCCAGAAGAGGTTCTGCCGCACCACCCTGATGGTGCGGCGCGAGAGCTCGACCGCGGCGGGCACGCCGTTGAGGTCGCCCGAGATGAGCGTCACGTCGCTGGCCTCGAGGGCGACGTCGGCGCCGGTGCCGATGGCGATGCCGATGTCCGCCTGCGCAAGCGCCGGGGCGTCGTTGATGCCGTCGCCCACCATGGCCACGCGCTTGCCCTGCGCCTGCAGCTCCTTCACCCTCGCCGCCTTCTGGTCGGGCTTGACCTGGGCGATGACGCGGTCGATGCCGACCTGGGCGGCGATCGCCTCGGCCGTGCGGCGGTCGTCGCCGGTGAGCATGACGACCTCGAGACCGAGCTGGTGCAGGCGGGCGATGGCCGCGGCCGAGCCGCTCTTGATCACGTCGGCCGCGGCCAGCACCGCTGCCGGACGTCCGTCGACGGAGACCTGCATGAGGGTCTTGCCGGCGCCGGTGAGGGACGCGGTGTCGAGGGCCGCCGGGATCTCGCCGCCGGTGATGCTGCCGACCGTCACGGTGCGCTCGCCGACCTCGGCGCGTACGCCGTGCCCGGTGAGGGCCTCGAAGGAGGCAGCGCCGAGAGGTTCGAGTCCACGTTCCACGGCGGCGGCGATGACGGCCGTCGCGAGGGGGTGCTCGGAGCCCTGCTCGGCCGCCGCCGCGAGGCGCAGCGCCTCGTCGGCGCTCACGGTCCCGTTGAGGGCCATCACGTCCGTCACCCTCGGCCTGCCCTCGGTGATGGTCCCGGTCTTGTCGAGGACCACTGCGTCGAGGGTGTGCGCCGTCTCGAGGGAGGCGCCGTCACGGATCAGGATCCCGTTCTCGGCGCCCTTGCCCGTGCCGACCATGATCGCCGTGGGTGTGGCGAGGCCGAGGGCGCAGGGGCACGCGATGACGAGCACGGCGACGAAGTTGAGCAGTGCATACGTCAGCGCGGGCTCGGGGCCGAAGATCAAGCCAGACGACGAAGGTGAGCGTCGCGATGCCGATCACGATGGGCACGAAGTAGCCGGCGATGACGTCCGCAAGCCGGGCGATGGGCGGCTTGGACCCTTGCGCCTGCTCGACCAGCCGGACGATCTGGGCGAGGGCGGTCTCGCTCCCGACCTTTGTCGCCGTGAAGGTGAACGACCCCGTCGTGTTGAGGGTCGCGCCGATGACCTCGTCGCCGGGGCCCTTGCTCACGGGGATCGGCTCGCCGGTGAGCATGGACTCGTCGACCGCCGAAGAGCCCTCGGCCACGACTCCGTCGACGGGGATCTTCTCGCCGGCGCGCACGCGCACGAGGTCACCGGGTACGACCTCGGCGATGGGCACGTCCACGTCTTGACCGTCCCGGACCACGCGCGCCGTCTTGGGCTGAAGGCCGATCAGCTTGCGCACCGCTTCGCCGGTCTGGCCCTTGGCGCGTGCCTCCAGCAGCCGGCCGAACAGGATGAGGGTGATGATCAGCGCGGCCGAGTCGAAGTAGAGGGGTTCGCCCAGGCCGGCGTGCTCGAAGGCCGACGGGAAGAGCACGCCGGCGACGCTGTAGAAGTACGCCGCGGAGGAGCCCATCGCGATGAGCGTGTTCATGTTGGTGCTGAAGCCGTGCCGCAGGCCGGCCCACGCGCTTCTGTAGAACTGCGCGCCGACCCAGAACTGGACGGGGGTGGCGAGCGCCCACAGGACGTAGCCGTTGTGCAGCCAGTCCGGCAGGAAGGTGAACCAGTCCATCTGCATGGTGCCGATGAAGATGAGGGCGCTCAGCACGAAGCCGACGATGACCTTGCGCTTCAGAGCACGATAGGCGGCACGGCGCGCGGCCTGCTCGCGGTCGAGCGCGGCGTCGGTGGCGGCGAGGCCGCCGACCGCGGCCTCGCCGCCACCGCTCTCAGGCTCCGCCACGTCATAGCCCGCGCCCCTGATCGCCTCCACCAGCCCATCGTGGGACGCCTGGCCCGGCACGTATGACACGGTCGCCTTCTCGGTGGCCAGGTTCACCTGTGCGTCGAGCACTCCCGGGGTGCGCTTCAAGGCACGCTCGACCCGGCTCACGCAGCTCGCGCAGGTCATGCCCAGCACCGGCAGGGTCTCCTCGGCGGTCACGACTCCATAGCCGGCCTTCTCGACAGTTGCGACGAGATCCTGGGCCGAGAGTACGGCGGGGTCGAAGACGACGTGCGCCTTCTCGGTGGCGAAGTTGACGTCGGCCTCGTCGACGCCCTCGAGCTTGCGCAGCGCCTTCTCGTTGCGCGCCACGCAGCTCGCGCACGTCATGCCGGTGATGGGCAGCTCGAGTGTGGTCTTCTCGTCGGGCATGGGCTCCTGCAGCCTACTGTTCCCCTCGCAGGGTTTTCACTATCGCGGGAGGATTTTGCCTAGGATGCACCCTCGTGACACATGGCGCAAGAGCACGACGGGAGCGCGCCTGCCGCCCACTGAGGTGCACTGTCACGAGCGCGCCTGACTGAGAGCTCGCCAATGCGCTTGCTCGTCTCGCGCCCGGCGTATCATCGGGCCATGTCCGGAGCGTCCCACATCCGCTGATGCCCGAGCTCCCCGAAGCAGAGGTCTCTCGTCTCGGCTTGGCGCCGGTCGTGCCTGGCAGGCGTATCGAGCAGGCGGTGTGCACCCAGCCGGGGCGGATCGTGCGGCCGGCAAAGGACGCGGCGGCGTTCGCCGCCGCGCTGGCCGGCCGCACGGTGACCGCCGTCGAGCGCCGCGGCAAGCACCTGCTCTTCGTGCTCGACGACGGCGCGGCGCTGGACGTGGGCCTCGGGCTCTGGGCCGAGGTCGTGCTGCGGGCGGCGCCGCCGGCGGAGCTCCGCGGCGCCGCCCTCACGTTTGCGGCCGACGGCCCATCGCCGCCCCTCGTCCTGTGCTTCACCGCCCTCGCGCTCTCGAGCTTCCGTCTGGGCCCGCTCGAGCCGCCGCCCGGTCCGCCGCCGTTCGATGCCCTCGACGAGCGCCTGGACGGCGCCCTTCTGGGCTCGCTGGCGCCACCTGCCACGGGCCTCAAGGGCTTTCTCATGGACGACCGGCGCGTGCTGGGTCTCGGCAACGGCTACACCGACGAGATCCTGTGGGAGGCCCGTCCTTCATCCGCGCCGGGCGGCCGGGAGCCTGGACGTGGGGGAGTGGGACGCCCTCGGGGCGGCGCTGCGTGCCGTTCTCCGCGCCGCCGTCGCGGCGGGCGGCGAAGAGGGCTTCCTCGATCCTTCCGGCCTGCGAGGCGGCTACGTCCGGCGCATCCACCATCACGCCGGCGAGCCGTGCCCGCGATGCGGGCACCCCCTCGCCGGCCTCGTCACCGGCAGGCGCGAGACCAACTTCTGCCCGGTCTGTCAGCCGCTGTAGCTGCCCTCCGTACCTGCCGCTGTAGCCGCTCTTCGTACCTGCCGCTGTAACCGCTCTTCGTACCTGCCGCCTTCGTCCACGGCCCGTCCGTCAAGAGGCGTCCTGCCTGCGCGGGCCGCCGGGCGGAAGCCGCGCTCGCCGGCAGGTATGATTGCGCGCGGCGGCGAGGAGGCGGGGCCATGACGATCTGGGACGTCCAGCACGAGACCATCGACGGTGAAGCGCTCGCCGCGCTTCAGCTCGAGCGTCTCCGCGCCATGGTCACCCGCCTTGACGCCGTCCCCTTCTATCGCGCGAAGCTGCGCGAGGCCGGCGCCGAGGCCGGCGACCTGAAGGCGCCGGACGACCTCCGGGGTCTCCCGTTCACGACGAAGGCCGACTTCCGCGAGCAGTATCCCTTCGGCCTCTTCGCCGTTCCGCTCGACGAGGTCGTGGAGGTGCACTCGTCCTCGGGCACGACCGGCAAGCCGGTGGTGGGCGGCTTCACCCGAGCCGACCTCGAGACCTGGGCCGAGCTGGTCTGCCGCATCGCCGTCATGGCCGGCGTCGGCCAGGACGACATCGCCCAGGTCTCCTTCGGCTACGGGATGTTCACCGGCGCCTTCGGGCTGCATTATGGCCTGCAGCGCGCCGGCGCCAGCGTCGTCCCCATCTCGGCCGGCAACACGCCCCGTCAGCTGCAGTTCATGAAGGACTTCGGCAGCACCGTCCTCGTCGCGACACCTTCTTACGCGCTCTATCTGGGCGAGAAGATCGCGCATGCCTCCTTCGACAGGGCGGAGCTCAAGCTGCGCCTCGGCCTCTTCGGCGCCGAGGCGTGCTCGGAGGAGATGCGCCGGCAGATCGAGGCCCGCGTGCCCATCTTCGCGACCGACAACTACGGCCTGACCGAGGTGCTCGGTCCGGGGATCGCCGGCGAGTGCGAGTGCCGCGACGGCATGCACATCGCGGAGGATCACTTCATCGTCGAGGTGCTCGATCCGGCGACCGACCTGCCCGTGGCCGAGGGCGAGATCGGCGAGCTCGTCTTCACCTCGCTGACGCGCGAGTGCTCGCCCGTGCTGCGCTATCGCACCCGCGACCTCTGCTCGATCACGCGGGAACGCTGCGCGTGCGGCCGGACGCTTGCCCGCATGGGCAAGATCGTCGGCCGCACCGACGACATGTTCATCATCAGCGGTGTGAACATCTTCCCGTCGGCGATCGAGCGCGTGCTGTTCTCGATCGAAGGCATCGAGCCTCACTACGTGATCGTCCTCGAACGCCGCGGCTCCCTCGACACGTTCGAGGTGCAGGTCGAGGTGACCGAAGCGCTCTTCAACGGCTGGATGGACGACCTGCGCGCCTTCGAGCGCCGCGTGACGCAGCAGCTGCGGTCCGCTCTCCTCGTGCGACCCAAGGTCAAGCTCGTCGAGCCCGGCTCGCTCGAGCGCTTCGAGGGCAAGGCCAAGCGCGTCATCGACCGCCGGCCCCGCTGATCGCCACGTCGGCCGGGGGCCGACGCGCAGGTCGGCATCCCGCCTGAAACGCTGCCTTTTGCGCCCTGCTCGTACTAGACTCCGCCACGAGGGAGCTCCGCCCTCGCGGCCGGAGCACGAAAAGGGGGAGACCATGAGGCGCTCAGCCTCGATGCTGCTCGTTCTTGCTGTAGCGGCGCTCGCGCTGCTGGCTCTGCCCGCCGTCGCGGGGGCGTGGACGACCGACAACTACGGGTCCATCGTCCAGAACGAGGACAGCTTCATGAACTACGACACCGAGAGCACGTCGGGCTCCGGTGACGTCGACTGGCCGGTCACGTTCATCTTCTACGGCAACGCGACCGTGTCGAAGGTCGACAACGCCCTCTCGGCCCGTCTGCCGATCTGGGGCATCGACGAGTACATGCTGCTGCGGGATTCGCGCAAGCGTCCGCAGTGGGTCGCGAACACGGGCGTGAAGTCGTTCAGCCTGTCGGAAGCGCTCCACCTGCGGCTCTACGGCGCCGGCGGCGTCTGCCTGACCAACAGGACATGGGGGAAGTACGTCCTCGGCACGTGCCACCTCGACATCAACGAGCTGGGGACGAACCCGACCTCGGGGTACAGCGAGGACGCGGCGACGCGCATCGCCGCGATGTGCGCGGACATCTACGGCGCCAAGAACGTGACGCTCAACAGCCTGTGGATGGGCAACCCCGAGCCGAACCGGGCGCAGACCAGGAGCAACAGCAAGGGCGGCGTCGACACCCACTACTGGCAGAGTGACGGATACGCCACGATGGTCTACGTGCCGTAAGGGGGAGGGGCGAGGCGCGCCGCAGGCGACGACCGAGCCCTTAACCAGTGATCCGACCGGCAACGCGGGCCCCCGCATCGCGCCGCCGGTCGGACGCTCCTTAGACCTTCGAGTCCTCTCTCTGCTCCGGTCTCACCCCTTGTATCGGGGCGGCTCCGCCGACTTGACATAGGACGGATGTCTAGGCGCGATCGCGGGCGGATCGCGATGCGGCGGGACGACGAAGGGCGGGAGTGGCCCAGGCCACTCCCGCCCTTCGTCGTCGCACCTAGGCTGTCGGCCGCCTCAGACCACGGTCGCCCGCAGCAGCTCGAGGTAGCTCGTGCTGCCGTCGAGCACCTTGCGCACGGCGTCCTCGCGCAGCGACTCGACGCCCTTGGTCCGCGCCAGGCGCTGGATGTCGAGCACGGTGCCGCCGGTCGCGATCAGCTCGCGCAAGTCGTCGTCGACGACCAGCACCTCGTAGAGGCCGACGCGGCCCCGGTAGCCGGTGCCGAAGCACTTGGGGCAGCCCACGGGGTTGTAGACCTTGATCTTCTTGCGCGGCGGATCGCCCAGACCGAGCTCGCGCCAGCGCTCGTCGGTGATCGTCTCGGGTGCGCGGCAATGCCGGCAGAGGCGGCGGACCAGGCGCTGCGCCACGAAGCAGCGCCACGCCGCCGCCACCAGGTAACGCGGCACGCCCATCTCGACCAGACGGTTCACGGCAGCGCTGACATCGTTGGTGTGCAAGGTGCTGAACACCTGGTGCCCGGTGATGGCGGCGTCGGCCGCCATCTTCGCCGTCTCGAGGTCACGGATCTCACCCACCATGATCACGTCCGGGTCGGCGCGCACCAGGGCGCGCAACGCCTGGGCGAATGTGAGCCCGATGAGCGGCTTCACCTCGGTCTGGATGATGCCCTCGATCTTGCGCTCGATCGGGTCCTCGACCGTGTAGATCTTCTTCTGCGGCGACTTGATGAGCTCGAGCGTGGTGTAGAGGGTGGTCGACTTGCCGGAGCCGGTCGGTCCGCAGATCACGATGCCGCCCTCGGGCTGCTTGAGGGCAGCCTCGAATCGCTGCAGTGTCTCTTCGCTCAGGCCCAGCGAGGCGAGGGTCGGCGGCAGCGGTGACTGTTCGAGGATGCGCAGCGCGATGTTCTCGCCATAGAGGCTGGGGATGGAGGCGAGGCGCACGTCGATCGCCTCGCCGCTCGACAGCTCGAACGACGTCCGGCCGTCCTGGGGCAGGCGCCGCTCGGCGATGTTCATGTTGCCCATGATCTTGAGGCGGCTCGTGATGCCGGGCTGCAGCTCCTTGGGGAACTCGCGCAGGTCGTGCAGCACGCCGTCGATGCGGCAGCGGACGTGCACGCTCTCTTCCGCCGGCTCGAGGTGGATGTCGGAGGCGTCCATCGCGGTGGCGTCGGCGAGGAGCTGGTCGACGATCTCGACGATGTCGGCGTCGACCACGGCGGCGCTTTCGCCTTCTTCGAAGCCCTCCTCGCGGGCGTCCTTGAGCTTGCCGCGGCTGCTGAAGTAGACCGCGACGGCCTCGTCGAAGGCGCTCTCGGCACAGATCGCCGGTACGACGCGCTTGCCGGTGCGCATGCTGACCTCGTCGATCGAGATGACGTCGAGCGGGTTGGTCATCGCCAGCACGAGGTTGCCGTTGTCGTCGACGCGCAGCGGGATGAGGCGGTGGCGCACGATGAAGTCACGGGGCAGCAGGCCCATGGCGCCGGGTTGGGGCGCGTTGGCGGTGAGGTCGACGACGCCGATGCGCATCTGCCCGGCGAGAGCGTTGACGATGTCCATCTCCGAGACGATGCCGTCGCGCACCAGGACCTCGCCGAGGCGGCCGCCGTCGGCGCGCTGGTGCTCCAGGGCGGTATCGAGCTGCTTCTGGCTGACGAGGCCGCTGGCCACGAGCAGGGCGCCCAGCTTGAGGCGGCCGGCGGAACGTTGTTTGCGGCCGGCCGCCACCGCGTCGAGCTTGAGGCGCAGGTCCTCCGGCCGGAAGGGCTTGGTGACGAACTCGGCGGCGCCGAGGCGGTGCGCCTTCTCGAACGTCTGGAAGTCGCCGCGCGACGACAGGGCGATCACGGGCGTGGCGCGCAGCTCCGGGGAGGCGCCGATGAGGCGCAGCAGCTCGAGCGCGTCGAAGGTGTCGAGGTCGAGGTCGAGAATGACGGCCGACGGGGAGTTCTCGCGCAGCAGCCGGAGCGTCCCGGGGTCGCCGAGACTCGTCACCACCTCGCCGGAGTCGTCGAACTGCCTGGCCAGCTCGTCCCGCAGGTCCGGATCGCTCACCACGATAGCGACTCGCGGCTTTACAGTCGTCGTCACAGAGACCTCCCGCTCGGTCGTGCCGAATCATACTGTAAGCAGAGAGGGCTCATGAGATACCTAGTCGGAGTGTTGCAGGCGAGGCTTTAGCCAGGCGCGCCGTTCTGCCTTCTGCGGCTTGTCTGAACGGAGGAAAGGTGCCGGGCCGGCGGGGGCCTTCACTCGGATGCGGGCTGTCCGGTTTCTGTTTGAAGGAGACCGGCCCGGCAGAGAGAGGATCAGAAATGCCGGGCGTGCGCCCGGTGAGTTGTCCGCGTCTCTCGCGTCCAGTATCGGCAGACGGGACGAGGACGTGAGCGGCGAACGGCCAAAGCGTTGCTTGCCGGGAGAACGCGAAAGCGGCGGAGTCGGTCGCTGCTATACTCCGCTCCCGTGTTCGACAAGGTCCTCATCGCCAACCGCGGCGAGATCGCCATCAGGGTCATCCGCGCCTGCCGCGAGCTCGGCGTCGCGACCGTCGCCGTCTACTCGGAGGCCGACGCCGACTGCCTCCACGTGCGCTACGCCGACGAGGCCGTCTGCATCGGGCCACCGCCGGCCGCGGCCAGCTACCTGGTCATGCCGGCGATCGTGCAAGCCGCCCTGCAGTCCGGAGCGCAGGCCATTCACCCCGGATACGGCTTCCTGGCCGAGCGCGCCGAGTTCTCCCGCCTATGCCGGGAGCACGACCTGAAGTTCATCGGCCCGTCGCCCGAGTCGATCGGCCTCATGGGCGACAAGGCGGCGGCGCGGACCACGATGACCGCCGCCGGTGTCCCCGTCACGCCGGGGTCGGACGGCATCATCGCCGACGCGGATGAGGCCGAGGTGGTCGCCCTGCGCATCGGCCTTCCGGTCATGGTGAAGGCGGCCGCGGGCGGCGGCGGCAAGGGCATCCGCATCGTCAAGGATGTGGCCGAGCTGCACGCCGCCGTGCGCCAGGCGCAGGCCGAGGCACAGGCCGCCTTCGGCAACGGCGCCGTCTACGTCGAGAAGTACATCGCGGCGCCGCGGCACATCGAGATCCAGGTGCTCGCCGACGGCAAGGGTCACGGCGTGCACCTCGGCGAGCGCGACTGCTCGATCCAGCGTCGCCACCAGAAGCTGATCGAGGAGGCGCCCTCGCCGGCCGTGACCCCGGAGCTGCGGCGGCAGATGGGCGAAGCCGCCGTGGCCGCCGCCGTCGCGGCGCACTACGAGGGCGCCGGCACCGTCGAGTTCCTGCTCGACTCTGACGGCAGCTTCTACTTCATGGAGATGAACACGCGCGTGCAGGTCGAGCACTGCGTCACCGAGATGGTCACCGGCATCGACATCGTCAAGACGGGCATCCGCATCGCGGCCGGCGAGGGCCTGCCGATCCAGCAGGAGGACGTCCGGGTCGAAGGGCACGCCATCGAGTTCCGCATCAACGCCGAAGACCCGGCCGAGAACTTCATGCCCTCACCGGGCGTGGTCACCCAGTGGGTGCCGCCGGGCGGGCCCTGGGTGCGGCTCGACAGCCACGTCTACCAGGGCTATCTGGTGCCGCCGTTCTACGACAGCCTGCTGGCCAAGCTCGTCGTGTGGGGGCGCGACCGCGACGAGTGCCTGCGGCGGTCGCGCTGGGCGCTGGACCAGTTCCTGGTGGACGGCGTGAAGACGGTGCTCCCGTTCCACCGCACCGTCCTCGAGCACCCGCTCTTCATCGCCGGCGACGTCACGACGCACTTCATCGAGGACCACCTGAGCTGACGGCGCCGGGCATCGCCGCAGCGTGCGCGGCGGCCGCCCTTCTACTCTCCGACGAGCGCGGCCACCGCCACCGCGGCGCCGACGATCGCAGCGACGATGACGGCAAGATCCATGTGGCGCGGCGCGAACACGAGGACGACCAGCAGGGCGAGCACGACGAACACGACCCCGGCCCAATGGCGCGCCAGGAAGGCGAGCGCGGCCAGCGGCAGGTACCTTGCTCTCATCCCGCCTTCCGCTTCACCCTCGCCTCCGCCATCTGCACCCGGCACCCGAGGCCGCTCCTCCGCGTCATCATAGGCACCCTCGGGCGGCGAGAGGTGAGAGGCAGACGTCTACGGGTACATTCGTGGGGACGCAGGCCGAGCGACGCGACCGGCCGCCAACCACGCGAGGAGGACGCGCATGGCGATACTCAGCGACGAGGACGTCGCGCAGCTGCGGCAGATCTTCGAGGAGCAGCTCACGGGGGACGTCACCCTCGTGCACTACACCCAGCGTGAGAGCAAGATCCTCGTGCCCGGCGTCGTCCCCTGCGCGACCTGCCGGGACACGCTCGACCTGTTGCAGGAGCTCGTCGAACTGAGCGACCACCTCACCCTCGAGGTGCACGACTTCGCCGGCGAGGCCGAGCTGGCCCAGCAGCAGGGCGTCGACAAGATCCCCGCCACCATCGTGCGCGGCAAGGACGGCGGGGAGCGCGCCCGGTTCTTCGGCATCCCGGCGGGGTACGAGTTCACCACGCTTCTTGAGGACGTCCTCGACGTCGGCGGCGCGGCGCCGCCGCTGGAGCGCAAGACGATCGACGCGCTGGCTCAGCTCGAGGAGGACATCCACATCCAGGTCTTCGTCACCCCTACCTGACCGTACTGTCCGTCCGCGGTGCGGATGGCACATGCGCTGGCCCTGGCCAGCGAGCGGGTCACGGCCGACATGGTGATGGCGCCCGAGTACCCGCACCTCTCGCAGCGCTACGCGGTGATGGCCGTGCCGAAGACCGTCATCAACGAGACGCGCAGCTTCGAGGGCGCGCTGCCCGAGGAGGAGTTCGTTCAGCAGGTGACCGGCGCGGCGACCTGAAGGTGGGAGCCGCCGGAGCGGCTGCCGGAGGATTAGGACGACGGCCGGCGGCGGGGAGCGCGACAAGCGCCTCCCGCCGCCGGCCTCATTCGTCCTTCTCCTCCGCGATCGCGAAGCCGCGCGCCGCGACCTGCTCGAGGAGCTCGGCTGCGACCGGCGCGAGCAGCGCGGCGACCGCCTGCCCGTCCGGGCCGCGTGCCGAGAGGGTGATGCGGATCGACGGCATGGAGCCGATCACCTTGGCGCGCGACTTCACGTAGACCAGGGGGTGACCGGCCTCGGCGGCGGCGAGCAGGTCGGCGATCGCCGATTCGTCCTGCAGCTCCGCGACCAATCCGCGCTGGGCGTAGCACGCCGCGCCAAAGACGCGCGCGAACACGTCTCCGAGCGACTCCTCGACGATCGCGACGAGCTCGCCGGGCACGCCCGGCAGCGACACGATGAGCGTGCCGTTCGCCTCGCAGAGGACGGCCGGCGCCCCGCCGATCGGGTTCACGATCGGCCGGGCGCCGGCCGGCAGCCGTGCCATCTTGCGGCGCGCGTCGTTCAGATGAGCGAACGGGACGAGACCGCGGCGGTAGAAGTCTTCGTAGCGCTCGCGCACCATGGCCTCGGCCTCAGCGTCGAGTTCGAGGGTACGTCCCAGGCCGGCGGCGACGCCCTGCAGGGTCCGGTCGTCGCTCGTCGGCCCGAGGCCGCCGACGGTGAAGACCAGAGCCGGGCCGCGATCCACGGCCTCGCGGATCTCGCGGGCGATGGTCTCGACCTCGTCGCGCACCATCACCGTGCGCCGGACGGTCCCGCCGAGAGCGGTGACCCTCCGGCAGAGGAGGTGGCTGTTCGAGTCGAGCACGTCGCCCGCCAGCACCTCGTTGCCGGCCGAGACGATCTCGACCGCGGGACTCCCCGCTCCCGAGCGCCCGTCATTCATGAGCGGAGTGTCCCAGACGCACGCCCTCGCGGGCAAGGGTCCGCCCGCTACGTGGCGGCTATACTGACTGTGATCGAGGAGGTGCTCCGATGCGTCCCATCACCATCCTGCAGCACGAGGCCGACACTCCTCCCTGCGTGATCGGTGAGGCGCTGGAAGAGCTGGAAGTCCCCTTCGAGGTACGCCACCTGTATCGTGGCGACACGCTGCCCGAGTTCCCCGACGAGACCTCCGGTCTGATCGTCCTCGGCGGCTCGATGCACGTGACGCAGGCGAAGAAGTATCGCTTCCTCGAGGGGGAGATCCGCTACCTGCGCATACTCCTCAGACACAGCGCTCCGATCTGGGGTGTATGCCTCGGATCGCAGCTGCTCACGGTCGCCGCCGGGGGGGAGGTCTACCGCCGGGACAAGCCCGAGATCGGATGGGTGTCCATCGAGAAGCGTCGCGACGACTCCCTTTTGCACGGCATCGGGTCGCCGTTCGTCGCCTTCGAGTGGCATCTGTACTCGTGCAAGCTGCCGCCGTTCGGTGAGGCGGTGGCGGAGGGCGAAGGCGGACTGCAGGCCTTCCGTGCCGGCGCACGTGCCTGGGGCACGCAATTCCACCCTGAGGTGGACGGTCCGATGCTCGCGGACTGGATCCTCGAGGAAGAGAAGGATCTCGAGAAGAAGCACCCCGGCCTGGTCGCGCGGATGAGGCAGGACACCGAGACATACCTCGAGGCGAACGACGCTTTCTGCCGCCGCCTCACGCGCAACTTCCTGCTCGCGTCCGACCTGCTGTAGGCCGATACGCGAGGCATGAGCGTCGCTGCTTTCGGCGAATACCCACTCCATCAGGCGCGGCCCCAAGCGGCCGTCTCGCGACCGGATGGTGGTCTCAGGGCAGCCCGAGCAGCCGGGGGGCCGACTGTGGTCCGGGCAGCCCGAAGGGTCGTGGGGGCGACCTGGTTTCGGGCAGCCCCTCGGGGAGAGGGGCTTGTGAAAGGAGCCATGGGGTGGTACCTGGGGGTACCTGCACGGGGAGGGATGTGTGGAGGGGGACTCCCGCGTGCAGGCGGTATATTACCACTGTTTCAACGATGTAAACACCCTTTTCCCGTTTTGTTGCGGAGCCTGGGATGCCGGTGACGGGAGCCACCAAGACGATCTTCGAGGTGCGGCGCGAACAGCGCTGGCGCATCTGGCTGCTGTTCGCGCTGCTCCTTCTGGTGATCTACGCCGGCGTCTGGCTGGCCTGTCTGCTCGTTGCCGTCTGGGCCGAGGTGCTCGTGCCCACGGGCATGGCCCTGAGCCTGGTCCTCGACCTCCGCAACAGCATGCTGATCCTCGGGATCGCGGTGCTCGTCTCGCTCGTGTACTGGTTCGGCGCGCAGCTGGACGCCCGGGAGCGGCTCTGGCCGCGATGCACGGCGCCCCGCTGGACCCGGGTGACCGGTATCACCAGCGTCTCGCCAACATCGTCGAGGAGCTGCGCATCGCCACGGGCGGGCCGCCGATCGAGTGCGTGACGGTGCCCACTCTGGGAATGAACGCGTTCGCCTTCAGCGACCTGCATGGCGGCGGGGTGGTGGGTGTGACCGAGGGGGCGCTCTCGCGCCTGTCGCGTCCCCAGCTGCAGGCCGTTGTCGCCCACGAGTTCGCACACATCCTCTCGGGCACCTACGTGACGGCCACAGTGTCGTGCCTGCTCTTCGGCATCTACTCCAGTCTGGCCGACAAGCTGGAGGAGGCGGCCCTGGCCACGGGGCAGACCAGGGCCGCACCCGTCGCCATCGGCGCACTGCTCCTGCGCGGGCTGCTCTTCGTGCTGCAGCTCGCGTCGCGCATCACGACGGCGGCGCTCTCGCGGGAGCGTGAGACCGAGGCGGATGTCGCTTCGGCGAAGTACACCCGGGACCCGCTGAGCCTCGCCCAGGCGCTGCGCCTGATCGGGCGACATTCCGGCGGCGCGGGTTACATCCCCGAGGGTCTCGCGCCCCTGTGCATCAGGGCGAACGAGGGGCCCGCCCCCTGGCTCTTCGGCCACTGGCAGGCCAGCCACCCGCCCCTCGGGCGTCGCATCAACAGGCTGCTCGCGCTCGCCCACGTCTCGCCCGACGACTTCGAACGGCAGGCGGCGGCGGCCGGCGAGCGCTTCGACGCGCGCGAGCACGTCACGAAGCCACCGGCCGCCGCCGCGGTCGGCCAGGCCGCTCTGACCGCGGCCCGCCGCGGCGTCGCGCAGAGATTTGTACCGGCGATCGCGCAGGCCGCCGCCGCCGCGTCCGCCTGCCCCTCGTGCGGTGGACAGCTGCGTCGCGTCGACTACGAGGGCGTCGGAATCGAGGCGTGTCCCGCGTGCGGGGGGCGGCTGGTGGGCACCGAGGAGGTGCGCCGTATCGCCGCCCGTCGCGAGGCGGCCTTCACCCCGGACCAGGAGCGGCTCGCCGACTTGGTCGCCGCCCAAGGCGACGACCTGCGGCGAGCCGCGCATCTCGTCCGCGGCCGCCCCGGAGTCCGTCTCATCGCCTGCCCGCACTGCGGCCGCGCCATGCTGCGACGGCATTGGGACTACGAGCATGCCGTCGAAGTCGACGTCTGCGCCGTCTGCGACCTCACGTGGTTCGAGAAGGACGAGCTCGAAGTGCTGCAGCTTCTGAACGAACGGATGGCCCCGTAGCCGATAGTGGACGGTCGCGGGCGTCGGTCGTAGCATCTCCTGAAAGCCGATCCAGGAGCCGTCATGCCCCGTCTGCGTCGCTTCCTGAGGCGTCTCGCGATCCTGTGCCTCTTTGGCTTCGTCGCCTATGGCGTCGCCGGAGCCCTCATCGCGCAGCTGCCGGGTGTCGAGGTACCCGCCGACATGCCCCGGATCTGGCCCGACTTCCTCCCCGCCTGGCCCTTCGTGGCCGTCCTCGTCGTGGGTGGCCTCGCCGTCGCTGCCGACATCGTCGTCTGGGTGGTGCTCGAAGCCCGGGCGCGGAGCGAGCGGGAACGGCTCGAGAAGCTCGCCGAGCAGTGGCCGCAGCGGGCCGACGCGAAGGCGGCGGCCGCAGGGGGCACCCCGGCGCTGCGCGTGGGACGCTTCCGCGCGCAGGGGTTGCCTGCGGCCGTCCGCCTGGACTGGACGTCGCCGGCGGGCAGCTTCGACCGCATCCTGATCTACCGGTCGAACCAGGGATTCGCCCTCTCGCCTGCGGGCGACACGGGGCAAGCGGTCGCCTACGAAGGCGAAGAGGACGGCTGCCTCGATGGGCCCCTCGTCGCGAACCGTGTCTACTTCTACACGCTCTTCGCGCTGGGCAGAGGGGCGGGTGGCGAGGCCTCGTCTCCGGTGTGGGCCTGGGCGGTCACGCTGAGGCCGGGCAAGTCGGCGTAGCGCCGATCGCGTGGCGCCGGGCGAGTGAGCCGCGGCGAGGACGGGCCGGACGACAGCGAAAGGGCGCTGCTTTAGACTGTCGTTGCCATCGCATCGTCCGTGACGCCGTCAGCAACGCGGCGTCGCCAGATCTCGTCTGACCGTGCCGACCCCAGCAGAGCCCGGACTTCCCCCTGTCGCCCTCGAGGCCGGCGTGCTGCTGCACGGCCGGTACCGGTTGCGGGAGAAGCTCGGCAGCGGCGGCATGGCCGACGTCTTCCTCGCACAGGACGAGCGTCTCGGTCGGCAGGTCGCGGTGAAGGTGCTGCGCCGCCGCTTCGACGACGGTGACGAGCAGCTGGTGCGACGGTTCCAGATCGAGGCCAGGGCGGCGGCCATGCTCGCGCATCCTGCGATTGTCGCCGTCTTCGACCAGGGCCAGGCCGGGGACCACTGGTACCTCGTCATGGAGTACGTGCCCGGCGAGACGCTGAAGCAGCGTATCCGGCACCAGGGGGCTCTGCTCGGTGCCCGATGCCGTCGCTCTCATGCGCACGGTCCTCGCCGCCCTCGAGACGGCCCACGAGCATCACGTGGTGCACCGTGACGTGACGGCGCAGAACATCCTGCTCGACCGTGCCGGTGGCGTGAAGGTGGCCGACTTCGGCATCGCCAGGATCGGGGCGGCCGACCTGACGCGGACGGGCACCATGATCGGCACCTGTCACTACCTTTCGCCGGAGCAGGCGCAGGGGCAGGCGGCGGACTCGCGCTCCGATCTGTACGGCGCCGGGGTCGTGCTGTTCGAGGCGCTGACCGGGCGTCTGCCCTTCGAGGGCGACAGCGAGGTGGCGGTCGCCCTCAAGCACGTGCAGGAGGCGCCGCCGCCGCCGTCCAGCCTCGTGTCCGGCATCCCGCCGGCGCTCGACGCCGTGGTGCTGACGGCGCTTGCCAAGGCGCCGGGACAGCGCTTTCAGACGGCCGCCGCCTTCGATGCCGCGCTGTCCGGCGCGCTGCGCGGGGAGATGCCGGCCGGCACGGCCGCCGCTGAAGCAGCGGCGCCCGGGGCCACGCAGGTGGCGGGAGTGCCGGCGCCGTCCATGGTGGCGCCCACGACATCGGCGCCGCCACCGCTGGAGACCCAGGCGACCCGGGTGGTGCCCGCGGGGCCGCCGACCGGCGAGACGAGGCTCGCCCCGCCCGCCGCGGCGACCATGGTCTCAGCGCCGGCGGGTGCTCCGGGGTCTCATGGCGTGTCCCCGGCGGCCGCCGACGTTGCGGGCCGCCCCGCGGCGGCGCGGGCCCGGCCGCGAAGGTCCGGCCGCAAGCTTCTCGTGATCGTGCTCGCCGTCGTCCTCGTCGCGGCCGCCGTGGGCGCCGCTCTGTACGCGTACGCCGCCGGCGGCGTGTCCGTCCCGCAGGTGGTCGGGCAGACCGAGGCGCAGGCGAAGGGCGCGGTGCGCGAAGCCGGCCTGCGGCCGGTCACGCACCGCGCCTACATCGACGGCGTCGACAAGGGCGTGGTAGCGCGCCAGCGACCGGGCCGGGGCGAGCTCGACAAGGGAGACAAGGTCGACATCTGGGTCAGCCGCGGGCCGCTGCACATCCCCAGCCCGGACCTGCGGGGCCTGGCGCCCGACGAGGCCCGCCGGGCCCTCGCCGACGCGGGGCTCTCGGGGAACGACCGTAAGACCCGGTCGGCGAGCGTCGACGTGGGCCTCGTCGCCAGGCAGCAACCGAAGGCCGGCGCGACGGTGGCCCGGGGAGACACGGTGATGTACTGGGTGAGCATCGGGGCGCCGCTGGTCGAGGTGCCCGACGTCGTCGGGCTGTCGTCCGGAGACGCCGCCGGCGCCCTCGAGGACGCCGGCCTCACGGTCAACGTCGACCTGGTCGCCGGTCTCGGCGAGTATCCGGGCGACGTGATCGGCCAAGACCCGGAGGCCGGCAGCACCCTCGAGAGCGGCAGTGAGGTCACCATCAAGGTCGCCGTCTTCTGAGGCAGCTCGCCTGGATCGAGCCGCGCCCAGGACGATCACCGCGCAGGGGGGCGCCGCCTCCTCGCCGCTTGTTCAGACCTCCGCGGTCACGGCACGATCGGCACCGGCGAGACGAGGATCGTCCGGTCCACCGTGAAGGTGCGGTACGGCGAGACGCTCAGGGCGTGACTGCCGTCCTTGTGCACGGCGCGCACGCGCCACCTCTCCGTCAGTCCTGCGGGCTTGGGGAAGCTCGTCCGGACCGAGCACCTCGTGTAGGTCGAGTAGTTGGCGGCCTTGGCTTTCAGCGTCTTGGCGAGATGCCAGGACGGAGCGATCTCGCCCACTGCGCGGTAGTAGCGGTAGAACTCGAACTTGATCGGATACGTGCCGGCCGTATGCCGCGGCTTGATCGTGCCGCTGACCGTCACCGTCTTGTTGTAGCCGAACTCCCTGGGGATCGACGGCGTGGAGAGCCACGCCTGGGCCTGCACGGTCAGGACCTTGCTCACGGCCGGGAGGTGCGACGCGTCGCCCTTGTAGACCACACGGTATCTGGCGTTCTGCTTGACGCCGGTCAGAGTCAGGTCGTAGCTGCCGGAGGCGTCCGTCAGGGTCGACGCCCTCGTCGCCTGGTCGTCCGCCCCCACCCGCACGTAGCGGAAGACTCTGGCGGCAGCCAGCCCAGTGTCCATTTGATCGACCAGGTAGCCTCCGAGAGTCACGCTGCCGTTGTAGGCGACCACTGCGGGCTCGACCGCGCCCCCCAGGTACGGGGCGACGAGGTCGGCGAGATAGACGTCGCTCTGTGGCACTGCCAGGGGGGCGTCCCTGAGGTCCGCGTACGCCACCTGATAGCCCCAGAGCGACGGGGCGAGCTGGTCGGCAGCGTTGTCGGTCAGACGGAACTCGCCGCCGGCAGGGATGTCCGAGAGGTAGATGTCGGCGCCGGCTGAGGCGGCGTTGCGCGCATCCTGGTAGGCGACTCGCCAGCCGGGTGTGTCGGGGGTCCCCTGGCGCCGCGGCGAGACCGCGGGAAGAGTCTGGTCGGCGGCGTTCCGCGTGATGCGACGCTCCTTCTTCGTGGCGAGGTCGTATCCGTAGATGTCCCAGTTGCCGTTGCGGCGATCCTGATAGACGACCATCGTGCCGCTGATCGCGGGCGCCTTCTGGTCGGCGCTGTCCCTCGTGAGGCGGGTCGTCGTCTTCCTCACGGTGTCGTAGAGGTAGATGTCCCAGTCGCCGTTGCGACGGTCGGCCCAGACGACCCGCGTGCCGTCGATCGCCGGGTCGATCTGGGAGGCCGTGCTCGTGGTCAGGCGCTTCGTCGTCTGCGTGCCCGCGTCGTAGAGGTAGATGTCCCAGTTGCCGTTCCGCTGGTCCTCCCAGACCACCCTGGTGCCGGTCGTCTGCCAGTCACCCGTGACCGCCGGGTCCTGCTGGGGCGCCGTGCTTGTGGTCAGACGCGTCTCGGCAAGGGTCGTGAGGTTGACGAGGTAGATCTCCAGATTGCCGTGGCGGTCGTCCTCGTACGCTACCCAGCTGCCCGAGGCAGAAGGGTGGCGCTGGTCAGCCGTGTCGGTCGTGGCCCGGCGCTCGTTCGGCGACCAGAGATCGCGGGCGTAGATGTCCCAATCGCCGTTGCGGTCGTCCTCGAAGACGGCGATGTCCGTCTCCCAGAGCTCGTGCCACGTCGTGAGCGAGGGGGCTTGCTGGTCCGAGGGGAGGGAAGGCGTCAGGAGTGATTCGGTGACGTAGGGAGGCGTCGCAAAGGCCGGAGTGGCGCAGAGCGCGAGCACGGCGACGGAGATGGCCGCCAGGACGGCGGCGGCACGGAACGCCGCTACGGCGGCACAGACGCGACGATGCATGAGGACCCCCCTGGTTTGGACGGCGCGCAAGGCCCGTCTGCCTCCGCCCGCCTCATCAGCTCGATAGTAGGTCGGGGGGCTGCGTCAGGCAAGCATCGCTGCGGCAAGGCGTTGCCAGGCCGAGCCACTCGTGCTGCTCCGTCCTTTGACCCCGGCGCTGCTCTGCGTGGGCGCCGTCCCGGCGCTCCCCTGCGTGGGCGCCGCTCCCGGCGCTCACATCGCCCAGGCGAGGAGGCTGACGCCGGCGATCGTGGCGGCCACGCCGACGCTCTGCCACCACCGGGGACGTTCGTGCAGGACGACGAGGCCGAGGATCGTCGAGAACGTGGCGGTCTGGGCCTGAAGGACCGACGCGACCGAGACCGGCCCGAGGGCGAGCGCGGCGCTGCCGGCGAGGAAGGCGAGCATGTCGAGGACGCTGACGCCGAGAACGCCGGCCCTGCTGCCTCCGGCGGGAAGGCCGGCGTGTCCGATGAGTGCGACCGGCACCATCACCGCAAGACCCGCGAGCGACGCGACGCTGACCGTGGTGAAAGGCGAGAAGGCATCGATCTGGCCGTAGGCGATGAAGACGCCGGCCATGGCCGCACCGGTGAGCAGGGCAAGGCCGGCGCCGGCGGCGAAGCGCCAACGGCGCCGGCCGCCGCCCTCGGTGCCGGCGCCGTCGTGCTCGACGGCGGCGAGCAGGCCGCCGCCGGCCGCCAGCACGAGGCCGACGGCGGCCATCGCGCTCAGGCGTTCGCCCATGCCGATGGAGATCGCGGCGGCGAACGCCCCGTCGAGGCAGGCCAGCACGACGACCAGCGTGAGCTTCCCGACGCGCAGGGCGAGCAAGAAGGCGGCGGTCGCGAGCGTATAGAGCAGACCCCCCAGGGCGGCGAGTCCGAGGTCGCGCGCCTCTCCGCTGCTGAACGGAAGGCCGTCGATAACGACGGCGGGGACGCCGAGCCCCACGATCCCCGTGACGAACATCGCCACCGTGATCGTCATCCACGAGACGTTTCGCAGCAGGCGCTGGCTGAAGAAGTTGTAGAGCGAGTAGGAGGAGGCGGCCGCTAGTCCGAGGACGATGGTCAGCATGCCGTGAGGGTATCTGGCCGGCGAGCGGGGAGGGAAGTGGGACATGGGGAGCCACCGGGTCTTCACGCTCTAGTCTTCGTCGTCGTATGATCATCGAAGGGAGGCAGCAGGAGCGAGCAAGGCACGGAGTGCCCGCTCGCCGGGCTGGGCCGGACACGGAGGTCTGACATGACGTTGGAGCGCGCAGTGACGTGGCTCGGCGCACTGATCGCCTGGCTCTGCGTGGTGATCCTTGCCTACGGGGCGCTCGGCATCGTGCTCACCGTCACGGACGCGCCACACGCCGGTATCTGGCAGGAGACGGTGCCGATCTGGCTGCTCATAGGGACATTGGCTGTGATCGTCGTCCACACCGTCCTGGTCGTGGCGTACCGGCGACAGAAGCGCGACCGCGCGGCGCGGCTCGAGCGCGAGGCGGAGGACTGGCCGCAGACCGGCGCTGCCCAAGCGGCGAGAGTCGGCGCGGTGCCTCTTCTCGAGGTGAGCGCGTTCCGCGCCCATGCGCGGGGTGCCCACACGGTGGAACTGACCTGGAACCCGCCGATGGACGAAGTGGATGAGGTCCTCGTCCTGCGTTCGATGTCCGGCTTTGCGACATCTCCAGAGGCGACCGGCGATCAGATCGTCCTCTATCTCGGCGACGAGACCCGATCCGTGGACGTCGAACTCGAGGACCAGCGCATGTACTACTACGCCGCCTTTGCCCGGGCCGGCGGCGTGTGGTCGGCGCCCGTCTGGGCGCACGCGCTCACGCCGCCGCTGCCCCTGCTGCGCACGATGCTGGGCACCTTGAAGATATCGATAGTCCTGATGTATCCGTTGAAGGAACAGAATCGTCCCTGACGGGTGGCGCGGGCCTGTGACGCCTGGGGTCGCTGTGGATCAGCCCGTGCGGCCTGGCCGCGTCTGCGGCTGCACGCCGGGCAGCTCCCAGGCGTCGGCGCGCTTGGGGCCTGTCTGCTGCGGGGGGATAGCGGGCGTCGTGCGGCGGCCGAGCACGGCGAGCAGGTCGTCGATGCGGTGCGCGACGACCGCCAGGCCGTGCTCCTCGCTGTTCTGGAGCTGCCCCTCGACGTAGAAGTAGACCGTCTCCTTGAGCACGCGCCCGTACTGCAGGTAGACGTCGTTGAAGACGACGACCTGGGCCAGCTCGGTCTCGTCCTCGAGGGTGAGGAAGAGGGTGCGGTGGCCGGAGCGGATCCAGGGCATCTGAGCACGCTCGAGCACGCCGGCGAGGCGCACGGGACGGCGGTCTGGGACCTCGGCGAGCTTCGCGAAGGGCGTGCAGCCGAGAGCGGCGATCTGGTCGCGGGCGAAGGCCAGGGGATGGGCGCTCACGTTGAGCCCGAGGACGTCGAGCTCGGCGCGCACTCGTTGCTCGAGGCTCCACGAGGCGATGAAGTCGAGCGGGCCGATCTGGTCGCCGACGAGCAGACGGGGCTGCTCGAGGCCGTCTGAGGGCGCGGCAGGCCGCTCGGTCTTCGCCGCCCCTGTCCCGCGGCGGCGGCCGCCCGGCCGCGTGCCGGCATAGAGCAGCGGCAGCTGCGGCAGGAGCTCCTCGCGGCGCACACCGAGGTCGTCGAAGGCGCCGACGCGCACGAGGTTCTCGGCGATCTCACGGCTGACCTGGGTGCGGGCGACGAAGTCGGCGAGTGAGACGTACGGGCGCGGCGGCGCTCCGCCGGCCGCGCCCCGCACTTGGCCTGCGCCGGCCGCGCCCTGTGCCGGTGCCACCTCGGTAACGCTGTGCAGCGAGGTGAGCTCGCCGCCGCGCTCGGCCACGATCGCCCGCCGCGCCGCCAGGCTCATCTCTTTGACGTAGGCGAGTCCGACGCGCAGTGCCGTGCCTTCGCCCTCGACCTCGAACCACTCGCCGCTCAGGTTGACGTCGACCGGCAGCACCTCGAGCCCCCAGCGCCGTGCGTCGTTCAGCACCACCCGCGGCGAGTAGAAGCCCATCGGCTGGTTGTTGAGGATGCCGCAGTAGAACTCGGCCGGGTAGTGCGCCTTGAGCCAGGCGCTCGCGTTGCAGACGATGGCGAAGCAGGCGGCGTGCGCCTTGTTGAAGCCGTAGGCGGCGAAGCCGCGCAGCTGGCGGAAGACCTCTTCGGCCACGCCGCGCTCGACGCCGCGCGCCATCGCCTTCTCGACGAAGGTGCGGCCGATCTCGTCCATCTCGTCCATCGAGCGCTCGTGCGTCATGGCGCGGCGCAGCATGTCGGCTTCGGAGAGCGTGAAGCCGGCCACGGCGGAGGCGACCTCGATGACCTGTTCCTGGTAGACGATAACGCCGTAGGTGCGCCGCAGGATGCGCTCCATGGCGGGGTGCGGCACGGCCACACGTTCGCGGCCGTGCCGCCGCCTGATGAACGGACCGATCATCTCGGCCTGCAGCGGCCCCGGCCGGAAGAGGCTGATGGCGGCGATCACGTCCTCGAAGTCGCGCTCGCGCAGCCGCGTCGCCAGATTGCGCTGCCCCGAGCTCTCGAGCTGGAACATGCCGAGCGTCTTCGCCTGGGCGATGAGCTTGAAGACGGCGGGGTCGTCGTGGGGCAGCTCCCAGGCCTTGATCTGTTCGCCGGTGCGCGCCTCGATGCGGCGCACCGCCTCGGCGATGGCCGAGTGCATCTTGAGGGCGAGGATGTCCATCTTCACGAGGCCGAGCGTCTCGACGTCGTCCTTGTCGAACTGCGCGACCACGACGCCCTTGGCGGCCCACTGCAGGGGCACGCGGTCGGTGAGCGGGTCGCGCGAGAGGATGAAGCCGCCGAGGTGGGTGCCGAGGTGCATGGGGAAGCCGGCCAGCCGCTCGCCGAGGTGGACGAGCCGGCGGTAGTGCGGGTGCTGGAACTCGTGGTTGGCGAGCTCGGGACGCTCGTCCATCATCTGTGAGAGGTTGCCGGCGCTGCCCCAGGGGACCTTGCGCGAGAGCTGGTTGGTCTCGTCGGGGGTGAAGCCGAAGGCGCGGCTCACGATGCGCACGGCGGAGGGCGCGCGTACCGTGTTGACGGTGGCGACCATGGCGACCCGGTCGTGGCCGAAGCGCTCGTAGATGAACTTGATGACCTCGTCGCGGCGCGCCGAGCAGAAGTCGATGTCGACGTCGGGCATCTCGCGGCGGGCGGGGTTGAGGAAGCGCTCGAAGAGGAGCTCGTGCTCGATGGGATCGGCGTCGGTGATACGCAGCACGTAGCTGACGATGCTGTTGCCGGCGGAGCCGCGGCCGGAGTAGTAGATGCCGCGGCTGATGGCGAACTCGACGATGTCGCGCACGGCGAGGAAGTACTCGGCGAAGCCGAGCTCCTCGATGACGCGCAGCTCGCGCTCGAGGCGGGACGTGACTTCGGCGGTGAGGGGGCGGTAACGCTCCTCGGCGCCGGCGAAGCAGCGCTTCCAGAGCAGCGAGAAGGCGGTCTCGCCGGGGGGCAGCGGGTAGGCGGGGAAGAGCAGGCGGCCGAGCCCGAGGTCGAGGTCGCAGCGCTCGGCGATGGCGGCGGCGGCGTGGAAGGCCTCGGGCCGCCGCCGGAAGAGCCGCCACATCTGCGCCGGGCTCTTGAGGAAGAGCTCGGCGTTCTTGCGCCCCAGCGGATTGGGCAGCGGCTGGTTGGCGGCCTCGGCGGCGAGCACGTCGTGCAGCTTGGCGTCGTCGCGGGTCGTGTAGTGGACGTCGTTGGTGGCGACCGTGGGCAGACGCAGCTCGTGGGCGAGCAGGTCGAGGCCGCGCAGGTAGGGGCCCGAGTCGGGGAGCAGCTCGTGCTGCAGCTCGACGAAGAAGTCGTCGGGACCGAAGAGCTCGCGGAAGACGGCGGCCGCCGTGCGCGCGCCCTTGGGGTCGCCGGCCAGGAGGCGGGCCCCGACCTCGCCCCGCCGGCAGGCGGAGAGAGCGATGAGGTGCCCGCTGTGTTCGGCGAGCGTCTCGAGGCGCGCCAGCGGCGGCTCGCCGGGGTGCTCGAGGTGGGCGGCGCTGATGATGCGGCACAGGTTCGACCAGCCCTCGTAGTCGCGGGCGAGCACCACGAGGTGGTGGCCGCCGGCGCCGGCCGCGTTGGCGGCGGCCGGCGGCACGGTGGCGGCGGCGCGCAGGGGCGTGATCTTCTCGAAGGCGGTGGGGGCGACGGACGCGGCGGGGCCGGGGAGGCCCCCGGGGGGCCGCTTCGCTGGGTCCGTCCGACTACGGAAGACTCCAACGCCCCCCGGAGACCTCCCCGGCCCCGCCGCGTCCTCACCACCATCCGGCCACGTGGCGAGAGCCGCCGGGTCGACGCCCCTGCAGCGCCGCCGCGACGGCGTCGGGCCGGCCGCGGGCCGGGCGCTCGCCCGGCTGCCACGGCCGGCCGTCCCGCCCCACGGCCGGCTCGACAGTGAGCTCGACCCCCACGATCGGCTTGATGCCGGCCGTCTTGCAGGCCTGGTAGAAGCGCACCGCGCCGTACAGCCCCTCGTGGTCGGTGACGGCCAGCGCCGGCATGCCCAGTTCGGCCGCTCCGGCGACGACTTCGTCTATACGGCAGGCGCCGTCGCCGAAGGAGAAGGTGGTGTGCAGATGCAGGTGGACGAAGGTCATCGGAGAACACCGGGCGCAGCGGTCTGTCGTGCGCGTTCACCAGCCATAGCGCGGAGGTAGCTGATGCCGAACCTTGGTGCACCCGAGCTCATCATCATCCTGCTGTTCCAGGTCGTGTTCATCGCGCTCACCGCCTGGCTCGCGGCGAACAAGGGATACAGCGCCGCGGTGTGGGCGATACTGGCGTTCTTCCTGAGCTGGATCGCGCTGATCATCGTCGCCGTACTGCCGCGTAAGGCGCCGCCCCCGCCGCCCGACTACTGACCCGGACGTCAGAGGACGGACGGCCCGCGCGGCCGCGGTGGGGGTGCGTCGCGCGGGACCGTCGGTTGATGTCGTGAGAATGACACGAACATATGTTCGTGTCAACGTCGGACGGAAAGGGATCCGGCTGCTGCCCGCTGCGCCGGCCGGATCGACCGTACCCTCCTCGACGCCTCTCTTCTGACACCAGTCGTGGTACTGTCCGGCCGACCTGTTCTGGGCCCCACGGAGGCCGGCATGCGCGGGCGAACGACCTGGCTGAGCGAGGACGAGAAGCGCCTGATCGTCGAGCAGGCGCTTCTCGTCCTCGAACGGACCGGCCTGCGCATCCCCGGGTCGGCCGTCCTGCCCCGGCTGCGTGAGGCGGGCGCCTGGGTCGACGACACGACCGGCCTCGTCCGCTTCCCTCCCGAGCTCGTGCGTGCCGCCCTGCGGCTGTGCCCGCCGCGCTTTGTCATGGCCGGTCTCACGCCCGCGGACGACGTCCACGTCGGCGACGGGGACTTCCACTTCGCGACGGGCGGCTGCGTCGCGCACGCCATCGACCTCGAGACCGGCGAGCGCCGCCCGAGCACCCTCGAGGACGTGCGCCTCGCGACCGCCATCCTCGACGAGCTGCCCGAGCTCGAGGTGATGTGGACCATCGCCACCGCCAACGACGTGCCGGTCGAGCGGCGCGAGCTCACCGAGTACCAGACCATCCTCACCGAGACCCGCAAGCACGTGACCTTCGTGGATTGCCCGCACCACGTCGACGAGGTGAAGGAGATCTTCGCGCTGCTGAGCGGCGACCTGGCTGAGTTCGCGGCGAGGCCGCGCATCAGCACGCTGATGACGATCGCCTCGCCACTCCAGATCGACGGCCGTCTGCTCGACGTGCACGCGGCGCTCGCCCGGTGCGGAGCGCCCGTCAAGGTCTACAGCATGGCCGAGGCGGGGGCCACGTCGCCGATGAGCCTGACGGGCACCGTCGTCCTGGGGCTCGCCGAGTTCCTCGGCTGCACGACGGCGCTCCAGACGGCTGCGCCGGGAGCGCCCGTCATCTTCTGCTTCGGCGCCGGCGTGCTCGACATGCGCACGACGACCTTCTCGCTTGGGCTCACTCGAGAACACGCTGATGGGCTGCATGGCGATCGAGGTGGGACACCACCTCGGCGTGCCGTGTCTTGCCCCGGGCATCACGACGGACGCCAAGGAGGCCGGCATCCAGGCCGGCGTCGAGAAGGGGCTCAAGGCCTTTCCCGTGTGCGCGACGGGCGTGGACGTGACGTCGGGCGGGATGGGGATCTTCGACACGTCGAGCGTCATCTACCTCCCGCAGATCCTCATCGATCACGAGGTGATGCGCATGGTGCGCGCGATGCTCGCCGACGTGCCGGTGGACGCCGAGACCACGGCGGCTGAGCTGATCGAGCGGGTGGGCCCGGGCGGCACGTTCCTGAGTCAGCGCGACACTCGGCTACGGATGCGCGCCGGCGAGCACCTCATGCCCGAGATCTTCACGCGGCTTGCCTACGACCAGTGGAAGGAAGTCGGACTGGACGAGACGGCGACGGCCCGCGCGAAGATGGGCGACGTTCTGCGTCGCCACGCCGCGCGCGGGCCGTACCTGACGGACGACCAGCGCGGCGAGGATTGGGGGCGATCTGCGGCGATTGAACGACCTGCCGTCGAGGCGGACGCGGAGGGGGTGAGATGGGCAAGCATCGGGTGGATAGAGCTGCTGATCATCATCGTCATCGTCGGGCTGGTGCTTGGCCATGATCGTCGCCTTCGGTATGCGCCGCCGCTGAACGATCGAAGCGGCCGGGGATCTGGCTGCCGGTCTACCTAGTTCAAGGCGCGCTCCAGCGACCAGCGTTTGGTGAGCCGGTCGTAGAACAGGTCGAAGAGGCGGCCGGCCGCCTCGACCCGGCAGTACGACCGGCTCACGTGCGTCTCGTCGTTCCACCAGCCCGTCTCGATCACCCACAGCTCGACCAGACGACTGACCGTGAAGCGCCGCCCCCGCCAGACGAAGGCCGCCGGCTGCCGCCGGCGCGGGTCCCAGACGACGGCCACGGGCTCAGGCCGGTGGAGCCCGCCGGTCCGCCTGTGGCGGCCGGCTCCTTCGCCGGGCGCCGTGCCGCCCGTCTGTGCCGACGCCCTGTCACCGGCGTCGCCGCGTCCGCTGGCTCCGCCCGTCATGCCGCCGCTCCTGGGGATCGCTCGTGTCGTGCTCGTGGGGGGGCGGTAGTGTGCCACGAACATATGTTCGTGTCAACGTCGGACAGAAAGCGCCGCGGACCACGGCCTCGGTCTTCTGCTCCTCAGGTCGGTGGCCGTGGCGCCTCGCCGGCGCCGGCGTCGCGGGAGGACCTAACCCTCGACGGCGACCTCGGCGAGATCCTTGACCACCACGTCGGCGCCGTGCTCGCGCAGGGCGTCCGCCTGGTCGAGCCGGTCGACGCCGATCACGAGGGCGAAATGGCCGGCGCGGCCTGCTTCGACGCCGGCGAGGGCGTCCTCGACGACGACCGCCCTCGCCGGCGTCGCCCCGAGCTCCTTCGCGGCTTCGACGAACACGGCCGGGTCGGGCTTACCGGGCAGTCCCAGGCGCTCGGCGACGTTGCCGTCGACGCAGACGGGGAAGAGGTCTCGCACACCCGCCGCCCCGAGGATGGTCTCGGCGTTCCGGCTCGAGGTGATGATGGCGACGCCGATGCCGTGTCGCCGGAGCCCGCTCACCAGCGCGACTGTGCTCTTGTACGGCTGGACCCCCTGCTCGGCGACGACCGCGTTGAAGTAGTCGTTCTTGCCGTTACCCAGGCCGCAGACGGTCTCGGCCTGGGACGGGTCGGACGGGTCTCCCCACGGGAGCGCGATGCCGCGGGATGCGAGAAAGTCGCGCACCCCGTCGTAGCGCGGCTTTCCGTCCACGTACTCACGGTAGTCGACCACCGCGTCGAAGGGCCGGAACGGCTCGTCTTGCGTCTTCGCCCGTTGCTCGAGGTACGCGTCGAAGAGCTTCTTCCAGGCCGCCGCGTGCACCGTCGCGGTCTTCGTGACGACGCCGTCCATGTCGAACACGACGGCGTCGATGTCCTTGCGCTTCAGGGTGACTGCGGTCCCGCCCATCGGGCTCCTCTCTTGAAGGGTTCGCCCCCTCTTCTACCCGCCGCCGCCATGTTCGCCCCCCCTTCTCTCAGCCTCGCGAGCACGTCCTTCCACCCGCTCAGGTTGCTTCGAAGCTCGAGGGACGTAAGTATCCACGGTGAAGCGCGCGGCTGGGGATGCGCGCCCGAAGCCCAAGGGGGTCTCTGTGAAGTCAGTACCACACGGTCGCCGAATCATGGTCCTGCTCTTGCTCGTGGCGCTGCTCGTCGCCTCGCTGACGATCGCCATCAGCACTGCCCTGGGGGCCAGCGGCAGTCCGTCGCCCGCGACCGCGGATAGCGGCAAGATCGTCTACCGGGTCGGCTGGACCGACGAGCCGGACAACCTCAATCCGTTCATCGGCTACACCGCCGAGGCCTTCGAGATCTGGTACCTGACCTACGACACGCTGACCGGCTACGACCCGTCCAACCTCAGCTTGATGAAGGGCGAGGGCACGAACGGCCTCGCCACCGACTGGACGGTCAGCGACGACGGGCTCACGTGGACCTTCACGCTCCGGCAGGACGCGAAATGGAGCGACGGCGAGCCGCTGACGGCGAACGACGTCGCCTTCACGTACAACTACGTCATCGACAACGAGCTCGCGAACTTCACCTCCTACACCAACCTCATCAAGAAGGCGACCGTGATCGACGACTACACGGTCGAGTTCACGTGCTCGAAGCCCAAGCCGGACATGGCCCGTCACTACCTGCCGATCATGCCCGAGCACATCTGGTCGAAGATCAGCCCGGAGGACGCGGCCAAGAGCTTCCAGAACGACCCGCCGATCATCGGATCCGGCCCCTTCGTCTGCGCGGAGTGGAAGAAGAACTCGTACGTGAAGATGGTCCAGAACCCGTACTGGCGGGGCACGAAGCCGAAGATCGACGAGATCTACTTCATGTACTTCACGAACGGCGACACGATGGTGCAGGACCTCAAGTCCGGCACCATCGACGGCGCCGCCGGCCTTGACGCCAACCAGATGGCGCAGTTCAAGAACGAGCCCGGCATCAAGGCCGAGGCCGTCCGCGCGGACGCGTTCAACGAGCTGGGCTTCAACTGCTACGACAGCAACGACAGCAAGGGCCACCCCGCTCTGAGGGACTGGAAGTTCAGGTCTGCGCTGGCATGGGCGGTCGATCTGCAGGAGGGCGTCGACCGCGTGTGGCTCGGCTACTCGCCTCCGGGTACGACGATCATCCCGCCCGGCTACTATAAGGACCCCGACTGGCACTGGGAGCCGCCGGCCGACGTCATGCACACCTACGATCCCGAGTTGGCCAAGCAGAAGCTCGAGGAGGCCGGGTACACGGACTCTGACGGCAACGGCATCCGGGAGTACAAGGGCAAGGACATCGAGCTGAGCCTGATCGCTCGTACGGAGTCGAACGAGAGTCAGCTGTACGCCAAGCTCTTTGCCGGCTGGTTCAAGGACGTCGGCATCAAGGTGACGGTCGAGGTCATGGACGAGGGCGCCCTCATGGACCGGCAGTACGAGTATACGGGCGACACGTTCACCCCCAACTACGACTTGTTCCTCTGGGGTTGGTACCTCGACTTCGACCCCGGCTCGATGCTGAGCTACTTCACCGCGGACCAGATCGAGAGCTGGAGCGACTGCAACTGGACCGATTCAGAGTATGAACAGCTGTACAAGCAGCAGGCTGAGGAGCTCGACACGAGCAAGCGGAAGCCCCTCGTCGACCGTATGCAGCAGATCCTCTACGAACAGACGCCCTACATCGTGACGGACTATGGTCCCGACTTCGAGGCGTACAACATCGACAAGTGGCAGGGCTACATCCACATCCCGGACCCGAACGGCAACGTGCTGCTGCCGCCCTTCGGCAACGGCTGTGGCTACGCCAACTTCCTGAGCATGGAGCCAAAGGTGGCGGAGGCCTCGACCGATAGCGGCGGAAGCAGCACCCTCATCGTCGTCATCGTGATCGCGGCCGTGGCGGCCGCCGGGATCGTGTGGATGGTGGTCCGGTCACGCGGTTCCAAGGCGATGGAGGAATGAGCTGAACGACCACCCTCGCCGCAGGTGATGCGGGGGCGGGCGGGGCTCGCGGAGCGAGCCCCGCCCGCCCCTTGTCGTTAGAACGCGGAGGTCGCGCTTCCAGGCCGTTCAGCCTGCCGTTGCCTTGACCGCGAGCCTGACGGACGTAGTATCCACGTGACGCGCGCGTCTGGGGACGCACGCCCGACTCTACAGGGGGGTCTCTTCGTGAAGCTCGTACCGCATCATCGCCGCATCCTTGTCCTGCTCGTCCTCATCGCGCTGCTCGCCGTCTCGCTGACGGTGGCCATCGGCACCGCCCTTGGCGCGAGCGGCAGTCCGTCTCCCGCGGCGTCGGCCGACGGCGGCAAGGTCATCTACCGTGTCGGCTGGACCGGGGACGTCGACAACCTGAACCCGTTCATCGGTTTCGTCTCGCCGTCCTTCGAGGTCTGGTACCTCACCTACGACTCTCTCATCGGGTACGACCCGGCGACGCTCTCGCCGATGAAGGGCGAAGGTTCAACGGGTCTTGCCATCGACTGGACGACCAGCGAGGACGGCCTCACCTGGACGTTCACCTTGCGCCAGAACGCGAAGTGGGACGACGGCGAGCCGTTGACGGCCCGCGACGTCGCCTTCACCTACAACACCATCATCGAGAACCAGTTCGAGAACTTCACCGCGTACACCAACCTGATCGAGAAGGCTACGGCGATCGACGACTACACGGTGGAGTTCAAGTGCTCGAAGCCCAAGCCGGACATGACCCGCCACTGGGTGCCGATCCTGCCCGAGCACATCTGGTCCAAGATGACCCCGAAGGACATGTCGAAGAACTTCCAGAACCCTCCGCCGATCGTGGGTTCCGGTCCGTTCAAGTGCATGGAATGGAAGAAGAGCTCGTACGTGAAGATGGTGGCGAACCCAACGTGGTGGGGTCCGAAGCCGAAGATCGACGAGATCTACTTCATGTACTTCACGAACGGCGACACGATGGTGCAAGACATCAAGGCCGGCAACATCGACGGCTGCGTCGACCTGGTGGCCTCGCAGATGCAGTTGTTCGACAACGAACCCAACATCAAGGCCAAGGCCGTCGCCACCGATGCCTTCAACGAGCTCGGCTTCAACTGCTACAAGGACGGGCCCAGCAAGGGGCACCCCGCCCTGCAGGACCCGAAGTTCAGGCAGGCGGTCAGTTATGCCGTGGACCTCGAGAAGCTCGTCAAGGTCGTCTGGCTTGACTACACCACCCCGGGGACGACGATCATCCCGCCCAACTACTACAAAGACCCCGACTGGCACTGGGAGCCGACGGCCGACGTCAAGTTCACCTACGACCCCGAGCTGGCGGGGCAGAAGCTTGACGAGGCCGGGTATCCCCTGAACGCCGACGGCAAACGCACGTACAAGGGCGAGCCGATCGAGCTGAGCCTGATCGCGCGTACGGAGTCGCCGTCGAGCCAGCAGGAGGCCAAGCTCTTCGCCGGCTGGTTCAAGGACATCGGGATCAAGGTCAACGTCGAGGTGATGGACGAGGGCGCCCTCATGGACCGCCAGTACAACTACGAGGGCGACACCTTCACCCCCGACTACGACATGTTCCTCTGGGGCTGGTATCTGGACTTCGACCCCGGCTCGGAGCTGAGCTACTTCACCAAGGGCCAGATCGAGAACTGGAGCGACTGCAACTGGTGGGACCCCGAGTACGAGCAGCTCTACAAGCAGCAGGCCCTGGAGCTCGACCCCGCCAAGCGCAAGCCAATGATCGACCGCATGCAGCAGATCCTCTACGAGTCGGCGGCCTACATCGTGACGAGCTACGCGCCCGACTTCGAGGCCTTCCGCACCGACACGTGGGAGGGCTACATCCAGACCCCGGCGCCCAACGGCAACACCATCATTCCGCCGTTCGGCAACGGGGGGTATGCGAACTTCCTGAGCATCCAGCCGAAGGTGGGCGAGACGTCCGCCAGCGGATCCAGCAGCACGACGCTCATCATCGTGATCGTGGTGGCCGTGATCGCGGTCGCTCTCATCGCGTGGCTGATCCTGCGCTCGCGCGGCTCGAAGGCGATGGAGGAATGAGCTGAGACAGGCTCTCGTTTGAACGAGGTCTGAACGGGGGCGGGTGGGGCTCGCTGGGCGAGCCCCACCCGCCCCTTTCTTTGTTGCTAGCCCCGCGCGCCGTCACGACGCCGCGGGCCTCGCTCGGCGAGCTCCGCCCGGCCCCTCCCGCGTTGGGCCTCGCTAGGCGAGCCCCACCCCACCCCGGCCGCCGCGGGGCTCGCACACCGGACGGTCGGGGGGCTCAGCCGCCGCCTCGCCGGCCGCGGGTGACGCGCAAAGCCTGACGCGGTCGACGAGCTCGGCGGCCAGCCGGTCGAGGAGACCGCCAGACGGGCCGGGTCGTTCGCCGACGGCCGTGACTCGATCGTTCGCGCGCGCTTCGACGGGGTTCGCGTCGTCCGCGAGGTCGCCAGCCCCGTCTGGGCCTCCTGGCTCACCGCCCGCTTCCGCATGTTCGCAAAGCAGGCGGACGTCGAGCACGTTGACCGCCTCACGGTGCGCCTGTAGCCAGCCGTGCACGAGCAGCACCTCGTCGATGGCGGCGGCGGGGAGTGGCGGTCGCGACGGCGGCGCCGCCGCGACCGCCGTCAACACCTGCCGCGCCCGTGACAGGCCGAAGGTGCGTACGGCGAGGTCGCGCTCGAGCACCACGGCGCCGTGGCTGACTCCCCAGACTCTTACACGGCCGTCCTCGGGCGCGGGGTACACGAGGACGGCGTGGTCGTGCCGCGCGGCCGCGAGGCGGCGGATGCCGCGCAGCGCGCGCTCCAGCGCCTCGCGCTGGCGCTGCAGGCGGGCGGCCTGCTCGAACGCCAGGCGTTCCACCATGAGCGCCTGGCGTTCCTGGAGCCGCTGGTCGACCCCGAGGCCGTCGCCGGCGAGCACGCGACGCACCTCGTCCACCACCGCGGCGTACTCGCCGTTCAACGGGCGGCTGCAGGGCGAGAGGCAGGCGCCGGTGTCCGCCCGGGGACAGGGACCCCGGCGCCCTGCGGGCACCCCGCCGGCGCCGCCTCGTGGCAGTCGCGAGCAGGTGCGCAGCGGATAGACGCCGGTGAGGCACTCGACCAGACGCCGGGCCGTGGAGACCTTGCGGAACGGCCCGGCGTACGAACCGCCGTCGTCGCGCAGGTTCGGCGTCGCGTACAGTCGTGGGAACTCGTCGCCGCTGAGCTTCACGTAGTGATAGCTGGACGCGCGCGTGCCGTGCGAGTTGTAGTGCGGCTTGTGGCGGGCGATCAGGCGCTGTTCCAGGAGGAGCGCGCCGAACTCGGAGCCCGTCTCGACGACGTCGATGCGATCCAGCAGTTCGAGCGCCTGGCGGGCGTGGTAGGCCTGCCGCTGCAAAAAGTGGTCGCGCGTCCGTCGCCGCAGGTTCTCGGCCTTGCCGATGTACAGCGGCTGTCCGCCGGCGTCGCGCATCAGGTACACGCCCGCGGTCTGGGGCAGCCCCTCGGTGAGCGAGATCTTGTGGTAGTTGCGGCGCGCTCCCGGTTCGCAGAAGCGGGCCACCTCCTCGAGGGTCGTCATGCCCTCCTCCTGCAGCCAGGAGAGGAAGAGGACGAGCAGCTCGGCCGTCGCCTGGGCGTCCTGCAGGGCGCGGTGTTCCGGCTTGACCAGCGTGTCGAAGCGGTAGGCGAGGGCCGAGAGCGAGCAGCGCTGCTGCGGGCAGAGCTTGCGGGCCAGACGGAGTGTGTCGAGGGCGGGACGCTGGAAGGTACAGCCCAGCAGCTTGCCGAGCTCGTAGTCGAGGAAGGCGAGGTCGAAGCGCGCGTTGTGGGCGACGAGCACCGAGTCGGCCGAGAATTCGACGAAACGGGGCAGCACCTCGTCGATGAGCGGCGCGTCGGCCACGGTGAGGTCGTCGATGCCGGTGATGCTGGTGATCATCGCGGGGATCGGCACGCCCGGGTTGACCAGCTGCGAGAAGGTGGCGGCCTGCTCGCCGTTCACGACGCGGACGGCCCCGATCTCGGTGATCTTCGAGAAGCCCGGCGTCGCGCCCGTCGTCTCGAGGTCGACGACCGTGTAGACGACGTCGGCGAGGTCGCGGCGCTGCGCCTTCCACCGGGCGAGGCCGATGTGAAGGTCGCCGTCCCACGCGAAGCGCTCGTCGCTGCGCACGATGTCGGCGACGAGCGCGTGCACGAGCTCCGGCGAGGCATTGGATACGGGGAAGAGGCGGGGGAAGATCTCGCGGTAATCGAGGGCTTCGCCGGCCTGCTCGAGGAGCAGGAACAGCTCGTCGACCGTCGTGAACGCGAGTTGCACGTCGACATGCTATCTGACGCCGCCGACGGATGCACGGGCGCATCAACGTGAACCCGGGCCCTACGATCGTCACTCTGTGATCCGGCCCGGGCACAGCGCAGACTGCCACCGACGCGGTGGGGCGGGCGGCGGCAGACGATCTGCCGCCGCCGCCCGCCCCACCGGCAGTGGGTGGGTGGTGGGGTCGCGGGGCATGCCCGCGCTACGGCGGCCCGCGTCCGCGGTTGTCGCCGTCAGCGTCCGCCTTCTCGCCGGCCCGCGCTCGCTTCCTTACCGGCCCGCGTATGCCTTCTCACTCGCGCGCGTCCGCCTCCTCATCTGGCCTCCATCCTTGATGATTCGCGCCCTCCGCCGTCGGGGAGAGTAGGCTACGCCGGGCGCAGGCTGCGCCGGCCGCGCCTCGGGGCGCCGGCCGGCGCGCCGCGCCCGCGCGATCCACCCACAACGACGGAGGGCCGATGGCCGCCCCCGACACGCGTCAACCGGCGCCGGAGTTCCAGACGGGCCTGGACTGGATCAATGTCGACCAGCCGCTCGCCATCGGCGAGCTGCGCGGCAAGATCGTCCTGCTCGATTTCTGGACCTACGGCTGAATCAACTGCCTCCACGTACTCCCGCAGTTGCGGGAGCTGGAAGAGCGCTATCCCGATGAGCTCGTCGTCGTCGGCGTCCACTCCGGCAAGTTCCGCGCGGAGCGGGTGACCGGGAACGTCGCGCAGGCGGCCGACCGGCTGGCCGTCCGGCACCCTGTCGTGAACGACCGCCAGTACCGCATCTGGCGCGCCTTCGGCGTGACGGCCTGGCCGACCATCGTAGTGGTCGATCCCGCGGGTGGCTACGTCGGCTCGCAGCCCGGCGAGTTCCTCGCGGGAGACCTCGCCCCGGTCATCGACGATCTCATCGACGAATTCGACCGAGACGACGCCCCGGACGGCGCGCGGCTCGACCGGCGCCGGCTCGGGCTTCGCCTGCCGCCGGCGCCTTCCGGCGCGCTGCGCTACCCCGGCCGCGTGCTCGCCCTGCCGGGGGGACGGCTCTTCGTGAGCGACACGGGCCAGGACCGCATCCTCGAGCTGCAGCTCGAGGATGGGGACAGGGCCCACCTCGTGCGCGTCATCGGCTCCGGCCGGTCCGGCTTCGCCGATGGGCCGCTCGAGGAGGCCGCGTTCAAGAGTCCCGAAGGCCTCGCTCACACGCCGGCGCGCTTCACCGGCGCGGGCCTCCTCACGACGGCCGAGGGTTGGTCGCCCGCCGCATCGGCCGGCCCCTTCCTCCCGGCCCCCGGCACGCTGTTCGTCGCCGACGAGGAGAACCACGCGGTGCGGGTCGTCGACCTCGAGCGCGGCGTGGTGGGGACGCTGGCCGGCACGGGGCGGCAGGCCCGCCGCGTCAACGAGTCGGGCACCGGCGCGGAGGTCCCGTTGAGCTCCCCGTGGGACGTCGAGCTGGTCGACGGGGCGCTGGTGGTGGCCATGGCGGGCTTTCATCAGCTGTGGCGCATCGACCTCGAGACCGAGGTCGTGGAGCCCTTCGTCGGGACGGGCCGTGAGGACATCACGGACGGCCCGTCTCAGAACTGCACCCTCGCGCAGCCCACCGGTCTGCGGCTCGCCGGGGATCGTCTGTACTTCGCCGACAGCGAGTCGAGCGCGGTGCGAGAGGCCGTCGCGAGCCACGCCTGGAGCTCGAGCCACGCGGCCGGCCCCGATGTGACGAGTCTCGTCGGCACGGGCCTGTTCGAATTCGGCGACGAGGACGGCCAGGGCGGGCACGCGCGCCTGCAGCACCCCTACGACCTGGCCGTCGGACCGGCGCCGGGGAACGGCGACACGGCCGACGGAGGCGCGCATGATAGCGATGCCGGGGCGTCGCACGACGGCCCTCTGGCCATCGAGCCCCGAACGGATGAGGGCCGCGTGCTCTACGTGGCCGACACCTACAACAACAAGATCAAGCTGCTCGACCCCCGGACGAAGCGCTGCGCGACCTTCGCGGGCAGCGGGGAGGAGGGCCTGGAGGACGGCGACGCCCTGCAGGCTCGCTTCGACGAGCCCCAGGGCGTCGCCGTCGCGGACGGCCTGCTCTTCGTCGCCGACACCAACAACCACGCCCTGCGCGTCGTCGACCTGCGCGAGCCTCACCCGGTCGTCCGCACCATCGAGCTCGCCTTCTGAGGGCTGCGCCCGCGACGCACGGTCGCCGCCGACCGATCGATTCCCGCGACAGGCGACGCAAGACGCGGCCGTGCCGAGCGACAGCACGGCCTCCGGCGTTGGGCGCGGACTCCAGCGAATCCCCAGCGCCGTGCCCCACCGGACGTCGCGCGCCGAGTCTTGTCGGCGAGCCGCCCCCCGATGAGAATAGGAGTGTCAGGAGCGGCGTCCGTTACGCTCGCCGGGGTTACGGGTACTGGTCCGGCAGACGGCGGAAGGAGCCCCGCCGCGCCGGCCCGGCGCAGTCAGGCCGGCCGCCGCGGGGCAGTTCGCAAGGAGTCATCCCGTGGATTACGACAAGATGCAGGACGAGGTGCTGCGCGCGTTCAACGACTCGTGCGTGATCAGCACGCGGCAGCAGTATCGCGGGCGCGGCTTCAGGCCGGCCGCGGACGCGTTCTTCGAAGAGGCGACGCGCGAGATCGTCGTGCGGTTCGCCTTGCCGGGTCTCGACCGTGACGACATCGAGCTGCTCTCCGACCGGCGGGAGCTCGTGGTGCGCGGCGAGCGGCGCTTCCCCGGCGGCGAGCGCCGCGTCTACCAGCAGGTCGAGATGGACTACGGCACGTTCGAGCGCCGCGTCCGCCTGATGGTCGACGTCGACCCCGAGAGCACGACGGCGACGTATGAGGCCGGCGTGCTCGAGGTGCGTCTCACCTTGGTGGATGCCGACAAGCACGCCCGCAAGATCGAGATCACGACGATCGAGGACGAGACATGAGCAGCTCAGAGGAGTTCCAGGTCGAGGCTCCGCCCAGCGAGGAGATCCCCGGGACGCTGCCGGTCCTGCCGCTGCGCGACGCCGTCGTCTTCCCCGACACGATGATCCCGCTCACCATCGGGCAGGAACGCTCGATCAAACTGATCGACGACGTCCTCGCCGGCGACCGCCTGCTGGCGCTCGTCGCGTCGAAGGACGCCGAGATCGAGACCCCCGGGCCCGAGCTGCTCTACGAGATCGGGACGGTGGGGCTCGCCCACAAGATGATCAAGCTGCCGGACGGCACCATGCGCATCCTGGTGCAGGGATTGCAGCGCGTCCACGTCGAGAGGTACACGCAGGAACTGCCGTATCTCGCCGCCGACATCACGCGCATCGAGGAGGTCGTCGCCGAGGGCCGCGAGATGGACGCCCTGCGCGCCAGCCTGCTGCAGGTCTTCTCGAAGATCGTCGCCCTCGTGCCCTACCTGCCGGAAGAGCTCGAGATGGCGGCCGCGAACATCGAGGAGCCCGGCGCCCTCGCCTTCCTCATCGCCAGCACCATGCGCATCAAGACCGACGACAAGCAGGCGCTGCTCGAGGAGAACGACGTCGAGCAGCGCCTGCGCCGCCTCATCGGCATCCTCACCCAGGAGCTCGACGTGCTCGAGCTCGGCTCCAAGATCCAGAGCGACGTGCGCGGCGAGATCGACAAGAGCCAGCGCGAGTACTTCCTGCGCCAGCAGCTCAAGGCGATCCAGCAGGAGCTGGGCGAGACCAACGAGCAGGAAGCCGAGATGACCGAGCTTCGCCAGAAGCTCGACGAGCTCGGCCTCCCCGAAGAGGCCGACAAGGCGGCGCGCCGCGAGCTCGAGCGCCTCGGGAGCATCTCGCCCCAAAGCGCCGAGTACCCGGTGATCCGCACCTATCTCGACTGGATCATCACGCTGCCCTGGTCGGTTTCGAGCGACGACAACCTCGACATCGGGCACGCCCGCGAGATCCTCGACCGCGACCACTACGACCTCGAGAAGGTCAAGGACCGCATCCTCGAGTACCTCGCGGTGCGCAAGCTGAAGGCCGACCTGCACGGGCCGATCCTCTGCTTCGTCGGCCCGCCTGGCGTGGGCAAGACCAGCCTGGGGCGCTCGATCGCTGAGGCCATGGGCCGCAAGTTCGAGCGCATCAGCGTGGGCGGCGTGCGCGACGAGGCCGAGATCCGCGGGCATCGCCGTACCTACGTCGGGGCGATGCCCGGAATCATCGTCCGCGCCATGCGCGACGCCGGCACCAACAACCCGCTCTTCATGATCGACGAGATCGACAAGACCGGGGCGGACTGGCGCGGCGACCCGTCGAGCGCCCTCCTCGAGGTCCTCGACCCCGAGCAGAACTTCACCTTCCGCGACCACTACCTGGACCTGCCCTTCGACCTCTCGAAGGTCATGTTCATCACGACGGCCAACCAGCTCGAGCCGATCCCGCCGCCGCTGCGCGACCGCATGGAGATCATCAACCTGGCCGGCTACACGGTCGAGGAGAAGCTCCACATCGCGCGCAACTACCTGGTGCCGCGCCAGATCGAGGCCAACGGGCTGCGGCCGGGCCAGGTGACCTTCAGGGACGAGGCCATCAGGGAGGTCATCGCCTCGTACACGGCCGAGGCGGGCGTCCGCAACCTCGAACGCGAGATCGGCACGGTGTGCCGCAAGATCGCCCGCGAGGTGGCCGAGGCGAGCAACGGCAGCCGGCGGCGCTTCGCCGTGAACGTGAAGCGCGTGCACGAGCTGCTCGGCAGGCCGCGCGTCTACCCCGAGGCAAAGCGCCGCACGTCCGACCCCGGCGTCGCGACCGGTCTCGCCTGGACGCCCGTCGGCGGCGACATCCTCTTCATCGAGGCGACCTCGATGCCGGGCACCGGCCACCTCACCGTCACCGGCCAGCTCGGCGACGTGATGAAGGAATCCGCGATGGCGGCGGTCAGCTACGTGCGCGCCCATTCGAAGGACCTCGGCATCGACGACGAGTACTTCGCGAAGCACGACATGCACATCCACGTGCCCGCCGGCGCGATCCCCAAGGACGGTCCGAGCGCCGGCGTCACGATGGCCACGGCCGTGTGCTCGCTGGTCACGGGCAACGCGGTGAGCAGCGAGGTGGCGATGACCGGCGAGATCACACTGACCGGCCAGGTGCTGCCGATCGGCGGCCTCAAGGAGAAGACGCTGGCCGCGCAGCGGGCCGGCATCAGCACGGTGATCCTGCCCAGCCGCAACCAGGCAGACCTCGAGGACGTGCCCGAGAACCTGCGCGAGAAGATGACCTTCGTGCCGGTGGACCGTGTCGAGGAGGTCTGGCAGGCGGCGATGGGCCTGCGCGTCGACGGGCGCCGGCCCGAGCGTGAGCTGCTCGAGGCCAGCGAGCTGCTCGAAGAGGCAACCGAGTTGCTGACGAAGGCGCGGGGCCGGGCGGCCCAGAAGCGTGCCGAGGGCTCGAAGGCCGACGCTGCCAAGGCCGGGGCGCGCAAGCGCGCCGGCAAGGCGGCGGGCAAGCCCGCCGCCAGCAACGGCGCCCCGAAGGGCGGCGCCGGCAAGCCGGCACCGGGCCGTCCGGCGCCGGCCAGGGGCAACGCGAAGAAGACGAGCGCCGCGCGCGGCAAGAGCGGGCGCAAGAAGTAGACCGAGAAGCGGCGCAAGAAACCGCCGCAGGAGCGCGCGCAAGAAGCAGACCACAGCCGGCGACTAGTCGGGACGGCGAGCAGGTGACGCGACGGGCGGGGCGGGCCGTGAGGCCCCCCGCCCGTCGCCTCCGCGCTTTCGCTCGTGGGGCCGGCTGCGCTCAGAACGTCCCGAACAGCTCGCGCTTCGCCTCGACGACCCTCACGAGGAACTCGTCGCGCAGCGCCTCCCACTCCTCCAGCGTTCGTCCCGCGGCCTGCGAGCGCGTCTGCGCATCGAGCTTGGTGATCAACTCCTCGGTGAGCTCGGGATAGACGTTGTGCGACCAGTCGGGGATGCGCGATGGGTCGAACTGGCGAAGGGCGTGGGCCATGCCGCCGGGCCCGCCCTGCATCAGGTACACGAAGGCGGGCCCGAAGAGCGCCCAGCGCATGCCGCACCCGTCGCTGATCGCCGCGTCGAGCTCGGCGCACGTGGCGATGTCGTCATTGACGAGGTGGAACATCTCGCGCCAGACCGCCTCCTGCATCCGGTTCATGACGAAGCCGGGCGCCTCGCGGCGCACGCGCAGCGGGCGCTTGCCGAGGCGCTGGTAGAAAGCCATCGCCCACTCCGCGGCTTCATCGCTTGTGCGCTCGCCGGCGACGACCTCGACCAGCGGGAGGATGTGCGCCGGGTTCGAGGGATGGCCCGCGAGCACGCGCTCGGGATGACGGCAGCCACGCTGAAAGACGGTGGGGAGGATGCCGGAGGTGCTCGAGGCGATGACGACGCCGGGTGGGCAGGCCTTGTCGATGGCCTGCACGACCGCCGTCTTGAGCTCCTCGTCGTCCGGCACGTTCTCCTGAACGAAGCTCGCGCTCGCCACAGCCTCTTCGACCGACCCGGCGAAGTGCAGGCGTTCCGCAGTGGCGCCTGGCTCAAGACCAAGGCGCTCGAGGGCGGGCCAGCAGGCGGCGACCGTGTCCCGCAGGCGCGCCTCCGCACCCAGCGCGGGGTCTGTCGCCGTCACCTCGAGGCCCCTGCCCAGGAAGAAGGCCGCCCAGCGCGAGCCGATCAAGCCCGTGCCTACCACGGCGACACGCCCCACATCGCCCACGTCGACGATTGTCATCGCTCCTCCTCAGCCGCTGGCCGAGTCATATCACGAGTCCGGGGACGCCGACGTGCTCGTGAGTCTTGGCTGAGCGGGAACCGGGCCGGGAGGAGGCGAATGCGGGCGTGCGTACACGCGGGAATCGAGCGTACCGAAGGTCAGGCGCGAGGAGAGCGAAGGCGAAGGTCAGGCGCGAGGGCAGCGAAGGCGAAGGTCAGGCGGGAGTGGAGCGAACGCGAAGGATCAGCCGGCAGGACCGGCTTGCTCTTCGCGCGGCAGCTCGTCATCTGAAGCGTCGGCGCTCTTGGGCGACTGTGTCGGCGGCGCCTCGTTCGGCGCCTCGTCCTCCGGTGCCTCATCCGCCGGCGCCTGGTCCGACGCCTCGTCCGCCGCCGCTTCATCCGCCGGCGTCTCATCGGCGGACGCCTCGTCTGCCGGCGCCGCGGCGGCCTTCTTCTTCGTCCGCTTCTGCGCCTCTTGCTTCCGTTGCTCGACAAGCCAATCCATGTTCGTCCCCTTGCCGCCCACGAACTGTATCGCCGTGCTCGCCCGCCGCGCCACCATGGGGTTCCGGTCCTTGGCGAGCACTCGCATGAGCTTCCCGGCCCGCATGTCGCTTGTCCGCTTGAGCGCGTCGACCAGCCCGAGCTTCAGGTCAACGTCCCAGTAGCGCACCTTGCGGAAGAGCTCCTTGTTGGTCGCGGGGTCATCCAGCAGGGCGAGGGCGCGCGCGGACTGGTAGCGCACCACTGGTGTGGGATCGTCGAGCAGCGAGAGCAGCTTGGCGATGGCGTTCTTGTCGCCGCGGAGGGCGGCGGCGGCGAAGCGGCCGACGCCCTTGGCGGCCAGGGCCGTCTCATCCTGCCGCTCGGCGAAGCGATTGAGCTCCCGCCCCACGAAGTAGAGCGCGGGCACGCCGGCGACGATCACGGTCGCCAGCCAGATCCCGTAGAAGAGCGCGACGTTCTCGCTGCGCCACTCCACGAACGGCTCGTGACCGCCCTTGACGCTCGCACCGATCGTCGTCACGAGAGACCACGTGAACAGCGCCACGAAGACGAGGGTGAGTGCGATGACGAAGGGACGATTCTTCATGTCGCGCCGGGGGCCGCGGGACGGAGGAGAGGATCGGGGGCCGGGCGGCGCTGCGGCTGCAGCGCCGTCCGGCCCGCGTCCATCGTCTCCACGATCAGCCCTGGATCTTCCAGTACTTCTCGACCTTCTCGGGCGAGAGCTCGACGATGAACCCGCGCAGCAGGCCCTCGCCGTATTCAGAGCCGGGATTGATGCAGAGGGTATCGCCGATGAACGTGAAGCCGCTCGACTCGTGGATGTGGCCGTGCAGGCCCAGCATGGGCTGATACTTCTCGATCGTGTCGCGCACTGCCTGCGAGCCGACGTGCACCATCTCCACGCCGCCGGCGCCGGACTGGACCTTGAGGTCCTTGAGCTGGGGCGCGAGGTCGATGTCGGTGTCCTTGGGCGGGCAATGGATGTTCCAGATCGAGTTGTGGACATCGCCCTTGAGCCACGAGACCTTCTCCTCGAGCATCTTCTTCATGCCCTCTTCGTCGGTCTCGCGCGGGGTGTCCCACGGGGTGGGCGTGACGTACTCGTGGCTGATGAGCTCATGGCCCTCGAGATCGACCACCTTGTCGGTCGGGTAGATGATGCCGCGGTCGGTGTACTCGAGGATCGCCGCGTCGAGCTCACGAGGGTCGTCGTTGCCGGGCATGACGATCGACGTGATCTTCGAGGTGTCGAGCTTCTCGATGAGCAGGTCGAGCCAGTGCCGCATACGGCCGATGACGGCCTCTTTCATGATGGCGTCGACCTTGTCGGGGTGCTTCTTGAGGTCGTCGAGGCCGTTCTTGTCGATACGGCAGGAGTAGACGCCGCCGTTGGAGAGCTTGGTCTCCCAATCGACGATCTCGTCCTCGCTCTTCAGCTTGACCTCACGCCCGAAGTACCCGGACTTCGAGTAGCCCTTGCCGTAGTCGATGATCGGCACAAGGGCTTTGCCGGCGAGGTCGCCGCAGAGCATCAGGCAGTCGCACTCGTAGATGCTGATCGCGCTGATCCATTTGCGCCACACGGTCTCTGCGCCGTGCACGTCGACGGAGTAGAAGATCCTCATTCACACACTCCCTTCAGGAGAGAAACGAAGGGCTCCCCTCCTGTGGCGGAGGGGAGCCCTTCCAAGCAATGGATCAGGCAGGCGGGATTTCCGCGAAGATCTTGTTCGGGTCGATCCCTTCCCTGCGATTGTGGGTGTACATGATGGCGACCATGATGAAGCCGATGGCGAGCATGATAGCCGTCCCCATGGTGCTCCAGAACACCATGTACTGACCGACGACACCCATCATCCACCAGCCCACGAGGAAGGTCGCAACGCCGATGACGCTGATCACCGGCACGCCTCCCCACGTGTACTGGAAGGTCGACTTCTCGTAGAGGTCAGGCCGCAGGAACGGCAGGAAGATGGCTGCCAGGCCCATCGGCCAGATGAAGAACAGCGCGCCGAAGTCGAGGAGCGCCAGCGTTTGGACTGCCCACTCCGCGCCGATCGAGTCGCCGTACGCCATGAGGACACCGACGAAGGCGAAGATCGCGAGGAAGTGGTTGGCCCAAGTCGGGTTGCCATTCGAGCCCACCGAGGCGAGCTTGAGCGGCAGCTGGCGGTCGAAGGCCATCGAGAAGATGCCGCGCACGCCGGCCATCCAGATCAGGAGGCTCGTGTTGGCGAACCAGAAGAAGTAGCAGAGGCCCAGGGCAACGGCCAGCCAGGCGATGCCGCCGTTGATGCCGGCGTACATGGGCATCGTGGGCTGCGGGGGCGTCTGCCCGATAGCCTTCTCGAGAGCGCCGTAGGTAGTGTCGCTTGTGTAGAACAGGTAGGAGTAGTCGCGGATGAAGCCGGTGCCGAACGAGAAGCCCGACGACCAGGCGTTCACCGTGTAGATGACGCCCACCGCGACGGCGCCGCCGATGAGGCCGCGCAGGAAGCTCGTGCGTGGTGTCTTGACCTCGGAGCCGACGAACGACGTGACCTCGAGGGCGCTGTAGGCCCACAGGACGGACAGCAGAACGCCGGTCATGGCGTCCCAACTGCTCATCATCGCATCCTGGACGCCGTTCTCCGCGGCAGCCGCCGCGACCGCGGCCGCTGCACCTGCCCCGTAGATCTCGTCGAACGACGACTTGCCGTCGACCGCGAAGAGCAGGATGAAGGCGACGATCGTGCCGACGATCGGCGTGTAGATGATCACCCGCATGACCCACTTGAGCTTGTCGAGGCCCATCAGCTCGAGGCCCCAGATGATGAACATGAACACGAACACGACCCAGAACTTGTTGCCCGGGTCCGCGAGCCGGTCGGCCCACGTCGCCAGGGAGTCGCTCCCCGACATCTCGCCAGCGAGCTGCAGCGTACCGGCGATCGGGATGAAGCCCTGGTAGAAGATGAAGCCGGCGGCCATGCCGCAGCCGCCGCCGATGACGTAGATCCAGTTCGGTATGAAGCCGAACATCGGGTGCAACACCCGGCTCGTCACCACGTAGAGCGCGCCGGACCGCGGGAAGGAGCTCGCGAACGCGGCGATACAGAGGACCGGCGGCAACCACACGAGGAAGCCGATGATGAACGCCGTGACCATGTTGGCGCCGGGATACAGACCCGGCATCTTCACGGCGTAGTACGTCATGCCGCCGGCGGCGGGGCCCGCGATGGTGAACAGGAGGACGTCCCACCAGTTCATCTCGCGGACGAGGCCCGATGCTTTTCGGGCGAATACGATTGTTTCTTCAGCCATCCAGATCCCCCTGGATTAGTCGGCTGCCTCCGTCGCACCTCCGCCACACACGGATCCGCGAGGCAGCTGCTTTGCTACGATCCACCCTGGCTCCGCCGCTAGCGTCCTCCTTTGCTCGGGCCCGTCGCAGGCTCGAGTGTGCCGAGCCTCCCGTACGAACCGATCCCCGGCTTGTCTGTCAGACTGCTGTCGGATTCTGCCTGAACTTGACCGGGTGTCAACCCGGTTCCGGGTTCCGTTGACGAAGGGAAGGGAGCGAGCGCGATCGTGCTCGATGGCTCTTGGGGGGAAAGGAGATGCTCCGGCTGTTCACCGGCGTGATGCTCGTTCGCCGTGGCCTCACAGGTGGAGCCCCTCATCACATGGTCACCGCTGGGTCGGGGTGCGCTCGCTGTGTGTGGTTAACTTACGTCACCGGCCGGGTGACGTCGAGTGCCCCCGGCCGGCACGCTGCGCTCCTGCCGTCTCGCGGCGCGGGGCGCCTGTCGGTGCGGAGGGAGGTGGCCGCGTGAGTCTGGGCGACGAGCTGAGTCCGTACCTGGTGCTGCCCTTCGTGGGGCTGCTGCTCAGCATCGCCATCATGCCGCTGGCGATCCCCACCTGGTTCGACCGGAACAGGAACAAGGGCATCGTCGCCGCCGCATTCGGCGTGCCGGTAGTGGTCTATCTCTTCGTCGCCTTTGGCAGCGACGGCCGCGAGCAGATCGGCAGCACCCTGCACGACTACATCTCGTTCATCCTGCTGCTCGCCGCCCTCTTCACGATCTCGGGCGGCATCTACCTCACTGGTAACCTGGTGGCGACGCCGCGCCACAATCTCGCCTTCCTCGGCATCGGCGCCGTGATCGCCAACTTCATCGGCACCACCGGCGCCGCCATGATCCTGATCCGGCCCGTGTTGCGCGCCAACTCCGACCGCACCCACATGAGGCACACCGTCATCTTCCTCATCTTCATCGTGTGCAACATCGGCGGGCTGCTGACGCCGCTCGGCGACCCCCCGCTCTTCCTGGGGTTCCTGCAGGGGGTCGACTTCTTCTGGACGCTGCGCCTGTTCCCGCAATGGCTGCTCGCCCTCGGTCTCACGCTTGCTGTCTACTACTTCTTCTTCGAACGGCGTCTGTACCGCCAAGAGCCGGCGGAGGCACTCCAAGCGGACGAGGCCGACTACGTGCCCATGCGTCTCATGGGTGGGATCAACCTCGTCTTTCTGGCCGGCGTGGTCGGCGCGACGCTGGCGTCGGCGCCGCTGACCGACGCCGGCGACGCGATCCGCTTCCCCTTCCTGCGCGAGGTGCTCTACGTCGTGATGATCGTGCTCTCGCTCAAGTACGGTCCGCACCGCCCGCGCGAGCTCAACGGCTTCACCTGGTCGCCGATCATCGAGGTGGCGGTCATCTTCGCCGGGATCTTCGCTGCCATGATCCCGGCGCTCGCGATCCTCGAGGCACGCGGCGACGAGCTCGGGCTGACCCAGGCGTGGCAGTACTTCTGGGCCTCGGGCGGCCTCTCGTCGTTCCTCGACAACGCGCCGACGTATCTGACCTTCAGCGCGAGCGCCCAGGGGCTGCTGCACGTCCCGGACCAAGCCGGGCTGATGAGCCAGACCATCGTTCCGTCCGTCGGGGCGGCGCCTGCCGCCTTCCTCGCGGCGATCTCGTGCGGGTCGGTGATGATGGGCGCGAACTCGTACATCGGCAACGCGCCCAACTTCATGGTCAAGTCGATCGCCGAGGAGAGCGGCATCGCGATGCCGCACTTCTTCGGCTACATGGCCTACTCGGCGATGGTGCTGCTTCCGATCTTCGCCGTTGTCACGCTGGTCTTCTTCATCTAGGGGCCGGCCCCGTCCGCATCTCGCGCAGGCTCGCCGTTGTTGCCTCGCCGCAGGCCGGGCCGTACGATTCGGGCGACTCCGGGCTTCGTCGCGTCCATCGCGCGGCGGCTGCTCACTGCGTACGGTCAAAGGGGGGATCGCGACTTGAGCGCCAAGGACCGTGAGACGGCCAACGTCGGCGCCGGCAACTGGAAGGGCATAGGCATGTGGGCCTGGATCCTCTTCCGGGTCAGCGGCCTGATCCTGGTCGGCTACCTGTTCGTCCACATCTGGGTGATCTCCCGGGGGAGGGCCGTCTCGCCCATGCGGCTGGACGACCTCTTCACGATGTTCGAGAAGCCCTTCCTCGTCTTCCTCGACCTGATGCTGGTGGCGGCGGTGCTGTACCACGCGCTCAACGGCGTGCGCATCGTGCTGATGGACCTCAACATCGGTATCGACCGCCACAAGGCCGTCTTCTGGGTGTGCATGGTCGTCGCCGCGCTGGCGCTCTCGGCCTTCGCCTACAAAGCCTCCGACTTCATCCTGTGAGGAGGCGGCCATGAGACTCGAGGTCATCGAACGGAATCGCGGCGGCATGTGGCCCTGGCTCGGCCAGCGCATCACCGCCGTCGTGGTCATCGTCACCATCATGGTGCACCTGGTGCTGACGCACTACGTGGCGGCCGGCAAGCTGGACTTCAACAACATCGCCGGCCGCCTCGCGGACCGCGCCGTCGTCGTCAACGACGTGTTCCTCCTCGTCGCGGTCGTCTATCACGCGCTGAACGGCCTGCGCATGGTCGTCCTCGACTACGCGCTGAGCGGCAAGTCCGCGCGGCTCGTGTTCGACGCGGCGCTCTGGGTGGCCGGCATCGCCGCCATCGTCTACGGGATCTGGGCCCTCTGGGTCTGGGTCGTCTGAGGAGGCGGCGATGATCTACCACCAGCTTCTCGTGGTCGGCGGCGGGCTCGCCGGCCTGCGCGCCGCGATCGAGGCGAAGGAGGCCGGGGTGGACGTGGCCGTCCTGAGCCAGGTCCACCCCGGCCGCAGCCATTCCAGCGCGGCACAGGGCGGCGTCAACGCCGCCCTCGCCAACCATCCCGAGGCTGGGGACGACAGCCCCGAGAAGCACGCCTTCGATACGGTCAAGGGCTCCGACTACCTGGCCGACCAGCAGGCGGCGCTGCAGATGACCACCGATGCCGTCCCGGCGATCTACGGGCTCGAGCACTGGGGCTGCCCGTTCAGCCGCTTCGACGACGGCACCATCGCCCAGCGCCCCTTTGGCGGCGCCGGCTACCCGCGCACGTGCTACGGCGCCGACAAGACGGGCCACTACATGCTGCACACGCTCGTCGAGCAGTCCTACAAGCGCCAGATCAAGCTCTACATCGAGCGCTTCGTCTGCGGCCTCATCATCGAGGACGGCGTCTGTCGCGGCGTGCTCGCCTACGACATGACCAAGGGCGGCTTCGAGGAGTTCCGCGGCGAGGCCGTCATCGTCGCGACGGGGGGCGCCGGGCGCACCTACTCGAACACGACCAACTCGCTGATCTCCACCGGCTGGGTGGCTGCACTGGCCTACCAGGCGGGCGTGCCGCTCAAGGACATGGAGTTCGTCCAGTTCCACCCGACGGGCCTCTACACGACGCACATCCTCATGACCGAGGGCTGCCGCGGCGAGGGCGGCTACCTGGTGAACAAGGACGGCGAGCGCTTCATGGCGCGCTACGCGCCCACAGCCATGGAGCTGGCGCCACGCGACATCACCTCGCGCTCGATCCAGACCGAGATCGACGAGGGTCGCGGCATCGACGGCAAGGACTACGTCTACCTCGACCTGCGGCACCTGGGCGCCGACAAGATCGCCGAGCGGCTGCCGGGCATCCGTGACCTCGCCATCCACTTCGAGGGCGTGGACCCGGTCTACGAGCCCGTGCCCATCAACCCGGCCCAGCACTACTCCATGGGCGGCATCGACACCGACGTGGACGGGCGCACGATCATGCCCGGCCTGCTGGCCGCCGGCGAGTGCGCCTGCGTCAGCGTCCACGGGGCGAACCGGCTGGGCGGAAACTCGCTGCTCGAGACCGTGGTCTTCGGCCGCCGCGCCGGCGCGGCGGCCGCCCGCGACATCCTCGGTCACGAGAAGTCGGCCGGCCCCGGCGGCGCCGAAGGCGCCGCCCTCGCCGGCCTCCAGTCCAGGGTCGACGAGCTCGCCGCACGCGACGGCAGCGAGGACGCCTACGTCATCCGCGACGAGATGGCCGAGGTCATGCGCACGCACTTCGGCATCTACCGCGATGAGAGCACGATGAAGGAGGGCGTCGACACGCTGCTCGCGCTCAAGGAGCGGTACACGAAGGCGAAGCTGCGTCACAGCGGCGGTGTCTGGAACCTGGACCTGATCCGGACGATGGAGCTCGGCGGGATGATCGACATGGCCCTCGCGAGCGCCTGTGGGGCGCTCGTGCGCACCGAATCGCGCGGCTCTCACGCACGCACCGACTACCCGACGCGCGACGACGACAACTGGCTCAAGCACACGCTCGCCTTCCATCAGCCGGGAGGCGGCCCGCCGCGGCTCGACTACAAGCCGGTCGCGATGGGCCTGTTCGAGCCGCAGGAGAGGAAGTACTGATGGGCGACGTCACCTTCCACATCCAGCGCCGCGACCCCGGCGCGCAGCCGCGCTTCGAGGACTTCACCCTGTCGGTGCCGCGCAGCATGACCGTGCTGGACGCGCTCTTCTACATCCAGGCCACGAGCGACGGCTCGCTCGCCTTCCGCTACTGCTGCCGCTCGTCCATCTGCGGGTCCTGCGCCATGTACATCAACGGCAGGTACCGCCTCGCCTGCCAGACCAACGTGACCCACCTCGGCGTCGACCGCGTCACGGTCGAGCCGCTGCCCCACGTCCCGGTCGTTCGGGACCTCGTCTGGGAGATGGACGACTTCTTCGACAAGTACGCGGCCGTCAAGCCTTGGCTCATCCACAACTCACAGCTGCCCGACACCGAGATCCCGCAGTCGCCCAAGCAGAGGGCCCCGTTGACGATGCCGGCCGACTGCATCCTGTGCGCCTGCTGCTACAGCTCGTGCCCGTCCGTCTGGGGCGAGGAGCACTACATCGGGCCGGCGGCGCTGCTGAAGGCCTACCGCTTCGAAGCCGACTCGCGCGACGAAGCAGGCAAGGAGCGGCTGCCGGCCTGGGACAACGAGCGCGGCGTCTACCGTTGCCACACCATCACGAACTGTGTCGAGGCCTGCCCCAAGGAGCTCAGCCCGACGGAGGGCATCCAGTGGCTCAAGGGGGCGGCCGTGCGCCGGAGGCTCTTCGGTCGCAAGAAGTAGCCGCAGGGGGGAGGCCGCCGGGCGACCGGCGGCAGGACGCGGGGGGCGGGCGCCTGCAGGCGCCCGCCCCCCGCGTGCGTCCGTCGTCGTTGTGCCTTCTCTCAGGCCCCGGCGGCCTCCCGTCGCAGCGCGTCGAGGGCGTCGTTCACGATGTGGGCGTAGAGCTCGAACACCGGGTCAAGGTCGAACTCGGGGTCGGCGAGGTGCTGCATGGCGAGGCCGTCGCAGAACGCGACGGTGAGCGCGGTGAGCACCTCGACGCGCTCCCGCAACGGGTCGTCGGCGTCGGGCGCGAGGCACAGCGCGTCGAGCTCGCGGTACCAGCGGAAGAGCTCGGCCATCCGGGGCCACAGCGCCTTGTCGCGGATCACGTTGGGGAAGAGGTCGAAGAAGAGCCGGTACTGACGCTCGTTGAGCGTCGTGCGCCGGTGCATCTCCATGAGGATGTCGACCCGGTCGCCTTCGGTGTCGGCCCGCGCGATGTCCTTGAGCAGCTTCACGTTCTCGTCGTGCACCACAGAGTCGACGAGCGCCGCGATCAGGCCGGCCTTGTTGCCGAAGTGGTAGCGGATCGACGCCTTGTTCTCGCCGGCTTCGGCGGCGATCGCCTCGAGGCTGAGCCCGCCGAAGCCCTCGCGGCCGAGCACGCGCCGCGCCGCCTTCAGGATGCGGCGTGCGGTGGGGGGGAGCTCGGCCGCGGGGTCCTGCGTGACGAGCTGCTCGGCGCGTGTCCGGATGGTGTCCGTGGCCCCTCCCACCCTCGTTGACAGCCTTGAGTGGCACTATAGAATCGTGCCGCTGTTATCCATCCGGATAACTAACACCTTGTGACGGCCCGCGCAAGGGCCACGTCCCTACCAGGGGAGGGGGCATGGAAGAGAAGCGTCAGCAGTCTTCCGTCAGCGAGGTCGAGAAGATCGTGCAGGGGGTGGCCCACGGTGAGCTGACACGACGTCAGTTCGTCGAACGGGCGGTCGGCCTCGGTCTCTCGCTCTCGGCCATCGGCACGGTCCTCGCGGCCTGCGGCAGCGGCGACGAGGCAGACGCCGGCAACTCGCCGGCCCCGATGGACACCACGCTGCCGAAAGAGATCAACATCTTCAACTGGTCAGACTACATGTCGCCGCAGTGCCTCAAGGACTTCGAAGCCGAGTACGGCATCAAGGTCAAGGAGACGTTCTACGACGGCAACGAGTCCCTGTTCGCCAAGCTGCGTGCGGGGGCGACCGGCTACGACGTGATCTTCCCCACCGACATGTGGGTGTCGGTGCTGCGGAAGTCCGATCTCATCCAGCCGCTCGACATGAGCAAGATCCCGAACTTCAAGTACGTCACCGACCCGGTCTTTCAGAAGCCGACCTTCGACAACCCCGACGAGCAGGACGGCAAGAAGTACTCGGTGCCCTACATGTTCGGGACGACGGGGTATGCGGCGCGGCTCGACAAGATCGCCGATCCGCAGGACAGCTGGGACCAGCTCTGGGACGAGGCCTGGAAGAGCCAGATCTCGATGCTCGACACGCCGCGCGAGACGCTCGGCGTCGGCCTCATCAAGTCTGGCTACTCGCCCAACACGACGAGCCAGGAGGAGCTGGACGCCGGCACGCAGCAGTGCGTCGACCAGAAGCCGCTCGTGCTCAAGTACGACGCCACCAACACGCGCCGGAGCATCGTGCAGGGGCTGCCGCTGACCCACTGCTGGGACGGCGACGTCGGTCTGGCCATCAAGGAGATCCCTCCGGAGAAGGTCAGGTACGTCCTGCCGTCCCAGGGCTACATCGTGTGGGCGGACGGCATCGCCATCCCGAAGGCGGCGCCGAGCGTCTATGCCGCGCATCTCTTCCTCAACCACATGCTGCTCCCCAAGCAGGCGGGGCAGGCGGCCGACTACATCGGCTATCAGTGCGTGGTGGAAGAAGGCGTGCAGTACTACACGAACCCCGTTCAGGTGGAGATGCGCCCCACGCCGGAGCAGATCGCGGCCGGCAAGCTGGCCGAAGATGTGGGCGAGTTCCAGACCCAGTACGCGGAGGCGTGGCGCAAGGTCAAGAGCGCCTGACCCAGAGCCTCAATCCCTGAACCAGGCCTCAGTCCAAGGAGGGAGACTGAGTGGAGCACACGATCCGCACGCGGCTCTGCGACGGCTCGCTGGTCGCGATGACGCCGAGCGAGATCCGCGCCGACCTCGAGGACGGCACGCAGCAGGGGGCGAAGCGCAGCAAGCTGCCCGTGCTCGGTGAAGCCGAGCTCGACCACCTGCAGGACATCTTCTGCTCGAACGCGCGCTTCTCGGCGGTCGACATCGGTAACGAGGTGGTGCTGAGCTTCGACGGCTCGGGCAACGCCGACGTCGGCTCGCGCCTCGAGGAGATGCTCGTCTACCAGAACCACCACGGCGCCGACCTCACCGAGCTGTGGAACATCGACTACTCCTACAAGGCCATCAAGACGATCCTGTCGTTCGAGGCCAACCTCATGAAGCAGTGCCAGCTCAACCTGGTGGCGCCCTGCCAGTACGGGGCGATGCCGGACCTGGGCCGGTACTCGATGCCGGACGGCCCGGTGCCCAACTGGTCCGAGCTCATGCCGCTCGGCAAGATCGCCGAGGCGCGCGCGGCCCAGGAAGAGGCCGCCGCGCATGCCACGCGGGACATGGTGTTCGTCGCGGACGGCATGGCCGAGGCCGGCGCCGACGGCATGGACTTCGACACCGCCGGCGCCGCGGGCGACGGCGACTTCCTCGCGACGCTGCGCGCCGTCGAGGAGATCCGTCGCCGCTACCCGGACCTGAGCATCGAGGTCGGGATGGCGAGCGAGTTCGTGCTCGGCATGCACGGCGAGCTCGACTACCAGGGCATGCGGCTGGCGGGCATGTGGCCGCACGACCAGGCGAAGGCCGTCGCGGCGGCCGGCGGCACGATCTATGGGCCGGCCGTGAACGTCAACACGCGCAGGTCGGTCGCCTGGAACGTCGCGCGCGCCATCACGATCGTCAAGAAGTGCTGCGACGAGTCGGAGATCCCCGTCCACATGAACGTGGGCATGGGCGTCGGCGGCGTGCCGATGACCCCGTACCCGCCCATCGACGCCGTCTCGCGCGTGTCGCGCGCGCTCGTCGACCTCCTGAGGCTCGACGGCTTGTAGGTGGGTGTCGGCGATCCCGTCGGCATGGCGAACGCTCACGCGCTCGCCTCCGGCCTCTGCGGGATGCGCGCTGCCGGAGACCTGGTGGCCCGCATGCAGATGACCCGGGGCATGCGTCTGGAGCAGGCCAAGGAGCACGTCGCCGCCAAGCTGGGCGTCGGCACCGCCGACCTGGGGGACCCGATCGTCATGCACGACGTGCGGGCGGCGCTCGGGCTCGGACGCCTCACCGTGCAGGAGCTCACCTATCCCGAGCACCCCGGCGCGATCGAGGCGAAGTTCCACATCGCCGAGGTGCTGGATGTGCCCATCAACAGCGTCGAGAGGTTCGCGGAACGCGTCGGCTGGAAGGCCGGCGCCGCCTCCGCGGTCTGAGGAGGTGGGTGCGTGAAGCGCAACCTGCACGCGGGCCGCCCCCGGAGCGGCGGCTTCAGCCTGAACGTGTTCACCGAGGCCGAGATGGACGACATCCATCTGGCGACGCTCGAGGTGCTCGAACGGACGGGGGTCTTCGTCGAGGCCGACGAGGCCCTCGACATCTTCAGCGACGCGGGCTGCAGGGTCGATCGCGACAAGCGCATCGTCAAGATCCCGCCACATCTCGTCGAGGACGCCGTCCGCTCGGCCCCCAGCAGGTTCGTGCTCTGCGGCCGCGACGCGAAGAACGACCTCGTCATGGAGCCGGGCAGGGTCGCCTTCACCAACTTCAGCGAAGGCATCCGCATCGTCGACCCGTTCACGGGCGAGTATCGCGAGACGACCTTGAAGGACATCGCCGACATCGCCCGGCTCAACGACTACCTGAGCGACATGGACACCCACGAGATCGCGGTCGGGGCCAAGGAGGTCGCGCCCGAGACCGTGGCCGTCCACAACACCGAGCAGCAGTTGCTCAACACCACCAAGCCGATCGGCATAGGGCCGCTCTCGCGCATGGAGTGCCGGGCCATCTTCCAGATGTGCGCCGAGGTCGTCGGCGGCGCCGACGAGCTCCGTGAACGCCCCATCGTCTACAACGGCGTGTGCCCGGTGAGCCCGCTCAAGCTGCCGCACGAGGTCACCGAGGTCATCATCGAGTCGGCCCGCTGGGGCATCCCCAACAACATCCTCTCGATGGCCATGGCGGGCGGCTCCTCGCCGGTCACGCTGGCGGGCACGATGGTCACGCACAACGCCGAGGTGCTCGCCGGCATCACGCTCGCGGAGCTCGCGGAGCGGGGCGCGCCGGTGCTCTACGGCAGCTCGACGACGGCGATGGACCTCAAGCTCGCCGCGGCGAGCGTCGGATCGCCGGAGATCGCCATGATCAGCGCGGCCGTGGCGCAGATGGCACGACGGTACCTGATCCCGAGCTTCGTGGCCGGGTTGTAGGCGGACTCGAAGCTCGGTGACGCGCAGACCGGTCACGAGAAGACCCTCACCGGCATGCTGGCAGCGTTGGCAGGGGCCAACCTGATCTACGGGGCGGGGATGATCGAATCGGGCGTCACCTTCGATTGCGGCCAGTTCGTGATGGACAACGAGTTCGCACGCATGATCAAGCACAGCGTCGGCGGTATTGCCGTGAACGACGAGACCCTGGCGGTGGAGGACATCGCCAAGGTCGGACCGTTCGGCGACTTCCTGAGCCTGGACGCCACGATGCGTCACATGCGCGAGCAGAGCCAGCCCGAGCACCTCGACCGCCGCGTGCGCGAGGACTGGGAGGAGCGCGGCTCGACGGACCTCTACCAGCGCTGTCTCGCGAAGGCGCGCGAAGTGATCCAGGAGCACAGGCCCGAGCCGGTGCCCGCCGACGTCGCCGCGCGTATCCGCGCCATCGTCGATGAGACGGACAGGGCGGCGGGCGTCACCGTGACCGCCTGACACGCCAAGGGAAGAAAGGACGACCGTGAAAGACCAACTCAAAGCGGCCTTGATCGACGGCAACGCCGACACGGTGAACGCCCTCACCCAGGCGCTGCTCGCCACCGGCACGCCCGCCAAGGAGATCCTCGACCAGGCGCTCCTGCCGGGCATGGAAGTCGTGGGGGAGCGCATGCGCTCGGGCGACTGCTTCATCCCGGAGGTGCTGCTCAGCGCGCGGACGATGCAGGGCGCGCTCGACCTCCTGAAGCCGCACATGCTGGCCGGCGAGTCGACGAGCGCCGGCACCATCGTGATCGGCACGGTCGAGGGCGACCTGCACGACATCGGCAAGAACCTCGTGGGCATGATGCTGCAGGGCGCCGGCTTCGAGGTCGTGAACCTGGGCACGGGCGTGACGCCGGCGCAGTTCGTGGCGGCCGTCAAGGAGCACGACGCCAGCCTCCTCGGCATGAGCGCGCTGCTCACGACCACGCTGCCCAAGATGGTCGCGACGATCGCCTCCCTCAAGGAGGCGGGGATGCGCGACGCCGTCAAGGTCATGGTCGGCGGCGCGCCGGTCACGCAGGCGTACGCCGACGAGATCGGCGCCGACGGCTACGGCGCCAACGCGGCCGCCGCCGTGGACCGCGCCAAGGCCCTGGCTGCGGTCGTCGCGTGAGGCAGCAGACGGAGGTGCGGCCGCGCCTGGCGATGCTGGGCGCGGCCGACCTCGAGTACCTGCACGAGCAGACCCTCAAGCTCCTCTGGGACGTCGGCGTCCGCGTCGGCTGCCGGCGTGCGCTCGAGCTGCTCGAGCAGGCGGGCGCCGCCGTGGACCGCGAGGCCATGCTCGCCCGCCTCCCGGGCGAGCTCGTCGAGTCGGCCATCGCGGCGGCGCCCACGTCGGTGCTGCTCGCCGCGAGAGACCCGAAGAAGGACGCCCTCCTCGACAAGTCGCGGTCGTACGCGACCAACGACGGCATGGGATCGTTCACCCTCGACTACCGCACGGGCAAGCGGCGGCCGTCGACTGCGAAGGACCTCACCGAGGCGTTGACGGTCACCGATGCGCTCGACGAGCTCGGCGTCTGCTGGTACACGGCGCACCCGACCGAGGAGGAGCCGAAGCTGCAGGGCCTGCGCGGCCTGGCGACGATGCTGACGGCAAGCGCGAAGCACGCTCAGGGCGAGATCCTCGATCCGCTGGACGTGCCCTACGCCATGGACATCATGGCGGCGGCGAGCGAGGGCGGCAGGTGGGACCCCGAACGGCCGCTGTACTCCATCGTCTACTGCCCGGTGTCGCCGCTGCAGCACGACGGCCCCAGCCTCGAGGCCGCCATGCTGCTCGCCGCCCAGGGCGTGCCGATCACCGTCTACAGCCTGGCCCTGGCCGGCGCCACGGCGCCGCTCACCTTGGCGGGGACGATGGTGCAGACTAACGCCGAGGTCCTCTCGGGCATCGTGATCCTCCAGCTCGCGGCGCCCGGCTGCCCGCTCATCTACGTGGGCAACGCCGGCATCATGGACATGCGCTCCTGCACGTTCGCGACGTGCGGACCGGAGCAGCTGCTCTTCAACATTGGCCTGACCGAGCTGGGCCACAGCTACGGGTTGCCAGTGCTGTCCGGCGGCTTCTCGAGCGACCACAAGGAGCTGTCGATGCAGTCCGGAGCCGAGGGCATGAGCATGGCGCTTCTCTCGACCCTCGCCGGCGCGGACCTCATCGCCGGGATGGGGATGCTGGACGCGGCCAACATGCTCTACCTGCCCAAGCTGGTGCTCGACGCGGAGGTCATGCGCCAGTGCCGGCGCGTCGCCGGCGGCTTCGGCCTGGACGACGAACACGTGCTGTTCGACCTGATCGAGAAGACGGGGCCCGGCGGTCACTACCTCGGCGCGCGGGAGACGCGCACCCTGATGCGCAGCGGCGAGCACTACGTGCCGCGGATGTTCCTGCGCGGCTCGTTCGACGCCTGGCTCGCCGATCCGGTGGACGAGGCGACGCGCGCGGCTGCGGCGGTCGACGAGATCCTCGCGACGCACAAGGTGCGGCCTCTGCCCGGCGGGGCAGCCGAGCGCATCGAGGAGATCATCGCGGCCGCCGCCGTGGAGCTGCCCGAACGCTGAGAACGAGGGGCGGCCGGCGCCGGTCACCGGCGGCGGCCGCCCCTCTACTGCGCCAGCGTCGCGATCGCGACGCCCGACAGCGTGACGATCGTCGCCACCGCGAGCCGCCAGCCCACGCGCTCCTTGAGGAAGATCACGCTGCCGAGCAGTGAGAAGAGCGGTGACGTGGCCACTATGACCACGGTGAGGACGGCGCCGAGCTCGTCGATGAGCAGGTAGTAGAGCACCGCGAAGACCGCCTCGAACGCGCCGGCGACGACGAGCAGCCAGATCACCGAACGGCGCTCGGCCGCGTCGAGAGGCCGCACGAGCACCGGGATCCGGCGCGTCAGGACGATGGCCAGCAGCAGGAGCAGGCCCAGGACCTGGCTTTCGAGCATCATGCCGGCGCTGGGGCCGCCGTTGTCCCTTTGCGCCAGCTCGATGATCGCCGGCGAGAGCCCCCAGCCCGCCGCGGTCAGTATCGAGAGCAGGATCACCTTCAGGCGTACTGCCGTCGCGGCCGGCTCGCCGCGTCGCTCATCTCGCTGGGCGACAGCGCCCAGCCGACGTCGGCCGCGGCGGCGGCCTCGCCGCTGGCGTCCATCCAGCGGGCGACCAGGGCGACGCCGGCAGTGGCGACGAGCAGCCCGGCAATCGTCGGCGCCGTGAGGCTGGTGCCGAGGATCAGTGTCGCGAAGAGCGCGGTCCAGATCGGGTCGGTGCTCGTCACGGGCGCGACCACCGACGCCCTGCCGGCGCGCAGCGCGTAGTAGTAGGCGTTGAACGACACGAGCCAGGTGAGCGCCGCCGAAACGGCGATGTAGAGGGCGGCCTTCGGGGTCGTCCCGAAGCCGAGGTCCCACCAGCCGAAGGCGGTGAGCGGCACCGTCATGACGAGCAGCCCTACGACGGAGACGCAGCGCACGAGGAGGTTGAGGGGCAGCGGATTGACGTAGGCGAGGACTTTCTTGTTCGCGACGACGACGATCGCCCAGCAGGCCGCCTCGAAGAACGCCACGAGGACCCAGATCGCGAATGAGCTCAGGGTCTCCTCCTCCGTCGTCCCACGAAGTCTATCGCAGGGCGCCTCCGCCCCTGCGCGACGGGCCCGTCGTCACAGATACAGCTCGGCCATCGCCGTCCCCTCCACCTTCGTGACGGTATACTTTCGCGAGCGAGATCCCGCGTCTTTGGAGGACCATGAACACGTCAGTCGGCAGGACCCGCCTCGAGATCGTCCCCGGCGATATCACCGAGCTGCCGGTCGACGCGATCGTCAACGCAGCCAACAGCGAGCTCTGGATGGGGGCCGGCGTCGCCGGCGCCATCAAGCGCGCCGGCGGCGAGGGCATCGAGCGTGAGGCCGTGGCGCAGGGTCCGATCAAGGTCGGCGAGGCCGTCGCCACGACCGCGGGAGACCTGAAGGTCGTCAAGTGGGTGATCCACGCCGCCGTGATGGGGCCCGACCTGAAGACGAGCGCCGACGCGGTCGCCAAGGCGACGCGCAGCACGCTCGGGATCGCCGACAAGTGCGGGGCGCGGTCTCTCGCCATACCCGCCTTCGGGACGGGCGTGGGCGGTTTCCCCATCTACCAGTGCGCCAGCATCATGATGGCCGAGGTCGTGCGCTACGTGCACGATCACCCGCGCACGGGCATCCGGCAGATCATGTTCTCGGTGTACTCGGACGCGGCCAAGGCGGCCTTCAAGAACGCCATGGCCGGCATCAGCCGCCTCGCGAACTAGGGCTCCGCGGCCGAGCCGGCACTCCGGCTGCGGGCGACCCCGGGAGGTCAGTGACATGAGCGGACGCGGTGAGAGAGAGCTGCGCTACCTTTCGCGCGCCGATCTCCAGTCGCTCGGGATCGGCATGGCCGAGGTGGTCGAAGCCGTCGACGAAGCCTTGCGGGCGAAGGGTTCGGGTGCGGCGGTCATGCCGCCGAAGGCGTCCATCCATGGGGACGGCGAGGAGTTCTCGCAGGTGATGGCCGCATCTCTGCCGAGTCTGGGGGCGCTCGGCGTCAAGTGGGTGAGCATCTTCCCACAGAACCGAGAGCGTGGCCTGCCGTCGGTGACGGGCCTGGTGGTGCTGAGCGACCCGACGGACGGCCTGCCCGCGGCGGTGATGGATGCGAGTCTGATCACCGCGTGGCGCACGGGTGCGAGCGCGGGGCTCGCGGCCCGCTATCTTGCTCGCCGCGACGCACGCCGGCTCGGCGTGCTCGGTTGCGGCGTGCAGGGGCGGGCCGCCGTGGACGCGGTCGCCGTGGTCCTGCCGGACCTCGTCGAGGTGCTCTGCCACGACGTCGACGCCGAGGCCGCCGCGCGGTTCGCGGCCTCGGTCGCTGGCGCGCACGAGGGTGTCGGCTGCCGGGTCTGCCCGGGGCCGTCGGACGTCGCGCGGGCGGACGTCGTCCTCACCGCCATCACCATGGGCGACGCCCCGCCGCCCTTGCACGCCGGCCTGCTCGAGGAGGGCGTCCTCGCCGTCGCCCTGGACTACGACGCCGCCTGGACACCGGAGGCGATGGCCGCGTGCGACCGCTTCTACTGCGACGACACCGCACAGGTACTGGCGACGAAGGCGGCCGGCGCGCGCCTCGCCGGCATCCCCGGCGAGATCGCCGGAGATCTGGGCGAGCTGGCCGCCGGCCTCGTACCCGGACGTTCGGACCCGCGCGAGCGACTCTTCTGCATGAACCTCGGACTCGCCATCGAGGACGTCGCGACGGCGCGCCTCGCCCTGGCGCGCGCGCTCGAGCGCGACGTGGGGAGGAGGCTCCCCCTGTAGAAGGCGTTGCGGTCCGGCGCGCCGCCGACGCTGATGGCGCGGTCCGCCGACGCTACCGGCGCGTGGCCGGCGCTTCGGTGCGCTCGCGATACGCGCGCGCGAGCCCGAAGCATCCCGTGAGCATCATGTCGCCGTGCGGGGCGGCGAACACCAGGGGCAGGTCGCTCTCGCAGAGCAGCCGGCGCCGCGGTCCGGTGACGATCAGGGGGAACGACTCGACGCCGGGCCGCACGCCGTCGGCGAGCACCGCCCCGTGACCCCCGTCCTCGCGCACCGCGTCGTCCTCGAGGCCGCCGGCCAGAAAGCGGCGGAGCCGCTCTTCCAGGCCGGCGCCGTCGAGCATCCCGGTGTGATGTTCGAACACGCCCGCGAGGCGGCCGTCGCGGGCGACCGCGCAGATGGTATGGCCGTTGCCCACGTTCACGAGGACGGCATCGTCCACGCCGTCGGGGAGCGCGCCGTAGAGGGCGGCCGGTCCGGTGTCGGCCACCAGCACGTCGCCGTCGCCGGCGAGCGTGCGGGCCGCCACGGCGGCCGCCCGCAGACGGGTGAGACCGGCCGGTGCCTCCTCGCCCCGCCAGAAGAGAGCGGCCAGGGGGCGAGCCTCGTCGACCGCCTCGCGCCAGAGCCCGAACCGGAACACGCGGTTCGACGTGGCGGGGCTGAAGCCGTGGTCCTGCACGGCGACCGCCACGGCGTCGAACACGGGCCGGACGCCGAGCAGCTCAAAGGCCCGGCAGAGGGCCCCGCCGTCGAGATCGCCGCTGCGCACTTCCATGACCGAGCCCGCCGGCAGCCGCTCCAGTAGCTCGGCGGCGGCTCCCTCGCCCACGATGCGGACACCCAGGGAGCGCACGCGCTCCAGGTCGTCGCTGAAGGTAGAGGCGGCCTCCTCGGTGGCCACGAAGGCGTGGCCCGCGCGCACGTGCGCCTTCATCGCCGAGGTGGAGGCGCCGCCGCCCATCAGCGGTCCCCTGAACACCACGGTCTGGCCGGCGGCGGTCGCCGCCGCGATCTGCGCCCCAACGACCTGCGTCCGTGACGGCACGACCAGCTTGACGGCGTTCTCCGGCGGTTCGCCGGGCTGCGTCAGCAGGACGTCGGTCGTGCCGGCGCCGATGTCGATGGCCAGGAGCCGGACCCCCGGGCCGTGCCCCAGCGGCGGAGCGCCACAGGCGCCGGTGCGCCCGCTCGGCTCCGTCATACAGGCGCGCCGGCCGCCGGCCGGGCCGCGGGGCTGAAGCGGAGCTTCCAGACGTTCCTCATCGCCTCGACGACGATGTCGTTGGTCATCTTGCTCTGTCCGACCTGACGGTCGACGAAGATGATGGGCAGCTCGACGATGCGGAAGCCGAGCTGGTGGACCCGGTACGTCATCTCGATCTGGAACCCGTAGCCCTTCGTGTCGATGGCATCGAAATCCACCGTCTCGAGCACCCGGCGGCGGAAGCACTTGTAGCCCCCGGTGAGGTCGCGATAGGGCAGGCCGAGGATGGCCTGGGCGTAGAGACAGCCGCCCCGGCTGATGACCTTGCGGGGAAGGCTCCAGTTCTCGACACCGCCGCCTTTCACGTAGCGTGAGCCGAGGACCAGGTCGGCACCCTGATCGATGAGCCGCAGGAAGTGCGGCAGGTAGCTGGCGTCGTGCGACAGGTCGGCGTCCATCTCGAAGACGCGCTCGGCGCCCATGTCCAGGGCGTGACGGAAGCCGGCGATGTACGCCTTGCCGAGGCCCTCCTTGGCGGTGCGGTGCAGGACGCTCACGTCCGGCACCTTGATCGCCAGCTCGTCGGCGAGCACGCCGGTGCCGTCGGGGGAGTCGTCGTCGACGATCAGTGTGTGAAGCGGCACGCCGTCGCCGTCCGCGACCTCGCGGATACGGGCGAGCGCGTGCCGCAGGTTCTCGCGCTCGTTGTACGTTGGAAGGACGACCACGTTCACGGCGGCCAGTATACCCACTCGTCCTCACGCGTACGGCGTAACCGTCACCATTGGCGGCAGGGGAGGCGATGAGTGAGCCACGATGAGTGGAACGCCTGCCCACGCCGGCACGAAAGAGCGGGAGGATCGCATCGGCGAGCCAGTGTTCGCGGTCGTTGAGGTCGATGACGGCCTGGTTGAGGGAAGGGTCGACTGCCACCTCAGCCGCCCTCGTCGTCGGGTCGAAGGACCGTCGCGGGGAGACCCGGAAAGGCGAAACAGTAAGCTTCTAGTCGACCGTGAGACTTGTTCTTGCTCAAGCTTGACAGGGAACCCTTGCGTCATGGGCGAAAAGGTCTATATTGGTGCCCCCGGTGACGACGTCCACTACATCTTGTGGTTGAGGGGGCAAGCACAGTCACCGGGTATCCGGTGGGGGATTCCTCGAAGAGGTCTGTCTGATGCGCTGTCCGTATTGCGCCAGTGAAGAGAGCAAGGTCGTCGACTCACGCGACTCTGAGGCCGGCGACGCCATCCGGCGCCGACGCGAATGTCTGGAATGCGAGCGCCGCTACACGACGTACGAGCGGGTGGAGGAGCTGCCCCTGATCGTCGTGAAGCGCAGCGGCGACGAGGAGCTGTTCACGCGCGGCAAGCTGCTCAACGGGCTGTTGCGCGCGTGCGAGAAGCGCGACATCCCGGTCGAGAGCCTGGAGCGCGTCGTCGACGAGATCGAGAACGAGCTTCGGCGACAGCCGGGGCTGCGCGTGACGAGCGCCGAGATCGGCGAGTGCGCCTTGCGGCGGCTCAAGCGACTCGATCGCGTCGCCTACATCCGGTTCGCCTCGGTGTACCGGCAGTTCGAGGACATCGAAGAGTTCCAGCGCGAGCTCGCGCGTCTGGAGGAGGCGAGCGCGGGGCCGCTGCCCGGCGAGGAGCCTCTGCCGGGCATCGGCGACGAGGAGGAGCGGCCTGACGCTCGCTTCCTCGACCACAAGATCATGACGGGACCGTCGAGAACGGTCGTGACCGGGGCACCCAGGGGGCGTTGACCAATGGACAAAGCAGTGATCGAACTCTCGGCCAACGCCCTCCGCGTGCTGGAGCGCCGCTACCTCAAGAGGGGTGAGGACGGGCAGCCGCTCGAGACCCCGGAGGCCATGTTCCGGCGGGTCGCCGGGGCCGTCGCGCAGGCCGAACGTCTCTACAACCCCGCCGCCCCGGTCGAGGAGTGGGAAGAGACGTTCTACGAGCTCATGACGAGCCTCGAGTTCCTGCCCAACAGCCCGACGCTCATGAACGCCGGCCGCGAGCTGGGTCAGCTCTCGGCCTGCTTCGTGCTGCCCGTGGGCGACTCGATGGACTCGATCTTCGAGGCGGTCAAGAACACCGCGCTCATCCACAAGAGCGGCGGCGGCACCGGCTTCAGCTTCTCGCGCGTGCGGCCCAAGAACGACCTCGTGATGAGCACCGCGGGAGTCTCTTCGGGGCCGCTCTCTTTCATGAGCGTCTTCGACGCCGCCACCGAGACCATCAAGCAGGGCGGCACCCGCCGCGGCGCCAACATGGGCATCATGCGCGTCGACCACCCCGACATCCTCGACTTCATCACCGCGAAGCAGGACGACGCCAAGCTGAACAACTTCAACATCTCGGTGGCGGTGACCGACGCCTTCATGCGCGCGGTCGAGCAGGACGAGGACTATGCCCTCGTGAACCCGCGTTCCGGCGACACCGTGAAGAAGCTGAGCGCCCGCAAGGTCTTCAAGACGATGGTCACGCTCGCCTGGAAGAACGGCGACCCCGGCATCGTCTTCATCGACCGCATCAACGCCGATAACCCCACGCCCCACCTCGGCGAGATCGAGAGCACCAACCCCTGCGGCGAGCAGCCCCTGCTCCCGTACGAGTCGTGCAACCTCGGGTCGATCAACCTGCAGAAGGTGATCACCGACGGTCACATCGACTACGGCACGCTGGGACGCGTCGTCCGCACGGCCGTCCGCTTCCTGGACGACGTCATCGACGTGAACCGCTACCCGCTGCCCCAGATCGAGGAGATGACGCGCGGCAACCGCAAGATCGGTCTCGGCGTCATGGGTTTCGCCGACCTGCTGCTGCGTCTGGGCGTGCCGTACGATTCGGACGAGGCCTGCAAGATCGCCGGCGAGGTCATGAGCTTCGTGCACGACGAGGCGCGGGCCGCCTCGCAGGACCTCGCCGCCGAGCGCGGCACCTTCCCGAACTTCGAGGGGTCCATCTACGACAAGCCAGACGCACCGCGGGTGCGCAACGCCACGACCACGACCATCGCGCCGACGGGCACCATCAGCATCATCGCCGGCTGCTCGAGCGGCGTCGAGCCGCTCTTCGCCGTCTCCTACGTGCGCGCCAACGTGCTCGACGACGAGAAGATGGTCGAGGTACAGCCCTACTTCGAGGAGGTCGCGCAGGCACGTGGCTTCCACAGCGAGGAGCTGCTGAAGAAGATCGCCGAGAAGGGTACGGTACGCGGCACCGACGGCGTGCCGGACGACGTCCAGGCGGTGTTCGCCACCGCGCACGACATCACACCCGAATGGCACATCAAGCTGCAGTCGGCCTTCCAGCGCCATACCGACAACGCGGTCTCCAAGACGGTCAACTTCCCGAACGCGGCCACGATGGAGGACGTCGAGAAGGTCTACCTGCTCGCCTACAAGTCGGGCTGCAAGGGCGTGACCATCTACCGCGACGGCTCGCGCGAGGAGCAGGTGCTCAACGTTGGTCAGAGCGTCAAGAAGAAGGACCCCGGGGCCGGCATCGCCACGACGCGCCCCTCGCGTCCCAAGCTGCTCACCGGCCAGACGGAGCGCGTCGACACGGGCTGCGGTCACCTCTTCATCATCATGAACGACGACGAGTACGGCCCGCGCGAGGTGTTCGCCAATATGGGCAAGGCCGGCGGCTGCGCCTCGTCCAACACCGAGGCGCTGGGCCGGCTCATCTCGCTGGCCCTCAAGAAGGGCGCCGCGCCGGCCGACGTCGTCGAGCACCTCAAGGGCATCCGCTGTCACGTGCCCTACGGCATGGGGCCGAACGCGACGCTGAGCTGTGCCGACGCTATCGGCAAGGCGCTGGAGCGTCGCTACGTCACAGGAGCGGCGGCGGCCGCCGCGGCGACGCCCGAGCCCCAGCTCTCCCTCGTCGAGGTGGCGCAGGGCGCCTGTCCCGACTGCGGCGGCTCCATCGAGCACGAGGGCGGCTGCGCGGTGTGCAGGCTCTGCGGCTACTCGAAGTGTGGCTGAGCGCCTGAACACCCCTTCCTCTGCCTGAAGGCGCCGTCGTGCGCTAGGCTGTCACTTGAGCGACAGGGAGGCGGCATGGCAGAGGAAGTCCCGGGTGGCGGCGAGGTCCGCATCGCCGACGAGGTCATCGTCAAGCTCACGCTGGACGCCCTCAAAGGGATCGATGGCGTGGGCTCGCTGCAGGGAGGCAGCGGCGTGCTGTCGAGCATCATGGGCGACAAGGGGTCCTCGGGCATCTCGGTCGACTTGCGCGAGGGCGCGGTCGACATCGACATCTCGATGACGGTCAAGTATGGCGCGAGCGTGCCGGCGGTCGCGGCGGCGTGTCGCGCCGCGGTCAAGGAGCAGGTGGAGGGGACGACGGGCCTGACCGTGCGTGCCGTCAACGTCTTCGTCACCGATATAGATTTCCCGGAGGACGGCGCTGGCGACGGACACTGAGACGCGCCCGGCGGCCGTGCGGCGGCGCGGCACGGCCGCCCCGCCCGGCACTGTCGAGCGCTGGGCCACCGGCGTTCTTCTGCTCGGCGGCGGGCTCGTCCTGCTGCTGATCGCCATGCGCCTGGTGGCGGCCGCGTTCTCCTGGTCGTTCTCGCCGTTCGCGTACCTGCCGCTGCCCGACGGGCACGGGTGGCGTGCACTTCTGCTGCTCGTCGTCGCGGTCGCTTGCGCGGCTCTGCTGCCGCTCGTCCTGCGGCGTGACGACGGCGCCCTGTGGCTGGAGGGAGCCCGCGGCCACGTGGTGGTCGGCGTGCCCCAGGTAGAGGCGCTCCTGCGCGACGAGGCGCTCGCACATCCCGAAGTCGTCACGGCGGCCGTCGAGGTGCGCGTGCGAAAGGCGGCTCCCTACGCCACGCTCGAGCTGGCGCTGCGGCCGCTCGTCGCCGGCGACGGCGTCTCGGGTGAGGTCGCGGCCGCCGCGCGCGAGCGGCTGCGACGGCTCACCGCCGTGCCGGAGGCCGAGGTCCGCGTCAGGCATCGCGTCCTGTCGGTCTCGCAGCTCGCGAAGGAGCTGCCGTGAGCACCGTGACTCGATCGCTCGCCCTGATCGCCGGCGTGGTCGGCCTGGTTGCCGCGCTGGCCGGGCTCGTGAGGGAGGTCGCACTTGCGTCGGACGACGCCATGACCTGGACCGAACCCTCGTGGTGGCACGACCTCGTGGTCGAGGGAGGCGGGGCGACGGCCGTTGCCGCGGCCGTGGCGAGTGGCCTCACCGTCCTCTTTCTGATTCTGGCCGTTCGCCAGTTCACCGGCGCCGGCGAGCCCCGCCTCTCGCGGGTGCAGACCGGGGAGGGGGCGGCGGTGAGCGTCGCGGCGCTGCAGCGCCTCGTGGCCCGCCGCCTCAACGAAGCCGTCCGCGGCATCGGCGCCGCCGCCGTGCGCCTGAAGAAGGCGGAGGACGGCTGGCGGGCGACGGTCGCTGCCGACGTCGCCGCCGAGGATCTGCCCGGCCTCCAGGCCAGGGCGGCGCAGGTCGCCGACGCGGAGCTGCGTCAGGCCACCGGCGAGGCCGTGCAGGCGCTCGACCTCGAGACCAGGCGCCTGGTGAGGCCGTACCGCTGACCGCGTCGTTCCAGGCCCCCGCGCCTCTTGCCTGGGGCGACGAGTGGCGGCCGCCGTGGCGCCCGGTCCTCGTCGTCTCCGACGTGGACGGTACCCTCATCACCCCGGACCGGGTCGTGCCCTCCGGTACCCGCGAGGGGCTCGCGGCGCTGCTGGCCGCCCAGGTACGTGTCGTGCTCTGCACCGGCAGGATGGTCCATACGGCCAGGGCCATGGCGATCCGGCTCGGTCTCACGTCAGGCCTCATGGTCTGCTACCAGGGCGCCGTCGTGACCGACATCGCCGGAGGACCCTGGCTGTACCATCGCCCGATCTCCCGCGATGACGCGGCCGATGTCGTGCGCCACATCCGCTCTCTCGGACGTCATCTCAACGCACACGTCGACGACCGCTTCTGCGTGGAGCAGATGGACCGGTGGACGGCGATGTACGCCGCGTACGCGGAGGTCGCCGTCGATCGTGTCCCCGATCTCCTCGCCCTCGTGCGGGAGCGCGAGCCGACCAAGTTCACCATCATGACCGAGCCCGACGACGCCCTGGCCCTGCTTCCCGGACTGCAGGCACGCTGGGAGGGCCGGCTCTACGTCACCCAGTCGCTGCCGCATGTCATCGAGTTGACCACCGCCGGGGCCACCAAGGCGATGACCCTCGACTGGCTCGCCGGAGACCTGCAGCTCGACGCAGCGCGGACGGTGGCCTGCGGCGACGGCCGCAACGACATCGACATGCTGCGCTGGGCGGGGTTCGCCGCAGCCGTGGCGGAGGCGTCGGCGCCGGTGAGGGAGGCCGCCGACCTGGTGGTGCCCCGGGACGAGCTCGGGGCTTTCTTCGCTCGGCTCGTCGCGTAGGCGCCCCTAAAGGCGCGCCGACCGCTGAGCTGGGATGGGTGCGCACGGACCGGGAAGCGCGAAGGCGGCATGGGTCCGCTCGCTGGAAGAGCGAAGGCGGCGCCTGGAGGGAGGGCGCCGCCTTCGAGGGGCCGAGGTGGTCCTGGTGGGAGGAGACCACCGTGTCGATCCCCCTGACGGGACGCGCATCATAGGTTTCGACTATGATGACGCACGAAAAGGATACGGCGCTCTGCAGCGGATTTCAATGCATGAGAGCCGCTGCTCGAGATGAAGATTTGTTGCGACGCCGCCCACGCGACGATCGGCGGCGCCGGCGGACACTCCGCGGCATGCGACGCTCGTGCGGAGCCAAAGCCCGGCAACTGTCCAGCGTCAGGCCTTGGCTCCCGGCCGCGTCATCTTCAAGGAGAAGCTCAACGGGTAGCCGGGGTGGCCCGAGAGCCTCGCCAGGCCGTCCTCTCCCTTCTCCATGCAGTCGAAGTCGAGCCCGTGCTGGTACGGGAACTCGTGCAGGAACTCGAGCTGCAGGCCCCTGCGCAGGAGCGGGTCGACGATCTCGCTGAGTCCGTGGTTCCACTCGTAGCTCACGGTGTTCGCGACGACGGCATCCGCATCCGCGTATGAGCCTTGTTCGTCGAAGCGCAATGGCTCCCCGTGCTGGAAGTAGGGGTACTGGATGCGGAGAAGATCGGGGGTCGCGTGGTCGGCGAGCAGCATGGCGGCGGGGTGGAACTCGGCGATGTAGAAGACTCCGCCGGGCTTGAGGTAGCGCAGGACGATGTCGGCCCAAGCTTCGAGGTCGGGGAGCCAGATGAGGGCGCCCCACGAGGTGAAGACGATGTCGAAGGTCTCGTCGAGGACCTCGGGAAGGCGGTGGACGTCCGACTGGATGAAGGTGGCGCGCGCGGAGAGGCCGACGCTGTCGGCCAGCCCGCGCGCCAGCTCGATCGCCTGGGGGGCGAAGTCCACGCCCGTCACCGTGGCTCCGGACCTGGCCCAGCTCAGGGTGTCGAGGCCGAAGTGGCACTGCAGATGGAGCAGGCTCGTGCCCTCGCGCACGACCGGGCCAAGCTCGTCGCGCTCGATGCTCGTGAGCGAGCTCCGGCCGGCCTTGAACCCCTCCACGTCATAGAAGCTCGTCGTGACGTGCAGGCCGGCGAGCTCGTCCCAGCCGGCGAGATTCGCCTCACGGTGCTCGTCGCTCATCACGGCACCGAGGTCGCGGCGATCGCCCGCGGCCGACGAGGTCGGCTCGCTGTCGTGAGATGAGGCTGCGGTGGTGGCCGGCGCTGTGTCGGCTCGGCCGCTCGGGGCAGCCGGGACGGCGCCTTCCTCCGCCGGCTTGCTCGCCCGCAGGGTGTAGGTGAAGGGCAGGTCGCGCCGGCGCCCGCCCTCGCCGTCGGGCAGCCACCAGAGCCGCTCATCGTCGCGCACCATCCAGTCCCAGAAGGGGGCGGGCGAGAAGGGGAACTCGTGGAGCTGCTCTATGCGCAGACCAGCGCCGCTCAAAGCGCCGGTCACCTCCTCCATGCTGTGCGGCCAGCCGTAGGCGGTGAGGTCCTCGAAGCGCGCGTCGGGATCCGCGTAGTCGCGATCCACCGGGTCGACGTCGGGTTCGTCGGGGGTGGGGAAGTAGCGGAAGAGGACCCTGACCTCGTGCTCGCCGGGGACCTCCTCGAAGGTGCGCGCGATCGGATGGATCTCGGCAAGGTAGAAGGTCCCGCCGGGCCGCAGGTGCCGGGCGATGATGCCGGCCCAGGCCTGGAGGTCGGGCAGCCACTCGATCGCGCCCCAGTTGACGAAGACGATGTCGAAGAGGCGGTCGCCGAGGTGGGCGTCGGCCTCGTAGAGGTCGGACTCGACGAAGGCGGCGCGCCCCGAGAGGCCGGCTTCGCCGGCCAGGCGGCGCGCCAGTGCGATCGCCTCGCCCGAGAAGTCGAGGCCGACCACCTCAGCGCCCTCGCGCGCCCAGCTCAGCGTGTCGAGGCCGAAGTGGCACTGCAGGTGGAGCAGGCTCGCGCCTTCGTGAACGTAGGGTCCCAGCTCCTCGCGCTCGACCGGCGTGAGCGCGCTCCGCCCGGCCTTGAAGCCCTCCACATCGTAGCCGGGCGCCTTCTCGTGGACCTTGGTCCACACGTTCCAGAGCTTCAGGTTGGCGGCGCGCGCCGCGTCGCCCAGCGGGCCGGTGGGTCCGTCGGGCCGCGTGCCGGCGCCGCCTTTCCCACGCGCCTCAGGGGTCCGTTCCGCCGTGTCCTCAGACATCGATCCGCTCCAATCGCCAGTCGCCGCCCGCGTCCAGCCGCAGAGCGAACTTGCCGGGGCACATGTGGCACTTTGCTGTCACGCCCTCTTCCGGGGCGGCTCCGAAGTCGAGCTCCCAGCCGCACAGGGGGCAGTAGAGAAGGACGGGGCTCGCCGCGTCTTCCACCCGTGTGATCGCGTGGCGCAGGCCGCGGCGGTGGCCGGCCTCGCCGCGTACCAGCTCCTTGAAGAGCTCCTTGAGGCGCGGCTCGCGTGCCGCCGCCGCCATGTGCCCGTACCGCTTCACCGCAGTCTCTTCAAAGGCGAGATCGTCGTTGAGGTGGCGAAGAGCGGTGGCGTAGCCGAGCGCGCTCACGAGGCGCCTCCCGCGCGCCCGGACTCGCCCGTCGCTTCTGCGTCCTCGCCGCGTGTGCCGCCTGCGCCGCCATGCGGCGCCTCCGGCGGCACGGCCGCCCCGAGGCGCCGCAACTCGGCGACCAGCAGATCCCGGTGGCCGGCCTCGTTGCGGCGCAGTGACTCCCAGTACGCCACCAGACGTGGATCCTCTGTTGCCGCGGCGTGCGCCACGTAGCGGCGCACGGCCTGCCGCTCGAGCTCGAGCGCCTCGATCAGCAGGCCCCTGTCGTCGTCATCCATCTCGTCGGCCGTCAGCCGCCTGTCGCGCGCCGTCCTCAGACCCGATAGCACACGGTCCGTATGAGCCCGATGGTCTCGCCGCCGCCCGCCGTGGTCGCGTCGCTCACCGAGAAGACCTCGGTCGCTGCTTCTTCGGTGAGGAAGGCCGTCACCTTGTCGTCGAGCTCCTGCAGCTCGCGCACCGTCGCGAAGATCTTGATCGGCGTCATGAACGTCTTCACCTTGATCATCGTCGTCCTTTCGTCGCGTCCGCGCTCTTGTGGGTTGTGAGCATCGCTACGCTGTTCAGGTCGTTTCCTGTAGACTCTCGTCGTGCCAGTCCCCACCGACACCTCAGCGGAGCGCCTGGACCGTCTCGCCGACGTTTTCGGCGATGCTACCCGCCGCGCAGTCTATCGCCACCTGCTCGACTCACCCGAACCTGCCACGGCGGCCGAGGTCGCCGCGGTCTTCGGGCTGCACCGCACCGTCGCCCGGGCGCATCTCGAGCGCATGGCCGAGGTCGGCCTGGTCGAGGTCGGGCTGCGGCGCCGTCCGAGCGGCGGCCGTCCGGCGAAGATCTACAGTCCGACCGCTGAACGCCTCGAGGTCATCATCCCGCCGCGCCGCTACGAGCCGCTCGCCCGCCTGCTGTTGCAGGTGATCTCGCGGCTCGGCGACGACGGCCGCGCCGAACACCTCGCGCTCGAGGCCGGCCACGCCTACGGCGAGCAGGTCGCACGGGAGCTGGTCAACGGGCAGGCCGCCAGCGGCAGAAAGCCGACGCCGGGCCAGGTCGTGAGCTGGCTCGAGGCGGCGGGGTACGGCGTCAGTCTCGACGAGTCCGACCGTGAGGTGACGGCCCTCGAGGTCACCAACTGCGTCTACCGCGAACTCTCCGTCGACTACAGCGACCTCGTGTGCTGCTTCGACCGCGGCATGTTCTGCGGCCTGCTGGACGCCAGTGCGGAGCAGCACGTGCAGACAAGGGCGATGGCCGAAGGCGCCGATTCCTGCCGGCACGAGTTCCGGCTCTAGCCTGCTCGCCGCCGGCATCCCTGCGGCGCCCCCCTTCGACCGTCTCGCTCACCACCCCGGCAACTGCTGCGACCCCTCGAGGGCGCGGAACGCCGTGAGGTCCATGTTGACCTCGAGGATGCCCTTGTAGGCGCCTGCCTCGTCGCGCACCGCGGTGTAGCGGGTGTACTTGAAGCGGCCCTTCTCCTCGCCCCAGCCTTCGGCCGTTTCACGGCTGCCGGCCTTGAACTCGCGCAGGATCCACTCGAGCGTCTCCAGGGTGTGCTCGGGGTGGCAGTCGCGCACGTCGCGGCCGATGTACTGGGCGTCGCACGTGTCGTACGTCTCGCCCTGCCAGTACAGGAGCACGTCGTTCTCGTCGGCGAAGCTGACGTCGCAGGGCGCGTTCTCGATGACGAGCTCAGCTTGCTGCGGACTCAGGGAACCGCGTTGCCAGAGCATGTGGGTCCTTTCGGTGAAGGCGCCTCTACCTCGGGGCGCGCCTGGCCGCATGCTACCGGATTGCGGCGCCGCGCCGCTGGAAGGCGGCGGGGCGGGAGAGGCCGGCGCGCGTCGAATACCGCCGCGATGGACGTACTAGCGGCTATGGGTTGGGGTCTCGTGGCGGCGCTCTCGCTGCCGTTGGGGGCGGCGATCGGCCTGCACTGGCGCCTCCCCGTCTGGCAGATCGCCGCCATCATGGCCTTCGGCGCCGGCACGCTGATCAGCTCGCTCTCCTACGAGCTCGTCGCCGAGGCCTACGACAAGGGCGGGCTGGACGCCTCGTTCCTGGGGCTGACGGCCGGCGCGCTGCTGTTCTTCGCCGGCGATCTGATGATCGACCGCAGGGGTGGGCGTCACCGCAAACGCTCGAAGGGGACGCAGGAACAGGACGCCGGGACGGCGCTTCTGCTGGGCGCCATCCTCGACGGCATCCCGGAGTCGATCGTGATCGGCATCGGTATCGCCACGGGGGGCAGTCTCGGCTACGCCTTCGTGGTCGCCGTGCTCATCTCGAACCTGCCCGAGGGCCTCTCGTCGGCGACAGGCATGCGCAAGGCCGGCTACGCGGACCGCAGGATCATGCTGATGTGGTGCGTGGTCGCGCTGGTGAGCGCGATGGCCGCCGGTCTCGGCGCGCTCGCGGGCGACGCACCCGACCATGTCGTCGCCTTCCTCGAGGCACTCGCCGGCGGCGCGATCCTCACGATGCTCGCCGACACGATGATGCCCGAGGCCTTCGACGAAAGCGGGCACCGGCCCTGGATAGGGCTCGTGACCGTGCTGGGCTTCGCCGTGGGCGCGCTGCTGAACGTGATCTGAGAGGTGCGCGGGGCGGCCACGGCCGCGCCGCGCACCTCCTTGCGGCTGCCTTCGCCGCGCCGTCCCCGCTACCAGTCGACCAGGCGGCGCTGACCTTCGAGGGCGCGGATGTGCGTCACGTCCTGGACCATCTCGACGGTGCCGCGGTAGGCGCCGTCCGGTGCCCTCATCGCGAAGTAGCGGATGTGCAGGAACTTGCCCTGCATCTCGATCCAGAACTCGGCCACGTCCTTCTCGCCGGCGCGGAAGGCGTCGACGATCTCCTGCACTTTATGGACGCTCGCCGGCGGGTGGCAGTTCTGCACCTTGCGGCCGATGACGCCGGGTGAGCGCGGGAAGATGCGCTCGCCCTCGCTGTAGAAGCGGACCTCGTCGTTCTCGTCGACGAAGCTGATGTCCACGGGGAGGGCGGTGAGCATCAGGTTGAGCTGCTCGAGCGTCAGGGCGCCGGTCGTGAGCGAGAGGAGGCCGCCCTCGTCCGGACGGACGGCGGCCGAAGGGCCGGCCCCGGCGGCCGCGCCTGCGGCGGCGGCCGCCCGGCCGGCCACGACGGCACGTCGCCGATCAGCGCGTAGCCGATCTCGTCTTCGCCGGCGCGGATCGCGCGCCACTCGTCGTCGCTCAGCGTGTCGATCGCCATGGGGTAGAGGACCCGCTCCTCCTTGGTCACCATGTCGTCCGCCATCTTGGCGACCGCCTGCGAGGTGCTCACGGCCAGAGCCGCCTCGTCCTCGGCGAGCGCCGCCCGCGCCTGCTTCAGCAAGGCGCGGATGTCGTCGTGGATCGCCCACATGACCTTGCTCGGCCCCTCGACCCCGTGCTTCTCGAGGAAGGGAAAGAGCTGGTTCTCCTTGCGCAGGTAGTGCTTGTCGGTCTCGAGCAGGCGGTCGAGCACGCCGGCGAGGGCGGGCTTCAGACGCTCCCACTCCTCGCGCACCGGCGGTTCGCCGATCTTCTCGGCGACCTTGCGCAGCGAGGCCGTGACCTGCAGCAGCGCCTGGTTCTCTCGCTGGAAGGTGTCGATGGGGTGGCCCGCCGGCACCTTCACGGGCTCATGTCCCTCGAGCGCGTCGGCGAAGACCTGGACGTGCACGTCGCAGAGCCGCTTGACCTCGCTGTCGGGGACGCCGCCCTCGATGAGCTTCTGCTCCATGGCGGCGATCTCCGTCGCTTCGACGTCCTTGATGAGCTCCTCGAAGCGGGGCTTGACCTCGTCGACTGACTTGCCGGCGTGAAGCTCCTTCACGATGGCGTGGAGCTCGTCGAGACGCGCCGGGTCGATGGAGTCGACCCCCGGCGCGTCCGCGACGTCAGGTCGCGAACCCGTCTTCTTCTCGATCTCGGCGGCGATGTCGAGCATGAGCTGGTTGAGGGGGACGTTGCCCTGCTCTGCCACCGTGTCCAGTGTCGCCATGCGGCCGACCGTGCGCCGCAGGACGGGATTGGTCAGCTTCTTGAACTCGGGGTGGTAGGCGGCGAGGAAGTCCAGCAGAAAGGGGTACTCCTTGAGCAGCGTGTGGACGGTGGTCTTCGGGGTGATGGTCATCTTCTGGACGCTGGTCATACCCTACTCCAAAGGTTGGGATTAGCCTGGGCGCATCCTACCCGCAGAGTCTGCGGCGTACCTTGACTTGCCTCAAGCGCGGCTGCGGCAGGGAGAAGACTATCCGCTCTGAGACGGCGGAGGGGCTGCGGGCCGCTAGAGGTAGTCCGGCACGGGCGGGGCGTCGAGGGCGGCGGCGAGTTCCTCGCCGCCGCCCCGGATCACGGCCGGCCCGTGCGTGACGAGGATGTTGCGCGCCTGCAGCTCTGCGAGCGGCCGGAGCGTGGGGAGGAAGCGGTCCTTGTACCAGGCCTCGCTCGACTGGCCCTGCGCCCACACCCGCAGGCCGTCCGGCGCTCCGACGATGGCGTCGCCGAAGGCGAGAGCCTTCAGGGCGGGCACGTAGTAGGGCGTCTCGAGGCGGCGCGGGTTGCCGATCGTATAGGCCTCCACGAGGCCGTCGACGATCGGCACGCTGGCGCCGCCTTTCGTCCTCGGCACCTCGGTCAGCTTCGTGTCGTAGAAGAAGCGGTCGGCGACGTTCGGTTGCCCCCAGATCCGCGTCGCCATCCTGCCCCAGTAGCGCTCGAAGAGCGGCTCGGAGCTGCGCGTGTGATAGGGGATCGTGATCAGGATCTCGAGCTTGTCGAAGGGGCCGGCGAGGTCGTCGAGGTAGGCGAGCAGGGGCTCATGAGCCTCATCGCCCTTCTTGGGCAGCAGCGGGTCGACGAGCAGCAGTCTGTCCTCGGCCTCGAGCGCCCAGCTCACGACCTCCTCGCGGCCCGGCCGCCACTCCGGGTGCCGGGCCGTCCAGCGGTGGATCCCCGGGACCACCTCGGCCGCCGTCCTGCCTCCCGCTACCCTCGCCATCGCTCCGCCTTCCTGGTCGCGTGCCCGTCCGGGCGGTCTTACCCGTTGCCGCCGGGAGGCAGCACCTCATCGTCGGGCCGCGGCGGCTCGTCCTCCGGGGTTTCGAGCTCTTCGGGCGCGTCGAGGCTTCGCGATGTCGAGAAGATGGGTCCGTCCGGGGTCGGGGCCGAAGCGGCGAGGTCGGGAGGTGTCAGAGCGTCGGCCCTGGGCGTCACGTCGTCCTCTCCCGGCCTCGGGTCGTCCTCGGCCGGCACCAGGGCAGCGCTGGGGGAGCCGGGCTGGGACTCAGGGGACGCGTTCTCGGCGAAGGGAAGCCGCCCGGCGGCCGGGGCGTGGAGGGCGTCCTCGAGGGCGGCCAACTGCTCGCTCGTCACCGCCGGCCGACGGGGAGCATCGCCGCCATCTGGCCCGAGGCGGCGCAGCAGCTTGTCGAACGAGACGGGGAGCCGCGCCCAGTCGGCCGGCGCGAGACCGTCGCGCCGCGCCTCCTCGTCCAGCGGCTCGCTCGCGACCAGCGGCGTGATGGGCAGCCCCAGGCACTCCACCCGGTAGGGATGCTCGAGATCGAACGGGTCGTCGGGGAAGTCCGCGTACGGGCGGAAGCGCTCGCACGGGAAGCTCGCCGCCGGTCCACCGACGTGGTAGTCATCCAGCCAACGGCCGCACAGGTGGACGACGTCGCCGTCATCCAGCTCGACGTACAGATGACGGCCGGCGTAGGGATCGGCGACGATCAAGGCCCGGGTGGCGACGAGCACGTCCATCTGGCCGGCGTCTTCATCTTCGCCCGCGTCACCCTCGCCGGCCCACTCGTCGCCGTCCTCCCGGTCGTCGCCCGACTCACCCTGCCTCCCAGTGCCCCCGAGGATCAGGTTCCCGAGGAAGATGATCGCGATCACACCCGCGATCAGGGCGAGCAACCCCTTCATGGTCATGACTGCGCCGACGACATCCATGCGGATACGATACGGCCGATGTCGCCGGAAAGGGAGAGCCTGTGTCGACGCTGACCACGGTCAGCCTGCTGCTGGGCATCGCGATCGCGCTCTGGTGCGGCTGGTACTGCCGCCGTGTGGCGGGCGAGAAGGGCCGGCGGCGATTGCTCTGGAGCATCCTCGGCGTCGCGCTGAACGTCGTCGCCGTGCCGGTGCTGCTGGCGCTGCCAGCCAAGCGGGACGCGGTGGATGCCGCGCAGTCCGGCATCGGTGACGTTCATGAGGCGGATGGGGGCGGCGGCTGAAGCCGCCACCCCCATCCGCCTCATGACATGCCATCAGCGTCGCTCGCCGCGCTGCTTGCTCTCAGGCCTTGGCGCCTCCCGACGCTCGCCGCTTCTTCACGGCTTCACGCAGCAGCCATTCGACCTGTGCGTTCACGCTGCGCAGGTCGTCGGCGGCCCACTTCTCGAGCTGCTTCCACAGCTCGGGGTCGATGCGCAGCAGGTACTGCTTGCGGGCGGCCATCAGCCGCTCCCGGCTGATGGCCGCCCAGCGCTCGTCCGCGACGCCGTCATCGACTTGAGCCTCCTGGAGTTGCCGGCTCTGGTCCGACCGGGATCACGACCCGCACTTCTCCGTCACTGATACAGCGTCCCGGCGTTCACGACGGGGTGCACCTCGGCCTCCCCGCAGAGGACGACCATGAGGTTGCTGATCATCGCCGCCTTGCGCTCTTCGTCGAGCTCGACGACGTGCTTCTCGCTCAGGTCGCGCAGCGCCATCTCGACCATGCTGGTGGCGCCGGTCACGATCTTGCGGCGCGCCGCGATGATCGCCTCGGCTTGCTGGCGCCGGAGCATCGCCTGGGCGATCTCAGGCGCGTAGGCCAGGTGGGTCAGGCGCGCCTCGTCGACGACGACCCCCGCCTTGGTCAGACGTTCCTCCAGCTCGACCTTGAGCGCCTGTGAGACGTCCGTCACGTTGCCGCGCAGGGTGATCTCCTCGTCGCCCTCCTCCTCGCCGTGATCGTAGGCATACGCGGTCGCCACGTGCCGCAGCGCCGACTCGCTCTGGGTGGAGACGTACTGCTCGTAGTCGTCGACGTCGAAGACCGCCTGGGCGGTGTCCTCGACGCGCCAGATGACGACCGCCGCGATCTCCACCGGGTTGCCGCGCTTGTCGTTCACCTTGAGCTTGTCGCCGTTGAGCGTGCGCGCCCGCAGAGACACCTTGTAGCGGCCGAGCGTGCCCGGCTTGGGCTGACTCTTCTTCTTTCCAATGAGCTGTCCGGCGCCTTTGGAGGCCGCCGTGGCCGACACGCTCCCGTTCGAGTAGAAGGGGTTGCCCCAGCGGAACCCGCGCTCGCGACTCGTCCCTCTGTAGTCGCCGAAGAGGATCAGCACGCGCGCCTCGTTCGGCTGCAGCGTGAAGAAGCCGATCGATCCGAGGATGGCGAAGAAGAGGACGACGGACGCGAGCACGAGCAGCTGCCACACGGGCTGCGCCTTGCCGCCGGCGTCGGTGGTCCCCTGGGTGAAGGCCAGGATGAACAGGGCGGTCGACCCTGCATAGAGCGCGATGTCCAGGATGAGCATCGGCCAGCCACTCGGGGTCCTTGCTTGACGTTCGGTCGACATGTCCTTCACCTCCGGACGGACCGCCTGCCCGCGCCGGGCTCCATCTGGCCGGTCCCGTATATGTATATCGCTATGATATCACGAGGAAAGCACACTTGTCGATGACCATGGAGGAGGGCAGCTGGCCAAGCTCGTGGTGCGCAGGGACTGGCGGGCGGCGTCACCACCTGGGCTCAGAGACGTCGGCCACGCGCGGGTCGTGTCAGAAGCGGAAGGGCCCGGGGAGCGGATGCTCCCCGGGCCCCTCACATGGCTCCCCACCCCCAGATGGGGTGGTCGGTCCCGTCGGGGACCCTTTGACCCTCCGGCGCCGCTAGGCCATCACCGGCATGGCGTCGATGAGGTGCTTCTTGAGGCCAAGCGTCTTCTCGTCGAGGCCGATGGCCCGTCCGACGAGCTGGCTCAGGAAAACCACCGGGACGCCCTGCCAGTCGGGCTTCCTGCGGGCGATCTCGGTCTGGCGGCCGTCGAGGTTCACCTGGCAGAGCGGGCAGGCCACGACGATCGCCTCGGCGCCGCACGCGCGCGCGTCGGCGACGATGCGCCCGACCAGGTCGTCGACGATGCCCTGCTCGGTGAGCGCCAGCGAGGCGCCGCAGCAGTCGGTCTTGTAGTTCCAGTCGATGGGCTTGCAGCCGAGCGCCTCGGTCACGGCGTCCATGTGCGTCGGGTACTCCGGGTCCTCGGCGAGCGTGACCTTCGGCGGCCGCGTGAGCAGGCAGCCGTAGTAGCAGGCGACCTTGAGACCCTGGAAGGGACGGGTGACCTTGCCGGCCAGCTGCATCGAGGCCGACGGCGTCGTGGTAGACGTCGACGAGGTTCTGGACGGTGACGCCGCCGTCGTAGCCGCGGCCCACGACGGCGCGCACGTCGGCGGCGACCTGCTGGTCGCCGGCGACCTCGTGCGCGCCCGTCTTGAAGCGGCTGAAGCAGGCGGCGCAGGGCACCGCCACGGCGTCGAGCTTGAGGTCCTGCTCGACCTTGGCGAGCTCGTTCACGGGCAGCGCCGTGGCGAGCAGGCGGTTGATCGAGTGCGCCGCGGTGTTGCCGCAGCACTCCCAGCCCGGGATCTCGACGAGGTCGAGGCCGAGTGACGTGGCGGTCGCCCGGAAGCTGCGGTCGAACTCGCCGGAGGTGCCGTGCAGCGAGCAGCCGGGGTAGTAGGCGATGCTGCTCATGCGCCGCCTCCCGCGTCCGGCGAGCCGGGGCCGGCCGGCGAAGCTGCGCCGGCTTGGGTCTCCCTTGCCTTCGTGATGCTCTCGGCGGTCCTGACCATGCGCTCCATGGCCAGCGTGTCGCCGCGCTTCAGCGTCGGGTTGATCTTGTTCTTGAGGAGCATCTTGGGTCCGAGCGAGAGCCACTCCATCGCGCTGGTCGGGCGCTTGAGCACGTCGCGCGCGATGAGCTCGACCTCCCACATGCGGCCCCAGCGCACGAACGAGTCGTAGTTGTACTTGAGCATCACGGCCGACGGAGCGTCGGGGTGCACCCTGCCGTCGCGCCTGGCGATGATCTTGAGCTCGTCGATCACCGAGGCCACGTCGATGTCCTGCGGGCAGCGCGTGCTGCAGGTCTCGCAGCCGGTGCACAGCCAGATGAAGCGGTCCTCGAAGATCATGTCGAGCTGTCCGAGCTGCACGGCGCGCATGATCTGCGACGGGTGCATGCCGGCGTAGGGCGCGACCGGGCAGCCGCTGGTGCAGCGCTTGCACTGGTAGCACTTGTAAGGGGTCGTGCCCGAGCCGGCCCTGACCCGGCGTTCGAGTGTCGCGCTGACGGTCGCCATCACGACACCCTCACGCGACCGCCGGCCGCGGCAGGAGGCCGGCCGTCTCGACGATCTCCGGCACTGCCTCTTCCCACTCGACGGCCATGATGTGCACGCCGGCGACGCCCTCGATCTCGGCGATCTCCTTGATCATCTCGACGGCGAGCTTCTTGCCCTCGGCGTGCGCCGGCGGGCCCTTCTCGACCGCCGGCCATGCGGTCGACGATCTCCTGGGGCACGTCCATGCCGGGGACGAAGTTCTTCATGTAGCTGCGCCGCGCCGACGCCCTTGAGCGGCGTGAGCCCGGCGAGGATCTTGATCTCCTGGTGCAGGCCCAGTGCGCGGACCTCCTCCATCCACTTCTTGAACTTGGGGACGTTGAAGATGCACTGGGTCTGCATGAAGTCGGCGCCGGCTTCGATCTTCTTCTTGAGGCGCAGCGCGCGGAACTCGAAGGGATCGCCGAAGGGGTTCTCGGCGCAGCCGATGAAGAGCCGCGGCGCGACCTCCATCTCGTCGCCGCACTGGAACTTCTTCTCGTCGCGCATGTCCTTGTACATCTTGATGAGGTTGATGGCGTCGAGGTCGTGGACGCCCTTGGCCTCGGGGTGGTTGCCGAAGCTCATGTGGTCGCCGGTGAGGCAGAGGATGTTCTTGATGCCCAGAACGGAGGCGCCGAGGATGTCGGCCTGCATCGCCAGCCGGTTCCGGTCGCGGCAGGTCATCTGCATGATGGCCTCGACGCCGTTCTGCTGTGCCGTGATAGCCGGAGGCCATGGAGCAGATCGCGCACGACGGCCGTCTGGTTGTCGGTGATGTTGACGGCGTCGACGAAGCCCTTGCAGGATCTTGGCCTTCTTCTCGATGACGCTGCCGTCGGCGCTCTTCGGCGGGCCGCATTCGCCGGTGACGGCGAACTTGCCCGCCGCCAGGATCTTCTCGAGGTTGCGCGCCGGCCTTGTACCCGTTGTCCGTCATACCGGCTTCGCCTCCTCCTTGACCATCTTGCGGGGGCCGCCGGAGCTGCTCTTGCTCCAGTTCTTCGGCGGCCGGTCACCTGTACATCAGCTCCTCGCGGCCCTGCGCCTTGAGGCGGTCCCAGATCAGGGCCCAGGCGCAGTCGATGTCTTCCTTCTCGGGGGTCGTCACCTCGCACTTGCCGTCGTGCGAGCCGCCGCAGGGGCCGTTCATGAGGCTCTTGCTGCAGCGCACGACCGGGCAGATGCCGGCGGTCTCGCCGATGACGCACTCGCCGCAGGCGCCGCAGCGCTCGAGCCAGACGGCGTGCTCCTGCGGCATGCCCAGCATGTTGGTGTTGACGGCCGGCATCGACGAGCTTGGGTGCGAACTTCTCGGCCATGCTCTGGATGCCGATGCCGCAGGCCATGCTGAGCGACGACGTCGGCCTCCTCGACCTTGTCGGCGATCATGTCGAGGTACTCCCACTCGCACTGGCGGATGGCGGCGGTGTGCTCGACCTCGACCTCGCGGCCGTCGGCCTGCGCCTTCATGCGCAGCTCGCTGGCGAGGATCTCGGCCTCCTTCTCGCCGCCGGTGAGGCAGATCGCGACGCAGGTGTCGCAGCCGGCGACGAGGACCTTCTTGTGCCCGTCGACGAGCTCCAGGATCTCGTCGAACGGCTTGCGTTCAGCGGTGATCATTCGGCGGGTCCCTTCTCGGAAGTGGCGGCGGGCGGAGAGGCGTCGGGCGCCGGCCGGCTGCGCCGGCCGGCGCCTCGTCCGGCATGGCGACGTCCTTGGCGGCGTCGCGGGCCGCGGCGTGCGGCGACACGCCGTGTCGCCGCAGCGGGTTCGGCCCGAGCGCCTTGATGCGCTCGGTGAACTCGGTCGCGACCTCGGCGAACTTGGCGCCCATGGCCGACGACATGTTGTACATCTCGACGCGCTCGGGCTCGAGGCCGACCTCGGCGAGGAGCTTCTTGACGTACTCGACGCGCTTGCGCGCCCAGAGGTTGCCCTTGAGGTAGTGGCACTCGCCCTCGAGACAGCCGGCGGCGTACACGCCGTCGGCGCCGGCCTCGAGCGCGCGCAGCAGGTGGATGACCTCGAGCTTGCCGGTGCAGGGCAGCTTGATCATGCGGATCGTCGACGGGTACTGCAGGCGCATGCTGCCCGGCCAGGTCGGCGGCCGCGTACGCGCAGTAGTGACAGGCGAAGACGATGATCTCGGGCTCGAAGTCCGGGATCGACCGGCTTCTTCGGCGCCTCGTCGGCTGCGCCCGTCTCGGCGCCCGCCACCGGGAGGGCCGCGACGGCGCGTCGGTTCGTCGGCCATCTCAGCTCACCTCCATGAAGAGCGCCTCTTCCTTGGCGAAGATCTGGTTGTCGGTGTAGTGGTGCAGGGTGATCGCCTTGACGGGGCACTCGCTGACGCAGATGCCGCAGCCCTGGCAGGCGGCCGCCTCGATCTTGGCCTTCTTCGTGTCGGGCTCGATGATCGGCACCTCGTAGGGGCAGATGCGCACGCAGGTGAGACAGGCGGCGCACTTGTCCTGGTCGACCTCGGCGACGACGCCGCCGGCTTTGAGGGCCGGCTTGGCCAGGATGGCCGCGGCCCTGCCGGCGGCGGCGTAGGCCTGGCTGATCGCCTCGTCGATGCCCTTGGGGTAGTGCGCCGCGCCGCAGAGGAAGATGCCCTCGCTGGCGAAGTCGACGGGGCGCAGCTTGACGTGCGCCTCGAGGAAGAAGCCGTCCGCCGGTGAGCGGCACCTTGAGGAGCTTGCTGAGCTCGGCGACGCCGTCGGCCGGCACGGCCGGCGTGGCCAGCACGAGCAGGTCGAGCGGCAGGGTGAGGTCCTTGCCGAGGTACGGGTCGCGGAAGGCGACCTCGACCTTGCCGTTGGCGCTCACCTGCGGCTTGGTCGCCTCGTCGTAGCGCGTGAAGATCACGCCCAGCTCGCGCGCCCTGCGTGTAGTACTCCTCGAGGAGGCCGAAGGTGCGGACCTCCTTGAACCAGACGTAGACCGGCCGGTCGGGGTCGCGCTCCTTGAGCGCGATCGCGTTCTTGATGCTCTGCTGGCAGCAGGTGCGCGAGCAGTAGGGCTTGTTCTCGTCGAGCGAGCCGGCGCAGAGGACGAAGCCGACGGCGCGGGCCTCGGCGAGCGCCGGATCGTCCGTCCTTGAGCATGCGCTCGAGGTCCATGCCGGTGACGACCTTCGGGCTGGCGCCCAGGCCGTAGAGCTCGGGGCGCTCCTCCTGCGAGCCGGTGGCGACGATGACGACGCCGTGGTCGACCGGGGTGCGCTTGGCCTTCTTGGGCTTGCCGTCCTTGCGCGTGCCGCCCTCCTCGATGACGCTGGAGAAGTTGCCGATGAAGCCGTGGAAGTCGGCGAGCTCGGCCTCGAGGTGGATCTTGACGTTGGGGTTGTCGACGACGCTTGCGCTCGAGCTCGGCGACGAGCGCGGCGGCGTCGCCGCCGCGGATCGTCGGCGCCGAGCTCGCAGCACGTGGCCGCCGAGCTTGGGGCCGCGCTCGACGAGGTGCGACCTCGTAGCCCATCTCGCCGAGCGCGAGCGCGGCCGTCATGCCGGCCACGCCGCCGCCGATCACGACCGCGGCGTGGGTGAGCGGCACGTCGACCTTGAAGAGCGGCTCGAGCAGCCGGGCCCGGGCGACCGACATGCGGACGAGGTCCTTGGCCTTGTCGGTCGCCTTCGCCGGCTCGTCGCGGTGCACCCACGACGCCTGGTCGCGGATGTTGGCCATCTCGAAGAGGAACGGGTTGAGGCCGGCCTCGCGGAGCGTGTCCTGGAAGATCGGCTCGTGCGTGCGCGGCGTGCAGCTCGCGACCACGACGCGGTTGAGGTTCTCCTTCTCGATCGTCTCGCGGATGAGCTGCAGCGAGTCGCTCGAGCACGTGTACATCGTGTCGTTGGCGTAGACCACGCCGGGGAGGGTCTTGGCGTACTCGGCGACGTCCTCGACGCCGATCACGCCGGCGATGTTCGAGCCGCAGTGGCAGACGAAGACGCCGATGCGCGGCGTCCTCGTCGGCGATGTCGCGCTCGACCGGGTACTCCTTCTCGACCGTGAGCGTGCCGCGCGAGTCGGCGAGGCCGGTCATCACCTGGGCCGCCGCGGCCGAGGCCTGGGCGACCGAGTCGGGGATGTCCTTGGGCTCGCCGAACGGCCCGACGACGAAGACGCCCTCGCGGCTCGTCGCCAGGGGCTCGAACTCCTCGAGCTTGCAGAAGCCGTGGCGGTTGAGCTCGATGCCGAGGTGGCCGGCCGCCTCCTGCGCCTTGCGCGCAGGCTCGAGGCCGGCCGAGAGCACGACCATGTCGTACTCGCTCGGTCTGCATCTTGCCCTGCTCGTCCTCCCAGTCGATGAGCAGGTCCTTCGTCAGCGGGTCTTCCTTGATCGTCGAGGGGCGCGAGCGGATGAAGCTCACGCCGCGCTCCTGGGCGCGCTGGTAGAAGGCGTCGAAGCCCTTGCCCTGGGCGCGCATGTCCATGAGGAAGACCTCGGGCTTGGCCTCGGGCACGTGGTCGATGGTGAGCATCGCCTGCTTGTTGGCGAACATGCAGCAGACGCTGGAGCAGTACTCGTGCTCCTGGTCGCGCGAGCCGACGCACTGGATGAAGGCGATGCGCGTCGGGTGCTCGCCGTCGGACGGGCGCTTGACGTCGCCCATGGTCGGGCCCGAGGCGCTCAGCATGCGCTCGTACTCGAGGGCGCTGAGGACGTTCGGGTAGCGGCGGTAGCCGTACTCGCTCGCCTTGCCGGGGTCGTGCAGGTCGAAGCCGGTCGCCATGACGACGGCGCCGACCTCGACCTCGAACTCCTCGTCGCGCTCGTCGTGCAGCAGGGCGCCCGGGCCGCAGGCGCGCACGCACTCGAAGCACTCGGAGCAGATCGCGCAGTCGAGGCAGCGCTTGGCCTCGGCGACGGCCTGCTCCTCGGTGAAGCCGGTGTTGACCTCGTCCCAGGTGACCTTGCGCGCGGCGCCCGGCGAGCTGCGGCATCGGCAGGCGCGCCATGACCTCGGTCTTGGCGAGCGTCTCGTCGTCGGGCTTGGCCTCGTCCATGCGGTCGTCCCAGACCGGCACGAGCTCCTCGCCGCGCAGGTGGTTGTGGATGCTGCGCGCCGCGCGCCGGCCGGCGGCGACCGCCTCGATCGCCGTCCACGGCGCGCTCGCCGCGGCGTCGCCGCCGGCGAACACGCCGGCGCGGCCCGTGGCGTAGCGTCTGCTTGTCGGTGACGATCTGGCCGCGCTCGACCTCGATGCCGCTCGCGCCCTGGAGGAAGTCGTCGACCATGCTCTGGCCGATGGCGAAGATGACCGTGTCGCAGTCGAGGTCGTGCTCGGTGCCGTCGAGCCGGACCGGCGGCCGCCAGCCGCGCGCGTCGGGCTCGCCGAGCGAGCACGAGCTGAAGGTGACGCCGCAGGCGCGGCCGTCGGCGTCGAGCTTGATGCCGTCGGGCATGCACGAGCAGTTGAAGAGGATGCTCTCGGCGAGCCCCTCGTCGACCTCCTCGTCGGAGGCCGGCACCGTGGCGTCGTCCTCGATGCAGTTGATGACGACCTGCTCGGCGCCGAGGCGCAGGGCGGTGCGGCCGGCGTCGAAGGCGACGTCGCCGCCGCCGATGACGACGACCTTCTTGCCCATCTCGACCGGCTCGCCGACGGTCGCCTTGTAGAGCAGGCTGACGGCGTCGAGCACGTTCGGCGCGTCGGCGCCGGGGATCGGCAGCGTGCGGCCGCCCTGCAGGCCGACGGCCAGGTAGACGGCCTTGTAGCCGTCGTCGAGCAGGCCGTCGACGGTGACGTCGATGCCGCAGCGCTTGCCGCACACGCAGGTCGACGCCGAGGGCGAGGATGCGGTCGACGTCCTGCTGCAGCGCCGCCTTGGGCAGGCGGTACTCGGGGATGCCGAAGCGCAGCATGCCGCCCGGCTCGGCCTTGCTCTCGAAGACGGTCGTCTGGTAGCCGAGCAAGGCCAGGTCGCGGGCGGCCGTCAGGCCGCTCGGGCCGGCGCCGATGACCGCGACCTTCTCGTCGAACGTGACCTCGGCCTTCTCGGGCAGCGGCACGTTCTCGTTGGCGAAGTCGGTGACGAAGCGCTTGAGGCTGCGGATCGCGATCGGCTCTTCGACCTCGCCGCGCGTGCAGTCGACCTCGCACTGCGCCGTGCAGACGCGGCCGCAGACGGCGGGGAAGGGGTTGGGCTCGCTGGCGACCGTGTAGGCCTCGGCGAACCTGCCCTCGCGGATCAGGGCCACGTAGCCCTGCGCCGAGGTGGCCACGGCGCAGGCGCGCTTGCAGGGCGAGTGCCCCTTCTTGGTGACCGCGTAGGTGTTGGGGATCGCCTGCGGGTAGAGCTTGTAGATCGCCTTGCGCTCGCCGAGCCCCTCGTTGTACGGGTCCGGGACGACGACCGGGCAGACGGGCACGCACTCGCCGCAGCTCGTGCACTTGTCGGGGTCGACGAAGCGGGCGTGGTGGAAGACCTTGGCCTTGAAGTCGCCGGGCTCGCCCTCGAGGCCGACGAGCTCGGAGTTGGTGACGATCTCGATGTTCAGGTGGCGTCCGGCCTCGACCAGCTTGGGGGCCAGCGTGCACATCGAGCAGTCGTTGGTGGGGAAGGTCTTGTCGAGCTGCGCCATGTGGCCGCCGAGGGCCGGCGCCTTCTCGACGAGGTAGACCTTGTAGCCGCCCTCGGCGAGGTCGAGGGAGCACTGGATACCGGCGACGCCACCACCTAGGACGAGGGCTGCACCGGTCGACTTGGGTGGAGGACCCGACGGCATAGGCGAACTCCTTCGACGGACGAGCGGCAGATCCGGAACTGCTGGTGGTCGTCCACAGAGTCAGCGTCCCACTGGACCACGGGTCGAGTATAGCCGGGGGGTCTGGAGGGCTTCCACCGGAGGCGGCACGGTCGCGAAGTTTGCTCAAAGGTCGCGGGCGCCGAACTTCGCGCGTGGGGAAGTTCCGGGTTCCACCTCGCTCGAAAGAGACGGGGCCGGCCGCGCAGAAACGCGGCCGGCCCCGAAGGGGAATGGCGGGCGGTATCGCCTCGCCCGGCGGCGGACCTGGTGGCCCCTCGGCGCGCCGCCTGCGCTGGTCCCTCCCAAGCGCGCCGAAATACTAAGCTGACCGCTCGGTCAGCGGCAAGCGGTCGCAGAAGACCGGCGCCCAAGCAGACGCGGCGGGGCGGCCATCAGGCCGCCCCGCCGCGTCTGCCAAGCTCTTGAGTCCCCCTTCAGAGGGCCGTTCCACCTGCGGCTGGTTCCCCTCAGCCGGTAGGACCATAGTAGTCCGCTCCCCGGTCGTGACAAGCACGCGCCGTCGACTGCGGTGGCAACGCGAGGTGGCCGGGCCGACCAAGCGACGGCCGGCATTTGGTCCGCCCGGCCCGTCGCGCCCCGGGGAGGCCCGGCGGCCCCATCTGATAACCTTCGGCCGCACCCCGTTTGTCTCGTTCAGTAACCGTATGCCGAAGGGTGGTCGATAGCATGGGTGTGAAGGAACAGTATCGCGACTACGTCATGACCGGGTTCGTGAAGCGCGTCGAGCCGGTGGTCGCGGATCACGGCGACGGGGCGCTGCTCTACGACGCCGACGGCACGGAGTACATCGACTGCTTCGCCGGCATCAGCGTCACCAACGCCGGTCACCACAACACCAAGGTGCTCGACGCCGCCAAGGCGCAGGCCGACAAGCTCGTCCACGCCTGCTCGTACGTCTACCACGTGCCCAGCGTCGGCGCCCTGGCCGAGAAGCTCGCCGAGATCACGCCCGGCAAGCTGCAGAAGAGCTTCTTCGGCAACGGCGGCGCCGAGGCCATCGAGGGCGCCTTCCGCCTCGCCAAGCGCTACAGCGGCAGGCGCGAGTTCCTGGCCATCGAGTCGAGCTTCCACGGCCGTTCGTTCGCGACCCTCTCGGTGACCGGCAACTCGGGCCGCAAGAAGGGTGGCGGCCCCTACATGCCGGGCGTCGCCTTCGTGCCGACGCCGTACTGCTACCGCTGCTTCGCCGAGACCACGCCCGACAAGTGCGACCTGCTCTGCGCGCGGCGCGTCGGCGAGGTCTCGCGCCTGCACCTCTCGGGCGACGTCTGCGCCTTCATCGCCGAGCCCGTCATGGGCGAGGGCGGCATCATCACCCCGCCGGACGGCTACTTCAAGAGCGTCAAGGAGTTCCTCGACGAGGACGGCGATCCTCTTCATCGCCGACGAGGTCCAGAGCGGCTTCGGGCGCACCGGCAAGATGTTCGCCATCGAGCACTACGGCGTCGAGCCCGACATCATGACCATGGCCAAGGGCATCGCCGACGGCTGGCCGCTGTCGGCCTTCATCGCCAGGCCCGAGATCGCCGACGCCTTCCAGGTCGGCGACCACCTGAGCACCTTCGGCGGCAACCCGGTCTCGTGCGCCGCGGCGCTGGCCAACATCGAGTTCCTGCAGGACGGCGTCATCGAGGCGTCGGCGCAAGAAGGGCGCCGACCTCAAGGCGCGCTTCGAGGACGCTCATGAAGACGCAGCCGCTGATCGGCGACGTGCGCGGCAAGGGCCTCATGATCGGCGTCGAGCTGATCGCCGACCCGAAGACCAAGGCGTACGGCACGGCCGCCGCCGCCTTCACGCGCCAGTACTGCCTCGAGCACAACCTGCTCATCGGCGTGGGCGGCAACTTCGGCAGCGTGCTGCGCATCCAGCCGCCGCTGGTCATCGACGAGGAGCAGATCGACACGGTCTTCGACACGGTCGAGGCCGCGCTGGCCGCGTTCGCCAAGCAGAACTGAGCACAGCGACGCGCGCAGAGCGCGCGCGTCGAGTACGCCAGCGCAGGGGCCGGGCGCGCCGTACGGCGCGCCCGGCCCCTGCTGCGTTCTGCCGCCCCTGACTCACTGCGTCTGTTGCCTGGTCTACGTCGCCTGGAACGATCTCGCCGCGCCGCCTGCGCGCCTGGCATCGCCCGGGCCGGCCAAGGGAAGCCTCGGCTCCGCACGAACACTACGGTGCCGGCCCGAATCGGGGCCGCGCCGGGATCGGCCTTCGGCACGCCGGTCGCGGCCTTCTGACGACGGTCGAAAGGAACCCCATGACCGAGCCGCAACCGCAGGTCCAGCCACGAGCCGCGAGGCCGCAGCAGCGCGGCACGGGACGGCTCATCATCCTCGCCGTGATCGCCGTGCTCCTCATCGTCTTCATCCTGCAGAACACGGTGAGCGTGCGCCTCAGCTTCCTCTTCGTCGACTTCTCGATGCCGGCCTGGCTGCTGGTCATCATCGTGCTCTTCATCGGCGTCGTCGCCGGCCTGCTCATCGGCGCGTACGCGCGCAAGCCGCGGCGCAGGTAGGGCGGACATGAGGGCGAGCGATCCCCGGCGGCAGATGGCGCAGGTCATCGCCGTCCTCGACGACTTCTACGGACGGCCCGAGTGGTCGCCGCGCTACGCGCCGGTCGACGAGCTCGTCTACACGGTCCTCTCGCAGAACACCGCCGACGTGAACACGGAGCGGACCTTCGCGTCGCTCACGGCGCGCTTCCCCACCTGGAGCGCGGTGCGCGACGCGCCGGTCGAGGCGGTCGAGGACGCGATCGCGCTCGGCGGTCTCGCGCAGACGAAGGCGCCGCGCATCAAGACGATCCTCGCCGCGATCAGTCCGTGGCTGGGCGAGGAGGAGGCGGCGGCGAGGGAGGGGCAGAGCCTGCTGGCCTCGCCGCCGCCCATCCTCGGTGAGCCAGACCTGCGCGAGCTCGACGGGCTCGACGACGGCGCGGCGCAGGACTACCTGAGCGGCCTTCCCGGGGTCGGGCCCAAGACTGCCGCCTGCGTGCTGCATGTTCGCCCTCGGCCGCCCGGTGATGCCGGTGGACACTCACGTGCACCGCGTCGCGCGGCGGCTCGGCCTGATCGACGCAGAAGCTGACGGCCGAGCAGGCGCATCCGGTGCTCACGGCGCTGGCCGGACCCGAGAACGTGTACGCCGCGCACGTGAACCTGGTGCGGCACGGTCGCCGCGATCTGCCACGCCCGCCGGCCGGCGTGCGGCCGCTGCCCGCTCGCGGGCATCTGCCCGTCGGCCGGCCTCGTCTAGGCGGCCGCTTCGCTCTCGTCGGAGGTGGGCACGCAGAGCTTCCCCGGATCCTCGACCGTCCCCAGCCAGCCGTCGAGGACGCCGCTCCGCCAGACGAGTCGGCACAGGAGGCTCCACGCCACGGCGGCGGCGACGAGCAGGCCGTACTGCCACACGGGCAGCGGCGTGATCTCGAACATCGTGCGCCCGAACGACGTGGCGAGCACGCCGCTATGAAGAGCAGCAGGCCGACGGTGAGGACGATGAAGCGCCAGTCGCCGCGCACCCTGGCGCCGCCCGCCCACCAGCGGTTCGGCGGCACCGTGAGGGGGAGCAGCAGGATGGCGCAGAAGGCCGCGAAGATGGTGGTCGCCGTCTGCGCCCTGGGCAGCGCGAGCTCGAGCAGCTCGTCCTCGCCGTCGCGGATGCGCGGCCAGGTAGGTGCTCTCGGCCGGGATCGCGTAGATGAGGTAGATCGCCACCGCCATCAGCACGAGCAGGATCATGGTCGGGCAGGACGAAGCGGGCCAGGAGGCGGTAGAGGCGACCTTCGGCACGGGACCGGGGATCGCCCAGGCGGCGAGGAAGGCGGCCGGGCACGCCGGCGCCGACGAAGGAGAGGTACGAGGCCTGCCGGGGCGCGAACGGGAAGCCCGCCGAGGCCGACGACGATGGCGATGATGCAGCGCCTTCGGCGGATGCGCACCATGAAGACGCGCAGGATGTCGTGCATGCCGTTGATGATGCGCTGCCCCTCGCGGAAGGCGTAGGGCAGCGCGTCGAACGAGTCGTTGAGCAGGATGAGGTCGGCGACGCCGCGCGCCGCCTGACTGCCGTTCTGCATGGCGACGCCGACGTTGGCCTCCTTGAGGGCGATCACGTCGTTGACGCCGTCGCCGATCATGGCCACGTAGTGGCCGCGGTCGCGCAGCGCGTCGACGAGCTCCTGCTTCTGCTCGGGCGTGACGCGGCCGAAGACCGTGGACCGCTCGGCCGCGTCGGCGAACGCGGCCGGCTCGAGCTGCTCGAGCTCGGGTCCGGAGACGGCGGTGAGGTCGTCTCCCGATCGTCCGCCGCCGCCTCGCCCTGAGACTCGCGGATGGCGCTCTCGGACGACGCGCCCCTGGCGCCGGCGGCGTCGCCCGTGAGGCTCTCGCAGTACAGGTCGTGCGCGCTCGCGGGGGGCCGCAGCCCCGCCTGCCGGGCCAGGGAGTCGACCGTGTGCGGGTTGTCGCCGGAGATGATCTTGAGCTCGATGCCGGCCGCGGCGAACTCGTCGAGCGTCTCGCGGACGTGCGGCCGCAGCTCGTCGCTCAAGGCGACGAGGCCGAGCGGGACGAGACCGGAGGGGAGCTGGGGCGGCCGGCCCGGCTCGCCGAAGGCGAGCGTCTCCGGCCGCCCGGCGAACAGCAGCACGCGCAGGCCCTCGTCGGCCCACCGGCCTCGCGCCTGCAGTCGGCCGCGCATCGCCGGGGTCGCGTCTCGCCCAGGCCGCGCGTCGTCGACGGCTCTCCGTCGCCGCCCAGCGCCGTCGACGTCCCGGGGCGCGGCCGAGGTCCGTCCCGGAAACGCCAGGCCGCTCCACTTGCGCTGCGACGAGAAGAGCGCCTCGTCGACCGGCTCGACGCGCTCCTCCCGGTAGGCCGTCCTGCAGCGCCTCGATCGTGCGGTTCACGTCGTCGTGGTCGCGGCGTAGACGCCGAGCAGCCGCTCGAGCTCCGCCTCGCCGGCCTCGAGCGGCAGGAGCTCGTGGACGCGGATCACGTTCGAGGTGAGCGTCCCGGTCTTGTCGGTGCAGAGCACGTCGACGTTCGAGAGCGACTCGACCGCGTTGGCCTGCTGGATCAGCATCCCCTTGCCGAGCATGCGCACCGCGCCCAGGGCGTAGGCGAGGGCGATCGACGAGCACGAGGCCGTTGGGGATGAGCGCGACGATCACGGTGGACATGCGCACGCCCTCGACGAACGGGACGTCCCGACGGTGTAGGCGCGCACCCAGACGAGGATGTCGAAGGCGATGACGATGAAGAGCAGGATGCGGATGATCATGTTCACCTGGCGCTGCAGCGGTGTGAGCTCGCGGTGGTAGCTGGTCGCGCGCGCGGTGAGCTTGTTGGCGTAGCTGTCGAGCCCGACGCGCTCGGCCTCGTAGTAGCCGCCGCCGGTGACGCAGAAGCTCCCCGAGAGGAGCTCGTCGCCGGCGCGCTTGGCGACCAGGTCGGACTCGCCGGTGAGGAGCGACTCGTCGACCTCCATGTGCCCGTCGCCGACCATCGTCCCGTCGACCACGACCTGGTCGCCCGGGTGCAGGTAGAGCAGGTCGCCGGCGACGATCTGGCCCGGGTCGAGGTTCCGCGAGCTCGCCCTCGCGCACGACCGTCGCCTTGGGGCGCGTGAGGATCGCGATGCGGTCGATGATGCGCTTGGCGCGGACCTCCTGGACCAGGCTCACGACGGTGTTGGCCAGGATCACGAACGACGCGAGACGAAGGCGTCGAGGGAGCGGCCCAGCGCGACGAGGATCACGCCCAGCGTGAAGAAGAGGTTGTTGATGAAGTTGAAGACGTTCTCGCGGACGATCTGGCCGTACGTACGGCCGGTGTGGACGTCGACGTCGTTGCCCTGGCCGGCCGCCGCGCCGCGGCCGACCTCGTCCTCCGTCGAGGCCGTCCGACGGCGGCCGGCGACGCGCTGCGCCCGGGGCGCACGGGTGTCGCGGGCGAGTCGGTGGGGTCCATGGCGTCTGCCACGCGTATAAGTGCCGTCGGGACTGACCAGCGCGTCATGGGCTCCTGCCGCGTCGCGGCACCGTATGCCGGCGCAGACCAGCCGCGTCGCATGGAAGCGGACCTGGGAGCCGGACGCGCGCAAGCATGCATTGCGGCGGATAGAGGGTACATGTCCCGGGATGCGCGAGATGCCGAACACGAAGATCGTCGTCATCGACGACGAGCCGTCCGTCCAGGACGTGGTCAGCGCCTACCTTCAGAAGGACGGCTTCACCGTCTTCGTCGCCGGCAGCGGCTCCGAGGGCCTGGCGCTCGCGGAGCGCATACGACCCGCGCTGATCGTGCTCGACCTCATGCTGCCGGACGTGCCGGGCGAGACAGTCTGCAGCGAGATCCGCAGCCGGTCGGACGTCCCGATCCTCATGCTGACCGCCAAGGCCGGCGAGGACGAACGGGTCGCCGGCCTTCTCTCCGGCGCCGACGACTACCTCGTCAAGCCGTTCAGCCCGCGCGAGCTCGTGGCGCGGGTCAGGGCCGTCCTGCGGCGGGCGCAGGGACGTGGACGTCCCTCTGGTCCCGGTCCTCAGCTTCGACGACGGGCGTCTCGAGATCGACACCCAGCAGTACACGCGTGCGGCGCGACGGCGAGCGTCGTCGATCTGACGCCGAACGAGTACCGGCTCCTCACCGCTCTGGCCACGTACCCCGGCCGCGTCTACTCCCGGCTCGAGCTCGTCGACCGCGTCCAGGGCTACGACTTCGCCGGCTACGAGCGGACGATCGACGTCCACGTCAAGAACCTGCGCAAGAAGATCGAACCGGATCCCGCCAAGCCGACGTACGTGCGAGACCGTGATCGGCGTGGGCTACCGGCTGGCGAAGCGGTGACGCGCCGTGGTCCTCGCCTCGGCCTGCGGGGACGGCTGATCGTGGCCCTCGTCGGGGTCGCCTGCTGGCGGCGCACCTCACCACCGTCTTCTCGACGGTCAGCCTGAGGTCGCACGTCAAGTCGGCCGCCGAGACGCGGCTCGCGCGCACGGCGGACGCACTTCGGCGATCTCGCCGGCGTCGCGTACACGAACGCCGGCGGCTGGAACGCGGAGTCTCACGAGCTGATCGTGCATCTCGCGCAGGCGGACGGCCTGGCGGCCACGGTCGTCGACGGCGACGGGGACGCGACGTGGTGGTCGTCCCGCCCGCGGATCCTGCCGAGAAGGAGGCCGTGGCCACCGGCGCCGTCAGGACGGACGCGCGACGGTCGGGAGCGTCACGGTGAGCCAGGCCGACGGCAGCTGCTCACCCCGGTGGAGACGCGGCTGGACGCATGAGCCTCAACCGCATGCATCTCGTGGCCGGGCTCACGTCGGCGGCGTCGCCGTCGCCGTCGCGCTCTACCTGGCGTGGTCGCTCTCGGGCCCGTTGCGGCTGATCCGCGCCGGGGCGGAGCGCATGCGCGCGGGCGACCTGGACACGCGCGTCAGGGAAGGTCGGCGACGACGAGGTGCGTGCGGTGGCGCGCGCCTTGAACGGATCTGGCCGAGACGCTGCAGCACGAGGAGTCGCTGCGCAAGGAGAGCGTCGCCGATCTCGCCCACGAGCTGCGCACGCCGGTGATGGGCCTGCTGGCCCGCATCGAGGCGGCCCAGGACGGGGTCTTCGACGACCAGGCGGCCAACCTCGCCGCGCATGCACGAGGAGGCGCTGCGCCTCACGCGGCTGCTCGACGATCTGTCCGCGCTGGCCGATGCGCGCGCCCGGGCCTGCTCCTGGAACGGACGCCGTCGACTTGGCGGCGGTGGTCGACGGCAGGCGGACGCGCTGGCGGAGCAGTTCGCGGCGAGAGGGATCGGCGTCGTAAGGCGCCTCGAGCCGGTCGCGGTCGACGGCGACGAGAAACGCCTGCATCAGGTCGTCGCCAACCTGCTGGCCAACGCGCTGCGCTACACCGACGAGGGCGGGCGCGTGACGTCTGAGTACGGCGAAGGACGGCGGTCTCGGGGTGCTCGGGTAGAGGACACGGGCATCGGCATCGCCGAGGAAGACCAGGCGCACGTCTTCGACCGCTTCTGGCGCGGCGAGAAGTCGCGGTCGCGCGCGACCGGGGGCGCGGGCATCGGTCTCGCCATCGTCCGGGAGCTCGTCCGCGCGCACGGCGGGGAGGTGACGGTGGCGAGCAGCCCCGGGCGGGGTTCGGCGTTCCCGTCACCTTGCCGCTCGCATAGCCGAGGGCCGCCTCCGGAATCCACATCCGTTCTTCACATCGACCCCGTAGGCTGCTGACGCACGCGGGGACGCCGGGGACACGGCGTGCCCTCATCGACCGATCACTGGCTCGCTCCCGCGAGGAAGAGCACTCTCCTGACGGCGCGGCCATCGTTCAGGGAGGCTGGGACATGTCGACGAAGTCGCGGAACCGCAGCAGGAAGGCCAGCGGGGCTGCTTCTCCGCCAGCATCGCAGACCCAGTACGCGCGAGCAGAAGCGCGCGCAGTTCAGCCGAGAAGCCGGCGTCGCGCTGGCAGCTGATCGCCGCCGGCGTCGTCGTCGCCGTCGCCGTGGTCGCCGCCATCGTCGTCGTGATGACGCGTGGCGGCGACACCGTGGCGCCCCCTGCGGTCGCGAGCACGGGCGGGACCGTGAAGATCCCGCTGGCGGACCTCAAGGACGGCCAAGCCAAGTTCTACAGCTACGACGGCGCCGGCACGCCCATCAACTACTTCGTCATGAAGAGCTCAGACGGCGAGTACCGCGCGGCGTTCGACGCCTGCGACGTCTGCTACGCGAACAAGAAGGGCTACCATCAGGAAGGTGACGAGATGGTCTGCAACAACTGCGGCCGTCGCTTCCCGTCGACGAAGATCAACGTGCTCGAGGGCGGCTGCAACCCGTCACCCATCGAACGGACGGTCAAGGGCAAGAATCTGGTGATCACGACGGCTGAGCTGGACGCCGGCGCACGCTTCTTCTGAGTCACTGCATGGAACGTGCTCGCCCGCGTGCGAACAGGCCCTCGGCACAGTGAGACCGTGACGTGAGGTTGATCTCCATCGCCTTCAGGAACGTCCTGCGGCGGCGTGCGCGCTTCATCTTCCTCGCGCTCACGCTGGTGCTCGGGGTGGCGACCGTGGTCGCGCTGCTCACGGTGAGCTCGGCACTCACCGTCGCAGGCGCAGGACCGCCTCGAGACCTTCGGCGCCAACATCGTCGTGACGCCGCAGAGCGACCAGCTCGCGCTGGCCTACGGCGACGTCGCGCTCGGTGGCGTCGCGGTCGGGGCGCGGGAGATCGACGAAGCCGACCTCGCGCGCATCAAGACGATCCCCAACCACAAGAACATCGCCATCGTCGCGCCGAAGCTGCTCGGCGCCGTGACGGTGCAGGGCGTGCCGGGCGCTGCGGCGGCCGGCGCGTCGCGGGCACGGCGACCGGACGGCAGCAGGCCGTCCTGATGGGCGTGCGTCCCCGCGACGAGTTCGCGATGAAGCAGTGGTGGACGCTGGACGGGCGAAAGCCGGCCGGCGGCGACGAAGTCGTCGCCGGAGCGGCGGCCGCCCGTCGCTTCGCCCTCGCGCCGGGTGATCGCGTGCGACTCGACGGCGGCGGACCTTCACCGTCTCGCGGCGTGCTGCGGCCGACCGGCTCGCAGGACGACGACCTCGCTGATCGCCGACCTCGCCGCGGCCCAGGCGCTGCTGCGGCGGCCGGGCAGGGTCAGCATGGTCGAGGTGGCCGCTCTCTGCAGCAACTGCCCCATCGAGAAGATCGTGCAGCAGCTGACCGCCGTGCTGCCGGGCACCAAGGTCACGGCCATGCAGCAGGTCGTGAAGAACAGGATGTCGGCCATGGACCGATTCCGCTCGTTCAGCTACGCGATGGCGGCCGTGATCGTCGCCATCGAGGGCCTCGTCGTGTTCGTCACGATGATGGGCTCGGTCAATGCGCGCACCAGGGAGATCGGCGTCTTCCGGGCACTGGGCTTTCGCCGGCTGCACGTGACCAACCTGATCCTGCTCGAGGCCGGCCTCGCGAGCCTCGTCGCCGGGCGTCTCGGCTACCTGGCCGGCATGCTGGTCAGTTACGGCGTGGCTCCGCTGCTCGCCGACGGCGGTACGCTGGCCCTCACCTGGGTGCCGGCCGTCGCAGGCGGCGCCGTCCTTCTCGCCCTCGCCCTCTGCTCACTGGCTTCGCTCTATCCGGCGCTGCGCGCCAGCCGTCTCGATCCGACCGTGGCGCTCAGGGCGCTCTGAGCCGTGAACCTGGCCGGCATCGCCTTCGCGCAACCTGCGTCGCCGCACCTCGCGGTCGGCCTTCCTCGTCGCCGGGCTGCTCATCGGCGTCGGCACGGTGGTCGCGCTCTTCGCGATCACCGCCTCCCTGACCGACAAGGCCCAGGCCGACCTCGAGACGTACGGGTCCAACATCGTCGTCGCACCGAAGAGCAGCGAGGTGTCGCTCACGTACGGCGGGATGGCGGTGGGCGGGGTGGCGGTCGGGGCGCGCGACCTGAGCGATGCGGTGGTCGCGCGCATCGACCGGATCCCCGCCCGCGACGCCCTGACCGTGGTGGCGCCCGAGCTGGTCGGCGCCGTCGAGGTCGGCGGACGCCGCGTCCTGCTCATGGGGACGAACGTCGCGGACCAGGCCAGGCTCAAGAGCTGGTGGTCGGTCGACACGGGACGGCTGCCGGCGAACGGCAGGGAGCTGATCGCCGGGGTCGCGGCCGCCGAGCGTCTGGACCTGCAGATGGGCGACTACCTGCGGATCAATGGGCGCCGCTTCACCGTCACCGGCCTGCTCCGGCCCACCGGCGCCCAGGACGACAACCTGCTCGTCGCCGAGCTGCCTGCCGTGCAGCGCGTCCTCGACCGTCCCGGTCGCCTCACGCTGGTCGAGATCGCGGCGGACTACGCAGCGGCGCCCGTGGACGAGGTCACGCGGCAGCTGTCGGCCGCCCTGCCCGGGGCGAAGGTGAGCGCCAGCCAGGAGGCCGTCAAGAGCCGCCTGCACGCGGTCGACCAGCTCCGCAGCTTCAGCTACGCGGTGGTCGCGCGTGGTGGTCGGCATCGAGGTGCTCGTGGTGTTCGTGACGGTGATGGGCTCGGTGAGCGAACGGACCCACGAGATCGGCGTGTTCCGCGCCATCGGCTTCCAGCGCCGGCACATCACCCGGCTGATCCTGATCGAGGCCGTCGCGGCGAGCGCCGTCGCCGGTCTGCTCGGCTACCTCGCCGGCATCGCCGCGACCTACGCCGCGCTGGCCGTCCTCACGGATGGCGCGGCCGTCGACTGGGCGCCGGCCCTCGCCGCCGGGGCGGTCGCCCTGGCGGCGCTCATCGGCGCCCTCGCCTCCCTCTATCCCGCGCTGCATGCCGGCAAGCTCGACCCGACCGAAGCGCTCCGCGCGCTCTGAACCTGTACCCTGGAGACGACGGTGGACGTGACCGTGACGAAGACCCCTGAGAGCGAGACGACACAGACGACCGAGCCGGCAGGCGCGGCAGAGCCGAGTCTCGCCGCGCCCGGATCTCGACCGGTTCATCGAGATCGCCGGGCTGGTGAAGACGTTCCCCGGCGACGGCGCCCCCGTCCACGCCCTGCGCGGCCTCGACCTGACCGTGCGCGAGGGTACCTTTCTCGGCGTCATGGGCCAGTCCGGTTCCGGGAAGAGCACCTTCCTCTCGATCCTCGGCGGCCTGAGCCACCCCACGGACGGAAGCGTCAAGGTGGACGGCATCGAGCTCTACAAGCTTCCGGGCGAGCGTCTCGCAGACTTCCGCCGCGAGTACCTCGGCTTCGTCTTTCAGTCCTTCAACCTGGTGCCCTACCTGACCGCCCTGGAGAACGTCACGCTGCCGCTCGCCGTGAAGCGCATGCCGGGAGCCGAGAAGCGCGAGCGCGCGGCGCGCGTGCTCGAGAAGGTCGGCCTTACGGAGCGCGCCGGGCATCTGCCCGGCAAGCTCTCGGGCGGCGAGCAGGAGCGCGTGGCGATCGCCCGGGCGCTCGTCAACGAGCCGCCCCTCATCCTCGCCGACGAGCCCACCGGCGCGCTCGACAGCGATACGACGGTCGAGATCATGGACCTGTTCGCGCGGCTTCACGGCGAGGGCATTACAATCGTCATGGTGACGCACAATCCCGAGATCCAGCGGTACTTCGACCGCATCATCGTGCTGCGCGACGGCGTCGTCGACGGCGGGGCGCCAGGCGCCGTCACGGGCAGAGGCCGCTGAGCGTCCTTTGATGCCTCCGGCGCCTGACGACGTGCCCGCCGCCCCTGTCGCTCCGAGGTATTCGCGGCAGGCGCTGTTCGAGGGCATCGGGCGCCAGGGCCAGGCGGCCATCGGCCGGGCTCGCGCCACGGTCGTGGGTTGCGGGGCGCTCGGCTGTCTGGAGGCCGCGCTGCTGGTCAGGGCCGGGGTCGGGGAGCTGCGCGTCATCGATCGCGACCTCGTCGAAGAGAGTAACCTGCACCGCCAGCTGCTCTTCGACGACGATGACGCGCGTGCCCACCTGCCCAAGGCCGTCGTTGCGGCCGACAAGTTGCGCGCCGCGAATCCCACGGTGACGGTGGACGGGGTGGTCGACGACGTCAGTCCCTCGAGCATCGATTCGCTGCTCGAGGGCTCGGACGTCGTCCTCGACGGCACCGACAACTTCGAGACGCGGCTGCTCCTCAACGACTGGTGCGTCCAGACCGGCACGCCCTGGGTCTATGGCGGCTGCGTCGGCGCGTACGGACTCACGTTTCCCGTCCTCCCCGGCGAGACCGCCTGTCTGCGCTGCGTGTTCGCCTCGGCTCCCGTGCCCGGGGCGAGCCCCACGTGCGACAGCGCCGGGGTGATCGCCCCGGCGGCCACGCTCGTGGCCTCGCTGCAGGCAGCGGAGGCGCTGAAAGTGATCGCCGGCCAGCGCGCGAAGGTCACCCGCAGCATCACGGTCGTGAACCTGTGGGACAACCAGTTCGAGGCGCTGCCGCTGCCCGATCGGGACCCGGACTGCCCTTGCTGTGGACAGCGACGGTTCGACTACCTCACGGGCACGCAGCACTCCGCTGTCACCACGCTCTGCGGGCAGGGCACCGTGCAGGTCAAGCCGCCGCTCGGCGCGGACGTCGACCTCGACGAGCTCGCCGAGCGCCTCGCTCTACACGGGACGGTCCAGCGGAACCGCTACCTGCTGCGTGCAGAGTTGGATGGCGTGACGCTGACCGTCTTCGGCAACGGGCGCGCGATCATCGACGGCGTCAAGGACGCCGGTATCGCGCGCTCGATCTACGCGCGCTACGTCGGCCATTGAGGTCGCCATGATCTATCTCGACAACGCCGCCACCTCGTTCCCGAAGCCGGACGAGGTCTATCGCGGGATGGACGCGTTCGTCCGCGCCGCCGGCGCGAATCCGGGTCGCGGAGGCCACCGACTTGCTCTCGAGGCCGAGGCGATGATCGAGGAGACGCGGCGCCTGGCAGCGGAGCTCTTCGGGGCGCCGCGTCCGGAGCGGGTCGTGTTCGCCCTCAACGCGACCGACGCCCTCAACATGGCGATCAAGGGCGTCGTCTCCCTCGGTGACCACGTCATCACCTCGGTGCTCGAGCACAACTCCGTCAGCCGCCCGCTGAACGCCCTGCAGCGCCGCGGTCTCATCTCGCTGACGCGGCTGCCGGCGACGTCCGACCACGTGATCGACCCCGATGCTCTGGCGGCCGCCTGGACGCCCAGGACCCGCCTCGTCGTCCTCACCCACGCCTCGAACGTCACAGGCACGATCCAGCCCGTGCGCGAGTACGGCGCCATCGTGCGCGAGCGGGACGGGCTCCTCGTCGTGGACGCGGCCCAGAGCGCCGGGCTCGTGCCGATCGATGTCGACGCCGACCTCATCGATCTGCTGGCCTTCACCGGCCACAAAGGGCTCCTCGGCCCGACGGGTACCGGCGGCCTCGTGGCCGGCGCGCGCGTGGACATCGAGCCCTGGCGCGAGGGGGGCACGGGCGGCGACTCGACGAATCCGTTCCAGCCCGACGAGTTCCCTCATCACCTCGAGGGAGGCACCCCCAACGTCTTCGGCATCGCCGGCCTTCGGGAAGGACTGCGGCTGCTGCTGGCTCGCGGCACCGGGCCCATCCTCGACCACGAGCGCCGGCTGCTGGCGGCGCTCCTTGAGGCGATCGAAGCGCCCGAAGCCTTCTCCTTCTACGGAGGCGCGGAGGCGTTCCGGGAGCGCGGCGGGGAAGGCAGGGTCGGCCTGCTCTCCTTCAACCTGGCGGGGTTCTCCGCGCACGAGCTCGCGGCCGTTCTCGACGAGCACTACGACATCGCCGTCCGGTCGGGTCTCTTCTGCGCCCCATACGCCCACGAGCACCTGGGAACGAGCCCGGAGGGCGCTGTTCGCATCAGCGTCGGGGCGCTCTCCACGCCGGAGGACGTGCTCGGCGCTGCGGCCGCGCTGAACGAGCTCGCCGCGGGCTGATCCGCCCGATTGACTTCCGTCTTCCAGGCTAGTTGAATGGCCAGTGGGCCGGCGCGCTGCGCCGGTCTTCACGGTTTCTTGTGGACGCAGACGATGAGGAGACCACGGTGCGTTCCCTGACTGACTGTTCGCGGCTGTCCCGCGCGCTCGCATGAGGGCGGGGGAGGCCATCCCGACCTCCCGTCCGACGGTCCCGCCGTCCTTCCCCTCAGGCTCCGACGCACCCCAGCCCGCCGCCGACCTGCCCGCCGACCTGCACTGGTTCCTGGACGACGGCCGGCCGCCGGCGGAGCGTGACGCGCCGGCCCGGACGATCGCCCTGGCGTCCTCGCTGTTCGAACGGCTCTCCTCGGCCGACGCCGCGCACGCCCGGGAGACCCTCGCCGAGCGGATCGTCACCGACGAGGTGCTGCGCCGCGAGGCCGACCGTGACCAGAACGTGTACCTCGGCGCTCTGTTCACGCGCCTGCTGTCGCGCGCCGTCCCCGACGTCGTCTTTCTGCCGGCCAGCGTGGCCGAGGTCGAGGAGACGCTGCGCTGGGCACGCGACGAGCGCGTGCCCGTGACGCTGCGCGCCGCGGCCTCGAGCGCGCTCGGTGGCTCCGTGCCGTGTGACGGCGGCCTCACCATGGACCTCTCGCGGCTCGACCACATCGACGTCGACGCCGGCGACAACGTGTGCGTGGTGGGCGCCGGTGCACGGCTGCGCACCGTGCACCGGCGCCTCGCCCGTCACGATCTCGCGCTGCCGGTCTATCCGTCGAACCTGGGCGCCACCTTCGCGGGCTGGCTCGCCGGCGGCGGCGTCGGGCTGAACGCCTTCGGCCGCCGCCGCGCCCTCGACATCGTGCGCGCCGCCGACGTCGTGCTGCCGTCCGGCCGCCTCGTGCGCTTCGACAGCGACGGGCGCATGGACGTGCCCGGCGACCCGCCGCACCGCGGCCACCGTGAGGTGGCCGCCGATGCGGCGGAGGCATGGTTCCGCGAGCAGGGGCTCGAGCCGATGACCTTCGCCGACCTGGCCGGCAGCGAGGGCGTGCTCGGGACCATCGTCCAGCTCGTGCTCGCGGTGGGGAGGCGGCCGAGCATCGGCGCCTTCCTGCTGCGCTTCGGGTCGGTGCCTGACGCGTTCGCGGCCGTCGACTGGGTCAGCGCCGAGGCCGGCCGCTCGCTCCCGCGGCCGGCGAACCTCAAGCTCGTGATGGGATCGTTCCTGCGCCATCAGCGCGCGGTGTGGGCCGACGATGGCCGGCGCGACTGGCGGCGCCTGCCGTCGCAGCTCTCGGCGGGCGCCGACATGCCGTGGCAGCGCATCGCGGGGCCGCACGAGCTTGGTGTAGAGGTCGGCGAGGACGATGGCCAAGGAGCCGCCTACGTCTACGTCGACTTCCTCGGCCTCACCGCCGCCAGGGCGTTCGGGGCGCGCCTGCCGCAGGCGCCGGGCGCGCCGGTGGCGCTCGGCGAGGAGAGCGTGCGCTTCAGCGCCGAGCGCTTTCGTCCGCAGCAGAGCAAGCGTCTCGGTCCGGGCCTGCTCGCAGCCGAGGTCGTGCTGCCCGCGCAGAACGTCTCCGCCTACCTTCGCGAGGCGTGGCGCCTTGGTCACGGCGCAGGCCTCGAGCTCGACCCCGAGGTCTACTATGTGGCCGACGGCGAGGCCCTCGTGATCGCGGGCTACCTGACCGACCATCGCACCGCGGCGTTCCACAGCGATCTCGTGCTGGCGCCGGCGTTGCTCGATCTGGCGGCCCGCCGCTTCAGCGGCCGGCCCTACGTGCTCGGCCGCTGGCAGGCGTCGTTCGCCGAGGAGCGCTTCGGTCCGGACCGGCTCGCCCGGCTCCGCCGCCAGAAGCAGACCCATGACCCGGACGACCTGCTCAACCGCGGCGTCGTCCTCGGCATGGGGCTGCACGGCCTGCCGGGAAGGGCCGTCGGAGCCGTGTACCGGCCGGGCGTCGGCTTGGCCAGCAGGGCCTGGGCGACGCCCGGCGTCTCGAGGCTCGCCCGCGGCGCCCGGCGGGCCCTCGGCCGGCTGCCCGGTCCCGCCTCGGGGCGGGGCGCGCCGGTCGGCGACCGGCACGAAGGTCCCGCCGCCGGGCAGCCGCAGCCGGACGATGCGCTGCAGCGCGCCATCGGCTGCGTCAACTGCGGCGAGTGCAACAGCGCCTGTCCCGCCTACGACGCGAGCTCGGTGCGCCTGCCCCAGACGCTCACGCACCGCGCCGAGGCGCTGGCCGGGGGCGAGCTGCCGGGGCCGAGCACCCGGCGACTCGTCGAGCTCTGCCTGCGCTGCGGCAACTGCGAGGAGGTCTGCCAGGCCGGCATCCCGCATCTTGCGGTCTACGCGCGCCTGGACGACGCCCTCGGCGGAACGCAGGCCGAGTTCTCGCGACAGGCCCGCGTGCTGAGCACGCTGCGCGGCTCGGCCGCCTATCGCGACCGCTTCCTCGAGGTGCGCCCGGGCATGTACCTGCGGCGCGCGCCGGCCTCGCTGCCGGGCGTGCTGCGCTTCCGCGTGCTGCGCGCCGAGAACGAGGCCGGCCCGGCCGCCACCTGCCTGCACTGTGCCGCCTGCGTGCCGGTCTGTCCCACGGCGGCGAACCGGGAGTTCGACGCCGCCGACGCCCGTCTGATCACGACCGACGAGATGAGCTGCATCGGGTGCGGCTCGTGCGTCGAGGTCTGCCCGGCGAACAAGCTCAACGGCGGGCAGACCCTGCGCGTGCTCGAGCAGCCCGCGCCCGCCTGGCTCGAGGCCGTGGCCGCCTTCGACGGGCCCGCGATGCCGGAGGCGGCCACGTGACCCGCATCGCCAACGAGCTGCAGGCGATAGCGACCTCCGGGGCGGGCGGCGGCAACGGCGCGGACGCACGGCTCGACGACTGGGAGCAGGTGCTGATCTTCGTCGTCGAGCCGTCCAACCCGCGCGTCGCCGACCGCGAACGGACGGCGGCGCTGGTCGATCACCTGCTGGAGCGTGCGGGCATCGCGGGCGACGAGTTCTGGTCGCTCGACCGCGCACGTCGCGCACGCCTCTTCCTGGACGCCTACGCGCGTCCGGCGCGCGCTCTGCCGGAGCTCGAGATCACGGCCTTCGACATCGACAAGCTGCTCAAGGAGCGCTTCCGCCGCGAGCCGTTGACGGTGGGCTCGGCGTGGCACCACGGCTACTGGCGCTCGTACTTCTCGCACGCCGCCATCACCCATCCCGCCAACGACGGCCTCCGCGAGGAGTTCTCGACGGCCTGGGACATCGTCCGCAAGCAGCCGGCGGTCGTCTTCCGGCAGCGGGAGGGACGCGAGCTCCTCGAGCTGCGCTCGATCCGCCTCGACATGCCGATCGTGGTCGGGCCGCTGCCCTTCGCCGAGGGGTGCGCGATGGAGGTCGCCTACCTCGAGGCCGCCGCCGCGGCCGACGAGGCCCACGACATCCGCACGCGCACCCTGGTCGTTCTCGACGCCGGCAAGTACCTGCGACACGCCGAGCGGCTGTGGCCCTTCGCCCCGCACGTGATGGTCAGGCTCGGACCGGCGGAGGTCGCACTGATCGCACGCCGGCCGGCGGGCGTCGAGCGAAGCGGCGACGGCCTTGCGGATGACGAGGAGTACGCGGAGGGGCGCGACGGCGAAGCTCTTCGCGCCCTGCTCGCGGCCGCACGTATCGTCGAGCTGGACGGCGACGCGCTGTGGGCCGAGGGCGGGGCGGAGGCGCTCGAGCGAGCGGCCTCCGCGGTCCGCGCCCTCGGCCCGCACCTGCTGCTCTCCGTTTGGCTGCGCCACGACGGCGCCGCGTTCTGGTCGCGCCTCGAGGCGGCCGCCGGGCTCGACCACGTCGCCCTCGTGCACGTGCACAGTGGCGCGCGCAAGTCGTACCGGCTCGTGCCGCGCGTCGACGCCTTTCTCAAGGACCGCCTGCTGCGCGCCCGCGTGCAGCTCGTCTCGGCCGGCGGCGACAGCGACTCGCACGCCTCCGCGGCGTCGGTCTACGAGGCGGTCCTGCTCGGCGCGAACGGCGGCGCGATGACGCACGCCGCCGCCATCGCACTCGCGCCGGACCTCGTGGACGTCGTCGCGGGATCTGCCCCGGCGGCGGTCGTGGACGCCGCCCTCGCGGCCGCCTCGTCGGCCGACCTCGCCGAGATGGCGACCTGCACGCTCACGTGCTGGCAGCACAGCATCCTCGACTTCCTGAGCTGCATGGGCATCGACGACGTGCAGAAGACGTCGGGCAACACGATGGCGGTCACGATGACCGAGGACTGGGTCAGGGAGGTCGACGGACTCCCGGATGACGCGTTCGCGGCCGAGAACGCCGCCCTGAACCGGCGCCGGGTCCGGGCAGAGCCCGTGCCGGCGCCCGTCCGCCGCCGCTACCTCGTCTCGACGATGCTGCGCGAGCTGCGTCTCGACCTGCCGCTCGTGAACGCGGCCCGCGTGCTGGCGCAGCGCGACGGCAACTACCACCTGGGCAACTCGAGCCGCGCGCTCAACGCCGACTTCCTCGAAGTCATCTACAGGATGGCGGCGGGCCAGACGCCGGAGCTCGACGACTTCTTCATAACGGGCGACCAGGGCCCGTACTCTCTCGACCGGGTCAAGCTGAAGCTCTCGCGGGAAAGCGTGGCCTGGGCGCTGGAGCGGCTGCGCCGCGATCCCGCCCAGCTCGACTACATCTCGCTGGCCGTGCCGCGCGGATTCCTGCGGCCGGGCGCCGCGGCGCCGCGTGCCAGCGTGTCGCTGCACGCGGCGCCGGACCGCCCGGCCCTGGCCCGCTTCGAGGCCGACGAGCGCGGCGGGTTCGAGGTGCGGTTCGGCCATGGCCACCCCGTGAGCGAGGCCGTGCTGGGGCGTGGGCGCGAGCCGGGCGACGACACGCCGGCCGGAGCGCGGCGAGGACCGGGCTGAGGGCATGCCCGCGCTCGAAGAGGCCGCACTGCTGCTGCGCGCCGTCGCCGCCGACGGCTCGGTCTGTGACACGGAGCTCAGCGCCGTCGGCCACGGCGCGCACGGCGCCGCCGTGCTGCGCGCCTCCGCCGACGGCGCCGTCGTCCTCAAGCGCGAGCCGCGTGGCGGCCTTCGTGCTCGCCGGCCTCGGCATCCGCGAGCCGATCTGGCACAGCCCGGTCTCGCACGCGTCGACCTCGTTGGGCGCGGCCAGCGAGGAGTTCCTCGTGGCCCGCGTCGAGGGCAGCGCCGGCCTGAGCATGACGTCGTCGGGCGAGGGCGGCCCGTTGCGGCTCTCCTCCGATGAGGACATGAAGTGGGAGAGCCTCCAGGCCGCCTCCGGTCATTTCGGCCTCACCGGCGCCGACCTGCGCAAGGTGCGCGACGTCGAGATCAAGATCAACCAGGGCGCCAAGCCCGGCAAGGGCGGCCGTCTCGCCGGCGCCAAGGTGACGCCGACCGTCGCGAAGGCGCGCAACATCCCGGTAGGCACGGACGCGCTGAGCCCCGACCCCAAGCACGACATCTACTCCATCGAGGACATGCCGGCCGAGGTCTGGCTGTGGCTCCTCTACCACAACCACTGCGGCATCAAGATCACGGGCTCCACCTACACGAAGTACGTGGCGGCGGGAATGTGGAGCAACTTCGTCGTCGACTACCTGCTCGTCGACGCCGGGCTCGGGGGGTCGGGCAACTACCACGCCGACTCGTCGCACGTGGGCTGGCCCGACATCTTCCGGACGATCCTCCACACGCATCACGCCCTGCTCGGCGAGAAGGTGGACCTGGACGGCAGCGGTGAGCTGCGCCCGATCCGCGACCTGAACGGGGTTCCGTTCGGAGCCCAGGGAGGGACGCGCTTGTTCGCGTCGGGCGGGCTGCGCGGCGAGCTCGACATGCTGAAGGTGCTGATCGCGGGGGCGGACGGATTGCTCGAAGGCAGTATCGGCAAAGCGGTGGCCTTCGGCTGTACGCAGTGCGGCAACTGCCACCTGGACTGCCCGCGAGGAGGCATCACGACCAAGCAGGAGCTCATGGTCCAGAACGATCCGGAGCTCATGAAGGCCCGCTTCCACAACTGGGGCGTGCTCAACCTCGCGAAGCTGGCCGTGCTCGTCGACGCGCTGAACCGCGAGAGCGGTGCGCTGGACGGGGACGGCAGCGTGGCGAGGCCGGACGACCTGATCGACGACATCCGCCTGTTGCGCGGACGGACAGACCTGCTGGATCTGCCGGAGTGGCCGGAGGCGGAGGACGCGGCCGGGGACGACGGTCCGCCGGCCGCGTCCTCCGCCTCGCCGCCGCAGCCCGAGCACGACTCCTGCCGCGTCGGCTCGCTCGCGGTGAGCGAGCCGGTCACGGTCGACGCCATCTGGGAGGCGGCCCGGCTCTCGTACAACGGCGGCAACAACCGCGGCGGCGGGATCGACTTCGCCGGCTTCGCGCCGCCGGCCGTGCGCGAGGCGACGGCCGTCGTGGTGAACACCATCGGGCCCGACCGGGCCGAGACGCTGCAGCGCATTCTGGGCCATTTCGGCGGCTGCCGCTTCCTCGACGCGGAGGGCGCCGAGGTGCCGCTCGCGGAGGTCCGGGCGCAGATCGAGGAGTTCCGCCTGCCCGTGCGGGAGCGCTACGCGGCGCCCGAGGGCTGGCGCCTGGCCGATCTGCGCGAGGACCCCGGCGACTTCCACCTGTTCTTCGTGGAGATCGAACCGGCGGCGGTCGCCGCGTACGGGCGCCGCCTGCTGGCCGGCGACCAGTGGTTGCAGCGGCGCACGAAGTACGGCGACCTGGACGACGCCGAGCTGCTCGCGGCGCTGGACGCGCTGGAGGCCGGCTCGGCTACGCCGGCCGGCCCGGAGGCGCGGCCGCGATGGCCGGCGCCACGGCCCGATCGCCGCCGCCGGCCGTCTCGCGGCCTTCCTCACCGACGTGCGCGAGGAGTACTTCACCGTGCTCGGTCACATCGTCGACTCGCGCTACTACCGCACGCACGCCGAGCCGGGCTCGCCGGCCGGCAAGTACGCCGCCAAGCGCGGCGGCTACATCGTCTCGATGGGCCAGGACCTCGGCGCGGTGAAGATCTCGGGCTGGACGCACACCATCCCGGAGTACATCGACTTCGAGCGGTTCTGGGCGCGGTACCCGGGGGCGGCCGAGCGTGGCGGCGTCGCCGTCACCGCGCTCGGCCGCCCCCGCACGACCACCGCCCTCCACGCTCACATCTGGGGCATGCACCACCGCTACCCGACGAACTCCCCGGCGATCGACGCCGAGGGCCGGGGCAACCCCGCGGGGGCCCATCCCTTCAAGGCCTACAACGTCCTGCTCATGCACAACGGCGAGCAGGTCGGCGTCGACTCGACCTCGCCCTTCCTGCGCGAGTATGGCTACGTCCACACCGATCCCACGATGGGCGAGGGTCACGAGCTCTACGAAGGCGACTCGGTCTACGACCGCAAGGCGCTCACCGACACCGAGTACGCGGCGTACCTCATCGACTTCACGCGACGCGTGCTCGGCCTCTCCACCGAGGAGGCCTCCCAAGTGGTGTCGCCCATCACAGGCCTTGATCTGGAGGGCATGGACGAGGAGCGCCAGCGACTCTTCCGGCTGCTGTCGCTCGACTACATCCAGCTCACTCCGACGGGTCCGTACAAGTTCACCATCGTGGAGTCACGGCCGGCCCTCGACGGGCAACAGTCGAGGCGGCGCGTCGGCTTCCGCGAGAACATGGACATCAAGTTCCTCCGTCCTCACGAGCTCGTGGTCACCGTCGACACGGCCGAGGGCGGCGTGCAGGCGGTGGCGAACGGCAGCGAGGCCAAGATCGCCGACGCCATGCTGCGCGCGCTCCACCACCAGGGCGTGCTCAAGGACGCGGGCCACGACCTGCGCTTCAACATGCGGCCCGGGGGCAATCCGGGGCGCGGCGAGTTCGGCGGCGTGGTCGAGGCCTTCCTGACGCCGGGCGACGGCGGCATCGAGTTCGTCAACCGGTTCGGCGAGGAGCTCGCGGTGAGGCGCGCCGGCACGAAGACCGACCTCGGACGGCCTCTGGCCGAGGACGAGGTCGAGGCCGGGTGGCGCGCCGAGGTCGTGGGTCTGCTCGACGAGCTGGCGGCTGCGCTGCCGCGGGCGCTGGCCGCCGCCGATCCGGCGCGGCGCTTTCTGGGTCCCGACGACCAGCTCCCCGAGGCGGGGGGCCGGCTCGTCGAGCTGACGCTCGGCCGCCTCGCCGGTCTGACCGGCGACTCGTATCGCTGGCTCTGCGAGCAGGCTCTGCCCGGCTTCGCGGCGCGCGGCTCCGCAGAGCGCGCCGCGGCCCTGCGCCTGCTGGCCGAGCTGCGCAAGCGCGTCGCCTTCAGCGACCTGGGCGGCAAGGCGCTCTCGACGATCGAGTACCTGACGGACGGCGGCAGGGACGCGGGCGGCGCGCCGGAAGGCGGCATCTTCCGCGTGCTCGACGCCGTCCTGCCGCTGCACGAGGCACAGCATCGGGCGTGCACGGGGCAGCTCGCCTTTGACGACGGTCCACCTTCGGACGCGCGGCAGAAGGACAGAGAGGCGGCCGGTGGCGCTGGGCCGGCGGCGGCCCGCGACCCGGCGCGTGACGCGGGCGTCTGGGGCCGCCTCACGGCCGCCACTCGGGACGACCTGCTGCCGCCCCTGGACGCCGCCAGCGACGTGCTTGTGATCGACTTCGCCGGCTTCGCCAGCGAGGCCTTTGGCCTCGACTGCGCCGCCGGCTTCGTCAGCGAGGCCGTCCGGCAGGGCTGGCGCAACATCCTGGGCTTCGGCTTCGTCGGCGGCCCCCGCTACATCGGCACGAACCTCGCCGACGCCGGCGGCCGACCGGCGACCGGCGTCGTCCTCGAGCTCTTCGGCCGTGAGGTCGGCGACTTCCTCGGGGCGTTGCTCGAGGGCGCTGAGATCTGGCTCTACGGCCAGGGCCAGTGCCACGTCGGCATGAAGGCGGCGAGCGGCGGCCTCTTCATCCTCCAGGACGCCCTCAACACCTGCTGCTACGCCGCGCACGGCGGTATCTTCAACGTGTGGGACTCGGGCTCTCGCTTCGCGGTCGCCGGCCAGAACAAGGTGCTCGAGGAGGACGGCGAGACGCCGGCCCAGGGCTTCAAGTCGATCCACTTCGGCATGCCGAACGAGTACGCCTTCGAGTACCTCATGAGCGGCGGGGAGAACTCGCTGCACGTGGTGATGGGCTTCGACAAGCCGGACGAACGCGGCGAGCTGCGCCTGCGCGCGCGGCCCTACTTCGGCAAGTTCTTCATGTCCGGCGCCGCGGCCGGGCGTGTGTTCGTGTTCGACCCGGAGGGCCGGCTGGACCCGCGGCAGTACCACGGCAACGTGCTCGAGGAGATCACGCCGGCCGAGTGGAGCGAGCACTTGGCGCCGTTCGTCGCCGCCGAGGCGGCGAAGCGCGGCGTCCCACTGCGCATCGAAGGCGACGAGGTCGTCGTCCGCCTGGACGGCGCCTGGCGGCGCTGGCGCTACGACTCCTGCTTCATCCAGCTCGTGCCGCAGAAGGTGTCGCGCCGCCTCGTCAAGCGGGGCGTCACGCCGCCTCAGCTCGCTCAACTGGTCGAGGAGTAGGGCGAGAGACCTGCCGTTCTCCCGGTACGTGAGCGCCCAAGGAGCTCGGACCGGCGTGTCGAAGCCGTTGCCGTGAGGGGAGACGCCCGAGACTGCGACGGGCGCGGCATCCTGTCCTTTCGACTACGACGAGCCTACAATGCGGTGACGGCTCCGAAGGGGACCGTCAGTGGTGATAAGCCAGTGCCGCCGCGAGGCGGCGCCTTGGGGGAGGTCGGCTATGCATCACCGGTCCGGTCGCGTTCGCGCGGCATCGTTCTTGTCCGTCCCGGGCCCCTGCGCCGCACGTTACCGTGCCGGCTGGGTCGTGCGCTCCAGCGTGCTCCTGCTGTTGCTGCTCGTGGCCGGCGCCGTCTTCGTCGCGCCGGCCCTCGCCGCGGGCAGCATGGGCGGCGTCATTCGGGACGAGTTCGTCGTCCCGATCGACAGCGCCCGGGTCGACCTCTGGCGCTCGCCGGACGGCGTGTCTCCGTACGTCTGGCTCGGCATGGACCTCTCCGACGTGGTCGGCGCGTACTCCGTGCCGACGCCGGGCTCGGGCTGGTACAAGGTGCAGTTCTCCGACCCGCTCGGCCGTTACGCGAGTGAGTGGTGGGCCAACAAGATCGCCGCGGGCATCGACGAGGCGGACGCCGTCTGGCTCAGCGAGGACCAGAACGCGAACTTCGTGAACGCCGTGCTGCAGAGCGCCGGGCGCGCCGCCGGCATCGTGACAGGCGCCGGCGGCGCGCCCGTCGAGGGCATCCGCATCGACGTCTTCCGCTGGTCCGACGCGCAACAGGACTGGGTCGGGACCCGCGAGTGCTACTCGGGACCGGGCGGTGCCTGGGAGGCCACCGGATTGACCCCCGGACAGTTCCGCTTCCACTTCCGCGACACGAGAACGACACCCGTCTACGCCGACCAGTTCTGGGACCGCCAGCCGTTCTGGACCAGCGCCCACCCGGTCAGCATCTGGCCGGGTGCGAACGCCGACTTCATCGACGCCGAGCTGGAGGTCGGCGCCTTCGTCGGCGGCGTCGTGCGGGATGAGGGCGGCCTGCCCCTCGCCGGTGTCGAGGTCACCGCCTTCGGACAGGACAACTCCGGGGGCTGGCCGGGCGTTCGTTTCGCGACGACCAATGCCTTCGGCCAGTACACACTCGGCCCCCTGGCGGCGGGCGACTACCGGGTGTGGTTCGACGGGGCCTCGACGTGGGTCTCGGAGTACTGGGACGACAAGCGCTGGGACTGGGAGGCGGACACGGTGCCTCTCGTCCCCGGACAGAACTTCGTGTGCGACGCGACGCTCGCCGCGTCCGGCGGGATCGCCGGCCACGTCGAGGCCGACGACAGTCACAGTCCTCTCGAGGGCATCGAGGTGAGCGTCGCGTACTGGGCCGGCTGGGACTTCGGAGGCTGGCAGGACAGCGGGCCGCTGGCGACGACCGACGCCGGCGGCGACTACATCATCACGGGCTTGGCCCCCGGCGCCTACCGCGTCGGCTTCCGCGATCCCGATGCAGACTGGGCCACCGAGTGGTACGACGACACGCTCTACGACTGGGCGACGGACGTGCCCGTGTCCGGGGCGCAGACGACGCCGGTCGACGCGTCGCTGGCGCCGGCCGGCCACATCGCCGGCGTCGTCCGCGACACCGAGGGCAACCCGATCCCGGGATCGATGTCTCCGCCTGCCGCTTCATGGGCGATGACGTCGAAGAACAATGGCGCTGGGGCTGGGGCACGCAGGCCGACGAGACCGGGTTCTTCTCACTGGACGGCCTTGCGGCAGGCAGATATCAGATCGAGCTGCGCGACCCGAACGGCGTCTACGCGGTCCAGGTCTACGAGGACGCGCTCAACTCCGGCGAGGGCATCGACCTCAACGTCACCGCCGGCGGCACGGAGTGGGCCGACCCGGTGCTCGAACGTGGTGGAGGCATCTACGGTCAGGTGGTCGACGAGAACGGCGACCCGCTGACGAACGTCCAGGTGTCGTTCCACGGCTGGGTCGACCGCGGCGAGGAGGGCAGCTGGTGGGAGTGGTACGAGGAGACCTACACGGACGAGCGCGGTGAGTTCTCGTCCGCCGGGCTGCAGACGAGGCCGACAGCCATCCACTTTGAGGACCAGAACGGCCGGTGCGTCGGCGAGTGGTACAACGACGCTCAGACTGAGGCCGAGGCCACGCCCGTCGAGGTGCGCGCCGACCGGCGGTACAACGTCGGGCGCGTCGTGCTCGCCGAGGGCGCCCACATCGCCGGCACGGTGACGGCGGCCGGCGGCGGCGCGCTCGAGAACATCGAGGTCACCATCGCCCGCTGGCGTGACGACTGGGGCGACTGGGAGCAGTTCACCGGCGGCCAGACCGACGCCGAGGGGCACTACGACGTCGGCGGTCTCGCCGCCGGCTCCTACCGCGTGCGGTTCTGGGACGGAAGCGGCGCCTACGCCGGCGAGTGGTTCGAGAACGCGCCGGACGCCTGGTCCGGGCAGGACGTGGCGGTGACGGCGGGCGGCACGACGCAAGTCGATGCCGCCCTCGAGCAGGCCTGCGTCATCGAGGGCCACGTGACGGACGGTTCGGCGAACCCGCTCTCGGGCATCGAGGCCATCCTCTACTATCGAGAGGCGGGTAGGGGAGTGGGCGCAGTTCCAACTCGACAACGAGGAACGCATGTTCACCGACGGCGACGGCTACTTCCGCTTCGCCGGTCTGCCTGCGCGCACGTACCAGCTGAGGCTCGAAGACACCGGCGAGCCCGGCACGTGGGCCGCCGAGGTCTTCGACGGCGCCCTCGTCGTTGGCGCCGGCACCGACCTCGATCTGGCGCCGGGCGAGACGCGCACCGTCGACCCGGTGCTCGACCTCGGCGGCAACCTCGCCGGGCGGCTACTCGACGATGAATCGTTCATCCCGCTGTCGTTCGCCTTCCCGATGGAGATCGGCGTGTGGACCTGGTTGCCGGATGCCGGACCCGACGGTGGCTCGTGGCAGCGGTACGCCGGGTACGCGACCGGCGACGGGACCGACGGTTACATGCACGGGTCGAATCTCGCGCCCGGCGAGTACCGCCTCGACTTCTCGTGCTGGACGGGCTCCTACGTGCAGGAGGCCTGGCACGACCAGCCCGACATCGAGCACGCGACCCCGGTGACGATCGTCGCCGGCCAGACGACGAACCTCGGCAATGTCCTGATGCAGCGCTCGGCCATGATCTTCGGCCACTTGACAGGCGCCGATGGCGACCCGCTGCCGAATGTCCCCGTGAGGGTGTGGACGGAGAACGAGTGGGGCTGGGACCAGGTCTACGAGTTCTGGACCTGGGGGGACGGCTACTACCAGCTGGGCAACCTGCCGGGCGGTACGTACCTCGTCGAGGCAGACGGCCGCGAGGTCGGGCTCTCTCGCAAGTTCTGGGATGGCGCCACCTCGCAGTTCAGCGCCACACCGCTCGTTCTGGCCCCGCGCGAGGAGGTCTACGACATCGACATCCAGCTCGAGGCCGCCGGGACGGCGATCGGGGGGACCGTCCGCAACGCGGGCGGCGACCCGATAGCAGGCGCGCCGGTCGAGCTGGCCATCTGGGACGAGGTCGCGGACCGCTACGTGCGGCTCGACGACGGCTACTCGCAGACGACTACGGACGGGGACGGCGCGTGGCGCATCGACTGGCCGTCGCCCGGCACGTACCGGGTCACGGCCGGTCCCGCCGGTCCCCAGTACGGGGGGTCCTCGGTCGAGGACGTGGAGGTGGTGAGCGAGGAGACCACGCAGGTCGACTTGGTCCTCCCGGTGGGAGCGAGCATCTCGGGCACGGTCACCGACACGTCCGGGCAGCCCGTGGCCGGCTGTGGCGTCACTGTGGCCACCGGGTCGGACGAGGCCGGCTGGTACTGGGAGTTCACCGACCTCGAGACCGACGCGGACGGAGCGTACACGTTGGCTCCTCTTTCGCCGGGGACTTACGTGGTGACCTTCGGCACACCTTACTCGGGCTCCGGCTTCGCCGGGGAGTTCTGGGACAACCGGTCCATCCCTGAGGATGCCGATGAGATCACCGTCGCCGAGGGCGAAGTGGTGACGGGGATCGACGCGGCCCTCGGCACCGAGTACGACACGTCGCCGCCGACGGCGCCCAACGTGACCGGGGCGGACGGTGCCTGGCACGCGACGCCTGTGGAGCTCACCTTCTCGGCGAGCGACGGCCAGAGCGGCGTCGAAGAGTACGAGTACAGGATCGACGGGGGAGTGTGGCGACACGGCGATCACGTCACCGTTGCGGCACCCTCCGACCACTCGAACGACGGCGCGCACAGCGTCGTGGTGCGCGCCGTGGACTTCGCTGGGAACGTTGGCGCGACGACCGGCGTGCAGGTCAGGATCGACACCACCGGGCCGGTCGTCTCCGACGATGATCCCGGTCTGTGGCGGCGTGGCCCGGTCACGGTCCATCTCTCGGCGCTCGACGCGGGATGCAACGTGGTTGACCATATCGAGTACGCCGCGGCTGAGGACGGGCCGTGGCAGGTCGGGTCGTCGTATGTGCTGCAGACGTGGAAGCGAGGCGGCGGCAGCGGCGAGCGCACCATGTGGGTGCGGGCCATCGACGGCCTCGGGAACGCCAGCCAGCCGGCGACGGTCGTGGTCCGGCTCGACGGCGCACCGCCGACAACGACCCACGACAGCGACGGATTGCCGCATGCCACCGATGTCACAGTCCATCTGACGCTCAACGATCCGCATTCCGGGCCGGGCTGGACGTACTTCAGCATCGACAACGGGATGTGGATGATCGGCGACAGGGTCGTGATCCCGGCGCTCGGCGGCGGGCAGAACGACGGCACCCACTGGATCCGCTTCTACTCGGTCGACGCGGTCGGCAACGTCGAGCCCTCGTGGAAGTGGTGCACCGTGGTGATCGACGCGGTTCCGTGACCGTGAAGGACGCCGCGGGCTGAACGATGCGGCGGCGGGCGGCGGCCGGTACGGCCGCCGCCCGCCGCCGTCTTCAGTCAGCCGCTTCGGCGTCGGGGGTCCGCCGCCCGCCGCCGCGCTATCGTCTCGGGAAGCCGCTCCCGCGCCGGCCGTCCCCTCGAACGAACCCGCGCTGCCCCTCGTCGATGCGGCACCGCCACCGGGCTGCTCCGTCGCGCGCGGGCGGGTAGACTCCGGACGTGCCTGGACTGCAGATCAAGCGACCGCTTCCGCCTCCTCGATCCGCCGGAGAAGCTCATCGATCCATCCTCGCCGTCTGTGTGGTGCTGATGCTGGCGACCGGACTTGCGCTGGCCATCTCCGCCTGCGGGGCGGGCGGGACGTCGGCATCGCCGACGTCGGGCCCGCCCACCGACCCCGGGCTGTCACCAGAGCCGGCGCCGTCCGGCTCGGCTCCGGCGGCCCATCCGGCGGACCCCTCCGCACCGGTCGTCTACCTCCTCGGCGGCTCGTCCGCGCGCGAGTGCGTCGTCGGCAACGCCGCCTGGTCGCAGGCGATCAGGGAGGCGGGCGGACCGCGCTGCCGTGCGACCGACCTGGGGTCGACCAACGAGACCTTCCTGGACGACCGCCGGCTCGTGAAGGTCATGAAGACGAACACCCCGACGCTCCTCCTCGTCGGCGTCAGCATCGGCCGCTACACCTCCGACGTCGCCCCGGGAAGGCTCGACAAGCCCCTTCCTCCGGAGGATGTCGCCCGCCTCGCCGGGCAGACCAAGCTCGAGCATCGCTACTCGGTGACGCACGTGAAGACGCCTGCCGAGAAGGAGGAGCTCGTCGCGCGCTGGCTGAGTGAGACCTATCCGCGCTTTCGCGAGAACTACAAAGCCAACCTCGAGCAGCTCGAGCTGCTCATCGAGGATGCGCAGGCGAAAGGCTTCCGCGTGGCGATCCTGGAGCTGCCGATGGACCTGGCGCTCATCGGCGACCGTTTCGACGCGCCGCGCGAGCAGTACGCCGACGACGCGGAGCGGGTCGCCCGGTCCTACGGTGTCCCCTATCTGAGCTTCCTCGACGAGCTCGGTCTCCCCAACGAGGACTACTACGACCTGCTGCATCTGGTCGAGCCGGGCAGGGAGAAGTGGCAGGCCCGGCTCTCGGACGAGGTGGCCGGGCTGCTCGACGAGTACGGGATGGGCGCCGGGAAGTAGCCGGCGGGTGCCCCGCCGCCCGCGGCGCGGCGTGCGTAAGAAGCGGCGCGCGGCGGAAAGACCGCAGCATGACCGCGCGCCGCATCATCCGCACCTATCTCGCCATCGGCGCCACCACGACGCTCGCGCAGTCGCTGATCTGGGGGGTCAACACCCTCTTTCTGCTCGAGGTCGGCCTCGACATCTTCCAGATCATGGTGGTGAACGCGGCCTTCACCGTGGCCCAGGTGTTCTTCGAGGTCCCGACCGGCGTCATCGCCGACACGCTCGGCCGGCGCGCGTCCTACCTGCTCTCGGTGGGCATCCTCATCGCCTCGACCCTGCTCTACGTGTGGTTCTGGGCGATGGGCGCGGGCACCGTGCCGTTCGCTCTCGCGTCGGTCGTGCTCGGGCTGGGCTACACCTTCTACACGGGGGCTGTGGATGCGTGGATGGTCGACGCCCTCGGCGCCGTCGGCTACGAGGGCAAGCTCGATCCCATCTTCGCGCGCTACGGCATGGTCTTCGGTCTGTTCATGCTGATCGGCACGGTGGCCGGCGGCCTGCTCGGACAGCTGGGTCTGTGGATCCCCTACGTGGTGCGCGCTGCGGTCCTGGTGCCCGCCTTCGCGCTGGGTCTATGGGGTATGCGCGACCTCGGGTTCCGCGGGCGGCCGCTGCGTCTCGCCACCTTCGGCCGCGAGACGCGGCGCATCGCCCGCGCCGGCGTCACCTACGGGCTGCGCGACCGTGTCGTGCGCTACGTCATGTTCGCCAGCCTCGTCCAGGGCGTCTTCCTGATGTACGGGTTCTACTCCTGGCAGAAGTACTTCCTCGACCTGCTCGGCCGGGACCTCGTGTGGGTGACGGGGGTGATCGCCGGGCTGGTGGGCCTCACGCAGATCGCCGGCAACGCCGTCGTCGGCCGAGTCGGGCGGCGCGTGCCCGACCGCGGCACGGTGCTCATCGCCACGGTGGTGGTCTCGAGCGTCGTCGTGGTGGGCGCGGCGCTCATCCAGAGCTTCTGGGTCGCGGTCCCTCTGTACCTCGTCTCGGCCTTCGCCTGGGGCCTGTACATCCCGATCAAGCAGGGATGGATCAACGACCGCATCCCGTCGTCGGAGCGTGCCACGATCATCTCGCTCGACGCGCTCTTCGGCGATGCCGGCAACACGGCCGGCCAGCTTGGGCTCGGCTACGTCTCGACGGCGGTGTCGATCCCGTTCGCCTGGCTCATCGGCGGCGTCGCGCAGGCCGCCGGCGTGCCGCTGCTGGCGGCGGCCCGGCGGCACGAGCGGGCGGCTCCCTCGGTGGCGGCGACCTTCGAGGGGGCGGCGGCCGAGGGCGGCGGGCCGGCCGTCACCGCGGCCGCAGCGGACGTTGCCCCGCTCCGCCCGGTCGAGGCCGGTCCCACCCTCGGCTGCTTCGGGGACAACTGCCCCGAGGTGCCGGCCGACGAAGCGGGTCGCACCGGTGAGTCCGCGGCCTAGGCCGGGAGGACTCGGAGCGGACCGGTGAGTCCGCCGCCTAGCTCAGCCGCAGCAGGTCGCCGTACAGATCGACGCGGCGGTCACGGAAGAGCGTCATCTCGCGCCGCCGGAACTCGCAGGCGTCCAGGTCGAAGGTCGCGGTGACGATGGCCTCGCCCTCGCGCGGCGCCTGCGCCAGCAGCTCGCCGCGCTGTCCCGCGATGAAGGACGATCCCCAGTAGGTCTGCTTCCCATGAGGGCCGTCCTCGCTGCCGACGCGGTTGGCGGCCACGACCGGCATCACGTTGGCCGCGGCGTGGCCGCGCATCGTGAGCTCCCAGTGGTCGCTGATGTCGGGCTCGAAGTAGTCGACGGGCTCGTCGCCGATGCAGGTCGGATACAGCAGGAGCTCGGCGCCCTTGAGCGCCATCACACGGGCGCACTCCGGATACCACTGGTCCCAGCAGATGCCCACCCCGACACGTCCGTGTCTCGTGTCCCAGACGCGGAACCCGGTGTCGCCCGGACTGAAGTAGTACTTCTCGAGGTAGCCGGGATCGTCGGGGATGTGACTCTTGCGGTAGATACCGAGGACCGAGCCGTCGGCGTCGACGACCGCGACCGTGTTGAAGAAGACGCGGCGGTCGCGCTCGAACACATTGACCGGGACGACCACGCCGAGCTCGCGACAGAGCTCCCGAAAGCGAGCGATGGTGGGATGGCCCTCGATCGGCCGGGCCAGCGCGAAGAACTTCGGGTCCTGCGCGGTGCAGAAATAGGGGGTCTCGAAGAGCTCCTGCAGGCAGACGATGTGGGCGCCGGCCTCCGCGGCCTCGCGCGTGAGGCGGAGGGCGTTCTCGACGTTGGCCTCCGCGTCCCACACGCAGGGGAACTGGACGGCGGCGACGGTGACCTCTCTCACGGCGGCTCCTCGGTGACGCTGCGCTCGCGGCGAGCCTACCAGATATGATGCTGCGCTCGCCGCGAGCCTGCGTACACGTCCGCCGCGCATGCTAGACTGCGCGCCGCCCTAAGCGGACCGGAGGATGAGATGCCGCCTCGCGTGCTGGTACACACCGCCGTCAGCCTCGACGGCCGCACGGCCGGCTTCGACGTCGACATGGGCCAGTTCTACGGCGTGGTGGCCGGATGGGGCGCCGATTGCATGCTCACCGGCGCCGACACGATCGTGCAGGCGCCGGAGTATGTGCCGGACGACCCCGGGGCGCCGGCGCCGGAGGTCGCGGCGACGGCGCGTCAGATCCTCGCCGTCGTGGACTCGCGCGGCAGGGTGCGCAACTGGCGCGCCCTCAAGAGCTTCGGGCAGTTCTGGCGCGATCCGGTCGCCCTGGTGAGCCGCGCGACGCCGGGCGCGTACATCGACGAGGTGGGGCGCGCCGGATGCGACGCGCTCGTCGCCGGCGACGAGCGCGTCGACCTGCGCGCCGCTCTCGAGCTTCTCGCCTCCGCGCGCGGCGTCACCCGCGTTCGTGTCGACAGCGGCGGCGCGCTCTCCGGCGCACTCCTGCGGGAGGGCCTCGTCCACGAGGTCAGTCTCATGGTGCAGCCGCTGGTCGTGGGCGGCGACGCGTCCGCCTTCGACTGGGGCGCCGGCGGGGCACGGGACAGCGCCTTCACTCTGGCGGACGTGCAGCGGCTCGACGGCGGCGTGGTCTGGCTGCGCTACGAGGTGACGGCCGGCACCTGAGCTCGTGGGTCTCCTACCTGCGCACTGTGCTGCGCTGAGCCTTCTCAAGCAAACAGGCGCAGCTCCCGCTCGTCGGGCGGCGGGTAGGTCACGACTCCATCGCGGACGACCGCCAGCTCGCTCAGCTCGTGCGGACGCGCCGAGGCGGCCGAGGCGATGTGGAGCACGCGGACACCGCTGACGACGAGGGCGTCGGCAACGAGGCGGCGGTGACAGCGGAAGGGGTTGCCCTCCGCGCACATGATGGCGGTCGGCTTGCGTCGCGCCATCCGGATCAGCCCGCGGAGCGCCTTCCGGAACTCCTTCGTCTGCATGTAGTCCGCGAAGCCGCGGAAGGCGGCGCTGGTGAGGCCGCTGTTCGGCGAGCCGGCGGTCGTGTGACGGAAGCCACCGAGCGCGCGGTCGTGCACGTAGTCGATGTCGCGGAAGGGAAGGGCCTCGGCAAGGACGTCGCGGTTGAACTGCGGGTTGTGCCGCGACCAGGGCACGCTGCGGATGTCGATCAGCTGAGCGACGCCGTGGGCGTGCAGCACGTCTGCAAGCTCCTCGAGCGTGCGGGTCGAATGCCCGATCGTGAAGATGGTGAGAGGGGCGACCTGGTCCACGGAGTGACTGTACCCGGGAAGGGCGGCGTCATGACGTGACGTCGCGCCCCGCGGCTGCCGGGAGCGGAGAGAGCGACGGGGCGGGCCCTCAGGCCCGCCCCGTCGCCTCGTTCAGCTGGTAGCCGGCGTCAGCATACGCCGGCCCGCGTCCTCAGCGCTCGCCCTGCGGCACGTACATGCAGCCGTGTGCCTCGAGCTGCTCCTCCCAGACGGTCTGCGGGGGCTCGTCGCACTTGCGCAGGATCTTCTCCCACTCGTTGTCGACCCAGGCCTGCAGGTTCGCGAGGGTCTCCTCGTTGCCCGGCTTGAAGAGGTGCGCGAAGCGTCCCTGCCGCTTGAGCCAGGGGATGAGCTCGGCCTTCACCTTGGGCCGGTAGGTGAGGTGGTACTCGCCGTCCTCGACCTCGAACAGCGGCCAGTAGCAGGTGTTCACCGCCTCGCGGGCGAGCTCGATGCTCTCGGCGCCGTCCGAACGCCAGCCGCGCGGGCAGGGCGCCAGGATGTTGAGGAAGCTCGGGCCCGGCGTGGCGAGCGCCTTCGCCGCCTTGCGCACCAGGTCGCGCGGGTCGTGCGGCGAGGCCTGAGCGACGTAGCCCAGACCGTGGGCGATCATGATGTCGGTGAGGTTCTTGCGGTTCTGCAGCTTGCCGGCCTGCTCCTTGCCGACCGGGCTCGTCGTGGTCCATGCGCCCACCGGGGTCGCGCCGGAGCGCTGGAAGCCGGTGTTCATGTAGGCGCCGTTGTCGTAGCAGACGTAGAGCATCTGGTGGCCGCGCTCCATGGCGCCCGAGAGCGACTGCAGGCCGATGTCGTAGGTGCCGCCGTCGCCGCCGAAGGCGATGAACTTCACGTTCTCGTCGAGCTCGCCCTTCTTCTTGAGGGCGCGGAAGGCGGTCTCGACGCCGCTCAGCGTCGCCGCGGCGTTCTCGAAGGCGGTGTGGATGAAGCTGCCCTTCCACGAGGTGTAGGGGTAGATCGTGGTCGACACCTCGAGGCAGCCGGTGGCGGCGCTCGACGACGACCGGGTCGGAGGTGCCCATGAGCACCTGGCGGACGACGATCGGCGCGCCGCAGCCGGCGCACATGCGGTGGCCGCCGGCCAGCTTGCTGCCCTGGGCCACCAGCTCGAGCCACTGGCTGCGCGCCTGCTCGAAGTGGTTGGTCTCCTTGAGAGCGTCGACCGGGCAGACGTTGACGCACTCGCCGCACATGATGCAGCGCGACTCGTCGACCCGGAACGACTGCAGGGCGCGCTCGTTGAAGGTGAGCGCTCCCGTCGGGCAGGCGGTGACGCAGCGGCCGCAGGTGATGCAGTCGGCGAGCTGGAGGGCCTCGCCGTAGGGCGTGTCGACGTTCATCGCGAAGCCGCGGCCCGTGAAGTCGTAGCAGGCCGGGCCGGCGACGTCGCGGCAGACGCGCACGCAGCGCCCGCAGGCGATGCAGCGGTCCATGTCGCGCCGGATGAAGGGGTGCTCGTACTGCGGCTCGACCGAGCGCACCTTGGCGCTGGGGCCGACGAGGTCGTTGCTCGTCACGCGTACTCGACGCCGAGCTTCTGCAGGTCGCAGGCGCCGTGCGAGGGCAGACGCACTGCAGGCAGCGCATCGCCTCGGCGCGGGCGGCGGCCAGCGAGTAGCCCTTCTCGACCTCGTCGAAGCCGGCGGTGCGCTGCGCCTTGCCCATCTTGGGCATGGTGGCGCGCTTCGCCGGCTCGGCGGCGATGCCCATCTTGAGCCAGACCGGGCTGCGCTCGGCGAGGCGCTCGCCCAGCGTCGCCGAGCTTGGCGGCGTCGGCGAGCTGCTCGAGGTAGGGCTGGCCGGCGTAGACGGCCAGCTGCTCCTCGAGCTCGACGAGGTCGGTGCCGCGCAGCCAGGCGTCGATGGCGAGCGCCGAGCGCTTGCCGGCGGCGACGGCGTGGATCACCGAGCGCGCGCCGGTGACGGCGTCGCCGGCGGCGAACACGCCGGCGTCGCGCGTGCGCCCGGTGTAGTAGTTGGCCTCGAGCGTGTTCCAGGCCGACAGGGTCATCTCGTCGCTCGAGTCGCCGAGGTCGGGCACGTACGAGACGGCCGAGATGACCGTCGTGGCCGGCGACCTCGAAGCGCGAGTCCTTGCATCTCGCGCGTGCGGCTCTTGGAGCGGCCGAGGCGCACGCACTCGACCGCCGCGGGCCCGTCCGGTCTTGCCGAGGCTTGATCTTCTTGGCGGCGACGTCGAACTCGACCTTGACGCCCTCCTCGAGGGCGGCGGCGAGGTCGCGGGCGCCGGCCTCGAGGTGCGTCGGCGTCGCGCGGGGCGAGGACGGTGACCGACTTGGCGCCCAGGCGGCGCGCGGTCCGCGCCGCGTCGAAGCGCGGCCGTGCCGTCGCCGATCACGGCGACCGTGTCGGTGATGCGCGACCTTCTTGCCCTCGCGGACCTTGCGCAGCAGCTCGAGGCTCTCGACGACGGCTTCGCTGCCCGGGCAGCTTGGGGCTCGCGCGTCTGCCACGCGCCGATGCCGACGAGCACGGCGTCGAAGCCCGCGTCGAGCAGGCCCTCGAGGGTGACCTCGTAGCCGAGGGCGGTGTCGTCGACGAAGCGGACGCCGGCCTCCCACAGGGGCTCGAGCTCGCGGTCGAGCACCTTCTCGGGCAGGCGGAACTCGGGGATGCTGTAGCGCAGCGAGCCGCCCGGCTTCTCGTTGGTGTCGTAGATCGTGACCTCGTGGCCGCGCTCGACGAGGTACCAGGCGGCCGAGAGGCCGGCCGGACCGGCGCCGATGACGGCGACGCGCCGGCCGCTCGGCATGCCCGGGATCGAGGCACGCCGACGGAGTGGTCGGCGGCGGCGCGGTGCAGGTCGCAGATCGCGATCGGGATCGTCGACGTCGCCGCGCCGGCAGACCGGCTCGCAGTAGCGCGGGCAGACGCGGCCGAGGATGCCGGGGAAGGGCAGGTCGTCGGCGCACGATCGCGGCGGCGCCGGCGGCGTCGCCGTCTTCGAGCGCCGCCATGTAGGCGGGGATGTCGATGTGCGTCGGGCAGGCGTGCGAGCAGGGCGCCTCGCAGTAGCTGTCGTGGTCCGACAGGTACATCTTGAGGTAGCTCTCGCGCTTCTGCCGGATGCGCGGCGTGTCGGTCTTGACGACCATGCCCTCGCTCACCCACGTGGTGCAGGCGGCCTGCAGCTTGGCCTGCCCCTTGACCTCGACGAGGCAGAGGCGGCAGGCGCCCCAGGCGGCCATGCCCTCCTCGTGGCAGAGGGCGGGGATGTCGATGCCCTCGCGGCGGGCGACCGAGAGGACGGTCTCGCCCGGCTGGGCGGCGAGCTTCTGGCCGTCGACGATCACCGTGACGGCGGCCTTGGTGCGCGGGACTCACTGCTGCCTCCCTTCGGCCACCGCGAGTACGCCGGTCTCGACGGGGACGGCGTCGAACTTGCACACCTGGCGGCAGGTGTCGCACTGGATGCACAGTCTTCTGGTCGATGACGTGCAGCTCCTTACGCTCGCCGCTGATGGCGCCGACGGGGCAGGCGTCGAAGCAGACGTGGCAGCCCGTGCAGGCGTCCTTGTCGATGGTGTAGCGGATGAGCGGCCGGCAGACCTTGGCCGGGCAGCGCTTGTTCACCACGTGCTCCATGACCTCGTCGCGGAAGTAGCGCAGCGTGGTGAGCACGGGGTTCGGGGCGCTGCCGCCGAGCTGGCAGAGCGACCCCTCCATGACGTCGTCGGCGAGCTGCTCGAGGCGCTCGATGTCCTCCACGGTGCCTTCGCCGGCGGAGATGCGCTCGAGGATCTCGAGCATGCGCTGTCGTGCCGATGCGGCAGGGCACGCACTTGCCGCAGCTCTCCTCGGCGGTGAACTTGAGGAAGAACTTGGCGAAGTCGACCATGCAGGTGCGTGTCGTCGACGACGACCATGCCGCCGGAGCCCATCATGGAGCCGGCGGCGGTGAGGCTCTCGAAGTCGATCGGCGTCGTCGAGCAGGTCGGCGGGCAGGCAGCCGCCGCTCGGGCCCGCCGAGCTGTACGGCCTTGAACTCGTGACCCGGCGCGCACGCCGCCGCCGATGCCGAAGATCACGTCGCGCAGCGTGGCGCCCATGGGCACCTCGACGAGGCCCGTGTTCCGCGACCTTGCCGGTGAGCGAGAAGATCTTCGTCCCCTTGCTCGTCGCGGTGCCCATGGCGGCGAAGGCGTCGGCGCCGTGGTTGACGATCCACGGCACGTTGGCGTAGCTCTCGACGTTGTTCAGGTTGGTCGGCTGGCCCCAGAGGCCGTGCGCGACCGTGCGGATGTGCTTGCCGCGCGGCATGCCGCGCCGGCCCTCGATCGACGCGGTCAGCGCCGTCGACTCGCCGCAGACGAACGCGCCGGCGCCCTGGTTGATGCGCAGGTCGAAGTCCCAGCCCGTGCGGAGGATGTCGCCGCCGAGCAGGCCGCGCTCGCGCGCCTGCGGCGAGGGCGTGACGCAGACGGGCGACCGCGAGCGGGTACTCGTGGCGCACGTAGATGTAGCCCTCGTCGGCGCCGATCGCGAAGGCGGCGATGAGCATGCCCTCGATGAGCGGAGTGCGGGTTGTCCTCGAGGACGGCGCGGTCCATGAACGCGCCGGGGTCGCCCTCGTCGCCGTTGCAGATGATGTAGTGCTTCTCGCCGGGGTTCTGGCGGCAGAAGCGCCACTTCTTGCCGGCGGGGAAGCCGGCGCCGCCGCGGCCGCGCAGGCCGGAACGCTCGACCTCGTCGATGACGGCCTCGGGGTCGTCGGCGGCGAGCACCTCGGCCAGCGCCGTGTAGCCGCCGCTGGCGATGTAGTCGTCGATCGAGGTCGGGTCGATGAAGCCGTTGATGCCGCGCACGACGCGCGTCTGGCCGGCGTAGAACGGGACGTCCTTCTCGAGCGCGACGTGCGCGCCCGTCTCCGGGTCCTTGTAGAGCAGGCGCTCGACCACGCCGTCGCCGACGACGCTCGTCTCGACGATCTCGGCGATGTCCTTGGCCTTGAGCCGCGGGTAGAAGACGCCCTGCGGGTGGACGACGACGATGGGGCCTTCCTGGCACAGGCCGTGGCAGCCGGTGAGGACGACCTCGACCTTGTCGCTCAGGCCGCGCTCGGTCGAGCTCCGCCGTGAGGGCGTCGCTCAGGGCGGCGCGGCCGGACGCGTTGCAGGTCGCTGCCGGCGCACACGCGGATCTTGACCGTGTCTTCGCCGCCGGTCGCCGAGCTCGGGATGGAAGGCGGCCTTGAGCGCCTTGTCGATGCGCTGTCTGCCGGGTGGCGCCGGCGCTCTTCGCTGCGCCATGTCAGGCCTCCCTCTTGCGGATCTTGACGTACCAGCTTGCGGGCCTCCTGCGGCGTGAGCGCGGCCGAAGGTCTCGTCTTCGCCGAGGCGGACGGCGGGCGCGAGCGCGCAGGCGCCGATGCAGTTGACGGTCTGCAGCGTGAAGAGCAGGTCGGGCGTGGTGTCGCCGACGCGATGTCGAGCTCCTGGGCGAAGGCCTCGGCGACCAGCGGGGCGCCGGCGACGTGGCACGCCGTGCCCATGCAGACGCTGATGACGTGCTTGCCGACCGGCTCCAGGCGGAACTGGCTGTAGAAGCTCGCCACGCCGAAGACGCGCGAGAAGCGGCAGGCCCATCTCGGCGGCGATGTCCTCGAGCGCCTTGCGCGGCAGGTAGCCGTAGCGTCTCCTGCGTCGTGTGGAAGGCCTCGATGAGCCCGGAGCCTTCGCGGATGCGTGGCGACGACCGCGTCGAAGAGCTTGCATGTCGACCTCGGGCTGGGCACGGCCTTGCGCGCGCGGCGCGCTCGGCGTCGACGTCGAAGGGCAGCTCCTCGAACTCGGGGCAGAAGTCGATCTCGATGCAGTCCACCGGACAGGTGCGCTCGCACAGCGTGCAGGCGTAGCAGCGGTAGCCGCCGTCCTTGTCCTTGACGAGGTCGAAGAGGCCGACGCCCTTCGCCTTGTGCATCAGCTCGCGCTTCTCGAAGTCGATGCCCTTGAGGACCTCGTAGAGGGCGGAGCCCTTGGGCTCGGTCCCTCGCTTGCCGTTGCCTCCGTTGCTGTCGCTGCCATGGCCGTCACCTCAGTCCTCGCGCAGGTTCAGGTAGCGGCGCTCGACGGAGGCGCGCTTCTTCGACCTGGCCGCCTTCTGGAGCTCGGCGAACGCCTGCTCGATGTTGTCGGGGAAGATGTCGCGGCCGCCCAGCCCGTAGATGAAGGGCAGCACCTGGGGGCGCGGGTCGCAGTCGTAGAGCGCGGCGCGGATCTCGAGGAAGACCGGCCCGCCCTGGGCGCCGAACGAGTCGGCGCGGTCCATGACGCCCACGACCTTCACGTGCTGCAGGGCCTTGGCGTACGCCTCGTGCGGGAAGGGCCGGAAGGCGCGCACCCGCACCATGCCGGCCTTGACGCCCTTGGCGCGCAGCTTGTCGACGACCATGCGCGTGGTGCCGGCGGTGGAGCCGACGACGACGATCGCCACCTCGGCGTCGTCGAGCCGATAGGGGTCGAGGAGGTCGTACTGCCGGCCGCGAGAGCTCGGCGTACTCGTCGGCGACGTCCTGGATGACCTTGAAGGCCCGGTCCATGGCCCGGTTCTGGGCGACCTTGTGCTCGAAGTAGAAGCCGTGCAGGCCGTCGAACGGGCCGACGGTGACCGGGTGCTTGCGTGTCGAGCAGCGGGTTGATGGGCCGGTAGGGGCCGATGAACTCCCGGGCCGTCTCGTCGGAGCAGCATCTTCAGCGGCCCGATGGCCCCGCTGATCACGTAGCCGTCGTACATGTGCATCACCGGCGTGCGTACGTCCGTCGTGCTCGGCGATGCGGATCGCCTGCAGGCAGTTGTCGTAGGCCTCCTGGTGGTTCTCGCCGTAGAGCTGGATCCAGCCGGTGTCGCGGCCGCCCATCGTGTCGCGAGTGGTCGCAGTGGATGTTGATCGGGCCCGAGAGGGCGCGGTTCACCGTGGTCATGACGATCGGCAGCCGGTACGACGCGGCGACGTAGAGGACCTCCCACATGAGGGCGAAGCCCTGGGAGGAGGTCGCCGTCATCGTCCGCGCGCCGCCGGCCGCCGAGCCGATCACGGCGCTCATCGCCGAGTGCTCGGACTCGACGGTGACGAACTCGCTGTCGACCTTGCCGTCGGCGACGAGCTGGGCGTAGAGCTGGACGACCTCGGTCTGCGGCGTGATGGGGTAGGCGCAGACGACGTCGGGGTCGATCTGACGCATCGCCTCGGCGACGGCCTCGTTGCCGGTGACGGCGACGGTGGTCGCGTCGAGCATGTTCTTGGCGTCGAGCGTGGTCACCGTCTCACTCCTTCTCGTCGAGCTTCATGACGATCGCCCCGGTCGGGCACTCCTTGGCGCAGATGCCGCAGCCCTTGCAGTGGGCGAGGTCGACGCCGACCGCCTTGCCGTCCTCGACGATGATCGAGGCGTCGGGACAGTAGAAGTAGCAGAGCATGCAGCCGTCGCACTTCTCGGGGTCGATCAGCGGGCACATCGTGCGCCAGCCGCCGGTCTCGTTGTAGACGGAGTTGCCGGCCTCGGGGATCGTGGCGCCCAGCTGGTGCTTGTCGGGCCCCCACGTGTCGAGGTCGCTGACGTCCCACTTGGGCTTGGGGAGCTTCTTCTGGCGCGTGGCTTGCGCAGCGGAGCCGGCTTCTTGGCCGCGGCCTTCTTCTCGACGCTCATTCGGCCTGGACCTCCTCGTAGCTGCGCGTGAGCGCCTGGATGTTGCCGTCGACGACCTTGGGCGGGAACTTCTTGCCGAAGTCGGCGCGCAGGAACTCGACGACGTCGTCGATGGGGAACATGCCGGTGATGCGCACGAGGGCGCCGACCATGGGGGTGTTGGGGATCGCGCGCCGGATCGTCTCGGTGGCGATCTTCGTGGCGGCCACGGTGTAGAGCTTGTGACCCTTCGAGCCCGTACTGGGTGCGCAGCTGCGCCGGCGGCCAGGTCGCTGTTGACGAGCACGATGGCGTCGGCGGGCGCGCCCTCGGTCGACGTCGACGATGCTGAGCAGCGACGGGTCGAGCACGACGACGATCTGCGGGTGCTCGATGCCGGAGTAGACCTGGATGGGCTCGTCACTGATGCGCGTGAAGGCGACGATGGGGGCGCCGGACCGCTCGGGCCCGTACTCGGGGAAGGCCTGGAAGTAGCGGTTCTGGCCCAGGGCGACCTCGGCGACCATCTTGGCGGCCGTGACGGCGCCTTGCCCGCCGCGTCCGTGCCAGCGGATCTCGGTGAGACCGTGGGTCGACGCTTGCTGTCGTGGCTCTTGGTCGCACTCGTCAGTCCTCCTCGCGGCGCAGGTGCGGCGACCGGCGAAGGCGCGGCCGAGCGTGAGCTCGTCCGCGTACTCCAGGTCGCCGCCCACCGGCAGGCCGCTCGCCAGGCGCGTCACGCGGACGCGCGCGGGGAGCTGGTCGGCGACGTACATGGCCGTCGCCTCGCCGGTCATCGTCGGGTTGGTGGCCAGGATCACCTCGCTGCACCCTGTCGTCGACGCGCGCGAGCAGCTCGCCGATGTGCAGGTCGTCCGGGTCGACGCCGTCGAGCGGCGAGAGCGCGCCGCCGAGGACGTGGTAGAGACCGCGGAACTCGCCGGTGCGCTCGATCGGCACGATGTCCGCGGGCTGCTCGACGACGCAGATCACGCGCGTCGTCGCGGCGCGCGTCGGCGCACACGATGCAGAGCTCGCCCTCGGCGAGGTTGAAGCAGCGCCGGCAGAAGCCGATGCTTCTCCTTGACCTCGACGATCGGCTGCGGCGAGCGGCAGGACGTGCTCCGGCTTCTGGCGCAGGATGTGGAAGGCAAGGCGCTGCGCGCTGCGCGGGCCGATGCCCGGCAGGCGCGAGAGCTCCTTGATCAGCCTGTCGACCGCGGGTGAATACATGATGCACTCTCGTCTGCATGAATCATGCGCACCCACTCGCCACACTCGCGCCGGATGCGCCGGGAGCCCTTGCGGCCGCACGTCGACCCCGGCAGACCATGGGACTTCGGGGACTTGGCAGGGGCCGCGACAGCAACTCCGGAACCTAGGATACGCCCTTTGCCCAGGGATGGCGAGTCGCTCCGCAGGCTCGAGAAAAAGAGGACTACGGCAGTCCTGTATGCAGGACCCGTATCCGCTCGTTCGTGCGCGTGAACAGAGCGGGGAGGACGCCCGGTGAAGGCCGGGCGGGGGCTCTAGAACAGGCCCGGGATGTTGGGCAGGTCGAGACCGCCGGTGGCGCCACCAAGCTTGCGCTGCGCGAGGTCCTGCGCCGAGCGCAGCGCCTCGTTGGTGGCCGCCGTGACGAGGTCCTGCAGCATCTCGACGTCGTCGGGATCGACCGCCTCGGGCTGGATGCGCACCTCGCGCACCTCGAGGTCGCCGCTCATGACGACAGTGACCATGCCGCCGCCGGCCGTGGCCTCGACCGTCTCGTTGGCGAGCTCTTCCTGGGCCTCGGCCATCTTGCGCTGCATCTCCTGGACCTGCTTCATCATCTTCTGGTACTGCGGGTTCATGATGGCTGCGTCTCCTTGGCTGTGCGGGGCCTGGCGCGTCGTGCCGCGCGCTTGCGGTCCTGGCTACCTACCCCTCAATGGTTCTGGTCGAGCTCCTCGGCGTCCAGCACCTGCTTGGCGAGGTTGATCGTCTGCGTGAAGTCGAGCGTGGCCGGCCCGGGAGCGGTCTGATCCGGGGCCGCGGGCTGCTCCGCGTCTTCGCCCTCGGCCAGGACGAACTCGGGCGTCAGCTCCTGGCCGAGCGTCTCGGCCACCGCGGCGGCGAGCAGGTGGTCGTTGCCCGCTTCACGAGCGCGGTTGAGCGCGAAATTGGAGGCGAGGGCGACGGTCAGGCGACCCTCGCCGAGCGCCGTCGGTCGGGCGTCGCGCAGCAGGGCATAGAGCGGCACGCTGCTGGCCTGGACGCGTTGCAGCACGAGTTCCCAGGCGCGACGCACCCGGTCCAGGGTGAGGACGGCGCGCTCGGCCGGCTCTGCACCCGGTTGGCCGGGCGAGACCGGGGCGTCTGCCGGGGCCCTGCCGGGAGCGGACCCGGCGACCGGTTCGCTCACGGGCGCGGGCTGGCTTTGCCCGGCCGCCGGCCCCTCAGGCTCAGGGCGAGGTTCCCCGGACTCCGGAGGCGCCGGCGCATCCCCAGGCTGCTGGACGTCGGTCCTCGCTGCAGGCTCGTCCGGAAGCGGCCGCATCGGCTGAGCGGCGGGCGTCTGCCTGGCCGCGCCGGAGGCCGTCACGCCGGTCTGGCCAGGCGCCGCCGCATCGGCCTTGGCGCCGGCCGTCTCGCAGGCCGTAGCGCGTCGGCCGAGGCCGGCCTCGAGGCGCCGCAGGCGCTCCTCGAGGCCGGCCTGCGACGGCGTCGACCTGGGGGCGCGTGATCTTCACGAGCGCGAGCTCGAGCTGCAGGCGCGCGTCGAGGCCGTCCTTGATGTCGCGCTGTGCTTGTCCGAGCGTCTCGATCATCGCCACGAGCTCGCGCGGCGCCAGCTGGTGCGCCTGCGGCACCAGGCGCCGCACGAGCTGGTCGTCGAGCTCGACCGTCTGGCCCAGGACGCGCAGCGTCGCTTCGTCCTCGGCCGCGTCCTCGAGGTGCTGCAGCAGGAAGAGCTGACGCAGGTGCCGCAGCAGGTCGCGGATGAACTGCGGGTAGTCGACGCCCTCATTGGCGAGACGCTGGACGAACTGCAGGACGGCGGCCGTCTGCCGCTCGATGCAGAGGTCGGTGACCTCGAAGAGCAGGTCGCTGCCCGGTGACACCGAGAGCCTCGAGCACGTCGGCCGGCATGATCGCGCCGTCGGCGTAGGTGATCAGCTTCTCGAGGGTGCCGATGGCGTCGCGGAAGCCGCCCTGCGAGTGCCGGGCGATCTCGAGCAGGGCCGCCTCCTGGATCTCGATGGGCGGCCCGCCGCGCTCCTCCTCGCTGCGCTGGTTCTCGCTCTCGACGATCCGTGCCAGCAGGCGGGCGATGTCGCCGACCTGCGGCCTGCGGAAGTCGAAGCGCTGGCAGCGCGAGAGGATGGTCTCGGGGATCTTGTGGGGCTCGGTGGTGGCGAGCACGAAGACGACGTTGGGAGGCGGCTCTTCGAGCGTCTTGAGCAGGGCGTTGAAGGCCTCCCGCGTGAGCATGTGGACCTCGTCGATGATGTAGACCTTGAAGCGGCCGTCGACGGGGGCGAAGGCGACGCGGTCGCGCAGCTCGCGCACGTCGTCGATGCTGCGGTTCGAGGCGGCGTCCATCTCGATCACGTCCAGCGAGACCGCGTCGGCGATCGCGCGGCAGTGGTCGCAGACGCCGCAGGGATGCGCCGTCGGGCGCGTGTGCGGGGCGTCCGGCGTGCCCGGTGCAGTCGAGTGCCTTGGCGAGGATCCTCGCCGTGCTCGTCTTGCCCGTGCCGCGCGGTCCGGCGAAGACGTAGGCGTGCGCGACACTGTCGGTCTCGACCGCGTTCTTCAGGGTGCGGGCCACGTGGGCCTGGCCGGCCAGCTCGTCGAAGGTCTGGGGCCGGTATGCGCGATAGAGGGAGCGTCGCATGGGCAGCTAGTCTACCGCCCCCTCAGTCAGAGGACCTAGCGGTCGCAGGTCTGGGAGGCAGTCCGACGGCAGAGCCGCGGCAGGGTGACGGAACGTCGCGCGGGAGCGCGCGGCGGCGAAGGTGAAAGAAATGGTCGCGCACCCGTCGTCGAGACTCGTCCCCCGGGCGTCCTTGCCGGCTGCAAGCTCCGGCCAGGCGACCCCACGGCACATGAAATAGCCTGCTTAGCGCTGCTTCCTCCCGGACCTGACGCGGTTCGCAGGGTTTCATTGCGTGGGACCCGGCCATCGACGCCGCACACCGGCCGACAGCCCCGAAGGACGGACCCTCGGACGGGGATTCAGCCCCGCTGTAGCGGATTGCGGGTACAGGGCACCGCTGGCTCCCCGCCTAGCGCGACCAAGGAGCGAGTGTACGCTGCGGGTGGGGGGCACGCAATCGGCGCGCCGTGAGGCTTGCGCGACGGCTGTGGCCCGGTCGCGGCGCCGCGGCATCGCGGGGTTCGTCTGTGACGGACACCACCGCATCGCCTCGCTGCGGCCGTGGTACCGTGGGCGCACGCGCCGGCCGCAGACTGCCCCGCGGGGCGGGCCGGCGACGGCACCGGTCCGGACGGCAGGCACGATGAAGCGGGGACACGCAGCGCTGCTGACCGCCGCGATCGTCGCGGCGCTGGCGGCGCTCGGTATCTGGGAGGTGCGCCCGCCGGCGCCCGCCGGCGCGGACGCGCCGGCGGGCGCCTTCTCGGCTGCTCGCGCCCTCGACCACCTGCGCGTGATCGCGGCCGTGCCGCACCCCCTCGGGTCGCCTGCGCAGGCGCGCGTGCGGCGCTATCTGCTCGGCGCGTTCCGGCAAGCCGGCGTCGAAGCCTGGACACAGCGCGCCGTCGTCACCTCCCAGCACGACGACCACGAGGCCGGGGTGGTGCACAACGTGCTGGCGCGCCTGCCGGGGCGCGAACGTGGGAAGGCCGTGCTGCTCGTCGCGCACTACGACAGCGTCCCGGTGGCCCCGGGGGCGGCCGACGACGGATCGAGCGTCGCGACGCTGCTCGAGGTGGCTCGCGCGTTGCGTGCAGGCCCGCCGCTCACCGGCGATGTCCTCATCCTGCTGACGGACGGTGAGGAGGAGCACCTTCTGGGCGTGCGCGCCTTCCTGCGGACCACCTGGGCCGAACAGGTCGGCCTCGTGCTCAACTTCGACAATCCCGGCTCGGGTGGGCCGTCCGTTCTGTACGAGACCAGCGCGGGCGGAGGCCGCCTGGTGGAGGCGTTCCGCGAGACGGCGCCGCGGCCGTTCGCGAGCTCCCTGACCGACGAGCTGGCGCGGCGCCGCTGGATCGAGAGCGACTTCTCGCCGTTGCAGGCCGCGGGCCTGCCGGGCATGAGCTTCGGGTTCACGCGGGGCTTCGAGCGCAACCACAGCGTGCTCGACAGCGTGGAGCGGATCGACCCGGGCAGCCTGCAGCACCAGGGCGACTACGCGCTCGCCTTGGCGCGGCGTTTCGGGGACGGCGGTCTGCACGGTCTGCACGACGGCGACGTCGTGGCCTTCGACCTGCTCGGCGGCGTGCTCGTGCTCTACCCGCGCTCCTGGGCGGGGCCGCTCTCCGTCGTGCTGGCCGTGGCCTACGGCGCCCTCCTCGTCGTGGGCCTGCGGCGCCGGCGGCTGACCCTGTCGGGTCTGCTGGCCGGCGCCGTCAACGGACTCCTTGCGCTCGCCTTCACCGCGGCGCTCGTCGCCGTCACGTGGGCCATCGTGAAGTCGGCCTACGGCACCGCCGGCGCGTCCTCTCTGCAGGTGTACAACGACGACCCGCACAGCGCCGGCCTCGTCGCGCTCGTCCTCGCCATCGGCATGGCCGTCTATCTCTGGGGCCTCGATCACGCCCGCGTGCTCGACACGGCGGCGGCCGCCCTGCTCTGGGTGCTGGCCGCCGCCCTCTACTTCTCGTGGGCGTTCCCCGGTATGAGCTACCTGCTGAGCTGGCCGCTGGCCGCGGCCATGGCCGCCCTCGCGGTCGTCTTCGCGCTGGAGCCGCTCGACCGCCCCGATGGTCGGCTGGCGCCGCTCCCGCTGGCCGTGCTCTGGATGGGCGCCGCACCCGCGCTGCTGCTCGCCGGCTCGTCCCTGTACCTGCTCTTCGTCGCCAGCGGCATCAAGCTCGTCGTCGTGGTGATCAGCGTGTGGCTGCTTCTGGCGCTCCTCGTCCCTCTCGTCGACGCGATCGCCTACCCCAGGCGGTGGCCGGTACCGGCCGCGCTGGCCGCCGCCGGCGTGCTGCTCTTCGTCGGGCTGAGCCCGGCCACGGGATATGGAAGCGGCTGGCCGCGTACCGACAGTCTCTTCTACCGGCTCGATGCGAGCACCGGCGACGCGTGGTGGGCGACGCTGGACGAAGCCCCGGACGCGTGGACCGGACGCGTCCTCGGCTCCGGCGACCGCTGGCTCGAAGGTCACGAGCACTTCCCGCAGTGGCACTTCCGCGACTACCACCGCGCGAGTGCGCCGGTGTTCGAGCTGCCGGCGCCACGCCTGACCCTTGTCGGGGACGAGGTGCGCGGGGGCCGGCGCCATCTGCGGCTGCGGCTGGCCTCGCCGCGCGCCGCGCCGCACCTCAGTCTGCTCCTCGATGACGCCGCCGGGGAGGTGGTGGCCGCGGTCGAGGGGACGGCCGTGGCAGGCGGCGACAGCACCTTCCCGGACTACAGCGCGCGGCACTGGCACGTCGACGTGCTCGGGGTGCCCGGACGCGGGGTGACCGTGTTCCTGCGCGTGCGCAGCGGGTTGCGCCTGCGCTTCACCGTCGTGGACCTGAGCCCGGGCCTGCCGGCCGCGGCCGCGGCGTCCATCGGGCCGCGGCCGGCAGGCTTCGCGCAGGGCGACCAAGGCGACGCCACCGTCGTCAGCCGCTCCTACGTCCTCGGAGCCCGTCCCGGGAGCGCGCTGCGGCCGGTCGTGCCCTAGCCCTGGCCGCTGCCGTCTAGTGCGCCGCGGGTCCTCCAGCGGGCCGTTCCTCCCGGCACGCGGCCAGGGCGTCGGCGCGCTCCACCGCGGCCGCCACTGCCCCGGGCTTCGTGACCTGCGGGAGATGGCCCGTCTCGGGCAGCAGCACCAGCTCTCCGTGCGGCACGAGTTCGACCAGCCGGCGCGACTGCCACGGCGAGACCACGGCGTCCCGGAGGCCGGCCACGGCCACCAGGGGTGGCTCCAGCCGGCCGTAGTCCCGCTGGATCGCGAGCAGGCCGTCGTCCACCGCTCTGCGGTCGGCCGCGTCGTTCAGCAGGTGGGCCGGCGTCAGCGCGTTCGCAAGCGCGAGGCGCGCGTACTCCTCGTCGATGCGTTCCGGCAGGAACGCGCGCCGCAGCACGGCCGGACCCAGGGTCCTGCCGAGCGCGGGCACGACCGTGGCGGCGAGCAGCGGCCCGGCGGGCGTGCCGAGCAGGCGGGCGAGCGGCGGGCGGTACCCGCCGGCCGTCAGGACATAGCCGCCCACCGTCACGACCGCCCTCACCGCGTCGGCGTCGTCGAGCGCCCACGCCAGCGCCACGGGGGCGCCCAGCGAGTGCCCGACGAGGATCGGCCGTGAGAAGCCCATGCTCTGGACGGCGGCCCGCAGGATGCGGGCCTGCGCGCGCGGCGACGCGGCCCCGGGCGGCCTTCCGCTGCGTCCCGCGCCCGGGCGGTCCATCGCGACGACCGTGTAGCGGTCCGCGAGCAGGGGCGCAACGCGCAGCGAGAAGTCCAGGGCCGAACCGTGGGCGCCGTGGATCGTGACGACGGCAGCGCCCTCCCCTTGCACGAGGGCGTGCATCGTCGCTCCTTCGACGCGTGCGAACACGCTGCGCTGCGCCCTCAGGGTGCGTCCCTCGTGGCTCTCGTCGGCGTGGTCCCGGCGGCAGGGGGCGAGAGGATCGTGGCTAGAGCCGCAACACCATCTTGCGCACGTCGGGCTCGCCGCTCGGCAGGATCTCGAAGCCGAGCGACTCGGCGAAGCGCTGCATCTGCGCGTTGGTGGCGAGCACGTCGCCGTGGATCTCGCGCACGTGGTGGTCGCGCGACGCCTGGATGAGCGCGTCCATGAGGCGCGTCCCCAGGCCCTTGCGCTGCGCTTCGTCGCGCACGAGGATGGCGAACTCGCCCTCCTCGGCGTTGGCCGTCTCGATGCCGAGACGGGCGACGCCGAGCATCTGGCGCTTGCGCTTGCCCTTGGCCTCGCGCATCGCGACGATGGCGATCTCGCGGTCGTAGTCGATGTGGCAGTAGCGCACGCCCATCGCCTTCGTGACCTCTTTGATGGGGCCAAAGAAGCGGAACTCGGCGGTCGCTGGTGAGAGCGATTCGATCATCTCCGACCAGTAGGGCTCATCCTCTGGCTTGATGGCGCGCAGCTCGATCTTCTCGCCGTCGATGGTCTCGTCCCAGGTGTATTTGCTCGGGTACATCGAGATCATGAGGTGCGATCCCGGGAGCGTGATCTTGCGCACGTCCTTCGGTTCGATGACGAGGCGGGCGTCGAGGACGCAGTTGCCGTCACTGCGCACCTGCACGGGGTTGGCGTCCATCTCGACGATCTCGGGGAAGTCGACGAGCAGGTAGCTGAACTTCACGAGCGCCTGCTGCAGCCCGATCATGTCGACGGCCGGCCGTCCGCGGAAGCCGCGCAGCAGGCGCGACACCTTGGTGCTGTCGATCATGGACTCGGCAAGCGCCTGGTTGAGGGGCGGGAAGTCGACGGCGACGTCCCGGTAGAGCTCGACGCCCGTCCCGCCCATGCCGAACATGATGGCCGGGCCGAACGTGGGGTCCTTCTTCGAGCCGATGATCACCTCGTAGCCGCCGCGCGACATCTCCTGGACCGTCACGCCGATGATCTCCGCGTCGGGCTTGGCTTCTTTGACCCGCTCGACGATCTTCGTGAACTGCTTCGCCGCCTCGGGAGCGGAGCGCACGTTGAGGGCGATGCCGCCGACGTCCGTCTTGTGGGTGATGTCGTAGCTCAGGATCTTGATGGCGACCGGGAAGCCGATCTCTTCGGCCGCCTTGGAGCACTCGTCGGCGCTCGTCGCCACTCTGGTCTTGACCGTGCAGATGTCGTAGGCCTCGAGCACCTGCTTGGCCTCGTACTCCGTGAGGATCGACCGGCCCGAGTGGGCGACGTCGAGGAAGATCTTCTTGACGCGATCGCGGTCGGGCTTGAAGTCGGGCACGATGTCGGCCGGCGTCTCGTAGAGGTTGGCGAGGTTCTTCGTGTACTCGTACATGTAGAGGTAGGCGCGGACGGCGTCCTCCGGGGTGTCGAAGGCCGGCACGTGCTCGCGATGGAGGATGGCGTTGCCCTCGGCGACCTTGATCTCGCCCATGAAGGCGGTCAGCAGCGGCTTGATGGGGTGCCCGCGGGCGACATCGACGAGCGCCTGGGCGGTCGCCGTGGGGTCGCTCATCGCCTGGGGCGTGAGGATCGCGAGCACACCGTCGCAGCCGGGGTCGTCCATGAGAGCGGCCGCCGCGGTCGCGTAGCGCGCGGCGTCCGCGTCTCCGGCCACGTCGACCGGATTGCCGCGCGCGGCGAAGCCCGGGAGGCAGCCCTTCAGTTTCTCGTCCGTGGCCGGGCTCAGCTCGGCGAGCTCGCCGCCCAGCGAGAGCAGACGGTCCGACGCCATGACGCCCGGTCCGCCGGCGTTCGTGACAATGCCCAGGCGCGGTCCGCGCGGGCTGGTCACGCGCGAGAGGACCTCGGCCGAGTCGAACATGTCCTCGATCTCGTCCACCCGCACGATGCCGGCGCGGCGGAACACCGCGCTGTAGAGCGTGTCGTCGCCGGCGATGGCGCCGGTGTGAGAGGCGGCCGCCAGAGCGCTGCGCGCGTGGCGGCCGCTCTTCACCACGATGATCGGCTTCGTCTTGGCGAAGTGGCGGGCCGCGCTCATGAAGTGACGGGCCTCGGTGATGGACTCGATGTAGAGGATGATCGAGTTGGTGTACGGGTCGGCGCCGAAGTAGTCGATGAGGTCGCCGAAGTCGACGTCGGCCATCGAGCCGACGCTGACGAACGCGCTGAAGCCCACCTGGTTGGCGGCGGCCCAGTCGAGGATCGCCGTGCCGAGGGCGCCGGACTGGCTGAAGAACGCGATGCGTCCGGCCGGCGGCGTCACGTGGGCGAACGTCACGTTCAGGTGGCTGGCGGGCCGGATGTAGCCGAGGCAGTTCGGCCCGATGAGGCGCAGGCCGTAGGAGTCGGCGATGGAGCGCACCTGCTCCTCGAGCTTGCGCCCCTCGGTGCCGATCTCGCGGAAGCCGGAGCTGACGATCACGGCGCCCGCGACCCCGGCCTCACCGCACTCGCGGATCGTCTCGGGCACGGCCTTGGCCGGCACGGCCACGACGGCGAGGTCGATCTTGCGCGGCACCTGGCTGATCGCGGCGTACGCCTGGATCCCCTGGACCGACGGCGAGGTCATGTTCACCGGATAGACGACGCCCTCGTACTCGGCGCCGATCAGGTTGCGCAGCAGGATGTAGCCGACCGAGCCCTTCTTGTTCGAGGCGCCGATCACGGCGATCGTCTTCGGGTCGAACAGCTTGTCGAGGTTCCGCGTGCTCATGGCCAGCGCCCCGCCTCTCTTCGATTGTCAGCGTCCAGCAGGATCGAGCGTGCGACACCCGCCGCCGTGGGCGAGGGTGAAAGCCGCCGCCCCGCCTGCGGCGGGCGCGGCCGGGCTGCACGCCATCGGCTAGCTTACGCTCCCCTCACGGCGGCTTCACCCCCACGCCGTCTCCATACTGTCGAACCAGGCGGGGCTCAGCGGTACCGATGTGAGGGGCGGTGGGGGATGCCGCGGCCGCAGACGTTGCCTCCCGCGCCCTGAGGCGAGACGTGAAAAGGGCCGGCCGCCTGACGGCGGCCGGCCCTTTTCGACAAGGTGCCTTGGCTAGGTGCGCGGCCTCAGACCTTGCCGCGCTTGAGGTCGTCGACGACGGCCGGATCGGCCAGCGTCGACGTGTCGCCCAGCGCCTCGAACTCGCCCTCGGCGATCTTGCGCAGGATGCGGCGCATGATCTTGCCGGAGCGGGTCTTCGGCAGGCCCGTGGCGGCGAACTGCATCTTGTCGGGCGTCGCGATGGGACCCACGACCTTGCGGACGTGCACCGCGAGCTCCTTCTTGAGGTCGTCGCTCGGCTCCACGCCCTCGTTGAGCACCACGTACGTGTAGATGCCCGTGCCCTTGATGGGGTGCGGGTAGCCGACCACGGCGGCCTCGGCGACGGCCGGATGGCTCACCAGGGCGCCTTCGACGTCGGACGTGCCGATGCGATGGCCGGAGACGTTGAGGACGTCGTCGATGCGGCCCTTCAGCCAGTGGTCGCCGTCGGCGTCGATGGCGCAACCGTCACCGGTCGTGAAGACGCCCGGGAACATCGAGAAGTACACTTCCTTGAAGCGCTTGCCCTCGACGTCGCCCCACGTGCCCCGGATCATGCCGGGCCATGGCGCGGTGATGACGAGGTGACCGTCCTCGCCGACGCCGGCGGGCTCGCCCTTGTCGGTGAGCACCTGGGTCTGCACGCCGAAGAACGGGCGGCCGGCGGAGCCCGGCTTGAGGGCCATGGCGCCGGCGAGCGGAGCGATCATGTGCCCGCCCGTCTCGGTCTGCCACCAGGTGTCCAGCAGTGGCACGCGGCCCTTGCCGACCTTCTCGTAGTACCAGAGCCAGCTCTGCGGGTCGATCGGCTCGCCCACGGAAGCCATGAGGCGGAGGGAGGGCATGTCGTGCTTCTCGACCCACTCGTTGCCCTGGCCGATGAGGCTGCGGATGACGGTCGGCGCCGTGTACACGGTGGTCGTGTTGTGCTTCTCCACGACCTGCCAGTAGCGGTCCGGTTCGGGATACGTCGGCAGGCCCTCGAAAAGGACGCTGGTCACGCCCATGCTCAGCGGGCCGTAGACGATGTAGCTGTGGCCCGTGATCCAGCCGATGTCGGCCGTGCAGAAGTGGACGTCGTCGTCGTGCAGGTTGAAGACGTACTTGCACGTGTCGTGCACGTAGAGCAGATAGCCGGCCGTGCTGTGGAGGACGCCCTTGGGCGTGCCGGTCGAGCCCGAGGTGTAGAGGATGAAGAGCGGCTGCTCGGCATCCACCGGCACCGGCGGGCAGTCGGCAGTGATGTCCGGGGCGGCCATCTCGTCGTGGTACCAGACGTCGCGGCCGTCGGTCATCGGCACGTCGCCGTCCACGCGCTTGATGACGACGACCGTCTCGACCGGCGTCTCGTCGCCGCTGATGGCGACATCGGCGTTGGTCTTCGAGGCCGTGGTCTTCGAACCGCGGTAGCCCTTGTCGGCGCAGATGAGCACCTTGGCGCCGCAGTTGTCGATGCGCGCCTTGAGCGCTTCGGCAGAGAAGCCGCCGAACACCATCATGTGGATGGCGCCGATGCGGGCGCAGGCCAGCATGACGATGGGCAGCTCGGCGATCATCGGCAGGTAGAGAGCGACACGGTCGCCCTTCTTCACGCCGTGCTTCTTGAGCACGTTCGCGAACTTGCTGACCTCGTCGAGGAGCTCCTTGAACGTAAGGGTCTTGGTGTCGCCGGGGTCGCCTTCGAAGACGATGGCCGGCTTGTCGCCCTTGCCTGCCTCTACGTGGCGGTCCAGGCAGTTGTACGAAGCGTTGAGCTCGCCGCCCTCGAACCACTTGATGTAGGGCGTGGGATCAAAGCTCCAGTCGAGGACCTTGTCCCACTTCTTGGTCCATACGAGCGCGTCTTCGGCGCGCTCCGCCCAGTAGCCCTCGGGATCCTCCACGGAACGCTTGTACTGGGCTTCGTAGTCCTCGAAGCTCTTGATGTACGCGTCCTTGGAGAGCTCGGGCGACGGCGGGAAGACCTTTGTGTCGTTTGCCACCCTGTCCACCTCCTGTTCAACCGATCGTCGGCGTGGCTTGGCTGTATGTCCTTCACGCGCGCGTGAGCGCGCCCGACTGCGCTGGCTCCGGCGCAGGGGGACCCGGCTCGTGATCAGGTGAGGTGACGCGGTCTCGGGCGGGCCAATGGCGGACACTACAGGCAGCACAAGTGCACTTCAACCCGGAGGGGCCCGATTCAGCGGTTGGGCCAACCCGGGACGCTCGGGGTGGCCTAACAGTGGCGTCAGGCGACGGCGGCGGAGGGTCCGCGGACGGTGAGGGAGGTGGTGGGCGATGTTGGATTTGAACCAACGACCTCCCGCGTGTGAGGCGGGCGCTCTCCCACTGAGCTAATCGCCCACAGAGGGAAGCACACGATACCAGAAGGGCAACAGGCGGGCGAGTGGCCGCGAGGCGGCCGCGCGCCCGCCTGTTGCCCTCAAAGGCGGCGGGGCGCCAATGACATCACGCCGGCGCGCCTGCGTGACGGCTGCGGCCTGCTCTTGCCCTGCAAAGAAGGGTAAACAGCGCGCGAGGAGCCCGCCACTCCGGCTGGGCCGACAGCGAGGTGAGACCGCGATGAGCATGGTGACGCTGGCAGCCATCAGGGAGGGGTATCGCGCCGTCGGTCCGGGCGTCGGCGACGCCATGCTCCGTCTGTTCGGCCAGGGCACGGCCTTCCCGGACGCCGCCTGGCCGCGCTGGCAGGTCATCGATCTGATCTCGGGCCGGCGCAGCCGGGCCCGTAAGGTCGTCGCCGAGGACCTGCTCGGCGGCATCCCCTCGCACTGGCAGGTGACGCGCGTCGAGCCGCAGTCGTTTCGTTCGGCCGAGGGCAGCGTGGTGGTGACCGGGCACATCGTGTGCCGGCCGCCCGGTCCCGCCGGTCTCTGGGAGCTCGTCCGGGTCCCGTTCGCGCACATCTGGTACCTGCGCGACGGCCGCGCCGTGCGGGTGCGCGATTACCTCGATGGGATCGATCTGGTGCGCGCATAGAGAACCGCGCCGCGGGGCAAACTGCCGGGTCATCGGAGGGCGCCGGCGGTCGCGAGCGCGGCCGGCGCCGGGCGCAGCGGGGGGTAGGCGATGAGACCACGCATCCTCGTCACGGGGGCGAGCGGCACCGTCGGGTCGGACGTCGTCCGGCTGCTCTGTGACCGCCAGGTCCCGTCGGTGGCCGTCGTTCGTGACGCGGGCAAAGCGGACGCGATAGAGGCCTACTGCGCCGCGGTCAAGGTCGCCGACTTCCGCGACGCCGCCAGCGTGCGCGACGCGATGGAGGGTACCGACAAACTGCTCCTGATCACGCCGATGACGGCCGACCAGGTCGAGCTCGGCGACACGCTCATCGCGGCCGCCGACGACGCCGGGGTCGATCACGTCGTGAAGCTCTCGATCATCGGCGCCGAGACGCGGCACGGCTGCCGGCTCGTGCGCTGGCACCGCCACATGGAGCGGCAGATCGAGCGCCTCGATCTGCGCTGGACCTTTCTGCGCCCGAACGGCTTCTACCAGAACTTCCTGGGGTCGTGGGGCGCCGCGATCCCTGCGGAGGGGCGCATCTATCTGCCGACCGGCACGGCGGCGGTGAGCTATGTGGACGCGCGCGACGTCGCCGAGGCCGCCGTAGAGACGCTGCTCGGCGACGGTCACGATGGGGAGATCTACACGCTCACGGGGCCGGCCGCCCTGACCAAGGCGGAGATCGCCGCAGCCATAGCGGCGGCGGCCGGCCGCCCGGTCGAGTACGTCGACGTGCCCGAGGACGCGGCGCGCGCGGCGCTCGAGCAGGCCGGCCTCGTCGAGCCGCTCACGGGCGCCGTGCTCGAGCTGTGGGCGCAGGAGCGGTCGGGGGCGGTCGCCGCCGTCACCCCCGACCTCGAGGGTCTCCTCGGCCGCCCGCCACGGCCGTTCGCCGACTTCGCGCGCGACCATGCCTCCGCATGGGCGGCGCAGGCTCAGCCGGTGGGTGGCGCCGCTTCCTCCTGAGGTGTCTTGGCAGCGACGTCGGCGGCCGCCGGTCCGCCGGCGGCCGCCGGTCCGGAGTCGGCCGCCGGCCAGGTCGAGCCCTGCACGCGCGCGGCCAGATACCAGAAGAAGGCGAGCGCGACGATGACCGCGCCCAGAGCCAGGTACAGCTTCCAGTCCGTCGAGCCGCCGAGTAGGAGCAGCCAGAGTTCTCTCAGCACGACGGCCAGGGATACCTCAGCCAGGTTGGTCACCTTCACGTGGGCCGAGCGCGCGTACTCGCGGAAGAGGTCGAAGATCTCGATGACGATGAAGATCGTCAGGACGCCGACGACGAGATCCTTGATGTTGCCGACGTTGCGCTGCGCGATGGTGTGGAAGATCGCGATGCCCAGGGTCACCACCGCCCAGACGAGCACCACCAGCATCAGGACCACGAGGATGTCGACGATGATCGTGATGATGGCCGCCGCCGACTTGTCGACGAGCGGGGCGAAGACGCTGCGCACGCGCTTGCCGGGTTCGTACATCGCTGGACCTCCCCATGACGGACCGGGCGTTCCCCGGCAGGCCGCTCGTCGACGACGAGGCGCAAGCAGGCGTGCGGCCGTTGATTGGCGCGACGGTACCCCGAGATTCATAGCACGAACCGCCGCGGAAGTGGGAAGGACGCGGGCCGAGGCGATGAAGGTGGCCGTCGCGCCGCCGCGACGCCGGGGTGGTGCGGCTATGATGAGTCCGAGTGCTCATGATCACACGACCACCGACCGTCGATGTCCCCGCCCACCTCGGCTGGCGCTTGCTGGCGCAGATCGTCGACCTGGCGGTCGTCGTCTTCGTGTTCGGCGTGGTGATCAGCATCTTCATGGCCAGCGGTGTCGACGTGGAGCGCCAGGTGGAGGACGGCTGGCTCATGGAGATCACCTTCGGGGCGATCGTGTTCTGCTACTTCGCCATCTTCGAAGGACTACTGGCCGCCACCCCGGGCAAGCTGGCGGCCGGCCTGCGCGTCACGATGTGCGACGGCTCGCGGGCGACGGGCTCGCCGTCGTGGTCCGCAATCTCGTGCGCCTGCCCGAGCTGATGTTCTGGTACATCCCCTCGATCATCTCGGTCGCCGCCAGCCCGGAGCGGCGTCGCGTGGGCGACTTCGCAGCCCGCACGATGGTCTGGCGTCGGCAGCCCTCGCCGGCAGACTGGCAGGGCCAGGGCGCGCACTACTGGCAGGCCCAAGGGCGACCGGGACCCGAGGCGCAGCCGCCGGGCTCAGTCGCCCCGGGTGGCCCGTTGGTCGACTGGCCCTCGCTCGCCGGCGAGGCCTGTATCACGGCCGCCCGCGATCTCGCCGTCGCCGAGAACGCCTACCGGCTCATGGCGGAGCGCGAGCACCTGCGGCTCGAGCAGTTCGGGCTCACCGGCGCAGGTGCAGAGGCCTACTCGGCCGAGTACGTGAGCGCGTGGGATGCGCTCGCGGAGGCGGTGGTCGGTCTGCAGGCGAGTTACCACCGCCTGGTCGCCGTTCTTGATGGGCAGGACGCCGCCGGTTTCGTCGCGACCCACCCGCCTCTGGCCATGGCGCTGGGGGCCGTGCAGGCTTATCTGCCGGCGGCGACAGACGAGGACGTCGTCGCCGTGTTTCGCGGCCGCCTTGAGGCGGCGCACGGTCTGGGCGCCTGACGCGAGTCCTGAGGGTCACGTCAAATGCGAGAGCAGCTGCCTATCCGAGCATCCTCGCCAGCGTAGCCACACTGTCGAGACGAGACCGGCCCCTGACCAGGGCCTTCAACCAGGCCCTATCGTCGCAGCGGCAACCGTCGCGCATGACTTGCGGAGGACTGCCCCGCGACGAGTACCTGCCGCCACTTCACTTGCTCGGCGTTGCCCGCGTTGTCGGTGGAGTAGTAGCCGATCCAGTGCGGGCCGCTGCTCGAGACCAGAACGGAGGTGCCCGGCTGCCACGTGCCGCCGTCCAGTCTCCACTGGGTGGAGGCGGCGCCGGAGAGCCCTGACTGGTCGATCGCCGTAAGGTGCACCGTCACGGGTGATGCCTGGGGGATCGGCTGCCCTGTGGCGTCACGTGGTGCGTCGTCTCTGGTGACGGGCGCCATGTTGTCGATCTTCACCGTCCGCGTGACCAAGGTGCTCGCGTTGCCCGCGTTGTCGTAGGCCCGACAGGTGAAGGTGTACACACCGGAGCCACCGCCGCGCTTCCAGGTGCTGTAGGTCTTGGTGACCGTGGGAGAGTAGAGATAGCCCGTATAGCCGCCGCTGAAGCTGACGAACCAGCGGCTGAAGCCCGACGCCGCGTCGGTGGCCGAGAGGTTCACGGTGACACTGCCCCGATGCCAACCGTCGTCGGCGTTGTCTGAAGCCACGGGCGGCGTCGCGTCGACCTGCACCTTCCGCGTGGAGGTCGGTCCCCAGTTGCCGGCGTGGTCCCTCGCCCTGATATGGAAATAGTAGATGCCGTCCGTGGGGGCCGTCACGTTCGCGCTCCCGGCCAAGCCGCCCCCAGCGCCCTCGGGCACTGTGTCAGGCACGCCGCCGGAGTTCTGGTCGAGAGTGTAGGAGTAAGCCCAGGGGCCGAGATGCCACGTAGTGAGCTCGGGTTGGCTGTTGAAGGTGGGCACACACACGCCGTACAGCCACTCGTTTTGCGCCACCAGGCTCACCGGTGACCCCACGTCGGGCGGCACGATCGAGCCCAGGGGGCGGGGATCAAGGGCATTGCTCAGGTCGAGGACCTCGACGGCGACCTCAGGGTATTTGAAGGCGGCAAATGCCAATGGCCGCTGTAGGCCGGTATCCGTCAAGGCGATCTGCATCACCCTCTCGACCGTACCGTACGGGTGCACGCACAACACCGACTTCTCGAAATGAGGCGCGGCGGCCTGCGAGACGTCGTAGACATCCAGGCCGCTGCCGCCGCTGCCCGCGTAGACGCAGCCTTGGCCGGCAGCCACCCCGGCGCAGACGGAGCCGGCTTCCGGGTTGCTCGTCGTCCCGACCAGCGAGGGAGACGTCGGATCCTGGACGTCGATCACATACAGGCCGTTGACTCCCAGGTAGAGCTTGTCGCCCTCGAGGCACAGTTCCCCGACGCCGCTCACGAGATCGAAGCCATCATCGGTCACCCAGCAGCCGCCGACGTCTGCGGGAGCCGCCGGATCATTCACGTCGATCACCCGCAGCCAGTGCGACATCGTGCTCTCGCCCTCGCGGACCCCTGACACGAGCGCATAGGCATGACTCGGGCCGACTTCGACCCCGTCAACATGGCAGCTGGCGACGTTCCAGGTGAGGTCTGAGACGTAGACGGGTGCCGCGGGATCGCTCACGTCGACGATGACAAGATAGCCGGGGTCGTAGTAGTCGTTGAAGGCATCGACGGCCAGATAGGCGTAGTCGCCGAGAACGGCCACATCGTTGATTTCGACCACACCCTTTGCGTCCTCGAGCACGATGAACCCGGCCTCCGTCGGATGGCTCGGGTCACTCACGTCCAGGATCCGCAGGCCCGCGTCCGAAGTCGCCAGGTAGGCCAGGTCGCCGGCGACCTCGATGTCGCTGGCGAGAAGGAGCTCCGGCCAGCTCATCTCTCCGGCAAGGTCGATGGCGGCAGGCCCCTCCCAGCGCAACGTAGCCGTGCGATCCCCGTACCACGCACTCGTGTCTGGATGTGTCGGAGAGATCAGCGAGGTGAGGCCGAAGTCGACGGTGAAGGGGGCTGAGTTCGAGGTCACCCATACATCCGGCCAGTCCTCGATGAGGAGTTTTACCTGCACAGCACCGGAGGCGAAGCCGAGCGGGACGCTGCAAACGACCGCCGTGTCAGTCCAGCTGTGGACGATCGCCGGGACGTTGCCGAAGTGGACTTTGCCCTGTGAGATGCCATCTGGCCCCAGCACTCCGAAGCCCGTCCCCATGACCGTGACTTGAGTCCCCACGGGACCGTGGCTGGGAGACAAGGTGGTGATGACCGGATCGACGTCGGCGGACGCGGTCGGAGTGTAGGCAAACATGCACGAGACCATGACTGCGAACAGCATGCCGAAGGCGATGGTAACGAGCGGCGGGCGAGCGCGGCCGAACCGATCGACGCGAAGCGCGGACATTGGTGCTCCCCCCATCCCTGGAGGCCGTTGGACCTCTCGCTGGCCTCGGCACGACCTGACCCGCGGTCTAGCTCAGAGGCGCGAGAGCCATGCGACCACTCGCTCTTGAGAGCTTCGACCCTCTATCGTCGCAATCATATGTCAATAGTACTCAAGGTCTAGGGTGTGCCTCATCCAATTCTGAGACGCTCCTCGCGGAAGCGACGCTTCCATCACCGAGGCAAAGCTCGTGCAGGAGCGGCTCGGGTATGTATCCACCGGCAGCGGTCGAGCGACCTCAGCTGACAAAGGCGGCACCAAACGGGCACAAAATGGCCCGCGCTGCTGGGTCAGGGCGCGGTGAGAAGGGAGGAGGCGGCAGAAGTGGCTGCAAGTGGCGGAGAGGGGGGGATTCGAACCCCCGGACGACGCAAACGCCGTCAACGGTTTTCGAGACCGCCGCTTTCAGCCGCTCAGCCACCTCTCCGCCGGGCAGTATAGCGGATTGCAGGGCGTCTTCTGAGGCTGCGCCGGTGGTGCAACACGTGGTGGCGGGTGGCGGGGAGGGGGCACGCCGCCCCGCGGGGTCGCCCTGCAGACGGGTTGGTCAGTGGATGGCGGAGAGGGGGGGATTCGAACCCCCGAGACAGCTCAACGCCGCCTACGCGATTTCCAGTCGCGCTCCTTAAGCCAACTCGGACACCTCTCCGCGGGCGTCCGGCGCCGGGGGCGCCGAGCGGGCGACCAGTATAAGGGATAAGCGACACCGGGTAATGGGACAGCTCCGGAGGTCCCGCTACTCCCCTTCGGAGTCCTCGCGGCTCAGGCCGGCTCCCCGCCGGAGTCCTCGCCGTCCCCGCCGAGCGACGTCGTCTTCCAGCGTGCCAGCCACCAGTCGACGGAGCGGTTCAGCTCGTGGTTGTAGCCGGCGGCGAACTTGCGCCCATACACGTACTGCCCGTAGTTGTCGCAGCCGGCCGGCAGCCGGCGCGGTCCGAGCGTCTCCTGCAGCTCGCCTTGTCGTGCGTTGAGTTCGTCTCGCGTCATCCGGTGATACGAGTCGACGTGCACCACGTCCTTCGTGAAATGCGGTGTCGGCCGGCGTCGCTTTGCCGGCCGCCCGAAGCAGAGCATCGTGACGGGGAAGGTGTGCGGCGGCAGGCCGAGCAGCTCGGCGTGCGTCTCGGCCTGCTCCATCACGTCGCCGATGTAGCACGAGCCGAGGCCGAGCGACTCGGCCGCCACGACCGCGTTCTGGGCGGCGATCAGGGCATCGCAGCACGCGAGCAGCAGGTCGCCGGCGCCCGGTGCGGAGCGGGGCTCGACGCCGGCGACCTTGTCGACGTCCGAGACCGCGAACAGGTCGGTCCACTTCTGGTAGTCCGCCACGAACAGCAGCACGAGCGGGGCCCTGGCGATGAAGGGCTGGTCGTCGCAGGTCACCGCCAGCCTCTCCTTGAGGCGCTGGTCTCTGACCTCGACGATCGAGTAGAGCATCAGGTTTCCGGCCGTCGGGGCGCGGAGGGCTGCGCCGAGGATGGCCGAACGCTCGTCGTCCGTGATCGGGGTGCGCGCGTAGCTGCGCGTCGATGTTCGCGCCTCGAGAAGGCGCAGGGTCTCGTTCATCGGGGCTCCTCGACCGCGGGACAGGTCGCCCGGAGTCTATCGCCGAGTCTCGAAGAACTCCCGCAGCACGTCGCCGCACTCGTCCTCCAGCACGCCGGCCGTGACCTCCACACAGTGGTTGAGGCGGGGGTCCTGGCACACGTTGTAGAGCGTGCCGGCCGCCCCCGCTTTCGGGTCGTCGGCCCCGTAGACGAGATGAGGGATCCGCGCCTGGATGATCGCGCCGGCGCACATCGTGCACGGCTCGAGCGTGACGTAGAGGACCGTGTTCAGCAGCCGCCAGCTGCCCATCACGGCGGCCGCCTCGTCGATGGCGAGCATCTCAGCGTGCGCGGTAGGGCTGTTCCGCTGTTCGCGCTGGTTGCCGGCCGCTGCGATGACCTCGCCGTCGAGGACGATCACACAGCCGATCGGCACGTCGCCGTGCTTGGCGGCACGGCGCGCTTCGCGAAGAGCTAGCCTCATGAAGTAGTCGTGGCGGGGGAAGGTGGGTTCCCTCATGCAGCCATCATGCCCCGAGGGGCGCGTGTGGAAGCATCCCTGGGTCATCGCAAAATGTTTGCGCTAGCAAGGAACCGGAAAGGATGCTGTCACAAGTGATTGCACTAGCAACTATCTCCCCGGTCGAGATCGACCGCTCGAAGGAGGGACCATGGCCACCGTCGTCACCGCACAGCCAGTACGCGCCTGGCAGGATACGACCTTCCCGGCGGCAGGCACCTGGGTCATCGACCCGGCGCACACCACCATCGAGTTCACCGTCCGTCACCTCATGGTAGCGAAAGTGAAGGGCCGTCTTGCCGCGTTCTCGGGTGCTCTCAGGATCGCGGAAGACCCGGCCGAGTCGACGATGGACGTGACCATCGAGGCGGCCAGCATCGACACTCGCGAAGAGCAGAGAGACGGCCATCTGCGCTCGCCCGACTTCCTGGATGCCGAGAGCTATCCCGAGCTCGGGTTCCGGACGGCGCGCGTCGAGCACGTGCGCGGCGAGGACTGGCGCATCCACGGGCAGTTGACCATCCGTGGAGTGAGCCGCGACGTGGTCCTCGAGACGGAGTTCCTCGGCGTGACGGCGGATCCCTGGGGGAACGACCGCGCCGTGTTCTCGGCACGCACCCAGATCGACCGGGAGGACTTCGGTCTCACCTGGAACCAGGCGCTCGAGGCCGGCGGCGTCCTCGTCGGCAAAGACGTCAGGATCGGCCTCGAGGTCGAAGCGGTCCTGGAGCGATAGCACGTCTTGGGAAGCGGAGTGGGGCGGCGGCGGGGTCGAAGGCGACCCGGCCGCCGCCCCTTTCCCATCCCGGAGCTCCCCTCCGACCCGCGGCTCCATCTCGTCTACATCGGCTTCGCTACGCTGGTGCGATTGTCGGGTACACCGGGAGAAACGATGCGGGGTCACGAACGGGCCTCGGTGGCGTGATACGACCGAGGCACGACACGACCAGTCGCCGCTGGCGTGACACGACCGAGGCGCGGCACGACCAGCCCGACGGCGCGGCACGACAGAGGTGTGACCCGCAGCACAGCATGAGTGACGGGATGAGGACATGATCGGCCGGCGCAGGAGCGACGTCGCTCGGGTGCGCGACGTCCCGACGCTGATCGCCGTGTTGCGGGACCAGCGACGCGGCGGGGCGCGGCGGCGGTCGCAGTCGATAGAGCAGGTGAGCGCGGAGCTGGCCGGGTGGGGCGGAGAGGCCGTCGCGCCTCTGCTGGCGCATCTTGACGAGATCGGGACGCCGGCCTGTGTCGCCCTGGCGCATATCGGTCCCCCTGCCGTCGTGCCGGTGACCGGAGAGCTCGCGTCGGGCTCGACCGAGCGTCGCCGCCTGCTGGTGCGGACGCTCGGATTGATGGGCTCGGGCGAGACGGTCGCGCCGCTCCGCGCCGCCCTCAGCGACGCGGACCCCGAGGTCGCGCGCGCGGCTTGGCTGGCGCTCGAGCGGCACGCCAAGATCAACGTGCGGCGGCTGGCGTCGGGCGGCGAGCGCGATGCGGCGATGCAGACCCTGGAGACCATCGGCGAGCCGGCCGTCTGGCCGCTGGCCAACCTACTGCGGGACCCGCGGCTCGGTCTGTTCGCGGCGCGCGTGCTGGGGCGCATCGGCGCCGCCGCCGTCGAGCCGGTGATGATCGTCTTCCTCGAGTCGCTGCGCGGTGCGTCCTGGGACGACCGGCCGTCGTTCTCGTACGCGGCCGCCGCCCTGAAGGACATCGGGCGGCCCGCCCTCGACCCGCTGCTCTACCTCCTGTACGACCGCGGGGAATTCGTCCCGGTTCGCTCAGGGGCCGCCACGGTGCTCGCCTCTCTGGGATGGCCCGCTCTGCCCGCCCTGCTCGAGGCGCTCGAGGTGATCGACCCCTTCGTGCGGCAGCGCGCCGCGCTGGCGCTGGGCGACCTGGCCGTATCGCTGCCCGAGGCGGGCGCCGAAGTCGAGGCGGCGCTGGAGGCGGCGCTGAACGACGAGAGCGGCGACGTCCGCGAGGCCGCCGCCGCCGCTCTCGACCGTCTGCGCCGCTGACCGGCGGGACTGCGCGCAACCGATTCGACCTGCAGACACGGTATCTGGCAGACTGGCGCGCGCGAGGCTCCTCCTCCTACCTTGGGAGTAGGCTCGCAGGTTGCGGGAATACAGAGAATGACGGTCCCGACCGGGGTCGCGCTGACATCGACTGAGAGGTGACGACACAGACCATGGGGTACATGCTCTTCTTCTTCATCATCCCCCTCGTGTTCGGCTTGGTGGTACAGAGCCGGCTGAAGAACACCTTCAAGCGCAACGCGCAGATCAAGGTGGCGAGCGGCCTGAGCGGCGCGGAGGTCGCGCGGCGGGTCCTGGACAGCAACGGGCTCGCCAACGTCGAGGTCAGACCCTCGAAGGCCGGCGCTCTCTCCGACCACTACGACCCGCGTTCGCGCACCGTGAACCTGTCGCAGCCGGTCTACGAAGGGCGGAGCATCGCCGCCACGGCTGTGGCCGCCCATGAAGTCGGCCACGCGATCCAGCACGCCGAGGCTTACGCGCCGATGCAGGCTCGCTCCGCGATCTGGCCAGCGGCCGCGTTCGCATCCCAGGCGTGGATGTTCTTCCTGATCGGCGGCCTGATCTTCCAGACCGCGCAGGGCATCAACCCCGCGTTCATCTGGATCGCCATAGGCCTCTACGCCTTCGCCGTGCTCTTCCAGATCGTGACCCTGCCCGTCGAGTTCAACGCCTCGAGCCGGGCGAAGGCCCAGGTGGCAGCGCTCGGCCTTGCCGGTCCGCAGGAGCAGAACGGCGTGAGCGCCACGTTGCGCGCCGCCGCGATGACCTACGTGGCGGGCGCCTTGGCAGCGCTGCTTCAGCTGCTGTACCTGCTCGCGCTGGCCAACAGGAACTGACCCGAGCACATCGCTGAGTGGGGGCGGGGCCGGCTGCGTCGGCCCCGCCCCCCATGTCTGAGCGACGCCCTGTCTCCGTGCGCTTCTGCGTCTGTCTGCGCAGCGTTCGTTTCTGCCGTCCCGACTCCTTGCAGCGCGCATCCGTCTTGCAGTCCGATGTCCCTCTGCCCCACAAGGGAAGAGAGATGGCGTCGCGCTTCTGATTGTTTCGGCGCTCATAAGGGAACAGCCGTACCGTCCCCGTGGTGGTGGCGGGGCCAGGTATGTCGGAGGAGGACGAGATGAGGTCGTCGCGGTTCTGGATCGGGTTTGGGTCCGGCGTGCTCCTCGCGCTCACGGCGATCGTGGTCGCCGTGGCGCCGTTCGTCTAGCTCGCCCTGCGATCTTTCGCCACCGCGCGGTGGCGGTCTGAACTGAAGAGGGCCCTGCGATAGCGGAACATCGCAGGGCCCTCGTCGTTACCGGTATCGGCCGGGCGGCGAACCTCGGATCCTGACTGGCGGCGAATCTCAGATTCTGTCGGCAAGGGCCGGTCGAGGCGTCTCCACCGCCTTCAGCTTCGTGACTACCCGCAGCCAGCAGGCCGAGAGCGCCGCGCTGACGATGAAGGCGATGGCTATCGACATGGGCAGGCGTTCACCGTGACGCAGACCGACCCTCAGCTCCAGCCGTTGGTCAACTCGGCCAACGTCCCCACTATGACGAGGGCGACGATTCCGCAGATGACCCCGGCCAGCGCCCATCTCTTGGGAGCGCCGCGCTTGTGCGCTTGCCAGAGTCCGATGCCGCCGAGGACGATCGCCAGGACGGCGGGAGGCGGCGCAAGGAGCAGGCCAAGGAAAGGGACGATCGAGGCGCAGAGGCCGATCACGCCGCACACGAAACTGGCGATCGCCATGCCCCGCGCCTGCGGTGCCCCGGGCTTCTTCGCATCTCGCACCGAAGGCGGCGTGGCCGCCGGCGTCGGCGCCCAGCCTGGCGGGTCTGACGATTCCATGACTCCTCCCAGCGTCGTGGAACCGGTCGGTGATCCGTCGGTCAAGATCGTCAGCCAGGGCGCGACGAGCGAGCTCGTTCATCCTCTGATCGTCCGGTTCCCTGTACGGCATCCCCCCGCCTCCCCTACAGAGCGCGCCCTACGACGACCGTCGCTGCCGCACTACGTGCACCACGAGGAGGGCGACCGCGTAGATCACGACCGCGATCAGCCAGATGCCGACCACGTACGGCAGCGGACTGGTATCCGCGAAGAAGAAGGCGGCCGGGAGAAACACCCAGTCTTCCTGGACGATGAAGCCAAGCAGCAAGGACAGGGGGACAAGCACGAGCGCCAGGGCGATGGGGGCCACGATGAGCAGGATGAGTCCCATGACAGGACGCGACGTCGACGGCTTCGTGACCGGTGCAGTCCCTCCAGCCGGAGCCGGAGGCCAACGCGGATGATCGTCCATGAATCCCTCCGACGACCACTGTACGACGGCGAGTGAGGGAGTCAAGAAGGAAGGAAGCGGCCCGGCCGAGGTCGGTGGCGAGCTTCACGGCCACACTCGCCGTGCTAGCATTCCTCTTGCTTGGCTGGGGGGCGGTCGTGAGCAGACACGATGTGGTCAGAACCGTCGCAGCCGCCATAAGCGCGGCGATCTTCTTTCTTGGCCGGCCCTACCTGCAGCCCGATGACATACCGTCTTGGCACGCGGCTGTGGCGGGCGCGCTCTGCATCGCCGGCTTTGTCATCATCATCTGGATGTTCCGATGGAATGCGCGCAAGGACAAGGAGGAGGCGCGGCAGTCCGAGCGCGCCTCCACACTCTCTGAGGAGACAGATGAGGCTCGGCCGGCCGAGGGCACCGCCGAGCCTCCCGGAGAGACCGTCTACAGTCTGCTTCATGGGGGTCCCCGAGCTCACACCCACACCGGACCGGCAGACCATGGGGAGCCGGCCACTGAGCCCGCGCCGGTCGAGCGTGAACGCTGCAGCGAGGGCGACGCACAGGACGCAGCACCGGCAGCAGGTGAGTGATCACAAGAAGGCGTTCAAGCAGGAAGGTGCGGCGTCGCAGGAAGTCGGCTGGTGCGCCTGGAGAGATTCGAACTCCCGACCTTGTGGTCCGTAGCCACACGCTCTATCCATCTGAGCTACAGGCGCAGCGAGGACGAGCAGTATAGCACTGGCGGAGGAGCCGGGATTCGAACCCGGGAAGGAGCTTGTAGCCCCTTAACCGCTTAGCAGGCGGTTGCCTTCAGCCGCTCGGCCACTCCTCCGCAGCGGGCGCACAGTGTACCGCATCCTCGCGCGCGTCCGGAAGTCGACGGCGACGATCGACGGCCGCGCGAAGCGGTCGGCTTCTCGCCGAGCCTTGTGCGGCCGGGAGTGCGCCGGTCGCGGAGGTCGGGAGTGCGCGGGCTGCGCCCGGGAAGCCTCGCCTGCCCGGCTTCGATATCATCAGGCCAGATCGCGACCGGCGCCCGCCGGCCGCTCGCCGACACGCGGAGGAGGACGACGTGGAGGTCGCGGGTATCGAGGCAGGGATCGTAGAGGACGTCGCGCGCGAGACGACGGAGCTGCTCGCCGAGCTGATCAGGATCGACACGACGAACCCGCCAGGCAACGAGACGCGGGCGGCACGCTTCATGCAGGAGTGGTTCCGCGCGCGCGGTCTCGAGGGCGAGATCGCCGGGGAGCCCGCCGACCGCGCGAGCTTCGTGCTGCGCGTTGAGGGCTCGCGCCCGGGCCCGACCCTCCTGCTGCTGGCGCACCTCGACGTGGTGCCCGCGCCTGGTGGAGAAGGATGGGCGCACCCTCCCTTCGAGGGGGCCGTGGTGGACGACCACATCTGGGGTCGCGGGGCCGCCGACATCAAGAACCTGGTCGCTGCCCACGCGGTCGCCGTCAGCCACCTTGCCCAGGCCCGCGATTTCGCCGGCACGCTGATCTACGCGGCGACCGCCGACGAGGAAGAGGGCTCGGTGTGCGGCGCCCGCTGGCTCGTTCAGAACCGGCCCGACCTCGTGAAGGCCGACTACCTCATCAATGAGGGCGGCGGCGAGTTCCAGGTCATCCGCGGCGAGCGCCTGTACGACATGAACACCGGCGAGAAAGGCACGGCGCAGTTCAAGATCACGGTGCGCGGCGAGGCCGGTCACGCGTCGGTGCCGCTCAGGTACGGCAACGCCGTGGTGGGAGCGGCCCAGATCGTCCAGGCCCTGTATGAGTACCGGCCGGACGTCGACATCGAGGCTGTGCCGAAGCCGTACATCCGTTTCCTCCTTGAGGACGAGCAACTGTGCGAGCGGCTCTTCGACGCAAGGACGGCGCGCGACGCCCTCGACGAGCTCCACGAGCGCGACGACGTTGTCGCCCGCCTCATCGAGCCTCACTTCGGCATCACGCTCTCGCCCACGATCATCCACTCGAACAGCGACGCCGTGAACGTCTTCCCGCGACAGGTCGAGCTGCACGTCGACTGCCGCACCCTGGCGGGCCACACGGAGGACGAGGTCCGCGTGGAGGTCGAGCGTGCCCTGCGGGACGTCAAGGCCGACTGGTCGATGGAGTTCCTCGCCAGCGTGAAGGGCAACGGCTCTGCGTATCCGAGTCCGCTGAGCGACGCCATCGAGCGGGTCATGGAGCGGCTCGTGCCGGGTGCGAAGATGGGCGCCGTCCACTGCGTCGGGTTCACCGACTCCAACTGGTTCCGGGCGGCGTTCCCGGACATGATCGCCTACGGCTTCGGGCCATACCTTGTGGAGGACGCAGACGTGACCGGCGACCTGTGCCACAACGTGGACGAGCGCATCCACGTCCGCGATCTGGCCTTCCAGGCCGTGTTCGCGGAGCAGGTCGCGCGCGAGCTGCTGGTCTGAGCGGCGCTTCGCGATCGCGTCGGTCAGTAGGGGACCGACGCGACCAGCACGGCCGCGCAAGCGACGAGGATGGCCACCTGCAGCGTGATGCCGAAACGCGGGCCACAGCGCCCGTGCGGGAAGCTGTCCCAGTGGCTGGGGAACCACTTCCGCGCCTCGTCGCCACGGATGGTCGCGATCAGCACGTCGAAGTCGGGGGCTCCCGAGAGCGGCCCCATGCACACCATCCAGAACGGCATGTGAAGGGCGGCCAGGCAGACGATGAGGGTCGCGAGCCCGCCGAGGAAGTCGACCCATCCCCAAAGGAGAGGGCGCCGCGAGACCGTGTAGTCCCAGTGGGGCACGAGGTCGAGCGGCGCGTGGGACCCCAGGGCCAGCACCGCGACGAACCAGGCCGGCTCGCGCACGAGGGCGGCGATAGCCAGGCCGACGTAGACGTGGACGCTCACCCACATGGCCAAAGAGCCTACATGACCCGGAAGGCCCGTACGGGATACGATGGGGGCAGCTCCTCAGGAGGGACTCAATGAAGAAGCTCATGTTCATCGTTCTCGGCGTCATCGTCGGCGTCGGCCTCTACTACGCCTACAAGATGGCGAAGGACCAGGGCTGGCTCGGCAGCTGCTGGGGCGGCGACAAGGCCGACCCCTGGACGCAGTACACGCCGCCGGCCGAGACGCCGCCGGCCGAGACGCCGGCGAGCTGACCCGGCAGCCGGACGCGACGAACCGACCGGCCGGCTGATCGCGGCCGGCTGACGGCGGACCGCCGGGTAGGGTGGCGCGAGAGCACCGGCGTCGCGCGCCAGGAGAAGACACGATGGGGCGGCGGGCCTGATGTCAGGCCCGCCGCCCCATCCGTATCGCCAGACGTCGCTTCAGTCGGGCAGGCCGAAGACGCGCACGTCGCCCTCACCCGAGCCGACGTAGACGCGGCCGCCGGTCACGGCGGGAGACGACATGTTGGCGTAGCCACTCCCGATGACCGCCCGGAAGAGCTCCTGGCCGGTGGCGGCGTTCAGGGCCAGCAGGGCCGACTCCGTCCCGGCGTACAGGACGCCGTTGCCGAGCGCGGCTGAAGACCACACCTCGCCGGGCACCTCCGCGACCCAGCGCACTGCTCCGGTGCGCGCGTCGATGGCGTGCATGGTCCCGTTGATCGCCCCGTTGTAGACCACGCCGTTGCCGACGGTCGGCGTCACGTGCACGTCGTCGCCGCAGTCCTGCTTCCAGAGGACGCGACCCGTGCTGATCCTGAACGCGTACAGGGACACGCCGCCTCCTTCGGCGCTCTCATCGCCGTTGGCGATGTAGCCGGTGCTGCCGGAGAGGGCGGCGCCGCCGCGCCAGATGCCGTGGCCGAGCTTGGTGGTCCAGGCCACCTTCCCGCTGGCGCGGCTCACCCCGAAGAGGTCCCCGATGCCGTCGGCCGCGATCACGTACCGGCCGTTTTCGGAGACGGCGACCGGGCCTGTGATCCCGTCGATGTCGCCTGTCAGGGCGCGCGACCAGAGGATCTCACCGGTCGTGGCGGACAGCGCGTAGAGCGTCCCCGCCGCTCCCAGGTAGGCGTTCCCCCGGAAGAGCACGGGGAACGACACCTCGACACTCTCTGCGAGGTGGGTCGTCCAGCGCTGCTGCCCTGTCTGGATGTCGTAGGCGGCTACGGTCCCGCCCAGGTCCCACTGACCGCCCGCGACGATGGCCGTGCCGCCAAAGACGGCCGGGGTGGTCATCGGCATGGGCACGCCGAGGTCGGCCGACCAGAGCACGTGCCCATCGCCCCTGTCCAGCGCCGTCAGGCTGCCGTCCCAGGCCGCGACGATGACGCGATCACCGGCAGGGATCGGCGTTCCGTAGACGGGTTGCCCGAGAGCCTGCGACCACTGCTCGGCGAGTCCGGGGACGTTGCCCCGGTTGAGGACGACCTCGCCGGGATTGAATCCGCTGTGTGAGGGCCCGTACTGGAACTGGCTCCAGGAATCGGTGATGACGGCCAGGGCAGGACCGGGGCTGATCAGGCCTGCGGCGGTCGTAAGCAGCACGATGGCGAGCGAAGTGAACAGCGTCCTCTTGAGGCTTCTTCTGGACATGACTCTCCCTTCAACGAACGACGTGCTCGCCGAGCCTACGCGCGGGGCTGGTCTACGAGAAGGGTGGTGGTCGTCTGAATCCCGCCTAGACGCATGTTCCATCATCCTTAGGTCGCGCTCTCCGAGCAAATTAGAACAGCACGTTGTGCAGGCCTTTGTCGGTCATGAACGTACGACTCCGGTGAGAGATGAAGCAGGCGCTGATCTACACGCGCGAAGAGATGTTGTCGCTGGGTTTCGAGGCGAAGGCGAGGGATGAGAATGCTCGGCAATGAGACCGAGGCGGCGGGGGTGCGCCGGAGCAGCGTGTCATGGGGATCGGCTCGCGCGGGACGGCGCTTCGAAGAGGCAGCGTGGTCCATCGGGGAACGCGCACGTGCAAACGCCCTGCGCGTCGCCCAGAGGCTGCTCAAGCTCGAGGCCGTCGGTGACCTCAGCTACCGTGGCGTACCGCTCGAGGTGGATGCCGTCGATGTCACTCCGTGTAGCGGGTCGCACCCCGAGATCTTCTACCGTTACTACCTGCTGCGCCTCGCGACCCCTCTCCCACAGGACCTTCCAGGCGGACATGGCACCCCTTTGGAGTGGCGCAGCGAGGTCCTGATCCTGCCGCGCACCCAGGGCGGCGGCATGATGACGCGCCTCGCCTCGTTCGAGGCCGAGTTCGCTGTGCGTTCCTTCCTCCGGACGGTCGAACGGGAGGTCGACATCGTACTTGCCCGGAGTGGGGAGATCGGCGGCATCCGGCGCTAGCGTGAATGCGGGCGAGTCACCTGGACCGGTCTGGCCTGCCGTCCCGTCTCGGTGGTAGCGTCACCAGCAGGAGTCCGATAGCGCCTCATGCACGGGCGAGCTGCAGGGCACTGCGCAGGTCCTGCTTGGGGTTGGGGGGTGACATACGGATGAGGACATGGTGGCAGGCATGGGGCGAACTCGTGAGGAAGCTCGTCGCGTTTTCCGCCTCCTTTGCTTCTCTGGTCGCTCTACTCCTGGCGTTCATCCCACCGCCGAGGGACCTGCCTTGGTGGGCCATCGCTCTGGTCGCCTCCGCGGTGTTCTTCTTCGTTGTTCTTGTGGCTCTTGAGGTTGTCTCCTATCGAAGACAGCGGGTCTACGCAATGAGGGACACCGAAGGTATCAAGCGGTACATGCACGACTGGATCGAGCATGGTGGTCGGGTTGCCGTCTGGACCCGTGACATGAGCTGGGCCCGCAACAAGGAAACCCGGCGCCTGCTTGAGCAGAAGGCCAAAAGAGATGAGTTGATCCTGTGCCTTCCGAAACGAGATGAGTTCACTAACACGCTTGAGGCTGCTGGAGCCGAAGTATGTGCCTACGGAGCGGACCTTCTCGAAGCGCCAGCCTCGAGATTCACGATTACCTTCTACGGAAGGGACGGGGCGCGCGTAGCCGTTGGACGAGCTGACGGCGACAGCCATGTCATTCGTGAGTTCAGCTCCGCAAGTCACCCGGCATTCTGCTTGGCAGAAGACCTGGTTGAACTGGTCAGAGCGCAGTGCGCATCTGGCCATCGTCATGAATGAGATTCGTCGGTGTCCTCCCAAGTCACACACTGACCTGACGCGGGAGTGGGATCAGTTGGCGACGAAACGCCATCACCAGCTCCAGTCAGGCGAGGACATCAGTTTCGATCAGGTTATCGTCCCCAACACCCTTCGCCTTCTTGAAGCTGCGGATACGACACTGGTTCTCGACATCGGTTGCGGGACAGGCCATTTCACCGCCCGTCTTGCCGATGTCGCAACGGAAGTGATTGCCCTTGAGCCCTCCCTTGGCAGTATTGCCATTGCCCGGAAGACGTGCCATCAAGCGGTGAACGTCCGCTTCATCCAGGCCTCTCTTGAGGAGTCCGCCGATTCGCTCCGAGGAGAGTGCGTATCCTCGGCCGTCGCGTGCATGACACTGATGACTTCCCCTGACTTGCCGGCCTTTGCGGCAGCTCTCGCGCACCTGTTACCAAGCGGAGCCTCGTTCGTCGCCACACTGTGCCACCCTTGCTTCTGGCCGAGGTACTGGGGATACGAACGCGAGGCGTGGTTTGACTACTCTGATGAGGTATTCGTCGAGGCGCCTTTCGCAATCTCGCGGAGCCAGACAGCAGTGCGAACAACGCATGCCCATCGACCACTCGAGTTCTCACGTCACCACCTTCTCGAGCGCGGGATTCGCTCTCCAGGAACTGGCGGAGCCAACGCCACCTCAGCACGTTGAAGGACTCTACCCGGAAGCTTGGGAGTATCCTCGATTTCTGTCCGTCCGGTGGGTTCGGGCTGCCTAGGCAAGTCAAGAGCTGATCCTCAGTGGGGCATTGACGTTACGCACCGGAAGCGAGGAGCAGACCTGGTGGAAGCAGACTGCCGAATTCGATGCCTAGCCTGCCCTAGCCCTGGTCAGAAGCGGCTCGAGGGCACAAGCTGTTCTGGGCGCGTGGAACTGGGACCAAGTCGGCACCAAGACGGGGCAGAGCGCAGCTCACGATTCTCACGGCAGCGCCTCAAGCGACACAAAACACCTGCAAAGGGCCAATGGAGCGGGATTCTAACCGAGTCACCCCGCCGGTCTTCAAGACGCCATTGCCCCTTGGGAACTTCCAGTTGACGCCTGCCGTTACTGGGAGACGTCGGCTTGCGGCCTTCAGTCGTCAACCGTGGGATCTTCGCGGCGGCCGCCGCTCGACAGTGCAGAGGTCCGCACGGACAAGGCACGCGGACCGTATCGAGCTGAAGCTACGGTGTCTGCGTCGCAGTCATTTCCGGCGGAACGATACCTGGCAGGCCGACTCGCGACAGGAAGCTTGCGAAGCGTTGTGACAGATGTGCCCTCTCCAAGTCGTCCAGTCGCCCGAGATAGTGCGACGTGTACCTGGTCGTGAGACCGTCCACGGAGACAGAGAAGTAGTGCTTGAAAGTCGATCACTTTGGGCACGAGGTTCCAGGTCTTGGGCGAACTCCATGTAGTGGTACCTTGCGTCGCGATTCTTCATGACGAAGTTCGTCCACTGGCTACCGGGCTTACCCTTCTGGTTCACGAACTGTCTGCAGGTGAACGTTGGCCCACCTCGTGCTGGATTGATGGGCACCTTCAGCCTGTCTAGATGAGCGCCCTGGGCGACGTGCGCTGCGGTGTACATTGGGGCAACGAGCACGGACAGGAGGGCACCATCCAACTGTCCTTGCACCGGGGCGCTGCGGTTCCGACTGTCTGTCTCTAGATCACAGTCCTGAGAAAGAACACACACGTGCGGGAACAGGACGCGGTGAACGGTGACGTCCTTCTCATCAATGTCGACGCCGTCGATGTAGTACACGTCGCGATAGATGGCGCCTTGCCGCGCCCGATCTCCCCTATCGGCCTCCAGCTTTGTCGGCCTCACATCAGTCATCGTTCATCCGGGCACTGATGGGCTTGTACTCAGGCTTGTCGATCGGAAGCTCGAGCTCCCCGCTCTCCGATGTGGCCTTGGTGTCTGGGGGGGCGCCGGCCCTTGTGGCAGCCACGTTTCCAAGCGCCACCTCCCAGTCGGAAGTGGCGGTGCCTAACGTCCCGCCTTCGTTCGGGACACTCGTGCCCTCGGCCGTGTGGAAGCCTGACGAGCCGCCTTGGGTCGATTGGCGAGCCGAATCGGCCATGCCCGCTAGCCCTTCAAATTGGCGATGAGGCCCGGCGCCGCCGACGCATGGAACATCTCGAGGATTTCGTCTCTGAACGTCTGAAGATGATCGATCATTTCTTCGGGCTCGACCACGCCGTCCGTCCAGCAGTCATAGTCGAGCAGGAAGACCTGCCGTGTCAGTGGACCGGGATAGTCCGGATTGTGCATTCCGAACTGGAATCGCAGGAGGTGGCCATCATGACCGTACTCAGTGACGCCAAGAGCGCGGACCAGTCGGTCGTGTGGATCGGGGGCCTTGAGCACGGACAATACGCTTTGCTTCACGACGTTCTTCCAGTCACGCGGACTGCGGTCCGGAAAGATCTGTGGGACGTGGTTGATGTAGCGAAGACCGAGCCGGTTCGTGACGGGGAGACCATCTTCTGTGCACATGGCGTCCCACACGGGTTCGACACCGCAGCGGATTGAGTCACTGAAGGAGACAAACTCATCGCACACGACCAGGAACCACTTGGGTCCGATGCGAAGGCTCCTGTTTCGGGCTACAGTGTGGAAGACCCATTCCTTTGCGGGCGTCTGGGAGGCCGATGCTTTGCCTCCGCTGCTACCCTTCTCGAAACGAATCTGCATGGCATCGAGAGAGACCACCTCCATATGCGGGAAGGTGGCTCGAGCTGCGTCGACGACCGACTTAGGAAGCTTGTCCACCCACGGAAGCTCATCGACGAAGTCGATTCTCGCGACCACCTGCGCTAGGTAGTTCCTGCGGAACTCCACCGTCCCCCCTTAGCCGGTCTCTGCGACCTCGTGAGCATACCCCAGGGCTGAGATCTCTGCGGAATGCGCGGGACCGTCCTGGACGTGAGCGGTCTGGAGTGGCGCCCGGCATACGGACCGTCATTGCGTGGCCCTGGTCTTCGGCCACAAGCGCGCATGGTCCACGATTGTTTGACGTTGTCTTGGCCCCAGATGGCCCGCAGATTGGCGCCAGATCGGCCGGTGCGTCGCCACTGGCGCCGGCGTTTTCCCTGCAAATCTGGCGGAGGGGGTGGGATTCGAACCCACGAACGAGTCACCCCGCTGGCGGTTTTCAAGACCGCTGCCTTCGACCTCTCGGCCACCCCTCCGCGCGGGTAGTCTAGCGTCCGCCACTCGGCCATACTACAAAGCTATGGAGACCCTCATCCTCGCGTGCGCCGACGGCCGCCTGCGTGACGCCCTGCGGCGCCTCGAAGAGACCCTCGAAGTGGACGTCACAGACCAGCTTCTCGTGCCCGGCGGCCCGCTCGTGCTGGCGCGTCCCGGCATGGAGCGACGGATCGCGCTCGACTGCATCCGGGCGATGGTCGAGAACGTCGGCGTGCGCCGTGTCGTGCTCGTGTCGCATCAAGACTGTCGGGCCTACGAGCGGGCGCTCGGCGGGTTCGGCTTCGACCAGATCGAGCTGCTGACGCGCGACCTCACGCGTGTGAGCCGGCTGGTCGAGAACGAGTGGCCGGCGCTGCAGGTCGAGAGCTTCGTGATCCCGTGGGCGGATGAGGGCGGGGTGGCCGGTTTCGGCGAACCCCGCCCCGTCGAGTAGCGCCGCCCGTTCCGCTCAGTCCCCGCCGAGGGTTCAGTCCCCGCCGATCACCTTCTTGCCAAGGTAGGGCTGCAGCACGTCCGGCACGGCCACGCTGCCGTCGGCGCGCTGGTAGTTCTCGACGATGGCGATGAGGAAGCGCCACGTGACGGCGGTGCCGTTCAGCGTGTGCACGAAGCGCGGGCCCTTCTCGGTGCGGTAGCGGCAGTTGAGGCGCCGGGCCTGGTAGTCGGTGCAGTTGGAGCAGCTCGTCACCTCGCGGTAGCGCTCCTGCCCGGGCATCCAGGCCTCGCAGTCGTACTTCTTGGCCGCCGGGGCGCCAAGGTCGCCGGCGGCGATGTTCACAACGTGGTAGGGGATGCCCAGGCCCTGCAGCAGCTCCTCCTCGGTCTCGCGAATGAGCTCGTGTTCCGCGAGGGCCTGCTCCGGCAGGCAGAACGAGAACATCTCGAGCTTGTCGAACTGGTGCACGCGGAAGATGCCGCGGGTGTCCTTGCCGGCCGCGCCGGCCTCACGCCTGAAGCAGGTGGAGTAGCCCGTGTAGCGCACCGGCAACCGCTCCGCCTCGAGAAACTCGTCCATGTGCAGCGCGGCGAGCGGGACCTCGCTGGTGCCCACCAGGCAGTCGCCGTCCGTCGTCTGGTAGATCTGCGCGCGATCGGTGGGGAAGAAGCCGGTGCCGTACATGGCCTCTTCGCGGACGAGCACCGGCGGAAGCACCGGCCGGAAGCCCTTGGCGCCGACGATGTCGAGGCCATAACGGACCAGCGCGAACTCGAGCAGGACGAGGTCGCCCTTGAGGTAGGCGAAGCGGGAGCCGCTCGCCTTGGCGCCACGCTCCATGTCGATCCAGTCGTGGGCGAGGCCGAGGTCGAGGTGGTCCTTGACCTCGAAGGCGAAGGAGGGCCGCTCGCCCACCTCGCGCAGCACGACCGAGTCCTCTTCGCCGCCGTCGGGGACGTCGGGCAGGGGGATGTTGGGGATCTCGAGCAGCATGTCCTTGAGCTGGCCTTCGACGACGTCGAGCCGGGCTTCGCCTTCCTTGATGCGATCGCCGAGGGCGCGCATCGCGGCGATCGCCTGCTCGGCGTCGCCGCCCGCCTTCTTGACGACGGCGATCTCGTCGCTCGCCTTCTTGCGCTCGGCCCGCATGCCCTCGACATCGGTGAGCAGGCGCCGGCGCTCGGCCTCGACCGCGAGGAACTCGTCGAGCGACGACGTGCTGCCGCGCCGTTCGAGCGACCTGCGGACGAGATCCGGGTCCGAGCGGACCAGCTTGATGTCGAGCATGGGAGACTCCTGTCGTCGTAGCCGGCTTCGCCGCGGTCCGGCAAGTGCGGCAGCACCGCGTGCGGCAACGGGAATCGTACCGCGTCGGCCGGTGAGGGGTCGACGGGTGGGCGTGACGCGCTGGCGTATCTGCCCCTGCGGCGCTCGAACCCGCCTGTGCCGCGCTCGTGCCTGCCTGTGCTACGCTCCCCACGTATGAAGCCCACCCTGAGCATGAGGCCGCGTGCGCTCGGCCTGGTCTTGATCGCGGCCGCCGTCCTGGTGCTCGCGACGGCGGCCTCCCCGGCCTCCGCGGCCACCGTGACCTGCGCGCTGTCGCAGGCGTCCGTCGTCTACGGTGGCGAGGTCACGGTCTCGGGTACAGTCGACCCCGCCGTCGAGGGCGACGCCGTAGCCATCGCCCTCGACGGCGTCGACGTGGGAGCGGTGGCGACCGACGCCGCCGGCGCCTTCAGCGCCAAGTTCGCGCCGGTCGCCGGCGGCCAGATCACGGCGCGTCTCGTCGCCGACGGCAGTGCCAGCGCGCCGGTCGCCCTGGTCGTGCGTCCGGCCGTGACCGTCTCGCGCGGCACGGCCGTCCCCTTCCTGCGCACGCGCTTTGTTCTCCAGGTGAAGCCCGCCACCTACTCCGGCGAGATCGTGGCGCGCGTCTGGCACCGGGGCCGGCGCATGGCGACCGTGAGGGGGACCTGCCGGGACGGGCGCCTCGTGCTGGCCGTCCCGCTACCGGGCATCGAATGGTTCTCGGTGCGCTTCGCCCTTGCCCCGGTCGCGGGACTCGGCGCGCGCGAGGTCACGCACAAGGTGGACGTAGGGTGGCGCCGGCTGGCCCGCGGCTCGCAGGGCCGGCGCGTCCGCGGCGTACTCACGCGCCTCGCCGGCCTGCGCATCCGCGTGCCCGGCGTGGGCGACACCTTCACCAGCGCCGTCGGCGACGCCGTCGTCACCTTCCAGAAGGCCTACGGCCTGTCGCGCGACTACACCGTGGATTACGCCGACTGGCGCCGCCTCGAGACCGCCCAGCGCCGCAAGCCCCGCTACGCGAGTCCCGCCGTGCACATCGAGATCGACGAGACGCGCCAGATCCTCAGCGTCGTGCGGGATGGCGTCGTCGTCGGAACGGTCCCGGTGTCGACGGGCGCGACCGGCAACACACCGGAAGGCGCCTTCACCATCCTGCGCAAGAACTACATGAGCTCCACCTACGACGGCAGCGTCGCCCTGCCCCGCTTCATGACCTTCTACCGGACGATGGGCATCCACGGGTACCCCGTCGTGCCACCGTACCCAGCGAGTCACGGGTGCGTGCGCGAGCCGCTGTGGGCGTGCGACTGGGTGTACGACCGCTCGTTCGTGGGCGAGCGCGTCTACCTCTTCTTCTAGGCGCGGGCGCCGAACAAAGGGCGGCGGTACTGGACGCGCCCGGACGAAGGGCGGCGATGCTGGACGCGCCCGAACGCCGTGCGGCGCCGGACGCGTCAGGACTGCGGCAGGCGCTTCTCCACGACCGAGGTCCCGGGGCGGTCGTCGGCCGTCCGCGGCACGAAGCCATGGCCGGCGAAGAGATGGCGGGACGCCTCGTCGCCGGCCGTCAGGACCGCGTCGAGGCGTCCCGCCCCACGGTTCACGGCCAGGCCCTCGGCCCAGTCGAGCAACTGATGGCCGACGGCCTGCGCTTCGTACGCCGGGGCGATGCACAGGCAGCGCACCGCGAGGCCGCCGTCCTCGTCGTCCACGGCGACGTAGCCGGCGATCTCACGCGACGGCGCCTCGGCGACGTACACCTCGGCTTCGTCGAGCAGGGCGAGAAAGCGGCCGGCGTCGAAGCGCTCGGGGTGGCCCGCCTGAGCGGCTAGCGGGTGGAGGTTCTCCTCGGCAAGCAGGTACAGCATGCTGCGGTCGTCGGCGACGGCGGCGCGGATGGTGACCTTGAGGCGTGTCATCGTCCCTCCTCGGCAGTCGGCGCGGAGCACGGGGCTGAGGCGTCGTCACGCATCATAACGCGGCCGTGACGGAGGGGTCAGGGCATCGACAGGACGGCTGCCGGCCCGTCGCCTACGGCGGGCGTCAGGCGGGGTACGAGCCGAGGACCCGCAGCCAGGGCAGCTTGCAGGCGAGGCACTTGAGCGCCTGCGCGGCCGGGCCGTCGTCGGCGCGACCCTCGAAGTCGATGAAGAAGATGTAATGACCGAGGGCCTGCTTCGACGGCCGCGACTCGACCTTCGTCAGGTTGAGGTGACGGTAGGCGAACTCCGACAGGATCAGCAGCAGGCTGCCGGGTTCGTCCTGGTCGATGCCGCAGACGATGCTGGTCTTGTAGGTCGCCTCGACTTCTTCCGCCGTCTCGCGCGAGAGGAAGACGAAGCGCGTCCTGTTCTCGACGGAGTCCTCGATGTCGTCGCGCACCACGGCGCACTCGTACATCTCGGCGGCGAGCCGCGTGCCGATCGCGGCCCAGGGCCGGTCGACGCGGCTCACCGTGCGCACCGCGTCGGCGGTCGAGTTGGCCGCCTCGTGCTCGACGTTCGGCAGGTGCTCGGTGAGGAAGCTGCGGCACTGCCCGTAGGCGTGCGGATGGCTGATCACCTTGGTGATCTTGTCGAGCTCCAGCGGGCCGCGGGCGATGAGCTGATGCCGGACCGGGTGGACGATCTCGCGCACGATGCGCAGGTCTTCGAAGCCCCAGGCGAGGAGGTCGAGGGTGACCGCGACGGAACCTTCGAGCGAGTTCTCGATCGGCACCAGCCCGAGGCGGGCCTCGCCGCGCTGCACCGCCAGCAGGACCTCGCGGATCGAGGGATAGGGGTACGGATGGAGGTCCGCGGCCGGCAGGTTCGCAAGGAGGGCTTCTTCGGTGAAGGTGCCCTCCGGACCGAGGAAGGCGACTCTGCCGGTCTGGGGTTCGCTCATGAGGTCCTTTCGCTCAGGCGCCGGCCCGGCCGGACGTCTCGTCCGGCCGGGCCGGCGCCAGCGGCTCGGGTACGGCCAGTGCAACCGCCTGCCGCTCCTCCGGCGAGAGGTCGCGGTCGGACACGCCGCGGTCGAGATGCTTCACGTACAGGCGGGCGAAGTCGCGCGCGGCGATCGTGCTGATCACGATGCCGGACCGGTACTTGTCGAGCAGCGCGATGGACGCGCTCTGCTCGCCGCCCGCCTCACGGAAGGCGTCGTAGCGCACGATCGCGCGGTTCGTGAGGGCCTCGTCGAGATGCTGCTTGTGGACGCCGAGCTGGCCGGTGAGGATCTCGACCGCTTCGCGGAGGTTGCGCACGCGCTCGTCGAGCGCCTGCACATGCGTCACGATGTCGCGCTCCTCGTTGCCGAGGATGACCTGCTGGGCGCGCCTCAGCTTGCGCACGGCGCGCCACTGCAGGAGCAGGAGCACGGCCAGCACGAGCGCGACGGCCAGGGCCGCCGCCGCGAGATAAGGGGCGATGTCCTCCAGAGCCTGCACGAGCCGCTACTTCAGTTGCAGGAGGAACTGGTAGGTGGCGCTGTTGTTCTCGAGAACGCGTTCCTCGGGCACCGGACCGGCCTTGACCTTCAGGGTGCTGGTCTTGATCAGCGCGCTGTTCGGGATGACGAAGCCCTGCACCTCGACGGTCGCCTTCTGGCCGGCGGCGATGGAGGCGATGGTGCCTGTCTCGGTCAGCGGCTTGTCGCCACCCGGGAGCTGCAGGGTGACCTCGACGGGCACGTCGCGCTCCTCCACGTTCCCCTGGTTCTCGACCGTCACTCTAAAGGACAGGTCCGGGGAGGCCGGGACGGTGACGCTCTTGTCCCGTACAAGGTCGGTCTCGGACGGGAGCACGGTGACGCCGGCGAGCGCGACGCCGTGGATGCCCGCCGTCTTGGATGACGTCTGCAGCCGGTCCAGCATCGACTGGACGCTGTCCTTGTCGAGCAGGTCCGCTGTGAGGTACCACGTCGAGCCGGGCACGTTCACGCCCTCGACGCCGTCGTCCTTCATGGCGTTGCGCGCCTGGGTGTAGAAGCGCGACTGATAGTAGGCGTCGGGGCCCGTGAAGTACCCCTCGAGCGAGGCGATCGATGCCGCCTTCACCTGCTTCTTCTGGTTCAGGGCGGCCGCTATCGCCTTGCGGAAGAGCTCGAAGCCGCGGGTGCGGACCTCCATTCCCTCGGTGAGCACGGCGGACTGGCCGTCGAGGGTGCCGGGGTGGTCGAGCCGGCCGACCCGCGTGGCGATCTCCTCCTGCTGGGTGACGAGGCCCTGCACCTGCGTCTTGAGCTCGTTGTGGTCGTACTTGGTCGGGTCGGCGACGATCTTCTCGAGGTTCTTGCCGAGCGCGTTGGAGTCGTCGATGGCCGTCGCTACGGCCTCCAGGTAGCTGCGGTACGCGTCCTCTTTGCGATTCTGCTGGCAGCTGCGGATCCAGAAGACCAGCAGGACGAGGATGACGAAGATGACGGCGATGCCGATGACGAGGCGCAGGATCTGATTGCGGCGGCGGTTGGTACGGCGGCGAGGTGGCGGCGGCGTGGCGGGGATCTGCCCGGTCGCTTCGTCGTCGAAGAAGTCCACTCAGCGACCCCCCTCGCAGAGTCAGATGGTGGGCGAGGCGGGACTTGAACCCGCATGCACATAAGTGCACTAGGTCCTGAACCTAGCGCGTCTGCCAATTCCGCCACTCGCCCTGCGGCTCGTACAGGGATTGGATTGTACCATAACGAATAGGGTCGGAAGGGGCCTGACGACGACCCCGAAAACGCCTGCGAGAGCCGCCTTTCGTGCCTGCCGCCGCCTACACCGCCACACCCCTGAACCTCGCCTGGCGCGAGCGCTACGACGTGGTCGGGCGCCTCGGCAGCGGCGGCTTCGCCGACGTCTACGAGGCGGTCGACCTGCAGCTCGGCGAGCGCGTGGCGCTGAAGGTGATCCGCGAGGGCCGCGGCATGGCGGGACGCGTGCTTCGCGAGGTCGAGGCGGCGGCCTCCCTGAGCCACCCGAACATCGTCGCCCTCTACGACTACTTCGGGGACGGCGAGCGGACCTTCCTGGTGTGGGAGCTCGTGGACGGGCGCCAGCTCTCGGACGTGGCCGACGACCTGCGTGACGCCGACGTGGTCGCGCTGGGCGTCGAGCTGCTCGAAGCGCTGGCGCACGCCCACACCCAGGGCATCGTGCACCGTGACATCAAGCCCCAGAACGTGATGCTCGACGCCGAGGGGCACGTCAAGGTGATGGACTTCGGCATCGCCCGGATGTTCGACACCGACTCCCTCACAGGAGAAGGCGACATCCTCGGCACGGTGGCCTACATGTCGCCGGAGCAGGCCGCCGGCCGCCGTGTCGGCCCGCAGAGCGACGTCTACTCGGCCGGCGTGGTGCTCTACGAGCTCCTCGCCGGCCGGAACCCGCTGCGCGGCGCCACGGCGGCCGAGACGCTCTCCAACGTCGTCGACCACCGGCTGCCGCCGCTTGCCGAGCTGCGTCCGGACCTGCCGGCCGCGCTCACGACGCTCATCGACGACGCCTGTGCCGAGCAGGCCGGCCGGCGACCCGCCCCGCTCGACCTCGCCGACGCTCTGGCCGCGTTGCTCGAGGACGGCGTCGTCGGCGAGAGCGCGCTGCGGCGCGCGCAGCGGCTCGTCCGGCCGCTGACGCGCGCCGGCGTTGTGGCCGAACGCGCCGGCGGCAGCGTGCTCGCCGCGGTGACGGCCGGCGCAATGCTTGCGCGCCTGCCGGCCTATCCGGCCGGCTGGCAGCTTCCCCTGGTCGCGCTCACCGTGGCGGTCTGGGCCGTCGCTCCTCCGGCCGGCCTCGCCTGGCTGCTCGCCTTGCTCGTCTTCCCGCTGTTCAACGTCTCCTTCAGCGTCGGGGCCGCGTACCTGGCGTTCGCGGTTGTGCTCTTCCTGGCTGCACGCGGCCGGCCGATCTCGGCCGTCTGGCCTGTGCTCGCGCTGCTGCTCGCTCCGCTCTACCTGACGCTGCTGGCGCCGGCGGGGGCGGCCGTGCTGGGCCGCATCCGCGGCCCGCTCACGGCCGCCTGGGCCGGCTTCGCGACGGTCGTCTACCTCATGCTCGTACGCGCGCCGAGGGGCCCGCTCAGCGGGTACCATCCGCGCACCCGCCTCGCCGATCACCTGGCCGGCGCGGCTCATCCCTTCGCCGTCGCCGGCCAGACCCTCGAGACGCTGGTCAGCGGCCCTGCCCTGCTGCAGGCGGTGCTGTGGGCCGGGTTGGCCTTCGCCATGTGGCTGGCCTTGCGCTCGGGCAGCCTCGAGGTGCGTCTCTGGCTCTGGGCGGGCGCCTTCGCGGCCGTGTTCGTCGCTTGCCGCGTGGTGCCCGTGCTGGTCTGGGGGTACACAGCTCCCGTGGAGCCGCTGCTGCTGCACGTGGCGCTCGCGGCCGGCGTGATACTCTTGCCGCTGCTCCTCTGGACCCCCCTCTCCCCGGAGGCACCCGGCGATGAGCATGCTGAAGTCGATTGAAGACAAGCTCGAAGGACTCGTCGAAGGGTTGTTCGGCCGCACCTTCAAGGCGAGCGTCCAGCCTGTCGAGCTGGCCCACAAGCTGGCCAAGGAGATGGGCGACCACAAGACGCTCGGCGTCTCCCACGTCTACGTGCCCAACGAGTTCGACATCTACCTTGGCGCTGACGACTACGAGAAGCTTACGGCGCTGGGCGACTCGCTCAAGGCCGAGCTCTCGAACTACCTGACGGCGTTCGCGCGCCGCGAGGGCTGGATGCTCGTCTCCGAGCCCCGCATCGGGTTGCAGCGCGACGACGACCTGCGCGTGGGCGAGTTCGGCATCGCCACCCGCACCGTGACGGCGCCGCCGCGCGAAGCTGAGGCGGCCGGCGGGGAGGCTGCCGCGCCTCCTCCCGTTCCGTCCGCCGTCCCTCCCGTCGTCGGGCCCGGCGCTGGCCCAGACCGTGCTGTACGACAAGCCGCCCGCGGCCGCGCCGCCTGTTGCTCCGGCTGCCGTGCGCTACGTGCTGCGCGGGCCCGGCGTCGACGCCGAGCTGGACGAGGGCACCCTCGTGATCGGCCGCAGCCGCCGCTGCGGCATCGTGCTCACCGACCCCAACATCTCGCGTCAGCACGCCGAGCTTCGTCTGCAGAGCGGGTCGATCGTGCTTCGCGACCTGGGCTCGACGAACGGCACTCGCCTCAACGGGCGCGCCGTGCGCGAGACGGCCGTACGGCCGGGCGACCGCATCGAGCTGGGCACGACCGTGCTGCGCCTCGAGAGGCTGGGGTGACGGACGCGGTGACGGCGCGCCTCGAGGGCCGCCGGGGTCGTCCGTCGCGAGCCGAAGCCCCCTCGCGCGCGGGGTGATGTGATGATCGACATCGTGCTGCTCGTCCTCAAGGTCATCATCCTTGTCCTGCTCTACCTCTTTATCTGGCAGGTCGTGAAGGGCGCGTCGCGGGACGTGGTCGGGGCCGCGCAGACGGCCGCCCCGCCCGATGTGCCCCTACCCGAGGGGACGCCTCCCGTGGCCGCGGCCACGCCGGCGGAACGCCGGCAGCGCCGCGACGATCGGGCCACCGAGCGCACGGAGAGCGGCCAGGTCATGGACCTGACCCAGCACATCCAGCCGCGCCTCGTCGTCGAGTCGAGCCCAATCGTGCCGGCCGGAGTGATCTTCCCGCTCGAGGGGTGGATCACGGTCGGGCGCGCCGCGACCAGCGACATCGTGCTGGACGAGCCGTTCGTCTCCAGCACCCACGCCCGCCTCATGCCGGTTGGGCAGTTCTACGAGGTCGAGGATCTGGGAAGCACCAACGGTACGTACGTGAACGAGAAGGAAGTGACGCAGGCTCAGCTCAAGCTCGACGCCCGCCTGCGGATCGGCGAGACCGTCTTCCGCTACGAGGAGTGATGTCCCGGTGACGCTCGTCACCCGGCACGCCGCGCTGTCGGACATCGGCCTGCACCGCGGCACCAACGAGGACGCCTACGTCGTCGCGCCGCCCCTGTTCGCCGTCTGCGACGGCATGGGCGGCGCCCAGGCCGGTGAGATCGCCTCCGGCCTGGCGGCCGAGACGCTGGCCGACGAGTGGCGGCGCGGGCGCACGCTGCGCGCCGCCGCCGCGGCCGCCAACACGGCCGTGTTCGCGCGCGCCAACGACCACCTCGAAGAGACGGGGATGGGCACGACGCTGACGGCCTTCGTCCTCGACGGCGCCGTCGGCCGCTTTGCTCACATCGGCGACAGCCGCGCCTACCGGCTGCGCGGGGCGCGGCTGGAGCTGCTCAGCGACGACCATTCGCTCGTCGGCGAGATGGTCCGCGAGGGCAAGCTCACGTGGGAGCAGGCCGCGGTGCATCCGCACCGCAGCGTGCTCAGCCGCGTCCTCGGCACGGAGCCGGTCGCCAAGATCGACGAGTTCGAGGCCGAGCTCGAGCCCGGCGACGTGCTGCTGTTGTGCAGCGACGGCCTCAGCGGGATGGTGGCCGAGGACGAGATCCGCGACGCGCTCGGCGACCCCGATCCGGAGGCCGCCGCGCGTCGCCTGATCGAGGCGGCCAAGGCGGGCGGCGGCCACGACAACATCACAGCCGTCGTGATCCGCCTCGACGAAGCCCCGGGCGACGCCGCTGCACTGGACGAGCTCGCCGAGGAGACGGAGCGCATCGAGTCCGGCGCCTCGGGCGCCCCTGCCGCCGACGAAGCGACGGCCCCCGGCGAGCCGGCCGAGCAGCTCAGCCTCGACGGAGGATGCCGGCGACCAGCCGGCGCTCGCGCCCGGCGAGCAGGCGCGGCTCGACCTGATGGCGCGCGGCGAGGCCGGCCGCGCGGCCGGCACGCGCCCCGCGCCGCCTCGTCTGGGCGGTCGCCGTGCTGGCCGTCGTCGTCGCCCTCGGCGTGGCCGGGGTGGTCGTCGTGAACACCTGCTACTTCATCGGCAACGACGACGGCGTGCTCGCCGTCTACAGCGGGCTGCCTGTCTCGGTGGGGCCGGTCGATCTGTACGCCGTCGCGTACGGCAGCTCAAAGATGTACTCCTCGCTCGACGCGGAACAGCGTGGCCTGGTCGACGCGCGCCGGGTGCAGACCGAGGACGGCGCCATGAGGCTGGCCGACAAGCTCGGCATGTGGCCGTGAGCCGGCGCACCGTCGAGCTCCTGTACCTGGTGCTGGCCGGCACCGTCAGCACCATGGCCTATGTCTCGGTGTACGCCGGCCGCTTCCGCGAGATCGACCGGCAGTCGATCGTCTACGGCCTGATCTTCGTCGGCATCTTCCTGGCGCTGCACGTGACCGTGCGCTTCCTGCTGCCGCAGGCCGACCCTTACCTGCTGCCCCTGACGGCGCTGCTCGCCGCGTTCGGCCTGACCGAGATCTTCCGCATCAAGCCGGCGCTTGCGCTCCTGCAGGGCCAGTGGCTCATCGTCGGAGCGGTCCTCTTCATCCTCACCATCGTCATCGTGCGGGACCATACGCGGCTGAACGGCTATCGCTATCTGATCGGCGCCGTCGGCCTCGGCCTGCTGGTGCTGACCATCGTCGCCGGCACCACGGTGAACGGGGCGAAGCTGTGGATCCACGCCTTCGGCTTCTCGATCCAGCCGTCCGAGTTCGCCAAGATCGCGATCGTCGTCTTCCTCGCCGGCTACCTGGACGACAAGAAGGTCATGCTCTCGGTGCCGACGCGCCGGCTGCTCGGCGTGCCCGTGCCGGCGACCAAGTACTTCGGTCCCCTGCTCGTCATGTGGCTGCTGTCCCTCGGCTTGCTCGTCTTCATGAAGGACTTCGGGATGTCGCTGCTCTTCATGTCGGTGTTCGTCGCGCTGCTCTACATGGCGACCGCACGCATCGTGTACGTCGTCATCGGCGGCGGCCTCTTCGCGGCCGCCGCCGGCCTCGCGGTCTGGCTCGTGCCCCACGTCAACGACCGCTTCAGCATCTGGATCGACCCCTGGCATCATGCCGAGACCACCGGCTACCAGCTCCTGCAGTCGCTGTTCACGATCGCCGATGGCGGGCTGCTCGGGGCCGGGTTCGGGCGCGGCTACCTGCTCTATGCCGACAGGCAGCCCATCGTCCCCGACCTGCAGACCGACTTCATCTTCGCCGCCATCGCCAACGAGATCGGCCTCATCGGCGGCGTTGCCCTCATCCTCTGCTTCCTGCTCTTCTGCTGGCGCGGCTTCCGCATCGCGATGTGGGCGCCGGACGGGTTCTCCAAGCTGCTCGCCGCCGGGCTGGCCGTGACCTTCGGCCTGCAGACCTTCATCATCCTCGGCGGCGTGACCCGTCTTATCCCCCTGACCGGCATCACGCTCCCCTTCGTGAGCTACGGCGGCAGCTCGATCACCGCCAACCTCGTGCTCGTCGCCCTGCTGCTCATGGTGTCGCATCGCACCAACGTGCTGCGCGCCGGCAGCGAGGTCGAGCGCCGGCGCCTGGCGGAGGGCTGACGTGAACAAGGCGATCTCGCGCGTGTTCATCATCGGCGTCGTCCTCTTCGTCGCGCTCATCGTGAACCTGACGTGGCTGCAGGTGGTGCACGCGCCCGCCCTCGCCGACGCGCCCGAGAACAAGCGGCAGCTTGCCGAGGAGCTTCGCATCAAGCGTGGCGACATCATCGCGTACGACGGGTCTGTGATAGCCCACTCCGTGCGGCGCTCGGGTTTCTACCAGCGCACCTACCCCCAGGGGTCGCTGGCGGCGCAACTGGTCGGCTACGACAGCGTGCGCTACGGGCGCAGCGGGCTGGAGCGGGAGATGAACGACGTGCTGCTCGGAACGGCGCCCGACCTCGGCGTCCAGAACTGGATCGACAGGCTCCTGGGCCGTCGCCCCGTGGGCGCGGACGTCGTCACGACGCTGCTGCCCGACGTGCAGGACACGGCGCAGCAGGCGCTGGCCGGCAACAAGGGCGCCGTCGTCGCGCTCGACGTCACGACGGGCGCCCTCCTGGCCAGCGCCTCCTCGCCCACCTTCGACCCTGGTGACCTGGAGCACGACTGGCAGTCCCTCAGGAGCGATCCCGACTCCCCGCTGCTGGCCCGCACCACCCAGGGCCGGTACACGCCCGGCTCCGCGCTCAAGGTCGTCACGTCGGCCGCCGCGCTCGAGACGGGCGTGGTGACGCCGAGCACGATGTTCGTCGATACCGGCACGTACGTCGTGTACGGGGGCAAGGTCACGAACTACGGCGGGGAGGTCTTCGGCCCGCATGACTTCGAGACCGCCCTGACCCATTCCATCAACACGACGTTCGCGAAGGTGGGCAACAAGCTCGGCCAGGGCAGGTTCATCGACTACCTGAAGAGGTTCGGCTTCTGGCAGGTGCCGCCGCTGGAGCTGCCGCCCGGCCAGGTCGTCGCCAGCGGGCGCTACGACAGCGAGGGCCTGCTGTCGCCGCAGGCCGCCATGGACCCCTTGCAGGTGGCCTGGGCGGCCTGCGGTCAGGAGCAGGTGCTCGCCACGCCGTTGCAGATGGCGCTCGTGGCCGCGGCCGTGGGGAACGGCGGCCGGATGATGAAGCCTTACGTCGTGCAGGAGGTCCGGCCGCCGAAGGGCGCGGCCGTGCGGCAGGCGCAGCCGGAGGAGTGGCTCCAGGCCATCGAGCCGTCGACGGCGCTCACGCTCAACGACCTGATGCAGAACGTGGTCACCTCGGGCACAGGGACGGCCGCGGCCGTCCCGGGCGTGAAGGTCGCCGGCAAGACGGGGACGGCCGAACGGGGCGATGGTACGAACCTCGCCTGGTTCATCGGGTTCGCCCCGGCCGACGATCCCCAGGTCGCCATCGCCGTGGTCGTAGAAGACACGCTGTCGACCGGCGGTGCCGAGGCGGCCCCGATCTTCTCCCGGGTGATGCAGAGCGCCTTGGCCCAGGCGAAGCTGCCGTAGGGGCAGGAGTGCCCTGGTGCAGCGCGTAGTACAGTCAGAAGCGGAGCGAAAGGTGCGAGTGAGTGGCTGAGATCGTCCAGACGGGTCAGGTGGTCAACGACCGGTACCGCGTGGTGCGCAAGCTGGGCGGCGGCGGCATGGCCGACGTCTACCTCTGCGAGGACCTCACCCTCGGGCGCAAGGTCGCGCTCAAGGTGCTGCAGACGCGCTACATGGGGGACGAGCAGTTCGTCGAGCGCTTCCGCCGCGAGGCCAAGGCCGCGGCGGGCTTCAGCCACCCGAACCTTGTCGCCATCTTCGACTGGGGCGCCCTCGACGGCACGTACTACATCGTCATGGAATACGTCGAGGGCGAGACGCTCAAGGAGCTCATCCGCCGCCGCGGCCGGCTCAGCGGCAACGAGGCGGTCACGACGGCGCTGGGCCTGCTCGCGGCGCTCTCCTACGCCCACACGCACGGCGTCGTCCATCGCGACATCAAGTCGCAGAACATCCTGATCGATCAGGCCGGGACCGTGAAGGTCACCGACTTCGGCATCGCGCACGCCGGCGACCATGGCATGACCGAGGCCGGTTCGATCCTCGGAACGGCCCAGTACCTTGCGCCGGAACAGGCCCGGGGAGAGCGCGTCGACGAGCGCTCCGACCTGTACTCCGTCGGCGTCGTGCTCTTCGAGATGCTGACGGGTCAGGTGCCGTTCAAGGGCGACAGCGCCGTGACCGTGGCCCTCAAGCACGTGAACACCATGCCGCCCGAGCCCGCCGAGCTCGTGCCCGGTCTGCCGTACGCGCTGAACCAGATCGTCATGAAGGCCCTGGCGAAGGATCCGGAGCAGCGCTACCAGAACGCCGACGAGTTCTCGCGCGACCTGAACGCAGCCCAGACCGGCGCGGCGGTCACGGCCGCGACCTTCGACCTTGCCGCGGAGCGCACCGAGCTCATGCAGGCGGGGCCGGCCGGCGCGACGCAGGTGATGCCGGCGGCCGGCCCACCCCCGCGCCGCCGCTCGCGCCGCGCCCTCTGGATCACGCTCATCCTGCTCGCCGTGATCGCCGCCGCCGCGGCGGCGCTGTTCCTCCTGATGGGCGGCGAGAAGGCCCAGGTGCCCGACGTGGTCGGCCGCAGCGAAAGCCAGGCGAAGAGCATCCTCCAGGACCAGGGCTTCAAGTCCACCGTCAAGGACACGTACTCGAACGACGTCGACAGCGGCTTCGTCGCGCGCCAGTCCCCCGAGGGGCGAAGCGACGCGACGAAGGGTTCGACGGTGACACTCTGGGTCAGCCGTGGCCCGGAGACGCTGCCGCTGCCGAACTTCAAGGGTTGGACGGAGGACGAGGTCGTCGCCTGGCTCGAGGACAACGACTTCACCGGCGAACGCAAGAGCGGCGGCTCGGAGGTCCCCAAGGGACGCGTCTTCAAACAGGATCCTGCGGCCGGAACGAGCGTCGACCGGGGCGCCACCGTCACCTACTGGGTGAGCAGCGGACGTCCTCAGGTGGCGGTCCCCGATCTGACGGGGATGTCGCGCGTCGACGCCATCGCCGCCCTCAACGAGGTCGGCCTGCAGCTCGGCGCCATCGACCCGCAGGCGAGCGACACCTACGACGCCGACCACATCATCAGCCAGGACCCGCCCGCCGACACGAAGGTGGCGAAGGGCTCGACGGTCGATGTCGTGGTGTCCACCGGTCCGGCCTCGCCGAGCCCGACGCCGACGGCCACGGCGAGCGTCGCGAACGTCTTCTCGATGGACCGGGCGACCGCTCAGCAGACCCTGGAGGACCAGGGCTTCGTCGTCGACGTGAAAGAGATGGGGAGTCCCGGGTCGCAGCCGGGGACGGTGGTCAAGCAGAACCCCGAGGCCGGGGTGCTGGCCACCGTCGGGTCGACCGTGACCATCTGGGTGGCGAAGTAGCCGGGCGCTCAGATCGTCGCGAACACGTACACCAGGAAGGCGAAGTAGACGGTCCCTCCGCCCGCGATCGACCACCACGTCATCGTGTGCTTGAAGCGCAGCGTCAGGTAGAAGATCAGTGCCTGAGGTGAGCGCGAGGATGCCGCTGACCTCGGCGACCCGGTTCAGCTCCCACGTCGTGAAGATCAGCCCGATGGAGACCGGGAAGGTGCTCTGAAAGACCATCGCCCCGGTGATGTTGCCGAGCGCGAGGGTGTCCTTGCGCTGCCGGACCCACAGCACGGAGTTGAACTTCTCGGGCAGCTCGGTCGCGATCGGCGTGATGAGGAGCGAGACGATCAGGGCGCTGGCGCCGAGCGTCTCGCTCAGCACCTGGACCTGCTCCACGAAGAGCTGGGCGCCGAGGATGATCCCGAGGATGGCGACGCCGATCTGCAGGAAGATGCGGCGCGTGTGGGGCATCACCGGATGGCGGTGGAAGTACAGCGGCCGCGTGTCCTCGCCGAGGTCGCCCTCGCCCTGCAGGGTCTCGTAGACATAGTAGCCGTAGAAGAGCAGCAGGCCGGCGGCCAGCACCCACTTGACGTGCTGCAAGTGGATGAGCCCCGCCGCCATGGCCAGGGCATAGGCGATGAGGAAGTGGCTCAGGTCGCGGCGCATGACCGGTTCGTTGAGCGTCACCTCCCGCGGGCGGCGGCCGCTCAGCGAGAAGCCGATGATGGCGACCCCCGTCACGAACATCGCGAGGCTCGACAGCATGAACGGGGCGCCGAGGATCGCGCCGATGCCGATCTCGTCGGCGGACGCCCCGCTGCTGAAGAGGATGGCGATGATCGGCACGAGCGTCTCCGGGAGCGCCGTGCCGACCGCGGCGAGGACGCTGCCCACGGCGCCTTCGCCGAGCTCGTAGCGGCGGCCGAGCCACTCGACGCCGTTGGTGAAGAGCTCAGCTGACAGGAGGATCACGCCGAGGGCGGCGATGAGCAGGACGACCGTCATGACAGCGGGCAGGATACCAGACGGCCCGCGCAGGACGCGGTGGACCGTCGCCCCCGGCGGGTGACGAAGCCGTCCTCAGGGAGCCGCCGGGCCGCGGCCGGTGTCCGCGACGCGAGGGCCAGACGCCAGCCGACAGGCATAGGGCGCTCATCCCCTTCCTCGAGCACGACGACGCCAACGGAAAAGGCGCGGCGCCGCCCGGGACGGGCGGCGCCGCGCCTCTCGGCGTCAGGCGCTCTGGTGCGGCAGGTCGATCAGACCCAGCCCTTGGCGCTGAAGTACGGCCAGATGAAGTAGAGCATGAAGGCGATCGATGAGACCCACAGCAGCCAGTTGACCTCGCGCGCCTTGCCCTGGACCACGCGGATGAGCACGTAGGCGATGAAGCCGAAGCCGATGCCGTTGGTGATGCTGTAGGTCAGCGGCATGATCGTCATGATCAGGACGGCGGGGAGACCGAAGGCCAGATTGCCGAAGTTGATGGAGGCGGTCGCCTCGACGCCCTCGTGGTCGACTTCGGCCTCGGCCTTCGTGAGGGTGGCCATCATCAGGTAGCCGACGACGATCAGCGCCGCGGACGTGGCCTGAGCCGGCACGACGCCGGCGATCGGCGAGAGGAACATCGCCAGCAGGAAGAGCACGCCGACGAGTGATGCGACACCCATCCGGTGCGTCCGCCGACGCCCACGCCGGCACCCGACTCGATGTACGTGGTAGCCGACGAGGCGCTGACGCCGCCGCCGGCGACGGCCGCCAGCGAGTCGACGAGGAGCGGGCGATTGACGTGCGGCAGGTCGCCCTTGTCGTCGAGGTAGCCGGCCTGGCCGCCGACACCGACGAGAGTGCCCATCGTGTCGAAGAAGTCGCTCAGCATGAGGCTGAAGACCCAGAGCACGGCGACCGTGACGCCGAGCTTCTCGAAGGCGCCGAAGTCAAAAGCGCCGACGAGGCTGAAGTCAGGGGTGGCGACGATGTCGCTCGGCCACACGGCGGTGCCGGTCACGAAGCCGACGTCCTGCCCCATGGCGTAGTTGAGGATGATGGCGAAGACGGTGGAGAAGAGGATGCCGAGCAGGATCGCCGGGCGCCACTTCAGGGCCAGCATGGCGATGGTGATGCCCAGCGCGAAGATGCTGACGGCCAGCGGCGCCATCGGCACCGTCCCGAACTCGACGAGGCCGACCGGCGTGCCGCCATTGGCGTTGATGAAGCCGCCGTCCACCAGACCGATGAACAGGATGAAGAAGCCGATGCCGACGACGATCGCCTTCTTCAGCTCAAGTGGGATGGCCTTGAAGATGGCTTCACGGAACCCCGTGAGAACGAGGATCGTGATGGCGACGCCCTCGAGGAAGATGAGCCCCATCGCGTTTTCCATCGTGAGCCCCTGGCCGAGCACGAGGCTGAAGGCCACGACGGCGTTGAGCCCCATGCCGGGGGCGATGGCGTAGGCACGGTTGGTGAAGAGGCCCATGATGATGGTCATCACGCCGGCCACGAGGCAGGTGGAGGTGAGCACCGCGGCGAACGGCAGACCCTTGGGGTCGCCACCGAGACCAAGGATGGCCGGGTTCACGAAGATGATGTAGGCCATGACCATGAAGGTCGTGAGCCCGGCCAGGGTGTCGCGCTTGAGCGACGTGTTCCACTGTCTGAACTTGAAGAGCTTCTCGAGTCCGCCGGCCTCCGAGGCCACTGTCGCCATGGATCCTCCCTTCCCGCGGGCCCCTCCGGGCCGCGTCCCGTTTTCGGCGACGACGGCGGGATTGTATATGACGACGTCGCGAGGACGAGCCCTGCCCCGCGACCGCGCTCGCGGCCGTTGCCAGATCGAGCCGAGGGACGGGGCCGGCGGCCGTGCGGCCGTGAGCCCGAAGGAGCCGGGGCGGCCGCCGGGTGTCGTTGACACCGACCGGCGGCCGCCGCTATCGTCGCCCGCGTCCTCCCTGAAAGGAAGTGACCGGGCGCGTGGACGATGAGTCCGCCTCGCTGGCGCTCTCTGAACTCGAATCGCTGAGTGTGGTCGACGCGGCCGGCCGCGAGGTCGGCGAGGTCCTCGACGTGGTCGTCCTCTCCTCCGCCGAGCCGCCCGCGGTGACGGCCCTCGTGATCGAGACAGAAGATGCCCAGGCGCGCGCCACCTGGTCCCAGGTGGCCGAGATCGACGTCGACGGCGAGCGCGTCGTGCTGGCGTGCTCCGCCGACCAGCTCGAACCCGCCTCGCTGCTCGGCGACGAGCTCGCCCTCGTCGACGCCGTCCTCGACAACCAGGTGCTCGACATGCGCCGGCGCGCCTTCGTGCGCGTCCAGGACGTGGTGCTCGGGCCGCGGGAGGGGGACCTGGTGGTGGTCGGCGTCGACGCGAGCACCGGCGCGCTGGCGCGGCGCTTCGGCTTGGGCTTCCTGTCGCGCCGGCTGCCGCGCCGGACCGGCGACTTCGTCCCCTGGGATGACGTCAACCTGATCTCGCTGCGCCTCTCGCGCCTCAACTTCGTCGAGGCCTTCGCCGAGCTCGCCGAGCTGCATCCCGCCGACATCGCCGACATCGTCAGCCAGGTGGGCGCCCGCGAGCGGGCGGCGGTGCTGGCCGCGCTCAACGCGCCGCTCGCCGCCGACACCCTGCAGGAGATGGACGCCGAGGAGCGCGCCGGCGCGCTCGTCGAGATGCCCGTCGAGCGCGCCGCCAAGCTGCTCGAGAAGATGGACGCCGACGTCGCCGCCGACATGCTCGCCGACCTCCCCGAGGAGCTTGCCGAGGACCTGCTCCGCCGCCAGAGCGCGCAGCGGGAGACCGCGTTGCGCGGCTTGGCCGGCCACGCCGAGGACTCGGCGGGCGGGCTCATGACGCTCGAGTACGTGACCTTCCCCGTGGCGATGCCGGTGGGCGATGCCCTGGACCAGCTGCGCCGCGAGCGACCGGACCAGCACGCGATGTCCTACATCTATGGGCTGGACGAGGAGCGGCGGCTGGCCGGCGTGGCGAGCCTGCGGGAGCTGGTGCTGGCCGGTCAGGAGCAGCCGCTTGCGGCGGTCATGGAAGACGACCTCGTGACGGTGGCGGCCGACGTCGACCAGGAGGAGGTCGGCCGCATCATGATCAAGTACAACCTGCTCGCCGTGCCCGTCGTCGACGAGGCCCGGCATCTGCTCGGGATCGTCACGCTCGACGACGCGCTGGACGCGATCCTTCCCGATGACTGGAAGCGGCGCCTGCCGCGGCTCTACCGCTGATCTCGGGGAGGACCGCCCGCGGACGGCCCGCGCTGCCCTCGCCTCAGACCGGCTGCGTGGCAGCCCCCCGCTCGACCTCGACGGCGTGGCTATGGCGCGCCGCGACCACCACGGCCGCCAGGTCCAGACGGTACCGTGCGACCTCGCCGCGCACGCACACGGCACGGAACCCGCCGCCCTCCAGCACCTCCGGGTGGAACAGGTTGAGGGCGCGCAGGTAGCCGTGGAAGGGGTCGGCCGGGCGCGGCCGGCGGAGGGCGAAGGCCTCCAGGGCCGCGACGCGACGGTTCTTGAGGGCGGCTTCCAGTTCGAGCAGCAACTGCTGGAAGCCGCCGAGGTAGTCCTGGTCGTAGAGGTAGGCGCACGTCAGGAGCCACGCGTCGGCCGACGGCGGACCGGCCGGCAGCTTGCGGGCGCGGGGTGCGAAGCCGGGAGGGCAGGCCTGCATCCAGCCGACGACCGCATCGCCGTCGACGAGCGCGCGCCCGAAGAGGCCGGCCTCGGCCTCCAGCGCCTGCTCCCAGGCGACCCGCGACTGGTCGTCGCGCGGCCGCCGCTCGTCCTGCTGCCACCAGAGGCACGAGCGGCAGACGGCCGGCAGCAGGTCCCGCGTGGCGCCGGTGAGGTCGACGCCCCTCACTCGTCGTCGGGCGCCACGACCACGTCGTCGACGTAGACGCTGACCCGCTCGATCGGCGTCCCGGTCATGCGCGCCAGGTAGGTGGCGCTGGCCCGCGCGACCGCCTCGCCCAGCGTGGGCAGGTGGGCATCCGGGGTCGCGATCAGGTGGACTTCCAGCAGGGGTCCCTCGTCGTCTTCCTCGAACTTGACGGGGTTCCGCCTGTCGATGTGGACGCGCTCGCCCAGGCTCTGCAACGGCTTGCGGTAGAGGTCGTGGACGCCGGGGATGTCCTTGACGGCGTCCCACACGGAGCTCGTCAGGACCTCGCCCGAGAAGCTGGGTTTCGGCGTGTCGGACACGGTCACCTCGAAGGTCGCTGGCTGCCCGAGTATAGCTCTCCGGCCACGTTCCGTAGAGTCCTTCGGACAGCCTCGGCGGCCATTTGCGCGGCCTCAGGGGCTCTCCTATACTCAACGTTCGCGTGCCAGCCCTTGACCATCCTGTCTGGACGGGGATGACAGACACTCACGCTCCTGAACAGCTCACGACCGTGTACCGCGCCGCTTGGATGCTGCCGGTCGCTTCGCCGCCCATCGAAGGCGGTGCGCTCGCCGTCGAAGGCGATCGCATCGCCGCCGTCGGGCCGGCCGCACAGGTCCTCGGGCAGTACCCCGGCGCCGAGGTCGTGGACCTCGGCGCCTCGATCGTCCTGCCCGGCTTCGTGAACTGCCACAGCCACCTCGAGTACACCGCCTTCCGCGGGATCCTCGACGACGCCGAGTTCGGCGACTGGATCCTGCAGCTGGTCGAGATCAAAGCCTCGCTCTCGGCCGACGAGTACCTCGAGAGCGCCCGCCTGGGGGCCGCCGAGACGGTCTCGTCGGGCATCACGACCGTCGCCGACGTGAGCTACTCCGGCGTGCCCATGAAGGCCGCCGCCGAAGCCGGCCTGCGCGGCCGCCTGTACCTCGAGGTCTCGGGAGTCGACGACGCGCGCCTCGACGACACGATGGCCGACGTCGACGAGCGCGTCGCCGCCGCACGAGCGAGCGCGACGCCGCAGCTCGACGTCGGCCTCATGCCGCACGCCCCCTACACCGTGTCGGCCCGCCTCTACCAGGCCGTCTCGGCCTATGCGCGCGCGTCACGGCATGAAGGTGGCGAGCCACGTCGCCGAGAGCCGCGAGGAGCTCACCTTCGTGCGCTCCGGCTCGGGCAAGTTCGCGCACGACTTCCGCGAGAAGGTCGGCTGGGAGCGCATGCTCGTGCAGCCGTACGGGGTCAGCCCGATCAAGTACCTGCAGCAGTGGGGCGTCTTCGACGAGGACTTCCTCGCCGTGCACTGCACCCAGGCGACACTCGACGACATCCGCATCCTGGCCGGGCGCAACGTGGCGGTGGCGCACTGCCCGAAGAGCAACGCCAAGCTCGCCTGCGGCCTCGCTCCGCTCGCCGATCTGCTGCATCAGGGCGTGCGGGTCGGGCTGGGCACCGACAGCCCCGCGGCCAGCAACATCATGGACATGTTCGACGAGATGCGCACGATGCTGCTGCTCCACCGCGCCGCCGAGCGCGACGTCGGCGTGCTCGACGCCGCCCGCTGCGTCCGCCTCGCTACTCTGGGAGGCGCCGAGGCGCTCGGCATGGACGACTCGGTCGGCAGCCTCGAGCCCGGCAAGTGCGCCGACTTCATCGCCGTCGACGCGTCGCGCTCGCACTTCGAGCCCATCGAGAACCCGTACTCGGCGCTGGTCTACGGCGCCAACCAGGACGACGTCTTCCTCACCGTGGTGGGGGGCCGTGTCCTGTACCGGGACCACGAGTTCACGACGATCGACAGGGAACAGGTGCGCACGGCCGCGCACGCCTTGCGCCGCACGCTGCAGGCGCGCGTGCGCGAGGGCGCCGTCGAGGTGGGGGCGCCGCGCTCGGGCTGGTGGCAGACCGCGAGGGACGACAGGGAGGACTGAGTGCTCCTCGACCGCAAACGAGTGAAGTTCTGGCAGCGCTGGGTCTTCCTGATCATGGCGATCCTCATGGGGGGCTGGCTGGTCAGCATCCCGATCGGCCGCGCCGCCGGCTGCGGCGGCGGCACCACGAGCGCCGCCCAGGACCTCGACGGTGAGATCGCCGCGCTGCAGACGAAGGCGGCCGCCGACCCCAAGAACGCGGAGCTGTGGGGACAGCTCGGTCAAGACCTCCTCAGCCGCAGCAACCTCCAGGAGCAGGGCTCCTCAGCTCAGACCGCCGATCTGCAGGCCGGTGCGAGCGCGTACGCGAAGTACGTGAAGCTGCTCGCCAAGAAGAAGGGCGCCGAGGCCAAGCGGCAGCGTATCGCCGCGCTCGAACTGCTGGCGACGACCTATCTGCAGCAGCAGGACTACCAGCAGGCGCTGAACATCTACGGGCAGCTCACCGACCTGAAGCCGAAGAACGAACGCTACTTCTTCGACATGGGATCGATCGCGGTGAACGCGGGCGATACGAACACCGCCCTGCTGGCGTTCAAGCGCTTCCTCGAGCTGGCGCCGGATTCGCCTGAGGCGGGGACGGTGAAGCAGTGGGTCCAGGACAACACTCCGAAGGGGAGTCCGCAATGACCACAGAGTTCGCCGTCGAAAGCAGCACGGTCGATGACGCCGTCGCGCTGATCACGCTGCGCGGCGAGGTCGACATCTACACCGCGCCCCGCTTCAAGGAGCGCCTGCTGGCCGCGCTCGACGACGGCGCGCGCGGTCTGGTCATCGACCTTTCTGGTGTGACGTTCATCGACTCGACGGCGCTCGGTGTCATGATCGGCGGCGTGCGCCGCCTGCACGACAGCGGCGGCGCCATGGCGCTGGTCGTGAGCAGCCGTCCCGTGGAGCGGGTGCTGTCGATCACCGGTCTCGACCGCGTCTTCACCATCCACGCCTCGCTCGACGAGGCCGTCGCCTCCATCGGCCGGTCCTGACCGGCGCAACGTCATCTCGACCCCGGGTTTGCGCGGTGGTATTAACAGCCGTCGCCATGCCCTGATTTCGAGGCAACCGTGAGACTCATCGTCACAGAGAAAGACTCAGCAGCGCGCAAGATCGCCGAGATCCTCGGCGGCCGTGTCGCCGTGCGCGAGCACGGCCGCGGCAAGCAGAAGGTCAAGTCCTATGGCTTCACCTGGAAGGGCGAGGATGCGGTCGCCATCGGCCTGCGCGGCCACGTCATGGAGACCGTCTTCCCCGAGACGTACCGCCGCTGGAGCCTCAAGTACCTCGACCGCATGATCCGCGAACCGTCGCTCGAATGGGTCATCGACGGCGGCTCCGCGGGGACGGTCGCTGCGCTGCGTACCGCCGCGAAGGGGGCCGACGAGGTCTACATCGCGACCGACTACGACCGCGAGGGCGAGCTCATCGGCCACGAGGCCTTGAGCATCCTGCGCGGCGAGGCGCTGAAGCGGCACCCGGTGAGCGCGACGGGGAAGGCCAAGGGGCGCAAGGGCAAGCCGGCCGCCGAAGAACCGGCGGAGCCGGAGCTCGACGGCGGCGGCGCCAGGGTGAAGGCCATGCTGCCGGCCAAGGTCGTCGACCGCCACCATCGCGCCCGGTACTCGGCGCTCACGAAGGACGAGGTCAACGCCGCCTTCGACAAGCCGGTCACGGTCGACTTCAACCTCGCGGAGGCGGCCCACGCCCGTCAGGACATCGACCTTATCTGGGGCGCCGTCCTCACGCGCTTCATGTCGCTGGCCTCGTATCGCTACGGCTCCGAGTACCTCTCGGTGGGACGCGTGCAGACCCCGACGCTGCGCCTGATCGTCGACCGCGAGCTCGAGCGCCGCGCCTTCGTTCCGGTGCCGTACTGGGAGGTCAAGGCGATCCTCGAGCACGATGGGCAGAAGCTCCCGGTGGCGCACGCGAAGGGCCGCTTCATGAGCGCCGGCGAGGCCGAGGCGGCCGTCGCCGGCGCCCAGTCCGAGCGCGCCCAGGTCACGGCGTACAAGGCCGAGCCGCGCAAGGTCGCGCCGCCGCCTCCGTTCAACACGACGGCGCTCATGAGCGCGGCCTCGGCGGTCGGCGTGGCACCGTCGCGGGCGATGCGCGCCGCCGAGTCGCTCTACCTCGACGGGCTCATCAGCTACCCGCGCACCGACAACACCGGTGTACCCGCCGTCACTGGAGCTGCATGCCAGTCTCGAGCAGCTCGCCCACTACGCCCCCGTGGCGTCGACCGCGGCGCGCCTCGCCAAGGCCGGCAAGCTCACGCCCACGAAGGGCAAGCGCCGCACCACCGACCACCCGCCGATCTACCCCGTGGGAGCGCCCTCCCGGGAGCTCACGGGGGATCAGGCGAAGGTGTACGACCTGGTCGCGCGGCGCTTCCTGGCGACTCTCCTGCCGGCCGCCGTAGTCGAGGGCCAGCGTCTCGACGTCCGCATCGGCAGCGAGCCGTTCCTGGCGCGCGGCAGCCGTGTCGCCGAGCCCGGGTTCCTCGAGGTCTACGAGAAGTACGCCGCGCAGCGGGACAGGCCGCTGCCGCCGCTGCAGCCGGGCGACGAGCTCGCCGTGCTCGAGGTGGGCAGCGATGCCAAAGAGACGCAGCCGCCCGGCCGCTACAGCCAGGGCGCTCTCATCGAGAAGATGGAGGACCTCGGCCTCGGCACCAAGGCGACGCGCGCCGACATCATCCAGCACCTCTACGACCGCAACTACGTCCGCGACAACCCTGTCGAACCAACTGAGCTGGGTGTCGCTCTGGTGGCGGCGTTCGACGCCGCCATGAAAGAAGCGCCCCTCGACATCTCCTCCAGCACCATGACCGCCGAGCTCGAGGGCGAGATGGACCGCATCGTCGAAGGCGAGCTCACCCGTGGCCAGGTGGTGGGGGAGAGCCAGCGCATGCTCGAGCAGGCCTGGAAGCTTCTCGACGGGCATCTCGACGCGATCCGCGAGCGCATCCGCAGCGGCGCCCGGGAGGACCTGACGCTGGGCGAGTGCAAGAACTGCGGCGGTCAGCTCCGCGTGCTGCGCGGCAAGACCGGCAAGCGCTTCGCGGCGTGCGTCGGCAAGCCTGGGGAAGAAGCGCCCGCGGAGGGCCAGCGGCGAGGCTGCGGCCAGACCTTCCCGCTGCCGCAGCGTGGTACTATCGTTCCGACCGGCAAGACCTGCGGTGAGTGCGGGTGGCCGGAGATCAAGGTGACTGGCGCGAGTGGCCGCGGTCGACCGTGGGTGCTCTGTATCGATATCGATTGTCCGAGCAAAGAGAAGTACCGCTCCCGCACCCGCCGACGCTCCTCGTGATCTCCGCATCCGTCCCGCCGTATCGCGGACGGAGCGACCCATGACGGCCCGGCGCGGGCTCCTGATCAGCATCGAAGGCATCGACGGCTGCGGCAAGTCGACGCAGGCCGCGCGGCTCTGCGAGCAACTTGTGGCGCGCGGCCTGTCCGTCGGGCCGGCTCGGCGCGCCCGGCATCGCCCTCCGGGAACCGGGCGGCACGCCCGCCGGCGAGCAGATCCGCAAGGTGCTGCTGCACGACACCGACCAGCTTTCGCCATGGACTGAGGCACTGCTGTACGCGGCGGCCCGCGCGGAACTCGTGGCGCGCGTCGTGCGCCCGGCGCTGGACGCGGGGCGCGTCATCGTCCTGGACCGCTACCTCGACTCGTCGCTCGCGTACCAGGGGCACGCCCGAGGCTTGGGGATGGACGCGGTGCTCGCCGTGAACGCCGCCGCCGTCGGCGACGCCTTGCCCGACCTCACGGTCGTCCTCGACGTCGCCCCCGCGGCGGCCGCGGGGCGCGCGACCGGCGCTCCCGACCGCATCGAGCGGGAGGGACTGGACTTCCAGCGGGCGGTGGCCGCCGGCTTCGCCGCCGTCGCCGCCCGCTTCCCCTCACGCGTCGTGGCGGTCGACGGCGACCGTCCGGTGGACGATGTGGCGGCCGCCGTCGCCGCGGCGGTGGCGCCGCTCCTGGAGGCGCGCGATGTTTGAGACGATCCCGGGGCAGGCGCGCGCCAAGCAGCTCTTCAGCCGGGCCCTCGCGAACGGCACTCTGAGTCACGCCTACCTGCTCGCCGGTCCCGAGGGCCTCGGTAAGGCGGACTTCGCTCGCGAGGTCGGCGTGGCGCTCGTGGCGTCCTGCGGCGGGTGCGGCGCGTGCGGCGACTGCGACCGTGCGCGCCGCGGCGCTCACCCCGACTTGCGCGTGGTCGAGCGCGAAGGCGAGCGCATCCGCCTCGACCAGATCAAGCCGCTCGTTGCCGAGCTCTCCCTCAAGCCCTTCGCCGCCGAGCGGCGCGTCTGGATCCTCACCGACGTCGAGCAGCTCATGCCCGAGGCGGCGAACAAGCTGCTCAAGAGCATCGAGGAACCTCCGGCGCACGTCTACTTCCTGCTCGTCACCGACCGCATCGAGCGCGTGCTGCCGACGGTGAGGTCGCGCTGCCAGCTCGTCGAGTTCCGGCCGCTGGCGGACGTCGAGATCGAGGACTACCTTCGCGTGCGGCACGGTCTCCAGGGCGAGGAGGCGCGCGCCCTCGCCCGCCTGTCGCGCGGCGCGATCGAGCGCGCCGCGCGGGATGCGGCGGACGCGGCCGGCCCGCGCCTCCGCGAGCAGTACCTGATGCATGCCGCCCGGGCGCTTGGACAGCCGGCAGACCGGGGTGCGGGCGGGCACGCCGGCACGGGCACCGAGGGCGACGACGGTGACCCGGTGGAGCGGTTCCTGGGCGTGCTGGACCGCCGCCTCGCGGCCGTCCGTGACGAGGTCAAGGCCGACCTGGAGCGCCGCGGCGCCGAGATCGAGGCCCAGGTCCCCGACACGCGCGAGCGCACGTGGCATCTCAAGCGCGCCGAGACCTTCGGAAAGCGCGAGGAGGACCGGCGCTCGCGTCAGGCGGCGGTCGACGCCTTCGAGCTGGTCGCGGCCTGGGTGCACGACCTGTGGGCGGTCGCCTGCGGCGCGCCCGAGGTGGCGCTCAACTGCGACCACCTCGCGGAGCTGCGCGAGGCGGCCGTGGCGCGGCCCGAACGCTACGAGGCGCTGCTGGCCGTCGCCGGTGAGACGCGGCGCCGGTTGTTTCTGAACGTCGACAGGAGGCTCGCGTTGCAGGCGATGTTCGCGCGCTTCGAGGAGGTGGCGAGGAGTGCCTAAGGTCGCGAGTATCGTCTTCAGGGGCGGCGGCAAGGTGTATCAGTTCGACGCCGCGGAGCTGCAGCTCGCGGCGGGCGACCGCGTCGTCGTCGACACGGCGCGCGGCGCGGATTTCGGCTACGTCGTGAGGCCGCCGCAGGAGCTCGCCGAGGGCGAGGCGCCGTCCGGCCTGAAGAAGGTGCTGCGCCTCGCCACGCCGGCCGACCTCGAGAAGGTCGAAGCCAGCCGCGCCGCGGAGGAGGACGCCAAGCGCGCCTGCCGCGAGCTGTCCGCTGCCGCGGGCCTTCAGATGAAGGTGGTGGCGGCCGAGCAGATCCTTCGAGGGCGGCCGCCTCGTGATCACCTTCTATGCCGAGGAACGCGTCGACTTCCGGGAGCTCCTCGGCAAGCTCAACCAACGGCTAGGCCGGCGCGTCGAGCTGAAGCAGATCAGCGCCCGCGACGAAGCCAGGGTGGTGGGCGGCTACGGTCCCTGCGGCAGGAGCCTCTGCTGTGCCACCTTCGTCGGCGACCAGCAGCCGGTCTCGATCAGGATGGCAAAGGACCAGAACCTGCCGCTCAACCCGACCAAGATCTCGGGCTGCTGCGGACGCCTCATGTGCTGCCTCAAGTACGAGCATCAGGTGTATCTCTCGTTCCGCAAGCGCGCCCCGAAACGCGGTGCGATTGTCAGCACCCCGGCGGGGGAAGGAAAGGTCGTGGAGCAGCTTGCCCCCGTCGACAGCGTCACCGTCGATCTGGGGGAGGGACGCACGGCGACCTACAAGCTCGCGGAACTCGGTCTCGCGGGCGACGAGGAGTGACATGAGTGACAGCACACATCTGGTCCTCAACGTGCCTGCCATAAGCTGCAACCACTGCAAGATGGCCATCGAGGGCGCGGTCGACCGCCTGGAGGGTGTCGACAGCGTGCAGGTGGATGTGCCCTCGAAGAGCGTGGACGTGATCTACGACGACGGGAGGCTCGCGCGCGAGGACATCGAGGCGGCGATCGAGGCCGAGGGCTACGAGGTGGCGGGAGCGCACGTTTTCGCCGGCTGACGCGGCCCTGAGCGTGAGTTGGCAGCCCTTTGGGGGGCTGCTATAGTCTCTCGTCGCACGTGGGCCGTTAGCTTAGTTGGTAGAGCAGGGGACTCTTAATCCCAAGGTCGAAGGTTCGAATCCTTCACGGCCCACCAGCACCCACCTCCGGCCGCGAAAATGCATTGTCCGTCGCGGCCTCCCTCTGGTATCGTCTGAACCTGTTCGGGGCGCAGTGTCGTGCTCGTCCTCGTTCGGATGCTCGTTCATTTGATATGAGACGTGTACGGACAACAGTGCGGCTCCTCCTGCGAGACGTGGGCTCTGCCTTGGCGCCGAGAGGCGGCCTGGACCTCCTCGCCCAAGTGTCGCTCATGTACCTCACCCACGTGCTCTACGACTTCACGCGCACGATGGCGCGCGGCCGTGAGGCGCTCGCCCACGCCAACGCCGAGGGCATCATCCGTCTCGAAAGGACCCTCGGCCTGTACTGGGAGCCGTGGATCCAGGGCCGCATGAGCGACCTCGGACCGGTCATGCCGGCGCTCACCACGTTCTACTACCACGCGCACCTGCCGTTCACGGTGGGCTGCCTCATCTATATCTTCACGCAGCACCGTGACCGCTGGGCGATGTTCCGCAACTGGTTCCTCGCCCTGAACCTCATCGGGCTCATCCTGTACGCGCTGCTGCCGACGGCGCCGCCGCGCATGGTCACCTCGTCGGGCGTGATCGACATGGGCTTCATGTACGGGTTCGGGCCCTTCGGCAGCGCCGTCTCGGAGATGGCCAATCCCTATGCCGCGATGCCCAGCCTGCACTTCGGCTACGCGCTGTTCGTCGCGGTGTCTGTCGCCCTGCTCACGCGCAAGCACTGGGTGCGCCGGTTGTGGGCGCTGTATCCGACGGTCGTCCTCATCTCGATCGTCTCGACAGGCAACCACTTCCTGCTCGACGCGCTTGCGGGTGCTCTGGCGGTGCTCGCCGCCTGGTACGTCGCCAAGAGCTTCGGGTACGCCGATGTCCCCCAAACGCTCACCGTCCCCGTGCGTGACGACGGCGGTGAGTAAGGCGCTTCCCCCTTGCCGCGCCGGGCGCTGACGTGGCCAACCTGAAGACCACGTACACGGACGGCGCCCGGAGAGGCTTCTACCATCTCGGTGTCGTGCTGGCCGGATGGGGGATCACCCCGGACGCGCTCACCTTCCTCGGCTTGGCGCTGAATGTAGCCTCGGTTCCGCTGATCGTCACGGGGCATTTCCTCTGGGCGGCGATCGTCTTCGGCCTCGCCGCCGCCTGCGATGCGCTCGATGGCTCGGTGGCACGCGCCGGCAGGGGGCCGACGAAGTCGGGCGCCTACCTCGATTCCACCCTGGACCGCGTGTCCGAGATCATCACCTTCGGCGCTCTCGCCATGTACATGGCGCGCGAAGACCGCATGGGCGAGCTGATCGCCGTGCTCGTCATCCTCGGCTCCGGACTCATGGTCTCGTACGCGCGGGCCCGCGCCGAGGCGCTGGGCACCGACTGCAAGGTCGGGTTCATGTCGCGTCCGGAGCGGCTCGTCGGGCTCGCCATCGGCTTCGTCTTCGAGCCGTGGGGCGTCCTCACGTTCATGCTGTACCTGATGGCGGTCCTGACGCCGATCACGGTCGTCCATCGCCTCGTGCACGTGATCCGCAAGCTCCGCGCCGCCGAGCGCGCACAGGCGGACGAAGCCGGCGTGTGACGCCGCCTTCCGGCGGGCCGGCGCACGCCGGCGGGCCAGGCCGGCGCACACCCCCGTGATATACTCCGCGGCGTTCAGCCGAGCCTCGTACGCCCTTTCCGGGGGCCCTCTCACCGTCAGCGGCCCGGCGTTCCAACGGAGGTAGACCGTCTTGGCCAATCCAGTGCGTGTCGCGATCATCGGCGTCGGCAACTGCGCCTCGTCGTTCGTGCAGGGCGTCGAGTTCTACAAGAACGCGAAGAAGACCGACTTCGTCCCCGGCCTCATGCATCCCGTGCTGGGTGGCTACCACGTCCGCGACATCGAGTTCGTGGCGGCCATCGACGTCGACAAGAACAAGGTGGGCAAGGACCTGAGCCAAGCGGTCTTCAGCGCGCCCAACTGCACCACGAAGTTCTGTGACGTGCCCGAGAAGGGTGTCACCGTGGCGCGGGGCATGACCCACGACGGCCTCGGCAAGTACCTCTCGCAGATCATCGAGAAGGCGCCGGGACCGACGGACGACATCGTCGGCATCCTCAAGGAGACCCAGACCGACGTGGTCGTCAGCTACCTCCCGGTGGGCAGCGAAGAGGCGACGAAGTGGTACGCCGAGCAGGTGCTCACCGCCGGCTGCGCCATGGTCAACTGCATCCCCGTGTTCATCGCGAGGGAGCCGTACTGGCAGAAGCGCTTCGCCGAGGCGGGCGTGCCGGTCATCGGCGACGACATCAAGAGCCAGGTCGGGGCGACCATCGTCCATCGCGTGCTCACCCGTCTCATGCGGGAGCGCGGCGTGCGCCTCGAGAGGACGAGCCAGCTCAACGTGGGCGGCAACACCGACTTCCTCAACATGCTCGAGCGCGAGCGCCTGGAGTCGAAGAAGATCAGCAAGACCAACGCCGTCACCAGCCAGCTCGACTACGACATGGGTGCGAAGAACGTGCACATCGGTCCGAGCGACTATGTCGAGTGGCTCGAGGACCGCAAGTGGGCCTACATCCGCATGGAGGGTCGCACCTTCGGCGACGTGCCGCTGAACATCGAGCTCAAGCTCGAGGTGGTCGACTCGCCGAACTCGGCCGGTATCGTCATCGACGCGGTGCGCTGCGCCAAGATCGCCCTCGATCGCGGCCTCTCGGGCTCGCTCGAGGGTCCCAGCTCGTATTTCATGAAGTCGCCGCCCATCCAGCATCCCGACGACGAGTGCCGCCGGCTCACCGAAGAGTTCATCGCCGGCGAGGGTCGCGGGGCCGCGGCGGTCTGCCAGGGCTAGCCGCTGCGAGCCCGCCGGCGAGCGGGCAGACAGATCGGTCGGGACGGGCCGGGGCGCGCTCAGCGCGCCCCGGCCCGTCCCATTTCCGTCCGGCCCCTCTTGCCCGCTTCCCGGCGACTCCTCCCGTCCGTCTCCGGCCGGCCCCTCCTGCGATAGCATTGCCGCCATGGGTCACCGGATCGGTCTGCTGACACCCTTCCTCTGGAGCGCCCCGAGCGGCGTCAACCGGCAGATCGCGGCGCTCGCCGGTCAGCTGACGGAGCTCGGTCATCAGGTCACCGTGATCGCGCCCAGCGACGACAGGGCGACGGTGCGGGAGGCGCGGCGGCGGGTCCGGTCCGTGCTGCTGGGCGAGAGCGAGCAGATCTTCGCCAACGACGAAGAATGGCCGCGTTTCTTCTTCGCCGGCGGCACCTACCCGATGCGCTACAAGCGCTCCATCAAGGTCATCGCCGCGCCGGTCGACCTGATCTCCAACATCGATGTGCTCCTCGGAGCCGAGGAGCTCGACGTCCTGCACCTGCACGAACCGTTCGCGCCGAGCCTCGGGTGGACGGCGCTCCGCCACGCCGCGTGTCCACTGGTCGCCACCTTCCACGCCAACGACGAGCGCCTGGGGCAGTACTGGCGGGGGCGGCCGGTCTTCCGCCGCCTGTTCGACTCCCTGGACGTCGCCATCGCGTCGTCGGCGGCGGTGCGCGAAACGGTCTCGCTCACCTTCCCCGGGGCTTACCGGGTGATCCCTCCCGGGGTCGACCGCCGGCGCTTCCGCCCGGCGGCGACGCGCCGCCCCGGTCCGCTGCGTGTCCTGTTCGTCGGGACGGAGTCGCGCCGCAAGGGCCTGGGCGTGCTGCTGCGCTCGCTGCGGCAGCTCGATGACCTCACCGGCGAGCTCGAGCTGCACGTCTGCGGCCACGACGCCCAGGAGGCGCGCTTCGGCCATCTCGTGCCGCCGGCGTTCGCCGGCCATGTGATCTTCCACGGCCGCGTCGACGACGCGGCCGTTCCCGAGTTGTACGCCGATGCCGATGTCGTGTGCGCTCCCTCGCTCCACGCCGAGTCGGTGAGCAGCGTGGTGCTGGAGGGCATGGCGAGCGGCACGGCTCTGGTGGCGAGTCGCGTGCCCGGCCACGACGAAGTCGTCCACGATGGCGTGGAGGGCCTGCTCGTGCCGCGCCGTGACGCGCGCGCCCTCGCGTCGGCGCTGCGTACGCTGGTGCGCGACCCGGTGACGCTCGGCCGGCTGGCCGAAGGCGCTCGTGCCGCGTCGCGGCGGTACGGCTGGGAGCGGGTCGGCGCCGAGCTCGAGGCGGTCTACGACGAGGTCGTGCAGCGGCGGCGGCACCCGACGGCGCGCCGCCGCCGTCAGGAGCACGAGCTGTTCGCAGACTTCCACATGCACTCCGACCACAGCAAGGACAGCGTCTCTCGCGTACCGGACATCCTGGAACGCGCCCGCGAGGTGGGTCTCGACGTGGTGGCGATCACCGACCACAACTCCGTGGCCGGCGGACTCGAGGGCCGCGAGCTGGCAGACCGGTACGGGGTACGGGTGATCGTCGGGGAGGAGGTCAAGACGGCCGAGGGCGAGGTGATCGGCCTCTTCCTCGAGGAAACGATCCCCGGCGGGCTGGCCTTCGCCGAGACGATCGCCGCCATCAAGGCGCAGGGCGGCATCGTGTACGTGCCTCACCCGTTCGACCGCCTGCACAACGTCCCGAGCCCAGTCGTGCTGCGCGCGAACGTGGCCGACATCGACGTGCTGGAGGTCTTCAACGCGCGTCTCGCCTTCCCGTCGTTCAACGAACAGGCGGAGCGGTTCGCGCGCCGCTACCGGATCCTCGCGGCCGCCGGCAGCGACGCCCACGTACTGGCCAGCCTGGGCACGGCGTTGACAGGGATGGACGACTTCACGGGGGCGGACGACTTCCTGGCGGCGCTCGCCGAGAGCCGCATCGTCCGCCGCCCGAAGAGCTACCTCTACCTGCAGTCGCTGAAGCTCGTGCAGACGAGCCTCGACACGCCGGCTCGTCAGGGCCGGCGCCATCCCCGCGAGCCGCGCAGGTAGGCAGCCGCCCTCGACATGGAGGGCTGATGTCCAGGTCGAGTGAGTTGCCCGGCGCCCGGGCAGGCAGGCCTGCCTGCCCGGGCGCCGGCGTCCCCGCCCAGACCCCATCCGCGGCCCGTCGGGCGAGGGAATCGAGGCTCCTCGCCGAACTCCTCAGGCGTCCCCTCTCACCGAGGTTGCGGGTGGCTCAACCCAACGAGATCTACGACAAGTACCTGACCCGGGCCATCTCGGAGATCAACGAGCTGACCGGCGAGATCCTCCGCTGCAGGCAGTGCCGCCACGCGCGCACCATGCCCGTGATCGGCTCGGGTCATCCGCTCGCCGACATCTTCCTGCTCAAGTACCAGGCGCAGCCCAGCGAGTGTCACGAGGGCGTCGCCTTCTTCGGTCGCAGCGGGACGGCCCTCATGAAGAGCTGCCAGCGGCTGAAGATCGACCCGCTGCAGTTGTACGGCACCAACGTCGTGAAGTGCGGCGACGTGCGCGACGCGACTGCCGAGGGCAAGTGCCTCGAGCACCTGCGCAAGGAGCTCGCCATCGTCGAACCGAAGATCATCGTGGCGATGGGCGAGGACACGGTGGCCGCGCTCAACGCGGCCAAGGTGCCGCTCGCCAGAGAGCTCGCCTTCGAGCCCGGCGAGATCGTCGAGTTCACGCCGGGCACGGACGTCCTGATCACGCCCGGCATCGATGCCTCGCTCGACGAGCAGCGCCTCAAGTCCGGCTTCTGGCGCGCCTTCCGCCGGCTCGGCGACTGGTACGACGCCATACCGCCGTACTGATCCCATGCCGCGCGTCCGCCTGGCGGTCGTGGCCGCCGCGCTGGTCGCGCTGGCCGGCATCCTGATCCCGTACGGTCCCGCGTTCTCGATGCGCGCCGACGCTGTGGTGTCGGCGGCCCTCCAGCTGGCCCTGATCGCCCTTCTCTGCTGGTCGCTGACACCGCTGCACGTGCTCGGCGGCCGGCTGCTCGTCGTCTTCCTGGCGGCCGCCGCCCTCAGCGCGCTCCTGACGTGGCTCGGGGCCGTCCCGCTCGCCAACGTCGCGAAGATCCTCACGGCCGCCGCCCTCGGCCTGTGGATCGCCGAGAACCTCGAGAAGGTGTCCTGGATCGCTCTCGTGGCCGTCATCTCGGCTGCCGTCGACATCGTCAGCGTCTACGCCGGTCCGACCAAGGCGCTGCTCGAAGAGGGACCCGTGGTCATCGGCTACTTCACCGTCGCTCTGGGCTGGATGGGATACGGCTTCGACGAGGCCTATACGGCCCTCGGCCTCAGCGACCTCGTCTTCTTCACGCTCTACCTGCGCGCCGCTCAGCGTTTCGGCCTGCGCCCGCGCCTGAGCCTGGTGCTCATGACCGCGTCGTTCGTGGCGACCATCGCCGCGGCGTTGTGGTGGAACGCACTGCCGGCGCTGCCGCTGCTGTCGGTCGCCTTCCTTGGGGCCAACGCCGACCTGCTGGTCCGGGCGCTGCGCCCCGGCGGCAAGCGAGACCTGGGCTAGGAAGAGAGCGCGAGCGACGGAGTCGGCGCTCCGTCAGGAGACGGTGCGCTCGAAGAGGGCCACCGTCTCGATGTGGTGGGTCTGCGGGAACATGTCGACCGGTGCGACGACGCGCAGGTCGTAGCCCAGCTCGCGCAACTCCGCGCCGTTCCCGGCAAGGGTCGTCGGGTTGCACGACACGTAGACGAAGCGGCGTGCCCCGAGCGCCGCGGCCCGGGCGAGCGCCTTGCGCGCCATGCCGGCTCGGGGCGGGTCGACGACCACGACCGTCGGCGGCTCGTCGCGGCGCTCGCCGCCCCGCGGCTCGACGATCTCCTTGAGCAGCCGGCGCACGTCGCCGGCGGCGAAGTCTACGGAGGCGATCGCGTTCAGGCCCGCGTTCTCGCGGGCCGCCACGATCGCCTCCTCCTGGATCTCGATGGCATGCACGCGCCGCCCCCGCCGTGCCAGGGCGAGTGAGAGCGACCCGATGCCGCAGTAGAGGTCGTACGCGTCCTCGCCGGACGCCAGGGCGGCACACTCGAGCGCAAGCCCATACAGGAGTTCGCACATCTCGCTGTTCGTCTGGAGGAAGGCGGTGAGCGGCACGCGCAGGTCCACGCCGGCGAGGGTCTCGCGCAGGTACGACGGACCTTCGAGCATGAAGGGGCCTTCGCCCACGGCGGCGTCCGCCTTCATGGTGTTCACGGTCACGCCGAAGGACGTGAACGAGCAGGCGGCGGCCACGAGCGTGACGAGCTCCCGCTCCTGGGCGAAGCGCTCGCGCACGTAGAGGTTGAGGGCGAGGTCTCCGCTCGCCCTGCCCTCGCGCACGACGAGGTGCCGGAGCAATCCGCCGCCGCCGTCCCGGCCGTAAGCGGGCAGGCCCAGCTCGCGGCAGGCCTCGGCCACGGCCGTCCGCGCCGCGTTCATGGGCTCCGAGGCGAGCAGGCACTCCTTGATCTCGACGATGTCGCGCCACGAGCCGCGCCGGTGAAGGCCCAGCACGAGCTCCCCGTCCTGCTCGCCGAACGAGTACTCCATCTTGTTGCGGTAGCGCCACGGCACGGCCATGCCGGCGATGGGCCGCACCACTGTCGGCTCGAGCCCGCCGATGTGTCGCAGCGAGTCCAGCACCTGGCGCTGCTTGAACTCGAGCTGCCGGTCGTAGGCGATGGTCTGCCATTCACAGCCGCCGCAGTCGGGCGCATGGGGGCAGGATGGGGGGACTCTGACGTCCGATGGCCGCAGGATCTCGAGCAGCCGCGCCTCGGCGTAGCGCGCCTTGCGGCGGCCGATCCGCGCCGTGACCGTGTCGCCCGGCACGGCGCCGCGCACGAAGACGACGAAGTCGTCGAGCCGGGCGATGCCCTGGCCGCCGTACGCCAGGTCGTGGATCTCGAGGTCGACGATGTCACCGGGGCGGGGAGGCATCGGTCGAGTGTAGCGGGGCGGCGGGGGCGGCGCGAGCAGGCCGCCCACCCCGCCGCCCCGCATTGTCACCCTTGTCGCACCGCGCCCCGGCGCCTCGCCTCGTCGGCGGTCTGCTAAAGTCGTCGCAGCGCCGCCCTCCGGCGTTCGTCCCACGACAAGGAGACCGCTGCAATGCCGCTCGACATCGCGACTCACCGCTCCCGCGCCGAGGCGTTCATCGCGGCGCTCGAGAAGGAGGTCTACGAACACTTCTCGGGGCGCAAGGAGGTGTGCGATACCGCCGCCGTGTACGACCGCTTCCCCGACCTGTTCACGCGGGACGCCGTCGTCGAGCTCAACAGGATCTACGACGCCGCCAGCGGTGACGACCCCAGGCGCAGGCTCGCGTACCTCCTGGCCTTCACGGTCGAGGGCTACGTGGGCGGCGAGACGCGCCTGCTCAGCGACGAGATCGCCAACACCGAGAGCAAGGCGTCCATCGAGGTCGACGGCGAGCGTCTCGCCCTGCGCACCGCCCCGGTCGCCCAGGCCAACGAGGCCGATCGCGAACGGCGGGCTCGCATCCAGCAGGCGCGGCTCGACGCGGTCGACCGGCTTCTGAACCCGCTGCTCGACCGGCTGTGGCGGCGCGCCCACGAAGTCGCCGAGGGTCTGGGCTACCCGCACTACATGGCGCTCTACTCCGAGGTGAAGGGCATCGACTACCTCGCCCTCAGAGCGCGCACCGACGCCTTCCTCCACGACACCGCAGGGCTCTACCAACGCAGGATGGACGACCTCGTGCGTGAGCGCCTGGGCATCCCGCTCGAGGAGCTCCGCTATGCCGACGTCCCCTACCTGTGGCGTGCTCCCGCCTTCGACAAGGCGTTCTCCGCCGACAAGCTCCTCGCCACCCTCGAGCGGACGCTGGAGGGCCTCGGTATCGACCTGCGCACCCAGCAGAACGTGCACCTCGACACGGAGGCTCGGGAGCTCAAGTCGCCGCGTGCCTTCTGCTCGCCCGTGCGCGTGCCAGACGAGATCTATCTCTGCGTCATGCCGCAGGGCGGGCAGGACGACTACTCCGCGCTGCTGCACGAGGCCGGCCACACCGAGCACTTCGCGCACGTCCCGTCCGGCCAGGCATTCGAGTATGCGAACCTCGGCGACAACGCCGTTACCGAATCGTACGCCTTCCTCTTCGACCACCTGCTGGTGAACCCGGCCTGGCTGGCGCGCTACCTCGACTTCGCCGAGAGTGACGAGTTCGTGCGCTTCTCGAGCGTTTCCGACCTCTTCTACTTCCGCCGCTACGCCGCCAAGCTGGCCTACGAGACCGAGCTGCACAGCCAGACCGGCTCGCTCGACGGGATGGCCGCCGTGTACGCCTCACGACTGGGCGAGGCGCTCATGATGCCCGTTCCGGAGCAGAACTACCTCAGCGACGTCGACGGCGGCTTCTACGCGGCGAGCTACCTGAGGGCCTGGATGCTCGAGGCCTCCTGGCGGGTCATGCTCGAGGAGCGCTTCGGCAGGGAGTGGTTCGTGAGCCACGACGCCGGGGACTGGATCAAGGAGCTGTGGTCGTACGGGCAGGAACTGCCGGCCGAGCACATCCTGCTCAAGTACGGCGGCGGCATGCTCAACACCGACCCGCTGCGGCACCTGCTCGAGCGGGTCTTGGGACGCTGAGACGGCCGCGGGCGGCGGCGGTGCTGCGTCAGCCGGCTGCCGGCAGCGCGCTGACGATGACCCGCCGCCGCCGCGGGCCGTCGAACTCGGCGAAGTAGACGCCCTGCCAGGTGCCGAGCTGCAGCCGGCCGTCCTCGACGGGCACGAGCACGCTCGAGCCCATGAGACTCGCCTTCGCGTGCGCGTCCGAGTTCCCCTCGCCGTGGGTGAACGGGAGGCTCTCCGGCACCAGCTTGTCGAGCGTCATGCTCAGGTCGGCGCGCACCGACGGGTCGGCGTTCTCGTTGATGGTCACGCCGGCGGTGGTGTGCGGCACGTAGACCAGGGCGGCGCCTTCCCGCAGGCCGAGCGACCGGCAGGCGTCCGCCACTTCGGCCGTGATGTCGACGAACACGACGTGCTCGTGCGTCTGCACTGCGAAGGTCTTCATGCCGCGTCCTCTCAGAAGAGGCCGAAGCGGCGGCGGCGGCCGCCGGGCTGGGCTCTGTGGGGCGTGGTCTCCCTGGCCCTGAGAGCGGCCACCACGTCTGCCGTCGACCGGACGGGGGACGGGAACTCGGTGTAGCAGCACATGATCTCGTCGGGGCTGTGGGCGTCGCTTCCGCCGGTGCGCGCCACCCCGAGCTGGGCCGCGATCTCCTCGGCCGTCTTCACGAAGCGATCGCCGAGCCAGCTGCCGTTGTAGACCTCGACGGCATCGACGATGCCGGCGGCAAGCCGCTCAAGGCCCGGGTAGTACGACGAACGGCTGCGTCCGCCGCCGGCCCCGGGATGTACCCATACGACGGCGGCGTCCTTCGCCACCTCCTCGGGCCGCGGCGCCTCCTGCACGTCCTGAAAGGTCGCGAGGTAGTCCAGGTCCGGGGAGAAGACGACGAAGTCGCCGAAGAGGGTGGAGATCTCGACGCCGTGGATCAGCAGGACGCCTTCCGCGGCCAGCGCGCCTTCGAGCTTGCGGTTGTCGCCCACGTCGCCGTGGTTCGTCAGGGCGACGGCCTCGACCTCGTGGTCGGCGCACCAGGCGATGTAGTCGCGGTAGCTGATGGACGAGCAGGTCGAGGCCGGATAGGTGTGCGTGTGCAAGTCGACGTTCACAGCGGGCGAGTATACACTCGGGCCACTCATGCAAGGCACGCTTGACACCTTCAGCGTCGTCGAGATCCTCCAGATGTTGGGCAAGGCGCGCCGCTCGGGCACCCTGCACATCGAGTGCCCGAACCGTCAGATCGACGTCCATTTCGTGACCGGACGCATCGCCGAGACGCGGGACTCGACGCGGGTCTTCACCGACACGGTGCTCGGCAGCCAGCTTCTCAAGAGAGCCCTCGTCAACGAGGCGCAGCTCGGCGAGGCGCTGGCGGCCCAGGAGAAGAACCCCCGCCCGCTGGGAACGCTGCTCGTCCAGCGCGGCCACCTGCACGAGCGCGACCTGCGCGAGGTCCTCTCGCGTCAGGTCGCGAACACCCTCGTGGCCGCCAAGGTCGAGACGTCCGGCACCTTCATGTTCGTCGCCGACCCCCACCCGAAGCCCGTCGACTTCGTGACGATCGATACCCACGCCGTCCTCATGGACATCTCGTCGCTCGGCGGAGAGTACTGCCTGGCGATCGAGGTGCTCGGACAGGCCAACACGGTCCTCGTGCGCAACCGCGACTACGAGTCGCTGCCACGGCACTCGATGACGATGGGGCGCGACGAGTTCTACGTGCTCTCGCAGGTGGACGACCACCGCACGGTGCACGAGATCACGGCCGCCGCCGCCCTCGAGGAGATCACCGTCGTGAGCATCCTCGGCAAGCTCGCCGAAGCCGGCGTGCTCCTCGTCAAGGCCGAGAAGCAGACGCGCGCCGAGGCCGACACCGAACTCCAGGCGCATCGCGACAGCGTCTGGGCCGAGGTGAGCACCCTGCTCGACGGGCTGACCGAAGACGACGGTGGGGAGGTCCAGCCCGCGGCCAGCGTCCTTGACGAGGTGGACGACGGCGAGCTGGACGTCGAGGTCATCGACTGGAGCAAGCTGACGCGAGAGTGAGGCCGGCCAGGCCGGCCGGGGCTATGCCCCGACGGGCGGCGCCGGCCTCGCCAGTCGCTGCTTCGTCACCTTCGCCGCCTGCTCGATCACCGCGAGACTCTGGTCCACTTCGGCTTGGGTGTGCGCCGTGCTCGAGAACCAGCGTTCGTGCCAGCCGTTGTGGAAGTACACCCCTCGCGCCTGGCACTCCGCCTGGAACCGCTCGTAGAAGGCGGTGTCGTTCTCTGCGGAGCGACGGACCCGCGTCACCGGTCCTTCCAGGCCGAAGTAGACCTGCCACATCGGGCCGGCATGCTGCACCGTCGCGGGCACACCCTGCTCGGCGAAGATCGCCGTCATGCCGTCGATCATGGCGGCGGCGATCGTCTCCAGATGGCCGTACACGGCCTCGCGTTCGCCGATGAGGATGTCGAGCGTCGCATCCATGCCGGCCAGGACCATGGGGTTGCCGCTGTACGTGCCGCCGTGGAAGACGCTGTCGTCGGCCTCCAGATCCATGAGTTCGCGGCGCGCCCCGAAGGCGGCCGCGCCGGGCGTCCCTCCACCGATCGCCTTGCCCCACGTGGTGATGTCGGCGGTCACGCCGTAGCGCTCCTGGGCGCCGCCGAGCGCCAGCCGGAAGCCGGTGATGACCTCGTCGAAGATCAGCAGCACCTCGTTGTCGTCACAGATCTGCCGCATGCCGTCGAGGAAGCCGGGGACGGGAGGGATCACTCCGCTGCTCCCCAGGACCGGCTCCGCGATCACGGCGGCCAGCTCATGGCGGTGATCGCGCACGAGCCGCTCGAGCCCGTCGAGGTCATTGAACGTGCCCGTCAGGATGGTCTCCTCGATGACCCGGGGGATGCCGCCGCCGAACCGGGTGGTGTAGGGCGCCCGCTCCGGGCCGTCGGGCTCGAAGGAGACGGCGTGCGCGTCAAGGAAGCCGTGATAGCCGCCCTCGAACTTGAGGATCTTGTCCTTGCCGGTATAGGCGCGCGCCAGCCGCATGGCGGCCTGGGTCGCCTCGGAGCCGGAGTTGGCGAACCTGACCTGGTCGACCCCGGGCACGGCCTGCACGATCTTACGCGCCACCTCGTAGTCGAGCTCGTGGGGGAAGGTGTAGAGCATGCCGTGCTCTGCGATCTGCCGCGTGATGCGGTCGATCACGGGCTTGGGCCGGTGTCCGAAGATCATGGGGCCGTAGCCCAGGCACCAGTCGATGTAGCTGTTGCCGTCGACGTCCGTGAAGCGCGGCCCCTGGCCGCCGGCCATGACGATGGGGCGGGTGTTCGAGAGGCGGGCGTAGCTCGACTCACCCCCGGCGACGACCTCCTTGCAGCGGGCGAAGACCTCCTGCGTGCGCTTCAGTCGGCTGTCGTCGATCAGCTTGTCGGCCATGCCGGTCACCGCGTCCTTTCGTCGGGGGCGGGTGCGGGAAGCCTACCATCGGGGCCGCCCACGCCGTAGGGGCGGGTGGGGCGGTGGCCGGCGGTGAGCGGCCGCCGGGAACGACGAAGGCGGCGCCGGCCAGTAGCCGGCGCCGCCTTCGTGACTACTCCGGCGGCCGCTCACCCAGCCGCCGTCATGCCGTGCCTCAGGCGGTCACGTCGCGGACGAGGTCCTCGAACGCGCTGATGTAGAGGTCGATGTCGGCGTCGGTGTGGCTGATGGACAGCGTCCACTCCTCCTCGCGGCCGGGGGCGATGATGATGCCGCGGTTGAAGTTGTAGAGCCACGCCAGGGCGACGAGCTCGTGGTCCTGGAGCTTGATGAACGACTCGTAGTCGGTGATCTTGTCGCTCGCGAAGTTGACGCAGCCCTTGGACGAGATGCCGACGGTGTAGCCGGGGAAGTCGTACTTCTTGCAGATCGCGTCACACCCGGCGATAAGCCTGTCGTTCAGGTGGTTCAGGTGCTCGTAGGCGTCGTCGGTCATGACCTTCTCGAAGCTGGCGCGCGCCGCCGCCATGCCCAAGGGGTTGCCGCTGTACGTGCCGACCTGGAAGACGGTGCCGTCGTTGACGACCGCCATGACCTCGTCGACGCCACCGATGGCCCCGCACGGCGTACCGCCGGCGAGCGCCTTGCCGAGGGTGACCATGTCCGGCACGACACCGTAGCGCTCGACTGAGCCGCCGCGGGCGGTGCAGATGCCGACCTTGACGTCGTCGAAGATGAGGACGATGCCATGCTTCTTGGTGAGGGCGCGGACGCCCTCGAGGAAGCCTGGCTCGGGCAGCACGACGCCGAGGTTCATCATGGCGGCTTCCATGATGACGCAGGCCGGTGGGTTGCCCTCGGCGACCATGCGTTCGATGCGCTTGGTCATGCTCTCGAGGTCGTTGAACGGCACCGGGATGGTGAGGTCGATCGAGCTCTGCGGGATGCCGGCGCCGTAGCTGAGCGAGGCATAGTTGTCGCGCGGGCCGATCTTGCCGTAGTCGAGGGCGCCGATACTGACCATGACGTAGTCGTGATGGCCGTGGTAGGAGCCGAAGATCTTGACGATGGGTTCACGGCCGGTGAAGCCGCGGGCCACGCGGATGGCGTCCATTGTGGCCTCGGAGCCCGAGTTCACGAAGCGCCACTTGGGCAGCTTGAAGGCGCCGGCAAGATGCTCGGCCATGATGATGGAGTCTTCGGTCGGCAGGGCGAACTGCGTACCCAGCGGGGCGCGCTTCTGGATAGCCTCGACGATGGCCGGGTTGCCGTGGCCCTGCACCATGCAGCCGAAGCCGTTGTGGAAGTCGACGAGCTTCTGCCCGTCGACCGTCCAGATGTGCGGGCCCTTGCCCTGGGTGAAGTACACGGGGTACGGGTCGCGGGCCTGATATGTAGAGGCGACGCCCATCGGCATGGATTTGATGCCGCGCTGGTAGAGCTCGTAGGACTTCGGCGTCGACTTCTCGAGGCGCTTCTCTTCGCGCTCCGTGAGTTCGGCGACGAGTTTGCGATCGATCATCGTTTCTGGCATTCCAGTCCACTCCTTCACGCTTTCCCTGACGGCGTGTGCCGGCGGGACTTGGGTCCTCCGTCCGTGAGACCGGTCTCATGACCAGTCACGGTCTTGCATCTCACTTGCCGGCTATCACCTCTCTCGGCGTTTCGCAGGCACGGACCTCATCCCCGGAGAGGTCGTGTGAGGCGATCCCATCGCGCGCGTAGGCGCGAGCGGCATTCTATAGGGGTCCACCGCATATGTGTAGGGTTCGGCAACAACTTGGTAGTTTCGGAAGCCGAATCGGAAGCGATGCCCGACAGGATGCCGTCGAGACGGAGCCTATCAGCCCGGGAACAGGCCCAACCAGCGCGGCGCGACGGCGGACGGTGTCGTCGGCCTTCCGGAGCTGGCTGGCGCGCTCACCCCGAGACGACAGCGGGGCGGCCCCTGGCGGGGCCGCCCCACGTCCTTGCGGTCCTTAGGTCAGGACCGTTCCTTTGTGCTGTCGTCAGGCCTTGACCACGACCTTGACCACACCGCTGGTGCCCTTCACGTGGTCGGCGTCAGCAGCGAAGACGGCACGGTACCGGAAGGTCCCGGTGGCCGTCAGCTTCTTGGTCATGTCCCAGATGCCGTTGGGTCCCACGGTGTCGGTCGTCCAGTTCTTCCAGGCTCCAGAGCCCTTCTTGCGCTGGATCTGGACGGTCGCGCCCTGTGTGAAGCCCATCGGGGCGACGCTGCCCCTGAACCTCACCGAGGAGCCGACCTTGACGCTCGACTTCGACCTCGCGATGGTCACCTTGTAGGCGACGTTGATCGTGATGGTCTGGACCGAGACGCGCGGCGACCAGGTGTCGTTGCCAACGAACTGCACCTGGTAGGTGCCGTTGCGCTGTGGAGTCACCGTGAAGAGGTACTCGTCGTTGTCCTCACCGGTCAGGAAGACCTGCTGGATCGGCTGGAAGGCCGAGGCCGAGTTGGCCTTGAACCAGAGGCGGACCTCGCCGCCGAGCAGCGTCGACATGTCGGCGCCCTCCGGCAACAGGACCATGCCCGAGATCGTCGTCGACTGGCCGTACTTGAGCGTGCCGCTGCCGTACGGTGTCGTGACCAGCGGGGAGCCGATCGTGACGCTCAGGGTGGTGGACTTGACCGACTTCGCCTGCTCCAGGGCCTTGAGGATCACTGTCCTGGCGTAATCCCAGTTGTGGATGCCCCAGCTGCCTTCGGACTCGATGTACTGCCTGTTGGTGAAGGCGCTCTGGAAGGCGAGCTCGCTCGCGCTCCAGTCGGCCTGCGGGATCTCGTTGATGGCCGCGTTGGCCACCTCGAGCGCCGAGGCGTCGGCAGTGGCCGCATAGCCGAGACGGCCGGCGGCGAGGTTCAGCTCATCGCCGACCTCGGCGTCCCAGGTCCTCATCTGCGCCTGACGGTTGTCGAGCGTGTCCTGGAGGTAGGACGCGTAGGGATCGCCCTCCTTGGCATGACACTTGCTGCAGGAGGACCTTGGCATGGGCCTCACCGCGCCCGCGATGTTGGCGGTCGTGCGAGCCTCCATCGCGACCTCCGGCTCGACGATGGCGAACACGTGGTTCGCGCCCGTCATCGGCACGGCGTTGCGATCGTAGTCTGTCGGGACCATGTGGCACTGGACGCACGCGCCCTTGTGCACGCTCACCGATCCCTGCGTGACGCCGATGGCGCCGGTGCCGTCCATCATCTCCTTCATCGGGTGATGGACCGCGCTGCCCGGCGTCGCCACGCCACCTTCGCCGAGTTCGGCGTTGTGGCACTCCACGCAGAGCTCCTGACGGGTTGCCGTCAGCTGAGGATTGCGCTCCTCGTTGAACACCGAGTTCTGCTCGCCCGGCGTGTGCGGGTCGTGACAGGCCTGGCAGGTCACGCCGTACTTGGCGTTGGCGATGGTGGGCAGGGTCTTCGGATCGGTCGGGTTCTCCGCGTTCCACTCCTGGGTCAGGCGGTAGTCGGCGGAGTGGCACTCGAGGCAGCTGGTCAGGAACGGCAAGCGGCCGCCCATGGCTGCGATGAGGCCGTCGAGGGCGTTGGCGTGGGCCTCGATGTGGGTCGCCCCATCCTTCTGATACACCGCTGCCCATTCGTTGTACTGCTGGGCGCCTTCCTCGTGGCCGCGAGCGCTCCAGGGAAGGAGCTCACCCTTGGCATCCCTGTAGTAGATCATCTGCTGGAAGTCGTTCACGGGGGGCGTGACGCTGGTGTCCTCCGTGGGCGTCGGGATGTTCAGGAAGTCGGTGATCGGAGAAGGCGACCACGCCGGGGTCGTCGTCGGCAGACCCAGCGGGTTGAACGTCCCGATGGTGTACTGCCTGAGCGCCGAGGACCCGTCGTAGTTCTCATACGCGACGGTGCTGTTCGAGTAGCGCGAGTGGCACTGGCCGCAGATGTCGGCGTTGGCCATGTTCGCGAACGGCACCCTGTGCATCGCGCCGCCCATCAGCGAGTCGCCGGGGTTCTTGCCCCAGTGGCAAGCCGAGCAGCCGATGAAGTTCTCACTGAAGGCGTCGTCGCCGTCGGTGTTGACCATCGGATACAGGCCTGTGACCGCGTCCGGCACGTGCTTCTGCGGGTCGTAGTTGCTGGCGTGGCAGCCGGCGCAGCCGGGACCGTCACTGATCGGCCCCTCTCCCGGTGCCTCCTCCACGACCATGGAATGCTGCGTGGCATTCCAGTCCGTCCAGACATCGAAGATGCCGGGACCGCCCTCATGGCAGGACTGGCAACTGGTGACGTTCTCAGGCCCGCTCGACAGCACGTAGCCGTCGCGATAGCCGTCGAAGCCCAGCGCGGGAGCCGCGATCACCAGGGCGGCGGCCACGACGAGGGCCAGGATCATCAGACGCTTCGCCATGGTCACCCCCTTGTGTCGATTTACCTGTACTGGATCCGTTCTCATTCGATCACCTCCCCTCAGCTGTGCGGATCGCTGAAACGACGACAGCTCCCGGCACCAGGTGCCGGGAGCTGAGATCGACGTGATGACCACACGCGGTCGAGGCGGAAGGCCGACCGCTCTGCCTTTAGCATCGATGTGACTGGCTCCATCCCCGTCCCCGTGTAGCGCCGCTCCCCCTCAGGAGACGGCGTGTGCGCAGTTATATGGGATTGTGAGCGTGTACGCAATCCTTACCGTTCCGGCAGGGATGCGCTCGCAGTCAAGACTCCCACGCACGTCGCTCGGGCATTCTCCACCGCTCGGGGTCGGGCGTACAGTGCGGCGCCGTTGAGGCCCGTGATGCGACCGACCGCGGAGGCCGGGAGGCGCAGTGGTAGCCGGGACTCGGGAGGTCAGGTGTCGGCGCCGGGCGCGGGTGCGGCCGGCGGCTCTTCACTGCGCCCACTGCCTTCGGACGGCGCGGGTGCCGGCGTGAGCGCCTCCACCACCGTCTCCCGCGCCGTCTGGCCCCAGCGCTCGAAATGCACGCGCGGGCGCAGGAAGAGGATCGTCTCTTTGACCAGCGGGATCATGGGGATCGCCAGGAGCATGCCGACGACGCCGTGGATCTCACCGCCGGCGAGGATCGCGAAGATCACGATGAGCGGGTGCACGCGGAAGCGGCTGCCCATGATGACCGGCACGAGGATGTGGCCCTCGACCTGCTGGATGAGGATGAAGACGACGATCACCCAGAGCGCCGTGATCGGAGCGTGGAAGAGCGCCACGAGGGTCGGCGGCACGGCGGCCAGCACGGGCCCGATGTAGGGGATCGCCTCCATGAAGGCGGTCCAGACCCCGAAGAAGAGCGCGTACTTGCTGCCGTTCGGGAAGACCCCGGTGACGCCCAGGATGTACATGACGAGCGAGACGCTCGCTCCCAGGGCCGCCGAGAGGAGCACCTGCGCCTTGACGTAGTCCACCACCGCGTCCTGGGCGCGCGCGACGTACAACTCGCCGTCCTGCAGCCCGGTGGGGAAGTGGCCGGCGACGAAGCGTCCGATGCGCCGGCCGTCCAGCAGCATGTAGATCGAGATCACGACGATCACGAAGGCCACCGTGATGAAGCGCGCGACCTCAACGCCGAAGCCGAGCAGTCCCTGGCCCGCCGCTGGGATGCGCTTCGAAGCCTCGGCGGCCAGGTCGCGCAGCGCCTGCTCCACGTCGACATCAAGGTTGTAGCGGTCCGCCAGGTTCTGCAGCGACTGGATGCCGCTGCCCACGTCCTCGCCCATGCCCGGGAGGTTGTCGACGAGGTTGTTCATCTGGTTCAAGAACGGCGGCCAGATGATGACCACGATGAGGGCCACCGCCGCGACGAAGGCGACGTAGACGAGGAACACGGCGATGAAGCGGGGGATGCGGACGCGGCCGAGCAGGCGGACGAGTGGGTTCAGGACGAGCGCGATGAAACCGGCCACCAGGAAGATGAAGACGGCCTGTTCGAGCGCGCCCACCGCGAACCACAGGACGAGCAGGAGCACCGGGAGCACGGCGAGCTGCACCCAGCGGGGCACGACGATGCGACCGGACACGCCGGTCTGATCAGGCGTCGACATCTCGTCACCACAGTTCGACGCCCCGGCTGCGCGGCCTGCCGGTGTTTATCTGCGTTGACTCAAGGCAATAAATCTGCCACGATAACGCTCAGATATAATCCCGCTCGGCGACGAGGGCAAGGAGGAGCACAGATGGCAAAGGTACTCGGCATCGACCTCGGGACGACCAACAGCTGTATGGCCGTCCTCGAAGGCGGCGAGCCGACCGTCATCCCGAACTCGGAGGGCGGGCGCACCACCCCGTCGGTGGTGGCTTTCTCGAAGAGCAACGAGCGCCTGGTCGGCAGCGTGGCGCGTCGCCAGGCGGTGACCAATCCCGAGAACACGGTCTTCTCGATCAAGCGCTTCATGGGGCGCAAGTACGGCGACGTCTCTGAAGAGATGACGATCGTGCCCTACCACGTGAAGGCCGGCCCGAACGGCGACGCCACCGTCGAGATCGCGGGCACCGATTACCGCCCGCCGGAGATCTCGGCGATGATCCTGCAGAAGCTCAAGCGGGACGCTGAGGACTACCTGGGCGAGAAGATCAACGAGGCCGTCGTCACCGTGCCGGCGTACTTCAACGACGCCCAGCGCCAGGCCACCAAGGACGCCGGCAAGATCGCCGGCCTCGAGGTCAAGCGCATCATCAACGAACCCACGGCCGCGGCGCTCGCCTACGGGCTCGACAAGGAGCACGACCAGACGATCCTCGTCTTCGACCTGGGTGGCGGCACGTTCGACGTCTCCATCCTGGACCTCGGTGAGGGCGTCTTCGAGGTCAAGTCGACCAACGGCGACACGCACCTCGGCGGCGACAACTTCGACAAGGCGATCGTCGACTGGATGGTCTCCGAGTTCCGGCAGAGCCAGGGCATCGACCTGAGCGTCGACAAGATGGCCCTGCAGCGCCTCTACGAAGCCGCCGAGAAGGCCAAGATCGAGTTGTCGACCACGACCAGCACGAACATCAACCTGCCGTTCATCACGGCCGACGAGAACGGGCCGAAGCACCTCGACCTCACCCTGACGCGCGCGAAGTTCGACGAGCTCACCCACGACCTCGTCGAGCGCGTGGTCGGGCCGGTCGAGCGCGCCCTGAAGGACGCGAACATGCGCGCCGACCAGATCGACCACGTCATCCTGGTCGGCGGTATGACGCGCGTCCCCGCCGTGCAGGAGAAGGTCCGGCAGCTCGTGGGCAAAGAGCCCCACAAGGGCGTCAACCCGGATGAGGTCGTGGCCGTCGGCGCCGCCATCCAGGGTGGCGTGCTGGCCGGCGAGGTCAAGGACGTGCTGCTGCTCGACGTGACGCCGCTGAGCCTCGGTATCGAGACCAAGGGCAACGTCTTCACCAAGCTCATCGAGCGCAACACGACGATCCCGACCAAGAAGAGCGAGATCTTCTCGACGGCCGAGGACAACCAGACCAGCGTCGAGATCCACGTGCTCCAGGGTGAGCGCGAGATGGCGCGCTACAACAAGACGCTGGGCAAGTTCCAGCTGGTCGGCATCCCGCCGGCGCCGCGCGGCATCCCGCAGATCGAGGTCACCTTCGATATCGACGCCAACGGCATCGTGCATGTCAGCGCGAAGGACCTCGGCACCGGCAACGAGCAGAAGATCACCATCACCGCCTCCAGCGGCCTCAGCGAGCAGGACATCGAGCGCATGATGAAGGACGCCGAGTCCCACGCCGACGAGGACCGCAAGGCGCGCGAGGTGGCCGACGTCAAGAACAACGCCGAGAACCTCGTGTACTCGACCGAGAAGTCGCTGCGCGACATGGGCGACCGCATCGATGACGCGACCAAGGCCGAGATCGAGGCGGCGGCCGGCGAGGTCCGCAAGGCGCTCGACGGCGATGACGTCGACGACATCAAGGCGAAGACCGACGCCCTCATGCAGGCCTCGCACAAGCTCGCCGAGGCCGTCTACCAGCAGGCGCAGCAGCAGCAGGGTCCGGCCGGCGACGGCACGGGCGAGCCGACCTCCGACGAGAACGTCGAGGAAGGCGACTACGAGGTCATCGACGAGGACGAGAGCAAGTAAGCACTGACCCGGAGGAGGTGTCAGCCATGGCAGTCATCAGATGGGACCCGTTCCGCGAGATGACGCAGGTCCAGAGCCAGTTCAACCGGCTCATGGACCAGGTCTGGGGTGGCAACCGGCAGGAGAGCTGGATGCCGGCGATCGACGTCTTCGACCAGAAGGACGCCGTCGTGCTGAAGGCCGAGCTGGCCGGGATGGACCCCGACGACATCCAGATCGAGGTCGAGGACAACGTCCTCACGCTCAAGGGCGAGCGCAAGTTCGAGGAGACGGTCGACGAGGAGCGCTACTACCGCGTCGAGCGCCGCTACGGGAGCTTCCAGCGCAGTCTCGCCCTGCCCCAGGGCGTGAAGGCCGACGAGATCCAGGCGGCCTACGACGACGGCATTCTCACGGTCACCGTACCGAAGGCCGAGGAGGAGAAGCCCAAGAAGATCGAGGTCAAGGCCAAGAAGGCGGTCGAGACAAAGGCGGCCGGCTGAGGTAGCGCGGTGGTGCCGCGGCCGGTGACGGCCGCGGCGCATCTGGGCGGCCCTCCCCCCGGGCCGCCCAGACGCGCCGGAGCGCAGACGCACCTGCGCCGGCGCCGCCCCAAAGGAGCACGGCCGCGAGTCCGGCGACGACGACGGAGAGACCGAGGGACATGACCGACAGGAAGAAGAAGCAGGACGAGACCGCAGCTCGGGCTGAGACAGCGTCCCAGGCCGAGACGGCCGAGGCCGCCCTGCGGGGCGAGTCTCAGGCAGCGGCGGCCGCCACCGACGCCGGCGAGCCGCGCGAGGCCGAGGGCGACGCGCTCGCCAACGTGACCGCCGAGCGTGACGACTACCTCGATCATCTGCGTCGCCTCCAGGCTGAGTTCGACAACTACCGCAAGCGCGTGCGACGCGAAGAGGAGGAGCTGCGTCTGCGCGCCGCCGAAGTGGTGGTCGAGTCCCTGCTGCCGGTCATCGACAACATGGAGCGCGCCCTGCGTGCCGCGGAGGAGCATCAGGAAGGCCAGCTCATCGACGGCGTCCGGCTCGTATCCGGCCAGCTGCGCGACACGCTCACGGGACACGGTCTCGAGCGTGTCGACGCCGAGCCCGGCACGCTCTTCGACCCGAACGTGCACGAGGCCGTCATGACCCAGGCCTCCGAGGACTACGACGAAGGCTCCGTCCTGCAGGCGCTCACCCCCGGCTACCTGTTGCACGGCCGCCTGCTGCGGCCGGCCAAGGTCGTCGTGGTCAGGTAGGCGATGGCCGACTACTACCAGACTCTCGGCGTCAGCAAGAACGCTTCCCAGGACGAGGTCAAGAAGGCATTCCGCAAGCTGGCGCGCCAGTACCACCCCGACCGGAACCCCGGCGACAAGTCGTCTGAGGAGAAGTTCAAGGAGGTCAACCAGGCCTACGAGACGCTTTCCGACCCCGAAAAGCGCAAGCAGTACGACGAGTACAGCCGCCTGGGCGCTTTCGGTCCCGGCGGCGGCTTCCGTCCGGGCCAGGGCGGCTTCGACCCGCGCATCTTCGAGCAGTACCAGCGCCAGCAGCAGCAGGGCGGCGCCCCATTCGACATGGGCGACCTCGGCGACATGTTGTCGGGTCTGTTCGGCGGCGCGGCCGGCGGCCGGGCCGGAGGCCGGGGCCGCCGGCAGGCCGCCGAACGTGGCGACGACCTGCAGGTCGGCGTGACCGTCTCGTTCGAGGACTCGCTGCGCGGCGCCACCGTGCGCGTGCCCGTCGAGAAGGCCGTCACCTGCGAGGTCTGTCGCGGCACCGGCGCCGAGCCAGGCACGACGCCCAAGGTGTGCCCTACGTGCGACGGCCGCGGCGTGGTCGCGCAGAACCAGGGGTTCTTCGCGTTGTCGCAGCCGTGTCCGACGTGTCACGGCAACGGGACGATCGTCGAGCACCCGTGCAAGGCCTGCCGCGGCAGCGGTCTGCAGGATAAGACGCGGCGGTACACGGTCAAGATCCCGGCGGGCGCCAAGGACGGGACGAGGATCCGCATCAAGGGCAAGGGCGAGGCAGGTCGCCGCGGCGGCCCTGCCGGCGACCTCTACGTGGTCGTCGGCGTCGACCCGGACGAGTACTTCGAACGGCGCGGCGACGATCTTGTCCTCGAGGTCCCGGTCAAGATGAGCGAGGCCGCGCTCGGGACCAAGGTGACGGTGCCGACGCCGGGAGGCGGCAAGGTGTCGCTGAAGGTCCCGGCCGGCTCGCAGGACGGTCGCACGCTGCGCCTCAGGGGCAGGGGCGCGCCGAAGATCAAGGGTGGGCAGGGCGATCTGCTGGTGCGCCTGCGGATCGCCGTGCCCGAGAAGCTGACCAAGGAGCAGCGCGAGCTGCTCGAGAAGCTGGGTAAGAGCCTGCCCGATCCGCGGCAGGCTGCCTTCGGGCGCGCGTAGGGCCGGTCACGGCCGGACGACAGCGAGGACGGTCTGAGATGAGCTACGACGACGAGATGGATCGCCCGCTCTTCATGATCTCGGTGGCCGCCGAGCTCTCTGGTATGCACCCTCAGACGCTGCGCATCTACGAGCGACGCGGCCTCTTGCTGCCGCAGCGCTCGGCGAAGAACACGCGCCGGTACTCACGACGCGACGTCGAGCGCCTGCGGCGCATCCAGGAGCTCACCGAGCTAGGCCTGAACCTTGCCGGGGTCGAGCGGGTCCTGGCGATGGAGGAGCAGCTCGCCGCGATGCGAGGCGAGCTCGAAGGCCTGCGCTCGCGCCTCTCCGAGGCCGCCGGCGAGTTGCGGCGCGCCCTGGTGCGGGCCGAGAAGGCCGGGGCCTACGACCTGGTGCCCCTGCGCACCATGGCGCTGGTGCCGGTGGCGCGCCGGCGCCGGCGCGGGGCCTGACGGCCGGCGCGCTCTGGCCGCACCCCTACCCACCGTAACCGCGATACGAAGGACAAGGCAGTCGTATGGATGTGAACAACTTCTCCGAGCGGGCCCGTGAGGCTATCGAGACGGCGCAGGGCGTCGTCCGCCGCGGCCCCGGCAACGTGCTCGGCACCGAACACCTGCTCATCGGCGTGCTCGCGCTGCCGGGGGGAGTCGTCGCAGCGATCCTCAACGTCCTCGGCGTGGACAAGGGCCTGCTGATGACACGGGCCGACACGCTGGCCCAGAACCAGCCGGTCGGCACCGGCGGGCCGTCCGGCCCGGCCGAGATGCTCTACATGACGCCGCGGGCAAAGGCGGCCCTCGACATCGCCGTCCAGGAAGCCCAGAGGATGGGCGACGAGGTGGTCGGCACCGAGCATCTGCTGCTCGGCATCTTCCTCGAAGGCGAAGGTCCAGGCAGCGCGGTCCTGCGCGACGTCGGTGTGACCGAGGACTCGCTGCGACGCGCCCTGGCGCAGGTGCGCGCCACGGGCGAGGACCTGGAGGCCAACGCCACGGGCGAGAGCATGCTCAAGAAGTACACGCGGGACCTGACCGCGATGGCGCGCGACGGCAAGCTCGACCCGGTCATCGGCCGGGACGAGGAGATCAAGCGCGTCATCCAGGTGCTGTCGCGGCGCACCAAGAACAACCCCGTCCTCATCGGCGAACCCGGCGTGGGCAAGACGGCCATCGCCGACGGGCTCGCCCAGAAGATCGTCCACGTCGACGTGCCCGAGATCCTGCGCGGCAAGCGCGTGCTCGCCCTCGACCTGGGCGGCATGGTCGCGGGTTCGAAGTACCGGGGCGAGTTCGAGGAGCGTCTCAAGGGCGTGCTCGACGAGATCCAGCGGTCGCGCGACGTGGTGCTGTTCATCGACGAACTGCACACGGTCGTCGGCGCGGGCGCGGCCGAGGGGGCGATCGACGCTTCGAACATGATGAAGCCGATGCTTTCCCGCGGTGAGCTGCAGTGCGTGGGCGCCACGACGCTCGACGAGTATCGCCGCCACATCGAGAAGGACGCCGCCCTCGAGCGTCGCTTCCAGCCCATCCTTGTCGGCGAGCCCAGCGTGGAGGAGACGATCGCCATCCTCGAGGGGCTGCGCGACAAGTACGAGGCGCACCACAAGGTCACGATCACGGACGGCGCCATCAAGGCCGCGGCCGAGCTGTCGGACCGGTACATCAGCGACCGGTTCCTGCCCGACAAGGCGATAGATCTGCTGGACGAGGCGGCGAGCAAGCTGCGTATCGAGGCCACGATGCTGCCGCCCGACCTGCGCGACATGGAGTTGCGGCTGCAGGATCTCACCCGTGAGGGAGCGGCCGCGGTGCAGTCTCAGGACTACGAGCGCGCAGCCCAGCTCAAGGAGCAGAGCGACAAGATCCAGAGCACGTTCGTGACGGCCAAGGATTCCTGGCTGGCCGACAAAGGCATCGCCGACGCGACTGTGGACGCCGACGACATCGCCGAGGTGGTGAGCAAGTGGACCGGCATCCCGGTGCAACGCATGCTGCAGGAGGAGGCCGACAAGCTGCTCGCCATGGAAGAGAAGCTGCATGGCCGGGTGGTCGGGCAAGACCGCGCGGTCGAAGCCGTGAGCGAAGCGGTGCGGCGGGCCCGCGCGGGCCTGAAAGACCCCAAGCGGCCGATCGGCTCGTTCATCTTCCTGGGCCCGACCGGCGTGGGGAAGACCGAGCTGGCCCGGGCGCTGGCCGACTATCTGTTCGACGACGAGGCTGCCTTGATCCGTCTCGACATGAGCGAGTACATGGAGAAGCACACCGTCTCGCGTCTCGTCGGCGCGCCGCCCGGCTACGTGGGCTACGACGAGGGCGGCCAGCTCACCGAAGCCGTGCGCCGCCGCCCGTACAGCGTGGTCCTCTTCGACGAGATCGAGAAGGCCCACACGGACGTGTTCAACGCGCTCCTGCAGATCCTGGATGACGGCCGCCTCACGGACGGCAAGGGCCGGACCGTCGACTTCAAGAACACCGTCATCATCATGACGAGCAATGTCGGCACCAGCATCATCGGGAAGAACCAGCTCGGGTTCGCGCCGGGAGACGGCGCTCCGCCGAGCCGCGAGGATTTCGAGAAGCGGCTCATGGACGAGCTGCGCAAGTCCTTCCGTCCCGAGTTCCTCAACCGGATCGACGAGGTGATCGTCTTCGACCCGCTCGACAAGGTGCAGCTGGCGCAGATCGTCGAGCTGCTCCTGGCCCACCTCAGGCGGCAGGTGGAGGCCCAGGGCATGCAGCTCGAGGTCACCGAGAGCGCCGCGGAGTACATCGCCGAGCACGGCTATGACGCCGAGTACGGCGCCCGCCCGCTCAGGCGTGCCATCCAGCGCCTGGTCGAGAACCCGCTCTCGAGCGCGCTCCTGCGCGGCGAGTTCCACGAAGGTGACGCGATCCGCGTGACGGCTCAGGACGGCGAGCTGGCCTTCGAGGCCCTGCGCAAGGTCGGTGAGACGGCGGACGAGGCGGCCGGCGAGACGGCTCGCGCGGCCGAGGGGGCGCCGGACGATGCGGCTGGAGGTGCGCCGGACGAGGCGGCGCAGGAGGCGGCCGGCGAGGCCCGCTGAGGTGCTACAGTTGCCGCGATGCGCAAGGGCCGGACGATGATGGTGGGTGGCGTGCTGAGCGCCCTGGCGGGCGTGCTCGTTACGCCGCGCGCTGGGGAGTCCCGGCGCGCGGCGCTGACGCGTCTCGAGGGCCGGCTGCGGCGACGCGGCGGGGTGGACGCCTTCGCCGAAACGCCCTGCTCGCAGGAAGAAGCCGGCCACCCATCGACAGCGCTCGACGAAGCGAAGGGGGAGCAGGCATGACCGACGGCAGCACGGACGTCCCGGAGGGCGGCGCCAGGACCGGAGCCGGTTTCAAGGAGCTCGAGATCGTGGCTTTCATGGGTGAGTTCAAGGTCATCGGCAAGGCGCACTTCGGCATGGGGCATCGGGCGACGTCGCGCAGGGCATCCGACTTCATCCGTTCGTTCAGCGACACGCGGCTGACCCTCTCGGACGCCACCATCTACGACTCGCGGTCCAACGAGACTATCGAGGCGTCTCCGTTCGTGATCCTCAATCTCGACAAGGTCGATCTGATCTACGCGCGCGAGGAACCCGGCGACCATACCTCGCGCGGCGCGGCGCCGGCGGCGGACTGACGCGGGTCCACCGGACGAGCGACAGGCAAGCGGCGAACATGCCGGCGCCGGCCGGCGGAAGCGAGGAGCCGATGTACAAGATCGACCTGCTGCTGCCGACGGCGCGCTTCGTCTTCAGCGTGGAGGGCGAGCGCGTGGACGTCTCGCCGGAGCATCGCTCTCCCGAAGCCCACGACGTGTTCGACGAGTGGCGTTCGTCGCGCGGCGTGGTCGGGATGACCACCTTCCCGAACACCGTCCTGCTGCGCGGCGCGAAGACCACCATCCTGGTCGACCCCGGCCTGCACTTCCAGAACGAGCCCGTGCTGCGCGCCCTCGAGGCCAGGGGCGTCGCGGTCTCGGCCATCGACCGCATCGCGCTCACGCATGCCCACCTCGACCACGCGGCCGCGTGCGTCGACGTCCCCCTGCCCGTGACCGTCCACACGCGCGAGACGACGGCGCCTCACTGGGCCGCGGTGGCCGGGGTCATGGAGCAGCGCACCGTCGCTCTTCTCGACGGGGAAGAGGGAGAGCTCGCTCCGGGGATCCTCTGGGCGGTCACGCCGGGACACACGGCGGGCGGCGTGAGCTACTGTGTGGCGACCTCGGAGGGTCCCGTCGTCCTCTGCGGCGACGTCATCGGCCCCGACAGGGCGAGCTTCGACGAGATGCGTGCGGATGGTCCCGACGCTCCGGACCTGCTCGCGGCGTGGCGTCGCATCCGGGCGTGGGCGCCGGCGCTGATCATCGCCGGCCACGTGCCGCCGTTCCGTCCCTGACGCCACACAGCGTCGAGGAGCGCCGGGACGTCGTGCTAGACTGACCCTCCAACCGTGACGTGCAGGGAGTTCGCGCGTGCCCATCTACGAGTACCGTTGCGAGCAGTGCAGCGAGACGATCGAAGTCTTTCAGAAGATGAGTGACGATCCGCTCGAGGTGTGCGAGCGGTGTGGCGGCCACCTGCGCAAGGTGCTGCACCCGGTCGCCATCCACTTCAAGGGATCGGGCTTCTACACGACCGACTACGGACGGTCCTCCAAGGGCCGGCCGGCGAAGGAGAACGGCGAGTCGGCCGGCGGGTCGGACGGGTCGGGCGAGTCGAGCGAGCCCGCCGCGACCAAAGCCAAGACGGCCGGCGACGCCAAGAAGTCCGAGGTGAGCAAGCCGTCCTGAGGGGGGCAGCTCGATGGAGAAGCTGAACGACGACGCCCTCCGGCGGGCGCAGACCAACCTGCGGAGCCTGGTGAGCGACGGTGTCTCCAGCCTGCCGTCGCTGAGCGCCGTCGCCGACGCCATCCGCTTGGAGCTCGAGCGCCGCGGCGAGGTCGCCATCCTCTACGTCGCCCTCGACAGGTACGGCCGTCTCGAGCCGATCTTCGGTTGGCGCATCGTCAGCGAGATCCTCGATGCCGTCGCGCAGAACCTCGGCGGCATGGTCGGCAGCACGCTCCGCCGCCTGGACGTCGTTTCCGATTTCACGCTGACCGACAACGCCTTCATCGTCCTGCTCTCGCCGCCGCGCTCTGGCGTGACCATCTCGGCCGACGATCTGGCGCTCGTCACACGGCGCGTCTACGAGCGCCTCCAGTCGCTTCTGCTCAACGACCTGCAGCCCGGCGTCTACGACCGCGTGCACCCCTCGGTGGGCGCGGCGATGCTGAGCGGCGACGACGAGCTGACCTTCGAGCAGAACCTGCAGCGCGGCGTGGCGCTCGCCATGCAGGCCGCGGAGCAGCAGGCGGCTCTCTACGACGAGGAGCTCGAGAAGACCTTGGCGCACTGCGTCGAGAACGGCGAGCTCGAGCCTCTCTTCGAGCCGGTCGTCGAGCTCGCCGCCGAGAAGACGATCGGCTACCGCAGCAGTGTCCGCGGGCCCTTCTACTCGCCCCTGCGGTTGCCCGACGTGCTGCTCGATGTCGCGCGGCGCTCGAGCCTGCTGCCGACCTACGGCGTGGCCGCGCGCGCGGCCACGGTCGAGGCCGCCGTCGGGCTCGAGCCGGACGACCTGCTCTTCGTCGGCTGCGCGGCCGCCGAGCTCCCCAACGCCGCGGTGCTGGCCCTCAGCGAGTTCTACTCGCTCAACCAGGCGCTCGTGCCCCAGCATGTCGTCTTCGAGCTCGACGCCGACGAGCTGGGCACCAATACCGCTTCCACGCTGCGCACGCTGGCCAACGTGCGCGAGACGGGCTTCCAGCTCTGCATCGGCGGCCTGGGCGCCCAGTTCACGACGCTCGAGCTCATCGCGGAGGCGTCGCCCGAGTTTCTGACACTCGATCCGGTGCTCGTCGCCGGCGTGACCGGCCAACTGACGCCGGTCGAGGTCGTCCAACTGCTTGTCCGGTTCGCCGACCGTATCGGGGCGCAACTGGTGGCCACGGGGGTACGGACGGTCGAGCAGGAGGATGCCCTCCGGCGCAACGGCGTGGAGCTCTTCCTGGGCGACCTCTACGCGCGTCCAGACACCCGTCTGCCGCACGCCACCTTCCGGCGCTGAGGGTCGACTCAGGCGGCGGCGCTTACCTCAGGCGCTGAGCGTCGCGGCCACCTGCTCGCCGAGCTCGGCCGCCTCTCCTCTTGGCGCGGCGATCGTCACCCTGTTGCGCCCACGCCGCTTCGATTCGTACAACGCGGCGTCGGCGCGCTCGATCAGCTCGGTCTCGTCGGTCGCGCCTGGGTAGCCGGCGATCCCGATCGACGCGGTCGCGCACGCCGGTTCGCCATGGCGCGTAGCGACGGCGACCGTCTCGATCGCTTTCCGCAGGCGCTCGGCCAGCTCGTACCCGTGGGCTTCGTCCCCGAGGATCAGGACCGCGAACTCCTCGCCGCCGTAGCGGGCCGCCATGTCCGCTTCGCGGACGGCGGCCCGCAGGGCGGCGCCCACGCGGCGAAGCAGCTCGTTGCCCGTCTCGTGGCCGTGCCGGTCGTTGAACTCCTTGAAGTGGTCGAGGTCCATCATGAGGAGCGTGAGTTGCCCGCCGTAGCGGTCGACCTTCGTGACCTCGTTGTGGAGGTAGTCGACGAAGGTGCCGTAGTTGTAGAGGCCGGTGAGGCGGTCGCACAGGGACGAGGCGGCGAGCACCGCCTGCAGCCGGTGGTGGTTGCGCTGCACGCGGCCCAGCAGCAGGCCCGCGAGCGCGAACAACGCGGTCCCGACGAGGGCTTGTCGCACATCGGCCGGAGAGGGCTCGGCGAGGAAGGCGAAGTAGTTGACGAAGAAGAGCCCGAGCCAGCCGGTGACGGCGAGGCTGCCGAGCTCGAAGAAGAAGACGGCCGCGAGGACGAGAGGGAAGAGGAAGAGCGGCCATAGATAGGCCGCGCCGAGCGCGATCACGACCGCCGTCACCGCGACCAGAAGGGCGAGCAGCGCCATGACGCGACGCAGCCCGATAGAGCGGCCCAGCGGGCCGCGATCGGTGGAGGTCCGCTCGCTCACACAGGCTCCTTCTCAGCCTTGGTCCCTGCACTTACGACACCGTTCGTGGCTTTTCCTGCGCGCGTCAGGTGCGTGACGGTGATGCGGCGGGACTGGCACTGCTGTGAGGTACCATGAAGCCGTGACCCTCCAGGTACTCCTCACGAACGACGACGGCATCCGGGCCGCCGGCCTTGCCGCGTTGCGGCGCGCCCTCGACGGCCTCGCCGAGGTGACGACCATCGCTCCCCTGGCGAACAGCAGCGCCATGGCGCGCAGCATCACGATCGACCGCACCCTGCACCTGCATCCCACGCGCTTCGGTGGCCGCTACGACGGGATCGCCGTGGACGGCACGCCGTCCGACTGCGTGCGCATCGGGCTGCTCGGTGTAGCCGGCCCGACCCCGGACCTCATCGTCTCGGGCATCAACCTGGGCGCGAACCTGGGCGCCGACGTGACGTACAGCGGCACGGTCGGCGCCGCCCTCGAGGCCGCGCTGCGCGGCAAGGCGGGCATCGCGCTGTCGGTCGAGAACCACCACCCGCGCTGGCTGGACGGGCTTGTACCGCTGGCCGCGGCGATCCTTCGCGAAGCGTTCCGCCGCGGCCTCCCGCCGCAGACCGTCCTCAACGTGAACTTCCCCGACCGCCCCCTCAGCGAGATCCGCGGCGTGCGGCCGGCGGTGCTCGGCGGAGCGAGCTGCCATGACCGCGTCACCCTGAGTGCCGACGGCAAGGGCCGCGGCTTGAAGAGCGGTCCCGCGGCCCAGCCTGTGGTGGTCGAGACCAGTGAAGGCGGGGTGGCCGCCGGCCTTCCGCCGCAGGACAAGGAGTACTTCGTGCCCTGCGACCCGCCCGCCGGCGACCTCAGCACCGACTTCGACGTGGTCGCCGAGGGGTACGTCGCCCTCACGCCGCTGCGCTACGACCTGATGGACCAGGCCGCGCTCGCGGGGCTGGCCGACTGGCGCTTCGACCTGGCCGCCCTGCGCTCCAACGCGCAGGGGGGATCCTCGTGAAGGGATTCGACCCCGTGATCTTCGACCTCGACGGCACCGTGGTCGACACTGTCGAGCTCATCGTGGCTTCGTTCCGCTACGCCGTCCGCACCGTCCTCGGAGAAGATCTGCCGGACGAGGTCATCACAGCGGGCGTGGGCCAGCCCCTCATGACGCAGATGATGCGGCTTTCGAACGAGAAGGCCCAGCAGCTCTACGACGTGTATCGCGAATACAACCATCGCCGCCACGACGAGCTCATCCGCTCGTACGACGGGATGGAGGGCGCGCTGCGCCGGCTGCACGACGCGGGCCGGCGCCTCGGCATCGTCACCTCCAAGAGTCGGGAGACGACGCAAATGGCCTTCGACGCCGTGGCGCTTGGCGGCGTCTTCGACACGGTGGTGACGGCGACGGATACCGATCGGCACAAGCCCGATCCGGACCCGATCCTCCTGTGTCTCGAGCGTCTGGGTGGGGACGATGGGTCGCGGGGCATCTACATCGGTGACAGCCCGGTCGACATGACAGCAGGGCTGGCCGCAGGGCTCGGCACCGCCGCCGTCGCTTGGGGTGTCTTCCCTCGCGACGTGCTGCTGGATGCGGGGGCGCAGTACTGGCTCGAGCGACCTGGCGACCTCGTGCCGCTGTGCCTCGAGGGACGCGGCGAGATGGTCCCGGCCGCGGACCAGGGGCGACACTGACGGGAGGCTGACGTGGAACAGGCGCAAGCGGCGGCGAGGGCGGCGGAGCTCCGCGAGCTCATCGAGCGGCATGCGTATCTGTACTACGTCCTCGACCAGCCCGAGATCGGCGACGCCGAGTACGACGAGCTCTATCGCGAGCTGCAGCGCATCGAGGACGAGTGCCCTGTGGTGCGCACCCCCGACTCGCCGACGCAACGCGTCGGGGGGCAGCCGCTCGAGAGGTTCGAGCAGGTTCGGCATCTCGAGCCGATGCTGTCGCTGGCCAACGCGAGGGACGAGGACGAGTTGCGCGCGTGGGACGCGCGTAATCGGCGTCTGCTACAGGGTCAGGGGCTCGACGACCCGGGCATCCGTTACGTCGTCGAGCCCAAGATCGACGGGCTCGCCATCTCCCTGACGTACCGCGAGGGCATGTTCGCGGTGGGCGCCACACGCGGCAACGGCACCGTCGGCGAGGACGTGACCGCGAACCTGCGGACGATCCATGCGCTGCCGCTCCGCCTGCGGGGCGCCCGCCCGCCCGCCGTCGTGGAGGTGCGCGGCGAGGTCTACCTGCCGCTCGCGGCATTCGAGCGTCTGAACGAGGCGCGCACCGCCGACGGTCTGCCCACGTTCGCGAACCCGCGTAACGCCGCCGCCGGGTCGATCAGGCAGCTCGACCCGGCGGTCGCAGCCTCACGGCCGCTCTCGGTCTTCTGCTACGCGATCGGCGCGAGCGAAGGGCTCGAGATGTCGGACCATCACAGCGCGCTGGCGTGGCTGAGGGAGCAGGGGTTCAAGGTGAACCCCGACATCGTCGAGGCCGAGACGATCGACGAGGTGGCCGGGTCGTGCCGGCGGTGGGAGGAGCGCCGCGCCGATCTCGACTACGACATCGACGGCGCCGTGGTGAAGGTCGACCAGTACGAGTTGCAGCAGCGCCTTGGGTCGGTCAGCCACGATCCGCGCTGGGCGATCGCCTTCAAGTTCGCGCCGACCACCGTCACGACGCGGCTCCACAGCATCGAGGTGAACGTGGGGAGGACGGGCGTGCTCACCCCCTTCGCTGTGCTCGAGCCCGTCGCCGTCGGCGGCGTCACCGTCGAACGCGCGACGCTGCACAACCAGGACGACATCCTGCGTAAGGACATCCGGCCCGGCGACGACGTCATAGTGCAGCGCGCCGGGGATGTGATCCCGCAGGTCGTGGGGCCGAATACGAGCGGTGCGGTGGACGAGGACGGCGACCGCGTGGCGCGCGCCGCGCGCCACGCGGCCCTCCGTCACTGGAGCATGCCGGCTCACTGCCCAGCTTGTGGCTCGGCGGTGGTGAGGGAGAGCGAGGAGGTCGCCGTCCGTTGTCCGAACCGCTCGTGCCCCGCACAGATCGTCGAGAGCATCCGCCACTTCGTGAGCAGAGGGGCCATGGACATCGAGGGCGTGGGCGAGCGGCTCGTCGAGCAGTTGTACGTCGGGGGGCTGATCCGTGACATGGGCGACCTCTACGACTTGCGCCGGGAGGACCTGCTCGAGATGGACGGGTTCGCGCTCGACAAGAAGACCGGCGAGGCGAAGCGCGCCGACCGCGTGCTTGCCTCGATCGATGGGTCCAGACAACGGCCGTTCGCGCGTGTTCTCTACGCGCTCGGCATCCGGCACGTCGGCTTCGTCACGGCCCAGGCGCTGGTAGAGCGCTTCCCGTCGATCGACGCCCTTCTGGAGGCCCCGTCCGAGGAACTGGCGGCGGTCCCGGGCATCGGTCTCGTCGTGGCGGAGGCGGTGCGCCAGTATCTCGACGACGAGGCCAACCGCCATACGATCGACAAGCTGCGGGCGCGCGGCATCCGGTTCGTCGAAGAGACGCCATCCGGCCGCGCGGGGCCCCTGACGGGGCTCACCTTCGTGCTCACGGGCAAGCTGCCCAGCTTCACGCGCGACGAAGCGCAGGCCGTCATCGAGGCGAGCGGCGGCAAGGTCACGGGTTCGGTGAGCCGGGCGACCGACTATGTCGTTGCCGGCGACGATCCCGGGTCCAAGTTCACCAAGGCCCAGCAGCTTGGCGTGGCGATCCTGGATGAGGATGCTTTCAGGGGACTGCTTGACGGTAACTAGCTGAAGGGTCATTCAACGCCGGTTGGACCGCACGAACCTACCTGAAGCGCACCTCGTCTAGCAGCTTGATGGGCCTGCTCGCTTCACGTCGCTTAATACTCGGTTAACATACTGTTCGCACAGTCTTCGTAGAGTGCCTCCTGCGACGCTTCCCATCTCCGAGAAGCAACGCTGCCAGCGCCTCATGCTGGTACCTCCTATCTTCTGGTTCGCCCCGGCCCCGGGCGAACCATGTCCTGGGGCCGGGTTCGGCGCCGGAGGCGCCTCATCCGGCCCCAGGACGCCCCCCTCTGTCGGCCCTGGCCCCCTTAACCGGGCCGACACCCCTCTTCGCACGGCTTGCGCACTTCTTCACATGCGGTTAACACGGCGGGGGCATGCTCCAGGATGGCTCCTGTCGCGCTTGCGACAGCGCCCGGAAGGGCACCCCCCTGGCCCTTTTGCAGGCCCCGCCCGGCGGCGGGGCCTGCCCCTGTTAACGACGTTCTGTAGACTGTGACCGGCCGGCCGGCGTAGCTCAGCTGGCAGAGCAGCCGCCTTGTAAGCGGCAGGTCGACGGTTCGAATCCGTCCGCCGGCTCCACCGTCCTTCTCGGGCGTTTCGTCGCCGTCGCCGGCGACGCGGCGTCTGCTCACGTTTCCCCGGCGGGCCGCCGGGAATCTCCGAACGTGACCACCCGCGTCGACGTGAGGTCCCTGCATGCGCATTGCCGTCTTCAGCACTCGTTCCTACGACCGCCGCTTCCTCGAGGCCGCGAACGTCGGGCATGGCCATGAGCTGGTCTTCTTCGAGCCACGCCTGACAGAGGACACGGCGCCGCTGGCCGCCGGGTCCCCAGCCGTCTGCGCCTTTGTCAACGACGAGCTCGGCGCTGGCGCGCTCGCCCGGCTGCGAGAGGGGGGCACCGAGCTGATCGCCCTGCGCAGCGCGGGCTTCAACAATGTGGACCTCGAAGCGGCGGCGCAATCGGGTCTCCGGGTCGTGCGCGTCCCGGCGTACTCGCCGCACGCGGTGGCCGAGTACACGATCGGGCTCATCCTCGCCCTCAACCGGCGCCTGCCGCGCGCCTACCAGCGCGTGCGCGACGGCAACTTCTCGCTGGAGGGCCTCCTCGGGTTCGACCTTAAGGGCCGCACGGCCGGCATCGTGGGAACAGGCGCGATCGGTGCGACCGTGGCCGAGATCATGCACGGCTTCGGCTGCCGGATCCTCGCGTACGACCCGTTCCAGAACCGGCGCATCCTCGAGCTCGGCGGCGAGTACGTGTCGCTGGACCGGCTGCTGGAGACGTCGGACATCGTCACTCTGCACTGCCCGCTGCTGCCTGAGACGCGGCACATGATCGACCGCGAGACGATCGCGCGCATGAAGCCCGGCGTGATGCTCATCAACACCAGCCGCGGCGGTTTGGTGAACTCGCGCGACGTCATCGACGGGCTGAAGTCGGGACAGATCGGCTACCTGGGCCTGGACGTGTACGAGGAGGAGACGGACCTGTTCTCGTACGACCTCTCCGGGCAGATCATCCAGGACGACGTCTTCAGCAGGCTCACCACGATGCCGAACGTGATCGCCACCGCGCATCAGGGCTACTTCACCGTGGACGCCCTCGAGCAGATCGCCGCGACCACGCTGCAGAACCTGAGCGACTTCGAGGCCGGCCGCGAGCTGGCCAACGAGGTCAGGTACCGGCCGGCCGAGGATGGGATCGACGACGGCACCGGACGCCGCGCCGCCTGACACCCAGGCAGGCGTCGGGCTCCGCGATGACCCCGGCGCAGACCGGCGGGCCACCCTCTACCCGAACGTCGTCCGGCGTCGCGGCGTTCGCCGTTGCCGCGGGACTAGCATGGCCTGTCGCGGTCGCTGTGACTGCGGGTGCCGGTGAGCCGCGCCGGCGGCTCCGGGCCGAACGAAGGGGGATGCCATGCCCGCCTATGTTCTTCTCATGAAGATGACCGCCAAAGGGGCGGCCGACATGAAGCAGGCGCCACAGCGCCTCGCCGAGAGTCTGAAGTTGTGGGACGCGATGGGAGGGACCCTGCGCAGCATCCACGTGACGATGGGTCCCTACGACTATGTCGGCGTGGGCGAGGCGCCAGACGACGAGACGGCCGCCGCCTTCGCCATGGCGCTCACCGCGGGGGGCAACGTCACGACGACCAGCATGCGCGCCTTCACCCCGGACGAGTTCGCGGGGCTGGCGGCAAAGCTGCCGTGACGGCGGAGGACTGAAGGGATCGGGGCCGCCGAGGGGCGGCGCGCCACCGGCTTGAGGCCGGTGGCGCGCCGCCCCTTCCTTCTGTACAGTCGCGCCGAGGTCCGCCGTCGTGACCGTTCCGCGCCGCCGCCAGTGCGCCCGGGCCTCGCTCCCCTGTTCCCGCGGGCGGGCGGTCGCACGAAGCCGTGGAGGTGATGCCGTTGGAACCCAGGATCCCGACCCGGATGGGTGATGGTTCGCTGGTCGAGATGACGCGGTCCGAGATCAGGGCCGATCTCGAGGCGGGGACGCAGGTCGGCGCGAAGCGCGCCAAGGTCCCCGAGCTCACGCCGGACGAGCTCGCCCATCTCGAGGACATCTACGCGTCGTCCGCACGCTTCACCGCCGTTGACATCGGCGACGAGGTCGTGATGAGCAACGACGGCACCGGGACCAAGCACATCGGGAACCGCGTGCAGGACCTGCAGAGCTTCGAGGCGCTCCTGGGCGTGGACATCGTCGAGCTCTGGCAGATCGACTACTCGTACAAGGCGATCAAGACGAACGTGGCCCACGAGGGCCAGTCGATGAAGATCGCGCAGATGCTCTGCACCAACCCGGTGCAGTACGGGGCCATGCCCGACCTGGGGCGCTACTCGGCGCCCGACGGCCCGATCCCCAACTGGTCCGAGCTGTTGCCGCTGGGCAAGATCGACGAGGCGCGCACGGCCCAGGAAGAGGCCATGGAGATGCTCGTCGACGACATCAACTTCGTCGCCGACCACATGGTCGAGGCCGGCACGGACGGCATCGACATGGACACGACGGGGGCGGCCGGTGACGCCGACTTCCTGGCCGCCCTGCGCGCCTGCCGCATGCTCCGCGAGAAGTACCCGTGGCTGGGCATCGAGATCGGCATGGCGGCCGAGTTCGTGCTGGGCATGCACGGCCAGCTCACCTTTGACGGCGAGCGCCTGGCCGGCATGTGGCCGAAGGATCAGCTGCGCATGGCACAGGCCGCCGGCGCGAGCATCTACGGGCCGGCGGTGAACATCAACACGGGCAAGTCGACGGCGTGGAACATCGCCCGCGCCATCACCCTGATCAAGCCGGCCGCCGAGGTCGCCGAGATCCCCGTGCACGTCAACGTGGGCATGGGCGTCGGCGGCGTACCGACCTGCGTCTATCCGCCCGCCGACGCCACGTCGAGGGCTTCGAAGGCCTTCGTCGAGATCCTGAAGATCGACGGCTACTAGGTGGGGACGGGTGATCCCCTCGGCATGGAGTCTGCCCACACGCAGGCTTCGGGCATGGGCGGAATGCGGGCGGCCGGAGATCTGGTCGCGCGTATGCAAATGTCCCGGAGGATGCGTCTCAAGGAAGCGAAGCGGTACGTGGCCGACAAGCTCGGCTGCACGACCCGCGACCTGAGCGACCCCATCGCGATGGAGCAGCTCCGCCTCGACAGAGGGCTCGGCACGCTGGCCTTCACCTCGTCGGTCCACCCCAACGAGCCCGGCATGATGGAGGCCAAGTTCAATATCGCCGAGCTGCTCGACATCCCGATCAACTGCGTCGAGCGCTTCAAGCAGCGCACCAGCGCGAGGAGCAAGGCGTAGAAACAGACGCCCGCGGCGCGGGCGCCGGCGGAGGACGCCGGCCAGGCCGCGCCCAGGTGCTGATGTGAACGACAGGGCGGGGCGCCGCTACAGCGTCGCCCCGCCCTTCGCCGTCCAGGGACCCGTGTCGTTCGCAGCGAGAGGGGTCACACTCCTGCTCGCCCCGGCCGGGACTGATCAGGCCGGCCGTCAACTTCGAGAGCCCGCGTTGTCACGTTCGCCCAAGAATCGGGCGTTGTGGCGAGGGGAGGCTCCCTCTACGATGCGGGTGGGAGCCGGGTGGGCCCGGCCGCGCAGCGACGAAAGGAACCGGCGTGGAGCAGCGCATCGCCACACGGATGGGGGACGGCAGTCTCGTCGAGATGACGCGGAGCCAGATCGCGGCCGACCTCGAGGAGGGCTCGGCCGAGGCTGTGCGCCGCGCGAAGGTCGACCCACTGCCGCAGGAAGACCTCGACCACCTGCTCGACATCTTCGCGTCGCCGGCCCGCTTCACCGCCGTCGACATCGGCCGCGAGGTCATGCTGAGTTACGACGGCACCGGCACCGGGCAAGTCGACCGTCTCTCGGCGCTCATGGTGTATCAGGAGTGCCTCGCCGCCGACAGCTGCGAGCTCTACCACCAGGACTACTCGTACAAGGCTGTGAAGACGCTCGTCCCTCACGAGCAGATGGCCGTCAAGCACGCTCAGGAGCGCGTCACGATTCCCGTGCACTACGGATCGCAACCCGACCTGGGACGTTACTCCGAGCCGGACGGCCCGGTGCCGAACTGGTCGACCCTGCTGCCCGAACTGAGAATCGACGAAGCGCGCGCCGCGCAGGAGCAAGCCGTCGCCCTGGCCGTCGAGGACATGGTCCACGTCGCCGAGTCGATGTGGGAGGCGGGCGCCGACGGCATCAACTTCGACACCGCCGGCGCCGCCGGCGACGGCGACCTCCTCGCGGCGCTGCTCGCCGTCGAGCGGCTGCGGGCCGCCCACCCCGACATGGGGATCATGGTCGGCATGGCCGCCGAGCGTGTCCTTGGGGTGCACGGCCGGCTCGAGTACAAGGGGACGCGCTTGGCAGGCCTGTGGCCGGCGGGCCAGCGGAAGGCGGTCGAAGAGGCCGGCGCCACCATCTTCGGACCGGCCATCAACGTCAACACGGGCCGCAGCACGGCCTGGAACGTGGCGCGTGCCATCGCCATGACGAAGTCGTGCTGCGAGGAATCGGGCATTCCCGTCCACATGAACGCCGGCATGGGCGTAGGCGGCATCCCGATGCATCCCTTCCCGCCGATCGACGCGGTCTCGCGCGCCTCGAAGGCCTGCGTCGAGTTGCTGCGCCTGGACGGTTTGTAGGTGGGGACAGGCGATATCTTCGGCATGCCGGTGTCGCACGCCGTCGCCTCTGGATTGGGTGGGATGCGCGCCGCTGGAGACCTGGTGGCGCGCATGCAGATGGCGAAGGCGATGCGGTTGTCGGAGGCCAAGGCATATGTAGCCGGGCGGCTGGGCGTGAGCGAGCGTGAGATGGTCGACTCGACCGTCATGCAGGAGGTGCGCGGCGAGCTCGGCCTGGGGCGTATCTACGACAGCGAGGGACCGCATCCGTTCGACCCCGGGCCGCTGGAGGCGAAGCTGAACATCTCGCGGCTGCTCGACGTGCCGCTGAACGGCGTGCGGCGGCTGCTCGAGGCGACCACGGCGTAGGGCCGGGAGGTCCTTCCGCGCACAGGTGTCCCGGCGCCGGCCTCGAATCCTGACGGGGGCAGGGGGGTCATCGCTCCCCCACAGGAGGTACGGGCATCGTCTTCGTCGAGTTGTTGATCGTCGCAGGCGCGTTCGCGGCGTTCTATCTGGCCGTACGGGTCGTCGTGGTCGACCGCCGCGGCGACGCGGTGCACCGCACGTCGTCGCTGGCCTTCGCCGGCGCCGCGCTGCTGCTGGCTGCGTTCTTCACGCTCGACCTGTTCACTTCCGGCAACGAGAACGTGACCGGGCTGCGCGTAGCTGGACTGGCGCTGGCAGGAGCCGTGGTGGTTGCCCTCACAGCCGGCTTCGTGATCCTCTACGGGCAGGAGGAGCAGCACGTTCGCGCCCTCCGCAGGACGTCGGAACACCACCGCGAACGATCGGGCCGTCTCGAGACCATCGTCAACCTGGGGAACCGCCTGCGGGCGACGCTGGATCCCCAGGAGGTCGCCCGGGTCGTGGCCGATACGGTGCGCGACACGCTTCAGTTCAACGAGACCGCGTTGTACCTGCGTGAGGCCGGCGAGGACGTATACAAGGCGGCGGCCGTGTACGGCCGGGACCCCGAGTACGACAAGGTGGTGCGGGATCGGCGCATCCCCGGCCCGCTGATCCGGGGCTTGCTGCGTGAGGAGTTCCGTCACGGCGACTGCTACGTCGTCGACCACACCGGCTACACGTGGAGTGAGGAGGAGCTCTTCTACTTCCCGCCGGGCGACCTGCCTGACCGCGGGCCCGGCATGTTCCACCCCGACGACGCGCTCTTCGTGCCACTCTACGACCACGAGCAGCAGATGGTCGGTCTGCTGGACCTGTACGACCCGGTCGACGGCAAGGTCCCCGATGAGGCGGCACTGCAGCTCCTGCAGGTGTTCGCCAACGTGGCCTCCAGCGCGCTCGAGAACGCGCACGGCGCCGAGGAGCTGCGTCTGCGCGCCGTCACCGACGGCCTGACCGGCCTCTACAACCACCGACACTTCCAGGAGGCCCTCGCCGTCGAAGTCGACCGCTCGGCGCGCTATGGGCTCACCTTCGCCCTGCTCATGATGGACCTCGACTTCTTCAAGACGGTGAACGACCGATTCGGGCACCCGCACGGCGACCAGGCCCTCCAGCAGGTCGCCGCCGTGCTGCGTCAGAACGCGCGCACGAGCGACTTCGTGGCGCGCTACGGTGGGGAGGAGTTCGTCATGATCCTGCCGGGCACGACGGTCAAGCAGGCCGGGGCGCTGGCCGAGCGTATCGCGCAAGGAGTGCGCGAGATCACCATCGACGTGCCCGAGCCGCCCGCCCTCTCGATCAGCATCGGGATGGCCGACTATCCAGCGTGTGGCCACGAGCGCGAGAGCCTGATTGCGGCGGCCGACGCGGCCCTACTGTTTGCGAAGCGGTCGGGCCGCGACATGGTGGCCGACTTCTCGCAGATCTCGCTCGTCGAGCTCGACCAGGCGGCGCTCGAGGGGCTCTCGTTCCGGCTCGAGCGCGCCGACCAGGAGACCCTCGAGGCGCTCGCGGGCGCCGTCGCGATGCGTGACGCCTTCGCCGACCGGTCGGCCTCGTGTGTCACCGGCGCCGCCCGCTCCCTGGCCCACGGCCTGGGGTTGGACGAAGCCGAGACCGAGCTCTTCACCACCGCCGCCGTGGTCTACGACATCGGCAAGGTCGCGATCCCCGTGGATGTGCTCAACCGGCGCGGGGACCTCACGCCGGAGGAGCACGAGGCGATCAAGCGCCACCCCGAGGTGGGCAAGCGCCTGCTCGAGAGCGTGATGCGTCTGCGCGCGGCACTCCCGGCCGTCGTACATCACCACGAGCGCTGGGACGGCGCCGGCTACCCCGACGGTCTCGAGGGCGAAGAGATCCCGCTGCTGGCGCGCGCCATCAGCATCTGCGACGCCTACCAGGCGATGGTCGTCGACCGGCCCTACCGCAAGGCGATGTCGCAGGCGGAGGCGCTCGAGCAGTTGCGCGCCTGCGCCGGCACGCAGTTCGACCCGCACCTGGTCGACGTGTTCATCGGCTCGATGGAAACGACGAGCGGCGCCGCGAGCTAGCCCTCCGGGCCGCTCGCGGCGCCGCTCGAGATGAGGCGGGCGGCGCTTCGAGCGCCCGCCCCCGATGCTCTCTGCCGGCTCTTACTTCTCCGGCCAGGTCGTCTTGTAGATGTCCATCACGTCCTGCAGCAGCTTGACGGCCTCGTCGTGCTCGCGCTGGAAGGAGTTGCGGCCCATGATGGTGCCGAAGCCGCCGCCCATGGCGATCTGGCGGTTCGTCTCCATGACGGCCTCGGTGGTGGCCGTCTCGCCGCCCGAGAAGATCACGATACGGCGGCCGTCGAAGGCGCTCTGGACGACGTGACGGATGCGGTCGGCGAGCGTCCCGACCGGGATCTGGGTCTTCTCGTAGACCTTGCGCGCCGCGTCCTGCTCGATGTTGTCGCTCGGCGGCTTGACCTTGATGACATGGGCGCCGAGCTGGGCCGCGATCTGCGCCGCGTAGGCGCTGACGTCGATGCTGGTCTCGCCGGCCTTGCTCAGGGCGGAGCCGCGCGGATAGCTCCAGACGACGACGGCCAGGCCGGCCGCCTTGGCCTCCAGGGCCATCTCGCGGAGCTCCTCGTACATGTCGTTGCGGGCGGCCGAGCCGGGATAGATGGTGAAGCCGATGGCCGCGCAGCCGAGTCGCAGGGCGTCCTCGACACTCGCCGTCACCGCGGGGCAGGGGTCGGAGCCGCTGTACAAGCTGTCGGAGTTGTTGGCCTTCGAGGATCAGCGGGATCTGGCCGGCGTAGTCGGCCGCGCCGGCCTCGATGAAGCCGAGCGGCGCGGCGTACGCGTTGCAGCCGGCGTCGATGGCGAGCTGGAAGTGGTACCGCGGGTCGTAGCCGGCGGGGTTGGGCGCGAAGCTGCGGGCCGGGCCATGCTCGAAGCCCTGGTCGACCGGCAGGATGACCATACGACCCGTGCCGGCCAGCCGCCCCGTCATCATCATGCGGTAGAGGTTGGCCTTCGTGCCCGGGTTGTCCGACGCGTACCAGGAGAGGATCTCTCGGACTCGGTCGGTCATGTCATGTGCCTCCTTGGCGGTGTCGGCTGAACCCTGCGACGGACGTCACCGAGCGACGCTGCCACCGGGTTGGTTCGTTCGTGCGGGCCGTCCCCGACCGTTACGGGAAGGCCTTCCACAGTGTAGCAGGCGGGAACGGGACGGCGAGGAGGAGGGCGGTCACTTCACGTCGCTCGAAGGCGCCTCGCCCGCGGAACGCCGCGGGCGGGGCGCCTGTCTTCCCTTGGGGCGAGCGCCCGTCAGGGGGTGTAGTAGCCGTCCGAAAGGGTCTTCAGGAAGGCGACGACGGCGTCGACTTCGACACTCGTCAGCCCAAGGTTCCCGAGCAGCGGACTGACGTTGACCCCCACCTCAGGATCGGGCCACGCCGGGTCCACGTCGCGGGTGTTGTAGAAGTCGACGATGTCGCGCAGCGTCTTGAAGTAGCCGTTGTGTGTGTACGGTGCGGACAAGGCGACATTCCGCAGGCTCGGGACCTTGAACGTGCCGGCCTGTCCGGCGTAGCCGGCGCGGGCGCCCAGACCGAGGTCGGGCGCATAGGGGAAGTCGAGCGGAGCCCGCCCGTATTCGAGGTTGTACGGGGCGCCCACGTTGCGGTACGAGAAGTCGGTGAAGACGGCGTTCGCCATTCCACTGCCCATGCCGCCGCCACCGCAGCTTCCGCCCATGCCTGCGCCGCCCATGCCTGCGCCGCCCATGCCGCCTCCGCCACAGCCTCCGCCGCCCATGCCGCCGACCGTGTGGCACGATGAGCAGCCGCCCTTACAGCGGAAGAGCATGAAGCCCTGCTGTTCCTGCGAGCTGAAGGTGGCGCGTCCCGCCATCACTGCGTCGTACTTCGAGCTGAAGCGGTTCACTTCGCTGGACGACTCATAGGCGGCGATCGCCTTCGCCGCGTCAAGGTAGGCGGTGTCGACGTTGCCGAACACGCTCCTGCCGAACACCTGCTTGAAGAGGTTGGCGTACGGACCGCTCTTGATGTCGTTGACGACGGCCGCCTTGTCGGGGTTGGCCATCTCGACGGGGTTGAGGAAGGGGCCCATCGCCTGGGCGACGAGATCATTCGGCGCGTCCGTCCCAGAACTGGCCGCCGGCGTAGACGCCCTTCATCGAGTTCCACTGGAAGGACGGGCTGAACGTGGCGTATGCCGCCGGCGGCGCGTTGCGTCCGCCGAAGAGGCCCGGTACTACCCCGCGCGACACGGGCAGGCTGCGGTAGGGATCGGCCCAGCCCGCCGACGGATCGTGACAGGAGCCGCAGGACTGCCCGTTGGGCGTGGAGAGCGCCGCGTCCCAGTAGATCTTCTTGCCGAGGGTCTCGAGTGACGTCAACGCCGCGGCAGACGCCGGCAGTATGGCGAGCACCGTGAGTATCGTGGCGACGGCGAGCAGCAGCCTCCCGGCGCCGGACGTGAATCTCCGCATGGTCTCCCCTTTCGCTCCCCCAACCGGACGCGATCGCGGCCGGCACACGGTGGCAGGTTGTCCGCCTGCCGCCATCGTCACACCGTTCGGCAAGCGGTCAAGAGGGCGCAAGGCGCAGGTTGACCGGCTTCCGCCGCGCCGATACGTTCGGTCCAGAGACAGTTCAGCGCGACAGGAGGAGCCGATGCCCGCTCAGGACCAGACACCGCCGGCCGACGTGCGAACGGCGGGCGAGGACGAAACGCCCGGCCGGGACCGCGCCCTCACCCAGCGCGACACACCCTACGTCGACGCCGTCATCCGCTACCGCGAGCTCGGCTTCGTCCCCTTCCACACGCCCGGCCACAAGATCGGGAAGGGCGCGTCGGAGCGTCTGATCGAGGCGATCGGGCTGCGTGCGCTCCAGGCCGACGCGGTGCCGCAGGCCGGCATCGAGGACTCGCGCGAGACCACCGGTCATATCCGCGAGGCCGAGCGGCTGGCCGCCGAGGCGTACGGCGGCGATGACGCCTGGTTCCTGGTCAACGGATCGACCAGCGGCGTACACGCCCTGGCGCTCTTCTTCGGCCGTCCCGACGAGCCGCTGATCGTGCCGCGTAACTCACACAAGTCGCTGCTCGCCGGCATCGTGTTCTCGGGCGCAGTGCCCCTTCTACGTCGAACCCGACATCGATCCCGGGTGGCAGATCCCACTCGGCATGACGGCGGCCTCGGTGGCGAAGGCCACGACGGAGCTGCCCGGCGCGACCGCCGTGTTCACGAGCTCGCCCAACTACTACGGCGTCGGCGCGGATCTCGAGGGGATGGCGGCGGCGGCGCACGCCGCCGGCCTGCCGTTCGTCGTCGACCAGGCGTGGGGACCGCACCTGCGCTTCTGCGACGCTCTCCCTGCCGACGCCATGGCGGCCGGCGCCGACGCCGCCGTCAACAGCACCCACAAGCTCATCGCCGGCCTCACCCAGGCCTCCGTCGTGGTGGCGCGCGGGGAGCGGGTGAACCTCAAGCGCCTCTCCGGCATCATCAAGATGACGCAGAGCACCAGCCGTCTGGCTCTGATCTTCGCGTCCATCGATGCCTCGCGACAGCAGATGGCCGTTCACGGCGACGAGCTCTGGCGGGACGCCATCGAGCTGTCACACTGGGGGCGCCGGCGGATCAGGGAGATCCCCGGCATGCGCATCCTCGGGGAGGAGATCCTCGAGCTCGCCGGCGCGCACGAGTTCGACCCGACGCGGTACACGCTCACGGCCCGCGACGTCGGCCTGTCCGGCTACGAGCTCGAGACGATCCTGCGCGACGACTACCGGGTGGCCGTCGAGATGGCCGAGCCCATCAACGTGATGTTCAACATCACGCACGGCGACTCGAAGGAGTCGGTGGGCACGCTGGTCGACGCGCTCGCGGACATCGCGGCGCGCTTCCGCGGCAAGGAACCGAGCCCGCTGCTCGAGCGCGCGGCGGCCCTCCAGTTCCCGCGCTTCACGCGCCAGGTCGTCTCGCCGCGGACCGCCTTCTACGCGGCCAGCGACGTCGTGGCCACGAAGGACGCCGTGGGTCGCGTCGGCGCCGAGATCCTGACGCCGTACCCGCCTGGCATCCCGGCGCTGGGACCGGGCGAGGAGGTCAGCCAGGAGATCGTCGACTACCTCCTCGCCGCCGCCGAGGTCGGCGTGCGGGTCCAGGGCGCCGAGGACGGCTCGCTGCAGACCCTGCGCGTCGTCGCGGAGTAGACCCAGCGCCGTTCCATTGCTCCTTGCGTGGAGCGGAGCGCGCGACGTACGGTTCCGCAGAATCCACCAAGGAGGGGAGCATGAAGGAGTCAAGGGAAACAGGGGTCCGTCTGGCGGTCGCGCTGCTGATCGTGGCACTCGTCGTTCTGGCGCTGCCGTCACTGGCTGCGGCCGCCGGCGGGGGGAGCATCCCGTCGAAGTACATCATCCAGAACGTTCCGCTCTGGCAGCAGCAGCAGGCGCTGGGATGCGGGGCCGCGGCGGCGCAGATGGTCATGGACTACTGGGGACCGTTCGTCGACCAGCGCGAGGTCTACAACGCCGCACGCACCTGGCAGGGGACGGCGGTCGGGGATATCGCTCGTGCAGGGCAGTTCTCGAACCTGAGCTGGCCGGCGGGGGACAACTTCCCGAGCGTCGCGGACTGGGGCTACACGGAACGGCCGCTGGGCTACGCCGGCTTCTCCTACGGCCAGTCCACGCCATGGCTGACCCAGCTCAAGGCGGTCATCGCCAAGGGCTATCCGGTCGTCTGCCTGACGGACTGGTTGCCGGGCGTCTCCGGACCGCACTACCGCGTGGTGGTCGGTTATGACGACACGAAGGGCGTGCTCTACGTGAACGACCCGTGGTGTCGTGAGTTCAAGGGCGAGATCGACGGCGGCGGCTCGTACGCCCCGAACGAGAACGTGAACGGAGACAAGGCCTACAACTACTTCGAGTGGACCTACAGCGACTGGCTGGCGGTCTGGCAGCTGTCGGCCGATGGCTGGGGCCTGCCCGGCTATCGCTACTGCGCCGTGCTCATCGCGCCGTGGAAGGTCGCGGTCAGCGCCCCGGCGAGCGTCGCCAAGGGCGCGAAGTTCACCGTGACGGCGAACGTGACCTACCCCTGCGTCACCCCGTTCGGCACCGGCGGCTTCCCCGCGTTCCCGGCGACCGGCACCAAGGTCTCGCTGGCGGCGCCCGCCGGCTTCACCGTCCTCAGCTCGCCGACGGTGAGCGTGGGCGGCTTGGCTGCCGGTTCGACCGCGAAGGTCACCTTCACCGTCAAGGCCGGCACGACTGCCGGCGCCTTCTCGTGGGCGGCGACCGCCGAAGGCCTCGCCTCCGGTTCACTTGCGCCCTGGCAGAAGTACGACGCCTACAGCTACACAGACCGTATCGGGGGCAGCGGGATCGGGACCATCACCGTGAAGTAACGTGGCGCGACCGGCGCGACGACAAGAGGGGCGGGGCGGACAGGTGTCCGCCCCGCCCCTCTCTTCAGACGTTCAGCGCATCCAGCGCTTCGTAGACCAGGTAGGCCGGCCAGACGATCGACTGGAAGACGCCGTACAGGCCGTCCCAGAACGAGGTGGCGCTCCCGATGAAGTAGACCAGCGCGCCGATGAATCCCAGGCCGTACACGGCTCCCGCGCCGGCTCCACCGGCGCCCTTCATGCTGTTGTCCGCCATTCCCGCCTCCAGTCGCTTGGTCGCCGCCACGATCTCCGCCAACTCTACACTCGCGGTGACCGGCTGCTCCTCCAACGGCTTGAGAAGGACTCTTCGGGAGAGAACACCTTGTGCGCGGAGCGTGGCGCCAGAATGAGCGCGGTGTCCGCGCGAGTGGCCAGGAGGTGGCCTGATGGCATTCGTAAAAGTCGCTCGTACCAGCGAGATCGCCCCGGGAGCAGCCCGGCGAGTCGAGTACGGTGACACTGCCGTGCTGCTGGCGAACGTCGGCGGCCGGTTCTACGCGATCTCGGACACGTGCTCTCACCGAGGTGGCACCCTCTCTCAGGGGACGTTCGAGGACGGGGTCGTCACTTGTCCTCGTCACGGCTCGAGGTTCGACGTCCGGACGGGGAAGAACGTTCGGGGCCCCAAGATCCTCGTGATCAGGGGAAGGACCGGCGATGTGAGCTCGTACGCCGTCAAGGTCGAGGGCGACGACATCATGGTCGATGTCGAGGAGACGTCGTCCCGCAGGTCCGCCGCGTAGCCCGCCCCCTCCGAGATGCGGCGTAGAGAGCCCGCCGGCGGGAAGGACTGAGCGATCCTCGGCGGGCTTTGTGCCACGGCCGCCTCGGAGGCGGTCCGGCACAAGGCCTATTCCCGGGCCGCGGCGTTCCGAAGCGGGATGTCGGGGCAGAGCGGCCAAGGGGGGCGGGGAGGCCGGCAAGGGAAACCCACCGCGGCCTTGATGAGCCATGGTGGGCTTCGGGCGACTGGTGGTCACCCAAACTGACCTTACACCTCGTCAACGGCCACGGGATCGGACGACCGCCGCGCCTCGTATCACACTTACTTCTTCACCCCGTCGGGGTAGACGCAGTTGACGAGACCCACGACGAAAGGGTGGAGAAATGAACAGCACACAACGATGGGCGGTACCCCTCACAGCTGCCGCGCTCGTGATCGCGGTCGTCCTGCTCGTACCTGTCTTGGCCACCGCCGACACGCCAGGCAACGTACGCCTGAGCAACGATGCCCCCGGGACCGGCGGCTACGTGAGCGCCTACACGCTCGCCACGGGGATCCCCTACACGGACGCGGTCCTCCAGGAGGCATCGATCGCGCGCGGCCGGCAGAACGAGCCCGCCGTGGAGATCGACCCGCGCAACCCCAGCGTGCTGATCGGCAGCTCGAACGACTATGGCGGCGTGTACGCGGGTTCGACGCCGGGCAACTTCGTGGCGGCCGGCCCGATCTGGCTCGGGCTACTACCGCTCGGAGAACGCCGGCACCTCGTTCCAGAGCTCGCTCGTCCCAGGGTACCCGGGCGACACGTCGCCCTATGCCGCCCTGGCCAAGGTGCGCACGGCCTCGTCGGGCGACCCCGTGATCGCCTGGGACCGCCAGGGCCGGGTGTTCATGGGCGCAGAGGCCTCCGACGACCCGGCCGGCTCACTCAAGACCTTCGGTGACGTCTGGGTGTCGACCTTCGACAATCCGGACGGGCCGAGCGGCAACACGCTCAACGACGGCAAGCGCTTCCGCGGTTCGACCGTCGTGGCCAAGGGCTCGTCCGCGCCGTTCCTGTTGGGCAAGTTCAACGACAAGACCTCCATCGAGGCCGACCGCACCACTGGTCCGACCAAGGGCAACGTCTACTTCGCGTGGTCGCGCTTCACGGGTGACCGCCGGCGACGTCAGCATCTACTTCTCGCGCTCGACCGACCATGGCCAGACGTGGTCGAAGCCGATGAACCTGACGCCGAACGTCCACGACGTCCAGTTCCCGGACATCGCCGTCACGGGCAGCGGCAACGTCTACGTCACCTTCCGCCAGATCGCCGCTCAGGGTGGCCAGGTCGACGCCGTCCGGTACGTGAAGTCCACGGACGGCGGCAGGACCTTCGGCAGCCCCAGGACCATCACGACGTTCACGCCCTACGACCCGCAGGACACGCACGTGGACGGCTCCTTCGCCGGCGACGGCGGCGACTTCGCCAACGAAGTGCAGTCGGGCTACACGTTCTTCCGCGGCGGCACCCAGGTGCGCTCGACGGCCGACGCGTCCGCCGACAACGAGAAGGTCTACATCGTCTTCGACCCGACGAAGCCCGGTACGGAAGTCGACACCGGTACGACGTTCGGAACAGCCGCTCCCGGCGTGGGTAGCCAGTCGGCCGTCTATTTCATCCGTTTCAACGGCACGACCGGCAACTCGACGACGCCCAAGCTGATCGACGACCAGACGACCGGCCACCAGCTCTTCCCGGACATCGCCGTCTCGGGCTCCAGGCTGGTCGCCATCTGGTGGGACAGCCGCAACGACCCGTCCTACTCGCCGATGCGGCCGGTGGGCAACGACGCCTCCGGCATGACCGGCTCGTCCCTGGACGTCTACAGCTCGCGGTCGTCCGACCGCGGGACCACGTGGTCCACGTCGGCCACGAAGCTGACCGACGTCATGTCCAACCCCAACTTCGAACAGTTCGACAACCGCTCCGTGCCCTTCGCGGGTGACTACCTGTGGGTGAGCATGGTCGGCCCGACCACCTTTGGGACCTGGACCGACTGGCGAAACACCGTGGCCGGCACAGATCCGCGTGAGACCGACGACAACGACGGTGCCGACGTCTACCAGGTCAGGACGCTCGACCCGGCTACGAACACGTGGTCGGGCGATCAGGCTCCGCACGAGGGCGGACTGGACCAGGACATCTACGGGAGTCGCATCCCGTAGCCCGGCTGCCCTGACCAACCTGCGCCCGCCGCGTGACGAGGCGGCGGGGCTGGCGGCGCGAGGGGTGGGGGAGACCCCGCCCCTCGCGCCGTTCGGCTGCAACGGGGCGCGGAGCCCGCAGGGCCTGTCCGCGCCCTCTACCGTCCCCGCCGGCTGCCTCGCGCGAGGTAGCGGGCCTGCCACAAGTCCCTCCGCGGACGTAGCCGAAATGACCCCCGCCGGGCGATGCTCGCGAGCCGTTGCGCCGGTAGCCTTCCCTCGATCTGGTGTGGAAAGGGGAGAGGGATCATGAAATCGAAGACCAGCCGGTCGCGCGCCGAGGCGTGGACGGCCCTGGCCCTTTGCGTCGCGGTGGTGGCGGCCGGGATACTGCAGCAGCTCGTTCACGACCGGCCGGCCTACGCGGAGATGTTCGGTCCGAGCTGGCTCCCCCTCGCCGCCGCCGGCGTCGCCGCGGTGGGCATCCTCATGCGGTTGACCGATCGCCCGCAGCTACGTCTGCGACGCGCCCTGAGCTGGAGCGGTCTCCTGCTGATGCTGTGGGCTGCTGGTGGACTGATGATCGACCTTCTGCGCGTCGTGAGCCTCGTGGTCCCGGGCCTCATGCCGTCGGGTGTCGACTGGCTGGGGCTGGCGACGCGGGCGTTCGCCTGCGCCGTCGCCGTCGTTCTCGCGCATCTAGCCCTGGAGAGCCCGTCCGCCCTCGCATCCACCCGCGTCGCCACCTGGTACGGCTACGCCGCACTCGCGTTCGCGCTGCCCTACCCCGTGCTCAAGACGTGGTGGGCGCTGGGCGGGAGCTTCGGGCTCAGGTGGCCGGGAGCGGACGGCTTGGCCGGCTCCTTCGCCCTCTGGCTGCCCGCCGTCCCGTGGCTGCTGGCGGCCACCCTGTCTCTACTCCTGGTGGCGACGCCGCGTTGGCTGCCGCGCCGGCCGTTGCTGGCCGCAGGCTGGTTTGCCAGCGTCGTGGTCGCCACGTTCGGGCTCTCGGCCTGCTCGGCGTTCGTCGTCGGGCTCCTTCGCGGCGATGTCGACTCGGGAGGCATGGCCACCTGGGTCTTTGGTCTCGTCTACGGCAGCTGGTTCCTCTGGGCCATAGCCGCCGGCGCCGCCACGCGCTCGTACCAGTTGCGCAGCGCAACCCTGCGGATCTCCTTGCCGAGCAAGGGTGTGGAGGAGGTGACCCCGTGATTAGCAGGGAGTTTATGGAGCCGACGCTCGGAATCGAACCGAGGACCCCATCATTACGAGTGATGTGCTCTGCCAGCTGAGCTACGTCGGCTCGGGGTCAAGAGATTCTAGGGTACCCGGGCGGCGCGCGCAAAGCGTCGCCGGCTTGCGCTGCGGGTGTTTAGTGTGTGTAGACTCTCCAATCCCTGAGCGACGAAAGGAGAGCGCATGCCCACCAGTCCTCAGACGACGCCTCGGCGCACGGCTCGTGCCCGCTTCGTGATGCCGGCCATCCTGGCCGTGCTGGCACTGGCCGCCCTTCTGGCGCTGGCTGCCTATACGGCGAAGCCGGCCGGCAGCCACCCCAGCGAAGGACAGCCCTGCTCGCGCTGTCACACACAGACCTTGACTACCTCGCTGACGCTAACGCTCTCGAAGACGAGCGTCGCCCCGGGCGGCAGGGTGAGGTTGTCGGGCACGCTGGCGGCCGGCAGGTCGGACCAGAAGATCACCATCAAGAAGTCGCGCAACGGGACCACCTGGAGGGTCTGGAAGCGGGTGTCGCTGACCTCGAGTCTCACGTACTCGACCACGTGGACCGCGCCGACCACCAAGGGCACCTACTACTTCAAGGCGCGCTACCCCGGAGACAACAAGTACAAGCCCTGCACGTCGCCGCGGCGACGCGTCGTGGTGAAGTAATAGGACGGCGGCGGCCGGCTCACAGAGCCGGCCGCCGCCGTCTCGCTCTTGACACCCGCACGAAGCCGCCGAGCCTTGTGACGCTTTGCACTATCTAAATAGTGCTTTTGCCGCCATTGTGTGAGACACTGCTCCGCCATCGGGACCGTCGGGACTCCATGCAGGAGGTATGACACATGCCGGAGATGCGCAGGATGCAGTGTCCGTCGTGCGAGACGACGAACGTTCCTCTCGCCGTCGTCGATGGCATCACCGAATACCGCTGCCGCGAGTGCGGGCTCGTGTTCTACGGGCCCTGCGGCTGCATCACCGGTGACAAGGCGCAGGTCGACCCCGGGGATGGCGGAAGCAGAAGCGGAGCGGCTCGGGAACTGGCAGATGGCCATGCCGGCCGCGGATATCGAGCAGCCGGCCGGTGTGAGGCGGTTCACGGGCTGCCCGTGAGCGTCTGAACGAAGCGCGCTCGCCGGCGCAACGAGGCGGGGGGCGGTGCGGCGTCGATGGCCCGTGTCGCCGCCGCCGTGTCAGGAGCTATCGGTTTCGTTCAGGAGGGACGCCACCTCCTCGGCGATCTCGTCGAGAAGCTCGGGAAGCTCCGCCTCCAGGTCTGGGCTGAGCGTCTCTGGAGAACGTGAGGTTGTCGGCGATCTCTACGGCGAACACGTGGATGGCATCGTCGCGCGGCAGGGCCATGCCCATCTCGCGGCCGAGTTGCAGGGCGGTCGCGAAATTGGTGTCGTGTACGTTTCTCAGGTTCATGGTCGACCGCAGGTCTGTCGCGTCGAACCTGTACCAACTGCCGACCACGCCTCCCGCCGTCTTGATCGAGTCGATGACGATCACGCACTCGTAGCCCGCGATCACGTCGAGCAGGTTCAGGCCGCCGACGGTGCACTCCGGCACCACGTCGAGGCCACCACCCTTGGCGTGCTCGCCGGGACGCGTCATCAGGCGCTTGGCCAGACGCTCGGCCAAGCGGATGCCGATCGCGTCGTCGCTCAGTATGGGGTTGCCCATTCCGAGCAGAAGGGCGCGGGCCCGCCCGTGTGGGGCGGGCCCGCGCCTGGCGGATCGCCTGTCGCCTTCGTCGACCGGCTCGGGGCCGGAGCCGGCACGGCGACCCGCAGACCCCTGGGGGTGAGTGTGGAGACCCCTCGGGGTGACTTGCTCTCCCTGCGCGTCCATCAGCAGTTGCGCCTCAGCTCCTTCACGATCTTTGCCTCCCTGGTGGAAGCGGACCGCGAGGGGCATCTCACCGGGCAGGCTGTGGGTCGCGCAGCTATAGCACGGGTCGAAGGCCCGGAAGCCCATCTCGATCATGTTGAGGAGGCCCTGGTCGGGCTCGACGCCGGGCTTGATCACGTGCTGCGCGACCTTCCTTGTCACCATGTGGATGGGCCCGTTGTTGTTGGTCGTCCCCACGATGAGGTTGGCGCTCGTGCAGATCGCGCGCTCGTCGCACGTGTAGTGGTGCGTGAGCGTGCCACGCATGGCCTCGACGATGCCGACCCCCTCGCCGGTGATGGTGTCCGGCACCACCCGATACTGGTCCCCGGTGATCTCAGGATCGGCACAGTGGGCCTGCAGCGTCTCGGCGTTTTGCACCATCTCGACGAGGCGCGCCCAGTGGTTGGCGAGCAGGGAGCGGCACGGGTGAGCGCCGAGGGTGGCGAACATCTCCTCGAAGGCGTCCTGGGCCCTGGGGGTGGCCATGCGGTCGGCCACGTTGAGGCGCGCCAGCGGCGTGGCGCAATACAGGCTCGTGTCGATGCCCTCGTGGAAGCCCTTCCAGCCGCGCTTCTTGAGGTACGGGAACTTGAGGTACGACCACTCCTCGACGTGCTCCGCCACGAAATCGGCGTACTCGTGGGGCGCGTACTTGCAGATCTCCTTGCCCTCGAAATCGACCACCCTGACTTTGCCGTCGTAGAAGTTGGGCGCGTTGTTCTCGTCGACGAGCCCCATGTTGTGCACGTCGAGCGTGTAGGGGCCGTTGAGGATCAGGTCGACGTAGCCGGCGTTCGACAGCACCAGGTCCTTGAAGAGCTGCAGCGAGAACTGGCTGAAGTCGAACAGCTTGTCGACCCACGGCTTGATCTGAGTGAGTTCGTCCTTCTTGAGACCCTTCGCCACGCCGCCCGGCAGGCACCAGATGTCCTGGGTGTTGCGGCCGCCGATGATGCGCTGGATCTCCTGGGCGAGGGCACGGGAGTTGATGACGTCGGCGCCGATGTCGAGGCCCACCTTGTGGACGACCCCGAGCACGTTGCGGGTCGCGGGGTCGGCGTCGGGGCCGAGCACGAAGTCCGGCGCCGCCAGGGCGTAGAAGTGGGCGATGTGGCTGTGCATGAAGTGCGCCTGGTAGTACATGTCGCGCAGCTTGTGGGCGAGCGGCGGGACCTGACCGCCGAAGCAGCCGTCCACCGCCTTGGCGCTCGCCATGTGGTGGCTCGCCGGGCACACGCCGCAGATGCGCGTGACGATGCGGGGCAGTTCCTCGATGGGCCGGCCCACGACGAAGCGCTCGAAGCCGCGCAGTTCCGGGATCTGGAAGAAGGTGTCCTGCACGGCGCCATCGTCATCGAGGAAGATCTCGATCTTGCCGTGCCCCTCGAGCCGCGTGATCGGGTCGATGCTGATCTTCCGCGTCATGACCGGTGGCTCCTTTGGAGGGGTGAGGCCGGGATGCTGTAGCGGTTGGCGAAGCTCGAGAAGTCGGGCAGAGTGGCGAGGGCGGCGTCGATCTCCTCCGGGTCTTTGCTGTCGATGATCGACGCGACGGCACTGACGAGCTTCGCCCCCTGGTCGACCACGCCCGGCGCCGGGCCGTAGCAGCCGCGGCACGGGATGCCGCTCGACGGGCAGCGCACGCCGCATCCCGACCGCGTCGCCATGCCGGCGCAGAAGACGCCCTGCTCCATGAGGCACTTGTCGGGGTCGGCGATGATCTGCCAGGGGCGGTAGAAGCGCTTGACCTTCTTCTCCGTCTTCTCGCGCAGGCAGTCGTCGCAGAGGGCGCGCTCAGAGGCGCCGACGACGGCGCCCTTCGGGGGCGGGTCGGCTTGGCCCGTGAGAGCCTGCACCAGCGCGAGGACGGCGGCCTTGCACTGGTCGGGTTGCGGCGGGCAGCCGGGTACGTAGTAGTCGACGTCGACCACCTGGTCGAGCTTGTAGACGCGTTCGTAGAACTTGGGGATCTCGAGCTTATGGCCGTTCACGGACGACTCGGCGAGCGGAATGGTGCGGTTGCCGGGTTCGATCGACGGGTTGGTGAGGTAGGCACGTTCGAAGATCTCGTCCCGCGGCACGAGGTTGGCCAGCCCGGGGATGCCGCCCATCGAGGCGCACGCGCCGTAGGCGACGAAGACCTTGCTCTTCAGGCGCAACAGCTTGCAGATGTGTTCGTTCTCGCTGTTGCGCACCGCGCCGCTCATGAGGACGACGTCGAGCTCTCCGTCCTGCATCGCCTCCACGTCGGCGTACTTGCCGTCGGTCGCGATCGGCCAGAGGCGGATGTCCGCGACCTTGTCGATCTCGAGGATGAACTCGTTGGTGTCCAGGATCGACACGTCGCAGCCGCCACACGCGGCGCCCCAGTAGACGGCGATCTGGAGCTTCTTCTCAGCCACGGCTCACCTCTCCGCCATGTCGTGGGCCAGGGCCATCTTCACCGGGCTGGGACCGAGGGCCCGCACGCGCTCCGTCATGTCGTTCACGATGTCGGCGAAGCGCTGTCCCTCGCTGGCGCTCACCCATTCGAGGCGGACACGCTCCTCCTCGATGCCATAGTCGGCCAGCAGTCGCTTCAGGAGGGGGTAGCGCCGCATCATCTTGTAGTTGCCCTCGGAGTAGTGGCAGTCGCCGGGATGGCAGCCGCAGATCAGTACGCCGTCGGCCCCTTCCCGCAGCGCCTTGAGTACGAAGGTGGGGTCGACACGGGCAGAGCACATCACCCGGATGATGCGGACGTTCGCGGCGTAGTGGATACGGCTGGTGCCCGCCAGGTCGGCGCCCGTGTACGAACACCAGTTGCAGAGGAAGCCGACGATCTTGGGCTCGAAAGTCATGCCAGCACCCCCTCGATCTCGGCGAAGATCTGTTCGTCGGTGAAGTGACGCGCGGCGATCGCCCCGGACGGGCAGGCCGCCGCGCAGGCGCCGCAGGCCTTGCAGAGCGCGCTGATGATGTGGCTCCGCTTCTTCTCTTCGTCGTACTCGATGGCGACGTAGGGGCAGAGCTCGTTGCACACCCGGCAGCCGGAGCACTTGTCCTCGTCGACCTCGGCGAAGACGGCGTCGACCTCGAGCTTGCCCTTCGCCACGCGCCCCAGGATCCGGGCCGCGGCGGCGCGCGCCTGGGCGACGCTGTCGGGGATGTCCTTGGGCGACTGGCAGGCGCCGGCGATGTAGATGCCGTCGGTCGTCGTCGCGACCGGATCCAGCTTCGGGTGGCTCTCGATGAACCACCCGTCCTTGTCACGACTGATGTTGACGAGGTGCGCGACCTCCTCCGAGTCGTCGCGGGCCTCCATGCCCACCATGAGGACCACCAGATCGGCGGGGATCTCGATGGTCTCGCCGGAGAGCCTCTCGTTGATCTCGATCAGCATCTCGCAGTCGTCCCCGGCCTCGGCCTTGCGGATGACCGGGCAGTCGTTCTTCTCGTACATCAGGAAGAGGGTCTTGACCTCGGAGCTGTGCCGGTAGAAGTCCTCGTGGCCCTTGCCGAAGGCGTGCATGTCGACGTAGATGTCGCTGACGTAGGCCCCGGGCACCGCTGCCTTGACCTCGTGCGCGTATTTCAGCGCCGTCATGCAGCACACACGCGAGCAGTAGGCGTGGAACTCGAGGTTGCGGCTTCCTACACAGTGGACGATGGCCACGTACTGCGGTTTCCGGCCTTCCTTGGTCTCGACTCGGCCGCGCCGCAGCATGCGCTCGAGTTCGAACGACGTGATCACGTTGGGCAGCTTGCCGTAGCCGTAGTGGGTGATCCGGCCCGCGTCGAACTCCTTGTAGCCGGTGCAGACGATCACGCTGCCGACGTCGACCGTCTCGGCGACGCGGAGGCCGCCGGCCTCCTCGTTTCCGACGAGCGACGCCCGGAAGTTGCCGACGAATCCATCGACTGATTCCACTACGCCGTTGTAGAAGACCCTGATGTTGGGGTGCTCGACGGTGCGCGTCATGCGCTCGGCGAGCAGATCGCGCGCGGAATCGAGGTACGGCGCGGTGAGGTCGACGCGTCCGACGTTCCCCCCGAGCTGGGCGGACCGCTCGACAAGGTAGACGATGCTTCCCGCGTCGGCCAGATCGAGCGCGGCGGTCATGCCGGTGATCCCGCCCCCTATGACCAGGACGTTCGGGCACATGTCGACGGAACGGCGCTCGAGGGCGGCGTGGTGTGCGACCCGCAGCACCGCCGCCCTGACGAGCGCCTTCGCCTTCTCTGTGGCGACGACGCCGTCCTCGTGCACCCAGCTGCACTGCTCGCGGATGTTGGCCATCTCGAGGTAGTACTGGTTCAGGCCGGCCTTCGCCAGTGCCTTGCGGAAGGTCTGCTCGTGCATCCGCGGGCTGCAGGCCGCCACGACCACCCGGTTCAGGCGATGCTCCTGGATGTCGGCCACGATCATCTCTTGACCGGGGTTCGAGCACATGTACTTGTACGGCCTCGCGACGGCCACACCGGGCAGGGCCGAGGCCGACTCGATGACGGCGTCACAGTCAACGACCTTGGCGATGTTCGTCCCGCAGTTGCAGATGTAGACGCCGATGCGTTGCTCTTCCATCGGCCCTCCCTCAGGCGGCCTGGGCCGCGCCGACCGGCGCGGGGACGGGTTCGCGGGCGGCGGCGGCCTCCGCCTTGATGTCGGCGAAGTACATCGCCAGGGGTCGGTAGGCGAGGTGCGACCATTTGCTGAACGGCACCTCGAGCGCGAGCATGGGCACGACGCCGGCAAGGTGCACGAGGTAGGCGACGTTGGCTGCCAGATCGAGGCCGGCACGGTGAAGGATGAACTGCAGGATCCCCGTCCCGGCCACCACGACGAGCAGGATGAGGAACATCCAGTCCGACTCGTGCGAGTGCCGATAGTGCGCCTCATCCTTCTTGAGCCGCCCTCGCAGCGCGAAGACGGTCGTCCCGAGCAGGCCGACGGTCGCCAGGAGGCCGAAGGCGTGCACCCGCCAGTCGACCGCCGGCCCTGCGGCCATGAACTTCAGGAAGAACATGATCAGCACGAGCATCGTGACGTAGCTCAGCATGAGCACCAGATGGACCACCCATGGCCGTTTGCGCTCGCACCGGGCGTAGCGCATCTGGGTGACGAAGTGCGCCGGGAGGAGCCACAGCTTCCGCACGTAGGTGCCGGGAGACGCGCGCAGCTCCCGGTCTCGCCCCATCGTCTTCCACCACATCCGCGCGCAGTTCGTGACAAGGAAGAAGAGGAGGACGCCGGCGAGGGCCCAGTCGAACAGGTGGACCTTCTCGCTGGGCAGGAAGGCGTTGGCGCCGTCGTACTGCCGGATGTCGCCCTGCGAGAGGCCGAACATCAGGAAGCCCGCCACGGTGAGAAAGGCCACGAGCAGGATGGCGGCCAGCTCCGCCTTCCAGGAGCGGTAGAAGAGCCGCGAGATGCCCGTCCAGTCGTAGCGCGCGGTCAGCCAGCGGCGCAGACTCATCATGGTCTCGCCAGGCTCGGCGTCGCGCGGGCACTCCTCCGAGCACTCGCCGCAGTAGTAGCAGAGCCAGGGCTCGAGGTCGCTCTCCAGCTTCTTCTCGAGCCCCATCTGCAACGACCTCATCGAGCGGCGCGGAAAGATGTAGGGCTCCTTCGAGAAGGGGCAGACGGCGGAGCAGTTGCCGCAGTGGTAGCACTTCGAGACATCCTGGGCGCCGTAGAGCTCGAGCTCGTCGATCAGCTTGGGGTTCGCACGGACGGCCATCCTGCCTCCTCGAGCTCGATGAGATTGGTCGCCCGGCGCTCGATCTCGCTGAGCGAGAGGTCGGCCAGGCTGTCGCGCCCGCGACCGATGGCGATGCTCTTGAGCACGCCGGCAGCCACCGCCGACGCCTGCGCCACCGTGTCGGGTATGTCCTTGGGCCCCTGACAGACGCCGGCGACGGAGATGCCTCCGCGCTCCGTGTCGGTCGGGTCGGAGTTGTAGTCGAGCTCACTGAACCAGCCGTCGTTGTCGGTCGGCACGCGGAGCATCGCGGCGAGTTCGTCCGTCCCCCTCGCCGGGGTCAGGCCGACGGCCAGGAGGACCATGTCGACGGAGAAGTCGACCATGCGGTCGCTGACGATGTCCTCGCCCTTGATGACCATGCGACCGTCCTGATCTATGACCCGCGCGGTGCGCCCGCGTACGCAGAACGTGCCCTCCTGCTTGATGCGGTCGGCGAACTCCTCGTAGCCCTTACCGAAGGCGCGCATGTCGATGTAGAACTCGTAGCAGTCGGCCTCGGGCAGCTTCTCCTTCACAAGGTGGGCGAACTTGAGGGAGTACATGCAGCAGACCCGCGAGCAGTAGGGGTTGTGGTTCGCGTCGCGGGAGCCGACGCAGTGGATGATGGCCACGCTGCGAGGCGAGGCGCCCGCGTCGGCGTCGAACACCCACTCGTCCTGCTTCGTCTTCTTGTTGAGGCGTTTCGACTTGGTGACGATCTTGCCGCCCGTGGGACCCGACGCGTTCGTGAGTCGCTCGAACTCGAGCGCGGTCAGGACGTTCGGCAGGACGCCGTATCCGTACCGCTCGATCTTGCGGGCGTCGTAGATGTCGTAGCCCGTGGCGATCACGACGTTGCCGACCTCGAGCTCGACGATCTCGTCGGCCTGGTCGAGATCGATGCAGCCCTTGGGGCACTTCTTGGCGCACACGCCGCACTTCTTGCCGTCCGACAGGACGTAGGTACACGTGGTCTCGTCTATCAGGTAGGCGTTGGGCACGGCTTGCGGAAACGGCATGTAGACCGCCTTGCGTGTCGCGATGCCGTTGTCGAACTCGCTCGGCGTGCGCTGCGGGCAGACCTCCACGCACGCGTGGCAGGCGACGCATGCGGCCTCGTCGACGCGCCGCGCCTTCTTGCGCACGGTGACACGGTAGTCGCCGGTCGAGCCGCTCACGCCCTCGACCTCGGCATACGTCAGGAGGTCGATCATCTCGTGCTGTCCGACCGCGACCATCTTCGGGGTGAGGATGCACGCGGCGCAGTCGAGGGTGGGGAAGGTCTTGTCGAACATCGCCATGTGGCCACCGATGGTGCCGGAGCGCTCGACGAGATAGACGTGCTTGCCGGCGTCGGCGATCTCGAGGGCCGCCTGGATGCCGGCTACGCCGCCGCCCACGATCAGGGTGTCCGGCTTGACCGCCGTCGTGTCGGGCACGGCGGCCAGCGGATATGGCACGCCCATGACCGCGCAGGCCACGACCGATTTGGCGCGCGAGGTCGCTACGCCGCGCGCGGCCCCATGCTCGCTGAACGATGCCAGCCGGACTTCGTCGGGGTCGCCGCCGGCGTCGGCGAAGGCCGCGGTGAACGCCGGCTTGAAGAAGCCGGGCGTGTCGCCGGCGATCACCACCCGCTCGATGGCGGCGGCCCGCAACTCGGCTTCGAGCTCGGCGAAGGACAGCGAGGGCAACAGGCCCAGATCGCGCACGAGCTCAACGGTGGGGAGGTTCGATGCGTAGGCGACGATCGCGTGGGGACTCACCGCGTTGAGGTCCCCGCTCCCCGTCTGACAGAGGTAGACAGCCGTCCTCATACGACCCCCCTGGGCTCCGGTGGCTGGCCGTTGGACCGGCCACGCTTTCAGAGGCGGGCGTTCCCAGGCGCCCTCTCCGGTCTTGTGCACCCTCCACGGGCACATCTGCGCCGGTCGAGGGCCCCAGAGGCCCAGGCGGCACTGAATCTTGTGCCCTACGGCACAATAGGGTATTCACCCTAGGCCGTCTATACCCCCAGGGGTTTCTGGATGAGGGAGCCAAGCCGACACCTGCTCCCACTAGATGCGGCAGCCGCAGGCATGGGATAAGGTGAGGACCCTACGGGGCTGGAGCCGTATGCCGGGGAGGTGGGCGGTGCTGGATCGGCTCTCTTCGCTGCAAAAGCTCGTCGTGCTGAACGCGGCCATCGTCCTGGTCGGGGCGGTGTGCGGCACCCTCGTGACGCGCCGGCTGGACGACTGGCCGGCCCCCGCCCTCATCGCCCTCTTCTTCGCCGTGGGCGGGGCCGTCATCGCCGCGGCCAACTACGTGGTGCTGCGTGGCACCTTCCGCCACCTCGTGGAGCTGAGCCGGTCGCTCGAGGTGGTCCACAAGGGCGAGCGTATCCGGCCGCTCGCCGAGTACGAGCGCGAGCCGACGATGCGCGAGGTGTCTCGCGCTGTAGACGACATGCTCGAGCGCATCGCTCAGGAGTCGCGGGCGTACTCGTCGAAGATCTTCGAGTCCATCGAGGACGAGCGCCGCCGCATCGGCCGCGAGCTCCATGACGAAACGAGCCAGTCCCTCGCCGCGGCGCTCCTCAACCTGGACATGGCGTCGCGAGCGGCAGGGGACTCCTCTCATGAGCTCCAGGAGCGGATCGACGGGACGCGGCGCCTGGTGCGTCACTGTCTGGAGCAGATCAAGCTTCTCGTCCACGACCTGCGCCCGTCGATGCTCGACGACTTCGGGCTGGTCCCGGCGCTCCGCTGGTACGTCCAGACGCATCTCGCCGACCCCGGGTTGACGGTCGTCACCGACTTCGAGATGGTCCACGCGCGCCTTCCCGCCGATGTCGAGACGGCGCTGTACCGTATCGCCCAGGAGTCGCTGGCGAACGTCGTGAAGCACGCCGCCGCCAGCCGCGTGGAACTGCGCCTGGAGGCCCAGTCGGGTTACGCGGTGATGGTCGTTACAGATAACGGGCGCGGCTTCGATTCGGCGGAGGTGATGCTCGACGAGGACGGGCGCTACGGAGTCGGGCTGCTCTCCATCAAGGAACGTGCGGGATTGCTCGAGGGCGAGGCGAACATCGTCTCGCAGCCCGGACGGGGCACGAGCGTCCACGTGGTGATACCGCTGCAGGCGAAGGAGATGACACGTGAAGCGTCAGGTTGACGAGCCCATCCGCGTACTGCTCGTCGACGATCACACCATCTTGCGCGAGGGCGTCAGGGCACTGCTCGCCGACGAGCCGCAGATCGTGGTCGTCGGCGAAGCGGGCGACGGCCGCGCCGCGCTCGACAAGGTCGAGGCCGTTCATCCCGACGTCGTGCTGATGGACATGGTCATGCCGACGATGAACGGCCTCGACGCCACCAGAGAGCTGAAGGCACGGCACCCCGGGATCAAGGTCCTCATCCTGAGCATGTATGACGACGAGGAGTACGTGCAGCAGGTCATCCAGGCCGGCGCGTCGGGCTACGTGCTCAAGGGCGTCGCCGGCAGCGAGCTGGTCCAGGCGATCCGTGAGGTCGCTGCCGGCGCATCCTTCCTGCATCCCGCGGTGGCCGCCAAGCTCATCCAGGACTACGTTCGCCGCGTGCAGGCCGGCGACGACAGCGAGCGTCGCGAGCTCCTGTCACCCCGCGAGCGTGAGGTCCTGAAGCTGATCGCGGAGGGAAACTCGAATCCGCAGATCGCCGGCATCCTCTGCCTCAGCCCCAAGACCGTCGAGAACCACCGGACCAACATCATGCGCAAGCTGGACGTGCACGACGTCACGGGGCTGGTCAAGTACGCGCTCAAGTCCGGTCTGATCGAACTGGAGTGACCGCTGCCGCGCGGCCAATGCGGGTCGCGGGGCGTTCTCCGAAAGCCGCATACTTGGCCACTTGGCCAGCCGTGGACCCCGCTGACAGGCGTCGGATGCTCCATTTGGCACGAAGCGCTCCGCTGTGTCCAGTCGTCGCCGCAACGCCGGTCAGAGAAGTCGGTGCGGGAGCTCTGAGGCATCTACCCTGGGGTGGTCACCCTAGCATCCTCGGGCTCGGCGGCACGGCAGTCCAAGAGGGAGCCGTGCCCTGCCCCTTTTGTACAGATGGAGCAGGGCGCAGGCCCCGCGCGCGTGGTAGCGTGACGATGTGAAAGTCGGACTATGGGGTGAGTCCATCCGGAGCGCGGAGAGTTGTGGCCGACTTTGCGCCGCGCTTCACAATCTTCACCTCGTCCGCGCAGGTCCTCTCGGCGCCGCTTGGCAGGCGGACGCCGGTGTACGCCACTCATGTCAGTGACTGGAGAGGGTGATGGCTGAGCTATCGAGCGAGAGGCAAGCCAGGGAGCTTCACCGGAAGTTCACCGAAGACGTCCTGGCGATGCCGGGCGGGGAGAAGATCAAGATCTGCCAGCAGTGTGGGACGTGCACGGGCTCCTGCCCGACGAGCTACCTGATGGACTGGGGTCCCCGCGAAGTGATCGCGGCGTTCCGCGCCGGGATGATCGACAAGGTCGTGAAGAGCAACACCATCTGGCTGTGCACCTCCTGCTACTACTGCACGGTGCGCTGCCCCGCCGGCATCAAGATCACCGATCTGATGTACGAGCTCAAGCGCATGGCCATCAAGTACGACCTTGCGCCGCGTGAGAGCAAGAACCCGGCCATGACCAAGACCTTCGTGAACAGCGTGCATCGCCACGGGCGCAACCACGAGGTCGAGATGATGGCCAAGTTCATGCTGACGAAGGACTGGGGCCTGCCGTTCAAGTTCTGGCAGATGGGCCTCAAGCTCTTCCTCGCAGGGCGGCTCCCCTTGACCGCCAAGAACATCCGCGGCAAGGACGAGCTCGACAAGATCAGCGCCTACCTCGAGGCGCAGGAGGCGGCCCAATGAGGTACCTGTACTATCCTGGCTGCTCCGCCGAGGCCACGGGCAAGGCTTACGACCTGTCGGCCCGCGTCGTCATGGAGAAGCTCGGCGTGGAGCTGGTCGAGCTCGACGACTGGAACTGCTGCGGCGCGACGAGCTACTTCTCCGTGCGCGAGCTCGATTCGTTCGCCATCGCGGCGCGCAACATGGCGATCGCCTCGTCACAGGGCGGCGAGGACCTCTGCGTCATCTGCAACGCCTGTTACACGACGCTCGCGAAGACGAACCGCTACATGGCGGAGAGCCCGCACGTCTTCGAGGCCGTCAACGGCGCGCTTGGGGCGGTGGGACGCAGCTACGACGGCAAGAAGCCGATCCGCCACGTCATGGACATCCTCATCAACGACCTCGGGGTGGAAGCGATCCAGGACAAGGTGACCAGGCGCCTCACCGGCCTCCGCGTGGCTCCCTACTACGGGTGCCAGTTCTCGCGCCCCATGGGCACGTTCGACGATCCGCAGTTGCCCACCACCATGGACCGCCTCTTCGAGGCGATGGGCGCCGACGTGATCACCGACTGGGACGCCAAGACCGACTGCTGCGGCGGCATGATGATGCTCACCAAGGAGGAGGGCGCCCTGCGCCTCTGCCACGAGCTCCTCGCCGCCGCCAGGCAGGCCGACGCCCAGGTCATCGTCGCGGCCTGCCCGCTGTGCGAGATGAACCTCGAGGGCTACCAGCCCCGCGTGAACAAGGTCTACGGGACCGACTTCGACATCCCGGTCATGTACTTCACCCAGCTCGCCGGCCTGGCGCTGGGCGCCGACCCGAAGCAGCTCGGCATCGACAAGCAGGTCGTCTCCTGCGCGCCGGTGCTCGCTGCGGTCCCGGCGTGAGCCGCGAGGAGGTAAGGACGATGCCAGAAGAGAAGATCGGCGTCTACATCTGCCACTGCGGCACCAACATCGCCGGCAAGGTCGACGTCGAAGAGGTCACCCGCTGGGCGGCCGAACAGCCCAACGTCGCCATCGCGCGCGAGTACAAGTACATGTGCTCGGACCCCGGCCAGGACCTCATCAAGCAGGACATCCAGGAACACGGCATCACGCGCGCCGTCGTGGCGGCTTGCTCGCCGACGCATGCACGAGCCGACCTTCCGCAAGGCCGCGTCGGATGCCGGGCTCAACCCCTACCTGCTGCAGATGGCCAACATCCGTGAGCACGCGTCCTGGGTGACGGAGGACCCGGGCGAGGCCACCGAGAAGGCCAAGCGCATCCTCAGCGCCCAGATCCATCGCCTGCCGTTCAACACGCCGCTCGAGCCCATCGAGGTCCCGGTCAACCCGGACGTGATGGTCGTCGGCGGCGGCATCGCCGGCATCGAAGCGGCCCTCAAGCTGGCGCAGGCCGGCAAGAAGGTCTACCTCGTCGAGCGGGACCCGTCGATCGGCGGGCACATGGCGATGTTCGACAAGACCTTCCCGACGCTCGACTGCGCAGCGTGCATCCTGACGCCGAAGATGTCGGCGGCCGGCAAGGAGCCGCACATCGAGATGCTCGCCTACAGCGAGGTCACCGAGGTCGAGGGCTACGTCGGTAACTTCAAGGTCAAGGTGACGAAGAAGGCCCGCTGCGTCGACATCGACAAGTGCACCGGTTGTGGCCTGTGCACCGAGGCCTGCGTCGTGCGCAAGGTCTCGAACGAGTTCGACCAGGGCCTCAGCAAGCGCAGCGCCGCCTACATCCCGTTCCCCCAGGCGGTGCCACTGCGCGCCACCATCGACCCCGTCAACTGCCTCACGCGCAAGGGCAAGAAGTGCAAGCAGCCCTGCGTCACCGCCTGCGGCCCCGGCGCCATCGACTTCGACCAGAAGGACGAGGAGATCACCGTCGAGGTGGGCGCCATCATCATGGCGACGGGCTTCGAGCTCTGGGACGCGACCCAGGAGAGCCGCTACAGTTACGGCCACTTCGACGACGTTATCAGCAGCCTCGAGTTCGAGCGCATCTCCAACGCCTCCGGCCCGACCGGCGGCCACATCGTCTGCAAGAACGGCGTGGCGCCCAAGTCGGTCGCCATCCTGCACTGCGTCGGCAGCCGCGACGAGAACTATCAGGAGTTCTGCTCGCGCGTCTGCTGCATGTACTCACTGAAGTTCGCGCACCTCATCAAGGAGCACCTGCCCGAGACCGAGGTGTACGAGTGCTACATCGACATGCGCTGCTACGGCAAGGGCTATGAGGAGTTCTACCGGCGGCTCATGAACGAGGGCGTCAACTTCATCCGCGGACGGGCGGCCGAGATCAGCGAGGTGGCGCTCGCCCCTGAAGAGGAAGGTCGCCTCATCGTCAAGGTCGAGGACACGCTGCTCGGCATCGTGCGGCGTGTCCCCGTCGACATGGTCGTCCTCTCGGCGGGCCTTGCGCCGCGTAAGGACGCCAAACAGACGTCGCAGATCTTCGGGTTCGGCTGCAGCGCGAACGGCTTCTTCCTCGAGCGGCACCCCAAGCTCGAGCCGGTTTCGACGGTCACCGACGGCATCTTCATCGCGGGGTGCTGCCAGTACCCGAAGGACATCCCCGACACCGTGGCACAGGCGGGCGCGGCGGCGGCCGGCGCCCTGGCGCTGGTCGACAACGCGACCGTCAAGGTCGAGCCGACCATCTCGTACATCGACCCCGAGAAGTGCTCCGGGTGCCACATCTGCGTCGGTCTCTGCCCGCACGTCGCCATCCAGTACAACGAGGAGAAGGGCGTGGCCGAGGTCATCGAGGCCGCGTGCAAGGGCTGCGGCGTGTGTGTCGCGGCCTGCGGGTCCGGGGTGCCGCAGCAGCGCGGCTACCTCGACGAGCAGATCTTCGCCGAGATCGAAGGGGCCCTGGCCCTCTAGGGCCGGCGTCAGTGAAGGAGAGCGCAGTGAGCGAACAGTTCGAACCTCGTCTGATCGGGTTCCTCTGCCGCTGGTGCAGCTACAACGGCGCCGACCTGGCCGGCACCTCGCGGATCAAGTACCCGCCCAACGTGACGCCCGATCAAGACCAACTGCTCCGGGCGGGTGGACCCGACCCACATCATGAAGGCCTTCGCCGAGGGCGCAGACGGCGTGATCATCGCCGGCTGTCACCCGGGCGACTGCCACTACATCAACGGCAACTACCGCACCGCGGGGCGCTTCCCGATGATCGAGAAGCTCCTCGAGCAGCTCGGCCTCGAGCACGGGCGCGTGCGGCTCGAGTGGGTCTCGGCGGCCGAGGGCGACAAGTTCGCCCGTGTCGTCACCGAGTTCACCGAGGAGATCCGCGCCCTCGGTCCGCTGGGCTGGAAGAAGGAGCTCGTCGACGAGGGCGCCGAGAGCGTCAGCGGCAACGGGAGCAGCCCGGCCGCCGCGGCCGACCCTGTGGAAGAGGCGGTGACGGCATGAGCAAGTTCAAGTTCGCCATGTACTGGGCCGGCAGCTGCGGCGGCTGTGAGATCTCCCTCCTCGAGATCAAAGAGAAGATCCTCGAGGTCGACGAGAACTTCGACATCGTCTTCATGCCGGTCGCGACCGACTTCAAGTACAAGGACGTCGAGGCCTACGACGACGGTTACATCGACGTCTGTCTCTTCAACGGCTGCATCCGCAACAGCGAGCACACCCACATCGCCAAGGTGCTGCGCGCCAAGAGCAAGGTGCTCGTCGCGTTCGGCGCCTGCGCCACGATGGGCGGCATCCCCGGCCTTGCCAATGTGTCGAGCGCCCAGGAGATCAAGGAGCTCGTCTACACGCAGAACCCGTCGATCGACAACCCGGACCGGGTCTTTCCGCAGGAGACCTACGCGGTCCCCGAGGGCGAGCTCACCCTGCCGCATCTCTACGACACGGTGAAGGTGCTCTCGGACGTCGTCCCGGTCGACTACTCGATGCCCGGCTGCGCCCCCGAGGCGCACCAGATCGCCGCGGTGCTCGACGTCGTCATCGCCGGCCTCAAGGGCGAAGGCGCCCTGCCGCCGGCCGGCGCCGTCATCGGTGTCGCCCCCAAGACCTGCTGCGACGAGTGCGACCGCGTCAAGGAAGAGAAGAAGATCCCGGGCTTCAAGCGCATCTGGGAGTTCCTGCCCGACAAGGAGAAGTGTCTGCTCGAGCAGGGGCTGGTCTGCATGGGTCCGGCGACGCGCGCCGGCTGCGGCTCGCGCTGCACCACCGTCGGCATGGCCTGTCGCGGCTGCTACGGGGCGCCCGAGGGCGTGATCGACCAGGGCGCCAAGATGCTCAGCACCCTGGCCTCGATCGTCGACGCGCCGACGCCGGAGGAGATCGCCGACATCGCGGCGACCATCCCCGACCCGGTCGGCACGTTCTACCGGTTCGGCCTCGCCAGCTCCCTGATGCGCCGCGCCAGGGTGTCGGTCCCCGTGCAAGAAGCCGCCCCAGCCGAGACTCCCATGAGTGAGGTGCCGGCATGAGAAAGGTCACTGTCGATCCGATCACCCGGCTCGAGGGTCACGGCAAGATCGAGATCTTCGTGAACGACGCCGGCGAGGTCGCCAACGTCTACTTCCAGGTCCCCGAGCTGCGCGGCTTCGAGCGCTTCTGCGTCGGCCGTCCGGTCGAGGAGCTCGCGCGCATCACGCCGCGCATCTGCGGCGTCTGCCCCGAGGCGCACCACATGGCCTCCACCAAGGCCATCGACGGCGTCTTCGGGGTCGAGCCGGCTCCCACGGGGCGCAAGCTCCGCGAGCTGCTCTACAACGCCTTCTACGTCGGCGACCACACGACCCACTTCTACGTGCTCGCCGGCCCCGACTTCGTCGTCGGGCCGACCGCCGATCCCGCCGAGCGCAACATCCTCGGCGTGATCCACAAGGTCGGCCTCGAGACCGGCGGGGCCGTCATCAAGCTGCGCGCCGAGGCGGCCGAGGTCATCAGCATCCTCGGCGGCAAGGCCGTCCACCCCGTGTGCGGCCTGCCCGGCGGCGTCAGCAAGGCGATCAGCGAGGACGAGCGCAAGCGCATCGCCGAGATCACCGCGGGCATGGTCGAGTTCGCCAAGTTCAGCCTGCAGCTCTTCGACGACGTCGTGCTCGCCAACAAGGACTACGTCGACCTCATCAAGAGCGACGCCTTCACGCACCAGACCTACTACATGGGCCTGGTCGACGAGGACAACAAGGTGAACTTCTACGACGGCAAGGTCCGGGTCACCGGCCCGGACGGGGCCGAGCTGCTGCAAGTTCGAGGGCAAGGACTACCTCGAGCACATCGCCGAGCACGTCGAGCCGTACAGCTACCTCGTCTATCCGTACCTCAAGGCGATCGGCTGGAAGGGCTTCGTCGACGGCAAGGACTCGGGTGTCTACCGCGCCTCGCCGCTCAGCCGCCTGAACGCGGCCGACGGCATGGCCACGCCGCTGCGCCCAGGCCGAGTACGAGCGTTACTTCTCGACGCTCGGCGGCAAGCCCGTGCACGCCACGCTGGCGACGCACTGGGCCCGCCTCGTCGAGCTGCTCTACGCGGCCGAGCGTGCCAACGACCTCGCCAACGACCCCGACATCACCAACCCCGAAGTGCGGGTGATCCCCGAGCGCATCGTGGGTGAGGGCATCGGTGTCGTCGAGGCGCCGCGCGGCACCCTGTACCACCACTACAAGACCGACGACAAGGGCATCGTCACCAACGTCAACCTGATCGTCGGGACCACCAACAACAACGCGGCCATCTCGATGTCCCTCAAGAAGGCCGCCGAAGGCCTGATCAAGGGCGGCACCGAGATCAGCGAAGGCACCCTCAACATGATCGAGATGGCCTTCCGCGCCTACGACCCGTGCTTCGGCTGCGCGACCCACACGCTGCCGGGCGACATGCCGCTCGAGGTCACGACCAAGAGCGAGGCGACGGGCGCGGTCATCACCAGCGTCAAGAGGAACATGTAGGTGGCTTCCACCCTCGTCCTCGGCATGGGCAACCCCATCCTCTCGGACGACGGCGTCGGGCTGTACGTCGCGGAGCGGGTGCGGGAGACCGCGCTGCCGACCGGGGTGGAGGTCATGCAGAGTGAGGTCGCCGGGCTCCGCCTGCTGGAGCTGGTGCGCGGTCACGACAAGGTCGTGATCGTCGACGCCTTGCGCAGCGGGCGCGAGCCCGGCGACGTCGTCCGGTACGAGGCCAAGGACTTCAAGGGCGGGCACCGCTACGGCTCCGCCCACTCGATCGGTCTCGGCACCGTGCTCGAGCTCGGCCGCCGGCTTGGCTACGACATGCCGGAGGACGTCGTCGTCTTCGCCATCGAGGCCGACGACATCGAGACCTTCGGCGAGGAGTTCTGCGAGCCGGTGGCCGACGCCGCCGAGCGCGTCGTCGAGCTGGTGCGGGCGGAGGTCGGGGTCGCCGCGGCCGCGCCGGCGTAAGCCGGGCGCGGCCAGGTGGCCGCCGCGTCGATCGCCCGCACCCGTCCCATCGTCCGCTCCTGTAAGGTACGCCCGTGGTCAATGACCCATCGCGACAGGACCGCGCCAGCGTCGTCCTCTTCAGCGCGCACGGCGTCGAGGCGCTTCGCGCCGCGCTGCATGCCGTGCGCTCGACGGCGGGGGTGCCCTGCAACGTGACCGTCGTGGCCGAAGCGCCCAACGAGGCCGTCGGCATGTACATGCTGCGCCAGTACCTGCGGGGCCACATTGCCGCCTGCGAGTTTGACGGCGGCGCCACGCCCGACGGCCACTGCCATCTCGACAGGACCTTCCACCTCGCTCGCGCCGAGTACGTCGTGCGCATCGACGACGCTCTGAGCTTCCAGCCCGGCTGGCTCGAACGGGCACTAGGCGCCTTCCAGAAAGACCCGGACCTGGGCTGCCTTTCGCTGGTCGAGCCGCCACCCGAGAAGCGACCCCGGGGGCGGCCCCGCAAGCCCACCGGCGAGCCGGGCATCGTGGACCACATCAGCAACCGCTGCTTCGTGACCCGCCGCTCGCTCTTCGTGCGCCATGAGTGCGAGCTGATGGGCGAGCAGCCCGGCGGTCTCTGCGTCTACCAGCAGTACCTGAAGCGCATCAACAGGAAGCTCGCCTACCTTCCCGGCCTGGTCGGCGAGATCGAGCTGGTGGCGCCGGTGACTCCCGAGGTGGCGGCGCTCGAGGACGAGCTGCCGCCCCACGAGAGCGAGACCGGCGCCATGCACCACCTCGAGCAGGCCTTCGACCTGGGCGACGACGTTCTGCTCACCTGCATGGCGTGCGGGGAGACCGAGCTCGAGGTGCTGGCCGCGCGCATCAAGTTCTGCAGCGCTCACCGCGCCGCGATCGGATTCATGTACGAGCTTCGCTGCCCGGAGTGCGGCGAGCTCCACTACAAGGACGACCTGCAGTTCTCATGTCCGGACGTGACCTGACCCCGCCGGGCGCGGGGAGGGGCGCGCGCGAGGACGAGCCGAACGTGGGGCGCGACGCCGGCGGAGCCCGGCGTCGCGCCGAGTTCATCGCCGTCACCGGTGTCGTCCAGGGTGTCGGCTTCCGGCCCTTTGTGTACGGCCTCGCCCGGCGCCTCGGCGTTCTCGGCTGGGTGCGCAACACGTCGGCCGGCGTCGAGATCCACGCGGAGGCGACGCCGGACGTGCTCGACGCCTTCGCGCGTGCGGTCGAGGACGAGGCGCCGCCGCGCGCCTTCGTGGCCACGCTGACGCGCGCGGCGGCGCCCCTCGAAGAGCACGACTCCTTCGTGATCACCGAGAGCGCCCCGGACCCCGACGCCTACCAGCTCGTCTCACCCGACATCGCCACGTGCGACGACTGCCGCCGCGAGTTGCTCGACCCGGCCGATCGTCGCCACCGCTACCCGTTCACCAACTGCACCAACTGCGGGCCGCGCTTCACCATCATCGAAGGACTGCCCTACGACCGCGAGCGCACGACGATGCGCCACTTCCCGCTGTGTCCGGCCTGCCATCGCGAGTACACCGATCCGGCGGACCGGCGGTTCCACGCCGAGCCGAACGCCTGCCCGGTCTGTGGGCCGCGCGTGCGGCTGCTGCGTATCCGGGACGGCGTCGGCCAGCCGATCGAGCTCGCCGCGGGGACGCCGGAAGACCCATCCTCGCCGCTGCGGATTGCCGGCGAGCTGCTGCGCGCGGGCGAGATCCTCGCCGTCAAGGGTCTCGGCGGCTTCCATCTCGCCTGCGACGCGACCGACGGCGCCGTGGTGCGCCGCCTGAAGCTGCGCAAGCGGCGCCCCGACAAGCCGCTGGCCGTGATGTTCCGCGACCTGGACGAGCTGCGCGAGCACTGCCTCGCGGGCGACCGAGGAGGCTGAGCTGCTGACGGCGCCCGAGCACCCCATCGTCCTGCTGCCCTGGCGTGAGATCGGTGAGGACGGGACGGTCGGACCGGAGCTGGGGGAGGTGGGGAAGGGCGCAGCCGTCGGCCCGCGCGCACGCCGGAGCGAGCCGTCGATCCGGAGGTGGCCGTTGGCCAGCGGTATCTCGGGGCGATGCTGCCGTACACCCCGCTGCACGTGCTGCTGCTGCGCGAGGCCGGGCGGCCGCTCGTCATGACGAGCGGCAACCTGGCCGAAGAGCCGATCGTGAAGGGCTGGGAGGAGATCGATCGGCTCACTCACGTGGCGGATGCCTACCTGGTTCACGACCGCGAGATCGCGGCGCGCTACGACGACTCGGTCGCGCTGGTGCGGAAGGGGCGGCCGCGGCTGGTGCGACGGTCGCGGGGCTACGCCCCGTTCCCCGTCGCCCTGCCGCGGCCGCTCCCTCAGGTGCTGGCCTGCGGCGCCGAGCTCAAGAACACCTTCTGCCTGACGCGCGACGCGTACGCCTTCCTCAGCCAGCACATCGGCGACCTCGAGAACCTCGAGACGCTCGAGCACTTCGAGACGAGCGTCGCCCTCTACGAGCGGCTCTTCCGGATCGAGCCCGAGGTCGTGGCCTACGACCTGCACCCCGAGTACCTGGCGACGAAGTTCGCGCTCGCGCTGCCGCAGGAGCGCAAGGTGGGCGTGCAGCACCACCACGCCCACGTCGCGGCGCGGCTGGTCGAGGGCGGGCGTGACGACCGTGTCATCGGCGTCTGCCTCGACGGCCTCGGCTACGGCCCAGACGGCGTCCTGTGGGGCGGCGAGCTGCTGGTGGCCGACCTGCTCGGCTACGAGCGCGTCGGCCACCTCGAGGAGCTGCCGCTCCCCGGCGGCGCGCTGGCGATCGAGCGTCCCGCGCGCACGGCGGCGGGCTGGGCGTACGCCCTGCTCGGCGACGATGGGCTCGCGCGGGCCGGCCGGGTCTTGCAGGCGCGCGTGCCTCGCGGTCTCAGGAGCGGTAGCGACGACGTCACGCGCCGAACAGGCCCGAAGCCTTCCTGAGTGAGGAGGAGCTCGCGGTGGTGGCGCGCCAGGTGGACACCGGCGAGAACGCGCCGGCGACGACGAGCTGCGGCCGGCTCTTCGACGCCGTCGCCGCCCTCGCCGGCGTGCGCGGCGCGATCACCTACGAAGGCCAGGCGGCGATCGAGCTCGAGATGATGTCGCGACCCGGCGGCGCGCCGTACCCGTACGCGCTCGAGGAGGTCGACGGCGCGCTGGTGGTGCGGCTGGCGCCGCTGCTCGGCGGCGTCCTCGACGACGCCGAGCAGCGGCGCTCGCCCGGCTTCATCGGCTCGCGCCTGCATGCGACGGTCGCGGCGATCGTCCTGGAGTGGTGCCGCCGGGTGCGCGCGGCGAACGGCCTTGCCGTCGCCGCGCTGACCGGCGGCGTCTTCCAGAACCGCCTGCTGACGGACCTCTGTGAGTCCGCGCTCGAGGCGGACGGCTTCGAGGTGCTCACGAACGGGCTGGTGCCGACGAACGACGGCGGCATCGCGCTCGGGCAGGCCGCCGTCGCAGGCTATACTGAGCTTCAGCGCCGCGGCGCTCTCGACTGACGGTCCGCGGAAGCCCGAGCCCTGTCCACGACCTCAAGGACCACCCATGTGCCTCGCTCTTCCCATGCGGATCATCGGCGTGGACGGCTCGCTGGCGACGATCGCCGCCGAGGGCCTCGAGCAGCGCTGCAGCCTGGCGCTGCTGCCCGATGCCGACATCGGGGACTACGTGCTGGTCCACGCCGGCTACGCGATCAGCCGCATCGACGAGGACGAGGCCCGGGAGACCTACGAGCTGCTCGCCGAGATCGGGCTTGCGGAGCTCGGCCTCTTCGAGGTCGAGATCGAGAGTGAAGGCGGTGCTCCCGACGCGGACCACGTCGACCGGGGCGGCGGCCTGCGGCCCGAGGGTGGCTCGCGACCCGAGGCCCAGGATGACGGCGACGACTGAGCGCCGCTCGCCGGAGCTGCTAAGGCGGCTCGCGGCGCAGCTTGCCGAGAACGCCGCGGAGGCGACCGGCGATACCGCGGGTGGCCTCACCTTCATGGAGGTCTGCGGCACCCACACCATGGCGATCGCCCGCTTCGGGCTGCGCGACCTGCTGCCCGCCGGCCTGCGCCTGGTCTCGGGACCCGGCTGTCCCGTCTGCGTCACGGCCATGGGAGACCTCGACAAGGTCCTCGCGCTGGCGCGCCGGCCGGAGGTGACGCTTGTGACCTTCGGCGATCTGCTCCGTGTGCCGGCGTCGCGCTCGTCGCTTGCCGCCGAGCGTGCGGCCGGCGCCGACGTGCGCGTGGTGTACTCGCCGCGGGACGCCGTCGAGATGGCGGCGGCGGAGCCCGATCGGGAGGTCGTCTTCGCCGGCATCGGCTTCGAGACGACGGCCCCGACGGTCGCCGCCGCCCTCCTCGAGGCGCAGGCTCGCGGCCTCCCCAACTTCAGCATCATCAGCCTGCACAAGACCATGCCCCTCCCCCTGAAGGCGCTGCTGGATCTCGGCGAGACCGACATAGCCGGCTTCATCTTGCCCGGCCACGTGAGCGTGGTGACGGGCACGGGTTGCTACGAGTTCCTGGCGCGCGACTACGGCATCTCCGGCGTGGTGGCCGGCTTCGAGGCGGCAGACGTCCTCGAGGCTTTGCTCATGCTGGTGCGAGGGAAGGCGCCCGGCATCCACATCCAGTACGGGCGCGCGGTGCGGGCCGAGGGCAACGTGGTGGCGCGGCAGCTCATGGAGCGCGTCTTCGAGCCGTGCGACGCCGACTGGCGCGGGCTGGGGGTGATCGCGGGCTCCGGTCTGCGGGTGCGTGAGGCGTTCGCGGGGTTCGATGCCGAGCGGCGGTTCACGATCGCGACGGACGAGCCACTGGAACCGACGGGCTGCCGCTGCGGCGAGGTGCTGCGTGGGGTGACGGACCCCGCCGAGTGCGCGCTGTTCGGACGGCGCTGCACGCCGGAGGATCCGGTGGGCGCGTGCATGGTGTCGAGCGAGGGGGCGTGCGCGGCCCGCGCTATCGTCGATGATACCGGGGCACTGCGAGCGGGGAGGAGTCGAGACGGGGAAGAGGCCCGAGCAGGATGCGGCCGGCGGCGGCGCAGCGCCGCCGCCGGCCGCATCCTGCTCGGGCACGGCAGCGGCGGCAAGCTCTACCGCGACCTGGTGCGCGATGTCTTCGTGCGCGCCTTCGCCAACCCGCTGCTCGAGCGCCTCGACGACGCCGTCGCCCTCTCGCCTTCCGGGCGCATCGCCTTCACGACCGACAGCCACGTGGTGCAGCCGCTGCGCTTCCCCGGCGGCGACATCGGACGGCTGGCGGTCGCCGGCACGGTGAACGACCTGGCGACGGCGGCGGCGCGGCCGCTGGCGCTCGCCGCCGCCTTCGTCATCGAGGAGGGCTTCGGCCTCGACGAGCTCCGGTCGATCTGCGCCAGCATGGCGGCGACCGCCGAGGAGGCCGGCGTGCCGATCGTCACCGGCGACACCAAGGTGGTCGAGCGCGGCGCCTGCGACGGCTGCTACATCACGACGACAGGGCGTCGGCGAGATCGTCGTCGGTCACGAGCTCGGCGCGGCGACGGTGCGCGAAGGCGACGCCGTGATCCTCTCGGGCTCGGTCGGCGACCACGCCGTGGCCGTGGTCGCCGCCCGCGGCGACTTCCACTTCAGCGTCGACGTGCAGAGCGACTGCGCGCCGCTGTGGGGCATGGTGCACGTCGTCGTTACCGCGTTGAGAGAGCAGTCTCCGGCGGCGGGGTCCGTCGAAGGCGATGTCGCCGGCGGCGACCTGGCTGCGGATCCCGCCCGTGCTCTCCGCTTCCTGCGCGACCCGACGCGCGGCGGTCTCACGACCGTGCTGGCCGAGCTCGCCGAAGAGGCGAAGCTCGGCATCGAGGTCGAGGAAGACGCGATCCCCGTGTCGCCCGCCGTCCGCTCGGTCTGCGACCTGCTCGGCTACGACCCCTACGTGCTGGCGAACGAGGGCAAGATGGTCTTCGTCGTGGCGCCGGATGCGGCCGACGCGGTCGTCGCCGCGCTGCGCGCTCATCCGCTGGGGCGCGACGCGGCGCAGGTGGGCGTCGTCACCGCCGCCCACCCCGGCCGCGTCGCCCTGCGCACCGTCTACGGCACGCGCCGCGTGCTCGACATGCCGGTCGGAGAGCTGCTGCCCCGCATCTGCTAGCCTGAGCGGCCCGCTTCCTTCAGCTCGTCCTCTTCTTGCCGTAGCCGTCGACGTCCACGTCCCACTCCAGGTGCCGCGGGGCCAAGGGCGGCTGAATGTCCGGGATGCGGCAGGTCGACCAGACGCGCCTCGGCCCCGAATGTCACCAGTGGGTTACGATGGCTCTCAATCAGTCTGACACGAAGGGGAGGCGCAGTGGGCATCTTGAAGATCGTCCTCATTACCGTAGGGGTGATCCTGGTGGGGTTCCTCGTCGCCAGCATCGCCTTCCTCGGCGACCACGCGTTCCTGCTCTGGGTCGCCGTCATCCTGCTGGTCATCTACGCGATCTCGGGGCTGGTGGCAGCGCGTCGCGCGAAGTGAGTGGCCCGGCGGCAGTGCGGTCTCGAAAAGAGATGGAGCCCGGTCACGGACTCGAACCGTGGACCCCCTCCTTACCATGGAGGTGCTCTGCCGACTGAGCTAACCGGGCTTGCTGGTGGGGGAGCTAGGATTCGAACCTAGGTAGGCTGCGCCAACGGATTTACAGTCCGCCCCCTTTAGCCACTCGGGCACTCCCCCGGGAGCAGGTGTCGATGCTAGAGGATGTGAGCCTGCACTTCAACCGAAGACAGGCTCGCAGACGACGCGTCAGGCGCTAGGGATGTCGGGGCGCTGGACGTGCCTTGACGAAGGTCGGAAGCCACAAAGAAGAGGGCGGCCGGGTCCCGGGGGAAGGACCCGGCCGCCGGGCAACTGTCGTCGGGCAAGGGGGAAGCGACCGACGACGGGACGGCCTGCAGGCAGGCCGCCGGCCTTACGCGGTCAGCTCGATGCCGGCGAGGGAGCAGTCGCAGTGGCTCTTCTTGGCACAACTGCGGCAGCAGAAGAGCGCGCCGCCGTGCCTGTAGCCGTGCGTCGAGATCTCGGAGCCGCACCCCGGGCACACCAGGGTGACGGTCTCGGCCTGCGGCGTCCTGATGAACACATTGAGGAGGTCCGTCGCGGGTGACATGGTCTCACGTCCCTTCGCCGGTCATCGGGACCGGCAGTGTTTGTGATTGCTTTCTCATTATAGAGAGATTTCGTACCGAAGCAAGAGCTATGAGGATGGTGTGTCGGGATGTGGGGAGCCTACGGCTGCATCAGAGCAGAGCAGGAAGCGGCCCATTTTCGCGCCCCGCCGGCGCGATCCGGGCCGAATTGAGGGGCGCCGCCACCCTGTGGTACCGTAGTGCCCCGCGTGGCGGCGTAGCTCAGCTGGTCAGAGCAGCGGAATCATAATCCGCGTGTCGTAGGTTCGAGTCCTACCGCCGCTACCAGCCTCTCAGACTCTCCCTCGCAAATGTCCGCTGCTCGAGAGAGCTCCTTCGCGCCACGGGAGCACCCCAGCGCCACGTTGCCGAGAGCGCCAGTCTTGGCGCCAGGGTAAGTGCCCCTGAGCAACAGATTTCCTAGTAGACTCCTTGGTGAACCCACTAGGGCCGAGGCGCCGGCGACTTCCACAGCCGCCTGCTGGTCAGGTGCGTCGCGGGCAGCTAGCTCGGTGTACATCATGGCGCTTGCCGCTCAGTGAACACGCAGTCCAGCATGATCCTCAAGGGCTTGGCCGACTCGCCGACTTCGATGAGGCGAGCAGAAAGGCCTGAGCGCGACTGGCCCGGATCTCGGTCGGTACGGCGTTGGCGAGCAAGCTTGCCAGCGGAGGCTACGGCTCATCGGGTGTGCGGCCGCATGTACGAGCGGCAGGGGCGCAGGGGCCGCGCCCGGCTCTCCTCGGCAGCGGCACGCCACGAGACGGCGACGGCGCCGGCGAGCTGACGCGGAGACGACGGGCACGCGAAACGGTCAGCGTGCTCCGAGTGACGGCTGTCGGCCGTCCGTCAACTGGAGCACACGTCGTCGTGGCGCTACAGCACATTCGAACGGTTGATAGCGTTCAGCCAGCGGTAGGCTCTGAGCCAATGATGAGCTGCTGTACCACCGCGGCTCGGCGTGCCTAGCGGACCGTGCAGGGCTAGGATGTGATCGGCAGTCGTGCCTTCGACTTGTCGGGCACGAGGCCGCCTGAGCCGCTCCGCGAGCTGAGGAGGCCCCAGACTTGGACAGACTCTGCGGCAAGGGCGCGACTGCGTTCCGGGTGGTACCGAGCGTCGCTGCTCGTGGTGCGGCGCTTTGCCGTGACCTGCGCGGACTGTCAGCGACACCTGTCGCGTTAGGACCGTTCGGACGACGTGCAGCCACAATGATCGGGCCGGATGACGCGCGCGACCGCTCGCGCTGGCGCTGGGCGCCATGCGCACGGTCGGCCTGCAGCGGCGCGGCCGCACCTTCGCCGAGCCCCACCTGGACGCCGGCCCCCAAGTTGACGGCAGACCCTCAGTCCCTGCAACTGGGACTCGACCGACGAAGGTGCCAAGCGGGTGGTTCTCCGATGAGTGGGTCCCCAGCCCCTCGTTCACGCTGCCCGCTGGTCCGGCGATGGTTGCCGGCTTCGTGCTGGCCGATGCCTCGGCGACGCCGCGCGTGACCGTGCGACTGGTGCCGGTGCCCAAGCCGGCGTCGTTCGAGGGCTACCGCCTCGTCAGCGCCAAAATCTGGTTCCTGCGCAGGGCCTCTGGGAGCGAGGCCGCCGGCATGACGTGCCCGTACGCGCTCCCGGCCGGCAGCTACCGTCTGCTGCGTCCAGACCGGCAGTTCTCCCGTTTACTACGAGGAGCTCCACGTGGCGAGCGTGAAGGGCAGCGGAGTCCTCAAACGTGGCGCACGACGAACGCTCAAACTGGCGTCCGGCCAAACGGCCTCTGTAGTACGCTCGTCCAGGCTAGCGGGGTGCGTTGGCTATCCTGAAGAATGCTCGCCCGATTGGTGAACAAGGGACGAACAGCCGACCGGGTGGACATGCGCTGACCGTACTCCGCACCCGTACTCGGCGACGCCCGATGATGACTCTCGGGCCGCTGAGACGGAAACACCCGAGGTGAGACGGAAGTGTCCGGGAGAGCCTCCGCTCAGGCTCGCTTGACTGCGACGGACGGCGAAAGCGGACTCGCCCCGGCCCACTGAGACGGCCCGGGGCGAGTCCGCGTGTCGAAGGTTCGAGTCCTTCCGCCGCTACCAGCCTCTTCTCTCCTGGCTCCTCGCTCCTGAGGCCGAGGCTGCTCGCAGATCTGCCAAGAGAGGACGCCCCGCCAACAGCTCGGACGCGGGTGTCCTTGGCGGGGCTTATGCCGCCGCACCACGGGGGCCGAAGGGGCTAACCGGCCCGGTGCGGCGACCCCATGAGGTTCACCGCCGTCGCCGCTCCTCCTCCAAAGAAAGCCCCGACGTCGCGGGCCGACGCCGGGGTTTACGCCCGCTGCTGGCGAAACGGCCAAATGGGGGGAGGCCGTTATCGCTCGGTTCGGGGTCGCAGCAGGCATGAGACATGTTCCCGTTGAGGGCGAGTCACACCGTTGGCAGAAGAACGGCCCCGAGTACGCCTCCGCCGTCTTCCTGAGGCCTGGCTCGACGAAGATGGCGACCAGGCCCACGAACCCGATCGCCTCACTGACCGCCACCCCACGGCTTGAGGCGCAGTACGGCTGCCGCCAGGACGTGACAAGTGTTGAGGACGCAAGGAGCGGGCAGGCTTCCCGGCGCCGCCACGCGATTGCCAAGCCCGGCTACGCGCTCGCCAGGCCGCTCGGGCAGTCCGTGCTACCATCCGCAGACGCGGGCCAGGGGAGCGTGCGAGGTCACGGTCCCTTCGGATCCCGTCCAAGGGGAGGGCTTGGGTCGATCTCATGAACGACACGACGGTCATCTGGCAGGTCCTGATCATCGCGCTGGCCGTGTCCGCGGTGTCGACGACCATCGCGCTGTCCAGCCTGTTCAACCCCATCCGCAAGCGGGCTAAAGCGCGTCTCGGTTGGTTCGGCAAGCTGATCTCGTGCGCCTACTGCAACAGCCATTGGCTCGCGTTCTTCGCGGTCGCCTGGTTCCACCCCCGTGTCGTGGACGGGTGGTGGCTGGCCAACTACTTCCTGGTGGCCTTCGCCGTCATCGCGCTGGCGAACGTCGTGACCGGCGTCGTGCGAAAGACCAACTACTTCTGGGGCGATCCCGAGAACATCGCAAAGGACGCAGTCCGGGCGGCGGCCGCCGCCAAGCAGGAGGGCCAGAAGCTGTAGGCCGGGGCGGCCTGCGAGTATCGCCGTAGCCAGTTCGGACCACGCATGATACGGCAGAAGTAGTGGCAAAGTTCCGAGGCTGGGCGACAATGGGGAAGCCCCGCCGGCTCCGAGTCCCTATCTCCCCGGCGGGGCTTCATCATCTTCACCGTGCTCCATACGATGCCCTGCGTTGCCAATTGCCGTTCGGTTGCGTACCCTGTTGACGTTCGTCGAGAGGGGTACCGATGATCGAAGGGACGACACCGGCGGCGCAAGGTCAAGCCGCGGAGGAACTGCTTCAGCCCAGGCTGGAGCTGGAGGACACGGCAGAGGAGCTGCTCGCCATCGTGCGCTACCTCACCGGGGACGACGGACCCCTCGGTTCGGTGGCCGACGGCGGCAGCCTTTCGCGCTGGCACGAGCGGTTGCTGTTGAAGGCGCAGGAGCGGCTTGACGAGCTCGACGGCTTCCTGCGCGGGCGCGTGGCGTTCTTCATCGCCGCGCCCGGCCACGGTTACGGCTCGTTCGAACGTGAGCTGGCGCTGTCCGGCGCGTCGCTCGACACGTGCCGGGCCCTCAGCCCGGTCGTCGATGGTCTGCTGTCCGGGCACCTGCCGTCGGAGGAGCAGTACGAGGCGGTGGGGCACGCGGCGCTGCTCATCTACCCGGCGCTGGCCTGGCTGGACTCGTAGAGGCGACTTAAGGCGGAGGGCCGCCTGCTCTCCGCCGTGCTCCACCATGCCTGCCGCGCCGCCGCCGCCGGCGGCTCGCGACCTACGCCGCGCTGAGCACCTGCTCGGCCTCCAGCGCCCCCATCGGGTTCTCCTCGTGCTTGAAGATCAGGTAGAGGTCGCGGCCGGTCGCGAGGAGCTGCCGTGACCGCTCCGTGAACCGGGCGATGTCGTCGGGCCCGTACTCCGGCTTCCGCAGCCGGAAGTACACGAAGTCCGCCGTGATGACTTCGGGCACCTCGAGCGTCTCCGACTCGGCGACGCAGAGCGACACGTTGTAGCGTCGCAGCACGTCGTAGACCTCGTCGTCGAACCACGATCCGTCACGGAACTCGACCGCGTACCGCGACCCCGCCGGCAGGCTCTCGAGGTAGGACTCGAGACGGTCGGTGTCGCGCTTCAGATACGGCGGGAGCTGGAAGAGGATCGGGCCGAGCCGCCCGGCGGAGCGGAGCGGCTCGAGCGCCTTGAGGAAATACTCCGTCGGCTCCTCGGCATCCTTCAGTCGCTTCGCGTGCGTGATGCGCTGATGCGCCTTGACGGCAAAGACGAAGCCGGGCGGGGTCCCGTTCACCCAGCCCTCGAGCGTCGTTTCGGAGGGGATGCGCCGGAAGGTGTAGTTGATCTCGACGCAGTTCAGGCGCGAGGCGTAGTGGCGCAGGAACTGCGCGGCGGGCAGCTTGGGCGGGTAGAAGCCCGGCTTCCAACTGGGATACGCGAACCCCGACGTGCCGGTGAAGAGCGTTGCCATGCCGGTGTCATTACCCTGAGGGCGCGAGAGGACGCCGTCACGCCAGGCGACGGCGGCGCCGCGCGACGAAGAGGAGGCGCCAGGAGGCGCCGCCTCGCCCGCCGGAAAGGGGGCGCCTCGCCTTCCGCAGAGGGGCCGCCCTCGAGTCGACTGCAGCCGCCTTGGGGCTGCGATAGAGTCGAGCCCAGGCGAAGCCGGGAGGGACACATGGCACGGCAGTTGATGGTGGAAGGCGTCGGCGCGACGGAGCTGGCGGAGCGGTTCGGAACGCCGCTGTTTGCGATCTCGGAGAACGCGATCCGCGAGCGGTACCGGCGGACCCTGGCCGCCGTGCGCGCCGTGTACGACCCAGTCGAGGTCTACTACGCCGTCAAGGCCAACCCCATCCTCGCGGTGCGGCGCATCCTGGCTCAGGAAGGCGCCGGCGGCGATGCGTTCGGTCCCGGCGAGGTCGCCACGTCGCTCCGCGCCGGGGTGCCGGGCGAGAAGCTCGTCATGAACGGCCAGGCGAAGACGGGGGAGTGGCTCGAGCTGGCCGTCGAGAACGGCATCACGGTCACGCTGGACAACCCCGGCGAGCTCGAGCTGCTGCTCGAGGTCGCCGGCAGGATGGGGAAGCAGGCCAAGGCCTTCGTGCGGCTGAAGCTGCCGATGGACGACGTGCGGCGGAGCGTCGTACCCGAAGGGCCGACGATCGCCGACCGCGTGCTCACGACAGTGTGGGGCTTCACGGAGGACGAGGCGGCTGAGGCGGTCCGGCGCGCCTTGGGCGCGCCGGACCGCCTCAGCCTCCGCGGCTACCACCACCACATCGGCTACTTCATCAACCGTCCCGACTACCACGCCGCCACGATGCGCGACCTGGTCGGCGCGGTCGCGCGGCTGCGCGACGCGACCGGCTTCGTCCCCGGCGTCATGGACCTCGGTGGCGGCTGGGCCTACCCGGCGGACCCCGAGTCGGGCGACGAGACGCCGCACGAGGTGGCGCCGCCGGAGGAGTTCGCGGCGGTGCAGCTCGGCGCCCTCGGCGCCGCGCTCGACGCCGCCGGCATCCCGCGTCCGCTCGTCCTCTTCGAGCTCGGGCGCTCGCTCGTCGGCGAGTCCACCGTCCTTCTCGCCCGCGTGCAGTGGGTCAAGGAGCAATACGGCCGCCGCTTCGTCGTGACCGACGCCCAGAAGCACCTGCTGCTGCGGGCCTGCATCGAGGGTTACAAGTACCGCTGGGTGAAGGCGAACGATCTGGACGCTCCGGTGGTCGGACCGGCCGAGATCTTCGGTCCGACCTGCACCGACGATGAGCTCGCGCTCGGCTACGAGTTCCCGGTGGTCGAGCGCGGCGACCTCGTGGCGGCTCTGGCCTGCGGCGCCTACGCGCAGACGTTCAACGCCAGCCTGAACTCGATGACCCGGCCCGCGGTCGTGCTCGTCAATGGCTGAAGAGGCGGACGTCGTCGTGCGTCGTGAGACGGTCGACGACGTCCTGGCGCGCTACGAGGTGCCGGCCTGGCTCGCCTAGGGGGCTAGGCCCCCGGACCGCCTGGCCCGCTGACGATGCTGCCGGCGGTCTCGCCGCCGTCCATCACGATGGCCGTGCCGGTGAAGTAGGCGGCCTCATCTGATGCCAGGTAGGCGAAGAGGCCGGCGAGTTCCTCCGGTGTCGCGTGACGCCCGAGGGGGATGCGCTCGTTCACGAGCGCCAGCATCTCGGGCGTGTACTCGGCCTCCTGCATCGGCGTCAGAACGTAGCCAGGGCAGACGGCGTTCACGCGCACGGTGGGTGCCCACTCGAGGGCGAGTGATTTGGCGAGCGCAACGAGGCCTGCCTTCGTGGCGTTGTAGTCGGCGTAGTAACGGTAGCCGACGAGGGCGTTGGTCGAGGCGGTGAAGAGGATCACGCCGCCGCGGCCGAGCAGCATGCGCCGGGCCGCGGCCTGTGCGGTCCAGAAGGCGCCGTCGAGGTTCGTCCCGACGACGTCGTCCCAGTGATCCTCGGTGATCTCGAGCGCCGGACTACGGTAGCTGATGCCGGCGTTGGCGATGAGCACGTCGAGGTCGCCGATGCGCTCGAAGGCCGCCTCGACGGCGCCGCGGTCGCTCACGTCGCACTGGATCACGTCGGGACCTGGTCGCCGCGCCAGGATGGTCACCTCACAGCCCTCGTTGCGGAAGCGCTCCGCCGTGGCGGCGCCGATGCCGCTCGTACCGCCCGTGATCACGACACGCTTGCCCGCCAGTCCGTTCATGCGCCTTCCCTCGTCGTCCCGGTGTGGTCGGTGCAGCTCGGGATGCTAGCACGGCTGCCGCGCGCCCGAAGGGGCAGGTAGAGTGACGAGGTCCGGCAAGGCAGGAGGGACGATGGGCGAGACCCCCGTGATCGGCGTGGTCTCCGACACGCACGGCTACTACGACCCGTTGCTCGACGAGCTGTTCGCCGGCGTCGTGCACATCGTGCACGCCGGCGACTTCGGCACGCTCGACGTCCTGCAGCGCCTGCATCGCCTGGCGCCGCTGACGGTGGTCTGCGGCAACGTCGACCTGCCGACCTTCGGCGAGCAGTTCCCGTGGGAGGCGGCTGTCGAGATCGCCGGCCTGCGCTTCCTCGTCGGGCACGTCGGCAAGAGCGTGACGGGCGCTCACGACCCGGTCGCGGAAGGCGTGGATGTGGTCGTGAGCGGCCACAGCCATCGGCCGGCGATCGAGTGGCGCGGCGAGACGCTCTTCCTGAACCCAGGGTCCGCCGGCAGGCAGCGCTTCTCGCTGCCGCGGACGGCCGCCCTGATCGACGTCGTCGACGGGCGGCCGGAACCGCGCATCGTCACACTGGGCTAGGGATCGCGGGGCGGCTTTGCCGTCACCCTCGTCAGCTTCGCGCTGACCCTTTCACGATGTCGAAGGCTGCGAGCGCACGGCGCCGCGCCTCGCTGTGATCGACGATGGGGAAGGGGTACGTCTCACCGAGGCGCACGCCGGCGCGCTCGAGCTCGGCGGCGGGCGCCTGCCAGGGCGCATGGACCCATGCGCCGGGCAGGCGCGCCAGTTCCGGCACGAAGCGGCGCACATAGGCGCCCTCCGGGTCGAAGCGCCGTCCCTGCAGGGCAGGATTGAGGATGCGGAAGTAGGGGGCGGCGTCGGCCCCGCTTCCGGCCACCCACTGCCAGCCGAGCGTGTTGTTCGCCAAGTCGGCGTCGACGAGCGTGTCCCAGAACCAGGCGGCGCCGGTCTGCCAGGGCAGCAGGAGGTCCTTCACGAGGAAGGAGGCGACGACCAGGCGGGCGCGGTTGTGCATCCAGCCCGTCTCCCAGAGCTGGCGCATGCCGGCGTCCACGAGCGGATAGCCGGTCTGCCCAAGCTGCCACGCGGCGAGGGCGTCGGGGTCCCTACGCCAGGGGAAGCGCTCGAACTCGGATCGCAGAGGCGCTACGACGGTGTGCGGGAAGGCCGCCAGCAGATGATGAGCGAAGTCGCGCCAGGCGAGCTGACGGAGGAAGGACGAGGCGGCCCGCATGAGGGGATCGGCCGGGGAGGAAGGATCAGCCTCGAGGGAGAGGCCGCGCTCGGCGATGTGAGCCGTCACGGCTGCCCACACCTGGCGAGCCGAAAGCTCGCCATGGTGCAGGTGCGGCGAAAGGCGTGAGGTGAGCGGCTGGTCTGGCCGGTCACGGCCGTCGGCGTAGCCGGCGAGGACGCCGTCGAGGAGCCGGGCGAGGCGGGCGTTCGCGCCCGCCTCGCCCGGCTCCCACTCGGCGCCGAACCCGTCCGCCCACGGCCGTACCGCCTCGTCACGCAGCTCGTCGAGTGAGAGCGTCGCCGGCCATACGTCCGGCGCCGGCATGCTCGCCGGCGCCGGCACGGGCTGTCCCGGCTCGACCTGGCGGAGGAGGGCGCGCCAGAAGGGTGTGAACACCCTGAAGGGCGCGCCTTGTCCGTTCAGCAGATCGCCGGGTGGCACGAGCAGGCCGGCGCTGGGGAGGAGGACCGGCTCGAGACCGGCGGCGTGCAGCGCCGCCTCGACCTGCCGGTCCTCGCCGCTCTCGCCGGGTTCGATGCCGGCAGCCCACACCACCGTACGCGCGCCCGTTTGGCGCACGAGACGTGCGAGTTCGCGGGCCTTGCCGGCCGCCTGCTCCGCTGGGGCCGGCCGCCTCACGATCAGTCGCGAGCCCCGTCGGCGCAGCTCCTCGTCGAGAGCCTTCAGGCTGTGCCACCGCCACCACCCGGATGCGGATCCGGGCGCGACAGCCGCGCCGGAGGGCTGCTGCAGCGGGGGCAGTTCGAAAGGCCGTCCGATGGTGGGCGCTCGTGGCGCAGGTGCAGGGGCTTCCCACAGGGTCACTGGCACGACCGGGCAGCCGCGGCGTACTGCCTCTGAAAGGGCAGGGTTATCAGCCAGCCGGGCATCGCGCCGGAACCATATGAGCACGGGTCTGGGCACGGACCTCATCCTACCCATGCGAACTCATGTTCGTTCCTGGGTATAAAAGACTCAGATTGTCCGATTTACCTGGATCAGGAGGGTCCGCAGTGCGCACACCACCGGTAATGATCGTTTCGCTGACGACGTGCGGGTACTGCGTGCAGGCGAAGGCGTTCTTCAAGGAACGCGGCATCGAACCGACGGTGATCGAGTTCGACCGGATAGGTCTCGACCTGAAGCGCAAGATCGCCGCCGACATGCGCAAGTACCACATCGACGGCTTCCCGTTCGTCATGATCGGGGGCACGCCGGTCAACGGCTTCGACCCCGTGACGTACGAGCGGCTGCTTTCGATGAACTGAACTTCGAGCGGCGCGCGGAGTCGCGCGGGAGACTGGTTCGGAGACGCGCGAGTCGCGTAAGAGCGGCTGACGTGGAGCGGGGAGGACGGCTGGTCGGGGTGGGCGGATTTGAACCGCCGACCTCTCGGTCCCGAACCGAGCGCTCTACCAAGCTGAGCCACACCCCGACGCGGAGAGGGAGTATACCAAGTGGCCCCGCTGCCTGCAGCGGGGCCACCTTCGTTGCCGAGTCGGGTTCAGGCTAGCGGTCGCGCCGTCCGCCCGGCCCGGTCCCGACAGTGCGGCCGATCGATTCGATACGGCCCTGCAGGCACCCGCGGCACATCTCGGCGGTCTCGTTGACGCAGGCCTTGTCGGGATAGATCTCATAGCGCACGCGGTACTCGGGCGGGGTCAGGTTCGGCATCACGACGTTGGCGCCGCGCATGAGGCCCAACTCCCGGCCCTCCGTCTTGTTGATCGTCGCGAGTGCCGTGGTACTCGGGATGTTCGAGTCGGGACAGACGAGTCGCGTGAGGGCGACGACCTTGTAGACCGTCAGCTCGTCGCCCGGGATCTGCTCCGCCGCCGGGATTGTACGCACCCAGCTCTCGTCCCCGAGGGGGGTGAGAGGGTGCGAGATATAGGGGCCGATCCCGATCATGTCCAGATCCATGCCGCGAAAGAGGTCGATGTCGGCGGCGACGCTCGCGTAGGTTTGGCCGGGGATACCCACCATGATGCCGCTGCCGGCCTCGTAGCCGAGGCTCTGCAGCGTGCGGAGGATCGCCATCCGGTCCGATCCCCGTCCGGGGAGGGCGGGGTGGATGAGTTCGTAGAGCTCGTCGTCCGAGGTCTCGAAACGGAGGAGGTAGCGGTCCGCACCGGCCTCTCGCCACACCGCGAGATCCTCGTCGGGCCGCTCGCCGAAGCTCAGGGTCACCGTCAGGCCTGTCTCGGACTTGATGCGACGGACGACGTCGGCGATCCAGCCCGCCTTGATCCCGTAGTCCTCCCCGGACTGCATCACCACCGTGCCCCAGCCGTAGGCCTTGGCGTCCCGGGCGCAGGCGAGGATCTCGTCGGCGCTCATCCGGTACCGCTCGACTTCCCGGTTCTGCGCCCGCAGGCCGCAGTAGCCGCAGGCCCGCACGCAGTGGTTGCTGATCTCGATGAGGCCGCGCAGGTGCACGGCGTCGCCGACGTGGCGCCGCCGCGTCTCGTCCGCGGCCTGCCATAGCTGTTCCAGCCGCTCAGGGTCGTCCTCACGCAGCCAACTGAGGATCTCGTCCCGAGTGACGTGCTCGCTCAGCATAGGTCGTCCACCGGCGCGTCCGCGGGCAGCCCGGCGGTGATCGCCTCGGGCTGCCCCTGGCCGTCGCCGGCCGCCTTGCCGTCGGCCGCCTTCCGTTCGCCGCGCAGCGCCTGGTGATAGACCTCGACGGCGGCGGGGAAGGGCGCCAGGGCGCGCTCGAAGATGCCGAGGCTGTAGGCGATGACCAGGCCGTAGTTCGTGATGGGCACGCCCGCCTCGCGGCAGCGCAGGATGCGCGCCAGCATCGCCCTTCGATTGAAGGTGCAGGCGCCGCAGTGCACGACGAGGTCCCAGCCGCTCGGGTCGTCGGGGAAGTCGTGGCCCTGCACGTGCTCGATGTGGAGCTTGCCGCCCACGTACTGCGTCAGCCAGCGCGGGATCTTGACCCGGCCGATGTCCTCGGCGATGGGGTGATGGCTGCAGGCCTCCGAGATGAGCACCCTCGCGCCGCTCTTCAGGTTCTCGACGGCCAGGGTGCCTTCCACCTGGCTCGTCAGGTCGCCCTTGAAGCGCGCGAACAGGATCGAGAACGAGGTCATCGGCACCTCGGGCGGGGTGTCGGCGGCGACCTTGAGGAAGGCCTGGGAGTCGGTCACGACCAGCTTGGGAGGCTGCGTGAGCCGCTCGATGGCGTTCCTGAGCTCGCGCTCCTTGACGACCAGCGCCATGGCGTCCGAGTCCATGAGATCGCGGATGGCCTGGACCTGGGGAAGGATGAGCCGGCCCCGCGGCGCCTCCTTGTCGATGGGCACGACGAGCACGGCGAGCTCGCCGGTGTTCACGAGGTCGCCGAGGATCGTCGGGTTGTCGATGAAGTCGGGCGGCGCCGCGTCGAGCAGCGCCTGGCGGAAGTCGAGGACGCCGCGGCTCTCGTGGGCGGCGGTCAGGACCGGCTTGATCTTGAGCTCCTGCAGGCGGGGGACGGGCGCCGGTCGTTCGTTGAGGTCGACCTTGTTGAAGACGACGACGACCGGCGCCTTGCGCTCGAGCAGCTCGTCGAGGATCCCGTCCTCGTACTCGCCCCACTCGCCGGCTTCGGTGACGAGGACGCCCAGGTCGGTGCGGTCGAAGATCTGCATCGTGCGGCGGGCGCGCAGCGCGCCGAGCGCGCCGACGTCGTCGATGCCGGCCGTGTCGATGAAGAGCACGGGACCGAGCGGGAGGAGCTCCATCGGCTTCTCGACCGGGTCGGTCGTGGTGCCGGCGAAGTCGCTGACGATCGAGACCTCCTGGCGCGTGATCGCGTTCAGGAGGCTCGACTTGCCCACGTTGCGCCGGCCGAAGATGCCGATGTGGAGGCGCATGCCGCGCGGGGTGTCCATGAGACCCATCTGCGCCTCGCTAGTCTTCCACGCTGCGGCCGAGCTGCTGGGGCATGCCGAGGCGGGTGACCGCCTCGGGGCTCAGCAGCTCGGCGAAGTCGTCGTCGCCCAGCAGGCCGCGGCTCACGGCGACCTCGCGCACGCTGCGGCCGGTCGCGTGCGCCTCGGTGACGACCTCGGTCGCCGCCTCGTAGCCGATCGCCGGGACCAGCGCCGTGGCGGCCGCCGTCGACGTCTCGACGTGCAGCCGGCAGCGCGCTTCGTCGGCCTCGATGCCCTCGACGCAGTTCCGGCGAAGGGTCTCGTCGGCCCCGGCCAGCAGCGACAGGCTCTCGAGCAGGCACGCGGCCACCAGCGGCAGGAAGGGGTTGAGGTCGAGCGTCCCGAGGCCCGCCGCGACGGCGATGGTCTGGTCGTAGGCCATCACGAGCAGCGCGACCTGCGTCACGGCCTCGGGGATGACCGGGTTCACCTTGCCGGGCATGATGCTCGATCCGGCCTGCCGCTGCGGCAGCCGGATCTCGCCCAGCCCGGCCTCCGGGCCCGAGCTCATCAGGCGCAGGTCGCCGGCGACCTTGAGCAGCGTGGCGGCGTGCGCCTTGAGGATGCCCGAGACTTCGGGGAAGACGTCGGCGTTCTGGGTCGCTTCGACGAGGTTCTCGGCGCGCGCGAAGCCGATCGACGTGAGCTCGCGCAGCGTGTCGACGACGCGGAAGACGTACTGGCGCGGCGCCCCGAAGCCGGTGCCGATGGCGGTGCCGCCGAGGTTCACGACGCGCAGCCGTTCTTCGCACTTGTAGATGCGCCAGCGGTCGCGGTTGAGGGCCTCGGCGTAGGCGCCCATCTCGCGGCCCAGCGTGGTCAGGACGGCGTCCTGCAGCTGGGTGCGGCCGACCTTCACGACGTGGGCGAACTGGCGTTCCTTCTCCTGGAAGGCCTCCTGCAGCGCGACGACCTGCTCCTCGAGGTCGTGCAGCAGGCGGATCGCCGCGAGGCGCAGCGCCGTGGGGTAGGTGTCGTTCGTGCTCTGGTGGAGGTTGATGTCGTCGGCCGGCGAGACGCGGCCGTAGGCGCCGTGCGGCTCGCCCAGGATCTCGAGGGCGCGGTTGGCGAGCACCTCGTTGACGTTCATGTTGGTGCTCGTGCCCGCGCCCCCCTGCAGCGCGTCGACCACGACGTGCGCCGTCAGCAGGCCGTCCGCCATCTCGCGGCAGGCCTGCTCGATGGCCTCGGCCTTGGCGGCGTCGTCCGCCCAGGCGCCGAGCGCCCGGTTGGTGCGCGCGCAGGCGAGCTTGACGGTGCCGTAGGCCTCGACCAGCGCGCGATGCACCGGGCGCCCCGCGAGCGGGAAGTTCTCGACGGCGCGCTCGGTGTGGATGCCGTGCAGTGCACCGGCAGGCACGGGCGCCTCGCCGAGGAGGTCCCGTTCGATCCTGTAGCCGTCGTCCGTCACTGCCGCCGTCATCCGCCGTCGTCTGCACCTGGCCGCGCAGTCTCGAGCCGCGTCAGTGGCCGAACACCATCGACTGGACGAAGACGCCCTCGACCGTCTCGAGCCTGGCCGCCATCCGCTCGGCCTCGACCGGCTCGCCGAAGAACTCGAGCAGCACCACGCCGCTCGGCGAGCACTGCGTGTCGTCGACGTCGTGCAGGCCGATGCGCGTCTTGATGTTGCAGCCGTACTCGGTGAAGATCTTCTGCACCTCGGGGGCCTTGGTCATGCGGTTCGTGATGTGCACGCCGAGGATGATGTGGTCGTCGGTCATTCGCTGATCCTTTCGTCCCGTCCGTCTGGCCTTCGCCGTCTGTCCACGCGGCCGGCCGCTAGCAGAGCACGTCGCGCTCGCCCGCGCGCACCTGGGCGAGCATCTTCTCGGTGTGACGGCGGCGCACGTCGTCCATGGCCGCCGTCTTCTCGCCGATCAGGGTCTCGCCCACGGCGCGCGTCTCCTCCGAGCCATAGTCCTCGAGGTATTCGAGGAAGGTCGAGAGCGCGTTCGGGTCGCAGTGGTGCTTGATGTCGCCGGGCTTGGCGAGATCCATGAAGTCCATGCCGGTGCGCCCCAGGCGGTAGCACGCCGTACAGAACGACGGGATGTAGCCGAGCCCCGCCACGTCGCGGATCACCTCGTCCAGCGAGCGGTGGTCGCCGAGCTGGAACTGGGCCGTGTCGAACTGCTCGTCCTCGGCGTAGCCACCCGGGTTGGTGCGGCTCCCGGCGGAGATCTGCGAGACGCCCAGAGCGAAGGTCTCACGGCGCAGGTTCGCCGTCTCGCGCGTGCTCATGATCATGCCCGTGTAGGGCACGGCAAGGCGCAGGATGGCGACGATCTTGCGGAAGTCCACGTCGCTCACCGGCCGCGGCGGGTTGCTCGCCATGTCGGAGCCGATGGCCGGCTCGAGGCGCGGCATGCTGATCGTGTGCGGGCCGACGCCGAAGACGCGCTCGAGCTCGCGGATGTGCTGCAGCATGGCGAGCAGCTCGAAGCGCCAGTCGGCGAGGCCGAAGAGCACGCCGATACCCACGTCGTCGATGCCGGCCTCCATGGCGCGGTGCATGCCGGTGACGCGCCAGTCGTAGTCCCGCTTCTTGCCGCCCACGTGCACGGCCCTGTAGGTCTCGCGGTGGTACGTCTCCTGGAAGAGCTGGTAGGTGCCGATGCCGGTCGCCTTGAGGGCGCGGAACTCGTCGACGGAGAGCGGCGCCACGTTGACGTTCACGCGCCGGATCTCGCCGTTGCCGCGCTTGACCGCGTAGATGCTCGCCACCGCGTCGAGCACGTACTGAAAGCCCTGCTTCGGATAGGACTCGCCGGCCACGAGGAGCACGCGCTTGTGGCCCTCGTCGACGAGCAGCTCCACCTCGTGGCGGATCTCGTCCTGGGTGAGGGCGCGGCGCTTGAGCTCCTTGTTGCGCACGCGGAAGGCGCAGTACAGACAGTCGTTGCTGCACATGTTCGAGACGTAGAGCGGGGCGAAGAGCACGAGGCGCGCGCCGTAGATGGCGTCCTTCACGTCGCGCGCCGCCGCGAAGAGCTCGCCGAGCAGCTCGGGGTCGCTGATCGACGACAGGACGGCGACGTCCTCCATCCCGAGGCCGCCGAGCTCGCCGGCCCGCGCGAGGATCTCGCGCACGTGGCCGGCGTCTTTGTCGGCGCCGGCGCGGAGCGCGTCCTCGATGAGGCGTTCGTCGATGAAGGTGCCTGCCGTTGCCACGCTCATTGCTCTGCTCCATTCGTCTTCGCGCCGGCGTCCTCGTCGCACTCGCCGGTCGCCGGGATGTCGAACCAGAAGCGCGCCCACTCGCCCTTCTTCGCCTCTGCCGAGACGCGGCCGTGGTGCAGCTGGATGATGCGCCAGGTGTTGTAGAGGCCGACCCCGGTGCCGCGCCGGTTCTTGGCCTCACCGCTGTCGAGACGCGAGAAGCGGCGGAAGAGCTTGTTGCGGTCGGTCATCGAGAAGCCCTCGCCCTCGTTCCACACCGAGACGCGCAGCGCCTCGGGGCGGACGTGGCGCGAGTCCGTGATCTGCACCGTCACCCGGACCTCGCCGCCCTCGCGCCCGTACTTGATGGCGTTGTCGAGCAGGTTCACGAGCACGATGCGCAGCAGCGTGGGGTCGCAGCAGACGAGCGGTCGTGGCTCGTGCGGCATCTCGGTGACGAGCCGCATGTCGCGTGCCTCGAGCTGCGACCAGATGAGCTCGAGCGCCGGGTCGATGACCTCTGTCCCGACGTCCACGTTAGGCCGCATGCGCAGCTCGAGCTCGCCGCCTTCGACGTGCGCCAGGTCGAGGTACTCGCGCACCAGGTCGAGCAGGTACTGACCCTTGCGGACGATGCCCTCGAGCTTGACCTTCTGGGTGGACGAGAGCTCGCCCAGGTAGCCGTCCGCGAGGATGCGGGCGTCGGTCACCATGGATGCGACGGGGCTCTTCAGCTCGTGACTCACGAAGCCGAGCATCTGCAGGTAAGCCGTCTGGGCCTGCTCGAGCTGCTCGATGCGCCAGGCCTTCTCGACGGCCTGGCTGAGACGCTCGGCGATCGCCATCTGTAGCTCGATGTGCTTCGAATGATAGGTATGCACTTCGCGCGAGCTGCGGAAGATGAAGCCCACGACCCTGCCCTCGACCGAGAGAGGACACGTCAGGTTGGACCTGACGCCCTCGCGCACGAGCCGACGGCTCGAGTGGCTCCGGGGATGCTCGCTGGCGTACTGGTGCAGGTCGCCGATGATGCGCGGCAGGCCCGTCTCGAGCACCGCTCGCAGCGAACTGCCGCGCAGGTCCTCGGAGTAGTCCCTGTCGATCAGGAGGGGTTCGTAGGAGGCGCGGTTGTAGTAGGACGTGACGCGTCGCGCGCCCTCGTCGAGGAAGGCGAGGCCGATGCGGTCGCAGGGGATGAGGCCCTGTGTGTTCTCGAAGAGGTAGTCGACGATGTCGCGCAGCGACGGCCGCGCCGCGATCTTCTGGTTGACGGTGCGGAGCAGGGTGCGCTCCTCCGCCGAGATGGGCTGGAGCGCCCTAGCGTCGTGGAACGGGTCGACGTAGCGGACCCCGGGATCTGGCCGTTTGCTGCTCATGGACCTCGCCGACGGGCGGGAGGTGCGACCGCGCGGCCGGAGGCGGCCGCGGTCGCACCGGGTTCGCCATCTAGTGTAGTCGAAGGGCGGCGCGTACGCTGCCGGTCGCAGGTACGATCACGGGCCGGATCGGACGGCGCGACCGGCCGCATTCCGGCTAGAACTCGGCCGGCAGCGCGGCGAGCTGCGCCGCCGTGAAGACCGGCCCGTCCTTGCAGACGTAGACCTTGCCGATGTTGCAGCGACCGCACTTGCCGACGCCGCATTTCATCCGGTTCTCGAGGGTCGTGTACACCGCCTCCGCCGGGAAGCCGAGCGTGTCCAGGACCGGCAGCGTGAGCTTCACGACGATGGGGGGTCCGCAGAGGACGGCGACCGCGTTCGCGGACGACGGGGCCAGCTCTTCCACGACCGGCGTCACGAAGCCGACCTTGCCGGTCCACTCCGGAGTCTCGCCACCGGGATCGACGGTCTGCACCAATGTGAGGTCGTCGCGCGAGGCCCACTCCGCGAGCTCGCGCTTGTAGACCAGGTCGCCCACCGAGCGCGCCCCGTACACGATCGTCACCTTGCCGAACTCGTCGCGCCGATCCAGGACGTTCCAGATCACGCAACGGACCGGCGCCAGCCCGATGCCGCCGGCGATGAAGACGATGTCCCTGCCCTTCCAGTCGTCCACCGGGAACCAGTTGCCGTAGGGTCCGCGGAAGCCGATCGTGTCGCCGGCGTTGACCTCGCGCAGCTCGGCGGTGACCTTGCCGGCCGCCTTCACCGTGCACTCGATGTAGCCGTCCCGGGTGGGCGGGCTGGCGATGCAGAAGGTCGACTCGCCGGCGCCGAAGACGGAGTACTCGCCGAACTGGCCGGCGTGGAAGCTGAAGGAGTCGCGGAAGGTCGAGTCCCTGAACTCGAGCCGGAAGGTGCGCGTGTCGACGGTCTCGTCGATGACCTCGGTGACCGTGGCGAGCTGCGGCTGGTAGAGGTTGGCCATCAGCCGTCCGCCTCTTGCGCGTACGCGTCGATCGCCACGAGGATCTCGCCGATGTTCTGGCCCATCTGGCAGGTGCGCACGCAGCGGCCGCAGCCTGTGCACAGCACCTCGCCGAACTTGATGGGGTAGATGGCGAACTTGTGCGTGATGCGCTGACGGTAGCGGGCGACCTGGTCGGCGCGGGGGTTATGGCCCGAGGCGTGCAGTGTGAACTTGCCGGCCTGGCACGTGTCCCAGCAGCGCCGGCGGGTGCCGCAGCCCACGCCTTCTTCCTCGTCGACGATGTCGAAGCAGTGGCAGGTGGGGCAGACCATGGTACAGGCGCCACAGCCGTTGCAGCGGATCCCGAGGGTGGCCCAGAAGGGGTCCTCGAAGTGGTTGTCGACCCAGTCGCGCACGCGGGCGGCATCGATCTGGACGTTCTGGGAGATGCGCTCGAGGGCGCCGGCGCGGAAGGCGGAGCCTTCGTCGCCGGCGCCCGCAGGCGGCTCGGCGAAGTGCGCGGCGTGCGACTCGAGGAAGGCACGACCCTTGTCGGTGCTCGCCTCGACGAGCCAGCCGCCGTCGACGGGCGTGAAGAGGCCGTCGGCGCCCTTCGTCGAGTCAGGCGCCGCCCCGACCGACGGGCAGAAGCAGTGCTCGTCCTCGACGCCGCAGGCAAGCGAGAAGATGGTGCTGGCCTCTCGCCGGCCGTTCCAGAGTTCGTCGGCGTACTCCCAGTTCATGACCTCGTCGACGATCTCGAGGGCGGCCGCGTCGCAAGGCTTGGCGCCCAGGATCACGCGCGGGTTGAAGCGCGTCGGCGTCTCGGTGATCTCGACGTCGGCGCCGCGCTGCTTCCACGAGAACAGGTCCTCGGTCTGGGGCAGGAAGAACTGCTTCAGCGAGAGGCGCGGCATGCCGAGCCCCAGTGTCAGGTCGGCAGCGCTGCTCACCTCGCGATACTCGAGGGCGCCGAAGATGCCCTTGTGCGTCGGGGGCTGACGATCCTCGAGGCCCGGGATGGCCGGCCCGCCTGCGGCGGCCGGCCCGATCACGGCCGTCTTGCCGGCGACGAGATCGGCGACGAGAGCCTCCAGGGCTTCCCTCGAGAGGTAGCGGGCCTCGCTCACTGGATGGCCCTCGGGGTGGCGTGCAGGCGAGAGAGGCTCATTTGATGAACTCCTGCTGGTCGTCGAGGCGGAAATCGCCGATGGGGGTCACCAGTCTCCGGGTCGTCGGCGACGCGGTAGGCGAAGCGCTCCTCCACGACCTGCTGCAGCTTGCGGTTGAGCACGGCGAGCGGGATGCCCGCCGGGCAGAAGCGCTCGCACTCGCCGCAGCCGACACAGCGGCCGGCGAGGTGCAGGGCGCGCGTCACGTTCCACGAGAAGTTGCCGCGCGGGTGCGAGGCCGTCTCGATCCACTGGGGCCGGCTCTTGTCGGCGACGCAGCGCTCGCAGACGCACAGGGGGCAGACCTGGCGGCAGGCGTAGCAGCGGATGCACTTGTCGAACTGCGCCGTCCAGTAGTCCCAGCGCTGCTCGGGTGTGAGCGCGTCGAGCGCGGCGACACGCTCGTCGAGCGTGAGAAGCGGCGCGGGCGGCTCCGGCTGGGGCTCGCCGACGAGGTGGTCGTAGAGGTTCGGCTCGCGGTTGTCGCACCCGTGGCAGCGCGGCGCCACCGTCTCGGGCGTCAGCGTCGACCGGCTGCGGCGCCATCGAGTCCTCGCAGACGCCACCGCAGCGCACGCCGATGAGCACGACGCGGTCGCGGGTGAGCTGCGCTTCGCGCAGCAGGCCCGCGACCGCCTTGGCGTCGCAGCCCTTCATCACCAGGCCGAGCTTGCCGAGGCCGGCCACGTGCTTGCGCCGCGGGTTCAGGTACGTCGCGAGATTGTGCAGGCAGCGCGTGTCGAAGATGAGCTTGGCGGCGTCCTCGGGGGTCGTGGCGAAGATCGGCCGGGCGCCGCGCGGGCTGTCCTCCCAGCCGACCACGACGTCGACCGTGCCGTCGCCGAGCAGTTGCCCTGCAAGGTCGCGCAGCTCTTGCATCAGGCGTCACCGCCGTCGCGGGCGACCGTCGCCGTGTCGGTCGCCGCCGCGACCGTCGCCGCGTCCGTGCGCTCGTGGTCCTCGTCGAGGCACCCCGTCCCGCCGCTCGTCTGTGCCAGCTCCTGCACCCAGTCGAAATGGTCGGCCGCCACGTTGTGGTCGTTCAGCGCGCGGTACGCCGCGAAGGCCCCGACCTCGCGCACGTTCGCCACCGCCTCGTTGACGACGTCGCGCCACTTGGCGCCCTCGGAGGCGGAGACCCACGAGAACGTGATGCGGCGCTCGTCGACACCGACGAAGCTCATAAGGTCGTGGAACACGGCGAAGCGGCGCCGGGCGTGGTAGTTGCCGGCCGTGTAGTGGCAGTCGGCGGGATGGCAGCCGCTCACGATGACGCCGTCGGCGCCGCGCTCGAACGCCTTGATGATGAAGAGCGGGTCGATGCGGCCGGTACAGGGCAGCCTGATGATGCGCACGTTGCTCGCCATATGCAGGCGGCTCGTGCCGGCGAGATCGGCGCCTGTGTAAGTGCACCAGTTGCAGACGAAGGCGGTGATGCGCGGCTCGAAGGCGTCCATCAGTCCCACAGCGCCAGGGCGTTGATCTCGGCGTAGATCTGCTCGTCGGTGAAGGTCTCGAGCTCGATGCTCTTGCTCAGGCACACCGCTTGGCAGGTCCCACAGCCCTGGCACACGCCCGGATTCACGTACGCCACCACGCGCTCGACGGAGCCGTCACGCGCCATGATCTCCTTCTGCTCGATCGCGCCGTAAGGGCATACGCGCTGGCAGTTCATGCAGCCGATGCAGGTCGTCTCGTTGACGACGGCGACGGCCGGCTCGCGCTCGAGCTCGTCGGCGCTGAACAGGCCCATGACCTTCGCCGCCGTCGCGCTCGCCATCGCCACGCTGTCGGGGATGTCGCGCGGCGCCTGACAGGCGCCGGCCACGAAGACGCCGGCGGTGTTCGTCTCGACCGGGCGCAGCTTGGGATGCGCCTCGTTGAGGAAGCCGTGCTCGTCGTAGCTCACGCTGAGCTTCTGGGCGAGCTCCTTGGCGCCGGCCTGCGGCCGCACTGCCGTGGCGAGCACGACCATGTCGGCGTCGATCACGACCTGCTCGCCGCTGAGCGTGTCGAAGCCCCAGACCTTGACGGTGTCGCCGTCGCGGAAGATGCGGCTCACGCGACCGCGGATGTACTCGGCCTCGTCCTCCTCGATCGCGCGGCGGCTGAACTCGTCGTAGCCCTTGCCGGCCGCGCGGATGTCCATGTAGAAGGCGACCGCGCGGCCGTCGTGCACCTTGTGCTTGTAGAGCATCGCGTGCTTGGCGTTGTACATGCAGCAGATCTTGGAGCAGTAGCTGATGCCCTTCTCGGGGTCGCGCGAGCCGACGCAGTGCACGAAGACGACGGTCTCGGGGACCTTGCCGTCGGACGGCCTGCGGATCTCGCCCGCCGTCGGCCCCGAGGCCGACGCCAGGCGCTCGAACTGCAGGCCGTCGATCACGTCCGGCACCTCGCCGTAGCCGTACTCGCCGTAGCCCTTGAGGCCCTCGGGCTGCGCGCGCCCGATCGAGTAGAGCTCGAAGCCGGTCGCCACCACGATGGCGCCGACCTGTTCCTCGACGAAGGTGTCCTCGGTGTCGTAGTCGATCGCGCCCTTGAGGCATGTCTCCTTGCACTTGCCGCAGGCGTCCTTCTTGAGGCCCTTGCGGCGCCCCTTGAAGAGGGTGCAGTTCTCGCGGTCGAGCACGGGGATGTTGGGGACGGCCTGGGGGAACGGCACGTAGATGGCCGTCCGCTTGCCCAGCCCCGCCTCGAACTCGCTCGGGATCTTCTTGGCGGGGCAGGCCGCCTGGCAGTCACCGCAACCGTTGCAGAGGTCCTCGTTCACGGAGCGCGCCTTCTTGCGCACCTTCACCGTGAAGTTGCCGATGTAGCCGTCGACCGACTCGACCTCGCTCCAGGTGTGGAGCTTGATCTTGGGATGCTGGTAGGCCTCGACCATGCGGGGCGTGAGGATGCACTGCGAGCAGTCGAGGGTGGGGAAGGTCTCGCTCAGCTGGCTCATGTGCCCGCCGATCGAGGCGTCCTTCTCGACGAGCACGACCTCGTGGCCGCCGTCGGCGATGTCGAGGGCGGCCTGGATGCCGGCGATGCCGCCGCCGATCACGAGGGCGCGCTTGGTCACGGGGATGCGGATGCTCTCGAGCGGGCGGTTGTGCTTGACCTTCTCCACGATGGTGCGCGTGATGTCGATCGCCTTTGCCGTGGCCTCGTCGCGGTCCTCGTGGATCCAGGAGCAGTGCTCGCGGATGTTCGCCATCTCGCAGAGGAAGGGATTGAGGCCGGCAGCGGCGCAGGCGCGGCGGAAGGTCTTCTCGTGCATGTGCGGCGAGCAGGCCGCCACGACGACCCCGGTGAGCTGGTGCTCCTCGATGGCCTTGCGCACCAGGAGCTGCCCGGGGTCGGAACACATGTACTTGTAGTCCTCGGCGTGGACGACGCCGGGGTGCGCGCGCAGCGCCTCGGCCACGGCCGCGACGTCGACGGTGCGAGCGATGTTCTCGCCGCAGTGGCAGACGAAGACGCCGATGCGGCTCATGCGTCGCCGTCCGGAGACGGGGCGGCGGGAGCTGCGCCCTGCGACTGACCGGCCACGGTGCCGAGGGGAGCGTCGGGGTCCGGCGCGGCGGCGCCCTGCGTCGGTCGCCTTCTCGCGCTTCGCGGCGGCCTTGGCGGCGGCCTCGGCCTTGAGCTTCGCTTCGGCCGCCGCCCGCGCCGCCGCCTGCTCCACAAGCCGGCCGATGAACGGCTCGGTGTCGACGAAGTGGCGGTCGAGGCCGAGGGCGGCGGCCGGCAGGCCGAGTGCGAGGCCGACGACCTGGGTGACGAACAGCACCGGCAGGGGCTCGTCGCCGCGCGCCGTCATCGCCTTCTGCCGCAGGTCGAGGTTCGAATGGCACAATGGGCAGGCCACGACGATCGCTTCGGCGCCGTTCTTTCTCGCGTCGTCGATGATGGCGCGGCCCAGGCGCACGACGGACGCCGTGCGGCTCACGCTGAAAGCGCCGCCGCAGCATTCGACCTTCATGTGCCAGTCGACGGCGTCGGCGCCACAGGCCGTGATGACCTCGTCCATGGAGGTGGGCGCCTCGGGATCGTCGCCGCCGGCGATCTCGGGCGGGCGCACCAGCAGGCAGCCGTAGTAGGCGGCGAGGCGCAGGCCCTCGAGCGGGTTGGGCGTCAGCGCGGCGGCCACCATCTCTTCGATGGTCGCGGCCGCCGCGTGGAGCAACTGCACCGCGTTGCGCACTTCGACAGTGTTCGCAAAGGGCCGGCCCAGGATGTCCGGGACCCGCTCCGCCATGCCGTCCTCGCTCGCCACGGCGAGCCGCGCCGCCGAGAGGCGGTTGTAGCAGGCGGCGCAGGGCGCGAGGACGGTGTCGAAGCCCTGCGCCTCGGCGAGCGCGAGGTTGCGCGCCGGCAGGGCCACGCCGAGGACATGGTCGGTGGTGTGCCCGCTGCTCGCGCCGCAGCAGTTCCAGTCGCGGATCTCGGCGATCGGCGTGCCGAGCTCGGCGACCACGGCACGCAGGCTCTGGTCGAACTCGGGGGAGGTGCCGTGCAGCGAGCAGCCTGGGTAGTAGGCGATGGTCTTGGCCGCCGCCCGTTCCTGGCGAGTTTCGGCCGCGGGCGCTCCTGTCATCACGGTGCTCACGACTGCCCGCACATCCGGAAGATGCGCTTGACCTCGTCGACGCCCTCGATGCGCTCCGCCCGCAGGTTGAGCTTGCCGCGGCTCATCATGCCGGGGGCGTTCGTGACGTCCTTCATGAGATCGCCGGTGCGCAGCTTGTAGTCCATGACGAGTCCGACCTCGTGGAGGCGACCGTTGGCCTCGATCTGGGCAAGGAAGGCGCGGTGGAAGACCGCGATGCGACGCGGCGCGTCGGCAAGTCCGGCGTCCAGGGCGAGCTCTCTGAGCGTGTCGATGACGCCGGCGGGGTCGCAGTCGTTCGGGCAACGCGCGCTGCAGGTCTCGCAAGTGAGGCAGAGCCAGATCGACTCGTCCGCGGCGGCGCGCTCCGCCTTGCCGCCGGCCACGAGGCGCATCACGTCGTGCGGCTTGAGCGCCATCTCGGAGCCCATGGGGCACCCGGCCGAGCACTTGCCGCACTGATAGCAGCGCAAGGCTTGGCGGCGAACATCGGCCGGCACCTTCAGCGGCCGGTGGGGACGAGCGGCAGGCGTGCTCACGAGAACGCTCCGGGGCCAGCGTACGGGGGGGATATCACCTTTGTGACGGTGGTTACAATCAATACACCAGAAGTGTAGACGGGAACGGCGTCGACGGCAACGTCCGACGGCCGTCTGTGAAGAGTGAAGGCGCCACTCTAGCAACGGCGGGCGGCGGAGGGAAGGGCCGGCGGCGGTCTCGGCGCACTCTCGTGTCTCCGAACGGAGGACGCGCGACGCTGGCGGCAGGCCGCATGGTACGGGAACGGACGGGGCCGGGGCGCTCTCCCAGCGCCCCGGCCCCGTCGCCCCTAGCCGGCCTGATCGGCCGGCGGCTCTGTCTCGCTGTTACTGCGTCTTCTGGGGAAGGTGCTTGCCGCGCGCCACGTAGGTGGTGTGCAGGAGCTCGTGGCTCTTGTGGCCGCAGGGCCCCTCGGTGAGGAACTCGGCGTAGGTCTGCAGCACGGCCGGGTTCTCGTGGGACTTGCGGACCGCGTAGGCGCTGTCCTCGCTGTAGATCGCCCGGGCCCGCGCCGCGCGGATGTCGGCGTTCGTCGGGATCGGCTGGCCGCCGCCGCCCAGGCAGCCGCCCGGGCAGGCCATGAACTCGATGAAGTGGCAGTCGGCGAAGTGCCCGCCGGCCTTGATGTCGTCCATGACCTTCTTGGCGTTGGCGGTGCCGTGCGCCACGGCCACCTTCAGGGTGGCGCCGTTCAGCCAGTCCCAGTTCGGCACGAGGTGCGCCACGATCTCGGGCACCGGGCCGACCTTGGGCACGGTGATCTCGGCGTACTTCACGCCCTCGAAGCCGCGCACCGGCATGATGTCGCCGTGGTCGTAGATGCTCTCGACCTTCTCGCCGGTGACCATCTCGAGCACGGTGCGCAGCGCCGCCTCCATCACGCCGCCGGTGGCGCCGAAGATCACGCCCGAACCGGTCGCCGACCCGAAGGGGTCGTCGAAGTCCGCCTTCGGCAGGTCGGGCAGGTGGATGCCGGCCTCCTTGAACATCTTGCCGAGCTCACGGGTGGTGAGCCCATAGTCGACGTCCTTGAAACCGGAGTCGTGCATCTCGGGCCGGTTGCACTCGAACTTCTTGGCCGAGCAGGGCATCAGGGCCACGCTGACGATCTTCTCGGCGTCCACGCCGAGCTTGTCCGCGTAGTACGTCTTGATGAGCGCGCCGAACATCTGCTGCGGGCTCTTCGCGCTCGAGGCGTTGGGCAGGTACTCGGGGTAGAAGTGCTCGAGGAACTTGACCCAGCCCGGCGAGCAGCTCGTGAACTGCGGCAGGGCGACCTCCGGGTCCTTGCCCACGAGCGCCTTGTAGAGGCGCAGGATGAGCTCGGTGCCTTCCTCGATGATGGTCAGGTCGGCGGTGAAGTTCGTGTCGAACACGCGGTCGAAGCCGACGCGCCGCAGGGCGGTGTTCATCTCGAAGGTGACCGGCGTGCCGGGCTCGAGGCCGAAGAGCTCGCCCATCGCGGCTCGCGGCGCCGGCGCCGTCTGGATGACGACGTGCTTGTCGGGGTCGTCGATGGCCGCCCAGACATCGTCCGTCTCGTCCTTGGCGTAGAGCGCCCCGGTGGGGCAGCGGTTGACGCACTGGCCGCAGTTGATGCAGGCGGCTTCGAGCAGGGGCAGCTCGGCGAAGGTCTCGATCGTGGTCGCGTTGCTGCGCCCGACCGCCTCGAGCACGCCGACCTCCTGGAGGTCGATGCAGGTACGCACGCAGCGGCGGCAGCGGATGCACTTGTTCATGTCGCGCATCACGGAGTAGCTCGACAGGTCGGGCTCGGCCACCGGCGCGTCGGGATGGCCGAAGGCGAACTCGGTGATGCCGTACTCCTCGGCCAGCGTCTGCAGCTCGCAGTTGCCGTTGCGCACGCAGCTGTAGCACTCGCCGTAGTGCTCGCTGAGCAGGAGCTCGAGCACGTGCCGGCGAGCGAGCCGCACGCGGCGGCTGTGCGTGTTGATGCTCATCTGGTTGGTCACCGGGAAGGTGCACGCGGGCTGCAGGAGGCGCTGCCCCTCGACCTCGACGACGCAGATGCGGCACACGCCGGCAACGTCGAGGTCCGGATGGTGGCACAGCGTCGGGATGCGGATGCCCGCCGCCTCGGCAGCCTGCAGGATGGTCGCCCCGAAGGGGACCTTGGCCTCGTTGCCGTCGATGGTCACGCTCACATTGGCGCCGATGGCGTCCGGGCTGGTGGTCGTGACCACGCGCCGGTGCTGCTGCGAGAGCGGCGCGCGATGGATGGGGGTGGTGGGATTGCTCATGCTCACTCCCTCGTCACGCGCGCGTTGCGCGGGTCGTGATGTCGTCGCCGAAGTGCTCCAGCATCGAGAGGAGGGCGCTCGGGCTCGTCTGGCCGAGGCCGCACTTCGAGGCGACCTGCATCGTCGCGCCGAGCGCCTTCACGTTCTTGAGGTGCTCGGGTGTGCACGCACCCTTCTTCAGCAGCTCGACGCACTCGAGCATCTTCGCGTTGCCGAGGCGGCAGGGCGTGCACTGGCCGCAGGACTCCTCGACGAAGAACTCGAGGAAGTTCTCGGCCACATCGAGGATGTCGCGCTGCGGTCCGATCACCATGACGGAGCCGCCCGTGGGGATGTCCTCGAAGGCCAGCCTGCGGGCGAAGTCCTTCGCCGGGACGCAGACGCCGCTGGCGCCGCCGATCTGGACGGCCTTCGCGCCCTCGCCGCCGACCTCCTTGAGCAGGTCGGCGACCGAGATGCCCCAGGGGAACTCGTAGACGCCGGGGCGCTCGCAGTCACCCGAGATGCTGAAGAGCTTGTAGCCCGTCGACTTGTCGGTGCCGAAGCCCTTGAACCAGTCGACGCCCTTGGCGAAGATGCAGGCCACCGAGGCGAGCGTCTCGACGTTGTTGACGACGGTGGGGTTGCCGAGCACGCCGGCGACGGCGGGGAAGGGCGGCCGGTTGCGGGGCTCGCCGCGGAAGCCTTCGAGGCTCTCGATGAGGGCGGTCTCTTCGCCGCACACGTAGGCGCCGGCGCCCATGGCGACGATGATGTCGAAGTCGAAGCCCTTGACGCCGAGCACGTCGTGGCCCAGCAGGCCGCGCTCGCGGCGCCGCTTGATGACGTCGTTGAGGTGCGCGCGCAGGTAGGTGTACTCCGCGCGCAGGTAGACGATGCCGAGCGAGGCGCCGATGGCGCGGCCGCCGATCGTCATGCCCTCGAACACGAGGTCGGCGTGCTCGGTGAGGATGACCCGGTCCTTGAAGGTGCCGGGCTCGCCTTCGTCGGCGTTGCAGATGATGTACTTCTGGTCGGCCTTCTCGGCCGCGCAGAAGTTCCACTTCATGCCCGTCGGGAAGCCCGCCCCGCCGCGGCCCTTGAGGCCGGAGGCGGTGACCGTGTCGATGATGTCGGGGCGTGGCATGGCGAGGGCGGTCTTGACGCCTTCGTCCGGCGGGATGGTCGCGTAGGTCAGGGCGTTGCCCTGCGTCGCGATGGCTGCCGTTGTGTCTGCGCCGTCTCCGTTGGAGGCGCGGCAGGCGGCGACGATCTCATGCACGGACGCCGGCGTCACGCGCGTGTGGACCTGGTCGTTGACGAGCAGGGCCGGACCCTGGTCGCACATGCCGACGCAGCTCGCCCACTCGAGCGTGAACTGGCCGTCGTCGGTGGTCTCGCCGAAGCCGATGCCGAGCTCGCCGGTGAGCGCGTCGGCCACGGCCTGCTTGCCGGCCGAGTCGCACGAGAGCGTCTGGCAGAGGCGGATCGTGTGGGCGCCCTGCGGGGCGCCGTGCAGGAAGGCGTAGAACGAGGCGACGCTGTAGACCTCGACGGGGTGGATGTCGAGGGCGTCGGCGACGATCTGCATGGCGTCGTCGTCGACGCCGTGGTAGCGGCGCTTGACCTCCGAAAGGATGGGGATGAGGGAGCTGCGCCCGGGACCGAGCTTCTCGATGAGCTCGTCGAGCTCGGTCCGCAGCTGCTCCTGTTGCGTGACGGTCATGCCGTGGTCGCCTCCTTCGCGAGGAGCGCGCGCACTTTGGCGACCAGCGTCGCCGGCTCGACCGGCTTGGGCTGGAACTCGTTGACCGGCACGATCTCATCGTCCTTGTCGATGTTGAGACCCATCGCCGCGTTGACGCTGGTGAGCATCAGGATCGGCAGGGTGTGGCCCTTCTTGCGGAGCTCGCGGGCCATGTTCAAGCCGTCGTCCGGCTCCTCCATCATCACGTCCAGGATGAGGAGGTCCGGCTTGGTCGCCTCGAGCCGGGCCAGCCCGTCGGCGCGGTTCGACGCGCCCTCGACCTCGAAGCCCTCTCGCTCGAGGACGAGCTTGCCGGCCTCGACGATGTCTGGGTCGTCGTCGACGATCAGGATCCTCGGCACGACATTCTCCCTTTCTCGCTCGCCTTCCCCCATGGCACGGCTCCCGTGCGGGAGCCGCCGCGACCGTGTCACTCGGGGTCGCGGTGCTTCGATTGTCCCGCGCTCGCGAGGCTTGTGCAAGCCGTAACGAGCAGTGCCGTAATCAGTATGGCAGGGCGGCCGGGAGGCGGTGGGGCGGAGGCGCCGCCGGGTTGGTCAGAGTGGATGAGGCCCGTTGGTCAAACGGGCAAGGAGCGTGTAGCCCAACTCGGTGCGCACAGGCCAGAGAGCCGGAGCGCGGCGAGCGTGGCCTCTTGGCGGCAAGGCGGCCGGGCGCTGCCCGGCCAGACGCCCTCGGTCCTCGGTCAGGGTAGGACGGCCTGGGCGGCCGGGCCGGTGCCCAGTGGGGCGTCGCTGAGGGCGACGGTGAAGGTCGAGCCCGTGCCGGGCTCGCTCGTCACCGTCGCCTCGCCGTCGTACATGTTGGCGATCTTGCGCACGGTCGAGAGCCCGAGGCCGCTGCCCAGCACCTTCACCGTCTGCTCGTTCTTGATGCGCACGAACTCGTTGAAGAGCTTGGCGGCCTCCTCGGGCTTGAGCCCGATGCCCGTGTCGCTCACGGCGATGACGACGCCGTCGCCGCGACGGCGCAGCTTGACGGTGACGCGGCCACCGTCGCGGTTGTACTTGATGGCGTTCGAGATGAGGTTGTTGAGCACGATCTCGGCCTCGCCCGCGTCGGCCTGCAGCGTGACGTCGTCGGGCGCGTCCAGCGTCACCGCGACGTCGCGACGCTGGGCGTCGACGGCGAACAGCTCCATCGACGCCTTCGGCCAGCTCGCGCAGGTCGATGCGCCGGATGACGCGCTCGCGCTGTCCCGACTCGATGCGCGTCAGGTCGAGCAGGTCGGCGATGAGCTTCTTCATGCCGTCGACGCGCACGATGCTGCGCTCCACCATCTGGAGGTTCTGGTCCTCCTCGGTGGTGCGCAGGATGTTGAGGTAGCCCTCGACGGCGTTGAGCGGCGCCTTCAGCTCGTGCGCCAGGACGCTGATGAAATTGAAGCGGACCTGGCGCTTCTCTTCGGCCAGCTTGCGCGCCTGGCGGCTGACGATGAGCTGGCTCGTCGCCTTGCGCACCGCGTAGCGCAGCTCCTCGGGCGTGAACGGCTTGGCGAGGAAGTCGTAGGCGCCGAGCTTCGTCGCCTTGACCGCCGGTCTCGAAGGTCGCGTAGGCCGTGACCATGATGGTGATCAGGTCACGGCCCAGCTCGCTGAGGGCGTCGAGCACGTCCATCCCGCTCATCCCGGGCAGCTTCATGTCGAGCAGCAGCAGGTCGACCTGTCCGCCGTCACCCACGTAGCGCAGGAAGTCCTCGCGCGCTGGTGAAGTAGCGGTACCGGAAGGTCACGTCGACGAGGACGTCGGGCACGTGCACGCGGTACTTCTCGATGATGCGCCGCACGCCCTGGCAGAGCGCCTCCTCGTCGTCGACCATGACCGCCTGCAGGACGGTGCTCTGCGGGTCCATCAGGGTCTCGCGCGGGACGACGTCGGCCGGCGTGCTCATGCGGTCGACTCCTCGAGGATGACCGGCAGTCCGGCCTCGGTCTCGTGGCGCGGCAGCACGATGCGGAAGGTGGTCTGGGTCGGGCCCTTCGAGGGGTCCGCGTTGGAGTCGACGGTGATCTGACCGCGGTGCATCTTCACGATGCCGTGGCTCACGGCGAGACCGAGCCCGGTGCCCTTGCCGACCTGCTTCGTCGTGAAGAACGGGCTGAAGAGCTTGTCGAGGTTCTCTTCGGGCACACCGACGCCGGCGTCCTTCACGGTGATCGCGACCTCGTCGTCGGTGCCGTCGAGCGTGATGCGGATGGGGCCGCCCTCGGGCATGGCGTGCTGCGCGTTGGTGACGAGGTTGGCGAGGACCTGCACGATCTGGTCGGCGTCGAGCTCCGCGACGGGCTCATCGAGGTTGTTCTCGACGGTGATCTCGACGCCCTCGTCCACGGGGATGGTGCGGAGCATGTCGTCGACCAGCGCGGCCAGGTCGGTGGGCTGCCGGACGACCCTGCTCTGGCGGGCGAAGTTCAGCAGCCCGCTGATGATCCTCTTGCAGCGGTTGGCCTGCGCCACGATGAGCTGCAGGTCGTCCTCGACTTCGCCCTCACCGGTGTGCTCCTCGAGCAGCAGGTTGGCGTGCAGCAGCAGGATGCCGAGCGGGTTGTTCACCTCGTGCGCGATGCCGGCGGCGAGCTGGCCCATGCTGGCGAGCTTCTCGGACTTGACCAGGGCCTCCTTGGTGCTCTCCAGCGAGCGGTTCGAGTCCTCGAGCTCCTCGACCGTGCTGCGCAGCTGCTCGATCGCGTAGGGCAGGCACATCTCGACCTCGGCGAGTCCCTGCCAGATGGCGATCGCGTGGTCGCGGCACGAGTCGTAGCCGCAGGCGCCGCAGTCGAGCAGGTCCTCCGGCGAGGACTTGTTCATGCGGGCGAGGATCTCGTCGATCTCCTCGGCGGACGGCGTCTGGTCGAGGCGCTGGTCGAAGGCGGCGAAGGTGCGGCTGAGGTCGAGGCCGGCGAACTCGGTCATCGCCGCCTCCCAGGCGCCGCGGTCGAAGCCGTCCTGCCGGGAGCGGGCGCGCCGGCTCACGTGCGCGCGGCGCGTGAAGATCGGGTCCTCGCGCGTGAAGCCGGCGCCCATGATGCAGCCGTGGCAGCAGAGGATGTCGAGCAGCCTCGCGCCCGTCGTCACCGCGCTTGAAGTCCTCGATGGCGGTGCCGAAGACGTGGCGGCCGTCGGCGCTGATGATCTCACCGTCCAGAAGGTCTTCCTGCAGGCCGGCCGCCTGCAGCAGGCCGCGCACGAGGGGGAAGAGGTCGCCGAGGCCGCCGCGCGGCGCGTCGAAGTCGTCGCCGGCGGTTGCGGGCGGCGAGATCGACGCCGCGCTGCGCGAGCAGCGCGCGCAGCTCGGTGAACGTCAGGACGGCGTCGATCTCGCCGTCGAACTGCTCGTAGGCGGCCTCGCCCTTCTTGGCGATGCAGGGGCCGACGAACACGACCTTCGTGCTCGGCTCGAGGCTGCGGTGCAGGACGCGCGCCGTCGCCACCATCGGCGAGACGATCGGCGCGAGGCGGTCGATGACGTCGGGGTGGTACTTGCGCACGTACGAGACGACGGCCGGGCAGGTGGTGGCGATGTAGCGGCCGTCGTCGGCCTGCGAGCAGCCGGCGCGTACTCGCGCGCCACGAGGTCGGCGCCGAAGGCGACCTCGTGGACGCTGTCGAAACCGAGGTCGCGCAGGGCGCCGACCAGGGCGCCGGTCTCGCACTCGGTGAACTCGGCTGGGTAGCTCGGCGCCACGATGGCGGCGACGCGCGCCGGTCCGGCGAGCAGCCGCTCGGTGTCCTCGACGGCGCTCAGCACCTGCTTCGCGTTCTGGCTGCAGACCGTGACGCAGTTGCCGCAGGCGATGCAGCGGGTCTGGATGACGCTCGCCTGGCCGTCGCGGATCTCGATGGCCTTGACCGGGCACTCCCGCACGCACGTGTAGCACATGCGGCACTTCTCGCGGATGGTCGTGACGAGCTGGGTGTGCGCGACGCGGTCCGGCCTCATCGCGCTCGGGTCGTTCACCATGGCAATGTCCTCAGGTCCCGCGGCCGAGCAGCTCGGCGACCTTGGCGAGCAGGGCGCGCCCGTCGAGCGGCTTGTCGAAGTAGGCGTCCACCCGCATCTTGTCGAGGTCTTCCTTCGAGTGCGGCGAGAAGTCGAGCCCGAGCGCGCTCGAGACGGAGGTCGAGATGATGATGGGGACGCCGGCCGTGCGGGGGTCGTCCTTGATGCCGCGCGGAGAACTGGAAGCCGGCGTCGAGGCTGTCCATCATGAGGTCGGTGATGACGAGGTCGGGCACACGCTCGTCGATGCGGGCGCGCGCCTCCTCGGGGTTGGTCGCCGTCGTCACGCCGTAGCCGGCCCCCTCGAGGATGATGCGGTTGATCTCGAGGAAGTCGAAGTCGTCGTCGACGATCAGGATGAGCGGCTTACCCTCGTCCATGCCAGCTTCCAGTGTGGTTCTCCTCTTGTCGTCTCGTGCGACGGCGGCGCGGGTCTTGCCCCGCGCCCCGGACCGCGACAGAACGACGGTCAGTTGCCTGGAGCGCCCGAAGTATAGCGGCTGGGCAGGGGCGGCCGGCGCAGCCGGCCGCCCCTGCCGCCGCCTTCAGACGCGGTCCAGTGCCTTGTAGTGTGTGTGCAACAGGTGGTGCGAGATCTCGCCGCAGGGCGCGCCGAGGTACTCCTCGTACAGGGCGCAGACGGCCGGGTTCTCGTGGGACTTGCGGATCGTGCGTCCCTCGTCTTCCTTGTAGATCGCCTCGATGCGCTTGCGGCGCACCTCGTTGGTCGTGAGGCGTGGCTGCCCGCCGCCGCCGATGCAGCCGCCGGGACAGGTCATGACCTCCAGGAAGTGGAACTCGGCCTCGCCGCTCTTCACCATGTCGACGGCCTTCTGGGCGTTGCCCAGGCCGTGGGCGACGCCGACCTTGACGTCGACGCCCTCGAGGAAGGCCCAGTCGCCCTTGGCGCCCTCGATCTTGACCGTCGCCATCTTCACGCCGTCGAGCCCCTCGATGGGTTCGACGTGCAGGTTCGGGAAGGGGAAGGCCGTCTCGGTGACGATCTCCCAGACCGTGCGCAGGGCGGCCTCGCACACGCCACCCGTGTTGGCGAAGATGTCGGCCGCCCCGTGCTGATGCCCAGCGGCGCGTCCATCTCCTCGTCGGGCAGGCCGCGGAACCCGATGCCGGCCTGCTTGATCATCGCGCCGAGCTCACGCGTCGTGAGCACGACGTCGACGTCGCGCACGCCGCTGGCGTTCATCTCGGGACGGGCGGCCTCGAACTTCTTGGCGGTGCAGGGCATGACCGACACGACGACCATGTCCTCGGGCTTCACGCCGATCTTCTCCGCGTAGTAGGTCTTGGCGATCGCCCCGAACATCTGCTGGGGCGACTTGCATGTCGAGAGGTTGTCGAGGATCTCCGGATTGAAGTGCTCGGCGTAGTTGATCCAGCCGGGCGAGCAGCTCGACATGACCGGAAGGGCCACGTCCTCGTCGTCGACGAGCGCCTTCTTGAGCCGCAGGAGCAGCTCGGTGCCCTCCTCCATGATGGTGAGGTCGGCGGTGAAGTCGGTGTCGAAGACGGCGTCGAAGCCCATGCGGCGCAGGGCGGCGACCATCTTGCCGGTCACCAGGGTGCCGGCCGGGTAGTCGAAGCACTCGCCCAGAGCCGCACGGATGGCCGGCGCCGTCTGCACGATCACCGTCTTGGTCGGGTCGTCGAGCGCGTCCCAGACCTCCTCGATCTGGTTGCGTTCCTGGATCGCGCCGACGGGGCACACGGCGGCGCACTGGCCGCACTGCACGCAGACGACGTCGCTCAGGTTCTGCGAGAACGCCGGGCCGATCAGCGTGGTGAAGCCGCGGCCCTGGGCGAACAGGCCGCCGACCTGCTGGATCTCGTTGCACACCGTCACGCAGCGGCGACAGGCGATGCACTTGCCCGTGTCGCGGATCAGGGCCGGCGTGCTGTCGTCGATCATGCGGAAGGTCTTCTCACCCTGGTAGCGCAGCTCGCCGATGCCCAGGTCGTTGGCGAGGTTGCGCAGCTCGCAGTCGGCGCTGCGGCCGCAGACCTGGCAGTCGCCGTCGTGCTCCGAGAGGAGCAGCTCGACCACCATCTGGCGGCCGTCGCGCACCTTGCCGCTGTTGGTCTTGACGACCATGCCCTCGGCCGCGGGCTGCGAGCACGAGGCCACGAGCGTCTTGGCGCCCTCGACCTCCACGAGGCAGACACGGCAGGCGCCGATCGACTGCACCTCGTCGAGATAGCAGAGGGTGGGGACCTTCACGCCGGCCTGGCGGGCGGCGTTGAGGACCGAGGTGCCCTCGGGGACCTCGACCCTGATGTCATCGATAGTCAGTGTTGGCATACTCAGCTCCTCACCGTCACGAGCAGTACTTGCCGTAATCGCACCGCAGGCAACGCTTCGCTTCCGCGACGGCGACCTTGGCGGCCCAGCTCAGCTCGACCTCGTCGAAGTTGGACACCCGGGCGCCGACGGGCAGCTCCTCGACCTCGTGACGCGGCATCTCGACCGGGTCCAGGTCGGGGTCGAAGAAGGTCGGCGGTTCGATGTCGCGGCGCCAGAAGGCGTGGTTGGCGCCGGTCAGGTACTCGTCCATGCCCGCTGCCGCCCGTTCGCCGGCGCCGATGGCCTCGACCACCGACGACGGACCGGTCGAGGCGTCGCCGCCGGCGAACACCCACTCGACCGAGGTCTGGCCGGTGTCCGGGTCGGCGGCGAGGTACGACCAGCGGTTGAGCTCGACGGGCGTGCCGTCCAGGACGGCGGCCGCGTCGAGCTGCTGGCCGATGGCGGCGATGACGGTGTCGGCCTCCACGACGAAGTCCGGGTTGTGACCGGCGACGGGGCGCCGGCGGCCGCTCTTGTCGTAGTCACCGAGCGCCATCTCCCGGCAGAGCACGCCGGTCACGTTGCCGGCCTCGTCGCGCAGGATCTCCTGCGGGGCGACCAGCGTCATGATGTCGATGCCCTCGAGGTCGGCGGCGTCGATCTCCTCGCCCCACGCCGGCATCTGCGCCCTGGTGCGGCGGTAGAGGATCTTCACCGATTCGGCGCCGAGACGGAGGGCGGTGCGGGCGGCGTCGATGGCTGCGTTGCCGCCGCCGATCACCGCCACATGCTTGCCGACCTTGCCGGCGCCGTCGAGGTTGTACTGCTTCAGGAAGGAAAGCCCGTCGTAGACGCCCGGGCCGTCCTCGCCGGGCACGCCGATGCCCATACCCTGAGGGGCGCCGACGCCGACGAACACGGCCTCGTAGCCCTCGTCCTTGAGGCTCTGCAGCGTGAAGTCGCGCCCCAGGGCCTTGCCGTACTCGAAGCGCACGCCCATGGCCGCGATCATCGCGACCTCGCGATCGAGCTCGTTGCGCGGCAGCCGGTAGGCCGGGATCGCCTGCACGAGCATGCCGCCGGCCTTGGGCTCGGCCTCGAAGACCGTCGGCTGGTAGCCGAGACGGGCGAGGAAGTAGGCCGCCGAGAGGCCGGCGGGTCCCGGAACCGACGACCGCGATCTTGCGCACCGCGTTCTCCGCGCTGGCGACGATCTCGGGGAGCTGCGGTTCCTTCTCCTGCTCGACCATGAAGCGCTTGACGTGACGGATCGCCAGGGCGCCATCGAGGCTCGCCCGCATGCACTTGCTCTCACAGGGGTGGAAGCAGACGCGGGCGCAGATGCTGGCGAGGGGGTTTCGCTCGCGGTGCAACCTGAGGGCCTCGTCGTAGCGCTCTTCGCCCACGAGGCTCACGAAGCCGGGGATGTTGACGCTCGCCGGGCACGCGTTGCTGCAGCGTGCCTTGAACATCGTCGAGCAGACGCCGGCCTCGCAGTGCTTGTCCCTGATGTGGGCTTCGTACTCGTGACGGAAGTGGCGGATGGTCGAGAGTACGGGGTTGGGGGCCGTCTGGCCGAGGCCGCAGAGCGCGGTCTGGCTGATGGACTCGCCGAGGGCGATGAGGCGCTCGATGTCGCCCTCCTCGCCTTCGCCCCGCGTGATGCGCTCCACGATCTCGAGCATCCGCTTGGTGCCGACGCGGCAGGGCGGGCACTTCCCGCAGCTCTCCTCCTGGGTGAACTCGAGGAAGAAGCGGGCGATGTCGACCATGCACGTGTCCTCGTCCATCACGATGACGCCGCCCGAGCCCATGATGGCGCCGAGCTCCTGCAGCGTCGCGTAGTCGACGGGGACGTTGAGGTGCTGCCGCGGAATGCAGCCGCCGGAGGGGCCGCCGAGCTGCGCGGCCTTGAAGGCCTTGCCGTTCGGGATGCCGCCGCCGACCTCGAAGACGAGCTCGCCGAGCTGCATGCCGATCGGCACCTCGACGAGACCGGTGTGCTGCACGTTGCCGCCCAGGGCGAACACCTTGGTGCCCTTGCTCTTCTCGGTGCCGGTGCTGGCGTACCACTCGGCGCCCTTGAGGATGATGGGCGCGATGTTGGCGAAGGTCTCGACGTTGTTGAGCACGCTGGGCTTGCCCCAGAGGCCCGAGACCGCCGGGAAGGGCGGGCGCGGGCGCGGCTCGCCGCGGTGACCCTCGATCGAGGTCATGAGCGCGGTCTCCTCGCCGCACACGAACGCGCCCGACCCCATGCGGATCTCGAGGTCGAAGTCGAAGCCGCAGCCCATGATGTCGTGACCGAGCAGCCCGTACTCGCGGGCCTGGCCGAGGGCGTGCTCGAGACGCTCGACGGCGAGCGGATACTCGGCGCGCACGTACACGTAGCCCTGGTGCGCGCCGATCGCGTAGGCGCCGATCACCATGCCCTCGATGAGCGAGTGCGGGTCGCCTTCCAGGACCGAGCGGTCCATGAAGGCCCCGGGGTCGCCCTCGTCGGCGTTGCAGAGGATGTACTTGGTGTCGTTGTCCTGCTGCTGGGCGAAGCGCCACTTCATCCCGGTGGGGAAGCCGGCGCCACCGCGGCCGCGCAGGCCGCTGGCGAGCACCTCGTCGACGACCTCTTCCGGCTTCATCTCGGTGAGCACCTTGGCGAGGCCCTGGTAGCCCTCGCGGGCGATGTACTCGTCGATCTTCAGCGGGTCGATGATGCCCGAGTTGCGCAGGACGATCTTGACCTGGCGGTTGAAGAACGGGATGTCGTCCATCTCCGCCTGGGTCTTGTCGGTGCCGGGGGCGTGGCTCACGAGCCGCTCGACGATGCGCCCCTTCAGGAGGTGCTCCTCGACGATCTCGGGGACGTCCGCGACGTGGACGTTCTGGTAGAAGACGCCGTCCGGGTAGACGAGCGCGACAGGACCCTGCACGCAGGGACCCAGGCAGCCGGTCTCGACGACGGCGATCTCGTCGCTGAGCTCGCGCTTCGCGAGCTCAGCGCGTACGGCCTCGCTCACGTCGAGGGCGCCGGAGGCGATGCAGCCCCCGCCGGTGCAGATCAGGAAGTGACTTCTCACATCAGCCATAGGGTTCACTCGCTCTCACGTCTTGATGAGGTAGGCGTCGACGGGGGCTCCTCCGACGAGATGGTCCTGGACGATCGTCTTGACCTTCGCCCTGTCGAGCAGGCCGTAGCGGTACAGCGTGCCGTCGCCGAGGGTGATGGTCGCCATGGGCTCTTCTTCGCAGAGGCCGGCACAGCCGGTCTGATGGAGGCTGGCCGAGGTGACACTGGCGGCGGCCAGCTCGGTCATGAAGGCGGCGACGATGTCACGCGCGCCGGCCGCGATGCCGCAGGTGCCCATGTGCACGGTCACCTGCGTCTCTTTGCGGCCGTCGCGCAGGTCGATGCCGGCCTTCGCCTTCGCGGCCAGCGCCTTGAGCTGATCTGGGCTCGTGATCTTCTCGGCCATGTCACGCGCTCCTTTCGGCGGCCACGGGCTCGCCGCTGTACTGGGCGACGATCTCGCCGATGCGCTTCGGCTTGACGCGGTGGTGGACGTCGTCGTCCACGGTGATGACGGGGGCGAGACCGCAGGCGCCGAAGCAACGGGCGATCTCGAGCGAGTACTCCCTGTCCTCGGTGGTGCCGCCGATGTCGATGCCGAGCTCCTTCTTGAAGGCATCGAGCACCTGGACGGCGCCGCGCACGTAGCAGGCGGTGCCGAGGCAGATGCGGACGAGATGCTTGCCGCGGGGCACGGTTGTGAAGAACGAGTAGAAGCCGACCACGCCGGCGACCTCGCTGTACGGCTTGCGCAGCTCACGGGCGATGTGCTTGAGGGCGACCTCCGGCAGGTAGCCGAAGACGCCCTGCGCGAGCTGGAGCACGGGGATCAGAGCCCCGGGCTTGCCCCGGTAGTCGGCGATGACCGTGTCGAGACGCGCGAGAAGCTCCTCCTCCGTGGGCTCCTCGGCGCAGCCTGCGCACGGCTTCGCGTCTTCAGTCATGCGGCTCTCCTTCACTCGAGTTGAACGCGACGAAAGGTCGCAGGTTGGATGCAAAGGCCCGGGCGCTGGCGCCGTGTGGCAGGGTCATGACGACGGTCGTCATCGCAGCGCCTCCTGGTAGGCGACGAGGTCCGGCAGCCGGCCCGGCAGCTCGCTGCCGCTCAGCGCCGTCGTCTCGTCGCCGTCTTTCAGCGTCACCCTGAAGTCGACGCCGGGGTTGGTGGCGGCCATGGTCAGCACGGTGGTGGCCACGTCGCCCAGGGGTGGGCGGTCGACGTTGGTCAGGCTCATGACCGCATCGATCTCCGCGCCGCCGAGCTCGGCGGAACGGCCGAGGACGAGGCGGCCGCCGGCGGCCTCGGCCTCCTGGCGGAAGAGGCTGAGGCCGAGACCGCCCTTGCCGCCGTCCTTCGTCGTGAAGAACGGATCGAGCGCCTCGTCCTGGCTCACGGGCAGCCCCGGGCCATCGTCCTCCACGCGCATCGTGAAGCGGTCGGCTTCGCGCTCCGCGGCGAGCTCGACGGCGACAACGGACGCGCCGGCGTGCACGGCGTTCTCGAGCAGCTCCAGGAGATAGAGCGAGAGGTCATGCATCGGGCATCACCTCGCGCCCGCGCTCGGCGTGGAGCGCCAGGGCAAGCTCGGCGAAGGTCGGCGCGGCGAGACGCAGCAGGCTGCGCGCCGCGCCGACGTCCTCGAGGTAGTGGGCGTCCGAAGAGCGCAGCAGGGGCAGGCCGGTGGCCGCCGCCTCGGTCGCCTTCGGCGACCCGGGCGGCGCGTGGCGGCTCACCTCGATGCCGTCGAAGCCGGCATCGGCGGGGAAGAAGCCGAGCTGCGAGATGACGCCGAACGAGCGGCGGTCGATGTGCGCAGCGACGGCGAGGCCGCCGTGGCGGTGGATGAGCGCGACGCAGGCGGTCACGTCGAGCGTGGTCGCCATGGCGAGCGCGTGCTGCTCGGCGCCCACGGCACCGCCGTCCCCGCCGAGCAGCGGCTGCTCGCCGAAGTACTGTGCGTAGCCTTCGCCCGCCTCGGGGAGCACGGCGGCGACCTCGGCGCCGGCCGCCTCGGCGGCGGTCGCGTCGGGGAAGAGGCCTAGCACGTGGCACTCCTCCGCGGACGTGACTTCCATGCCGGCGAGGACGGCTAGGCGCGCGTCGGCGGCCGCCTGCACGGCGGCCGCGTTACGCGCGCTGTTGTGGTCGCACACCGCGATCATCTCGAGTCCCTGCGTCAGGGCCGCGGCCACGATGGCAGGCGGCGTCATCTCGTCCGCGGCGCACGGCGAGAGAGCCGTGTGCAGGTGCAGGTCGGCGGCGAGCGTCCTCACGCCCGTGCCGTCCCTGGCCTCTCGCGTCGCCGTCGTCATCTCGTGCCGTCCCTCGCCTGTCGCGTCGCCGTGATGAAGCGCCGTCAGCTCCCGATCCTTGTCGTCGTGTCGTCCGTCCGTTCTCAATCCGTCTCTCAGGCGGCGCTTCCGCGCACGCCCAGCGCGTACAGCCGCCCGACGACGTCGAACGTGTCGGCCTGCGCTGCATAGAGGGCGACGCCTTCCTCAACAGCCTTGCGTACCACGTCGTCCTCCGGCAGCCGGCCGCCGGCGAACACGACCGCGGCGAGGTCGGCATGGCTCGCGACCGCCACCACGTTGAGGTGGACCTGCAGCGTGACGAGCAGGCCGCCGACGGGGGCGTGGGCGAGCACGTCGCTCAGCAGGTCCGAGGCGTAGCCGCGCACGACCTCGGCCTCGCCGGCCTGGTCGAGCCCGGGCGTGAGCCCGGTCAGCCCGAGCTCCACGATGATCTGATCCAGCTTCATGCGACACCCTCCTTTTGGGGAGTCACGTACGGGCAGAGCGAGCGGTCAGCGCGCCCCATCACGATGTCCTCGGCGAAGGCGGCGCAGGTGGGCGCCCCGCAGGCGCCGCAGTCCTTGCCGGGCAACGCCGCCGTGGTCTCGTCGAGCTCGGCCAGTCGCCGGATGGCGACCGCCATGTCCGCGTCGAGGCGGATGCCGGGACGCGGCTTGTAGGCCTGGGGACGGGCGAATCGACCTGCGCTCGCCGCCGAAGCAGGCGCCGCCGGCGCGCGCCCACCGCCAGGCGGCGACGTGGGCCTCTTCCGCGAGCAACGGCGAGCCGAAGCAGCCCCCCTCGCACAGGTAGGGCTCGACCACGGCGATGCCGGTGAGCAGACCGTTCTCGAGGCGTTCGAGCACGTCCATCACGTGCGAGGCGCCGGTCACCACCAGGGAGTCGCCGTCGTGGGCGCCGCCCGCGCTCCCGGTCACGCCGCCGTCGCTCCCGGTCATGGTGGCGGGGTCGGAGGCAGCGCGACCGTACGCGGCTCTCTTGCCCTCACGCTCCGCCGCAGGGGCGGTGAGGTTGGTCGTCTCAGTGGTCACGGGGCCGCTCGCCAGCGCCGACCCGGCCGCAGCATCGGTCGCGGCGGGGGTCTCCGCCAAGTGGGGGAGCAGCGCGTCGCGCAGGGCCTGCGGGCGCAGCAGCCGGCGCTGCGGCACCGCCTGCTGGGCGAGCAGCGCCGTGCGTTGGCTCGGGCAGGACACGACGAAGGCCGCCTCCGTTTCGCCGAGCTCGAGCAGCGCCGCCTCAAGGGGTGAGGCCAACGGCGCGAGGTGGGGGATCAGCGCCGGGAAACGCAGCTCGATGAGGTTGACCGCGGCGGGGCAGACGGGGCTGACGACGGGGAGGCGCTGCCCCTCGCGGGCGGCGAGCTCGCCGGCCGCGACCCGCAGTGCCTCTTCGTGACCGTCGGTCACGACGACCTCCTCATAGCCGAGCGTGCGGAGCTCGGCGAGCACGGTGGCCGGTTGGGCGTAGGGATGGAAGCCGGCGAGCACGGCCGGCGGCACGACGAGGACCGTCGCGTCGCCGGCCGCGTCGCCGGCCGCGTCCTGCAGCGTCAGCGCCTGGGGGGGACAGGCGGCCATGCAGCAGGCGCAATCGACGCAGAGGTGTTTGAGCACCGTCGGAGCGCCGGCGCGCACGCGCACCGCACTGGTCGGGCACGCGACCACGCAGCGGCGGCAGTCGCGGCACAGGTCGGGGACGACATCGAGCGACCAGCGCGGCTCGCCATTGGCCTGCTGCTGCCCGAGCACGATGCTGAAGCTGACGCGCGTGCCCTCCCCGACCGTGGAGGTGACCCGGAGCCGGTCGCTGTTGCGCTCGATGTTCGGCAGCCCCATGCCGGCGCCGAACCCGAGCGCGCGCGCCTCGGCGGAGGCGGTCGAGAACCCGTCGCGCCTGGCCCGCTCGACGTCTGGGATGCCGGGCCCGCGGTCGATCACCTCGACGTCGAGCTGGTCGCCCGCCACGATCGCTTCGAGCACGCCGCCGGTGGAGTGGATCACCACGTTCATCTCGGCCTCGTACGCGGCGATCATTGCACGCCGCACCGCTTCGGCGTCCGCGCCGATGCGCTTGAGGTGCTGCTTCAGGGATCGGGACGCCGACCCCGCTCCGCCGAAGTCGCCTGCCGTGATGTCGTAGGTGAGCCGCTCCATGATCCTCAGGCGCGCGCGTCGGCCGCGACGTGCTGGTAGATGCGCCCGCAGGTCTCGAAGACCCCTGCGGGCGAGATCATCAGCAGGGTCCCGTTCTCGCGCGCCAGCGCGCAGACGTCTTCGTCGGGCTCGACCCCGTTGACGAAGCAGATGCCGGGCACATCCATGAGTTCCGCCACGCGCAGCATCTGCACGCTGGCCAGGTTGCTCACCAGGAGCGTCTTGTCGGACGCCTCGTTCAGCAGGTCGCTGACACGATCGCCCGCATAGACCTTGGCGACGTCGGTGCCGTCCGGCTTGCCTGGCGCCACGATACGTGCCCCGATGCTTTCCGCCAGTTCCTCCAGTTTCATGTCTCGCCTCGCAAGCAGAGTCTCGAGTTCCTTCACCATCGGTCCGATCTCGCCGTTCTCGTCGGCGGCCGCGACGTCGCGCCGCCCGAGGCGGGCGAAGTACGCGGCCGACTCCAGGGCGGCCGTGATGTCCATGTACTCCACGAAGATGTCGTTGGGCAGGCGCAGGGGCACCGGTGCGAAACTGATCAGGCTCTTGATGCCGGCCCTGACCAGGACGTCGGCGACGTCCTGAGCGCTCTGGGCCGGCACGGTGATGACGGCGATCTCGATGCCGAGGTCGCGGATGATGCGTTCCATGCGCGACGCGTCGAAGATGCGGATGTGCTGCTCGCTCGTGCCGGCGAGCGCGGGGTCGCGGTCGAAGGCCGCCACGATGGCGACCGACGGGCTCGCCTCGGCGAAATGGGTGAGGACGGCGCGCCCCAGGTTGCCGACCCCGACCAGCGCCACTTCCTGCCGGGCCGACCCATCGAGGAAGGCGCCGATGCTTTCGAGGCAGAGGTCGAGGTCGTAGCCCTTGGTCGGGCTGCCCGAGTACCCGATGGCCATGAGGTCGCGGCGCACCTGGGCGGCGCTCACGACGGCGTGACGGGCCAGCTCATGAGAGTAGATGTGCGTCACGCCGTCTCGCCGCAGGGACGCGAGCAGGCGGCGGTACAGGCTCAGCCTGGCGACGCTCTTGCGTGAGACCACCTGTCGAGGCTCCTTCGGCCGGGGAGCACAGCGTTACGGACGGAACGCTGTGAAATCTGTAACAAGTCTCTGCCCTGAAAGGGTGCGCGTCAAATGGGGGGCCTTGGACAGGTTGTCCAAAGAGGGACCTTGGGACGCACCCCGCTTGCGTAGGCCTGTACGTGGGCACGTCGCGCGGCTCTGCTAGAGTCTCGCCGGAGTCGTGGGGAGAACAGGGATCGCCCAGACCCTGTTCGTGGCCGCCCGCCGCCATCTCGATGACGTGACGCGGCCGGTGCTCCGCGTCATACGGTCAGCAGCGTCACTCTGGAGGTCCATCGATGGCAGACAAGTACAAAGTCGTCCCGTCCGTGACTGGTCGTTTCGCCCCCGTCGTGGCCGACCACGCCGAGGGGTCGTGGTTCTGGACGAAGGACGGCGACAAGTGGCTCGACATGGCCGTCGGCATCGCCGTGGTCAACACCGGCCACACACACCCGAAGGTCATCGCCGCCGCCAAGGCGCAGATGGACAAGATCGTCCACGCGCAGGCGAACATGTTCTACAACGACACGGTCGTGGACGCTGCCAACAAGATCGTGGAGATCGTCCCCGGCGACCTCGACAACGTCCTGTTCGTGAACTCGGGCGCCGAGGCCGTGGAGAACGCCGTCAAGCTGGCTAAGCAAGCGACGAAGCGGCCCGTGACCATCGCCTTCAAGGGCGCCTTCCACGGGCGCACCCATATGGCCATGGCGCTGACCTGCTCCAAGGCCCAGTACCGCGGCTACTACGAGCCGCTCCCGGGGGGCGTCTACCACGCCCGCTACGCATATCCGTACCGCACCCCGGCCAGCGAGGACCCGGTCGACTTCGCGATCTCCGATCTGCGCAAGGTCATCACCACCGAATGCTGGCCGGACCAAGTGGCATCGATCCTCATCGAGCCGATTCAGGGCGAGGGCGGGTTCATCGTGCCGCCGGCAGAGTTCATCCAGGAAGTCCGCAAGATCGCCGACGAGATCGGCGCCCTGTTCATCATGGACGAGATCCAGGCGGGCTTCGGCCGCACGGGCAAGTGGTTCTGCATGGAGCACTACGGCGTGACCGCCGACATCGTGACGATCGCCAAGGGCATCGCCTCGGGCTTCCCGCTCTCGGCCATCGTCAGCAAGTCCGAGTACTTCGACAAGTGCAAGCCGGGCACGATGGGCGGCACCTACGGCGGCAACGCCGTCGCCTGCGCCGCCTCGATGGCCGGCATCGACGCCATCCGGGATGAAGGCATGATGGAGAACGCCACGAAGCAGGGCGACAAGCTTCGCGGCTTCTTCACCAAGCTCCAGGAAACCTACCCGAACATCGGCGAGGTGCGCGGGCTCGGTCTCATGGACGCCATCGAGATCGTCAAGCCGGGCACGAAGGACCCCGACCCCGCCGCCGCGGCCGCGTTCAAGAACGCCTGCATCGAGCGCAAGGTCCTCACCCTGCTGTGCGGCATGTACGACAACTGCGTCCGCTTCCTGCCGCCGCTCAACATCCCCGACGACGCGATGGACTACGCGATGGGCGTTTGGGACGAGGCCGCCAAGGTGGCGTGGGCCTGATCGTCTCCTGACGCGTGGCGGCCGGGCGCTGAGCGGCCGGCCGCGAGACGGGCGGCCGGGGCAGCGAGCCCCGGCCGCCCGTCGTCGTTTCCGGGCCGCCGGCCGCGCCCGGCCCGCGCTCTGCTACACTTTTCGCGTGACCACGTCTCCGGCCGCTTCCCGTTTCTCGACAGACGTCCGCGTGCGCTACGCCGACACGGACGCCGCCGGCGTGTGCTACTACGCGAACTACCTGGCCTTCTTCGAGGTCGCGCGCGTGGAGCTGCTACGCGCCCTCGGCCTGCCCATCCGGGAAGCCGAAGCACGCGGCTTGGTGTTCCCCTGTGCCAACGCGCGCGTGCGCTACGTACGGCCGGCGAGGCTCGACGACCTGCTGACGGTCACGCTCTGGGCTGCGGAAGTACGCCGCTCGAGCTTCACCTTCGACTACGAGGTCACGCGAGACGGCGAGCTGATCGCCACGGGTCAGACGCGGCACGCCGCCGTCGATCCCGCGACGCTGCGTCCCTGCCGCCTGCCGGACTGGTTCCGGGCGCTGTTTGACGCCATCGGGTCCACGGAAGAGAGACGGTCATGAGCACCACCCCAGCCCCGCCAGGCCCCGGTCTGCCCCCGGACTTCGAGACCCGCCTCCCTGAGGACATCGACGTCAAGCGCTGCTACCGCCACCCCGACCGCGAGACCGGCGTCTCGTGCTCGAACTGCGGTCGCCCCATCTGTCACGAATGCATGATCCCGGCGCCCGTGGGCTTCCGGTGTCCCGAGTGCGTGCGGCAGCAACAGAAGCAGCAGGGACGGGCCAAGGTCGTGACGCGCGGCCAGATGCGCTCGCGCTGGTCCGGGAGCTTCATGGGCAGCGGCCGCGCCGAGGCGACGCGCGCCCTCCTCATCGCCAACGTGGTGATCTTCCTCATCGAGCTCGCCCTGGGCGCGACGGGTTCGGCGGCACGGCTCGCCGACATGGGCGGCCTCGTGCCCGCATGGGTCGCGCAAAGGCACGAATACTGGCGGCTCGTCACCAGCATGTTCCTGCACTTCAACATCATCCACATCCTGTTCAACATGTGGGCCCTGTGGGTGGTCGGGAGCTACCTGGAGGCGCTCGTGGGTCGGGCGCGCTTCCTCCTGATCTACTTCATCAGCGGCCTTGCCGGTTCCGCCTTCGTCCTGGTCTTCTCCGCGCCCTACGTCGTCACCGCCGGAGCTTCGGGCGCCGTGTTCGGGCTGTTCGCGGCGCTGGGCGTCTACTCGTTCATGTTCCGGCAACGTGACCCGATGGCCCAGGCCCTCTTCCGCAACATGGCGTTCATCATCGTCTTGAACCTGGTCATCAGCTTCGCCTTCCGGGGCATCTCGTGGCAGGGTCATGTCGGCGGCCTGCTCGGTGGCGGGGCCGTGATGGCCGCCCTGCTGTTCACCGGGGCGGGCGAACCCCGCGGCAAGTGGTCGAACGACACGCTGGCCGCGATCGGCGTGATCCTCGCCGTGATCTTCGCCGTCATCGTCTGGCGTACGCAGACCATGGCGCTCTAGAGGGTCCTCGCGATGAGCGCGCCTCTCGTCGAGCCCAGCGCGGTGCGGACGCCGCGGGACGAAGTCGAGCGGCGTCTCAGTGGACTTCGCACGGTGCTGGCGCGCCGCGGTCTCGACGCGGCGCTCGTGCTCCAGAACGCCGATCTCTATTACTACGCCGGCACCGTTCAGCAGTCGTACCTGTATGTGCCGGCGGAGGGCGAAGTCACGCTCTTCACGCGCAAGCTCGTGGAGAGAGCGCGGCTGGAGTCGCCGCTTGAGGTGACCGAGCTTTCCGGCGCGCGGGCGCTGCCCGAGCTCGTCGCCGAACGGTACGGCGCGCTGCCGCAGCGGCTGGGCCTCGAGTTGGACGTGCTGCCCGTCGGGCAGTTCCGACGCCTCGAGGCCCTGTTCGCCGGCGCTGCGTTCGCGGACGTCGGCCCCGACATCGTGCGGCAGCGCGCCGTGAAGTCGTCCTGGGAGATCGACCGCATCCGCGCCGCCGCCGCGATGTCCGACCAGGTCTGCGCCCTCGTCCCGGAGCTGCTCGAGGAGGGACTCACGGAGGCCGCGTTCGCGGGTCGCGTCGAGGCCGAGGCGAGGCGCCTCGGCCATGAAGGCATCATCCGCATGCGCGGCTTCAACCAGGAGATGTTCTACGGGCAGCTCCTCACGGGCGTGAGCGGGAGCGCCGCGAGCTACCTCGAGACGCCGCTCGCCGGGACGGGCCTGAGCCCGGCGGTCGCGCAGGGCGTGAGCTTTCGGCGCATCGGCCGGGGCGAGCCCGTCGTCCTCGACTTCGTGTCCGTTCGCAACGGCTACATCGCCGACTTCACCCGCATCTTCTCGCTGGGCGAGCTTCCGTCCGCGCTGGTGGACGCTTATCGCGTCGCGCTGCAGATCCAGGAGCTGGTCACGGGTCTGGCCGCGCCCGGTGTCACGTGCCGCGCGCTCTACGAGGCGGCCGTGGCTGCGGCGACGGCCGCCGGATTGGGCGACTGCTTCATGGGCCACGGCCCCGGGCAGGTGCGTTTCATCGGACACGGTGTGGGTGTCGAGCTCGACGAGTTGCCCGTGCTCACGGCGAGCGATGTGGCCCTCGAGGAGGGTATGGTCTTCGCGCTGGAACCGAAGTTCGTGCTGCCGGGCTTGGGCGCGATCGGCATCGAGAACACGTACTGCGTCGACGAGCATGGGCTCGAGGCGCTCACGACGGCGCCGGAAGGGCTCTACGAGCTCTAGCCGGCGCCCGGCGGGGAGGTCGACATGAAGGATCTCGGCTCGGGGATCGTCGCTCACGAGGTCGTGGCGATGGGCTTCCCGACGCTCAGTGTCGTGGTCGTCACGCGGCGCCGCGTCTTCGTCGTCGACACCCTGATGGACCCGGCGAGCATCGAGCCGGTACGGGCCTTCGTCGAGGGGCACGCCGGCCGTCGCGTCGTCGTCGTGAACACCCATCATCACTGGGACCACGTCTATGGCAACGCGGCCTTCGCCGACCACGACATCGTGGCGCATCGCTCCTGCGGACGTTTGATCGAGGCGCAGATGAGGAGCTACTCGGAACGCATGCCGCCGCCGCCGCGCGAGGGCGTGCCCCTGCCGACGATCACCTTCGGGGACCGGCTGAACTACGCGGGCGACGACGAGACCCTCAGCATTATCCACACGCCCGGCCACAGCGAAGACTCGGTGGTCGTCTACCTCGACAAAGCGCGCGTGCTGCTCGCGGGAGACACGCTCGAGTATCCGCTGCCGAGCTTCTCCCAGCGCGACGGAAGGGACACCTGGGTGCGGACGCTCCGGCAGCTGAAGCAGCTTCCGGCCGAACGCATCGTGCCGAGCCACGGCCCCACCATGGGCAAGGAGCTGATCGACCTCAACGAACGCTACATCAGCGGTCTCTACGAAGCCGTCGCCGCGCAGAAGCAGGCGGGCGCGAAACGGGACGACGTCGAGGTCCCGCCGGCGCAGCTGCTCGGGTCCGGCGTGGAGCTCGACGAGACGTACCGCGACGCGCATCGCGAGAACGTGGAGCGGGCCTACGACGAGCTCTGAAGCCGGGCGGGGCCGGCCGCGCCGGAGTCGCCTGAGCCGGGCTCGTCCGAGGCCATCGCCGGCCCCCCGAGTGCACCGGTTCCGACCTCTGTCGCGCGCCATTGCGCCCGGCCTCGCTTGTGATGAAGTGGACAAAGTCTTCCAGTTTCGCTAGATTGTCGGTGTGAAGCTCTCGACCCAGGCCGACTACGCAGTCCGCGCCGTCTGCGAGCTCGCCCGGCACGAGCCGGGCGCCGTCGTACAGACGAGCGTCATCGCCGACGCGCAGCACATCCCCGGCGCCTGCCTCAGCAAGGTGCTCCAGGAGCTGGCGCGCGCCGATCTGGTGCGTACGCACCGGGGCGCGCGCGGCGGCGTGAGTCTTGTCCGGCAGCCGGACGAGATCACGGTGCGGCAGGTCTACGAGGCGGTCGAGGGTCCGGTGCTGTTGCGGCGTTGCCGGCGGCGGGTAGAACGCTGCGGCGACGAGCACTGCGACACGCACGACTTCTGGGGTGGCGTCGAGGCTGCGCTCGAAGAGCAGCTCGACGCCACCACTTTCGCGGCCCTGGTCAGGCGGCTCTCCGCCGGCACGACCGGCGCGGCCGCCGGCAGTGCGGGGAGGAGGTGAAGGGATGGTAGAGATCAAGGAGCAGGTAGAGAAGGCGCTCGGTGACATCCGCCCCGCGCTGCAGGCCGACGGCGGCGACATCGAGCTCGTCGACGTCAAGGACGACGGCGTCGTCCAGGTGCGGCTCCAGGGCGCGTGCGCAGGTTGCCCGATGTCGCAGCTGACGCTGACCAACGGCGTCGAGCGGCACCTCAAGAACGTGGTGCCGGGCGTCGAGCGCGTCGAGAACCTGGCGTTCTAGACGGACGGGACACGAGGCGGCCGGGTCGGCTCCACACGGGCGGGCCCGGCCGCCGTGCGTTCCTCCTTCAGTGCGCTCGCGCGTAACCTTGGGCACACTATCCAGGCGTATACTGATGCGCCCCCGTGGCGCGGTCCTGGCCGCGCCACGGGCCAGGGACCTTGTGGCGCCCTCTTGAGGCGCCGGCGACCGAGGAGGACCACGTGAGAGGCGGGGATCGGCGGCACGCTCCCGCCGACGAGTATCACGGCAGGGAAGCGCTGAAGGAGACGACGCAGGCATCGTACGAGGAGTTCCTGCCGGATGCCGCGGCGGCGGCGCAGGCCGACGCTGATCTGCGCGATCCGACCCTGTACGTCAATCGCGAGCTCAGCATGCTCGACTTCTTCGAGCGCGTGCTCGACGAAGCCCGCGACCCGCTCAACCCCTTGCTCGAGCGGGTCAAGTTCGTCGGCATCGTCGGCTCGATCCTGGGCGAGTTCTTCATGGTCCGCATCGCCGGCCTTCGCCAGCAGGTGGACGCCGGCGTGACCGAGGCCTCCGCCGACGGCTACACGCCGCAGGTGCTGCTGCCCAGCACCCAGGAGCGCGCCTGGGGGATCATGAAGGCGGCGCGCCAGTGCCTCGCCGAGCTGCTGCCCGAGCTCGATGAAGCCGGGGTCCACATCGTCGACCACGAGCAGCTCGGCGACGACCAGCGCGCCGCCCTCGAGACGTACTTCCGCGAGCACGTCTTCCCGGTGCTCACGCCGCTGGCCTTCGACCCGGGACGGCCCTTCCCGCACATCTCCAACATGAGCCACAACCTCGCCGTGCTGGTGCGTGACGTCAATGGAGAGGAACGGTTCGCCCGGGTGAAGGTGCCGAAATCGCTGCCCCGGCTCGTGCCCGTTCCGCCGCAGGCGAAGGCGCGCCGGCGCGCCTCCGCCGACTCCGCCGCCCCCGAGGCCTGGTACACGTGGCTCGAGCAGATCATCGCCGCGCACCTGGACACGCTCTTCCCGGGCGTCGAGACGGTGGCGTCGTACCCCTTCCGCGTGACCCGTGACGCGGAGCTGGCCATCCAGGAGCTCGAGGCCGACGACCTGCTCGAGACGATCGAGCGCTTCGTCAGGCGCCGCCGCTTCGGCTCGGTCGTCCGGGTGAGCATCGACGAGACCATGCCGCAGCGCGTGCGGGACATCCTCATCGAGAACCTCGACCTCACGCCCCGCGACCTCTACGAGGTCCCGTCACCGCTTGGTCTGAGCAGCCTGTGGGACGCGGCCAGCGCCGATCGCCCCGACCTGAAATACGCGCCGCTCGTGCAGAGCGTCCCGGCGCCCCTCGACGGTGTCGAAGGGTCTGACCTCTTCGCCGCGATCCGCCAGCGCGACGTGCTGCTCCACCACCCGTACGACTCGTTCGACCCTGTCGTCGAGCTGCTCCGCGCGGCGGCGGCCGACCCGGACGTGCTCGCGATCAAGCAGACGCTCTACCGGGTCGGCCGCAACGCCCCGGTCGTCGAGCAGCTCATGGAGGCGGCCGCCAACGGCAAGGAGGTGGCCGTCCTCGTCGAGCTCAAGGCCCGCTTCGACGAAGAGAGCAACATCGGCTGGGCCAAGGCGCTCGAACGTGAGGGCGCCCACGTCGTCTACGGTCTCATCGGCCTCAAGACGCACTGCAAGGCCCTAATGATCGTGCGCCGCGAAGGCGACAGCATCCGCCGCTACACGCATCTGGGCACGGGCAACTACAACAGCGTCACCACGAAGCAATACACCGACCTCGGCTACCTCACGGCGGACGAGGAGATCGGGGCCGACGCCGCCCTCGTCTTCAACCACCTCACGGGCGGCGGCATGGCGAGCGTCTACCGCAAGCTGCTGGTCGCTCCGATCAACCTCCGCCAGGGCATCGAGGCGCGCATCGACCGGGAGATCGAGCATGCGCGCCGCGGCGAGGAGGCCCATCTCATCTTCAAGATGAACTCGCTGGTCGACAAGCCGATGATCCGGCGGCTCTACCGGGCTTCGCAGGCCGGCGTGAAGGTGGAGCTCAACGTGCGCGGCATGTGCTGCCTGCGCCCCGGGCTGCCTGGGGTGAGCGACAACATCACCGAACGCAGCGTCGTCGGCCGTTTCCTCGAGCACAGCCGCATCTACTGGTTCCGCAACGGCGGCGACGAGGAGGTCCTGCTCGGCAGCGCCGACCTCATGCCGCGCAACTTGAACCGCCGGGTCGAGATCCTCTTCCCGGTGCTCGACCCGGCGATCCGCGAGCGCCTGCGCGGCGAGATCCTCGGCACCTACCTCGCCGACGATCTCAAGACGCGCGTGCTGCATGCGGACGGCACCTGGGAACACGTGTGGCCGGCGGCCGGCGAGCGGCGGCTGAACGCCCAGGAGTGGTTCGTCGCCCGCGCACGCGAAGTAGCGTGTCTCGAGGAGTCGGCGTCGTGAGGCGGGTCTACTTCCTCCGCCACGGCAAGGCGGCGTCGCGCACGGGCTGGACGGGCGACGACGGGCTGCGTCCGCTCACGCCCGAGGGCGCGGAGGAGCTGCGCGAAGAGGCCAGAGCCCTCAAGGCTTTGGGCCTCTCGGTCGAGGCGATCGTGACAAGTCCGCTGGTGCGGGCGCGGCAGACGGCCGACATTGTGGCGGAGGTGCTCGGCCTGCAGGACGTGGTCACCGAAGACGAGCGCCTCGCGCACGGGTTCGACCTGCGCGCCCTCGCAAAGATCGCCGCGGCGCACCCCGAGGCCGACTATCTGATGGTCGTGGGGCACGAGCCTGAATTCAGCGAGGCCGTCGGCCAGCTGATCGGGGGCGGCGCCGTGGCCATGAAGAAGGGCGGGCTGGCGAGGGTCGACCTCGCCGAGGGTTCACTCAAGCGCGGCGTGCTGGCGTGGCTTCTCACGCCGCCGCTTCTGGGAGCCTGAGGCCGTGGAGGTCGAGGCCAAGTTCCGCGTCCCCGACGAGGCGACGCTGGCGCGCCTCGAGGCGGTGGCGGCGCTCGCCGGCTACGACGTCGACGCCGGCGAGCGCCGCCACGACAGCGACACCTTTCTGGACACCGCGTCGGGCGCCTTCCTCGCGGCCGGCTACTACCTCCGCCGCCGGGAGACCTCCGATGGCGTCAAGCTCGCTCTGAAGCAGCTGGCCTCCGACGAGAGCGGTGTGTTGCGCCGCGAGGAGCTCGAGATGCTGGTCGCCGCCGACGTGCCGGTGGACGAGTGGCCGGCGGGAGACCTGCGGGCGCGCGTCGAGGAGATCGCGGCCGGGCAGCCGCTCGAGCCTCTGCTCGCCCTGAGCCAGGAGCGCCTCGCGCGCCGCATCGAGCGCGACGGCCGCGAGGTCGCAGAGCTCAGCCTCGACCGGGTGAGGGCCGGGTCGAGCCGAGGCGACGTGCTCTGGTTCGAGGTGGAGGTCGAGACGCGCGGCGAGGGAGACGACGCCGACCTCGCCGCGCTCGCCGCCGAGTTGCGCGAGCGCTGGAACTTGATGCCCGAGGGCAGCTCCAAGTTTGCGCGGGCCCTCGAGCTCGCGGAAGGACGCGCGCAGGCCGGTGCCCACGAAGGTGACGCCGATCAGACGGGCGATGACACTGACGGCCGCCTGTTCGCGGCGGAGGAGCGCCGCCTGCACGAAGCCATGGCCGCCGCGCAGGGCGCCGTCGCGCGGCGCGCGCGCGCACTGCTGAGGCTCGATCAGGGGGCCACGCAGACCGAGGCGGGATCGAGCGCGCCTCTCTCGGCGCGCCGCGTCCGCTACTGGCTCGCCCGCTACCGGCGCGAGGGCCTGGCCATCTACGGGGCGGGCTTGCTGGCGGTCCAGGGCGACGCGCCGCCGGAGCTGGAGGGCGTCGAGCTTCTCCCGGAGGAGCCCGCGGCGTTGCCCAAACGACCGGCGATCACTCGCGACGACACGATGACCGAGGCGGCCGTGAAGACGCTCCGCCTGCACTTCGCCAAGATGCTGGCCCACGAGGAGGGCACGCGCCTCGGCGAGGACATCGAGGAGCTGCACGACATGCGCGTCTCGACGCGGCGGATGCGCATGGCACTGCGCGTGTTCGCGGACTACCTGGACCCCGACGTGCTGCGGCCGGTGCTGAAGGGCCTGCGCCGCACCGGCCGTTCGCTAGGCGCCGTGCGCGACCTCGACGTCTTCGGCGAGAAGACGGAGCACTACCTCGATGGTCTGCCGGCGTCGGTCGGCGAGCTCGAGGGCCTGCTGGCCGCCTGGCGGGACGAGCGCGAGCGGCAGCGTGAGCGCATGGTGCGCTACCTCGACGGCCAGAAGTACCGCACCTTCGTCGAGAGGACGGCCGAGCTGCTGGATGGCCCGGTCCTGCCCCTGGCGCCGGCACACGCTGAGGCGCGGCCGCAACTCGTCTCGCAGGTCCTGCCCGGCGTGCTCTACAAGGACATGGGCCTCGTCTGGGCGTTCGACGGGCAGCTCGGCGGGCTTGAGACGCCGCTGCCGCGCTTCCACGCTCTGCGCATCTCGTGCAAGGGGCTCCGCTACACGCTCGAGTTCTTCGAGGAGGTCCTGGGTCCGGGAGCGCGTCCCCTCATCAAGAACGTGAAGAGCCTCCAGGATCACCTCGGCGACCTGCAGGACGGCGTCGTCACTACGGGTATCCTGCGCGACTACCTGACCTGGGGCACGTGGCGCCACGACGGGCATCGTCTGCCGGGACCGACCGAAGTGATCGTCGCGCCCGACGTCTCGCGGTACCTGACGGCACGGCAGGACGAGATGGAACGGCTGGTGCTCACGTTCCCGGAGGTCTGGCCGACGGTCGGCGGGCCTGTCTTCAGCAAGGACCTCGCCAACCTCATCGCCGGCATCTGACGGCGGGACGCCGGCGGCGTCCGCGGCCAGTCGTGGCGGTGCGATCAGAGGATCCCGAGGTCCCGCACCGTTCCGTCTTCTGCGGCGACGGCGAGGCGCAAATCGGCCCGCAGTGCCTTGCGAAGCGCGCCCGACCGGCTCTGCAGGCCCCATTGCTCCAAGCGCCAGTCGCCCCTCGGCCGGACGGTGAGGACCACTTCGCGGGCGGCGTCCCTGGACAGCGTGGCCTCTGCCACGGCGCCGGCGTGGCCGCGGTCCAGCACCTCGGCGAGGCGCAGGAAGAGGCTGAGCCAGCGCACCATCTCGCGGTCGCCCGGGTCCACCGCGCGCATCACTTCGTGACCGGCGCGCGGCAGGCCCTTGCGGTGGAAGAAGGCGACCGCGGCCATCACCGCGATCTCTTCCTGGTCGAAGCCGAGGAGATCGGCGTTGCGGATCAGGTAGTGGGTGTGCCGCTGGTGGTCGCTGTAGCTCAGCAGGCTGCCGATGTCGTGCAGGAGGGCGGCGTAGCGGAGCAGGTCACGCGCGAGTTCGCCGAGGTCATGGAGGCCGGCAGCCTCGGAACTGTCGAAGAGCTGCTCGCCCAGAGCGGCGACGTGTCGGCTGTGCACGTCGTCGCCGCCGGTGACGTGCGCGAGGTGCAGCACGCTGCGCTCGCGCACCGAACCGGCGGCCGCTCCGTGGTCGTGCCGGGCGAGGTGGTCCATGAGCAGGCCTTCCCGCAGGCCGCAGTTCGCGAGGGTCGTGATCGTGCGGAGCCCGAGCATCTCCATGACCGTCTCGAGGATCGCCGCGCCGGCGACGACGATGTCCGCGCGCGCCGGGTTCAGGCCCGGCACCTTGCGCCGCTCGTCGAGCGGCAGGGTGCGCAGTGCCTTGGCGACCTTGCGCAGGTCGGCGCGGGACAGCGGCTGTTCGGCGGCGGGCGCCTGGTCAAGAAGTGTGCGAGCGGCCACCGCCGCGAGGCTCACGGCGCTTCCGGACGTGCCCACGGCGAGATCGACGGGGAGGCCCTGGAGGCGCCGCGCGAGCGGCGCCAGCGCCAGCTCCGCGCGGCGCCGAAGCTCGCGGTAGTCGGCGCCGGACACCGGCCCATCGCCGCTCTGCGGCCCGGAGGCCGTCAGGCGCAGGGCGCCGAGGCGCATCGACTCGACCGCCTCGGCGCCCTGCGCCCCGCCGATGGCGAGCTCCGTGCTGCCGCCACCGATGTCGAGGACAAGGAGGCGCCGGTCGCCGGCATGCACGCGGCTCAGCACGCCGAGGAAGATGAGGCGAGCCTCCTCGGCGCCTGAGACAACGTGGACAAGGAGGCCCGCCTCCCGGCGCATGCGGCGCACGAAGACGTCACGGTTGGCGGCTTCGCGCACGGCCGCCGTGGCGACCGTGGTGATCTCGTGGGCGCCGTGCGCCCGGGCCAGCTCCGCGAACCGGGCCCCGACGGCGACCGCCCGGTCCATCGCCGCCGCCTGCAGCGTGGGCTCGTCGCCGAACTCGCCCTCGCCGAGGCGCACCGCCTCCTTCTGCTGGGTCAGCACGCTCCACGAGCTCCCGTGGAGCCCGACCACCAGGAGGCGCACCGAGTTGGTGCCGATGTCGATGAAGGCCGGCACGCCGGCCTCGCCCCCATCGCGCACTGCGCGTCCCGCCTCGCCCCGGTCGTTCACCGGCGGCTCCCGCCTGCGGCCGTCGCCTACTTCTTCGCGGCGGCCTTCTTCGACTTCTTGCCGCCCTTCTTCGCCTTCTTCACGGCGGCCCGGTCCTCGTTGAGCTTGTCGAGGCCCTTCTTCTTGCCGTACTCGTCGATGTAGGTCTGGGCGATCTCGCACTTCTTGCAGCCTTTGCCGCAGCAGTCCTTCCACTGCTTGCGGCTGAAGCGCTCCTTGAGCTCTGGCATCCGGTCGCTCCGGTTGGATGGGTCACGGCGCTCCTCCGTGGGACACGGCGCTGCTCCGTGGGTCAGGCGCCACTACGATACCGTTCGCGGACGTTCCTCAATCCCCGGACGCACGCCGGGTCGCCGGGGCGGCAAGACCGCAAGGCGTATCATGTGCGGGACGCGAGGAGGAGGCCCGGGATGGCCCAGGAGAAATCCAAGGGCGGCAAGGACGAGCACAAGGACGAGCGCGGCGAGCACGCGTCGAAGGCCAAGAAGCTCGACACCGCCACCTACGAGGCCGAGCTGCACAAGCTCCAGGTCGAGCTGGTCAAGCTGCAGGAGTGGATCAAGCACGCCGGCCTGCGGGTCGCCGTGATCTTCGAGGGGCGGGATGCGGCCGGCAAGGGCGGCACGATCAAGCGTTTCACCGAGTACCTCAACCCGCGCGTCGTGCGCATCGCCGCGCTGCCCACCCCGGGCGAGCGCGAGAAGACGGAGTGGTACTTCCAGCGCTACGTCGAGGAGTTGCCGGCGGCGGGGGAGATGGTCCTCTTCGACCGGTCCTGGTACAACCGCGCCGGCGTCGAGCGCGTGATGGGGTTCTGCACCGAGGACGAGGTGTGGGAGTTCTTCCGCACCTGCCCGGAGTTCGAGCGCATGCTCATCCGCAGCGGGATGACCCTCCTCAAGTACTGGTTCAGCGTGAGCGACGACGAGCAGGAGAAGCGCTTCCAGGCGCGCGTGAAGGACCCCCTCAAGCAGTGGAAGCTGAGCCCGATGGACCTTGAGAGCCGTCTACGCTGGGTGGAGTACTCGAAGGCGAAGGACGAGATGTTCAGCTACACCGACACGAAGGACTCGCCCTGGTGGGTGGTCAACGCCGACGACAAGAAGCGGGCGCGGCTCAACATGATGCAGCACCTGCTGAACCAGATCCCCTACGAGGACGTCCTGCCCAAGGACATCAAGCTGCCGGAGCGGCCGCCGGACAAGGGGTACGTGCGGCCGCCGATCGAGTCGCAGACGTTCGTGCCCGAGGTGTACTGAGTACCCTGCCGGCCGCGCAAGACCCTCAGACGCAGACCGCCCCGGGCTGCTCGCTCTCCTCGACCTCGCCGCCGTACGCGTCGAGCTTCACGTTCTCCGCGACCGTATAGGCCATGTCGGTGCACGCGGCGATGTCGTCGAGCGTGTAGCCGCTGGCGACCTCCTCGAGCACGAAGCCCTCGCTGGCGTACCGGCGGAAGACGGCTCGTTCCGTGATGATCACGTCGCACTCCTCGGCGCCGGTGAGCGGGAAGGTGCACGCCTTCATCAGCTTCGAGGTGCCGTCTTTGGAGCAATGCTCCGTCACGATGTGGACGATCTTCGCCCCCGTGATGAGGTCCATCGCGCCGCCCATGCCGGCCAGCATCTTCCCCGGCACGATCCAGTTGGCGATGTTGCCCTTCTCGTCGACTTGCAGGGTACCCAGGAAGGTCGCATCCACGTGGCCGCCGCGAATCATCGCAAAGGACGTGGCCGAGTCGAAGTAGGAGCCGCCGGGCAGCAGCGTGATGGGCTGGTTGCCGGCGTTGCGGCGGTCGGTGTCCTCGCAGCCGTGGACCGGCCGCGGCCCCACGCCGATAGCGCCGTTCTCGGTGTGGATGATCACGTCGACCCCGTCGGGGACGAAGTTGGCGATGAGCGTCGGCAGTCCGATGCCCAGGTTGATGATCTGGCCGTCCTTGAGCTCCTGCGCGGCGCGGGCGGCGATGATCCTCTTGAGGTCGTCAGCCATGTCTGTTTCCTCCTCGCCGCCGGTTCACCAGAGGCTGTGGCCCTGGCCCGTGCTGTAGAGCAGCTCGGTGCGGACCACGGCGTCCACGAAGATGCCGGACGTGTGGATAGCGTTCGGATCGAGCTCGCCGAGCCCGTAGAGGTTCTCTACCTCGGCGATGACGTAGTCGGCGCACATCGCGGCCGGCATGTTGAAGTTGCGCGACGTCCCGCGATGGATGAGATTGCCCCACGTGTCACCGTGGTGGGCGCGCACGATGGCGACGTCGCACTTCACCGCGGGCACGAGGATGTAGCGGCGGCCGCCGAGCTCGATGATCTGCTTGCCCTCTTCGGCGATCGTGCCGATGCCGGTGGGCGTGAGAAAGCCGCCCAGCCCGGCGCCGCCGCAGCGCATCATCTCGGCGAGCGTGCCCTGTGGGGTGGCCTCGACCTCGAGCCGCCCCTCGTTCATGGCCTTGCCGATCTCGGGCGTCGTGCCGATGTGGCTCGCCACGATCTTCTTGATCTTGCCCTGCTTCACGAGCTCGACCGTGCCGCGCTCCTTGAAGCCGGCGTCGTTCTCGTAGATGGTCAGGTCCTTCACGTCCATCGTCTTCATGTAGTCGATGAGCGTGAGGGGGTCACCCTGGCCGATGAAGCCCCCGACCGCGATGCTCATCCCCGACTGGATGTGGGACATCGCCTCTTCGATGGGGACGACCTTGTTCTTGGGCACTACAGACTCCTTTCCCGGGCGGCTGGCGCTGCCTCCACAGAAAGCCCCAGGTACGCACGAAACATACCATGGCGGGGATGCCGGGTCGCCCGCCGTCCCGGCCTCCCGGCCGGGACGGCGCAGGCCCCGGCGTCCACGTCCGCGGGGAGCAGACGACGGCAGGCTTGGCCGGCTGCTCCCGGCGGCGGCAGCCGGCCCTGCGGGCCGAGCCGGGCGGCGCCGCCGGCCGCGCCCAGCCGGCGCCCCCGGGCCCGAGTTTGTCGCCCGGAAGCCGCCATATATACTCGCGCGCGGCTGACGGCTGGACGGGAGGAGGGCACATGAGCCAGACCGACGCTGCCAAGGTGGGTGTGATCGGGGGCTCCGGCTTCTACGAGCTGCTCGAGAATGCCCGCGAGATCCAGATCGACACCCCCTTCGGCGCCTCGAGTGACTCCTACTTCCTGGGCGAGATCGGCGGCGTGCCGGTCGCCTTCCTGCCGCGGCACGCCCGCGGTCACCGCATCCTGCCCGGCGAGGTCAACTACCGCGCCAACATCTGGGGGATGAAGAAGCTCGGCGTCGAGTACATCCTGTCGGCGAGCGCGGTCGGCAGCTTGCGCGAAGAGCTCCGGCCGCTCGACATCGTCGTGCCCGACCAGCTCTTCGACCGCACGAAGGCGCGCCCCAGCACTTTTTTCGGCGAGGGCGTCGTCGTGCACATGGGCTTCGCCGACCCGTTCTGTCCGTACGTCTCCGAGCGCATCGTGGAGGGCGCCCGCGAGACCGGCGCCACGGTGCACTCGGGCGGCACGTACGTCTGCATCGAAGGCCCGCAGTTCTCGACGCGCGCGGAATCGAACACCTATCGGCAGCTCGGCTTCGACATCATCGGCATGACGAACCTGCAGGAAGCCAAGCTGGCGCGCGAGGCCGAGGTCTGTTACGCCACCATGGCCCTTGTCACCGACTATGACGTCTGGTACGAAGGGGAGGAGGACGTGACCCTCGAGCAGGTGCTCGAGAACGTGCGCCGCAACGTGGAGACGGCGCAGGCCATCGTCCGTCGCGTCGTGCCGGCTCTGGACCTTCACCGCGATTGCGGCTGCCGTCACGCGGTCGAGTATGCCATCAACACGCCGGCCGAGCTGATCCCCGAGGGGACGAAGAAGAAGCTCGACCTGCTGATCGGGAAGTACCTCGGCTGAGGCCATGGCCGCGGTCGTGAGGAGCTGATCGTCGCCCGGCGTCCGCCGGGCGACTTCACGTGGGGTCCGGCGGGCGACCGCCGGCGCCGAAAGGAGTGGACGTGGGGAGTTTCGTCACTGAAAACGCGGTGCTGATCGCGGTGATCTGTGCCCTGGTGGCCGTCGTCTACGGCGTCGTGCTGCGCTCGTGGCTGATGAAGCTGCCGGCCGGCGACGAGAAGATGCAGTCGGTCGCCGGCGCTGTGCAGGAGGGCGCCAAGGCGTACCTCAACCGCCAGTACCGCACCATCGCCATGGTCGGCGCGGTCGTGTTCGTGATCCTGCTCGTGGCCCTCGGCCTCGAGAAGGACTGGACCTACGGCTGGCACGCGGCCGTCGGGTTCCTCGTCGGCGCGGGCCTGTCCGCGGCTGCGGGCTACATCGGCATGATGGTCAGCGTGCGCGTCAACGTGCGCACCGCTGAGGCGGCCCGCGGCGGTCTCGCCCCTGCCCTCAAGGTCGCCTTCCGCGGCGGCTCGGTCACCGGTCTGCTCGTCGTCGGCCTCGCCCTGCTCGGCGTCTCCGGCTACTACTGGATCACCGGCGACGTGGCGGCTCTCGTGGGGCTCGGCTTCGGCGGTTCGCTGATCAGCGTCTTCGCGCGCGTGGGCGGCGGCATCTTCACCAAGGCCGCCGACGTGGGCGCCGACCTGGTCGGCAAGGTCGAAGCGGGCATCCCCGAAGACGACCCGCGCAACCCGGCCGTCATCGCCGACAACGTGGGCGACAACGTCGGCGACTGTGCCGGCATGGCCGCCGACCTCTTCGAGACCTACGCCGTCACCGCCGTGGCCGCCATGCTGCTGGCCTTCCTCAGCTTCCGCGTCGGCTGGGGCATCACCGGCATCAAGAGCGGGCTCCTGATCCACGTCGGCGGCGAGGCCGCCTACAAGCCGGCGATCCTCTACCCGCTCGTCCTCGGCGGCGTGTCGATCATCGCCAGCGTCATCGGCACCTTCTTCGTGCGCCTCGGCAAGGGCAACAACATCATGAACGCGCTCTACAAGGGCCTCGGCGCCGCCGCGGTCATCGCGATCGCGCTGTTCTACCCCGTCACCTACTGGATGATGGGCGGCAAGGGCGCCGCGGCGTTCGGCATCCCGAGCGTCAACCGGCTCTTCCTCGCCGCCGTCACCGGCATCGTCGTGACCGCGCTCATCGTGGTCATCACCGAGTACTACACGGCGACGCGCTACAACCCGGTCAAGAGCATCGCCAAGGCCAGCACCACCGGCCACGCCACCAACATCATCCAGGGCCTGGCCGTCTCGATGCAGTCGACCGCGCTGCCGGTGATCTGCATCGGCGCCGGCATCCTCGTCACCTACGAGCTCGCCGGCCTCTACGGCATCGCCGTGGCGGTCATGTCGATGCTCTCGATGACCGGCATCATCGTCGCGATCGACGCCTACGGCCCGATCACCGACAACGCCGGCGGCATCGCCGAGATGGCGGACATGCCGGAGAGCGTGCGCGCCACCACCGACCCGCTCGACGCGGTCGGCAACACCACGAAGGCGATCACCAAGGGCTACGCGATCGGCTCGGCCGGCTTCGCCGCCCTGATCCTCTTCGTGTCCTACACGCTCGACCTGCAGCAGCACTTCCTCGAGAAGTACGAGTTCAAGGGCGGCCTGGCGTTCATGATCGACAACCCATGGGTGCTCGCCGGTCTGTTCCTCGGCGGCCTGCTGCCCTACCTGTTCGCCTCGCTGTGCATGAAGGCTGTCGGCAAGGCCGGTGGCCAGGTGGTCGAAGAGGTGCGCCGCCAGTTCCGCGAGATCCCCGGCATCATGGCCGGCACCGCCAAGCCCGACTACGCCAAGGCCGTCGACATCGTCACCAGGACGGCCATCGGCAAGATGATGCTGCCGGCCGCCATCCCGGTGCTCACGCCGATCGTCGTCGGCCTCGTGTTCCGCGAGAAGGGCTACCTCATGCTCGCCGGCGTGCTCATGGGCACGATCATCACGGGCATCTTCATGGCCATCAGCATGACCTCGGGCGGCGGCGCCTGGGACAACGCCAAGAAGCTCATCGAAGACGGCGAGTACGGCGGCAAGGGCTCCGACGCCCACGCTGCGGCCGTCACCGGCGACACGGTCGGCGACCCCTACAAGGACACCGCCGGTCCCGCCATCAACCCGATGATCAAGGTCATCAACATCGTCGCCCTGCTCGTCATCCCGTTCCTGATCAAGTAGGACGGCGGCGCGAAGCACGTGCGAGGGGGCCGGCGCCCGAACGGGCGCCGGCCCCCTCGTCGTTGTGCCATCCCCCTCGTCGTTGTGCCGCCCCGCTCGTCGTTGTGCCACCGCCGCCCCTCGTCGTTGTGCCGCCGCCCTCGTCGGTGTGCGGCCGCCCTCGCATCTTCACGCGTTCTTGATGCGCCGCGTGGCATTCTTCACGGGTCCTTGAGGCGTCGGGAGGCGTCCCGGAGGGCCTCCCTGACGGCCGGCGGTTTCCGTCCGTCAGCAGGGGATTTTGCCCGCTGATCGGCTTGTGCCTGCGAGGTCGCGGTGGTAGATTCGCTATCCAGGCCGGCGCCCGCGGCGCCGGCCGTTGTCGTGATATGCACAAGACGAAACAGATCTTCTCGATCACCTTCTTGGTGCTCGGCGGGCTCCTCATCGTGAGGGGTGCGTCGGGTGGTCTCTGGCCGCTCTCCATCCAGCTGATCGCCGGCGTGCTGCTGGTGGTCCTCGGCGTCCTGCGGCTCCGCTACCTCTGATATGGCGAGACGCAAGCAACGGGAAGGCCAGAGCATGACGAGGGTGCTCGGCGTGCCCGCCCTGTTCAGCACGGCGTACGGCAACGTCGGGTCCTCGATCTACTACGCTCTGGGCGTCGTCGCGGCCTACGCTCTCGGCCTCACGCCGCTCGTCTTCATCCTCACGGGCCTGCTCTTCATGACGACCGCCTGGTCGTACGCCGAGGCCACGGCGATGATCCCCGAGGCGGGCGGGTCCTCGAGCTTCGCGCGCCACGCCTTCAACGAGTTCGTCAGCTTCGGGGCCGGCTGGGCCCTGATGCTCGACTACATCGTCACGATCGCCATCTCCGCCTTCTTCGTGCCGAACTACCTGGCCGTCTTCTGGCCGGTCCTGAAGACCTGGCCCTACAACACCATCGGCGGCATCATCGTCATCGTCACGCTCGTGATCATCAACGTGATCGGCATCAAGGAAGCGGCTCGCCTCAACATCTTCCTGGCCGTCCTGGACCTGGCCACCCAGGTGCTCGTCATGGTCGTGGGCGTCTTTCTCTTGCTCGCGCCGAGGCTCCTCATCGATCAGGTCAACCTGGGTGTCGCCCCGACGTGGCACCAGCTCGTCTACGGCATCTCGATCGGCACCGTCGCCTACACGGGGATCGAGACCATTTCGAACATGGCCGAAGAGGCCGCAGACCCCGACAAGGACGTGCCCAGGGCCATCAACTACGTACTGGGCACCGTGCTCGTGGTGTACATCGGCATGTCGCTCGTCGCACTCTCGGCCATGCCGGTGAAGTACAACGTCCTGCTGGTGAACCCCGCGACCCACATGACAATCGTCACTCCGGTGGTCGCAGGCGAGCCCAAGGGGACCTTCGTGATCGCCTCTGACCGCTCGCAGCCGGTCTACCTTGGGGTCGAACAACGGGGGGACCGCTGGGTCATCCCGGCGCAGCAACCGACAGGCCAGGTGTACCGCGAGGGCGGTCAGTGGGTGACCAAGCTCTACGGCAGCCAGCTCGGGGGGGCGTTCCTCGAAGACCCGGTGCAGGGAGTGGTGACCTTCATCCCCGACGAGCTGTCCTTCTTGCGAAGCATCCTCAAACCCTGGGTCGGCATCCTCGCCGCGACGATCCTGTTCATCGCGACCAACGCCGGCCTGATCGGGGCGTCACGCCTCGCCTACTCGCTCGGGCAGCACCGCCAGATCCCGCCGGTGCTCGGCCGGCTCCACCCAAAACGGATGACGCCATGGCTCTCGATCGTCCTGTTCGGCACCGTCGCCTGCATCCTGATCTTACCGGGCAAGCCCAAGCTGCTGGCGGACCTGTACGCCTTCGGGGCGATGATCTCGTTCACGACGGCGCATGTCTCGGTGGTCGCGCTGCGGTACAAGGCGCCTGACGTGAGGCGCCCGTTCCGCACCCCCCTGAACATCCCGTTCCGGGGCGGGTCTCTGCCGCTGCTCGCCGTCATCGGTGGCATCGGGACCTTTGCGGTGTGGTGCGTGGTCGTGGCGACGCACGCCGAGGGGCGCATCATCGGCTTCGCGTGGATGGCCGCGGGCGTCGTCCTGTACGTCGTCTACCGGCGCCGAAAGGGGCTGTCGCTCACGCGCACGGCGGGTCGGGTCGTCATGCCCCGCACCATGCAGGCCGACATCGACTACGACAACATCCTCGTGCCGATCGTCGGGTCGCGCATCACCGACGAGATGATGGTGCTGGCCTGCCAGCTGGCCGCCGAGAAGGATTCGGGGATCGACGCCATCTACGTGATCGAGGTCCCCATCGCCCTCCCGCTGGAGGCGCCGCTTCCCCACGAACGGGAGCAGGCCAAGACGGTCCTCGCTGCGGCGCAGCTCATCTCCGAGCAGTTCAAGGTAAAGCTGACGCCGCATATCATCACGGCGCGCAGTGTGGGCAAGGCCATCGTCGAAGAAGCCGAGAAGCGACGTTCGGAGGTCATCATCCTGGGCTCGGTGCGCAAGCGCCGTGTCGGGGACCGGCTGATCGGCAAGACCGCGGAGTACGTGATGCGGAACGCGCCCTGTGAGGTCATGGTCAACCTCGTGCCGCGCGACTATCCGATGGAGGGATCCGCCGAGGAGCTCGGCGCGCTCGCAGAAGGCGACGCTCCCGACTGATACCATCCCGGTCCATGGTCGCCTTGGACCGTCAACGCTACGCGCACGACTCCCGCCCGCCCGGTCCGCGCTCGGGCTTCAAGCTCCCGATCGCGCCCTGAACGATGCCGCGGCGCAAGCACAGAGAGGGCGAGAGCCTCCACAAGGTGCTCGGCGTGCCGGCGCTCTTCAGCACCGCCTACGGCAACGTCGGCTCCTCCATCTACTATGCGCTCGGCATCGTGGCGCTCAACGCGATGGGCGCCACGCCGATCGTCTTCATCGTGACCGGCGTCCTGTTCATCGCGACCTCCTGGACGTATGCCGAAGCGACTGCCGCTCTGCCCGAGGCGGGGGGCGCGTCCAGCTTCGCCCGCCGCGCCTTCAACGAGATGGTCAGCTTCGGCATCGGCTGGGGCCAGATGCTCGTCTACACGGCCACCGTCGCCATCTCGGCCCTGTTCGTGCCGCACTATCTCTCGGTGTTCTGGCCGATCCTGCTCGACTGGCCCTACAACGCGATCGGCGGGATCCTCGTGACGGTCGCCCTGGTCATCGTCAACGTGATAGGGCTGAAGGAAGCGGCCCGCCTGAACATCGTGCTGGCGCTCCTGGACCTCGCCACCCAGATCCTCATCATGGTGATCGCGCTGGTCCTGCTGCTCGAGCCTCGCATCCTGATCGAGCAGATCCACTGGGGCCTCGCGCCGACGTGGCGGCAGCTGCTCTACGGTCTGGCCATCGGCACGGTCGCCTACACAGGCATCGAGACCATCTCGAACATGGCCGAGGAGGCCAACGACCCGGGCCGCGACGTCCCCCGCGCCATCAACTGGGTGATCGTCGCCGTGATGGTCGTCTACATCGGCATGCCGCTGGCCGGGTTGTCGGCGATGGAGGTCGGCAACAACGTCGTGCCCTACGACGCGGCCAAGGGCAAGACGGTGCCCGTCCAGGTGGTGCCGTCGCAGCCGGAGGGGACGTACGCCCTGGAGAGTGACCCGGGGACGGCGGTGTACGTGCCGGTGAAGAAGGCCGGGGACGGCTACGTGATCCCGGCTCAGAAGCCCACCGGCGAGATCGAGACCGTTGGCGGCCGACAGGTGACCCGTCTGTACGGCACGCAGCTCGGCGCCAACTACGTCGAGGACCCCGTCTTGGGACTGGTGCGGTTCCTGCCCGACGAGGTCGGGTGGTTACGGAGCATCCTCGTGCCGTGGGTCGGCATCCTCGCCGCCACCATCCTCCTGATCGCCACGAACGCCGGGCTGATCGGCGTCTCGCGCCTGACGTACTCCCTGGGGCAGCATCGCCAGCTCCCCTCGGTCATCGCCCACATCCATCCGCGGAAGATGACCCCCTGGGTCTCCCTCATGGTCTTCGGCGGGGTCGCATCGGTGCTGATGATCCCGGGCAGCACCCAGCTGCTCGCCGACCTCTACATCTTCGGCTCGATGATCTCGTTCACGGCAGCGCACGTCTCGGTCATCGCCCTGCGCATCCGGGAGCCCGAGCTCGAGCGGCCGTGGCGAGCCCCGCTGAACATCCCCTGGCGCGGCACCTCGGTGCCGTTGACGGCGGTGTTCGGCGCGCTCGGGACCTTCTCGGTGTGGCTCGTCATCGTCGCCTTCCAGAGCGAGAGCCGCCTGATCGCCTTCGGCTGGCTGGCGGTGGGGATGGTCGTCTACGTCGTGTACCGCCGCGCGATGGGCCTTCCGCTCACGAAGACCGTGCCGCGCGTCGCCATGCCCGAGTCCATGCAGGCCGACGTCGACTACAACCAGATCCTGGTGCCGATCACAGGGGCACGGGTCACCGACGAGATGATGGTCCTGGCTTGTCAGCTCGCGACCGAGAAAGATTCGGCCGTTCACGGCCTCTACGTCATCGAGGTCCCGCTCAACCTGCCGCTGGACGCGCTGCTGCCCGAGGAACGCGACAAGGCGGACCGTGTGGTCACCGCCGCCGCGCTCCTCGCCAAGCAGTTCGGGGTGAAGTTCACGCCGGTGGTCGTGACGGCGCGCAGCGTGGGGCGTGCCATCGTCGAGGAGGCGGAGAGGCGCCGGTCCGAGGTGATCATCGTGGGGTCCGTCAAGAAGCGCCGCATCGGCGAGCGGGTCTTCGGGCGCACCATCGATTACATCCTCCAGCACGCACCCTGTGAGGTGCTGGTGAACGTCGTTCCGCGGGACTATCCTACGGAGGGATCGGCCGGCGGCGGCATGCCGGCGGCCGCGCACGAAAGCGGCGCCGGTGCGTCGCCCCGCTCGAGCGAGGGTGGCGACGCACCGGCGCATGTTCCTGAGGAGTGACGATGTATGCAGTGATCGCGGGCTGTGGCCGGGTAGGTTCCGGCCTGGCGCGCCAGTTGGCGGCCGATGGCTGGGAGGTCGCCATCATCGACGAGGACGCGGACGCCTTCAGTCTGCTGGGCGACGACTTCCCGGGCGAGTTCGTGACCGGAGCGGCGCTCGACTGGGAGGTGCTCCGCGCGGCGGGCATCGAACGAGCCGACGCGTTCGTGGCCTGTACCGACGGTGACAACACGAACATAGTCATCACGCAGGTTGCCGAGAAGAAGTTCGGCGTCACGTGCGCGATCGCGCGCGTCTACGACCCGCTGCGGGCCGACCTGTACGCCGGCGCCGGCGTCCGCACCGTCTGCCCGACCAAGAACGCCCGCGAGCTCCTGCTCCAGGCGGTCGAGTCCTGCGAGATCAAGCCGGCGGAGGTCTGAGCCATGTTCGTGCTCATCGTGGGGGCCGGCAAGGTCGGCCGCAACACCGCCCGGCAGCTGCAGACCATCGGCCATGAGATCGCCATGATCGAACAGCGCCCGATGGTCTACAACAGACTAGCCGAGGAGTTCGGCGAGAGCCTCGTGTTCGGAGACGGCACCGAGATCTGGGTGCTGGAGAAGGCCGGCATCGGGCGCGCCGACATGGTCGTCGCGGTGACCGGAGACGACGAGGACAACGTCATCATCTCGCAGATCGCGAAGCTCAAGTTCGGCGCCCCGAAGATCGTCGCGCGGGTGAACAACCCGTTCAACCAGCCGACCTTCGACCTGCTGGGGGTGGAGGCGACGATCTGCGCCGCGACCAGCATGTTGCGTCTCATCATGCACGAGCTGCCGGTGCACAAGTTCGTGCACCTGATGTCGCTGCGTCGCGAGAACATGGAGCTGGTCGAACTCGAGGTCGGTGAGAACTCGCCGTTCGCCAACACTTACGTGCAGGACATCCAGTTGCCCGACGGCGTGCTGCTCGTCGCGATCATGCGGGCCGGCAAGGCCTACGTGGTGCGCGGCACGACCGAGATCCTGCCGGGCGACTATGTCCTTTGCATGCTCGAGCCGGGGCGCGAGCGCGACCTCATCAAGGTGTTCCTGCCCGATGAGGTGCCCGAGCGCCTGCAGGAGGAGTCGGAGCTCGATACGAGCAGCGGCTGAGGCGAGCCGGCTGAGACGGGCGGCCGAGGCGGGCCGGCTCGCGACGCGAGGCGTGGCCCTGAGGAAGGCCGGATCGCGACACGAGGCGCGGCTTCGGTGGGGAAGAGGCGCTCGACCGGAGGCTGCTCTTGATGCTTCGGCGAGGCCGGGTGCGGTTGACCGCACCCGGCCTCGCCGCTAGCATCTCTCTGCTCTGCCGGGCCCCTGTCGGGGCCTCTTTCTCCTCGGTGGCGAGGTAGCTCAGTTGGTAGAGCACATGACTGAAAATCATGGTGTCGCCAGTTCAATTCTGGCCCTCGCCACCAGCTTTTCCCCGTATCGCGGCGGTTCTGATGACGCCCCACGGCTTGCACCCGCGTGCTCTCTGCCAAAGTCCGCCAAGAGTGTCGCGCTCAACGCGCTTTCTTTCGGCTGTACCTCGCCATGGAAAGGACGGCCGACTGTCGTCGGACCGGAAGGTAGTGTGAGTAAACGCTTGCTGCCACGACCCATCGGGCGTACAAGTCTTCCCGTACGAGGCTCCTGAGCAGAACGTCATTCGGGAGCTGTGATCCGCCGCCGGCACGTCGCAGCCACCATGAACTGGGGGCACTGGCGAGACCGCCTCGCGAGCCGGTCTTCATGTCTTCTCGGATCGGCCCAACAGAAGCCAAAGGGGTCATGGGAAGAGGGGCAGGTCATGAAGTGGCCGGGAGGATTCCAGGAACGCGCAGCCATCACACTCGTGCACGCGTCGCTGGTCGTGATCTGCGCGTTCGCAGTCGCGGCCTGCGGTGGCTCGAGCGGCTCCGCTGCGTCGCCGTCCGCAACGTCTGCCCTGGCCCCCTCGGCAGGTCCGCAAGGAGGTGCTTCTCCGGTCACCAGCCCGACCACGGTGGCGCAGGTGGCCGCCGCATATGCCGACGCGCTCTCTACAGCCAGGACTTCCAGCGGGTTCCGGAGGCTGGTCGGGCTGTTCGCGAGGCACGCCCGGTTCGAGGACCGCGCCATTGGCGACCTCAGGATCGGCACCAAGGCCATCTCCGACTATTACAACTACTGGTTCGTCCTGGGGCCCCTCACGAGCACGCCGCGCTCGGAGCTCGTCGGCACCCACGCCGTCGTCGTCGAGGAGGAGGTCAATGGCGCTGCCTATGGCGCGGATGTTCTTGGGGTGCGCGACGGCAAGATCGTCTCGGACTACCTCTACTACAACGATGCAGCCCCTGAGTATCCCGCGTATCCGCCGGAGCCGCTGAAGACGCCACCGGCGCCAGCTGACACGGAGGCGGCGAGTCGGGCGCTGGCCGCCGCCTACATGTCCGCCTTGCGAGCGCTCGCCCCGGAGCGGCTCGCCCCTCTCTACGCCGGCGACGTGGTCTACCAGGACACGGCGCGCGATCGGCGCTATGTAGGACCGCAGGCGGCCGTCGCGGCGCACACCGAGATGTTCAGACTCAAGGACGTGCGCTTCCGGACGGTGGGCGTGGCGGCGGGCCCCGGCTGGGCTGCCGTGATGTGGAAGCGCACCGACCGAGAGGGCGGGAGGCCGCCGGCAGGCCTCCCCGACCAGTACACCAAGTGGGGCAGGCGCCCGACCGTCTGCGGCGTCACGATCCTCGAGATCCGCGACGGCAAGATCGCCCGCGAGACCATCTACAGCGATCACGTCAGGACCAAGTACTGAGGTGCCGCCTCCGGCTTTGGGGCGGGCAAGCGGATCCCGCTCGCTGGATCGTCCGGCGATCCGGTTCCGGCCTGGCGGTCCGGCGAGAAGGGTTCAGAGGAGCGGTTGACCACGGAAAGGAACGTCGCGGTCGAGAAGCTCGGCCGGCCGGCCCACCTGGGAGGCGAGCGCCGGCCGGCCAGTCTGCTGGCTAATGCTCTCGACATCATCACCAAGGGAGGCGGGGATGGGCAAACACGTGGAGCTCTGGCTCGAAGGCTGGAGACGAGGCGACGCGCAGATGGTCATGAGCGCGGTGACCGACGATTTCGTGCACGACGACCCTGTGGATGGGCGGTTCACGAAGGATGAGTTCGGGGCGTACCTCGAAGACCTGTTTGCGACTGAGGGCACGCCGGAAGGCTACGAGGCGATCACGGATGTGTTCACCGGCGAGCGTGACGGCGAGGAGACGACCTGGGGCTGGTGGCGGACGCTCGGCGCGCCATACGAGGGCGCCGGGCTGGTGAAGGCCAGGTCGGACGGTGTGTACCTCGAGCGCGTGGCGTACTACGCGCGACCTGAGTCCGAGTAAGGCGGCCGCTACAGGCTTGTGAGCTGTGCCGCCTTGAGCAGCATCGACGGGCGGAGGTCCCACAGCCAGGAGAGTTCGACGACGTCGGCGTTGTTACAGGCCGTGCAGCTCGCTGAGTCGGCGAGGATCTCGCGGCGGCGGGGCAGGTCGAGGACCGCGGCGAGGGGCCGCCCGGAGGCGCGCAGGTCCGCGATGCTGGCGAGCGGCCGATCGGAGCGCAGGCAGTCGCGGACGGCGCCGTCGGCTTGGACCGTCAGCACGGCGCGTGGTCCGCGGCAGGTGTAGGCGGTCACGTCCGGGTCGCGAGCCAGCAGGTCCAGGTACTGCGGCGTGGCGAGCAGAGGATAGCCGGCGCGCTTGAGCTCGCGGGCGAGGCCGGCTGCCGCGCGCAACTCCGCAGCCGGCAGGGCGAGCTCCTTCTTGGCACCGCTGAACCCGGCGGCCTGCATCTGGCCGGTCTCCATCGGACAGAAGTAGAGACCGGCCTCCCAACGCTGCGCGAGCGGGGCGACGCGGCGCAGCGCCCCGCGATTGAGGCGCGAGAGCACGGTGTTGACGAGCAGCGCGGGGCGCAGCGGGTCGTACCGCAGGTCTTCGACAAAGCTCTCGAGTCTGGCGAAAAGACCGGGGAGGGCGCGCAGCCGGTCGTGCGCCTCGCCCACGTCGTCGACGCTGAGGATCAGCGCATCGACGAGGCCGCGCAACTCGTGCCAGCGCGCGCCGGCGAGCCAGCCGTTGCTGATGACGGTGGTGAGCAGGCCGGCGTCCTTGGCCGCGCTCAGCAGTGTTGGGAGACCGGGCCGCAGCAGCGGCTCGCCGCCCCACACCACCAACTGGGCGAACCCCATGCCGCCGGCCTCCCGGTAGAGCCAGCGCACGGCGTCGTCGTCGAGCTCTGCGCGCGCCCGCGACCACTCTTCGCGCGCCCTGACGGGCTTTTCGCGCGCCGCCTTCGGCTCTTCGCGAGTTCCCTCTCGGTCTTTGCGCGCTCCCTCTCGGCCGTTACCCGCTCGCCCTCGCTTCTCGCGCACGTCCTCCCGCCACAGACAGGTCGCGCAGCGCGCGTTGCAGCGCTGCGTGACCAGGTGGCTGAGGATCAGCGGGCGTGAACGGGCGCGCCCGGCGGCCAGGCGGGCGGCGAAACGCAGGCGTGCGAAGGAGGGTGCGGCGATCATCGAGGACACTCTCGGATGAGTGTAGCGCGCAATCCGCCGCGCAGGCGTTCACGGTCGCTCGCCGTCAAGGCGCCGGCGCGAGGGGCGGGCATGCCTCGCGAAGACTGCGGCCGCTCTGCCGCCGCCGCTTGCCTTGGTCTGGCCCCTCTGGCTAGAGTCGAGAGAGACAGACTGAACGTTCGGTGGTCTGCGCGCCGTGCGAGGGGGATGTACTGGTGGAGCTGAGGCCGCGGGGATCACAGGGCGCGCTCTGATGGCAGGGTCTACGGCGTCCGCTTTCAGGACACTGTCCCGCAACCGGCCGCTCCTGCGGCTCGAGTTCGCCTTTGCCGGCTTCAACGCCGCGGAGTTCGGCGTGTGGATCGCGCTGCTCGTCTACGCGTACGCCCACGGCGGGGCGGCGGCGGCCAGCCTCATCGCCCTGGTCCAGCTGGTGCCGTCGATCGTCCTCGCACCGTTCTTCGGGGCCTTGGGTGACCGCTTCCGCGCCGGAAGGGTCCTGCTCGCGGGATATGTCGTCATCGCCGTCGCTCTAGCTGCCGTCGCGCTTGCGATGTACCTCGACGCGCCGCCCGTCGTCGTCTTCGTACTGGCGCCTGTCGTGAATCTGGGCATCACCGTCCCGCGTCCGGCGCAGTCCGCTCTGCTCCCCGGCATCGTGTTCACCCCTCTCGAGCTGACTGCCGCCAACGTCGTCTCCGGCTGGATGGAGAACGGCAGCGTCCTCGTGGCGCCCGCGCTGGGCGGCGTGCTCCTGGGCGTCGGCGGTCCGGAGCTGACCATCGCCGTGCTCGCGGCGATTGCGGCCGTGTCCGCCGCGCTCGTGCTCTCGATCCCCGGCCCGCCCGCCCTGGGACGGAGCGACGAAGAGCAGGTCTCCCTACTAACCCAGGTGCGGCACGGCATCGCGACCGTGTCCCACGAGCACGCCGTACGGCTCCTCGTCGGGGTCCTTGGTTCGATGTACGTGCTGGTCGGCGCCCTCGACATCCTCTACGTGGTGCTCGCCATCGACGTCCTCGGGATGGGGGAGTCCGGCGCCGGCTACCTGAACGCCGCCTTCGGCGCCGGGGGAGTGGTCGGCGTGATCCTCACGGCGCTCCTGGTCGCCCGCCGCCGGCTCGTGCCGGCGCTCGTCGCCGGCGTGGTGACGGCGGCGCTGGCGCTGGGCGTGCTCGGGTTGTACCCGACCGCGCTCGGCGCCTTCGTGCTGGTGGCGGCGGCCGGTGTGGGTCGCACGGTGTGCGACGTCACCGGCCGGATCCTGCTGCAGCGCTCGGCGCCGCCGGCCGTGCTGGCCGAGGTGTTCTCGCTGCTCGAGTCGCTGATGAACGTCGGGCTCGCCATCGGCTCGGTGCTGGTGCCGGTGCTGGTCGGCCTGAGCGGCGCTCGCGCCGCCCTGCTCGGCACATGCCTCCTCTTCCTCGCCCTTGTCGCTGTCACGTGGCGCGGCCTGCGTGCCGTCGACGCCGCCGCCGACGTGCCTCAGGTGGAGATCCAGCTGCTCAAGTCGATCCCGCTCTTCTCGCCGCTGCCGGCTCCCGAGCTCGAGGGTCTCGCGCGCGCGCTCGAGCCCATTGCGGCCGGACCTGGCGAGACGATCATCCGCGAAGGCGACGAGGGCGACCGCTTCTACGCCATCGTCGACGGTGAGGTCGAGGTGTCGTCGGGCGGTCGTCCCGTCGCACGTCTGCGCCGCGGCGACGGCTTCGGCGAGATCGCCCTGATCCGCGACTGCTGCCGGACGGCGACGGTGGTGGCCGTCGTGCCGACCCGACTGTACGCACTCGAGAAGGACCCGTTCATCACGGCGGTCACGGGTCACGCGCCTGTGTCCCGAGCCGCCGACGAGGTCATCGACAGCCGCCTGCGGGAGCTGCACGCCCGCGAGGGCGAGTTCGCGGGGGTGGACGGGCCACGCTAACGTCGCCGCTCATTTCCCGAAGAAGTTGGAACGGTTATCATCGGCGGCTACTAGGATAGGTAGGCGTTCGCACACGACGGACGGGGGATTCGACACGTGGAGCGGGGAAGCTCGAAGGCGCTGCGGGCCGCGGGGGTAGTGAGCCTCGGCTTGGCGGTGCTGGTAGCCGCTCTTGCCGTCCTGCCGGCGTCATCCGCGCAGGAATCAGCCACGCCCTCGCCGCTCGCCTCCCTGTCGGCTAGTCCCTCTTCCGATCCGTCCAGTCCATCGGCGAGCCCGTCGGGGTCGACCTCCGCCCAGAGCGCGGCTGCCGGCCAGAGCGGCGCCGACACCTTCGCGACCGTCTGCGCCGGCTGTCACGGCGCGCAGGGCGAAGGCAAGGGAGGGGACGGACCTACGCTGGCCGCCGCCGCCTTCTCCGACATCGTCGCCGAGAAGGTGACAGTCGGCGGCGGCGGCATGCCGGCCTTCGAAGGTTCGCTGGCGGCCGCTCAGATCCAGAACGTCTCCGAGTACGTCGCCCAGCAACTGGCCGACCCCGAGGCGCGCAAGGCCGAGCTCGGCGAGGGCGGCGAGTGGTACCGCCTCTATTGCTCCGGCTGCCACGGCGCGACGGGCAGGGGCGGCGCGCTGTCGCGCACCCCGAACGCGCCGTCGTTCGCCGGCATGCCGGCGGCCAACGCCCTCGCCGCCATGGAGATCGGCCCGTCTGCCATGCCGGTGTTCGCCAGCACCCTCGACGCCCGGCAGAAGGCGGCCATCACTCGTTACGTACAGGAGATCGTGACGCCCGCCTCGCCGGGCGGTAACGGACTCGGCTTCATCGGCCCCGTCATCGAGGGCGCGGTCGCGTGGTTCTTTCTCATCGTGCTGATCCTTATCGCGGTCTGGCTGGCATGGGGCAAGGGAAGGGAGCGCGCGTGAGCGACGCCGACCCCTGGCGCGAGCTCGCCGAGACCGAAGAAGAGCCGTACCGGCGGCCTTCCAGCGGATGGCTCGTCGGCCCGGCGCTGCTGGCCGCCATCATCGGCGGCATCGGCTTCATCTGGTCCTACCTCGCCGATGCGGGCACGCCGTGGCTGGGCGGCTTCCTCGCGCTGAGTCTGGGCGGCATCGGCGCGGCGCTCGCCTCGTGGGGGCGTGACCTCGCCGGCGGCAGGGACATCGCCGGGCCGTACCCGCTGCCTGCCGGCGACGAGGAGGCGCAAGAGGCGCTCGCCGCCGACCTCAGCCGGGACGTGAACGTCGTGACGAGGCGGCGCTTCTTGACGACGATGCTCGTCGCCGCCGCCGGGCTCTTTGGCGTGGGCGCGCTCTTTCTGATCGGCTCGCTAGGGCCGCGCCCGAAGCGGCAGCTCTTCACGACGTCCTGGACGGAGGGGGCCCGCCTGGTCACGTCCGACGGCACGCCGGTGACCCGGGAGATGTTCGCCAGGGGCGGCATGGTCGTCGCCTTCCCCGAGGGCCACACCGACGCCGCCGACTCGCAGATCGTCGTGCTGCAGATCAAGGACAAGGATTTCAAGCCGGTCGCCGGGCGCGAGGACTGGAGCCCCGAAGGCTTCATCGCGTTCTCGCGCGTCTGCACCCACGCCGGCTGCCCCGTGGCGCAATACGAGGACGACCAGCAGATCCTGCTGTGCCCGTGCCACCAGTCCGGCTTCGACCTGCTGAATGGGGCGGAGCCGATCTCAGGCCCGGCTGGGCGGCCCCTTCCTCAGTTGCCGCTCGCCATCCAGGGACCCGGTGAGCTGGTCGCCCAGTCTGACTTCCAGACACCGATCGGCCCCGGCTTCTGGGATCTGCCGTCGTGAGCGCCCCCGTCGAGACCCGCGGCGCGGCGCCGCCCGGCGAGAGCCGGCGCAGGGGTCCCATGGCCTCTGTCGCCCGCTGGATCGACAACAGCGTCGGCGGGACGAGGGTGATCCGGGAGGAGTTGAGGCACATCTTCCCGGACCATTGGTCCTTCTTCCTCGGCGAGATCGCCCTGTACAGCTTCATCATCCTCGTGGCGACCGGCATCTTCCTTGCGCTCTTCTTCCACGCCTCGACCGCCGAGGTCGTGTACGAAGGGAGCTACGCACCCCTGCAGGGCGTGCACATGTCGGACGCGTACAGCTCGACGGTCCAGTTGAGCTTCGACGTGCGCGCCGGGCTGCTCATGCGGCAGATCCACCACTGGGCGGCGCTCATCTTCGCCGCCGCCATCGTGGTGCACCTCTTCCGCATGTTCTTCACCGGCGCGTACCGCCGGCCGCGCCGCATCAACTGGCTGATCGGGCTCGGGCTGCTGCTGCTCGTCCTGGGCAACGGCGTGTTCGGGTACTCGCTGCCCGACGATCTGCTGTCGGGCATCGGCCTGCGTATCGCCTACTCGATCACGCAGTCGATCCCCTTCCTGGGCCCGTGGCTCGCCTCCGTCCTCTTCGGGGGCGAGTTCCCGACGAGCGGCTTGATCGCCCGCATCTATCCGGTGCATATCTTCCTGCTGCCCGCACTCATCGCCGTCCTGCTCGCGGCCCATCTCGGCATCCTCTGGTTCCAGCGTCACACCGAGTATCCCGGACCCGGCAAGAACGACCGGACCATCGTCGGCACGCCGCTGGTGCCTGCGTACGCGCTCCGCACCACCGGCTACTTCCTGCTGATCTTCGGCGTGTCCGCGCTCATGGGCGGCCTCCTGCAGATCAACCCGGTCTGGCTCTTCGGCCCGTACAACGCCGCGCACGCCACGACGTTTGCCCAGCCCGACTGGTACACGACCTGGCTGGAGGGGGGACTGCGGATGTTCCCCGGCTGGGACCTGCAGATCGGCGGCTTCCTGCTGCCCGCGCTCTTCTGGCCCGCCGTCGTCTTCCCGGGGATCCTGTTCACCTTCCTCTTCCTGTGGCCCTGGGTCGATGCCGTGCTGACCCGCGACAACCGCATTCACAACGTGCTCACGCTGCCGGACGAACGCCCCGGCCGGCTCGCCTTCGGCGCCGGCCTGGCCACGGCGCTCATCATGCTGCTGATCGCGGGAGGGAACGACGTGTTCTCCGTGGTGCTCGGTATCGAGCAGCCGACGGTCATCAGGGTGCTGCTCGGCCAGGCCATCGCCCTGCCGATTGTCGTGGCGCTCTTCACCTGGGTCGTGTTCCGGCGTACGCCCGACGAGCCACGGCCGGCGCGCCCGTCGCGCTGGCGGCTCGCGATCGCGCCGGGCGCGCTCGCCGCCCTGCTCGGTTTCGTGTTGCTGTTCAGCCAGGGTGGCAGCGAGGTTGGGACTGGTGTCGGGTACGGCAGCGCGACGCCGCCCGGCATGAGCCCGTCCGCCTCACCGACGCCGACGGGCTCGCCCAGCGCGCAGCCGTCGGCGACGGGCTCGCCCAGCGCGCAGCCGTCGGCGTCGCCGTCGAGCACACCCTCCGGCGGGCAGGACTTCGCCGCGACCTTCAGCCAGCTCTGCTCAGCCTGTCATGGGGCCCAGGGCCAGGGCGGTGTGGGCCCGGACCTGCGACCGCTGACGACGGCCGATCTCGCGAAGATCCAGACGCAGATCACGAACGGCGGCGGTGGCATGCCGGCCTTCAGCAGCCAGCTCAGCGCGGACCAGATCAAGGGCCTCGCGGATTACGTGGCGGGGTTGCAGTAGGCGCCTCGGCCCGCGTGGCACGCACGGCGGCTCCCGCTGCTCCTCTGGCGCCTGTGTCGGGCAGGACGATGATCCTGCCGGCGCTTCGCTCAGAGCTGATCCAGGAGCATGCCGAGGACGATCGCCGCGAGGTACGGCCCCGAGGCCTTGTACAGGACCCAGCCGCTGCGTGGGACCGGCCTGAGGATGAGGCGCAGCGTCACGGCCCACAGGGCGATGCCGGCTGCCAGGGCGACGGCGAGGTAGACCTCGCCGAAGAGGCCGGTGGCGGCCGGCAGCACCGTCAGGGCTGTCAGCGTCGCCACGCAGGCCACGATCTGCAGGCGGGCGCGCTCCTCGCCGTACGCGAGCACGGGTGTCGGGATGCCGGCGGAGGCGTAGTCGGCGCGCAGGGCATAGGCGAGCGCCCAGAAGTGCGGCGGCGACCAGGCGAAGACGATGGCGCCGAGCACGACCGGCACGCCGCTCCACGCCGCTCCCGTGGCGGCCCATCCGATCAGGGGCGGGAAGACCCCGGCAAGGCCGCCGGGCACCGCGCTGAACGCCGTCCTCGGCTTGAGCAGAAGGGTGTAGACAAGGACGTAGTAGAGGACGCCGGCGGCGCCGAGGGCGGCGGCCAGCAGGCCGCCCGTCGCGGCCAGGCCGGCGAGGCCGGCGATCGCCGCCGTCAGCCCGGCGGCGAGGGCGCGACCGGGCGCCAGGGCGCCGGTCGCGGTGGGGCGCCGCCGCGTGCGCTCCATGCGGGCGTCGACGTCGCGTTCGAGCCAGTTGTTGAGCAGGGCCGCCCCGCCCACCGTCAAGGCGAGCGCTGCGAGCACGCCGGCGGCGCGGGCTGCGCCCAGGCCGCCGGCCAGCGCCATCGCGGCGCCCGCGATGAGCAGGAAGAGCGCGACGACGCGCGGCTTCGCCGCCCTCACGTAGTCCATGGCATCCAGTCTCCCATACGGGGTGGGCGCGTGCGAGGCGGGTCAGGGACGCACCGGCAGGTCCGCGTCGCGTCCGGGTCTCCTCCTGTCTCGGAGGGTGGCGGAGTATAGTGTGCCCGTGCCGACGAATGGCGCCTCAGGCGGCCTCGCGCAATGGTTTTCGCGCCACACTATGGGGGTAGCAGGGTGCTGCGGGAGCTACTGGGGAAGGAGGGGACCGGGGTGAGCTCAAGAAGGGCGCGCGTGCCCCTCGTCGTTCTCCTCGCTCCTCGTCGTCCTTGTCCTCCTCGCTGGCTGCGGCCAGGAGACGCCCTCCATGTTCCGTCCCGAGAGCCAGGGCGCGCGCCACATCAGCAACCTCACCTACGCGGTCTTCGCCATCCTCAGCGGCGTGGCCATCACCGTGTGGGTCATCCTCGCCATCACCATCATCCGGGACCGCCGCCGGCGCCCCGACTCCGAGGTCGACCAGACGCAGGGCAACGCGACCATCGAGATCATCTGGACGCTGATCCCCGCGGTGATCATCGCGGTCCTGCTCATCCTGACCATCCGCACCACCGGGCTCCTCACGACCTCGGCCGGCAACGTGATGGTGAAGGTCACCGGCTACCAGTGGTGGTGGGGCGCCGAGTACCCTGACGGCGACTTCTCCACGGCCAACGAGATCCACGTGCCCGTGGACCGCCAGGTGACGGCCGAGATGATGTCCAAGGACGTGATCCACAGCTACTGGGTGCCGCAGATGGGCGGCAAGATCGACATGATCCCGGGCCACGTGCGTGAGCTCACCTTCGTCCCCACGAAGGCCGGGACCTACCTTGGCGAGTGCTCCGAGTTCTGCGGTCACCAGCACGCGAAGATGCGCTTCCTGCTCATCGTTGAGTCTCCGGCCCAGTTCTCCGCCTGGTACGCCAACCAGCAGCGCCCCGCGGCGAAGCCGGCAGGAGCGCAGGCCAGCGCCGGCGCCGAGACCATCTCCAAGCTGCCGTGCATCGGCTGCCACACCATCCGCGGGACTGCGGCGGCCGGCGTACGGCGCCGGATCTCACGCACTTCGGCGGACGCGAGAGCCTCGCCGCCGTGACGCTCGACGAACACGCCCGACGACCTGCGCCGCTGGCTGCAGGACCCGCAAGAGATCAAGCCCGGCAACCTCATGCCGACGGTGCCGCTCACCGCCCAGCAGCTCGACGAGCTGGTGGCCTACCTGGAGGGGCTGAAGTGACGGACGCCGCGCTCCTCGCCGGCCACGACGCCGCGGCCTGCCCACGGCATCGGCGGCGTGGCTCACGACGACCGATCACAAGCGCATCGGCCTCCTGTACATCTTCACGGCGCTCGTGCTTCTTCCTGGTCGGCGGTCTCGTTCGCGATGCTGATGCGTACGCAGCTCATCAAGCCGAACAACGACCTGCTCGCGCCCGAGACGTACAACCAGATCTTCTCGATGCACGGCACGACGATGGTCTTCCTCTTCGGCATGCCGATCCTCGTCGGGTATGGCCAACTACCTCGTTCCGCTGCAGATCGGCGCACGGGACATGGCCTTCCCGCGACTGAACGCCCTGAGCTACTGGATCTTCCTCTTCGGGGGGCTCCTGCTCTACAGCAGCTTCCTGTTCGGCGGCGCGCTCGACACGGGCTGGTTCAGCTACGCGCCGCTGAGCGAGAAGGCCTACTCGCCGCACGACGGGGTCACGTTCTGGACGGTCGCCCTCACCTTCCTGGGCATCTCGTCGATGCTCGGCGCCGTCAACTTCGTCGTCACCACGTTGAAGCTGCGTGCGCCCGGCCTCAGCTTCTGGCAGATCCCGCTCTTCTCGATGGCGACCTTCCTCAACTCGTTCCTGATCATCATGGCAATCCCGAGCCTGACGGCGTCGCTCGGGATGCTCTACCTCGACCGCCAGTACGGGACCACCTTCTTCAACCCCGACACCGGTGGCGACCCGATCGTCTGGCAGCACCTCTTCTGGTTCTTCGGCCACCCGGAGGTCTACATCCTTATCCTGCCGGTGTTCGGGATGGTGAGCGACGTCACGCCGCCCTTCGCGCGCAAGCCGCTCTTCGGCCGCACCACGATGATCATCATGATCATGGTCATTGGCTTCCTGAGCTTCACCGTCTGGGCTCATCACATGTTCGCAGCCGGCTTGCCCACGTACTTCAACACGCTGATGGCGGCGACCAGCATGCTGATCGCCATCCCCACGGGCGTGAAGATCTTCAACTGGCTCGGCACGATGTGGCGCGGGTCGCTGCGCTTCCACACGCCGCTGCTCTTCGTGTGCGGCCTCATCGCGCTCTTCACGGTGGGCGGCATCTCGGGGGTCATGCAGGCGATCGTGCCGTTCGACTGGCAGGTGACGGACACCTACTTCATCGTGGCTCACCTGCACAACGTGCTCATCCCCGGCACCGTGTTCGGCGTCTTTGCCGGCTTCTACTACTGGTATCCGAAGATGACCGGCCGCATGCTGAGCGACCGCCTCGGCAAGGTGCACTTCTGGACGATGCTCGTCGGGTTCAGCGGGACCTTCCTGCCGCTCTACGCCCTCGGCATGATGGGGATGCCGCGGCGTGTCTACACCTATGCCGACGGCCTCGGCTGGGACACGCTGAACCTGATCTCGTCGATCAGCGCCTACGTGCTCGGCCTCTCGATCGCGCTCTTCGCCGTCAACGTCCTGCGCAGCCTCTTCGTGGGCGAGCGCGCCGGCGACAACCCGTGGGAGGCCTGGACCCTCGAGTGGGCCACCACGTCGCCGCCGCCCCCGGGCAACTTCGCGGCCCTGCCGCCGATCCTCAGTGACCGCCCTCTCTGGGACCTTCAGCACCCTGTGCGCCCAGGGAGCGCGATCCTCGTGGACGGCGACGTGCCGCGGGGGGCCGCGCCGGAGGAGAAGGCGGCGCAGTCGGCAGCGCCGGCCTTCGAGGAGCAGCACACGCCGCTGCCGCTCTTCGCCGCCCTCGCCATGCTGACCGTGTGCATCGGCCTGCTCGGGGCGCCGTTCGTGCTGGTCGCCGCCGCGATCGGCCTGCTCGCCGTGATGGCGCTCTGGACGTGGGCGCGGTGGCCGGAGCAGGAGGCCCCCGCGCCGCCCGGCGAGCGCTTCTCGGCGGCCGGCTCCGGCATGCTCACCTTCCTCCTGTCGGAGGTCGTCCTCTTCGGGGCGCTCATCTGGGGCTACCTGCACCTGCGCAGCATGGCGATGGTGTGGCCGCCGCCGGGCCTGCCGCACCTCGAGGTCGCCTTCCCGGCGTTCAACACCGACGTCCTGATCGCCAGCGGCGTCGTGGCGCACCTCGCCCTCGTGAACTACAGGAAGGGCAAGGTGCGCGCCTTCCGCACCGCCCTCGCGGTGACCATAGGCCTTGGCGCCGCCTTCCTGATCGGCCAGGCGTGGGAGTACACGCGGGTCGGCTTCGGGCTCTCCTCCGGCGTCCTCGGGTCGACCTTCTTCACGCTCACGGGCCTGCACGGTCTGCACGTCTCGGCCGGTCTTCTTCTGCTGGGCTACATGTTGTTCCGCTCGTTCAGGGACGAGCGCTTCGGCCTCCTGGCCGGCGCACGGAGCAGCGAGGGCATGATGGCGGCCGGCACCTACTACTGGCACTTCGTCGACGTCGTCTGGGTCATCATCTTCGTGGTGGTGTACCTGCTGTGACGGCGGCGCGTCGGGCCGCGAGACGGCCCCCGCGCCGGGCAGTGACAGGATGGTTATCGGGGTGCACTATGAGGGTAGTGCGCAGCGGAAGAGCTGAGGAGGCTGCATGCTGATCGCGGCGGGCACGCCGTCTTGGGGGTCGCGCTCTACGTCGCGCTCGCCGCCGTCACGCTGGGCGTCATGCTCGTCGTGCCGGCGCTCCTCGGGCAGCGCCACAAGGGACGGACCACGCGGCGACCGCTACGAGTCCGGCCTGCCGCCCGCCGGCGGCCTGCCCAAGCGCTTCTCCATCAGCTTCTACCTGGTCGCCATCCTCTTCGTGGTGTTCGACCTGGAGGCCGCCTTCATCTTCGCCTGGGTGACCGCCGCGCGGCAGGCTGGCTGGACCGGCTACATCGAGATGCTCGTCTTCGTGCGTCCTGCTGCTCGCCGGCCTCGTCTACCTGTGGGCAACGGGTGCGCTCGACTGGGGCGCGAGCGGGAAGCGCCGCAGAGGGGGGCGGCGATGAAGTGGAAGACCGAAGAGCAGTCCCACACCGCCCAGGCGCTGCAGGCTTACTACACGAGGGCCGAGAACCGCCAGCCGGCCACCGTCTTCGGGCGACTGCAGGACATGATCTCCTGGGGCCGCAAGAACTCGATCTGGCCCTTCAACTTCGGCCTTTCGTGCTGCTTCGTCGAGCTCGCCACGACGCTCACGCCGCGGTACGACATCGCGCGCTTCGGCGCGGAGGTCATCCGCACCTCGCCGCGTGAGGCCGACGTGATGATCATCGCCGGCACGGTGTTCATCAAGATGGCGCCGGTCATCCAGCGGCTCTACGAGCAGATGATGGAGCCGCGCTGGGTCATCTCGATGGGGTCGTGCGCCAACTCCGGCGGCATGTATCGACGTCTACAGCGTGGTGCAGGGCGTCGACAAGTTCCTGCCGGTCGACGTGTACATGCCGGGCTGTCCGCCGCGGCCGCGACGCGGTGCTGGAGGGCCTGCTGCTGCTGCAGAACCCCGTCGCCAACGAGCGCCGGCCGCTGAGCTGGGTCGTCGGGCCGCAGGGCGTGACGCCCGGCGCCGCGGCCGGCGCTGCGCGACCTGAAGCGCGATCGGCGCGCCGACGACCGGCAAGCTCAGCCCTCAGGACGAGGTCTGATGGCCGAGCTGCCCGACTTCGGCGGCGCGCCGCGGCTCCCGGGCGAGCCGCCCGACGACGGCGTCGTCGCGGAGCTCGCCGCACGCTTTCCCGAAGTCGCGTTCACCGAGCAGGCGACGGTCGACGGGATCCCGACAGTGTGGCTCGCGCCGCAGGATCTGCATCCCGTCGCTCGCCTATCTGAAGGACGAAGCCCGCGCACGGCTACCGCACGCTGTGGGACCTCACGGCGATCGACGAGCGCCTCCGCGGCCATCGCGAGGGCCAGCCGGCGAGCGACTTCACCGGCGTCTATCACCTGACGTCGTATCGAGCGCAACGCCGACGTGCGCCTCAAGGTCGCGCTCGCGGGCGAGACGCCGTCCCTGCCCAGCGTCCAGGACCTGTGGCCGGCGGCCTACTGGTACGAGCGCGAGGTCTGGGACATGTTCGGCGTCGGCATCGAGGGCCACCCGGACCTCAAGCGCATCCTCAATGCCCCCCTGGTGGGAGGGCCACCCGCTGCGCAAGGAGCACCCGTCGCGCGCCACCGAGATGGGACCGTTCCGCATGGATTCGGCCCAGGCGCTGACGTGGCAGGAGGAGCTCGCCTTTCGCCCGGAGGACCACGGCCTCGAGGAGCTCGCCGCCGACCCCGACGTGATGTTCCTGAACGTGGGGCCGCAGCACGGCGGCACCCACGGCGTCGTGCACATCACGATCGGGCTGCGCGGCGAGCAGATCCTCGCCTGCGTGGTCGACATCGGTTACCACCATCGCGGCGCCAGGAGAAGATGGCCGAGCGCCAGTCCTGGCACACCTATATCCCGTACACCGATCGGGTCGACTACCTCGGCGGCGTGTTGAACAACCTCAACTATCTCGTGTCGGTGGAGCGCCTCGCCGGCATCGAGGTGCCGCCGCGGGCCAAGGTCATCCGCGTCATGCTCTGCGAGCTGTACCGCATCCTGAGCCACCTGCTCTACTACGGCACGTTCGCCCAGGACATCGGGGCGCTGTCGCCGATCTTCTACATGTTCGTCGACCGCGAGTACGCCTTCCAGATCACCTCGGCGATCTGCGGCGACCGCATGCACCCGAACTGGTTCCGCATCGGGGGCGTGGCCGAGGACCTGCCGAAGGGCTGGGACGGCATGGTGCGTGAGTTCCTCGACTACCTGCCGGCGCGTCTGAGGCAGTACGAACAGCTTGTCGTCAACAGCCGCATCACGAGGGCGCGCGCCAGAGGGGTCGGCGTCCTCACGCTCGACGACGCCGTCGAGTGGGGCGGTGACCGGCCCCAACCTGCGCGCCAGCGGACTGGAGTGGGACTACCGCAAGAAGCGGCCGTACTCGGGCTACGAGGACTTCGAGTTCGACATCCCGACGGCCACCCACGGCGACGCCTACGACCGCCTGCTGGTGCGCATCGAGGAGATCCGCCAGAGCCTGCGGATCATCCGCCAGTGCGTCGACAGCATGCCGGACGGCCCCTACAAGGCGCTGCATCCCCTCGCCCAGCCGCCCATGAAGGAGCCGGGGACGATGCACGACATCGAGACCCTCATCCACCACTTCCTGGGGGTGAGCTGGGGACCCGTGATCCCGCCCGGCGAAGCGGTGGTCCCGACCGAGTCGAACCACGGTGCGACCGGCTACTACTGCGTGAGCGACGGCGGGACGAGCGCGTACCGGATGCACATCCGCACGCCGTCCTTCGCGCACCTGCAGGTGCTGCCGCTGCTGGCCCAGGGGCTCTCGGTCGCGGACCTCATCGCCATCCTCGGCAGCATCGACTTCGTCATGTCGGACGTCGACCGGTGAGAGGGGGGTGACGTGCTGACCGAGCAGGAGCGGGCGGAGCTGGACGAGGCCATGACGCACTACCCTTCGCGGCGCTCGGGCGCGATCACGGCGATGAAGGCCCTGCAGCGCCATCGCCGCTGGCTCTCGGACGAGTCGCTCGCCGACCTCGGCGAGTACCTCGGCGTCTCGACCGACGAGCTCGACAGCATCGCCACCTTCTACAACCTGCTCTTCCGGCGGCCGGCGGGACGGCACGTGATCCTCGTGTGCGACAGCATGGTGTGCTGGTCGCTCGGCCACGAGGACCTCGTGCGGCGTCTCGAGGAGCGCCTCGGCGTGAAGCTCGGCGAGACGACGCGCGACGGCCGCTTCACGCTGCTGCCGATCGTCTGCCTCGGCGCCTGCGAGAAGGCGCCGGCGATCCTTATCGACGACGACCTGCACGGGCCGGTCGAGCCCGGCGGGCTCGACCGCATCCTGGAGAAGTATCGATGAGCGAGGGCGCCCGCAAGGAAGGTGACGCGCTGAGCCCGCCGGCGGGCGAGTTCCCGCGGCCCCTCACGGGCGCCTTCCGCGCCGACGGCCGGCCGCTGAGCCTCGACGAGTACGTCGCGGCCGGCGGCTACGGCGCGCTGCGCAAGGCGCTGCACGATATGAGCCCCGACGAGGTCATCGAGGAGATGACGAAGGCCGACGTGCGAGGACGGGGCGGCGCCGGCTTCAACGCGGGCCGCAAGTGGAGCTTCATGGTCCGCGGTCCGGAGGCGCCGCCCGTGAAGTACATCGCCTGCAACGCCGACGAGATGGAGCCCGGCAGCTTCAAGGACCGGGTCCTCATGGAGGGGAACCCCCACCAGCTGCTCGAAGGCATGCTGCTGGCCGGCGTACGCGACGGAGGCGACCACCGGCTACATCTTCATCCGCGGCGAGTACGCGCGTGTCGCCAGGCTGCTCGACACGGCCCTGGACGAGGCGCGCGCCGCCGGCCACCTCGGCGATGGGATCCTGGGCAGCGCCTTCGGCTTCCAGATCTACACGCATCTGAGCGCGGGCCGCTACCTGTGCGGCGAGGCCTCGGCCATGCTGAACGCCCTCGAAGGCAAGCGCGCCAACCCGCGCTCGCGGCCGCCCCACATGACCGGCGCCGGTCTCTGGGGGCGGCCGACCGTCGTCAACAACGTCGAGACGCTGTGCTGCGCGCCGCCCGTCATCGCCAACGGCGCCGACTGGTGGCTGGGCATCAAGCGCGGCGAGGAGGGCGGCAGCAAGATCTTCGGGCTGTCCGGACGAGTGCGGCGGCCGGGCTGGTGGGAGCTGCCGCTGGGCACGCCGATGCGCGAGGTCCTGGAGCAGCACGCCGGCGGCATGCTCGACGGCTACGCCGCCCGGGCCATCATCCCGGGTGGCGCCTCGAGCGCCTTCGTGATGGCGACCGACTTTGATGTGCCCCTCGACTTCGGCTCGGTGGAGAAGGCCGGCAGCCGGCTGGGCACCGGCACGATGTTCGTCGTGGACGACAAGACCTGCCCAGTCGCCCTGCTCGCCAACCTCGAGCACTTCTTCGCCCAGGAGTCGTGCGGCTGGTGCACGCCCTGCCGCGAAGGTCTGCCCTGGGCGCACGAACTGTTGCGCGACATCGAGGAGGGCCGCGGCGAGATGGGCGACCTCGACGAGCTCCAGGAGATCGTCTGGGCCAACATGCCGGAGCGGCCCTTCTGCGACCACGCGCCGGGCGCGATCCAGCCGCTCGAGAGCGGCCTCGTCCACTTCCGCGAGGATCTCGAGGAACACATCCGGACGGGGCGCTGCCGGTACCGCGAGGGCGGGCCGGCGGAGGCCGGCCCGCCCGAGGACGAGTGGCAGCGCCTCGCCGAGGAGGCGGCGACGTGAGCGACCTCGTCACCGTCCACATCGACGGCAGGTCCTTCGAGGTCGAGAGTGGGCGCAACATGCTCGACGTCGCCCTCTCCCTGGGCTTCGACCTGCCGTACTTCTGCTGGCACCCCGCCATGGGCTCCGTCGGCGCCTGCCGGCAGTGCGCCGTGATGCAGACCTGGACGAACCGCCGCGGGGAGGAGCAGAACGAGATCGTGATGGCCTGCATGACCGCGGCCGAGGGCGGCACCACGATCTCGATCGACCATCCCGAGGCGCGCGCCTACCGCCGCAAGATGATCGAGCTGCTCATGACCAACCATCCCCACGACTGTCCGGTCTGCGACGAGGGCGGGGAGTGCCACCTCCAGGACATGACGGTCATGACGGGCCACAACTACCGGACGTTCCGCCACCGCAAGCGCACCTATGAGAACCAGGACCTGGGTCCCTTCGTGACCCACGAGATGAACCGCTGCATCGCCTGCTATCGCTGCGTGCGCTTCTACCGCGACTACGCCGGCGGCACCGACTTCGGCGTGTTCTCGATCCGCAACCAGGTCTACTTCGGACGGCAGAAGGACGGCGTGCTCGAGAGCGAGTTCAGCGGCAACCTCGTCGAGGTCTGTCCGACGGGCGTCTTCGACGACAAGACGCTGGCGCGACACTACTCGCGCAAGTGGGACCTGCAGACGGCGCCGTCGGTGTGCCCTCACTGCGGGATGGGCTGCAGCATCACGCCGCACGAGCGGTACGGCGAGCTGCGCCGCGTCCTGGCGCGCTACAACCCGCGAGTGAACGGCCACTTCATCTGCGACCGCGGACGCTTTGGCTATGCCTTCGTGAACGCGACGCAGCGGTATCGGGTTCCCGTGGTGAGGGACGGCGACGGGCGGCGGGAGGTGGGCTGGACGCCGGGCGGCACGCCGCCCGCGCAGCGCGTCCCGCCGCCCGCTCTGGGACCCAGCGACGACCCGGGTCCTGCGAACGGCGGGGCGCCCTGGTCGCGGCGCGGCGCCGACCCCTACGTCTCGGGGGCCGAGATCCAGGCGCTCGTCGACGGCCTGGCGGCGCGCCTGGCGACGGGGACGACCATCGGCATCGGCTCGCCGCGCGCCTCGCTCGAGTCGAATTTCGCGGTGCGCACGCTGGTCGGTGCCGAGCACTTCTACCTCGGGCTCAGCGAGAGCGAGCGTGACCTGGCGGACCTGGCGCTGGCGCTCTTCCGCGACGGCGCGCGCCCTGCCGAGCTGGCCGACCTCGAGGCAGCCGACGCCGTCCTGGTGATCGGCGAGGACCTCGCCGACACGAGCGCCATCCTGGAGCTCGACACGCGCATCTGGTCGCGGCTTCGCCCGACCGCCGAGGAGGAGCGCCTCTCGATCGCGCGCTGGAACGACTCGGGTATCGGGCGCTTGAAGGAGGTGGAGCCCAGTGCGCTCTGGGTGTTGCACACCCACGCGACCAAGCTCGACCCTCTCGCCGCCGGCGCGCTGCACGCCGCGCCGGCCACGCTCGCGCGCGTGGCGCTCGCGCTGGCGCGGCGCGCCGATCCGTCGCTCCCCGAGGTGAAGGGTCTCGGCGAGGACCTGACCGACACGGTATCCGCGATCGGCGCGCTCCTCGACAGGGCGAAGCTGCCCGTGATCATCACCGGGACGGGCACGGGCAGCTCCGATGTGCTGCGCGCGGCCGCCATGCTGGCGCGGGCCTTGCCCGGTGCGGAGAGCGGTCCCGGCGCCGGCGCCCCGCTCTTCATCGCCCAGCCGGAGCCGAACACCATGGGTCTGGCGCTGATGGGCGGCGGCCGGCTGGCTGAGGCGCTGCGCCGCGTCCAGACGGGCGAGGCGGACAACGTGCTCGTCCTGGAGAACGACCTCGTGCGGCGTGCGGGCGCGGCCGCGGCGGAGCTCTTCCTCGCCCGTGCGCCGCACCTCGTGGCCATCGACCACGTGCCCAACGGCACCACCGAGGAGGCCGACGTGGTGCTGCCCGCCGCGACGTGGGCAGAGTCGACCGGGACCTTGGTCAGCGCACAAGGGCTGGCGCAGCGCTTCTACGCGGTCTTTCGGCCCGGGGACGGCGTCCGCGCCGGTTGGGAATGGGTGCGCGACCTGCTGGTCCCGTCCGGGCGGTCCGAAGGGGCGCGCTGGGCGGGGCTGCGGCAGCTGCAGGAGCACCTCGCGGAGGAGCTGCCGCAGCTCGCCGGGATCCTCGAGGCCGCGCCCAGCCTCGACTTGGGCGTGCCCGGTGAGAAGCTGGCGCGCAAGCCGGCGCGCTACAGCGGGCGCACGGCCATGACCGCCCACCTCACGGTGCACGAGCCGAAGCCGCCCGAAGATCCCGACACCCCGTTCGTCTTCTCGCAGGAAGGCTATCTGGGCGGCGAGGTCCCGGTCGCTCTGGCGCCCCAGCTCTGGGCGCCCGGCTGGAACTCGCAGAACTCCTTGCACCGCTTCCAGGAAGAGCTCGAGGGGCCGCAGCGCGGCGGCGACCGGGGCGCGCAGCTCCTGCCGCCCGCCCCGGTCGCCGGCTCTCCAGCGGCCGCGGCTCCCGCGCCGCTGCCGCCGCCCGAGCCGTTCGCGCCGCGCGAAGGCGAGCTCCTGGCCGTGCCGGTGCAGCACCTGTTCGGCTCGGGCGAGCTCAGCATGTGGAGCGAGGGCATCGCCCAGCGCGCCCCCGAGCCGTACGTCGCGCTAAGTCCTGGCGACGCGGAGCGCCTCGACGCGGGCGAAGGCGACCTCGTCGACGTGCCCTTCCCCGACCTCATGCGGCGCCTGCCTGTTCGCATCGACAAGAGTCTGCCGGCGGGCGTGGCCGGCGTTCCGTCCGGCTTGCGCGGCCTCCCGGGGGTCGCGCTGCCGGCGTGGATCGCGCCGCGTTTCGCGGCGCGCGGTACGGCCGTGCCCGACCCCTTCGCCGGGCCGCTCCCGCCGCCTCGCGACGCTGGCGACTCGAGCTACCCGCCCTCCGACCAGGACGCGCCCGGTGCCTAGCTGGCTCGCAGACCTGCTCGTCGTGGTCGCCGTCTTCACGGTCGGCATGGGCACGGCAACTCTGCTGATCTGGTGGGAACGCCGGCTCCTCGGCTTCTTCCAGGACCGGCTCGGGCCCGACCGCGTCGGCCCTCTCGGGCTGATGCAGGTGGTCGCCGACATGATCAAGATCTTCACCAAGGAAGACTGGGTCCCGCCCTTCGCCGACCGCGCCGTGTTCGTGCTCGCGCCGGCGATCGTCGTGGCGGCGACGCTGCTCTCGTTCATCGTCATCCCGGTCACGGCGGGCGTGGTCGTCGCCGACCCGAACATCGGCGTGCTGTTCTTTCTCGCGATGTCGTCGCTCGGCGTCTACAGCGTCGTGCTCGCCGGCTGGGCCTCGCGCAGCAAGTACTCGGTGATCGGCGGCCTGCGGGCGGCCGCGCAGATGGTCAGCTACGAGGTCTTCATGGGGATCTCGCTGATGGGCGTGGTGCTGCAGGCCGGCAGCTTCGACCTGGTGAAGATCGTCGAGGCGCAGCATAGGCTCTGGTTCGCGGTGCCGCAGCTCGGCGGTCTCATCGTCTTCACGGTCGCCGCGCTCGCCGAGCTGCGGCGCATCCCGTTCGATCTCGTCGAGGCCGAGAGCGAGCTCGTGGCCGGCTTCCACACCGAGTACTCCGGCATGAAGTTCGGCATGTTCTTCGTGGGCGAGTACATCGGCGTCACGCTGGTCTCGGCCTTCATCACGACGATGTTCTTCGGGGGCTGGCTCGGGCCGTGGCTGCCGGACGCCGTCTGGTTCCTGCTCAAGACCTTCCTGCTCATCAGCTTCTTCGTACTCGTGCGGGCGACGTTCCCGCGGCCGCGCTTCGACCAGCTCATGCGCTTCGGCTGGAAGGTCATGCTGCCGCTCAGCCTGCTGAACCTGCTCGTGACCGGCGCCATGGTCGTCTGGAGCACCTGAGATGGGTGCCATCAGAGCTCTCTGGACCGTGTTCGGGCACCTCTTCGGCGCGTCCGACACGGTCAGCTACCCGGAGGAGCTTCCCTATCTGCCGCCGCGCTATCGCGGCCGCATCGTCCTGTCGCGCGACCCGGACGGGGAGGAGCGCTGCGTCGCGTGCTACCTCTGCTCGGTCGCCTGCCCGGTCGACTGCATCTCCCTGCAGGCGACCCAGAACGAGCACGGCCGCCGCTACCCGGCCTGGTTTCGCATCAACTTCTCGCGCTGCATCTACTGCGGTTTCTGCGAGGAGGCCTGCCCGACCTACGCCATCCAGCTCACCCCCGACGCCGAGATGAGTGAGTACCTGCGCCACAACATGGTCTACGAGAAGGACGACCTACTGATCAGCGGCCCCGGCAAGTACCACGACTACAGCTTCTGGGACGTGTCGGGCGTCGACATCGGGACGCAAGGGCGAGGCCGAGCGGGAGGACCCACCCGCCGACCTGCGCGACCTGCTGCCGTAGGCGACCATGCTGGTGCTCTTCATCATCGCCTCGGACGTCGCCCTCGCGGCCACGGTGCTCGCCGTCACGACGCGGGTCACGCTGCACGCCCTGCTCTACCTCGCGATCTCGCTGGTCGCGGTGGCCGTCGTCTTCTGGACGCTCGGGGCGCCCTTCATCGCCGCGCTCGAGGTGATCATCTACGCGGGCGCCATCGTGGTGCTCTTCCTCTTCGCCGTGATGCTGCTGGCGCCCGGCGAGACCCGGAGGGTCGAGGCCGGGCGCCTCTGGCGGCGCTCGTGGGCGGGGCCCGCGGTGCTCGGGCTGGTGCTGCTGGCCGAGATCGCCGTCATCGTGTTCACCAGCCCGGAGGGGTCGCTCCAGGGCAGGACGATATCGCCCCGGGGCGTGGGCCTGGCGATGATGGGGCCCTACGCGCTCGGCATCGAGCTCGCCTCGATGCTGCTGCTGGTCGCGCTGATCGGCGTGCAGCACCTGGGGCGCGGCGAGCAAGGGGACGTCTCGTTCGACGCCGAGCCGGACGAAGAGCCGGGCGCGGGCGGCGAGCCGCAGCTGGTGGCGTCGGAGGACGAGCCCCTGGGCGAGCCGGTGGGGAGGGGGCGGACGTGAGCCAGATCCCCCTGGAGTACGGCCTGCTGCTGGCTGGCGCGCTCTTCCTGATCGGCCTGGTCGGCGTGCTGGTGCGCCGCAACCTGATCATCGTGCTGGCCTCGATCGAGGTCATGCTGAACGCCGCCGGTGTCGCCTTCATCGTGGGCAGCGCCCGCTGGGGACACGCCGACGGCCAGGTGATGTTCGTCTTCATCCTGGCGATGGCGGCCGCCGAGGTGGCCGTCGGGCTCGTGCTGGCGATCCGCTTCCGGCGCATCTTCGGGAGCCTTGACGTCGACGCGGCCCGAAGGATGAGGGGGTAGCGATGCTGCCGCTGCTCTGGCTCGTGCCCGCGTTGCCGGCGGCCGGCTTCATCGTGCTGGTCTTCGCCGGCCGCCGTCTTTCGCGGCGCGCGATCGCCGTGGTGGGCGTCGGATCCATCGGACTTGCCGCCCTGGTGAGCTTGCTGATCGCCCTGGACTGGTTGAGCGGCGGGGCCCCTCTCGGCGACGCCTACCGCCAGGTCCTGTGGACCTGGCTCGACGTCGCCGGCTTCCGCTCGCAGGTCGCCCTCTACCTCGACCCGCTCTCGCTCACGTTCGTGCTGATCGTCACCGTGGTCGGCTCCCTCATTCACCTCTACGCGACGGAGTACATGGGCGAGGACGAGAGCTACGCGCGCTTCTTCACCTACATGAACCTGTTCGTGGCCGCCATGCTCGTGCTCGTGCTGGCCGACGACCTGCTCGTCGCTCATGCTCGGGTGGGAGGGCGTCGGCCTCTGCAGCTATCTGCTCATCGGGTTCTGGTACAAGGACCGCAGAACGGCTACGCGGCGCGCAAGGCCTTCATCGTGACGCGCGTCGGCGACACCGCCCTGCATGGTCGCGCTCTTCCTGCTGCTCGCCGAGTTCGGCACGCTGCGCATCCAGCCGATCATGGACGGCGCCGCCGAGCGCTGGGCCGGCGGCGCCGCCCTGGCGACCGCCACCGCCCTGCTGTTACTCGGCGGCGCCGTCGGCAAGTCGGCCCAGCTGCCGCTGCAGACGTGGCTGCCGGACGCCATGGCCGGCCCGACCCCCGTGAGCGCGCTGATCCACGCCGCGACCATGGTGACCGCCGGCGTGTACCTCATCGCCCGCACGCACGTCCTCTACGAGCTCTCGCCCGGCGTGATGACGGTGGTCGCGGCGGTCGGCGCGCTGACCCTGCTCTACGCCGGCGTCAGCGCGCTCGCCCAGCGCGACATCAAGCGCGTCCTGGCCTACTCGACGGTGAGCCAGATCGGCTACATGTTCCTCGCCCTCGGCGTGGCCGGCTGGCAGGCGGGCGTCTTCCACTTCGTCACGCACGCCTTCTTCAAGGCCCTGCTCTTCCTCGCCGCGGGAGCCGTCATCGAAGCGCTCGGCGGCGAGCAGGACATGTTCCGCATGGGCGGCTTACGAAGGCGCCTGCCCCTCGTCTTCTGGGCGATGGTCATCGGCGCCGCCTCGCTCTCGTCGCTGCCCCTGGTGACGGCCGGCTTCTACAGCAAGGACCTCATCATCGATCTGAGCCTGACGTCGCCCGACGGCGGTACCGTCTTCTGGCTCGGCGCGCTTGCCGGGGCGTTCCTCACCTCGCTCTACTCCTTCCGGCTCGTCTTCCTCGTGTTCTTCGGCGAGGAGCGCTCCGCGGTCGTCCACAGGCCGCACTGGCCCATGAACCTGCCGCTGGTCGTGCTCAGTGTCTTCGCCGTCGTTGGCGGCCTGATGTGGCTGCCGGAGTGGATGGGCGGGTACGAACCCCTGTCCCACTTCCTCGATCCGGTGTTGCCGCCGAACCCGCACGGCGAGAGCGTGCTGGGCACGGCGGCGCTGGCCCTGATCGCGCCGGCGGTCTCGCTGCTCGGGCTCGCCTTGGCGTGGCAGTTGTGGCTGCGACGGCCGGGCCCGCGGCCGGAGGCCGGCCGCCCGGCTCACGGACTCGAGGCGTTCTTCCTCTCGGGCTGGGGCTTCGACCGCCTCTACGACTGGATCCTGGTGTGGCCGGCGCGTGCCTTCGCCTGGGCCGCGCGTGACGACCTGGTCGAGCCTTTCGTAGACGCCATCGCGCGCGCCAATCTCCTCGGCTGGCGCGCGCTCAGCCGCTCGCAGTCGGGCCTGTTGCGCTCGTACGTGAGCGTGATCGCGGTGGGCGTCGCCGTCCTGCTCTTCGTCCTTCTGGTCTGGCAGCGATGACGCTCGTCTGGTACATCGTGATCCCCGCCGTGGCGGCGCCGCTCGCCTGGCTCGCCGGGCGGCTCTCGCCGCTCGCGGCGCGCGCTGTGGCGCTCGTCGGCTGCCTGGCGCCGCTCGTCCTCGTGGTCGCGCAGGTCGCACGGCACTGGTCTGCGCTCACGGCTCCCGGCGGCGCGGCGCCGGCCGGGGGTGACCCCTTCGCCGGCGCATGGGTCGCCCAGATCGACCGCGCCTGGATCCCGCAGCTCGGCGTGCGCTTCGCGCTCGCCGCCGACGGCCTCAGCCTCGTGCTGCTGCTGCTGACGTTCGCCCTCGGCGTCCTCGCCGTGCTCTCGTCGTGGCGTGCCATCGAGACGCGTGTCGGGCTCTTCCACCTCTTCCTGCTCTGGACGGTGGCGGGTCTTGCCGGCGTCTTCATCGCCGTCGACCTCATCCTGTTCTACTTCTTCTTCGAGATGATGCTCGTGCCCATGTACTTCCTGATCGCCGTCTGGGGCTACGAGAGACGTATCTACGCCGCCATCAAGTTCTTCCTGTTCACCCAGGCGAGCGGCCTGCTCATGCTGATCGCGATCCTGGCGCTCGCCTTCTATCACCAGGCGCAGGCCGGCGGGGGGCTGACCTTCGACTTCCGCGAGCTGCTGGGCACGGAGCTGTCGCGGACGGCCGGCATGTGGCTGATGCTCGGCTTCTTCGTCGCCTTCGCCGTCAAGCTGCCGTCCGTCCCCCTGCACACGTGGCTGCCGGACGCGCACACCCAGGCGCCGACCGCCGCCTCGCTGCTGCTGGCGGGCGTGCTGATCAAGGTCGGCGCCTACGGCATGCTCCGCTTCATGGTGCCGCTCTTCCCGCAGGCGGTCGCCGACTTCCGCACCGCCGGACTCGTGCTGGGCGCCGCCGGCGTCGTCTACGGCGCCCTGCTCGCCTGGTCGCAGCGCGACCTCAAGCGCCTGGTCGCCTACACCAGCGTGAGCCACATGGGCTTCGTGCTCATGGGGGTCTTCGCGTGGAACGAGCTCGCGCTGCAGGGCGTGGTGCTGGAGATCGTCTGTCACGCCCTCTCGACGGGCGCCCTCTTCGTCCTGGTCGGGGCGCTTCTCGAACGCATCCACACGCGCGACATGGAGAAGATGGGCGGGCTGTGGACGATCGCCCCCCGCTTCGGTGGCGTCTGGCTGGTCTTCGCGCTCGCGTCCCTCGGGCTGCCCGGGCTCGGCAACTTCGTCGCCGAGTTCCTGATCCTCGCCGGCGTGTGGCAGGTCAGCCACTGGGCTGCTGTGGTGGGGGCTGTCGGCCTGGTGTTCGCGACCGTGTACGCCCTGTGGATGGTGCAGCGTGCCTTCCAGGGCCCCGAGACGCACGGCTGGGAGTTCCCCGACCTCGGCGCGCGCGAGCTGTTCTCGGCCGGCGTGATGATCGCCGGCCTGGTCGCGCTCGGCTTCTATCCGCAGCCGCTGATCGACGGGGTGAGCAGGACGGTGGCGGCGCTGCGCGCGGCGGCGCCGGCCGTGTCGCAGCAGACACTGCGGCCGGGGCCGCCGCGCGCCGACTCCGGCTTGCCGCCGGGGGTCGCCGATGCGTGGGCCGCCGCGCCGGCCGACCGCGGCTCGCCGCCCTTTGCGAGCGGCTCTTCTCGATCGAGCCCGAGCTCGGCCGGTAGCGCGCGACTCTTGGGGGCGCCGCCACCTCCCATAGATGACTCGACAGATCGGCCGTGGCCGTGAACGGCGGCGACCTTCTCGCGCTGGCGCCCTTCATCGCGCTCGCCGCCGCGCCCATCGCCGTGATGCTCGGCATCGCCGTGCGGCGCTCGCACGACCTCGCCCTGGGGCTCACGCTGATCGGCCTCGCCGCGACCCTGGCTTGCCTGCCGATCGCGGCCGCCGCGAACGACCCGCAGGCGACGCCGCTGCTGCGGGTCGACGCCTTCACGATCTTCGCCGTCGCCGTGCTCGTCGGAGCGACGGCGGTCGTGGCGCTCCTCGCCGACGGCTACCTCCTGGCCCGGCCGCAACCGTCGGAGGAGTTCTACGTGCTGTTGCTCACGGCGACACTCGGCGCGGCGGCGATGGCGGCGAGCACGCACTTCGCCTCGTTCTTCCTCGGACTCGAGCTCCTGAGCGTGTCGCTGTATGCCCTGATCGCCTACCCCGGCGACCGGGCCGAGGTCGTGGAGGCCGCCGTGAAGTACCTGGTGCTGGCCGGCACGACCTCGGCCTTCCTCGTCTTCGGCATGGCCTTCGTGTACACCGCCACCGGGACCATGACGTCCCAAGGCCTGGCGAGTGTGCTGGCGAAGGGCGCCGCCGCCGACGATCTGATCCTCGCCCTCGGGCTCGTCGGCATCCTCGTCGGCGCCGGCTTCAAGCTCGCCGTGGTGCCCTTCCACATGTGGACGCCCGACATCTACCAGGGCGCTCCGGCGCCGGTCGGCGCCTACATCGCGACGGTCTCGAAGGCGGGCGTGCTCTTCCTGGTGCTGCGCTACTTCGGCACCGTGCCGCTGGAGACCGGCTCCGCGCTCTTCCTCATCCTGGCGGCCGTGGCCGTCGCCTCGATGGTCGCCGGCAACGTGCTGGCGCTGCTGCAGGACAACATCAAGCGCATCCTCGCCTACTCGTCGATCGCTCACCTGGGGTACATGCTCGTCGCCCTGCTCGCGGGGACGGCGTCGGCGGCCGCCGACGGTGGCGATGGTGGGCAGCGCGGCGTCGTGGCGGCGACGTTCTACCTCGTGATCTACGTGACGATGAGCCTCGCCGCCTTCGGCGTGGTCACGGTGCTCTCGCCTCCGGACCGCGATGCTGACGACATCGGCGATTATCGGGGGCTGGGCCGGACGCGTCCCTGGCACGCCGCCGTGATGGGGGTCGCGCTGTTCTCGCTGGCCGGCATCCCGCTGACGGCCGGTTTTCTCGGGAAGGTCTACCTCGTGGCGGCCGGCGCCGACGCCGCGCTCTGGGCGCTCGTCGTCGTGCTGGTGCTGGCCAGCACGGTCGGTCTCTACTACTACATGCGGGTGATCGTGGCGATGTACGTGCAGGCGCCGCCCGGAGCGGAGGCCGCGGAGGAGCGCAGGGTCGCGCCGGGCGGAGTCGTCACCGTCTCGGCCGGACGGGCCGCCGCTCACCCCGGCGTGGTCACGGCCATCCTCCTGGCGCTGCTGACCGCCCTCCTGCTCTTCGCCGGCGTCTACCCGGGACCGCTGCTGCGGCTCGTGGAGAACGCCGCGGCCGCGCTCACCTGAGCGCCGCGCCGCCTTCTTCCACTCCCGCGCGTACCACCAGGCCCGGCCGGTCCTGGGGCTCCTCCGTCGCCTGTCTAGACGACCGTTCTCTCTCAAGGGTGCCCCCCTTGTGCCGATACTGACGGCGGGCAACTGTAGGGGGCGAGATGACGACACATCGGCTGATGCGCCTGCGGCACAACCGGGACAACCTCGGCTTCCTGTCCGCGAGCCTGATGGTCGATGACCCCCACGCCAACCGGCACTGGCTGCTGCGCCTCGAGTCGCCGTCGACGCTCGACCTGTTCCGTGACTGCCTCGGGACCGGGAGCGCCCTCTCCCTCAACATGATCACGAGAGACGGCGAGATCTACCGCGGTGAGGCGTGTGTCTCCAGCGTGAGCGACTCGATCGATGGACCCACCCTGGTGTCGCTGGCGGGCGTCGGGCCTCTGTTCGGGAGCTGACGCGGAGGCGGGGAGCCCGCCCCAACGATGAACGCGACGGGGGGTGCGCCTGCGGGCGCGCCCCCCGTCGCGTTCAGTCCTCCGAGAAGACCTCTTCTCCTACCAGCTCAGGGACGCGCAGCATGTCGAACACACCGCGCACCTGGGGCGGCAGATTGCGCGCCAGCAGCGGGACACCCTGGCTGCGCAGGTCCAAACAGAGGCGCACGAAGATGCCCGTGCCTGACGAGTCGATGAACTGCACCCCGCCGAAGTCGACGACCACGGCTTGGGCGCCGCGCGCAGCCTCGAGGACGGCGCCGCGCAGCTCGTCGGCACAGTCGAGGTCGAGCTCGCCGGTGAGGTAGACGGTGGGCGCAGGGCCCGGGGCGACGGTCGTTTGCAGCATCTCTCCTGCCTCGTTCGCGGTTGTCACGTCCTGCCGTACTCCCGGTCGAGGAGTAGCGTAGTCCCCTGCTCGCCGGTGTAAAGGCCCACCGAGTCGAGCTGGTCGAGGATGATCTTGAAGCCGTACCCCATCGACGTCTGCCCGTTGCCGGGGGCACCCATCCAGTTCAGGAAGTTGAGGCCCGGTCCTTCGTCGGCGGTCACGGCACGGAGTCGATCGGGAAGCAGGCGCAGGCAGAACGAGCCGTGGCCGCCGCCGTGCACGAGCATGTTGCTGACCGCCTCCGAGATACTCAGCACGTAGCCTTCACGGAACTCCTCATCGAGGTCGACGGCCTTGAGGGCGCGCGAGACGATCCGCCGGGCGCGCGCCACCGCGGCCGCGTCGGCCACGGCGACGTCGATGAGCTCCTCGCCGCGGCCCTGTTCGACCTCGAGCTCGGCCGCGCTGAGGATGCGGAGCTTGCCGCAGGCGACGGCGCCGGCAAGGTCGGCGAGGATGTCGGCAAGGCTGCGCCGGTGGTCGCCGTGGTGTCGGTGACAGCCGTTGGTGCGGATGCAGAGGATGTCGCAGTGGCCGTCGTGGGGGACGAAGCAGAGCTCGTCCGGCTCGCCCATGCTGTCGGGCGGCGACACCGTGTAGGCCATGAACTGCTCGCGTCGCATCGCCTCCCGGGCGTGGTCGGCGAGATCGTCCGCGGAGAGGTCGCGGTCCAGGGCGCCGAGCACCGCCTCGACCTTTCCGCTGCGCCGGTCGAAGCGGTAGACCTTGAGGCTGGCGGGGGCATCAGCCTCAGGGTCTGCCGCCGGGTCTGCGGCGCCGCGTTCGTCGACCGGCGGAGGCACGAGGGCAAGCCGGCCCTTCATGCGGGTCTCGCCGAGCGCTTTCACGAGCCCTCCAGCACGAGCAGGGTCGCGTCGTCGCCGGCCTGGCCGCCGCCGCGGAAGCCCGTGACCGCCCTCCAGACCGTGCTCAGGGTGTCGTCGAGCGGCAGGTCACGCGTCTCCTCGAGCAAGGCGGCGAGCCGGTCGAGACCGAAGAGCTCGCCCTCTGGGGAGCGCGCCTCGGTGAGCCCGTCGGTGAAGAGCCCGAGACGCTCGCCGCGGTCCAGCTCGATCGTCTCTTCCCTGAAGGTCAGTCCGGTGCGCACCCCGAGGGCCGGGCCTTGGGACGGGAGGTGTCGCATGCACAGGCCATCGACGAGGACGGCCGGGTTGTGGCCGCCGCCGGCCACGGCCAGCCGGTGCGTCGCGGGGTCGAAGACGGCCAGCGCCAGCGTGACGAAGATCGGCAGGCGCTGGCCCTGCAGGTCGCGCGCCAGCCCGTCGTTGACCGCGGCAAGCATGGCGGCGGGTCCCGGGTGCCGCGCCACTGCGTCGTGTAGCAGCGAGCGTGTCATGGCCATGATGAGGGCGGCGGAGAGCCCCTTGCCCATCACGTCGCCGCACACGACGGCGAGCCGGCCATCGGGGCACGGGATGTAGTCGTAGTAGTCGCCGCCCACCTCGCCGGCGAACTCGATCTGCTGGGCGACGCGCAGGCCCTCGGCGTGCGGTATCCGCGAGGGCAGCAGGTCCAACTGGATCCGCTGGGCGCGCTCGATCTCGGCGGCGACCTTGAGCTGCGCGTCGCGAAGCTCGCCGTGCAGCTCCTCAGACGCGGCCAGCTCGCGTTGCAGCGAGGCGACCGTGCCGTCGAACTTGACTCGGTCCCGTGCCCGGCTCACGTAGACGTCATAGGACCAGTAGATGAGAAAGAGAGGCGGAAGGGCGAGTACGAGCCCGGCCACGCCGAGCCAGTCGAAGAGCCACGCGGCGACGAGAGCGAACGTGGCGCCAGTGAGGTAGCCCGGCAGGGCCCACTGGTAGTTGCGCCGCCACACGTCGAAAGGCTTGGAGCCGGCGCTGAGGGCCACGACGCCGGCGAGCAGCCAGGTGTTCGCGAAGAAATCGACGGCGGTCGCGGCGAAGGCAGGGACCACCTTCTCGAGGAAGGCCGCCGAGGAGGGCGCCATGGCGAGGTAGACCAGCCCGGCGAGGAAGGTCGAGACGACGTAGTTTGCGACGTTGAACGTCACTTTGAGCGGGTCGCGGGTGAAGCCGGCGGTGGCCGCGCCGGAGACGGCGGCCACGAGAAGGGCCGGCCACAGGCCGAGCTCGATCAGGGCGGCCAGCACGGGGACGAACGAGAGCGTGACGATGCCCACCACCGGCAGGCGCACTTCGCGCAGGTCGGTCAGCGCGGCGAGTGCGGCGAACGCCAGCAGCGGCAGCGAGAGTGCGGCGCCGTCGCGCCAGGCCGCCGACAGCAGACAGGCGGTGGCCGCCACGGCCGTGGCGGTCACCGCCACGACCACGGTGGGCTGCTGGCGCGCCGCCGCGCGGGCGGGTTCGGCGTGGTCGCCGGCGGTCACTGCCCCTCGATGAGAACCGTCCACGCGAACTTCGTCCAGGCGAACTTGGTCCACGCGAACTTCGTCCAGGCGAACTTGGTCCAGGCGAACTTCGTCCACGCGAACTTGGTCCAGGCGAACTTGGTCCACGCGAACTTGGTCCACGCGAACTTCGTCCAGGCGAACTTCTCCCACGCCACGTAGGTGTCGTCGCTGAGGATGGTGGTGCCGTCACCGAGGTCTTCGGAGAGGGCAGGTTCCTCGGCGTAGCACGTCGCGGTGAGCGCGCCGTCGACGTCGAGGGCGCCGGCGCCCTGGTCGAAACGGCCGGCTCCGGCCAGCGGATCAGCGCTGTCCATGAGCCGCAGCTTCACGTCGTCTGGGGTCAGCCGCGGGTCCGCCTGCAGGAGCAGGGCGCAGGCGCCGGCGACGACCGGCGCCGCCGTGCTCGTGCCGGACAGCATCACGTAGTCGGACTGAACGTTGGCAGGCGCCGCTGGAGCGTAGGCGTCCACCGCGATCAGGTTTTCCGGGTAGGTGCGGTCGATGAAGCTTGAACGCTCGCGCAGGGAGATGACGCGGTTCCCCGGAGCGACGAGGTCGGGTTTCGCCACCTCGTCGTAGAGCGTCGGGCCGCGTGAGCTGTAGCTGCAGACGGCATCGTCCGACGTCGTCGCCGTCTGTTTCGTATCGAGCGCGCCGACGGTGATGACGGCCGGATCGTTGCCGGGAGCCAGGACGCCGCCCATGCCGAACTCGCCCTCGTTGCCGGCGGCGCACACGACGACGATCCCCGCGTCCCACGCCGCTTCCACGGCCTGCGCCATCGGGTCGTCAGCGGTCGGTGCTGCCGGGTTTCCCCCGATCGAGATGTTGAGGACGTCGATGCCGTACTCGCCCTTGTGGGCGATCGCCCACGCGATGCCGGCGATGACGGTGGACGAGCGGCCCTGGCCGAAGCGGTCGAGCACCTTGACGGCGACGACGTCCGCCGCCGGGGCGACGCCCCGGAACTGGGTCGTCGCCCAGCCGCCCTCTCCGACGGGCAGCGAGGCGCTGCCGTCACCGGCGATCAGCCCGGCGACGAATGTGCCGTGACCCGCATCGTCGTAGGGGTGCTTCTTGCCCTTGACCAGGTCGGCCCATCCGACGATCCGGTCTTCGGCGAGGTCCTGGTTCACGCCGACGCCGCTGTCGAGGATCGCGACGGTGACACCGGCGCCTGACGGCCCGTTGTCGGCCGGCGACGCTATGTTGCCGAGGCCGATCGTCAGGTTTGTGACATCCATCGAGGCGGCGCCTATGCCGTAGACGGGGTTGTCGGGCAGGACGGCCTGGACGAACGGGAGCTCCGCGATGGCGGCGATCTCGTCGGACGTCAGGTAGGCCGCGACGGAGCGGACCACCGGCAGCGTCAGTGGCTCGGCCGTGGCCGGCAGCCGCTCCGAGACGGCGCCGAGGTGGCCGGGGGCCACCACGAGCACCGGGACCGCCTCTCCGGGGCCGGCCGCCTGGAGGGCGACGGAGAGCCCGGGGGCCACCTTGCCGGACTGGGGAGCTGCCCAAGCGGCCGGCGAGAGCGCCAGGCACAGCAGCAGGACCGCTATCAGAAGTGTGCTCCGCGCTCTCATCGACCTCTCCTCCGCCTTCGCGACGGCGCTGCGCCGGCTGTGCGGCCGGGCGCCGTCGCTACCGGAGTCGTGAGGGCGGGAGCAGCGAGAGGAAGCTGCGGCGGTCGGTCGTGCCCACCAGGTGGGGGTGGTTCGGCAACCGAGCTATCTTGGTCATCCAAGACCTCTGGCTTTGCGTCCCTGCCTCACGACAGGTTTGCCCTTTCGTACAGTCAGGCTATCGGCAGCTCGCGCGACTTCATAAGGGCCGGGCTAGACGGATTGGCACGAAAGGTGTCTCCCCGGCGGGCGACGGGGCCAGGGTGGACGCCTCCTGTGCGACTCGTCTGGCGTGGCCGGTGGTAGACTGCAGGCACGGTTGACCATGGGGAGGCTCGCTGTCGCGGGGGTGATGTCGTCCCGCGTCGCCCGACGACTCCGCTGTCCTCCGAGGTCGCTTGTCGTTGCGCCTCAGCAGAGGCGCGTGGGGAAAGGAGGAGACCGTGAGCCGTGTGAACGGCCTCTACAGCGTGCTGCAGAGGCGCGTCATCAACGAGATGATGAACTACGCCGCGAGGGGCGACACGGCGAGTATCGTCCGGGCCTTCCAGCTGGCCGAGAAGATCACCCCGGCGAAGCACAAGGGCTCAGTGCGCTTCGCCACCGAGAGAGTGCGCGATGGCCACCCCGGGCTGGAGATCGCCCGTCACGTGGCCTCGAACCTGAGCCCCCGCTGTCGCGACCGCTTCATCGAATGTCTTATCGTCAATACCCTTCTTCGCGGTGTCGACAAGCGGATCAAGTTCCAGGAGCGGACCGGGATGGTGGCGCCGACCACCATCCTCATGAGTCCCACCATGAGCTGCAACCTCTCGTGCGCCGGCTGCTATGCCGCCGAGTACGATCAGAGCAAGAACCTGCCACGCGAGCTGCTCCAGAAGATCGTGGACGAGGGCAACGACATGGGCGTCTACCTCTTCACCATGCTCGGCGGCGAGCCGTTCATGTACGAGGAGCTGCTCGACTTCGCCGAAGCGAACCGGGACGCCTACTTCCAGATCTTCACGAACGGGACGCTCCTCGATGAGGGGACGGTCGAGGAGATCGCCCGTCTCGGCAACATCGCGCCGATGCTCAGCGTCGAGGGCGATGAAGCGATGACGGACCGGCGCCGCGGCCGCGGCGTGTACCGTCAGCTCATGGAGACCATGGACCTGCTGCACGACCGTGGCGTGCTCTTCGGCTATTCGGCGACGGTCGCCCGCAACAACTGGCGCATGCTCGTGAGCGACGAGTTCGTCGATCCCCTCGCCGCCAAGGGCGCCAAGCTGAGCTGGCATTTCCTGTACATGCCCGTCGGCAGAGACCCCAGCGTCGAGATGATGCTGACGCCGGAGGAGCGCAACGAGTTCCGCGAGGACATCCTCCGCGTTCGCGCCACCAAGCCGATCTTCCCCGTCGACTTCTGGGGCGACGCCCCCTACGTGAACGGATGCATCGCCGGCAAGCACTACATGCATATCAACAGCGAGGGATGGGTGGAGCCCTGCATCTTCACCCACTTCGCCACCGACAACATCCGCGACACGAGTCTCGTCGAGGCCTTCAACTCGCCGTACTTCCGGGAGATCCGCAGCCGGCAGCCGTTCAGCCATAACCTGCTGAAGCCGTGCATGCTCATCGACAACCCGGAGCAGTCGCGCGAGATCATGGCGATCACCGGGGCGCAGCCGACGCACCCCGGAGCCGAGAGCCTCTTCACCTCCCTGCGCGACGATATCGACGACTATGCCGATGACGTGGAGAGGGTCTATGCGCCGGCGTGGTCCTGCATGGCGCAGGACGTTCATGTCAAGGAGCCCGCGCCGGTCTGAGGTGAGGGCAAGCGTGTGAGTGTGCGGGCCGGGCGGCCGAGACTGTCGCCCGGCCCGTCTTTTTCTTGCGTCGCGGTTGCGGCTATTTGCGGCCCGCTCTCATCCACGCCTTGCCGTCTCTCGGGACTATGACCCTTGGGGGGCGCTAAGGGGATTCTGGTAGGGTGTCGAAACTGACCCTGCAGAACGGCACGGCAGGGAGCGTGTTGCGCAGACGTAGCTCACTCGCGGCGATCCTCCTCATCATCGGCCTGACGGGCTTGGCGTCGGCGTGGGCTCTGCCCCGCGTCGCGGCCGCCGCCGCGCAGTGGGCGGCCGCGCCGCCGGTCAAGGCGCGGACCGTACGGCTTGCCGACGGACTCGCCGTCTCGGGGCGAGCGTCGAGCCCGGCGGCTCGGGTCGGCGCGGCCGCGAGCGCGCAGCCCGACGCCGTCTCGAAAGCAGGCGCGGACGGCCGGATCGAGGCCGGCGCGGGCGCGTTGCCCGACGGCCTTCAGACCGTCCACGTCGAACCGGGCGCTTCCTTCGACATGGTAGGGGTGCTCGTCGACGGACCCGTGCCGCAGCGCGGCGTCGTGGTCTGGTTGAGGACCTCCGCCGACGGGGTCTCGTGGGGCGAATGGTTCGCGCTCGATCTGCAATCGCTCGGGAGGCGCGGCGGCCCGAGGGCGTCCACTGACCCGGTGTGGGTAGGTGAGTCACGCCACGTCGAGATCGCCGCAGAAGGCCTGGAGACAAGCACGCTCGAAGGCGTGCGAGTCATGACGATCGACACTACTGGGGGCGACTCAACCGGCGACCAGGTCGTGGCTGCCGTGCGCAGGGCGGTCGCCGTGATCGCCGCCGCTTCAAGCCCGCCCGAGGCCGGCGCCATGACCACGACGCCAACCATCGTGACGCGCACCGAGTGGGGCGCGAACGAGTCGTGGAAGGCGAGCGATGGACCGTATTACGCGCCGGTCAAGATGGCCTTCGTCCATCACACGGTGAATGCGAACGGCTACACGCGGGCCCAAGCCCCCGGCATCATGCGCGGCATCTACTACTACGACGTCTACGGCAACCACTGGAACGACTTCGGCTACAACTTCGCGGTCGATCGCTACGGGACGATCTACGAGGGCCGTGCCGGGGGCATGACGAAGGGCGTGATCGGGGCGCAGGTGCTGGGCTTCAACACGAGCAGCACCGGCATCGCCATGATCGGGACCTTCTCGACGGTCAAGCCTCCGTCCGCCATGATCGCGTCGCTCGAGCGGCTGCTGGCGTGGAAGCTCGACGTCCATCACGTCGACCCGGCTGGTACGGCGCGCATGCTGTGTCGCAGCAGCCAGAAGTTCAGGGAAGGCGAGACGGTGACCTTCCCGGCGATCGCCGGCCACCGCCAGGCCAACTACACGGCGTGTCCGGGCGACGTCCTCTACCACCTGTTGCCCACGATCCGCGACGTCGTGGCGAGGACCGGGCTGCCCAAGATCTACGCCTATCGATTCTCGACGGCCGTCATCAGCCCGAACTCTGACGGGACGCTCGAGTCGACGAGGGTGCGGTTCACGAACTCGACGAGCGCCGAATGGACGCTGCGCGTGAAGGATGCCGCCGGCGTGGTGGTCAGGAGCTTCGCGGGCGTCGGCGGGACCGTCGACCAGGCCTGGAGCGGACGTGACGATGCCGGCGGCAGGGTCCCCGACGGTACGTACACGGTCACGGCGAGGGCCAGCGCAGCCGGCGCGCAGGCACGAGCAGCCGCCGGCGACGTCATCGTTGACACGGTGGCGCCGGCGGCCTCGGCGGTCGGCACGAAGCCGGCCGTCTTCAGCCCCAACGGCGACGGGTACGGAGACACGTCCCACGTGCTCTTCACGACCTCCGAAGCCTGCTCTGCCCGCGTGCTGGTGGTCGACGAGGCCGGCGCCGCACTGCGCGTCGTGGCCGGGTGGCGCTACGCCGCCGCCGGCGCCTGGGACGTGAGGTGGGACGGCCGGGTCGACGGCAGCGCCGGCTCCGTGCCCGCCGCGGAGGGCCAGGTGCGCTTCCGCATCGAGCTCAAGGACACGGGTGGTAACGCGGGGACTGCGTCCGCCACGACCGTCCTCGATCGCACCCTCGGCTTCGCGCGCGCGACGCCCGCGGTCTTCTCGCCTAACGGGGATCAGGTGAAGGACGCGAGCAGTCTCGGCTTCAGGCTCACGAGGAAGGCCGACTGCGTGGTGGTCGTCCGCAGCGGAGATCAGACGGTGCGTACCTTCAAGCTCGGATCGCTGGCGGCCGGCAGCCATGCGGTCGGCTGGGACGGCAGGCGCGGCGACGGGACCGTCGCACCGAACGGGCTCTACCGGTGGTCGGTGACGGCGGGCAGTTCGCTGGGCGAGGTCGCGGCTGCGGACTGGGTGAGCGTGGATCTCTACCGTCCGCGTCTGTCCGCCGCGACCGGCGTGACCGTCAAGCTCGGCGAACGGGCGAGGGTGCGATTCACGGCTCGCGACCCCTACAGTGCCACGGTGCGCGTCACGGCCACGGTCAGAAACCGCGCCGGGACGGTGGTGGCGACGATCGACCGCGGCTGGGTGAAGCAGGGAGTGCAGGTCAGCGTCGCCTGGAAGCCGCCCCGGCGCCGGACCTATTCGGTGAGGTTCACGGCGGTGGACCGCGCGGGCAACCCGCAGTACGCCGCCGCCAAGACGACGATCACGGTGAGGTAGCCGGCGGCAGGGCCGGCGCCTCGAGCCGAGCCGGTCGGCCGGAGAAACCCAGGGCGGGGGCCGGCGGGCGCATCGTGCCCGCCGGCCCCCGACCATGACTCAGCCTTCGATGTGGTCGCGGCGCCAGCGGCAGTGCGGCATGGGGCAGCTCGCCATGCGCGTCGCGTCGCAGAGCTCGCAGCGCTGGCCGGCCGTGCTGATCGGCAGGTCGTAGGCGGCGCTGGGCGCGTCGCCCAGGCGCAGGACGGCGTGCAGGGCGCGCGACACGGCCTTCATGTCGGCGAACGTGTCGGCCTTCTCCGGCAGGTCGATGAGGCCCATGCGCACGGCGCGCTTGCGCACCCGTCCGTCCGGGACACAGGCGAAGCGGTCGAGCGCGTCGTTCTGCCAGAGCCCGTAGCGTCGCATCTCGCGCACGGCCCAGAAGGCGCGCGACTTGAGCGCGCCGCCCGAGGCCGCGTGCAGGACATCGACGGCGACGTCGGGCTCGGGCGGCTCGGGCAGCAGGCGCGACCACGTCTCACGCGCGGCCGCCAGGCGGGTGAAGTCGATGATCTTGCCCTTGCTGTCGCTGCGAGAGACGGGCGGGTCGAGCGCGTACTGGCCCAGGTCGAAGCTGCCCTCGAAGACGGCGTCGACGACGCCCGAGGCGAGCAGGCGGCGCCAGTCGGCGTCGACGACGGCGTCGGGCGCCGGCTGCGCGGCGAGAGCGCCGTGGCAGAGCACCTTGAAGAACAGGCGGCTCTGCTCCACAGGCTCGGCGGACGCGAACCGTTCGCGCTCGCTGTCGTCGAGCACTTCGGCCGGCCGGCGTGGCGCCGCGGAGTACGCCTGCGTCAGGAAGGCGACGTTCTCGCGGCGCTCGCGGTTGGTGAGGGTGGTCGTGTCGTTCACGTGATGCCCCCCAGGGCGAGGTGGACGGATCGGCGGCCGGCCGGCACGCACCAGGCACCCTAGCGGTGCGCCGGCCGGCCGCACAGGTGCACGATCCGGCCGCGCGGGTGACATCGCGCCGCCGCAGGGATGACAACACACGATCAGCCTTGGTGGTCGTCTGGCGCCCTCCCGACGTTGACCGAGAAACCGGAGTCAAGTACTCTTCTTCGCGGCTTGCGGCCCCGCTGGTCGCTGGGTAGGCTAGCCGCTGGTCCGAGGGACTTCGGAGGTACTTCTCTCACAACCCATGACATCGCTCGGCATCGACATCGGCTGCATCAGCCTCAAGGCGGCCCTCGCCGGCGAGGCTGACGACAACGAAGCCTTCGCCGGGCTTCTCGCCGGCCACCCGGATCTGTTCCAGGCTCCCGTCGCGGGACTCACCGTCGCCGGCGGCCGTCCCGTGCTCGTCACGACGTATCGGCGCATCAAGGGCAGCCCCGCGCAAGCGACCCAGGCCCTTCTCGACGATCTGCGCGCCGCCCTGCCGCCCGACGCTATCCGCGGCATCCGTGTCACCGGCTCCGGCGGCCGCCTCGTCGGTGAGGCCCTGGACGCCGACTTCGAGAACGAGTTCAAGGCCATCACGCGTGGCCTTTCCGCGCTCCATCCCGCCGCCCAGACCATCTTCGAGATGGGCGGCGAGACCTCCAAGTTCATCCGGCTCGAGAGCGCCTGTGAGGGCGGCTGCGCCGGCATCGCCGACTACCAGACCAACGGCGACTGCGCCGCCGGTACCGGTTCCTTCATGGACCAGCAGGCCAGCCGCCTCCTCTACGAGATCGAGGACGTCGGCGACATCGTGATGGGGGCCGGCAAGGCGGCCAGTATCGCGGGCCGCTGCAGCGTCTTCGCGAAGAGCGACATGATCCACGCCCAGCAGAAGGGCTACGAGCCGCCCGAGGTGCTGCGCGGCCTGTGCGACGCCGTGGTGCGCAACTTCCGCGGCACGATCGCCAAGGGAAAGGAGGTCGCCCCGCCCGTGGCCTTCATCGGCGGCGTCGCCGCCAACAAGGGCGCCGTGCAGGCGCTGCGCGAGGCCTTCGGCTTCGAGGACGGCGACCTCTTCGTGCCCGAGTACCACTTCTCTATGGGCGCGATCGGCGCCGCCCTGCTTCAGGCCGACGCGGAGGAGGCGCGCGCGGCGGCTTCGCTGCAGGCGCGCGCCCTCCCGCCCATGGACTTCCCCGTCACGGCGCCGCTCACCGTCGACAAGGTCCTGCTGTTGCGCGACATGGCGAAGCCCTACGAGTGGCCCGCGGGCGACGCCTTGGTCGACGTCTACATGGGCATCGACATCGGCTCCGTGTCCACCAACTTCGTCGTCATCGACCCGGCGGGCAGCGTCATCAAGGAGATCTACGTCAAGACCGACGCCCGTCCCGTCGAGGTCGTCAACGCCGGCCTCGCCGAGGTCCGCGACGAGATCGGCGACCGCATCAGGCTGCTTGGGGTCGGCACGACCGGCTCGGGTCGCGAGCTCATCGGCGAGCTGACCGGCGCCGACATCGTCACCGACGAGATCACCGCCCACAAGACCGGCGCCGACTTCATCGGTCGCAGGATCGGGCGCCAGGTCGACACCATCTTCGAGATCGGCGGCCAGGACTCGAAGTTCATCAGCCTGCAGGACGGCATCGTCGTCGACTTCGCCATGAACGAGGCCTGCGCCGCGGGTACGGGTTCGTTCCTCGAGGAGCAGGCCGAGAAGCTCGGCATCCAGATCAAGGGCGAGTTCGCCGAGCTCGCCCTTTCGTCGCGGGCGCCGATCAAGCTGGGTGAGCGCTGTACGGTCTTCATGGAGCGCGACGTGATGGCCTATCAGCAGCGCGGCGCGCGTCGCGAGGACCTCGTCGGCGGCCTCGCCTTCTCGATCGCCTACAACTACCTCAACCGCCTCGTGCGCGAGCGTCGTGTCGGGGACTGCATCTTCTTCCAGGGCGGCACCGCCTATAACGACTCGGTCGCGGCGGCGTTCAGCCAGATCCTCGACAAGAGAGATCATCGTCCCGCCGCACAACGGCGTGATCGGCGCCCTGGGGATGGCGCTGCTCGCCCAGGAGCGCATGGAACGCACCGGCGCGCAGACCGGCTTCCGCGGCTGGGACCTCGAGCAGGTCGACTACACGGTGGTCGACTTCGTCTGCAAGGGCTGCTCCAACGAGTGTGACGTGCGGCAGTTCACGGTCGAGGGACAGAAGACCTACTGGGGCGACAAGTGCTCCGATCGGTATCGCAAGCCGGCGAAGGTCGACAAGCAGCCTGTGATCGAGGACCTGGTCCTCTTCCGCGAGGAGCGGCTGCTGGCCCCGTACCAGGCGGCCGTCGAGCGCGCCCCGTCGGGCGCGCCCACCGTCGGCATCCCGAGGAGCATGTACACGTACGACCGCCTGCCGTACTGGTCGACCTTCTTCGCCGAGCTCGGCGCGCGCCCCGTGCTCTCGCCCGAGAGCGACAAGGGGATGCGCGAGACCGGCGTGGAGCTCACGGTGGCCGAGCCGTGCTTCCCGATCCGGGTGGCCCATGGTCACGTCGACTGGCTCGTACGCGAGGGTGTCGACTACGTCTTCGTCCCCAACCAGATCAATGAAGAGACGGAGTTCCCCCAGTACAACTCGCACGCCTGCCCCTGGGGTCAGACGCTGCCCTTCGTAGTGAGCGCGGCGCCACGCATCGAGGAGTATCGCTCCCGCATCCTCGCGCCGCGCGTGCGCTTCCGCCTGGGTCTCGAGCCCCTGGTGCGCGACCTGCGCGAGGTCGGGGCGCGCTTCGGCGCCGACGAGCGCAAGATCCGGTCGGCGCTGCAGCGCGCCGCCGCCGTCCAGGGCGAGTTCAGCGCGGCCCTGCTGGACGCCGGGCGCCGCGCGCTCGCCACCCTCGAGGATGCAGGCGAGCTTGGCATCATCCTGGTCGGCCGGCCCTACAACATGTACGACAAGGGCATCAACATGGACATCCCGCGCAAGCTGCGCAAGTTCTACGGGGTGAACCTGGTCCCGCTCGACTTCCTGCCCATCAAGGGCATCGACGTCACCGGGATCGTGCCCAACATGTACTGGAACTATGGACGCAAGATCCTGCAGGCGGCGCGCTACACCGGCGACCGCCGCCACCTCCACCTCATCTACATGACCAACTTCAAGTGCGGCCCGGACTCGTATATCAAGCACTACGTGAGGGAGGCGTCGGGCAAGCCGTTCCTCACGCTGCAGTTCGACGAGCACCAGAACGACGCCGGCGCGATGACCCGCTGCGAGGCCTACCTCGACTCGAAGGGCTTCCTGCGCTGGTGGTCTCAGGAGGATGCGGGCTGCGAACCGCTGGCAGCCACCGAGGAGGTCCCCCTTGGGCGTGTCTGACGAGCTGCAGCTGCCCCCGGTCCCGCCGCCCACGTCGCCAGATCCCAAGATCATGGCGGCGGTGCGCGACTTCGGCCTGGAGGGGCGCACCCTCTACCTGCCGCAGATGCCGTACGGGGGGTCGTACCTGTTCGCCGCCTCGATCCGCTCGATCGGGCTCGACGCCCAGGTGACCACGAACTCGGACGAACGCACGCTGGAGCTCGGCGGGCGTGTCACCTCCGGCGACGAGTGCTACCCGCAGAAGATCACCATGGGCGACGCTCTGCGCATGATCGACGACCTGGGTCGTGAGAACGTCGCCTTCCTCATGCCGACCGCAAACGGGCCCTGCCGCTTCGGCCAGTACATGCATCTCATCCGCAGCAAGTTCGACGAGCTCGGCTACGACGACGTACCCATCATCACGATCACCTCGAACGACGGCTACTCATCGATCGGCCAGTACTCCATGGACCTGGTCCGCACCGCGTGGCGTGCCGTCCTCTGTCAGGACATCCTGATGAAGGCACTGCTGAAGACACGGCCCTACGAGCGCGAGAAGGGCACGGCCGACGCGCTCTACTTCGAGAGCCTCGAGGACGTCGGGCGCGCGGTGAGCGCCATGGGCGTCTCTCACAGGGAACGGCTGCGGCTCATCGTCGCGGCGATGACGAAGGCGCGCGACCGCTTCCGCGCCCTGCCGGCCGACTACGACCGTGCGCGCCCCCTCATCGGCGTCGTGGGCGAGATCTTCTGCCGCCACAACACGTTTTCGAACTTCGACCTCATCAGGCTGGTCGAGGAGCAGGGTGGCGAGTGCTGGCTGGCAGGCATCGGGGAGTGGGTCTGGTACGTGGACGACGAGCAGCGCCGGCGCCTCGAGGACGAGGGCCGCAAATACTCGAAAGAGAACGCGCTGCGCTTCGTGAAGACGCGCATCCAGCGTTCTGACGAGCACGCCATCCACGACCCCTGGCACGACGACTTCGTCGGCTACGAGGACCCGGGCAGCGTGCGTGACGTGCTCGACATGAGCAAGCCCTACCTGCCGTACACGGGCGCGCTCGGCGAGATGGTGCTTTCGACCGGCACGTCGATCTACATGCACAAGAAGGGCGCCGACGGCATCATCGACATCAGCCCGTTCAGCTGCATGAACGGCATCGTGACCCAGGCCATCTACCCGGTCGTGCAGCGCGACCTCGACGGCCTCCCGATCAGGGTCTTCTACTTCGACGGTACCCAGGGCGACCTCGAGCGCGACGTCGGCATCTTCCTGGAGCTCGCGCGCACCTACCAGCGGCGCAAGCACACGGTGCGCCGCCACCCGGCCTACTTCCCGGCCGGCGTCTGACCTCCGGCGACGCGCGCCGTCCGGCGCGCGTCGGCCTCGATCGCCCACAGCGCGTTCCCCGTGAGCAGGATGGCGATGGCGGCGCTCCAGCCGCGCCCGTTGCCCAGCAGGGCGGCGACCGCGCCGCCCGCCAGGGCGAGGTAGAGGTGGAGCACCCGCTGGCGCCACCCCGCCGAGAGGCGCAGACGCTCGGCGAGCCCCAGCAGGGCGGAGCCCGGGAGCGCGGCGGCGGCGCCGCAGAGGGCGAGGTAGCCGGCGGCCGCGAATGCTTCTTGCCAGCGGCCGCCGCCGAGCAGCGCCCACACGGCGCCGCCCAGCACGCAGGCCTCCATATACCAGACAAGAGGGAGGAGCCGGCGTCCCCAGGGGCAGATCATCGATCGTGTTCTCGTCGCACCATCGCGTACTTCTTCGATATCGGCAGGCTCGCCACCGGTCTGAAGAACGCCGCGTCGACGGTACGGTGTCGCGCCAGAAAGAAGCCTCCCGCCGTACCCTGGCGGTTGGGGCCGGAACCAGGGGCGGCGGGAGGCGAGGCCGGTCGCGACGGGGGGCGTCGCTCGCGGCGTTCTCGATCAGCGCCCGCGAAGGTGGCGGGTCGAGACCTCGTTGCCGAAGAAGCTCGGCGCACCGTCCGGGCTCTTGGGCGCGTAGCGCAGAAGCAGGTCGGGATTCACGCCCGAGGGGGTGCCCACGGCTTCACCAGCACCCTCGAAGACACGGCCGATCAGGAGCAACACACGGTTCGTCATGGCGACCCTCCTCAAAAAAGATAGGAGCTTGTTCTTTGCTGCACAAAGTCTACGCGCTGCAGAGTGGGCTGTCAATGCCCCAGAGAGGGGCCAGGCAAACGGTGAGGGGCAGGGGGTGCCGGCCTGACGCAGGTCAAGGTCGCGGATCGGGATGGATGGGTAGCCTCAGGGCGGAAGACAGCGCCCGCGGGCTCAGAGCGCCCGCCCTGCGGGCCGGACACGGAGGAGCGGATGGAGACGGCGATCGTCGCAGACCTGCACGAGATGGCCGAGGTCGCGGACCAGGGCATCGTGAGCAAGACGGTGGTCGAGAACGAGCACCATAAGCTCGTCCACTTCACGTTCGCGCCGGGACAGGAGCTCTCGGAGCACACCGCGAGCGTCCCGGCCGTGATCCAGGTGGTCGAGGGAAAGGGCCGGGTGATCCTGGGGGGCGTGACGCACGAGGCCGTGCCGGGGAAGCTCTTCTACATGCCGGCCGAGTTGAAGCACGCCGTGAAAGCGGACGAGGAGCTCGTCATCCTCCTCACGATGTTCCGCACCTGAGACGAACAGCGCGGCGTACGGTCGCTGCGGCGGGCAGCCTCAGCGAGCGTAGGGCAGGCGGAGCTGCGTGAGGTGGTGGTCCTCGTCGGGGACCTCGTCGCGGCGCGTCACGTAGACCTCCGTCAGGGGGCCGCTGGCGCGATAGCCGAGCGCGGCCAGTGCCTCCCACAGGGCACGTACGGCGTCGTCCATGGCGTCGCGGCGGCCCTCGTGGACCGTGGTGAGGGCGTGGTGGGCCGGCACGAGCTCGCCGCGGGCGTCGCCGACGGCGTCGGGCACGGAGCCGTCCGGGCCGGGGACCACGGGCAGGCAGACCTCGTAGTCGATCTCGCCGCGCGCCATATCCTCATAGAAACGCGCCATGATCGGGCCTGCTGCCTCCAGACCGGCCGCCGCCGCCGCCTTGCGCACGGTGGCCATCCGCCGGCCGATGTCGGTGATGCTCCCGCGGTCCCGCAGGGCGACGACCGCCTGCTCGGGGACCGCCTCGATGTCGACGTCGTAGACCATGTGCCTCCCGTCGTCGCAGACGCTACCCGGAGCGCCGCGGAATCAGTCCGGCTCCGGTGCGCGGCGCCGGCCGCCGGCATCAGTCGCGTTTCGCACGCTGCGCCTCCCGTCGTGCCTCCGGGTGATGCGCACCCGATTCCCGGCACGTTCCACGAGGCCGTCGGCCCGGAGCAGTTCCACCAGCGCGGCCACGTCGCCGGGGGCCAAGCCGAGGGAGCTCGCCAGCGTGTCCTGGTCGCTGGCACCCTTGTCGAGGAGGAGGCGCAGCAGACGCGACCGGTACATCCTGCGCGAGCCCTCGAAGGGAGTCTGCTTCGTCCGGGGAGCGATGCCGGTCGCGCGTGATGTGACCACGAGCGACCCGTAGTCCATCAGGGCGTTGTGCCAGTCCCGGGAGCGGCCGGGTGGCAGGACGACGTCGGCGACGTGCTGCAGCGCAGCGGGGGAGAGGTCGTGGGGCAGCGCGAGCTCGTGCGTGAGCACGCGACGCACGTTGGCGTCGACGGCGGCGAGGTCCGCGTTGTGCGCGAACACGAGCACGGCGCGGGCCGTGTACGGCCCGATGCCGGGCAGGGCGAGCAGGCCCTCGAGCGTCGTCGGGAGCGAGGCCGGCGTGCCGGGCGCGGCTGCGCTCACAGTCGAGCGCGCCGAGCGCCACAGGCGCTCGGCGCGGTTGTTGTAGCCCAAGCCGCGCCACCGTCGCAGCACGTCGGCCAGAGGGGCGGCAGCGAGGTCCTCGAGGCGCGGGAACGCAGCGACGAAGCTCGGGTACATGACGAGGACCCGCGGCACCTGCGTCTGCTGCAGCATGATCTCGCTTGTCAGGACAGCGTAGGGGTCCGTCGTCCTCCTCCAGGGGAGGTCGCGACGGTTCGCCCCGTACCAGGTGAGGACGCGGCGCTGCAGGGCACGCACGGCGCGCCGCTCGAGAGCGACGTCTGTCCTGGGTGCGCTCCTCGGAGAGCGCCGGCCCGCCGAAGGGTCGGCCGGCGCTTCCTCAGGCATCGCCGCGCTCGGCATGCTCGTCGACGAGGCGCTCCCAAGCGGCGTACTCGCGCTGGAGCTGGCCGTCGACGATGCCGCGCTCGTCGAGGAGTCGGTTGAGGAGGTCCCGGTCCTGGTACGTGGCCGGCTCGGCGAGATCGGCGTCGATCTCACCGAGCCGCTTCTCGGCGCGCAGCACGGCAGCCTCCGCTGCTCTCAGGCGCGCCCGCCGCCGCCGCACCTCCTCCGCCGAAGCCCTGGTCTTGGCCGCCCCGGCCGGCGCGCCGCGGCGCCCTTCTGCCTCGCGCTCCGGGGCTATCTTCGCGCCGTCGCGCGAGGTCGCGGCCTCCGGGGTCCCCTCGTGCCGCGCGGCGCGCGTCTCCCAGTAGCGGGCCGCGGAGAGGTGGTTCAGCAGCTGGCTCTCGTGGATCTCGAGCACTCGCATGGCCACGCGGTCGATCAGGTGCCGGTCGTGGGTGACGAGCAGGACGGTGCCGGTGTAGTCGTCGAGGGCGTCGGCCAGCGCCTCGACCGAGGCGACATCGAGGTGGTTCGTAGGCTCGTCGAGCAGCAGGAAGTTGGCGTCGCCGACGAGCAGGCGAAGCAGGCGCAGCCGGCTGCGCTCGCCGCCCGAGAGCACGGCGACCTGCTTCTGCACCTCGTCGGCGTCGAAGAGGAAGCGGCCGAGCAGGCGACGCGCCTGCTCCTCGTCGTGCCCGACGAGCGGCAGCACCGTCTCGAGCATGGTGCTGTCCTCGTCAAGTTCGCGCCCCTGCTGCGAGTAGTAGGCCACGCGCACGTTGTGACCGAGGTGGGTGGCGCCCTCCGGGACGCTGCGGAGTCCGGCGATGATCTCCACGAGGGTCGTCTTGCCCGCTCCGTTGGGACCCAGCAGTGCGACCTTCTCGCCGCGCTCGAGCACGACGTCCACGGAGCGCAGCAGCACGCGGGGCCCTGCGGGGTCGTCGGCGGAGCCGACACCGACCGCCGGCGCCTTCATCTCGAGCACCACGCGGGCGGACGGCTTCGGCTGGGGCAGGCCCAGGCGCAGGCCCTTGAGCTCGCGGGGCGGCGGGGCCAGGCCAGCCTTGATCCGTTCCATCTGGGTGAGCTTCGCCTTGGCCTGCTTGGCCTTGTTCTTCTTGGCGTGGAAGCGGTCGTAGAAGCGCTGCAGCTGCTCGATCTTCTCGAGGTCCTGCTCGTAGCGCCGTCGCTGCAGGTCGACGCGCGTCTCGCGCTCGCGGACGTACGTGGCAAAATCCGCCGCGAGCGCCTCGACATGCTCGTGTTCCAGCGAGAGCACACGCCGCCCCACGCGCTCGAGCAGGCGGCGGTCGTGAGTGACCAGCACGAAGGCGCGGCCGTAGTCGACGAGGAACTGCTCGAGCCACTCCACCGAGTCGATATCCAGGTGATTGGTCGGTTCGTCCAGCAGCAGCAGATCGGCATCCGCGAGCAGCGCCCGGGCGAGGGTGACGCGGGTGAGCTCGCCGCCGGAGAGCGAATGGAGCCCTCTCTCGAGCATCTCGGCGGGCAGCCCGAGGCCCTCCACGACGCCGGCGAGGCGGCTCTTGTAACCGTAGCCCCCCAACGTCTCGAAGCGCCGCTGAAGCTGCTGATAGGCCCGCATGGTGTCACGCAGCTCGGGGCTGTGCTCGTCGAGGCCGGCCAGCGCCTCTTCGGTGGCGCGCAGCCGGGCCTCGAGGTCGCCGGCCTCGCCAAACGCCTCGCCGAGGTACTCGGCGACCGGACAATCCTGGGCGAGTTCGGGCGTCTGCTCGTGAAGCCATACCTTGCGCCCCCGCGCCCGCGCGATGGTGCCCTGGTCGGGGGCCTCGGCTCCCGCGATCAGGCGCAGGATCGTGGTCTTGCCGCTGCCGTTGCGGCCGACGAGGGCCGCGTGGTCGGTGGCGTCGAGCGCGAAGGTGACGGTGGTGAAGAGGCGCCGGCCCCCGTACGACTTCTCGACGTTCTGGAAGGTGACGACGCTCACAGTGCTCTCCTGAGGGGCCGGCCGGTGCCGGAGCGGCAGGATACCATCGCCTCCGTGCCGCGGCCAACGCGCCCTCGGGTAGAGTGTGCGCGCCGGCCGCGAACTGGACGCCGACCAGGGAGGATGATGGCGCTCACCCCGGCGATGACCGTGTATGACCTGCTGGTCGCCCACCCGTTCCTCGACGGGTTCCTCGTCGCCTACCACCCGGTCTTTGCGGGGCTCGCTGCGACGCGCCGGCGCGAGACGTGGGGACGCATGGTCACTCTGGGTGAGCTCGCCGTCGTGATGGATATCCCCTGGCGTGTCTTCCTCAGGGACGTGAGGGCGGAGGTGGAGCGCGTCACTGGCATACCTCCCGCCTTGGTCGACGAGATGGAGGCCCACGAGGAGGATGCGAAGGGGGAGGAGGTGCGGGGTCTGGTCGGCGATCTCGAGCGCGGCGCGCCACTCGCCGACCTGGCGCGCCGTATGGACGCGGCCACAGGCGGGCTCGACGACGTCCAGGTGGCCGCGCTTGCCAGGCGGAGGCGCCGCGACGGGCGTGGCGGGGACGAGCTCCTGGGCGTGCCCGTCGCGGCTTCGGCGGCGCGCGGCCTCGGCCCCGGCCACCCGGTCACCGCGCTGCGTCGCGAGTGCGAGCGCGTGCTGGAGCTCGCCGCGCACCTCGAGGAGGCGGTCGAGCGGTTCGGCGAAGGGCGGCGCGGCGTGCAGACGGCTCCGCTCGCGCTACTTGATCGTCTCGACGAGATCGGCGTGCAGCGCGAGCGCCTGCGAAGAGCTTGGTATCCGACCCTCGGAAGCCGGGGCGGCCGCGGTCCGAGCGCGCTGGTCGACGGTCAGCTCGAAGACGTGGTCAGGCTGGGCGCCAGGTTGCGCCGCGCGCTCGAGCGCGAGGAGCCGGTCACGGTCAGGGCGACGGCTGGTCGCTACCTGGACGCGCTTCGCTCGGCCCTGGCGAGCGAGGAGGTACTGCTCATGCCGCTGGCTCTGCGGACGCTCGACCGGGAAGACTGGGAGGCTCTGGGTGAGCAGGAACGGGTCGTCGGCTGGGCGCTGCTGGGCGCGGGGGGGAGGAGCCGTCACCCTGACAGCGGCCGCCCTGACGGCTCGGTCAGACGGCGGACTCGCGCGCCGTCGCTCGCGGCCGGACCAGGGCGCTGGCATCGGGCGTGCGCGCCGGCGCGTCGGGGTCAGGCGCTGGCTTCCGCGACGAGCTCGCGGGCGAGCTCCTTGAAGTACTCGACGGCGCCCTCTTCGCTCTCGTCACAGGCGACCGTTTCGAAGGCCTCGGTGAGCTCGTCGTGGTCGGTCTGCGTCAGCATCTCGAGCGCCATGGGGAAGACGGTCTCTTCCTCGCGTTCGACGTGGCCGCGCACGAGCTCGACGTAGGCGCGCATGTTGTGGACCAGCGGCGGCAGCGCGCTCTGATCGCCGCGCTTCGCCTTGGGCACCCATTCCGCGGCCGAGTCGAGGATGACGCGCATCTCCTCGTGCTCGTGGGTCAGGCCCGCGAGCGGCTCCTCGTCCCACGCGAGACCCTCGCGGTGCAGCATCGTGAACAGCAGGTCCTCTTCTTTGGGATCGTGGCACGAGTTCGCAAAGAAGCGGAAGAACTCGACGAAGCGCTCGACCTCGGCGGCGTCGACTGCGTGGATGGACTCGGCCTTGTCGAGCTCGTGGAGCGCCGCGTCACAGACCGCGTGCACAACGCGGTGTTCGTACCTGAGGGTATCGATCGCCTCCATGACTCCCCCCTGTCTCGCTCGGGTTTTACCCCCACCGGTACTCCTATTCTGCCCCTATTCTTCGGTTGGTCAATATCGGATTTGTAGGATACGCAGGGAAAAATACCCCACGGGGTATTCAGGAGACGAGGCCCGGTACGCCTTCCTTGGTGCGCACCGCCGTCTGACCTGCGGGTTCACGGCCGGGCATCTGCTCCTCGACCTCGCTGTACCAGCGGACGCGCTTCCCGATCCTGGCGCGGAGCCTCCAGCGCAGGCTCTTGGACTGTTCCGTCATGAGGTGCTGGGCCAGCTCGAGCGAGCGGCGGACCCGCGTGAACGCGTTCACCGTGAGGTCGTAGGAGGAAAGGCGATCCAGGACGATGTCGATGTTGTTCATGACGTCGATGTACAGGCCCCAGTCCTGGGCGCAGGTCTCGGCGATGTGCGAGAGGTTGAGCACGCCCGGGCGGTCCTCGAAGTCGATGTAGACGTCCTTGCAGAGGGTGATCACGTCGTGGGCGTCCTTCTCGTTGAGCCGCACGATCTGCAGTTTCGAGAGGAAGATGTCGGCCGGCGTGATCGCGTAAGTGTTTATGGTCAGCCGCTCGCGCATCTCGATCTGATGGTCCATCTTGATGGCGTCGAGGAAGACGTCGATGTGGTCGGTGGGGGGCGCGGGCTCAGCTTCGGCCTTGACGGGCTCGGCGGGCACGAACTGACGCTGACTCCCGCCGGTGGCGGTGAGCACGTGGCCGTTCTCCACGTATCCGGCAGTGGCGAACAGCTCGTCGAGCTCGCCGGTCTGCCGCCGCAGCCCGATCAGATCGATGTCCGAGTACTCTCGCTCGGCGAAGGCCAGGTCGACGGCGTAGTGTCGGACGGCGAGGCCGCCGGTGAGGCGGAGGACGAGGCCCCGATCGGTCGCGGAGTCGATCAAGTGACGGGCCTCGGCCATCATCCGCTCGTGCCGCACCGAGGTCTCGGCGAGGACGGCGTGGTAGAGCCGGGTCGTGGGCACGCCGTCGGCCAGGACGAGGCGCGGCGGCGCGGGTGGCGCCGGGGCGGGCTGCGCTGGGAGGACGGTCAAGGGCGGCCGGTCCCCCGACGCCCTTGACCGTCCCTCGGCGGGCGCGCGGCGGTGCGCCTCGCGGGCGCCCTGGGGCTCCCCGCGCCGGCTACGGCCGGGACGGGATGAAGAGGCATGCCCCGGCGCCCCGTCACGCCCTCGGCGCTCGCGGGCGTCCGGTTTCTGTCCGGCGTCGTTGTCGTTGTCCGGGATCATCGCTTCAGAGCATCGCCGCAGGAGGCACGCGCCACACCACGACAGCCGTGCCGCTCCGGCTAGACCTTCTGCTCGCGGATGTCTACGTTGTCGAGGTCCATCTCGCCGAGGTCCATGCGCGCCTCGGCGACGATCGTCGGGATGTCCTCGCCGGAGAGTCCGAAGAACGTGGCACTGTAGCTGTCGGCTGCGACCGTGTCGGCGCTCGCCACGACCGTGTCGCGTCGCTCCACGTCGGCAAGGTCGCCGCCGCTGGGTCCGTTCGCGACGAGCATGCGGACGGCGTCGACGACGGTGAGGGTCGGACGGCAGACGCTGACCAGGTCAGCGACGCGCGCACTGATGTCCCCGTGGAGTTGGCCCGGCTCGAGGACCACGCCCAAGAGGTTCTTGCCGGCCAGGGTCATGCGGGTGAGGCCGTGATCCTTCACGATGGGCACGTCGATGAGTACGTCGCAGGTCAAGATATCGCTGTAGATGGGCCAACTGGTGAGCGAACGGCCGCCAGGGATCGTGAAACGCCGGAACTTGGCGGGGTTCATGATCTCCATCACCCCGCCCGCATCCTTGACCGCCGCGGCGATGCCGCTCACCACGTAGGCCTCATCAGCCGGGCCGCCGAAGGGCGAGTCCATCACCCGCACACGCTTCGCCCCGGCCTCTCTCGCATGGGCGACCAGTGTGGCCACGACGTCCGGGTTCGTGGTGGCGGCATACTCGGGCCCGTGATAGCCGGTGCAGATGTTTGGCTTGACGATGACATCGTCGCCGGCACGGACGAAGCGCTTCATGCCCCCGAGTCCGGCGATGGCGGCGGCCGTGATGGCCGCCGCGTCACCACCGCGTGCCACCGACAGGATGGAGCGGCCGCCGCCGGCCGCCGGGCTCGTGCTTCGCCGGCCGTTCTGGGGCGGCGCCTGCGGCGCCGCCCCCCCGCAGCCGGCGCCGAGGGCCGCGGCGGCGAGGGCGGCCGCGGTCAGACCGAGGAACTCTCTGCGCGTGAGGTCGGTCACTGGGGCCTCCTGCTCGGCGTCAGTCTAGCGCAGGACGTCGACCCGCCGTGCCGAACTGGACGGCCAGGAGGAGTGAGCCGCCGGCGTCTGCGTACCGCCGGGGCGCGACCGGACGACGATGCCCTCGACACGACCGGGGGCGACCAGGGGTGATGTGATGGATATCGGCAGGTGCTTCAAGGACGCGTGGAACCTTCTGATGAAGGACCTGGGGCCGCTCGTGGTGATCGCCGTGATCTCAGCCGTGCTCGTCGGTGTCGCTGCGCTGATCGCCGTCGGCGTCGGCATAGGCGGATCGATGGACTCCCTCGCCGTGTCGGCTCAAGGTGACCTCACAGGCGTCAACTGGGCCGCCTTCACGGTGGCGATCCTGATCCTCCTCGTGATCGCCGTGATCGTGGAAGCGTGGGCGTACGCCGCCATGCTGAAGATCATGGTCCGCCGCGTCCGCGAGGATCGCGCGGCCGCGTACGGCGACATGAGGCTGGGGTTCGAAGGTTTCGGGGCCTTCCTCGTGGCCATGATCGTGCTCGGCGTGCTGATCGGCATCGGCTTCATCGCGTTCATCGTGCCCGGCGTCATCCTGGCGACGATCTGGTGCTATGCGTTGGTACTCATCGCCGACAGGCGCCGCTCGCTGGGCGAGGCCATGTCGCAGAGCAAGGACCTCGCCAAGGGGCCCGGCTACGGCATGACCTTCGTGACCCTGCTGGTCGGCAGCCTCGTCGTCGGCGTGGTTTCGGGGATGCTGAACTACATCCCGGTCGTCGGCCAGATCATCGGGGCCTTCCTCAGCGTGTACCTGCTCGCGTACGTGGTCGCCATGTACTTCCAGGCGACCGGTGAGACGGCGCTGCTCGATCACGCCCTGTACGGCGCACCCCTGCCCGGTGCGCCGGGCGAGTACGGCGCCTCTGAGGCGAGCGGCCAGCCGCCGGCCCCAGCAGCGCCTTACGGGCCGGCATCGCCGGGCGGCTGGACAGCGGTGACCCCGTCGGCGCCACCGCCCCCGCCGCCACCCGCGTACGCACCGGCCCCGGCCGCGCCGCCGGCGCCCGGCACGGATGCGTGGGCGGCGGCGGCCGACCCGCTTGCCGCGCAGCCGGCCTCCGCGCTTCCGCAGAGGCCGGAACCCCCAGTCGAGGAGCCACCGGTCCCGCAGCCTCCGAAGCCCCCGGCGCCTCCTGTGGTACAGGAACCGGTCACGGAGCTTCCGAATGCTCCAGCGCCCACCATCGCGGACGAGCAGCCTGCCGACGCAGCGCCGACGGCTGCGGCCGAAGACCCGACGGCCGAGGCGCCGGTCGAGGAGACCCCTCCGGCACCTGAGCCGCCGTCCATCGCCGAGTCGACCACGGACGAAGAGGAGGCGCCGCCGGCCTGAGGCGGACGGCGGACCTGGGCCGACGACCTGAACGGGACGGCGGCAACGTTGCCGCCGGCCGATGCCGGAACATGAAGCACCCGGCCGTGGGTTGGACGGATGGCGAAGATGGTCGCGGTCTGAGGCACAAGCGGATCGCGGCAAGATGGCTGGGGCCGGCGCGTACGCGCCGGCCCCAGCGTTTCTGTAGAGTCTCCGTGCGTACAGCTTGCGGAGGGGTCGCATGCTCGCGGCCCCGGCGCGCCGAGCGAAAGGAGTCCTCCATGCCGGCAGCCACGGTGAGCCAATGGGACGAGTTGCCCGGACGACGTGCCGACGCCGGCCCCATGGGTGGGGAGTGGTCTGACCTGGGTCGCCGGGCGGGCTCCGTGGCGACGGGGCTGCGGCGCATCAGGGTGGACCCGGGGAAGCGCTCGACGCCCGTCCACCGGCACGAGGCCGAGGAGGAGCTCTTCTACGTGCTCTCGGGGACGGGCCTCAGCTGGCAGGATGGGGCCGTCTACGAGGTAGGGCCGGACGACTGCATCCTGTACCCGGCCGTGGGTCCTGCGCACACGCTCATCGCGGGCTCGCAGGGGATCGATGTGCTCGCTTTCGGGACGCGGCGGCCGTCCGCGGTCGCGCCGTTGCCGCGCGCGGGTGTGGCGTGGGACGGCTCCGTCTGGTTTGCCGCGGACCCAGAACCTCACCCCTGGGCACGGGAGGCGGCCGCGGGTGAGCTCGCCGTCCCGGCGCCGTCCCCGCGGCCGCCGAGCATCGTCGCCACACAGGACGTGGACCCTGTCGAGCGTGGCCAGGGCGACTGCCGTTTTCGCCAGCGTGACCTCGGCCGTCGCGTCGGCAGCGTCTCGAGCGGCCTGCGCCACGTCACGATCGTCCCCGGCATGCTCGCCTTTCCGCCGCACGTCCACTCGGCCGAGGAGGAGATCTTCGTTGTGCTCGAAGGAAGCGGCGTCCTCCACCTCTACGACTGCTACCGTCCGGGCACGCCGCCCACCGAGCAGGAAGTGCGACCCGGGTCGGTCGTGGCCTTCCCGGCGGGGCAGGCCGTGGCTCACGCGTTCAAGGCCGGCGGCACGGAGCTCACCCTTCTCGCGTACGGCGAGCGGCGGGGCGACGACATCTGCTTCTACCCACGCTCCCAGAAGCTGGCCTTCGGGGCCTTTGGCCTGGTCACGCGGGTGCCTCGGCTGAGCTACTGGGACGACGAGCCGCCTGCCCCTGTGTGACGGCGGGCAGGGTCTGACGGTCGCTGGTCGGTCGCCGATTACCTGGTGTCGCAGGCAGGGTATGCACCGGTCACCAGACACTCGGACCAAGGAGTCGACCGGTGAAGGACAAGCTGGGCGAGACCAACGCCCTCTACCCGCTCGTCACGACCATCGTCGGGAGCATCGTCGACGGCGCCCCCGATTTCGCCACCGTGGCCCACGTCGGCATCGCTCACCTGCAGGGTGTCACCCTCGGGATGGGCAAGGTGCACCTGACCAACCAGGGCATCAAGGCCAACAAGGCTTTCAGCGTCAGCATCCCTTCCCTCGACCTCGTCGAGGTGGTGGACCACATCGGCATGCGCTCGGGACGCGACGGTGCCAAGGCGGAGCTCTTCGACGTCTTCTACGGTGAGCTCGAGGGTGCGCCGCTGATCGAGCAATGTCCAGTGACGATGGCGTGCCGGCTGATCGAGCACGTGGAGCTGCCCTCGCACGACCTGTTCGTGGGCGAGGTAGTCGAGACCTACGCGGACCGGTCCGTCCTCACGAACGGCGTGATCGACATCGCCAAGGTCCGCCCTCTCCTCTTCGACATGGCGAGCAAGAAGTACTGGTCGCTGGGCGAGCCTGTCGCGAAGTGCTGGAGCGTGGGAAAGGACTACGTCGTCGGCGGGAAGCGCTGACGCTCGTCAGCTCGAGCCGGAAGGCCGGGGACGAGACCGACCCGCGCGAGGCACCGCGTCAAGCGTCAGCCTTGCGCAACAAGCGTCGTCGTGATGAGCGAGGTCACCTCAGCCTTTGATGGCACGCGGCCGCTGGCGACTACGTGACCGTCGATGACCAGCCCGGGGGTGGTCATCACCCCGTAGCCCATGATGGTCTGCAGGTCGCTCACCTTGACCACCTCGGCATCCTCGATGGCGAGGTCCCTGACGGCGTCTTGGGTGATGGCCATGAGCTTGTCGCAGTTGCCACAGCACGAACCGAGGATCTCGAACTTCATGGTGTCTCCTCCTTCACGATGAGACGCGTCCCCGTCTCGGCGCGGTCGCGCAGGCGGAACCGGTCAGGTCCGGGATGATTGGTGAGTTGCGCAGGCGTTCTACGTAGGTGAGGAACGCCTGGAGGTCGCTGTCGAAGTGCTCCCAGTTGATGGAGTAGTAGGTTCTGGCGCCTTCGTCGCGCATCTGGACCAGCCCGGCATCGCGGAGCAGCGCGAGGTGGTGTGAAACGAGCGGCTGGCTCTGGTCGAGCGGGCCGGTCATCTCGCAGACGCAGCGCTCGCCGCTGAGCAGGAACTCGATGATCTGGGCCCGCGTCGAGTTGCAGAACGCTTTGAAGAACGGGACGAAGTCTTGCATCGTCCGCTCTTCTGAGGACTGCCGTCGATCTGCCATCGTCACCTCCCTACGTCGATGGTCGCCTTGTCGCGCAACGGGTCGCAGGCGACGTCTGCCGCTCCCGCGGCCACCGCTGCCGGCACCGGCTCATCGCTCACGCCCCAGTACTTGCGCCCCATCCACAGGGCGACGCTCACGAGGCTGATCAGCACCGGGACCTCGACGAGAGGTCCGATCACGCTGGCGAAGGCCTCGCCCGAATTGAGCCCGAAGACGGCGATGCTCACTGCGATGGCCAGCTCGAAGTTGTTGCTGGCCGCCGTGAGGCTCAGGGTCGCCGTCTTGGAGTAGTCGGCGCCGATCTTGCGCCCGAAGTAGAAGCTCACGAAGAACATGATCACGAAGTAGAACGCCAGCGGGACGGCGATGCGCAGCACATCGAGAGGCAGCTCAACGATGAGGTCGCCCTTCAAGCTGAACATCACGAAGATGGTGAAGAGCAGGGCGATGAGCGTCAGAGGACTGATACGCGGTATGAATTTCTGCTCGTACCAGTCGCGGCCCTTTGTCTTCAAAGCGATGAAGCGGGTCGCCATGCCGGCGAGGAATGGGATGCCGAGGTAGATGAAGACGCTCTTCGCGATCTGCCCGATGGTGATATCGACCGTCGCCCCCTCGAGACCGAAGAGCGGCGGCAGCTTGGTGACGAAGATCCAGGCGAAGACGCTGTAGAAGAGCACCTGGAAGACGCTGTTGAAGGCCACGAGACCGGCGGCGTACTCGGTGTCGCCCTTGGCGAGCTGGTTCCAGACGATCACCATCGCGATGCAACGCGCCAAGCCCATCATGATCAGGCCGATCATGTACTCGGGGTAGTTGTGCAAGAAGATGATGGCCAGGAAGAACATGACGAACGGGCCTATGAGCCAGTTCTGCACCAGCGAAAGGCCGAGGATCCTGTAGTCGCGGAAGACGTCGCCAAGCTCTTCGTAGCGCACCTTGGCGAGCGGCGGATACATCATCACGATGAGCCCGATGGCGATGGGGATGTTGGTGGTGCCCGAGTTGAACTTGCTGATGAACTCGGGGAGGCCCGTGAAGGCCCACCCCAGACCGACGCCAGCGAACATGGCAAGGAAGATCCAGAGGGTCAGGTACCGGTCCAGGAACGACAGTCGTCTGGTCACACTCTCGGCCATGCCGATCTCCTTGCGAGGATTCCACCACCTTGACGCGCCCAAAGGTTACATTGACAAAGGTTTATGGTCAAGCTAGATTGATTATCAACATCGGTTGATAAGGGAGCGCTGGCGTGAAGACACTTCGTATCGAGACTCCGTTCGCGGTCTTCAGCGACGTGCACGGCAATCTGCCCGGCCTCGAGGCGATCCTCGCCGACATCGAGCAGCGCGCGGTACGCGCGACCATCTCACTGGGCGACCTCGTGGGCTATGGGCCCTCGCCCAATGAGGTCGCGCTGCTCGTGCGCGACCGAGGCATCCCCTCGCTCATGGGCAATTACGATCAGGGCATCGGCTTCGAGACGGGCGACTGCGGCTGCGTCTACAAGACGGACGAGCAGCGCGCTGAGGGCGCCGTCTCCCTCCAGTGGACGCGGCAGGCGGTGAGTGACGAGGTGAAGAGCTACCTCCGTACGCTGGAGGACCGCTTCATCCTGGACACGCCGGCCGGCGAGCTGCTCGCCGTCCACGGCAGTCCCCGCCGTATCAACGAGTACCTCTTCGAGGACCGGCCGGCCTCCGCCATGGAGCGCATGGCCAGGGAGAATCCGTACCCGGCCATCTTCTTCGGTCATACGCACGTTCCCTACGCAAGGCCGGTCGGCGAGACCATCTTCGTGAACGTGGGGAGTGGTGGACGCCCCAAGGACGGCGACTGGCGCGTGTGCTACGCGATCGTCGAACCTGCGAAGCTCGGCGCTCCGGGCTTCGTCGAGTTCGTCCGCGTGCCCTTCGATTACGAGCGGCTGCGGCGCGACCTGGCGACGACGCCGCTGATCACCGACTTCGCATCACCCGCGCAAGCGCAGAAGTGACTCATGAGTGTCATGAGTGAGCGCGCGGTCGGGGTCGAGCAGAGCGCCGCAGCCGTCCTGGATCCTGTTGAACCGGATCTCGCAGCGCCGGCGTGTGCCTGTGCAGGCGGAGCGGCGTCGGCTCCCGCAGAAGAGCAGCTGGCGGCTGGCTCTCCTGCTGTCACCCGCCACAGAGCACTGGGGCTGCGCTTTGAGCGTCTTCCCCTCTGGCTGCGTGTCGCTCTTGGCGTCGCGCTGTGGGCCGTCGTCTACCACTTCTGGCTGCCGATCGCGACGTGGCTTGCTCACGACGTCCTTCGGCTGGGTGACAGCGCCTTTGGCTCAGCCGTCGAGTTCTTCATCTACGACAGCGTCAAGGTGCTGCTCCTCCTGACCATCGTCGTCTTCGGCGTCGGGATCGTGCGTTCGTTCTTCAGCCCTGAGCGCACCCGGGCCCTTTTGCGCGGGCGCCGGGAGGCGACGGGCAATGTGATGGCCGCGAGTCTCGGCATCGTAACGCCCTTCTGCAGCTGCTCCGCGGTGCCACTCTTCATCGGCTTCGTCGAGGCCGGTATCCCCCTCGGCGTCACCTTCTCGTTCCTCATCGCCGCGCCGATGGTCAACGAGATCGCCCTCGTGCTGCTCTATGGCATGTTCGGCTGGGAGGTCGCGGCCCTCTACCTGGGCACCGGCCTCATCATCGCCATGGTCGCGGGCTGGGTCATCGGCCGCCTCAAGATGGAGCGCTACATCGAGGACTGGGTGCGCGAGATCAGGATGGGTGAGGTGGCCGGCGCCGGTGACGAGCTCACCTGGGCCGGTCGCGTGAGCTACGCCTGGCAGGCAGTCAAGGACATCGTCGGCAAGGTGTGGCCCTACGTGCTCGCCGGCATCGCCGTCGGCGCCCTCATCCACGGCTACGTGCCCGAGAATTTCATGGCGAGCGTCATGGGCGCCGACGCCTGGTGGAGCGTGCCGCTCGCCGTGCTCGTCGGCATCCCCATGTACTCGAACGCCGCCGGCATCATCCCCATCGTCGAGGCGCTGCTCGAGAAGGGTGCCGCCCTGGGCACGGTGCTGGCCTTCATGATGGCCGTGATCGCACTCTCGCTGCCGGAGACGATCATCCTCAAGAAGGTGCTCAAGTGGCCGCTCATCTTCGCCTTCCTCGGCGTCGTAGGGGTCGGCATCATGGCGGTGGGCTTCCTCTTCAACGCGGTCCTCTAGAAGACCGATGGAGAGCCTCGCCACCTTCAGCGAGCAGGCGAGTTCGAGCGACGGGGTCTCGAAAGCCTCGGCTCGCGCCGTTCGCTGTCGAACGAACGAGGCTGAACCGATGGCGACGGGAGAACGGAGCGGGGCGGAGCGTCTGCGCTGCGCCCCGCTCACATCACTTCGCCGAGGCCGTCTTCGCTGACGGCTGTCGAAAGGAACGTCAGCCGCAGCACCCGCTGCCGGCGCAGCAGCCGCTCGGCCTGGGCTTCACGGCGCGCACGAACCCGCTGACCAGACGAACGCCGTCTGGAAGCGCCGGCGCCCCGCACATGTTGTTCCCGGCGGAACCGTCGTAGACGTTGGTGACCTGAACGCTGGGGTCCGCGAAGCCGGCAGCCCTGAGACGAGCAAGAAAGTCCTGCTCCTCGAGTGCACCCGCGAAACAGCCCGACCATGCCTCAACGTCGTGAAGCAGATCCTGCGGGATCGCGCCCATGTCGCCCTGGAAGAGGACGTCGCTGACGGCGAAGCGACCACCTGGCTTGAGGACCCGGAAGGCCTCCGCCAGCACCTTGTCCTTGTCGAGCGAGAGGTTGATGACGCAGTTGCTGATAATGACGTCGACCGAGTCGTCGGGGAGCGGGATGTGCTCGATCTCTCCCTTCAAGAACTCGACGTTCTCGACGCCCGCCTTGCGCTGGTTCTCGCGCGCCAGAGCGAGCATCTCGTCGGTCATGTCGAGGCCGTAGGCCTTGCCGGTGGGGCCGACGCGCCGGGCCGACAAGAGCACGTCGATGCCGCCGCCGCTGCCCAAGTCGAGCACGACGTCACCCGGCTGCAGATCGGCGAGGGCAGTCGGATTACCGCAGCCGAGGCTCGCGAGAACGGCCTCGGGGGGCAACTGGCTGGTCTCGTCGATCGCGTAGAGGCCCCTGGCCATCTCGTCGTTGGGCTCGACGGTGGCGCTCGGTCCACAGTTGCAGCCGCAGCCGCAGGGCTGTGCCTCGGCGGCTGCCCGAGCCCGCTCAGCGTAGCGGTCGCGGATCTGTTCCTTCAGCTCGATTCTGCCGTCTGCCGCCATCGTGCCCTCTCCAATCTCTCAAATCAACTTCTTTCGCTGCTAGTATAGGAAACCGCCAGCGGCGAAGTCAACTCCAAATCAAGAAAAGCTGTGGTAGCATCCGTGATCATGAGTGACGATATGCAGACCAAGGACCCGGGCGGGCAGATGGAGCGATCGGCCTGCTGTGCTCAGCTCGACGAGCAAAGCCTGGAGCGGCTCGCTCGCGTCGCCAAGGCGTTGTCCGACCCGATCCGTCTCGAGATGCTCGACATCATGGCGCAAGGCAGAAGCTGCTGTGAGCTTCCAGATCCGGCCTCACGAGGGGTGCCGGGAGCACAGGAACCGAGTGGCATCTGTGTCTGCGAGTTCCAGGAGCAGTTCGGTCTCGGGCAATCCAAGGTTTCCTACCATTTGCGGGTGTTGAAGGAAGCCGGTCTCATGAAGACGGAGACGCGCGGCAAATGGAGCTTCTACACGATAGACGGTGAGGCCGTCGCTGCCGCACTCGAGGCATTCCACGGTCTGTTGAGAGCCTGAGCGTTCTCGGAACAAGCCGTGACTGATGCAACGATCCAGCTCTGCGCAGCTTCGGAACACGAGGAGATCCCTTGATGTCATCCGGCGACACTGCAGGCCCGTTCGAGTGGGGGCCGACCATTGACGAGTCCGCGTGCCACGACGGCTGTCGCACTTGCCTGGACTTCTGCCAGAACGGCGTCTACGCCTGGGTGGAGGGCCGCGTGCGCGTGGTACAGCGGAGTTCATGTATCGCGGGCTGCTCACACTGTTCCACGCTCTGCGACGCACGCGCCTTGACCTTCCCTTCGCTGGAAGAGCTGCGCGCCTCCCGTCAGACAGGTTGACGCTTTGGCGTGTGGAGAGCTGGCGCACGGTGAGGGGACGATTCCGGCTTCGTCACCAGGCGTGACGGCGGCTGCGGCAACCGACCTGCTGCGAAAGGTCTACGTCGAACCCACGAACGCCTGCAATCTGGCCTGCAGGACGTGCATCCGCCACGCCTGGGAAGAGCCGGAAGGCTTCATGGAATGGGCGACCTACGAGGCCGTCGTCGAGGGCCTAGCCGAGGCCAGCGCGGTGGAGAGCAGCGACGGTGACGAGGACGTGGCATCGCAGACGCGGGGTGAAGGGTCTTGGATCGTCGATGGCCGGGAGGTTCCCGGGAAGGCAGCCGCATCCGCCGCGACGATCGCCTTCATGGGCCTGGGCGAGCCCCTGCTCCACCCGCGCTTCCTGGACATGGTCCGCCTCGCCAAGGACCGCGGCCTGCGCGTCGAGGTAACGACCAACGCGCTGCTGCTCGAGCGGGAGCTGGCGGCCGGCCTGCTGGACGCAGGCCTCGACCAGCTCGTCGTGAGCATCGACGGCGCCTCCGCCGAGGCCTTCGGCCGCGTGCGCTCCGGCGCCTCCCTCGAGCGCGTGGTCGAGCACGTGCGCTACCTGCACGACCACCGCGGGCCCTACTACGGGCCACGCACGCGCATCGGCGTGGAGTTCGTGGCGATGCGGTCCAACCTGGGCGAGCTTCCCGGCCTCGCGCATCTCGCCGCGAGACTGGGCGCGTCGTTCGTCATCGTCAGCAACGTGCTGCCCTACACGGCCGCGCTCGCGGGGGAGACGCTCTACGAGCGCGAGGTCACCTCGTTCAGCCATCCGGGCACGAGCATCGCCCCTCGCTGGGAGCTCCCCAAGTTCGACTGGGACGAGAGGTTCGGGGCTGCCCTGGGCAGGGCCTTGCGTGGCGCCGGAAGCATCAGCTTCCTCGGACAGGAGACCGACGTGGCGAACAACCACTGCCCGTTCGTCACGGCCGGCGCCTGCGCGGTCGGCTGGCGCGGCAACGTGAGCCCGTGTCCGCCCCTGCTGCACACGTACACGTGCATCGTGCAGGGGCGGGAGAAGCTCATGACCGGGTGGGAGGTCGGCCGCCTGCCGCGGATCACCCTCGGCGAGGCGTGGCAGGCGGCCGCCTATGCGGCGTTCCGCGACCGCGTCAGGCGCTTCGACTTCCCGCCCTGCACCGACTGCGCCTGCACCTTGGCGGAGGGCAACGAGGAGGACTGCTTCGGCAACCCACATCCGGTGTGCGGCGACTGCCTCTGGGCCCGCGGGGTGATCCGCTGCGCATAGGGCGGGGCGTTCCGCGGCCGGGGCACGCCGCGGCAGGCCGTGACGAAGTTCCGCGGCGGGCTGGCGGCGGACTTCGACGGGCGCCTTCACGACTCTGGTAGCATCGCCCCCATGAAGGCCGGTCTGGTGATCGGGGTCGACGTGGCGGCGGGGGCGACCGCCGAGCGCAGCTGCGTAGCGGTCGCCCTCCAGACGTCGGCTCGCGGCGCCGAGGTGATGGAGTGGTACGAGGCGCGCGCGAAAGACGGGAAGGCGCCCGAGGACCTCGCGCGCTGGATTTGCTCCCACGACCCCTCGGCGGTGGCCATCGATGCGCCTCAGGGAGCGGGCGCGAAGCACCCTGAGACGGGGAGGCGGGCGGCGCGGACCTCAGACGCCGAGCTGATGCGACGCGGGCTCATGGTGTACCATCCGCCACCCCGCGCGGTCGCGCTCGCCGACCCGCGGCACGCCTGGCTGCTGGTCGGCTGGGACCTCTTTGGCCGCCTGCGCCGCTGCGGCTACGCTCCGCCTGCGGCGAGCGGCCTTGCCGGCGCCTTCGGGCAGGAGCCGGCCGTCCTCGAGGCGTACCCGCATGCGGCCTTCGCGACCCTGCTGGGGGGCATCCCGCCGGGCAAGCTGACGCGCGCCGGCGCCCACCTCCGCGTCATGTCGCTGCGCGCCCTGCGCGTGCGCTGGGACGAGTACTTCGACCACGATTCGCTTGACGCCCTCGCCGCGGCGGTCACGGCCTGGCGCTTCGTGCAGGGCACGACGACCTGCGCGGGCTCGCGCCGCAACGAGCTGGTCTGGCTTCCCGTGGGCCCGCACGAGCTGCTGCCGCGATACGGCCGCCTGGCGACCCCTCGCCAGCAGGCGGCCGCCCTCCAGCGGCTGCGCGACGCCTGATCCGCCCAACGGTCCGGCGCGCTCCCGTTACCGCTCTACCGGGTAGGTGAGGTCCGCACGGAGAACGTCCGAGGGAGGAGCCATGCCAGAGGTGTCCGAGGAGCTGCGCGGCATGCTGAACCAGGCCATCGCCCGCGAGATCCAGGTGTCGGTGCAGTACATGTGGCAACACGTGCAATGGCGCGGCATCCAGGGGTTCACGGTCAAGGGCGAGCTACGCTCGATCAGCATCGCGGAGATGAAGCACGCCGAGGCGATCGCCGAGCGCCTCTTCTACCTCGGCGGCACGCCGACCACGAAGCCCGAGCCGATCATCGTGGACGAAGGGCTGCCCGAGCAGCTGCGGCGCGACCTTGCCGACGAGGAGGGCGCGCTCGAGCTCTACCGGCGCATCGTGCTGAAGGCGCGCGACGAGGGCGACATCGTGACGGAGGACCTCTTCAAGGGCATCCTCGCCGACGAAGAGGACCACCACGACACGTTCCAGGGGCTGCTCGAGCAGCTGTGAGCGCCGGCCGCTGGAGCGGGCCGGCGCGGACCTGCTGAAGACGTCGCGGAGGCGGCGCCTGCCGCAGGCGGACGGCGCCGCCCGTCGCCTCTACATCACGATCTTGTTGAGCGGGTATTCGACGATGCCCTGAGCCCCAGCCTCCTTGAGGCGGGGGATGATCTCGCGCACAACGGTCTCGTCGAGGATGGTGTTCACGGCGAGCCAGCCTTCATCGCTCAAGTGCGAGATCGTGGGCTTGCGCAGCGCCGGCAGGACGGCGAGGACGCCGTCGAGGTCGGCCGCCTGCACGTTGAGCATGAGGCCGACCTTGTCGAGGGCGGTGATCGCGCCCTGCAGGAGGAGCACAACGTCCTCCATTTTGCGGCGCTTCTCCACGTCCCGCCAGCTCTCGCGGTTGGCGATGAACTGGGTGGTCGATTCGAGCAGCGTGTCGATCACGCGCAGATTGTTGGCCCGCAGGCTCGAGCCCGTCTCGGTGACCTCGACGATGGCGTCTGCCAGCTCGGGGAGCTTGGCCTCGGTCGCGCCCCAGCTGAACTCGACCTTGGCGCTCACGCCCCGCTCCGCGAGCCAGCGCTTCGTCACTCCCACGAGCTCGGTCGCCACGATGCGGCCCTCGAGATCCAGCGGCGTGGCGACCGGTGAGCCGTCAGGCACGGCCAACACCCAGCGCACCCTGCCGAAGCTCTGCTTCGCGTACACGAGCTCGCACACGGTGTGGACGTCGGCCTCGTTCTCAACGACCCAGTCGTGGCCCGTCAGGCCGCAGTCCAGCGCCCCGTCCTCGACGTAGCGGGCCATCTCCTGGGCCCGCACCATCATGCAGGTGATGCCGGGATCGTCGATGGCGGGGAAGTACGAGCGCGGCGCCGTCGTGATGAGGAAGCCGGCGCGGCGGAACAGGTCGAGGGTCGCGTTCTCGAGGCTGCCCTTCGGCAGGCCGAGTCTCAGGGTCATGACTCCTCCTCTCGGGGCCGGGCGCAGCAGAGTGTATCCCACGGTGGCGGACGGTCGCCTGGTCTGCAGAGGGCAGGAACGCCTCGGCCTCGTCGCGACCCTCAGCGACCGACGCCGCGCGCTCGGTCTGCTCCCACGGGCCTTCCCGAACGGCGTGAGGGGCTCGCGGGAGGGGTACCGCTCTCTGTGGAGCAAATCGCAAGGAGGTCCCTGTGGGACTTGGTACCAGCATCTTCTTGATCGCTGTGGGCGCGATTTTGCGCTTCGCGGTGACTGCCACCGTGAGCGGGATCAGCGTACAAACGGTTGGCACCATCCTCATGATCGTCGGCGTCATCGGGCTGGTCCTGTCGTTCATCTTCTGGTCGTCGTGGGGCTCCGGCTGGGGGTACAGTCGCCGGCGCACCGTGGTCGACCGTGACGACGTCGTGCGCGAAGAGCGCTACGACGACGTCGACAGGGCCGCGTAGGGAACTCCACCCACCCCGGCGCCCGCCCCCGGGCGCGTCAGAGGGCGGCGGCGCAAAGGCGCCGCCGCCCTCGTTCTTTGTGGAGGAGAGGCTTCTCGACGCCCGCGGGGTTGCTGAGAGACGGGGCGGGACTCCCTGCCCGATCCGCGCTCACCGGATGCCTTGCCCGATCGTCTCCCCGCCGGCGCGATCGCCTTCCCGATGGGAGGACGCCGCCGGCGGCGTTCACTCGTGAGGGTCGTGCCCCGACTGCCGACGGCGGTATTCCCTCGCCTTGTTGCGACTGCCGCACACATCCATGGAGCACCAGGCGCGGGAGTGGTTCTTGGAGTGGTCGTAGAAGCCCCACTGGCAGGTGTCGTCGCGACAGGCCTTGAGGCGCGGCCACGTCCCGTCGGCCATGGCGCGCTCGACGATGAGCAGCAGCCGCGAGAGCGCGCCCTTGACACCCGGCGCCGGCGTATCCAGTGAGACGCGTCCGGATCCGTCCACCGTCACGGCGACGGCGCTCCGGCCGGCAGCAGCGCGAAGCGGTGCCAGCGTCTGACCGTCCACGGGCCGGCCGTCGTTGTTCGAGAGCATGAGGGCGCGCAGTGCCTCGCGGAGCCCGACGGCCAGCTCCCGATCGCGCTCCGATACGCCGGTGTCCGTGGGCGCGTCGGGGAGGAGGGAATGCTCGCGTAGCCAAGCTGCGAGCTCATCGGCGCGGTCGAACGCGTCGGTGTCCTCATCGACGTCCTTCGTGTTAACGAACGCCCGGACCAGCTCGAGGTCGCCGGGCGCGGGCTCGCTTGCCGCCATCTCAGCCTTCCGTCGTGACCGTCGCGAAGTTTACCACCAAAAAGGGTTTACTAGTCACGCCTCACTGGTATAATCCGTTTGCAGGTGACGGTCCAAAGGCAGGTGTGTGATGTATCCAGTGTTCATGGTCGAAGTGATGAGGCAGGAGATCAACGCGCGTCGGCACCAGCACAGGCACCTCGAGGACGAGGGCGCCTCTGCGATCAGACTGCGCGTGAAGCGGCTGGCGAGGAGGGGGTCGTGAGTTCCCGGGAGAGCGACGCGCTGGTCTGGTCGGCCGAGCCGGGCTTTACGCTATGGCTGACACGGGCGCGCGAACACTCGGGGGAGTGGCGCGCGCGGCTGTCGCAGACGCTTGAGGGCGTCGGGGACGTGGCGGCGACCCCCGGCGGAGTCGCGCCCGGCAGATCACGCCCACGCGGGTGAGAGTCGCGGCCCGGGTGTACGTGCGGTCGCGCCCGCGCGGCTGATACAACGGCGGGGCAAGAGACGCGAAGGGCGGCGGCGCCGATGGCGCCGCCGCCCTTCGGTGGTTCCGGGCCCGGACCGCGCAAAGGCGGCCTGGCGGAACGGGGTTCCTTACCTCATCTTCTTGACGGTGAGACGCCCCGTCGAACTGAACACGCCGTCTGGCCGGTTCGACATGACAGCCGTGACGCGCAACTGCTTGGTGTACTGGGTCGCGGCCTTGGCGCTGCCGGTCAGGCCTTGGCCGTCGAGACCCACGATCGACACGACCGAGTAACGCTTGCCGGAGGCCTTCGCGTACGGCACGTAGGCGTCGGCCGTCCAGTCGTTGTTCTGGAGGCCGTTGGTCCACGTCCAGCCGCCGTTGTCCCAGCCCGCGGTGGTGTCGTCGTCCACGAACGAGCCGGCCCTGACATCGTCGACGTACCAGCCGGCGCCGTTCGCTGCTTCGTCGGTCACATAGCGGAAGCGGATCCAGACGTTGCCGCTCAGCTCACCGAAGCTGTATTCGGCCTTCTGCCAGCCGGCGGAGTTGCCGGTCAGGCCGCCGGGGCCGTCCCAGGCCGTCGAGCTGTTGAGGTCGGCCGTGGCGGCCGGCAGGGTCGAGACCTGGTCGAGCTTCACCCAGTTGGAGCCATCGGTGGAACCCTCGACGTAGCCGTAGTCCCACTGATCCTCGATGTCGTACCAGGTCTGGAAGGTGAAGGTGCTGCCGGCGGCGACGCCGTCGACTTGACGTGCCACCGTGATATCGAGCGAGTTCCCGAGTCCCGAGTACCACTCGCTGGCCCCGGCGACGGCAGCGACGCCGGCGGTGGCCGGTCCGCTGAAGGTCATCGCCAGACCAGGCGCGCTACCGTAGAAGTTGCGGTAGTACGCGCCCCACGGCTCGGTGGCCGCGTTGCGCCACACGTTCTTGCGCGTCGGCGGCATGTTGCCGCCTACCTCGGCGTTGTAGAACTTGATGCCGTCCTGGATCGTGGTGTACTCAGAGTCGGGTCCGCCCAGGACGAAGTTGTCGTAGTTCCAGGCCTGCTCGGTGACCTTGCCGTCCAGCAGGTTGGCGAGCGTCCAGTCGCGGTGCAGCCTCTCGACGTTGGCCATGCCGCCGACCACGTTCGCCACGCCTTCGAGGCCGTTGGCCTGCTCGTGGATGAGGTTGTAGCTGAAGGCGTCACCCGGGTCGACGAACTTGGCAGGATCCTCCACGAAGGGGTCCCAGCCTTCCTTGATCCGGGCGCTGAGCGGCGCGAACAGGTTGCCGGCGTCAGGACCCGAACCGCGGGATGCCTGCTCCCAGAGGTAGTCCTGCCACATCTCGGTGTTGCCGTAGTCGTAGAGCTCGCTGTCCCAGTCGGTCAGGGAGTCGCGATTGTAGTAGAGCGCGTAGGCGAGATCGCTGGTCGATGAAGCAGCGCCGTAGATGAACTGTCCGGCCATGGACGCCATGCCCTCGTCGATGAACGAGTCCTCGTTCGGGTCGACGTCGTTGTGGATCAGGTGCTCGAACTCGTGTGCGATCGTGCCCTCGTACAGGTACGGACGGGCGACGTCGCCGCCGACGCGGTCGGCCCAGTTGTAGGAGTCCACGAAGATGGCGTTCATCTGGATCTCGTCGTTGAGGCCGCCCCAGAAGTAGCCCGCGATGTACCAGGGGTAGTCGTTGAGCCAGTAGGCCTGATCGCGGATGTTGTAGACCATGATGGCGGCGCGGGAGCCGTCCCCGTCCGTGGTCGGGGTGCGGAAGTCATACCAGCCGAAGTGGGCGACGTCGGAGGCCCAGATGCGAGTGTCGAACTGGTCACCGAGGTAGCCGATCTGGTCCGCGGTGATGGTCTGGTCCTGCTGGTAGGACTGAGGCGGAGCGGCGAGATCGTTCCAGGCGACGTAGACGTCGGAATGCGTGCCTGTGTACTCCTTCCAGAACGGCACCTGGTAGGTGCCGCCGTGCTCCGGGATGCCTGACTGGTCGAACAGGGTCAGGACGAGGTCGGGGGTGCCGTGGTCCTCAGTCGCATATGCCTGAGCCAGGGCGCCGCTGGCCTGCCCATTAGGGAAGACCTGGTACGGCGCGGGCACGCCCCTGAGGTCCTGGGTGCCGTCCAGAGGGATGTTCGTCCTCGCGACGCCGGCCGACGCGATCGTCGGGACGAGCATGAGGACGACGGTGATGGCGACCAACGTCAGCAGGGTCGCCCGGACGCGTGGGTTGTGCATCTATGCTCCTTCCGTCTCTCAATCGGTCCCGGGGAAGCCGTGACCGTACGGATGGAGGGGACGCGAACCCACCGGTCCGCGTTGGTGCCCCCTTCGATCCCCTTCGCTGCGCATTGTATAGAGAAGAAACAGTGCGCGTCGTCCCACAGAACCCGGCCTGGTGATGTATCCGTCGCCATCCGTGGCGACGGGGTGGGGCTCTCAGGGGCGGCGCTCGCGGAGGAGGGGTGGAGGCGGGGCGGGGTGTGCGCCCGATCAGCCTGGGAAGACGGCGAGCAGCTCGCCGACGGCGTCGCCGGTGTCGTTCAGAACAGGCGGCCGAGCGAGAGGGCGCGCGAGGGCCGGGACGGCCCCGTCGCGCAACAGGCGCGCAAGGAGTTCGATCGCCGCCGGCACGACGGCGCGCTGCCCGCCGTCGAGGACCTTGACGGCGAGACCGCGCCCGTCGGGCAGCGACACGCAGCTCAGGCCTTCGGCGCCGCACTTGCTGGTGCATCCGCCGAAGGCCTGCATGATCACCGTGTCCATCTCGCCGTCGCCCTCCACGAGGACCGGGTACGCCCGCATGGCTGCGCTGATCTCGGGGAGCAGCTCGGGCAGCAGGGCGTACACCGACGCCATCGTGGTCACGGGTGTGGCGTAGGTCACGATCCCGCAGCCGTCGGTGCCGGTGCCGATCTGGTCGACCGGCAGGCCGCAGACCGCGCCGAACATCGTCAGCGCAGCGAGTTGGGCCGGGTGTCCGGGCTCCTGATACGTGGCCACGTCCCAGCCGTGATGCACGCACGCGGCAAGGAAACCTGTGTGGTTGCCCGAGCAGTTGTGGCGAGCCTTGAGCGCGGCGTCGCAGCGGAGGTCGTCCTCCGTGAGGCCGAGGTCGGCGAGCAGGCGGCGCACGAGAGCAACGTGGACGTCCGCTCCAGCGTGCGACGCCGAGATCACGGCGAGCGCCTCGTCGCCCCATCCTTGCGCGGCGAGGCTGCCGTCCGCCAGCCAGGTCTGGGCCTGCAGCGGCTTCGCCGCGGAGCGCCAGTAGGTGACGAGGCCGGGGTCGCCCCAGCGCTCGACCACGTGCCCGTCCGGGTCGGCGAGCGCGGCGCACACGCGGTGGAGGCTCTCCACCGTGGCGCCGCGCCAGGCCTGCACCAGGATCTCGGGGTGCTGCGTGACGCGTCGCATGCAGGCGAGGATACCGCAGCAGCCGGGGTCGTGTACCATGCCGGCATGCGGTACAGGGAGCTAGCTCCACTCGGCATCTCCGTCTCCGTCCTGGGCTTCGGCGCCATGCGCCTGCCCGTTCTCGGGGGGAAGAGCGATCAGATCGATCGCGAGGAGGCGCGCCGCCTGCTCCACGCGGCGATCGACGGTGGCGTCACGTACGTGGACACGGCGTGGCCCTATCACGGTGGCACGAGCGAGGAGTGGCTTGGCTGGGCCTTGCAGGGCGGGTATCGCGAGCGCGTCACGGTCGCCACCAAGCTGCCGACGTGGAAGGTCGAGCGGCGCGACGACTTCGACCGCTATCTCGACGAGCAGCTCCAGCGGCTGGGCACAGGGATCGACGTCTACCTGCTGCACGGGCTCGACGAGGAGTCGTGGCGCGACAGGGTGCTGGTGCACGACGTGCTTGCTTCCGCGGAGCGCGCCCTGGGCGACGGCCGTATCGGCCACCTCGGGTTCTCGTTCCACGATACCTGCGAGGCCTTCGTGAAGATCGTCGACGGCAGCGACCTGTGGGAGTGCTGCCAGATCCAGTACAACTTCATGGACGAGGAGTACCAGGCCGGGACGAGGGGGCTGGAGTATGCCGCCGACAAGGGTCTGGGCGTGATCGTGATGGAGCCGTTGCGCGGCGGGGTGCTGGCGCGGCCCACCGCGGCGGTGGCCGCGATCTGGGCCGCCGGGCAGCGCGACCTCGGCTCCTGCGTCCCTGCCGACGTTTGTCTGCCGGAGACCCCCGTCGAGTGGGCGCTCCGCTGGGTGTGGGACAGGCCCGAGGTCGCGACCCTGCTGAGCGGGATGAGCACCCTCGAGCAGGTGAAGCAGAACCTGCGGTACGCGGACCGCGCCGCGCCGCGGTCGCTGACGGCGGCCGAGCACGCGGTCATCGCCAGGGTGCGCGACTCCTATCGGGCGGCGATCCCCATTGCGTGTACCGCCTGCGGCTACTGCCTGCCGTGTCCGAACGGGGTGGCCATCCCCGACATCCTCGAGCTGTACAACAACGGTCTGGCCTACGAAGATCCCGCGGCGGCGCGCGCCGGCTACGGCTGGATCGACGAGGACGCCCGCGCCGATCGCTGCACGCAGTGCGGCGAGTGCGAGGACCGCTGTCCGCAGGGCATCGCCATCGCATCGTGGCTTGAGCGGGCGGGGGAGTACCTGGGCGCTGCGCCGGCGCCGGACGACCACTAGGGAGGCACAGGGCCCGGATCGACGAGGCGAGGGTCGGGTCTTACCCTTCTCACGGTCTCTGCCGGACCGTTGCCCCCTGACGGTCGTGCCACTTCCATCCGATCACCCCTGCGCGTATGCTGCCGCCATGGCTGGGGGGCCGAGAGATCCAGCTGGGACGACGGCGCGTGGAGCCATCCGCCTGCCTGCTCCGATCGGGGAGCTGTCGCGGCAGCACGTCGTGCACCTGATCCTGTCCGTGATGCTGCTGCTTGTCGCGCTGGGTACGCTGGTCGACGCCCTCTGGACGCCGGAGGTGCGCAGCCCCTTCCCGGTCGGCGAGACCGCCGTGGGCGTCGCTTTCTGCTGCGTGATCGCCCTGTTGCTGGCCGCCAACGGGCGGGGCTACTGGCGCTTCGCCACGTGGACCGCGCTGGGGTGCCTGACCTTGAGCGGCTCGATCTTCTTCGACCTCGCGACACTCGATCGCATGCTCATCGTGAGCGCCGTGCCGGTGGCGGTGGCCGCCTTCCTGCTGCGGCCGCGGGCGGCCTTTGAGTTCGCTGGCCTGTCGGCGGCCCTCTACACCGCGGAGTGGCTGCACCACGGCCCGGTACCCGGGTACAACTTCATCTCACTGCTGGCGCTCGCCGGCGTCGCCCTCGTGTTGTATCTCGTGGCGCGGCGGGTCGAGTGGCTGGAGGAGGCCGAGGACATCTACCGGCACGAGCTCGACCGGCTCGCCGACGAGCGTGACGTTCTCAAGGGGCAGGTCAGTGCGCTCGCCGACGAGCTCGAGGAGCGCGAGGCCTCCGAGGCGGAGGAGCGCCGGCGGCCGCTGTCCGCTGATGCGCGCCGCTTGGGTCCGCGCTAGCGCTTCTCCCTACTCGGCGAGCACGGCTTCGAGCTTGCCGACGAGGGGTGGCAGGTCGAGCTGCACCGTCTCCCACAGGATGTCGAGGTCGACCCCGAAGTACTCGTGCACGACGATGTTGCGCACCGCGCGCATCGTCGTCCAGGGCACTCCCGGATGGGCTTCCCTGATCGGCCCGGGGATCCACCGGACAGACTCGCCCATCACGACGAGGTTGCGGATGACGGCGTCGACGGTCTTGCGGTCGGCGTCGAAGCCGGCCGCCTCGAGACCGTCGCAGTACTCGATGGAGGCGCGGACCGCGGCGAGAATGTCGCGCACGCGAAAGCGCCAATCGCGGAAGCGCAGCTTCTCCTCCCGCGCTATCCGCCCGGCCTCGTAGGGGTCGCTGGGGGTCGCACGAGCGAGATGCCGGCCGCCGCGTGACGCTGCGTCAGAAGACAAGGACGGCCTCCCCGGCATCAGATGACACTCGCGGCTCCAGTGCGTCAGAAGACACGCACGGCCTCCGCGAGAATCTCATCGCGCATCTCCGGCCTGAGCGCGCCGGCCGTGGCCAGATCGATGCGACCCTCCAGGGCGTCGGAGAGGTAGTGCTGCAGCTCGACGAAGGCGAACAGCCCGATGCGAACGTGGGACTCGAACTCGACGAGGATGTCTGTGTCGCTGTGCTCGGTGGCTTCGTCGCGCGCCGTGGAGCCGAATACGGCGATGTGGCGCACGCCGAGCCGGCGCAGTTGCGTCCTGCGGTTGCGCAGACGGCGGATGGTCTCGTGGCAGGTCACCCGCTCATCCTAGCTGATGGGCGCCTGGCGGGCCTGGCGACCTTACCTAGCGCACGACCTTCGCCAGCAGCAGATCGGCGCCCTTGATGCCCGCGATATAGATTGCGCCGTCGGCCGGGGCGATGCTGGTCGCCTCGGCGCCGCTCAGCGCGAGCGCCGGCCACAGGGCGGCAAGGTCGCCGTCGAGGCCGGCGACCAGCGCCGAGGGGGCGCCGGCCGTGCCCAGCCGTCCGGCCGCGAAGACGTCGCCGTCGAGCAGTCGCACGACGGCCACCGCGTCGCCGTTTCCCTCGTCCTGCGACCAGGACGCGGTCTGGCTCCCATCCGCCGCGGCCAACCGCGCCACGAAAGCGTCCGCGCCCGAGGCCGCGGTGATGGTCGCGACCCCGCCCACGATCACGTTGCCCGCGCCGTCCATGGCGACGCTGCGGTAGCTGTCGGCTCCCGCCGGCTCGGCGCCGCCGTCGATCGCTTTGTCCCAGCGTGCGCTGCCGTCGGCGGCGCAGGACATCACGAGCCCGTCGCCGCCGCCGATCGCGCCGTGCATCTCGCCTGCGGCGGCGACCCGGCCACCGCCGGCGGCCACCGCGAGGAACGAGTCCTCGCTGTCCGCCAGGCCCTGCACGATGTGCCGCCACGCGAGTCGGCCCTTCGGCGTGAAGCCCGCGAGGACGGCGTCGATCCCCCGCGTCTTCGTGGAGAACTCGCCCGCCACGGCGATGCGGCCCGACGACATCAGCGTCACGGCGGCCGGGCGATCGTCGCGCAGGCCGTCCGTGCTCATGAGCGTACGCCAGCGGCGGAAGCCGTTGGGGGCGAACTCGGCGAGACACCAGTCGACGCCCGTCGCGGAGCGGGTGAGAGTGCCGGCCACCACCGCGTTGCCCGACGCGTCGACGACGACGTCAACGGCTCGGTCGGTGCGGCTGCCGTCGCCGGTCAGACGCTTCGCCCAGCGTCGCGTGCCGTCGCTGGCGTACCTGAGGACGACCCAGTCCTGGCCCGTGCCCCTCACGGTCGTGGCGCCGCACAGCGTCACACTGCCGTTCGGCCCGGCGGCGATGCCGGCGACGCGATCGGCGCCGTGGGCGGGCCCGTCGTACCAGCGGACCCAGCGACGTGTTCCGGACGGGGTGTAGCGCTGCAGGACGATGTCGAGCCCGCCGCTCCGGCGCACCGTGGCGGCCACGTACAGCCCACCGCCGGGCGCCTCGACGGCCTGGACATCGTCGACGACGCCCGTCGCGGAGGCGTTCCAGGTGTGGCTCCAGGTCACGGCTGCCGGGCGTCGCGGCCGCGGCGACCGCGGGGACGAGCAGCACCAGCGCAAGCGTGAGGATGAAGCAGAGACCGGGCGCGAAGCGGCGCCGCGCGACCCGCGCGGACGCGCGCTCACGCGGCGCGCCAGACCCCGGAAGTGGACGGCCGTCCATCGGTACCCCCGTCGATCTTCGTTGCCTTCTACGTACAACTGTACAACGAGGCTCCGGACGAAACGTCCCGGTGCGTGCGAAAGAGTTGTCTGGCGCGGCTACCCGAGCCTCCCGCCACGCGCCCTGCGGAGGGCGCGCATGAAGCCCTTGCCGAGGAAGCTCGTGTCGTCGAGGGCGCAGAGCCGTTCGAAGAGCGGAACTGTCACGGTGAAGGCCAGGACGTCGGCGGGGAGCTCGCTCCGCATGGCGACGTCCGTCGCCCCGATCGCCGCTTGGGGGCGGTCCAAGTCCTCGAAGGTGGCGACGAGCTCCATGCAGCCAGAGCCGAAAGGCGCGACCACCGCCGGCGGGTCGCCCCACGCGTGGTGATGGTACGCCCCGAGCAGCAGCACGCTGAGCTGGTCGGGGTTGACCCAGAAGGTCACCGAGCGGAGATGCGTGTATTCGTCTGCCCTGAGCGGGCCGATCAGGACGTGCTCGTTCACCGGCTGATAGGTCGGGGCCCTGTCCACCCAACCGGCCATCAGCTCGCGTGTCGCGCGCAGGCCCTCGTCCTTCCAGAGGAAGTCGATGAAGTCGTCGCGGTCCCGGGTCTTGACGGAGCACAAGGATCTGCCGGCGCCGCCACAGCCGTAGGCGTCGGGCGTCAGATGCAGCGTGGCGCCCTGCTGCCAGCGCCTGAAGAAGTCGAACACGCAGGGGCCGCGGCCCTTCGAGCGGTCGGGCTCGACGAGCGGCGCGAACGGCGACGGGTCGGGGGCGTCGTAGAAGCCGACCGGTGCAAAGCCGGCGTCGAGTCGTCGCAGAAACGGCGCCGGGTCGGGCTGTGAAGGGGCTCGGTCCATGAGTTCTCCTCGGCGTGCCTCGCGGGATGGTCGCGACCCGATTCTACCCTCCCGGAGCCGTACGGCCGCGGAGCGAATGCGGGCGCCCGCGTCGGCTCGGGTCGGTCGCGGCGCCTCCGTCCTCTACAATGAGGGGCGTGCGACGGTACGGACTCTCCAAGTCCAAGTTCACCTACGGGCTCCAGTGCGGCAGGCGGCTGTGGCTGCACGTGCACAGGCCCAGTCTCGAGCAGTACCCCGTCGAGACGCAGCGGCGTTTCAGCGCGGGCCACGACCTCGACCAGGTCGCCCGCGCTCTGTACGGAGATGGTGTGCTGGTGCCGTGGCAGGACGATCTGTCGCACGCGTTGCGGGCGACGCAGGAGACGCTTTCCCAGCCCGGCGACCTCGTGCTGTTCGAGCCCGCCTTCCGCCGGGATGGGGTGTTCGTTCGGCTCGACGTGCTGCAGCGCAAGGGCGGGCGGTACCGTATGGTCGAGGTCAAGTCGGCCACGCGGCTCAAGGAGTACCACCTTACCGACGTCGCCATCCAGGCCTGGGTGGTCGAAGGCTGCGGCCTGCCCGTGGACGTGATGAACGTGGCGGTGATCGACCCAGCGTTCGTGTACCCCGGCGGCGGCGACTATCGCGGCTTGCTTCAGGAGATCCCGGTCGCCGACCAGGTGCGGCCCATCCAGGCGCACATCCCGGGCTGGGTGCGCGGGTTCAAGGAGCTGCTGGACGGGCCCGAGCCGGCGATCAGGTCAGGGCATCAGTGCCGGCGCCCCTTCGACTGTCCGTTCCTCTGGGTCTGTGAGCCGCGGCGAGCGGCACAGGTGGGCGGGGGGAGGCGCCGGAGGCGCCCGACCCCGCCCTCGCCCGCCGCGACCCCGCCGCGGCCGCCTTCCTGCGTCGCCTGCCCTACCCTCGCTTCTACGTCGACTTCGAGACGGTCCAGTTCGGGGTCCCGATCTGGCACGGCACGCGGCCCTACGAGCAGCTCCTCTTCCAGTGGTCGTGCCACGTCGAGCCGGCGGACGGCGCGCTCCGCCAGGACGAGTTCATCGACCTCAGCGGCGAGATTCCCATCAGGGGAGCCGTGGAGGCGCTGCTCGGGACCCTCGGCGCCACTGGTCCCGTCTTCGTCTACACCGACTTCGAGAAGTGGCGCCTGCTGGAGCTGGCGGCGCACTTCCCCGACCTGGCGCCCGCCATCGAGAACGTGATGGGAAGGCTCATCGACCTCTTCCGCCTGACCCGCGACCACTACGCCCATCCCGCCCTGAACGGCTCGTATTCGCTGAAGCGGGTGCTGCCGACGATCCCGGGCGACCTGGACCACGCGGCGCTGGCCGAGGTGCGGGACGGCCTCTCGGCCCAGGCCGCCTACCACGAGGCGATCGACGCCGGCCACTTCGAGGCCGCGCCGTACCGAGCTTCGCTCGGGGCTGCTCGACTACTGCCGGCTCGACACCCTCGCCCTGGTGCGGCTCGCCCGCTATCTGGAGCACCGGCCCGAGTCCGCCGTGCAGGTGCCCCTCACGCCGTCGTGACCCTGGCGCGCCATCAGAGGAAGGCCCTGTGAAGGTCGTCGCATTCAACGGCAGCGCGCGACGCGACGGCAACACGGCCATCCTGCTCAGGGCGGTGCTCGCTCCGATCGAGGCGGCCGGCATCGAGACGGAGCTCGTCCAGCTCGCCGGCGCGCGTTTCACCGGCTGCACGGGTTGTCTGCGCTGCGCCGAGACCAAGGACCACCGTTGCTCGGGCGTCCCGGACGACGGTCTCAACGACTGTATCGCGAAGATGGTGGCTGCGGACGGCATCCTGATCGGCTCGCCGACGTACTACGCGAACTGCTCGGCGACCATCCAGGCGCTCATGGAACGCGCCGGCTACGCGACGCGCCGCGGAGGCAACCCACTGGCGAGGAAGGTGGGCGCCGCCGTCGTCGCGGTGCGGCGGGGCGGCGCCATCCACGCGTTCGACTCCATCAACCACTGGTTCCAGATCAACGAGATGATCGTCCCCGGCTCCTCCTACTGGAACATCGGCATCGGCGAGGCGCCCGGCGACGTGACCCGAGACGAGGAAGGCCTGCGCACCATGACGCGGTTGGGCGAGAACGTGGCCTGGCTGCTTCGCAGGGTCGCTGTCTGACGACAGCCCAGCGCGCCCCGAGCCGCGTCTGCCTCCCGTCGGACGCCGCCTCGTACGTCGCCGCCCAAGTCCGGCTCCCGGACGGCGGTACGCCGACAGGGGGAAGGTCGAGCACGGCGTGAGGCTGAGAGTGGCAGGACGCGGACGGGCGGCGGGACCTGTGGTCCCGCCGCCCGTCGCTCCTGCGCCTGGAGATCACATCAGACGGCGATCTGCCCGCGCCAGCCGCCGGTCTCTTCGCCGCGCGACTCGATGAAGTCCTTGAAGCGCTGCAGGTCGTTCTTCACCTGCCGATCGACGACGCCCAGCATCTCGCCCGCCTTCTCCGTCACGCCTTGCGGCTCGTAGTCGAGGCGAAGAGTGACCTTCGTCGAACTGTCGCCCATGGACTGGAAGGTGACGATGCCCCCGTTCGGAGCGCCGGTCGTGCTCGTCCACGCGATGCGCTGGTCGGGCACCTGTTCCGTGATCTCGGCGTCCCACTCGCGCCGCTCGCCGCCCACCTTGGCTACCCAGCGCAGGTGACTATCGTCGAGCTGCGTGACGCTCTCCACGCCCTCCATGAACTGCGGAAAGCTCTCGAACTGCGTCCACTGGTTGTAGACGGTGCTCAGGTCGCGACTGACGTCGATCGAGTCCTCTACGTGCGCCATTCGAGGCACCTCCAAAAGCCTGGTTCCGTTCACGCCTATACATCGAAGTTCCCACCCCCTGCGAGGCGCTACGCCGTTCCCGGCGCGACGGAAAGCTCGACCGGGTGCAGCCTCGAAGGTGGGGCGAAAGCGGCCCGGTCTCTTCCCTCTGTGGGCTCGTCCCGCGACGCTGAAGCACGGTTTTTCTCCTCTTGGGGGCGGGAAGCTCAATGGTATGGACAAGGAGGGAGGTGCGGCATGTACATCGGCGGTGGACTCATCGCGCTGATCATCATCATCCTGCTCATCATCTGGCTGGCCTGAGCGACGTCCGGCGCAGGTGTGCCGATCGTCCGGCGATCACCCAGCTGTACCTATGAGTTTGATGGGGCCCGGCGGGCAGTGCCCGCCGGGCCCCATCGTCGCTCTGAGGGCGGGTCTCTCGACCCGCCGCGACGAGCCGGGCGTCAGCCGAACCGCGACCCTCTCGAGCACGGGCGCGGGGTACGGTGCTCGGAACGAGGCCCGCCGGGTAGTATGCCGGCCATGGCCAGTGACGCGACAAGGCGCGCGGGGGTCGCCCGGGAGAGGCGAGCCCGCCTCCGGCGTTCAGACCCGTCACGCCCCGGCTACGCGCGCCGCCGCACCCTCGAGGGCCTCGTCTATCTCGACGACGCCGGCGACCCCATCACCGACCCCGCCACTCTGGAGCGCATCGAGGCGCTCGTTATCCCGCCGGCCTGGCGGGACGTCTGGGTCTCTCCTTGGCCGAACGGGCACTTGCAGGCCTGCGGCACGGACGCGGCGGGGCGGCGGCAGTACCTCTATCACGAGCAGTGGCGAGAACGGCGGGACCGCGAGAAGTTCGACCGCATGCTCGACTTCGCGCGCCATCTTCCGCTCGTGCGCACCCGGGCGGAAGCGGCGCTCAGGACGCGCGGCCTGACGCGCGAGCGCGTGCTCGCCTGCGCCATCCGCCTGCTGGATCTCGGGTTCTTCCGCGTCGGTGGGGAGGCGTACGCCGACCAGAACAGCACGTTCGGCCTGGCTACCCTGCTCAAGCGTCATGTGAAGCTAGGCGACGGAGGCACGATCCGCTTCGAGTATGTCGGAAAGGCCAAGAAGGAACGGCTCCTGGTCGTGGCGGACCCCGCGGTGTACGACATCGTGCGCACCCTGAAGTCCAGGCGCGGTGGTGGGTCCGACCTGCTCGTCTACCGCAATGGCGGCGAATGGCACGACCTCCGCTCGGAGGAGATCAACGCCCACCTCAAAGAGCTCGCCGGTCCGGAGTTCTCGGCCAAGGACTTCAGGACGTGGAACGCTACCGTCCTCGCGGCGGTCGCGCTCGCGGTCTCGGTGCGCGCGGCGCGCACCCAGACGGGCAGCAGGCGGGCGATCGCACGGGCGGTCAGGGAGGTGTCGGTCTATCTGGGCAACACACCGGCCGTGTGTCGCGCGTCGTACATCGACCCTCGCGTGATCGAGCGCTATCAGGACGGCCACACGATCCTCGGCGCCCTCGAGGACGTCGGGGGGGCGTTCGACATCGGGGATGCCGAGGTGCGACGCCTCGTCGAGCAGGCGGTCATCGACCTCATCGCCGAGGAGCCCGAGGTGGTCGGTGAGGGCGATCTGCTGGACTTCGGCGGGCCGGACGGCGTGCACGACCCCGGGCCCTAGGCGGCCCACTCCGCCGGCGGACGCTGCGGCACCCGCGGTGTCCTTCGCCGCGATCGCGGGCATTGTTCTCCTAGATACCGCGCATCGTCGCCATCCGTTGGCGGCGATGGCTCTGAGAGAGGAGGTGTGCGGCTATGGCCGCACGGCCGATCTGGAAAGGCAGTCTGAGCTTCGGACTGGTGACCATCCCCGTGTCGCTCTACTCCGCCACGCGCCGCGACACGCTGCGCTTCCGGCAGCTCGACCGCCGCGACCTTTCGCCGGTCCGCGAGAAGCGGGTCAGCGAGAAGAGCGGGCAGGAGGTGCCCTGGGAGGACGTGGTGAAGGGCTACGAGTACCAGGAAGGCGACTTCGTGGTGCTCACACAGGACGATTTCAGGCAAGCCAACGTCGAGGCGACAGAGACCATCGACATCGTGCAGAGCGTGAAACGGGACGATATCCCGCCCGAGTACTTCGACGAGCCCTACCACCTCATCCCGGCCAAGGCCGGGCGGCGTGCCTACACGATCCTGCGGGACACGCTGAAAAGGACGGACAAGGTCGCCGTCGCCACCGTCGTGATGCGCTCGCGGCAGCACCTGTGCGCCGTCCTGCCCGTTGGCGACGAGCTGATGCTCGAGCTGCTGCGCTTCGCGTTCGAGCTGCGCTCGATCGAGGATCTCGGCCTCAAGGACCCGATCGCGGTCGACGACGTCAAGCCGCAGGAGGTGGACCTCGGGGTGCAGCTCGTCGAGGCGCTCGACTCGCCGTGGCAGCCGGAGCAGTTCCACGACGAGTATCGCGACGATCTGCTGAAGCTGATCGAACGCAAGGCGACCAGCGGCGAGCTGGCCCCCGTCGAGGAGGCGCCTCGCGAACGCGAACCGGCGGGCGAGGTCGTCGATATCATGGAGTTGCTCAAGCGCAGCGTGGGCGAGGCCGGTGGTGCGGAAGCCGGCGGCCGCCGGCGCGGCCGCCGGCGCAAGGCCGTCGGCGAGTAGCGCCAGGGCAGGCGCCGTGTGCCGCGTGCTGGAGGACTGATGGTCTGGCTTCTGGCGGTGCTGCTCGTGGCCCTGCTCTTCGGCCTCGGCTTCGTCGTCAAGGCGCTACTGTGGGTCGCTCTGGTCCTGGCGCTGCTCTGGGTCGTCGGCTTCTTCGTCCACGGCGCGAGCGCGCGATGGTACCGCTGGTGACGACGGAATGAGTGCGGGGCCCGGCGAGCTTGCTCGCCGGGCCCCCGCGGGTTTCCCGCCGCCTCATCCTGCGGCATACTGAGCGCCGACGTCCTCCGAGAGGTGCTGCCGTGATCGGTCCGTTCGTGCATGGGCTCCTGGTGACGCTGGGCTTCATCGTCGGGATCCTCGCCCTGATGATGGTCATCTTCGTCGTCGTGAACTCGATCGCGGGCCCGGTCGGCGGATGACCGCCGCGGGACGCTGAGCGCGGCCTCCGCCGCGACGACCCGAAGGGAGTCACCGCTTGGCCCGTTTCATCCCCCGGCCGACCGACTGGTGGGGCACGACCTGGAAGTTCCTGCTCTTTGTCGGCATGGTCGTGTTCGCCTTTGCCGTGATCGAGCCGCGCAGAGGGCCTATCGCGACGGCGCTGTTCATCCTCGTCGGTCTCTGGATGTACATCCGACTCAACTCCGCGAAGTCGGGCTACAAGTGCGGCTCCTGCGGCCGCACCTTTCAGGTGCCCACGACCGTCAACTTCTTCACGGTGTCGCAGATGGCCAAGAACGAGGACGGCACGTACTACAGCTACAAGACCCTGACCTGTCCTTACTGCCACAAGCGCTCGAAGGCGCGGCTGATGAAGAGGGCCACGCAGCGGGGCACAGGTAAGCTGCTCAAGTAGTTGTTCGGCGGCGGTGGTAAGCCCGGGAGGCTGCTCGAGTAGGTCTTCGGAGGGCGGCGGCAAGCCCGGATATCCCGTCGTGGCGGGGCATCCGCAAGCGAGCCGAGTGTCTGCCAGATCCGATGGCCGTCGCGCGTCCGGATGGTGGTTCCCGCGATCCCCAGGCATCGGACCAAAATTCCTTGTTATGGCCTTGACAGCGCAGGTCCCCGCGATAGAATCGCATCAAGAAAAGTCGGTATGATGCGAGCGAGGGGTGTGCGATGTTCAGGATGGGCGTCTACGAGAGCGTGATGGCACGGCAGCGCAGGGCCACGGAGAGGGCGGAGCTGGCGAGCAGGCACACGCGCGCGGCCGAGGCTCTGCGCCGGCGGCTGTGCGGCTGCGCCGGCGGCGAGGACGGCAAACGGCCGCCGGCGTCTCCGTGCTGCGCGCTGTGATGGATCAGACGACAGGCCCCGGGAGGAGACCATGGACGAGCTGAAGCAACAGATCAGGGACCACTATGGTGAGGCCGCCAAGGCCGCGCAGGAGCTGGCGGAGGCTGGACAGACGACCCCGGCATCGTGCTGCGCGCCGGCGGGCGGCAGTTGCTGCTCCTCGGCCTCGTCCCCGTCGGCCGACCTGCTCGACATCTCCCAGCGCCTCTACAGCGACGACGAAGAGGACGAGGTCCCGCTCGAGGCTCGTCTCGCGAGCCTCGGTTGTGGCAACCCCGTGGCCCTCGCCGAGCTCCGTCCCGGCGAGATCGTGCTGGACCTGGGCAGCGGCGGCGGCATCGACGTGCTGCTCTCCGCCCGCCGCGTGGGGCCTGACGGCAAGGCGTACGGGCTCGATATGACCGACGAGATGCTCGCGTTGGCCCGCAAGAACCAGCGCGCGGCCGGGGTCGAGAACGTCGAGTTCCTCAAGGGCGATATCGAGGCGGTCCCTCTGCCCGATGAGAGCGTCGACGTGATCATCAGCAACTGCGTGGTGAACCTGGCGACCGACAAGGATGCCGTCTTCCGCGAGGCCCTCAGGGTGCTGAAGCCCGGAGGCCGGTTCGCAGTAGCCGACATCGTCTTTCTCGGCGACGTCGAGGCGGTCCCCGAGGCGCTGCGGCGTCAGGTGGAGGCCTGGGCGGCCTGCATCGCCGGAGCGCTCGGCGCCGACGAGTACGTCCGCCGGCTCACGGATGCGGGATTCACCACGGCCTCCGCCGAGGTCGTGACGATGTACGACACGGCGGCGGCGAGCGGCGCGTGCTGCGCGGAGGGCATCGAGCTGCCTGAGGGGGTCGGGCTCGCGAGCGCGTTCATCAGGGCGACGAAGCCCTGACGGGGCGAGCGTCCCGGCACGAAGGCCGATGAGGCGGGCGGGGCCGCGAGAGCGGCCCCGCCCGCCTCACGTCGTCAGGGCCGGCTCGGGCAGCGCCCGCAGGCGGCGCAGGTGCGCGGCCACCATGCCGGGCAGCTCGCCGGGGGCGGCTTCGACGACATCGATCTGCGGCAGGCTGCCGAGGAAGTCGTCGCGGTAGCTCTTCTGCGTCAGGCGGTGGTCGAGGACGACGACGACACCGGTGTCGCTCTCCGTACGGATGAGGCGTCCGAAGCCCTGGCGGAACTTGAGCACCGCCTCGGGCAGATACAGTGTGCGGAACCAGTCGATGCCTTCGGCCTCGCAGGCGCGACGCTGGGCCTGGACGAGCGGGTCTTGGCGGGGGAAGGGCAGCTTGGCGATCACGAGGCAGACGAGGGTCTCACCTGGGAAGTCCTGGCCGGTCCAGAGCGTGTCGACGCCGAGCAGCACCGTCTGTGGGTGGGCGCGGAACTCCTCGGCCAGGGCCGCGGCGGAGCCGTGCATGCCCTGGGCAAGCACGAGCACGTCGTCGTCCTGCACGTGCTCGCCAACGGCGGCAGCAACCTGCTGCATGTCCCGCTTGTTGGTGAAGAGGGCGAGCGTGCGGCCCCCGGTCACGGCGGCCAGCCGCTTCAGGCGTTCGGCCTGACGGCCGGCAGCCTCGTCGGGGCGCCAGTCGATCGCCGGGTCGTGCTCGACGACGAGGACGGCCTGGCGCCGGAAGTCGAAAGGTGAGGGGAAGACGGCCTCGTGCACGTCGACGTCGCCGTCCAGGCCCGTCATGCGTCGGAAGTAGGCGAACGAGCCCGAGACCGAGAGCGTCGCACTGGTGAGGACCGCCCCGGTGAGCCGGTCCCACAGCGCCTCGCGTATGCGGGGAGCAGGTGACACCGGAGTGCGGGTGAGCGTCCAGGCGCCGCTGCCCGGCTCGATCTCGACCCACACGACAGCCTCGGGATCGGTGAGCTCGGGCAGCTCGTCGAGCAGCGCGGCGAGGTGGCCGGCGTCGTCGGCGACGCCAGCCAGGGCTGGCCGCTCGCGATGGTCGTCGGGCAGCGCGCCGGCGGCCGCGGCCGCCGCGGTGGCGAGCTCGCCGAGCTCGCCGGCCAGGCTGGCCGCGGCCTGGGCGAAGGGCTCCCAGACGGGTTGCTCGCGAAGGCCCGGCGTGAGCCATGCCGTCAAGGCGTACTCGTCGCGCCGGCCGGGGCGTCGCGCCGGCCGCTCGGGACGCTCGTCGAGGGCCGCCGCGCGTGCCACGGCCGTGAGGCTCTGGCCGGCGGCGCGGATCCAGGCCGGCAGGCCCTCCGCGCACCTTTCGGCGGCCTCGGCGGCCGGCCGCAGAAGCGCAGCGGCCGAGGGATCGGCGGAGCGCGCCAGCGCCCGCAGACGGGAGGCAAGCGGCCGTTGCCGCCCGGCCACCCCCAGAGACAGGCGCAGGGCGTCCAGGGCGCGCACATCGACGGCGTCGCTGAACGCGGAGGTCGCCTCGGCCGGCAACAGATGCGCCTCGTCGATGACGACGTGCTCGTGCGCCGGCAAAGCCTCGCCGCCGGTGAGGAGCAAGGCATGGTTGATGCATACGAGGTGGGCTGCCTCGGCCCGGCTGCGAGCGAGGCGCCAGTGGCAGTGGCGCCGCGCCGGGCAGTGGCGGCCGAGGCAGGTGCTGCGCGACGACCGGAGCGACTTGCCGAGCTCGGCCAGCGCGGGCAGCTCGAGGGACGCTCGGTACGGGAGAGCGGACAGGTCGACCTCGCCCCAGCGGGCGCGGCCGAGCAGGTAGGCCAGGGCCAAGGCGCGTGACGGGTCGGGGAGCGCCGTGAGCTCGGCGGCGACGGCTTCGTCGAGGCGTCGCCGGCACAGGTAGTTCTCGCGTCCCATCAGCAAGGTCCAGCGCCATCCCGGCGGCAGCGCCTGCGCCACGAGCGGGAGCTCGTGGGCAGCAAGCTGGCGCTGCAGCGCCTTCGTCTTGGTGCTGACGATCACGCGGCTGCCGGTGGCGGCGCTGAAGAAGGCGGCGGGCAGCAGGTAGGCGAGGCTCTTGCCCATCCCCGTGCCCGCCTCGAGCAGCCCGACGCCGCCGCCGGCGAGCGTGCCGGCCACCTGCTCGGCCAGGGCGACCTGCCCGGGGCGGCGGCGGAAGCCCGCGAGGCGCAGCGCCATGCCCGGGACTGCGGGGCCGGCATCGGCACCGCCTTCGGCCGCAGAGCCGTCGCCCTCACCAGCATTCTCGCCGACGGCGATGGCGTTCTCGCCGTCGGCGAAGACGTACTCGCCGTCCTCGGCATCGCTCGTGTCTTTGCCGGCATCGTCTGTGCCCTCTTCGCCGTCCTCCACTGGGCTGCCGAGCTCGGCCCCCCAGCCGTCTGCGCAACACGGGAGCGTTGTGAGACGGGCGGCACGCTCGACGGCGCGCGGTTCGTCGGCCACCAGCGGCGGCGGCGCCTCGGGCGTGGACCGGAGCCGGTCGAGCACGCTCAGCGGCGGCCAGCGGACCGCCTCGAGAAGCCGCCGCTCGTCGGCGGCGAGGCCGGCGGCGCGGGCGGCGAGGCGCCGCAGGAGCGCCGCTGTGGCGAGGGCGTCTGGCAAGGCGCGGTGCGGCGTTTCGCCCAAGCCGAGTGGTCCGGCGAGGAGGCCCAGCGCGTGGCGGTCGTGCTCGGGCAGCAGGAGGAGTGCCGCCTCGAGGGTGTCGAACCAGGGGCCTTGCAGTGGCGCCGCGCCCGACCTGTGGGCGGCCGCCACGAGGTGCTCGCGGTCGAAGGCGGCGTTGTGGGCGACGAGGGTCGCGCCGGCGGCGAACGCGGCAAGTCGCGGTGCCACGTCGGCGAACGCCGGCGCGCCCACCACGTCGGCGTCGCCGATGCCGGTCATGCGTGCGATCTGCAGCGGTATGGGCAGGTCGGGGTGTACCAGCGACTGGAACCGGTCGACCTCGTGCAGGCGCTCGTCGAGCCGCACGGCGCCAAGGTCGATCACGCGGTCGCGGGACGGGTCGAGACCGGTGCTCTCGGTGTCGAGGACGACGAAGGCTGGGGGAGCAGGGGGCATGGCGCGAGGATAGCAGACGGGGCGGACGGCCCCGCCCCGGCTCAGGACGGCCGCGAGAGGATGCAGTCCAGCGTGGTCGCGGCCACCGTCGCGATGAGGCTGAGGAGCTCGCCCTTGCTCTCACCCTCTCCAGACACGGTGAGGGTCAGGGTCAGCTCGCCGCCGCGGCAGGGGGCGCTCGCGACGATCACCTGCGCCGGCTTGGCCTGGGCGCCTCGCGCCTGCTCGGGCTGTCGCGGATGCCGCGAGTCGCCCTGACGCATGCCTTCGTCCGGCTTGATCTCGCCCGAGGCGCCCGCGCTTTCGCCGGCATGGCTCGCGACGCAGCAGAGCGCCTTGAGCGCATGCGCGGCGAGTGTCGCCGTCTCCTTCAGCATGGCTGTGCCGGTCGGCTGGGCAGCCAGCACTGCGTGCCCGGCCGTGATCGCCTCTATGGCGCGCCGCAGGTCCAGCACGTCCTGGTCGCTGCGCCGCAGCTGCACGAAGACGTGGGCGTTGTGAGGGCGACCGCCGCTTGACCGGCGATGGCGTTCGCGAGGCGCATCTCCTGGCGAGTGAAGCGGCGCTCGCGGACGTGGTCGAGCACCTCGAGGAGACCGATGGCCTGGCCCTGGTGCACCATCGGCAGGATGAGCAGCGCCTTGTCGCCGTCGCGGCGCATGACGGCGACCTCGGCAGGGTCGGCGCGCGGGTCGCAGACGTTGACGGACGATGGTCTCGTGGTCTTCGAGCGCGCGCGTCGCCATCGGGAACTGGTTGACGTTGTACACCCAGGAGTCCGGACGCCGGTTGCCGAGGTCGTCGTAGTCGGCGAGCACGGTGACCGTGCGGGTCGCGTGGTCGTACTCAGAGATGACGCAGAAATGGCAGTCGAGCAGGCTGGTCATCTGCTTCGCGACCTCGCGCAGCAGCTCGGCCAGGTCGAGCTGGCTCGAGACGGCGATGGCGGTCTTGACGAGGGTCTCGAGCTCGCGCTCGCGGGCGAGGCGGGCGGCGAGGTGGTTGCGGCCGCCGATGAGGGTGGCGAGCTCCTCGATGTCCTCCTGCTTGATGCGCCGATGCCCGCCCGCGGTGCGCGTGCAGGGAAGGAAGCCGGACGCGGTCCAGCGCCGGATGGTGTGCGGCGACACGCCGAGCCGGCGGGCCGCGTGCTGCACGCTCAGGTACATGTCGCGACGGTACCGACTGGCCCGCCGGCAAGTCAACTACGAGGAAGTTCTCGCGCAGGAGGCCTGCGAAGTTTGATGAAGACATCGGGCGTGGCTGCCCGGACGCGGATACGACAGAATCCGAGGTGCTCCGCCCGCGCCGACGGCGCGAGTTCTGGAGACCCCCTCCGCTGCCAGGGTGGAGACCTCGACGGTGCTCTGGCGCGGGAGTCGGCCCGCGGTGGCACGGGAGAGACACCGCGGGCCGCTCCTCGTCTGGGGCGTGACTGGCGGCCGTCAGCGCGCAGCAGCGCGCCGCCGCCGGCGGCGATGAGGTCGAGCAGCTCGATCTGTCCCTCTCCGGGGCGGCTCGGCCAGGGTGACGGCGAGGGTCAGGTCGCGTGGCTCCGGACGGGTCTCGGGCGACGACCAGCGTGGCCGTGTGCCGCGCTCGTCGCCGTTCTCGAAGCCGGCGGCCCGTCGCCGAAGGCGCCGGCGCTCGTCGCCGGCGCAGGCTGGCGACGCACGAGACCGCGTCGAGCGGCCGCGCAGGCCGCGCGGGCGAGCTCGGCGAGGAGCCCGGCGGTCCGCGCCGGCGGCGGACCACGCCGGGGACGGCCGCCGTGAGCCTGCGCAGAGCCGTCGCGCAGGCGCGCGATGTCGTGGTCGCTGCGCGCCTGGTCGGCGAAGAGCTTCGCGTTGTGCAGCGCCGCCGCCGCCTGGCCGGCGATCGCCCGGCAGAGGCGCAGCTCCTGGCGCGTGTAGTGCCGCGAGCGCTTCTGGTCGACGACCTCGAGCAGGCCGATCGACGCGGTCCTGGTAGACGAGCGGCGCCATGAGCAGGCTCTTGTCGCCGTCGCGGCGCAGGACCGCGGCCTCGGCCTGGTCGACGTGCGGGTCGTCGACGTTGACGACCGCGGTGATGCGCTCCTCGAGGACGCGGCGCGTGAGCGGGTAGTCGCTCAGCTTGTAGGGGCCGGTGTCGGGAAGACGCTGTCCGGAGTGGTCGTAGTCGGCGAGGACGTAGACGATCTCGGCGCGCTGCGTCGAACTCGGAGATGGCGCAGAAGTGGCAGTCGAGGAGCGCCGTCATGCGGCGCGGCGATCTCGGCCAGCAGCTCGGTGACGTCGAGCCGGCTGGCCAGGGCGATCGAGGTGTCCACGAGGACGTCGAGCTCGCGCTCGCGGGCGAGCTGGGCGGCGAGGTGGTTCGAGTTGCCGATGGCGCGCGCGAGGTCGTCGATGTCGTGCTCGTCGATGCGCCGGTGCCCGCCGGCGGTGCGCGTGCAGGGGAGGAAGCCCGGTGGCCGTCCAGCGCCGGACCGTGACGGGCGACACGCCGAGGCGGCGCGCCGCCTGCTGCACGCTCAGGAACATGGCGCGAAACCTATCCGATCGTCGCGCTACGAAGTCAATGATGAGTAAGTTCCGGCCGCGGTCGCTGACGCAAGTTCGAGGAGGAATGTGCGCTGGAAAGCGACGCGCTTCGACTGAGACAATGATGGTCGATCCTCCTGGCCGTCGCGGCGGACCCGCAGCCGGGTCCGCGCGCGCGACGGCCGTCCCTCGAAAGGGTGAGACCATGAAGGTCCTGCAACTTGGTGTCGGCGCGGTCGGCGAAGTCAACGCCCGCGTCGCGGCGCAGGAACCGCAGGTGTCGGCCGTCGTGCTGGCCGACGTGCGACGAGGCGCGCGTGCGCGCCGTGGCGGCGAAGCTGCCGCCGGGCAAGGCGGAGACGCTGGTGCTCGACGCGTCCGACCACGCGGCGCTGGTGCGCGCGGCGAAGGGCGTCGACTTCGTCCTCAACGCCCTCGCGACCGCCTGGGACATCCCGGTCATGGAGGCCTGTCTCGAGGCCGGGGTGAACTACCTCGACATGGGGACCGGCGGCCCGCGCGAGATCACCGGCACGGCCGACCTCGACGAGCAGCTCGCCCTCGACGGCGAGTTCAAGAAGCGCGGCCTCACGGCGCATGGTCTCGTTCGGCATCGACCCCGGCGTGAGCGACGTCTTCGCGCGGGCGCTGTACGACGAGTTCGACACGGTCGAGTCGCTGACCGTGCTCGACGGCGACAACGGCACCGTCGACGGCTACGAGTTCGCCTGCTCGTTCTCGCCCGAGACGATGATCGAGGAGTGCCTGCTGCCGCCGTGCGTGTTCCGCGACGGCGCGGAGGCGCGCAACGAGGCGCTCTCGGTGTCGCGCGAGTTCGACTTCCCGGCCCCGGTCGGGCCGCCTGCAAGCTCTGGAACGTCGACCACGAAGAGGCGCAGCTCATGCCGCAGTTCCTCAGCGGCAAGGGGCTGCGCGAGGCGGCCTTCTTCATCGCCCTCGACGACCGCTTCGTCGAGGCGCTGCGCGTCTTCCGCGCGCTGGGCCTCAACCAGCGCCAGCCCGGTCGAGTTCGCGGGGCGCACGGTCTCGCCGATCCGCTTCGTCGCCTCGCGCTTCCCGCAGCCCGCGGAGCTCGCCGGCAAGCTGCACGGCGCCGTCTGCGTCGGTACGCTCTGCGAGGGCACGCTGCGGCGGCCGGCCGGCGCGCCGCTTCATGTACCAGACGACGTCGCACGACGAGGCGTGGGAGCGCTGGGGCGTGCAGGGCACCGGCTGGCAGACCGGCGCCTCGGCCGCCGTCGCCGTGCGGCTCTTCGCGCGCGGCGAGGTGACGCGGCGCGGCGTCGTGCCGCCGGAGCTGCTCGACCCGCAGCCGTTCCTCGCCGAGATGAAGGCGGTCGGTCTCGAGGTCGGCGTCGTCGACCTGCCCGCTCGACTGAGGCGCGACGGCGCGGGCGCGGCGCGACTGCGCGGCCGCGCCGGCGCGGAGCCGGGCGCGCCGGCGTCGCCCGCCGCCTGGCTCGCCGCGTCGCCCGGAGCGTCCGATAGCATGGCGGCGTGCGTCGTCGCCTGCAGCGACTGGACCGCGAGCTCCGCGCGCTACCCCGGCCAGTTCTGGGTCCTGGTCGCTCGGCATCTTCATCTACGTCGGCCGCCGCGGCCCTCGCCTTCCCGTACGAGGCGCATCTACCTGCACCGCGAGCTGGGCGTCTCGATGACCGTGGATCGGGGTGCGTCTTCGGCCTCGTGCCGGCCGGCGATGATCCCCTGCAGGTCTGGGGCGGCCAGCTGACCGACCGTTTCGGCCGGCGCTCGATGATGATCCTCTCGTCTGGCGATGCGGCGTCGTGTGGTTCGTCGGGCTTCGCCTTCGTGCGCGAGGTCTGGCAGGTCGCGCTGCTGGTCGCCATCGAGAGCTCCATCGGCTGGCCGCTGTTCCAGACCGCGAGCAACGCGATGATCGCCGACCTGCTGCGTCCGGCGCAGCGCCAGGAGGCGTTCAGCATCACGCGCGTGGCGATGAACCTCGGCGTCGTGCTCGGGCCCGCGGCCGCCGGCATCGCCCTGGGCTGCGGGGGTCAGCTTCCGCGCAGCTCTTCCTGTGCGGCGGCCGGCGGGCTGCGCCGCGATGGTCGCGTGCTGGCCGCTCTGCGCGATCCGCGAGAGCCGGCCGGCCAGCGCTCGTGCGCGGGGCGCGCACGTCGATCGGTCGGCGGGCACGCAGCGGCTACGGCATCGTGCTCGCCGACCGCCGCTTCCTGCTGTTCTGCGCCGTCGCCGTGCTGCCCGTGTTCTGCATCGGGCAACTTCGTCTCGATCTACTCCGTCTACATCACCGGCGACCTCGGCGTCCCCGACGGCACGTGGGGCTGGCTGCTGGCGCTGAACGCGCTCGTCGTCGCCACCGTCCAGTACCCGCTCGTGCGGGCCACGAAGTGGAAGAACCGCATGGTGCTGCTGGCCGTGTCGAGCGCGCTGCTCGGCATCGGCATCGGCGGCTCGGCGTTCGCCGCCGGCGCTCGCGTCGCTGGTCGTGCTGGTCGTCGTCATGAGCCTGGGCGAGACGCTGCTCGCGCCGGTCGCCGCGGCCGAGGTCGCGGACTTCGCTCCCGAGGCCGTGCGCGGCCGGTACATGGGCGTCTGGACGGTGGTCTGGAACGGCGGCGCGGCGCTGGGTCCCGCCTTCATGGGCTGGGCGATGGACACGATCGGCGGGCGCGAGGCGTTCGCCGTCCTGCTCGTCGTGGGCCTGGCCGGGTGCGGTGCTCTTCCTGCTGCGGGCGCCGACTGGCGGCGCCACCGCCGGCCAGCGGCGGGCGAGGTCTGAGCCTCCGTGCCGGCGGAAGGCCGGCCTTGCGCCGCCGGCACCATGCGGAGCCGGGGCGCGCTGCCGCCGGCGCCTGCCTTCTCGTCAGCCCCACCGACGCTGTAGACTCAGAAGCCATGGGCGGGCAGGGGGGTCGGTGACCGGCAGGCTCGGACAGGTCAGACGCGACCTGTCCGCCTTCCCGCGTCAATTCTGGGTCCTGGTCGCGGGCACGCTCATCTACTGCACCGGCGCCGGGGTCGGCTTTCCCTGGATCGGCATCTACCTGCAGGACGATCTCGACGTCTCCCTGAGCGTCGTCGGCCTGTTCTTCGGCATCACGGCCGTGGCTGGCTTGCCCCTGCAGCTGGTCGGCGGCAGCCTCACAGACCGGTTCGGCCGCCGCCCGATGCTGCTGCTGGCGGCGGTCATCGGGGTCGGCTGGTTCATCGGCATGGCCCTCGTCAGGGACGTCGTCCTCATCACCGTCCTCGGGTGCATCGAAGCGGCCTTCGGCTGGTCGCTCTTCCTCACGGCCAACAACGCCATGGTGGCCGACCTCATCGACGAGCCGGGCCGCCCAGAGGCGTACAGCATCGTCCAGGTGGCTCTGAACGTCGGCTACATCCTCGGGCCCGCCGCCGCCGGCATCGCCCGGGGGTTCGGCGTCTCCTTCCCTGTGATCTTTCTTGCATCCGCAGTCGGATGCGGCCTCTTCTTCTTCCTGACCCTCGCGCTCATCCACGAGAGCAAGCCGTCGGTGAGTGACCTGGAGGAGAGCGAGGCCGGGCTGCACGCCGGCGCCGCGGTGGTGGGCGGCGGCGGCGTGCAGCCGCTCGTTCAGGATGTCGGTCCGCAGGGGCGCAGGACGCATGGATACAGCCGACTCCTGCGCGACCGGCGCTTTCTGCTGTTCTGTCTCGTCGCCATTCTGCCGTTCTTCTGCTTCAATCAGTTCGAGACCGTCTTCGCCATCTTCGTCACAGACGGTCTGGGCGTCAGCCAGGGGCACTGGGGTCTCCTGCTCGGCTTGAGCGCGGCCATCATCGCGATCGGCGAGTACCCCTTGGTCAGACTGCTGCGCCACGTCGAGCCGATGTACCTGCTGGCCGTCGCGAGCGCGCTGCTCGGCCTTGGGTTCGGGGCGTCGCTCATCATCGAACCACTCTGGCCGGTGATCGCCGTGGTGGTGGTGGTGAGCCTCGCGGAGTGCCTGCTCCTGCCGATCTCGTCGACGGTCGTGTCGGACATGGCCCCGGCCGAGGTGCGCGGCAGGTACATGGGGACGTGGACGGTGGCGTCCAACATCGGCATCACGCTGGGGCCGGCGGTCGGCGGCCTCGCGATGGACGCGATCGGCTATCGCGAGGCCTTCGCCATCACTCTGGCCGCCGGTATCGGCGGAGCGCTGCTCCTGCCGCTGCTGCGCACGCGGCGCCGTTCCGGAAGTGGTCAGCCGTCCCAGGTGACGCCGGCCGGCTAGGACCCAAGGACCCCTTGGACAAACCAGCCGAGGGTGCGTCACCGAGGTGTAGCGGTCTTCACGAGAGCGAGCGCGCTTGCTCTGAGGGGCCGAGCGAGGCCGCTGTCGAAGCGGCCTCGCTCGTGGCCTTGGTCGGTGTTACTGGCAGAACGCCGCCAGGAACTCGTCCCAGTTCGTCTGCTGCGCGAGCGCTTCGTTCGCCTGGTACCAGGCGAAGTCGCCGTTCACGATGCCCTTGAGCTGCTGCGGATTGCTCGGGAACCAGATGGCGATGCCCTTGGCCTTGGCCACCTTGCTCGAGCCGTTCGTCCAGTTGACGGTCACGGCGCCGGTCACGGCCGCCATCACGGCGTCGCACTTGGCGTCGATGTCGGCGTTGGCCACCTTGGCCTTGATGTGGTAGGCCGCGTCGTAGAGGTCCTTCTCCGTGTTGTCGGTGAAGTAGAGGGTGCTCCTCCAGGCGCTGGTGATGGCGCTCTTGTAGGTCGGCAGGCCGTTCTTCAGCGCGATCGCCCACTGGTCGACCGCCGTCTTGAGCGTCGTCATGCGCGCGTCGAGCGCGACCGACGAGTAGGTGATGCTGTCGCCGAGCGCGGTCTGCGCGATCTTGTCGCTGACCTGCTGGGCGGTCATCGTCGGGGTCGTCCGGATGGCGGAGATCACCTGGTCGTACTGGATGCCCTCCCAGTTGGTGTACTGCTCGGAGCCGGCCATGGCCACGGCGAAGGGCTGCCAGTCGAGGGCCATCTCGAGCATCTGGCGCTGGCAGCAGTCCCAGGCCACGACGCCGACGCCGCCGACGGCCTGCATGGCGAGCCTCTGCTCGTCGTCCTGCAGGTTGTCGCCGCCGCTCGTCTCGTCACGGAAGTTCCAGTAGTTGGGGTACCACAGGTAGCCGTGGTCCCAGAAGGCGAGCATGTAGTTGGTGGCCGGGTAGTTGGTCTTGGCCCAGCTGACGAAGTCGATGAGCGTCTGCTTGTCGCCCATGTTGCGCTCGCCCCAGTCGGCCACGGCGCTGGCCGCGTCGGCGAGCATGCCCTGGGTGCAGTAGTAGAGCTTGGTGCGTCTGCCAGTCGCCGCGCGAGGTGTCGTAGCCGGGGCCGCGGTCGGCGATGCAGACGACGTTGACGTTGGCGTTGGAGCCGAGGGCGCTGAGCTCGGTCTCGATGTCCTTGACGACGTAGTCCTCGAGGTTGTTGTCGCCGTCGATGTAGACCATGACGGTCCACGGCTTGGTCGCCGCCGAGGCGCCGCTGACCGGCCCGGCCAGGAGCAGCGACGAACAGGGCGAGCAGAATGAGCGGTGAGCACGAGCGGGACGGATCTCCGGGTGTGACGCTGCATGTCCACTCATCTCCTTGATCTCGAGAGTGTCGGCGGCCGACCCGCCGAACATCCGTCCGTCGGAGGTCGGCCGCATGCAAGCCTGCGAGGATGGAACCGCCGCAGGTCGTCCTTCCGATTCGCGAAAGCCCTCCCTTCCGCCCCGTCCGGCGCCTACCGGCGGTTATGTCGCTGACGCCCACATGCGTCAAGGACGTATTGACAACGGAACACGTATGCATGGTAGATACGTCCACGTAAGTCCGTGACGGTAGGTGAGCAAAGGGCGGTACCGTTGCGATCTGAGGGGCGCCGCTACGCCTCTTCGCGCCCGGGCTCGTTCCCAGCGACGACGAGTGCCTCGACTGGCTCTGGCGACGGCTGCTGTTCGGCCGAACGGACGGGACGCGGAGTGCCCGCAGTGCCGGCGCGTGCGCCGGCACCATCGCATCCGCAGCCGGCGCTCCTACGCCTGCGATCACTGCGGCCACCAGCTGTTCCCGACGGCGGGCACCCTCTTCGGCCGCTCGAGCACGCCGCTGTCGCTCTGGCTGCAGATCGCCTAGCCTCCTCATGAGCCAGCCCGACGACGTCAGCGCACGGGAGATCCAGCGGCGCTTCGACCTCGAGTACAGGACGGCGCTGCGCATCAAGAACAGGCTGCTCGACGCGCTTGCCGACGCCGAGCAGGAGGCGTTGCTGACCGACGCCGTCGCCGCAGCTCTTCTCGCCCGGCCGGCGCCGGCGCGCCCGCGCCGCCGTCAGACCCGCGCCGCCGCGCGCGGATGAACGCCATCCGCGCGGCGGCGTTTCGCGTGTTCGCGCGGCGGGGTTTCGCCGTGCACGCGCATCGCCGACATCGCCGCGGAGTGCGGCGAGACCAGTGCCGTGGTCCGCTACGACTTCGGCACCAAGGACGAGACTGCTGTGCGCCGCGCTGGCGTGGACGCAGGAACGCGGCGCCCAGCGCCTGCGCGAGCTCATGAGCCGCGAGCGCGATCCGCGGCGCCGCCTCGAGGGCCTGCTCGAGCTGGCCCTGCCGACGACCGACGAGATCAGGGACGAGTACCTGCTGTGGCTCGACGCATGGGCCCGGGCGCGCGGCGGCCGGCGCTTCGACGACGACGAGGTCTTCTCGAACTGGCACCAGACCGTCGGTCGAGGTCGTCCGCCAGGGTCAGGCCGCCGGCGTCTTCGCGCTCACGCACTCGCCGGAGGACTTCGGCGACGCGTTCGTCGCCCTCGCCGACGGCCTGTCGTTCAAGGTGATCGAGCGACTACGAGGAGATGCCGCTGTCGCGCGCCCGGGAGCTGCTGACGCCAGTGGGTCGACGACCAGCTTGGGTTTCCGCCGGGAGCGAGCCCGCGAGACCATGCCTCGGTTTGATCTGCCGGTGCTGTCAGCCCCGTCCGCGCCGGACCACCGCTTCGAGCCGCTCGACCTTGTCGGCGGCCGAGCTTCGGGCCGCGCGCGTCCGCCTCGGCGAGGATCGCGCGCACGCGGTCGCGCGCGCGTCGTCGAGCCTCGTCCGCCCGCGCGACGCGCCAGCCGTCGATGCTCAGGCGCGTGCGCGATCTCGCGGCAGGAAGACCTCGCCGGCGCGCAGCCGGCGCGACGGTCTCCTTCTCGCTGAGATAGCTGCCGGTGAAGCCCGACGCGCTCGATCGCGTCGGCTCATGATCGTCGCCGGTGAGACCTCCGCGCCCGCGCACCGAGCGCGTGCGATCATCTCGGCGATCTCGGCGTCGATCACGATCTGCGGCAGGCTCATGAGGTTGGCGCCGCTCAGCAGGCCGATGCCGCCGGTGACGAGGTCGGCGCCGGCCGACACGGCGACGAGGCCCTTGAGCGCCTTCTCGTAGCCGGCCTGGATGCCGCCGTACTTGGCGTCGGTGCCCGAGGCCGGGGCAGAGGACGGGGACGCCGAGCTCGTGCGCGACCTCGGCGCAGGCCGCCACCATGAGCGCCGTCTCGAGGGCGCCGAACGAGAACGTGCCGGCCTTCATGTCGAGCAGGCTCGCGCCGGCGCCGAGCATCACCGGCGTCCCGGGCGCGTCGAGCTGGATGGCCGCGTTCGTGCCCAGGAACTCGGCGACGTTCATGGCGACCGTCCCGGCGACGGTGATCGGCGCCGTGCCGCCGGCGATCGGCATGGGATAGATGAGGATCGGCATGCCGTAGCGCGCGAGCTCGAGGTTGACGTCGAGGAAGTCGCGCGTCGATGGCGAGCGGCGACGAGGTGCAGCAGACGACGCTCGACGCGCGGGCGGCGGCGGAACTCGTCGAGGCCGCCGCAGACGACCTCCATCATGCGCATGAGCGGCTCGACCTGCCAGGGGTCGGTGACCTCGTCCTGGACGTGCTTGTCGGACCAGCAGAGGCCGGTGGCGTAGCCGCGCAGAAGACGTCTCGGTCGTCGGGCGACGTCGGTGGCGGCGACCAGCATCCACATGACGTCGACGACGGCCATGGCGTCGGCGACGACCGCCGACTGCCGCTGGTCCTCGAGCGTGCTGACGCGGTAGTCGCCGGTGTCCATGTCGAGGACGTGGGTCGGGGCGCCCGAGGGCACGAAGTGCGAGCGGGCGCCGTCGAGCAGCACGTCGTCGGCCGGCGTCGCGCCGGCCGAGCAGCACGTCGCGCGGGCAGCGCGCCAGCGCCTCCGCGACGAGGTCGCGCGGCAGGCGCGCCACGCCGGCCTCGCGGTCGCACGTCGCGCCCCGGCCTGCGCGCCAGCGCGCGCGAGCGCCTTGCCGGCGCCGAAGCGCATGCCCACGCGCTCCAGCAGCCCGTACGCCTCGTCGATGATCAGCTGCCGTTCGTCGTCGCTGAGCCAGCTGGCCGTCGAGCCGCATGTGTCCCTCCTGCGCCGTCGCCGTGTCGTGCGCCCATGCTATCGTACCCGGCCGGGCCGAGCTGTCGCGGGTCGAGCGCTGCGCGTGCCTGGGCGGGCTTCCGCACGGCTCGCCGGGCGGATACCATCTGGCGGGGCTCGCATCCGACGCCGACCGGAGGACGTGCGCTGGCCGAGCAGCCGCCGCAGATCAGCGTCAAGAGCGTGCTCCACCTCGGGCGGACGATGCGCCTCGTGTGGACCATCGCCCCGGGGTGGACGCTGGCGTCGATCGCGCTCGGCCGTCGTCCAGGGTGTGCTGCCGCTGGCCTCGCCTCTACATGATCCAGTACATCGTCGACGCCGTCGCCGCGGGCGTGACGGCGGCCGACAAGGACGCCGCCTTCGCCGCACGTCGCCTGGCTGATCCTCATCGCCGGCCTCATCGGCCTGGCCGCGGCGCTCGCCCGCTCGGTGGCGACGCTCGTGACCGAGGCCCAGGGCCAGGTCATCACCGACCACATCTCCGACCTCATCCACGCCAAGTCGATCGCCGTCGACCTCGAGTACTACGAGAACTCGAAGCTACTACGACGTGCTGCACCGCGCCCAGCAGGAGGCGCCCTACCGGCCGGCGCGCATCGTCAGCGACCTGATGATGGTGGGGCAGAGCGCTCATCACCGTGGTCGGCGTCATCGGCATCATCTTCACGATCCACTGGCTCGTCGGCGTCATCGTCGTGGCGGCGGCGCTGCCCAGCGCGTACGTCCGCTTCCGCTACTCGAGCCGGATGTACGAGTGGCAGCGCCGCAGCACGGTCGAGGACCGGCGCTCGTGGTACCTGCACTGGCTGCTCACCGACGGCACCTACGCCAAGGAGCTGCGCCTCTTCGACCTCGGCGACACCTTCCGCGAGCTGGTACCACGCGCTGCGCGACGTCCTGCGCGGCCAGCGCCTGGCGATCGCCGCGCGGCGCTCGTTCGCCGACCTCGCCAGCCAGACGATCGCCACGGTGGCCGTCTTCGGCACCTTCGCCTACATCGCCTGGCGGACGATCCAGGGCGTCATCTCCCTGGGCGAGATGATGAAGTACTACCAGGCCTTCAACACCGGCCTGTCGGCGCGCTGCAGAGCGTGCTCGGCGGCGTCGCCGGCCTCTACGAGGACAACCTCTTCCTGACCTACTACCACGACTTCATGGAGCTCGAGCCGCGGGTGGTCGACCCGCCGCGCCCGCGGCCGCTGCCGCGGCCGATGCGCGAGGGCATCGTCTTCGAGGACGTCGACTTCCAGTACCCGGACACCGAGCGGACGGCGCTGCCGGACATCGATCTCGGATCCGGCCCGGCGAGGTGACCGCGCTGGTCGGTCCGAACGGGTCGGGCAAGACGACGCTGGTGAAGCTGCTCTGCCGGCTCTACGACCCGGAGGAGGGCGCGTGACGCTCGACGGCGTCGACCTGCGCGACCTCTCGACGGTCGAGCTGCGCGCGGCGATCAGCGTGATCTTCCAGGACTTCGCCCGCTACCAGCTGACGGCGCGCCAGAACATCTGGACGGGCAACGTGATGCTCGCCGAGGACGACCCCGCGGTCGAGCGCGCCGCCGCGAGGCCGGCGCGAACGAGGTCATCGAGGGGCTGCGCGCCGGCTACGACACGATGCTCGGCAAGTGGTTCGAGGACGGCGAGGAGCTCTCGATCGGCGAGTGGCAGAAGGTCGCCCTCGCGCGTGCCTTCGTGCGCGACGCCGACGTGCTCGTCTTCGACGAGCCGACGAGCGCGCTCGACCCCGTGTCGGAGTGGAAGCATCTTCGAGCACATCCGCGAGCTGGCCAGGGCCGCGCCGTGGTGCTCATCAGCCACCGCTTCTCGACGGTGCGCAACGCCGACCGCATCCACATCCTCGACGAGGGCCGCATCGTCGAGAGCGGCACCCACGACGAGCTCATCGCGCTCGACGGCGAGTACGCGCGCATGTACGAGGTGCAGGCGCGCGCGTATCTGGACGAAGGCGTGAGGGGCGGCGGGGGCGGCGCTGAGCCGCCGCCCGCCGCCGCCCCTGCCGCGTCTCACTGGCTCAGCGCGCTCTGCAGGTCGCGGGCGTGCTCTTCCTCGATGATGAGGATGTCCTCGAGGGCGCGCCGCAGCCCGTACTCCTGCAGCATCTCCGCCTGAGCGATGCGCTCCGGTAGCGCGCGATCGCGTCGAGCTCGCCCTCGAGGTCCTGCTCGAGCATCGTCTTGGAGTCGGGAGAGACGCTGGATGCGGGCCACGTCCACCGCCGGCACCCCGCCGAGGAAGTCGATCTGGTCCGACAGCGCGATGGCGTGCTGGTGCTCCTCGTTCGAGTGCATCGTCGAGCTCGGCGGCGATGGCGTCGTACTCGGGGCCGGTGATGACCGCCGCGTGCTGCACGTACTGGATGAGCGCCGAGTACTCCTTGGCGAGGTCCTTGTTGAGCAGGTCGATGAGCGCGCCTTGTCGACCTTGCGCGGCGGCTCCGCCGGCGTGACGTCGATGGCTTTGGCGCTGGGCTTGCGTGTCGTCTTCTTCGATGGGGCCTTCGGCACGGTCACTCCTTTCGTCTCGTGGTCGAGACAAGCCTACTCGACGGCCGACGGCGCCGGCTGCGGCCGTCGAGCGCGCGGCGCTCGCGGCCGCCGTCGGCCGCAAGCGCCGCCGCGTCGCCGGCCGGCCGGATCCGCTCGAGCGCCAGGTAGAGCACCGGGACCAGGATCAGGGTGAGGATGGTCGAGGTGAACAGGCCGCCGATCACGACGACGGCGAGCGGCGTCGAGAGGAAGGCGCCCTCGCCGAGGCCCAGGGCCATCGGCAGCGAGCGCCAGGATGGTCGCGATGGCCGTCATCAGGATGGGGCGCAGCCGGCGGCGGCCGCCCTCGATGACGGCCGTCCGCGCGTCCATGCCCTGTTGCGGCGGAACTGCTCGATCGAGGTCGAGCAGCACGATGGCGTTGGTCACCACGATGCCGATCAGCATGAGCAGGCCGATGAGGCTCGGGCATGCCCAGGCTGGTGCCCGTCAGGAGCAGGAGGACGATCGCGCCGACGGCGGCGAACGGGATGCTCACCAGGAGGATGAGCGGGTTCAGGAGGCTGCGGAAGGTCGCCACCATGATGATGTAGACGAGCAGGATGGCGATCGCCATGGCGATGCCGAGCGTGCGGAACACGTCGCTGGTCATCTCCGTGGCGCCGGCCAGCTTCCAGGTGGCGCCGGCGGGCATATCGAGCTTCTCGAGCGCCGCCTGCGTGGCGCTCGACGCCGCGCCGATGTTGTTGTTCACGACGGCTGCGCTCACGGTGGCCGTGCGCGTGCCGTCGACGTGCGTGACCTGCACCGGCGTCGGTCACCTCGACGGACCTCGGCGACGTCGCCCATCGGGACCATGCCGGTGGAGCTCGGCACCGGGAGCTTCGTGAGCAGCAGGCGAGACGGCGCCCGGGATCGGCGGCAAGCGTGATGTCGCCCACGGTGAGCTGCGCCGGAAGCGAGCCCTGCGGCGTCGGCACCATCGCCGAGCGTGTAGCCGTTCAGGATCAGGGTCGTGTACTGGCTCAAGGTGCTTGGGTCGACGCCTGCCGCCGCCGCCTTCGCCTGGTCGATCTGGACGGTGACCCCGGCGCGGCCCTCACTGAGGTTGCTGGTGACGTCCGCGAGTCCTTCCACGCCCTGCACGGCCTGGAGCACCTTCTCGTTGGCCGCTTTGAGCACGGCCGGGTCGTCGGCCGAGACACGGACCTCGATGCCGGACGAGCTGCCCATGCTGGAGTCCTCGCCGCTGACCGTGATGGTGCCGGCGTTCGTCGAGTCCGGCCACGCCGGCCCGTACGTCCTCCACGATCGCGTTCTTGTCCATGGCCGGGTCGGTCGTGATCGTGAAGACCGCCTGGCTCGCGGAGGCGTTCACGCCGCCGGCCCCGAAGAGGCTCCCGGTGCTGCCGGCCGTCACCTGGTAGATGTCGATGCCGTCGGTCTTGGCGAGGACTGCTTCGACCTGCTCGGCGGCCGTCATCGTGGCGTCGAGACTGGTACCGGCCGGCAGCTCCTGGGTGACGGTCATCGTGTTCTGCGCGGAGTTGTCGAAGAGGTTGGTCTTGAGCAGGGGCGCCGCGGACATCGCGCCCAGGAAGATCGCCACTGCGCCGATGATCGTGACGATCTTGTGGTCGATGGCGCCCTTGAGAATAGGAAGGTAGGCACGCTGCAGCCCGGTCAGCTCGTCCGGCTCGCGGTGGCCGACCGTGCGCTTCGAGAGGACCCACGTGGCCAGCACGGGCACGACGGTGAGGGCGCAGATGAGGCTGGCCAGCAGGGCGAACGTGACGGTCAGGGCGAAGGGGCGGAAGAACTCGGATGCGAGACCGTGCACGAAGCCGAGCGGCAGGAAGACGGCGACGGTCGTCAGCGTGCTGGCCGTGATGGCGCCGGCGACCTCGTTCGTCGCCGTGTAGGCGGCCGTCGTGACGTCGTCGCCCTCCTGGAGGTGGCGGTGCGCGTTCTCGATCACGACGATCGAGTCGTCGATCACGCGCCCGATGGCGATGGTGAGGCCGCCCAGTGTCAGCATGTTGAGGGACTCGCCCCGCCACCACAGCAGGGCGAGGGCGCCGATCACGCTCAGGGGGATCGACACGCCGGCGATGAACGTCGAGCGCCAGCTCCGCAGGAAGACCCAGATGACCAGAACGGCGAAGACGGCGCCGAGGAGTCCCTCGCGCAGCAGCGAGCTGATGCTCTGCTTGATGTAGATGGACTGGTCGACGACGGTGGTGATGGTCGCCTTGCCGCGCAGGTCCTTCGTGATCGCGGGCAGCGCCGCCGCGACGTCGTTGGCGATGTCGACCGTGTTGCCGCTGGCCGACTTGCTCACGGCGATGCCCACCGAGGGCTCCCCGTTGGTGCGGGTGACCGCCGTCTCCGGCGCCGGCGTGACGCTCACCTCGGCGATCTCGCCGAGCGTGACCGACGGAGCGCCGGTGAAGGAGGACGTCGTCGAGTTGGCGGCGGCGCTCGCCGATGCCGTGGTCGCGCTCGTCCCCAGCGGGATGACGAGGTCCTCGAAGGCGGCGACCGTTTGCGCCGTCGCCTTGACCGTCACGGGGTAGACGAGGCTGCCCGACGTGACCGTCCCGGCGCCGTTCGTCAGGTTGGCCTGCGTGACGGCGGTCACGATCTGCTCGGGGGTCACGCCCAGCTGCAGGACCTTGTTCGTCTTGAGCTTGACCTGCAGCTGCTTCTGCTGCACGCCCGAGAGCGTGACCGCCTGCACGCCCTCGATCTCCTGCAGCCGCGGCACGACCTGCTCCTGCAGCAGGGCGGCAAGCTGGTCCGGGGGCAGCGAGGAGGTCACGGCGAGCTGGACGACGGGAAGCGAGGCGAAGTTGAGGGCTGCGACGTCGGGCGGCTGGGCGGTCTGAGGGAGCTGTGCCTGGACCGCGGACGTCGCCTGCTGCACCTCGGCTTCCTTGGCCGCCATGTCGGTGCCGAACTCGTACTCGATGGTGATGATGCTCGTGCCGTCGTTGGAGTAGGAATCGAACTGCTTGAGGTCGCTCGTCGCCTTGACCGCTTGTTCGAGCGGCACCGTCACGCTGCGCTCGACGTCGGCGGCGGAGGTCCCAGGCGAGACCGTGAAGACGGTCAGGTAGGGGAAGGTGAGGTCGGGGATCAGCTCTTCCTTGAGGGACGTCACCCCGTACACGCCAACGATGATGACGGCGACGACGGCCAGCCCGACGATCGAGCGGTTGCGCAGGGACAGTCGAGTCAGCCAGCTCACAGGTCCTCCGATCGGGGGCCGCCGCGCGGGTGCGGGCGTCGACGCCGTACTGTACTGATTCGGGCCTGCCGCGCCAACTCGGCGGGCCGGGGACAGAAGCATGGCCCGGTTCGCGCGTGCGCGGGAGGGCGTCAGGGCTTCAGAGTCAGACCTGCAGTCAGAGTCGCCGGCCTCCGGCCTGGTGCGTCGCGTCGATGACCCGCCGAGACGCCCTCAGATGCCGGCGAGGCCGGCGAGGCGGTCGGCGGCGGCGGCGGTGCGCTCACGCAGCAGGAGCGGCGCGAGCCAGCGCTCCGGGATCGCCGCCGCCCCGTACAGCGCACCGGCAAGGGCGCCGGTGATCGCTCCGACCGTGTCGGCGTCGTCGCCCATGTTCACGACCAGGCAGAGCGCGTCCTCGAAGCTCGCGCTGCGCAGCACCGCCCACAGCGCGAGCTTGAGGCTGTCGACGACGAAGGCGGCCCCGTGGAGCTCCTCGGGCTCCGCCACGGCGGCTTCGCGGAGCGCGGTGCTGACGCGGCTGTCCTCGTCGTCGAACGCGACGGCGACCTCCGGCAATGCCGCTCGCAGGCGGTCCTCGGCAGCCGCGGCGACGAGGTCGTTGAAGGCGGCGCATGCCCAGCCGGCGAGCTGGTCGAAGTGCGTCAGCATGGACTCCCGCAGGGAGGCGCGGCGGCGCTCCTCGGCGTCCCTGATGTATGCGAGCGCAAGCGGGGCACAGCGCATGAGGCTGCCGTTGCCCGCGACGGGATGACCCAGGATCTCGTAGGCGCGCCGCGATGCGAGGTCCCAGGGCGTCCCCGCCTTATAGCTCAGCATCACGGCGCGCACCGTGAGGCTGACGTCCTTGGGCCGCCCGTCGAACCACGCCAGGTAGCGCGCCATGACGTCCTCGGGCTCGTGACGCCCGAGCTCGCCGACGCTCTCCGCCAGGGCGAGCATCATGTCGGTCGCGTCCGTCGTCTCACCGGGGGCGACGTTGTGACAGCCCCCGCCGACCATCTCGTTGAGGTAGCCATAGCGCTCGACGATCTGGTCGGCGGTGAGGAACTCGGCGGGCGCGCCCAGGGCGTCGCCGACGGCGACGCCGAGCAGCGCGCCCCGGAAGCGGTCGCGCAGGTCGATGCCCTCGTGCTTCATCTCGCCGTCCTCACGCGAGCAGGTCGCGGACGAGGCGTTCGAAGAAGAGCGCCTGATAGGTGACGTCCTCGACGGAGATGCGCTCGTCCGGCGAGTGGTCGCGGCCGCCCTCCATCGCAGGGTAGCTCTCGGCCGGGAACGGGGCGAAGCCGTAAGCGACGCAGTCGGGGAACGTGTCGCGCACCCAGCGCGAGTCCGTGAAGCTCCCCGAGCACATCGGCGCGAGCTCGGCCTCCGGCACGTCGCGCCGCAGCACGCGTTCGATGCTGTCGCGCAGAGGGCTGGAGGGCGACGACTGGTTCGGCTCGGTCTTGTCGATCCACGCGAACTCCCAGTCGATGCCGAGGGGATCTGAGGACGGACGCCACCAGCTCCTGTGTCTCCTCCGCCGTCATCTCCGGCGTGATGCGGCAGTCGACAGCGGCCTCCGCGTGCGTCGGGATGACGTTGACCACCGTTCCGGCCGACAGGATCGTCGGCGTGAAGGTGGCGCCATAGAGCGGCTCCACGAGCGCCGCCAGATCCAAATCCAGGGCGCGCAGGTCGCGCGCCGCGACCCGCGCCGTCTGCGGGTCTTTCAGCCGGCTCGCGAGCTCTGCGTCGGGCACCACGGCGTCGATGAAGCGCTCCGTCGTCGGGGAGACCGCCGCCGGCGGATCGGCGAGACCCAGCGCCAGGACGGCCTTCGCCAGGTCGAGGACGGCGCTGTGTTCCTTCTCGGGTACGGATCCGTGCCCGCCGTTGCCCCGCGTGCGGATCTGGAACTGCGCGAAGGCCTTCTCACCGATCGCCAGGAGGAACACCTTGCGCCCGTCGATCGGCAGCCACAGCCCGCCCATGCCCTCGTTGAGCAGGTAGTCACAGCGGATCACCGCCGGCCGGTGCTCGCACAGCCAGCGCACGCCGCAGTGATCGCCGACCTCCTCGTCGGCCGTCGCCAGGTACACGAGCTCGCCGGCGAAGTCGGCTCCCGAACGCGCCAGGCGGGCGACGGCGACCGCCTCGGCCGCGACCTGGTTCTTCATGTCGGTGGCGCCGCAGCCCCAGACGTAGCCGTCCTTCACGACACCGCCGAAGGGCGGCACGCTCCATTCGGCGGCGTCGGCCGGCACGACGTCGGTGTGTCCCATGAGGACCAGCCTCGGCCCGGGCCGGGCGCCGGGCAGGCGAGCGGCCAGGTTCTGGCGGTCCGGCAGCTCGCCGAGCAGCTCGGACGCGACGCCGCTGGCCGCCAGGTAATCCTGGATCAGCTTCGCACAGGCGGTCTCGTGGCCTGGCGGATTGGTGGTGTCGACGCGCAGGAGGGCGGTGAAGAGATCGAGCACCTCATGCTCGAGCGCCCCCCATTCCTGGTCGCTCAGCCCGTAGCGTGTCACGGACCGTACCTCCTCCACGGGATGGGCTCGGACTCATGATATCGCCTGAACCCGAGCCGCAACCCCCGCCTGTACGCGCGACCGTCTGCTCGCATAGGCTTGCGTCAGGCACCGGAGGTGAAGCGGACGGAGGGAGGAGCTCGATGAAGATCGCCGTCGTGGGAGCGGGCGCCATGGGGCGCTGGGCGGTCAAGGCGCTGGCCGCGAGCGGAGAGGTCGACGAGATCGTGGTCGGCGACTACAACGAGGAACAGGCGCGCGCGGTGGCGACGACGCACGGCGGCGACAAGGCCCGGTCCGTCGTGGTCGACGCGCGCGACCAGGCGAACGTCGAGCGGGCGATCGCGGGCTGCGATGCCATGGTCAACGCGACGCAGCACTTCTGGAACATCACGGTGATGCACGCGGCCGCGGCAGCCGGCGTCAACTACACCGACATGGGCGGGCTCTTCCACGTGACGAAGCAGCAGGTGGAGCTCGACGAGGAGTTCAAGAAGGCGGGCGTGACGGCGGTCATCGCGATGGGGGGCGCTCCCGGCGTGACCAACATCCTCGCCCGCTACGGCGCGCTGCAGCTCGACACGGTCGAGGAGGCGCACGCCCTGTGCGGCAACGTCGACGACACCGACTGGAGCCGCTACAAGGGGTGGGTGGTCCCGTACTCGCTCGAGACGCTCTGCGACGAGTTCAGCGTAGGAGCGCCCGAGTTCATCGACGGGGCCTGGAACATGGACATCATCGGCGGCGAGGGGGTCGAGGACATCGACTTCGGCGAGCCCGCCGGCGAGCTCGAGGCGCACTTCACCATCCACTCCGAACCCTTCACCTTCTGGCACACCTGGAAGGACCAGGGCCTGAAGGCGGCGACGTTCAAGCTTTCGCTGCCGTGGGATTTCACCGAGCAGATGCGCTTCCTCAACCGCATCGGCCTGACGCGCACCGACGAGGTCGACATCAAAGGCTGCAAGGTGCGGCCGCGGGACGTGCTGCTCAAGGTCGTCAGCGAGATCCCCAAGCCCGTCGACGTGGTGCTCGACGACGTCGACTACCTGCTCGGCGTGGTGCGGGGCATGAAGGACGGGCGCCGGCTGGAGTGGCGCGTCCGCGCCACGGTGCCGGCGCACAAGGAGTACGGCGCCGGGGGCGGCGACATCGACACGGGCATCCCGCCGGCGATCGTGGCGCGCATGCTGGCCAAGGGCGAGATCGCCGGGCCCGGCGTGTTCGTGCCCGAGCAGATCGTGCCGTGCGAGGCGTTCTTCGCCGAGTTCGCCAAGTGGGGCGCCACCATCGACGCCGAGATGCGCGAGATCCTGGCGGTGCCCGCGGACTGACGCGGAGTCGGGTGGAGAGAAGCGAGAGCGGGGGGCGCGGCCCGACTGGGCCGCGCCCCCCGCTCGTCGCTTCGTCGTCGTGTCGGCTACTTGTTCTTGTCGCCGGCCTTCTGCGTCTTCTCGGGCTTCCCGGCGTCGGACTTCGCCATCGCCGAAACGCCTTGGCCGTGGTTGGTGATCTCCTTGCCGTTGGCCAGCACCTTCGTGCCCACGGCCGACTCGTCCTGCGCGATCGCCGACACGGCGGCGCCGTGGTTGTCGGCGGCACCGGCTTCGTCGGCGTCCTCCGGCTCGGCCGCCTCCGCCTCGGGCGACTCCGACGGCTCCGCCTCGGGGGTCGCCGTCGTCTCGTCGAGGGCGAGGACGGCGGCGGCATGCCCGGCCGCGTCGCGCACCTGGCCGCGCACCTTGGCCGAGGCTATGCCGGCGATTGCGAGAGTCAGCACGAGCGCGAGGGCGAAGATCTTCAGGACACGCATGGGCACCTCCACGGGTGATCGGCGTCACGGTACCCCTCATCGGACGCCGCCTCGCACAGGCCGCGCGCGAACCGTCGCCTAGCCAGACTACGGAGCCCGGTCTGGTGCCGCCTCAGTCCAGCAGCGATGCCTGTCCGCCAGCGTCCTTGGCGCCACCGCCCGGCCCGCCGGCGGCGGGTCCCGGCGGCGGTACGGCCGCGTCGCCCAGGAGCTGCGTCATGCGCCGCGCGTTACGCATGCCCCAGTCCTCGAAGTTGTTGTTGAAGAGGACGTGGACCGTCCCGGCAGTCTCGGCCAGCTCGAGCACGCGCGGCGCCCACTCCTCGAGCTCCGCGTCCGTGTACAGGTACCTGAACCTGTCGGACGCGGCCTTCGACTTGGCCTCCCACGTCTCGGCGTTGCGCCCGTGCAGCCGGACCACGGCGAGCCCCCCGGTGGCCGCCACGAGTGGCGGCGTGCTCGACGGAAAGCCCTGCGGCTCGTCCACCGTGACGTACGAAAGGCCGGCCTCGTCGAGCAGGCGCAGCGTGCTCCTCGCATGCTCGCCCTCCATCCAGCCTCCGCCGCGGAACTCGACCGCCAGCGGCGTGCCCGGCAGGCGTGCCGGCAGCTCCTGGATGTAGGCCACGTTCTCGCGGTTCTTGCGGAACCAGGGCGGGAACTGGAAGAGGAGCGCTCCCAGCCGGCCGGCGGCACGCAAGGGCTGGAGCGCCAGCTGGTGCTCGTCCCACAAACGCTCGACCGCCGCGGGATCGAGGTCCTTGCGGTAGACGTTCTGCTTGCCGAGGCAGGCCGGCGAGATGGCGTCGCGCAGCCAGGGCGGCATCCGCTCGACGCGCGCCGGGTGGCCGGTGAGGAGCGCGAAGGCCTTCACGTTGAAGGTGAAGCCGGGGGCCGTCCGCTCCACCCAGAGGACGCTGTTGCGCTCGGTGGGCGGCGCGTAGTAGGTGGAATCGACTTCGACGAGGGGGAACTGGCCGGCGTAGTAGCGCAGCCGTTGGGCTGCGCTGGTCACGCCGGCCGGATAGAAGCGTCCGCTGGCGATCAGGGTCGGGTCCGTCCACGAACAGCTGCCCACGAGGATCCTGCTCACGCGTTCTCCTGCGGCATCACACGGCCTCCTACCCTTCTCCTACGCGTGTCTTCGTCAACGTTGTCCCCGCGCGTCGGGGAGGACTATACTCGCCGCAAAGTACAGTCGGCGCCACGGTCTGTGCGGACCATGGCCTCCGCTCGAGGAGGCAATGAAGGGGGCGCCGCCAGTGGGCGGGCTAGCGATGGTGGAGCCCGCCCGCTGTCTGTCTGCTCCCGGGCCCCGTCGGCTTGCGAGAGCGACGCAGCGGGCCTCGCGTTGACCGTTCTGAGGCCGTTTCCTATACTCACTGCCTGCCCGTGTCGGAATGGCGGAATTGGTAGACGCGCTAGGTTGAGGGCCTAGTGAGGGCATAACCTCATGGGGGTTCAAGTCCCCCTTCCGACACCACCTCCCCCTCCTTGACGCCATCAGCCCTTCGTCCTCGCCTCTCGCCTCAGACGTTCTCCCAGAGCGGCAGGCCGGTGACCTCGTCGAAGCCGCGCTTCAGCGGCTCGCCGACCAGCTCCTGGATGAAGAGCTCGCAGGCGAACACGACACAGCCGGCGGCTACGTGCCCCCCAAGACAGGCGCCGTCGTGGTCGGCGAGCGTCGCGTGCAGGTGGACGGCGGTCGCGTCGTCCCGTCGGGAGACGTTCCCGAGCAGCGTGACGAGCTCGACCGGGCGGTCGACGGCGAACTCGCCGTACGTCTTCGTCGCTTGGTCGTAGAAGGCCAGACGGGCGTGTTGCAGCGCGCCGATGGCGCGCACCTCGCCCGTCTCGATGCCGTGCTCGTCGGCCACGGCGGTAACGGCTTCGAGTAGGTCTGAACCGAAGGGCAGGCGGGCGGCGATCCTGCGCCCACGGGCGAATTCGCGTGACGGCATCCCGTCCTCCTCGCGTCGCTGGCGATGAGCCCAGTCTACCCATGCCGGGCGGTCTGGTTCCGCGCCCGGCGCGCGGGGGTATGAGGCTCATAGGAGACCACCCGATCGCACGGAGGGACGATGAGCGAGACCCGCAACTTGAGGCACCCGGAGCCCGGCGACGTCGACACCTGGCGGGCCGCCTTCGACGAGCTCGACCTCAGGATGGAGGCGCTCCGCCAGGCTTTCATGGACGGGGTGCGGTCCTTCAACATGAGCGACGAGATCGTGGAGCGGATCCACGACCGGTTCGACGACGTCGGCGAGCAGGTACATGCGATGCATTGCACGTATCCCTTCGGGGGATGGCCGGGACAAGAGGATTGCCGCTTCGAGCCGGCCATACCGTACGAAAGCGAGACGCATGACACAGGGACGGCCTGAGAGCCGGCGCGAAGGCAGCCACGCGACAGACGTCGTCGCCGAGGTCCGCGGTGACGTCTGCGTCGTGCGCTGCAGCGGCGAAGGCGGAGACGCAGAACTCGCCGGCGACCTGCACGACGCGCTCGTACGATGCCACGCCGCCGGGGCGCATGACGTGGTGGTCGATCTCGAGCTGCGCCATGCGCTCGGCCGGGCCAGCGTCGGTGTGCTGCAGACCTGCGCCGCCGAGTTCAAGCACGACGGCGGCGAGCTGGTCGTCGCCTGTGAGGAGCCCGATCTCAAGGCATCGCTGACCGAGGCCGGCCTGGGATCCTCCGAAGCGGAGGCCGGCCCGCAGTTCGACGGCATCGACCTCATGCGCCTGCCGGCGACGCCACGCTGGCAGCACGTCTTCTCGTTCCCGGCGGCTCGCCACGAGCTCCCCAATGCGCGCCGTCACGTGGTCGCCCTCGCCGAGATCTGCGGCCTCGAGGGCGCGCCGCTCTTCGAGCTGACGGTGGCGGTCGGGGAGGCCCTGGCGAACGCCGTCGTGCACGGCTCGCCGCGCGGCGAGCAGGACGACGTGGAGGTCCACTTCTACTGCTACGAGCGCGCGGTCGGCGTCGAGGTGGCCGATCACGGTCGCGGCCTCGACTCCACCCCGATCCGGGCGCCGGCCGTCACAGCGAGCGCCGGCAGGGGCATCCACTTCATGCGCGCCCTCACGGACGATCTTCTGCTCAATGCCGACGAGCTCGGCACGAGGGTGCTGCTGCTCAAGCGCCTGCCGGTGCGCAGCGCCGCCTGAAGCCCGGCTTCAGCGGGGTCGGTGCTGGGCAGGCGCGGGCCGAGCACCGTTCGGGCCCGCGCCTGAGTCAGCATCCGCGTGTCCCGGACCGGCCGCCGTCCCCCCGGGCGATACAATGCCTGCATGACCCCTTCCGACCTCAGCGGCCGCCTCTACCTGGTCGACGGCTCCAGCCTCGCCTTCCGCGCCTATTTCGCCCTGCCCGAGAGCATCAGCACCCAGAAGGGCTTTCCGACGAACGCTCTGTACGGACTGAGCCAGATGCTGCTCAAGGTGGTGAGCGAGTACCGTCCGCTCAACGTGATCGTCGCGTGGGACGGCCCCGAGAAGACCTTCCGCCACAAGGAGTACGACGAGTACAAGGCGCAGCGGCCCGAGATGCCCGGCGTCCTGTCACAGCAGTGGCCCATCCTGCCCGAGCTCGTCGACGCGTTCGGCTTCGTCAACCTGATCTCGCCGGGCTACGAAGCCGACGACATTCTCGGGACGCTGGCGAAGGCGGCGACGCGCTGCGGCGTCGGGGCGGTGGTCGTGACGGGCGACCGCGACGCCCTGCAGATCGTCGACGACGACATCGCGGTGATGGCGACCGGCCGCGGCATCACCGACGTCAAGATCTACGACCCGCAGGCGGTGGTCGAGCGCTATGGGATCGGCCCCGACAAGGTCCCGGACTTCATCGGCTTGAAAGGCGACACGTCCGACAACATCCCCGGGGTGCCCGGCATCGGCGAGAAGACGGCCGCCCAGCTGCTGCAGCAGTTCGGCAGCATGGAGGCGCTGTACGAGCGCATCGGTGAGGTGAAGTCCGAGAAGCGGCGCGCGCTGCTCCTCGAGCACGAGGAGCGCGCGCGCCTCTCGAAGCGTCTCGCCACGATGGTCTGCGACGTCCCGGTCGGCACCGACGTCGACGAGCTCGTCTGCAAGGGCGGCTATCAGCTGCCGGTCGAGAGCATCGAGGGTTTCTTCCGGACGTACGAGTTCACGACCCTGATCCGTCGCCTGCACGACATCGCGGGAGGCGCCGGCGCGGCCGGCGCGGCGGCGGCCGCGCCGACGCCGCCCCCCGAGGCGGAGTTGCGGCTCGTCGAGGAGCCCGCGGCTGGCGCGCTTGCCGCGGCGCTGGAGCAGCACGAGGCCGCGCTGGCCTTCGCCGGCGACGGCGACGGCGTCGCGGCGGCGGTCAGCGGCGACGGCGAGCTGGCGCAGACCAGCCGCGTGCGCGACGAGGAGCTCGCCGGCCTCTGGCGTGCGGCGGCGCACGTCGTCGTCCACGACGCGAAGTCACAGCCGGAGTTCGCGACGGCGCCGTCGGGGCCGGCCTTTGACACCGCCGTCGCGGCCTACCTCCTGGCTCCCGAACGTCCCGAGAAGGAGCGCACCCTCGAGGCGCTGGCCGGCGTCGCTGCGGAAGGCGCCGAGCCGGCCGGCGACGGTGGGGAAGAGGCACTGCCCTCGCCGGCTGCGCGCGCCGCGCGCCGCGCCGTCCGCACGTGGCACGTCGCCGCCGCGCAGCGACCCCGGCTGCTCGAGCTCGGCCTCGAGCGGCTCTTCCGCGAGACCGAGCTGCCGCTGGTGCGGGTCCTGGCGCGCATGGAGGCGGCCGGCGTCAAGATGGACCCCTACCGTCTCGGCGAGATCACGGCGCGCGTCCGCGACCGCGCCGACGAGCTCACCGACCGCATCCACGAGCTCGCCGGCGGCACCTTCACCATCGGTTCCACGCAGCAGCTCGCCGAGGTGCTCTTCTCGCGCCTCGGCCTCGAGCCCCTGCGTAAGGGCAAGACCGGCTACTCCACGGACGCGCGCGTGCTGCGCTCGCTGCGCGACGCGCATGCGATCGTGCCGGCAGTCGAGGAGTGGCGCGAGCTCACCAAGCTGCTCAACACCTACCTCGACCCGCTGCCCCACTACATCGACGCGCGCACCGGTCGCCTGCACACGACCTTCAACCAGCTGGTGGCCAGTACCGGCCGCCTCTCGAGCAACAACCCGAACCTCCAGAACATCCCGATCCGGACGGAGCTGGGCGCCGAGATCCGGGCCTGTTTCGTGGCTGAGGATGGGGCGCAGCTCGTGGTCGCTGACTACTCCCAGATCGAGCTGCGCCTCATGGCCTCGTTCTCGCAGGAGCCCGCGCTGATCGACGCCTATCACCGCGGCGAGGACGTGCATCGCGTCACCGCGGCGGCGGTGGCCGGCATCCCCGTGGAGGAGGTCACCAAGCAGCAGCGCGACCGCGCCAAGGCCACCAACTTCGGCATCATGTACGGGCTCTCGGCCTTCGGCCTCTCGGAGCAGGTCGAGATCCCGCAGGACGAGGCACGCGCCTTCATCGAGGCGTACTTCGCCAAGTATCCGAGGGTGAAGGAGTTCCGCGAGCGCGTCATCGCGCAGGCGGTGCAGGACGGCTACGTCACCACCCTCTACGGGCGGCGGCGGGCGCTGCCCGAGCTGCGCTCGAGCCGCTACAACGAGCGCTCGCTCGGCGAGCGGCTCGCCGTGAACACCATCCTGCAGGGCACCGCCGCCGACGTCATCAAGATGGCGATGGTGCGCATGGACGGCGAGCTCGAGGAGCGGGGCCTCGCCGCCCGGCTCGTCCTGCAGGTGCACGACGAGCTCGTGGTCGAGGCGCCCGAGGCCGAGGTCGAGGCGGTGAAGCCGCTGATGCGGGCCGCGATGTGCGAGGTCTGCGAGATCGACCCGGCGATGGAGGTCGAGATCGGCAGCGGCGGCGACTGGCTCAGCGCGAAGTAACCCCGTTTCGCGCCCGGAGTCGCCGCCCCGCGAAGCTGCGCCGCGGCCCCAGAAGTCGCTGCAATCTCGCGCTCCCAGGCCGCGAGCCTGTGCTATACTTCGTCGGCTCACGGCCCGGTCGCGGTTCCCGGGCCGTTGCTTCCTGTTAACGACGGACCGCTCACATCCCGGGAGGCGCGACCACTTCTATGACAGACAACCCGACCGACACGCAGGTAGGCACCATCGTCGAGGGTAGCGACGGCTACCTCGTCGAGATCGACGGCAAGATCGTCCCGAACTACGACGCCACCATCACGGTCTTCACCGAGGGCGACATCGTCACCGGCAAGGTGGTGCGCGTCGACAAGGACGAGGTCCTGGTCGACATCGGCTACAAGTCCGAAGGCGTCATCCCGGTCAACGAGCTGAGCATCCGCAAGAACGTCAACACCTCGGAAGAGGTGCAGCTGGGCGAAGAGATCGACGCGCTCGTCATGCAGAAGGAAGACGCCGATGGGCGCCTCATCCTGAGCAAGAAGCGCGCCAAGTTCGAGAAGGCCTGGAAGCGCATCGAGGCGGCTTTCGAGAGCGGGACGCCGGTGACCGGCACCGTGATCGAGGTCGTCAAGGGCGGCCTCATCCTCGACCTCGGCGTGCGCGGCTTCCTGCCGGCGTCTCTGGTCGACATCCGCCGCGTGCAGGACCTTTCCGAGTACGTCGGGCAGGGCCTCAACTGCCGCGTCATCGAGATGAACCGCAACCGCAACAACGTGGTGCTGTCGCGCCGCGCGGTCCTCGAGGAGGAGCGCAAGGAGGTCCGTCAGCAGATCATCGACGAGCTCAACGTCGGCGATGTCGTCGAGGGCACCATCTCGAACATCGTGGACTTCGGCGCCTTCGTCGACCTCGAGGGCATCGACGGCCTCATCCACATCTCGGAGCTGAGCTGGACCCACATCAACCATCCGTCCGAGGTGCTGCAGGTCAACCAGAAGGTCAAGGTCAAGGTGCTCGACATCGACCGCGACCGCCAGCGCATCTCCCTGGGTCTGAAGCAGACGCAGGAGGACCCGTGGCAGAAGATCGTCGCCCAGCACAAGGTGGGCGACGTGGTCGACGGTCGCGTCACCAAGATCGTCGCCTTCGGCGCCTTCGTCGAGATCTACGAAGGCATCGAGGGCCTCGTGCACATCAGCGAGCTCGCCAACCGGCACGTCGAGCGGCCCGATGAGGTCGTGGCCGTGAGCCAGCAGGTGCTCGTCAAGATCATCGAAGTCGACTCCGAGCGGCGCCGCCTCAGCCTCAGCATCAAGCGCGTCGACGGCGAGAACGTCCGGCCGATGCAGCCGATGTCCGCCCCGGACGAGGACGAAGCCGTGGAAGAGGCGGGTTACGAGGCCGCGGAAGAGCCCGGCGAGGCGGAGGACGAGACGCAGGCCGCAGCCTCCGACGAGGTGGAAGAGGTCGCGGTCGTCGACGTCGAGCAGTCCGACGAGGAGCCGTCCGAGGCGGTCGAGACCACCGACGACGAGCCCGCCGAGATCGCCAGTGAGGCGGTCGAGACCACGCGACGACGAGCCCGCCGAGATCGCCAACGAGCCCGAGCTGGGCCTGAGCGACGACGTCTTCCCGCAGGGCGGCGCAGTCGACGAGGCCGAGACGGACGACGCCGAGCGGGAGCGAGGACGACGACGCCGAGCCGGCCGCCGAGACGGCGCCGGAAGCCTGAGCCGGTACGGAACGACCAGCGGCGCGCCGCCCACGGTGTGGGCGGCGCGCCGGGTCTTCTCGTCATGAGCAGCAGAAAGAGACTCCCTCTCCTCGGCGTGACCGGCGGCATCGGCTCGGGCAAGTCGACCGCGCTCGCCTTCCTGCGCGAGTTCGGCGCCGCCGTCGTCTCGAGCGACGACATCGTGCACCAGCTCCTCTCCGAGGACGACATCGTCGCGGCGGTCCGCGAGAGGTTCGGCGACGAGGTGGTCGACGACCGCGGCGGCGTGAACCGGCCGGCGCTGGGCCGCGTCGTGTTCCACGACCGCGCCCAGCTCGACTGGCTGGAAGGACTGCTCCATCCGCATGTGCGCGAGCGCGTGTGGGCGTGGGCGCAGCAGTGCGAGAAGTCCGTGCCGCGCCCCGCGCTGGTGGTGGCCGAAGTGCCGCTGCTGTTCGAGACCGGCTGGCACGAGTCGTTCGACTACACGATGCTGATCACGGCGCCGGCCGGCGTGCGCCGCCGGCGCCTCAACGCCAAGCTCACCGACAGCGAGTTCGCGCGCCGTCTCGAGCAGCAGCTGCCCGAGGACGAGAAGATGAAGCTGGCCGACTTCGTCTGCCACAACACGGGTTCGCGCAAGCAGCTGCGCGAGGCCGTGCGCGAGGCCTTTGCGACGATCATCGCCGCGGGCCCCGGCGACGAGGCCGGGCGCGGCGAGCGCAAGCGCGCCTAGCGCTTCGAGCCCAGGCCGGCGTGCTCTGCCGGGCGGCGGGGCACAGCTATCCGGACTTTCGCTCGCGCCGCTCTGCGAGCGTCCGCTCGCGCCACCCGCGCGCTTGGGTCCCTGCCACCGGGCGAGCCCGCTCGGGCGACGGCTGCGGCCTCCGCGGCGGGCGTCTGCAGAGGCCGCGGTGAGACCAATTGCGAACATATGTTCGGGTTGTTACGATAACGACATGACCGACTTCTGCATCAGGGCGAACTACAGCCTCACGGGCGACCAGCCGGAGGCGGTCGACGCGCTCACCGAAGGCATCAGGCGCGGCGACCGCTATCAGACGCTGCTGGGCGTGACCGGCTCGGGCAAGACGTTCAGCATGGCCAACGTCATCGAGCGCGTGCAGAAGCCGGCGCTCGTCATCGCCCACAACAAGACGCTGGCGGCGCAGCTCTGCAACGAGTTCCGCGAGTTCCTGCCCGAGAACGCCGTCGAGTACTTCGTCAGCTACTACGACTACTACCAGCCCGAGGCGTACGTGGCGGCGCAGGACCTCTACATCGAGAAGGACTCGTCCATCAACGACGAGATCGACCGTCTGCGGCACGCGGCGACGACGTCGCTCTTCCTGCGGCGCGACGTCGTCATCGTGGCCAGCGTGAGCTGCATCTACGGCCTGGGTTCTCCCGAGGACTATCTCGAGAACGTCGTCCTGCTGCAGACGGGGCAGGCGGTCGAACGCGACGAGGTGTTGCGCAGGCTCGTCGCCATCCAGTACGCACGCAACGATTTCGAGCCCGCACGGGGCAAGTTCCGCGTGCGCGGCGATTCCGTCGAGATCTGGCCCGCCGCCCAGGACACCGCCATCCGCGTCCAGCTCTGGGGCGACGAGATCGAGCAGCTCGTGCGCTTCGATCCGATCAGCGGCGAGGTCGTCGAGAAGCCCCCTCATGTCGCCATCTACCCGGCCACCCACTTCATCACCAACGCCCCGGCCATCGAGCGCTCGCTGAAGGAGATCCAGCACGAGCTGGACGAGCGCACGGCCTGGTTCGAGGAGCGCGGCAAGATGCTCGAGGCGCACCGCCTGCGGCAGCGCACGCTCTACGACATGGAGATGCTGCGCGAGATGGGCTTCTGCAACGGCATCGAGAACTACTCGCGCATCCTGCTCGGCAAGGAGCCCGGGGCCACGCCCAACTGCCTGCTCGACTACTTCCCCGACGACTGGCTGTGCTTCATCGACGAGTCCCACATGACGCTGCCGCAGATCGGCGGCATGCACGAGGGCGACCGGTCGCGCAAGACCAGTCTGGTCGAGTACGGGTTCCGCCTGCCGAGCGCGTTCGACAACCGGCCCCTGCGCATCGACGAGTTCCTCGAGAAGGTGCCGCAGATCGTGTTCGTGAGCGCCACCCCGGGCAAGTTCGAGCTCGCCAACAGCGTCAACATCGCCGAGCAGCTCATCCGGCCCACTGGGCTGGTCGACCCCGAGATCGAGGTCCGTCCCACCGAGGGCCAGATCGACGACCTCATGAACGAGATCGCCACGCGCGTCGAGAAGGACCAGCGCGTGCTCGTCACCACGCTCACCAAGCGCATGGCCGAGGACCTCACCGACTACCTCATCGAGAACGGCTTCCGCGTGCGCTACCTCCACAGCGAGGTCGACACCATCGAACGCATCCAGATCGTGCGCCAGCTCCGGCTGGGGGAGTTCGACGTCCTGGTCGGCATCAACCTCCTGCGCGAGGGCCTCGACCTCCCCGAGGTCACGCTGGTCGCCATCCTCGACGCCGACAAGGAGGGCTTCCTGCGCGGCCAGACGAGCCTCATCCAGACGGTCGGACGCGCGTCGCGAAACATCGAGGGCAGGGTCATCATGTACGCCGACCGCACCACCGAGGCGATGCGCGTCGCCATCGACGAGACGAACCGGCGGCGCGCCAAGCAGGTCGCCTACAACGAGGCTCACGGCATCACGCCGCACAGCATCGTGAAGGCGGTGAGCGACATCGCCCAGATGGTGAGCGACGCGGCCGCCGTGCCGACGAAGGGACGCAGGGCGGCCAAGGCGGTGGCCAAGAAGCTGGCGATGCCGACCACCGACCTCGAGAAGCTGATCACCGACTTGGAGGCCGAGATGTTCCAGGCCGCCGACGACCTCAAGTTCGAGTACGCGGCCAAGCTGCGCGACGAGATCCGCGAGCTCGGCAAGGAGCTCGGCCGGCGGGGCACGGCGGTCAGTTGAAGCGATGGGAAGACGGGGACGCCCGCGCCCCGGTGTTCGGTGAGGGCGAGACGACGGTGAGCCGAGTCGTGAAGGGACGACCATGAGCGCAGCAGACGAGGAACGCGGCGAGAAGCTTCTGGCACTGCTGGCGGAGCGGGCGCACGCGCTCGGCGCCGGCCGCGCCGCGCCGCTGGCGGCGGCAGCGGTCGTCGTCGACGAGCGCGTGCGCCTCAAGTGCCGCGTGCCCCTCTGCTCGAGCTACGGCCGCAACCTGATGTGCCCGCCGAACGTCCCCAGCCCAGACGAGACGCGCGACGCGCTCGCCCTCTACCGATGGGCCCTGGTCGTGCAGCAGGACATCCCCGTCACGCAGGCCGAGGTCACGGCCGAGCTGGGCGAAGGCGGCTACATCGCGGCCCGCGCCCTGCCGGAGCTGCCGGAGAGCGGTGGGTCTCGTGCCGAGGCCGCTGCGGCATCGCTCGCCGCTCCGGCCGGCTACGAATCGCGGGTGACGGCCGCGCAGAACTCGTTCGCGGGCCTCATGACCAGCCTCGAGACCGCCGCCTTCAAGTTGGGCTGCCGCTTCGCCGCCGCCTACAGCGGTGGCGACTGCGTGCTCTGCGACACCTGCGTCGGGCAGGGCTCGGGCGAGCCCTGCCGGCACCCGTTCGCGGCGCGGCCCTCGATGGAGGCCGTCGGCATCGACGTCGTCGCGACGGCCGCGGCGGCCGGCCTGACGGTAGAGCTGCCGGCCATCGACCGCCCGTGCTGGACGGGCCTCCTGCTGGTCGAGTAGCGGCGTTCGACACGTCTGTCACACTGGAACAATGAGCACGCAGAGCGCCATCGATCACGCCGAAGGGACGAGGCCGCCTATCAGCACGACGCACGACATCGTCATCACCGGCGCGCGCGAGCACAACCTCAAGGACATCTCCGTGCGGCTGCCGCGCGAGCGCTTCATCGTCATCACCGGGCTCTCGGGCTCGGGCAAGTCCTCGCTCGCCTTCGACACGATCTACGCCGAGGGTCAGCGCCGCTACGTCGAATCGCTCTCGTCGTACGCGCGCCAGTTCCTGGGGCAGATGGACAAGCCCGATGTCGACGCCATCGAGGGGCTGTCGCCGGCGATCTCGATCGACCAGAAGACGACCTCGCGCAACCCGCGCTCGACCGTGGGCACCGTCACCGAGGTCTACGACTACCTGCGGCTGCTGTACGCGCGCATCGGGCACCCGCACTGCCCCAACTGCGGTCGTCCCATCGCGGGGCAGAGCGTCCAGCAGATCGTCGACCAGGTGTGCGAGCTCGACGAGGGCAGCCGCTTCAGCGTGGTCGCCCCGCTGGTGCGCGGCCGCAAGGGCGAGTACGGCAAGCTCTTCCAGCAGTTGCGCGCCGACGGCTTCACGCGCGTGAAGGTCGACGGCCAGGTGCGCGAGCTCGACGAAGAGATCGACCTCGACAAGAAGTACAAGCACGACATCGCCGTCATCGTCGACCGGCTCGTGATGAAGGACGGCCTGCAGCGGCGGCTGACCGACTCTGTCGAGACCGCCGCCCAGCTCGGCGACGGCCTCGTCGATGTCGAGCTCGCCGACGGCCCCACCCTCACCTTCAGCGAGAAGTTCGCCTGTGTCCACTGCGGCATCTCGCTGCCCGAGATCGAGCCCCGCGTGTTCTCGTTCAACACCCCGCACGGGGCATGCCCGGCGTGCCACGGCCTGGGCGCGACGCGCGAGATCGACCCCGGCCTCATCGTGCCGGACGGCAGCATCTCCATCGCCAAGGGCGCCCTGCTGCCGTATGGGCAGCTCTCGTTCGGCTGGATCGAGCAGGTCATCGAGTCGATCGCCGCGACCTTCGACGTCGACGTCGACGTGCCGTGGGACGAGCTGCCCCAGGAGCAGCAGGACCTCTTCCTCTTCGGGACCGGTGGGCGCCGCATTCCGCTGAGCTACCGCAACTACGAGGGCAGGGTGCGCCACTACAACGCCGCCTTCCCGGGCCTGGTCGCTCATCTGCAGCGGCGCGCCGCCGAGACCGAGAGCGAGATGGTGCGCCAGAAGATCGAGGAGTACATGAGCGACCGCGTGTGCCAGGTGTGCAACGGCGCCCGTCTCAAGCCCACCAGCCTCGCGGTGACACTCGGCGATCGCAACATCGACGAATTCACCCGATTCAGCGTGCGCGAGGCGGTGCAGTTCCTGGGCGACCTCGCGCTCACCGACACCGAGCGCCTCATCGGCAACCGCGTCATCAAGGAGATCGCGGCGCGCCTCACCTTCCTCAACGACGTGGGTGTCGGCTACCTCACGCTGCAGCGCGCCGCGGCGACGCTCTCCGGCGGCGAAGCGCAGCGCATCCGCCTGGCGACGCAGATCGGCTCGGCGCTCGTCGGCGTGCTCTACATCCTCGACGAGCCCAGCATCGGCCTGCACCAGCGCGACAACCGCCGCCTCATCGACGCGCTGCTGCGGCTGCGCGACGTCGGCAACACCGTGATCGTCGTCGAGCACGACGAAGAGACGATGCGCTCGGCCGACCACATCGTCGACATGGGTCCCGGGGCCGGTGAGCACGGCGGCAAGGTGGTCGCCGAGGGCCCGGTCGAAGAGATCGAGGCGACGGCGGGCTCTCTGACCGGCGACTTCCTCGCCGGCCGTCGCCACATCGCCGTGCCGGGCCAGCGCCGTCTGCCGCTCGAGTGGTTCACCGTCCGGGGCGCTCGTATGCACAACCTGCAGGACATCGACGTCAGCTTCCCGGTCGGCGCCTTCAGCTGCGTGACCGGGGTCTCGGGATCGGGCAAGTCCACGCTCGTCAACGAGATCATCTTCAAGGGGATAGCGTCGCGCCTGAGTCGGGGCTCCAAGGCGCGCGCCGGTGACCACGACCGCATCGAGGGCGCCGAGCTGCTCGACAAGGTCATCGACATCGACCAGTCGCCCATCGGTCGCACGCCGCGCTCCAATCCGGCGACGTACACCGGGGTCTTCGACCACATCCGTCAGCTCTTCGCCCAGACCCCCGAGAGCAAGCTGCGCGGGTACAAGCCCGGGCGCTTCAGCTTCAACGTCAAGGGCGGCCGTTGCGAGACCTGCCGCGGCGACGGCCAGATCAAGATCGAGATGCACTTCTTGCCGGACATCTACGTGCCGTGCGAGGCCTGTCGCGGCAAGCGCTACAACCGCGACACGCTCGAGGTCTGGTACAAGGGCAAGAACATCGCCGAGGTCCTCGAGATGAGCATCGAGGAGGCGGTGCAGTTCTTCGCGCCGATCACGCGTATCTCGCGACGGCTTCAGACCCTGCAGGACGTGGGTCTGGGCTACGTCAAGCTGGGCCAGCCCGCCACGACGCTGTCGGGCGGCGAGGCCCAGCGTGTCAAGCTCGCCTCCGAGCTCAGCAAGGTGGCGACCGGCAAGACGCTGTACATCCTCGACGAGCCCACGACCGGCCTCCACTTCGCCGACATCGAGAAGCTCCTCGAGGTGCTGCAGCGTCTTGTCGACCAGGGCAACACCGTGGTCGTGATCGAACACAACCTCGACGTCATCAAGTCGGCCGACTGGGTCGTCGATCTGGGGCCAGAGGGCGGCGACGAAGGTGGGCGTGTGGTCGCGACGGGTACGCCCGAGGAGCTCGCCGCCCTCGCCGACGGCTCGCACACCGGGCAGTTCCTGCGCCGCGTGCTCGCCTGACCCGCCACAGAATGCCGACACGTCGGCCGAGCGAGAGGAGCCCCATGAAGGTCGTCTCAGCGGTCCCCAGCCGGCAGGTCACCGAGCAGCTCGCGGTGCAACCCGTAGCCGATCTGGTGGGAGCCGAGAAGTTGCGCGTCAACGTCTGGACGCTGGCGCCCGGCGACTGGTCGTGGGGTCGTCACGCCCATCGCGAGCAGGAGGAGCTGTACCTCGTGCTGGACGGCCGTCTGCGGGTGGAGGCCGGCGGCGAGGTCGCCGAGTTGGATGCTCGCGAGGTCGTCGCTGTCCCCGCCGGCGTTGGGCATCAGCTCTGGAACGCCGGAGACGCGCCGGTGACCTTCCTCGCCGCGGCCGCGTCCCCGGCGCAGGGAGACTCGGAGCCGGCCTGAGCGCCGCTTCGCGCACCGGCCGGCCGCGCGCCGTCGACGGGGCCTCGCCCGGGGGCCGGGACGCGTCCGAGGCTCGCGCCGGGCGCGGGTACAATCGAGCCATGACCATCTCTGAACCAGCCTCAGCGGCTGACCCCGCCCAGGCGCCCGCGACTCCGCTGGACCACCTCCGCGGTCGCCTGCGCCGTATGCCCAACGAACCCGGGGTCTACCGCTTCCTCGGCGAGGACGGCGAGGTGCTGTACGTCGGCAAGGCCAAGTCGCTGCGCAAGCGCGTGGCCTCATACCTGCGCAAGGGCGGGCCGGTGGCGACCGGGCGCGTCCCTGAAATGGTGGCACGCGCCCGCGACATCGAGTGGGTGGTCGTCGGCAGCGAGAGCGAGGCGCTGCTCCTCGAGGACAACTTCATCAAGGAGTACCGTCCGCCGTTCAACCTGCGCCTGCGCGACGACAAGAGCTACCCGTACATCGAGATCACGATGCGGGACGAGTGGCCGAGGGTGCGGTTCTTCCGCGGCCATCACGTGCCCGGCAACCTGTACTTCGGACCGTTCTCGAGCGCCAAGAAGGTGCGCGAGACGCTCGAGCTCATCGGCCGCATCTTCCCCTACCGGAAGTGCAAGGGGGCGAAGCCGGGACGGCCGAGCGGCTCGCCCTGCCTGCAGTACTTCATCAAGCGCTCGCTCGGCCCCTGTGACGGGTGCACCGACCGCGACGAGTACATGGCGGTGATCGAGCAGGTGGTCGAGTTCCTGCGCGGCCGCCTCGTGGTCGTGGAGCGCGACATCGAGCGCGACATGGCCGAGGCGGCCGAGGTGCGGCAGTTCGAGAAGGCGGCGCTGCTGCGGGACCGGCTGGCGGCCGTGCGCCACATCCACGAACGGCAGACCGCACGCATCGAGGGCGCCGAGTCGTTCGACGTCGTCGGTCTCTTCCAGGGCGAGCCCGGCGGCAACGTGCAGGTGTTCCGCGTGAGGGACGGCGCCGTGGTCGACCGGCAGACGTTCTACGTCGAGAACGCCGCGGGCCGGGAGGTCGACGCCGTCCTCGAGGAGTTCCTCCTGGAGTTCTACTGGGATGGCAGTGTGGTCCCACCTCAGGTGATCGCCCCCTTCGAGGGCGACCACCGCGAGATGGCGGAGCTGCTGGGCGCGCGGCGCGGCGCCGCCGTCGAGGTGCGCGCCGCCCGGCGCGGCCCCAAGCGCCGCCTGATGGAGCTCGCCCAGCGCAACGCCGAGCTCGCCGGGCAGGCCGAGATCGAGCGCCTCCAGCGCCGGCGGCAGTCGCGCATCGAGGCGCTCGAACGCCTGCGCGACGGGCTCGGCCTCGCGGAGCTGCCGCTGCGCATCGAGTGCTACGACATCTCGAACCTGGGCGAGCAGCAGCCCGTCGCGTCGATGGTGGTCTTCGAGGGGGGCCTGCCGAAGAAGGCGCACTACCGCAAGTTCGCGTTGCGGGAGCTGCGCGGCCAGGACGATTTCGCCGCGATGAACGAAGTGGTGCGGCGGCGCTTCGGGCGCTGGGTGCGAAGCGATGGGGAGGAGGCGCGCCAGGCGGCCGACGGAAGGACTGAGGTCGGCGGGCGGACCGAGGCCGGCGGACGGACCGGGGCGGCCGCGCCGCCGCGTAACCTCGCCGCCGATGTTGTCGCCGGCGTTCACGAGGCCTACGACGAGAGCTTCGCGGCGCTGCCCGACCTGGTCGTCATCGACGGCGGCAAGGGCCAGCTCTCGGCGGCCGTCGCAGCCCTTGTGGGGGCCGGGGTCGAGGTCGCCGCCGTCGGCCTCGCCAAGCAGCGCGAGGAGGTCTTCGTGCCCGGACGGCCGGACCCGCTGCCGCTGCCAGCCGACGATCCCGGCTCGCTGCTGCTGCAGCGCGTCAGGGACGAGGCTCACCGCTTCGCGCTCACGTACCATCGCCAGCGGCGCGGCGCCGACGTGCACCAGGGCAGCATCTTCGACGACCTGCCCGGGGTCGGCGCCGTACGACGGCGTAAGATACTCGAGCACTTCGGCAGCCCCGAGCGCTTCGTGAACGCTTCGCGTGAGGAGATCGAGCGCGTGCCGGGACTGCCGCGCAAGGTGGCGAGGGAGATCTATGCGCACCTCCACAAGGCAGGATGACGTGGACATGACGGCCGGCGCCGGCCTGCGCCGAACCGCGACACACGAGGAGTACTACGTGACGGACGACGGGGTGGGGCGCGTGCTCCTGGCCGGCGACCTGCCGCTCGAGCTCGACCTGCCCGACCCCGCGCGCACGGCGCCTGTCGGCGCGGCCCGCGGGTCCTGGGTCGAGCTCCTCGAGCGCTACTTCGCCGGCGAGCCGGTGGTCTTCGAGCTTGACGTGGCCGCCCACTGCCGCGCCCATGGCTTCACCACCTTCGAGTCGGCCGTGTACACGGCGCTGGCCCGGGTCCCGTACGGCGCTGCCGTCAGCTACCGGGACCTGGCGTACGCCGCGGGGCGCCCCAACGCCTACCGTGCGGTCGGCTCGGCCATGGCGCGCAACGAGCTGCCGATCATCCTGCCGTGCCACAGGGTCGTGAAGAACGACGGCCGGCCGGGCTTCTACGGCGACGACCCGCGCTGGAAGCTCAAGCTGCTGCGCCTCGAAGGCACCCTGGGCGCGGGCGAAACGAAGGTCAGGCGAGCGACCGCTCGAGGCAGCGAGCGACCCGCCGGCAGCGATGACGCGGGAGGGGCCAGCTGATGGCCGAGCCACTGCAGTTCGTCGTCATCACCGGCTTGTCCGGGGCAGGCAAGTCGCAGGCCATCGATTCCTTCGAGGACGCCGGCTACTTCTGCGTCGACAACCTGCCGCCGGAGCTCGCCCCGACGCTCGTCGAGTTGTTCCGCCGCGAAGGCAGCAAGATCGACAAGGTGGCGATCGTCAGCGACGTGCGCGGCGGCGAGTACTTCGGCCGTCTCGAGATGCTGCTCGACGACCTCAGGGAACGCGGCGTCGCGTACGACCTGCTCTTTCTCGAAGCCTCCAACGAGGCGCTCGTGCGGCGCTTCAAAGAGACGCGGCGGCGCCATCCGGCGGCCGACGGCGGCAGCGTCATCGACGGTATCCGCCGCGAGCGCCGCCTTCTGGCGCCGCTGCGGGAGCGCGCCAGCCTCGTGCTCGACACCAGCGATCTCTCGATCCACGAGCTCAAGGCGCGCCTCAACCAGGACATCATCCAGCACTCGCGGCGCTCCAGCATCGTGTTCGCCGTCGTGTCGTTCGGCTACAAGTGGGGCATCCCCATCGACGCCGACCTGCTCTTCGACGTGCGCTTTCTGCCCAACCCGCACTACGACCTGCGGCTGCGGCCCCTGACCGGCCTCGATGCGGAGGTCAGCGACTACGTCCTCAAGAGCCCGGGGACCGATGAGTATCTCGAGCGTCTGCTCGCCCTGCTGGACTTCCTCTTCCCGCGCTACGCCGCCGAGGGGAAGGCGCACCTCACGATCGGCATCGGCTGTACCGGCGGCCGTCACCGCTCGGTGACGATCGCCCAGCTCATCGCCGACCGCTACGAGAAGCAGGGCTACTACACCATCGTGCGGCACCGCGACATCGCGAGAGACTGAGTGGACGGGAGACCTCCCGTCGCTCCGGTTGCCTGACGTGGCGCTCCCGCACCTCGACTGGTTCTACCCGGGCATCGGGCTGAAGCGCTGGCTGGCGCTGGCGCTCGCGGGTGCCGTCCTTTTCGTCTACTCGGTGATCCTCGGGATCGGGGTCCTGTGGTCCCTCGACCTCATGCGGGGCGTCGGGATGGGTGGTCTCGAGCACCGACGCTTCGCCGCCGGCGTGCTCGTGCTCGACGGCGTCGTGGTCGGCAGTATCGCGTTCTGGATCGCGGCGCGGCGGGTCTGGGCGTGGCGGCGCACCAATCCCGAGACGGCCACCGAGATCCGCCGCACCACTACGCTGGCCCGGGGGCCGGTCATCGCCTGTGTCGGCGGCGGCAACGGTCTCGCGGCCGTGCTGAGCGGCCTCAAGAGCCACACCAGCAACGTGACGGCGGTGGTGACCATGGCCGACGACGGCGGCAGCTCGGGGCGCCTGCGGCGCACGATGGGGCTGCCGCCCCCCGGCGACCTGCGCAACTGCCTGGTCGCGCTGGCCGACGACGAGTCGCTCATGAGCAAGCTCTTCCAGTACCGTTTCGGCGGCGGCGACCTCGAGGGACACAGCTTCGGCAACCTGTTCGTGGCCGCTCTGGCCGAGGTCACGGGCGACTTCGAGCGCGCCGTCCAGGAGTCGACCCACGTGCTCAAGGTGCGGGGCCGCGTGCTGCCGGCGACCCTGGACGACGTGACGCTGCACGCCCAGCTCGAGGACGGCGCCCAGGTGAGCGGCGAGAGCACGATCACCGCGGCCCCACAGCTTCCGCGGCGGGTGTGGACGACGCCGGCGGAGCCGCGCGCCCTGCCGGAGGCCGTCGCGGCGGTTCTCCACGCCGAGCTGGTGGTGCTGGGACCCGGCAGCCTGTTCACCAGCGTGATCCCGAACCTGCTCATCCCCGAGGTGCGGGATGCGATCAAGCGCACCCGTGCCTGGGTGGTGTACGCCTGCAACGTCATGACCGAGCCCGGCGAGACCGACGGGTACAGCGCGGCCGACCACGTCGAGGCGCTCCACCGGCACGGCATCTCCGGGATGATCGACGTGGTCCTGGTGAACGACGGCCCCGTCCCGCCCGAGGCCGCGGCCGTGTACGAGCGCGCCGGCGCGCGGCCCGTCGCGGTCGATGAGGGGCGGCTGAAGGCGCTCGGCGTGAAGGTGGTCCATGCGCCGCTGACGCGGGCCGGCGACCTGGTGCGCCACGATCCGGCCGCCCTCGCCGGCGCCCTGCTGCGCATCGTCGGGTAGCGGTGGCCTTCAGTCGGGAGGTGAAGCGCGAGCTCGCGGCCGTCCTGCCGGCGGCGGCGCACTGCCGGCGCGCGCAGCTCTCGGGCCTGCTCTTCGGGGCCGGCACCTTCGAGATCGGCGCCGGGGGTCAGTACGCGCTGCGCCTCTCGTTCGCCCTGCCCGCCGTCGCGCGTCATGCGCTCGCCCTGCTCAAGCCGTTCGGCGTCGGCGCGGTGCTGCGCACGGTGGACTCGGCGCCGGCCGGCCGCCGCTACGAGGTGCTCCTGGGCGGCGAGCCGCGCGACCTGCAGCTGCTCAACGAACTGGGCGTCCTCTCGGACGCCCTGCGCGTGCAGCTGACCGCGCCCGCGCGGCTCGTACACCAGCACTGCTGCCTGGTGGCCTTCCTGCGCGGCGTCTTCCTCGGCTGCGGAACGGTGTCGTCGCCGGGCGCTCCCGTCCACCTCGAGCTCACCGTGGAGGACGCCGACCTGGCGCGGCAGCTCCAGGCGATGCTCGGACGCCTCGACCTGGACTTTCACCTCGCCGAACGCGGCCGCAACGTCGCCTGCTACACCAAGCGGTCGGAGACGGCGTCCGCATTGCTGGCCGTGCTGGGCGCCCACGACGCCTGCCTGCGCTGGGAGGAGCACGCCGTGATGGGGGAGATGCGCGGCCGGGCGAACCGCCTGGCCAACTGCGACGAAGCCAATGCGCGCCGCGCCGCGTCGGCCGGCGAACGCCAGGCCGACGCGGCGCGGCGCCTCATGGCGGCCCCCGCCTGGGGGACCCTGCCCGGGAGCGTGCGCGAGGCCGCTGAGCTGCGTCTCGCCTACCCGTACCTCAGCCTCAGCGAGCTGGCCGCTCGCGCCGAGCCGGCGCTCAGCCGGTCGGCCTTGAACCACCGCCTGCGGCGGCTGGTCGCGCTGGCCGACGAGCTGGAAGGCTGAGGCGCCGGCTTCTCACATGCTGCGCGCGATGAGCGTCGTGAGCTCACCCAGGCGGTACGTGTAGCTGCCCATCTCGTTGTCGTACCAGCCGAAGATCTTGACGTGCGTCAGCGGTACCGGGACCTGCTCGCAGTCGCCGCCGGGCTTGGCGGCGGGCATGCGCAGGTCGACGAAGCCGGTGCGCGTGTGGGTCTCGGCGCCCTCGATCACGACGGCGGCGTTCTCGCCGAGCATGTCGGCCGAGACGTTCTGCTCGTCGGTGTACTTGAGCAGGCCCCGCGCCTCACCCTCGGCGGCCTCGCGATAGATGGCGTTGATGGCGTCGCGCTCGACGGTCACCGTGCCGTCCGGGTTGGCCTCGCTCTGGAAGGTGACGTTCAGGATGATGAGGCTGACGGTCGCCGTCGGGATGCGCACCGAGTCCGCCATGAAGCCGATGCGGCTGATCTCGGGCATCACCATCTCGAGGGCGGCCGCGGCGTTCGTCGAGGTCAGGACGATGTTGCCGAGCACGCCCCTGCTCTTGCGCATGTCCTTCGCGCCGGCGGCCGGCACCGCGTCGAGGGCCGGCTGCGAGTTGGTCACGGCGTGCACGGTGCTCATCCCGGCGGTGATCATGTTCTTCGTGAGGTCGCGATCGAGCAGCGGCCGCATCATGTGCGCCAGGGCGGTGGTCGTACAGGACGCGGCCGAGACGAGCTTGTGCTGAGCCGGGTCGAACTGGAAGTGGTTGATGCCGTGGATCAGCATCGCCGCGTCGTTCGGCAGCGGCTGACCCTTCTGCTTGCTCTTGAAGGGTGAGCTCTGGACGACGATGCGGGCGCCGCCGGCGAGATGCCCGCGGAGCGCGCCGTTGCCGCCCTCGCCCTCGGCGTGCGGGTCGCGGAACTTCCCGGTGCACTCGACCACAAGCTCCACGCCGTAGTCGCGCCACGGGATGTCCTTCGGGTTGCGCGCCTCGCGCAGGAGGACCAGCTCCTTGCCGTGCGCGCGGATGATGCCCGTCGCCTCGTCCACGACCACGACGTCGCGCACGCCGGCCTGTCCGTGCAGGAAACGGTGCAGCGGCCCGTACGTGCTGTCCTTGGAGATGTACTGGGCGATCGAGTCGAGCGACGTGCCGATCTGCCGGCCCACGTTGATGACGATCCGGTCGAAGTCGTCGTGTGCCAGGTGGTACCAGAGCGTCAGCTTGCCGATCCGCCCCAGTCCGTTGATGCCCAGGGTCCTCTGCCCACCCATCGCCTTGTGCCTCCCTCGATCGTTCTCGCGCTACACGAAGGTCCGGTCGCTCGCGAGCAAGCCCAGCCGGGACCCTGAACCGCCGATGGCATCCTACCGTAGGGGTGCCGGCCTTCCCGCGCGTCAGAGTGGCCAAGACGTCCAAGCACAGTACGCCGGTTCGGTGCGTACGATGCAGCGGGTGAGACTCGGTCCTGCGACGCCGAGGTATCATCAATGCCCGTGGCTACGTCGCAACTACCGTTTGATTCAGACGCGCTTCGCGCCAACCTCGCGAGCACGGCCCAGGAGGTCGTGATCCCGGAGCGCTACCTGCCCCTCGTCGAGGCGGTCGAGGGGCTGCACGGCGTGCGCGCAGCGCTGCTCGAGACGCTCTACGAGTACTTCCACACGTACCGCAGCGCCGACATCCTGGTCGAGGGCTTCCAGACGGCGCTGCTTCGCAACTGGCCCTACTTCGAAAGGGTCGACGAGCGCAGCGAGCTGTTTCGCCTGTTCGCCGGCCTCGTGCTCGATCTGCTCGACGGGCCTCTGACCGATGCCCAGTACTCGCTGTTGCTGCGCTGCCTGCTGCTGTGGTGCACGGATGCGCTCAACGGCGCCTATGGCGAGGCCTACGACGAGGGCCTCAGCGACGTGGGCGCGCGCCTGACGACGCAGCTCGACGTGCACTCACCCGCGTTCCTCGAGCGTGACGCGCTGCTGCGGACGCTGGTCGAGCGCGCCGTCCGCCGGCCCGCACTCGCGCCCGTCTACCACGCGATCTACCGTCCCGTCCTGCTGGCCGGCTACGAGCGCCTGACCGAGCACCTCGACGTGCCGGGCTGGGCGGCCGCCCAAGGGGCGGGGCTCACCGATCCGGCCGCCGTGCGGCAGCGGTTCGCGTTCCTTGGCAGGAAGCCGATGGAGGCCCTCGCCCGCAAGGCCGCCAAGGCGTCTGGCGAGGGCCTCCTCGGCGCCGATCACCCGATCTTGTCCGACATCCTGGGGCGCGCCATCCAAAGCCTGTCGCACCTCGAGAACCTCGAGGACCGCTTCGCCGTGTGCCTCTTCCTGCTGAAGGACGAGACGCTGGGCTACCGGCAGGACGAGGTGATGGTGTACCTGCTGCGCGTGGTCAAGCAGATGATGCAGCCCGACCGCCACCTGGACGTCGAGACGGTGCTCAGCCGTCTGACATCGTTCTTCAAGGGCCGCGACAACGAGTTCCTCATCACGCGCTTCAAGTGCTACGAGGCGATCGGCGTCGCGATCGGCGAGGCCGGCGACGTCAAGGGCGCCGACCACCTCATCGAGGACATCCTCTACTGGAAGTTCCAGTATCCCGACATCCGCGGCGCGACCGACGAGTGGGAGACGGTGGTCAACCCGTACCACTTGCCGAAGATCCGCTGCTGGATGGCCATCATCGAGTCGAACCCGGCGCTCTTCGAGCGGCTTGCCGCCGCCCTCAACGTGCAGTTGCGCCTGGGCGGCGTCTACATGGCCGACACCGCCCTCTTCCAGCGTGATGTGACGCGCTTCCTGAACGCCGACATCCGGCCCATCTACTTCGTCGCCAAGCAGCTGCTGCGCGCCTTCCCCGTGTACTTCAGCGACGTCGGCGCCGAGGGCGAGCTGCGCGCCGTCTCGACGCAGATCGACGAGATCTGCGGGCGGCGCGACACGCTGATGCACTTCCTCCGCAAGCAGGCTCACGCGGAGTCGTCCAACCGCCTGGTCGCGTTCAGCCGGGCCGTGCTGGTCTACTGGACGACGCTCGACCCCAGCGGGCTCGAGCCCTATCTCTCGGCGAACAACTTCGCGCTGGTCGGCGACGAGTCGGACTGGGCGGCGGGCCCAAACCGCGTGCTGCGCGAGCTGCACGCGGGCTGGCTGCCCGCCGGCCGTGTGCGGCGCCGCAGCGGCGGCGGGCCTGAGGACGCCGTCCCGGAGCGCCTCGACGAGTTCCTGGACTGGCTGCTGGCGCTCGCGCCCGCTGACCTCGAGACGGAGCTGGCGTCGCTGCAGCAGGCGCCGCCACCGCCGGGTGACGGAGCCTCCGGCGATGGGGCGTCCGCGCTTGGCATGGACGAACGCCGCGTCGTGCTGATGGTCCGCACGTGGCAGCTGCTGCTCCACAAGTACTCGCTGTCGGCGGACCAGGTGGGCGACGCCGTCGAGCGCCACCTTCAGCTTGTCGGTCGGGTGCGCGAGCGCTTCTGCCGCGCCCTGGCCGCCTGGCAGACACGGCCGTCGGCGGCGAGCCGCGACCGGCTGCTCGACGCCGCGCTCACGGTGCTCGAGGAGCTGAAGACCATCATCCTCACACGGGCGCCGTCCTCCGCGACCGAGAACATCTACCAGAAGCGCCACATCGCCGCCGGGATCCCATCGATCTACGGCAACTACAGCGAGCCGAAGTTCGACGCCCTCGGGCTGTCGTTCCGCGTCGAGAACCTGGTCGGCATCCTGCTCGACGACCTCGTCGAGGAGGGCATCGAGCCGTACGTGACGCGCGAGTCCCTGCGCGGCATGGCGAGCGCGATCAAGCGCTTCGATCGCGCGCTCGCCGTCGACGGCGTCGACTCGCGCGCCCTCACGGCCAACCTCAGCATGCTGGAGGCCAGCTTCAGCAGTCACAACTTCACGTTCGGCCAGTATCAGAACGTCTTCCAGTTCCTGGTGAACAGCGTCACCGAGCTCTCGACGTCCGCGATCCTCAGCCACGACCAGGTGCTGCACGCCGTGCTCACGCACGATCCCCGGCAGTGCGAGGCGCGCGGCCTGTCGGTGGACGCGGTCGCCGAGATGGTGCTGCGCGAGGTGCTCGTGTCGGCGCTCGGCATGCAGGAGCTCGACCGCTACGTGGGCGCCGCGCTGCGCCAGGTCTCCATGCTCAACGGGCGGCTCGGCGGGCAGGCGCTCACGCGGATGATGAACTACGACCCCGGCAGGCTCATCACGCCGATCCACCGTCCGAGCCCGGGCGTGGACGACCAGATGACGCTCGGCTTCAAGGGGCTCGGTCTCAAGCAGATGGCGTCGTACGGCCATCGCGTCCCGGAAGGCTTCGTGCTCAGCACCGAGCTGTTCGCGGCGATGCCGGCGATGTCGTACAAGCCGCTCTACGACGACACCATCCAGCGCATCCGTCGCGCTCTCGCCAGTCTCGAGCGCCGGACCAGGCTTCGTCTCGGCGATACTGAGGACACGCTGTTGCTCTCGATCCGCTCGGGCGCGGCGATCTCGATGCCCGGTCTCATGAGCACCTTCGTGAACGTGGGCCTCAACGACGCCCTCGCCGAGACGCTCGCCGCGAAGTCCGGTCTCGGCTGGGCGGCGTGGGACAGCTACCGCCGCTTCCTGCAGTCCTGGGCGATGTCGGACGGCATCGACCGCGACTTCTTCGACGCCATCATGACGGAGTTCAAGGGCCGGTACGGCGTGGAGCAGAAGCTCGACTTCACGCCCGCGCAGATGCGCGAGATCGCGTTCGCGTACAAGGCGCGGGCGCGCGACGAAGGCGTCGTCTTCGTCGACGACCCGTTCGAGCAGGTCATGAGCTGCATCCTCAAGGTGCTCGCCTCGTGGGACTCGGCCCACGCCCGTCTCTACCGCCAGTACACCGGCGTCTCCGACGAGTGGGGCACCGCGGTCGTCGTGCAGCGCATGGTCTTCGGCAATCTCGGGCGGGGCTCCGGGTCGGGAGTGACCTTCACGAACAACCCGCTGGAGCCGTCGACACGTCAGGTCCGTCTTTTCGGCGACTTCTCGGTGTGCAGTCAGGGCGAGGACCTGGTCGGCGGTCTGGTCTTTCCGCTGCCCATCTCCGAGGCGCAGCGCCTGGGCAGCGCCACCTATCGCCATACGCAGCACTCGCTCGAGCGCGACTACCCGGCCGTCTACCAGAAGCTGCTCTCGATCGCCCGCGAACTGGTCGGCGAGCGCGAGTACGATGCCCAGGAGATCGAGTTCACCTTCGAGTCGCCGGAGCCGGACGATCTTTACGTGCTGCAGAAGCGGCCGGTCGTGCAGGAGAGGGTCGTGGAGACGAGCTACTTCGACACCTCGGCCCCCGAGTACGGCGCGCCCGTCGCGGTGGGGGTGGGCGTGGCCGGCGGCGCGTACTCGGGGCGCGTGGCGGTCAACGCCGAGCAGATCTACAAGCTGCTGAGCGACGACCCGACCGAGAACATCGTGCTGCTGCGGCCCGACACCGTGCCGGAGGACATCGCGATGATCGCGCGCGTCGCCGCGATCCTGACGGCGCGCGGCGGCGCGACCTCACATGCCGCCGTGACCGCGAAGCGGCTGGGCAAGACCGCGGTGGTGGACTGTCGCGACCTCGAGGTGATCGAGCGGGAGGGCTCTGCCCGTCTCGCCATGGTGGAACTGCATGCCGGCGACTGGCTGTCGATCGACGGGCGCACGGGGAACATCTTCCTGGGCAAGATCCCGACGCTCGCACAACCGGTGCTCGCCGACCGGCACTAGCGGGACCGCCGGGCGGACGGCCTCGCCGGCGGCGGAGTCGGGGCGTGGCTTGATGGGTACGCTGCCGGAGTAATCGACGGGGAGGAAGGCATGAGCGTACGGGTAGGCGTCAACGGCTTCGGCCGCATCGGTCGGCTCGTGATCCGCGCGGCGTTGCGGGAGGGCGCCGACATCGAGTTCGTGGGGATCAACGACCTCACGGACGCGCGGACGCTGGCCCATCTCTTCAAGTACGACTCCGTCCACGGCGTGTTCCCGGGGACGGTCGAGGCGCAGGACGACGCCGTGGTCATCGACGGCAAGCGCGTGCGAGTGACGGCCGAGACCGACCCCGGCAAGCTGCCATGGGACGAGCTCGGCGCCGACGTGGTCATCGAGTCGACGGGGCGGTTCACCGACCGTGCCTCCGCCGCCAAGCACCTCGAGGCGGGCGCGCAGAAGGTGATCATCTCCGCGCCCGCCAAGGACCCGGACGTGACCGTGTGTCTGGGCGTGAACGACGACGTGTACGACAAGGCGCGCCACGACATCATCTCCAACGCGAGCTGCACGACCAACTGCCTCGCGCCCATGGCGAAGGTGCTGGTCGACAACTTCGGCGTGGAGAAGGGCTTCATGACGACCATCCACGCCTACACGAACGACCAGAAGGTGCTCGACTACCCGCACAAGGACCTGCGCCGGGCGCGGGCCGCGGCCATGTCGATCATCCCGACGACGACCGGGGCGGCCCGTGCCGTGTCGCTGGTCATCCCCGACCTCGAAGGCAAGCTCGACGGCTTCGCCCTGCGCGTTCCGGTGCCGGACGGTTCGGCCACCGACCTCGTCGTCGAGCTCCAGACCGAGGTGACGGCGGAAGAGGTCAACGCCGCGATGAAGGCCGCCGCCGAAGGCCCCATGAAGGGCATCCTGCAGTATCAGGAGGACCCGATCGTCAGCACCGACATCATCGGCAACACCCACTCCTCGATCTTCGACCCGGCGCTCACCATGGCGAAGGGACGCATGGTCAAGGCGATCTCCTGGTACGACAACGAGTGGGGCTACTCGTGCCGGATCGTCGACCTGATCGAGATGGTGCTCTGAACGAAGCGAGCAAGGGACGCGGGGCGGCCGGGGCCATGGCCCCGGCCGCCCCGCGTGACGACGCCTGTCCCACCAGGCGGTGGCGATGAGCGTCACACACCAGTGAGAAGGAGGCGACAGGCGGCATGAAGCGTTCGGTGAGGGACTACCCGGTGGCCGGGAAGCGGGTGTTCGTGCGGGTCGACTTCAACGTGCCGGTCAAAGACGGCCGCGTGGCGGACGACACCCGCATCCGCGCGGCGCTGCCGACGATCGCCTACCTCCTCGACCAGGGCTGCGCGGTCGTCCTGGCGTCCCACCTGGGCAGGCCGAAGGGGCAGGTGGTGGAGGAGCTGCGCATGGCGCCTGTCGCGGCCCGCCTGAGCGAGCTTCTCGGCCGCCCGGTCAAGACCGTCACCGACTGCGTCGGGCCGTCCGTCGAGGCGGCCGCCGCGGCGCTCGCCGCCGGCGAGGTCCTGCTGCTCGAGAACCTGCGCTTCCACGCCGAGGAGACCGCCAACGACCCCGCCTTCGCGAAGCAGCTCGCCGCGCTCGCCGAGGTCTACGTGAACGACGCCTTCGGCACGGCCCATCGCGCCCACGCCTCGACGGAGGGGATCGCGCACGACCTTCCGGCGCGTCGCCGGGCTGCTGATGCTCGGCGAGCTCGAGTCGCTGGGGCGCGTGCTGCGCGACCCGGCGCGCCCGTTCGTGGTGCTGCTCGGCGGCCTCAAGGTCTCCGACAAGATCAGCCTGATCGAGAACATGCTCAAGCAGGCGGACACGATCCTCGTGGGGGGCGCGATGGCCAACGCCTTCCTGAAGGCCAAGGGCATGGAGATCGGGCAGTCGAAGGGCGACGGCGAGCAGACCGCGGTCGCCGACGAGGCGCTCGCGGCCGCCGCACGGGCGGGCCGCGAGCTGCTGCTGCCGACCGATGTGGTGGTAGCGCCGTCGCCCGAGGCGGGGCGGGCCGCCGTGACCGTCGCCGCCGACGCGATCCCCGCCGACCAGATGGCCCTCGACATCGGGCCTGCGACGGCCGCCGCGTTCGCCGCCCGCCTGGCCGCGGCCGGCACCATCTACTGGAACGGCCCGATGGGTCTCTTCGAGGCGCCCGACTTCGCCGCCGGCACCAGGGCGGTGGGGGAGGCGGTGGCCGCGAGCCCCGCGGTGACGGTCGCCGGCGGCGGCGACACGATCGCCGCCGTGCGCGCCTTCGGCCTCGAGGGCCGGCTCACCCACGTGAGCACGGGCGGCGGCGCGTCGATGGAGTTCCTGGAAGGACGCGCCCTGCCCGGCGTCGAGGCCCTCATGGACGGAGATGGAGATGCCTGAGCCGACACCGCGCAGGCCACTGCTGGCCGGCAACTGGAAGATGTACAAGACGCGCGCCGAGACGACCGCCTACTTCGATGCGTTCCTGCCGCTGGTGAGCGAGGTTGAGGAGCGCGACATCCTCGTGTGCCCGCCGTTCACCGCCCTGGAGGCCGCGCTGGCCGCGACGCGCGGCACCAAGGTCGCGATCGGCGCCCAGACGATGGCGGCGGCGAGCGAGGGCGCCTTCACCGGTGAGGTCGCGCCTCCGATGCTGCGCGAGCTCGGCGTGCCCTCCGTGATCCTCGGTCACTCCGAGCGCCGTCAGTACTTCAACGAGAACGACGCCGACCTGGCGCGCAAGGTGCGCGTGGCACTCGACGCCGGTATCCTGCCGGTTCTCTGCGTCGGCGAGACCCTGGAGGAACGCGAGGCCGGGCGCACCGAGGCGAAGCTGAGCGAGCAGCTCGACGCCGATCTCGAGGGCGTCGCGACGAGCGAGATGGGAGCACGTGACCGTCGCCTACGAGCCGATCTGGGCGATCGGGACGGGCCGCACGGCCACGCCCGACCAGGCGCAGGAGACCATCGCCTTCGTGCGGGCGTCGCTGCGCGGCCGTTTCGGCGAGGCCGCCGACGCGGTGCGCATCCTGTACGGCGGCAGCGTCAATCCGGGCAACATCGACAGCCTGATGGCGCTGCCCGACGTCGACGGCGTCCTGGTCGGCGGCGCGAGCCTCGACCCGGAGGGTTTCGCCCGCATCGTCAAGTTCCAGCCGGCGTGAGCGCGCCATCACAGGGCGGCGGGCTGGAGCGGCCCTCCGAGCCGGCGCCGGCCGGCGGCCAGACGCCGGCAGCTCCGCCGCAAGGCGGCGGCCCGGCTCAGCCCGGGGAGCGCTCGCAGCCGGACCCGGGCCTGTCGCCGGCGGACCGTACCTTCCGTCCCGTCGTACTGATGGTGCTCGACGGCTGGGGATGCGCCCCTCCGGGACCGGGCAATGCCGTGTCGGTCGCCCAGACCCCTGTCTTCGACCGGCTGTGGGCGACCTTTCCTCACGCCACGCTTCAGGCGTCCGGCGAGGCCGTGGGCCTGCCGCCCGGTCAGATGGGCAACTCCGAGGTCGGGCACCTGAACATCGGCGCGGGCCGGGTCGTCTACCAGGACCTGACCCGCATCAGCAAGGCCATCGAGGACGGCTCGTTCTTCCACAATCGCGTGCTCGAGCAGGCCATGGCCAAGGCCGCCGGCCGGGGCAGCACCCTGCACCTGATGGGGCTCGTGTCGGGTGGCGGCGTGCACAGCGACCTGGGCCACCTGCGGGCGTGTCTCGAGCTGGCCGCGCGCGAGAAGGTGGCCTCCGTCGTGGTGCACGCCTTCCTCGACGGTCGCGACACCCTGCCGCGGAGCGCCCCGGCGTATCTCGCCGAGGTGCAGCAGGCGATGGACGATCTCGGCACCGGCCGCTATGGCGTGATCGCGGGCCGCTACTACGCGATGGACCGCGACGGGCGCTGGGACCGCACCAAGCTCGCCTACGACGCGCTCGTTCACGGCGAGGGCTTCCTCGCCGCCGACGCGCAGGCGGCGGTGCAGGCCGCCTACGCGCGCGGAGAGACCGACGAGTTCGTGCGCCCCACTCTCGTGGCGCCCGAGCCGGCCAAGCTCGTGAAGGACGGCGACGTCTGCCTCTTCTTCAACTTCCGTCCCGACCGCGCCCGCCAGCTCACGCGCGCCTTCTTCGAGAAGGACTTCGCCGAGTTCGACCGGGGCGCGCGCCCGCCCGCCGTCGATTTCGTCACGATGACGCAGTACAAGAAGGAGTTCCCCCTGCCGGTGGCGTTCGGCCCCGAGCACCCCCGTCACGTCCTGGCGGAGGTGCTCAGCGAGGACGGCCTGCGGCAGCTTCACATCGCCGAGACCGAGAAGTACGCGCACGTGACCTTCTTCTTCAACGGCGGCGTGGAGCAGGCGTACCCGGGCGAGAAGCGCGATCCTCGTGCCGAGCCCGCGCGACGTGCCGACCTACGACCACAAGCCCGAGATGAGCGCGTACGGCGTGACCGACGCAGCTCGTGCACGAGCTCGACACGGGCGTCTACGACTTCGTCGTCGTGAACTACGCCAACGCCGACATGGTGGGCCACACCGGGGACATCGGCGCCGCCGTCACGGCGGTCGAGACGGTCGACGAGTGCCTGGGGAGGGTCGTCGACCGCGTCGCCGCCCTCGGCGGCGTCTGCCTGATCACCGCCGACCACGGCAACTCCGACAACATGCTCGAGCCGGACGGCAGCCCCAACACCGCGCACAGCCTCAACCTCGTGCCGTTCGTGGCGACGGTGTCCGGCGTGCGGGTGCGGCCGGACGGCCGTCTCAGCGATCTCGCGCCGACGGTCGCTCGCCCTGCTCGGCCGTCCGGCCCCGCCCGAGATGACCGGCCGCTCGCTGCTCGAACCTGGCACGCCCTGACTCGGGGTCGCAGAGGCCTCGCATCTGGCGCCCCGCGACGCCCTTGTCGAGCCCGCCGGTTGCGCTCCTTGCCCATCTGCTGCATGTTTGCACTGTGCAGCTGTTGTCTCGCTTCTGATGAGATGCAAGAATGTAACATCGGTATGCGAACCGAGCGTGACCAAGCCTAGGAGGAGGAGAGCCTGAACTTGTTGACCAGCGTCCTCATCGTCGCCCACGTTCTCGTGAGCATCATGCTCATCGTCCTGATCCTGCTGCACTCGGGCAAGGACGCCGGCATGGCCAGCTCCAGCGGCTTCTCGTTCGCCTCGCAGGCAAGCGTCATGGAGCGCAACCTCACGCGCTACACGATCATCACCGGCGTCACGTTCTTCGTCACCACGTTCCTGCTTGACGTGGAGGCTCGGCTGATTCCTCCGGCGGCGCGACCGCTCCCCGAAGGGCGGCGCGCGGAAGGGGGTGGGGCGCACAGATCCACGCAGGGGCCAGACGTCCCTTCAGAGTGCGGCAAGCAGTCGGACGGGAGGTGCTGGACGGCTAGGCTTGGCAGCCGGGGGATCCTCTCCCGTCCAGGCGGCCCGTCCGGGCCGGAATGAAACCAGGGGAAGACGTTTCTGATCACCAAGGAGGTCAGAGTGAAGAACCTCAACAAGCGATGGGCCGCGCTGCTCGTGCTCGTGGTCGTCGCTCGCGGTCGCCATGGTCGCGCTCGCGGCTTGCGGCGGAGGACGAGGGCACCGGCACCACGACCGACGAAGGCACGCCCAAGCCGGGCGGCGTCTACAACTTCGCCATGGCCGCCAACCCGCTGGCGATCGACGCCGTCGGCGTGCAGGAGAGCGAAGGCTGGCAGGTCGCCCACAACGTGCTCGAGGGCCTCGTCGCTTACGAGCAGGACGACAGCGGCGGCATGCAGGCCGTGCCGAAGATCGCCGAGAGCTGGGAGCCCAACGAGGACGCGACCGTCTGGACCTTCAAGCTGAAGAAGGGCGTCATGTTCCAGGCGCCGGTCAGCCGTGAGGTCGTCGCCCAGGACTTCGTCGACTCGTGGAACCGCGCGACCGATCCGGACAACGGCTCCTACACGTCGTACGTCCTCGCCCCGATCAAGGGCGCCGACGACGGCGGCTACTGGGACAGCAAGGACGGCCTCACCGGCGTCAAGGCGATCGACGACTACACGCTCGAGGTCACGCTGCGCTACGCGTTCGCCGAGTTCGCGCAGACCCTCGGCCACCCGGTCGCCTCGGTCACGCCGGTCGACTACATCAACGAGATCGGCGCCAAGGACTACAACCGCAAGCCCGTCGGCACCGGCCCGTTCATGGTCAAGGAGTGGAAGAACAACCGCTACATCGACCTCGTCAAGAACCCGGACTACTGGGACACCGAGAACGCCGCGTACCTCGACGAGGTCTACATGCCAGATCATCCCCGAGACGCTCGACGCAGTGGCTCGAGTTCCAGAAGGGCACGATCGACTACTGCGCCGTGCCGCCGGGCCAGGTCGCGGTCGCCGAGACCATGCCGGAGGTCACGAGCGGCGAGTGGACCGCCAAGACAGTGGCCGAGCTCTCGACCGCGTTCGTACGGCTTCAACATGAACAACCCGATCGTCGGCGCTCCGGCGGCGACCAGGGCCTCGAGCTCCGCAAGGCCCTGACGATGTCGACCGACGCCGAGAACGTCATCAACGTCGTCAACGAGGGCGTCGTCGCTGCCGGCCACCGGCATCGTCCCCGAGGGCATCCCGGGCTACGAGCCCGACCAGTCGCCGTACTCGTACGACCCCGAGGCGGCCAAGGAGATCGTCGCCGGCATCGGCGACGTGCCGACGCTCCGCGTACTGGTACAACACCGACGAGGGCCACCAGAAGATCGGCCGAGGTGCTGCAGGCCGGCTGGAAGGCCGTCGGCTTCGACATCGAGCTCTCGAACTACGAGTGGGGCACCTACCTCGACATGCTCGCCAAGAGCGAGAAGGGCGACGCGAGCAGCGCGCAGGTCTTCCGCATGGGCTGGATCGCCGACTACCCGTCGCTGGACAACTTCCTCTACCCGCTGTTCCACAGCTCGCAGTCGGCGACGATGTACACGTTCTACAACAACCCCGAGTTCGACGACCTGGTCGTCCAGGCCCGTCAGACGACGGACGAGACGCAGCGCCGCAACCTCTACCTGCAGGCCGAGAAGCTCATGCTCGACGGACGCGCCGTGCATCCCGATCTACTACTACCGGGTCTTCCGCATGACCAACAACCGCCTCGGCGGCTTCGTGCACGACCCGATGGCGCAGATCGACTTCTGGAAGATGTGGGTCAAGTAAGGACCCGACAGGCCGTGTGCGGCTTGCGTATGCAGTCGTGAATATCTAGACTGCAGCGCGGCCGTTACAGTGGTGGCCCGCCGCTGGTGACCAGCGGCGGGCCACCGCCGTTTTCCGGGCCGGTCGCAGCTGTTCGCGCGGCCGTTACCGGGGATGCACGGTCGACGTCCAGGCTGAGGTAAAGTAGCGCGATGCTGTCCTATATCGTCAGACGGCTGCTGCAGCTGTTCATCGTCCTCTTCGGGGTCAGCGTCATCACGTTCGTCATGCTGTACGTGATCCCGGGCGACCCGGCGCGCATGCTCGCCGGCAAGAACGCGACGCGCCGAGAAGATCCAGGCGATCCGCGAGCAGAAGGGTCTCGACAAGCCCGTCTACGTGCAGTACGGGGTGTGGGTCAACGGGCGTGGCGCAGGGCGACCTGGGCGAGTCCTACTACCTGCAGCAGGACGTCTCCGAGATGATCAAGGAGAACGCGCCCGAACACGATCCAGCTCGCGCATCGCGGCCGTCCTCATCGAGATGCTCGGCATCCCGCTCGGCATCTACTCCGCCCTTGCGCCAGTACACGTTCTGGGACACGGCGCTCACCACCTCGGCGCTCATCATCTGGGGCATCCCCGTGTTCGTGCTCGGCGTCTTCATGCAGTGGTTCTTCGGCCTCAAGCTGACGCAGTGGACGGGGATCGACATCTTCCCGCTCACCGGCGCCGGCGAGAACGTGCTCTGGATCATCCCGGCCTCGTGGGAGAGCTTCATGACGCTGGTGCTGCCGGCCGTCACGCTGGGCCTCATCGAGGTGGCGTACATCTCGTACATGCAGCGCGCCTCGATGCTCGAGGTGATCCGCTCCGACTACATCCGCACGGCGCGCGCCAAGGGACTCGCGCGAGCGCAAGGTCGTCGGCAAGCACGCCTTCAAGAACGCCGTCATCCCCGTCATGACGATCGCCGGCATCGACCTCGGCGCCCTCATGGGCGGCGCGATCCTCACCGAGACGGTGTTCTCGCGCCCGGGCATCGGCCTCATGATCTACGAGGCGATCGGGCGCCGCGACGCGCCGGTCATCGCCGGCGGCGTCCTGTTCGCCACCGTCGTCTACGTGTTCGCGAACCTGTTCGTCGACCTCGGCTACGCGGCCGGTCGACCCGCGCATCAGGCTGGAGGAGTAGCGTGGCCGGCGACGACTACGGCGAGAAGCCCGCGCTCCACGGCTCGTCGAACATCGACGAGGTGGCCGGCGTCAGCGGCGTCAGCGAGCTGGACATCCTCGAGGCCAGGCCGCGCGATGGCCGAGGGCTGGCGACGCCAAGCCGCTCGGCCCCTGGGCCGACACGTGGCGGCGGCTCAAGAAGAACAAGCTCGCCCTCGTCGGGCTCGGCATCATCATCGTCTTCATGGTCGTCGGGCATCATCCAGGTGATCGCCTATCCGCTCACCGACGGCCGCGGGCTCACGCCGTACGACCCGAACGCGGTCAACTACGACGCTAGTCGCCGACGGCCACGGCTCGCCGCCGAGCTTCGAGCACCCCATGGGCACCGACTACCTCGGCCGCGACATCCTCTCGCGCGCCCTGGTCGCGACACGCATCTCGCTGCTCGTCGGCGTCATCGCCGTCGCCATCGCGTTGGTCATCGGGCTTATCGCGGGGCCGGTCTCGGGGTACTACGGGGGGGTGGTCGACAGCGTCATCATGCGACTGGCCGACATCTTCTTCGCCTATCCCGTACATCCTGTTCGTGCTGCTCATCATGACCGTGCTCGGCCCCGGCTTCGTGAACGTCTTCCTCGCCATCGGCATCCTCAGCTGGGCGAGCTTCGCGCGCCTCGTCCGCGGGCAGGTCCTGAGCGTCAAGGCCATGGAGTACGTCGAGGCCGCGCGCGCCCAGGGCGCCAGCGACCTGCGCATCATCTTCCGGCACGTGCTGCCCAACAGCATGGCTCCCGTCTACGTCACCATGGCCATGTCCGTCGGCGGCGCCATCGTCACCGAGGCCGCCCTGAGCTTCCTCGGCATCGGCATCCAGCCGCCCAACGCGAGCTGGGGCAAGATGATCGCCGACTACCTGCAACTACCTGTGGGCGGGGAGCTGGTGGATGGTCTTGTTCCCCAGCGTCGCTGCTGACGGTCACCGTGTTCGGGTTCATCTCGTTCGGCAACGGCCTGCGCGACGCCACCGACCCGAAGCTGAAGGAGTAGCACGTGGCTGAACGCCTGCTCGAGGTCACGGACCTCTCGACCCACTTCTTCACCCACGCCGGCGTGGTCAAGGCGGTCAACGGCGTGAGCTTCACGCTCGACCACGAAGAGACGCTCGGCATCGTCGGCGAGTCCGGCTCGGGCAAGACGGTCGCGGCGCTGTCGCTCATGCGGCTGATCCCCGACCCGCCGGGCAAGGTCGTCGCCGGCGACATCCTGCTCGCACGGCCGCGACCTGCGCACGCTCGAGCGAGGACGAGATGCGCGACGTCCGCGGCAACGACATCGCGATGATCTTCCAGGACCCGATGACCAGCCTGAACCCGGTCTTCAAGATCGGCGACCAGATCGCCGAGGCGATCATCGCTGCACCAGGACAAGTCGCAAGGACGAGGCGTGGGAGCTGGCCGCCGAGCTGCTCGCGCGCGTCGGCATCCCCGACGCGAAGGCAAGCGCGTCAACCAGTACCCCTTCGAGTTCTCCGGCGGCATGCGGCAGCGCGCCATGATCGCCATGGCGATCAGCTGCAACCCCGACATCCTGATCGCCGACGAGCCGACGACGGCGCTCGACGTCACCATCCAGGCCCAGATCATCGACGTGATGAGGGAGATGCAGGCGCAGTACCAGCACGCGGCGTGATCCTCATCACCCACGACCTCGGCGTCGTCGCCGAGATCGCCGACAAGGTGATGGTCATGTACGGCGGCCGCACCGTCGAGTACGGGCCGATCGACGAGATCTTCTACAACGCCGCATCATCCGTACACGTGGGGCCTGCTCGGCTCGCTGCCGCGTCTCGACCTCGACCGAGAAGCACGCGGCTCGACGCCGATCAAGGGCCAGCCGCCGGACCTGCTCCTGCTGCCGCCCGGGCTGCCCGTTCGTCGGGCGCTGCGCCTACGAGCGGCCCGCAGTGCCGCGACGAGCTGGCCCGCGCACGAGGTGGTCGGCCCGGAGCACGGCGTGCACTGCTGGATCCCCAAGGCCGAGCGCGAGCAGATCCGCGCCAGCATCCCGCGCTTCAAGGAGCGGGTCGCGTGAGCCTGCTCGAGGTCCAGCATCTGAAGAAGTACTTCCCTATCAAGACCGGCGTGCTCAAGCGGACCACCGGTCACGTCTACGCGGTCGACGACATCTCGCTTCTCGATCGAGACAGGGCGAGACGCTCGGGCTCGTCGGCGAGAGCGGCTGCGGCAAGTCCACCACCGGCCGCGCGATCCTGCGGCTCATCGCGCCGACCGCCGGCCGCGTCACGTTCGACGGCACCGACGTGACCAACGCCTCACGCAGCGACCTCCAGCGCCTGCGCCGCGACATGCAGATCATCTTCCAGGACCCCTACGCTTCGCTGAACCCGCGCATGCGCGTGAAGAACATCATCGGCGAGCCGCTGCGCATCCACGGCATCGGGACAGACGAGGAGCGCAAGAAGCGCGTGTTCGAGCTGCTCGAGACCGTCGGCCTCAGCGCCGAGCACGCCGAGCGGTATCCGCACGAGTTCTCGGGCGGGCAGCGCCAGCGCATCGGCATCGCCCGCGCCCTCGCGCTCAACCCGAAGTTCATCGTCTGCGACGAGCCGGTCAGCGCCCTCGACGTCTCGATCCGGGCCCAGGTCATCAACCTGCTCGAGGACCTGCAGGACGAGCTGGGCCTCACCTACCTCGTTCATCGCGCACGACCTCTCGGTGGTCAAGCACATCTCCGACCGCGTCGCCGTGATGTACCTCGGCAAGATCGTCGAGATCGCCGGCAGCGACGTGCTCTACGACCGGCCGCAGCACCCCTACACCGAGGCCCTGCTCTCGGCCGTGCCGATCCCCGACCCGCGTACCGAGCGCGCGCGGCGGCGCATCATCCTCGAGGGCGACGTGCCGAGCCCCGCCAATCCCGCCCAGCGGTTGCGTGTTCCATCCGCGGTGTCCGCGGGCGCACGAGATCTGCACGACCGCGATGCCGACGCTGGCGAGCACGGGCGGCGATGGAGGGCGAGCACCACGAGGTCGCCTGCTACTTCCCGGCCCGCTTCCACGATGGCAAGCGCAGCGTGAGCGAGAAGCCCTTCCTCGACGCGGCGCCCGATGACGCCACAGGCGCGCGCGCGTTCCAGCGCGAAAAGGATGCCGGCGAGTCGCCCTGACCGCTTCACGTGCGGCCGCCGTGCCTTGGCCGCTTCAGCTGATCGTATGAACGTCGCACCGATCCATCATCACCATCGCCCGTCGGACCACCGGCCGGTCTCGCTGCGCCTCGTCGGTCTGGCGGCCGCCGTGCTGGCGCTGCTCGCGTGTCTGGCGCTCCTTGCCGCCTGCGGCGGAGACGGGGACGGCGGGACGACGTCGTCGCCCGCCGTCCTGGCACGCGTCGACGGCGAGCCCGTGACGCAGGCCGACGTCGACCAGGTGCTCGCCGAGCGGCGCCTCGCGGGGCAGGCGGTCGACACGAAGAAGGCGGCCAAGGCGGCGCTTGACGAGGCGATCGAGCGGGTCCTCGTCACGCGCGAGGCGGAGCGGCTCGGCCTCAGTGTGGGCGACGCGGACATCAGGGCGCGCATCGGCGAGGTCCGCGACCGGCTCGGGGGCGCCGACCTGCTGGCCGCGATGCTCGAGAGTGTCAAGATGACGCAGCAGCAGCTTCGCGACGGTTCTTCCTACGGTCTGCTGCGCGACCGCCTCCGTGACGCCAAGTTCCCCGACGTGGCCGCCGGCGACGCGGCCGTACGAAGCTTCTACGAGCGCCACCGGGATGAAGTCTTCACTGAGCCTGCCGCCGTTCGCCTCGGCAGTATCGCCTTCCGCGGCATCAATGCGGCGAACGGGGTGCACGAGAAGCTCGTCAAGGGCGCCGCATTCGACGAGATGGCGCGCATGTACAGCGTCGACCCGGCGACGAAACAGAGCGGCGGCATGCTCGGCTGGGTGCGCGCAGACTCGCTGCCCGGGCCGCTCGCCGAAGCTGTCGCCAGGCTCGAGCCCGGACAGCTCTCGGACGTGGTCGAAGGACCCGGTGGCTGGTACGTCCTGAAGCTCTACGACCGTCGCGCCGAACAGGTCACCCCGTTCGCCAAGGTCGAGGCCGCGCTGCGCAAGGAGCTCGACCAGAGGGCGCGCCTCAAGGAGCTCGAGCGCTGGCTGGAGCGCGCCCGCGGGCGCGCCGAGGTGCAGCTGCTCGAGGGCTGAGCGCGCGCGGTATCGTTCGACGGGCTATCCGGCCCGGCGCGCGGCCGGCATCGACCTGCTGTCGCAGGGGGCGCTGAAGGCGCAAGGCGTACACCTCCACGTTGGTATACTCGCGACCACAACGCGGTGAGGGGCACATGAAGAACGCACTCATCATCCTGGGGGTCGTCGCCGGCGTGCTCGTCTTGATCGGCGCGTTCAACGCCGACGTCATGGTCGACATCGACCTGCTTGCCGGCACGGTCTCGGTGTCTCTCTTCTGGCTTTCGGTCGCCGCCGCCGCGGGCGTCGGCCTCGCGGCGGTTGCCGGCTGGACCCTGGGACGCCTCGAGGGTGGTAACAGGCACCGGAAGCTCGAAGGCGAGCTGGAAAGCACCTACCGCCGGCTCAGAGAAGCCGAGGCGCAAGCTCCCCGGGTCGCGGCGCCGATCCCGGTCGTGGCGGTCGAGCCGCCGGCGCAGGACCAGACGCTCGAGACGCCGGCGCCGGCGCCAGACGAGACGCTCGAGACGCCAGCCGAGCCGGTGACTGTGGAGATCCCCGCGGAGGCGGTGACCGTGGAGCAGCCGGTCGAGCCGGTGACCGTCGAGCTGCCGGCTGAAGCGGCGAACGTCGAAGGACCAGCCGGCGGCGAGCAGCCGCCCGGCGACGGCGCGCCGCGCGACGGCTGAGCCGTTCGTCGCCGGCGCATCCGTCGGCCTCGCGCGGTAGACTCTGTCCGTGATGCTGGCGTGATCGACGAGGGCTCCTGGCGCATCCATCCGGTGGACTACGCGTCGGCGCGCCGCCTCGCTGCCGAACTCGACATCAGCGAGACCCTCGCCCAGATCCTGGTGCGTCGGGGTTTCGACGACGCCGCCGCGGCGAGCGCCTTCCTCCGTCCCGACCACCTCATGGACAGCCCTTACCTGCTGCCCGGCATCGCCGCGGCCAGGAGCCGGATCGACAAGGCGCTGCAGCGCGGCGAACCCATTGCCGTGCACGGCGACTACGATGCCGACGGCATCACCGCGACCTTCCTCCTCGTCGGGATCCTGAGAGACCTGGGTGCCGACGTGCGCTGGCGTCTGCCGAACAGGTTCACGGAGGGGTACGGCGTCCTGCCCGCCACCGTCGAGGAGCTCGCCGCCGAGGGCGTGCGGCTGCTGGTGACGGTCGACTGCGGCATCGGGGCGCGTGACGAGGTGGCCCTGGCCAAGACGCTAGGCATGGATGTGATCGTCACCGACCACCACGAGATCGAGGGCGAGCTGCCGGACTGCATCGTGGCGAGCCCCAAGCTCGAAGGGGCGCCCTTCCCGCAGCTCGCCGGCGTGGGAGTCGCCTTCAAGCTCGCGCATGCGCTGCTGCAGCCGCGCGGCGAGGACAGGGTCGACGTACCCCTCGCGCTGCGTCCCTTCACCGACGTCGTGGCGATCGGCACGGTCGCCGACATCGTGCCGCTCATCGGCGAGAACCGCTCTCTCGTGGCCATGGGCCTCGGCCGCCTGCGAAGCGCGCCCCGGCCCGGCCTTGCAGCCCTGTTCGAGGTCAGCGGCGCGAAGGCCGGCGAGGTCACGGCGGGGGTGATCGGCTTCCGCCTCGCCCCCCGCCTCAATGCCGCCGGCCGCCTCGAGGACGCGTCGCTGGCGCTCGAGCTGCTCGCCTGCGCCGACCGCGAGACCGCGTTGCCGCTCGCGCTCCGCCTCAACGAGCTCAACCGCGAGCGGCAGGAGATCGAGCGGGCGATCTTCGCCGCGGCGGCCGAGCAGGTGCCCGAGCCGCTGCCGCCCGCCCTCGTGCTGTCGTCGCCCGATTGGCACGAGGGCGTCGTCGGCATCGTCGCCTCGCGCATCGCGGAGCGCTTCAACAGGCCGGCGATCCTGCTCAGCGAGAGCGAGGGCATGGCCAAGGGGTCGGGCCGCAGCATCCCGGCTTTCGACCTGCTCGCTGCGGTGCACGCTTCGGCGGAGCATCTGCTTGCCTACGGCGGGCACAGGGCGGCCTGCGGGCTGCGCCTCGAGGCCGCCCGGGTCCCCGCCTTTCGCGAGGCCTTCGTCGCGCAGGCCGCGGCGGCCCTCGGCGAGGACGACCTGACCAGGCGGCGCCGGGTCGACGCGATCGTGTGCGGCGACGAGCTCACGCTCGAGCTCGCCGACGAGCTCGACCAGCTCGCGCCGCATGGCTTCGGCAACGCGCGCGTCCAGCTCCTGTTGCACAACGCAAGCGTCGCCTCCCCCCGGCTCACCCGCGACCGGCGCCACCTGCAGTACCGCGTGAAGTGCGACGGAGCCTCGTGCGCGGCAGTGCACTTCAACTTCGACGGGCTTCAGCAGGTGAGCGAGCCGGGCCGCTACGACGCCGTCCTCACGCTGGGCGCGAACACATACAACGGCACGACCAGCGCCCAGGTCGAGGTCAAGGCGCTGCACCGCCTCGGGGAGGACGACGCCGATCTCTGCGCGACGGGCTGCGACGGCAGCTGCCACGAGCGGCTCACGGGGCAGGACCTGTGGGCCGCAGTGCTCGGCGAGGAGTGGCCCGAGGGCGGGGAAGAGGAGGCGGCTGCGGCGGTCGAGCAGGCCCGCCGTGACGGGCGCCTGCTCGACCGCCGCGGCCGCCCCGCGGTCTCGACCATCACCGCGCTCGCTGCGACCGGAGAGCCCGTCCTCGTGCTCGTGGCCGACGTGGCTCGTCGCCGACCGCTGCTCGGCCGCGACGCCCTGCCCGAGGCCCTGGGTCGTCGCGGCATGTACGTGCAGGCCGCCTGCGCACAGCGCGTTGCCTCCGCCGTGCCCGCGCCTGCCCTCGTCGGCGCGACGGCCCTTGGTCCCGCGTTGCCTCACGCCGAGGCTGACGCTCCCGACGTCGTCATGGCCGGCGTCGACCTGGCGGCGCGCCGCCGCGATCTCGTCGCCGCCTTCCGGCATGTCGTCTTCCTGGACCCACCCTTCAGCGCCGCCCTGCACGACGCGGTCGTGGCGGCGGCGCCCGACGCCTGGGTGCATTCAGTTTGGGGCGAGGCTGACGTACACTTCACCGAGAAGGTGCTCGCCGCCGGCTACGACCTCGACGCGACGCTCCGCTCGGTCTGGCGGGCGCTGTCGACGGGAGGCGGCCGGTTTGACGACCGGCTCGAGCAGGAACTTCTTGCCCAGGGGCCGTTCCTGACCCCGGTCGTCACCCTCGCGGCCGCCCTGCAGACGCTGCGGGCGGCGGGGCTCCTGCGGGTGGAGGGCGACACCTACGGGCTGAAGCGGCCGCAGCACAAGGCCGACATGACGACCATCGAGACGTATCGCGCATGGCGCAGACGGTTCCACACACGGGCGTATCTGACGGCCTGCCTGACGCGGCCGCGCTAGAGCACGTCCCGGAGCAGTACCAGCCGCTCCTCGACGAGCTCTTCGCCGCCATCGAGCGTTACGACCCCGAGCCCGACCGCGAGCTGATCCAGCGCGCGTTCGCCGCGGCCTGCCTGCTCCACGGCAGCCAGCAGCGCAAGAGCGGCGAGGCCTACATCCATCACCCTGTGGGGACCGCCCTCAACGCCGCCGAGCTCAACCTCGACTCGGTCACCATCGCCGCGGCCCTCCTCCACGACGTGGTCGAAGACACGGGCACGCCCATCACCTGGATCCAGGAGCAGTTCGGCGACGAGATCGCGATGCTCGTCGACGGCGTCACCAAGCTGACCAAGATGCACTTCACCTCCCAGGAGGAGGAGCAGGCCGAGAACTACCGCAAGATGATCGTCGCGATGTCGACCGACATCCGCGTGATCCTCATCAAGCTCTGCGACCGCCTGCACAACATGCACACGCTCGGCTACCTGAGCAAGCAGAAGCAGATCCAGAAGGCCAAGGAGACGCTCGAGGTCTACGCGCCGCTGGCGCACCGGCTCGGCATCCACAACATGAAGTGGCAGCTCGAGGACCTCGCCTTCGCCGCGCTGCACCCCCGCAAGTACCAGGAGATCCAGAAGTGGGTGGCGCAGCGCCGCGCCGACCGTGAGGACTTCGTCGAGGAGGCCGGCGAGTTCCTGCGCACCGAACTGGCGCGCGCCGGCATCACTGCCGAGATCTCGGGCCGCGCCAAGCACTTCTACTCCATTTACGTGAAGATGAGCCGGCGCGGCAAGGAGTTCAACGAGATCTTCGACCTCACCGGCTTGCGCGTCACGGTCGAGTCGGTGAAGGACTGCTACGGCGCCATCGGCATCATCCACAGCATCTGGAAGCCGATCCCCGGCCGGTTCAAGGACTACATCGCGATGCCCAAGTTCAACATGTACCAGTCCTTGCACACGACGGTGATCGGCCCCGGGGGCAAGCCGCTCGAGATCCAGATCCGTACCTTCGACATGCACCAGACCGCCGAGTTCGGCGTCGCGGCGCACTGGCTCTACAAGGAGAAGGGCGAGCGCGACCCCGACAAGCTCGCCTGGCTGCACCAGATGATGGAGTGGCAGTCCGAGACGGGCGACCCCCGCGAGTTCATGGACACGCTCAAGATCGACCTCTTCGAGGATGAGGTCTTCGTGTTCACGCCAAAGGGCGACGTCAAGAGTCTCACGGCGGGGGCCACGCCCATCGATTTCGCCTACGCCGTCCACACCGACGTGGGCACTCACACGGTGGGCGCCAAGGTGAACGGCCGCATCGTCCCGCTGCACCACAAGCTGCGTTCGGGCGACATCGTCGAGATCATCACCTCGAAGTCGAGCCGCGGGCCCTCGCGGGATTGGCTCGACCTCGTAGCCACGCCGCGCGCCAAGCAGAAGGTGCGCCAGTTCTTCCGCCGCGAGCAGCGCGAGGACAGCGAGCACTCCGGCCGCGACCTGCTGCAGGAGACGCTGCGCCGCGAGGGGCTGCCGGCGGCGAAGCTGCTCGGCAGCAAGGTGTTCACGCAGATCGTGAAGGAGGTCGGCTTCTCGAAGCCGGAGGACCTCTATGTCGCGATCGGCTCGGGGCGTGTCGCCGTGAAGACGATCGCCAACAAGGTGATGCAACGCGCCGGCACGATCAAAGAAGCCACGCCCCCGCCCGAGATGCTGCCGCAGCGGCCCGCGCCGGGCAGCGAAGAAGAGCCGCAAGCGACCTCGGGCGAGTTCGGCATCGCCGTCGAAGGCATGAGCGACATCATGGTGAGGATGGCCAAGTGCTGTAAGCCGATCCCGGGCGACGAGATCGTCGGCTACATCTCGCTGGGCAAGGGCATCACCATCCACCGAGTGGACTGCAAGAACGCGAAGGCTCTGATGAAGAACCCCGAGCGCTTCACCAGGGTGGGGTGGCAAGGGCTCGGCGGCATGCCCTTCCGCGTGGAGGTCCAGGTCGAGGCCCTGGACCGCAACCACCTGCTCGAGGACCTCGCGCGCACGCTCTCGGACTCGGGTGTGAACATCACGGGCGGCTCGATGCAGACACTCCCCGACGGCGTCGTGCGCGACCGCTTCACCCTCGAAGTCGGCGACGTGCGGCAGCTCGAGAACATCCTCGCCAACATCCGTTCGGTCTCGACCGTCTACGACGCCTACCGCGTGATCGGCTGACAGAGCCGGCGCGGTCGACGCTCAAACCCCCTGCTGGTAGAGTCAGCGGCCGAAGCCGACCCCTCGAGGACCTGATGACCCAACCGTTCGACGTGTTCCCGCTGCCGCTCGGCCCCCTGCAGGCCAACTGCTTCCTGGTCGTGGCCGAGACGACCGGCCTCGTGGTCGATCCCGGCGACGAGGCGCCGGTGGTGATCGAGGCCTTCGACGAGCTCGGCTTCGCGCCGGCGGCCGTCCTCGTGACGCACGGGCATTTCGACCATTTCGGCGCGGTCGCCCCGCTCGCGAAGCACTACGGCGTCCCGGTGTACGTGGGCGCCGAGGACGCCGGCCAGATGGCCGACGGCGGCCTCGGCGCCATGGTCGGGTTCGAGATCGAGCCGGTCACCGATCCGGTGCTGCTCGACGGCGAGCAGCAGCTCGACCTGCCGCTGCCGGTGACCGCGATCCCCACGCCGGGCCACTCGCGCGGCGCCTACACCTTCGCGATCGACGAGCACCTCTTCGTCGGCGACCTCCTCTTCGCCGGCAGCGTAGGCCGCACCGACCTGCCCGGCGGAAACATGGACGCCCTCCTGAACTCCGTCGCCGATCTGGTCCGACGCTTCCCGGCCGACACGGCCGTCCACTGCGGCCACGGTCCGGACACGTCGCTCGGCCGCGAGCTCGCCCTCAACCCGTTCCTGTCGCCGCTGCGCTACGACCCCGGTCACCGCTGGTGAACGCCCCGCGGGCGCCCAAGGGCACGTACGACCTGCTGCCCGATGACGCCGCGCGCCGCGACGCCATCGTCGCCGTCGCGGCGCGCGTCTTCGGCTCTTACGGCTACCACCACGCGGTCACGCCCGAGTTCGAGGAGACAGGCTTGTTCCAGCGTGGCGTCGGCGAGGCGACCGACATCGTGCGCAAGGAGATGTACACGTTCGAAGACAAGGGCGGACGCTCGCTGACGCTGCGCCCCGAGGGCACCGCGCCGATCTGTCGCCTCTACGCCGAGCACGGCCTGCACAAGTGGCCGCAGCCGGTGAAGCTCTGGTACTACGCGCCGATGTTCCGCTACGAGCGGCCCCAGGCGGGGCGCCACCGCGAGCATTACCAGCTCGGCGTCGAGGCGCTCGGGTCAGACGACCCGGCCGTCGACGCCGAGGTGATCGCGGTCCTCGCGCGCCTCTTCGCCGAGCTCGGCGTTGAAGGCCTGCGCCTGGCGGTCAACAGCATGGGCGACCGGGAGTGCCGGCCGGCCTACATAGAAGAGTTGCGCGCGTATCTTCGTGGGCACGAGACCGAGTTGTGCGGCGAGTGCCGTGAGCGCATCGTCCTGAACCCCCTGCGCACGTTCGACTGCAAGGTCGAGTCGTGCCGCGCGGTGATGGACGAGGCGCCGCACATCGTCGACCACCTGTGCGCCGCCTGCCACGAGCACTTCGACACCGTGCTCGCGCTGCTGCGGCGTATCGGTCTCGATCCGCGGATCGACTTCCGCCTCGTGCGCGGCCTGGACTACTACACCCGCACCACCTTCGAGTTCAGCTCGGACAAGCTCGGCGCCCAGAGCGGCGTCGGGGGCGGCGGGCGGTATGACGGCCTGGTCGAGCAGATCGGTGGGCCACCGACCCCAGGCGTCGGGTTCGGCGCCGGGCTGGAGCGCATCACACTCGCGATGACGGCGGGCGTCGGCGCCGTGTCGACGCCCGACGCCTTCGTCGTGACGTTCTCCGACGCGGCGCGCCACGACGCCTTCGACGTGACCGAGCAGCTGCGCCGCGCCGGCTTGGCCGTCGAGCTGGACTTGGCCGCGCGCAGCGTCAAGGGCCAGCTCAAGCAGGCCGGCCGCAGCGGCGCGGCCCACGCCGTGCTCGTCGGCCTGGAAGAGTTGCCGCCCGACGCGGTGCGCGTGAAGGAGCTGGGAGGCGAGGGTCGCGAGCACACCGTCCCGGTGGCGACGCTCGCGGCTTGGTTCGCCGGGCACAGCGGCGACGGCGGGCGCACCGCGCGGCCCGACGCCGGCGCGGCCCGCGATGACCGGCTGGGCGCCGTCGACGATGGCGCGGCGAGCGGCGAGGAGGCCTGATGCTGCGCGATGCCTATCCCGGCGAGTTGCGCCGCGAGGACGTCGGCCGCGAGGTCCGCCTGGCCGGCTGGGTCGCGCACCGCCGCGACCACGGCGGCCTGATCTTCATCGACCTGCGTGACCGGACGGGGATCGTCCAGCTCGTGGCCGACCCGTCGCAGACGCCCGGCGCGCACGCCGTCGCCGAGACGGTGCGCGGCGAGTTCGTGATCGCGGCGCACGGCACCGTCGTCGCGCGCTCTGCCGAGACCGTGAATCCCAGCCTGCCGACCGGCGAGGTCGAGGTCCGGGTGGATGAGATCACGGTGCTGAACGCCGCGAAGACGCCGCCCTTCGAGATCGAGGGGTCTGAGGGCGGCGAGGTCGACGAGACGCTGCGGCTGAAGTACCGCTACCTCGACCTGCGGCGCGCGCCGATGCTCGCCAACATGGTGCTTCGCCACACGGTCGTGCAGGCGGCGCGCGCCTATCTGCACGAGCAGCGCTTCCTCGAGCTCGAGACCCCCGTACTCACCAAGTCCACGCCCGAGGGCGCCCGCGACTTCCTCGTGCCCGTCCGGCTGCAGCCGCACAAGTTCTACGCGCTCCCTCAGTCGCCGCAGCTCTTCAAGCAGATCCTCATGGTCGCGGGCATGGATCGCTACTACCAGATGGCGCGCTGCTTCCGGGACGAGGACCTGCGCGCCGACCGCCAGCCCGAGCACACCCAGATCGACCTCGAGATGTCGTTCATGGACGCGGCCGCGATCCGGGCCCTCATCGAGGGCGTGTTCGCGGCCGTCTTTGCCGCCGTCGGCCAGCCCTTCGAGGCGCCGCTGCCCGTGCTCACCTACGACGAGGCGATGCTGCGCTACGGCTCCGACAAGCCGGACCTGCGCTTCGGCCTCGAGATCGTCGAGCTCTCCGACGTGTTCGCGGCCAGCGGATTCCAAGTTTTCAAGGGCGCCGTCGACGCCGGCGGCTGCGTGCGGGCGATCCGGGCGCCTGGGGCGGCATCGCTCTCCCGGGCGCAGATCGACGCCCTCACCGACATCGCCAAGGCCAATGGCGCGAAGGGCATGGCCTACGTCTACGTCGAGGAGGGGCGCAGCCTGCGCGGCCCCATCGTGAAGTTCCTCGGCGAGGTCGAACAGGCGGCGCTCGTCGAACGGACCGCGGCCGAGTCCGGCGACCTGATAGTGTTCGCCGCGGACCAGGCCGGCGCGGCCGCGCCGGTGCTCGGCGCGTTGCGCGCGGAGCTCATCGCGCGGCTGGCGCCGGCCCCGTCGCGGCGCTGGGCTCCCCTCTGGGTCATCGAGTTCCCGCTGTTCGAAGTCGACTCCGAGACCGGTCGGCTGACCTACGGACACAACCCGTTCAGCCTGCCGACCGACGAGACGCTGGCGCTGCTCCAGACCGAGCCGCTCAAGGTCTACGGCGCCCAGTACGACCTCGTATTGAACGGCGTCGAGCTCGGCTCGGGCTCGCTGCGCAACCACGACCCCGAGGTGCAGCGCGCCGTGCTGCGCGCCCTGGGCCTCGACGAGGCGCGCATCGAGAGCGCCTTCGGGTTCATGGTGGAGGCGCTCGAGTACGGCGCGCCGCCGCACGGGGGGATCGGACTCGGTCTCGACCGCCTCGTCATGCTGCTCGCCGGCGAGGACTCGATCCGCGAAGTCATCCCCTTCCCGAAGACGGCCTCGGGCAGCGACCCCATGACCGGGGCGCCGGGCTCGGTGAGCGCCGAGCAGTTGCGCGAACTGCACCTGCGTCTGGGCTAGTCAATGGTCGGCAGGGGACCTGTCGGGGCGTGCTGCCGACCCCCGTCGCGCCTCCTCTGGCGACAGCCGACGCTCAAGCCTTGCGCAGGTTTGCCGATGCCTTTGGCGAAAGTGTTCGCGTTTGCTAGGATGGCTGGGCTCGACCTTGTGCGTGACCTCGTGGCATTCTCGAGCCAACACGAACACATTGGGAGCCCGTCTTCGGCCCGTCCGTGGACGTGTCGAGAGGGCACCCACCTGCGAGAGCAGGTTCGAGAACTAAGCGAGCACGGCAAGGTGGAGCCTTTATCCTTCGGAGGACGGAGATGGGGATGGTGGCACGGAACCGTTCGTTTCTGATCGCGCTGCTTGTGATCCTGGTGTGCGGTCTCGCGATCCTCGGCGGGTTCACCGCCATCCGGGTCCTCGCCGTCGATTCGACGACGACCGCCGCGACCACGCAGCAGGGCAACTTGAACACGGCCGGCAGCTTCGGCATCACGGGATACGCCCCCGTGACCGTACAAGCCAGCGAGACGACGCCCAAGTTCGTGGCCGAACCGCTTCAGGACCAGCGCGGCGTCATCCTTCTGGTCTACGTGAAGGGCGCCTCGGCGGATCAGGAGATGCTGGACAACTTCAACAAGGTCAAGGCGCAGTACGCCGCGAGTGCCTCCTTCTTCAATTTCGAAGCGCGCCAGGTGCCTGAGCTGGGCGACCTTCTCGCGCAGATCAGGGTCAACCAACCCCCGATGCTCGTCATCATCAAGGGCGACGGCACGGTGTCGCAGCTGTACACCGGCTGGATCGGCCAGAAGGTCATGGAGCAGGCCGTCGCCGACGCGGTGCGCGGCCAGTAAGCCAGCGCGACAGAGAGCTTTCCGCGACCGGCGGCCGAAAGGCCGCCGGTCGCGTTGTGCGCCCGGTTCGGCGTTCATCAGTTCCGCCTGCGGCCGGTCATCGGTTTCACGGTTCACCTGTCGACCTTGACCCTCGCGCATCCCGTTGTTAACATAATCCCAACGGTATCGGTTGGGATTTCTGCGGAAGAGGCCTCATGAAGATCACCTCACGCACAGAGTATGGCCTGCGCGCCATGGTCTTCCTCGCAACGAGCGGAGGGGCTCGTCCGGTGCCGCTCAGCGAGATCGCCGGCGCTGAAGCCATCCCGGCGCCGTTCCTGGAGCGGATCCTGGCCACCCTGAGAAATGCCGGGCTCGTCCAGACGACGAGGGGTGCGAGTGGCGGCTACGCGCTTACGAGGGAGCCGAACGAGGTCACGGTGGCCGACATCGTCACCGCTCTCGAAGGCCCGCTCGCCTTGGTGGACTGCCTGCCCGGGGATGCGAACTGCCCGCGGGCCGAGAACTGCGCCTCGCGCGTGGTCTGGCGCCGCCTCGACGAGGCGATCACCGGCGCGCTTGGCGCCATCACGCTCAACGACCTGATCGCCGAGGTGGTGCCGTCATGAACGGGAACGGCCGGGACGAACGTCCCAGCGTGTACTTCGACCACGCCGCGACCACCGCGGTCGACCCGCGCGTGCTCGAGCAGATGCTGCCGTACTTCACGGAACGCGCGGGCAACCCGTCCGAGCTGCACGCTGCGGGCCGCGAGGGGCGGAGCGCCGTCGAAGCGGCACGCGCCGCCGTCGCGGCCGCCCTCAACGCGAGCGACAAGGAGATCCTCTTTACCAGCGGCGGGACGGAGGCCGACAACCTCGCGCTGTACGGCCCGCTCAAGCGCCTCGGGCAGCCCGGCCACCTGATCGTGAGCGCCATCGAGCACCCGGCCATCATGGAAACGGCGCGGGCGTTGAACCGCGACGGCTGGGACCTCGACTTCGCCCCGGTGGACGGTGTCGGCATGGTCGATGTCGACGCCTACGCGAAGCTCTTCCGCCCCCACACGAAGCTGGCCTCGATCATGTACGCGAACAACGTGGTCGGCACGATCCAGCCCATCAAGGAGCTCGCTCGCATCGCGCACGACAAGGGCGCGCTCTTCCATACCGACGCCGTCCAGGCCGTGGGCGCCGTGCCCATCGACGTCCAGGATGTGGGCGTGGATCTGCTCTCGCTCTCTGGCCACAAGTTTTACGGGCCCAAGGGCACCGGGGCACTGTACTACCGGCGCGGCACCAAGATGGCCGCCCTCCTGCACGGCGGCGGCCACGAGCGCCGCCTGCGTTCCGGCACCGAGAACGTGCCGGCCATCGTCGGGCTCGGCGCCGCCCTCACGCTGGCCCTCGAAGAGATGCCGGCCGAGCGGCCGCGTCTCGAGGCGCTGCGCGACCGGCTCACGGCCGGCGTTCTGGCGGCCGTGCCCGACTCCATCCCTCTGGGCCATCCCACGAAGCGCCTGCCTGGGAACGTCGCCTTCAGCGTGCGCTACATCGAGGGCGAGTCGATGCTGCTCCAGCTGGACGCCGCGGGCATCATGGTGGCCAGCGGGTCGGCCTGTGCCAGCGGCTCCCTCGAGCCGTCGCACGTCATCCTCGCCCTCGGCTTCGGGGCCGAGGAGGCGCATGGCAGCCTTCGGCTGAGCCTCGGTCGCGAGAACACCGTCGAGCAGGCGGAGTACTTCCTCGAGGTCTTCCCGCCCATCGTGGCGCGGCTGCGGCAGATGAGCCCCCTCTACCAGAAGCAGGCGTGAGGCGGCGGCGGCGGATACCCGGGGCAGGCCTGGCGAAGGACCTGCGTGGCGGCGCGGCAGCGGACATGATCGACCCGACGTCCGTGATGGCGGAGGAGCGGACATGAGCGAACGATTACGAGCGGATGCCCCGACGGGCGCGCGTGAGGTGAAGGTATGTACACCGAACTGGTGATGGACCACTTCAGCAACCCCCGCAACGTGGGGGAGATCGAGGACGCCGACGGCGCCGGGCAGATCGGCAACCCGGTCTGCGGCGACGTCATGCGCATCACGATCAGCGTGGCCGACGATCGCATCGACGACATCAAGTTCAAGACGTTCGGCTGCGGCGCGGCCGTGGCCACGTCCAGCATGGTCACCGAGATGGTGATGGGGAAGACCCTGGGGGAGGCCGCCGAGGTCTCTAACAGGGCGGTAGCCGAAGCCCTCGGCGGCCTCCCCTCGCACAAGTTGCACTGCTCGAACCTGGCGGCCGACGCGCTGCACCTGGCGATCGCCGACTATCTGGAGAGGGCAGGCCGCTCCGACGAGATCGCGCAGATCCTCGAGACGCTGCCCAAGGAGCACGACCACGCCGAAGGGTGACCGACTGATCGGATGAGCGCTGTGCCCTCGTGTCTCGTCGCCCTCAGCGGCGGCGTCGACAGCGCGGTAGCCGCGCTGCTGCTGCGCCGCTCCGGCGTCGAGCGACTCGAAGGCGCCATCGTCTCGCTGTGGCCGGGCGACGACCCACGCAGCTGCTGCGGTCCGACGGCGATCGGCCGCGCGAGAGCCACGGCCGAGGAGCTCGGTATGCCCTTCCGCGTGCTCGACGACCAGGCGCGCTTCGCGCGCGACGTCGTCGAGCCGTTCGTCGTCGCCTACCTCTCCGGCGAGACGCCGAACCCCTGCGTGAACTGCAATCCGGCGCGGCTTGCCAGCCTCGTGACGCTGGCGGACGAGCTCGGGCTCGACCAGGTCGCCACCGGCCACTACGCGCGCCTCGCATGGCGCGACGGCGAGCCGTTCGTGGCGCGACCGCGCGACCGCGCCAAGGACCAGTCGTACATGCTGGCGACGGTGCCTCCGGAGACGCTGGCCCGTCTCGCCTTCCCGCTGGGCGAGGCTACCAAGGCTGAGGTGCGCGGTCTGGCCCGTTCGGAGCACCTCCCGCCTGCGGATCAGCCCGAGAGCCAGGAGGTGTGCTTCGCACCGGACGGCTACCGGAGGTTCCTCGAGGAGCGTGGCGTGCGGCCGCGGAAGGGGCCGATCGTCGATGGCACCGGCGTCGTGCTCGGAGAGCACGACGGCCACTGGCTCTTCACGATCGGCCAGCGCCGCGGCCTCAACGTCTCGGCCGACGCGCCGCTCTACGTCGTCCGAGCGCCATGCCGCGACCAACACCATCGTGGTGGCGTCCGCCGAGACGCTCGAGAGCGACCGAGGTGGTCGTCGACGGTCTGGTCGACCGAGGGATCGGCGCCCGGCCTGTCACCGTCCAGCTTCGCTACCGCTCGGCGGCCGTGCCTGTTGCGTCCGTCGAGCGTGGCTCCCCTCGAGTCGTCAGCTCCCGGGGGTCGGAGGCCGCACTCGAGCCAGTCGCTCCCCGGAGCCCGGCGCCCTGGCGCGGCCGGCGTGCGCTCGTGCGCCTGGCGGCGCCCTTCGCCGCGCCGGCCCCCGGCCAGACCGCCGTGTTCTACGACGACGACAGTCGTCGTCGGCCACGGCGTCATCGGGGCCTCAGCGCGATAGCGACAGGATCAGCTACTCCGACGAGAACCGAGCGCGAGGCTCGGTCGGTCGGCTTGGAGAGCGGACGCGCCGGCGTCTGCAGCTGGTACACCGGCGCCGACTATATATCGTGCAGCCGATGGACGTCGTAGTACTCGTCGAACACGGTGCCACCGAAGCGATCCAGGTCGACGACCCGCACGGCGGCCGAAAGCAGGAGGAGTGCGGCGAACGACGCCGGGCTCATCGTGAACGGGGAGTACGGTCCTGCAAGGGTCGACCCAGCCTGGCGCGCTCCGTGGCCCATCCGGAGCTCGGGAAGCTGCTCATCGCAGCCGGGATCGCGGTCCTCGGCGACGATCCGTGGGGTTGGCGGCTTCCCGCGACGCTCGCCGGCGCGCGCTGCTGGGCTCGGTGCCCTGGGAGTACTACGACCGTCTGATGGTCTTCACGAGGTACCGCTAGGCGGGGCGCAGGACTCGTCCACTGCGGACGGCTCTGCCCTGGTCTCCTCCTGGCAGGCCGACCTCAAGCGCACGACGTGGGCGGCGGCGACCACGCCGGCGGCGACGAGGATAAGGTTCCGCAGGATCACGACCACGGTCGGACCTGAGTTGAAGTGCACGAACCGTACATAGAGGCCTGGGAACTCGATCTGTGTTAGAAGCATGGCGATGAGACAAAGCGCGGCGGCCACACGCGGCAGAGGCAGGTGGCCGGCGAGGCAGAGGGCGACGACCGGAAGGATCCAGACGAGATACTGGGGTGAGAGGACTTTGCTGGTACACACCAAGGCGAGCACGAGTGCAAGGGTGACCGCAACGAGCTGCTCCGGGTTCCGCAGTGCCTGCCGCGCCTTCCATACGAAGACGTACAGGAGGCCGATGGCCGCCGCAAGCAGCCACGGAGAGAGCTGCGCCGCGAAACGAGCGCCTGGGGCCGAGACGTTCATCGAGCCGTAGCTGCCAACGAACGACACGTCGCGATCGTCAGACAGGACCGCCGCGAGATAGGGCGTCGCAAGGACGCTTTCGATCTGGAGCGGACGCTCGGCGTGGTATCTGATCGGGTACGTAAGACCCTGGGTCGAGTGCACCGCGAAGACCGCGAAGGGCAGGATCGCGGCGAGCGCGAAGACGCCTGCCGCGACGGCAGCCCTGCGCCGGCCCTTGGTGACGAGTAGCACCAGGGGAAGGAGAACGGCCGGGGTCAGCTTGAGGGCGAAGCCGAGGCCGACGAGCAGCGCTGCCACCGCCGGCCGCCGGCGGACCAATGCGAGCAGCGCTCCGGCGAAGACGGCTGCCACCACCGCGTCGTAGTGGGTGGCTGCGACCGCGCCCGCGGCCAGCGTGAGCACCGCGAAGGCGGCCGCCGCCGCGAGGGGACGTTCGAGTCCTCTCCAGAGCCGCACCGCGGTGAGGGTCGTGAGCAGCGCCGCTCCCGTCATAACGGCGATCATCTCGATACTGAACCAGCGCTCGTAGACTGCGACGCTCGCGCCTTTAGGCGCCAGAAGGAAGAACGGCACGGCCAGGGGCGGGTATTCCAGCGGGAAGTCCGAATAGGGCCAGAGCCCGCCCGCACATCTTGTCGGCACGGAAGAGATAGACGAGCGCGTCCGAGAACTGGTGGAAGTAGTAGCCCATTCTGAGCTCCCAGAAGAGCACGATGAGCACTACCCAGGCGATCAGCTCAAGGCTCGCCGCCGCGGCGAGCAGCAGGGCGAGCTCCTTCCTCGACAATGCGGCCGGCGGACGTTCAGGCAGCGCGGCGCTGTGGGCGGGAACGGACTGAGCGTGGGACATGCTCCCAGATTCGCTCTCCCAACGGGCATCCCTGTGGGCGTCCTGGAGGCGTCGTCTGGGCGCAGAGCGGGCACGAAGGAAGAGTATGATACTGTTCGCTGACGGTCGTTGACCCTCGTCCCCGGGCCCGGAGGAGACACGTCATGGAGTCCATTCTCGCCACCGTGGCAGTAAGCACGTCCTCACTCGTGTTGCGCTACGCGGCCGCCTTCTTCTTCGTCGTGGTCGCCATCTTTGCGGCCTACGCCCTGTACCGCACAGGCAAGACGCTGCAGCGCGTGGAGAAGGTGCTGGACGACGTCGACCAGCAGGCGATGCCGCTGCTGGGCAAGGCGGGCACGACGATCGACGAGGTGAACGTCTCGCTCGCCAACGTCGGCGAGATCACCAAGGACGTCTCCCAGATGACCGAGAAGGTCGACAAGATCGCCGGGGCCGTCGAGGGCGCCGTGACGACGCCGGCGCGCAAGGCGGCAGCCTTCAGCGCCGGCGCGAGCGAGGCCGTCAAGACGTTCTTCAAGAAGGGCGACGAGGCGGGGACGACCCAAGAGGGGACGACGCCATGAAGCTCCTCAGCAGCTTGCTCGGCGCCGCCGTCGTGACGGGCGCCGGCGTCGCCTACTACGCCTACCGGAAGCACTGCGACACGGGGCAGAGCTACCTCGACATCGTCAAGCAGCTCCCCGGCGAGGTGCAGCGCCGCGCCGGCGAGGCCGTGTCCGAGGGCAGGGCCGCGGCGCGTCGCCGCGACCAGGAGATGGCGCGTCAGCTCCAGACGGGCTCGTCGGCGCCGGCCTCTCCGGCGGCGGCGACCTACGGCGCCGCCGACATGCCGCCGGCGCCCGCCGAACCGCCGGCGACGGCGGACGGCGAGACCTTCTCAACGCCGGTTTCCGCGGTATCCTGAGTCTCATGGAAGCAGTGATCCGGCTGGACGTCGCCGCGTCGATGTCCGCGTTTCCGACCGTACGCATGGTGCTCGGCGGCGTCGGCGCGCGGCTCGACTTCTCGCTCGAGGAGCTCGACGACCTGTACCTGGCCGCCGAGGAGCTCTTCCGCGGCGTGATCGAGGCCGACGGCGCCAAGCGCATCGTCCTCACGCTGCGTCTCGACGAGTCCGCCCTGCACATCGAAGTCGGCGACTTGAGCTCGCCTGAGCTGCGCAGTCTGCTGAAGCCCCAGGAGCAAGGGGAGGCGTGCCTCGACCTGTGCCGCGTGCTCGCCGGCACGGTGGACGAGGTCGTCCTGCGTGACGGCGAGAACGGCTATAGCGTCACCCTGAGCAAGGCTCGAAAGGCATTGGTTTGACCCCTCGCGAAGAACGCCATATCCACGACCCGCTCGACCTCAAGACGCCCTTCAAGGACGACGAGGGGGACGAAGAGGTCTTGGCGGAAGAACCTCAGGATCACGGCGAGCGCGCCGCCGACAGTCAGGGACGCGGCAAGGACGAGTCCGAGAAGCTCGACCAGTACCTGCTGCGCCGCTACCACCTGTACGGCGACCGCAAGGCGCGGGAGCAGCTCATCACCATGTACCTCCCGCTGGTGCGCTCGCTCGCCCGCCGCTACGCGTCCCGCGGCGAGCACTTCGACGACCTCGTGCAGGTGGGCGCGATCGGCCTGATCAAGGCCATCGACCGCTTCGACCTGACGCGCGGCGTCGAGCTGACGACCTACGCGACGCCCAACATCGTCGGCGAGATCAAGCGTTACTTCCGCGACAAGGGCTGGTCGGTGCGCGTGCCGCGCGGCCTGCAGGAGCTCAACATCCGCCTCAACAAGGTGATCGACGAGCTCGTTCCCAAGCTGCAGCGCTCGCCCACGATCAACGAGCTCGCCGAGGCCGCGGGGGCCACCCCCGAAGAGGTCCTCGAGGCGCTCGAGACGAGCCAGGCCTACAACTCCGTCTCCCTGCAGGCCTCGCCCGGCGGCGAGGGCGGCGAAGAGGACGCCGGTCTCATCGACTACCTCGGCGGCGAGGAAGAGGCCTACGACACGATGGAGGACCGCACGACGCTCGCGCCGGGCTTCGCGAAGCTCGACAAGCGCGAGCGGTATATCCTCCACCTGCGCTTCTTCGAAGGCCTCACGCAGAGCCAGATCGCCGAGCGCGTCGGCATCTCGCAGATGCACGTGTCGCGCCTGATCCGGCGCTCGCTGGAGAAGCTGCGCGAGGAGATCGGCGACGTCGACGGCCGCCCGCTCCAGCAGACCGACGATCTGCGGGAGTAGGGCGCGCGGCCGGCGCCAGCCGGGAGCTGCGCGCCCACCGACATCGACGACCACAGAGGACTGAAGAGTGAAGGCTGCCGACATCCGTGACCTGTTCCGTGAGTTCTTCGTCGCCCGCGGGCATCTGGCGGGTGAACCCGCCAGCCTGGTGCCCGCGGGCGACGCCTCCGTGCTCTTCACGACCGCCGGCATGCAGCAGTACAAGCCCTACTACCTGGGCCTCGACACCCCACCGGCGAGCCGGGTCACGACCTGCCAGCGCTGCTTCCGCACGAGCGACGTCGAGAACGTGGGCAAGACCGCGCGGCACCTCACGTTCTTCGAGATGCTCGGCAACTTCTCGTTCGGCGACTACTTCAAGAAGGACGCCATCGCCTGGTCGCTGGAGCTTTCCGACCAGTTCGGCATCGACCGCGAGCGCGTCTGGATCTCGGTGTTCGGCGGCGACGACGAGGTGCCGCCCGACCAGGAGGCGGTGGACCTCTGGAAGGGCCACGGCTTCCCAGACGAGCGCATCGTCCACTTGGGGCGCAAAGACAACTTCTGGGGGCCGGCCGGTCCGACCGGACCCTGCGGCCCCTGCTCCGAGCTCTACTTCGACATGGGTCCCGACGTCGGTTGCGGCGAGCCGGACTGCGCGCCGGGGTGCGACTGCGACCGCTTCATGGAGTACTGGAACCTCGTCTTCGTGCAGTACGAGATGGGAGAGGACGGCACGCTGACGCCGCTGCCCAAGCCGAGCATCGACACCGGCATGGGCATCGAGCGCATCGCGGCCGTCACGCAGGGCGTGACGAGCGTCTTCGAGTGCGACCTGTTCACGCCGCTCGTCGAGCACGGCGCCGAGCTCGCCGGCGTGGGAGCGGAGCGTCCGGCGGCCGTGACGCGCGCGCTGCGGACCATGGCCGAGCACGCGCGCGGCACGGCCTTCCTCATCATGGACGGCGTCGTGCCCAGCAACGAGGGCCGCGGCTACGTCCTGCGACGCATCATCCGGCGCGCCGTGCAGCAGGGCGTGAGCATCGGCGTCGACAAGCCGTTCCTGGCGACGCTGGCCGGCGACGTGGTCGACCAAATGGGCGGCGCCTATCCGCAGCTCGCCGCGCACCGCGACGAGATCGTCCGCGCGGTGGACGAGGAGGAGGTGCGCTTCCGGCACACGCTCGAGCAGGGCATGGGGATCCTCGACGAAGCGCTGCGGCGGGCGAGAGACGCCGGCGCGGAGCTGCCCGCCGAGGTCGCCTTCGAGCTGCACGACACCTACGGTTTCCCCTTCGACCTGACGCGCGAGATCGCCGCCGAGGCGGAGATGACGGTCGACGAGGCGCGCTTCGAGCACCTTATGGAAGAACAGCGCGAGCGGGCGCGGACGGCGCAGAAGGCCGGCGCCTTCGGCGCCGGCCCCGGCGAGCTCGAGGACTTCCAGCGCGCCAACGCCGACAAGCCGGCCACCTTCGTCGGCTACGAGCGCCTCGAAGTGTTCACCGTCATCACGGCGGCGGCCCGGCTCGGCGACGGCCGCTGGGCCGTCAAGCTGGCCGAGTCGCCCTTCTACGCGGAGGGCGGCGGCCAGGTCGCCGACACCGGCTGGGTCCACACCGAGTCCGGCAAGCTCGACGTGGAGGAGGCCGTCCGCTTCGAGAACGACCAGGTGCTGGTCGCGCGCCTCACTGAGGGCGCAGTCGTCGTGAACGAGCGCGCCAAAGCGAACGTGAACTCGGTGCGGCGCCATATGACGGCCTGCAACCACACCGCGACCCACCTGCTGCACAACGCGCTGCGCATCGTGCTCGGTGAGGGCGTGCGGCAGGCCGGCTCGCTGGTCTCGCCCGATCGCCTGCGCTTCGACTACACCACACGGCAGGCGCCGACGCCGGCGCAGCTGCGGCAGATCGAGGACCTGGTCAATCGACGCATCGTCGAAAACCACCAGGTCCGCCCCTTCGTCACGACGCGCGAGTTCGCCGCCGAGCTCGGCGCCATCGCCTTCTTCGAGGAGAAGTACGGCGAGTTCGTGCGTGTGCTCGAGATCGACGACTTCAGCCGCGAGCTGTGTGGCGGCACCCACATCTCGTGGACCTCGGAGATCGGTCTGCTCAAGGTGACCGGCAGTCAGTCCGTGGGCGCCAATACACGGCGGATCGAGGCGATCACCTCGGCGAAGGCGATCGAGCACTACCGCGAGGTCGAGGAGGCGTACGGGGGGCTCGCCGAGCAGCTTGGCGTCAAACAGGACCGCATCGGCGCCGCGGTGGCGAAGCTCGTGGCCGAGCGCAAGGAGCTCGAGAAGAAGCTGAAGGCGGCCGAACGCGGCGAGCGGCGCAGTCAGGTCGACGACGTGCTCGCCGCGCTCGTCGAGATCGGCGGTCTGCCGGTCCTGGCGGCCCAGCCGCAGGCGGAGGCCGCGGACGAGCTGCTGACCCTCGCCGACGAGGTGCGCGCCCGCACGCCGGAGGCCGCCGTGCTGCTCGCCGCGGCGATCGACGGCCGCGCTGCGCTGGTCGTGGCGGTGAGCGATGCCGCCGTCGGCCGCGGGCTGCACGCCCAGGAGCTGCTGCGCGCTATGACGCCGGCCATCGACGGCAAGGGCGGCGGTCGGCCGACACTCGCGCGCGGTGCCGGCGGGAACGTCCAAGGGATTCCCGCAGCGCTGGAGGCCGGTGTGGCCAAGGCGCGGGAGCTACTCGAGGGCTGAATGCGGGTGATGGCGCTCGACTACGGCGCCGCTCGTACCGGTGTCGCGATCACGGACGAGACCGGGACGATCGCACGTCCCCTGACGGTGGTGCGCACGGTCGACGAGGACCGGGGGTTCGGCGAGCTCGTCGCGCTGGCGGCGGCGCAGGCGCCCGCCACCATCGTCGTCGGACTGCCAGTTTCGCTCGACGGCCGCGAGCACGCTCAGGCGCGCCGGGCGAAGGCCTTCGCGCGCCGCCTGGCCGCGGCCGTCGCAGCGCCGGTGACCACCTACGACGAACGGTTCACGACCACGGTGGCGACCCAGCGGGGCGGCGGCGCGCCGCTCGATGCACGGGGCGCTGCGGTGATCCTCGAGGACTACCTGCGCTCACCTCAGGGCGCTCGCCTGACGGGCGGCTCCGACGCTCGGACGCGCGGCGACGAAGCGGCAGAAGCCGGACGATCCTGATGCCTGACGACCAGGACAGCCTCTGGGGCGAGGCGCCGCCGGCCTGGGACGACCCGGCCGCCGGCCGCGCCCGCACGAACCGCGAAGACGAGATGCCTTGGCCGGTCGTGTCCTCGCCGCGCCGGCGCCTCGAGTCGAGACGAGCGTCGGCTGTCGTACGGCGACGAGCATCGAGCGCGGCGCACGACGTACGCGCGCGCGCTCGCGAGCGCGTCAGCCCGGGCGGCCGGGCGTCGCGACGGGGGACCGGGCCGCCGGGGGCGTGACGGCGGCGGCGGGCGCGAGGCGCGCAAGCGACGCGCCCGCCGCCGCCTCATCGTGCTGGCCGCTGTCGTTCTGCTCGCCGTCCTGATCGGTTTGGCCGCCGCTGCCGTCCGCTCCTACTTCCGCACCGGGCCTGTCGGCGCCCCGGTCGCGGTCACCATCCCCAAGGGCGCCACCCTCAATCAGATCGCCGACATCCTCGCGGAACAGGGCGTCGTCAAGCACGCGCGCCTCTTCGTGTTCAAGGCGCAAGGCGACGGCTACGCCGACAAGTTCCGGCCGGGCAGCTACAGGCTGCGCGTGAACGAGCCCTACGAGAGCCTGGTCGCCAAGCTGCTCAAGGGCACGGCGCCGCCGACCGTCGACGTCACGATCCCCGAAGGCCTCACGGTGAAGGAGCAGGCGGCGAGGATCAAGGCGGCGCTGCCCGCCTTCAAGGCGGACGAGTACATTCGCATCGCGACGCAGGACCCGCCGCGCGTCGAACTCGAGGGCTACAGGCAGGGGACGACGCTCGAAGGGCTGCTCTTCCCGGCCACCTACAACGTGCGCAAGACGATCACGCCGGCGGCCTTCATCAAGCTCCAGCTCGAGGCCCTGAAGGAGAACCTCGCCAAGGTCGACATGACGCGCGCCCACAAGGCGAACCTGACCAGCTACGACGTGCTCACCATCGGCGCGCTGGTCGAGGGTGAAGCCCTGGTCGCGGAGGAGCGTCCTCTGGTGGCGGCCGTCATCTGGAATCGCCTGCGCGAAGGGATGCTGCTGCAGATCGACGCCGCCATCCAGTACGCCCTCGGCGAGCGCAAGCCGGCACTGACCTACCAGGACTACAAGATCGATTCCCCGTACAACGTCTACAAGTACTTCGGGTTGACTCCCACGCCCATCGGCAGTCCCGGCCTGGCGGCTATGCAGGCGGCGGCCGACCCGGCGCGCGTCGACTATCTCTACTACGTCGCGCGCGCCGACGGCAGCGGCCGCCACTACTGGTCGGACAACTACGACCAGTTCCTCCAGGACAAGACCAAGGCCCAGCAGAACGCCCAGCAGGGCCAGTAAGGACGCTTCCAGCGGCGCCGCCCGTGACGCGGGCAGGAGGTCGGGCGCCGCGGAGGGAACTAGACGGTGCGACCCGTCGCCGGGGCCGGCGGCGGGGAGGGGGTACCACATCCAAGTCAGCGCCGCGACACGCCTGCTCGGCATCGTGGGGTGGCCCGTGGGCCACTCGCTCTCGCCGACCCTGCACAATGCGGCGCTCGCGTCCCTCGGGCTCGACTACGTCTACGTGGCGTTGCCCGTGCCGCCCGAACGGATCGCCGACGCCGTGCGCGGCCTGCCGGCGCTCGGCTTCCGCGGCGTCAGCGTCACCATCCCACACAAGGGAGCCGTCGCTGCCCTGATGGACCGGCTCTCGCGCGAGGCCGAGCTGGTCGAGGCGGTCAACACCATCGTCGTTGAAGAGGACGGCGCGCTCCACGGCCACAACACCGACGTGGCCGGCCTCGAGCTCGCCCTCGAGGAGACGCTGACCGTCGCTGCAAGCATGCCTGCCGGTCGGCGGCCTGAGCTCGGGCCCGGCGCCGGCGCCTTGATCCTGGGCGCCGGCGGCGCCGCCCGTGCCGCCGCACTCGCCCTGGCTCGTCGCGGCCTGGCTCTGACCGTCGTCAACAGGACGCCCGCCCGTGCCGAGCGCCTGGCGGCGCTCGTCGCCGCGGGCGTCCCCGGCGCGACCTGCGAGCCGCTTCCGTGGGACCATCTCACGCCGGACCTCGTTCACAGGCACGCGGTGCTCGTCAACGCCACGTCCCTGGGCATGGCCGGCGCAGGTAAAGTCCCTCCCGCGTTCGCCGATAACGTAACCGCGGGGCAGGTCGTCGTCGATCTTGTGTACACGCGGGGTCTGACGGATCTTCTCTCGCAGGCACAGGCGCAAGGTGCGCTCGCGGTGGACGGTCTGGCGATCCTCGTCTGGCAGGCTGCGGCGGCCTTCCGCTTGTGGACGGGCGCCCCCGCGCCGATAGAGGTCATGATGCAAGCCGTCGGACGATGAGCGAGGGGCGCAGGTGAAGGACGGCGGGTCGACGACAGAGGGAGAAGAGCTGGAACCGATCATGGATCCCGCGGCGGTCTCGGAAGACGAGGAAGCCATCCGGTCCATCGACGCTGCCGTCGATGCGCTCTTCGACGATTTCGCCGGGGGCGGCAACGGCAACGGCAACGGGAACGGCAAGGGTCACGGCAAGCGGAACAAGGGCAAGAAGGCCGCAAAGCCCGACCTCGCGGACGAGCCCCCGGCAGACCACTCCGTCGCGCGCTCCCCCGAGGAGACCCCTGAAACCGACGAGCGCGCCGGTGACGCCGAGGCTGCGGCCGGCGGCGCGGAGTCCGCAGCCGAGGCCGCGCACGATCATCCAGCTCTCCACGTCGTCGACGGCCTCGGCTCAGAGACCGACGAAGCGGCGGCCGACATCCCCGAGGAGTTCCTCGACGAGGACGGGCCCATCAAGGTCATCGATCTCGACCAGGCGCTGACCGAGGCCGATCCCGTGGTCGCGGCGGCCGCAGCGGCGGCCGCCTCTCCCGACAAGGAGTACACGACCTTCGAGGACGACGAGGATGCTCTCGGCACGCCCGAGCCGCTCGCCCACGCGCGCGAGGAGCTCACTGCCGAGCAGTTCAAACGGAACAAGGGCTCGCACCTGCGTCTCGGCGAGATCATCGTCGAGATGGGCGTGGCGACGGCCGAGCAGGTCGAAGAGGCCATGTCTCGCCAGGGCGAGACGCGCAAGCGTGTCGGCCAGCTGCTCGTCGAGGCGGGCACGATCACGCCGCTCGACCTGACCAAGGCGCTGGGCGTCAAGTTCGGAGTGGCCTTCCTCGATCTCACTGCGGTCCCGGCCGACCCGTCGGCGGCGCACCTCATCGAAGACAAGCTGGCGCGCCGCTACGCGGCCATCCCCGTGCGCTTCGTCGAAGACAAGCTACTCGTCGCGATGGCCGACCCGCAGAACCTGCTCGCCCTCGAGGACCTCGAGATCATCACCGGCTACAGCATCCTCGCGGCGATCTCGCCCGAGGAGGACATCTTCCAGGCGATCAGCCAGGCCTACCGCGAGCGCGACGTCGGTGAGAACGCCGAAGAGCGTGCCCTCGAGGCCGAGCTCGACTCGGACGTCGCCGACATCCGCGACGCCACCGAAGAGGCGCCGGTCGTCAAGCTCGTCAACAACGTGATCGCGCAGTCGGTCGACGACGGGGCCAGCGACATCCACTTCGAGCCGCAGGCCAAGGAGCTCGTGGTGCGGTTCCGCATCGACGGCGTGCTGCACGAGGTGATGGCGATCCCGCGGCGCATGCAGTCGGGCGTCATCAGCCGCCTCAAGATCATGGCCGACCTCGACATCGCCGAGCGGCGCGTCCCGCAGGACGGCCGCATCGGCCTCGTGGTCGGCGGCAAGCCCATCGACATGCGCGTCGCGACGCTGCCGACGGTGTACGGCGAGAAGATCGTCATGCGCCTGCTCGACAAGTCGAACGTGATGCTGCGTCTCGAGGACCTCGGCTTCTCGCCCAAGGCGCTCAAGCGCTTCTCGCGCTCGTTCACGAAGCCGTACGGCGCCATGCTCGTCACCGGCCCCACCGGCTCCGGCAAGTCGACCACGCTGTACGCGGCGCTCAACATCCTCAACGACCCCGGCAAGAACATCATCACGGTCGAGGACCCGGTCGAGTACCGCCTCACCGGCATCAACCAGGTGCAGGTCAACACGCGCGCCGGCATGACCTTCGCCGCGGCGCTGCGTTCGATCCTGCGCTGCGACCCCGACATCGTCATGATCGGCGAGATCCGCGACCGCGAGACGGCGCAGATCGCCGTCGAGTCGGCCCTCACCGGCCACCTCGTGCTCTCGACGCTGCACACGAACGACGCGCCGGGCGCGCTGAGCCGTCTGACCGAGATGGGCATCGAGCCGTTCCTGACCTCGTCGGCCGTCGACTGCGTGCTGGCCCAGCGTCTCGCCCGGCGCCTCTGCAAGGAGTGCAAGGAGCCCTACACGGCGACGAAGGAGATGCTGCGCAAGAACGACTTCCCGCCGGAGGTCCTCGACAGGGACGACGTGACGCTCTATCGTCCCAAGGGCTGCTCCCGCTGCAACGGGACGGGCTACAAGGGGCGGCAGGGGCTGTACGAAGTCATGGTGGTGAGCGAGGCGATCCGTCGTCTCACCGTCGAGCGCAAGAGCGCCGACGAGATCTCCCGTGTCGCGCAGGCGGAGGGCATGAGGAGCCTGCGCGAAGACGGCATCGAGAAAGTCCTCCAAGGGATGACCTCCGTCGAGGAGATCGCCCGCGTCATCGTGTAGACGGCGTATCGTGCCGATAGTGCGGACGAGTAGGTAGTGACGGCAGCGAAGCGAACAGTACTGGTGGTGCGAAGCGCCATGGCAACAGACTCCACAGCGAGGTAGTGACAATGGATCTGGTCGACGTTCTTCTTGAAGTCCTCGAGCGAGATGCGAGCGACCTCCACCTCACCGTGGGGGCGCCCCCGATCATCCGCGTCAACGGCGTGCTCGAGCGCCTCGACTATCCGCGCCTGAGCGGCAACGACACCCGCGAGCTGATCTACTCGATCCTGAGCCAGGACCAGCGGCAACGGCTCGAGAACGAGTGGGAGATCGACTTCAGCTACTCGGTGCCGGGCCGGGCGCGTTTCCGCGTGAACGCGTACTTCCAGCGCAACTCGCTGGGCGCCGCCTTCCGGCTCATCCCCATCCAGATCAAGGCCCTGGAGAGCCTGGGGCTGCCGCCGTCGCTGCACGCGCTCACGAAGAAGCCGCGCGGGCTTCTGCATCGTCACCGGGCCGACCGGCTCGGGCAAGTCGACGACGCTGGCGGCGATGATCGACGAGATCAACGAGACGCGCGACGAGCACATCATGACGGTCGAGGACCCGATCGAGTTCCTGCACCGCCACAAGAAGTGCATGGTCAACCAGCGCGAGGTGGGCGCGGACACGAAGAGCTTCAACCGCGCCCTCAAGAGCGTGCTGCGCCAGGACCCGGACATCATCCTCGTCGGCGAGATGCGCGACACCGAGACGATGTCGACGGCCCTGACCGCGGCCGAGACCGGCCACCTCGTCTTCGCCACCCTGCACACGCAGGACGCGCCGCAGACGATCGACCGTATCATCGACGTCTTCCCGCCCTACCAGCAGGACCAGATCAGGGTGCAGCTCTCGACGACCCTGATGGGCGTCTGCACGCAGCAGCTGCTGCCGACCGCCGACGGCCGCGGGCGCGTGGTGGCGTGCGAGATCCTCATCCCGACGCCGGCGGTCCGCAACCTGATCCGCGAAGGCAAGACCCACCAGATCTACTCGGTCATGCAGACCGGTACGCAACACGGCATGCAGACGATGGACGCCGCGCTCTCGGACCTCGTCCGGCGCGGCGTGATCACCCGCGAGCTCGCCATGCGGCGCTCGAGCACACCTGAGGACCTCAAGCGGCTCCTCGGCCAGGCTCCGCCTGTCATGGCGGGAGCCGCCGCGGGACGCTGACGAGCGTGGAGGACTGACCTATGGCGACATTCGTTTACAAGGCCCTCGACGCCCGGGGGACGTCCACCAGCGGCGAGATCGAGGGCGACAGCAAGGCGTCGGCCGCGCAGGCGCTGCGCAACAAGGGGCTGACCGTCCTCGACATGAACGAGGCCAACAAGGGCCTCAACATGAACCTCTCGTTCATGCAGCGTGTCAAGCCGAAGGATCTGACCGTCTTCTCGCGCCAGTTCGCGACGATGGTCAGCTCGGGCCTCTCGATGCTCCGCTGCCTCTACGTGCTCGAGGAGCAAACACCGAACAAGAAACTGGCCGAGGTCATCGGGCAGATCAAGAACGATGTCGAGGCCGGCATCAGCCTGTCCGACGCCCTGGAGAAGCACCCGACGGTCTTCAACAAGCTCTACGTGAGCATGGTGCGCGCGGGCGAGCTCGGCGGCATCCTGGACGAGGTGCTCAACCGCCTCGCCACGCAGCTGGAGAAGGAAGACCAGATCCGCCGGGCCGTGAAGTCCGCGATGGTCTACCCGATCATGATCGGCTCGTTCGCGCTCATCGTCCTCATCGGCATGGTGACGTTCCTGATCCCGATCTTCGCGGACATGTACAAGGAGCTCGACAACGCTCAGCTGCCGGCGCTCACACGGATCATGGTCAACGTGTCGGACATCTTCCGCGGCTACTGGTACATCGTCTTCCCGGCCATCATCGCTCTGATCTGGGGGCTGCGGCGACTGAAGCGCACCGACCGCGGTCGGGCCACCTGGGACCGCATGAAGCTGCATATCCCGATGGGGATCGGTGAGATCATCCGCAAGCTCGCCGTCGCACGCTTCTCGCGCACGCTCGGCACGCTGGTCACCTCCGGCGTGCCGATCCTCCAGGCTATCGAGATCACTGGTCAGGCGTCCGGCAACGTCGTGATCGAGAATGCCATGAAGGATGTGCAGCAGAGCGTGAAGGAGGGCCAGGCGATGACCGGCCCGCTCGAGAAGGTCGCGGTCTTCCCGGCCATGGTCACGCAGATGATCTCGGTCGGCGAGGAGACGGGCTCGCTCGACGCGATGCTCAACAAGATCGCCGACTTCTACGAGGACGAGGTCAACGCCAGCGTCAAGTCGCTGACGTCGATTCTCGAGCCTATCCTCATGCTCGGCGTCGGCGCCATCGTCGGCACCGTCGTCATCTCGATGTACCTGCCGATCTTCAACATGATGAACATCGTCAAGGAGTGACGCGGGGGAGGCACCGCCGGTGACGAACGAGCAGCTCCTCGCGCTCTACGCAGAGACGCGCTCGCACGCGACGCTCGACGAGATCGTCGGCCGCAACCAGAATCTGCTGCACCATATCCTCAAGCGGTTCACCTACGCCGACGAGCCGTACGAGGACATGCTGCAGGTGGCCAACCTCGGCCTGATCAAGGCGGCGCAGCGCTTTGACCCGTCGCGGGGCGTGCTCTTCTCGACGTACGCCACCGCCATCGTCGACGGCGAGCTGCGCCACCACCTGCGCGACTCGCTGCTGATGCGGCAGCCGCGCTGGGTGAAGAAGATCTACCAGCAGATCCAGGACAAGTCGAACGAGCTGATGCACCATCTCGGGCGGATGCCGTCCATCAAGGAGCTCTCCGAGGCTCTCAATATCAACGAGGACGGCATCCTCGAGGTGATGAACCTCTACTCGCGCATCGAGCTGCACAGCCGCAACGAACCGTTCTCGGAGATGGAGCTCGACGCCCGTCCCGACACCGAGCGCGTGCACTCCCTGCGGCTCGAGTCCTTCAGCCTGCCGATCGAGGACAAGATCGCCCTCTACCAGGCGCTGGACAAGCTCTCCGCGTTCCAGCGCAAGCTGATCTATCTGCTGTTCTTCAAGGACCTCACCCAGCACGAGGCGGCCGAGGAGCTGGGCCTGAACCAGAAGAAGGTCTCGCGCGAGTCGATCAAGGCGCTCAACCGCCTGAAGGTCGTGCTGAACAAGAAGGTGCTGTAGCGGCACGACCACAGGGCTCTCCCTGTACGCGCCGAACTTGTCCGCAAAGAGATGGAGGCTGCGTGAAAGTCGTCATCCTCGCGGGCGGTCTCGGCACCCGCCTCTCCGAAGAGACCCAGGTGAAGCCGAAGCCCATGGCCGAAGTCGGCGACCGGCCGATGCTGTGGCACATCATGAAGATCTACGGCCACCAGGGCTTCACCGACTTCGTCGTGTGCCTGGGCTACAAGGGCTACGTGATCAAGGAGTACTTCGCCAACTACTTCCTCCACAACTCGGATGTGACCTTCGATCTCGCCGGCCAGTGCTGGAGGTCCATCAGAACGACGTCGAGCCGTGGAGGGTCACCCTGGTCGACACCGGTGCCGACACGCAGACCGGTGGGCGTCTCAAGCGGGTCGCCGCGTACCTCGGCGGCGAGCGCTTTCTGATGACCTACGGCGACGGTGTGGCCGATATCGATCTCCATGCGCTCTGTGCGTTCCACGAGGCGCATGGACGCCTCGCGACGGTCACGGCCGTGCAGCCGCCGGGGCGCTTCGGCGCGCTGGACCTGTCCGACGGCGACGAGGTCCGCTCTTTCCGCGAGAAGCCGCGGGGTGACGGGGCCTGGATGAACGGCGGGTTCTTCGTGCTCGAGCCTGGCGTGCTCGACCTCATCGACGGCGACGACACTCCTTGGGAGCGAGAGCCGGTCGAGGAGCTGGTGCGGCGAGGTGAGCTGCGCGCGTACCGCCACTGCGGGTTCTGGCAGCCGATGGACACGCTGCGAGACAAGCGTCACCTTGACGAACTCTGGGAGTCAGGCTCGGCGCCCTGGAAGACGTGGTGATGTTCCGAGGCGTCTACCGGGGCCGGCGCGTGTTCGTGACCGGACATACCGGCTTCAAGGGCACGTGGCTGACTCTCTGGCTCTCGCGACTCGGCGCCGAGGTCACCGGGTTTGCTCTCGAGCCCCCGAGCGAGCCCAGTCTCTTCTGCGAACTGGAGTTCGACGAGCGACCGCCCAGCGGGTTGCACGACTGTCGCGGAGATGTGCGTGACGCAGCGCTGCTCGAGGACGCCCTGAGACGTGCCGCGCCCGAGATCGTGTTCCACCTGGCGGCCCAGCCGCTCGTGAGGCGCTCGTATGCGCAGCCCCGGCTGACTTTCGAGACGAACGTCATGGGGACCGTGAATCTTCTTGAGGCCGTGCGGATCCTGGCGGCCAAGGGCTACGGCCCCAGCGTTGTCGTCAACGTGACGAGCGACAAATGCTACGAGAACCAGGAGGACCGTCGCGCGTACGCGGAGACCGACACACTGGGCGGGCGGGATCCCTACAGTGTCAGCAAGAGCTGCAGCGAGTTGGCGACGATCGCGTATCGGCGCAGCTTCTTTGCGGCACCGAGCGCTCCCCGACTCGCGACCTGTCGTGCCGGCAATGTCATCGGGGGCGGGGATTGGGGTGCCGACCGCCTGCTTCCAGACTGCGTACGCGCGCTTCATCGAGGCGAGAAGATCCTGGTGCGACGGCCCGATGCGGTTCGACCGTGGCAGCACGTGCTCGAGTCACTCGCGGGGTATCTTGACGCTCGCCGCGAGTCTGATGGATTCGCACGCCGAGACTGCCTACACCCAGGGCGCGGGGGCGTGGAACTTCGGTCCCCGGCCCCAGGACGCGGTCACTGTGGCGCATGTCGTCGAGCGGTTCGTGACGGCCTGGGGCGATGGGGGCTGGCGACACGCGGGGGTAGAAGGAGAACCGTACGAGGCGGGGCTGCTTCAGCTTGATTCCAGACGAGCCGAACAGGAGCTGGGCTGGGCGCCTGTCTGGGACGTAGACACGGCCGTCACCCGAGCCGCCGAATGGTATCGGTCGTGGCACGAAGGGGTAGGCGCGACCGAACTGCGCGAGCGTGCGCTGGCCGACATCGCCTGCTATGAGGAGTCGGCTGCCGCCGCCGGCTGCTCATGGGCGGCGGGCGAAGCCGGGCCGGCATGAGCGTGAGCCCCGAGGAGCTCCGCGGCCGCATACTTGCGCTCGTACGCGACTACCACAGCGCTCGGTGGGGGGAGTACGCCAGCCTTCCTGCCGGGTGAGAGCCGGGTCCACTACGGCGGCCGAGTGTTCGATGACGATGAACTCGTGATGCTTGTCGACGCGGCGTTGGAGTTCTGGCTCACCCATGGCAGCAACGCCGACGCCTTCGAGCAGGGATTGGCGCACTACCTCGGCATCTCTCACTGCGTGCTGGTGAACTCAGGCTCGTCCGCGAATCTCCTGGCCGTCGCCGCTCTCATGTCCGACCGGCTTGGCGACCGTCGCCTCGTGCGCGGTGACGAGGTCGTCACGCTGGCGTGCGGCTTCCCGACTACCGTCGCGCCCCTCCTGCAGCTCGGCTTGGTGCCCGTCTTCGTCGACGTGCTGCCGGGTTCGGCCAACGTGAACGTTGAGCAATTGGAAGGGGCCGTGGGTCCCCGCACCAGGGGTGTGATGCTTGCGCACACCCTGGGGGACCCATTCGACGTCGCAGCTGTCATCGCCGTATGCGAGCGGCATGGGCTCTGGCTCATCGAGGACAACTGCGACGCGCTGGGCTCCCTGTATCGGGGACGCCTCACGGGCACCTTCGGCCACCTTGGAACGTCAAGCTTCTACCCGCCCCATCACATCACCATGGGAGAGGGCGGCGCCGTGTACACGGCGGACGACGAGCTGGCGGACATCCTCATCTCGCTGCGCGATTGGGGCCGCGACTGCCGTTGCCGGAGCGGGGAAGACGACCGGTGTGGTCGCCGTTTCGCTCAGCAGGTTCGGCGACCTTCCCTTCGGCTATGACCACAAGTACGTCTTCTCGGAGCTGGGCTTCAACGTCAAGGCCACCGAGATGCAGGCGGCGGTCGGCCGCGCTCAGCTCGCGAAGCTGCCCGAGTTCGTCAGGCTTCGGCGAGCCCATCACAGGAGGCTGTCAGACCTGCTTGCCCCGCTCGGCGGCCTGCTTCTCCTGCAGGAGGCGACGACGGGGCAGCGAGCCAAGCTGGTTCGGCCTGCTTCTCACTCTGACGGATGAGGCGAAGGCGGCCGGCTTGACGCGGGAGGGCGTCGTCGCCCACCTGGAGGCTGGCCTCATCCAGACACGCATGCTCTTCGGGGGCAACATGGTGCGCCAGCCCTGCTTCGACTCGATGCGCGAAGCTGCCGAGGCGGGCCACCCGGACGCCAGGTACAGGGTGTTCGGGGACCTGGCGGTCACTGACAGGTTCATGGAGGACGCGTTCTGGGTGGGGGTCTACCCGGGACTGAGCACCGAGATGATCGACTACGTTGGGCAGACGATCACATCGGCGGTTGGGGGATCCCGATGAACGCTGCGCCGGCGAACCCGGACCGGCCGGCGTGGGGCACGGGACCACCACTCAGGCCGAGTGGATGGCGTCGCCGTGCCGGTGCGGTCGTCCGGGGGGAGGTCGACCATGCAGGAGCCTAGCAACGTGTACGTCACCCAGCCGCTGATGCCGCCGCTCGAAGAGTTCATCCCCTATCTCGAGCAGATCTGGGAGAGCAGGTGGCTGACGAACGGCGGCCCCTATCACCAGGAACTGGAAGCGGCCCTCGCCGACTACCTGGGGGTGGAGCACCTGGCGCTGTTTGCGAACGGCACCATCGCGCTTGTGACGGCGCTGCAGACGCTGCGCATCACAGGCGAAGTGATCACCACGCCATACTCGTTCGTCGCCACGGCGCATTCATTGCTCTGGAACGGCATCACGCCGGTCTTCGTCGACATCGAACCCGGGTCGTGCAACCTCGATCCTGACAAGATCGAGGAAGCGATCACCCCACGAACAACCGCGATCATGCCGGTGCACTGCTACGGCACCCCCTGCGATGTCGATCGCATCCAGGCGATCGCGGACACGTACGGCCTGAAGGTGATCTACGACGCCGCGCACGCATTCGGCGTGAAGTACAGGGGAGACAGTCTCTGCAGACATGGCGACCTCTGCATGCTCAGCTTCCATGCCACAAAGGTGTTCAGCACGTTCGAAGGCGGCGCTCTCGTCTGTCCCGACGCCAAGACCAAGCAGCGCGTCGACTTCCTGAAGAACTTCGGTCACGCGGGCGAGGTCACGGTCGTGGCTCCCGGGATCAACGGGAAGATGAACGAGATGCAGGCGGCCTTCGGCTTGTTGCAGCTGAGGCACTTCGAGGAAGCCATTGCGTGCAGATCGGCGATCGACGCTCTCTATCGCAGCACACTGGAGTCGGTCCCCGGGGTCCATCTTCTCCCGCAGACGACCGACACGGTCAACAACCACGCGTACTTCCCGATCTTCCTTGACTCGGACTACCCCCTCAGTAGAGATGCGCTGAACGAGGCGCTTCGAGCCAGAGGCATCTACCCTCGCCGCTACTTCTATCCGCTCATCGCCGAGTTCCCGATGTATCGAGGATTGCCCTCTGCGGACCTTGAAGGCCTCACGTCCGCGGTACGCGCCTCGCGAAGCGTCCTCTGCCTGCCTATCTACCCCGCGTTGGAGTTGTCGATAGTGGAGGAGATCTGCCGTCTTCTGGCTGCGCCCGAACACATCCTTCCACCCCGTCCGGCGAGCCTTCCGGTCTGATCGTGAAGGCGGCCATCATGCAGCCGTACTTCTTCCCGTACGTTGGCTACTTCCAGCTAGTCTCCGCAGCCGACCTGTTCGTGCTCTACGACGACATCAAGTACACGAAGAAGGGCTGGATCAACCGCAATCGCATCCTGTCGAACGGAAGAGACACCGTGTTCTCGCTGCCACTGAAGCATGCGTCCGACTACCTCGACGTAAGGGATAGAGAGCTAGCCATGGACTTCAGCCCGGACAAACTGCTGAATCGGATCGAGGGAGCGTACCGGCGTGCGCCTCACTTCTCAGCGGTCTTGCCCTTAATCGAAGAGGTGCTTCGGCATCCCCAACGCAACCTGTTCGACTTCCTCTGGCACTCTATCGCCAGTCTCTGTTCGTACCTCGGCATCGACACGGCGATGCAACGCTCCTCCGATGTTGCTGGAGTCCGCGCCTTGAAGGGCCAGGAGAGGGTGCTCGCGACCTGCGAAGCCGTGGGTGCGAATACCTACATCAACCCGATCGGGGGCGTCGGCCTGTACTCTCGCGATGAGTTCCGGCGCGCAGGCGTCGAGCTGAAGTTCGTGCGCTCACTACCCTTCGAGTACGCGCAGTTCGACAAGCCGTTCGTGCCTGACCTCTCCATCATCGACGTCCTGATGTTCAATGAAATGGATGTGGTTCGCGATCGCGTCAAGGCGGCGTACGAACTGATATGAAGCGTGCACCCGAAGGTCCACCCCCTTTTAGGTGGAGGAAGCTCGGGAGGGTGTTCACCCCCCAAGAGGTCGAGGGACGCCCTTGGCTCAAGGAGTTCGCCCAGGCTCCCGCCACCCTCGTATTCGACGACTTCGTGCGTGTGTACTTCTCCTGTCGACCTCCGGCGGATCGGAGCGGCCAGTACGTGAGCTACTCGGCCTATGTGGACCTCGACCGTTCAGACCTGTTCAGAACCATTCGCGTGGCCGAACGTCCCATCCTCGACCTCGGCGGCTTGGGCGCCTTCGACGAGTTCGGGGTCTACCCCGTGTCCGTCATTCGCGCCGGCGCAGAAGTGTGGGCCTACTACGGCGGCTGGACGCGCTGTGAATCGGTTCCCTACAACGTGGCCATTGGGTTGGCTAGAAGTGCTGACAACGGTGTGACCTTCTCGAGGCACGGCCCGGGGCCAGTGCTCTCGCACTGTCTAGACGAACCGATGACGGTGAGCGGGCCCAAGATCAGACGCTTCAATGATCGGTGGTATCTCTGGTATGTGGCAGGGGAGAAGTGGCACACGGTCGACGGTCGCCCAGAATCGATCTTCAAGATAAGGATGGCCGAGTCCGTCGATGGCCTGAGATGGGCCAGAAGGGGTGTCGACCTGCTTGAGAGCGTACTAGAAGACGATGAATGTCAAGCAAGCCCAGACGTATGGTTACACGATGGTATCTATCACATGTTTTTTGGCTACAAGTACGGGTCTAACTTTAGAAGCAGAGAAAGAGGATATCGCATAGGGTATGCTTGGTCTATAGACATATTGACGTGGCACAGAAATGATGAATCATCAGGAATATGTCCATCTGGTGGAAATGAATGGGACAGTGATACAGTAGCTTACCCACATGTATTTGAACTAGACGGGCATGTATACATGCTCTATTTAGGAAACGAAGTTGGAAGATTTGGTTTTGGCGTTGCCGTCCTTGAGTCCTAGCCAGAGAACACGGGATGCTTGATTCATGATATGGAAGAAACTCGGACGAATATTCGACCCTACTGACTTCAGACTCACAAATGGTTGCAGAGAGTACGCGCAGGCCCCGCAGGTTCTGCAATTGGAGCAATCAATTCGCGTGTACTTCTCAACGAGGAATACCGCCGGTGGAAAACACTTGAGCCACGTCGCATTCGTCGATTTTGATAGAGAGTTCAACGTAGCGCGTGTTGCCGACCGACCTGTGATGCCCCTGGGCAAATTGGGCTGCTACGACGAGCATGGCATCTTCCCTCTGAATGTTCTTCGCACTGATGATGCGCTGTTCGGCTTCATCGGTGGATGGAGCAGGAGGGTGTCTGTCCCTGTTGACGGGTCGATCGGGGTCGCCGTGAGTCGCGATGGTGGCCTGACCTTCGAGCGAATCGGTGACGGACCCGTTCTGACTGCCTCCTGTGGCGAGCCCTTCCTTATCGGCGACCCTTTTGTGCAGACTTACGATGACCGTCTTCATATGTGGTACATCTTCGGAGTCGAGTGGCGCCAGTACGAGGCCGATGCGGCTCCTGAACGTATCTACAAGATCGGTCATGCTGTCTCGAATGACGGGATCGGCTGGGTCAAGGACGAGGCAGGTCAAGTCGTTTCCGACAGCCTGGGCGAGGACGAGAGCCAAGCGCTGCCATCCGTGATCAAGATGGATGACGGATACCACCTCTTCTTCTGCTATCGGCAGTCCTTCGACTTCCGGACGAATGCCCACCGCAGCTACCGAATCGGTCACGCATTCTCGACGGATCTTCGTCATTGGGTGAGGGATGACGCAAGCACAGGAATAGGACTCAGCGAGAGCGGTTGGGACTCAGAGATGTTGTGCTATCCACACGTCTTTCGGCTAGATGACGATGTGTACCTGATGTACAACGGCAATGAGTTCGGCCGCTATGGATTCGGCCTCGCGAAGCTGGAAGCTTGAAGAAGCCGCTGCGCCGAAGGTGGGAACGCGCTTCGACTCGAGCAGCGAGCAGCGGTAAGCCACGTGCATCCGCGCTGATGCGGGCGTCGATACCGGGGGTGCTGGTGGTGGAGTCGGCAGGGATCGGCAGCAGGGCTTGCCGTTCGACTAGACGCAGGGGGTGGTTCGCGTGAACATCAAGGGACGGGTTGTTACTCTCAGGGCCGTGGAGGCTGACGATCTGCCGCTGCTGCAGAAGTGGGCGAACGATCCCGCTACGCAGGAGGGCATCGGCGAGATTCACTTCCCCAGTTCGCTGGACTTTCATCAGGCATGGTTCCAGCGGCTGAAAGCCGACCCGCTCAACCAACGATTCGTGGTCGACGTGCCCGATGTGGGAGCCATCGGCGTCTCCAGCATCATGGACATCGATTGGTGGAATCGCCATGCATGGCACGGGTTGGTGGTGGGCGAAGACTCTAGCCGTCGCAAGGGCTACGGCTTCGACGCCATCATGGCGACGATGCGCTATGCCTTCGACGAGTTGGGCTTGCAGAGGCTGGACGGCTCCATGATCGAATTCAACGAGGCTTCGATCTCGTTGTACTGCGGAGACAGCCTGGGCTGGAAGGAAGTGGGTAGGAGGGGGGAGTACTTCTTCCGAAAGGGTCGCTACTGGGATCAGGTGCTGGTGGGAGTCACCAGAGGGGACTACCTGGATCTCGTGGCGCGGACCGAGTACTGGGCATAGCGCACCGTGGGAGTTGAGCGCGACTACAACCGAGAGCTGGCGGACTCCGCTTCGTCCAAGTTCGCGTACCGGTTCGACACGGAGATCATGCATCACTACGTGATGAAGTCCTTCGAGCCCTTCTTCACCAAGGGCAGCCTGCTGGAACTGGGGAGCTACAAGGGCGCGTTCACGGAGCGACTCCTCGCCCACTTCGACGACGTGACCTGCGTCGAGGCCTCCGATGCGGCTCTTGGAGAGGCTCGCGCGAGCTTGGGAGACAGGGTCACCCTCGTACAGGGCCTGCTTGAGACTGTCTCTCTCGACGGGCGCTATGACCACGTCGTGCTCACACACGTGTTGGAGCATCTCGACGACCCGGTCCTGGTGTTGCGGCGAATCAACGACGAATGGCTCGCTGACGGCGGCCGGCTCTTTCTCGTGTGCCCCAACGCCGATGCTGCCTCCCGCCAGATCGCCGTCCACATGGGCCTTCTCACGCATCGTGCCGCCGTCACGCCTGCGGAGGCCGAGCACGGCCATCGCCGCACGTACTCGCTGGACACGCTGGAACGCGACGCTGTGGCCGCTGGTCTCGACGTCGTCCATCGGCTCGGGAGTGTTCTTCAAGGCGCTGGCGAACTATCAGTGGGACCTGCTGCTGGAGACGGACATCGTCTCGAAGGAGTACCTCGACGGGTGCTACGACCTCGGGCAGCGCTACCCCGACCTGTGCGCCAGCATCTTCCTGCTGTGCGAGCGTGGTGAGTGATCGATGAAGATCTCGATCGTCGTCGCCGTGTATCACAACGAGGGCGCCATCGCCTTGACTCACGAGAGGATTCAGGGCGTCTTCGCGCGAGACCTCGCCAGGCACGACTATGAGCTGATCTTCGTGGATGACGGCTCGAAGGACGGCTCACTGAGGGAGATCCTCGGGCTCAGAGAACAGGACGCGCGAGTCAAAGTCATCACGTTCACTCGTAACTTCGGGCAGATGGCGGCGATGCTCGCCGGCTTCAGGGAGGCGACCGGGGATGCGGTGATCAACATCTCCGCGGACCTGCAGGATCCGGTCGAGCTGATTCCTCAGATGGTGGAGAAGTGGGAGGGAGGCTCGGAGATCGTCGTGTGTCATCGTGCCGACCGCGCCGATTCGATCCTGGCGAGGCTCTTCTCCCGGCTCGCCTATGGCGTGCTGCGCCTTTCTGTGCCTCAGATCCCCCGCGGTGGGTTCGACGTCGTGTTGATGGACAGGACCGTGATGGACGTCTTCAACGCTATCGACGTGCGACACCGGTTCTTCCAGGGCGACCTGCTGTGGACGGGGTACCGCACCAGCTTCATCCCCTACGTGCGGCAGAAGCGGACGATCGGCCGGTCTCAGTACAGCTTCGCGAAGAAGCTGAAGAACTTCCTGGACGCGTTGCTGGACGCCTCTTACCTTCCGATCAGGTTCATCTCGCTGATGGGGCTTGTCACCGCGGGGCTTGGATTGCTGTACAGCGCCACCATCATCTACGCGTGGCTTCGAGGCGAGACGCCCTTCTCCGGGTGGGCGCCGATCATGATCGCGATACTCGTGGTCGGTGGCCTCATCATGGTGATGCTCGGCGTGATCGGCGAGTACGTCTGGCGCATCAACGAAGAAGTGCGGAAGAGGCCCAACTACGTGGTCAGGGACAAGTTCTCGTGAGGGCCTGTGGGCACGGTTCGCGCCCCTGTATCTCGTCTCGCTTCAGGCGGTGATCGTGCGCGCCGGGCCGATCGGGGGGCCTGACAGCCCCGATTCCTGGGCGGGATCGGAGACTGTGGGTCTGGCCGCCAAGCGACGCCGCGTCCGGCTTCTGGTGACGATCGTGCTGGTGGGGACGGTCACGGCGATCGCCTACCACTACGCCATTTGGTTCTACTACAGCAACAGGAACGCACCATCGACGTTCTTGTTCATCCCGGTCGATCACTTCAACGATTGGGACAACCTGTACATCTTCGCCCAGGACTATCTACGTGGCATTCCGGGGCCGTTCGCGTACTTCCCGTTCGCCATCCTGCTGGCGGTCGCGGCGACCGTCCTGCCGATGCGCCTCGGGTTCGTCTTGGTCGCAGCGCTGTTCCTCGTGATCCTCGTCTTGACTCTCCGCAACTGGGTGGTCGACTGCGAAGAACATGCGCTCACGAGGATCCAGTATGGGTTTGTCCTGGTCGCTCTGTCGTACCCTGTTCTGTTCGTACTCGACCGGGGCAACGTGGAGATGCTCGTCTTCGTCTTCATCGCCGGCTTTCTGTACTTCCTGTACGTTCGGGAATCGACAGTGCCGGCGGCCGTGTTCCTGGCGGCGGCGATCGCTTTCAAGCTGTACCCGGCGACACTCCTCCTCCTGCTCCTCGCCGAGCGGCGATTCAGGGCGCTGGCCCTGACGCTGGTCATGGCAGTGGGATTCACCGCCCTCGGGGCGCTCGCTGTGACGGCCATCGGCCACTATTCGCTGGCAGAGCTCTGGGACATGAACTCGAGCGGCAAGGACCTCTACCAGGCGAGCATGGTCACCCATGGCGGGGGGGTGCAGCACGGACACTCGCTCTGGGGTGCGATGGCGGTACCGCGGCTGCTGCTGCCCAGCCGGCTCGCATCGTGGCAGATCACCCTCTATGCGCTGGTCGCCGGACTGATGTTCACCGGCTTCGCCGTCCACGCCGTGTTTCGCGAGACGGAGCGCTGGAAGCTGGTGCTGCTCGCCGTCGCGCCCGCCCTTCTTCTGCCTTATGTGTCGGCCGACTACACGCTCATCCATCTCTACTTTCCGTTGGTCTTCTTCCTCAACTCGCCCCGCGTGTCTCGCTGGGATGTCCTCTATGTGTCGTTGTTCGGTGTGCTTCTGATCCCGGTCGACTACTACTATTTCGCCGCGTCCCCGCCCGGCGTGAGCACCTCCGTACTCGTGTACTCGGCTGCACTGCTCGCGCTGCTGCTGATCGCCGTCTGGGACCCGATACGCGCCGGGAGCCGCAGCCAAGCCGAGTCGGCTGGAGCGTAGTGTCGACTTGGGCGCGGGGCCAAGAGACGGCTGTTGAGTCGGCCGATCGCGACTCGAGAGAGCTGACGCAGATGAAGAAAGCCCCCGAGCGGAGGATGGCATGAGGGCTGGCGCCCTTGAAGGAAGTCCTCGAGGAGCTCGGACGGTCAGACGCCTTGAAGAGCTCGGATGGGTGCTTCCTGAAGCGAGCGGATCCGGGGTCCGGCACTGCTGTTCGGCGGAGGCGGAGATCTCGTTTCCGTCGGCGGCATACGAGGCCGGCGAGTCCGTAGCGGCCGGGTCGGGGTTCTATCTGCGTCACCGGGTGGAATCAGTGCTCGATCTGCTGTCGGCCATGGGGATCGACTCTCTGCTGGAGATCGGTGCCGGGAACGGGAACATGGCCGTCCCTCTGGTCCAGGCCGGACTCGAGGTCATCGCTGTCGAGCCCTTGAGATCTGGAGCGGATGCGTCTGCTCGCGCGGGTGTCACGTCCGTCTGCGGGACCCTGGCGGACCTGGGTCTGCCGGACGCCTCGTTGCCCGCGGTCGGCATGTTCGATGTGCTGGAGCATCTCGAAGATCCAAGAGGTCTTCTCCGAGAGGTGCATAGAGTGCTGGAGCCTCGCGGAGTCCTGGCGATCACCGTGCCGGCCGCGTCGTGGCTTTGGAGCGACCTGGACACAGCGCTGGGTCACTTCCGGCGCTACGGAAAGAGGTCTCTTCTCGACGAGATCGTTCCCGTGGGCTTTCGGCCGCTCGTGCTCGAGCACCTGTTCGCGTGTCTCGTGCCCGCGGCAGCGATTCTCCGGGCGCTTCCCTATCGGTTGGGGCATCGCAGGTCCGAGTCCGACGTGCTGGACGAGGTGAAGCGAGAGCTCGCCCCACCGCCTGCCGTGCAAGCGGCGGCCGGCCTGCTCCTCGGGATCGAGCGCGTCGTGTCGAGCTTCGTTCCGCTGCCCTGCGGCCTCAGCTTGCTGGCCGGCTTCGAGAAGACCGAAAGAAAGGACGATCGCCGCTGATGGTCGCGCAAGGGACAAGCGTCCTTGTGACCGGGGGTTCAGGCTTCATCGGAAGGCACGTGGTCCGCGCACTGCATGACCGCCATCGGGTCCTGGCGCCGACGCATACCGAACTTGACCTGTCCGATCCTGGCGCGACTCGCGCCTACCTGAATGCCCGCCGCCCCGGCGCTGTAGTCCACTGCGCGGTGAAGCCCGGGCACCGCGCCGCCCTTGATCCCGCCCGGCTTCTCGAAGCGAACCTGCGCATGTTCATGTCTCTGGCTCGCTGCCGAGATTTGTTCGGCCGCTACATCGTCGTCAGCTCCGGCGCGGTCTACGACGTGGGCAGGTCTCTCGTGAACGCCGTGGAGGACGACCTGGGAGCGGTGGTGCCCTCGGACGAGCACGGAGTCTCGAAGTTCGTTGAGGCGATCTGGCTCGCGGATGACGAGGACGCCGTCGAGCTTCGACCGTTCGGCGTCTACGGGCCCGGCGAAGACTACACCATACGGTTCGTGTCGAACGCTGTATGCAAGGCCCTCCTCGGCCTGCCTCTCACGCTCCGGCAGGATCGGCGCTTCAGCTACGTGTGGGTCGAGGACCTCGCCGCCGTGATCCTCGCGGGCCTTGAGGGGTCCTTGGGGCCGGGCGCCTACAATGTCACATCGGGTGAGGACCCGGGTCTGCGCAAGATCGCGGACCTGGTGCTGGAGGTGACGGATCGGCAGGACCTTCCGATCGAGGTCGCCCTCGAGGATGAGGGCCTGCCGTATACGGGCTCGTCACGGAAGCTGGGGGAGGCTCTCCCCGGGCTTCGGATGACGGCAATGAGGGCCGGGATCGAACGCCTCGCCGACTGGTACCGCGAGCGACTGGACTCCATCGACAGGGAGTCCCTGTTGCAAGACCGATAGGAGGTCGTGTGCGCGTCGCCGACTACCTGGCTCAGCTCGTCATGAATCTTGGCGTTCGCCACGTGTTCGCGGTGACCGGCGGTGGGGCGATGCACCTCGACGACGCGTTCGGACGCCAGAGCGACTTGGATCCGTGTTCCAGCACCACGAGCAGGCGTGCGCGATCGCCGTCGAGGGGTATGTGCGCGCCGGCGCGGCGATGGCCGTTGTCCTCGTCACCACTGGACCGGGAGGGACCAACACGATGACGGGCGTGCTGGGGCAGTGGCACGACTCGGTCCCGGCGCTCTTCATCTGTCGGGCCAGGTCCGGTTCGACACGACCGTGGCGAGCACGTCGCTGCCGCTCCGGCAGCTCGGCGACCAGGAGGCCGACATCGTGCGCCTGGTCTCGCCGGTCACGAAGTACGCGGTCTCGATCATCGAACCAATGCGACAGCGCGGTACCACTTCGAGAAGGCCGTCTGGCTCGCCACCCACGGGCAGGCCCGGACCGGTATGGCTTGACGTTCCGCATGAACGTCCAGGCTGCGGAGGTCGCCCGCGAGGACCTCGAAGGTCGGCCTGACCGGCGTCGGCCGACGCGCGATCATGGCCGCGGTACCCGGGCGCGGCACAGCCGCGTCGCCCGACCCGAGCACGTACGCGCCTCCGGCCGAGGTCGCTCGATCGAGCCGGCCGCCCGGCCCCCGGGGCGTTCACGGGCGCTTCGATCGCAGCGCGGGCGGCCGACGCGCTGAGAGACCTTCCGCCGGCTGCAGCAGGCGGAGCGCCCCGTGATCCTCGCCGGCAGCGCCCTGCGGACGGCGGGCACCTACGACGCGTTCCTGCGCCTGATCGACGTCTCGGCGTTCCGGTCTGCACGGCGTGGAACGCCGCAGGATCTGCTCTGCGGAGGATCACCCCCTGTTCGCGGCCGTCCGGGCGCGCATGGGCGACCGTGCCGGCAACTTCGCGCTCCAGAACGCGGACGTCGCTCTTGAGCCTCGGCTGCCGGCTCAACGTCCGCCAGGTCGGCTACGAGTCCGCGGCGTTCGCCCGAGCACGCGTTCCGCATCGTCGTCGACATCGACGAGGCCGAGCTGGCCAAGCCGACGATCGCGCCACACCTGCCGTCCACGCGGACGTCGCGCTACTTCATCGACGAGTTGAGCGGCTCGCCGGCGGACGCGGAGCGCATCGCGGCCCATGACGGGCTGGGTCGGCTGGTGCGGAGCGGCCGGCGCGCTACCCGGTCGTGCTGCCCGAGCACCGGCGGCGGAGGCGCCGGTGAACCCCTATGTGTTCATGGACGAGCTCTCGAGCATCTGGACGGCGGTGACATCGTCGTCTGCGCAACGGGGCCGCCTGTGTCGTCGGCGTTCCAGGCGTTCGCGTGAAGCGCGGCCAGCGACTCATCGGCAACTCGGGGACCGCCGGCCATGGGCTACGACCTGCCGGCGGCGATCGGAGCGGCGTTCGCCGGCGCGGGACGCGTCGCAGGCACCCCCGAGCCGGACGCGTGGTCTGCCTCGCCGGCGACGGCAGCATCCAGATGAACCTGCAGGAGTTGCAGACCATCGTCCATCACCAGCTGCCGATCAAGATCTTCGTCTTCAACAACGAGGATACTCGTCGATCCGCCAGACGCAGGACAACGTGTTCGCCGGCCGGCACGTCGGGGAGGGTCCCGGCAGCGGCGTGAGCTTCCCCGACATGGTGGCGCGTCGCTGAGGCCTACGGCATCCCCGCCTGCGCGTGTCGACCACCCTCGCTGTGCTGGATGAGACGATCGGCGGCGACGCTCGCCGAGCCCGGGCCCCGACCTTGTGGACGTGCGTGATGGACCCCGCGCAGACGTTCGCGCCGCAAGGTCGCCGCGGAGCGACTGCCCGACGGCACGGCTGGTCTCGAAACCGCTGGAGGACATGTTTCCGTTCCTGGACCGCGGACGAGTTCGCCGACAACATGCTCGTGTCCGCCGTGGACGGGCCACGGCTGATGGGGCGACACGCGACCCAGGGGAGGTAAGCCGATGAACGAACTCGAGCGAAGGATGGTCGAGCAGCTGCAGGACCTGCGCGAGAACCATCACGTGATCGGTGTCAAGGCCGAGTTCGAGGCGGAGGGCACGCGGCTGGAGGAGGCCATCCGCCTCAAGGAGGTCATCAGCGCGGCCGGGCTGGGCCTGACCCTCAAGGTCGGCGGCTGCGAGGCGCTGCGCGACATGTACGAGGCGCGCGTGATCGGCGTGGACCGCGTCGTCGGACCGATGGTCGAGTCCCCGTGGGCGCTGCACAAGTTCGTGCTGCCGGTGAAGATGGCCTTCCCGGAAGACGAGCGCGACCAGGTCCAGTTCTGCGTCAACGTCGAGACGTCGACGGGCGCCGACAACTTCGAGGCGCATGCTCGGCGCTGCCGGATGCGACGAGCTGCGACGGCATCGTTCTCGGCCGGGTGGACCTGTCTGGGTCGCATGGGGCTGACGCGCGAAGACGTCAACAGCGACGCGGTGTACGAGGTCGCCGAGAGCGCTCTTCCGCAAGCCGACGCCGCGCGGTCTCGAGTGCGCGCTGGGCGGCGGCGTCTCCGCCGAGTCCCTCGCCGTTCATGCGGCGGCTGCCCGGCGGGCTACCTCGACCGCTATGAGACACGCAAGGTGATCTTCGCGTGTCCCGCGGCGCTCGGCGACGACGCCGACGACGGGTATCCTCAAGGCGGTCGGCTTCGAGCTCATGTGGCTCAAGAACAAGCGGGACTTCTACGGCTGCATCTTCGAGGAGGACCGCGCGCGGATCGACATGCTCCAGGGACGCTACGACGACTGATCTCGCAGGCGGGAGGCATGTACGAGTGAGAGGGCCGCACCGCTCTGGTGACGGGCGGGTCGCGAGGCATCGGGCGCGCCATCGTCGAGCGGTTCGAGGAGCTCGGCGCGCGCGTCCTGGCCCCGACGCGGGATGAACTCGACCTCGCGGGACCCCGGCCGTCGAGGCCTTCGCAGCTCACGTCGGTGAGCCCGTCGACATCCTCGTGAACGACGCGGGCGTCAATATCCTCGCAGGGGATCGAGGATCTGGGGGATCGGGAGCTTGAGGAGACGCTGCGTGTCGACCTCGTCGCACCCATCAGGCTTTGTCGGGCCTTGGCCCCAGGAGATGGCCGAGCGAGGCTACGGCCGGATCGTGAACGTAGGCTCGGTCTGGGGGGTCGTCGCGAAGCCTCGCCGGCTGCGCATACATCGTCGCGAAGTCGGGCCTGAATGGGCTGACGAGGGCTTTCGCGGTGGAGCTCGCGCGGCGCGGGGTACTGGTGAATGCCGTCGCACCGGGATTCATCGCGACCGAGCTCACGAGGCAGAACAACTCGGTGCGCGAGCTGGCTGTCGATCGTGGAGCAGGTCCCTCTGAAGAGGCTGGGCGAACCTGAGGAAGTGGCGGAGGTCGTTGCGTTCCTCGCATCGTCGCGAAACGCCTTCATGACCGGGCAGGTCGTCGTGTGCGACGGCGGCTACTCCTGCGTGTGACGTTGGCCGACCGTGAACGCCCACTTCGCGATCCATTCTCGGTTGCGCGACTACGAGGTCGAGTTCCCCGAGGACGATGCCTGGGTCAGCGAGCTCGCTGAAGTGTCCCCTGCCTATGTGGTCGGTGGACGAGAACGTGTGGCGGCTGTACGCAGAGAGCCTTCTCGCACCACTCTGTCGAGTTCGACGTAGCGAAGCTCACGATAACGGAGGCCGGCAAGACGTTCGCGACCGTCGAGTGCCTCATCGACGAGATCACGCGGCGTGCCCCGAAACGCACAGTCACCGTCATCTCGGTCGGCGGCGGGATCACCCAGGACATCACCGGCTTCTTCGCTTCGACGTTGTACCGAGGCGTGCGCTGGGTCTACGTGCCGACGACGCTGCTCGCGATGGCTGACAGCTGCATCGGCGGCAAGACGTCCCTGAACGTCGGCGCCCACAAGAACCTGATCGGTACCATGTATCCGCCCCACCGGCTGTTGGTGCACCCGGGCTTCGTCGCGACGCTCACGGAGGCCGACTACCTCAGTGGGCTCGGCGAGGTCGCCAAGCTTGCGCTGCTCGGGGGCAACGAGGAGCTGGCCGCCTTTCGCAAGCTCCTCCCCCGCCTGCTGAAGAGAGACCTGGACGCAGTGGAGCTTTCGATCAAGACCTCGCTCCTCACTAAGAAGGCGTACATCGAGGCGGATGAGTTCGACGAGGGACGGCGGAACCTGCTGAACTTCGGCCACTGCTTCGGGCACGCCCTTGAGACAGCGACCACGTTCGCCCTCCCGCACGGTCAAGCAGTCGTGCTCGGCATGATCCTCGCGGACTGGGTGGCCTGTAGCCGTGGTCTTCTCGATGCGTCGGAGGAGGCCCGGCTCAGGAGGGAGGTGCTGCTCCCGCTCCTGCCGTCGTGTCCCGAGCTGTCCGAGGACGCGCGGCGCAGCGTCGTCCAGGCCATGGAATACGACAAGAAGCGGACGGGGCACGGTCTCGCGCTCGTCATGATGACGGACGGTCTGGTGCCGGTGCGGGTCGCGGACTTGACCGTCGAGGAGGCCATACGCCGCGGTCGACGCAGCTGTCATCGCTGTGTGAGCGGGTCTCAGTGATGGCAGTCGAAGCGGCGAGCGTTTGCGCCCTCGCGCATGGGTCGAGCACGCCGCCGACAGGCTCATCCCGGACTCGCTCGAGGCGCGTCGGGAGCAGATCCTCTACCTCGCCGTCGGTGGGTGGAACACGCTGTTCGGCTACGGCGTCTTCGTGGCGCTGTACGCATGGCTCGGCGATGACGTTCCGGCCCCTGTCGTCATCGTCGCTTCGTGGGTGATCGCCGTCGCCAACGCCTATCTGGGCTATCGCTACCTGGTCTTTCGGAGTCACGGCCGCATCCTGCAGGAGCTGCCTCGCTTCAGCGCCGTGTACCTGCTGACGATGGCGGTGAATCTGCTGGTGTTCCCGCTGGCGATGCGGCTGTTGCCCCTGAACGCCTACGTCGTGCAGGCCCTGTTCACGGTGCGCGGTGGTGATCACCAGCTACGTTGGCCACAAGCACTTCAGCTTTCGCGGCGGGCAGGAGCCGGCAACGCCGTCGAGTAACTAATCGACCGTGGCCCGTTGCCGATGAAGGCAACGGCCACGATCCAGTGAGGATTCGAGGAGCAGGATGCCGTTCCTGAGCGTCGTCACCGCCTGCTACAACGAAGAGGAGAACGTCGCCGAGACGTACCGCCAGGTGCGCGCCGTCATGGAGAGCTCTGCCGCCGCGGGACGGCGAGCCGTACACGCTACGAGCACATCTTCATCGACAACGCCTCGACGGACCGGACGGTGGAGATCCTCCGCGGGATCTGCGCCAAGGACAAGCGCGTCAAGGTCATCGTCAACACGCGCAACTTCGGGCATATCCGCTCGCCGTTCCACGGCCTCCTGCAGGCGCAGCGGCGACGCGGTGATCAGCATCGTCGCCGATCTGCAGGACCCGCCGGAGATGATCCGCGAGTTCGTCGCACAATGGGAGGAGGGCTACAAGATCGTCGTCGGCGTCAAGCAGGAGAGCCAGGAGAAGCGCTCCGATGTTCTTCGTCCGCGGCCTCTACTACCAGCTGATCAACACGGCTGTCCGAGGTCCCGCTGATCGAGAACTTCACGGGCTTCGGCCTGTACGACCGCGAGGTGATCGAGACAGCTGCGGGCGATCGACGACCCCTACCCCTACTTCCGCGGCCTGATCTGCGAGCTCGGCTACGACCGCGTGGAGATCCCGTACACCCAGCCCGCGCGGCGTCGCGGCATCACCAAGAACAACTTCTACACCCTCTACGACATGGCGATGCTCGGCATCACCAACCACTCGAAGGTGCCGCTGCGTCTGGCCACGATGGCCGGGCTTCCTCTCGTCAGTATCGTCGCGCTCGGCGTCTCGCTCATCTACCTGGTGCTGAAGCTGGTCTTCTGGGACACGTTCGAGCTCGGCATGGCGCCGCTGCTGATCGGCGATCTTCTTCTTCGGCAGCGTGCAGCTCTTCTTCATCGGCATCCTCGGCGAGTACATCGGCTCGATCCACACGCAGGTCTACCACCGGCCGCACGTGGTCGAGAAGGAGCGCATCAATTTCGACTGAGGCGCGACCGAACCTGCGGGAGGCGACTCCCGGCTGGAAGGCCGCGCTGTTCTCGGCCACAGCCGTTGCCACGACCGCCATCGCCCTGTTCTTCACCTGGAGACGCCTGTTCGTCGGCGTGGACCTTCTCGCCGAGAGCTACTACGTACTGGTGCCATGGCGCTGGGTCATGGGCGCCCATCCGTTCGCGCCCGAACAGAACGTGCTGCAGATGGCGGGCCTGCTTGAGTACCCCTTTCTGAAGCTGTTCGGGCTGTTGAGGGGCAACGACCCGACAGGTGTCGTGCTGTACGCCCGGCACCTGTACCTGCTGCTCATGGTCGCGGTGGCCGCCGCCTCCTTTCTGCTCCTGCGGCGGCTGGTCTGCTGGCAACTTGCGCTGCTGATCGCGACCGCTGTCATGACGTACGTCCAGCGCGCAACGCCGCAGCTCGACTACAACACGATGGGCATGGCCTTCCTCACGCTGGGCGGGGTCCTCGGCGCCTGGGTGGTGGTGCGCGACAAGGGGTGGGCCTATGCCGCGGGATCTGGTGTTGCCTTTGCCTGCGCTGTCGTCGCGTACCCCACGCTGATCGTCGCTGCGCCGTTCGTGGGGGTGTTCTTCGTCATTGCTCAGGCATGGGAGAGGCGGGAGGGAGTCGACCGGGTGGCACCGCGTTCGGCTGGAGCGCGAGGCCGCCGTGCCGACAGCACCCGCTGGCGCATGCTCGTCGCCTGGCTCATCGGCGGCGCGCTTGTGCTGGTGCCGGTCGGCCTCCTGCTGGTCAGCTTCGGGCTGACCAACGTCCGCGCGGGCGTGGAGGGGACCGTAAGCAGCACTGAAGTGACCGGACAGCTTGGAGGCGCAGAGAAGGTGGCAGCGCTCGTCAGCGCTGTCCGCGGCTTCCTCACGGGGTACCCGCTCGTGCTTGCAGTCCTGGCGCTCGTCTACCTTGTGTACCGGCGCTGGCCTCGAAGGGGACGACAGCTCCTCGGCGGCGTGCCCCTCCTCTGTGGCTGGCGGCACAGCGCGCGGGGTTGGACGCCGCCGGCTACGTCCTTGCGTACGCTCTCCTGGCTCCGTATCTCTACCTGTTCATCCCGCAGACCCGGCGGGGGGCAGGAGTGCGACTTCTGCTCTGGATCTGGGTCCCGTCGCTGATCGCCGGAGTCGTGACCGCTTACTCGAGCGCTTCTGGCTTCGCGAACGCCCAGGTCGGCATGGCCCCCGCGGTGCTTCTGAGCGGGCTCTTCCTCGCTTGGGCGCTGCAGCCGGTGAAGGAAGAGGAAGCTTCAGCACCTCGCGCGACGTCGGCGGCGATTCGACGGCGCGGGGCCCTGCTCGCGCATGGCTCGCCCTTGGCGTGCTCGCGGCCGTGGTGGCGGTCACCGTCGGCCTCCAGTTCGAGTACCAGCAGATCGGCGTGCCGTACGACACGATGACGAGCCGCATCACGTCAGGCCCTTGGGCGGGCATCAGGACGTGGCCAGCCCGGCACCGAACTGCTGGACACGTTCGACGGCGACCTTCGCGCTGCGTCGCAGCCGGGTGACCACCTCCTCGTGTTCTACACCGGCGTCGGCTACTACCTGTATTGGAGCGGTCCCATCGCCACGGACTCATACTGGCTCCTTCCGGAGGACGAGTCGGCGACGCTGCCATCTGCGACGCTGGACTACTTCCGACAGAAGCGGATCGTGCCAACGCTGATCGTGCGCTTCATGGGCACGGAGGGTCTGACCGACGGGCAGATCGCAGATGGCGCGGCCGGCTTCGGCTACCGCGCTGTACTTGTGAGGCCCAGCTACGTGATCTACCGAAAGCCGGCGGGGGAGAGCACCGCAGACGTGCTCGACAGGCTGCGTCAGCTGTGAGCGCCGAGGTACGGAGGGAAGGCGATAGGGGGCTGGGTGTCTGGCTTGCTGTCGCCGTGGGCGGCTTCGGGCTCCTCATGACCCTGCTCATCTTGGCGCGGGGTGGTGGCTACCTCGTCGTCGTGCCCCGCCTCGCGTTCGTGGTGCCGCTCGCCGTCGTGGGCACGGTCACGATTCTGGTCGCACTCGGCGCGGGCCGCTATCGGATCGACGCCGTCGGCTGGCTCGGCGTTGTCGTCGTCGCCGGCTTCGCGTGGAACTTCGTCGTCTACTGGCTGAAGTTCGGTGGCGGCACCTGGGACCTGCTCATCCTGCTAGCGAAACCCACGGGTATCGACTTCCGCGACGGCGTCTACCGTCCAGCGGAGGCGTTCTCGACGGCGGTGAGTGGCTGGCCGCCCCTGACGCTGTACCTGGGGCGGCCGTTCACGCTGCTGGACTTCGCGACCGCCTACCTCGTCCAAGTCGGGATCCTGGTGGCACTCGCTCTCGTCGCAGCGGCCCTGAGCGCGGCGCTTGCCGGCAAGGCCGCCTTCGCGCCCGATCCTTCGGGGGAGCACCGCCCGCTCGACGTGAAGCTCCTTGCCGTGGTGATGGGCCTCTGGCTCGTCACGTCGTATGGCTTCATGTTCGAAGTGGAACGCGGCAATATCGACCTGTACGCCCTGGTCTTCGCGCTGCTCGCCGTGTGGTATGCCCTGCGATCGCCGAAGTCCGCCTGGCCGTCGGCCGTCCTGCTCGCCGTCGCCATCGGCCTGAAGCTTTATCCGGCGATCCTGGTCGTCGTCCTCGTGTGGCGCTACAAGTGGCGTGCCTTGCTGCCTCTCGTCGTCAGCGTGGCCGCCGTCATGCTGGCCGCTGGTCCCGCCAACCTCCGGCACTCCTTTGCGACACTCGACGCGAACCAGGGAAGACAGATCCTGTGGTGGGGCAATCATTCCTCGACCGCCCTGGCGCACATCCTGCGGGACACCACGAGTTGGGCACCGTCGTGGATCGGCCGCCCGCTGTTGCTCGTCCCCTGCGCTCTCTGGGTGCTCACGCTGGCGACCCTCATGAAGCGCGGTTGGAGCGACCGGCACGCCGTGGTGGCCGCGGCAGCAAGCGTTCCCTTGATGGGGATCGTTCCTTCCCTCAGCAACGACTACCGACTGGTGCTCTGCGTCTTCCCCTTGGCGCGTGCTGGTCGCGCTGATCGGTACGATGCGACGCGAACCGGAGGCGGCGTGGGTCCTGCTCTTCGGGGTGCTCGCCCTCGCGATGATGCTGCTCGCCCGCTCGTCGCTGGTGGTGGCGCCGTCCCTGCAAGGGAGCAAGTACGCCCTGCTCGTCCTTCTGCAGGGCTTGCTGCTGATCGTCACGCTGCTGACGCGCGACGCGGAAGGCGCTGAGTCCTAGGCCGTGGTGCGCTGCACGCGCTCGACGAAGCCGTTCGACTGCGGCCGGCCGGGGCTGATCAGCGTGTGCCGGGCGCCGAGCCCGGCAAGCTCGGCGTCGAAGACGCTGGTTGCGGAACTCGCAGCCGTTGTCGGTGGAGACGCGCTCGAGCTCCCAGCCGGCGTCGGCGAGCTCGCGGGCGACCCGGTGCGCGAGCCGCGCAGGCGAAGCGCACGTCGGGGTTCCTGCGGCGTCACGTGCAGCTCGGCCCAGGTGAAGGCGCTGGCGGCGTCGATCGCCGTGTACTGCCAGACGACGCCCTTGGTGCCGCGAGGCGGCCGATGCAGAAGCAGTCCATCTGCACGAGCTCGCCGGGGTGATCGACCGCGATGTGGCGCTCGGGCTCGGGCTCGCTCGCCGGCTCCGGCGGCGAGGCGTAGCCGGCGAGCAGGCCGTAGCGCAGGGCCCGGGTGCCGATGCCGTGCCGGCGCAGCACGCGGCAGACGCCGTTGGCGGAGACCGGAAGCCGCCCCACTTCGCGCGCGCGCAGCTCGCTGGCGATGTGCGCCGGGCCGTAGCCGGGGTGCCCGAGGGCGAAGGCGACGATGCGCTGCTCGACGAGCACCGGGATCGCGTTCGGCATCTGCGGGCGGCGGCGCTCCCGGGGCCGCAGGATCTCGAGGCCGAAGCGCTCGACCTGCGCCTTCCAGCGGTAGAAGGTCGAGCGGTGGATGCCGTGCAGGCGGCAGGCCGCGGCCACCGAGCCGAGCTCACGCGCGCTGGCGAGCACACGTAGACGGTAGGCGAAAAGCACATCATCATTGGTCATGGGGCGACGCTCCTTCTGTCGAGATTGGCCTCTCTGACAGAAAGGATGTGTCGCCCCATCTCAGTGAGGCAAGAGCACTCCGAGTGTCGGTACTACTCGGGGATAGGACAGACTAGGCCTGCTCGACCGCCGGGCTCAGCGCCGTCGCGGTCTCAGGCGTCTGGAGAGGCAGGTAGCAGGACAGGATCGTGAGCACGACGACCGCGGCGCCCAGCACGTTGAGCATGTTCAGCACCTGCACGTCGAAGATGCGTGAGCTGACCAGCGCGACGCCGGCGCCGACGAGCACCGGCGCCCACGGCCGGCGCCGGGGCGGCGGTGCGACGAGCAGGACTGCCGCGGGCACGATGACCACGACGTAGGCCATCTGCCAGGCGAGCGGCGAGAAGATCAACGTCATCAGCACCGCGAGCAAGAGCACGGCCAGGCTCTCGGTCCTGCGGTCGACCTCGCGTTCGGCGTCAGGCCGCGCCCGCTGTTCCTGCCGGCGACGTACGCCAGGAACAGGAGGGCGGCGTAGCCGAACGCGGAGACCACCTTCGCGACGACCGGCCAGCTCGACCAGAAGCGCACGACGGTCTGGTTGAACCGGTTGGGCGACGAGCCGGAGATGCGCGGCAGGGTCGTCCCTGACGTACTCGACGTACAGGTGCGGGGAGACGGTCAGCAACGACAGGGCCAGGCCGGCGGCGAGGCACGCGAGCGTCTTGAGGAGGAGGCGGACGTCCCGGAAGTAGAGGACCATGGCCGCCAGCAGCAGCACCGGCGTGACCTTGATGAGGATGGCGAGCGCCATGAGCGCCGCCGCCGGCCAGCCCTGCCAGCGCGGGTACAGGAGGAAGGCGCTCACGGAGAGCGCGGCGACGATCAGGTCGATCTGCCCCTGGTGCACGTGGAAGAGGAGCGGATAGGAGCACATCGTCAGAAGGACGGCGGCCGTCAGCACCTCGAGCCGGCGGCCGGGAGTGACGGCCACGGCCACGCCGATGGACAGCGCCAGGAACGCCATGCGTGATCCCGAACCAGACGTGTCGCGCGTCGTCGTAGCCAAGTCTCGGCGAGGGCGCCGAAGACCGGGAGCACGCTCGGGGGATAGATGTAGCCCGAGAAGGCTCTGTCCTCGTCGCGTGGGTGCTGGATCGCTGCCGGGTCGTCCGGATGGTTCTGATAGGGGTCGAGACCAAGCCGCCAGTTGTGGCCGCCGGCGTAGTACTGGAAGAAGTCGAAGTTGTGCCCGCCCGTGTAGGCGGCGAACTCCGGCTCGCTCGACGCGTCCGGGTCCGCCGTGTCGAGGGTGTTGCGCGCGATCTCGACCCAGAAGGCGCTCGCGGCAGCCGCGGCGAGCAGCAGCAGGAGCAGGCAGACGATTGCGCCGGGAGAGCCAGCCCGCACGGGCGGCAGTCGCGTCGGCGGAGGACTGGTCGCTCGCTCACGCCGCGATGATAGCAGAGCGCTTGCCCTGGTCTTTCTCGTCCTGAAACGGCCCCGACCTAGACATATGTTCCTGTCTAGGCATCGTGTCACCCCGGCACACTAGGTCCGACGTGGCTAAAGCAAGCTGCGGCTGTTGCCGAAACAGGCACCACGGAAGGCGTCTAGGCGAGCCGGAAGGAGGCAGCATAGAGGCGAAGGCGTAAAGGGCAAACCGCTCGCGAGGGTGGGGCGCAAAGCCACAGGGCTCGAGAGAGCCGGCTGGGTTGCCGCCTACCGCACAGCTCGCCTGTGGGCCCTCCGCAAGGTAGCCCGCAGGATTTCTGCGTTAGGGGCACGAACGTAGCGAAGCGTAGGACGTAATCAGTACAGGCAACAAGGGCTCCCAGGGGCCGGTAACACGAGAGAGGAGTGGGACACGACATGATGCGGTTCATCCACAAGAAGAAGGGCTTCACGCTGATCGAGTTGCTGATCGTGATCATCATCATCGGCATCCTCGCCGCGATCGCGATCCCGATGTTCCTCAACCAGAGGGACAAGGCCAAGGTGTCGAGCCTCAAGGAGGCGTCAAGCACACCATCCAGGTCGGCATCCAGAGCTACGCCGTCGACAACAACGACACCTATCCGGCGGATGGCGCCAACCTTCTCGGCGTGATCGGCCCGAGCGGCACGCAGCGCGCAGGTCGACGCGTGGCCGAACAACCCGTGGCATTCGCCGACGGTCGACATCGACACGACCTCGACCACCGAGGGCAACGTCTTCTACGACCTCGCGTCGGGCGGCGACGGCTACACGCTCACGATGCACGGCAAGGGTGGCGACCGTCGTCAGACCCGTAAGACTCCCGAGCACGACTGGAACGCCCGGGGGCGGCTGCTCGCAGCCGCCCCCGGTGTCACTTAGGCCGCGATGCCGTGCCGGGAGGCCACGAGGCTCGTTCGTCGATGACCGATGCGACTCGAGGTCGCCGGGTCGAGAGACCCTCGAGAAGGGCCAGCGGGGCTCCGTCGAAGCAGCGTGTGACGCGATCGGGAGAGGGGCTGAGATGCGTGCGGCGGGTAGGAAGAGTGGCTTCACCCTCATAGAGCTGCTCATCGTGATCATCATCATCGGGATCCTCGCGGCCATCGCCATCCCGATGTTCCTGAACCAGAGGGACAAGGCGAGAGTGGCGAGCCTGAAGGAGGCGAAGCCACACGATCCGGGTCGGCGTGGAGTCGTATGCGACCGGGCCCAGCGACTCGTTCCCGAGTGACGGGATCGATCTGTACGGCGTGCTGGGTCCCGGCGCGGCTGCCAACTACCGTATGCTGGACACATGGCCCAAGAATCCATGGCACGCACGTCGGAGTACGTGGACACGACGCAGTCAGACGAGGGCAACGTCACGTACGACCTGCTGCCGGACGGGTCCTTCACGCTGACGATGCATGGTAGAGGTGGCGACGTCGTCCTCCCCTGAGGTCTCGCCGAGCCGTCTGCCGAGCTGGCTCTGGAGGTCCGGGACCTCCACAAGACGGTCTTCGTCGGGTTCCGCCGTCGGCGGGTCGAGATCCTCAAGGGGGTGACCCTCTCCGTCGGACGCAACGCCGTCTTCGGGCTGCTCGGTCCGAACGGCGCGGGCAAGACGACCACGGTCAAGGTCTGCCTCGGGCTGATGCGGCCGACCGTCGGCCTCGTCGCAGCTCGGTGTCGAGGACCTCTCGCGGGTCGGCTATCTGCCGGAGAACCCGTACTTCTACGACTACCTGTCGGGTCGCGAGTTCCTCGAGTTCTGCGCGCGGCTGTTCGACATCCCGGCTGACGCGCGGCACGAGAGGGTGCAAGCGCTCCTGGCGGAGGTCAGCCTTCTCGACGCCGCGGGCGTGCACCTCCGCAAGTACTCCAAGGGGATGCTGCAGCGGATCGGCATCGCGCAGGCCCTCATCAACGATCCGGAGCTCGTGTTGCTCGACGAGCCCATGACCGGCCTCGACCCGATCGGCCGGGCCGAGGTGAAGAGGATCATCCTCTCGCTGCGAGACCGTGGGAAGACGGTCATCTTCAACTCGCACATCCTGAGCGACGTGCACGAGCTCTGCTCGGACATCGCCATCATGAAGGCGGGGCGCGTCGAGTGGAGCGGGCCGGTGGCCGCGGCCCTCGAGGCGGCGCCGAACCTGGAGGACTTCTTCATGGGAGTGGTGACGGCGTGAGGCAGATCGGCGCCATCGCCGTGAACACGTTCAAGGAGACGATCCGCGACCGGATCCTCGCGGTCATCGTCGTGTTCGCCCTGCTGATGATCGTCGCGAGCCTCTGGCTGGCGACGATCAGTCTCGGCGAGGGCGGCCGCATGATGAAGGACTTCGGCCTGGTCGCGATCACGTTGTTCGGACTGATCGTGGCGGTCTTCGTCGCTGCGGGTCTCGTGCACAAGGAAGTGGAGAAACGGACCGTCTTCGTGCTCTTCTCGAAGCCCGTGAGCCGGACCGCCTTCATCGTCGGCAAGTTCGCCGGCCTTGCCGCCACGTTGGCGCTTGTGTTGGCCGGGATGGGAGTGTTTCTTCTCGCGGTCGTGTGGCTCGTCGATCAGCATGTGGCCGGATCGCTCCTGCTGGCGGTGTTGATGATCTACGTCCAGCTGCTCGTCATCGTCGCCGTCACGATCCTGTTCTCGACCATCGGTTCGGCGATCCTCGCCAGCGTGCTCGGCATCTGCGTCTTCGTGGCCGGTCAGCTCAGTCACAATGTGCTGTCGCTGACCCGTCTCGGACAGGGGGCGGTCACCGAGGCGCTTTCGTGGGTCATCTACATCGCCATCCCCAACCTGGCCGCGCTCGACGTGAAGGCCGGCGTGGTCGGCGAGACGGTGCCGGCATGGGGGAGCATCGGTCTCTGGACGCTGTACCTGGCCGCCTATGTGGTCGTCGTTCTGGCAGTGTCCGTCCTGATCTTCCGCCGCCGGGAGTTCTGAATGCGTGGTCGCGCGCTCGTCGTCGTGCTTGTCTTGGCCTGTCTTCTCGGCGTGATCGGCTATCAGGTCAGGACCACGAGCGCGGCATCGTCGCAGGGCTCGACCTGGGTCCCGTCACCCCAGTTCTTCCGCGACTTCTCGCCGAGCTTTCGCACGTCCATCGCCGACGCCTACTACCTGGTCATGCTGCAGTACTACGGCGAACGCCTCACCAACGCTCACCTCGAGGCGATCCCTGCCATGACGCGACCTGATCACCGTGTTGAGCCCACGATTCATCCGGGCCTACACCTTCGGCTCCTTCGCGCTCGTCGACGCCGGCCGTCCCGATCTCGGCGCACGCCTGCTCGAGCGCGGGTTCGAGGCCAACCCGAACGAGTGGGTCCTGCCCTCGCTCAGGGCCTTCTTCGCGTACCAGTACGGCGCAGGTGACGAGAAGGCCAACCTTCGCGAGGCCGCTTACTGGTACCAGCGCGCGGCCGAGGTACCCGGCAGTCCGGCTTCTCAGGAACGGCTCGCGGCCGTCCTCATGGCGAAGGGCGGGGCGGCGCAGAAGGCCATGCTCATGTGGGGCCAGGTCTACGCCGAGGGCGACAAGTACTCGAAGCCAAAGGCGGTCGACGGGATCTACGCGCTTCTCTCGAGCGACGCGGCAGCGCGTTCGCGGCAGCTTCAAGCGCTGCGCGACACTCTCTCGAGCGCGGATTACGAGGCCCTCGTGCGAGATCTGGCCGCAAGAGCACAAGCGGGAGGCTGAGCAGATGGTGATCGGCACGACACGCTCTCAACGCGGCTTCTCGATGATCGAGATCCTCATCGTCATGGTGGTCTTGGCCATCCTCGCCGCCATCGCGATCCCGATGTACCTCGGCCAGCGCGACCGGGCGAAGAACGCCGCGGCCGTCGAGGGCGGGCGCACGATCTTGATCGCCATACTGACCTACAACACCGAACACCCGGATGACGACCCGTGGCCGGCGAACACGATGGTCAACAAGGCCGGCCTGGTCGAGGTAGGCGCGATCCCGGAGAGCGATTGGCCCAAGGACCCGTTCGGCCCAGGCGACACGGACATGGAGCCGGAGACCGGGGGCGACACGACGCCCGGTCACTACCTGTATCAGGAAGCGCCGAGTCATGCCGTCAACGGGCGGCACCAGATCGTGGTGTATCGCAAGAACGCGGACCCGTTCGTGATCCCGTGACGGGAACGTTGCCGGCTGCCTGGAGCGAACGGGCCGACGCGAGGCGGTGGCGAGTGCCGGCGGGTGAACGAGCGTGAACGCCCTCATCGTCATCGTCGCCGTCGTCTACGGCCTCATCATCGGCAGCTTCCTCAACGCCTGGGCGTGGCGGCTGGCGCACGAGGAGAGCATCATGCGCGGACGATCGCACTGCACGCAGTGCGGGGCGCAGATCCGCGCGTACGACAACATCCCGGTCGTCAGCTGGCTCGTGCTGCGGGGGAAGTGCCGGGACTGCGGGGCGCCGATCAGCTGGCGGTATCCGGCCGGTGAGGCCGTCACCGCCGTCCTGTTCGGCGCCGTCGCTGCCTACGACGGCCTCTCGTGGTGGCTCGTCCCGCATCTGCTCTTCGTGGCCGCCATGATTCTCGTGAGTCAGGTCGACCTCGAGATCCAGATCATCCCCGACGTCGTCATCCTGCCGGTCGCGGCCATCGGTCTGCCGCTCATGATCTGGCTGGACCACGACCCTTGGTGGGAGTGGCCCGTCGCCGGCGTCGGCGCGGCCCTCTTCCTCTTCGTGATCGCCTGGGTGTACGAGCGCGTCCGGCACCTCGAGGGTCTCGGCTTCGGCGACGTGAAGATGGCGCTGTGCATGGGCATCTACCTGGGCGTGGCAGTCGTGCCGGCTCTCTTCCTCGGTTTCGTGACCGGCGCCGTGTTCGGTGTCGCCCTGATGCTGGGGAAGGGGAGGGACGCTAAGACGGCTGTGCCCTTCGGCCCCTTCCTGGCGCTCGGCGCCGTCGTGTGCCTCTTCGCCGGACACGCCCTCATCGACGCCTACACCGGCTTGGCGTTCTCGGGGCGTTAGCCCGGCGCTGGTCTTCCTCGCGACGCTGCTCGTCCGTCGCGTCATCGCAGGCATCGTCACCCGGACCGTCACGGCCGTCACCCTCACCTTGTCTCGGCCCTCGGTCTAGGCTCTGAGCGCTCGCCGACGGCGGGCGTTCCCCGACCGGCTGGAGGTCCCGGTGCGCGTTCGGCCATGTCACGGCTTCACGGCAGTCGAGTTCGTCGTGGTGTGCGCCGTCGTTGGCATCTTCTGCAGTGTTGGCGTGCCGTCCGCGGTCTCGGTGAGGCGCTCGCTGGCAGCAGACTCAGGGGCGCGTACGCTGGCGTTGGTCCTTCGTGAGGCCCAAGCGCGTGCGCAGGCGTCCCGGGATCGCGTGGCCGTCACCGTGGAGGCGAACGGCGCCTATCGCGTGCTGGAGCAGCGCGCGGGCGCATGGGCTCAGGTCGGCGAGGGCGCGTTGATGACGGCGGTCAGCACGAACTACCCCGGCGGCCGTGTCGAATTCGGGGCCAGCGGGTTCCCGCTGCTGGCCGGGACGACCACTCCGCGCGCCGGCAGCTTCGTGATCGGCGACGGAGCACGTCAGAGGACGGTCGTGCTCCAAATGACCGGGTGCGTGCGACGCTGGTGAGTGCGACGTCAGTTCCTCCTCGAAACGTGGTAGGCATGCGATGAGCGGCAGCCACAGGGCGGCCTCCGGGATGACGCTCATCGAGGTCCTGGCGGCGACCGCGATCCTGATGATGACGTGTGCGGCGGTGACGACCGTGGTCGTCACCGCCGCACAGGCAGGTTCGCGGGCGAGCGGCGCCGCCCAAGCCGACGCGGCTCTTGCGAACGAAGAGGCCCGTCTGAGAGCGCTGGCCTTCTTCTCGCCCATGACATCGGCGGCCGTCGACGACGGCGACTGGACCGGCAGCGTCGTGGGCGAGCTCTTCCCTCACGCGGAGGTGGCGCTGAGCACGGCGCGGGGCGGCTTCCGCCTGTCGGGCGGTGTCGGCTCGTTCATGACCGACGTATGGGGCGAAGGCCCCGCGCTCGTGCGGGAGGCATGGTTCGTGAGCGGCGGGAGCGATCTGGCTCACGCGATTGGGTGGGAGGTGCTCAGCGGTTGGCGGGCGGATCGGTGCGCCGCGCTGCCGGCGGAAGCACTGCTCGTTCGCCTCTCGATGGGAAGCGGCGGCCGTCCGGGCGGGGAGGGCGGAGCCGGTGGGAAGGGCGAGCGCGTCCTCTGGTGCGTCTTCGGGCTGGGCGGGGGATCACGTGTCGTGGACTAGACCTGGGCGAGGTTTCACCCTCGTTGAGCTGCTCATCGCAGCGAGCCTGGCATGCCTGATCCTCGCGACCTCGTGGGGCTGGGTCTGGACGGCAACGGCAGCGGCGCGACGCGGGGAGCGGAGCGCGGGCTCGCTGACGTCGTCGGCGTTCGCGGAGCGCATGGTGCGAACCGACCTGGCGCGGGCACTCCGCCTCGCGTCGCCGGCGGAAGGGATCTGCAGCGCGACGAGGCTGACCCTGGCCGTCGTGGACGCCACGACCGGCGCGACGAGCCTGATCAACATCGGCTGGGACCCCGCTCGCGCTGTGGTGTGGCGCAACGCGAGCGGGTCCTACCTGACCGAGCACGCAATCAGTTTCGCCGTCCGCTATCTGGATGCCCGCGGCGAAGAGATGCCGCTGGCGAGTGGCGGCGTGGTGGACGCCGCCTCGCGTGAGGCCGTCCGCGCTGTGCGCGTGGAGATGACGCTGCGCGACGGGACACAGGAGCGGAAGGTCGTGCTGACCGAGACGATCGGGGGAGGCGTCCCGTGAGCGGCGGGAAGGAGTCGTGAGCACGAGTCAGTCGAGTCCGGAGCAACGGCAGGTCGTGGCTGCGAAGCGCCAGGACGGCTTCGCGATGCTGGGCGCCCTGCTCATCGCCGTGCTCGCGGCCCTGTTCGCGGCGCTGGCGCTGACCGCCGCGCTCGCCTCGACGGAGGTCGCGGCCGCCGACGGTTCGCACCTGCGAGCCCGGGCGGCCGCCCAGGCCGGTCTCGATGAGGCCGTCCACTTGCTGCAGTGGCGCGTCGTGACGGGAAGCGGCGTTCTCGATGTGAAGGCTCCGTCCGCAGGCGAGGACGCCATCACGATGGACGTGCAGCTGCAGGCGCGGTCCGGTGCCGACTACGGGCATCCCGAGCTGACGGACCCAGTGGTCCGGCTGTCGACCACGGCTGAGGTCGGTCGAGCACGAGCGTCTGCGGGCAGGGTCGTCGCTCTGGTGCCTGGGGCCCTGCCGCTCGGCTTGAGCGTGAGTGAAGACCTCGATGCGCAGGCCGAGCTATCGGTGGAGGGGAGTGGCGTGTACGTGGGCGGCTGTGTACGGGGTCGCCCGCTGATCTCGTTCGAGGCTGGCAGTGGTGTGCCATTGGTCCCCGGCGCTGATGGCGTCCCGTGTCCGCCCGACCTGGCGCACGGCGAGCTCTGGCAGGCAGCCGGGGTGCACGCCGGCGCGGCGATCGTCGACGGCGCCCTGCCCAACGACACCGATGCCGAGGTGCAGGCTCCAGACGTGTCCGGTCTCGTCGCTCTTCCGAACGCGGCCTGGTTGGCCGCCGCTCAGGCTCACGCGTTGGACCCGGGCGCCGCCCTTTCGGTCGACGTGCTCCACCTCGACCAGTTGCCGCCCTCGTTCCCGACCGGCGAGCCGGGAGCCGCGGAGGCGGCCGGAAGGGCGGCGCCGGCCGAGGGCTATCTCGTTGTCGTCGACGCCACGGGCATCGACGGCGGCCTCGTCGTCGTGGGCAGTCGCGACCAGCTGGCCGTGCCGCTCACGCTCGTGGTGATCGGCGACGCCGTGCTCGGAGACTCGTCCCTCGCCGGCGGTGAACAGGCGGTCGCCTTCCGCGGCGCGCTCGTGGTCACCGGCGCGCTCGAGGTGGCCGGTCCGGCTGTCGCTGACCGGGCACCTCGCCTGCCGCCGGCTCCTCGTGCGCGCGCCGCTCTGTGTCGCCGTGCCGCCGGATTGGCGGCTGCATCCGCCGCTCGGTTCGGCCGAGCCCCGCCTCCTTGCTCGGGAATAGGGCGTTGCCAGACATGGAGATGGCGGGTGTGGCTCTGGGCTCGTGCGGGGGGACGGCCACGGGGGTCGAGGGCACAGAAGGCGGCCGCCATGCCGTTGACTCGCGACCCTCGGACGACGCGGAGCATCCTCGTCCGAGCCTGTGTGGAGCGCGCCGCGCAAGGAAAAGGATTAGGCTCTGCGAACTCTTGTATACGATGGGAAACCCCTGTGAAATAATCCTGCGCGAGTCGTGGGCAGGGCGCGGGGACTTCCCGAAGTGGGTGCTCGGCTAAAGCCGACGCTCGAACCTGCCGACAACGGCGTAAGGGGCGACTGGGGACTCGGAGAGTGCGCCTATGGCAAAGAACGGTGTGAGCGTCGGAATCGACCTGGAGCAGTCCGCCATTGCGGGTGCTCAGGTGCGCGGCGCCAAAACAGATCAGACCCTCATGGCAGCCGCCGTGCGGGCCCTTCCCGAAGGTCTCGTGTTCGAAGGCGAAGTCGTCGACGTGGACGGACTCGCCAACGAGCTCAAGACGTTCTGGAAGGAAGCCGGGTTCACCGGCCGCCGCCTCCGTCTGGGGGTGGCCAACCAGAAGATCGTGGTCCGCACCATGGAATTCCCCGTCATCGACGAGAAGGAGCTCCAGGCGGCCATCCAGTTCCAGGCGCAGGAAGCGATCCCGATCCCGCTCGACGACGCCATCCTGGACTACCAGGTACTCGCCACAGTCCCCGGCGAGGACGGCGGCGGCAAGCAGAAGGTCCTGATCGTCGCCGCGCAGCGCGACATGATCCGCCAGTTCGTCGACGTCGCGAAGAAGGCGAGCCTCAGCGTCGATGGCATCGACCTGCAGGCGTTCGCCCTGACCCGCGCCGTCGGTCCGTCCGTGGCCTTCATCGACCAGGGCGCCGACGCGAAGGGCCAAGAGGCTTCGGCGCTGGTCAACATCGGCTCCGGCATCACCAACCTCGTGGTCGCCTCGGCCGGTCTGCCGCAGTTCACAAGGGTCATCAACCTGGGCTGTGAGGCCCTCGTACAGGCCCTCCTCACGAACCGTGGCATCTCCCACGACGAGGCCGACAGCATGCGCCTGCGCGTGGGCGTGTCGGGCGGTTCAGACGAGGGCATCGCCGACCTCGAGCCCGAGACCATCGGCGAGATCCACCAGGTGCTGGACGCGGCGAGCGAGCAGTTCGCCGACGAGATCCGGCGCTCGATCGACTACTACCACTCGCAAGAGCCCGAGGGGCAGATCGGCAGCCTGCTGATCAGCGGCGAAGGCGCGTTGACGCGCCACATGCCCGAGTACCTCTCCGAGGCCCTCCATCTGCCAGTATCGCTGGGCAACGCGCTCCAGCATGTGGGCGAGAACAAGACCAAGCTCTCGCAGCCGGAGCTCGAGACGATGGCGCCAAGGCTTGCCATCGCCATCGGGCTCGCACTTGAGGACGAGGAGTAGGTGATGGCTCTCAAACGCATCAACCTGCTGCCGCCCGAAGAACGCGTCAAGGCGTCGCGCGAGCGAGGCCTCATGTACGCGGTCGTGGCCCTCGTCGCCGTGGTAGTCGTGCTGGGCGCGGCCTACTTCTGGCAGAGCGGGCAGGTGAGCGACAAGCAGGCGCAGGTGGACGATCTCGACGCGCAGATCGCCGCGGTCAACGCAGAAGCGGCGAAGCTGCAGCCGTACGCGGTGCTGCAGGATAAGCGTGTCGCCATGACCACCACCGCCCGCGCCATCTACGACGCCCGCGTGCCGTGGTCGACGGTCCTCGAGGAGATCAGCATGGTCATCCCGGAGAACGTCCGGCTGCAGAGCCTCACGTGTGCCGTGCCGGTGACGATGTTGCCCGGCTCCGCCGCGGCTCCTGAGGCCGCCGGCACCGAGATGGCTGCCGACATCACCTTCACCGGGCAAACCTACGAGCATCAGGACGTCGCCGAGTTCATGACCCGGCTGGGCCTCATGCCGCAGATCACCAACATCCAGCTCTCGAGCTCGACGCAGGCGCAGGCGGCAGAAGGGTCGACCGGCACGCAGCTCACGACCTTCACCGTCACGGCGTCCCTGAGGCGCTATCAGGCGCCACCGCCGGCGACCACGGGAGGTGTGCAATGAAGGCCCGTGGCAAGGAGATCTACATCATCGCCGGCGTCATCGGCGTGGTCATGATCGTGGCTTGGTACTTCCTGCTCTTCAGCCCGCAGCGCGATGACCTGAAGAGCCTCGACGACCAGATCAGCGCCAACGAGAGCGCGCTCTCGCAGGCGCAGCAGGAACTGGCGCGGTTGCAGAGCTACCAGAAGACCGCGCCCCAGGCCGAGGTCGACATCGTGCGCGTCAGCAAGATGCTGCCCGAGGATGAGGCCATCCCGTCCATGATCGTCGAGTTGACGAAGACGGCCGAAGAGTCGGGCGTTACGGTGAACAGCATCTCGCGCGGCGCCACGGCCCCGGGCACACCCTTCGGCATCCAGTCGGTCACCCTGCAGATGGGCGGCCGCTTCTTCGACATCGAGGACTTCCTCTATCGCCTCGAAGACTACGTGCGTTTCCAGAACAAGACCTTCAGCGTGACGGGGCGCCTCGTCCAGGTGGCCAACGTCACCCTGACAGGCACGACGACCGCGACCACATCGGGCTCGCCTCCGCTGACCGTCGCGGTGACGCTCAACGCCTACCTCTGGGGTGGGTCCAGTACCACGGCCGCCACGGGAGGTACGCCATGATGACCTCCAAGCGCATCGTCCTGATCGTCCTCGCCGCGCTCGTCGTCGGCACGATCGCCGCGGTGGCCGTGGCGGGGCTGGGCAGCAACGCGCCGGCAAGCTCCGGCACGAGCGGCGGTTCCGCGATCCTCGCCGAAGACACGACCACGGCGCAGGGCGACGTGGCCAGCGCGACGCTGACCGACCCGGCAAAGCAGCAGCCCACGCTCGACAAGTTCGAGAGCAAGGACCCGTTCATCCCGCTGACCGTCGCCTCCAGTGGCGGCACGGACGGCACGGGCGGCAGCGACGGCGGTTCGACGCAGCCCGACAGTGCGGTGGTCAAGGTCAACGACGCCAAGTACACGGTGAAGGTCGGCAGCAAGGTGTCGATCTTCACCATCGAGAGCATCAGCACGAGCGGCGTCACGTTCGCACTGCCCGAGGGTCGCCAGTTCTCGGATGGCAGCAGCTCGGTCGTGGTCGGTGTCGGCGAGACCGTCCAGGTGACCAGCGAGGACACCGGCAAGAAGTACGACCTCACGGTCGTGAGCCTCGGCTATCCGGACGGCAGCAACGGCAGCGGCGGGACGAGCGGCCACACGATCTCCGTCGTGAGCATCAGCGAGCAGAACGGCGTCGCCATGTGCACCCTCGAGGTGGACGGCAAGACGTACGCCGACAAGGAAGAGGGCGACACGTTCGACACCGATTGGGGTCAGATCAAGATCATCACCATCAACGTGGGCGCCCAGACCGTCACCGTCATGCACGGGGACGCGACCATCACCCTGCACGCCGGCCAGGTCGTCACGAAGTAAGGCTGACTGTGCAGGAGCGTTGTGAGGCGGGGCGGCCGTGAGGCCGCCCCGCCTCGTTTTGCATTCTGAGCGCTCGGCTGCGCGTGAGTCGGCAGAGGGATCGCAGGCGTTCCTTCTTTGCGCCACCGCGGCAGTTGGGTAAGGTTGGGCCATGAGTCGTCTTCGCTGGCTGACAGCAGGGGAATCGCATGGACCTCAGCTCACCGCCATCCTCGATGGATGTCCGGCGCGAGCTGACGGTCGCCCGGGAGGCGATCGACGCGCAGCTCGCGCGGCGTCAGAAGGGCTACGGCCGCGGTGAGCGCCAGTCGATCGAGAAGGACACGGTCGAGATCGTCGGGGGCGTGCGGCACGGGTACACGACGGGCGCTCCCATCGCTCTGGTGATCCGGAACCGCGACGCCGCGAACTGGGGCGACGTGCTCGCGCCCGACGCGCCGCCGGCAGGCGGGTCAGTGGCCGCGCCGAGTGGGACGCCGGCGCACGACTTCGGCGCCGGCGCCGGCCGTGTCGCGATCCCGCGTCCTGGGCACGCCGATCTCGGCGGCGCCCTTCTCTACGACCACGAAGACATCAGGGACGTCATCGAGCGCGCCAGCGCACGCGAGACCGCGGCGCGGGTCGCGTGCGGTACGGTCGCCCGAGAGCTGCTCGCCGCGGTCGGATGCCGGATCGGCAGCCACGTCGTGGCCATCGGCGAGGTGGCGTCGTCCGCGACCTTGTCCGAGGCCGGCCTGGCGCACACCGACGACGACCCTGTGCGGTGCCTGGACCCGGAGGCCGCGGCCGCGATGCGGGCCCGCATCGACGCCGCGGCCGCCGCGGGAGACACGGTCGGTGGGGTCGTCGAGGTCGCCGTGTTCGGCTTCCCGCCGGGCGTCGGTTCCTACATCCAGGGTGACCAGCGGCTGGGCTCGCGCCTCGCCGCCGCGGTGCTGAGCGTCCCGGCGATGCGCGGCGTCGAGATCGGCCTGGGCTTCCACGCCGCGCGCCTGCCGGGCTCTCAGGCCCACGACCCGATCACCTGGGACGCCGCCCAGGGCTACTCGCGCATCAGCAACAAGGCGGGTGGCATCGAGGGCGGCATCTCGACGGGGGCGCCGATCGTGCTGCGCGCCGCGATGAAGCCGATCTCGACGCTGCGGCGTCCGCTGGCCACGGTCGAACTGGGCACGCATGAAGCGGTCGAGTCGCGCTACGAGCGCGCGGACGTCTGTGCGGTGCCCGCCGCGGGCATCGTGCTCGAAGCCGTGATCGCCCTGACGCTCGCCGACGCCCTGATGGACCGGTTCGGCGGCGCGACCGTCGCCGATGTCATTGGTGCGATCGAGGCGTTCAGGGCGCGCGTCGGCGACCGGTGAACGGCCCCTCGCGAGGTGAACGAGGCGACCCGCGTCATCGCGGGGCACGCTCGGCCCCTCAGACGCTGGTCATCGTCGGCTTCATGGGTAGCGGGAAGAGCTCGGTCGGTCTCGCCGTGGCCGCACGTCTTGGACTGCCCTTCGTCGACAGCGACGTCGTGATCGAGGAACGCCACGGGACGATCCCGGCGATCTTCGCGAGTCAAGGCGAGGCCGGCTTCCGCGAGCTCGAACGGGACGTGGTCCTCGGGCTGCTCTCGGCCTTGAAGGAGAGGCCGCTGGTGCTCTCCCTCGGGGGCGGCGCGGTGACGGATGCCGAGATGCGCGCGGCGCTGCGCGCCGCGCGCGTCGTGTGGCTCACCGCGCCGCCCGATGTGCTCTGGGGGCGAGTGACGCGCGCAGAGGCCGGCCCGATGCCTCTACGGCCGCTCGCCGGCGACGAGGCGGCCTTCCGGCGGCTGTTCGCGCAGCGCGAGACGCTGTACCGTGGCGTGGCGGACGTCGCCATCGACGCGGACCGGCCGCTCGCCGACGTCGTCGACGACGTTGTGGCGAGCCTGAAGAGTGAGAGATGACAGGAGGGCACGATGCAGCGCCTGCTTGCTGATCTGCCGTCGCGGAGCTACGAGGTCCTGGTCGGGGCGGGAGCCCTGGCCACGCTGGGTGACGAGCTCGCGAAGCGGCGCCCCGGTGGACAGGCGGTGCTCTGCACCGATGCCAACGTGGCGCCGCTCTACCTTGAACAGGCACGCGCGAGTCTCGCAGGTGCGGGCTACGTCGTGTCCCACATCGTCGTGCCGCCGGGCGAGTCCGAGAAGAGCCTGGACCGCGCCGCCGAGCTGTACGGCGTGCTGTACGACCGCGGCGTGCGTCGCGGCGACACGCTTGTGGCCCTCGGCGGAGGCGTCGTCGGCGACCTCATCGGCTTCGTCGCCTCGACCTTCCTGCGTGGCGTCGGCTTCGTGCAGGCCCCGACGACGCTGCTCGCCCAGGTCGACGCCTCGCTCGGTGGCAAGGTGGCGGTCGACTTCCGCGCCGGCAAGAACTACGTCGGCACCTTCTACCAGCCGCATCTCGTGGTCACCGACCTGACGGCGCTGCGCACGCTGCCGCAGCGCGAGTTGCGCAGCGGCGCCGCCGAGGTGGCCAAGTATGGCTTCCTCGCCGGTGGCTGGCTGCTCGAGCTCGTCGAGGTGATCGGCATCGATAGGGAAGCGGCAACGCTGCCGTCGGATGGTCTCGACCCCGATCCCGGTGAGACGTCCGACGCGCCCGCCGTCCTGCGTCCCGAGGAGTTCACCGAGGAGCTCATCGCCGCCTGCGCCTCCGAGAAGCTCGACGTCGTCGGGTTCGACGAGCGCGAGGAGACGGGCCAGCGGGCAGTGCTCAACCTCGGCCACACGGTCGGGCATGCGATCGAGGCGGCGACCGGCTTCCGGAAGTACACGCACGGGGAAGCGGTCGGCCTGGGCCTGCGTGCCGCGCTTGTGCTGTCGCACCGGCTGCACGGTCTCGAAGAACCCGAGATGGACCGCGGCCTGCACGTGCTCGATATCCTTGGGCTGCCGCGCATCCTGGAAGGAGCGAGCCCCGCCGAGGTCTGCGCTCTCACGGCACGCGACAAGAAGGCCGGCGAGGAAGGCATCGAGTTCGTGCTCCTCGAGGCGTTCGGTAGTCCGCGCCTGCGGAGCCACGTACCCGCGCGACTTCTGGAGGAGGTCGTGACGAGGCTGGCGACGTGAGGCAGGCCGGCGACGTGAGGCAGGCCGGCGGCGGGGACGGCGTGCGCGGGGCCGGGGCAAACGGCGAGCTCTGGGTGCTGCATGGCGTGAACCTCGACATGCTCGGCCGCCGTGACCCGGCGCAGTACGGGACCGAGACACTCACAGAGCTGGAGCGCCGCGTCACGCGACACGCGGAGCGCCGCGGCTTCGAGGTGCGCACCTTCCAGACGAACTTCGAGGGCGAGATGGTCGAGCAACTGCACGCGCTGGCGGTGGAAGGCGCCGGGGCGGTGATCATCAACCCCGGCGCCTGGACGCACTACAGCTACGCCATCCGGGACGCCCTCGAGATGGTGCGCGCGCCGGTCGCCGAGGTGCACCTCTCGGACATCGAGCATCGCGAGGAGTTCCGCCGTACATCGGTCCTCGCCGACATCGTCACCCTGCGCGTGAGCGGGAAGGGCGTGGACGGGTATCTGGAGGCCGTGGACAGGCTTGCCGATATGGCGCTCGGAACGAAGGACGAGAAGGAGGGCCAGCCATGAGCGACGGTGCGGACAGGCTGCAGCGTGCTCGCGACCTGCTCGCAGGCCTGGGCGTCGACGCGGTGATCGTGAGCAACGCCGCCGACGTGCGCTACCTCTCGGGCTTCCGCGGCGAGGACGCGACCCTCGTCCTGGGGCATCAGGTCGCCCTGATCGTCACCGACTCGCGTTACGTCGAGCAGGTGCACGAGGAGGTCACGGGTTTCGATCTCGTCGCGCGAGAAGGCAGGAAGGGGCTGCTCGCCGAGACCGCCGCCGCTGCGGCGGCGGCCCTGGGCGAGCAGCACAACCTCGGCTATCAGAGTGGCGCGATCAGCCACGCGGCCTATCGCGATCTGCGGCGCGCCCACAGCGGCCGCCTGCGGGACGTTCGCGGCCGCGTCAGCAGGCTGCGCATGGCGAAAGACGAAGGCGAGGTCGACGCCATCCGGCGCGCCTGCGCGCTCGTCGACCTCGCCCTCGCCGTCGTGGTGGCCGAGGGTCTCGTCGGGCGCGCCGAGAGCGAGGTCGTCTGGCGGCTGCGCGAGGAATATCAAGACGGCGGCGCCGAGGACGAGTCCTTCGCGACGATCGTGGCGGCGGGCGACCATGGGGCGCAAGGCCACGCCATACCGGGCGACCGCCGCATCAAGGCGGGCGAGATGGTCGTGGTCGACACCGGCGCGCGCGTGGACGGCTACTGCAGCGACATCACGCGCACCTTCGCGGCCGGGACGGCCAGCAAGAAGCTGCGCCGCCTCTACGACATCGTCCTGGAGGCGCAGCTCGCCGGACTGGCCGCGGTCCGCGCCGGCGCCGACGGCCGGCGCGACGTCGACGCCGCCGCTCGCGCCGTGATCGAGCGGGCCGGCTACGCCGATCGCTTCGGCCACGGCACGGGTCACGGCGTCGGCCTCCAGATCCACGAGGCTCCCGCGTTGGGGCGCACGCAGGGCGATCGCCTCGCTGCGGGCATGGTGTGCACCGTCGAGCCCGGCATCTACATCGAGGGCGAGGTCGGCATCCGCATCGAGGACACCGTGCTGGTCATGGCGGACGGCGCCGAGGTCCTGACGGCCTACCCGAAGGAGCTGCAGGTCACGGACTGAGTGAGCGCGGGACCGTCGTCACGTGCCTCCGGCGCATTCCCTCCGTCGTCACCGTCCTCTCCGCGCTTTCATGGCCAATTGGACAGGATTCTGTCCAATTGGCCAAGGTGACTGCAGGCGGCTTCCCGGCCTCCACAGCCGTGCTGTATCATCAGCGTTCACGCGCGCGGCGGGCACAGCCGCCGGCCGCCAGAGCGGCCGGCGGGCAGGACCCGCCGGGATGCCGCCACAGACCAGCGGAGGACCGTAGCGACCCATGGCTGACGTAGTCTCGACCAATCAGTTCAAGAGCGGCATGGCGATCGAGATCGACGGCGAGCCGTACACGATCGTCGAGTCCCAGCATGTGAAGCCCGGCAAGGGCGGCGCCTTCGTGCGCACCAAGGTGCGCAGCATCAAGACGGGCAACGTCCTGGACAAGACCTTCAGGGCCGGGGAGAAGTTCACCCGCATGGACACGCGCTCGCGCTCGCTGCAGTACCTCTACTCGACCGACACAGAGGTCGTCCTGATGGACACCGACACGTACGAGCAGCTGTCGGTGTCCCCCTCGATGGCGCAGGAAGCGCTCAAGTGGGTCGTCGAGAACATGGAGGTCCAGGTCTTCTACCTGAACGGCGAGCCTATCGACGTGGAAGCCCCGACGACCGTCGAGCTCACCATCACGCACACCGAGCCCGGTCTGCGCGGCGATACCGCCCAGGGCGGCTCGAAGCCGGCCACCCTCGAGACCGGCGCCAGCATCCAGGTACCGCTCTTCATCGACCAGGGCGAGCGCATCAAGGTCGACACCCGCACGGGCGAGTACCTCAGCCGCGCCTGAGGCGGCTGCGAGAGGAGAGCCATGCGAGCCAGACGCGTCCGCATCACCGACACGACACTCAGGGACGGACACCAGTCGCTCTGGGCGACGCGCATGCGCACCAGCGACATGCTGCCGATCCTCGAGGCCATGGACGACGTCGGCTTCAACTCGCTCGAATGCTGGGGCGGCGCCACCTTCGACGCCGCGTTGCGCTTCCTCGACGAAGACCCTTGGGAGCGTCTGCGCCTCATCAAGAAGCATGTGCTCCGCACGCCGCTGCAGATGCTGCTGCGCGGCCAGAACCTCGTCGGCTACCGCCACTACGGCGACGACATCGTGCGCCGCTTCGTCTACAAGGCCGCCGAGAACGGCATGGACATCTTCCGCGTCTTCGACGCGCTCAACGACATCCGCAACTTCGAGACAGCCGCGGCGGCGATCAAGGAGACCGGCAAGCACTTCCAGGGCGCCGTGGTGTACACGATCTCGCCGGTGCACTCGCTCGACCACTACGTGACCGTCGCCCGCGAGCTCGTCGCGATGGGCGCCGACTCGATCTGCATCAAGGACATGGCGGCCTTGCTGAGCCCGTTCTATGCGGAGCAGCTGATCGGGCGCCTCAAGGCCGAGATCGACGTCCCCATCCAGCTTCACTGCCACTACATCGGCGGGCTCGCCCCGATGACCTACCTCAAGGCCATCGAGGCCGGCGTGGACGTGATCGACACGGCCACCGTGCCGCTCGCCTTCGGCAACTCGCAACCGGCCACCGAGATGGTGGTCACGGCGCTGATCGGCACGCCCTACGACACCGAGCTGGATCTCGAGAAGCTCTTCGAGATCGCGAAGTACTTCGAGGGCGTGCGCAAAGAGACGACCCACGACCGCGGCGTCACCTCGCTCACGCACATGCAGGTGTACTCGCACCAGGTGCCGGGCGGCATGATCAGCAACCTCGAGAGCCAGCTCAAGGAGCAGAACGCGCTCGACCGTATGCCCGAAGTGCTCGAAGAGATCCCCGTGGTGCGCGCCGAGATCGGCTTCCCGCCCCTGGTCACGCCGATGTCGCAGATCGTGGGCACGCAAGCCGTGCTCAACGTTCTCTCGGGGCGCCGCTGGCACATCGTGCCCGACGAGATGAAGCAGTACCTGCGCGGCAGGTACGGCGCCGCCCCGGGACCGGTCTCGCAGGAGATCCTCGACCGTGTTCTCGAGGGCGAGCAGCCCATCCACGTGCGGCCGGCCGAGCTGGTCACGGAGACGCTCGAGGACTACCGCGAGGAGATCGGCGACCTGGCGCGCTCCGAGGAGGACCTGCTGAGCTACGCCCTCTTCCCGCAGACGGCGCGCGCCTACCTGGAGCGGCATCGGGTGGGCCTCGAGGCCGACGTCTTCGGCATCCACGAGCGCTACCTCGCCTCGCAGCCGGGCGCCGCCCTCAAGCAGGAGACCGCCGACCGCGTGCGCGACATCCTCGAGCTCGTGGAGCAGAGCGACCTGGATGAGGTCGTGATCGAGGAGGGCGACCTGCGCATGACCGTGCGGAAGGCGGCGGAGCCGGCGGCGGCGCCGCAGGCCGCCGCCCCACCCGCCGCCCCGGCAGCGCCGTCCGCGGCTCCGATCGCCCACGGCGAAGGCGGCTCGTCGAACGGCTACCACGTGGTGCGTTCGAAGTGGGTCGCGACCTTCTACCGTTCGCCCTCGCCGCAGTCTCCCGTCTTCGTGGAGGTCGGCGACCGGGTCGAGGCCGGCCAGACGCTCTGCATCCTCGAGATGATGAAGATGATGAACGAGCTGACGGCCGACGTCGCGGGCGTGGTGCGCGAGATCCTCGTCGAGAACGGCGCGACCGTGCAGTACGGCCAGCCGCTGTTCCACATCGAACCCGCCTGACGGCGAGGCCAGCGGTGAGCGCCCGCCCGAGCCGCAAGCAGGCGCGCCGGGACGCGCTCTTCCTGCTCTACCAGCTCGACCTCACCAGGCAGCCGCTCGACGAGCTCGTCGAAGGTCACCGCCTGCGCGAGGGCTACCGCCCGGACGACTTCACCTTCCTCCTCGTAAAGGGCGTGATGCAACGCGGCCCGGAGTTGGACGCGCGCCTCGAGGCCCAGTCCCACGAGTGGCCGCTCTCGAGGATGGCGCCCTTGGAGCGCAGCGCGCTGCGTCTGGCGCTCTTCGAGATGCAGAGCGGCCTCACGCCGGCGGCGGTGGCGATCGACGAGGCCGTCCGGCTCGTGAAGCGCTACGCCACCGAGGAAGCGGGCGGCTTCGTCAACGGGATACTTGGGGGCATCGTCCGGCAGGACGGCGTGTCGCCCGACGGCGAGAGCGGCTCTGGCGGCGAAGACGGAGGGCACGAAACGGACGGGGAGGGAGATGGCTGAGCGTCAGCAGAGCCTGAAACGGCTGCAGGCCGTGGTCGGCCAGCTCGACGAGCTGGTCGGCCGCCTCGAAGAGGCATCGTCGGCGGAGGTGGAAATGAGCCTGCTCGAGCGTGCCACCGAGCTCGCCGAAGAGGCCGGCCGCCTTCTGGAGCAGGTGGCCGAGGGCGCCTGATGGCCGGCGCGACGCGCGGCGAAGAGGCGCCCTACCCGGTCGAGCTGCAGCGCCTCGTTGACGCGTACCTCGAGGCTCTGGACTTCGGCGTGGACCGCCGGGCCGAGCGCCTCGTCGAAGCCATGCGCTACTCGCTCCTGGCCGGCGGCAAGCGCATTCGGCCGGTGCTCACCCTGGCGACCGCCCAGAGCCGGGGGGAGCGGCCGCAGGACGTGCTGCCCACGGCGGCCGCTCTCGAGCTCATCCACACCTACTCGCTCATCCACGACGACCTGCCGGCGATCGACGACGACACGCTGCGTCGCGGGCGGCCGACGTGCCATGTCGCCTTCGGCGAGGACATCGCGATCCTGGCCGGCGACGGCTTGTTCGCCGAGGCGTTCGGCCTGCTGCTCGGCGAGCAGCAGGCCCCGGCCGCGGCGCTGCTGGCCGCCGCCGCTGAGGTGGCGCGCGCCACGGGCGTACGCGGCATGGTCGGCGGCCAGTACATGGACGTCGTCGGAGACGCCCGCGGCGACGACGACCTGCGCGTGCTGCACGCCCTGAAGACGGGGCGCCTCATCGAGGCGGCCGTCGTCTGCGGCGCCCTGCTGACCGGGGCGGAGGGAGATGCCGTCACGCCGTACCGCGCGTTCGCCGGGGAGCTCGGCCTGCTCTTTCAGATAGTCGATGACATCCTCGATGAGGTGGCCGATTCGGCCGAGCTCGGCAAGAGCGCCGGCAAGGACCGCGCCCAGGACAAGACCACCTACGTCTCGCGCTTCGGGGTCAAGGGCGCACGGCGGCTCGCCGCCGAGGCCTGCGCCCGCGCCGGCGAGTGCCTCGGGGCGTTGCCCGGCGATACGGCCACGCTCGCCGTCCTCACCACGTACATCTTCCGACGCCGCCACTGAGCACCGCCAAGACCTGCGCCCGGGGACCGTTCCCCATCCGTGAGGTGCGGCCGGGACCGTTCCCGTCCGTGAGGTGCGGCCGGGACCGTTCCGGGGGACAACCTCGGAGTGACACCGTACGCTTGGGCGATGCGAAAGGGACGGCCATGAAGGTGTTCGTGGCCGGCGCCACAGGGACCATCGGGCGCCGGCTCGTTTCGTTGCTCGCCGGTGCCGGCCACGAGGTGGTCGGCATGAGCCGCGACGAGGGGCGTGCCGCGGCGTTGAGCGAGCTCGGCGCGCGCGGTGTGCTCGGCGACGCCTACGACCCCGCACGCCTCGCCCGGCTGCTCGCCGACGAGGCCCCCGACGCCGTCGTCGACGAGCTCAGCGATCTGCCGCGCCGGCTGATCTCCGGCCGCGACAAGGACGTGTTCGCGGCCAACGCCCGCATCAGGACGGAGGGCGGGCGGAACCTCGTCAAGGCCGCCGTCGCCGCCGGTGTGCGCCGCGTCGTCGTACAGAGCTACGCGCACATCTACGCGCCGGTGGGCGGCTGGGTGAAGAGCGAGGACGCTCCGCTCAACCTCGACCCCCACCAGCCGGGGGTGCGGCGTCACAACGTCGAGGCGATCGCGGAGCTCGAGAAGATGGTGCTGGAGACGCCGGGCATCGAGGGGGTGGCCTTGCGCTACGGTTCGTTCTACGGACCCGGGACGCCCTTCGCGTGGGACGGCTCGATCGCCGCGGAGGTCCGGCGCGGGCATTACTCGATCGTCGGGGACGGGCGTGGACGGACGTCGTTCATCCACGTCGACGACGCGGCCGCCGCCACGGTGCTCGCGCTCGTCGGGCCGCCCGGCGCGTACAACATCTGCGACGACCATCCGGCCATGGAGATCGAGTGGCTGCCCTTCTACGCCGATCTGTTGGGCGCGGACCCTCCGCGCCACGTCTTCGGCTTCTTCCTGGAAGGGACGGGCCACGAGCACTTCGTGTACCGGACCTTGCGACAGCGGGGCGCCTCGAACCGGAAGGCCAAGGAGCAGCTCGGTCTGCAGTTGTGCTTCCCGAGCTGGCGGCAGGGCTTCCTCAGCGAGGCTCGCGCGGAGCGGGCCGCACGCGGTGAGCATGAGGCGCGCAGCGCCTCCGCCTGACCCTCGGCGACCCCGCCGGAAGACGCGGCTCGCGGCCCGGTCGGACCGCCGCGGGCCCGGTGCTATACTCCGCTGACGATGGCCGCCGACCTGCTCTCCCGGGTGTCGGGCCCTTCCGACCTTCACGATCTCAGCGAGCCTGAGCTTACGCTGCTCGCCGAAGAGATCCGCGACCTTATCCTCGACTGTGTCAGCGAGGTGGGCGGGCATCTCGCCGCCAGCCTCGGCACCGTCGAGCTGACGGTCGCCCTTCACAGCATCCTCGGCAGCCCCGACGACCGCATCGTCTGGGACGTCGGCCATCAGTGCTACGCGCACAAGATCATCACGGGCCGCCGTGACTGCTTCGCCAGCATCCGTCAGTACGGCGGCCTCTCCGGCTTCCCGAACCGCGGCGAGTCCGAGCACGACATCATCGGCACCGGGCACGCCTCGACCTCGATCAGCTACGGGCTGGGTCTCGTGCAGGCCGCCGAGCTCGCCGGCGCCGCCAAGGGTACCGTGGTCTGTGTCGTCGGCGACGGTGCGCTCACCGGCGGCGTAGCGTTCGAGGCTCTCAACCAGGTCGGGCAGTTGCGCACGCCGCTGGTGGTCGTGCTCAACGACAACCAGATGTCTATCAAGCCCAACGTCGGCGCTCTGCAGCTGTACCTCAACCGCATCCGTCTCGACCCCGCGCTGTCGCGACTGCGCGAGGAGCTCGAGCGCAGCGTCTCGCGCATCCCGGGTATCGGCGACCGCGCCTATGCCCTGGGCAAGGACGTGAAGGAGTCGATGAAGGCTCTGCTCGTGCCCGGCATGCTCTTCGAGGAGCTCGGCTTCGCCTACATCGGCGTGGTCGACGGTCACGACATGCACGCCCTGCGCGCCAGCATCCAGCAGGCGATCGACACCGAACGTCCCGTGCTGGTGCACGTGCACACCATCAAGGGCAAGGGCTACGAGCCCGCGGAGGAGCACCCCGAGCGCTTCCACGGTACCGGGCCCTTCCATCTGGGGAACGGCGACAGCAAGTCGAGGGCGGAGGGTACCACCTACACGGCCGCCTTCGGGGAGGCGCTCGTCGAGCTCGCAGAGCGGGACGAGCGCATCTGCGCGATCACGGCCGCGATGACGCAGGGGACGGGTCTCGATGCCTTCGAGGAACGCTTCCCGGAGCGCTTCTACGACGTCGGCATCGCCGAGGAGCACGCCGCCGTCTTCGCCGCGGGCCTCGCCATCGGCGGGCGGCGGCCGGTCGTCGCCGTGTACTCCACCTTCCTGCAACGTGCCTTCGACATGCTCATCCAGGACGTGAGCCTGCAGCGTCTGCCGGTGGTCTTCGCCGTCGACCGCGCCGGTATCGTCGGCGACGACGGGCCGACGCACCACGGCGCCTTCGACCTCTCGTACCTGCGTCTGATCCCGAACCTCGTCGTGATGGCGCCGTCGAGCCAGGCGGAGCTGCAGCTCATGCTGCGCACCGCCTTCGAGTTCGACGGCCCGGTCGCGATCCGCTACCCGCGCGGCATGGCGGCCGTCTTCGAGCGGCCCGCGCTCGAACCGCTGCCGTTGGGCCGCGGCGTCGTACTCGAGGAGGGCCAAGAGGTCGCGCTCGTCGGCATCGGTTCAGGCGTCGGTATCGCTCGCGAAGCGGCCGCTCTGTTGCGCGAAGCAGGGGAGACGCCCACCGTCGTGGACGCGCGCTTCGTGAAGCCGCTCGACACCGCGCTGCTCGACCTGCTGGCGCGCGAACATCGCCGCATCGTGACCGTCGAGGAGAACGCGCTCGCCGGCGGCTTCGGCAGCGCCGTCCTCGAGCAGCTCGCCGGGGCCACCGTCGAGGTCGTCCGCTTCGGGTTGCCCGACGCCTTCGTGCCGCACGGCGGACGCGACCAGCTGCTGGCCGACATCGGCCTCACGCCGGCGGCGGTGGCCGCCGCGGCCGCGGTCCGTCCCGCCCGCCTGGCCCGCGTCAAGTAGGCGGCTACGGCCCGTCCGCGTCTCGACTCGCTGCTCGTCGAGCGCGGCCTCTTCGCGACCCGCGCCCAGGCGCGCGCCGCCGTGCTCGCCGGCGAGGTCAGCGTGGACGGCGCACGCGCCGACAAGCCGGGCATGCCCGTCGCTCTGTCGTCCGTGCTCGCCGTCGCCGCGCGCGCCCGCTTCGTCTCGCGCGGCGGCGACAAGCTCGACCACGCGCTGGCCGCCTTCGGCGTCGACGTCGGCGGGGAGGAGGCGCTCGACGTGGGCAGTTCCACGGGAGGCTTCGTGGATCGTCTGCTGCAGGGCGGCGCCACCCACGTCGTCGCCGTCGACGTCGGCTACGGACAGCTCGACTGGGGCCTGCGGCAGGACGCGCGCGTGACCGTCCTGGAACGCACCAACAGCCGTGACCTGAAGCCGGGCGACCTTCCGTATCGACCTTCGTTTGTCACCGCCGACCTCTCGTTCATCTCCCTCACGGTGGCCCTCGGCCCGGTGCTAGAATGCCTGCGCGCCGGGTACCGGGGCCTCGTGCTCGTCAAGCCGCAGTTCGAGGCAGGGCGCGAGCGCGTCGGCAAGGGCGGGGTGGTGCGCGACCCGCAGGTGCACCGCGAGGTGCTCGAGCGGGTCGGGTCCTGGCTCGCCGGCCGGGGCGCGGCGGTGCTCGGCATGAGCGACTCCGGTCATCCCGGCCCGAAGGGGAACGTGGAGTACTTCATCTACTTCTGCGACGGCGGCTCGCCGGCGGCGGCCCGGGCGGTCGAGCCCGCCCCCGCCGCGGCTCTCGCGGTCGCCGCTGTCCATGGCTGAGCCGCTCCGCCGCGTCGCCGTCCTCACGCACGGCCCCGACGACGAGGCGCGGCGTGGCGATCTGCCGGCCGCCGGTGGCCTGCCGGCCGTCACCGCCATCGCCGCGCAGGCGGTCAAGGACCTTGCCGTCGCGGCCCCCGACCTCGGCGTCGAGCTCCTCATGACGGCGGCGGAGGCGCAGCGGCACCCTGGCGCCGCCTCGCTCGGCTACGCCATCATCGGCGATGACGAGGTGACCGCCGCCGACGTCTGCCTCGTCTTCGGCGGCGACGGCACCATCCTCCGCGCCCTCGGGCGCTTCGTCGGCACCGGCCTGCCCACGCTCGGCGTCAACTTCGGCCACGTCGGCTTCCTGGCCAGCCTGCCTCGCGAGGGCTGGCTCGACGGTCTCGCCGCCTTCGTCGCCGGCGACCACCGCGTCGTCGACCTGCTCACCGTCGACGTGTGGCTGGACGGCGAGCGCCACACGGGCGTCAACGACGTCATCCTCAGCCGGACGGCGCTGCGTCACGTGCTCCACCTCGAGTACGCCGTGTCGGACGTCACTATCGGCCGCATGCTCTGCGACGGCCTGATCGTCGCCTCACCGGCCGGGTCCACCGCCTACAACCTCTCCTGCGACGGCCCGATCGTGGAATGGGACGCGACCGTGCTCGTGCTCAACTTCATCGCGCCGCACTCGCTGGGGTTCCGTCCCGTGGTGCTGCGACCCGAGCACCAGATCGACGTGCGCAACGTCTCGCCGCTCGAGGAGTGCGAGATCGTCGTCGACGGCCGCCCGGTCGGCCGCCTCTGCTGCGGCGAGCAAGTGCGGATCGTCGCCGGCGACCGCCGGGCGCGGCTGATGGTGCGCGCCAAGGGGTCCTTCTATCAGAACGTCGAGGAGAAGCTCTTCGACCGGGCGGGGACTCCCTGACGGGGCGGATGGCCCCGCGCCCGATGTACGGCCGCGTTCCGTGGACGAGGCGGTCGAGCCCCTGGTGCGCCCGGCACGTCGTCCTCGCTCCTGCCATGGGAAGCTGATGCTCGCCGAGCTCGCGATCGACGACCTCGTGCTCATCGCCCGGGCGCGGCTCGAGCTGAGCCCCGGCTTGAACGTGATCACCGGCGAGACCGGCGCCGGCAAGACGCTGCTCGCCCAGGCGGTCGGCCTGCTCATGGGGCAGAAGGGCGGCGAGGAGATGATCCGGCCGGGCGCCGACCGGGCCCTCGTGCAGGCAGTCTTCGAGAGCGGGGAGGAGACCCTGGCGGTGGCGCGCGAGCTGCCGCGAGGCGGACGTTCGCGCGCCCACATGGACGGCCTTCTAAGCTCCGCCGGCGCCATCGAGGAGGCGCTGCGCGAGCGTCTCGCGTTCTACGGCCAGCTCGAGCACTCGCGTCTGCTTCAGCTCGAGCGGCAGCTCGACCTGCTCGACGCGTTCGCGAGCGAGACGGTGGGGCCGCTGCAAGAGGAGTACACGAGGTCGTTCGCGGCCGCCCAGCGGCTCGTCAGGCAGCTTGCCGAGTTGCGCGGCGCGGGACGCGAGCGCGAACGCGAGCTCGACATGCTGCGCTTTCAGGCCGGTGAGATCGAGGCAGCCGGCATCGAGCCCGGGGAGGACGCGCGCCTGGCGCGGGAGCGCGAGCGCGCGCGTCACGCAGGCAAGCTGCTGGAGCAGACGGGCAGTGCGCTCGCGCTGGTCGCCGGCGAGAGCGAGGCGGCGGCGCTCGATGGGCTGCGCGTCGCGCAGCGCCTTGTCGGCGACGCCGCCGCCCTGGACGAGAGCCTGGCGACGCTGGCTCAGCGCCTCGACGCGCTCAGCGCCGAGACCGACGATGTCGCCGCGGCGCTGCGCGCCTACGTGGACGACCTCGAGGTGGATCCGGCTCGGCGCGATGCGCTCGAGCTGCGCCACGACAAGCTCAAGGCCCTGATGCGCAAGTACGGCGGGTCGGCGGACGAGGTGCTCGCCTACGCGGCGCAGGCGCGCTAGCGCATCGCGCTGCTCGAGGAGTACGAGGCCAACGAGGAGCAGCTCACCGCGCAGGCTGCGGCAGCGCAGCGGGCGGCGCTGGAGGGGGCGGCGCGGCTCGCCGAAGCCCGTCGCGTCGCCGCCCCGGACTTCGCCGCCCGTGTGGCCGACGAGCTTCGGCGGCTCGCCATGCCGCACGCGCGCTTCGAGGTCGAGCTGACGCCACGTCCCGTCGCCCAGGACGCCGGCGCACAGACTGCGGCGGTCGGCAGCCCAGGGACTGCGTCGGGCGACGTCGGACTGCCGGAGGATGGCGACGGTGCCGCACCAGGGCCCACAAGCGCGGACGCCGGCGGTGACGCGGCGTCCAGCGAGCCGGGCCTGGCGGCGCGCTTCGCGGCGCTCGGTCCTCGCGGCGCCGACGACGTCGAGTTCCTCTTCGGGGCCAACCCCGGCGTGCCGCTGCGGCCGCTGCGCGAGACGGCCTCCGGGGGCGAGCTCTCTCGCGCGATGCTCGCCATCCGCGGCATGGTGACGCTTGGCGACGACGTCGAGACGCTGATCTTCGACGAGGTCGACACCGGCATCGGCGGGGTGACGGCGGCGGCGCTCGGCGAGCGCCTCTCGGCGCTCGCCGAGCGCCGCCAGATCGTGTGCATCACCCACCTGCCGCAGGTCGCCGCCTACGCCGATCGCCACTTCGCCATCGTGAAGCGTGCCGACGCCGCGGCCGGCGTCACCGAGACCGAGGTGCGTCTGGTCGACGGCGAGGAGCGCGTCGCCGAGCTGTGCCGCATGCTCGGCGCCTCTCCGGACGACGAGGGCGCCCGCAGCCACGCCGAGGGCCTGCTGGCGCGCGCCGCGGGCTGACCGGCCGTCGTGCAGCCGGCCCTGCCGTGCCCGGTTCTCCCGTGGCCGTGCCGGCCCTCCCGTCTGCTATACTCGCCTCCGTGATCCGTGGGCCCGCCGCTCGACCAGTCGCGCCTGCCCGTACTCAGCAGACGGGCGCGACCCAGGCCCCGCAAAATCCCCCGTTCTTCCGCATCTGCGTCGCCGTGCCGTGCGCGCGCCTCCTGGTGGGCGCTCTCGCGGGTCCGGGCGGCGGCGACCGCGCGGGCGGGGACTGACACCAGGAGGGGACGAGGAGCATGGCCAAGCACATCTTCGTGACAGGCGGCGTGGTGTCCGGCCTCGGCAAGGGCATCACCGCCGCCTCTATCGGCCGGCTCCTCAAGCAGCGCGGGCTCAAGGTGGCGAGCCAGAAGTTCGACCCGTACATCAACGTCGACCCGGGAACGATGAGCCCCTTCCAGCATGGCGAGGTGTTCGTCACCGAGGACGGCGCCGAGAGCGACCTCGACCTGGGCCACTACGAGCGCTTCCTGGACGAGTTCGTCCAGCGCGACTCGAACGTGACCACGGGCGGCATCTACAACACCGTCATCACGAAGGAACGCCGCGGCGACTATCTCGGGGGCACCGTCCAGGTGATCCCCCACATCACCAACGAGATCAAGTCGCGCGTCCACCGCCTCGGGCAGGACCTCGATGTGGACGTCCTCATCACCGAGGTCGGCGGCACGGTCGGCGACATCGAGTCGCTGCCCTTCCTCGAGGCGATCCGCCAGTTCCGCAAGGACATCGGCCGCGAGAACGTCCTCTACGTCCACGTCACGCTCGTGCCGGTCATCGGCGTGGTCGGCGAGCCCAAGACCAAGCCTACGCAGCACTCGGTCGCCGAGCTGCGCGAGATCGGCATCCAGCCCGACATCATCGTGGCGCGCAGCGAGGAGCCCGTGTCCCAGGGCATCCGCGAGAAGATCGCCCTCTTCTGCGACGTCGATCCCGAGGCGGTGGTCTCGGCGCGGGACGCCGACGACATCTACCGCGTCCCGCTGCTCATGCACCGCGAGGGCCTCGACGACCTGGTCGTGAAGATGCTGCACCTCGAGTGTGCCGACGAGCCCGATCTCACTGAGTGGCAGGGGCTCGTCGATCGCATCGACGACTGCAGCGGCAGCGTCACCATCTGCCTGGTCGGCAAGTACGTGCAGCTGCACGAGGCCTACCTCTCGGTGTGGGAGGCGCTCAAGCACTCGGCCATCCATCACGGCCGCAAGCTCGACCTGCAGTGGGTCGACTCGGAGGAGCTCAGCGAGACGACGGTGGCCGAGCGGCTCGCCTGCGCCGACGGCGTCATCGTCCCGGGCGGCTTCGGGCAGCGCGGCATCGAAGGCAAGATCGAGGCCATAAGGTACTGCCGCGAGAACAAGGTGCCCTTCCTCGGCGTGTGCCTGGGGATGCAGTGCGCCGTGGCCGAGTTCGCGCGCGACGTGTGCGGCATGGACGGCGCGAACTCGACGGAGTTCGACCCGGAGACCGCGTACCCCGTGATCGACCTGCTGCCCGAGCAGAAGAATGTCGAAGACATGGGCGGGACGATGCGGCTGGGCGCGTCGCAGATCCTGCTGGTGCCTGGGACGAAGGCACGGGCCGCCTACGGAGCCGACGAGGCCTGGGAACGGCACCGGCACCGCTACGAGGTAAACAACGAGCTGCGACCGCGGCTCGAGGCGGCGGGCCTCGTCGTAAGCGGGACGACGCCGGACGGGCGCCTCGTCGAGATCTGCGAGCTGCCGGACCACCCCTGGTTCGTGGCCTCGCAGTTCCACCCCGAGTTCAAGTCGCGGCCGACACGTCCGGCGCCGCTCTTCCGCGACTTCGTCGGAGCGGCCGTCGCCCTGCGCGCGGAGCGCGAGCAGGAGCTCGACGAGAGCTGCGTCACTGGCGAGGCGTCTCAGGCAAGCGCGGCGGGCCGCGCCCAGCAGCTTCGCTGAGAAGCGGCGTGGCCCCGAGACCGGCGATGAGCGGAGGACTGTGATGGGCGCTACCCTCGAAGGCCTGACCGACCTCTTCGTGCGTCTCGCCGAGATCACGTCGCCCTCGGGGCGCGAGCGCGGCGTCGCCGACCTCGTCATCGCCTTCGCACGTGACTTCGGCTTCGAGGTCGTCGAGGACGAGGCCGCCGGAGCGACCGACGCCGGGTCCGGCAACGTCGTGGTGCGGGTGCCGGCCGCGGCCGCCGGCGCCCCGGCCGGCACTGAGAGTGGCGACTCGCGCAGCGCCGAGGGTGGCGCTTCAGCCGGTATCCCGATCGCTCTGGTCGCCCACATGGACACCGTCCCCGTCGAAGGCGAGGTCCGCGTCGTCATCGAGAACGGCGTGGCGCGCAGCGCCGGAGACACGATCCTGGGCGGCGACGACAAGGCGGCCGTGACGGTCCTGCTCGCGCTGATCGCCGACTTCGCCGTCGAGCCGCCGCCCGTCGACGTGGACGTCGTCTTCACCGTCAGCGAAGAGGTCGGCCTGCTGGGCGCGAAGCACCTGGACTTGAGCTTGCTTCGCGCCAAGGCGGGCTTCGTCTTCGACAGCGAGGGGCCGGTGGGCACGGTGGTCATGAGCGCCCCGTCCCTGACGCTCGTGGACGCCGACTTCCGCGGCAAGGCCGCGCACGCCGGTATCGAGCCCGAGAAGGGGCGCAGCGCGCTCGTGGCCGCGGCCAGGGCCGTTGCTGCGATGCGGCTCGGGCGCCTCGACGACGAGACCACCGCCAACGTGGGGCGCATCGAGGGCGGCAGCGCCACCAACGTCATCACCGAGCGCTGCCGTCTCTCAGGTGAGGCCCGCAGCCGCGACCGCGACAAGCTTGCCGCGGCGGTCGCCGAGATGATCGGCGCCGTGAACCTCGCGGCGGCCGAGGTCGGCGTGGATGTCTCGCTCGCGGTGGACGAGGATTTCGTCGGTTTCGCGCTGAAGCGCGACGATCTGCCGGTGCGTCTGGCGAGCGCGGCGATGGCCGCCGCCGGCGTCGAGGCGCGCTACATCGGCACCGGGGGCGGATCGGACACGAACGTGTTCAACCAGCGCGGCCTGCCCTGCGTCACCCTCGGCGTCGGCTTCGAAAACGTGCACTCGTCCCAGGAGACGCTCGTGCTCGCCCGTCTGCTCGACCTGTACGCGGTCGGCCGCGGGCTCGTCGAGGCCGCGGGCCGCACGGCGTCGTAAGGTCCGATGGGAAGCGCGCCGGCACGACGGGACACGGCCGGCGAGCGGCGCCCGCCCGCCGCGCCGGATCCGCTCGTCGTCGACTACCTCGACCACCTGCGCTACGAGCGTGGCCTGAGCCCGAACACTGTGAGCGGCTACGGCCGCGACCTGGCGCGCTACGAGGAGTACCTGCGGGAGCGGGGAGCGGCGGTCCTGGCGGCGCGCGAGGACGACGTCGACGCCTACTTCGCCGGACCCGGGGGGGAGGGGTCGACGGCGACTGTGGCGCGCCGGGTCGCCAGTCTGCGGGGCCTCTACGGCTACCTCGTGCGCGAGGAGCTCGTGAAGGACGACCCTACGGCCCGGCTGCGCACGCCCAAGCGGCGCCAGGACCTCCCCCGCGTGCTCTCGGTCGAGGAGGTCCTGGCGCTTCTCGCGCGCGTCGTGCCCGCCGGGCCGCTCGGCGAGCGCGACCTCGCCATGCTCGAGCTGCTCTACGGCTGCGGCCTGCGCGCCTCTGAGCTGCTCGGTCTCCGCGACGGCGACGTCGACCTCGAGGGCGGCCTCGTGCGCTGCGTGGGCAAGGGTGACAAGGAGCGCATCGTTCCCATGGGCGGGGCGGCGGCCGCGGCGCTGGCGCGCTACCTGCGCGACGGGCGGCGCGCCCTGCAGCGCGGGCGCCGCCGTCCCGAGCTCTTCCTTAATGCGCGCGGCGGGCCGCTCACCCGCCAAGGCCTCGACTACCTGCTCCGCCGCTATCTGAAGAAGGCGGGGCTCGAGGGCCGCGGCAGCACGCACACCTTCCGTCACTCGTTCGCGACGCATCTCCTCGCCGGCGGCGCGGACCTGCGCAGCGTCCAGGAGATGCTCGGGCACGCGAACGTGGCCACCACCCAGCTCTACACGCACGTGACGGTGGAGCACCTGCGCGAGGTCTTCCTCGAGACGCACCCCCGGGCGCGCCGTCGTGGCGGTCAGGCGGATGACGACTTGGATGCGGAACATGTTGCCGCGCCGGACCGGCCACCGGGCCGCGAGGCCCGATCCAGGCCACGGCCGAGCGGGGAGGAGGACGCATGAGCCGGTTCTTCGTGTGCGTGCTGGACGGCGTCGGCGCCGGCGAGCTGCCCGACGCGGCGGCCTACGGCGACGTTGGCTCCTCGACCCTGCGCCACGTGCTCGAGGCTTCCCGCGTCGAGCTGCCGAACCTCGCGGCTCTGGGCCTCGGCGAGATCGTGGGGTCAGCACTGGGGGCGCCGCGCCCGGACGCGACCTACGGTCGCCTGCTCGAGCGCGGCGCCGGCAAGGACACCACGACGGGCCACTGGGAGATGATGGGTCTCGTGCTCGAGCGGCCCTTCCCGACGTACCCCGACGGCTTCCCACCGGAGGTGATCGAGCCCTTCGAGGCGGGCATCGGCAGAGGGATCCTCTGCAATCGGCCCGCCTCCGGAACCGCCGTCATCGACGAGCTCGGAGACGAGCACGTGCGGACGGGCAAGCCCATCGTCTACACCTCCGCCGACTCGGTCTTCCAGATCGCCTGTCACGAAGAGGTCGTGCCCGTGCCTGAGCTCTACGAGTGGTGCGAGCTGGCGCGCGGCATCCTGCAGGGCGAACACGCCGTCGGGCGGGTCATCGCGCGCCCCTTCCTCGGCTCCTCGGGGGCCTACGAGCGCACGGCGCATCGGCGCGACTACTCGCTGCCGCCGACCGGCACGACCTACCTCGACCTGCTGCACGAGCGCGGCGTCCCGGTCGTCGGCGTCGGCAAGATCGGCGAGATCTTCACGCAGCGCGGCATCGACGTGGACGACCACACGACGAACAACACCGCCGCGATCGCGGCCTGCCTCCGTCACCTGGAGGAGATGGAGGACGGCCTGCTTTTCGCCAACCTCGTCGACTTCGACCAGGTCTGGGGCCACCGCAACGACGTCGCAGGTTTCGCAGCGGGTCTGGCACAGGTGGACGCGACCGTCCCGGAGTTCGAGCGGCGCTTGCGGCCTGGCGACGCCCTGGTGCTGTGCGCCGACCACGGCGTGGACCCGACGACGGCGAGCACGGACCACTCGCGCGAGTACTCCCCGCTGCTGGGCCTCGGCCTGCGTCCGGGACGCTGGGACGGCGCCCAGGAGGACGTCGGCGCGACGGCCTTCTGGCGGCTGACCGGCGAGGAGCCGGTCCTGGTCGGGCGGGCGATCCGCTGAGCGGTCTGCCCGGACAAGGCTGATTGGAGTCGTGGGGCAGACCGTGAGAGCGACGCCAGCGGAAGAGCGGCGGCCGTGACCCGGCCTCGGGGGGACGGGACGCCGTTGCATGGGACAGCGGATGTGGCCGTGATCTTCGGCTCGGGGCTTGCGGCGCTGCCGGCCGGGGCGCGGGTCGAGAGCGAAGCAAGCTTCGCTGCGCTCGGCTGGCCGTCGCTCGGCGTGCCCGGCCACGAGCCTCGCGTGCTGCGCGTGGCGCTGCCCCTGGAGGGGTCGGCCGGGGGAGAGGCGGCGCTGGGCGCCGTCCTCGTCTTCGGCCGGCCCCACGCCTACGAGGGCTGGAGCGAGGTCGAGCTCGAGCGGCCCCTGACGGACTTGGCCGCGGCCGGCGTACGCCGCGTGCTGCTCACCAACGCGAGTGGCAGCCTTGCGCCCGGCCTGTCGCTTGGCGACGTGCTGGTCGCGACAGACCTCGTCGACCTCCAGGCCGAGCTCGGGGTCGCGGCCGCGGAGCCGCCGCGGCTGCCGGTCTGCGGCCGGCCTGCCACCGGGCGCGTCGCGGCCGCCCTCGCCCCGGAGCTGAAGGCCCGCCCCGGTAGCTACGTCGCCGTGCCCGGCCCGCAGTACGAGACGCCCGCCGAGGCGGCCTGGCTCGCCCGCTACGGCGACGTGGTCGGCATGTCGACGGCGCCCGAGGTGCGGGCCGCCGGCCGCCTCGGCGTCGAGCTTGGCCTGCTGTCGGTCGTCGTGAACCGGGCGTCGGCCGTCGGGTCGCACGAAGACGTTGTGGCGGCGGCGAGCCGGCTGCGCGACCTGCTCGCCACCCGGCTCGCCGCCGCCCTCGTCGCCCGCTGGCCCGAGCTGACCGCGTCGTGAGCGGCCGCTGCTGATGCCCCGACTGACCCCCTGACCCGGAGGACCGCTTGGACGTCGTCAACGACATCATCGCCTGGAAGCGTGACGGGCACGAGCTCGACCAGCAACGCCTCTCCGCCTTCATCACGGGGCTGGTCGACGGGATGATCCCGGCCTACCAGGCCAGCGCGCTCCTGATGGCGATGGTCCTCAAAGGGGTGACGGACCGCGAGACGGTCGCGCTGGCGCGCGCCATGGTTCAGAGCGGCAAGACGCTCGACTTGCGGGCGGTGCGGCGGCCCGTCCTCGACAAGCACTCGAGTGGCGGCGTGGGGGACAAGGTCACCCTCGTGCTGGCGCCGCTGGTCGCGTCGTGCGGCGGCGTCTTCGGCAAGATGTCGGGACGTGGTCTTGGCCACACGGGCGGGACGCTCGACAAGCTGGAATCGATCCCCGGCTTCAGGGTGCAGCTGCCGCAGGGCGAGTTCGTGCGGCAGCTGGAGCGGATCGGCGTGGGAGTCGTGAGCCAGAGCGAGCGCATCGTGCCCGCCGACCGCATCCTGTACGCGCTGCGCGATGTGACGGCAACGGTCGAGAGCGACGGGCTGATCGCGGCCAGCATCATGAGCAAGAAGATCGCCAGCGGCACGTCGGCCCTCGTGCTCGACGTCAAGGTCGGGCGGGGCGCCTTCCTGCAGGACGAGGACCATGCCCGGGAGCTGGCGCGGCTGTGCCGGCTGGTCGGCGACGCCTACGAGCGCCCGGTGCACTGCGTGCTCACAGCGATGGACGCGCCGCTGGGCCGGGCGGTCGGCAACCGGCTCGAGGTCGAGGAGGCCTGGGACGTCCTGAACGGAGAGGGACCGGCGGACGTTCGCGAGGTCACGCTCGCCCTGGCGGCGGAGCTGCTCGCGCTGGCGGACCTGGGCATCGACCGGGCAGAGGGCCGGCGGCGCGCCGAGGAGGCGCTCGCCGCCGGCCGGGCGGCCGAGCACTTCGAGCGCTGGTGCTACGTGCAGGGCGGCCGCTGGAAGCCGGGGGAGTACCACCGGCTGGCCGGCCGCGAGATCAAGGCGGAGCGCCCGGGGTGGCTCGCCGGCGCGGACGCGCGCACGGTGGGGCTCGCGGCGCAGTGCTCCGGCGCGGGGCGAAGGCGAGTGGACGACGTCGTCGACTCGGCGGCCGGGGTGGTGCTGGCCAAGGTCGTGGGCGATCCGGTGGAGGCCGGGGAGCTGCTCGCGACGGTGTATGCGCGCGAGGCGGGCCGCCGCGACGAGGCGGCGGCCCTGCTCGCGCGCGCCTTCACCGTCGCCGACGAGAAGCCCAGTCTCGGACCGGTGGTCATCGGGCGTGCGTGAGCCCGGGCCGGGCGGGCGTGAGCGCCGGCGCGCGCAAGGGCTGGAAGCCTAGACGAGCGGAGAGAGGCGCAGAGTCAGAGCGTGCTGCTAGAAGCGCTTGCCCGGCAGTGCGTCGTCTGTCTCGACGGGCACGGGCACCTGGATCGGTGTGGCGCGAGAGGTCCGCAGGCGGGTGAGGAGCCACGAGCCGAGCAGCTGACCGGCGAGCGCGCCGCCGAGGCTCACCGGGATGTACCAGGCGCTGAGCCCGAGCTCCGTACGCAGCAGGAAGAGGAAGGGGATGGGAAGGTGGATCGACGCGAACCACTTCCAGGAGAGCCTCTTTACCGTGGCGCGCCACGCACCGAAGGGCACGTTGATGGCAACGGCGGCGATGACGAGGATGTAGGCGAGCGTGTCTGACATGACGTTTAGAGCGGCTCCGCGCAGTATAGCCGACTTGGCAAGTCTTCTCGCCGCGGCGGTGTACCCGCTTTGCCGCCGGACGAGTCCAGCGGGGACGTGGCGCTGGGCGGGGGAAGCATGAGGGTCGTCGGGGGCGCGTGGCGCGGCCGGCGCCTGGCGGCGCCCGCCGGCCGCGCCACGCGCCCCACATCCGACAAGGTCCGCGAGGCGATCTTCGATGTGCTCGCGACGATGCTCGACCCTGTGCCGCCTGAAGAAGCGCCCTCCGCGGGTCACGCCGTGCTCGGCCCTGTTGCGCTCGAAGAAGCACCCTTCGCGGGTCAGGCCGTGCTCGGCCCTGTTGCGCTCGAAGAAGCACCCTTCGCGGGTCACGCTGTGCTCGACCTCTTCGCCGGCAGCGGTGCGCTCGGCATCGAGGCTCTCTCGCGGGGCGCCGCGAGTTGCGCCTTCGTGGAACGCGATCCCGCCGCCCTCGCCGTGCTGCGCGCCAACCTCGCAGCGCTCGGCGTGGCGCCGCCCGCCGCCCGCGTGGCGGCGGCCGACGTGCGCCGCGCCCTGGCGGCTGACGCTCGGCGCGGCGCCCTGTATACTCTCGTGCTTGCAGACCCGCCCTACGCCACGTTCGCGCGCGTGCAGGGCGATCTCGGGCGGTCGCTGGGTCCAGTGCTCGCGCCGCACGCCGTGATCGTCGTCGAGACCTCCCGCGGGGAGGACGTGCGGCTCCCGTGGCCCGTGGAGCGGGTCAAACGCTATGGCGACACGCAGGTGAGCTTCCTGGTCGCTTCCGGGGAAGCAGTCCCCGACGACCGGCCGGCGCGAAAGGAGAACGAGGGGGTCTGATGCCGCGCAACGTCACCGCCATCGTCCCCGGCACCTTCGACCCCGTCACCGTGGGTCATCTCGACATCATCACACGGGGCGCTTCGAAGTTCGGGCGCGTGGTCGTGGGTCTCATCGAGAACCCCATCCGCAAGTGGCCCCTGTTCAGCCTGGAGGAGCGCGGCGAGTTCCTGCGCGAGGCGCTCCAGGACTACGACAACGTCGAGGTCGACTCGTTCAACGAGCTCGTCGTTGAGTTCGCACACAAGTGGGACGCGCAGGTCATCCTCAAGGGTCTGCGCGCCATTTCGGACTTCGAGTACGAATTTGCCATGGCGCAACTCAATAGGAAGTTGGCGCCCGACATCGAAACCGTGTTCATGATGGCCTCGCCCGAACACAGCTTCCTGAGCTCGAGCGGCGTCAAGGAGATCGCCTCGTTCGGCGGCTCGGTCGACGACCTGGTACCACCGGTCGTTGCCCGCCGTCTGCGGGAGATGCTTTCGCCGCGAGGGTAGGGAAGCCGCCACTGGCGGGCTTTCGCGTGGTCCGACTGGGTCGGGCCGCGCAGTAGCCGAGGAGGGTTGCTGAACGATGGACGTACTGGTGCTCATCGACAAGCTCGACGATCTGATCCACAACGCGAGGTCCGTGCCGCTCACCGACAGCGTGATGCTGGACCGCGAGGAGATCTACGACATCCTCGACCAGATGCGCTCGACCATCCCCGAGGAGATCAAGCAGGCGCGCTGGATCGTCAAGGAGCGCCAGGAGATGCTCTCCGAGGCCAAGCAGGAGGCCGACCGCATCCTGGGCGAGGCGCAGGAGCGTGCCGAGAAGCTCGCCTCCGAGACCGAGGTCGTGCGTCTCGCCGAGAAGAACGCCCAGCAGATCGTCGAAGACTCGCACGAGCGTGAGCGTGAGATCCGCCTGGGAGCCGAGGACTATGCTGACGAGGTGCTGGGGAACCTCGAGATGAACCTCGACAAGTTCCTCGCCGCGGTGCGTCGCGGGCGCGAGCGCCTGCAGGGCCGCGGCGACAACGATCTCCAGTCCTGACGGCGGGCATAGCTTCGCCCGCCCGCCTCTAGAGGGGGTCATCGATGCGCCGTTTCGACCTGCGCTCCCTCCGCTTCGGCGAGGAGAGCGAGACTTGGCGTCGCCTCCCCGTCGAGGTCGCGCCCTTCACCTTCGGCGGGCTCGACTACTCCGTGCCCTCCGGCGTCGTCGACGTCGAGCTGCAGGCGGCGCGCGTCGGCGACAGGCTGACGCTGCATGCCCTCTTCGAGACGGAGGTCGACGGGGCGTGCCAGCGCTGCCTCGGGGACGCGCGCGTCGCCGTCGAGGGCCGCGGCCTTGAGTACGTCGCCCACGGCGAATCCGAGGTCGGTGAGGACGACGGCGAGGAGGCCTACGTCCGCGGCTACGGCCTGGAGGTCGAACGCTGGGTCCGGGACCTGATCGCCGACGCCCTGCCGGCGCAGCTGCTCTGCCGCGAGGACTGCGCCGGACTGTGCCCGATCTGCGGCGCCGACCTGAACGCCGACCCGGCCCACAGTCACGACGAGGCAGCCTCGGGGTAGAGGTACCGGGGGAAGTGGACCGCGACTCGTGCTAGAGTTTCCCGTCCGGTCCAAACGAGGAGAAGTGCATGCCTGTCCCCAAGAAGAAGACGTCGTCGGCCCGGCGCGACAAGCGGCGTGCCCCGCAGAAGCTGACCGTCGACACGGCGAGCGTCTGCCCGCAGTGCAAGAGTCCCAAGCTGCCGCATCGCGCCTGCCCCAACTGCGGCACCTACAAGGGCCGCGAGGTCATCGTCCTCGAGGCTGAGTGACCTCCGCGGGGGGCGCGGTGCTCAAGTCCCTCTACATCGCCTCCACCCAGGGGAGCGGCGGCAAGACGACCATCGCCGTCGGGCTTTCCTCGGCGCTGCAGCATCGCGGCCTCAAGGTCGGCTATTTCAAGCCGGTCGGCACCCTGCCGTCACGCACTGACGGCGGCGTGGTCGACGAGGACGCCGCCTTCGTCGCCGGCCTGCTCGGCCTCGACGACGATCCGGCCGATATCTGTCCGGTCGTGCTCGACGAGGAGGCCCTTCACGACGTGCTGGGGGGCTCCGACGTCGACGCCATGAGCCGCGTCGAGGTCGCCTATCGGCGCATCGCCGAGGGCCGCGACATCGTCGTCTGCGAGGGTCTCGGCGAGATCTGGCAGGGCCGCTTCCTGCACACCAGCGGCATGGATGTGGTGCGTCATCTCGAGCTGAAGACGCTGCTCGTGGCCAAGTTCGCCGGCGCGCGCATGCTCGACGACGTCATCTACGTGAAGGACGCCCTGAAGGACTACCTGCTGGGCGTCCTCTTCAACATGGTCCCCGAGACGCGGCTCGATCTCGTCGACGCGGAATACACGGGCTTTCTCGAGAAGAACGGCGTGACGAGCTACGGCGTGCTCGAGTCGAACAGCAGGCTGAGCGCCGTGTCGGTGGGCGAGATCGTCGAGGCGCTGGGCGGCACCTATGTGTGCGGTGACGAGTACGGCGATAAGGACGTCGAGACCTACATGATCGGCGCCATGAGCCCCGAGCACGCCCTGCGCTACTTCCAGCTCACGCCCAACAAGGTGGTCATCGTCGGCGGCGACCGGGCCGAGATCGTCCTCGCCGCCCTCGACACGCCCACGCAGGCCGTGGTGCTCACCGGCAACTACGTGCCGAGCCCGGCGGTGCTCGAGCGCGCCGAGGAGAACGGCGTGCCGCTCATCTCGGTCGAGAGCGACACGGTCACGGCGGCCGACGGCCTGCGGCGTCTCTTCGGCCGCCTGCGCGTCAAGGATCCCGCCAAGATCGATCTCATCACAAAGGTCATCGAGGCGAATGTCGACCTCGACCGGCTGGTCGCCGACCTCAGCTAGGGGATGGGTGTCGCCGGCACCGAGCGCTTCGTCTCGCCGCATGAGGTGACCGCGGCCTGGAACGCGGCGCTGATCGGCCGCACCGTCCGTGTCGCCGTCGATGCCATGGGCGGCGACCACGCCCCCGAAGAGATCGTCAAAGGCGCCCTTGACGCCGCCGGCGACGGCATCCGCGTGGTCCTTGTCGGGGACGAGGCGCGCGTGCGGCGGCTGCTGCCGCCCGACGCGCGCCACGTCGACGTCGTTCACGCCCCCGACGTGATCACCTTCCACGACGAGCCCGCCAAGGCGGCCCGCACCAAGACCGAGTCGTCGCTGGTCGTCGGGCTGAAGCTCGTCCACGAGGGCGGCGCCGACGCCTTCGTGAGCGCCGCCAACACGGGGGCCGTCGTGGCCGGCAGCATCTTCTACGTGCGCCGTCAGCCCGGCGTGCAGCGGCCGGCCATCTGCACCATCATGCCGGCCGTCCCGAGCCCTGTGGCCTTCCTCGACGTCGGCGCGAACGCCGAGTGCCGTCCCGAGCACCTGCGCCAGTTCGCCATCATGGGGCAGGCCTTCGCCCGTGAGGTCATGGGCATCGGTGACCCCATCGTCGGGCTGCTCTCGATCGGCGAGGAAGAGACGAAGGGCACCGCCGACGTCATCGAGGCGCACCGCCTCATCGCCGCCGACCACCGCGTGCGCTTCTACGGCAACATCGAAGGACGCGACATCATGAACCGCGTCGTGGACGTGATCGTGACCGACGGCTTCACCGGCAACGTGAGCCTGAAGACCATCGAAGGCTCGGCCAGGGCGATCATGACCGCCGTGAAGCAGGCCTTCGAGGCCAACCTCGCCACCAAGCTCTCCGGCGCCGTGGTGCGCAAGGAGATGTACCGCATCCGCGACGCGCTCGACCCCGAGGAGTTCGGGGGCGCCTTCCTCGTCGGCATGCGCGCCCCCGTCATCATCTCGCACGGCAGCTCGTACCGCCGCGGTATCGCCCAGGCCGTGCGGCAGGCGACGCGCGGCGTCACGAGCGACCTGCTGCCGACCATCGAGCGCGAGCTGGGCACGGGCGCCGGTGCTGCTCGCGGGGCGTCCGGCGGGGCCGCCGGCGAGGCCGGCGAGAAGGACCGAGCGGCCGCGAGCCACAACGACGGCGGGGCCGCCGGCGAGACGCTCGAGGCTTGAGCAGCGGGGCGCGCGGCGGTTCTCGCCGCCGCCCGCATGCTGTAGCATCCATCGAAACCAGACCCGGAGGTCACTGCATGACGCGTGAAGAGGTGTTCGGCCAGGTCAAGGGGATCCTCGTCGAGACGCTGAGCGTGGACGAAGACAAGGTCACCGAGGAGGCGCGCTTCCAGGAAGACCTGGAGACGGACTCTCTCGACCTCGTCGAGCTCGTCATGACGATGGAGGAGCGCTTCGGCATCAAGATCAGCGACGAGGAAGCCGCCGGCATCAAGACGGTCGGCGACGCGATCGACTTCGTCATGAAGATGGCGGGTTGAGGCAGGGGGTGACCCCCGCCGAACCGAGCGACAGCCCGACGTAAGGGGTGACGAGGGGAGGGCCCCTGTGCGCAGGCGCCGTCCCCTCGTCACGTGTGAGTGACGTGATGAGCAGCCTTCTTCTCAGTCTGGCCGACCAGCTGGACGACCGCCTGCTGCAGCAGGTGTTCACGCATTCCTCGCTGGTCGCCGAGCGCAACCGCTCTTACGAGCGGCTTGAGTTCCTCGGCGACAGCGTCCTGAGCCTGTGCGTGACCACCGAGCTGTACCGGCGCTTCCCCGGCTACGCCGAGGGACATCTGGCACGCCTGCGCGCCTACATCGTGAGCCGCTCGACTTGCGCCAAGGTCGCGCAGCGCCTCGGCCTCGGAAGGATGCTCCAGGAGGTCGCAGGACGCGGGCGCGAGAACGGCGAGGTCGCGCAGCTCATGGTCAACCAGAACGTGCTCGCCGACCTCACGGAAGCGCTCATCGGCGCGCTCTACGTGACCTTCGGCTACGAGGCCGTGCGCCCGGCCGTCATCCAGGCCTTCACCGAGCACATCGATTTCGCCGAGAGCAGCTACGTCGACTACAAGACCGAGCTGCAGGAGAGCCTGGCCAAGTCGGGCAGGTCGGTCATCTACCGCATGGTCGGCTTCACGGGACCGCCGCATCACCGTCAGTTCGAGATCGAGGCGGCGGTGGACGGCGAGGTCCTCGGTCACGGCGTCGGCACGAGCAAGAAGCGCGCCGAGCAGGAGGCCGCCGAAGAGGCCCTGACGGAGCTTGGGGCGCGCGCCCGACGTCAGTCGCGGCGCGCGCGCCTGCGCGGCCGGCGGCGACCCGATGAGACTGACGGGGACGCCGTCGCTGAGGCAGGCGCGGCCGTTGAGGCTCCCGGCGAGGTCGACGCTGTGGCACCCGGTGAGGTCGACGCTGTGGCACCCGGTGAGGTCGCCGAGGATGGCGCCGTGGAGGGGGTCGCCGGGGATGGCGCCCTGGACGAGGTCGCCGACGCCGAGGCTTCCGGCGAGGCCGCCGCCGGCCGCGCCCTGGACGAGGTCGCCGACGCCGGCACGATTGCCGCATCGGGCGCCGCTGGTCCCGGCGGGGCCACGCCAAAGGCCGGCGAGGCCGCCGAAGGCGGGCGCGAGCCGGCCGCCGGGGCGGGCTGAGCGTGTACCTCAAACGGCTCCGCCTGCGCGGCTTCAAGTCGTTCCCTCGCCAGACTGAGCTCGTCTTCGAGCCCGGAGTGGGCGTCGTCATCGGTCCCAACGGAAGCGGCAAGAGCAACCTGTCCGACGCCGTCGTGTGGGCGCTCGGCGAGCAGAGCGCCTCCAGCCTGCGGGGCTCGTCCATGCAGGACGTGATCTTCGCGGGCAGCGACGGCCGCCGCGCCAGCGCGCAGGCCGAGGTCGAGCTCACCTTCGACAATGCCGACGGAGCCCTGCCGCTGCCGGCCGGCGAGGTCGGCATCATGCGCCGGGTGACGAGGGACGGCAGCTCGCAGTACTTCATCAACCAGTCTGTCTGTCGCCTGACCGACGTGGTCGAGCTGATGGCCGGGGTGGGTCTCGGCAAGGAGCTGCACTCGATCATCGGCCAGGGACGGGTCGAGTCGTTCCTCGCGGGCAAGCCGGAGGACCGCCGCAGCCAGATCGAGGAAGCGGCGGGGCTCGGCACCTACAAGCGCCGTCGCGAGCGTGCCGAGCTCAAGCTGCGCGAGGTGCGCCGCAACCTCGAGCGCGCCGAGCTGCTCGAGCGCGAGGTGGGCGCGCAGCTTGGGCCGCTGCGCCGTCAGGCGACGGCGGCCGAGCAGCTGCGCGCCGCCGAGAGCGAGATGGCTGGGCTCCGGGGACGTCTGCTGGCAGGCGAGCTGGCGGCCGTCGAGGCTGACCTGCGCGCGCGACGCGGCGAGCTGGCCGATCTCGAGGCGGAACGGGCCCGCTGTGATGAGGCCCTGGAGGGCCTCGCCGGCGAGCGGGCCCGCGAAGAAGAGCGCTTTGCGCGCCGTCTGGCAGAGCGGGAGCGGCGTGCCCGTCGTCTGCTCCGCGTGCGCGTGCTGGACGGCCGCCTGGAGGCGGCGGAGCGCCTCGCCGCGCAGCGCCTCCGGCTGCTGGAAGAGGTGGAGCGCAACGGCGGCGCCGAGCGAGAGCGACTGCTCGCCGAGCTCGCGGGCTCGCCGGAGAGCTCACCCGACCGGCCCGATGCCGGCGCGGTCGAGACGCGGCTCGCCGCCGAGCTCGAGGCGGCGGAGGCCTCGCACGCCGAAGTAGTAGGGCGGCTCGAAGGCGCCAGAGCCGCCGTCTCCGAGCGGCGCGCCGAATCCACGCGCCTCGCCGTGGAGCGCGAAGGAGCGCTGGCGCGCGCCGCGCGGCTGGCGCGCCGCCGCGAGGCGCTCGCCTCGGAGGAGGCGCGCGTGACGCGCCAGCTCGAGGCGCTGCAGACCGAAGCCGGCGAGCGCAGGGCCGCGCAGGAGGCAGCGGCGAGCGGCGAGCGCAGGGCCAGAGCGACGCTGGAGGAGGCCGCGGCCGGCGCGCGAGCGGCCGGCGCCGAAGCGGCCGCCGCGGCGAAGGCCTGCGAGGACCGCGAGGAGGCCTTCACGGCGGCGGCCTCCGAGCGCCGCGGCCTGGAGACACAGCTTTCCCACGTCGAAGCCACGCTGCGCGAGCTCGAGGAGGTCGCCGACGACGTCCTCGAGGTCGCGGCAGCGTATCCCGGCACCGTCGCCTTGACGGGCGTCGTCGCCTGCGAGCCGGGGTACGAACGCGCCCTCGGAGCGGCGCTCGCGCAGCTGTCGGGGGCGCTTGCCGTCCCCGGGGGTGTGGACCGGTGGTCGCTGCTCGGCGCGCTGAAGAGCGCCGGCATCGGGCTTGTCAGGCTGATCGTGCCGGCAGGGCGGCGCCGGCCGCCGACGGGCTTCCCCGGAGCCGCTCCGCTGCTCGACAAGGTCACCCTGGGCGACCGCTCGGAGCTCGCCGATGCGCTCGCCGAGGTGGTCATCGTCGACGATCTGCGGGCCGTGCCGGACACCTTCGAGGGACTGGCGGTGACGCGCGACGGCGAGTTCTACCGGCCCGCGGCCGGCCAGCTCGGCCTTGCCGGCGGCCTGCCGGCGGCGTCGCTCCTCGAGCGCCGCGCGGCGCTCGCCGGGCTGCGGGACAGACTCGATGCGGTGCGGGCGCGCGAGGTCCGCGAGGAGGCCGCCCTGGCGAAGGCGCGCGTCTCGCGCGACGCGGGCGCCGAGACGCGCGCCGCCGCGGAGCGCGCGGAGCGCGAGGCCCGCATCGCTGCCGAGACCGCGGAGCGCGAGCTCGCGACGCTGCGCGCCCGGCTGCGCGATATCGACGAGACGGTGGCGCGGGCGACGCGCGCGGCCGAGTCCATGGCGGCTGAGGCGGCCGAGGCCGAGGCGGAGCGCGAAGCCGCCGAGAAGGCCGCGGCCGAGGCCCTGGCCGGCGGGGAGCGCCTGCGCGAGGGCTCGCCGCCGCCGAGGCGGAGGCTTCGCAGGCTGAGGAGGCCTTCGCGGCATCGCTCGGCGTCGTGACGCGTCTCCGCGTCGAGCTCGAGGAACGCCGCGGGGCACGCGAGCGCGCCGCCGAAGAACAGCGCCGCGTGCAGCAGCGCGCCCGCGAGGCCCGTGAACGCCTCGCCGAGCTGGACACGCGTCTCGCGGCGCTGCCGCGCGTGCGCACTTCCTGTGACGGGCTGCTCGAGCGTCTGACGCGGGCGCGTACGGCGGCGGCCGGCATGGCCGCCAAGCTGACCGGTGAGGACGACGGCGAGGCCGTGCCCGACCGCAGCGCCCTCGCCGCCCTCGCCGACCGGGAGGCCGCCCTGCGCCTGCAGCGCGAGTCCGGCGCCGAGCGCCGCGGTGAGGCGCAGGTGACCGTCGCCCGCCTCGACGACCGCCGCACGGAACTCGCTGCCGAGCTCGGCCAGGTCGGCGACGCGCTCGAACAGGCGGCGTTCGCGCCGCCGGAATCCGACGAGGAGGAGGCGGCGCTGCGCGATCAGCTCGAGCGCGTCGGCCGCCGTCGCGAGCGCATCGGCCCGGTGAACCCGCTCGCCGAGGCCGAGTGCGCCGAGCTGAGCGAACGGGCCTCCTTCCTGCGCGAGCAGAGCCGCGATCTCGAGCGCTCGATCGACGAGCTCGAGGCCCTCATCCGCGAGCTCACCGCGCAGATCGACGCCGAGTTCGCGGGCACCTTCGCCGCCGTCCAGGAGCAGTTCGCCCATATGGTCGAGGTGCTCTTCCCGGGTGGTCGCGGCGCTCTCAAGCTGGTGGATCCTGGTCCGGAAGGCGAGCCCGGTGGCGTGGCCGTGGAGGTCAAGCCGGCACGCAAGCTGGGCAAGCGTCTGCAACTGCTCTCCGGCGGGGAGCGCGCCCTCGTCGCGATCGCCTTCCTCATGGCGCTCGTCCTCGCCCGGCCTTGCCCGTTCTACATCCTCGACGAGATCGAGGCGGCCTTGGACGACGTCAACATCGGCCGCCTCGTCAAGCTGCTGCGCGACTACCGCGAACGCACCCAGTTCCTGATCATCACCCACCAGAAGCGCACCATGGAAGCGGCGGACGTGCTCTACGGGGTCACGATGGGGCCGGACGGGGCATCGCAGGTCGTGAGCGCGCGCATGGCCGAGGAAGAGATCGACCGCGAAGCGCGCGCCAAGCAGAAGACGTGAGGCCGCGGGCGCGCCCAGGTGCGGAGCAGACGACGTGAGGCCGCAGGTGCGCCCCGGCACGGAGCAGACGACGTGAGGGAAGCAGGCTGACGTGGAGTGGCACGAGGTGTTCAAGGGGGTGGCCGCGGCGGAGGTATCGCCGGAGGTCATCGAGGAGGAGGAGCGCGAGCGCGCCGGCCTGTTCGGGCGTATGCGCAAGAACCTGGGCAAGGCGCGCGGCGCCGTGCTCGACCAGCTCAAGGGGGCCGTGTACGTCGGCGTCGACCGGCGCCTCTACGAGCAGGTGGAAGAGGCGCTGATCTTCGCCGACGTCGGTGTCGAGGGCACGGTGAGGATCGTCGACGACCTCGAACGTCGCTGCACGCAGAAGCGCATCGAGGCGCGCGAGCCGTTCCTGGACGAGCTGGCGGCGGTCGTCGGCGAGGTCCTCCAGCCCGACGACCCGGAGCGCCAGCGTATCGATGTGAGCGCGCAACCGAGCGTGATCCTCGTCGTGGGCGTGAACGGGACGGGGAAGACGACGACCATAGGGAAGGTGGCCTACCGGCTCCAGGAGCTGGGGAAGCGGCCGCTGATGGTGGCGGCAGACACCTTCCGTGCGGCCGCCGTGGAGCAGCTCAGCGAGTGGGCCGACCGTGTCGGCTGCGGCATCGTCAAGCAGGACGCGGGCAGCGACCCGGCCGCCGTCGTCTACGACGGCGTGGCGGCGGCCGGCCCGCGCGGCGCCGACGTCGTCATCATCGACACGGCCGGCCGGCTGCACACGCAGGTCAACCTGATGCGCGAGCTGGAGAAGGTGCGCCGGGTGATCGAGAAGCAACTGCCCGGCGCACCCCACGAGACCCTCCTCGTCCTCGATGCGACCACCGGCCAGAACGGCCTGCGGCAGGCGCAGGAGTTCCAGCAGGCCGTCGACGTGAGCGGCATCGTGCTCACCAAGCTCGACGGGACGGCCAAGGGCGGGATCGTGGTCGCCATCCACGAGACGCTCGGCATCCCCATCAAGCTGGTGGGCGTGGGGGAGCAGCTCGCCGACCTGAGGCCGTTCGAGCCCGATCAGTTCGCGCGCGCCATCTTCGGCCACTGACGGCTGCGGCGGCGCCGCCGCAGCCTCATGCTACGATGAGCGCTCCGTCCCCCGAGGATACCGGGACCACCCATGTTCGAATCGCTGAGTGACCGTCTGCAGAACGCGCTCGCCGGCCTCAAGGGCCGCGGCAAGCTGAGCAACGAGGACATCGACGCGGCGATGCGCGAGATCCGTCTTGCGCTGCTCGAGGCCGACGTCAACTTCAAGGTCGTGCGCGAGTTCGTGGCGCACGTCAAGGAGCGCGCCCTGGGCGCCGAGGTCATGGAGAGCCTCACGCCGGCGCAACAGGTCGTGAAGATCGTCAACGAGGAGCTCACGACCCTGATGGGCTCCGGCGACTCGAAGCTCGCCTTCGGCGGCAAGCCGCCGACCGTGATCCTCATGGCGGGTCTGCAGGGCTCGGGCAAGACGACCACCTGCGCCAAGCTCGCGAAGTACCTCAAGAAGGACGGCAAGCAGCCCGTGCTGATCGCCGCCGACGTGTACCGCCCGGCCGCCATCGACCAGCTCACCACGCTCGCGGAGCGCGTCGGCGTGCCCGTCTACGCGCCGGGCGCCGACGTCGACCCCGTGGACATCGCGCGCGACGGCGTCGCCTTCACGCGAGAGCGGGGCGGCGACGTGGCGATCATCGACACCGCGGGCCGGTTGCACGTCGACGACGAGCTCATGGACGAGCTCGTGCGCATCCGTGCCACCGTGAAGCCGCACAACATCCTGCTCGTCGTCGACGCGATGACCGGCCAGGACGCCGTCAACGCCGCCGAGCAGTTCCGCGAGAAGGTCGACATCGACGGCGTCGTGCTGACCAAGCTCGACGGCGACGCCCGCGGCGGCGCCGCGCTCAGCGTCAAGGCCGTCACGGGCAAGCCGATCAAGTTCGCCTCCACGGGCGAGAAGCTCGACGACTTCGACTACTTCCACCCCGACCGCATGGCCTCGCGGATCCTCGGCATGGGCGACGTGCTCTCGCTCATCGAGCGCGCCGAGCAGAATCTCGACGAGAAGCAGGCGGCCGAGATGGAGGCCCGCCTGCGGCGCGCCGAGTTCACCTTCGAGGACTTCCTCGACCAGCTCAAGCAGATCCGCAAGATGGGTTCGCTCAGCAGCATCATCGGCATGTTGCCCGGCATCCCGGGCATGAAGGAGCTCAAGAACGTCCAGGTCGACGACAAGCAGCTCGACCGCATCGAGGCGCTGATCTTCTCGATGACGCCGCAGGAACGGCGTCACCCCGACGTCATCGACGGCAGCCGGCGGCAGCGCATCGCGCGCGGCGCCGGCGCCCAGGTGCAGGACGTGAACGCGCTGCTCAAGCAGTACCGCGAGATGCAGAAGATGCTGAAGATGTTCTCGAGCGGCAAGATGAAGGGCCTCAAGCTGCCCGGGATGCCCGGGACCTGAGGGCACGATAGAATCATCCTTCCGGCGGCCTTCGCAGGCCGCCGTCTGACCATGTTTCGGTTCGCCGCAGGACGCGGCGTCGAGAGCTGACCCGAGGGGGTGAAGAAGCAGGTGGCAGTGCGCATGCGGTTGACCCGGGTAGGCAGTACGAAGAACCCGTTGTACCGGATCGTCGTGGTCGATTCACGGACCCGGCGGGATGGTCGCGCGATCGAGACGATCGGCCACTACAACCCGCGGACGGAGCCGTCGTCGATCGATATCGACGCGGACAAGGCCAAGGCCTGGCTGGCGAAGGGCGTCCAGCCGTCCCGGACGGTGAAGAAGCTGCTCGCGATCAAGGGCATCGACAAGTAAGACGCCGCCACGGCGACGGAGGGGAGTAGTGGGATGTTGAAGGACCTTCTCGAGTTTCTGGCCAAAGCGCTGGTCGACAACCCAGACGAGGTCCACGTGGTGGCTACGGAGACCGACACCACCGTCGTTCTGGAACTGTCTGTCGCGAAGGACGATGTCGGCAAGGTGATCGGCAAGCAGGGCCGCATCGCGCGCGCCCTGCGGACGATCGTCAAGGCGAGCGCCGTCCGTGACGGCAAGCGTGCCATCGTCGAGATCATCGATTGATCGCCGCAGGTGGATCAACGTGGGGTGTGGCGTAGCTGCACCGCACACTAGCCGGCGTAGCGGGGCTAACATGCGGTGCGACGAAGTGACACCGCATACTAGACGGGCGGCGGCGCGGCAGCGCCGCCGCCCTCCGTTCTCATGACCTCTGACAAACTCTGGGTGTGCGGCACCGTCGGCAAGGCTCACGGCCTGCGCGGCGAGGCCTACCTGGAGCTTGCGCCGCGTGGCATCGAGTACCTCAGCGGCGGTGAGCGCTTCTACCTCAGTCGCGAGGACGGCGTCATGGCGCCGTGCGGTGTCGAGCGCGCCGGCGGCACTGACCTGAGAGCCACTGATACGGCTCGACTGCGCCGCGACCCGCGACGAGCTGCTCAGGTATCAGGGCGCCGCCGTCCTGGCGTCGGGCGGCGCCCTCGACGAGCTGCCCTCCTACCGCGTCGCCGACCTGATCGGCCTGGCCGTGCTCGAATTGCCGTCGCGGCCCGTGGGCACGGTCGCCGACGTGCTCAGCGGGCCGGCTCAGGAGATCCTCGCGATCGCGACGCCGGACGGCGAGACCGTGCTCGTGCCGCTCGTCGACGAGGTCGTGACGGTCGATCTCGACGAGGGCGTCGTGAAGCTGCCCGAGGGGTTTCTGGAATGAGGATCGACGTCTTCACGCTCTTCCCGGCCGCTTTCGCCTGGTACGAGGACCAGGTGCACGTGCGCAACGCCCGTGCCCTGGGCCACGAACTCGCTTTCTGGAACTACCGCGACTCCACGCCGCTCAGCCATCTGCAGGTGGATGACACGCCGTACGGCGGCGGCGCCGGCATGGTGCTGCGCATCGACGTGGTGTGCGCCGCCCTCGAGGCGGTCTTCGGCGGTCCGGCCGAGGGCCTTCGCGAGCGGCGCCGCGTCGTCGAGCTCACGCCGCGGGGGCGGCAGCTCGACGACGCCCTGGCGACGGAGCTCGCCGCGCACGACCTCGTGCTGCTCTGCGGCCGGTACGAGGGCATCGACGAGCGCGTCGCCAATCTCGTGAGCGACCGCGTCTCGATCGGGCCTTACGTCCTGAGCGGTGGCGAGATCCCGGCGATGGCGCTCACGGACGCCGTCCTGCGCAAGGTCGACGGCGTCATCTCCAACCCCGAGAGCGTGGTGAGCGAGTCGCACTCCGAGGATCTCGGCGGCGGCGCCGAGTACCCCCAGTACACGCGTCCGGCCGAGTTCCGCGGCTGGACGGTGCCCGATATCCTCCTGAGCGGTGACCACGGTGCGGTGGCGCGATGGCGGGCGGCTCAGGTAAGGTCCGCGGGGGAAGAGTCCCGGCAGTAGTACCGTTCGGGACGGCTGTGGCCCCCGTGGGACGCGCGCAGGACGCGGCTTGCGCCGCTGGCTTTGCGCGCGTCCGGCGCCGTGCTAGAGTAGCCGCCGATTTTCGCTTCGAAAGAGGTCGTCGTTGTCCATCATCGAGAACATCGAGCGTCAACAGCTGCGCGATGACGTGCCCCAGTTCAAGGCCGGGGACACGGTCAAGGTGCACTTCCGCGTGATCGAAGGCAACCGCCAGCGCATCCAGGTCTTCCAGGGCATCGTCATCAAGCGCCAGGGCCAGGGTGTGCGCGAGACCTTCACCGTGCGCAAGCAGTCCTTCGGCGTCGGCGTCGAGCGTACGTTCCCGGTCCATTCGCCGAAGATCGACAAGATCGAGGTGACGGCGATCGGCGACGTGCGGCGCGCCAAGCTCTACTACCTGCGCCAGAAGGTCGGCAAGCAGGCGCGCGTCCGCGAGAAGCAGCGCTGAGCACCGCCCGCCGTCCCTAAGGTTCGACGGTGACTGAACCCAGCGGCGCGGCGGGCGTAACGCGTCCCGAAAGGGAGCCGCGCCGCAACACCCTTCTCGACTATGTGATCATCGCGGTCGTCGCGATCGGTCTGGCGCTGGTCATCCAGGCCTTCCTCGTGAAGCCGTACCGCATCCCGTCGCCCTCCATGACGGACACGCTGCAGGTCGGCGACCGCGTCCTCGTCAACCGCGTGGTCTACCACCTGCGCGACCTCGAGCACCGCGACATCGTGGTCTTCCGTTACCCCCTCAACACCGACGTGGCCTTCATCAAGCGCGTCGTCGGCCTGCCGGGCGACAAGCTGCAGGCGAAGGACGGCAAGCTGTGGGTCAACGGGGTCGCCCAGGACGAGTCCTACGTGCACAAGACGAACGGCGTGACCGACGCGACCAACCCGGCCGGCGTCATCGCCGGCACGACGATGACCCACCCCTGGGCGCTCGACAACGAGTACACGGTGCCAGACGGACACTTCTTCGTGATGGGCGACAACCGTCTCGACAGCGACGACAGCCGCGTGTGGGGGCCCGTGCCCATGGACGACCTCATCGGCGAGGCCTTCTTCATCTACTGGCCGTTGGACCGCCTCGGCGTCGTCTAGGCGGCGTGTTGCCATGGGCCGTCACCGTCACCGGCCGTCGCCTTCCGGAGGGCGCCTCGTCGTCAACGAGCGCTTCGCCTTCGACCTGGAACGCTGCGGGGCGGCCGCGAGCGGCGGCTATCTGGTAGCCGGCGCCGACGAAGCCGGGCGCGGCTCCCTCGCCGGGCCGCTGGTCGCGGCCGCCGTCTGCTTCGACTACCGGGCCTGGAACAATCGCGACTACAAGGCGCTCGACGCGCTCAACGACTCGAAGCAGCTCGCCGAGGAACGCCGCGAGCAGCTCTACGCCGAGGTCATCCGCAGAGCCAAGCGGATCGCCGTCGTCGCTTTCAGCCCGGCGACCATCGACGAGTGTGGCCTCCACGTCTGCAACCTGCGCGGCCTGGGCCAGGCGCTCGAGGCCCTGCAGATCGCCCCCGTCGCCGCCTTCACCGACGGCTTCCGCGTGCCCTCGTGCGCGCTCGAACACGAAGCCGTGATCGGCGGCGACGGCCGCTCCGCGGCGATCGCCGCCGCCTCGGTCGTCGCCAAGGTCACCAGGGACCGGGTGATGCGCGTCCTGCACGAGCGCTTCCCGGTCTACGGGTTCGACCACAATGTGGGCTACGCGACGCCGTTCCACCAGGCGATGATCACCGAGCACGGCGTGTGCGAGCTCCATCGCCTCTCGTTCGATGCGACGAGCTATCGGCAGCTCGGCCTGGTCTTCGACGACGGCGAGCCCGTGGAAGGCGGCGTGCCGGCAGACTGACGCTGCCGGGCCCGCGAACGTCACCGCGCGACCCCGATCGTCTCCGTTCCGCGGCGGCGAGTTCACGCCTAGGCTCATCATCATGGGCGAGAACAAGCCAGAGCAGCAGCCGAAGCACCCGTCGGGTCGTTCTGCCTGCAGGGGCACGGACGCCGCCCGGCCGGCGAGCCCTACGCTGCGCCTGGGCCGGGCGGCCGAGCAGGCGGCGGCCGACTACCTGCAAGGCGCCGGCTGGCGCCTGCTCGGTCGCAACGTTCGGGTCGGCAGGGGAGAGCTCGACATCATCGCGCGGCGCGGGCAGGTGCTGGCCTTCGTCGAGGTGAAGGCGCGCCGCACACGGACGTGCGGCGCGCCCGAAGACGCCGTGTCGCCCAAGAAGCAGCATCAGATCGCGCGCCTCGCCGAGCTCTGGCTCGCGACACGTCCCTGGGCGCTGCGCGGCGTCGCCGACGTGCGTTTCGACATCGTGGCCGTCGACCTCTCGGCCGGTCCTGCGGCCGTGCGCCATCTTCCCGCCGCCTTCATGGCTTCGTGACCCTCGCCTGCGTCATGAGCGAGGCTCTGACGGGCCTAGAGGGACACGCGGTGGACGTGGAGGCGCACGTCGCAGCCGCCGCCCCGGCCTTCAGCATCGTAGGCCTGCCCGACGTCGCCGTGCAGGAGAGCCGCGAGCGGGTACGCGCCGCGATCGTGAACTCGTCCTACGAGTTCCCGTCGCGGCGCATCACGGTGAACCTCGCCCCGGCCGACGTGCGCAAGGAAGGTCCCTCCTTCGACCTGCCGGTGGCCCTGGCGCTCCTGATCGCCACCGGGCAGCTCGCCGTCAACGGCGGGGAGAAGGGTGGACGCGCCAAGGGACGCCGCGAGCAGCCGGCGCTGCAGGCACGGGAGCAAACCCAGGCGCCGCAGATCGCCGCCGTCGGTGAGCTGGGTCTCGACGGCACGCTGCGCCCCGTCGCCGGCGTCCTGGCCGTGGCCGAGAGCCTGCGGCGACGGGGCGTCCGGGCTCTGCTCGTCCCGGACGAGAACGCGGCCGAGGCGGCCCTCGTCGAGGGCCTGGCCGTCTACCCCGTGCACTCGCTGCGCGAAGCCGCAGCGGTCCTCGAAGGCGGCGACGACGGCCCGCCTCGGGCGTCCGTCGTCGATGCTGCAGCCCTGCTGCAGCACGGGTCTCGCGGCGACGCCGACTGGTCGGACATCATCGGGCAGCAGGCGGTGAAGCGCGCCCTCGAGATCGCCGCCGCCGGGGCCCACAACGTGCTCATGTGCGGCCCGCCCGGCGCCGGCAAGACCATGCTCGCCCGCCGGCTGCCCGGCATCCTGCCCGGAATGGCGGTCGGCGAGGCCATCGAGGTGACCCGCATCTACAGCGTCGCCGGCTTGCTGCCCGTCGGCCAGGCGCTGGTCGCGGAGCGCCCCTTCCGCGCCCCGCACCACACCATCTCGAGCGCCGGGCTCGTGGGCGGCGGTTCGACGCCCAGGCCCGGCGAGGTGAGCCTCGCCCACCTGGGCGTCCTCTTCCTCGATGAGTTCCCCGAGTTCCGTCTGTCGGCGCTCGAGGGCTTGCGACAGCCGCTCGAGGACGGCGAGGTGACGATCTCACGCGCTCTGAGCGCCGTACGCTTCCCGGCGCGCATCATGCTGGTCGCGGCGATGAACCCGTGCCCGTGCGGCTATCTGGGCGACCGTGAGCGCGAGTGTTCGTGTCCCTCGTATCGCGTGCGCCAGTATCGTTCCAGGCTCAGCGGCCCCTTGCTCGACCGCATCGACCTGCGCATCGAGGTGCCGCGCGTGCCGCCGAAGGAGCGGCGCGCGGGATTCGACGGCGCCGAGGACTCGGCGCGGGTGCGGGCCCGCGTGAGCGAGGCGCGCAGCCGTCAGTCGGCGCGTCTCGCCGGCACGGGCACCTACGCCAACGCGCATCTGACGCCGCAGTTGATGCGTCGCGTCTGTCACCTGGATCGCGCCGCCGTCGACACGCTCGACCGAGCCTACGAGCGCCTGCGCTTGAGTGCGCGCGCCTGCGACAGGGTCGTCAAGGTCGCGCAGACGGTCGCCGACCTCGAAGGCTCAGCGACGATCTCGGCCGCGCACCTCGCCGAGGCCCTGGCCTACCGTGTCCGCAGCGCCCGACCGTTCTGAGGCTGGTCTGCGCGAGTTGCGCCGGCGCGCGCTTTGGCTCGCCGAGCTCGCCACGGCGCGCCCGGGCTTCGTCGGGCAGTACGTCAAGAAATTCGGACCCCTGCCCGAGTCGCTGCGCGTGTCGCCGCGGCAGGTGGCGGGCGCCTTCAGGGGCAAGTCCGGGCAGGGTGGCGAGAGCCTGTTCGGCGCCGTGCTGGCTGCGGGCCCGCCCTCCGCGATAGAGCGGCTGCTCAAACCGCCGGAGGGCGCAGCGGATCGGCGTACCACGGGAGGTGAGTGTAGGCCGGGGAGCTCGGCGCACGACGCCGGCCGCTGGGGAGGGCCGCGCGGGGGGCGCCTCGAGACGGGCGTCGTCACCTGCGTCGACGAGGCGTATCCCGAACGGCTCCGGCAGCTCGGCGACCCGCCGCCGGCGCTCTTCCTACGCGGGTGTATCGACGAAGGGCTGAGTGCCTTGCGCGAGCGCACGGTGGTCGCCGTCGTCGGCTCGCGGAGCCCCTCTCCCTACGGTCGCGAGATGGCGGCGGCGCTCGGGCGCGACCTGGCTGCGGCGGGGGTGCTGGTCGTCAGCGGCATGGCGCTCGGTATCGACGCCGTGGCGCAGCAAGGGGCGCTCGATGAGGGCGCCGCTCTTGCCACCGTCGGCGTGCTCGGGTGCGGGGCCGACCTCGAGCATCCTCCCGGCAACCGGCGCCTGTTCGCCCAGGTGCGTTCCCGTGGCCTGCTCGTCTCGGAGTTCGTCTGGGGCGCGCTTCCACTGCCCTGGCGCTTCCCGTGCCGCAATCGCGTGCTGGCCGCGCTGGCGGAAGCCGTCGTCGTGGTCGAAGGAGGCGAGCGCAGCGGCGCCCGCATCACCGCCCGGCACGCCCTGGAGCTCGGCCGCGAGGTGCTTGCCGTGCCGGGCGAGGCGGGGCGCCGCCTCGCCGCGTGCCCGCATCAGCTGCTTCGCGACGGAGCCGCTCTCTGCGAGTCGGCCCAGGACGTCTTCGAAGCGCTTCGGTTCACGTCGCGCGGTGTGAGCTGGGCGAACCCCATGGCGGGTGAGCGGCCGGCGTCTGAGGGTGCGGGCGCCGCCGCCGGCGAGCCCGCCCTTCTCTCGAGCGGTCTCGCTTCGCGGCTGCTTGCGGCGCTCGACGCCGGCCGTCGCACTCCCGACGAACTGGCACGGCTGCTGCAGCGGCCGGTCGGGGCCGTGCTGGCGAGCCTCACCGAGCTCGAGCTCGCCGGCTACGTCGCGATCGACGGCGACTGCTACCGGCGCCGCAGGGGCCGCCACTGAGCGCTCCGGCATAGCCGCGCGTAGCGCTGGTGCCGGGCGCGAGTACACTGAGACCACCGTGTCTCGCAGTGTGGCATGTCGATGATCCCGCACCGGTTCATCCGTCTCGCATCGCTCACGACGTTCTTGATCCTCGTGACGGCATGGTCGGCAGCCTGCGGCCACGACCAAGGGCACACGGGCCCCTCTTCCGTTCCTCAGGGGAGCCCTCCTTCGGCCTCCAGCACCCCGGGGTCCCCGGCAAGCCAGCCGGAGGAGACGCCGTCCTCCCCGAGCCCTCCGTCATCTCCTCCGCTCGCAGACCGTCAGCTTGCCGGGCAGCGCGTCGTCTTCAGTTACGGGGGGGCCGTCCCGCCCGCCGGCCTGCTCTCCGCGATCAGGGCCGGCGAGGTCGCCGGGGTGATCTTCTTCAAGGCCAACATCACGAGCCGGGCGCAGCTTCGTCGGGTGGTCGCCCTGCTGCAGGACGCGGCGGCACAAAGCCCGACCAAGGAGCCGCTGCTGCTGATGACAGACCAGGAGGGCGGGGCGATCCGCCGTCTGGCGGGGGCACCACTGCTGAGCGAGAAGGCGATCGGACGATCGCCGGACGGCGCCGCCCTCGCGGCCGAAGCGGGGCGCGGGGCGGCGCTGAACCTTGAAGACGTCGGGCTGAACGTGAACCTGAGCCCGGTCGTCGACGTCTACCGGGCGCCGGGTGACTTCGTGGACGAGTACGGCCGCTCTTACAGCATGGACCCCAGCGTCGTGGCGTCGCTCGGGACGAGCTTCGTCGTCGGGCAGCAGCGCGCCGGCGTCGCGGCCACGGCGAAGCACTTTCCCGGGCTCGGCGCCGCGTCGTTGGCGCAGAACACGGACGAGCGTCCGGTGACGCTGGGTGTTCCACTGGGCACGCTGAGGACCGTCGATGAGCGGCCCTACCGATCTGCGATCGCCGCAGGGGTACGTCTCGTGATGGTGTCGTGGGCGACCTATCCGGCGCTGGATGCCGCGCGACCCGCGGGCCTCTCGCCGGTCATCGTGCGGCAGGAGCTGCGCGGGCGGCTCGGCTTCACCGGCGTGACGATCACCGACTCGCTGGGCGCCGGCGCCCTGTCGGGTCTCGGCGGCACGGCCGAGCGAGCAGTGCTCGCCGCCGGAGCCGGCATGGATCTGCTGCTCTGTGCCGACAAGCGTGCCAGCGAGGGGATGAGCGCGGTGAAGGCGCTCGCCGCGGCACTGGCGAGCGGCCGCCTCGACCGAGAGGCTTTCGCGGCCTCGTCCGCCCGCGTGAGCGCCCTGAGGTCGGTCCTGCAGCAGGACTGACGCTCGCTCCCGTTGAAAGGAAGGGCGCGCGTCTCACGCTGTGGGGCGCGCGCTACGACGACGAGGGGAGTACCAGCGCCGGATGGGGACCGGAGCTTCATCGGCCTACCCGCAGCCGGCTTCGGCGACCGACGAGACGGCTCGCGATGCCGTGCGCCGTGCCGCCGACCCGGAGGAGCACGGCGCACGCTTCCTGCGCGAGATCGAGGTGCGCGGCGCCAGCGCGGCCACACGCCGCTCTTACAGTGCCGACCTGCGGCAACTCTACGAGTGGCTCGCGCCGCGCGGTCTGACCGTCACGGCCCTGGACCGCAAGACCGTGCGCGTCTTCGCCGGCGATCTCGGCCGTCGCGGCTACGCGCCGGCCACAATGGCGCGCAAGCTCTCGACGCTGCGGGGCCTCTGCCGCCATCTCGCGGAGCGCGGCGTGATCGGCGCCGACCCGACCCGGCAGTTGCCGGGTCCCCGTCGGCGCCGCCGTCTGCCGCGCATCCTCTCGCAGGCCGACGTGGGCCTGCTGCTTGACGCGGCCTCCGGCCGTGAGCCTCTGGAGCTGCGCGACCGTCTCGCGCTCGAGTTGCTGTACGGCTGCGGGCTGCGCAGCCAGGAACTGGTCGACCTGGCGATGGCGGACGTGAACGCCGGCGCGGCGGAGCTGACCGTGCACGGCAAGGGCGGCAAGACGCGTATCGTGCCCGTGGGGGAGGAGGCCGCGGCCGCGCTGCGGCGGTACCTCGCGCGCGGCCGCGGCCTCCTCTCGCCCGGCGCCGACGGTCGCCTCGCGGGCCAGCCGCTATTGCTCTCGCGCTCGGGTCGCGCCCTGCTCACATCGGACGTCCGTCGTATTCTGGTAAAATACTGCCACCTTGCAGGGATAGAGCCGGCGTCGCCCCACACGTTGCGGCACGCGTACGCCACGCACATGCTCGAGAGGGGGGCCGACCTCCGTGCCATCCAGGAGCTCCTGGGCCACGCTTCCGTCGCCACCACACAGGTCTATACGCACGTCAGCGGCGCGCACTTGCGGCGTGTCTACGACCTGCATCATCCGAGGGCCTGAGATGGGAGGCGCGCAGGTGAGGACGACGATGGCCCGCGTGATCGCGGAGGCGTGCACGGCGGACCGCAGGCCCAACCCAGGCGCCGTGTGGCTCGCGCCGCTCGCCGACCATCGGCTGGAGAGCGCCCCAGACACCGAGACCAGACCGTCGTGCCCGCAGGCCCGGCCTGGTGGGGAGGAGCTCCGCTCGTGAGCCGCCTCGACGAGGACATGGTGCGCGAGCTCTGGGGCCGCTACAAGTTCAGCGGCGACATGAAGGCACGGGACCGGCTCATCCTGGCCTACTCGCCGCTCGTCAAGTACGTGGCGGGCAGGATGGGGAACGGCCTGCCCTCGCACATCGAAGAGGCCGACCTGATCAGCTACGGCCTGCTCGGCCTCATCAGCGCGCTCGAGCGCTTCGATCCGGCGCGCGAGATCAAGTTCGAGACGTACGCGATCTCGCGCATCAAGGGCTCCATCATCGACGAGCTCCGTTCGCTCGACTGGGTGCCGCGCTCCGTGCGCAGCAAGGCCCGCGAGATCGAGAAGGTGAACACGCTGCTGGAGCATCGCCTGCAGCGCGTCCCGACCGACGCCGAGATCGCCGCCGAGCTCGGCATCTCCGAGGACGAGTTCCAGCAGTCGCTCACGCAGATCTCGAACACGTCCATCGTCGCCCTCGACGAGCTCTGGGCGATCTCCGGCTCCGACGGCGACCAGGCGTCGCTCATCGACACGCTCGAGGACCCGAAGGCGCACGACCCGTCCCGCATGCTCGACCTGAGCGAGATGAAGACACGCCTGGCAGCGGCCATCGACGCCCTGCCCGACCGCGAGAAGATCGTCATCGCGCTCTACTACTACGAGAACCTGACCCTGCGCGAGATCGGCGAGGTCCTGGGCGTCACTGAGTCGCGCGTCTCGCAGCTGCACACCAAGGCCATCCTGCGCCTGAAGGGCCGGCTGCGCGACGAGATCGAGCCGGCGGCGATCGGCTAGACCCGCGCGCTCGGCCCGACCGGTGGCGCTCGGCCCGACCGGTGGCGCTCCGCCAGGCGGCGGCGAGCCTCGCTCGACGCCTCCGCCCAGCACACTTGTGCTAGACTAGCCAGCCGTTATCCACCCCGACCCGATGGGGCCACGGTACGCGGCGGTGCCCGCAAGGGATTCCGCGTACCCCCGTCGGCAGCATCGGCCGCGCCGCCAGGCCCGGCCCCATAACCGACAGGAGGATCGCGCATGCCTGCCACGCAGAAGGACGTCGCGAGCATGAAGGAACTGCTCACGAGCGGCGTCCACTTCGGCCACCAGACGCGCCGCTGGAACCCCAAGATGAAGTCGTACATCTTCGGCGAACGCGGCGGCATCTACATTATCGACCTGCAGCAGACGTCGGCTCTTCTCGACGAGTCGTACGCCTTTCTCAAGCGCACCGCCGAGCGCGGCGGCAGCGTCCTGTTCGTCGGCACCAAGAAGCAGTGCCAGGAGAGCATCGTCGAGCAGGCCGAGCGCGTCGGCATGCCCTACGTCTCGAACCGCTGGCTCGGCGGCCTCCTCACCAACTACGCGACGCTCTCCAAGCGCATCAAGCGCATGCATGAGCTGCGCCAGTTGCAGGAGGACGGCTCGCTCGACCTGCTGCCGACTCGCGAGAGCATGAAGCTGCGCGGCGACCTGCGCAAGCTCGAGCAGAACCTCGGCGGCGTGAAGGGCATGGACCGTCTGCCCGCCGCCGTCTTCGTGGTCGATCCGCGCAAGGAGCAGATCGTCGTCAAGGAAGCGCGCAAGCTGAAGATCCCGATCGTCGCCTTGGTCGACACGAACTGCGACCCCGACGAGGTCGACTTCGTGATCCCGGGCAACGACGACGCCATCCGCAGTTGCGGCCTCATCGTGCGTGTCATCGCCGACGCCGTGGCGGAGGGCCGCCAGTTGCTGACCGAGGCCGAGATGAAGGCCGAGGCCGAGCGCAAGGCGGCCGAAGAGGCCGCCATCGCCGAGGCTGTGGCCGCGGCCGAGGCGGCCGCCGCCGAGGCCGCCGCCGCTGAGGCCAAGGCGGCCGAAGAGGCCGCCAAGGCCGAGCCCGTCGCCGCGAAGCCCGAGCCGCCGAAGAAGACTGAGGCGCCGCGCGGCGACGATCGCGTGAAGGCGGAGGCAAAGCCTGAGGTCAAGGCGGAGGCAAAGCCGGAGGCGAAGGCTGAGGCCAAGCCGGAGCCAAGGCTGAGGCCAAGCCCGCCGAGAGGCCGAAGAAGACCGAGCCTGAGACCAAGGAGCCGGCCCCGCCCAAGGCGGAGAAGCCGGCGAACGCGAAGGTTGGCGAGCCCGCGAAGGCCGAGGAGCCGGCGAAGGCGGAGAAGCCGAAGGCTGAAAAGCCCGCCAAGCCGAAGGCCGAGAAGACCGACGAGAAGCCGGCCGAGGTCAAGGCCGACGAGAAGCCCGCCAAGGCGAAGGCCGAGAAGACTGACGAGAAGCCGGCCGAGGTCAAGGCCGACGAGAAGCCCGCCAAGGCAAAGGCCGAGAAGGCAGAGGCCAAGGTGGAGGAGAAGGCTGAGGCCGAGCCCGCCGAGGACAAGCCGGCCGAGGCCAAGGACTGACGCACAGAGACTGACGACGGCGTCCCCGCGCCGTACCTGACGGAAGGAACGAGCAGTGGCAGAGATCACGGCGACACTGGTGAAGGAGCTCCGCGACAAGAGCGGGGCCGGCATGATGGACTGCAAGAAGGCGCTCACCAAGACGGAGGGCGACCTCGAGAAGGCCATGGACGAGCTGCGCAAGCAGGGTCTGGCCATGGCCCAGAAGAAGAGCTCGCGCGTCACCAAGGAAGGCGCGGTCGACTCGTACATCCACATGGGCGGCAAGATCGGCGTCCTCGTGGAGGTCGGGGTCGAGACCGACTTCGTGGCGCGCAGCGAGCAGTTCAGGCAGTTCACGCACGAGCTGGCGATGCACGTCGCGGCCGCGTTCCCCAAGTGGGTCACGCGCGACGAGGTGCCGGCAGAGGTCGTCGAGCGCGAGAAGGCGATCTACGCCGAGCAGGTCCAGGGCAAGCCCGAGAACATCGTCGAGAAGATCGTCGCCGGCAAGCTCGACAAGTTCTACGCTGAGGTCTGCCTCATGGAGCAGCCCTTCGTGAAGGATCCGGACCGGACGATCGAGCAGGTGCGCACCGACCTCGTCGGCGTCATCGGCGAGAACGTCGAGGTCAGGCGCTTCGCCCGGTTCCAGTTGGGCGAGACCGTCCAGGCCTGACGGCGATGGAAGGCGGCATCCCCTCAGAGAGCGCCTTCCGCCGCGTCCTCCTCAAGCTGAGCGGTCAGGCGCTGGGCGGCGGCGATTCCGCCGCCGCCCGCGCCATCGACCCGCACGTCACCGCCGAGATCGGGTCCTACATCGGCAAGGCGCGTGCGCTTGGCGTGGACGTCGCCGTCGTGGTGGGCGGCGGCAACATCTTCCGCGGCATGGCCGCCGCCACCGGCGGCATGGACCGCACGACCGGCGACCACATCGGCATGCTGGCCACCGTGCAGAACGCGCTGGCGCTCCAGGACGCCCTGGAGGACCAGGGCGTGGACACGCGCGTGATGAGCGCCATCGAGATCCGCGCCGTCTGCGAGCCCTACATCCGGCGGCGCGCCATCCGCCACCTCGAGAAAGGCCGCGTCGTGATCTGTGCCGGCGGCACCGGCAACCCGTACTTCAGCACCGACTCCGCTGCCGCCCTGCGCGCGCTGGAACTCGAATGCGACGCCATCCTCATGGCCAAGCGCGGGTACGACGGCGTGTTCGACGCCGACCCCGAGCTCGTGCCCGACGCGCGTTTCATCCCCGAGATCACGCACCTCGAGGCGATCGAGCGCGGCCTGCGGGTCATGGACACGACCGCCCTGAGCCTCTGCATGGACAATCTCATGCCGATCCACGTCTTCAAGATGTCGGGCGACAACATCGTCCGCATCCTGTCGGGCGAACGCATCGGCACCGTCGTGAGGACCGTGGCGCCGCAGGGCTCGTAGGCGCGGGACGGCGCCTCGAGGCGACGGCGCCGCAGGACCGGCCGCGTGCGGCGCCGTGGTAGGCTTCGCCCGAACGCTGGGCTCCGAGCTTCGAGAGGGAGGACGCGGTGGAGAAAGAGCTGCTCGACGACGCGAAGCACCGCATGGACAAAGCGGTCGTGACGGTCAACACGGAGTTCAACTCGGTGCGCAGCGGGCGCGCCAGCGTGGGCTTGCTGGACCGCGTCCATGTCGACTACTACGGGACGTCCACGCCGCTGCGGCAGCTCGCCAACATCGCCGCACCGGAGCCTCGCCTCCTCACCGTCCAGCCTTACGACAAGAGCGCGATGCGCGCCATCGAGAAGGCCATCATGGAGTCAGATCTGGGGCTGAACCCCAGCAACGACGGCTCCGTCATCCGGCTGCCCGTGCCGGCCCTCACCGAGGAACGCCGCCACGACCTCGTGAAGCTGGTGCACCGGCTCGCCGAGGACGGCAAGGTCGCGGTCCGCAGCGTGCGGCGCGACTGCATGAAGGATCTCAAAGAGCTCGTCCACGAGGGCGAGGTCGGCGAGGACGCCGAGAAGCGCGCCGAAGAACAGCTCCAGAAGCTTACCGACGAGCACACCCACCGCATCGACGAGCTCGTCAAGAAGAAGGAAGCCGAGATCCTCGAGGTGTGAGGACGGGCGGGGCAGCGCCGCAGGCGCTGCGGAGCCCGTCGCCATCGCCCCCGATCGCGGCCCACCCCACTGATGCCCGACGCCGACATACCCGCCCGTGGGGCCGGCCGCCCCGGCCGGGTGCGGCGCAACCTCAAGCTCGCGCGCCTGAAGGGCACCGCCGAGCCTGCGGCGGGCGGCGCCCAGTGCAAGTACCTCGCCATCATCATGGACGGCAACGGCCGCTGGGCGCAGAAACGGCGCCTGCCCGTGGCCGCCGGCCACAAGGCAGGCGCCAAGGCGCTGCGCCGCATCCTCGAGCACGCCCTCGACCTCGAAGTCAAAGAAGTCACGGCCTACGCCTTCAGCACCGAGAACTGGAGCCGGCCCGAGGACGAGGTCCACGCCTTGATGGACCTCTTCATCGAGCAGATCGAGTCGCAGGTGCCCGACATGCACGAGCGCGGCGCCCGCATCCGCTTCGTCGGGCGCCGCGAGGGTGTGCCGCCCGCCCTGATCGACCGCATCGAGACCGCTGAGGCGCTCACCGGCGCGAACGAGCGCCTCACCCTGTTCATCGCATTCAATTACGGCGGCCGCCAGGAGCTGCTGGACGCGGCCGCCGCCCTCGCGCGCGAGTGGGCGGCCGCCCACGGCCGCGAGCGGGGAGAGGCCGGATGGCGCGCGGCCGGGGAGGAGGCTCACGCGGGCGAGGCCTGGAGCGGTGTGCCCACGTTCGTAGCCGAGGACCTGCACCGTCACCTCTACGCGCCCGACATGCACGACCCGGAGCTGCTGATCCGCACCTCGGGCGAGCTGCGCATCTCGAACTTCCTGCTGTGGCAGCTGGCCTACTCCGAGCTCTACTTCAGCGACAAGCTCTGGCCCGACTTCGACGAGGCCGACCTGGACGCGGCGCTGGAGGAATACGCGCGCCGCCAGCGCCGCTTCGGGGCGCGCTGATGAGCGCGCGTATCGGGAAGGCAGAGCGGACGACGCCCCTCGAGGCGTGCCTCAGCCGCGCGGGCGCGCGTTGATGGGCACGCGCATCGTCACGGGCGTCGTCCTTGCCGTTCTCGCTTTCGCGCTCGTGAACCGCGGCGGCGCCGTCTACTTCGCCGTGATGGCCGCGCTCGCCGTCCTCTCGCTCAACGAGTTCTACCGGCTGCTGCGGATGTACAAGCCGGTGCCGCTGGTGGGCTTCGCGGCGCTCGGCCTCGTGCTCGCGGCGGCGCAGTGGGGCAGCCCGCAGCTCGTGCTGGGCGCGCTCGCCGCCGGCCTCGCCCTCTCGGGCATCGCCGGCATGCTGATCGGCCCCAGGCCGGGCGTGACGGTGCGCATCGCCGTGACGTTCGCCGGCATCGCCTACATCGGCCTCGGCTTCGCTGCGCTGCTGCTGATCCGCCTCATCGAGCCTTCGGGCGATTGGATTACCGCGATGGTCATCTTCGGCGCCTGGGGTGGCGACACGCTCGCCTACTTCACGGGCAAGTGGTTCGGGGCGACGCCCATGACGCCGAAGCTCTCTCCCAAGAAGACGTGGGAGGGCTTCCTCGGGGGCCTCATCGGGACCGTCCTCATCGTGGTCGGCATCGGCCTGTGGGCCAGCGATGCCGTGATCCCCGGAGCCGGTGAGCGCCTGCTGCTGGGCCTGGTCATCGGTGCGGTGGGGCCGCTCGGCGACCTCTTCGAAAGCCTGCTGAAACGCGACGTGCAGATCAAGGACTCGGGACGGGGCCTGCCCGGCCACGGCGGCATCCTCGACCGCTTCGACGCGCTGATCTGGGCGGCGGTGGCCTCGTACTATCTGCTCACCGCCGTCCTCGGCTTCTAGCGTGAGCCGCGTGCTCGTGACCGGCGGCGCCGGCTTCATCGGCTCGCACGTGGTGCGCACCCTCCTCGATCGCGGCGACGCGGTCGTCGTGCTCGACGACCTGAGCAGCGGCCGCCGCGAGAACCTGCCCCTCGCCGACGTGGAGCTCCACGTCGGCGACGTGCGGGACGACGCGGCGGCGGCCGCGGCGCTCGCCGGGTGCGAGGGCGTCGTCCACCTGGCCGCGATCGCCTCGGTGGCGCGATCCGTCGAGGATCCCGTGGGCACCGGCAGCGTGACCCACGGTGGCACCGTCAACATGGCGCTTCAGTCGCTGGCGGCCGGCGTGCGGCGCTTCGTGTTGGCTTCGTCCTGCGCCGTGTACGGCGACACGGCGGCGCTCCCGATCCTCGAGAGCGCGCCGCCGCGGCCGCTCTCGCCGTACGCCTTCAGCAAGCTGATGTCCGAACGGACGTGCGCGGGGTTGCGGGAGGAGCTCGGTGTCGTCGTGCTGCGCTTCTTCAACGTCTTCGGGCCACGCCAGGACCCCTCGTCGGAGTACTCCGGTGTGATCGCGCGTTTCTTGGCGGCAGCCGTGGCCGCGGAGGGCGTCACCGTCTACGGCGACGGCCGCCAGACCCGGGACTTCGTGGCCGTCGCCGATGTGACGCGCGCCGTCCTGCTGGCGCTCGACGGTGCGCGCCTCGACGAGGCGCCTGTGCTCAACGTGGGCAGCGGCCGCGAGACCAGCGTGCTCGACCTGCTGGCGGCCTGTCGCCGCGTGACGGGCGCCGCCCTGCCGGCGGCGCACACGGAGCGGCGCGCCGGCGACATCGTCGCCTCGTGCGCCGCCATCGGCGCCGCCGCCGACCGTCTCGGCTACACACCCCGTGTGAGCCTCGAGGAGGGCCTCAGGAGGACCTACGACTGGGATGTGGGGAATCCGGGCCGTTGAGCGCCGCCCCGGCGCTCTGACGCGCTTCTCGGCGCTCTGACGTCCTCCACGCTCGTACGACACCGTCTCTGTCGCCGTCACTATCGCGTTTGCCCCTCCGGCGGGTGGCGTGCGCTCGCCGGGGGGCCCCTTCGAGGCGCCAGCGTGTCCCCGGGCGGTGCACCCCCTCTCAGCCTGCTAAGCTGGTCCCGTGAGCAGCGTGCGTCAGATCAGCGTCGGGAGCGTCCTCATCGGAGGCGGCGCCCCCGTGGTCGTGCAGTCCATGACGTGCACGCCGACCGGCGACGCCGAGGCGACCGGCGCCCAGGTGCGGGCCTTGGCGGCCGCGGGCTGCGAGCTCGTCAGAGTGAGTCTGCCGGCGGCCGAGGACGTGCCCGCTTTCGCCGCCGTCGTGAAGCAGTCGCCCGTCCCCATCATCGCCGACATCCACTTCGACTGGCGCCTGGCGCTCGCGGCGCTCGAAGCCGACGCCGCCGGCGTGCGCTTCAACCCCGGCACGCTCAGCGAGAAGCACGTGCTCGAGATCGTGCAGGAGGCCGGCAGGCGCAAGGCCGCCGTGCGCATCGGGGTCAATGCCGGCTCGCTGCCGCGCGAGCTGCGCGGCCGTGCCGAGACCGACCCGATCGGCGCGCTCGCCGAGGCGGCGGTCACCTGGGTGCACCGCTTCGAAGACTGGGGCGCCGGAGACTTCAAAGTGAGCGTGAAGAGCTCGAGCGTGACCGACACGATCGCCGCCTACCGCATCCTGGCGGGAAGGGCCCCCGACGGGAGCGTCGCCGGCGAGCCCCTCATCGAGGCGCCCCTGCATGTGGGCGTGACCGAGGCGGGCACGGTGTGGAGCGGCGCCATCAAGAGTGCCGTGGGCATCGGGACACTGCTCGCCGAGGGCATCGGCGACACGATCCGCGTCTCGCTGACCGGCGACCCGGTGGAGGAGGTCCGGGCGGCGTGGACGATCCTGGCCGCGCTCGACTTGCGCCGGCGCGGCCCCGACGTGATCTCGTGCCCGACCTGCTCGCGCACCGAGATCGACATCGTCACCCTGGCCAATGAGGTCGAGCGTCGCCTGGCGGCCGACCCGAGGCTGGCCGAGCGCCCGTTCACGGTCGCCGTCATGGGCTGCCGCGTGAACGGGCCCGAAGAGGCCAAGCACGCCGACTACGGCATCGCCGCGGGCAGCGGCGAAGGGGTGCTGTTCGACCACGGCGAGCGCGTGGCGACGGTGCCCGAGGACGGCCTGCTGGAGGCGCTCTTCGAGCGCATCGAGCAGGCCGTCACCGCGGACTGAGGGCCGGGCGATCACCCACCCACGCTCCGTCCCCGCCGTGCGGTAGTATCCCTGCATGGCACGGCCGTTCCGCTTCATCCACGCCGCCGATCTCCACCTCGACACCCCCTGTGAGGGCGTCGTGCAGCCGGCGGCCGGGGCGAGGGCCGGCGAGGTGGCCGACGCGGCGGCGATCACGACTGCCCTGCGCGACGCCTCGCTTCAGGCTTGGGACGCGCTGGTGCGCTTCACCCTCGATGCCGATGCGGCCTTCCTCCTGCTTGCCGGCGACATCTACGACGGCGCCGAACGGTCGCCGCGGGCCCAGTTGCGCTTCCATGCCGGCCTCGTCGAGGTTGCAGCGGCCGGCTGCCAGGTCTTCGTCGTCCACGGCAACCACGACCCGATGCACGGGGCGCGCGGCTGGTCAGCCATCCACGACTGGCCTGCGGGCGTCACCGTGTTCGATCCGGGGGCGGTGAGCTGTGTGCCCGTGCAGGTCGATGGGCAGCAGGTGGCGCTCATCCAGGGCGTGAGCTACGAGCAGCGCGACACGACGCAGAACCTGGCGCGCCTCTTCCATCGGGCCGAGGGCCCCGGCCTGCAGGTCGGCTTGCTGCACGCCAACGTCGGGGCGCAGAGCGGCCATCAGCCCTACGCGCCGTGCGCGCTCGGCGACCTCGAGGCGGCCGACCTCGACTACTGGGCGCTGGGTCATATCCACAAGCGGCAGACGCTGCGCGACGGCGGTCCGTGGGCCGTGTACCCGGGCAACACGCAGGGGCGCAGTGTCAAGCCGAGCGAGACGGGCGCCAAGGGCGCTTTGCTCGTCGAGGTCGACGGCAGCGTGCAAGACATGCGCTTCCACGAGCTCGACTGCGTGCGCTTCGTCAACGACACGGTGGACGTGTCAGAGGCGGGCGAGGTCGTCGAACTGCAGGAGGCTCTCGCCGGCAAGCTCGACGACCTCCAGGCGGCCAACAATGGTCGCGGCCTCGTGGTGCGCCTCACCCTCAGCGGAACGCCGAGCATTGCCGGCGACCTGCGACGCGACGCCCACGGGCTCGAAGACGTTCTCGGCTACCTGCGCGAGCAGTATCAAGGCCGCGAGCCGTTCGTCTGGGTCGAGTCGCTGCGCGACGGGCTGAAGACACCGCTCGACCGCGAGGCGCTGCGTCTGCGCGAAGACCTGGTGGGCGAGCTTGCGCGCCGGGCGGAGGGCATGGGCGACGAGCCGGCCGCCCGCGCCGACTTCGTCGTGCGGGCGGCCGGCCTCCTCGACCAGCCCAAGATCCGGCGCGCGCTCGCCGCCACCGAGCCCGACGATCCGGCCGGCGTGCTCGACGAGGCGCTCGAGCTGGCGCTCGACCTGCTCGTGACAGGGGACGAGGCGTGATCGTCCGGGGCTGGCGTGTGGATGGCTTCGGCGTCCTCCACGACCTCGAGGTCGACGGGCTCGAGCCCGGCGTCACCGTCGTCCTCGGCCCCAACGAGGCCGGCAAGAGCACGCTGCTCGCCTTCCTGCGCGGCGTCCTCTTCGCCTTCCCGCGGGGCAACACCACCGAACGCAAGTACCCGCCGCTCAAGGGCGGCCGCCACGGCGGCGATGTCCTGCTGCAAGACGAGGAGGCTGGCGTCTGGACGGTGCGGCGCCATCTCGACCCGCAGGAGCTCATGGTCCTCCGTCCCGACGGCACGCCTGCCGACGAACGCCACCTCACGGCCCTCTTCGGCGGCGTCGACCGCGGCGTCTTTGCGAAGATCTTCGCCTTCAGCACCAAAGAGCTCGAGGGCTTCGGCGGCCTCGACGACGAGGAGGTCAGCCACAAGATCTTCTCCGGTGGCATGGAGGGCGCCGGCGTCACGGCGCGCGACGCCATGAAGCAGCTCGACGACCGCATGGCGACGCTCGTCAAGCAGCGGCGCGGCGAGGCCGTGATCAACGACCTCGCCCGCGAGATCGAGGACGCCGAGCAGCGGCTGCGTGAGGCCGAGAACGAAGCTCTGCGGTACGACGACCTGCAGCGCTGCGAAGACGAGGCGGCGGCCGAGGCGGCCCGGCTCGAGGACGAGCTCGGCCGCCTCCGCCGCCGCAAGGGACGCCTCGAGGCGCTGCTCGAACTGCGACCCGACTGGGATGAGCGAGACAGCCTGCTGGCGGAGCTCGCCGGGCTGCCCCGCATCGACGATCCGGCGGTCGAGGCCGGCGTCGAGGGGCTCGCCGGCGAGCTCAAGGAACAGACCGGACGCGAGGAGGACCTGCCGGACCTCGAAGCGGCGCGGCGTGAGGCGCGCAACGGTCTCGACGACCGCCTGAGGCATCTGGGAGACGACTGGAGCGAGGAGCGCGTGCGCACCTTTGACGCGTCGCTGGCCGAGCGCGACGCCGTGCGCGGCTGGAAGCAGCGGCTCGACACGGCAGCGGACGAGGTCAAGGACGCGCAGGGAGTGGACGAGCGAGCCGCCCGGGCGGCGGCCGATGCGGCCGCCGCCGTCGAGCGGCTCGCCGCCGCGACGCCCGCCGCCGAGCCACCCAGCGCCGCCGAGCTCGATCGCCGCGACGCGCTGCTCACGAGCCTGAAGGCCGACGTGGGCCGCCTCGGCTCTCTCGAGCTGCAGGCGGCCTATGCGGTCCCAGCCGCGAGCGCCGGCCGCAGCGTTGTGCCGGCCATCGTGCTCGGCGCTGCGCTCGGCCTCGCGGGCGTCGTCGCACTCGTCCTGGGGCAGCCATGGACGGCCGGCGCGTTGTGGCTCGGCGCCGCGGTCGTCGCGATCGTGGCGCTGGCCATGAGGCCGCGCTCGCCGTCGACGGCGGCCGGTGGCGGGGCCGCGTCAAGCGCCGCCGATGACGAAGGCGCGGCGGGCCGTGTGCGCGCACAGGCTCCCGGCGGCGTGCCCGCCGACATCCGTTCGCTGCTCGCCGGGCTGCGCGCCGATATCGCCGATCGCGCCGGCGAGCTCGGCTTGCCGGCCGCGCCGTCACAGGCCGATCTCGCCGCCTGCGAGTCCTCGCTCCATGCCGAAGAGACGGCGCGACAAGGCTGGGACCGTCACGGCGCCGATCTCGCGCGACTGCGCGAGGCGGGGGCGGCGGCCGCGCGCGAAGCCGAAGGCGCGGCGACCGCACTGAGCGCCTGCCGGGAGGCGCTGGCCGAGCTCCAGGCGCAGTGGGGCGAGTGGACTGCGAAGCGCAGCCTGGTGGGGCTGACGCCCGATGGCGTGCTCGAGGTGTTCGTCGAGGCCGACGCGGCCGCCAAGGACCTCAAGGCGTTCGAGGCGGCCGACCGCGGCCTGGCCGACGTGAGCGCCAAGGCTCGCCACTGGGCCGACCGGGCTCGGGCGGCGCTGGCGGCCGCGTCGCTGCCGGCCGAAGGCCTCGACGACGCGGCCCTGCGCGCCGCCCTCCTCAAGCTGCACGACCAGCTCGCCTTGCGCGCGGCGCACGCGAAGCGCACCGCCGAGATCGAGCGCCAGGTGGCGCGTCGCTTCGGCGACGGCGACGAGGGCGCGACCCTGCGCGAGGAGCTCGCCGCGGGTGGCGAGGACGTCTGGCGCGATGAGCTCAGTGTGCTCGAGCGAGACAGCGGCGCCCTCGCGGCGGCGCAGCGCGCCGCCATCAAGGACGGCGCCGATGCGCAACGCGAACGCAAGCTCCTCGAAGAGTCCGGTCTGCTCGCCGATGTCCAGGCCGAGTGTGAATCGCTGCGCGCCGAGCTCGCGGCGGCGGCCCACCGCTTTCGCGTTCTGGCCGCCGCCCGCACCCTCATCGACGACACGCTGCGGGCCTACGTCCGGGCGCGCCAGCCCGAGGTCCTGCGCCGTGCCTCTGCGTACTTCAACGAGGTCACGGCCGGCAAATACCCCGACCTCCTGCAGGACGAGTCGGACCTCACCACGTGCGTCGCCGTCCATGTCTCCGATGGGGCCCGTTGCCTGGACGCGTTGAGCACGGGGACCGCGCAGCAGCTCTACATCGCCATGCGCCTCGCCCTGGCGGCCGACTACGCGGAACGGCTCGGCCACCCACTGCCAATGATCATGGACGACTGCCTCGTGCACTTCGACGACGATCGCGCCGCGGCGATGGCGCGCCTGCTCTGTGAGTGGGCCGAAGGGGGGCAGTGCGTGCTCTTCACCTGCCGTGCCGAGACGGCGCGTCTGCTGCAGGAGGCGGGCGCTTCGCGAGTGGTCGAGCTCGGCGAGTCGGCGGCCGCGCCCGCCTGAGCGGGCCCGGCGCCGCGACCGCCCGAGCGACCGCCGCTACCGGGACCTACGCCGCGCCCGCCTCACGGCGGCTCCCGGCAAATCGCCCTACTCCTCGGAGTCCTTTGGCAGGCCCCTGGCGCTCGGGTGCTGTTGCCAGAGCTCCACGGCCGCCGTCTTCCCCCCGGCCAGCACGTCGTCCTGAGCGTAGCCCGCACGCATCAGGTTGCGGAGAAGGTCATAAGGCACCGCGTCCTTCGCGAACGTCGGCTCCTCAGGAAGGTCGCCCTCGCGCTCCGGCACCAAGCCATCGTCCACGCACGCCCAGAACTGCTCTTCGGTGACTTTGAGCTGATCGCGTAGGATGAACTTGAAGAGGTCGGGGTCCTGGATGCCGCCTGCGCCATGTGAGATCTGGGTGTAGAGGACGGTCCCGTCTCGGAGGGTCTTCGCGTAGCTGAGATGATCGCCGCCCTTGCGCCGCGAGCGCCGAGCCTTGAGATCCCAGCCGTCGCGCCGGCAGAACCCCTCGAGTTGCGCATAGGTGGGTAGCCTCACTGCCCGAAGAGGAGGCGGCGCACGCCCTCAGGCCCGCTCACGACCGACGCGGCTTCGATGAGGAAGACCCACCAGCGGCGCTCAGCATGGTTGGGCGCGGTCGCAAGGAAGCCGTGCCAGTCGTCGCAGTACTCGAGCACGGCGTCGATGAGGTCGTCCTCAGCGCCCTCGAGCGACACGCCCTCGCCGTGGACCCCCAGCTCCGGAAGCATGATCGCGTAGCCGGTCGCGGTGGGGCTCACGTGCGGCTGGAAGTGCCTGCACTCCCGTAGCACTTCCATCATCCCGTCCAGGTCGGCCACGACCACGCGGTAGCCGTCACGGCGCTCGACGAAGCGCCAGTCCGTGAGGCGCTCGATCTGGTTCACGATGGCGGGGAAGTCGTTCCGCGCCTTGCCTACGCCCTTGATCACCGTTGAGGTCGCCTCCATCGCACATCCCCTCAGTATCGCCCAGCGAGGCTACCACCCGATGAGCATGATGTACAAGTTGACAATGATGTACATCGACCATACCCGGATTCCTCTTGAGCTGCACGCTGGGGAGGGGCAAACGCGCCGCGACTAGCGTCAGGTAGGACATGGGCCTCTACGGCGCAGGAGAGAGAAGGGGACGAGCAGCGAGGCCGGGAGGTCTCAGTACACCCGGACGGTCCGGGTCGCGCTCGTCCTCACGCCTGCCCAGACCACGCGGTAGACGCGGCTGCTGCGCGAGCGGGCGTAGAAGTGGTAGCGGCCACCGCTGCCGGTGCGCGTCGTGGCCACCTTCTGCCAACTGCCGCCGCTCACGCGCCGCGACTGCAAGACCAGGGTCTTGCCGCGCAGCGCGCCGGCGGCGGCGCTGCTCAGCTCGCCGCTCACGCGCGCACAGGTGCCGGCCCGCACCCGCGTCGGCGCCGAGATCGTCAAGCGGTTGCCGCCGGCGAAGGCGAACCAGCTCAGCTTGCGGGACCCGTCCGCGAGCCGCAGCCCGGTGTAGACGCCGTTGTCGGCCGAGCCGCTCGCCGGCTTCGCGTCCTGCACCAGGAACCAGAACAGCGCTCTTCACCTGGCGGGTAGCGCCCCGCGTAGCTGTACGCCTTGCGCAGCCAGGCCGCCTGCTGCACCTTGCTCACCGTGATCCCGCCGAAGTCGTTCGACCAGGCCGTGTTGTAGCCGTACTCGGTCAGGTAGAAGGGCTTGCCGGGGAAGAGGCGCAGCAGCTGTCCCAGGTTGTACAGCGTGACGGTGGTGCTCGTGTCGTTCGGGGGCCGATCGGGCGCCTTGTTGGCCGAGCCGCCCGGCGTGTACGGATGGTGCGAGTAGGCGTCGAAGTACTGCGCCGCGCCGTGGTCGCTGCAGGTAGCGCGCGAAGGTCTGCGGGCTGGTGCGCCAGACGTTGTTCGTGCCCATCGGCGCCGTCGCGCCGGCCAGGATCAGGGCGGTCGGGTCGCCGCGCCTGATGCCGGCCGAGTAGGCCTTCAGCATCTTGAGATAGGTGCGCGCCGCGAAGTCCGGGTCGGACGCGGTGCGCTGCGGATAGATGTAGGGCCAGAGGTTGGGCTCGTTCCAGACCTCGTAGGCGTTCGCCTTGCCGGCGAAGCGCGAGGCCAGGTACTCGCCCGTGCGCCCGAGGTCGTCAAGGCAGCCGTCCTTGATGGGGTAGAAGACCTGATAGCCCTTGCTGTAGCCCATGGGCGGCGAGTCCCAGAACGACTGGTCCGACGCCCACGCCGGCATGTAGCAGATGGTGAGGAGGACCTTGACGTTGCGGGCGCGGAGCTCGCCGATGACGTAGTCGAGACGGGCGAGCTCAGTCTCGTTGTACACGCCGCGAGTGGGCTCGATGCGTGGCCAGTTGAGGATAAGCCGCACCCAGCCGACCCTGAGATCGTCGCCGACCTCGCTGATGGGGGTGAGGAGTTCTGTCTGGTCGCAGCTCGAGTCCTGGATGCGGCCGTCGCACATGCCCTTCGCCACGGTGGCCTGGGCGGGCGCGACGGGGAAGAGGACGGCGCTCAGCACGAGGAGGCAGACGGCGAGTGCGGTCGCGCCGGCAGCCAGGCGAAGCGGGCTGCGCGCGCCGGTGCGTTGGTGCTTGTGTCGTGCCGTTGCCATAGGTGGTTACTACATCGGCAGGACGCGGGCGCTCCTACAGAGGTACGTCTGACGGGCGACAGGCTCGTGCTAGGCTTGCGGCGATGAAGCGAGCCGACGCACCCCCGATGCCACCGAGGCGCCTCCGATGAAGCCCAAGCACCTCGTCATCCTAGGATCGACCGGGTCCATCGGCCGGCAGGCACTGGAGATCCTCGACTGCCTGCCGGCCGTAGAGCTCGTCGGCCTCGCCGCCAACGCCGACCACGGCACTTTGCTGCAGCAGCTGGCCGAGCACCCGGCGCCCGCCGTGTGCCTGAGGGACGAGGCGGCAGCGGGGAAGCTCCGTGAGGACGTCCGAACGCTGCCGCGGCGGGGCCTGAAGGAGGGGACTCCCGGGCCGGGAGCGGCGGAGGTCCTGGCCGGGGACGAGGGCGTCGAGGAGCTGATCGCCAGATCAGCCGTCGACGCCCACCGCCTGGGCGCCTCGCTCACCGTCCTCAACGCCATCGTCGGGGCCGCCGGCCTGCGTGCCACCATGGCGACGCTCGAGGCCGGCGCCACCCTCGCGCTCGCCAACAAGGAGAGCATGGTCGCCGGCGGCCCGTTCGTGCTCGAGGCTGCGGCGCGTCACAACGCTACCATCGTGCCCGTCGACAGCGAGCACAGCGCCCTGTTTCAGTGCCTATCGGCCGGCATGCCGGAGGGGGGGAAGAGCTGTGGGGCCCCGCCGCCGGATCGAGCCCGGCCGTCGAGGAGCTCCTGCTCACGGGCTCCGGCGGGCCCTTCCGTACCTGGCCGGCCGAGAAGCTCGCCTCCGTCACGCCCGAGCAGGCTCTCGCGCATCCCAACTGGAGCATGGGGCCGAAGATCACGATCGACTCGGCGACGCTCATGAACAAGGGCCTCGAGGTGATCGAGGCGCACTACCTGTTCGGCGTGCCCTACGAGCGCATCGCGCGTGCTCATCAACCCGCAGAGCATCGTCCACAGCATGGTGCGCTTCGGCGACGGCGCGATCCTGGCCCACCTGGGCGTGCCCGACATGCGCACGCCGATCGGCTACGCCCTCGGCTACCCCGACGTGCGCCCGACCCTGCCGATGGTGCGACCGCCTCGACCTGCTCGCCCGCGACCTCACCTTCGAAGAGCCCGACATCGAGCGCTTCCCATGCCTGCGCATGGCGCGCGAGGCGGGGGAGAGGGCGGCGCACGGTGACGGCCGAGGCTCAGGCAGCCGGCCGGCCGCTCCGCACCTCCGCCGCCCCGATCGTGCTCAACGCCGCCAACGAGGTCGCCGTGCACGCCTTCCTCGAAGAGGCGCCTCGCCGTTCAGGGCCATCCCACGGGTCGTGAGCGAGGTGCTGGAAGCGTTGGGGCGCGGGGAGGTCAGGAGTCTCGAGGACGTTGCGGGCTACGATGCCGACGCTCGCCGGCGTGCCACAGAGCTCAGCGACGGAATTGGCGCTCGACCTACCTCGAAGTCTTGAGGTAGGCCTCCAGGAAATCCTTTCGCGCGATGCCTGCCTGTGTGCAGGCGGTGCGCAGCGTGGAGCTCTTGATCGTGGAGTGGGCGGGCAATGTCATGGTGACGCGCGTCCCATCCGCATTCTCGCGGACCAACGAGATGTGATTGCCTCGGCGAACGACGCGGAAGCCAAGGAGTCCAGCGCTGTGAGGACACGCGACAAGCTCGCGTCGGCCGGGAATCGCCGGACTCATCCAGGGATGTCGGTCTCTTCGACAAAGACATCCAAGACCGGGGAGTCCGAATCCAGGACCTCACTGCCGAAGGACGCGATGTGGAACGCGATGGCAGACGTCACATCGGCGAGCGCGCTCTCGCGGCTGTCACCCTCACCGATCACCACGCCTTCGATCCCGAGCGGGTACGCGACAAAGCCATCCGGATGCTGCTCTACGATGACCTTGACTCGCGCCACCTGCGCCTCCGCGTTCGACAGGCGGAGTATACCCGGGGCGATGGGCGGCGGCTGTTCTGGCATGGGCGCAGCCTATTTCCAGCGGTCCCGCGCTACGAGGTTGACGGCGAACCCGGAGCGGTGACATTCCCGGATGGCAACGAAGTCGACTGAATTGCCGCAGCGGACACGAGGCGTTACCGTGCAGAGGGCACCGAAAGCGAAACGAGGCTGCTGTGCCGCGAGTGACACTGAGACTGAGTGACGAACGCTACGAGGCGCTGCGAGACGCGGCCGTGATGCGCGGCACGAGCATGTCGCGGCTCGTGGACGATGCGTTGCTGTTTGCAGGCATCGGAGTGACGACTGACACGATCAGCATCCTCGAGGAGGCGTCGACGGAATCCGGGGTGAGCGAGGAAGAAGCCATGCACCTCGCGCTCGCAGAAACGCGCGTCTACCGTGACGAGCTCACCAGGCGAAGGGCCCGATGAGGCTGCCCCGCCGTTTCGCCCCCAACCCCGAAGGGCAAGTCTGACTCATGCCTACGAAGTTCAAGGAGCCGCCGCAGCGCGCGCAGAGCAGCGTCAACATGTGGTCGCTGCTCTTCCTGGGCGCCATCGTCGTGACCATCGTGCTGGGCGAGTGGACGTGGCTCGTCGGCATCCTGGGCCTCGCCTTCCTCGTGACCGTGCACGAGTTCGGCCACTTCATCGCCGCCAAGAGCTTCGGCATGCAGGTCGAGAAGTTCTACGTGGGCTTCCCGCCGGCGGCCTGGAAGAAGCGCAAGGGCGAGACCGAGTACGGCATCGGCATCATCCCGCTGGGCGGCTTCTGCAAGATCAGCGGCATGACCCCGGAGGAGGAGGTGCCCGAGGGCACCGGCGACCGCGTCTACTACAAGAAGCCGGTCTGGCAGCGCAACATCACGATCTTCGCCGGGCCGGCGATGAACTTCATCGCCGCCCTCCTCATCCTGTTTGTCTTCGTGTGGATCCAGGGGACGGCGACGGCGACGCTCACGCTCGACGTCGTGCAGAAGGGGACGCCGGCGGCGAGCGCCGGCCTGCAGCCCGGCGACAAGCTGCTCGGCGCCGATGGCCGGCAGTGGACGACCTGGGACACGGCCAGCACCTACCTGCGCGCCCACCCGAACGAGACGATCCAGCTGACCTACCTGCCCGGCGGTCAGCCTCCGGCCAAGACCGTCGACGTGAAGCTCACCACCGCGACGGCCGACAAGACCCAGGGCTTCCTGGGGGTGCGGCCGACGATCACCACCGAGAAGGTCATGCCCTGGAAGGCGGCCTGGCTCGCGATCACCGGCACCAGGGACGTCTTCACCGGCACCTTCGTCGGCTTCTACTGGCTCTTCAGCGGCAAGATCGACGTGACCGGCAACGAGGGCGCCGTCGGACCGGTCGGCATCGTGGACGTGAGCAAGCAGGCCGTGACGCAGGGCTGGTACCCGATCCTGCTCGCCTTCCTGAGCGTGAACCTGGGCCTCATCAACCTGCTGCCGATCCTGCCCTTCGACGGCGGGCACATCTTCTTCAACGTGGTCGAGAAGATCCGCGGCCGGCGCGTCGACGCCCGCTGGCTGGAGCGCATCGTCGCCTTCGGCACTGCGCTCCTCGTGCTGCTCTTCATCTTCCTGACGTACAACGACATCAGGCGGATCTTCGGGGCGTAGCCTCAAACATCCGGCCCGAGTTTGGGCCGGGGTGCGAGTGATTCAGCGAATGGCCTTGTCGCCGCCGAAGGGGATGCTCCTGAGGTCGAGCGTCCTCAGGTCGAGATGCTTGGAAGCCTCGTCGATGTCGATTCCCACCGGGTGCCCGTCGCCGTCGAGGTCGATCACGATGCCGTCACCGACCTCGACGGCATCAACGCCCTCGCGCTCCGCGAGGTCGATGGAGAGCGTGTCGGTCTCTGGGAAGTACTCGATCCTCACGGCCTGAATCTCCGGTCTGGAAAGGCATTATGGATGGTGCGCCCATCAGCCAACGTGACGACCCGAAGCACCCTGTCGCCCAACTCCGGGACTCGTCCCCAGAATCTTACCCTCCCGCCGTGCTGTATCTCCACGCGCAGCGGGTTCTCGACCACCCGCATGCACATCTGGCGAGTGATGTAGGGGCGCTTGGCAAGCACCCTGTGCTCGAAGTACCGCGTGTAGGAGTAGCTCACTTCCGTCTCGTGAGGTCGGGGACGCGTGCGTGATCACGCTACTCAGGGCAGTTCAGCCCAACAAGGGTGACAGGCCCGACGGGAGATGGACGTTTCGGGGACGGGCGCTACCCGTTCAGCAGGGCGAGCAACTCGGCGGGACTCACCACGGGCAGCGGCCCGGGTCGATAGAGCGCCACGTCTCTACTGACGACGTAGTCCGCACCCACCCTGTCGGCGGCGGCCATCTGGACTGCGTCCTCGAGGTCGGCATACGGAAGCAGGAGAGCCTGGGCGAGGACCTCCTTGTCCACCGGCGCCACATCGAGGATACGGAGGAGGTCATCGATCCGGGTACGAGCCAGGTCGTTCGTCGTCTGCTTGGCAAGCAGGTAGAAGAGGGTGGGCACGGCGTGGGCGGCGATCATGCCCTTGATACGACCCGACTCCGCGCCGGCGAGCACCGCGGCCGAGTCGTCGAACCACGGTAGCCGCGGCTCGAGCACGTCGAGTACGACGTTGGTGTCGAGGACGGCGGTGAACCGTCTAGCCATACTTGCGTTCGAGATGCTCGCGGTACTCCTGGATCGACGCCTCGCGTGACAAGCTGCCCGTCAACCGCCGAGTGAGCGGCGCATCGGCCAGCGCGTCATCCTGACGGCGAACGTTCTCGAGGTAGTTCACGATGAGCCGCGTCAGCGTCGTGCCGTGCTCGGTCGCGTGCCGCTTGGCCGCTTCCAGAGTCTCGCGCGAGATACGCACGGTGAGCTTGGTCTCGTCCATGCCGTACAGAATACCCCGAAGTTGTACGGCTGTGAACGGCCATGGTCGAAGCAGATGTCGGGACGCGTCGGTCACGCAGGCAGCGTAGCGAGAAGCGATATGGCAGGGGAGGGTGCCGAAGGGTCGGTCTGGGTGACGTTGGCTCAGGTGGTGAAGGGTTCAGTCAGGCCGCGAACGGATCGACGACCGTCACGCCGCGGTAGCTCCGCCCGGCCTGCAGATCCTCGGAGTACACCGTGCCGGCGCCCGCTTCGGCTGCACTCGTGAGGATGAGCGCGTCCCAGAAGGCGAGCTGCTCGGCCGATGACAGCTCCGCCGCCTGCTGCACGAGTGCGGCATCCACGGCCACCACGGGGAAGGCGGCGAGGTCGGCGAGCGCCTGCGCCGCTGATGCCTGCGGCAGGGGTTCGGCCAATTTGCGCGTCACTGTGACGTAGAACTCGCTGAGGACCTGGGAGCTCAGGACGAGCGCCTTGCGTCCCGCCAGGTCGGCGAGCAGTTCCCCGGCGCGCCGCTGCTTGTCGGGGTCTGACGCATCGAACAGATAGACGACGACGTTGGTGTCGACGAAGACCCTCAAGCGCGCCGGCCGCGCTCTTCGGCGTCGCGGTCGTGGAGGTCGTCGCGCGACCAGGTCACGTCCCCGCGTCGCGACGCGGCCGAGCCAGAGAGCTCCAACAGGTCTCTGAGCGCTCGGTCCTGAAGGTCATCAGACCCGGCGTAGGCCACGAGGTAATCGCGAAGGAGTGCGTTGACCGACGTGCCCTGTTGCAGGGCCCGGACGCGGGCCATGCGCAGGAGCTCGTCGTCTATCGTGACCGTCAGGTTGGCCATCGTGGAATCAGTGTAGCACTGATTCTGCGTGCCACAGGCAGGGCCGTCGCAGTCCATGCTGTTGGGAACGTTCATTGCTCGACATTGTGAGGACCTTTGGGCCATAGCAGAAGGCTCCCATGGCCACGGAAACGTTGACGACTCGGCTGGGAAGGGGTGACGTTCGCCTGCGCCGCGGATCCTATCCAAGCCCCCGCCCTGCGGTTGACCGCGTGCGTCTCCAGAACTGACAATCGCGCCGGGTCTCGACCGCAGGAGGGCCATGCCACTCAGCCGATCTCCAAGCCGATGAGCGACCCGCGCCTCACGCTCGACAGCGTTCTCGCGCACTCGCCCGACGTCGCGGCCCGCCTGGTCGGCGGCCGCGTCGTCCTCGCGCCGCTCATGGCCGAGCCCGGCACGGAGCTCGACGACCTCTTCACGCTCAACTCGACGGGCCAGGCCATCTGGGAGCTGATCGACGGCGAGCGCCCGCTCCGCGAGGTGGTGACGATGCTGAGCCGCGACCATGGAGCCGACGAGGCGAGATGAGCATCGAGTTGCCCGGCGTCGAGGACGCCGTGCCGTGAGGCTCACCGCCGTCAGCGCTGCCGGACGCCGTATCGTGGGGCCGACTCCCATCAGCGCCCCGCGACGCCGTCGGCCCGGCTTCAGCGTCCGATGACGGCCTCTCAGCACGGCGTGTACGTCGCCCCGAACGTCGCTCTCGGCGAGTGTTGCGACCTGCAGGCGCCCTGTGTCGTGGGCAAGGCGCCGAGGGGCGCCGGGGAGGGTGAGCTCCCGCTCACCATCGGCCCCGGCGCCGTCATCCGCCCCTTTACGACGATCTACGCCGGCAGCACCTTCGGCGCCCGCCTCCAGACCGGCCAGGGCGCGTCCATCCGCGAAGACAACACAGTCGGGGAGGACGTCTCGATCGGCACCAATGCGGTGCTCGAGTTCGGCAACCGCATCGGCGATCGCGTGCGCATCCACTCGGGCTGCTTTCTCGAGATGGTGACGATCGAAGACGACGTGTTCGTAGGGCCCAACATCGTCTTCACCGACGACCCGCACCCGATGAACTGCCCGCGCTACAAGGACTGCAAGGGCGGGCCCACGGTGCAGCGTCGGGCGCGCATCGGCGCGAACGCGACGATCCTGCCCGGCGTCGTGATCGGGGAGGACGCCCTGGTGGGCGCCGGTGCCGTCGTCACAGACGACGTGCCCGCCGGCGCCGTCGTCGCCGGCAACCCCGCGCGCGTCATCAAGACCGTGGACCAATTGTCCTGCCCGCCCGGCTGGTTCGAGCGGCCCTACCTCTGGCCGCCGTACGAGGAGGCGTAGATGCGCCGGTCGCTCACGATACGAGCGACCGGCGCCTCTCTATCCCTTCGTTCTGACTGTCGTGCCGTTCACCCTGCACGCGCGCCCTTCGGGCCAATTGCGTACCTACCTGCTCAGAAGCCACCGTCGTACGCAGCTTTTCGCTGCAAATTGTTGTCCAAACGGGAGACGCAGACGAGGATACTTCCGAGCCGGGGTGGGGTAGGGTGACGCTGCCGACGCAAAAGGGTCGACGTTTCGTTGAGAGACGTTCGCGGGCAGCATCGGCGAGAGGGGCTGAAGGGGCAGCGGTGATCGACCATCGACCACCAGAAACGGCTGCGCGGCGGCCTGCCGTGGAGAAGGACGACAGGACCGGTACGCGCCGTGGGCAACTGCGTGTCGTGCGGGGTACCGACGCGGTCGCGACCATCGAGACGATGGCCGCGACGGTGGACACCGAGTCCGCCGTCGTCAGCGACGGCTCCGCCGCACTGGCCTCCGCCTCCGAACCCGCCTTCTGGACGCGCCGCGCCGAGCCCTTCGCGCGGTACGATCGCTCCTACCCAGCCGTCCCGCGGCCGGACCTTCCCTGGGCCTGGATCAGCCCGCGCCGCCTGCTCCTGCTGCTCGACGTCGTCGCGGCGCTCGTCGGGCTCTTCGTCTTCCTGCGGCTGCCGGATTGGATCCCGTACACGGGCCTGCTCGACGAGGACGGCATCCGCTGCGCCATGTCGTGCATCGTCCTCACCCAGGTGGTCCTGGTCGCCCTCATGCTGCTGGACCGCACCTACAAGACCAACGACCGCCTGTCGCGCATCGACGACGGCGCCCGGCTGCTGAAGAACATCGCTCTGGCCGGCGCCTTCGCCGGAGGTGTCACCATGCTCACCGGCGGGTTCGGCTACGGCGTGACCACGACGGTCGCCCTCGAGACCCTGTCGGCCCTGCTGATCTTCTACGCGTTGCTCGCCGTCAACAGGCTTGCCATGTGGTGGTGGCAGCATCGCCTCTTCATGGCGGGCGAAGGCCTGCGCCGTGTTGTGGTGCTGGGCGTCGAGAAGGAGGCGGGCGCCTTCAGGGACTACCTGCGCAGGCGCCCGTGGCTCGGGCTCGAGCTGGTCGGCGGCATCCGGATCCTCGAGCGCGAGGACGACGTGGCCCGCGACGACGGCGGGGCTCCGGTGGGGCGCGTGCTCGGCCCTCTCAGCGAGCTCGACACGGTCCTCGCCATGACGGACGCGCACGAGCTGGTCGTCGCACTCGACGACCGCGAGCGCGAGGCCCTGCCGCGCCTGCTGCGGGTGCTGTACCGCGGCAAGCTGCCGTATCGCGTGATGCCGCAGCTCTTCGAAGGCACCTACCGCCTGGCGCCCGACGCCGAGATCGACGGTGTACCCGTCTTCAACGTCGAGTTCGACCCGCTCCGGCGGGTGGCCCGCTGGATCAAGCGCGGCATGGACGCGGCCGTCGCCGTCGCCGTCCTCGTGCTGCTCTCGCCGGTGATGCTGGCCGCGGCGATCGCCATCAAGGTCACGTCACGCGGACCGGTGTTCTTCCGGCAGGAGCGCGTGGGCCTGCGGGGCCGTCCGTTCACCATGCTGAAGTTCCGCACCATGTGCGCCGACGCCGAGCGCCGCCTGGTCGAGGTCGAGCACCTCAACACGTGCGAGGGACCCTTGTTCAAGGCGGCCGATGACCCGCGTGTCACGAGGGTGGGCCGCTTCCTGCGGCGCTGGAGCATCGACGAGCTGCCGCAGGCCATCAATGTGCTGCGCGGCGAGATGAGTCTCGTCGGACCGCGACCGCCGCTGCCGCGCGAGGTCGCGGTGTACGAGACCTACGACTGCCTGCGCCTCAAGGGCAAGCCGGGCATCACCGGGCTGTGGCAGGTCAGCGGTCGCAGCGAGGTCGGCTTCCCCAAGATGGTCGAGCTCGACCGGCGCTACCTCGAGCACTGGTCGCTGCGCCTCGATTTCGAGATCATCTGGCGCACCCTCGGCGCCGTGCTGCACCGCCGCGGCGCGTACTGATCGCGGCGGCCGCACTGGCGCCGCGCCCCGTGCGAGCATCCTCGGCCATCCGCACCGGCGCACAGGCTTCCTCCCGCCTGACGTCGAATGCTCCTCTCACGCGCGTCGAACCTGCCCAGGCGCTTTGTGTGATAATTGCGCCCGCACGGCTCTGAACCGACCAGGGAGCTCCCGCCCGTGGCGACCCCCGCATACGCCCCGATGAACGGCGACCCCTTCGAGGCCGAAGGCCTCACCCTGCGCGACTACCTCGCCGTCGTCTGGCGGCGCAAGTGGATCATCGTCCTCGTCGTGATCGTCGCCACCGGGGCCGCGTACTTCTTCGCCGCTCGTCAGCCCGACATGTACGCGGCCAGCACCGACCTCATCTACGAGACGCACATCGACGTCTCCAACCCGCTGAGCAAGTACGGCTACACCGACCCCTACGAGCGCGAGCTCGAGATGCGCGCCATCGGCAACATCCTGCCGAGCCCCGACATGATCGCAGCGCGCCGAGGCGATCCTCGAAGACGACGTACGCCGGCGAGTTCGAGTCGAACTACGTCGACGCCGGCGCCGCGAGGGCGCCGCAGCGGGACGCGTGCGCAGAACGGCGGGGACGCGGCGAACGCCAGTGCCGCCGCGTCCGACATCCCCGGCTACTCCGTCACGCTCGGCCGTCCCCGAGACGGCCGAGCAACAGCTCCGTCGGCTCGAACGTCGTCAGCGATCACCGGCACGAGCACCGACCGCGGCTCTCGCGGCCGCCGCCGCGAACGCCTACGCCGAGGCCTTCGTCGACTGGCGCGAGGAGCAGCAGACGCGAGCAGATCGACAAGGCGATCGGCGTCGTCCAGGACGCAGATGAGCCGCTACCAGGACGCCGCCAAGCAGTCGGCCGACTACCTCATCCTGCAGCAGCGCCTGCGCGACCTGCAGATCCTGCGCGGCACGGCGACGGGCAACTACCGCGTGCTGCGTGCCGGCGCAGCGAGCCCGGCGCCCCGTTCGAGCCGCGTCCGCTGCGCAGCGCCGTCCTCGGCCTCGGCGTCGGCCTGTTCGCCGGCATCGGCCTCGCCTTCCTGCTCGAGCAGTTCGACACCCGCCTGCGTCGTCAGGACGAGGTCGCGCGCATCCTGCGCCAGCCGATCCTCGGCCGCATCCCGCGCATCTCCAAGCGCCTCCTCGGCGAGAGCGCCATGGTCACGCTGCGCCACCCCGAGGGCCATGCCGCCGAGGCCTTCCGCATGATCCGCACCAACCTCGAGTTCATGAGCGTCGACGCCGACGTCAAGTCGCTGCTCGTCACGAGCTGCATCCAGGGCGAGGGCAAGAGCGTCTCGGTCGCCAACCTCGCCGTCACCATGGCGATGTCGGGCAAGAAGGTCGTCGTCGTCGACGGCGACCTGCGCCGCCCGCGCCTGCACTCAGTACTTCGGCGTCGACAACAAGGTCGGCGTGAGCACGGTGGCGACCGGCAAGACGCCGCTGGCCGCAGGCGCTCGAGTCCGTCGAGCTCGCCCCGCACGAGCGGCAACGTCGAGCGGCGACTTCGCCGAGTGGGCCAAGGGCGCCGACGCGCGCTCGCGCCTGTTCGTGCTGCCCAGCGGCCCGCTGCCGCCGAACCCCGGCGAGATCGTCAACTCACGGCGCTTCGGGCAGATCATCCAGGCCCTCGAGAAGGAGGCCGACCTCGTGATCGTCGACTCGCCGGCCATGCTGGCCGTCGGCGACACCGCGGCCCTGGCCGCGAAGGTCGACGGCCTCGTCTTTCTCGTCGACATGCACGTCCTCAAGCGGCCCGTGCTGCAGCAGGCCGTCGAGCAGCTCTACAAGCTGCCGGTGAAGCTGCTCGGCGTGATCGTGCGCACCGACGGCGTCGGGCGCGGCGGCCGCTACGGCTACTACGGCTACGGCTCGCCCTACGGCTACGGCTACAACAAGGCGTACGTGCCGTCGGCGTCGGCCGGGCCGCCGTCCGCGTCGGCCGGGTCGGGATCGCCGGCCGCGGCGCCTCTTCCTCGGCAGCCTCAGCCGCCGGCGATCCGGGCGAGACGGCGCGCGCAACAAGGCTCCCGCCGAGCGCGCGCCTAACCGCGCTCCAGTCGCCCGGCGGCGAGAACGGCGCGCGCAAGAAGGCTCCCGCCAAGACGCGCGCGTAGAACGCGCGCACCCGCAACCAGAGCGCTCCGCCCGCCCGTCGACTTGACCCGATGGCCCCATGCGGGCCAGCCTCGCCCGCGCCGCGCCACGCCGCTACGAGAACCCGACGCAGGGCGGGAACATCGACTGTCTGAGCTTCACTGGGCCAGCGGCACGCCTTGTTCGTCAGGCGTTGCGCCGGGGTCGGCCGCCTGTGATGCCAGAGGATGTGCCTCTTCGGGAGGAAGCCGCGGCCGCCAAGCTGGCGGGGCAACTCGCAGACCTCGACCTCGTCGTGCAGCTCAGACGCCAGCATCTCGATGCACAGCGCGACAATGTCCCTTACTTCCCGCGGCCATCGCGCGGCCACTCGCTCCAATCGGCGTACGCGTGTCCGCCTGGCGAGCCGTAGGGCACCACGTCCTTCGTGGGTCACCACGGACAAAGGTCGAGGAAGGGATAGAAGTCGTCGCCGAGATCGCGGTGACGAGGCCGGCCGCCTCGAGTGACTGCAAGTGACGCAAGCAGTGCTTCGGTGCAGGGTCAGCGCCCGGCGATGTCGACCGGCGCGCTATGACCGAAGATCTCGACAACAGCCAAGACCGAGTACTCGGCCATGCAAGCCCACGGAGCGCGGTGCTCCTGCGGAGGTGGTCCAGAAGCCCGGACGGTGTACTGGTCGTGCTGCCTCGCCAAGGTGAAGCGCGAGAGGGTGGAGCCACCGCTCGATGCGCAGCGCAGGCGGCATACGAAGGCGAGCGGACGTCTTGTGCGCTGTGACGGACGGTCTGCCCACCCGGCCGTCGCGAAGGACGGGGCTCGACGGCCTCAGGGTCGATGCCGGGGAGTCGTTGATGGATGGAGGTCGATGTTCATGGAGCGGGACAGAACGTCGTGCGTCGCTGCCGCCGCCTCTGTTGCGTTGACACCGAGGGAGGACGGAGCGGAGGTCGACACGATGGCGCGTGAGGTCACGAGCACTGCGCCGGCCGGACACGGTGCGGCCAGTCGACGTCGGCCCGTGCGGCTCTGGGAAGAACGATCGACTCGCGGGCGCGGCGACGCACCCCATCGGGAGCCGGGCCCTGACGGGGCAACCTCGTCTCGTCGGAAGCGAGCGTCCGGGGCACTCTCGGGGTCTCGGCCGGCCGCCCCAAGGACCTCGCGCGCGAGCTCGGGCGCCACGGTCTCGACTTTGGGCGACTCGTAGACGAGGCCCGTCAGCGAGTGCGACACCCACTGCCGCTCGTAGGCGTAGAGGCGCTCGAGGCCCTCACGCAGGCTGATGCGTGGTTCCCACTCGAGGAGCCGGCGCGCCTTGGTGATGTCGGGCTGTCGCACCTTGGGGTCGTCGATCGGCAGGGCGCGAGTAGACGATCTCGCTCGTCGAGCCGGTGACCGCGACGACGTCTCGGCCAGCTCGTGGAGCGTCATCTCGGCGGGATTGCCGATGTTGACCGGCACGTGCTCGCCGCTCAAGGCCAGGCAGCAGAGGCCGTCGACGAGGTCGTCGACGTAGCAGAAGCTCCGCGTCTGCGAGCCGTCGCCGAAGACCGTCAGCGGCTCGTCGGCCAGGGCCTGGCGCACGAAGGTCGGGACGGCTCGCCCGTCGTTCGGCCGCATCCGCGGGCCGTAGGTGTTGAAGATGCGGGCGATGCACGTGTCGACGCCCTGCTGGCGGTGGTAGGCCATGATCAGCGCCTCGGCGTAGCGCTTCGCCTCGTCGTAGACGCCCGCGCGGCCCGATGGGGTTGACGTTGCCCCAGTAGCCCTCGGGCTGCGGGTGGACCGCGGGATCGCCGTAGACCTCGCAGGTGGACGCCAGCAGGAAGCGCGCCCGCTTGAACTTGGCGAGACCGAGCGCGTTGTGCGTGCCGTATGAGCCGACTTTGAGCGTGTGCAGCGGCAGGCGCAGGTAGTCGATCGGGCTGGCCGGGACTGGCGAGGTGGAAGACGTAGTCGACCGGGCACGTCGATGTGCTCGACGACGTCGATGTTGCGGAACTCGAAGGCGTCGTCGCGGAGGTGCTCGATGTTCTGCAGCGAGCCCGTGTCGAGGTTGTCGAGGCAGATGACCCGGTGGCCCTTGTCGAGCAGGTGCTCGCAGAGGTGCGAGCCGAGGAATCCGGCGCCGCCGGTCACACTGACGTCGTCATGACGGCTCCTTTCGTGTGCTTCGGAGGGGTGCATCAGGGCAGCTAGGCGGAGTTCCGGGCACGGGTGACGGCCCGATGGTCCGTGGAACGCGAGTCCGAGGTCGGCGGTTAGGCGTCAGTACGCACCTTTGCCGCCGAACGGCGCCGACCGTGCGACCGAGGATCGCGAGGTCGGACGCAACGTACCACGTCTCGATGTAACGGAAGTCGAGGTTCGATCATGCTCGTCGAAGCTGGACGTCGCTGCGACCGCTGACCTGCCAGAGGCCGGTGATGCCGGGGAGGACGACGTGGCGGCGCTTGTGCCAGTCCTGGAGCAGCTCGACGTCGCGGAGCGGCAGCGGCCGCGGACCGACGAGGCTCATGTCTCCCTTGAGGACGTTGAACAGCTGCGGCAGCTCGTCGAGTCGGCGCGCAGGCACGCGGCCTACCTCGTGACGCGCGGGTCGTCGCGCATCTTGAAGATCGCGCCGCCCACTTCGTTGAGGGCCTCCATCTCCTCCTGGAGCTGTCTGCACCTCTGGCGCATGGTGCGGAACTTGTGGCGCGTGAATGCCTTCTGGCCGTACGCTGACGCGCGAGGCGCCGTGAAATGAATCGGGCCGCGCGAATCACCGTCGAGCTTGATGGCCGCAGGCGACGAGATGAGGAAGAGGGGGGAGAGGATTGGCACCAGCAGCAGGGCGGCGACCGCCACGTCGAACGCGCGCTTCGTGAGGTAGTGCATCTGGCGCGCGTGCGTGTCCTTGACGAGGAAGACCGGCTGGGCGAAGCCGGGAAGGTAACAGACGGCGGAGTCGGCGAGGTCGTCGCCGGTGGCGCACGAGTCGGCGATCGAAGCGGACGAGTCGGCGATGGACGCGGAAGGAGCGATGAGAGCAGAGGAAGAAGCGGGGGCCGGCTCACGGAGGGCGGCACGCCAGTACGGCCGGCGCCGGCCCCTTCAGCGCCGCCGACAAGCTGCTCGTCGGCCGCGACCTTCAGGGCGCAGTGGCGGCTGCGGCAGGCCTTCGATGATGCCCCATCAGGCTGTCACCGACGTCGCCCAGGTCGGCGATGACCACTTCCGGATGGCCAGAAGCCTCCGGGAAGAGGGTGGACAAGCGGCCGGCCTCGGCGCCGCCGATGCGGCCCACGGCGCGGTAGCTGAGCCCGGGGTCGGCGGCGATCATCGCGGCCCCCAGCGAACGGCCAGGCCTCCTCGGAGGCGGTTGAAGAGCACGCGGACCGTGTCGAGGTCCTGCCCGATGGCGGCGGCGACGGCGAGGTCGTACGCGCGGCGCAGCGCGATGTCGACGATCGCAGCCGTGAAGCCGGAGGGCGACCGGCGACCAACCCGAGCATGACGTTGCCGCTCAGCACGGCGAGCATCGCGGTGATCAGCCAGACGAGGAACCAGCTCCCGACGGTCGGGGAGACGCGGTGGCGGTAGCGGCGCAGGCCGTAGAGGCGCTGGACGGCGAAGACGACGATCATGACCAGGGCGGTCGCGGTGATACCCGAGAGGGGGAGATGCGGTAGATGTGGGCGCCGAGGTGGTGCCAGAAGGGCGGGCCGGCGACGGCGGCGAGCAGGATGGCGGCGATGTCGAGCAGCATCAGCGCCGCCACGCTCGCCGCCCGCCGCAGGTGGTAGCGGCTGAGCAGCGCGTCGGAGAACTCGAACGGCGACCTGATGTCGCGGTCGAGCGCACGACCTGGCGTACGGGCACTGACCTCCCCCTCTGACGGTCTCGCCTGGGCTCGCTCCGGCGGCGTTGCCAGAGCCCCGCGAGTATAGGTCAGGGGGCAGTCACCCTCAACGGAGAGTCATCGTTGCACGAGGCGCAAGCGTGACGCCCGCCATTCTCGTGACGTCAAGGGCAGTTGCGGGGACAACGCGGTGTCGCTCAGCGCGAGCGGTGCCGCAGCAACTGAAGCGCGAAGTGCGCGAGGAAGCGCGGATTCTGGATGAGGAGCGGTGCCAGAGCCGGCTCGGCTCGCTGACGAGACGGTAAACCCACTCGAGCCCGCGATCGCGCATCCAGCGGGCGCATCCTTGGTGCGTCCACCGAGCATGTCGAAGGCGGCGCCGACGCCGAGCATCGTGCAGCCGAGCGGGGTCGGCAGGTCGCCGCTCCTCGTCTCCTCGAGGCCAGCTTCGTTGCCGCTCCGGGCCACGTGTGCGGCCATCCATCGCTCCTGCTTGGGACAGCCGATGCCGGTGAGCAGGAGCTGCGCGCCGCTCTCGTCGATGAGGTGCGCGAACCTCGCGTCCTCGTCGGGCCCGAGCGGCCGGAAGGGCGGGTCGATCGCGCAGGCGAGCCTCAACGATGGATAGCTGCGGCCAATCCAGGCGGTGAAGACTCGTAGCGTCTCGGGGCTGCCGCCGTACAGGCCCCACGCTGATGCCGCGCGTCTCGCACGCCTCGAAGAGCCCATACAGGAGGTCCGGCGCCATGCGCACGCGACGCCGCTGGGGAAGGCCAAGAGCACGAAGCGCCCAGACCATGGGGACCCCGTCGGCCAGCACCAGGTCGGCGTCATTGACGATCGCCGCGAAGTCGGGATGGTCGTGCGCCTCCATGGTCATATGGACGTTGGCCGCGCAGATGTAGCGGCCGGCCTTGCCCGGCCCGCTCTGCGCGGCCCACTCCACGATGCGTTGGACCGCGTCCGGCGCCTCGATGCCATCGACGCGCATGTCGAGCACGCGTCGCGATGGAGGCCGGTCCAGGCTGGCTTCGTCCCGCGACGGAGCGGAGTCAGCCGGCGCGGCTTCGGGCATGCGTCCCAACGGAGCAGCGTCAGGCGGCGCGGCTGCGGGCATGCGCCATCGCTTCCTCGTAGATGGCCATGAGCGTCTCGTAGTCCTGCTCGAGCGTGTACTTGGCCTCAAAGGCCCGGCGCGCCGCCTCGCCCATGCGCTGCCGTTCGGCGGGGTGCTCGGCGAGCCAACGCGCCTTCGCGGCGAGATCGCGCGCGTTGCCGGGTTCGAAGAGGACGCCCGTGACGCCGTCCTCCACGACCTCCGCCATGCTGCCGAGGTTCGACGTGAGGACCGGCAGGCTGTGAGCGAAGGCCTCCAGGATGACCACACTCAGCGCCTCGTAGCACTGCGACGGCATGACGAGGAAGTCGTAGGCGAAGAACTGCCCGTGGGTGGCCTCGGGAGCGATCTGCCCGAGGTACTCGACGCGCTGACGGGGATCGTTCGCAGTGACCGCGGCGAGCTTGGCGAAGGGGCCGTTGCCCGCGATGCGCAACGGCAGCTGCACATCGCGCCAAGCCTTGAGCATGGTCGAGATGCCCTTCTCGGCGCTGAGACGGCCCAGATACAGAGCGTAGCGGACGTCATCGCCCGGGTGCCCCGCGCCGTCGTCATCTGCGCCGGCGTCCCTCGGGACGCGCAGGGGCTCACCTGCCGTGTCGAGCCCGTCCAGTGGGTCGGCCGTGGCGTTGGGCTTCACCCTGATGAGATCGGGCGGGTACCCGACGCGCACGAACACGCTCTTCTGGAACTCGCTGAGCGCGATGAACCGATCGACCTTGCGGCGGAAGGTGTGCAGTGAGCGGTGCAGGCCCACCATCCACGCGACGGCTGCGGATCCCGCCAGGGAGTCCCGATAGCAGCGGTAGCGCACCGCGTTCAGCGCAGAACCGCTCAGACAGAGCTCGCACGGCTTCCCGTCGCGCAGCAGCGTCGCCCCGGGGCAGAGGAGGCGGTAATTGTGCAGGGTGAGTACGACGGGCACGCCGGCCCTGCGACAGGCGTCGAGAACGGCCGGCGTGAGCAGAGGGAAGAAGTTGTGGACGTGCACAAGGTCGGGCTGAACGCGGGCCAGTTCCTCGAGCGACCGTAGCGCCCGCCGCCCCGGAATGCGCCACCGACGTGGCCGTCCGCACTTTGGCGCCGACGCTGCGGATGGTGCGGTTGTCGGCGTCGAGCAGTGACACGTCGTGCCCGTTGCGTTCGAGCAGGGCCATCTCGGTGCGCACGACGGAGTCCTCGCCGCCCGGCTGCTGATACCAGTTGTGGAAGAGAAGGATGCGCATCTGTCCCGCCTCGCTCCGGGGCGGCTAGAATAGCAGACCATGGGTCCTCTCCCGGGCCGGCCCCGTGTGGCCGTCGTCTTCCGCTACATCCACCACTATCGGCTGCCCTTCTATGAGCGGTTGCGTACGGAGCTGGACAAGCGCGGCGTCGATTTCACGCTCGTCTACGGGCAGCCCGGCCCTCACGAGGCAGCCAAAGAAGACGCCGTCGAGGTGCCGTGGGCGATCAAGATCCGGAACCGCTACGTGGTGCTGGGGTCGAGGGACGTGTGCTGGCAGCCTTGCCTGCGGGAGGTCCGAGGCGCCGACCTCGTCGTGGAACAGGCGAGCAGGCTGCTTGCGACGTATGCGCTGCTCGCCTGGCGCGCGTTCGGCGGACCGAAGGTCGCCTCTTGGGGACAGGGCCACAACGTTCAGACTCAGAACGCCAGCCAGATCGGGGAGCGCGTGAAAGGGATCCTCACGCGAAGGGCGGACTGGTTCTTCGCCTACGGCGAAGCGAGTCTGCCCGTGCTTACCGCCCACGCGTCTCCCCCTGGACCGCGTCACCGTCGTACAGAATGCGGTCGACACCGAGTCGTTGCGCCGCGTGCGGGAGAGCACGACGCCCGATGATCTCGCGCTCACGCGGCGAGAGCTCGGCGTCGAAGGCCCCGACGTGGGGGTCTTATCGCCGGCGCTCTCTATGACGACAAACGGCTTCCCTTCCTTGTCGCCGCGGCCGAGCGCGCGCGCCGCCAACTGCCGAGCTTCGAGGTGATCGTGATTGGGACGGGAGACGAGCCTTTCCGCGCTGCGCGAGGCGGCCGTGACTCGTCCTTGGCTCCACGTCCTCGGGCCGCTCTACGGTGAGGCCAAGGCAAGGGCCATGCTGCTCGCGAAGGTCCAGCTGCTTCCCGGGGCGGTCGGTCTGGGCATCCTCGACGGGTTCGCCCTCGAGCTGCCCCTCGTGACGACGCGTGCACCCTTCCAGGGGCAGGAGATCGCCTACCTGCGCGACGGCGTTGACGGCATCATGGTCGACGACTGGAAGAGAGCCCCTCGGCCTATGCCTCTACGATCGTCGACCTTCTTGGCGACGCACCGCGACTCGGGCGCATGCGCGCCGCTTGTCGCGAGGCGGCCGCGAAGTACACTGTGCAGGCCATGGCGGAGCACTTCGCTGACGGGGTGGTACGGGCGCTGGAGGTGACGCGTGCGCGGTGACGACCAGCGGCTGCGCCTCATCAAGCCGCTGATACAGAAGGCCTACGAGTGGTTCGCCGTGCGCGACAACGTGCAGCTCGGTAAGAACGTGCACATCGGTCTCGGCTCGATTCTCTGGGCGCCCGGCGGTTGACGATCGGTGACGACGTCTACATCGGCAAGTACTGCACGATCGAGTGTGACGGCTCCATCGGCAACGGCGTGCTCATCGCCAACTGTGTCGGCCTCGTGGGCCGCCTGGACCACGACTACAGGGCGGTCGGCGTGCCCGTTCGGCGAGCGCCCTGGATCGGCGACGCGGCCTACGCGGGCCGCGGCCGTGAGCTCGAGGTCGTGGTCGGCGACGACGTCTGGATCGGCTACGGGGCCGTCGTTCTTGAGTGGCGTGACTATCGGGAGGGGTGCGATCGTCGCCGCCGGCAGCGTTGTCGGCGAGGACGTGGAGGAGTACGCGATCGTGGCGGGTAATCCCGCACGGAAGGTGTCTGTTCGGATGCCAGCCGACGACGTCGACGAGCACGAGCAGCTCCTGCGGCGGCACTGGGGCATCTGATGCCGGCCGGACACGAACAGGCGCTGCATCGCCGCTGGGGCATCTGATGCCGGCGGAGGCCGCTCGTCGGCAAGCTTTCGCGCATCTATCTCGCGGGGCACGCCGGGGCCACGGGTCGGGGGCGCGATCCTGCGCGCCCTTCGCCAGGCCGGCTACGAGAATCTCGTCGTGCGCGACATCGGCGAGCTGGACCTCACCGACCAGAAGGATACGGACGCCTTCTTCCGCGACGAGCTGCCCGAGGTCGTCATCATCGCTGCAGCCAAGGTCGGCGGCATCATGGCCAACTGGGAGCAGCCCTGGAAGTCGACCACCAGAACCTCGACGACGAAGGCGACGGTATCGACGCCGGCCTCTACGGCGCGGCGAGCGCGATCTTTCTCCGGCCTACCTGGACTACCGAGTAGAAGCGCCGCAGCCGCTCAGGAGCAGGAGCCGCCGGACAGCACCCCGAAGAGCATGAAGGGCCACGTGATCGCCCAAGATCGCGGGGATCAAGCTCTGCCAGTCCTACGCGCGCGAATACGGACGCAACTTCATCTGTGCGATGCCGACGAATCTCTACGGGCCGGGCGACAACTTCGATCTCGCGAGTTCGCACGTGCTGCCGGCGCTGCTGCGCAAGATTCACGAGGCGAAAGCGGGCGGTGCGAATGAGGTCGCGGTGTGGGGCACGGGCGCGCCGCGGCGCGAGTTCCTGCACGTGGATGATCTCGCGAGCGCGTGCCGCTTCCTGATCGAGCACTACGACTCGCCGGAGATCATCAACGTGGGCTGCGGTGAAGACGTGACGATCCGCGAGTTGGCGGAGTTGATCTGCGAAGTCGTCGGGTTCACCGGCGAGTTGGTTTTCGACACGAGCAAGCCGGACGGCACGCCGCGCAAGCTGCTCGATACGTCGCGGCTGAGCGCGCTCGGCTGGCGGCCCATGGTAGGCCTCG
>CAVZSF010000006.1:0-157792 GCA_963777895.1 uncultured Thermoleophilia bacterium
GTTGCCTCGCCCTCTCCAGGCCCTGCCGCCAACCTCACCCATTACATTCCAGATTACGACAGAATCTGTGAGTGACGCGATAGGGCGACGATTCTCGCTCGGAGAAAGACCCAGTCAGTCTCAAGGCCCTCGCATCAGTGGACATCATCTGAAGCTCGGCCTTCGCCTTCGCTTCGGGCGCGTGAATACTCAGACGTGGAGGCAACTTCGGGTCTTGGACATGACTCTCGCTTGTGCCGCTGCAAACCGATTTGCTAACGGAGCAAGCCACATGGGACACTGCCAAGTAGTGCCAGACCGCATGGATGTCAAGTCTGATTGGGCTTGACGAAAGTGGGCCGGCCTGGCCCCCGTCACGCACTTTTAATCCCAAGGTCGTTGGTTCGAATCCAACGCGGCCCACCACAAAACCCCTGCAAAAGGGTCTTCTGGCCGTCCGGCCTCTTGCCACCAACTGCTCTCTGCCAACATCTTGCCAACGCGACGCCCGATGTTGCACGCCTTCCACATGATCGTGTCGCCATGTTGGAAGCGGGAACTGAAGCGTCGTGTGTCAATTCGAAGGCGATGCCTTCCCCACCACCAGGTGTAGATGAAGCCGGCCGTCGACACCAGCCCGAACAGGATGCCGAGGTAGCCCTTCCAGTCCACTATTGCTGGGATTCAGGGCCTGCGGCGCGGCCGTCACGCCTGTCAATCTGGGCGCGCTTGCTGTCCGGGAGGTCGTCGTAGAGGGCCTTCATCTTCTTCGGGAAGACAACCATGCGCTCGACGATTGCGTTCACGATGGTGAACAGCTGTAGGGCGGTAGCCCCGGGCTCGTCCTCGACCAACATACCGGGATGCACGTGGTCATTACCCGTCACCCTCACGTAGTCAAGAGCCTGCTGGATTTCTGGCGGGAGTCCGTGGGCTACGAGGTCCCCGATGCGCTGGTTCAGGCTATCCCCTGTGGCGTCGAGGTCATCGACCAGCTTTTCGACCGCGCGGCGCAGCAGGGCAGCCGCGGCGGCGGGCGATGCGTTGACAACCTGACGGGCCTCCTCGAAGTCTTTGGCCACGTCTTCGGGCGTCTCAGGGTTGGGCTTGGGGGCCGTCAGTAGCAGCGGATAGATCATCCGACCGTTCAGCCAGAGCGCCTTCTCCTTGCAGTGAGTGCACTCCGAGATGTCGAGTTCATCGCCCAGATAGCTAATCGGGCCCTCGCGGGTGCCCCACCCGGGAAGTCCGTACTTGTAGCCAGCCACGGTGCCATACCAGGACTGATTGGCGTAGGCGTCACAATGCGGGCAGTTGAAGGCTCCTAGCCCAAGCTGCGGGGCCACGTATGGCGTCATCCGTCCCCCTTCAGTTGCCGGCACGGGCTCGGGCTCGTCACTGTCTGCCCGTCGTCTTCAGCCGAACACCTCGGCCTCCTACGATAAGTATAGCTGCGGGGGTGACGACGTGACGCGTCCTCGTAGTGCCCTCGGACGCTGGTCCGGGGAGAGAACCGTGGGCCGCCAGCCAGCGACCCCCGCTCTGCGTTTGGCCTGTAAAGCAGGCATTTCCCGACACCATTGTCAGACTACAGACACGGGCCAAGGCATACCTCTCAAGGTCGTTCGTTCGAATCCAACGCGGTCCACCAGCATCCCCTGTACCAATAGCTCCTGCAAAGGGGCAGAAAGGTCTAGCGGGCCGCGGGAGCGCCCCCCTGAGGCGGCGTCCTGAACGCGGGCACACCCTCGACGTGCGGCCTGCGGGTGCGGGCGGCTTCGCCCTCGGGCCCGCCACCCACCTCGTCCGGCAGCTGCTCGCCGGCCGGCGGCTGGCGCCCTTCGACGCTCACGTTCGGCAGCCACTCGAGCCAGCGCGGCAGGTACCAGTTCCAGTCGCCGAGCAGCTCCATGCCGGCCGGCACGATGATCGTCCGCACGACGGTGGCGTCGAGGAAGATCGCGACGGCGAGTCCGAAGCCCATCTGCTGGAACGCCACCAGCTCGCCCGTCGCCATGCCGCCGAAGACGCAGACCATGATGGCGGCGGCGCCGGTGATGATGCTCGCCGTGCGGCCGATGCCGTACGCCACGGCTTCCCGCGTGTCGCCGGTGTGGTCGAAGCGCTCCTTGATGCGGGTGAGCAGGAACACCTGGTAGTCCATGGAGAGCCCGAAGAGCATCGCGAAGAGGAAGAGCGGCACCCAGGCCTCGATGGAGTCGACCTGGGTGAGGCCGAGCAGGTCGGCGCCCACGCCTTCCTGGAAGACGAGCACGAGGAGCCCGTAGGCGGCGCCCACGCTGAGCAGGTTCATGAGGATGGCCTTGGCCGGGATCACGACCGAGCGGAAGGCGACCAGCAGAAGCACGAAGCTCAGGCTCAGCACCACGCCGATGGCGATCGGCAGCCACTTGTTGAAGAAGTCCAGGTAGTCGACGACGCCGGCCGTGGTGCCGGTGACGTACACGTCAGACGCGGTGGCGCCGAAGGCGGCCGGCACGACGCTCTCACGCAGTTGCCTGATAACGCTCTGCGTCGCCTCGGCGGCAGGGTCGCCGGCGAGGGTGGTCGAGACGACGGTGAGGTCCCCGGACTTGTTCACGGCGACCTGCGCCGGCCCGAAGCGGTCGTCGGCCTTGAGCGCAGTCTGGAGGCGGGCGATGCCGTCCTTGACGGCCGCCGCGCCCGCCTCCCCGTCGACGACGATCTGCACGGGGTTGGCCTTGCCCAGCGAGAAGTCGCGGTCGAGGGTGTCCCAGCCCTGCTTGGCGTACTGATCGTCCGGGTAGCCGGTCGCCGTCACGCCGTTGCTGCCCGTCTGCATGAAGATGATGGGTGAGGCGGCCAGCAGGAGCAGGGTCACGGCCGTGACCAGCCAGATCACGGGCCGCCGCATGATGCTGTGCGAGAGGCGCTCCCAGACGCCCTCGTGGCCGTGGGCACGGCGCGCTGCGCGACGGCCGATGAAGGGCATCGGCAGGGCGTTCACGCGGTCGCCGAGCAGGCCCATCACCGCGGGCAGGAGGATGAGGGCGGCGAGCAGCGTGGTGAAGACGACGAGCATCGCGCCGATGCCCATGCTGATCGTGATGTCCACCGGGACGACGACCATGCCGAGCATGGCGAGCACGACCGTCATGCCGCTGAAGAAGATGGCGCGGCTGGCGCTGGCGCCCGTGGCCGCGATGGCGTCGATCTTCTCGAGGCCGCGGGCGCGCTCTTCCCGATAGCGGCTGATGATGAACAGCGTGTAGTCGATGCCCACGGCGAGGCCCAGTGTGGTCACGATGTTCAGGACGAAGGTGTGCATGGGGTAGAGCTGGCCGATGAGGCCGGTGAGGGCCAGCGCCAGCAGGATGCTGATGATGCTGAGCACGAGGGGCATGAACGCCGCCAGCAGGGCGCCGAAGACGACCACCAGCACGACGAGCGCGAGCGGGACGCCGAAGAGCTCGGCCCTCTCCATGTCGCTCTTGGCGAGCTCGTTGCCCATGCGGTTCAGGCTGGCGGTGCCCGTCTGCTGAAGCGTGAAGTCGCCTCCCCGGCCGGCGGTGACGACCGCGTGCAGCTCGTCGACGTTGTCGATGGCGGTGTTCAGATCGCCGGCCATGACCACCTGGACGAGCATCGCGTGGCCATCCTTCGAGACCAGCGTCGGATCCTTCGTCTGGTAGTAGGTCGCCGTGGCCTCGACGACCTTCGGGCCGAGATCCGCGATCTTGCCGGCGAGCTCGTTCACGTAGGCCTTGTAGGCAGCGTCTTGTGCCGTGTGAGCGGCGGACCGCACGATCACGAACTCGGACATCTTCTGCGGGCCGGTCATGCGGTCCTGGATGAGCTCCAGACCGATCGTGCTGTCGGGCTGCCGGCCGTGCTGCTTCGTCTCTGAGGTGAGGCCGTTGCCGAGGAGCGAGCTCATGCTGAGGACGGCGACCACGATGACGGCCACCCAGATGCCGATCGTGCGCCACGGGTGGCTGGCGCTGCTGCGCGCGAGGCGCTCGGTGAATCCCGCGGTGGTCTTCAGTGCGGTGCTGCGCGACATCGTTCTCCCCTTTGGCGTCTGCAGTGTACGACCTGTCATACACATGAGTGGTGTGACGCGCCGATCTGTGACAACTCGGGCCGGAAATCGTCAATGCCATCTCGGCGACCGCGCTGCTAGAATCGGCGCGTCCGGCCAACACCGTCGCTGAGGTGCGCGCGATGACAGCCTCGCAGGCGACCCTTGCACCGCCCCAGCCCGCCGCCATCGTGGAGCAGTACGGTCGCCTCGTGTCCTCGATCTGCTGGCGCATGACGCGCGACCAGGAGGCGGCCCGCGAAGCGGCGCAAGAGGTGTGGCTCGCCGTCCTCGAGGGGCTGCCGAGATTTCGCGGCGAGTCCGCGCTGTCGACCTGGATCTACACCATCGCGCGGCGCGTCGTGGGCCGCTACGCGCAGGCCCAGCACACCCACAGCGTGCGCTTCATGAGCGCCTTCTTCGAAGAGGAGGGTGAGCTCGCGCCGCCAGACGTGCCCGATCTCGACCACGACCTGTGGGTGCGCGAGATGTGCGACATGTGCCTCTCGGGGATGCTGCAGTGCCTGGAGCCCGACGCCCGTCTCGCGTACCTGCTGCGCGAGGTCGCGGAGCTCGACTACGACGACGTCGCTCTTGTGCTGGAGGTCGAGCCGGACGCCGCGCGGCAGACGGTGTCGCGCGCGCGGCGCAAGCTCAATCGCTTCATGAGCGGGCACTGTGCCCTCGCCAACCCGACCGGCGCCTGTCGCTGCCGCATGCGCCGGCGCGTGCAGGACATCGATCTGCCCGCGCAGTACGCCAAGCTGCGCAAGGCGATGCACCGGGCGCGCGTCATCAAGGAATCCGAGCAGGCGCTGCCACCCAAGGACTACTGGCTGGAGTTCTCACCGACCGCCGCGTAGGGCCACCTGCACGGCGATACCTTCCGCTTGGTCACGTCGTACGACAGAGGCCTGCCCTCCGTGCGGCGAAGCATATACACTCGGCGCCACCGTGACGCGACGGACGCAGGCGTCCTGCGACGCGCCGTTCGCCATCCGAAAGACCAGGAGACCTGATGAGCGAAGACACAGAGGGCCGGCAGGCTGAGTTCGGCCGCAGGCCGACCTGGGAGCCGGCCCGGCCGCAGATCAGGCCGCTCCGCCTGGTGGTCTCGTGGATCGTGGCAGCCGGTGCGGTGTTCGTGGCCGCCGCGATCACACCGGGCGTGTCGGTCGAGGGCTTCGCCGGGGCCTTCCTCGCGGCGGCGCTCATCGCCGTGCTCAACGCCTTCATCCCGCCGGTCATCGCCGCCCTTCGTCTGCCGTTCACCGTGGCCCTGGGCTTCCTGCTCGTTCTCGTCGGCGATGCGCTCATGCTGCTGGCGACCTCGAAGGCTCTGGAGAACGCCTTCAACGTCAGCCGGTTCATCTGGGCGCTGCTCGCCGCGCTGGTCATCGCCGCCGTCACGATCATCCTCGACGTGATCCTCGGCACGAACGACGACGACACCTACACCCTGCGCGTCATCCAGCGCATCGCGCGCCGCTCGAAGCGCTTCAAGAGGACGAGCGTGCCCGGCATCGTCTACCTCGAGGTCGACGGCCTCGCCGCGCCGGTGCTGCGACGCGCCATGACCGACGGCAGCGCCCCCGAGATGGCGCGCTGGCTGGCGGAGGGCACGCATCGGCTGGGCGAATGGGAGCCGGACCTCTCGTCGCAGACGGGCGCCTCGCAGGCCGGCATCCTCCTGGGATCCAACGACGACATCCCGGCCTTCCGCTGGGTGGAGAAAGAGACCGGGCTCGTGATGAGCTGCTCGGCCCCGGCCGACTGCGCCGAGATCGAGCGGCGGCGCAGCACCGGCATCGGGCTGCTGAGAGACGGTGGCGCAAGCCGCGGCAACCTGCTCTCGGGCGAAGCGGACGAAGCGATCCTGACGATCAGCCGCTTCGAGGCCGAGAAGAAGGCGAACCCCGGCTACCGGCCCTTCCTTGCGAACGGCTTCAACGTGACGCGCGCGTTCGTCCTCTTCATCTGGGAGGTCGTGCTCGAGAAGTCGGCGGCGATCAGGGCCGCGCGCCGCGACGTGCAGCCGCGCGGCCACCGCGACTTCAAGTACGCGCTCATGCGCGGCGGCGTCAGCATCGTGGTGCGCGACCTCGTCGTGTACAGCGTGCTCAGCGACATGATGATGGGACGGCCGGCCGTGTACGCGACCTTCTCGGGCTACGACGAGGTCGCGCACCACTCCGGCCTCGAGCGCGCCGACACCCTCGAGGTGCTGCGCAAGATCGACCAGCAGTTCGGGCGCATCATGAGGGCGCGGCGCTTCGCGCCGCGCCCCTACGAGATCGTCGTCCTGTCGGATCACGGCCAGACGCAGGGCGCCACCTTCAAGCAGCGCAACGGGTACGGCCTCGACGAGCTCGTGAAGCGCTCTCTGAGCACGGACCAGGTGACAGCCCACCTGGGCGGCGACGAGAACGACCACGCCGTGTCGAACGCGTTCCAGGAAGCGACGGGCCGCAAGCAGGACGAGAAGCCGAAGAACGACGTGAGCGACCAGGAGGTCGTGGTGCTCGGCTCGGGCAACCTGGGCCTGATCTACCTGATGGAGGAGCGCCGCCGCCTCACGCTCGAGGAGATCGAGGACCGGCACCCCGAGCTGCTCACGGCGCTGCGGGGTCATCCTCACGTCGGCTGGCTCCTGGTGCGCTCCGCCGAGCACGGCGCGGTCGCCCTCGGCCGCGACGGGGCGCGCCGTCTCTCCGACGGCCGGGTCAACGGCGCCGACCCGCTGGCCGGCTTCTCGCCGCACGCCGCCGAGCACCTGCTGCGCACGGACGGCTTCCCGCACGTCGCCGACATCATGGTGAACAGCTTCTACGACCATCAGCTCGAGGAAGGCTGCGCCTTCGAGGAGCTCATCTGCTTCCACGGCGGCATGGGCGGACCGCAGACGCGCGCCACCCTGCTGCATCCGGTGGCGCTCCCCGTGCCCGACGGCGACATCGTCGGGGCCGAGGCGCTCCACCGGCTGCTCTGGGACTGGCGCGCGTCCCTGCAGGACCTGCCGCCGGCGCGGACGCCGGCCGGACACGGCCCGGCGGAAGCGGAGTCCTGGGCCTAGCCGCACGCCCGCATGACCGGCCCCAGCATGTCGCCCGAGGAGTTCCGCCGGCTCGGACACGAGCTCGTCGACTGGATCGCGGAGTACCGCGAGCGCATCGACGAGCTGCCCGTCATGAGCCAGGTCCGTCCCGGCGAGATCAGGGCGAAGCTGCCGGCCGAGCCGCCGCAGCAGGGCGGCGGCCTCGCCGGCATCATCGGCGACCTCGAGAGCATCGTCCTCCCGGGCATCACCCACTGGAACCACCCGGGTTGGTTCGCCTACTTCCCCTCCAACACCGATCTCGCCAGCGTGCTTGCGGACCTCGTCTCGTCCGGCCTCGGACCTCAGGGCATGAGCTGGCAGACGAGTCCCGCCGCGACCGAGGTCGAGGACGTCGTCATGGACTGGCTGCGCCAGATGCTCGGCCTGTCCGAAGCCTTCACCGGCGTCATCCAGGACACGGCCAGCGGGTCGACCTTCACCGCCCTGCTCTGCGCCCGAGAACGCACGGCGGGGTTCAGCCAGAACGACGTCGGGCTGCAGAGCCTGGCGCGGCCGCTCGTCGTCTACGCGTCGGACCAGGCGCACAGCTCGATCCAGAAGGGCGCGCTGCTCGCGGGCTTCGGGCGGGACAACCTCCGGCTCGTCGAGAGCGACGAGGACTTCGCGATGCGGCCCGAAGCGTTGGAGGCCGCCATCAAGGCGGATATCGCCGCGCGCCGGACTCCCTGCGTGGTGGTGGCGAGCATCGGGACGACGGCGACGACGGCGCTCGATCCGCTTGTGGAGATCGCCCAGATCGCGGCCGACCACGGCCTCTGGCTGCACGTCGACGCGGCGATGGCCGGGACGGCCATGATCTGCCCCGAGCTGCGCTGGATGTGGGAGGGCGTCGAGCGCGCCGACTCGCTTGTGCTGAACCCGCACAAGTGGCTCGGCGCCGGCTTCGACCTCTCCGCCTACTACGTGCGCGACCCGCAGCACCTCATGCGAGTGATGAGCACCGACCCGAGCTACCTGCGCACGGCGCAGGACGGCTCGGTGCGCAACCTGCGCGACTGGGGCATCCCGCTCGGGCGCCGCTTCCGGGCCCTCAAGCTGTGGTTCGTCATCCGCGAGCACGGCGTGGAGGGCCTGCAGCGGCGCGTCCGTCGCGACCTCGAGAACGCCGCGTGGCTGGCGGCGCAGGTGGACGCGACACCGGACTGGCGGCGGCTCGCCCCGGCGCCGCTGCAGACGGTGTCGCTCCGTCACGCGCCGCCGGAGCTCGCGGGCGACGAGGCCGCCCTGGATCGTCACAACCTCGCCCTCGTCGAAGCCGTCAACGCCTCCGGGCGCTTCTACCTCACGACGGCTGTGGTCAAGGGACGCCGCATCGTGCGCGTCTCGGTGGGCGCGCAGGCCACCGAGCGCGAGCACGTCGAGGGCGTCTGGCGGGCGCTGCAGGAAGCAGCCCCAACGTAGAGGAGCCGCGCCAAAGTAGAGGAGCCGCGCGACCCTAAGGTCTGCGCGGCTCCTGTACGGGCCTTTCACCCGAGTGCCTCTTTGTCGATCCGGCGAACCTTCTCGACGGGAGGTGAACGCATTCTATGACCGGCGGAGCGGGGCGCAAGACCTTTTTCGCCGTTATCGGGCCCGGACGCCCTCAAGCTTTGCTTGAGACCTCCGGGCCCTCCCGAGATGCTCCCGGCCGGCTCTCAGAACGGGTGTGGTGAACTGGTCTTGTCGCCCGCCTTCGCCGCCGGCGCGACTACCCCCATGATCATCCGCAGCACGCCGATGACGACCAGGTAGATCCCGATGAGCCACAGGATGGCGAGGATCCCGTTGGCCGGATAGACCATGATGATGAGACCGATGACGGCGCCGGCGATGCCGCTGATCAGCAGCCAGATGCGGCCCGCGGCGGAGTGCCCCTTCGTGAAGGCCCGCGCCACGTCCAGCAGTCCCGCGGCGATCGCCCAGCCCGCGACGATGTAGATCATGGCGGTGGCCGTGAGCTGCGGCCACGCGATCACGAGCACTCCGGCGATGACGGCGAGCACGCCGCCGGCCACGCCGGCCGCCTTCTGCGTCTCACCCTTCTCGTCCTTCTTGCCCAACAGCGCCGCGACGGCGTGCAGCACCCCGTACGCGATGATGCCGATGCCGAAGAGCCAGATGAAGAAGTGCAGCGACATCTTCGGCTGGGCGAGCAAGATGATGCCCAGAACGACCAGGAGCAGCCCGGTCAGCAGACTCATCCCCACACCCATCCTGGGCTTCCCTGCAGTTTCCACACGTCCCCCTTCGATCGGTCAGAAGTCGTTAGCGCCTCATCGGCGCGTAGCTTACCAGCGGGTCACGAGCACGCACAGGGACGACGGTCCGGACGCAGGTATAATCCCCGGACCACGTGCCCCCATCGTCTAGCGGCCTAGGACACCGGCCTTTCAAGCCGGCAGCACGGATTCGAATTCCGTTGGGGGCACCACTTCTCCCTCGCACCCACAACGGTGGGCGACGCCTTCCACGTGCCGTCCCGGGCATAGCTACCACCGTGGCTCAGGTGGCGACAATCGAAAGACCACTCGCGTCTCCTCGGAGGATCCTCCTCCCCCTCGCGCTTGCGCAGTTCATCTGCAGCTTCGCGGGCTCGAACATGAACGTGTCGATCAACAGCATCGCGGAGGACCTGGGGACGACGGTGCACGGGGTGCAGACGGCGATCACGCTGTTCCTCTTGATCATGGCGGCCCTGATGATCCCCGGCAGCAAGTTGACGGACCGCTGGGGCCGCAAGCGTTGCTTCATCCTGGGCCTCAGCATCTACGGAACAGGGGCGCTGGTCGGCGCCCTGGCGCCCGGCCTCGGCGTCCTGATCCTCGGCTACTCGGTCTTCGAAGGAGTCGGCTCGGCCCTCTTGATCCCGCCTGTCTACATCCTGGCCACCCTGGCCTTCAGCGACCTGAAGCCTCGTGCGCGCGCCTTCGGCATCATCAGCGGCATGGGCGGCATCGGCGCCGCCGCCGGACCGTTGGTGGGTGGCCTCATCACCACGACGATCAGCTGGCGGGCCTCGTTCCTCCTCCAGGCCGCGGTCGTGGCGGCCATCATCTTCCTGAGTCGCGGCATCGTTGACCCCTTGCCGCCGGACCCGACGCGACCCTTCGACACGGTCGGAGCGGTCTTGTCGGCCGCGGGCATGGTCTTCCTGGTCATGGGCATCCTGCAGGCCGGCACCAACGGCGCGCTCCTGGTGATCTTCCTGGCCCTCGGAGGCGTCCTCCTGCTCTCGTTCTTCCTCTACATCCGGTCGAGGGAGCGAGCCGGCAAGGAGGTGCTCTTGTCGACCGGGCTGTTCAAGAACCGCACGTCCAACCTCGGGCTCGTCACGCAGAACGTCCAGTGGCTGCTGCTCATGGGGATCTCGTTCACGGTCTCGGTCTTTCTGCAGGTGGTGCGCGGACAGAGCGCGATCGAGACGGGTCTCGTGTTCACGGCGGCGACGGTCGGCATCCTGCTGTCGTCGCTGGCTGCCGAGCGCCTCGCCGGAAGGTACGCGCAGAGGACCCTGGTGCTGACCGGCTTCATCGGTACGGTGGCCGGGATCGCCCTGCTGCTCGGCCTGGTGATCCCCTTCGACAGTGTCTTGAGCTTCCTCCCCGGGCTCTTCCTGATCGGCCTGGGCGTGGGAGTGATGCTGACGCCCTCGGTCAACATCGTGCAGTCGGCGTTCCCCGAGGAGAAGCAGGGCGAGATATCGGGCCTCTCGCGGAGCATCTCCAACCTGGGCTCGTCCCTCGGTACGGCGATCGCCGGCACGATCATCGTGGCAGACCTCGCTGCAGAAAACGGAGCGTACGCGCTGGCAATGGTCGCCTTGGGCGTGATCGCACTCGTCGGACTTGCGGCTGCGATGTTCCTTCCCGGCAATCCTGAGGCGCAGCATTCGAGCGCTGCTCGGGGGTAGCATGAGCTTCGACGTGCAGCGAGCCGCCTCACGTCGCTCGTGTCCGACCGTTTGACGAACACAACCTGCCTAGGGAGCGGGCGATCGCCACCAGCGACGAGCAGATCGGTGAGTCCAGGACGGCCGGCATCTCCCGCGTGATGCCCATCTTCGGCTGGGCCCGAGAGTATGAGCGGAGCTGGCTGAGGCCGGACCTGATCGCAGGCCTGACGGTGGCGGCTCTCGTCGTGCCCAAGGCGCTCGGCTATGCGGGCATCGCGGAGGTGCCGATCCAGTATGGGCTCTATGCCGCCGCGGCGGGCGCGATCCTGTATGCCCTCTTCTGTACATCGCGCCAAATCGCGACCGGACCCAGCGCCGCGCTCTCGGCCGTCGCTGCCGGCGCGGTCCTCGGCGCGGCGGCGTCCGGCGACGAGGCCGTCACGATGGTGGCGTCGATCACGTTCGTCTCCGGCGTCTTCTTCGTCCTGCTCGCGCTCTTCAAGATGGGCTGGATCTCCCAGTTCCTCTCGAAGGCCGTCATTGTCGGCTTCCTCTTTGGGGCAGGCATCCAGACGACCATCGGTGAGCTCGCCAAGATCACCGGCACGGAGGCCTCGGGCGACAACAGCTGGCAGAAGCTCGCGAGCTGGATCGGCTCGCTCGCCGACACCCACGGCACCACGGTCGTCGTCGGCGCTGTCGCCCTGGTCGTCATCTTCGGCCTGCGCTTCGTCGCCCCCCGCGTGCCCGGCGCGCTCGTTCTGGTCGTGGGAGGCCTGCTCGTCACCTGGCTTCTGGGCCTCGAGGACCGCGGCGTGGCGCTCGTGGGCGACGTGCCCAGTGGCCTGCCGGCCATCGTCCTCCCGGACTTCGGCTACATCTCCGCCCACCTGGCCGACGTGCTCACCGCGGCGACGGCGCTGCTCATGATCGGCTTCTCGCAGACCGCGGGCGACGCGCGCGCCTTCGCCTCCAGGCATCGCTATCGGGTGGATGTGAACCAGGAGTCACTGGCGCAGGGGGTCGCCAACGTCGGGTCCGGCCTGCTGCAAGGCATCCCGGTCTCGACCAGCCTTTCCGCAAGCTCGCTGAGCGACCAGACGGGTGCAAGGACGCCGCTGGCCTCGCTCACGACCGGTGCGGTCGTCGTCCTCACGCTGCTGTTCCTCGCGCCGCTGTTCTCCCAGCTCCCGCAGGCGGTCCTGGGAGCCATCATCATCGAAGCCGTCGTGATGGGCATGATGGACGTGCCGGCCATGAGGCGCCTCTTCCGCGTCAAGCGCTTCGACTTCTGGATCGCCGTCGTCGCGCTGCTCGGCGTGCTGAGCGCCGGCGTGCTGGCGGGTGTGGTCATCGGCATCGCCTTGTCGATCGGCTGGCTGGTCTACGTGTCGGCCACGCCGGCGATGCCTGAGCTGGTGCGCCAACCTGGCAGCCAGGTGTTTCGCAACGTGGACGACCTTCCCGACGGCAAGGCCTACCCCGGCCTGCTCGTGCTCGGCTTCGACGCCGGACTCTTCTTCATCGACGCGAACGCACTGGAGGACCGGATCCGGGAGCTCACCCACGAGGCGGACCCCGAGCTGCACGTGGTCGTCCTCGACTTCGAAGGAGTGAACTACATCGACTCTCAAGGGTCCGAGAAGGTCGGCGACATCCTCGAGATGTTGCGGGGGCGGTCCATCAAGCTGCGTCTGGCCCGCGTGAAGCCGGCGGTGATGGACGTGTTGCGCCGCGACGGCGTCGCCGATCGTATCGGCGAGTCGAACGTCCACGGCAACGTCTTCGAGGCGGCGAAGGATCTGATCCCTGCGCCGGACCCTTCCTCCTGAGCTCGCCCCTCCGCTTCTACCTACCTGAGCCACTCCAGAGAAGGTCGGGCCGGCAGTCATAGGTCCAAGGGGCACCCGCGTTCTTCCAGCCGTTCCTCATCCTCTTGCCATGGTAGGCGCTCCCGGGATCGTCGACCTTGTCGCCCTCCATCCCGTCGATGACGTTGTAGACGCGCACGAAGCCGGCCTCGGCCAGCATGTTCGCCGCCTGCGCGCTGCGACCGCCTGACCGGCACAACATGAGGAGCGTGTCGGTGAGCGCGTACGACGCCTTGACCACACTGATGAGTCCCGGGTTCGGGCGCATGGCGGGCTCGCCGGCCTCGAGGTCCCACTGGTACTCGACGAAGTACAGCGGGATGTTCCGCGCCGTCTCGGGGTGGCCGACGTAGATGTACTCCTCGGGGGTGCGGACGTCGATGATCCTTACGCCCACCGGATCGGCCTTCCACATCTCGTGAGCCTCGTGCGCCGTCACGTAGAGCCCAAGGCTCGTCTGCTTCCACTCGGGCACGTCGTGAGTCTTGGAAGAGGCCGTCGCCTTCGGGCCTGACATGCTCCGTCTCCTTGTCGCTTGTGCGAGCTACCTGTCGCCTACATGGTCCCCAGCGCGCCGCGCGTGGCGCCGTAGGCATGCGCGTCCAGTGCGAGACTACTAGTCTCGACGCGCATCGGGGAGTCCCTCAAAGTGACAGGCTCGGCGTTTCCGGGGGTCGCAAGGCCGCGGAGCCGGGTAGGCTGAAGCTGCTCGTATGCGCCCAATCCGGGACATCTGATCGAGGGAGTGGAGATGAAGGCGGCACTTGTCATCGTCGGGGCTTTGATACTCGGCTTCATCGCAGCCGGCATCTTCCTGGCCAACATGAGGTTCTTCCTGTGGGTCGGCCTGATCGCGCTGGTGGTGTACGCGATCGCAGCGTTTGTGGCCGCCCGACGTTCGGACTGACGCAGTCACCCACCGCCTGCCGCGGCGCCGCGGCGGCCTATCCGGGAGTATGCTGTTGCGCATTGACCCGGCGGTTACCTGACCATCATCGGAGGGGACCATGTGCTGTCTGTTCACCACGCTGCTGCTGCTCGGCCCACGGTTCGTCAACATCATCTGGTGGATCGCCCAGCCGGCCAGGTGGGACGCCGCCTTCAGCACCGTTCTGTGGCCGATCCTCGGCATCGTCTTCGCGCCGTGGACCACGATGATGTACATGCTCGTGGCGCCCGCCGGCGTGAACGGCATCGACTGGCTCTGGGTCGTGCTTGGCATCGTCGCCGACGTCGCCTTCTACGCCGGTGGCGGATGGACCAACCGCGGCCGCATCCCCGGCACGTCACAGCCGGCGGCCTGAGTCGCCGCGACCGGCGTCAGGCACGTGGCTCAGCAAGATCGCGGCTCTGCGGGTCGTGGGGACGGCAGGGACAGCACAAATAAAGAGCCGCCAAGCCTCGCGGCCGGCGGCTCTTCCGGACCTTTCATCCGGGTGCCTCTTTCTCGTTCCGGCGAACCTTCTCGATAAGAGGTGACCGCATTCTACTCGAGGAACAGCCGGCGACAATATTCGTACTGCCGCCTATCTCTGAGTCTCTGCTGAAGCCTCGTGGTTCCGGCCTACCCTCGTCCGCCGGTCGAGTGTTGGCCTCGGGCGGCGCTCCGCTCGAGCGTGGGACGCACCGGGCCGACCTCGATGGGCACGCCGCAGCTCGACATTCTCGCTCAGTGGGTATCATCGCGGCCACCACGCAGCCGGCGAGAGGAGCGTCATGGCGACAGCAGTCATCGAAGCGGGCATCTGCGGATTCTCGACGACGGTCCGGACGCACACGGAGGGCCGGGTCGTGGTCATCGAGATCGAGAGCGAGTGCGAGCACATCCGCAAGCTGGGACAAGCGCTCACAGAGGTCGATCCCTTTCGGGAGATCATGTTCCGCGGCGCCGGCCCGCTGACCCTCGAGAAGGCGCGCGAGTTCTGCGCGCACGCCGCGTGCCCTGTACCGACCGGGGTCCTGAAGGCGATCGAGGTCGAGGCCGGCCTGGCGCTGCCCAAGAACGTGACGATACGGGTGAGCCGGGACTAGCGTCCCGACCAGGCGGCGTGACCGGCTGAGGTCACGGGGCAGCTTCCCCGGGGTAGACTGCCGCCAGCGACCGACGAGGAGGCCCCCGATGACAGCAGCGCCGAGGATCTTGGCGACCGGTGACGTCACCGTCGACTGGAGCTTCGTCGAGCTCGGGGGCTCGGCGGTCGACGGCCTCAGCATGGCGTGGGCCTGGAGCGAGGGGATCGACGTGCGCGCCGTGCGCTTCGCCGGCGGCGCGTCGCGCATCGCGGAGATGCTCTCCGCGATGGCCGCGCGGGACGGCGCGGTCGAGATCATCGGGCCAGCGCTTCCTCCAGAGACCCTCGCGTCCCCCCTCGACACGCGGGTGACCAGGACCTTCAGCAGCATCGCCCGCTTCCCGAGGAGCGCGACCGACCGCAGTCCGGTCTGGCGCATCGAGCGCTTCTGGGGGCGGCACCCGGCCGAGACCTTCTCGGCCTTTGTGCCGCCCATGGACGATACGCCGATCGACGTGGTCACGATCCACGACCTGGCGCTCGACTATCGCCGTCAGCCCGAGGAGTGGCGCGCCTGGGAGGACGCCGAACCGCGCGCCGTGATCCTCTCGACGATGGCCCCGTTCGACGACTCGCCCTTGCTCGCACGCCTGCTCGAACGCTGGGCAGACAGGCTCACCGTGATCCTGCCGATCAGCGAGCTGCGCAGGACCGGCGCCGCGATCGGCTATCCGCTCTCGTGGGAGCGCACGGCCGAGGAAGTCGACGCGGCCGTTCGTTCCCATCAGTTGGGAGGCGCGGCACGCGTCGTCGTCCAGCTCGAACTGTCGGGCGCCCTCGTCATCGAGAAGGGTGGCGGGACCACGCTCGTCTTCGACCCCAGCGTCCCCGAGGGGGCCTGGATGGCCGAGCGGCGTGGTCTGATGCCTGCCTACCCCCTGTGCTACGCGACCGCGCTCGCGTTGCCCCTCGCGCGCGACGAGGACTTCAGCGCCGTCGAGGCGGTGCGCCGCGCCGTACAGGCGACGCGCGTGCTGCTGGGCGAAGGGCTCGGCGACGGGAAGGCGTCCGCGACCGAGCTCAACTACCCGATGGCCGCCGTCGCCCAGGCCCTGACAGAAGAGCCCGCCGACATCCACGCCACCCTGCATCCGCGCCCCGACGGCTCGACCTCGATCATCGCCGAAGCGATCGACGCGGGCGCCATGGTCGAGGCCGCGATGCAGCTCGCGCTCGGCGGCCCCGAGAGCCTGCCGCCCGGCGTCCCGGTCGAGAAGGTGGGCAACTGGTCCTCCGTCGACCGGAGCGAGATCGAGACGCTGCGCGGCGTCGGCCACGTCATCGACGAGTACGTGAATCTCTATCGCGCCGGCGGGCTCGTGCCGCGGCCCCTCTCCGTCGCCGTCTTCGGGCCGCCCGGCGCCGGCAAGTCCTTCGCCGTCAAAGAGACGATCGGCCAGAAGGTCGCGGGCGGCGTCAAGACGCTCGAGTTCAACCTCTCGCAGTTCACCGGTGACCACGAGCTTGCCCCCGCCTTCCATCAGGTCCGCGACGCGGTACTCGAGCAGCACCTGCCGCTCGTGTTCTGGGACGAGTTCGACACGCCGCTGGACGGGCGCGAGCTGGGGTGGCTGCGCCACTTCCTCGCGCCCATGCAGGACGGCAAGTTCCGCGAGAACGGCGCCTTCCACCCCCTCGGACCGGCGATCTTCGTGTTCGCCGGCGGGACGGCCGCGTCGTTCGCCGAGTTCGGCGCCGTGCGCGACGAGCAAGGCGAAAAGGCCGCGAAGAAGCCCGACTTCATCAGCCGTCTTCGCGGCTTCGTCGACATCCTCGGACCGAACAGGTCCAACCCGGACGACGCGGCCGTCGTGCTCCGCCGCGCGCTCCTGCTGCGCTCTCTGCTTCTGCGCAAGGAGCCGCAGCTCGTCGCGCGCGGCGGAGGCCCTATGCTCCGCATCGAGCCCGCCGTCCTGCGCGCCTTCCTGCTGGTCGACAGGTACCGGCACGGCGCCCGGTCGATGGAGGCGATCATCGACATGAGCCAGCTCTCCGGCACGCTCTCCTTCGAACGCTCCAGCCTGCCGGCGCCGCACCTGCTGGAGATCCACGTCGACGCCGGCGAGTTCCTGGGCCTGGCCGAGATCTGAAGGCACGCTCTTGACTCTCCGGCTCAGTTGAGCTGGAGTCGCCGGGTGACCGCAGGGCCTATCCTTCACGATGCCTGGACAGTCCTGTACGACTGGACCGTAGAGGATACGGGCAGGCTTCACCTGGCAACGACTTGACGCCGGAGGGCCGGGCGACGGAGCGCACGCCGCGCACGCTGTTCATCACGAACGACTTCCCTCCGCGGATCGGGGGGGCGCAGTCGTACTACTGGGGAGCGATCCGGACACTCGATCCCTCCACGGTCGTGATCCTGGCGCCCAGCCACCGGGGCGCCGCCACCTTCGACGCCACCCACGAGTACACGGTCGAACGAGCGCCGACCGCCATTCTCTGGCCGACGCGGGGGCTCTTCCGGCACGCACTCGCGCTCTGCGAGCGCCATGGTGTGGAGCTGGTGCAACTCGGCCATCCGCTGCCCGCGGGCCTGCTCGGTCCCCGTCTCAAGGCCGCGGCCGGCCTGCCCTATGCCGTCTTCCTCGGCGGCGCCGAGGTGACGCTGCCCGCTGTGGTGCCCGGGGTCCGGCGGGCGCTCTGCCACGTGCTGGGCGGCGCGAGCATGCTGATCGCCGTCAGCGAGTACACCGCCGGGGTTGCCCGGACGAGCGTCCCCGGCGTGCCCGCCCGGGTCTTGCGCCCGCCGCTCGACGTGGCCCACTTCACGGTGCCGACTCCGCAGCGGCGCGCGGCGGCCCGTTCGGCCCTCGGCATCGAAGGCCGGCTCGTTCTCTGCGTCGGCCGGCTGGTCCCACGGAAGGGCCAGGACAAGCTCGTGGAGGCCTTGCCCACGCTGGCGGCCCGGTTCCCGGACCTGGAGCTGGCCCTGGTGGGCGAGGGCCGCTTGGCCACTCGCCTCTACGAAAGGGCGCAGCGCGCGGGCGTGGCCGACAGGATACGGCTGACGGGCCCGGTCGACGGCCCCGCCCTGCTGGAGTGGCTTCATGCCGCGGATGTCTTCGCCTCGCCCTGCCGTACCAGATGGCACGGGTACGAAGTCGAGGGGTTCGGCATCGTCTTCGCTGAGGCGGCGCTCTGCGGCCTGCCCGTCGTGGCGGGACGCTCCGGCGGAGCTCCAGAGTCGGTCGCCGACGGCGAGACGGGCTGGGTCGTGGACGGCCACGACGTGCCGGCCATCGCGGCGGCGCTCGGGCGTCTGCTCGAGCAGACGCCCGAGCGCCGCCGCGAGATGGGCCTTCGCGGGCGCGAGCTCGCGCTCAGCCGACACGCGCCCGAGACCGTCGGCGAGCGCTATCGCGAGCTGCTGGCGGAGGCCGCGCGATAATGAGCTCGGCTCTGGAACAGGCGAGTGACCGGCCCGAGCTCGAGGCTCGACCCGCGCCGCCTGCGGAGGTCCCGCGCTCGCTCTACCCCAGCCTCGGGCGGAGCCTCCTGGGCCTGGCCGCCGGGCTGTTCGTCACGGTCGTCGTGGTCCGCCTGTTCAATCCCCACATCGGCAGCGACGTGGCCGCCGCAAGCAAGGCCGCGGCAGAGCCCGTCTACCTTCTGGGAGCGCTCGCCTGCGTCGCGATCTACCTCGCCGCCGACGCCTGGTCGCTGGTCGTGCTCACCAAGGCGCGCTCCACGGCGCCGTCCCTCGGCGTGGTGCGCATCGGTCTCGAGGCTCACTTCATCGGCGGCGCCTCGTCGTTCGGGGGTTTCGAGATCCCGTATCAGATCCTGATGTTGCGTCGCCTCGGCATGACGGGACCGGACGCGACGTCGGCCGTCCTGGTCAAGGGCCTCGTGCACAGCGCCCTTCTCGCCGTGGTCGGGCTGGTCTCGCTGCTGCCGTGGGTCGACTCGCCCATCACCTCGCTGCAGCGCTGGCTTCTGCTCGCCCTCACACTCGCTCTCGCCTGCGTGTGGGCCGCTACCTGGCTCTGGCTGAGGCGACCGGTCGGCCGGGGCTTGCTGCCGCAGCGGTTTCACGCGCGTATCGACGAGCTTGGCGCCGCGGTCCGGTCCTATGGCGACTCGCGCGGCGTCTACGTGAAACTCGTCGCCCTGCAGCTCGTCTACTGGCTGGCGATGTTCGGTGTGCTGCTGTTCGTCCTCCACGCCCTCGGCTGGCGAGGCTCTCCCGCCAGGATCGTGACCGGACAGGCCGTGATGCAGGTGCTCATGCCTCTCTCGCCGCTCCCGGGCGGCGCCGGCGTCGCCGAGATCGGCTTCCTCGCGCTGATCGGGCCGTCGGCGCCGCCCGCCATCCGCGTCGCGAGCCTCGTCCTGTGGCGTGTCTTCACCTGGCTCGTGCCGGTCGCCCTCGGCGCCGTGACGCTTGCGCTGCGCGGAGTCCATCACGCGCGCGTGCCCGAGCGGACCGGGCCAGTCACGGGAGGGACACGTGCGCACTGACGCGCGCTTCTCCCGGTCCGCCGCGATCGTCGTGGCATTTGCGGCGGGCTGCCTGCCGGGCGCCCGCCTTGTGACACGCTTCGTCCGCGGCGCCTCCATCGACGACCTGGGCGACGGCAAGCCCGGCGCGGCGAACGTGTATCGCACGCTGGGGCGCGGGCCGGGCGCGGCCGTGCTGGCGATCGACGGCGCCAAGGCCTTCGCGCCCGCGGCCGCCCTCAAGGCGGCCGGAGCTCCCGAGGGCCTGGTCGCCGCAGCGGCGGCCGCGCCGGTCGTCGCCCACGTCACCGTCGTCGGCGGACAAGGCGCGGCCGCCGCTCTCGGCGCAGCCTTCGCCCTCGACGCGCCGGCCACGATCGTCGCGCTCGTGCCGATCCTCGCCGGAACGAAGGCTGGATTCCATCCCCAGGGTGTCCTCGCCGGCGCCCTGGTCTTCCCCCTGGCGCGTGGCCTGTTGCGGCGTCGCTGGTCGGCGGCTCTGCACGGAGCCGTTCTCCCCGCCATCCTCATCGCCGCCCGGCTTCGCGGCGGCGGCCACGGCGGCGCGCCCCGCTCCGTCCGCGTCGCCTTCAACCGTCTGGTCATCGACAGGGACGCGTGAGCCGGGAAGCCATGAGGATCGGTCTCGTCACACCCTACTCGTGGACGGTCCCCGGCGGTGTGAACGCTCACGTCGAGCACCTCGCCGCCGAGCTGGATGCTCGCGGCCATACCACCTCGATCCTCGCGCCGGTCGGCGTCATGGTCGGCAGGCGCCGCGTCGACAGCCGCCGGCTTCCCGCCACCGGCCGTCTGATCCCACTGGGCAGCGCCGTCCCCGTCCCATCCAACGGCTCCCTGGCCTACCTCAACGCTTCGCCCCGGATCATCCCCCGCATGGATCGCGCGCTGCGCCACCTCGATCTCGACGTTCTCCACGTCCACGAACCGTTCGTGCCGTCGGTCTCCATGGCCGCCGTGTTCATGGCGATGTCGCCCGTCGTCGCGACGTTTCATGCCGCCGTCGGCGAGCCCGACATGTACGACCACTGGGGATGGCTCACGCGCATGGTCGCCGAACGGCTCGACGCGCGCCTCGCCGTGTCCGACGCAGCCCTCGAGATCCCCGCAGCGCGCTTCCCCGGCGACTACGTCGTCATCCCGAACGGCGTCGCCACCACCGTCTTCGCCCCCGCCCAAATCACGCCAAAGGTGCCGGGACGCATCCTCTTCATCGGCAGAGCAGAACCGCGCAAGGGTCTGGCCGTGTTACTCCAGGCGTTCGTCGCGCTGCGCCGCAGCCGGCCCGACGCCACGCTCGTGGTGGCCGGCGCCACCCGCCGCGACGTCTTCGACGCGGCAGCCGCGGCGGGGGACGGCGTACCGGTCGACCTCGACGGCGTGACGGCCCTGGGCTGGATCGGCGACGAGGAGAAGGTGCGCAGGCTCGGCGAGGCGGAGCTGGTGTGCGTGCCCTCCCTGCGCGGCGAGTCCTTCGGGCTGGTCCTCGTTGAGGCGCTCGCCGCCGGCACGCCGGTCGTCGCGAGCGACCTGCCCGGCTACCGGTCTGTGCTGCGCGACGGGGTCGCCGGGCGGCTGACGCCGCCCGGCGACCCCGTCGCCCTCACCCAGGCGCTCGCCCTCGTACTCGGCGACGCCCCTTTGCGTCGCCGCCTCAGCGCCGCCGGGCTCGCCGTCGCCGAGAGCTACTCGTGGGAACGCGTCGCCGGCCAGCTCGAAGAGGTCTACCGGCGAGTCGCCGCCCTGGAGCTGCCGCGCGGCCGCCACGGGCAGCGCGACCGGCCGTGGTTCGGTCGCGCGATCGTCGAGTACTCCGTCTGGAGGGCCCAGAAGCGCGAGGCGCGCCAGGCGTCCGACGTGGCTGAAGAGCCAGGAGCCGGACCGGTCGGGGACGATCGGGAGCTCGCCGGGATGGACGAGGCGTCCGCTCCCGCGCCGTCGCGTCCCCTGGAGGGAGCGGGCCGGCGCGTAACCTGACGCCTCCGCCCGCGTTGTAGACTCGCGGCACAGGCGGTCGAGCGGAGGTCGTCATGGCGACGGTGCGCACGGAGTTCCCCTACAAGGTCCGGCAGGTCGACTACCAGCCGATCGAGCTGAGCGACGGCGTCCGCCTCGTGGCGCGTCTGTGGCTGCCCGAGACGGACACGGCGGTGCCGGCGATCCTCGAGGCCATCCCGTATCGCCTCGCCGACGGCATGGCCGCGCGCGACGCCGGCATCCACCCCTACTTCGCCGGGCACGGCTACGCCGCCGTCCGGCTCGACCTGCGCGGCAGCGGCGAGTCCGGCGGCATCCTCACCGACGAGTATGCCGCCCAGGAACAGAAGGACCTGCTCGAGGTCATCGCCTGGATCGCCGCGCAGCCCTGGTGCGACGGCAACGTCGGGATGACGGGCATTTCGTGGGGCGGCTTCAACAGCCTCCAGTTGGCCGCCCTCCGTCCCCCGGCTCTGAAGGCCATCATCACGCTCATGTCGACGGACGACCGCTACGCCGACGACGTCCACTACAAGGGCGGCTGCGTGCTCGCCACCGACCTGCTCCACTGGAGCAGTTGCATGCTGCACTGGCAATGCCAGCCGCCCCACGAGGCCGCCGTCGGCGAGCACTGGCGCGAGATGTGGCTCGAGCGCCTCGAGGCCAGCCAGCCCTGGGTGCACCATTGGCTCGCGCACCAGCGCCGAGACGCCTACTGGAAGCACGGCTCCGTGTGCGAGGACTACGACGCGATCGAGGTCCCCGTGTACGCGATCGGTGGCTGGATCGACGGCTACACCAATTCCGTCCTCCGCCTGCTCGCCGGTCTCAAGGGACCGCGGAAGGGGTTGATAGGGCCCTGGCCGCACGCCTTCCCGCACGACGCGGTGCCAGGGCCCGAGGTCGGCTACCTGCAGGAGGCGCTGCGCTGGTGGGACCGCTGGCTCAAGGGCGAGCGGAACGGTATCGACGACGAACCGATGTTCCGGGTCTGGATGCAGGACTACCTGCCGCCGGCGCCCCTCGTCGAGCAGCAGCCCGGCCGCTGGGTCGCCGAGGAGCGCTGGCCATCGCCGCTGATCGAGACGCGGCACTGGCGGCTGGACGCCGACGGTGTGCTTCGGCAGCGGGGCGCGGGGACGGGCGGCGCAGCGTCGGGACCGGAGGCGGCAGCCGGTGCCCCAGGGCCGGATGCCGAGGCGGCGGCCGCCAACGGCGCCGACGCCGAAGGCAGGCTGCGTATCCTCGGCTCGCAGCTCTGCGGCGTCGAAGCTGGGAGCTGGTGCGCCGAGGGGCAGGTGAGCGACTGGGCGCCGGATCAGCGCGCCGCGGAAGGACAATCCCTCACCTGGACGTCGGCGCCTCTGACCGAACGCGTCGAGATCCTGGGTCACCCGCGGGCGGTGCTGCGAATGACCAGCGACCGGCCGCTCGCTCTGGCCGCCGTCCGGCTCGACGACGTCCGCGCGGACGGCGTCTCGCGCGTCGTCAGCCAGCAGGTCTTCAACCTGACGCACCGCGAGAGCCACGAGCACCCCGAGCGACTCGAGCCTGGGCGCGAGTACGAGGTCGCGATCGACCTCGACGCCATCGCCCAGGCCTTCCCCGCCGGGCATCGGCTGCGCCTTGCCGTCTCTCCGACGTACTGGCCGTGGGCGTGGCCGTCACCGGAGCCCGTGACGCTGACCATCGCCTGCGGCGTCAGCGTCCTCGAGCTTCCGGTGCGGCCGCCGCGCGCGTCAGACGAGGACCTGCCGGCCTTCGCGCCGCCCGAGGTGCCGCCGGGGCTCGCCACGACGTCGGAGGGCGGCACGCCCGTCGGCAGGTCCTGCGTGCGCGACTTCAGCGCGGAGACTGTCACCTGGAGCTTCAAGTACTACGATGGGAGCGTCTTCACCCTGCCGAACGGCTGGGCGACGCAGGAATGGAACCAGGTCAACTACGCCATCCGCGAAGGCGACCCGCTCTCGGCCCGCACCTGGGTGGACGCCGAGAGCATCCTCGATCGCGGGGCCCAGGGACGCTTCTGGATCATCACGCGCAGCGAGATGGACGCGGACGCGACGGACTACCGCGTGCGCGACCGGGTGAGCGTCTGGGAAGGAAGCGAAGGCGACGAACGCGAGGTCTTCTCGCGGAGCTGGGAGCGCAGCTTCCCGCGCGACTTCACCTGAGTCCGGCGGCAGACGAGAGGGCAGGAGGAGCGGCGATGTATCTGGGCGCGCACGTGCGGGCATCGGGCGGCGTGTGGAAGGCCGTCGAGAAAGGCGTGGACCTGGGCGCCGAGGCGATCCAGTTCTTCGCCGGCAGCCCCCGGACGTGGAAGCCGCAGTTGTACAGCGAGAAGGACGCGGCGCGCTTTCGCGAAGCGCGCGCCGCGTCCCCCATCCGCTACGTGGTCATCCACACCATCTACCTGATCAATCTCGCGTCTGCGAACGAGGAGTTCTACGAGAAGTCGGTGGTGGCCCTGGTCGGCGCCGTCGCCGCGGCGGAGCAGCTCGGCGCCGATGCCATCGTCACCCACATCGGCTCGCATCAGGGCTCCGGCTTCGAGGCCGGCCTCGCGCGCGTGCAGGTCGCCCTCGGACGCGCGCTCGAGGAGGCGGCCGACTCGAACGTCCGCGTGCTGCTCGAGGACACGGCCGGCGCCGGCGGCACCATGGGGGTCAACTTCCAGGAGCTCGGCGCGATGATCGACTCCGTCGGCGGCCACAAGAAGGTGGGCTTGTGCCTGGACACCTGCCACCTGCTCGCCGCCGGCTACGACATCCGCAACCGCGACGGCCTCGACGCCGCGCTCGCCGATCTGGACCGCTGGTGCGGGCTGGACCGCCTCGAGATGCTGCACCTCAACGACTCGAAGACGCCGCTCGGCTCGAACCGCGACCGGCACGCCAACATCGGTGAGGGGGAGCTCGGCCTCGATGCCTTCCGGCAGATCGTCAACCATCCCGCCTTCGTCGCCCTCCCGGGCATCCTCGAGGTCCCGGGCATGCACGAGGAGGGCCCCGACCGCGAGAACCTGCAGCGGCTCGAGAGCCTCCGGACCTGATGGGGGCGGCGTGAAGGACGACCGACGCACCATCGTGGTGGCGACCACCGGCAACATCGTCGCGGCCACCGCCTGGCGAGAACTGCTGCGCGACGAGGGCATCAACGCACGGCTCTTGGGGGAAGGCCTGTCGCAAGTGGGGGGCAGCTGGTTCTCCTCGGGTTATCCCAGCCTGGACGTCTACCGGGTCATCGTCTTCGAGGACGACGCGGCGCGGGCCCGCGAGCTCATCGACCGCGCCGAAGCCGGCGAGCTGAGCCTGCCCGACGAAGACTGAGCAGGCCGCGCGCCACCGGCCGGAGCGACGGGGCGCCGCTGGGCGCCGGGTATAATCCGGCTGCGCCGCACACGTCCGGCGCAGACCCGCCACCGACGATGCGAGGTGACGCCATGGAACTCGTGCCCGTGACCACCGTCCACGACGCAGGACTCGCCAGCATCGTGCGCGGCGTCCTCGAGCAGGCCGGCATCGAGTCGAGCGTGGCCGGCGTCGCCGACGACGTGCTCCCCATGGGCGACGTCATCCCCTTCCAGATCCTCGTCGCCGAGGGTGACCTCGAGCGCGCCAAGGACGTCCTCGCCCAGTTCGAGACCGAGCCGGAAGAGGAAGACGACGAGTAAGCGCGCCGCCGAACCGCCCCAGCTGAACGGGGTGGGGCTGCCGCGGCGCCTCACGGCCGGCGTGGTCGACGGCGTGCTCGCCATCGCCATCATGGTCGGCCTCGCGCTCGCGGCCAACACCCTCGGCGGACCGTTCGTCGGTTTGCGCTTCGTGGCCGTCATCACGCCGCTGCTCTACTTCGTCATCCCCGAGGCCTACTACCAGGCGACGCCCGGGAAGCTCCTGACCGGTCTACGCGTCGTGACCATCGACGGCGAGCAGCCCGACCTGCTCGCCCACATCGTGCGCGGCATGACGCGCGTGCCCGAGGCGATGGTCGTGGTCCCCTACCTCTTCGTCGTGCCGTTCTCGAAGCGGCACCAGCGCTTCGGCGACATGATCACCGAGACGCTCGTGGTGAAGCGCGAGGCGGCGGGAGCCCGCTAGAGCCAGCCCGCCGCCCGCTCTCGCAACGCCTTCCACGCCGCCCGTTCTCGCAAGGCCTTCCCGCCGCCTCGCGGCGCTGCGCCCGACTCCCTCTCGCGCCCTTCCGCCTCGCCTCGGCACGGTTCTCAAGCCGTTCAGGGCTCTGCTATGCTCGCCTTTCTCAGCGGCCCGCCGATCCTCGCGGGCCCGCCTGATGCGGGAGAGATGATGTTGGGACGTCTTTTTGGACGAGGCAAGGACGAGAAGTCCGAGGCCGTGTGCGGCGACTGTGGTCGCACGCTGCTCGCGGGCGAATGGACACAACGCGTGACCGATGACCGGGGCGACGAGATCGTCCTCTGTTCGCTCTGCGCGCAGGCCTATCCCGACGGGGAGGGCGAGCGTCTCAAGGTGCGCAGCGGCGCCGCCGCGGCCGTGCGCAGGGAGCCTGAGGAGGCCGCGGAGCGCGACGACGAGCCTGTACGGCGCGCCGACGCCCCGCGCGAGCAGCGCGGCGAGAACGACGCGCTCTGGAAGGCGATCAAGGACCGCGACGCCGAGATCGAACGTCTGACCGGGCAACTGGCGCGCGCCGAAGCGGAGCGCCAGGAACTGCTCGGCACCGTGGCGCAGCTCAAGGAGCAGCTCCAGAGCGCGGCAGGCGAAGAGGCCGGCGTCGCCGCCGGCGCAGCGGCGACGACAGCCGTGGCGACAGAGGGCGTCTCGCTCTTCGACGAGGACGAGTCCTCCGTTGGCGAGGCGCCGCCCACCTACGAGACCGCGTCAGTGGATGAGGACGCCATCGCCGCCGATGGCCGCGTGCCAGCGGCCGAGGGAGCCCTCGCGATCGAGACGGCCGGCGATCGGCCGGCCTCGCCCGAGGACACGGCCGAGATCACGGCCGAAGAGGCCGCCGCGGAGGGCCTCGCCATCGGTGACGACGCCGGCGCGGCCCCCGAGCCTTCAGACGAAGCAGAAGCCGCGGCGGACGGAGCGCGGCAACCGGCCGAGGAGATCACCGGCGAGACGCCGGCGGCCGACGTCGAGGCCGACGCGGCCGACGTCGAAGCCGACGCGGCCTCACTCACGCTGCTGCAGCGTGGCGTCGACCTCCTGAACGTCAGCGCCGTGCCGCGCAAGGTAGCCGAGACGACCGCCGACCTCGGTCTGCCGAGCGTGCACGTGGCCTTCGACGGCAAGGTGGTCGCGGCGACCTTCCTGTGGACCATGGGCTGGTACCGCTACACGGTCGAGCTCGAGAGCGGCGCCGTCCGCCTCGAGGACCGCGGCTACGAGGAACTCGAGGACCTGCGGCCGAACGGCACGGTCCGCGGCGACGGCACCATCCAGCTCGCGCCGGCGCAGATCAGCAGGGCGGCCGCGCAACGCCTGCAGCAGCCGCCGCGGCCGCAGCCGCCCCGCGACCAGCCACCCAAGCCAGAGGAGCGCGAGGAGCCGCCGGCGCCGCAGGCGCCACCGGCCGGCGGCCCCGAGATCCTCTCGAAGTCGCTGCTCGGCCAGCGCACCGACGACGAACCGCCGAGCTGGGAACAGACCAGGGCGCGGGACTTCACCTGGGACTAAGACGCTGAGACGAGACGGCCGGGGCGGCGCTCGCGCGCCGCCCCGGCCGTCTCGTCGTTCCGGCGGCCTTCGCCGCCGTTCCTCATGCGCTCAGTACGTCAGGCCAGACGTGCCCATCATGCCGCCGACCAGCTGCTGCATGAGCAGATCGAACTTCTTGGCCGCCTTGGGCGCTACGGCCTTCACCGGCTGGTCGAAGTCGCTCATCGTCAGCTTGGCCTCGATGGCGGCGGACTCGACGCCCTGGTTGTCCTTCATGCCGCTCATGTCCATGGTGGCGGTCATCGTGGCCTGTCTCAGGTACATCGTTTCGGTCTCGATCCAGAGGTCCACGCCGACGCCCTTCAGCGACTGCTTGAGCTGCTGCAACTCCTTGGAGTTCTGCTGCTCGAGCTGCTGCACCTGGGCCGCCTGGTCGCCACCGAGCTCCTTGAGCACCTGCGGATCCTCCAGGGCCTTCATCAGGCTGTCGGTCATCTTCGCGGGGTCAGGCTGCGCCGTGAGGTGGTAGCAGTCGACGCCGTCGAGCGCCTTGGTCTCGACGAGCTCCCACTGCACGTCCCAGTCCTTGATGTCGATGCCCATGTCCTTGAGTTGCTCGGTGGGCAGCGCGCCGGACGACTGCTGCTGCTCGAGCGCCTTGGTGTTCTCCTGCGGGACGGCGTACCAGACGTTGTCGTACTCGACCCAGGCCTTGCTGCCCAGAGCGACCATGGACATGTCGAGGTTCTGGCCCATGAGGCCAACGGTCATGTCCATCGTTGCGGCCTGCGGCTTCTGACTGCTGGCGCCCTCCACGTGGAGCGTGATCGGCGACTGCGCGAGCTGCTTCGTGGTCGGGTCGGTCATCTTCGCCGTGTCACCCTTGACCGCGAGCGAGAGATCGGCGGTGAACGAACCGCTGTTCGTCTTCTCCATGGCCGCCATGCTCTGCGTGACGATCTCGTCGGGTGTGAGGGTGGTCTCGGCCACCGGCGTGGTCGTGGCGTCGCTCGCGGGCGCCTTGGCGTCGTCGCCTCCGCAGCCGGCCACGAACACGGCCGCCAGGGCGAGCACCACGACGACGACCCACGTTGTCAGGAACCTGCGACGCATCTGCTTCTCCTCCCGTGCTGTCATGGGCGCACCAGATGTGGCCCGCCAGCCAGTTCTATCGACGTTCGTCCTCTCCTGCTTGAGCCTAGCGCGTCGGACGAAGGGAGGCGAGCGTCGCCGTTGGGCCGTCCGTCTGCCCTGGGAGAGCGAGTGATCGCCCGCGGTCGAGAGCGCAGGCGGCTCGGGACGCGGGGCGATCGACTGAGGCGCGGGCGCCTACAGGCGCACGCGCCTCAGTCTCCGCGCGGCGACACGATGACGGCGCGGAAGGGCTCCTGCCCCTCCGAGACCGTCTCGACGCGCGGATCGTCCTTCAGATGGAGGTGGATGACCTTGCGCTCGGCTGCGGTCATCGGCTTCAGCGTCACGCTGGCCCCGTCGCGCGCCACCTTGTGCGCCGTGCGCTCCGCGAGCGCCTTGAGGATCGTCTCCCGCCGCTGCCGGTAGCCCTCGGCGTCGACCACCACGTGCCGCCGCTCGCGGCGGTCGCCGTTCACGACGATGGCAGCGATGTACTGCAGCGCGTCGATCGTGGTGCCGTGCCGGCCGATGAGGATCCCGAGGTCGTCCCCGCTGATGTCGGCGCGCACGGAGTCGCCCGTGTCGGCGGCCTCGACGGTCGCGGCGATGCGCATCCGGTCGACGACGCCCTGCAGGAACTCACCCAGGACGGCGGCGGATCCGTCGTCCTCGCGTTCCTCGCCCGGCTCGGGCTCTTCGTGCACGGACTCGTGCAGCCTGGCCTCGACCTGGGCTTCGGCCTTGCCGCGCCCGAAGAAGCCACCCTTGCTGCCTTCCTCGAGGACGATGAACTCGACGTCGGCCTCGTTCACCACCGGCACGATCTTCCTGAGCTGCTCCAGCGCCTTGCGCTTCGCGGCCTCGATGGTGGTCGCCGCCGCCACCGTGGCGTGCTCGGCCTCGTCGTCGTCGATGAGGTGAAGGTCGGAGTCGTCCATCCGTGCCTCCGCTCGCGGTCGTCAGATAAGCCCGCCTGCGGCGGGCGCGATCGTCACTGGCTCGTGGAAGTGCCGTCCGGCTTTGGTCTCGGACTGGTGGAAGCGCTGTTCGGTTTCGGCTTGGGCTTCGCGGTCTTGCCCGGAGGCGGCCGTTTGCCGCCCTTCTTCTGGGCGCCCGGTTTGCCGGCTGGAGCCTTGCCCTGTCCGGCCTTCGCGTCAGCCGAGGTGATGCCCTTCGTCTGCGAACCGCCGCCCTTGTTCTGCTCGAGACGCGTCTCGCGGTCCTTCATACGCTGGTCCTGGGCGGCCATCATCGCCTCCATGAAGCGCCCGCGCTTCTTCCCAGTGGGGGGCGACTTGACCGGAGCCTTACCGCTCTTGCCGGCGCTCCCGCCACCGGCGGCGAGCACCGGGACCGTCATCGTGCGGCGGATCACGAGCTGTTGGCCGATCGTCCAGACGTTCGTCGTGACCCAGTACACGAACAAGCCTGACGGGAAGTTGAACAGGAAGAGCACGAACATGACGGGCATCGCCCGCATGAGCCATTTCTGCGTCGGATCCGACTGCGTCTGGAGCATGAGCTCGGTGGAGATCATTTGCGTGACGATGTAGACCACCAGGAGGATGTAGGTCGGGTCCGGCTCACCCAGCTTTGGGATCCAGAGAAAGCTCGCGTTGTTCAGCGCGTCCACCGACGCCTGATACTGCGGCGCGCTCAGCGGGCCGAGTCCCTTGATCGCGGCGTACAGGCTGATGAAGACGGGCAGCTGCAGAAGCAGGGGGAGGCACGAGGCGAACGGGTTCACCTTGTGCTCCTGGTAGAGCGCCATGGTCTCCTGCTGCAACTTCGCGCGGTCGCTCTTGTACTTGCGCTGCAGTTCCTTGATGTGGGGCTGCAGCGCCTGCATGTGGAGCGACGACTTGTACTGCTTCCAGGTGAGCGGGAAGAGGACGAGGCGCACGATGATCGTGAGGCCGATGATCGCGAGGCCCCACGTCCAGTGCTCGCTGAGGCCGATCGACGCCAGCCAGGTGTGCAGACTGTCGAGGATCCAGTGCAGCAGGAGGATGAGCTGCTTGAAGACCGGGAGGTTATACATGGGCCCTGGCCTGGCCGCCGTGGTCGTGGCCGCAGCGGTTCTTGGGCGGTACGAAATCGACTCCGCCGTTGCTGAATGGGTTGCAGCGCAGGATGCGCCACGCCGCGAGGGCACTGCCCTTGAGCGGGCCGTGGACGCGGAGGGCGTCGATCGCGTAGTTGGAGCACGACGGGTAGAACTTGCAGCGCTGTCCGAGCATGGGCGAGAGCGCGTACTGGTAGACGCGGATCAAGGCGATGAGAGCGGTGCTCAGGACGTGGGCGACGGCGCCCAGACCGCGGCCGGCGGTGCTCAGGACCCGGCTCATGCGCCGGCCCCCGGCTTCGCCGTCAGGCCGGCGCGTCCGAGCAGTTCGTTCACGGCCTCGCGCACGAGACCCTTCTCACCGGCGCTCTCGCGCGCGAGAAGGTCGAGCAGTTGCGGGCGAGCGATCAAGACGACGTCGTAGTCCTGGTCCAGCTGTTCCTGCGCGGCGGCGAACGCCTCGCGGAGCAGTCGTTTGATGCGGTTCCGTACCACGGCCCCGCCCATCTTCTTCGACACCGACAGGCCGAGCCGCGGGCCTTCGACGCTCGTCTCGGAGCGCCGGAACGAATACAGCACGAGGAAGCGTGACGCGGTGGAGCTCCCCTGCCGGTAGATACGCTGGAAGTCTGAGGAACGGGAAAGCCGGGCGCGCTTCGCGGTCATCGCGCCTTCAAGCCGAGAGCCGCTTGCGCCCCTTCTGCCGCCGCCGCTTGATGACCGCCTGGCCGGCGCGCGTGCTCATCCGCTTGCGGAAACCGTGCGTCTTCTTCCGCTTGCGGGTGTTGGGCTGGTAGGTCCTCTTCACGGCGTCCTCGCTCGTCGTCCTCGCAATCCAGAACGAGGAGTATAGCTAGGCTCCCACGCTAACGCAAAATCCTGCACATGCCGACATAGTGGCCGTACGGGACACTTCCACACGAGACGATGCTGCTGCAAGGATCCATCTTCCGCTTCGACCTTGCGAGCGTCCTGCAGTTCCTCGCGCAGAACGCCTCCTCCGGCGTGCTCGAAGTGCGCGACTTCGAGGAGTTCGGCTTCATCTACCTGGTCGAGGGCCGTGTCGAGGGCATCTCGCTGCCGATCACCGACGAGAAGCTGGGGAGCCGCCTGGTCAAGGCCGGCCTGCTGAGCGAGCAGCAGCTCTCCGAAGCGCTCATGGAAGACGCGGCGCGCTCGCGCGAGGAGAAGAAGGCGAAGCCGCTCGGTCAGCGCCTCATCGATCTCGGCTACACCAACGAGCAGACGATCCGCAACGTCATGGCGCGGCAGACACTTGACCAGGTGTTCGAGCTCGCCCACTGGCGCAACGGCATGTTCCTCTACGACGAACCCGAGCAGATGCCGCACTTCCAGATCGCCATCCAGGGCAACGTCCAGGAGCTGCTGCTGGACGCCTACCGGCGCATCGACGAGGGCGAGCAGTCCCGCAAGCAGCGCCTCGAGCTCGAGAGCGAGGTCTGCTACGCCTGCCCGCTGGAAGCCGAGTGCGACGAGCGCGTGCGCCAGCGCTATCTCAAGAACGACGTCTGCCTCTGGCGCGAGATGGGCGCCGTCCTCAACGAGAGCTACGACAAGGTGCGCGACGCGCGCCAGCTGTACCGCTCCAAGGACGAGGACGCCAAGTCGATCCTCGACGCCTCGCTGGACGCAGAGTAAGCTCCTCGCCGCCTCCCGGTACTGGGCGCGACGCCCCGGGTGTCGCGTGGCGCCGAACAGCGCGCGCCTCCCCAGCCGGGGCACACAGATGACGATGACGGATCCCAGCATCGAGGGCGGCGCGCTCAGGCGCAACGCGGTCAGCGGCAAGCTGACCATCGTCGCGCCCGCCCGCGCCGCCCGCCCGCACGACGACCGGCCGGCGCCCGATGCCGCGCCCGATCAGGGCTGTCCGTTCTGCGCGGGACACGAGGCGATGACGCCGCCCGAGGTCGAAGCCGTGCGGCCCGGCGGCGGCCCGCCCGACAGCGGCGGCTGGACGGTGCGCGCCGTACCCAACAAGTACCCGGCGCTCGCCGGCCGCCACGAGGTCATCCTGCACTCGCCCCGCCACGAGGCCGAGCTCGAGGACCTGAGCCTCGACGAGCTGGCGGCGGCGATCGCGCTCTTCCAGCGGCGGATCGCGGCGCAGCTCGAGGGCGGCGCCGCCGCCGCGACCCTCATCGTCAATCGTGGCGTCATCGCCGGCGCCTCCCTGGAGCACCCGCACGCCCAGCTCTTCGCCACGCCCGTGGTCCCGCCGGCCCTGCAGGACGAGCTCGTGGAGTTCGACCGCTACCGGAACCGCTACGGCGCCTGCGTGTTGTGCGACGCGATGGGCGCGGCCGGCGAGCGGCTGGTGAGCGGCGCCGACTACGTCGCCTGGACGCCGGAGGCGCCGCGCTTTGCCTATGAGGTCTGGCTGGCGCCGGCCGAGCACGCCGCGGACGTCCGCCGAGCGGACCCGGCGGCGTTCGCCGGCGCCCTGAAGGCGACGCTCGGCGCCGTCGACACCGTCACAGACCGCGGGCCGCTCAACCTGTGGATCCACACGGCGCCGGCGGACCTGCGCGGCCCCTACCACTGGCACGTCGAGATCGCGCCCCGTCGCAGCGGCATCGCCGGCTTCGAGCTCGGGACCGACATCGGCCTCGTTTCGGTCGACCCGGTGGCGGCGGCGGCGGCGCTGCGCGCCGCGCTCGCCTGACTCTGCGGTAGAATCCCGGCCACGGTACGCCGGGCGATCCCGGCGCCGGCTCGTGGGGCCATCCGTCGGGAGGCATCGTGACACGACGACATCCGGCTATGCTGCTGCACCTCGCGCTCATCGGGCTCCTCGCCACGAGCGGCCTTGCACTTGCCTCCTGTGGCGACGGTGGCGGAGCCGCCCCCGCCTACGACACCCTGACTCCGACCCCCCAGAAGAGCGGAGGCAAGCGGCCCGACGCGCAGGCATCGAGCGCCGGCCCGACCGCGCAGGCGAGCGCCTCGACGCGGCCCAGCGCGACGACCTCCCCGTCCTCGACGGCGACGCCCAAGCCCCCCAGCGACGCGGCCATCAAGCGCGACATCCTGGCCCGCATAGGTTCCGATCCGGGGCTGCGCGGCTTCGCGTTCATCATCAACGTCCGCGACGGCATCGTCACCATCAGCGGTCGCGTGCGCACGAAGAAGCAGAAGAGCCTCGTGGAGCAGATCTGCCTGACCTCGCCCGGCGTCGTCAAGGTGCTGAGCGCCATCGAGGTCAGCGGCGCCTCCGGCTACTGACCCGGGGGCCGGCCCGGCTTCGCAGGCCGGCCCGCCTTCGTCTGCTGCGCCAAGGCGAGCTGGCCACACGCCGCTTCGATCTCGCGCCCCGGCGAGCGCCGCACCGTACAGTTCAGGCCGCCCTTCGCGAGGCGCGCCCGGAACCTCTCGACCTGCTCGCCCGTGGGCCGCTCGAACTCCCCACCCGCAGCGTTGTAGGCGATCAAATTGACGTGGAAGAGCGGGCGGCGCAGCGTTCCGATCAGCGCTCGGGCCTGTTCGGCGGTGTCGTTCACGCCATGCAGCAGCACGTACTCGACGAACACCTTCCGGTGGGTGCGCGCCACGTAGCGCCCGCAGGCATCGATCACGGCGGTGATCGGGTAGCGCCGGTTGAGCGGCACCAATCGGTCGCGCAGCGCGTCGGTGCCGGCATGCAGGCTGACGGCCAGGTTCAGTTGCAGCGGCTCGGCCGCGAAGCGGTCGATGCCGGGCACGACCCCGACCGTCGATACCGAGATCGCGCGCGCGCCCAGTGCGAACCCGCCGGGGTCGTTGAGCAGACGGCACGCGCGCAGCGTCTCGTCGTAGTTGTGGAACGGCTCGCCCATGCCCATGAACACGACGTTGGTCACGGCGCGGCCGACTTGGCGGAGCTCCCGGGCGAAGTGCAGGACCTGGTCCACCATCTCCTCCGCCGTGAGGTCGCGCCGCAATCCCAGCCGTCCCGAGGCACAGAAGGCGCAGCCGACGGCGCAGCCGACCTGGGTCGAGACGCAGACCGTCGCCCTCCGGTCGTACGCCATCAGAACGGCTTCGACCGGTGCCCCGTCAGGCGCCGCGAACAGAGTCTTGCGGGCGTCACCGCGCGGCGCCGCCCGGGTGGTCACCTCTTCGAGCAGCACCGGGCGCAGCCGCGCCCGCAGCGTCGCCCGCAAGCCCAGCGGCAGCGTCGTGATCTGGTCGATGTCGGTGACGAGGCCGCGCGTCAGCGCCTCGTACACCTGCCGGGCGCGATAGCGCGGCGCGCCCAGCTCCGCCAGGACCTCTTCGATCTGAGCCAGGGCGATCACGCCGCGATTGTACCGTCTGCGCAGGGATTATCGGGGCCTGAGCGAAACAGGTAGCTGCACGCAAGGCTCCCCGAGCGAGGGTCATGTCCACCGTAGAGATCGCAGCTGTCGCAGCGGCCGTCGTCGTCGTCCTCATCATCGTCATCGTCCTCATCGCGAGGGGGCGCAAGCGTGGCGGCCAGGGGCCGAAGCTGTCCGCCGGCGACGAGGGCTCGATGTTCGACAGTCCCCCGAGCGACACCCTCGCGAAGCTGGGGAGGCCGGAGCAGCGAGGCGAGGCGCCGAGCATTGCGCCGGCCGAGGAGCCGACTCGCGGAGGAAGCGGAGCTCGGGCCCGGCGAGCCGGAGCCGTCGGCCGAGGTGCAGGAGGCGGACGAGCCGCCGGCCGAGCCGGCGCAGGCCGACGAGGCCGCGGCGGTCGAGGCGGAGCCCCTCGAGGACACCGCGTCCGAGGTCCCGGCCGAGGGCAACTTCGTGGCCCTCTCCAGCATCATCGTCACGACCAGCAACAAGATCGTGGATCTCGACGACCCCGAGATCCGCCGCATGCTCACCGACCTCGTGACCTTCGAGATCGACCAGGCCCAGCAGTTCCGCGAGCAGGGTCAGACGATCGATGCCGTGCTCCAGCTGACCGAGGCCGAGAAGATCTGCCGCGCGCTCGGCCAAGAGGATACGGCCGGCGAGATCCGCGCCATGATGCGCGAGCTGCAGGCCTGAGGCCTGCCCCCTCGCGCCCTTAGTTCGTGAGGCTCTGCAGGGGTGCGGGGATGCGGCCTCCGCGTTCGACGAAGGCGTCGTTGCCGGCAGTGCTGACCGTCATGACCGGGCCCTCGCCGAAGAGGCCGCCCAACGTCACCCAGTCGCCCGCCTTCTTGCCGTAGGCCGGGATCAGGCGGGCGCCGGTCGTCTTGCTGTTGATCATGCCGATCGCCATGACATCGGCGATCATCCCGGCAAGCGCGTTCCGAGGCGTATCGCCCGGCACCACGATCATGTCGAGGCCGAGCGAGCACACCGCCGTCATGGCCTCGAGCTTCTCGATGGAAAGGACGCCGGCGGCCGCGGAACGCGCCATCTCGGCGTCCTCCGTCACCGGGATGAAGGCGCCGGAGAGCCCCCCGGTCGACGACGTGGCCATCGTGCCGCCCTTCTTGACCGCATCGTTGAGCATCGCGAGCGCGGCGGTCGTGCCGGGCGCCCCCGGCATCTCCAGGCCCATGCTCTCGAGTATCTCGGCGATCGAGTCGCCCACGGCCGGAGTCGGCGCCAGCGACAAGTCGATGATGCCCATCTCGGCATCGAGCAGACGGGAGGCCTCGCGGGCCACGAGCTCGCCGACACGCGTGATCTTGAAGGTCGTCCGCTTGATCAGGTCGGCGAGCTCGATGAGCGAGGCCTGCGGGTGGTTCGCCACGGCATTGCGCACCACGCCGGGCCCCGAAATCGCCACGTTGATGCTGACTTCGGGTTCGCCGCTGCCGTGCAGCGCGCCCGCCATGAACGGGTTGTCCTCGGGCACGTTGCAGAAGACCACGATCTTGGCGCAGCCGATGGAGTCGTGGTCGGCGGTCCGGCGCGAGACGGCGAGCAGCACGTCCGCCATGCGCACCACGGCGTCCATGTTGATGCCTGCCCTCGTGGACGCCACGTTCACCGAGCTGCAGACACGATTCGTGCTGCTGATCGCGTCGGGGATGGCCTCGATCAGGGCGGCGTCGCTCTTCGAGAAGCCCTTCTGGACGAGAGCACTGAAGCCGCCCAGGAAGTCGATGCCGATCTCCTCGGCGGCCGCGTCGAGGGCGTGCGCCACCTCGAGATGGTCCGCCGGGTCGTCGCTGCCCACCACGTGGGAGATGGGCGTGACGGACACCCGCTTGTTGACGATGGGGATGCCGTACTTCTCCTGGAGCTCGTCGGCGACGCCGACCAGGCGGCCGGCGCGCCGCACGATCTTCGCGTGCACGCGTTCGGCCGTACGGTGCGCTTCGCGGTCGCGGCAGTCGTCCAGCGAGATGCCCATGGTGATCGCCCGCACGTCCAGGTTCTCGGACCTGATCATGCTCACGGTCTCGAGGATCTCCTGCTCGGTGATGAAGACCACGGACGCCTCCCGGGCGGGATAGGGCCGGCGGACGCGGCAGCGCCCGCCGCCGGCCTAGATGCGGTGCATGAACTTGAAGATGTTCTCGTGCTGCACGCTGATCTGCAGCCCGACCTCGTCGCCCGTCTTGTCGAGGGCCGCCTTGATGTCGGCCATCGTCGTCTCGCTCTGGTCGAACGAGACGAACATGATCATGGTGAACATGCCGTTCGCCACGGTCTGGCTCACGTCGTCGATGTTCGCGTTGAGGTCGGCGATGGTCGTGGCCACGCGCGCCAGCAGGCCGTGACTGTCGGGGCCGAGGGCGGTGACGATGACGGTCGTGCGCATGCGGGCAGGTCCTGACTGAGGGTGGGCGCGGGACGGCGGATAGTATACTCGACCGCGCCCATGACCACGCCCCCCGGCCCTCACCCTCCCGCCCCCCTCGAAACCGGACTGCAGCCTCGGCCGCCGGCCGGCCACGGCCTCCTCGCACGCCTCGACGCCCTCGACCGCAACGTCTCGCGCACAGTCGCCGTCCGGTGGCCACACCCGCGCTGGTTCACGCTGCCTTTGAGTCTCTTCTCGAGGTCCGCGAACTACGGCATCCTTTGGTACGCCGTCGCGCTGATCCCGCTCCTGACGGGTGGCGCGCACCCCTGGGCGACGTTCTTCTACGTGAGCGTCGCCGTCTTCGGGGTCGAACTCGTTGGCGCGGGCATCAAGCGCCTCGTAGGTCGCCACCGTCCGAACGTGGCCGACCCGACCCAATCCGTCCAGATCCCGCTGCCGGTCAGCAAGTCGTTCCCGTCCTCGCACGCCAGCATGTCGGTGGTGGCGACCTTCACCCTGGGCAGCCTGTATCCGTCCTGGCTGCCGGCGCTCATCGCGGTGACGGCGCTGCTCAGCTTCAGTCGCATCTATCTCGGCGTGCACTACGCCGCCGACGTGCTCGGCGGCGTAGTGCTCGGCGTGCTCACGGGCGTGCTCATCCTCTGGCTCGCGCCTGCGCCCTTCTAGCAGCCCCCCGCCCCGCCAAGGACCTGCGGCGACTTGCCATGCAAAGGCGACGTTGTAGCATGGGGAGACCCCCGACGCGGAGGGACCGTGCCCGCGGCTCGCAAGCTCACCCCCTGTCATCTCGTGCTCGTCGTCGTGCTGCTGGCGCTGATGGTGGCGCCGGTGGCCGGCTGCGGCCAGTCGGCGCACCCCGTCCTGCCCAGCCGAGACGCCGCCGCCACCGATCCCGGCAGCCTTGCCTTCGCGACGATGCAGGAGTTCAGCAAGGCCGTGGGGTCACGCCCCGCCGATAGCTGGGGCGAGATCCACGGCCGCGAGTTCATCGAGCACAATCTCGAACGCTACGGCTACCGCCCCGTGACCCAGGAGTTCATCGCCGACGAGGGCAAGGACCGCGTCCACTCCGCGAACGTGATCGCCGTGAAGGAAGGCGCCTCGCCGCGTACCCTTGTCCTCGGCGCCCACTACGACACCGTCCCGGGCAGCCGCGGCGCCTGCGACAACGCCTCCGGCGTCGGCGTGCTGCTCGAGATGGCCGGCAGGCTGGCCCAGGTCGAGACGCCGTACACCCTCGTGTTCGTCGCCTTCGGCGCTGAAGAAGCGGGCCTCTACGGCTCGCTCCACTACCTCGACGCGCTCATCCCCCAGGAACGCCGCAACATCGTCGGCATGATCAACCTCGACGGCCTCGCGGGCCTGGAACAGCTCTACGTCTACGGTGTTGAAGGCGAGGACTCGTGGCTCAGGGACGACATCCTGGCGGCCGCCGGCGAGCTTGACGTGAAGCTCGCCACCGACGAGGCCCTTCAGGTGCAGCCGCCGGTCTCGGAGCATCACGGCTACAAGCTCGCCGGCGACCACGTGCCCTTCGCCGGCTACGGGATCCCGGCGGCCGGCTTCATCAGTGGGGTCGACGACCTCGTCATCGAACGGGGAGTCTTCTGGCCGATGAACACGCGCCAGGACACCATGGCGACGCTCGAGCGCGAGAACCCCGGCGCCGTCGAACGCGAGCTGCGCGACGTCGTCCGCGTCCTCGAGATGGTCCTCACCAGCGAACTGGCCACCTCGTGAAGCTCGGCATCGTCGGGCTGCCGAACGTTGGCAAGACAACGCTCTTCAACGCGCTGACCCACGCGGGCGCGGCCGCGACCGCCTACGCCTACACCTCGGCCGAGTCGAACCTCGGCGTCGTGCCCGTGCCCGACGCACGCCTCGACCGTTTGCACGAGGTGCTGGAGACGCCCAAGAAGGTCTACGCGACCATCGACGTCGTCGACATCGCCGGCCTGGCGGAGGGCGCCAGCCGGGGCGAAGGCCTGGGCAACCGCTTCCTCGCCGACATCCGCGGCGTCGACGCAGTCGCACACGTGGTCCGCACGTTCTCGAACCCGGACGTGGCGCACGTGCGTCAGGGTGCCGACCCGCAGGCCGACGTCGAACTGGTCGAGACCGAGCTTGTCCTCGCGGACCTGGACCTGGCGGAGCGCCGCCGCGAGAAGACCCAGAAGGCGGCGCGCGGCGGCGATAAGGCCGCGCAGCGCGAGCTCGTGACGATCGACCGGCTGCTGGCAGCGCTGCGCGAGGGCGCGCTCGCGCGCACCGTCGAGCGCAGCGCCGAGGAGCAGCCCCTCTTTCGCGAACTCGCGCTGGTGAGCGACCGGCCCGTCCTCTTCGTGCTGAACACCGACGACGAGGAGGCGCCGGCGGAGGCGCTCGCGCGGCATCAGGGCTTCGTCGACTGGGCGCGCGGCCGGGGCGACCAGGTGGTCGCCGTCGCCGCGCGCCTCGAAGCCGAGCTCGCCGACCTCGAGCCCGAGGAGGCGGCCGCCTTCCGCGCCGAGATGGGCCTCGAGTCAGGCGGCGTCGAACACGTGATCCGCGCCGCCTACGACGCGCTCGGCTACATCAGCTTCTTCACCGGCGACTTCCGCTCGAGCGAGTCGCGCGCCTGGCAGCTGCCGCGCGGCTGGACCGCCAAGAAGGCGGCGGGCCGCATCCACAGCGACATCGAGCATGGCTTCGTGCGCGCCCAGGTCGTCGCCATCGCCGACCTGCTGGAGCTCGGCTCCTTCCCCTCGGCCCGCGAGCACGCCAAGCTGCGCACCGAGGGTAAGGAGTACGTCGTCCAGGACGGCGACGTGATGAACTTCCTGCACACCGGCTGAGCTAGGCGCTCTTCACCTGCCGCCAGGCGTCCGAGTAGTTGGTAGCGAAGTCCCCCACGTCGTTGATCACTTCGGCGCGGGCGAGCTCCTCGTCGCTTGGACGTGCGTCAGGCGGCGAGCCTCAGGCGCTCTTCACCTGGCGCCAGGCGTCCGAGTAGTTCACGGCGAACTCGCCGAGATCGTCCATGGTCTCGCAGCGCGTGAGCTCTTCCTCGCTCGGCATCAGGCTGAGCGCGAACTTGTCGGTGTACTGGTGTGAGGCCGTCGCGGGCGCCAGATACCAGACCCAGCTGGCGTTCTTGCCCATGACCTGCGGGTCGAGAAGGTAGTCCATCCACTGATGGGCGCCGAAACGGCTGTTGTTCCCGATGGGCACGACCATCGTGTCGGTCCAGAGGGCGTAGCCCTCGCTGGGACGCACGAAGCTGACGAGCTCCTTCGCCTTGGCGTCGCCGCCCAGGGCGTCGATGCCCATGAGGGCGTCGCCGTCCCAGCACATGACCAGCGGCTGGCCCTGCACCATGGCGCGCTTCATGTTCACAGAGTCGTAGGTGCTGACCAGCGGCTTCTGGTCGATGAGCTTCTGCGTCGCCTCGTCGAGCTCGGTCTGCTCATGCGTGTTGAGCGAGTAGCCGAGCATCTTCAAGGCCGCACCGAGGCACTCGCGCTCGTCGTCGAGCATGTTGATCTGACCCCTGTATTGCGCGTCCCACAGGGTCGCCCACGCGGTCTGCGGCGTGCTGATCTTGTCGGTGCGCTGCACGTAGCCCGTCGTCCCGTAGAAGTACGGCACGCTGTACTGCATGCCGCCGTTCTCGTCCGGCTTGTCGTACGGGGGGTTCGTGAACTGGGCATCGACGTTCTTGTAGTTCGGGACGTACTTCAGGTCGAGCGGCTCGAGCAGCTTGCTTTTGATCATGATGTGCACCATGTAGTCGCTGGGCACGATCACGTCGTAGCCCTTTGCCCCGGCGCGCAGCTTCGCCAGCATCTCCTCGTTGCTCGAGAAGTAGACCTCTTTCACGCTGATGCCGGTCTTCTTCTGGAAGTCCTTCTTGATGCCGGGGTCGATGTAGTCAGTCCAGTTGTAGAAGGTGATCTGGGACGGCTGCGTCTCATCCATCGCGGAAAGCGTCGCCGCGTCGGTCGTCGCGCCGCTGTCGCCGGACCCGCACGCGCCGGCGAGCGCGCCGACCGCCGAGGCCGACAGGCCGAGGATCAGCGCGCACTCCACGAACTGGCGCCGGGTGATGCCGCCGCGCGCCGCCTCCTTGCACAAGCCGACCAGCTCGTTCTCGTGACGGCGCGTGACATCCTGATTGTTCATCAAGCCCCCTTGGCTCCGGTCTCGCTCGCACTCCGGCAGGTCCCGTCCGCCGTGCGGGCACTTGAATAGGATTGAGCAACTAATAGACCTTGTCGGACGCCGGAGCCGCCTGACAACCGGAATGCAGGACGATGGTCCTGCCGACAACGATGTTCCTAACACAACGCAACACGGAGAGCGGCCCACACCCGGCGGTCGAAGGAGTGGCCGAAAGGACGGGGGGGCGGCGGTCTTGCGGCCGCCGAAAGGACGGGGCGGGCGGCGGCCTCATGGCCGCCGCCCGCCCCGCGAGCACGACGTGGTGTCAGGCCTGGAAGGTCAGGCGCTCTTGACCTGGCGCCACGCGTCTGAGTACGCCGTGGCGAACTCGCCGACGTCGTCGATGACCTCCGACCGCGTGAGCTCGTCCGCGGTCGGCATGAGGCTGAGCGCGAACTTGTCGGTGTACTGGTGTGAGGCCGTCTCGGGCGCCAGGTACCAGACCCAGCTCGCGTTCTTGCCCTCGACCTTCGGATCCAGGAGGTAGTTCATCCAAAGATGCGCACCGTACCGGCTGTTGTTGCCGACAGGGCAGACCAGATTGTCGGTCCATAGCGTGTAGCCCTCTGACGGACGTACGAAGAGGATGAGCTTCTTCGCCGCAGCGTCGCCGCCCAGCGCGTCGATGCCCATGAGGGCGTCGCCGTCCCAGCACATGACCAGCGGCTGGCCCTGCACCATGGCGCGCTTCATGTTGGTCGAATCGTAGACCGCCACGAGCGGCTTCTGGTCGATGAGCTTCTGGGTCGCCTGGTCGAGCTGCGCCTGGTCCGTCGAGTTCAGCGAGAAGCCGAGCAGCTTCAGCGCGGCGCCCAGATCCTCGCGCTCGTCGTCGAGCATGTTGATCTGGCCCTTGTACTGCGTGTCCCAGAGCGTTGCCCAGGCCGTCTGCGGCGCGGTGATCTTGTCGGTGCGCTGCGCGTACCCGGTCGTGCCGTAGAAATACGGCACGCTGTACTGCAGCCCGCCGTTCTGGTCGGGGTTGTCGTAGGTTGGCTTCTGGAACTGCGCGTCGACGTTCGCGTAGTTCGGGATGACCTTGAGGTCGAGCGGCTCGAGGAGCTTGCTCTTGATCATGATGTGCACCATGTAGTCACTGGGCACGATCACGTCATAGCCCTTGGCGCCGGCGCGCATCTTGGCGAGCATCTCCTCGTTGCTCGAGAAGTAGACCTCCTTGACCGTGATCCCTTCCGCCTTCTGGAAGTCCTTCTTGATGGCCGGGTCGATGTAGTCGGTCCAGTTGTAGAAGGTGATCTGGCTCGGCTTCGTCTCGTCCATCGGCGGAAGCGTGTTGGTATCGGCGGCCGTGCCGCCGTTGCCGCTCGAGCCGCAGGCGGCAGCGAGCGTGGCGACAGCGCTCGTCGACAGGCCCAGCACTAGGGCCTGCTCCATGAACTGCCGCCGCGTGATGCCGCCGCGCGCCGCCTCCTTGCACAGGCCGATCAGCTCACTCTCGTGCCGGCGCACCACATCCTCGTCCCTCATGAGACCCCCTCGATGCTCTCGCCCCGCTGGCCTGGCTGCTCCCTTACCGGCCCGGCGTGGCAGTCGACAGAACCGCTTCGCCGCCTAGAATGCCCCCGAAACCCCGCGATGGCAAGGTTTGGTTAGGTCCTGGGCGCGAGCATGGCCCTCCACGCAGCGCCTGCCGAACCTTTGTGCTCGCAGGCACAAAACCGCGAGAAAGAAAGGGCGGGGAGGGCGGCGGCCGCAGGCCGCCGCCCTCCCCGCCGAGAGACCATCTCTGTCAGACGCCGCGCGTCAGGCGCTCTTGACCTGCCGCCACGCGTCGGAGTAGGCGGTCGCGAACTCGCCGACGTCGTCCAGCTGCTCGCTCCTCGCGAGGTCCGCGTCGCTGGGGCTCAGCGTGAGGGCGAACTTGTCGGTGTAGTCCCACGACGCCGGGATGATCGCGGAGAGGTACCACACCCAGCTCGCGTTGGTGCCGGCGACCTTCGGATCCATCAGGTAGTTCATGAAGACGTGGGCGCCGTACTTGCTGTTGAAGCCCTTCGGGATGCCCATTCCGTCGGTCCAGAGGCAGAACCCCTCTTCAGGCAGCACGTAGTGCAGGAGCTTCTTGGCCTGAGCGTCGCCGCCCATCGTGTCGATGCCCATGAGGACGTCGCCGTCCCAGCACATCACGAAGGACTGTCCCTGCACCATGGCGCGCTTCATGTTCACCGAGTCGTAGGTCGACACGAGCGGCTTCTGATCGATCAGGATCTGCGTCGCCTGATCGAGCTCGTCCTGACTCTTCGTGTTGTTCGAGAAACCAAGCTTCTTCAGCGCCATACCCAAGCACTCGCGCTCGTCGTCCAGAAGGTTGATCTGCCCCTTGTACTGCGTGTCCCACAGGGGATCCCACCGTGTTTGCAGGGTAGGGACCTTGTCCGTGCGCTGGCAGTAGCCCGTGGTGCCGTAGAAGTAAGGCACGCTGTACTTGTTGCCGCCGTTCTCCTGCGGATTGTCGAAGTTCGGGTTCTTGAACGTCTGGCCTACGTACTGGAAGTTCGGCAGGTACTTCATGTCGAGCGGCTCCATGAGGCCGCTCTTGATCATGATGTGCACCATGTAGTCGCTGGGCACCATCACGTCGTAGCCCTTGGCGCCGGCGCGCAGCTTGGCCAGGAGCTCCTCGTTGCTCGAGAAGTAGACCTCCTTGACCTTGATGCCCTCCGCCTTCGTGAACGCTTTCTTGACCCCTGGATCGATGTAGTCGGTCCAGTTGAAGAAGACGATCTCGTCCGGCTTGGTCTCGTCCATCGGGGCCGGGCTCGCCGACGCGTCGGCGGTGGTGTCATCGCCGCCGCACGCTCCGACGAGCGCGCCCACGGCGCCGGCCGACAGGCCGAGGACAAGGGCGCGCTCGACGAACTGCCGCCTTGTGATGGCCCCCCGACTCGCCTCGCGGCACAACCCCACGAGGTCCTTCTCGTTCCTTGCTACGATCTCTCGCTCGTCCATCAGCCCCCCTAGCTGATCGCGGCGCCGCACGCCGTGCTGCTTAGGGCTCAAAGCGCGGGCGCACGCCTGAACAATATTGTGCAACCTCAACGATGACGCACCCGGGCGGGATTGACAAGAGTGCAGCCCGATCGACCTGCCTGACCGGTGGGCCGCGCTGCGGGCTGCCGGGGGGAGCGGCGACGTGCGATCGGGACGGGCTCAGCCGGCCTTCGGCGGCGCCTCGTTGAGCCAGCGCTCGAAGCGCCCCAGCACGTCGGACATGTTCTCGCGCCCGAGACCGATGCGCACGTGCTCGTCCCCGAACTGGAAGACGCTCGAAGGGACGAGCATGACGCCGGCCTGCTCCACACTGCTCCGCGCGAGCTCGGTGGCGCCGCCGCCGCGCACCTGCAGCAGGCAGACGCTGCCGGCGCGGGGCGGCGCCAGGGCGAAACGCTCCGCATGCCGCTCGACAAAGGTCTGCAGCACGTCGAGATTACGCAGGATGCGGGAGCGATGGCGCTCGATGATAGCGGCGCGCGAGCGCAACCCGATCAGGGCGAGCACCTCGCTCGGGGCGCTGCTGCAGATCGTGGTGTAGTCCTTGAAGGCGGCGCAGTCCTCCAGCACCTGGGCGTCCCTCGAGACGAGCCAGCCGATGCGCGTGCCTGCCATCCCGAACACCTTCGACATGCCCGAGAGGCAGATGGCCGCCTCGTCGACCTCCGGCGCGGACGGCAGGCGGTCGGCCTTGTCGTATTCGAGCAGGCGATACATCTCGTCGCAGAAGACCCGTGCCCCAGCCTCGCGCGCCAAGGCGAGGATCTCGCGGAACTCCGCCGCAGTCGGGAGCGCGCCCGTCGGGTTGTGCGGGAAGTTGACGATCACCATCCGCGTGCCCGGGCGAAGCATCCCCCGGAGGTCCGACGGGTCGAAACGCCAGCTCCCCTGCTGGCGCGGCTGCCAGAGGTCGACGACGCAGCCGATGGCCCGTGCGACCTCGTGGAGAGACTGGTAGCCGGGGTACGTGCAGACGACGCGGTCGCCGGGCCTGAGCAGGGCGTTCATCGCCACGAAGATGAGCTCCTCGGGGGCGCCGACCAGCACGTCGTCCCCGGCGATACCCTCGTACAGGCCGGCGATCTCCGCCCGCAACTGGGGCAGGCCGAGCGATTCGGTGTAGCTGAGGCGCAGCCCCTGCCAGAGCTGGCGGGCCTCGTCGCCGGCCATCGCGAGGACCTCGTTCATCGGCAGTCCGTCGCAGTCTGAGCTCGAGAGCAGGTAGGGAGCGCTGAACTCGTAGCGGGCGAAGTAACGTTCGAGGGCGAAGGGCGCTGGTCGCATTCGTGTCTCCCCGGTCGGCTAGACGACGGCTCACCAGCATCGTACAGGCTCGCGCCCGGCTTGACACTCATCGGAGCCGGACGTTGAATCGGCCCCAGTCCACCTGGGGGAGGGCAATGGATCCGGTGCAGCGCTTGCGGCAGTCCGCGCATTTCGAGGGCCGCCCCCGCACGCGCTCTTCCGCTTCGGACTTCGCTGGGCTCTTCCGCCGTGGTCACGCCGGCCGCCACTTCGGCGCCCTCTGGTTCAAGCTCTTCCTCGAACGCGGTCCCTGTTGACGCCGGCGTCCCCCTGTGGGGCGGGCCGGGCACGCGGAGTCGTCCCCGGCCGCAGTGTCGGCGAGGGCACGGCGTGAAAGGGCGCGGATGGATCGGATGACACTCAGGGTCGTGGGCGAGGACGGGTGCGCCCGCCTGCACGACGCGACCCTCACCCTGCTGGAACGCACCGGGGTCGAGATGCGCCACGAGGGCGCGCGCGACCGCTGCGCGCGGGCGGGCGCGCGGGTGGAGGGCACCCGGGTGCGCCTGCCGCGCGCCCTGGTCGCGGAAGCCCTGGCGAGCGCCGCCCGCACGTGGCGCCTGGCGCCCAGGGGCGGCGAGACGGCGCCGCTCGAGCTCGTCGCAGGTGCGGGCCCCTTCTACGGCACCGGCCCCGACTGCATGTACGTGAGGGACGCCGACACGGGCGAGCGCCGCCGCGGCCGTCTCGACGACGTCGCCGCCGCGGCGGCGCTCGCCGAGCAGCTCCCCAACGTCGACTTCGTGATGTCCATGGCGCTGCCCGAGGACGTCGACCCCGACGCGCTCGACACGACGCAGTTCGTCGCGATGCTGGGCGCCACGCGCAAGCCCATCGTCGCCTCGAGCCCCTTCGGCGGCGGGCCCCTGCGCGTCATGCACGAGATGGCGGCCGCCTGTGGCGAGGCCGGCAGCCTCGCCTGCCTCGCCATGACCTCGCCGCCGCTGATGCTCGACGACGTCTGCTGCGACAAGGCGATCACCTGCGCGCAGCTCGGCATACCGCTGGTCCTCGCCGGCTCGCCATCCGCGGGCACGACGGCGCCGGCGTCGGTGCCCGCCGTCGTGCTCGTCGCCAACGCCGAGCTGCTCGCCGGCCTCGTCGTGCACCAGCTCGCCGCGCCCGGCGCCTGCTTCGTGTACGGCAGCGGCGTCGGCGCGATCAACCTGCGTACGTTCGTGGACGTGTACGGCGCGCCGGGCGTGTTCGCGGGCGACCAGGCGATGCTGGACCTGGCGACCTGGTACGGGCTGCCGAGCTGGTCCTACGCGGGCCATTCGGACAGCAAGCTGCTCGACGAGCAGTGGGCCCTGGAGATGGGCATCTCCACGATCATCGGGTCGCTTTCGCGGGCCACACTCCTGCACGACGTGGGCTACCTCGAGGCCGGCCTGCAGGGCTCGCTCGAGGCCATGGTGCTCGGCGACGAGCTCGCCGGCTACGCCCGCGCCGTCCTCGACGGCTTTCCCCTCGACGACGCATCACTCGCCCTCGACGAGATCGACGCGGTCGGCCCGGGCGGCAACCACCTCGCGCGGCGCATGACCCGGCAGCGGCACCGCTCGTTCTGGCAGGCGCGGCTGATCGACCAGCAGACCCACGAGCACTGGCGGGCCGGGGGCGGCAGCACGCTGCTCGCGCGCGTGCACGCGCGCCTGCACGAGCTGCGTGCCGAGCCCCCGGCCTTCACCCTCGACGCCGAGACCGCCGCCATGCTCGCGCGCATGGCCGACCCTCGGAAGACGCGATGACGGGGAGATCGCGGAGCGCCAACGGGACGACGAGGGCCTCGGCCCTCTTCCATCGGGGCCGACACATCCACACCCTCGAAAGGAGCACGGAATGACGTACCGGACCAAGGGCAGGCTCGCAACGACAGCGGCCGCCCTCCTCATCGTCCTGTTCGCGGCCCTGGTCTGGGTCGCGGCCGCGCCCGCGGAGTCCGCCAGCCCCGCGCCCGACACCGTCACGCTGCGCGTCGGCTGGCTCGAGGAGCCTGACAACCTGAACCCCTTCATCGGGATCCAGGGCACCAGCTACATGGTCTGGCACCTCAACTACGACTTCCTCGTCGGCTTCGACCCGAAGACCATGGCCCCGCGTCCCGAGCTGGCCACGGCCTGGGAGGTCTCGGACGACGGCAAGACGTGGACCTTCACGATCCGCAGCGACGCCACCTGGCAGGACGGCGAGCCCGTCACCGCCCGCGACGTCGCCTTCACGTTCAACTACATCAACGACAACGAGCTGCTTAACCTCGCGGTCTACACCGACGGCATCACGACGGCCGAGGCCGTGGACGACACCACCGTGAAGATCACGACCTCGGCCCCCAAGGCCAACATGCTCAAGATGGTCGTGCCGATCCTGCCCGAGCACGTCTGGAGCAAGATCAGCGGCAAGGACGCGGGCAACTCCTTCCAGAACCCGCCGCCGATCATCGGCTCGGGGCCGTTCCAGGTGGTCGACTTCAAGAAGGGCAAGTACGTCAAGCTGCAGGCCAACAAGGACTACTGGGGTGGAGCGCCCAAGATCGACGAGCTCCTTCTCGAGGCCTACACGAACCCCGACACGATGGCGAGCGACCTCAAGCTCGGCGCCATCGACGGGGCCATCGACGTCCCCCTCGCCCAGTTCGAGAGCCTCGGCAACGTGCCTGGCCTCACCACCAACCAGGCTGTGTCCTGGCGCTTCACCGAGCTCGCCATGAACTGCTACGACAGCAAGTACTCGAAGGGCAATCCGGTGCTGCTCGACCAGAAGTTCCGCGAGGCCGTCAACTGGGCGGTCGACCGCGACAAGGTCGTCGAGGTGGCCGAGCAGGGGTACGCGACCGTGGGCTCGTCTTTGATCGTCCCGACCTCGAAGTATCACTGGGAGCCGCCGGAGGAGATGCGCTTCACCTACGACCCGGAGAAGGCGAAGCAGATCCTCGACGAGGCCGGCTACAAGGACGTGAACGGCGACGGCATGCGTGAGACCAAGGACGGCAAGAAGCTCGTCCTGCGCTGCGTCGCCACCACGGACGCGACCGACAACCAGACGGCCGGCAAGCTGATCGTCGACTGGCTCAGGGACGTCGGCATCAAGCTGGACTTCCAGGTGGTCGACGCCGGCACGCTGATCGACTACCAGTACGCCTACGACGAGGACAGCAACTACGCTCCCGACTGGGACATGTTCATCTGGTACTGGACCCAGGACGTGGACCCGCAGTTCATGCTGAGCATCTACACGCCGCAGCAGATCGAGGGCTGGAACGACTGCCTCTGGACCGATCCCGAGTACACGAAGCTGAACGACGAGCAGTCGCAGACCATCGACGAGGCGGCGCGCCAGCCGATCATCGAGCAGATGCAGGAGATCTTCTACAAGGGCGCCGCGTACGCCATCCTGACCTACCCCGCGCAGCTCGAGGCCTACAACACCGGCAAGTGGCAGGGCTGGGTGCCCGTGCCGGGTGAGGCGGCGGAGGGCCAGCAGGGGACCGTCCTGTACAGCTACAACAACATCGACACGTACCGCTTCGTCGAGCCGAAGGCGGCGACGGAGTCGAGCGGCGGCGGCGGATCGAACACGACGCTGATCGTCGTGATCGTCGTCGTGCTCGTCGTGGTCGCCGGCGCCGTTGTGGTGCTGCTGCGGCGGAGCGGGGGACGCGCCGAGACGGAGTAGGAGCGGCGCGTCGCGCCGTAGCACGCTCGGGCGGGCGGCGGGCCGTAGGCCCGCCGCCCGCCTTTTTGGTACGGTTCCCCAGTGGCCGCGGCCGGTAAGGCCAGCCAGCGGGAGTGATCATGCCGCCTGAGGGAGGACTGTGGCGCCTGTCATCCAGATCGACAAACTGACCAAGCGCTTCGGCAAGGTCCTCGCCGTCGACGACGTGAGCTTCGCCATCCAGCCCGGCACGATCACCGGCTTCCTGGGGCCGAACGGCGCCGGCAAGACGACCACCCTGCGGATGATCGTCGACCTCGTGCGCCCCTCGTCGGGCGGCGTGAGCGTGCTCGGCGGCAAGTACGCCGACCTGGCGCGGCCGTGGACGCGGGTGGGCGCGCTGCTCGACGCGTCGGGCTTCCACCCCGGCCGCTCCGGCAGGAACGCCCTCCGCGTCGTGGCACGCGCCTCCGGCGTCCCGAACAAACGCGTCGAGGAGTGCCTCGAGTTGGTCGAGCTCCGCGACGCGGCGAAGCGCGCCGTGAAGGGCTATTCGACCGGGATGCGGCAGCGTCTCGCCCTCGCCTGCGTGCTGCTCGGCGACCCGGAGCTGCTGCTTCTCGACGAGCCCGCCAACGGCCTCGACCCGGAGGGCATGCGCTGGTTGCGCACCTTCCTGCGAGCGCGCTCGGCCGAGGGCAAGACCGTGCTCGTCTCGAGCCATGTGCTCGCCGAGGTCGAGCAGACGGTCGACGACGTGCTCATCATCAGCAAGGGGCGTCTGCTCGCGCAGGCGCCCATCGGGGAGCTGGGCGGCCGCGCCGCGCGGGTGGTGCGCGTGCGCTCGCCCCAGGCGGAACGCCTGCAGGAGCTACTCGCCGAACACGGCGCGGCCGTCAACCGCCTCGAGCAGGCCCTGGCGATCCGTGGCCCCAGCAGCGCCGAGGTCGGGCAGCTCGCCCTCGAGCACGGCATCGTGCTCCACGAGCTGCTTACCGAACAGCCCAGCCTCGAGGACGTCTTCCTGTCGATCGCCGGCACCAGGCGGGAGTCCCTGTGATCGACCTCGTCGCCGCCGAAGTCCTCAAGCTGCGGAGCACCCGCACCGCACTCGGCCTCTTCATCGCCGCCGTGCTCGTCAGCGTCGTACCGGCGATCCTCGTGCTCTCGATCGCTTCCGGCAACGATCTCGAGCAGGAGGGGGCGGCCGGCATGGTCCTCGCCGGCGCCACGCTGGTCCCGCTGCTCGGCCTCGTGTTCGGCATCCTCAGCATGACCAACGAGTACCGGCACGGCACGATCACGTACAGCTACCTCGTCACGCCGCGGCGCTGGCAGGTGATCGCCGTGAAGCTCGCCGTCTGCTTCGTCGTGGGCGTCGTGGTGCTCGCCGTCGTCGGAGTGGTCCTCGTCCTGGTCGCGCTGATCGGCTACCAGGTGCGCGGTCTGGAGCTGGACCTCGGCTCGATCACCACGGGCGAGACCGCCAAGACGATCGCCCTGGTGCTGGTCACGGCCGGCCTTATGGCCTCGTTCGGCGTCGGTCTGGGAGCGCTCTTCCGCAACCAGCCCGTCACCGTGGCCGGGACGCTGATCTGGGCGCTCGGCGTCGAGAGCATCATCTTCGGGCTCAAGCCCGGGGTGGGCCAGTACCTGCCCTTCAGCGCCCTCGAACAGGTCGTGAGCGGCGCGCTCACCGTCGGGGCCGAGAGCGATATCGGGCTCACGAGGCCGCAGGCGTTCCTCGTGAGCCTCGGCTATATCGCCGCGGTCAGCGTCGTCGCGGTCTACACGACGATGCGCCGCGACGTGACGTGACCGGCTTCGTAGTGCGGGGCCCGGTCGCCCGGCAGGGAGACCGGGCCGAGGCGCTGCTCCGCGGCCTGCCGGACTGGTTCGGCATCGAGCAATCGATCGTCGAGTACGGGCAAGCGGCCGAGGAGCTGCCGACCTTCGTCGCCGAGGAGGGCGACGCGCTCGTCGGCTTCGTCACGCTCAAGCAGACCAGCGACCGGGCGATGGAGCTGCACGTCATGGCGGTATGCCGCGAGTGGCAGGGGCGCGGGGTGGGCCGCCGCCTCGTCGAGGCGGCGGCCGGCTTCGCCCGCGCCGCCGGTTGCTCGCTGCTGCACGTGAAGACCCGCGGGCCGAGCAAGCCCGATGCGAACTACGCGGCGACGCGCGCCTTCTACCAGGCCGTCGGCTTCATCCCGCTCGAAGAGCTGCCCGAGGTGTGGGGCCCTGACAACCCCTGCCTGCTGCTGGTAAGGCCGCTCTCGTCTCAGGGAGCCGCGCCTTCCCACACGTAGACCGTCGGCGAGGCGAAGACGCGCGTCCCCAGCTCCTTGTCGAGCTGGTAGAGGCCCGCCGCGTCCTTCTCTGCCATCGTGAACTTCTGCAGCATGTCGGTCGCGGTGGCCTCTTCTTCGACCTGCTCGCCGATGAACCACTGCAGGAACTGGTAGGTGGCGTGGTCCTTGAGCTCCAGGGCGAGCGTGGCCATGTCGTGGATCAGGCCCGTCACCTTCTGCTCGTGGGCCAGCGCGTCGGCGAACATCTTCGTGCCGGAGGCCCACTTCGCGCCCGGCTTCGCGATCGTCTCGAGCTTGACGCGGCCGCCGCGCTCGATCAGGTAGTCGAAGAACACCTGCGCGTGGACCAGCTCTTCCTTGTACTGGGTCGTCATCCAGCTCTGCCCTCCGGGCATGCCGAGGTCGGCGAACTGGGCGGCCATGGCGAGATACAGGAAGGCCGAGTAGTGCTCGGCGTTGATCTGCGCGTTGATCGTCTTCTCCATCTTCGGGTCAAGCATGGCGTCGCACCTCACGGGTCGGGAGCGGGTCGCTTGCTTCTTACCCAAATAGGACGGGGAAGACAAACAGGGCGGGGGGGGATGAGGCGAGAGACGCGAAGGCGGCGCCGGGAGGGCATCTGCCCTCCCGGCGCCGCCTCGCCGCCTGCCTAGTCGTTCAGCTCGTCGTGATACTTGAACGAGACCTTCACCTTGGCGCGGTAGGCCGTCACCTTGTTGGCCTCGATCTTCATGTCGAACTCGACCACCTCGGCGACACGCAGGTCCTGCACCGTGGTAGCCACCTTCTCGACGGCGTTCTTCGCCGCCTCCTCCCATGAATTGGGACTGGTGCCGATGACCTCGACGATCCTGTAGACGCTGTCCGGCATATTCCCCCCTTTCGTCCGACCCTGATGGCTCATCATTCCACGCGACGGGGACCCTGTCACAGGAAGTGACACGGGGACCGCGAAGCCTGCCTGCGTACGGCGGTCCCGGTGCCATCCTGGACACGCACGTGAGAGCGGCAAGGCCACTCAGAGATCGGATCGAGCGATGAGCAGAGCGTTCGTCAAAGAGCCCGAACCGGACGCCCCCGGCGACGACCTGCCGGACCGCGCCGTCAGCGAGCACCCCAACTACGTGACGCCGGCGGGTCTGCGGCAGCTCGAGGAGAAGATCGCCGGACTCGAGGAAGGGCGCGGCGACATGGTCGCGCAAGGCGACGACCCGGTCGCGGCCGAGCAGCTCCGCCACCTGGACCGCGACCTGCGCTACCTCCGCCGGCGGCTCGAAACGGCGATCCCCGTGGAGCTTGCGGCGCAGCCGGCCGGCGAGGTCGCCTTCGGCGCGGTCGTGACCACGGTGGACGACCGGGGCGACACGCGCACCTTCAGCATCGTCGGCGAGGACGAGGCCGACCTCGCCACGCTGAAGGTGAGCTACGCGTCGCCCCTCGCCCAGGCCCTGATGGGCGCCCGCCTCGGCGAGGCCGTGCCCTGGCGCCGCCCGGCAGGTGACCTCACGCTGACGATCACCGCCATCGCTTACGCTCAGAGCACCTGAGCCACGTAGGTGTCGCTCGCCGTCTGACCGAGAAGCAGGCCCGCGACCCCCTTGAGCGTGCCGAACCCGTAGGTCCAGTCGGGGTTTCCCTGCGTGAGGACGGCCACCGCGAAGCGGCGGCCGCCGAGCTCGAGCCGGGCCGCCTGCGTCATGTAGGCGTTGCCGATCGACCAGCCTCCCTTGAGGTAGGCGGACCAGCCCAGCGGCTCGGCGGCCGCCGGGATGCCCCAGCGCTGCCGCGGCGTCACGCCCCCGAGCAGACGGCGCACGAAGGGCCGCTCCGCGTCGGGGACCCAGCGGTCCATCCGGTAGAAGAACAGGGCCTGGTCTTTCGCCGTGACCCGGCTGTCCAGCCACGAGCGGCCCGCCGAGAAGCCGGTCATACCGGCCGACTTCGCGAAGGAGGCAAGGCCGGCGCCGCCGCCGATCTCGGCGAGGACGAGATCGGCGGCGGCGTTGTCGGAGTGCTCGATCATCCGCGTCAGCACGGCACGCATCTCGGCGTCCACCGAGGCGTGCGTCCTCAGGTAGGCCACCAGGAGCATCGCCTTGGACAGGCTGTAGGCGGGGTACTGCTTCGTCAGCTTGAGGCCGCGCACGGTGCCGTCGCTCGCCACGACCGCGACGGCGACGTCACCCTCGCGCCCGGCGGCCCAGTCGAGCGCCCGGGCGATCGCCGGCCGCGCCGGGTACGGCGAGCCGGCCACCGGCACGGCGCCGGCGCCTTGTGCAGAGCCTGCCGCCGGGCCGGAGCGAAGGACGGGCAGCGCGACGACGGCCGCCACCAGCAGCGCGAGGAACGCGACGCGCCATCCTCCATCCCGGCTCCCCTCCGAGCCGGCCCGTCCCCAGGCCCCCGCTGCCGTCAGTCTCCCCCTGCCTCCTTGAAGAGATCCGGGAAGGTCTCCACCAACTTGTCGGTCACCTTCCGCGCGTTCTCGGCGTCCATGTGCACGCCGTCGTAGAAGTGGTTGGGGTCGCCCCCGAAGCTCGAGATGTCGGAGAGATCGATGAAGCGAAAATCATACTTCGCGCGCAGACCGTCTATGTAGGCGACGAACGCGTCCTGCCGCGCCTGCCAGCCGCGCTCGCGCAGCACCGCGAGGACCTGAGGGTGGATCGGCATCGACATGAGGATGGGAGTGATCCCGTAGCGGTTGAGCAGCCCCAGCGTCTTCTCGAAGTAGACCGGGTCCGGCGTCTTCTGCTCGGCGAACTTCTCGAGCGCGCGCTTGGTGTAGACGCGCAGCGCGCGGTCCAGCGTCAGGCCCCGCGCTCTGGCCGCGTCGTACGGGTTGTAGACGACCATGCCTTCCTTCGAGTACCGCCGGTTCGCGGTGCGCCCGACCGACGGGACGTCCGCCGGGTCGGTCGGCAGCGCGGCCGCCTCCTTCCAGAGGAACGATGTCGGCAGGTACTTGTTCAGGCGCGGGTCCTGGATCAGCCCGGGTTCGAGTGGTCTTGGGTACAGGGTCGAGGTCTGGATGCCCCAGATCCAGAGGGGTTTGGTGCCGGGCGCGCGGCGGTGCAGGTAGTGGGCGAAGGCCCAGGCGTCGACCGGCAGCCCGTTGGTCATGGCCAGGTTGAAGCCCTGGAGCCCGGTCTTCTTCTCGAGGTAGGCCGGGTCGAAGCGGACGCTGCGCGACCCGCCGAAGAAGATCACCTGCGGGTCGTAGCCGAGCGCCTCGATCTGGTCGGCCTTGAAGCTGCGCTCGGAGGGATAGATGAGGTCCTGGGGCCAGTCGCGCACGTCGCCCTTGCCGGCCGTCGGGGTCGGCTTGGACGACTGCGGCGACGCGTTCGCCGGACCGTCGTCGCCGGCCAGGGCGATCACCGCGACGACGGCGACCACGGCCGCGACGGCGAGGCCGGCGACCAGGAGCAGCAGCTGTCGCCGACCCTGCCCGCGTTCACTGCGGCCCTGCCCGCGTCCACTGCGGCCCTCACCGCGTCTGCTGCGGCCCTGCCCGCGTCTACTGCGCCTCTCTGGGATGGTGGGGATGGTGCGGTCCTTCCTTTGCCGCCGGGCTCTGCTCCGAGTATCTCCGGCCCGGCCCGGTGGCCAGCATGATACCGGACCGCGGAGCGGCGGGCGGCCGGCCGGGGCCGAGCCGCCGGCCGGCCGAGCGTCAGCTCGCCGGCCGGCCGATCGTCTTCTCGAAGAACTCGATGCGGCGCACCTCGGTCATACCGGCGCGCCGGTACAGGTCGAGCGCCTCGACGGCGACGCCGAGCTGGACGGCCAGGGCGACCTGGGTCGCGCCGCCGGCGCGCAGCGCCTGGAAGGCGGCGCGCAGCAGCGCACCGCCGATCCCGCGGCCCTGCCAGGCGGGGCGCACGGCGAGGCGCTCGACGATGCCCTTGCGGCTCCTTCAGCGCGCAGATCACCGACGCCGGCGACGCGCTCGCCCTCGCAGGCGAGCAGCCACAGCGCGGGCTGGGCGCGCGGGTCCTGCACGACGTCGCGGCTCCACTGCTCGGCGTCCGGCAGGTCGTCGGCGTCCTCGCCGAAGGCCTCGACCAGCGCGGTGAAGACGGCCCGGTCGTCCTCGCCCGGGCGGAACGCGCGCGGCTCGATGCCGGGCGGCCACATCGGCTCCTCCGTGTCGGTCCCGAGCTCTTTCTCCATGCGCGAAAAGGCGGCCACGCGCTCGAAGCCCGAAGCCAGGTAGAGCGCGACCTCGGCGGTGTCGGCGCTGCTGCTCCAGGTGTGCAGTACCGCCGACCCATCGCTCTCTCCCTCCGCCGCCTCACGCACGCGGTCCTCGAGGCGAGCCAGGACGTAGGCGCCGAGACCGCGTCCGGCGAAGCGCGGATGCACGGTGAGGTTGCCCTCGAACTGCCCCGGGCTGGACTCGCGTACTGCGCCGAAGGCCACCACCAGCGGCGCCTTGGCGGGCCCGGCTGCGCTCCGCCCGCCCGTGCTCGCCGCCTCCGTCTCGATCAGCCATGCGTCCCTGTTCAGGTCGAAGCGCGGCGCCTGCCACTTCGCCAGGACGCTCGCCTTGCTGACCTCGGCCTCGCCGTGCAGCTCCTCCTGCGAGGTCGCGACGAGGGCGGTCACGGCGGCGGCGTCGCTGGGACGCGCGCGCCTCACCGTGAAGCCCGCGGGGAGGGCGTTCTTCTGGTCGTCGCGATGATCGATGCCGTCCATATCGTCGAACCCTACGGGATGGCCGGGTGAAGCAACAGAGGACGCGCAGCCAAGCAACAGAGGACGCGCGAGCCAAGCAACAGGGGATGCGCGAGCAAAGCGACAGGGGACGGCGGGGGCGCAGCGACTGGGAACGCGCCGCCGCGCCGGCCCACCTGCGGCCCTGACTCCGCTATCATGCGGCCGGGACCGGGCGCGGCCGCTACACTGGAGCTGTCGAAGCGGCCGGCGAGTCCATCGACCAGGCCGAGTGATCCCCGGCAGCGAAGGAGGGCCGGCCGCATCCCAGGCACACGGGACAGGCAGGCACGACACAGGCGGGGCCGGCGATGGCTGCTGCTCCTGATCGCCGGCCTGGCCACGCTGCCCCTGCCTGCCGTCCTCGCCGCCTGCGAGTCCGCCGCCGCCACTGAGAGTGACCGGCCGGCCTCCTTCGGCATCGACCTGTCTTGGCCGGCCGACCTCCTCTACCCGTCCGAACGCACCCTGAAGGCGGATCAGATCGAGGAGCTCGGCTACGACCCGCAGGTGATCTTCTTCGGCGGGTCGCGCAGCGTCCGCTTCGACCCCGCCTACCTCGAGAAGAAGACGGGCCTCCCCGGCTACAACCTCGCCATGACCAACGGCAAGGCCGAAGACGCCTTCGTCTTCGCGCACTTCCTGCACGACCGCGCCCCCACAAGCGCGCCGCTCTGGATCTGGGGCGTGCAGAAGTCCCTCCTCTACAGCAGGGACCTCGATCCTGGGCTGGTGCAGGACCCACGGTTGAACAAGTACCTCCCCACCGCGCTGCTCTGGACCCAGGCGAAGCTCCTGTCGACCGACCCGGCCCAGGTCGCGGCGGCTGCGAGGGTGACGGCCGCCCGCCGCTACTCCAGCACGGGTATGCTCCTTCACAACCCGTACGACACGAAGAGGGAACGCGGCGTGACGCTGGCGCACTCCCTGCGGGTCTACGTCAGACGCATGCTGCCGAAGGTGCAGTCGTCGCCGAAGTCGGCGGTCCCCACCGGCTCCAGAGCGCGCGACTACTTCGAGCAGACGCTCGGCCTGCTGAACGACTACGGCGTTGAGCCCATCATCGTCTCCATGCCGGTGCACCCCCAGGTGCTGACTGTGTTCCGGGAACACCACTGGCAGGAACGGCAGGACGAGTTCGTCGCCTACTTCGAGCGGCTGCGAGCCACGTACCGCTTCCACTTCATCGATCTCACCGAAGTCTCCAGCTTCGACGGCGACCCCGACGCCTTCTACGACGGCGTGCACACCGACGTCGAGAACGCGCGCCGGATCACAGACAAGCTCATCGAGACGTTCCCGGACCTCTTCGCACAGACGGCACGCTGACGCCGGAAGGCGGCGGTCGAGGCCGCCTCTGAGGCAGCCCCACCGCCCGGCCGAGCCACCGCTAAGGATTCTGGGCCCTTTCGTCCGATACATCTTCCAGGCGACGAACGACGACGGGGAGCCCGGCGATGATGGTCCACAAGCTGCTGCGTCTGCACGGAGACGAGGACTGGGAGGCGTGGGGCCGAGACTGGTGGGACCGCGCCGACGTGATCTGCGACGTCGAGTGCCCGACAGATCGCGACCGGCCTCCCGAGTGGCTGCACGACCGCGAGGGCCGCTGGCTCGAGCGGGGCGTGAAGATGCATGAGGTCTCGCGGACAGAGCTCGGGCGGCTGATCGCCCCCCGCCTGGACATCAGGAAGGCGTGGCACCGCCTGGTCGCAGGACACGACGAGCGACCTCACGGGCTGCTCGCTTCACTGTCCGACGCCGGACGTTACGCCGTCGTGTGGATCGAGTGCCGCTGAGCTCAGTCCATTCGCGATCCCTTGCGATCTGCGCTACTTCACCGTGAACTGGCGCCAGGTCGTCGCGACGCCGGTGGTGTCTGTGGTCGGCCAGAGCCTGGCGCGGATGCGGAAGACACCGCGCTGCCTCATCGTGGGCGCCCAACTGTAGGTGCCGGTGGCGCCGATCGTCGCGTTGTGGTCCCTGACGTCGGCCCACATGCGACCCACCTTCTTCTGCCATTTCACGAAGACGTCTTGGCCGGCAAGATCGGTGGGCGCCACCGTGCCGCTCACCTTGAGCTTCCGTCCGAGACCGATGGACCCGTTCGTGAGGCCGCCCAGCTTGAGCGTCAGCCTCGGTTTCGGCAAGAGGTCCCGCGCCGCCGGCCGCCAGATGCTGCCCGACCCGGGGTCTGACGTGACCACCGTGCCTTGGGCGATGGCGCGGTAGGCTGCGAACGGCGCCGGTGACGGCACCGTGTAGCTGTACGCGCCTTCGCTGAACATCCCCGCATCGGTGGTCACCTGAGCCAGATCCGTGAACTCGGTATCGGCCCAGAGCCGCTGCTGCAGGTAGACGGTGACGTCGGCGAGCCCGACCTTCAACTCGTAGGACCCGTTGGGACCGTCGATGAACATGACCAGGCCCGGCTGCCAAAGCTTGCCCGTCAGCACGAGTCCAGCGGCGGACGACTTCCCCCCGAGCGACAGACCCGGGATCCTCAGCGACGCGGGATGCGGGCTCATGCCCTTGTGGCAGGTCGTGCAGTCGCTGACGGCGGCAACGAGGACGCCGTGGGGAGCCGGTGGGCCGTCGGGCGGCACGGCGTGACAGTCCACGCAGGCCGCCGCCGCCGCCGGCGAGGCGCCGACTCCGAGCAGGACGACCACGCCCAGACAGAGGACCACGGCCAACACTGGTTTGCGTCTCACGAGTCCCTCCCCCTTCGTCGTCTCCCTGAGCCGTGTCCGATGCAGCACGAAGACCGACTCACGGACCGCTCGCACCAGTGGCCCCCCGTCGGTCTTGGTGACGGCGACGTGCCACCGGCGAATCAAGTCTCCCGCCTGATGGGCTGCGTCTCTCGGGAGTCCCCGATTCCTATGAACATGCGTATACGCCCTCGATGGTATTCGCGCAAGCATTTCGCGAGGCACGGCGATGGCCCGATCCCCATGACGCCCTGCAAGGCTTGGCGGAGCGACATAGGAGTCGAACCCACCCACGACGGGAGCACCGCCCCGCAGACGGTTTTGAAGCTCCAGCGCCGCGTGATCGGACGGCTCTCTGGGCCTATCTGAGTCCCAGAAGAGGCCGAACCAGAGGCTACCAGTGGTAGGTGCGTCATCCGCTGTCTCAGGTACACACGGCGGGCGGAGCTGGTGTCGGCTCCCACGGTTGGAGGTACGTGAGAGAGGCACACGTATTACTTCAGTCTTCGCAAGGAGGGCATAGCCATGCTGTTCCATGTCACCATGACGCACACTGCCGACACCTGCCCCGCCTATCACAGTGAGATGGTGCCGGCGTTCATCACATCGATGGACAAACTCGAAGCGCTCGGCAAGGAACTGAACGTCCAGGTGCACGCCCTGCTCTGGGGCGCACCCGACCACGTGGCGTTTGCCGTACTCGAAGGAGACAGCCTCCAGGCAATCGCACGCTACCTCAACTCGATCGCCATCCCGCAGGCCTTCACGATCACGCCCGTTCAGAATGTCAGCGACGTCGTGGGGTTCGCCAAGGCGGCGCAAGCGGCAAGGTAGATCACAGGCTCCGGGGCAGCTTTGCCGGTAGGGCATGACTGACCGAGATACGGCGAAAGCGCCCACAGCGAACCGAAGACGGCAAGGGGCCGCCGCACCCTCCGGCGGCCCTTTCACGTTGAGACAGCGACAGTAGCTGCGCTCTACTCCCAGGTCCACCGGTAGACCCACTCGAACACCGGCCGATACCAGACGACACGCGTGAGGGTGGCCCCCTTGGGCAGGCTGAAGGTCAGGTGTCCAGAGACCCTCCCTGAGGGTGGCAGGGTGCCGGAGGAGAAGCTCGGGCTGCTCTGGGCCCTGTAGCGGCGGCCCTCCTGGTCGCGGGCGGTGAACTCGTTGATGCTCCAGTCCTTGGGCTCCACGTTGCAGTTCTCGAGGGTGACGTCGGCGACCATCACCGTGCCGGCCTTCGAGCTCGGCGGTGTCGTCGTGTCCTCGACCGGTTCCTTGACGCAGACGAACACGTCTTCGATCTCCTGCGCGGCGCCCCAGCTCGTGAGCCTGCCGCCCGAATGGTCAGGGTCCGGGGCGTTTCGCTCTGAGACCTGCATCGCGACGGGGCTCGCGCTCGGCGTGATTGCGATGGGCGTCGTGCTCCCACAGCCCACGAGTGCGCCGATCGTGACCAGCGCAGTGATGGCTGACGCGGCGAGCGCTATCGTCCTCGCCTCGCTCTTCATGGCTCCTCCCTCGTCGCAGGCTGGCGGGGCTCGGTGCCAGCCGACACAAGTGACGCCGACGAGAGGATTAGACGGTGATGTGGCCCTTTTCTTCGTTGAAGCGTGCAGCTGCGGGTGATGCGCCGGCGAGTGGGAGTAGATCTCCGCACCAGCAACCGCGCCGGTCGGGTCACCGATGGTCGCAGGAGTCCACCCACCGACCCCCGCCATGACGACTGAAGACCGGCTGGAGGCGCTGTGACAGGGTGACGAGGCGGTGACTAGGGTGATCTGCCTTTCGAGCCGATTGCACCTGGCTGACAAGCTCTCTTGCCCGCCTTGCGTGACGCAAAGCCCTGCAAGAAGGCTTGGCGGAGCGACATGGGAGTCGAACCCACCCAGGACGGGAGCACCGCCCCGCAGACGGTTTTGAAGACCGCGCCGGTCACCGGACCGGGAGCCGCTCCGCGAGCGGACGCCTATCTTCGCACAGGAGGCCTTAGCGCGGCATGAGAGGCGGCGCTCGGCGCCAGCCCACTGGAGGATAGGCGGGGCGGGGGCGGCCGTCGGCCGCCCCCGCCCCGGGCATCGGGACGCGGCCCTCCCGCTACTTCTCGTACGCCAGGACGAGGTAGTCCTTGCCGGTGGCCGGCGTGCCGGACGTACCGACGACCGCCACGGTCGCGCCGGACACGGCGATATCCGCCGGCGCGTCGTCCTGTCCCGCGTAGTAGCCGAACGGGTCGCTCACCCACAGCGACACGCCCGCCGCGTCGTAGCCGATCGCGCGGATGTCCGTGTCGGTCGCGTTGGCGCATCGGCAGGCGACGAACGTCGAGCCCGCCGGGTCGACCGTCAGGGCCACACCCACGTCGTCCAGAACGTCGTTGCTCGAGAACGTCACCCGCCAGGCCAGGGTTCCGTCGCTGCGCCAGCTGGCAGTCGCGACGTCGGCTGCGGTCGTGGTCCGGGTCAGCGTCCCGGCGACCCTGATGCGCCCGTCCGGGGCGGCCTGCATGTCCGCCCACGTATCCATGCCGGCGCCACCCTGGAACCGCGCCCACTTCAGAACGCCGGAGAAGTTGAAGCGGAGGAGCATCGCGTCGGACTGACGCCCTCGCCCCGACTTGCCGGCTCCGGCGACGTAGATGCCGGTGGCCGTCACGACCAGGTCCTTCGGGACGTCGTTGCGATGCAGGGTGTCGTCGTAGAAGCGTGACCAGACCGCCTTCCCGGTGACTGCGTCGTACTTGACGACCACCACGTCGTCGCCGCGACCGGGGCGCTGGCTGCGACCGGCCACGTAGACGTAGGACCCGCGCGTGGCGATGGCGACGGCCTTGTCGTTGCGGTCGGCGGCGTCGAAGCGCTTCGTCCACGCTTTGACGCCGGCGGCGTCGTACTTGACGGTCACGATGTCGAAGTCCCCGCTCGCGCGACGCGACTGGCTGGAGCCGGTCACGTAGGCCGCCCCGGCGGCGTCGACCGCCACCGCGGTCGCCGCATCGCTCCCCTGGAGCGGACCGTCGTACGTGCGCTGGCCCGAGAACGACCCTGCCGCGGTGTAGCGCAGCAGCAGATAGTCCTGCCGGGCCGAGGCGCCGAGCGTCCAGCCCGCGAGGAAGGGACTGCCGTCGGGCGCCACGGCCAGGGCGGCGACGGAATCGGGTACGCCGTTGCCCACACCGTAGTCCGGCGAATAGGGGAAGGCGGGCACCGCCGTGAACGACTGCAGCCGTATGAAGGGATCGACGCCGGCAGTATCCGCGTCGAAGGCGGCGACGAAGTCCCCCACCGCGTTCGTCGTCACGGCCCTGCCGAAGTCATCGCCCGCCGACCCGCTCCGAAGGCTCCACAGGCTGTCGCCCGGAGCCGCCTGCGCGACTGGCGCGACGGCCATGAGGCCCAGGAGAACGAGCGTCACACACGTCGCGATCCTCCGCATCCCCACGGCGCACCTCCCACTACGTTGACAGTGCGCACCAGTATACGGCCGGGTCGACGGGAGCCGACGAGGGGATGGAGCAGAACCGTTGCCCGCGAAGAATTGTGGCCGGCTGCCCGGGGAGGGCAGCCGGCCACGGACCAGGGGCTTTGCGAGCCGGCGGCGGCCGGCCGAGCCGCCGCAGGCGTTCTCTCGTTTCTACGCGACCGGGACCGCGTCCTTTGCCAGGTCGAGCAGCGCCTGGCGGTCGTTCGCGAGCTTGTACTCGGACTCGATCTCCAAGAGCCCGCCCGGGAACTCGTACGCGGGCATGAGGGCGACGAAGTCGTCGGCGTCGAAGGCCTCGGGGTTGTACACGCCGGCCTTCGGGTCGCCCGGCTTGCTGCCGAGGCTACCCGTCGCGAGCAGTTCAAGCGTGACTACGGGCGTGAAGGCGGTCTGCGCGACGACGACCTGGGTGCCGTACTTCTCGACGCATTCCTTGTTGTCGGCGACCTGGTAGAGGTACACCTTGCGCTCGAGGCCGTCCTTCTTGCCTGTGACGTAGGTGCCGGCCGCCGTCTGGCCGACGTACTGCTTGCCGATCTCGTTCGGGTCGGGCGCCGCGGCGGCGATCACGTCGCGCGGGGCGACCTCGACGCTACCGACCTTGATCTTCTCTTTGTTGTCGATGTTGACCGAGCGGAAGATCTCCATCGCCTGCATGAACTCGTCGCCCAGCGCGTACTTGAAAGTCGCCTTCTTGACGCCCTTGAGACGGTCGGCGTTGTGGGCGATCTGGATGACCTCTTCGTGCTCGACGTGGCCGACCTCGACCTCGCCGATGCCCTCGGGCAGCCAGAACTTCTCGAGCTCGGCGAAGGGCTCGATGGTGTGGACCTCGCCGTTCTCGAAGACGATCGCCGGGTTGTTGCATTCCTCGATCGTCGTCCAGATGCTGAAGCCGAAGCTGATGCCGGTCGCGCCGGGGATCTCGAGGTTGGAACCGTCGCGGATACCGATCTCGTCGACCTCGTCGAAGAGATGGTCGGCGGCGTAGCGGGCGAAGAAGTCGGCCATACCGGGCTCGACGCCGAAGCCGGCCAGGGCGTACTTGCCGATCTTCTCGAACTCGGGGCTGAGCGCGTACTCCTTGTCGCCCAGCTTGACGCCGCACTTGTGCATCGGGTCGGTCGGATGCGGCTCGCTGAGCGTCATCGCCGTGTCGAGGTAGTGGACCTTGGCCTTGAGCGCGGCCTGCAGCAGCGGCGGGTTGAAGTTGGGCGCGCACAGGTTCATGAGGATGTCGACGCCGTGCTTCGCGCAGAGCGCGGCCACGGCGTCCGGGTCACCCGCGTCGACCTGCTCCGCCACGAAGCGTGCGTCCGCCAGGCGAGCGCAGAGCTCCTTCGGGCGGGCGATGTCGTAGTCGGCCATCACCATCTTCTCGAGCCACTCACCCTGGGGGTCGCGGCGCTTCGCGATGGCGGCGATGGACTGACCGACGCCGCCGGTGCCGACAACGAGAGCCTTGATCATGAGCGAACTCCTTCTACCTTCGGTCACGCGACTGGTCACAGTGCCGGAGGACGGGAGCGGCGTGGACTCACCTCGCCTGGACCCCTCCACACGGCGGTGATGAACGACATTGTAGAAGATTCTTCGGCAAGGGGAAGAGAAAACTTGCCCTCCTGCTAGCTTTTGGACAGCTTTGCCACAGCGGAATGGCGATGGCCGGCACGGCGCCGCGGCCGGCCGGCTGCCGACCACTCCGCGCACGGATGCAGGGGTTTTGCGGGACGCGCGCCAGGTCCTGCCGGCCGGGCAGGGACGCCGCGTCGACCGAGGTTAAGAAATATGAACCGAGCCGGATCGCCCGCAGACGAGCGCCGGCGCGTCAGGCCACCGGCACGGCGTCGAGCGAGCCGACGCGGCACATCATCCGCTCGCCGAGGCCGGTCACGACCTTGACGTAGCCCGCGAGGGCCGCGTCAAGGTCGGGGTCGCCGGTGTCGACCAGCAGGGGCCTGCCCTCCAGCGAGAGCAGCTTCGTCTGGGTGGCGATGACGATGACGTGATCGAGGCCGACGGCGCGCAGCACGTCGGGACCGATCTGTTGGTTGCCGCGGCCGAAGACGTGCCCCTGCCCGCCGATGACCGTGACCACGATGCGCGCGTCGGGGTGCAGGCGCAGCAGCTCGAGGAGCTCGTCCTGGCCGGCGTCCGCCGCGGCCAGGGCGCCGTCGAGCACGACGTCGACGCCGAGCAGGGTCTTCTGCAGCCCGAGGCGCTGCAGGATCGTGCGCGTGGTCGTGCCGGGCCCGACGATGTAGAGCACGCCCGGCTCCATGTCGCGGATCACATCGGCGGCGACATCGTTCAAGGCGCGCTCCTCGCCGGCCACGCCGCCGGCCTTGGCGCTCTGTACCAGACCGCGGGCCACCGGGACCTTCATGTAGCCGTAGAGGTGGGCCGACACGCGATCGTCGCGGAAGGCGTCCTCGTCGATGTCCATGACCTCGGACTCGCGAAGCTGCACGGCGCCGGGGCGGCCGTGCAGGTAGAGGGCGGCGAGGTCGCCGGCCGCGGCGGCCGTGGTCGCGTACACCGCGGAGTGGATCTTCACGCCGGCCGGGATACCGATCACCGGGATGCTGTCGCCGACCGCATTGCAGATGTTGCGCGCGGTGCCGTCGCCGCCGGCGAAGAGGATCAGCTCGGCGCCGGCGGCGGCGAGGCCGCGCGCGGCCTGCTCGGTGTCGTCCGGCGTCGTCATGATGAAGTCGTCGCAGGCGATGCGCACCGGCTGCCCGTCGGCGCGGCGCTCGAGCTCGCACATCACGTAGCTGCGGCGGCCGGCGAACGAGCCGATCACGGTCGGCTCGAAGCCGGCCGCCCTCACCTCGTCCTCGCCCATCTCGCCCGGCCAGGTGAGGACCTCCAGCTCGTCCTTCACCCGCGCGAGACGTTGCAGCGCCAGGCCTGCGCGGCGCGGCGCATCCCGCGCCGCGCCGCGCTCCAGGGCCTGGCGCAGGATCTCCGCCCCGTCGCTGCCCTTGAGGCCGACTCGGCCGCCGACGCCGGCGACCGGGTTCACGATCACACCGAGCTTCCTCACCTGCGCCTTCCTGCGCATGAGGTCGGCATCAGTGTGGTCGGAGGCATGGCCCCCGCGCCTCAGTGCTTGCGCTTGCCGCGCTTCGGCGCGGTGGTGCGCTTCTTCTTGGGGCCTGCGCTGCGCTTGCTCCCGCCGTTCGGATCCCAGGAGCGAGGCGGGCGGCTCGTGACGTCTTCGGGCCGCCGGCGGCGCTGGCGCTTGCCCGGCGGCCGCTTGCCCCCCGCAGTGACGGGCAGCTCGTCCTTCAACGGGCTGCGTACCCTGATCCACCAGGCCCCCATGGCGACGACGAGCACCAGGCCGATCTGCGCTCCTCCGCTCAGGATGAGCAGCGGGAAGCTGAAGATCATCCCGTAGAAGACGAGGGTACCGACGACGTCGAGGGCGTGCGGCGAGAGCTTGAACCGGTCGGGCGCGTTGGCGTGGACCGCCATGACTCCCATGAGCACGACCGTGGCGATGGCGCCCAGCGACACGACGACGTAGGCGACGGCGTTGAGCCGGTGGGCACCCCCCGTCAGGGCGGCGTCGAGCTGGACGCTGAAGGCGAGCGTGACCGCCACCATCAGCGCGATGAGGGCGAACACGACGACCGCCAGCCAGCGGGCCACGTAGTCCGACCAGCCGACGAAACCCTTGCGGGGAGGGGCCGGCCGGCGCGTCTCGCGCGCCGGCTGGCCCTGATCCTTACGTTCGCTCATTCGGTCACTTCTGCTTCAGGATCCTCTTCTTGTAGGCGCGCCACGTGAAGGCCCACTGCTTCGGGTCTTCCATCGCCTCGGTGCGCCGCATCTGGTCGATCGGCTGGGCGTGCGGCGCATCGAGCACGAACTGCGGGTCGGCGTATGCCTCGTCGCTGCCCTTCTTGATGACCGCGGCCCACTCGTCCAGGTCGGCCTTGCTGTAAGTCTCGCACGGTTCCGGGGTGAACGGCTCGGGCACGACCCAGGGATGGTGGCTCATCCAGTAGCTCTGGATGCCGAAGTCGACCATCCTGTCACGCAACGCCTCGGTGCCTACGCCGGTGTCCTGCTGCAGCTTCTCGAGACTGTACCGTACCTGGTCGAGCCGGCGGTGGCCTTCGGCATACGGCCGGCTCACGCCCTTGACGCCCATGAGCAGCCGGTCGAGGTAGTTGTTGTTGAGGACGCTGATCTCGGCGACCTCCTTGAGGCCCTCCGGACCCATGTTGCGGATCCAGGCGTAGGCGCGGATGACGCCCATCCAGTTGCCCAGGAAGCCGCGCACGCGCCCTATGCTCTCGGGACGGTCGAAGTCCAGGTGGTACCTGTCGCCCTGTTTCGTGACGACAGGGACCGGCAGGTAGGGCGCCAGCTTGTCAGTCACCATGTAGGCGCCGGTGGCCGGTCCCTCGCAGCCGTGCGGGCTCGAGAAGGTCTTGTGCAGGTTGAAGTGGCAGGCGTCGAAGCCGGCGTCACGGGCCCGGGCGAAGCCCAGGATGCCGTTGGCGTTGGCCTGGTCGGTGAAGGCCAGGGCGCCGGCGTCGTGCAGCACCTCGACGTACTTGTCGATCTGCGGGTTGTAGATGCCGGTGTCCTCAGGGTTGGTGATCATGCAGCCGACCGTCTTCTCGCTGACGGCCGCCTTGAAGGCCTCGAGGTCCGGGTAGCCGTTCTCGTCCGGCATCACAGTGATGACCTTGAAGCCGGCGACCATCGGCGTGGCGGCGTCGCAGGGGTGCGAGAAGATCGTCGTGATCATCTCGTTGCGCTGGCCGAGCTCGCCCTTCGCCTCGAAGTAGCGGCGCATCACGCACGCGTTCGTGTAGACGGCGTGCGACCCGCCGCCCGGCTGCAGCGTGAAGGCGTCCATGCCGCTGATCGCCTTCAGGTACTGGCCGGTCTCGTAGACGATCTCGAGGAGGCCCTGCAGCGTCTCCTCGTCCTGCCACGGGTGCAGATCGGCGGCGCGGTGATAGCGGATCATCTCTTCGTGCAGCTTGGGCGAGTACTTCATCGTGCAGGTGCCCTCGCTGATGTCGCTGCCGAGGTCCATGCCGAGGGTCATCTGCGAGTAGCGCAGGTAGTGCCGCATGACCTGGTACTGCGAAAGCTCGGGCAGGTCGGGGGCGGCCGCGCGGCTCATCCCTTCAGGGATGTAGTCCGCGGCCTCACCGACGGCGTCCTTGACGCCGTCCTCGGCGAGCGGCACGAGGATGCCGCGCTCGCCGGGCACGCTCTGCTCCATGATGAAGGGCTCGTCGTAGCGCGGCGCGTGGTAGTCGCGCAGCACGCCGCCGTCGCGGCGCAGGCGCGCGAGCTGGTCGAGCTTGGTCTGGACGTCGTCCGTAGCGGGCGTACTCATGCCGTCACCTCCTTGACCGCCGACACTAACGTGTCGATGTCGGCCTGGTCGTGGTACTCGGTGACGCAGAAGAGCGCGCTTTGTCCGAGCTCGGGGAACTCGGCGCTGAGGTCCTTGCCGCCGAAGATCTCGTGGGCGAGCAGGGCCTTGTTGACCTGCGCGACGCTCTTGCCGGCGCCGTCGAAGCTCACCACGAACTCCTTGAAGAAGCTCGGCGAGAGCTTGACCTCGACGCCCGGCAGCTCGCCGAGCTTCTTGGCGGCGTAGTGCGAGCGCGCGATGCAGGTCTCGCCGAGCTCCCTGAAGCCCTGCGGCCCCATCGTCGCCATGTAGACGGCGGCGGCGATCGTCCACAGCCCCGACGCCGTGCCGACCCAGTCCTTGCCCTGGTCGCGCGCGCCGTACGAGGTGCGCTCGGGGAGCGCTTCGCCCACCGAGTACTGGCCCGGTGTCTTGGTCTCCATCACCGTGTAGAGCTCCAGCGGGCACTCCTGGGCGAAGACGGGGTCTTCATCGCGGAACCCGATGAAGCCGGAGGTGCCGCCGCCGGCGTGCATGTGCATGCCGAGCCCCTGGATATCGCCGCAGGCGATGTCGGCGCCCAGCGTGCCGGGCGGCGTCAATACGCCGAGCGTGATCGGGTCGACACCGGCGATCGCGAGGGCGCCGGCGGCGTGGGCGAGCTTGACGATCTCCGCGCCCCGCGCCTCGATCGTCCCGAGGTAGCCCGGGCTCTCCCAGTAGACCGCCGCGAAGCTGTCGTCCAGCTTGGCCTTCAGGTCCTCGAGGTCGACCATGCCGGTCTCGCGGTCCCACTCGTAGAAGCGGATCTTGGTGCTGTTCGGCATCGCCTCGGGCTGGCAGAGCGTGCGGATCTCCATGAGGCGCATGGGGCTGATGTGCGACGGCACCAGGACCTTGTCGCGGCCCGTGATGCGCCTCGCCATGCGGAAGGAGCGGCCGGCGACGTCGCCCCAGTCGTAGATCGGGTTGGCGACGCCGTCGAGGTCGAGCAGCTCGCCGAGCATGCTGTTGAACTCGAAGCGCGTGAGGTACTTGCCGAGGTCGGAGTAGTCGCCGCCGCAGTAGGCACTCACGAACTCGGCGCGGTTGATGATCTCGTCGACGATCGCCGGCACGTGGTGCTGCCAGCAGCCGGCGCCGCAGAAGTTGAGGTAGTCCACGGCCGAGGTGTTCTTGTCGAGCAGCCCGAGGACGTGCTTGCGGAGGGCGCGCTCCGACAGGATCGGCGCGGGGATGTCGAGCGTCCCGTTGAAGCGCAGCCGGTCGGGGATCTCGGCGTAGATCTCCTCGACGCTGTCCAGCCCGAGCTCGCGCAGCATGGCCTCCTTGGTGGCCGGCACGGCGTTCGGGATGTAGGGGTGGATGAAGGGTCGGTCTCCCATGACCAGTCAGGCGCTCCTTTCGCGGATCGACGTCACGACGGGGGTGAGGACCCGGCCGGTGAGGGCGCCGGGTCCGGTGCAGGCGTTGCGGCATCGGTGGACGAAGATGTGGGCGCCGCGGTCGCGTAGGGCGGCGGCTCGGGGATGCCGTACTTCTCGAGCCAGTACACGGTCATCCTCGCCAGCCGCCGCTGCCACCTCACGCGGCCACTCGGCGCGAGATGCCAGTTGTCGATGAAGTCCCTGCTGGAGAGCCGGACGTCCGACACGAAGTCGACATACGGCACACCGTAGGTGGCCGAGACATTGAGGCAGTCGCGCTTGTAGCGCTCGCGCGGCGCATCGAGCCGGTGGCCGACGATCTGACGGTTGATCGGCAGGTTGAACATCACGACCTTGAGGCCGCGCGCCTGACAGAGCTCGACGAGCTCGCGGAGACGCGCGGCCTGGTAGGCGAAGTGCTCTTTGAAGGCCGGATACCTGATCCGCAGCCACTCGCTCACGAGGGCGCGCTTCTCCGAGTCCGTCATGATGTTGCCGGTGCCGAAGCGATGCTGCGGATAGGCGTCGACCTGGGCGAGCGTGAGGTGTCCGGACACCGGGCTGTAGTGGAAGCGCAAGTGGCTGCCCTTGGTGTAGCGGCCCACGTTGACCCCGATGAGGACGAGGCCGGGCCGGCTGGGCAGTAGTTCCACCATCTCGATGTTGTCGCGGTACGTCTGGTTGGTGGCGCCGAGGTTGAAGGCCAGCACCCGCGGCCCCCCGAGGTCGACGATCTGGCGGCGCCAGGAGCGATCGCCGATCGTCGACTCGCGCGCGACCGAGCCGCCCAGCAGATGGACCACCGGTCGCGTGGCGGCCGGGTGTTGCCGCAGGTAGGTGATGACGACCTTGGTGTGCTTCCAGTCGGCGGCCGGCCACTCGACGGCGGCGGAGGCCCGTGTGGGGGCGAGGGCCGGCACGAGCACACCCAGCGCGAGGACGAAGAGAGCGAGCACCGGCCGGGCGCCGGCGCGACGGCGGATGGGGACAGCCGGATCCATCAAGCGACCTCCCGGTCGTGCGAGAAGCGAGCGCTGCGACAGACCGCGCTCATGGCGCAGCGGTCTGAGTGGGATGGCCGATACCGTACCGCTGCATCCACGTGGCCGTCACCTTCGCCAGCTCGCGCTGCCACTTCACCCGTCCCGTGGTCACCAGATGCCAGTTGTCGGCGAAGTCCTGGCTTACGAACGGCACGTCGGCGACGAAGTCCAGATACGGCACCTTGTAGGCCTTGGCGACCGCGAGGCTGTCCTGCCGGTAGCGTTCGCGCTGGGCGTCGAGCCGGTGGCCGACCGTCTGGTCGTTGATCGGCAGATTGAACAGCACGACGTCGAGGCCGCGCTTCTGGCACAGGGCGACCAGGTCGCGGAGCCGCTGCGCGTCGTAGCTGAAGTTCTCGTCGAAGTACGCCTGCCGCTTGTCGTACCAATAGGTCTGTATCATGGCGATCTTGCGCTCGTCGCGCATGATGTGCTTGTCGTCGAAGCGGTGCTGCGGGTAGTCATCCACCTCGTCGAGGGTCAGCGACGGGCTCGGAGCTGGCGGCTGGTACTCCTTCTCCTGCGCGCGCGTGTAGCGACCCAGGTTGATGCCGATGAGGACGAGCGAGGGGACCTTGGGCAGCGCCCGCACCATCCCGATGTTGTCGTCGAAGCTCTGGTTCGTCGCGCCCAGGTTGAAGGCGAGGGTGTTGGGCCCGCCCGCCTCGCGGATCTGCTGGCGCCAGCTGCGGTCGCTGATCGTGCACTCGCGAGCCGCCGACCCGCCCAGCAGGTAGACGGTCGGGCGCTGCGGCGCGTGCGCCTGCAGGTAGCTCATCACCACGTCCACGTGCTTCCAGTCGGCATGCGGCGGCTCCACCACCGGCAGGCCGCCCGGTCCGAGCGTGACGCTGGCCGACGGGCTCGGCGTCGCCGTGGCGGTCCGGTGCTGAGCCGCCGTCGAGGCCTCGCAGGCGGCGGACCCCAGCGCGACGACCGCGAGCACGGCCAGCGCGAGCGCCGCCCACATGAGGCGTCGCGGCAGAACGGCGGGCACGCGGGAAGCGACCGGCATCAGCCGTAGCCGTACCCTGCCGAGGTGCCGAAGTCGATGGAGATGTTGGCGCCGGTGATGGGCGCGGCGGCTGGTGAGGCGAGGAAGTAGACCAGCTCGGCGACCTCCTCGGGCGTGATGAAGCGCGCGTTCGCCCCCTGCGGGTAGCTCGTAAGCAGCCGGTCGAAGTAGCCCTTCGGATCGCCGCCGCCGTAGGTGTCGGCCTGGTACTGGAGCATGGGCGTCATGATGTCGGCGGGGCAGACGGCGTTCACCCGCACCAGATCGCCGGCGAGCTCGAGGGCGAGCGCCTTCGTCATGAGGCTCACGCCGCCCTTCGAGGCCGTGTAGATCGCCGTCTCGGGTGTCCCGACGACGCCGCAGTCGGAACTCAGGTTGACGATGCAGCCCCGGGTCTTGCGCAACTCGGGGATCGCCCGGCTGCAGCAGAAGAACGTGCCCTTGAGATTGACGTCGACGACGCGGTCCCAGTCGGCCTCCGTCATGGTCTCGGTCGGGCCCTCGACCCAGAGCCCGGCCGTGTTGACGAGGACGTCGAGACGGCCGGTCTCGGCGACCGCTGTCGCGACGAGCGCCTCGCAATCCGCCACCTGGGTCACGTCACAGCGCATCCCGTGGACGGACGTCTGCGCCGCGAGCTCGCCGGCCAGCTCGTCGAGCGTCACCGGGTTGATGTCGCCGAGCACGAGGGCCGCGCCGTCCGCCGCGAAGCGGCGCGCCACCGCGGCCCCGACGCCGCCGGCCGCGCCGGTCACGGCTACCGTCCTGGCGTCGATCTGCTGGGTCATGGGTAGCCTCCGAATAACTGAATGGTCCTTCAATGTTGGCGTAGCTTACCGCGGCCATGCGCTCGCGGCCAGCGTCGTGCGACTCATGCGCTGCGTCTGCTCCGGCGCACTCCCACGATTGCCGCCGACGTGCACGCCAAACGCTATTACATGAGGGGCCTCTCTGGTGAGACTAGGACTATGCAGAGTCGAAGCGGAAGGGACGCACTGACGTTCGTCGACCGCGCCCTGGGCAACGGGCTGGAGCGCCAGGTCACCGCGCACCACCGCCGGCGGCTCGCCGGTCTCGGCTGGCAGCGAGCCCTGGCGCCTGGAGCCGGGTGGTGGGCAGAGGGCGAGCCGCCGCCACGTACGGGCAACGCGCTCGAGCTGCTGGTGGACGGCGAGACCGCGCTGCCGCGCATGGCTGAGGCGTTGAGCCAGGCACGATCGCACGTGGCTCTCGCTGGATGGGAGATCACTCCCGATTTCGCGCTCACCCGCTCCGGTCCGCGGCACGTACTGCAGGACGTGCTCGCCGACCTGGCCGAGCGGATGCCAGTTCGCGTGCTGCTCTGGGCCGGCGCGCCCCTGCCCATCTTCCGGCCCTGGAGGCTGGGAGTCTTCGCGGTGCGGCGCAGGCTTGCCGACGGCACGAAGATCGAGGTGGCGCTGGACAGCCGCGAACGACCGCTCCACACCCACCACGAGAAGCTCATCGTGATCGATGACGAGGTCGCGTTCGTGGGAGGTATCGACCTGACCGACGACCCGGTCGATCGGTTCGACGGCAGCGACCACCCCTACCGCAGGGTGCGCGGCTGGCATGACGTCGCCTGCGAGCTGCGCGGCCCGATCGTGGGCGACGTGGCCGCGCACATCGCCCTCCGCTGGCGAGAAGTCACCGGCGAGACGCTGAAGGTGCACCGTCCGGCGCCGGCCGGCGACGTGGAGGCGCAGATCGTCTCGACCGTGCCCGAGCGACGCTACCGTGGCGCCTGGGAGGGCCGCTTCCGCATCCTCGAGGCATACCTGAAGGCCATCCGCGAGGCGCAGCACTTCATCTACTTCGAGAACCAGTTCCTCTGGGCGCCTGAGATCGTCGCCGCGATGCGCGACAAGCTGCTGCACCCGCCGACCCCCGAGTTCAGGGTCGTCGTGCTCCTCCCGTCGAAGGCCTACAACGGTCAGGACGACACGCGCGGGCAGCTGGGGGCACTCGCCGATGCGGACGAGCACGGTCGCCACTTCCTCGCCTGTACGATCCACGCCCGCAGCGCCGGCGTGACGACGGCCCCCATCTACGTGCACGCCAAGGTGGGTATCGTGGACGATCGCTGGCTGACGGTCGGTTCGGCGAACCTGAACGACCACTCGTTGTTCAACGACACCGAGGTCAACGTGGTGACGTGCGATCCTGCCACCGCGCGGGCGGCTCGTCTGCGGCTGTGGTCCGAGCACCTGGAACGGCCGGAAGAGGAGCTGCAGGGCGACCCGGTGAGCCTTGTCGACGACCTGTGGAAGCCGATCGCCTACGAGCAGCAGGAGCGGCGGGAGGCGGGCGCGGCGATGACCCATCGCCTCGCCCGCCTCCCCCACGTCTCGAAGCGCCTGCGCCGCCTGCTCGGACCGCTGGACGGTCTCGTGATCGATGGATGAGAAGCGGGCACGGCCTGGCGCCTGACCACTGAGCGGGCGAGGCGTCGCGGGCGCCGGGCATCCAGTGCCGCGCCGGGCGCGGCGCCCGCGTCCATCCCGCCCTCGTCGGTCAGTAATACAACTCGCTCGGGCCCTTGTACTCCTGGATCGTGTTGCCCCCGTCGATCACGATCAGCTGCCCGGTCAGGTAGCTGGCGTCGTCGGACCCCAGGAAGCAGATCACCTTCGCGACCTCCTCGGGGTACGCCGACCGGCCCAGCGGGGTGTTCGCCCCGCCCACGTCCTCGCCGTCGGCCTGGGACCCCGTCGCGATCCAGCCCGGCCCGACAGCATTGACCGTGACGCCGTGCTTGGCGACGTCGAGCGCGAGGCCGCGCGTCATGCCCAGCACGCCGGCCTTGGCGGCGCAGTAGGCCGACTCGTCCGGGTTGGCGACGACCGGCCCCGTGACGGACGAGACGTTGACGATGCGCCCGTACTTCCGCTCGATCATCCCCGGCACGACGCAACGCGTCACGTTGAACTGCGTCTTGAGGTTGATCGCGATGCCGAAGTCCCACGACGCTTCGGTCATGTCCTGGAAGGCGGTGAAGTCCTCGTCCTGGCCGAACACGACCATGCCGGCGTTGTTGACCAGTACGTCGATGCGGCCGTAGCAGGTGAGCGCCTCTTCGACGGCCGCCCGCACCTGCGCCATCTTCGTGAGGTCCGCGGTATGCGACGACACGGTGAAGCCCTCGCTGCGCAACAGCTCGGCACAGTCGTGGACGGCGTCCGCGATGTCGACGATGGCGAGCATGGCGCCCTCGTGGCCAAAGACCTTCGCGGTGGCGAAGCCGATGCTGTCCGGCTTCGCGACACCGGTGATGAGCGCGACCTTGCCCTCGACCCTGCCCTTGCGTTCCATCCTCGCGTCCTTCCTCGGGGGGTGGCTTCTCGGGCGACATCGTATGCCGGGGACGGGCGCGCCGTCATCACGGCCGTCCGACAACATGGCCCCGAGATTCTCTGGGAGGTTCTGTAAAGTTCCGCCTCCCGCGCGCCGATGTATGGCCCGTGGGCGTTCTCTCCCCTGCACAGCTCGAGCACAGCGAGCGTCACTGGCTGCATGTCCGTGACGTCGCCGAGCTGCTCGCCCTCAGCCCCAACACCGTGCGCCGGTGGACGGACGCCGGGAGGATCCCCGCGCGTCGCAGCCCCGGCGGTCACCGTCGCTATCTTCTCGAGGAGATCCTCGCTCTTGCCGCCGACCTCGTGCCCGCCGGGAGCGGCGCATCGCCTGGGGGGGCCGGGACGGTGGAGCTCGTAGAGCCCGCGCCGGCACCGGCTCCCGACGGCTTTGGCGCCGGCGCAGAAGGGGGGGCACCACCGGCGACCGGACGGCAGGCCACCGCACTTCCGGCCGAGCTCTTCGCCGAGCTTGCCGCCACGCTTGCCGATGAACCTGACGAGCTTCCGCGACGCGCCGCCCAGGCGCTCGTCGCCCTGAGCGGCGCGTCGCGCTGCGAGATCGTGCTCGATGAGCGGGGCGGCGGTCGCGTCCTGGTGAGCGCCGGCCCTGAGGGTGACGACGCCGGCAGGCCCGGGACGCTGCTGTCGGCGCTGGAGGGCGCCGGGGATGTCTTCGCCGTCAGCAGCGACCGGCCTCGCGGTCACGGACGGGCGCTTCGTGAGCGCGGCTGTCACAGCCTGCTCTGGGCACCCGTGCGGGCGGGCGGCAGGGACGCCGGCGCACTGGAACTCAGCGACCTCGAGCCGCGCGACCTGACGCCCTACCTGCCGGCGGCGGCTGCCGTCGCCCGGCTCGTCGCCCACGTGCTGTCTGCTGGCGCGCGCGACGGGGAGCTGGCCGAACGGCGCCGCGCGATGCAGGAGCTCATCGGCATCTCGGAGGAGGTCGCGCTGGCCGGCGACGTCAGGACCTTCGCGCAACGCCTCGGCGAGCGACTCATGACCGCCACGGCGTGCGACTACGTCGACATCTGGCGCGTGAGGGACGACGGCTTCCACGCCCTGATGAGCATGGACAGATACGCGGTGGACGAGGCTCTGTCCGACAGAGCGATCACCCTGGAGGAACACCCCGGCACCCAAGAAGCACTGCTCGCGGGCAGGCCCTTCATCGTGAACGACCTGACCTGCGACGCGCTGACGACCACGGAGGTCGAGCTCTACCACGAGTGGGGCTGGGCGAGCTCGGTCAGTCTTCCGATCATGGCTGCCGGCCGCCTCGTCGGAGCCATCGAGCTCTACGACGACGCCGAGCGGCTCTGGGAGGAACAGCTCGACTTCCTGACGAACGTGGCCCAGCTCGTCGCCGGGATCTTCGAGAACGCCGTGCTGCTCGCCGAGACGAGTGAGCGGAGCGCCTACCTGCGCCAGCTCGTCGAGCTGGCCGGCGTGCTCTCCCGCGCCGCCGGTCCCACCGACCTGGCGCAGGCTGCCGCGTCGACGCTGCAGCGTCTCACCGGCGCCGAGGATTGCGATGTCTGGTGGCTCGACGAGGGCGTGTACCGCTGCCTCGCCAGTGTCGACCGCACGGGCCTCGACGAGAAGGTGGTCGGCAACGCGCTCGACCTGAGCGTCTTCCCAGCGACGGTCCAGGCCCTGGAGCGCCGCGAGCTCCTCGTCTGTCGCAGCCTGGACGATCCGATCCTCAGCGATCCCGAGCGCGACGACTGGGCCGAGTACGGCTTTCAGAGCAACCTCACCCTGCCGCTCGTGGCCGGCGACGAGCTCGTCGGGATGATCGACCTGTTCGACACGCGTCCGCGCGACTACGCGGAGGTCAGGGACATCGTGGTGAGCGCCGGGCGGATGGTGGCGGACGGGCTGAAGAACGCCCAGTTGCTGGGCAGCCTGCGCCAGAGCAACGATGGTCTGAGCGAGCTGCTCGAACTCGGCGACCTCGTCAGTGAGGCCGACGACCTCGAGGAGCTCGTGCGAGCTGTGGCCCAGCGCCTGCGCCAGGTCCTGCACGCAGAGAACTGCGACATCTTCCGCATCGACGACGACAAGCTGACGTGCCTGGCGAGCATCGACAGTCGCGGCTGGGACGAGGGCGAGATCGGCAAGTGCTCGCCGTTGGAGGAGTTTCCCCGCACGGTGACGTCGCTGCGAGAGAACAGGCCGATCGTGGCAGACGATATCGCCGCGCTCGGCCTCGCGGAAGACGAGCTCGCCCTCTACAGTCGCTGGGGCTACCAGAGCATGGTCTCGCTGCCGCTCGTGCTCGACGGCAGGCCGGTGGGCCTCATCGACGTCTTCGACACACGCGCGCGCGACTGGTCCGAGCTGCTCGACTTCATCCGCAACGTGGGCCGTCTGCTCGCCGGAGCCTTCGAGAAGGCCGTGCTGGTCGACCAGCTCGCTGCCGGCAACAAGGACCTCCGCATGCTGGTCGACGCGAGCCTCGAGTTCGGGGCGACCCTCGACTATCAGGAAATGCTCGCGATGGTGGCGGCGCGCGTCCGCGAGGTCACGGCAGCCGACGCCTGCGACATCGCGAGCCTGGAGGGCGACGAGGTCGTCACCCTTGTCTCGCTGGGCGAGCCCGTCGACCGGGAAGGCGCTGGGCTCCACTACCAGATGAGCGACTTCACGACATACCAGCGAGCCTTTGCGACCCAGCAGCCGGCCCTCGTCGACGACGTGCTCGCAGACGCGCGCATGGGTGCGCTTGACCACGAGGAAGCGGCCCTCTGGGGCTACCGCGCCTCGGCCGACGTGCCCCTCATCGTCCAGGGCGAGGTCATCGGGTTCGTCTCTGTCTACAAGGCGGAGCCGGGGTTCTTCGGTCAGATCCCGCTCGTCGTGGGCCTCGCCCAGATCGCCGCGCAGGCGCTGGCGAACGCGCGCGTGTACCGTCGTCTCGACGAGCACGCGCGCCGTCTGACCCTGATGACGGACTCGGCGCTCGAGCTCGCCTCGACGCTGGACCTGCGCGACATCCTGAAGGCGACCGCCTGGCGCCTCTGCGCGGCGGTCGACGTCCCTGCGTGCACCGTCGACATCGTGCGTGGCGAGGAGCTCGTCATGGTGATGAGCCTCACCGATGGCCTGGTCGATGAGGACCGGCTCGGCACCCGCATGGCGCTCGGCGACGCCGGCGTCGCGCGGGACGTCGTGGCCACGGGCCGTCCGTCCGTCGCCGCACTCGACGACCCGCGCCTCAACGACCGGATACGCGCGATGCACCGCGACCATCCCGACATCAGCTGGGCTGCTCTGCCGCTGATCGTCAAGGACCAGGTCATCGGGGTGGTCGAGCTGATCGAGCCCCTGTGGCGGCGGCAGTTCTCCGAGGGTGATCTGGAGACGGCGGCCGCCATCTGTCAGGTCGCCGCGATCGCCATCGCCAACGCCGAGCTCTTCGAGCGCGAGCAGGCGGCCAACCGCGAGACGCACCTGCTCAACGAGATCGCCCGGCGCACCGCGGCAAGTCTCGAGCTCGAGGACATTGTCGCCGCCGTCGCCGACGAGCTGCAGCACATCATCGACTTCGACGGGTCCGGGCTGCTGCTTGTGGAGGGCGAGCGCCTGACCAGAGTGATCGCCTTGGGCGCGCTCGGAACAGCTCTTCAGGAGGACGACCTTCTGAAGGTCGACCCGGGCTTCACTGAACGGCTGCGCACGTCGGGTGTCGTCGTCGTCAGGCTGCCGGAGGAGAGCCCGATCGGCGCCGATCATCCGGCCGTGCAGGGCTATGCCTCGGCAGCGATCATCGGGCTCGTGTCCGACGACGTCGTCCTGGGAGCGATGGCTCTGCTCAGCAACGACCCCCGCGGCTTCGACGGCGTGGACCGCCGCCTGCTCGGCGCCATCGGCACGCAACTCTCGCTCGCCATCAAGAACGCCAGTCTCTACGGCGAGATCAAGGCGATGCATCTGGGCAACCTCAAGGCCCTCTCCTCGGCCCTGAACGCGAAGGACTACTACACCCTGGGCCACGCCGCCCGCGTCGCGGCGTACATGGTCATGCTCGGCGAGGAACTTCATTGGCCGGACGAGCTGATGGCCACCGTGGAGGAGGCCGCCTACCTGCACGACATAGGCAAGATCAGCATCTCCGACCGAGTTCTGCTGAAGGCCGGGCGCCTGAACGACCAGGAGTGGGCGCAGATGCGGCAGCACCCGGTCTTCAGCGCCGAGATCATCCGCCCGCTGTTCGCCGAGAACCTCGTGCTCGCCGTCCGCCACCACCACGAGCGCTACGACGGCCAAGGGTATCCCGACGGCCTGGCGGGCGAGGAGATCCCCGAGCTCGCCCGCGCCATGGCCGTCGTGGACGCGTACGACGCGATGTCCTGCCGCCGCCCCTACAAGTCGGCGCTGAGCTACCACGAGTGCCTCGCGGAGCTCGAGCGCTGCCGGGGGGAGCAGTTCGACTCGGCGATGGTGGACGCCTTCCTCGCCGTGCTGCACCGCCTCGAGGGGCGGCGGACGGCGGCGGCGGCCATCGCCGCCGAGGCCGCCGCCCTCATCCCCGGGGAGCAGCACGCCGTGCTGCGCTCGAGCGAGGACGAGCAACGCCCCGAATACGCCGAGATCGCCGCCGTTCTGCGCGAGGTGCGCGACAGTCATCCGCCGACGCGCTTCCTCACGACGCACTGCAAGATCGACCAGCGCTTCGTGATCGCCGTGGACCCCGAGGAGGACGAGCTCATGCGCTCGGACTTCGGGGACGAGATCTTCGCGAACGACGAGTTCGCCGAGGTGCTGAGCGACACGGCGGCGGCCGACAAGAACACGCTGTTCGCCGACCAGTTCGGGGTCTGGGTCACCGGGCTGGCGCCGATCCGCGACGCGAGCGGCGGGGTCGTCGCCGTGGTCGTCGCCGACCTGCCCGCGCTGGCGACGACGGCCGGCGACGCCACGAGCGAGAAGCCCCACACGTTCGCCTCGATGCTGCAGACCGCCGCCGTGAGACTGAGCCGCGCCGAGATCGACGCCATCACCGACGCCCTCACCGGCCTCTACAACCACCGCTACCTGCATGAGCGGCTGAGCGAAGAGCTCACGCGCTCGCGCGAGCAGGAGATGCCGCTCTCGATCCTGTTCTGCGACCTCGACCACTTCAAGGAGTACAACGACCGCAACGGGCACAGCGCCGGCGACCGCGCGCTCCGCGAGGTGGCACACATCATCGAGCAGTCAGTTCGGAACATCGACATCGCCGCCCGCTACGGCGGCGAGGAGTTCGTCGTGGTGCTGGTCGAGTCGGCGCTCCCGGACGCACTCGCCGTCGGCGAGCGGATCCGGGAGCGGCTCACACAGAGCGGCCTGGTCGCCGGCGATCAGCCGCTGACCGTGAGCATCGGGGTGGCGACCTACCCCGACGACGCGGCCCGCCGTGAGGAGCTGCTCGACAAGGCCGACTGGGCGATGTACCTCGCCAAGCGGCGCGGCCGCAACCAGGTCGTCGCGTTCACGGCCTGACCCGGCGCGACTTCACCGAAGGCGCGCCCACGCCGTCGGCTACCGCCCGCGGTGCCCCGAAAACCGCACCCTGAGCACCGGCGCCACGCTCGTCGCGCCGTAGATCGTGCGCGTGCGCGAGTACGTGTCGTCGGCTGTGGCCGTCTCGCCCGCGACGGGACCAGCCGTCGCCGCGATCGTCCAGACACCGGCCTGCGAGAAGGTGCCCAGACCGCTGTAGTCCACGGTCGTGCTGGCCCCGGCTGCGAGCGTGATGCTGCGCGTGTCGAGGGTGCTCTTCGTGCCGTTCGGCGCCTGCGCGGTGAACGTCGCGGTGAACGTCTCGCTGACGTTTCCGTGGTTCGCGTAGACGGCGGAGTAGTCGCCCGCGGAGCCCAGGTAGGCATGGCTCTTGCGCGGGTAGCCGAGATAGGTGACGGCCACGTCGTGGACGGACGCGGCCACCGTGATCGAGTACGTCTTGAAACCGACGATCCCCACGTCCTGAGGGCCATCCTCCATGAACACCTTGTAGTAGTAGGTGCCCGGCGTGCCCGGCGCCGTCATGCTCACGGCGTAGCTCTGGGTGGTCGAGGTGGCGCCGGCGTAGACCCCGGTCGTCGTGCCCGTCGCTCCGGCTGCCGTCGAGTTCGCGATCCAGTAGCCCGTGTTGAACGAACCCGCGGCGTTCTCCGAGATGGAGATGGGCAGCGTGTACGAAGCGCCCGGCGACAGGGCCGTCGCACTCGGCGTGGCTGTGACGGTGGCGGCGTAGGTGCCGTCTCCGTGACACTTCGTGCAGTCCTGCTGCTTGTTGGGGGTCGCGCCGGCGTCCTGCGGCAGCGCGACGCCGGCGTACAGGGCGAGCGCGACCAGCGCGGCACCGATCAAGAGCGAGAGGCGGGTCTTCACAGGCGATCGTCTCCTTGGTCGTGGGGGGCCGCCCACCTTTAGTGGGTGGCGACGAACGAAACAAACCGCGGCACCCTATCACGGCCTTACGAAAGCCATGCAACCCCTGCCCGTCGACGAGGACCAGCGCTCGAATCGGCGGAAGAGGGGGTCGGCAGGAGGCTGGCTGAGGAAGAGCGGCGGCAGCACAGGCAGCAGCAGCAGCAGCAGGAGGAGGAGGAGGAGGAGGAGGAGGAGGAGGAGGAGGAGGAGGAGGCCCCAAGGGCGGCGCCGCCGCCCGAGACGCGCAAGCTTCGCCCGAGGCGCCCGAGTCTGCGCGCCTCAGCGCCGAGGCCGGGCGACGCGCACGTCGCCGCGTCGCCGCGTCAGGCCCTCCCGGTCGAAGAGCTCGAGGAGGGCCTGGGCGTTCCGGCGCCCGGTGCCCAGCGTGTCGCGGTACGCCGCCAGCGTCACCTCGGCGTCTGCCTCGAGCAACTGCAGCAGGACGGTCCTGGCGCGATCGACGGCGTCGCGTACGAACCACAGGTCCTTGTCGGCGCGCACCACAGCGTCGCGGCGGGCGAGCACGTCGAGGATGCGGGCGAGTTCCTTGCCCGGGACGCTCGTCGTCTCCGCGAGCGTCGCCAGCGTAGGCGGCGCCAGCGGGTCCGCGGCAAGCCTGCCCAGGACGTCGCCGGCGAGCCGTTCGTCCGCGCCGGAGAGGACGCCGGCGCCGGCTGGAGCGTAGCCGCCTTCGGCGGCCACCAGACGGCCGGCGCCGACCAGCTCTGCGAGCACCGCGTCGAGCGCACCCCCCGGCAGGCCGGGCACGGCGGCGGCCAGCTCGCCGGGCGACGTGAACGGCCGTTCCGGCCGGGCCGTCGCCCGCTCCGCCGCCGCCGCCAGCAGTTCCTCCCCGGCCTCGGCGAGCGAGCTCCGCGAGAACCAGTGACCGGCGAGCGGCCGCAGAACGTCGTCCTCGACGAGCCCATCCAGAAGGACTCGAGCGACATCGGGTGATGCCCCCGCGTCGGCCAGGTCCTCGAGCGCGATGCCGGCGCGGCCCCGGTCCTCGGCCATCATCCGGACGGCGGCCTCCGGCTCCTCCGCGTCGAGCGCCCGTAGCCACGCGGCCCGCCGCCCCGCGTCGGCCCAGCGGCGCTGGCCCACGTCGAGGACGAGGCCGCCGCCGATCGTCGCCGCCGGTGAGAGAGCGCGCAGGATGAAGCGGTCGTGCGGCTCGACGGCGGCGTCGCCGTCGAGCCGCACGACCGCCGGAGCCCTTTCGCCGGCCGGCAGCTCGCCGCCTTCCAGAAGGCTGACCCGCGCGAGGAACTGCGCGGTGCCGTGGTGGAGACGCACCTGGCGTCCGCTCTTCAGCGGCTTGACCCCCGGCAGAAGGCGCACGGCGGCGGCGAAGCGCCGGTGCACGCGGCCGGCGGCGTGCGGCGAGACAAGCCATTGCCCGCGCACGATCGCGTCGCGGTCGACGCCACGCAGGTTCACGCCCACGCGCCCGCCCGCCAAAGCGGCCTCGGCATCATGGTCGTGCACCTGGACGCTCCGCACCGTGGCCCGGCCGCCGCCGGGCTCGATCGCCACCGCGTCGCCCGGCGCCAGGTGCCCGCGCCACAGCGTGCCTGTCACGACCGTCCCGATGCCCTTCAGCGGAAAGACGCGGTCGATCGGCAGCCGCGGCAGACCCTCGCCCTCCCGCGCCTCGACCTCAGCGGCCACGTCTTCCAACGCCGCCAGAAGCTCGTCGATCCCGCGCCCGTCCCGGGCACTGACCGTCACGACCGGCGACTCCGCGTACCGCGTGCCGCTCATGAACTCGCGCACGTCGGCGCGGGCGAGCTCCAGCAGCTCTGCGTCGACGAGATCGGCCTTCGTCAGGGCGACGACCCCGCGCCGCACGCCCAGCAACTCGAGCACGGCCAGGTGCTCCACGGTCTGCGGCATCACGCCGTCGTCCGCGGCGACGACCAGCAGGAAGAGATCGACCCCGGTGGCCCCGGCCACCATGGTCCTCACAAACCGTTCGTGGCCGGGCACGTCGACGACGCTGAGGCGCCGGCCGCTGGGGAGATCGAGCTCGGCGTAGCCCAGCTCGATCGAGATGCCCCGGGCGCGCTCCTCGGCGAGCCGGTCCGTGTTCTTGCCCGTCAGTCGCGTGACGAGGGCGGTCTTGCCGTGATCGATGTGGCCGGCGGTGCCGAGCGTGAGCAGCATGGCGGCGACTCAGCCGGCGGCGAGCGCCGTCGCGACCGCCGCCGCGAGCGGCTCGACCTCGTCGTCACGCACCGTGCGCACGTCGAGGAGGAGCCGGCCGTCGTGGACCCGGCCGACCACGGCCGGCGATCCGGTCCGCAGTCGCGCCGCAAGCGCATCCAGATCGCCGGCCGGGACGGCGACGGCGACGCTCGGGACCTCGGTCACGGGGAGCGCGCCGGCCCCGGCCCGTGCGACGCTCTCCACAAGCACGAGCCCGTCGGCCGGCGCGCCGGCGCCCGTCTCGCCCGCAGCGATGAGCGCGCGCAGCCGCTCCGCCCGCGCGCGCACCTCCTCGAGGGGTTGCGCCAGCATGGCCAGTGTGGGGATCGTGCGGACGGCGCGCGCCGGATCGAGGTACGCGCGCAGCACGACGTCGAGAGCCGCCAGGTCGAGCTTGTCGATGCGCAGGGCGCGGGCGAGGGGATGGCGCCGCATCGCGGCGATGGTCTCGCCGCGTCCGACGGCGATGCCGGCCTGCGGGCCTCCGAGCAGCTTGTCGCCGCTGAACGTGACCACGTCGGAGCCGGCCGCGACGCTGGCCGTCACCGATGGTTCTTCGGCGAAGAGCTCGAGATCGGCCAGGGCGCCGCTCCCCAGATCGTCCACGAGGACGGCCTTTCGCTCGCGCGCGAAGCCGGCGAGCTCGTCGAGGGTCGGCTCGGCAGTGAACCCGACGATGCGGTAGTTGCTCGTGTGCACGCGCAGGACGGCGCGCGAGCGCTTCGTCCAGGCTTGTTCGAAGTCGCGCAGGTACGTCCTGTTCGTCGTGCCGACCTCGACGAGTCGGGCACCGCTCTCGCCCAGGATGTCGGGGATGCGGAAGCCGTCGCCGATCTCCACGAGCTGGCCGCGGGCGACGAGCACCTCGCCACCGCGCGCCGTGGCGGCGAGGGCGAGCAGCACCGCGGCCGCGTTGTTGTTGAGGACGAGCGCGTCCTCCGCCCCGGTGAGCTTGCAGAGGATGTCGTGGACGTGGTCCTGACGCGAGGCCCGCTCGCCGCGGCCGAGATCGAACTCGAGATCGGTGAAGCCTGTGGCCACCCTCACCATCGCATCGACGGCATCGGGTGGCAGGACAGCGCGTCCGAGGTTGGTGTGGACGACGATGCCGGTGGCGTTGATGACGCGCCGCAGCGAGGCCGCCGTGGCGGCCTCGAGGAGGCGCGCGACCCAAGGCACGAGGGCGGCCGGCGTGAGGCCTTCGGCCTGCGCCGGCCGCCCTCCCGTCAGGATCTCTTCGCGAAGCCGGCCGAGCACCGTCCGGACGGCGTCGACCACGAGCTCGCGGCCGTAGGCGGCGACGAGCGCTGCGGCGGCCTCCTCGCGCAGGACCTCATCGACCGCCGCGAGACTGCGCAGCTGGTCGTGACGGCCCTCATCGCTCTGTCGCGCGCCCTCCATGGGCGCAAGCTTACCCCGCGTCCTCCCCGGCGTCCCGGGGCGGTGGGGGACCGCGCCGCCGGCGGAGGTGGAAGAGCGCGATGCTGCCGGCCAGGGCGGCGGCGATCAGGACCACCTCGGTGGTCCGCAGGCCCGCGGCAGCACGCGCTGCCGCCAGCGTCTCGACGATGACGAGCGCGCAGAGGGCCGCGAGGGCCAGTCCTTGCCAGACCAGCCAGAAGCCGGCCGACGCGTCCTCGCGGAAGCCGTAGAGCGCCGCCCAGATCGCGAGAACGAGCACGGCGGCACAAGCGAGACCGAGCCCGAGGACGACGACCAGCCCGGTGAACACCTCACCGGCCGGCCGGCCGGAGGCCCACTTCCAGAGTGTTTCCTGCTCGCCGAAGCCGAAGACGAAGAGCAGCGCCCAGCTGAACAGCGCGATGACGGCGACGACGCCCAGGACGAGGAAAGGGGTGACCGACAGGATGCGCAGGAAGCCACCGGCATCGTGCGGGGGGCGGTGGTCGCCGTCAACGTCGTCCGGAGGGCGCCGGTCGCCGTCGTCGAGGCGCCACCCGAGGTCGCCGGGGACGCGGCGTTCCACGGGCTTAGACCAGCTCGACAGACCCGGCGCCGCCCGCGACCGTCGTGCCGACGGTCCAGGCGGCGGCGCCGGCCGCGTCGAGCTCGGTGAGCAGCCAGGCGTGCTTCTCGGCCGGCACGGCCATCAGCAGCCCGCCCGAAGTCTGCGGGTCGAACAGGGCGAGCACCGCGGGGTCGTCGAGGTCGGCGTCGCCGAGGCGGGGTCCGGCGTAGTCAAGGTTCGAACGGAGGCCGGCGGCGTACACGCCGTCGCGGATGAAGGCGTGCACGCGCTCGTGGACGGGCACCGCCGCGAGCTCGACCTGGGCCGCGACTCCGCTCGCGTCGAGGAGCTCACCGAGGTGACCGACGAGGCCGAACCCGCTGACGTCGGTACAGGCGTGGACGCCGACGCGGGTCATGACGGCGGCCGCGGCGGCATTGAGCGCGCACGCTTCGTCGATGGCCGGCGCGATGTCCGTTTCGGTCACGTAGCCCTTCTTGAGCGCGCTCGCCAGCACGCCGATGCCGAGCCGCTTCGTGAGCACGAGCCGGTCGCCGGGCTGCGCGCCGGCGTTGTAGACGATCTCGTCGAGCCGCGCGAGCCCCGTCACGGCCAGGCCGTACTTGGGCTCCTTGTCCTCGATGGAGTGGCCGCCGGCCGGCTCGGCGCCGGCCTCGGCGACCTTGTCGAGGCCGCCGCGCAGGACCTCGCCCAGCACGTCGGCGCCGAGCTCGGGCGGCCAGGCCACGAGGTTCATCGCCGTGAGGGGTCTGGCGCCCATCGCGTAGATGTCCGACAGCGCGTTCGCCGCGGCGATCTGCCCGAAGAGGTACGGGTCGTCGACGATCGGCGTGAAGAAGTCGACCGTCTGCACCAGGCAGCGGTCGTCGTCGAGCGGCGTCACCGCGGCGTCGTCACGCGTCTCGAGGAGACGCGCGAAGGCCCCGGTGGCGGGCAACGTATCGAGAACGGCCTGCAGGTCACACGGACCCATCTTGGCCGCTCAACCGCTTTTCGTCGCGTACTGTGTCAGGCGGATCTTGTCGGTCATGTCGCAAGCTTACCGCAGGGAGCCTGCGTGGTAGCCTTGCCGCGTGAGCACGAGGCCGCCCCGGCAGAGACCGAGCCGGGCGGCGCGGCGCCGCCAGCTTCGCCGGCGCCGCGCCGCCGCCCTCCTCATCCTCATCGCCCTCGTCGCGATCGTCGTCCTCGTCGTGCCCCGCCTCTCGGGCTGCGGGTGCGGCGGTGGCGAGACGGCGGCCGCCCCGCCGAAGGATCCGGCGGCGGCCGCCATCCCGACCGCCGTCCTGACGGGCGGGCCGACGCCGGAGCCCGTGACCAAAGACGGCGACGGCATCAAGCTCGCCAGCTTCCTCGGCGGCCTCCAGCGCAACGTGTACGGCATCGGCCCCGCTCCGCACCGCCTCGACGTCATCTGGCGCGTCGCCATCGGCCACGGCTGGACGGGGGGCCGGCTGCCCAAGGACCCGCCCTCCATCTGGTCGGGCATCGGCTGGACCGGCCAGCCCGTCCTCGTGCGCGACGGCGGCCGCCTCTACGTGCTCTTCGGGGGCTACGACCACCACCTGCACAAGGTCGACGCCCTCAGCGGCAAAGTCGTCTGGGAATCGGCCTGGGACGACATCATCAAGAGCACGCCGACGGTGATCGAGGACCCGGACCCGGCCGGCGAGGACGAGAGGTACCTCGTCCTCGCCGGCTCCCGCCGGGGCTATCCGCTCGACTTCGACAGCGACAAGGTCGCGCCGTACCGTGCCGTGTCCTTTGCCAGCGGCAAGGAGGTCTGGCGCCTGCCCGTCCCTCGCACCCGGTGCTACAGCCGCGACTGCGACGGCAGCGGGCTCTTCTACGACGGCCGTCTCTACATGGGCGTCGAGAGCGGCTGGTTCTACAAGATCGACCCGTTCGGGACCCAGCCCTGGCAGGGACACGCGACCCCGACGATCCTTGCCGACCAGCTCCTTCTCGGCACCACACAGGACAGGCGCGTCCACAAGGGCAACCTCGTCCTGGAGGCATCGCCCTCGCTGCTCGGGCAGACCCTCTTTGTGAGCTCGGGCGCCGGGCACGTCTACGGCCTGCGGCCGAGCGACCTCGCGGTCGTCTGGGATTACCGCACCGGGTCGGACCTGGACGGTACCCCGATCCCGACCGGGGACGGCTGTCTGCTGCAGTCGGTCGAGAAGCAGTACATCCCCGGCCACGGCGGCGTCCTCAAGCTGGATCCGTCCAAGCCGCCGAAGGACGCCGTCGTCTGGTTCCTGCCGACGGAGGACCGCGAGCTGTCGGAGTGGCGGGGCGGCGTGCTCGGTTCGGTCGCCGTGAACGACGCCTCGAACCGCGCCGGACGCCGCCCCGCCCTCGCCGCCGTCGTCGCCGTCGACGGCTGCCTCTATCTGTTCTCCCAGGACACCCTCGCGGAGGGGACGGTCAAAGGGCCGAACAACCAACCGGGGCTCAAGGCCCCGCTCGTGCTCGCCAAGGTCTGGATGGGCGGCGGCATCACGACGCCGATCATCGTGGGGGACGCCGTGGTGGCGGCCGGCTACGACAACATCGTCCACCTCTACCGCATCACCTATGCAAAGGCGAAGGAGGGGGATGCGGGCGCCGTCCAGAGCGCGGACGGAGACTGGTGGACGGTCGGCCTCACGCAGCGGGCCGCGTTCACCGGCGGCGGCGCCTACGAGTCGTCGCCGGTCCTGTGGGACGGCCGTGTCTACATCGGCTCGCGCGACGGCTACTTCTACTGCCTCGGCGACCGGTAGCCATCCGGCTGCGCCGGCCGCCGGTCGCCGCCGCGGGCGGACAGAACCTCGACGCCGCACGGCACCTGCGAGCGAGTGAAGGGACGACGGCGGCGGGGACGAGCAATGCTCGCCCCCGCCGCCGTTTTCCGCACCGTCCCGGTGGGAACGTCAGCCTCGGAGGCCGCACCACGGGCCGATCGTCAACGAGCCCACCTCACCTAGGGAGGCAGCATGGCCGAGGCACAACGACGCGCCGAGACGGTATGGGAGGGAGACCTGGAGCACGGCAGCGGCACGGTGACGCTGAAGAGCAGCGGCCTCGGTGGGGACCTGCCGGTGAGCTGGGCTTCGCGGACCGAGCGACCGGACGGCAAGACGAGTCCTGAGGAGCTGATCGCGGCGGCTCACTCCGCGTGCTTCTCGATGGCGCTCTCGAACACGCTCGCCGAGAACGGCACGCCCCCGCACAAGCTCGAGACCGCGGCGACCTGCACATTCGCGCAGGCAGACGGCGGCTGGAAGGTCTCGTCGGTGCAGCTGACGGTGCGGGGCACCGTGCCCGGCATCGACGCGACCGGCTTCCGGGAGGCCGCCGCGCAGGCCAAGGACGGCTGTCCGGTGTCCGGCGCCCTGAAGGGCAACGTTCAGATCAGCGTCGAGGCGGAGCTGGTCTAGCGAGAAGAGCTACAGACCGAGGGCCGCCGGCAGCTCGGCGAGCGACCGGATGGTCGGCACCTCGAGCCCATGGCGGCCCGCACGGTCCAGCAGGATCGCGCCACAGCCACAGCGCTGGGCGCCACGCACGTCGTCTTCCAGACTGTCCCCGACCATGACGGCGTCGGCAGCTGCGACGCCGAGCGCCGCGAGCGCGGCGGCGAAGATCGCCGGCGCCGGCTTGAGCACACCGATCACCTGGCTCGCGATGACCGCGTCGACCAGCGGCTCGAGCGCGAAGTGGGCGAGGAAGTGCTCCAGGTCACGCTCGGTGTTCGACACGAGGGCGATCTGCAGCCCGGCCCCCCTGAGGCGCTCGAGACAAGGGACGACGTCGTCGTAGAGGCCAAAGTTCTCGTAGTCCACCCAGGCCTCCATCACCGCCTGGGTGCACGCCTCCACGGCCTTCTCCTCACCACCGCCCATGGCTTCGACGATCGCGTGCGCCACGGCGTGGAGCATGCCCTCGTCGTGGGCTTCACCGTGCAGACGACGGCTCTCCTGGATCGCGCCATAGGCTGCCCGCTCGGCCTCGTGCCAGCGCTCCACAGCGAGGTCCAGGCCGAAGCGCTCGCCGCGACGCCGGTATCCGGCCGCCTCGAACTGAGCGCTCGGCTGCAGCAGCGTGAAGTCGACGTCGAAGAGCACGGCGACCGGCGTCGGCAGCGGCAGCAGGGAAGAGCGTGCGCTCATGAGGCCGGCGCGCTCCCGGCCGGCGTCCGGTTCGCGCCCCGCGGCTCCCGCCCACTCGCGGCGAGCACCTCGCCGGCGCGATACGAGGAGCGCACGAAGGGGCCGGCGACGACGCGGAGCCCGCGCGCCTCGCCGGTCCGCCGCAGCTCCTCGAACTCGGCGGGCGGCACGTACCGCACGACGGGAAGGCAGGAACGGTGCGGCTGCAGGTACTGGCCGACGGTCACGATGTCGACGCCGGCCCGCGCGCAGTCGTCGAAGACGCCGAGGACCTCGTCACGCGTTTCTCCCAAGCCGACCATGAGGCCGGTCTTGACGAGAAGGTGTGCCCTGCCTCGCGCTTCTCCCGCCGCCCGTTCCAGCAGCTCGAGAGACCGCCCGTAGCGCGCCTGCGGACGCGCCGCGCCGTACAGGCGCGGGACCGTCTCGAGGTTGTGACCGAGCACGTCCGGACGGGCGTTGAGCACGACGGCGAGCGCCGCGTCGTCGCCGCCGAAGTCGGGCACGAGTACCTCGACGGTCGCCGCCGGCAGGGCGCCGCGCAGCGCGGCGATGGTCGCCGCGAACTGCGCGGCGCCTCCGTCCTTCAGGTCGTCTCGCGTCACGCTGGTGACGACGACATGCGACAGCCCTAGCCGCGCCGCAGCCACCGCCACACGCCGCGGCTCGTCGGGGTCGAGTGGTGCGACCGCGATGCCATCGTGCCTCACGGAGCAGAAGCCGCACGAACGCGTGCAGCGGTCGCCCATGACGAGGAAGGTGGCCGTCCCCGACCCGAAACACTCGCCCTTGTTCGGACAGCGCGCTTCCGCGCAGACCGTGTGCAACTCGAGGTCGTCGAGGAGCGCGCCGGTCGCGCGGAACGCGGGCGCCGGCGGCGCCTTCACCTTGAGCCAGGCGGGCTTGCGGCCCGCACCCGAGCCTCCGTCGCTCGTCCGGCCGTCACCCGAGCCTCCGTCGTGCGCGCGGCCATCACCGGCGAGGCCTCTCCCGGCCCCGAGTGGAGCGCCGTCGCGCGTCACAGGCTATGCACACCCTTCCCGAGCAGGTTGGCGGCCGCTTCGCCGATGCCCTCCGAGAGGGTCGGATGGGCGTGGATGGTGGCGGCGATCTGCTCGACGGAGATGCCCGCCTTGGCCGCAAGCACGAGCTCGTGGACGAGCTCGGTCACGTGCGGCCCGACCAGGGAGGCGCCGAGCACGCGGCCGCCACCCGGTTCGCAGACGATGCGCACGTAGCCGTCGGCCTCGCCAGCGATCACGGCGCGCGAGTTGCCGTTGAAGCGCACGTGGGCGACCTCGATGGCGCGGCCCTCCGCGGCCGCGCGGTCCTCGGTCAGGCCGAAGCTCGCTACTTCAGGGAAGGCGAATACGCAGTTGGGCACGTAGCGGCGGTCCACGGTCGCGCGTCCGCCGCTGACGGCGTTCTCCGCCGCCACCTCGCCCTGGTGGTAGGCCCAGTGGGCGAGCTGGGGCGGTCCGGCGACGTCGCCGGCGGCGAACACGCCGTCGAGCGTCGTGCGTTGCGTCTCGTCGGTGACGACGAAGCCGCGCGCGTCGATCTCGACACCGGCCTCCTCGTAGCCGAGCCCGCGGCTCAGCGGCTTGCGTCCCACGGAGACGAGGACGCGGTCGGCCGCGACGGCGCGGCCGTCGGCGAGGCGCAGGCTGAGCGGCCCGCGGCCGCCAGAGCCTGCGCCGGATGGGGCCGCGGCCACTCCCGCGCCTTCTTCCTCCGCCAGCACGCCCTCGACCGCCGTCTTGAGGATCACTTCGATGCCGGCCCTCTTGAACGCCTGCTGCAACGTGCGCCCGGTCCGCTTGTCCTCCTCGGGCAGGAGCTGGTCGAGGAGCTCGATCACGGTCACCTTGCTTCCGAGGCGCGCGAAGATCGAGGCGAACTCGCAGCCGATCACGCCGCCGCCGACGATGGCGAGGCTCGCCGGGACGTGGTCGACGGCGAGCAGGTCGTCGCTCGTCATCACGCGCTCGTCACCCCACGGGAAGACCGGCAGCCGGGCCGGCTCGGACCCGCTGGCGAGGATCACGGCGTCGCCCTCGAGGACGGAGCCGTCGTCGAGGGCGAGCCGGCCGGGGCCGGCCAGCGTGGCTCTGGCGGCCACGACCTCGACCTTGCGCGCCTTGAGGAGCTGCTCGACGCCGCCGCGGAGCTGCGCCGTCACGCGCTCCTTGCGCGCCCGGAAAGCGGCGAAGTCGAGCCGTACGTCGCCGGTCACGACGCCGAAGTCGGCGGACTCGCGAGCCTGCGCCAGGCGCTCCGCACCCGCCACCATGGCCTTGGTCGGGATGCAGCCCCGGTTCAGGCACGTCCCGCCGATCTCGCGCGACTCGACCACGGTCACGAGCGCGCCGAGCTGCGCCGCGCGCAGCGCCGCGACGTAGCCCGCCGGCCCGCCGCCGAGCACCAGGATCCTCGTCATCGGCTCCTCCTCGTCATGGACGCCACCTTCGCCGTCTCGTCCCGGTCGCCCCGCAGCGGACAGCGCTCATGCTCCCCGCCCTTCATGGAGCAGCCGGCCTCCGGCGCTCAGGAGCCGCACGCCGGCCTCGATGCGCGTCAGCACGCGACGCCAGAGCATCTCCGCGTCCACCGTGTGCCCGGCGCCGGCGAGACCCTCGCCCTGCCACGGCTCGCCGAGCATCGTCTCGGCGACGGCCGTCAGCTCGAACGGGGGCCGGCGTTCGAGCACCGAGCCGTGGACGAGCACGCGGCCGTCGCGCCGCGCCTGAGCGATGGCGACCAGCTTCTCGCCACGGGCGGCGACATCGTAGGCGAGCGACGAAGCGAAGCACAGATTCGAGCGCTGGTACGGGACCTCGCGGCTCGCGTCGAGCGTCACACCGAGCTCGTCCAGGGCCGCGGCGAAGGCGCGCGAGACGAGCTGGTAAGGAAGCGTGGTGGAGGCCTTCGCCTGCTGGGCCGAGCCGAAGACGCCGGGCGGGAAGACCACGGCGAAGGACCACTCGAAGTCCTCGCCGTGGAGCACTGCCCGGCCGCCCGACGGCCGCCGCACGATGTCGAACGGCAGACCCGGTACCGCGTCGAGTTTCTGGAACTTGCCGAGCGAAAGGGCGGGCGGCGCCCACAGGTAACGACGAGCGACGAGCTCCCCGGCTTCGCCGAGCAGGCCGTCGTCGAGCGCCATCTGGGCGCCCCCGCGGGCGCGCAACAGCGGCAGGACCTGGATGGCGCTCACGACTCCCGGCGCCTCTCACCGGGGAGACCGGCCGCGTCACGCACGTCGCTCGACCTGCGCATGGGGCGGGCGAGGCCTCAGGCCTCGCCCGCCTCGTCCTCGGCGAACTGTTGCCGGACCACCGGGCGCCGGGCGGCTTCGGCTTCGTCGAGCCGCCGCACCGGCATGCGTGTCGGCGCGTCGCGCAGCAACTGCGGCTCGCGACGCGCCTCCCCGACGATCGCCCGGAAGGCGGCGACCAGCAGGTCGAGCGCCTCCTTCGACTCCGTCTCCGTGGGCTCGACCATGAGGGCCTCGTCCACGATCAGCGGGAAGTACGTCGTCGGTGGGTGCATGCCGTAGTCGAGCAGCCGCTTGGCCACGTCGAGTGCCCGCACGCCGTTCTCCTTGAGCGGCGCCGCCGAGACGACGAACTCGTGCATGCAGCGCCGGTCGTAGGGCAGCGTGAGAAGGTCCTTCAGCCCGGCGAGGACGTAGTTGGCGTTGAGGACGGCGGCCTCGCTGACGCGGCGCAGACCGTCCGGCCCGAGCCCCCTGATGTAGACGTAGGCGCGCACGAGGACGCCGACGTTGCCGAGGAAGGTCCGCACCTTGCCGATGGACTGGGGCCGGTCGCTCTCGAGGAAGAACGTGCCGTCCTCGCGGCGGGCCACCAGCGGGACCGGCAGGAAGGGCGCGAGGATGTCGCGCACGACGATCGGGTCCCGCACCCGGCCCGCCGCCGCCGTGCGGCGTCGAGAACGTCTTGTGCGTGTTGAAGTGCACGACGTCGAAGCCCATGTCGCCGGGTCGCGAGACGCCGAGAACGGCGTTCGAGTTGGCGCCGTCGTAGTAGAGCAGGCCGCCGGCCTCGTGGACGAGGCGCGGCGATCTCGGTGATGTTCTCGTCGAAGACGCCCAGCGTGTTGGGATTGGTGAGCATGAGGGCGGCGACGTCGTCGTCGAGGACCTCCTTGAGGGCCTCGAGATCGACGCCGCCCCGCGCGTCGCTGTGCACTGTGACGGGCTCGAAACCTCCCATGACGACCGAAGCCGGGTTCGTCCCGTGCGCCGTGTCGGGGATGATGACGCGCTTCGGATGGCGGCCCTGCGCCTCGTGGTAGGCGCGGATGAGGAGCAGGCCGGTGAGCTCGCCGTGGGCGCCGGCCGCCGGCTGCAGCGTGGTGGCGTGCAGCCCGGCGATCTCGGCGAGCCAGCCCTCCAGCGTCCAGAGCAGCTCGAGGGCGCCCTGGGTCAGCTCGTCGGGCTCATACGGATGCAGGCCGCGGAACTCGTCCATGGCCGCGACGCGCTCGTTGACCTTGGGGTTGTACTTCATCGTGCACGAGCCCAGCGGGTACGGGCCGGTCTCGACGCCGTAGTTGAGCGCCGAGAGCTCGGTGTAGTGACGCACGAGGTCGATCTCGGCCACCTCGGGGAGGCGCGCCGGACGGGCGCGCCGCAGAGCCGGCGGCAGCAGGTCCCCGAGCGAACGCTCGGGGACGCCGGCCGCCGGCACGGTGCCGGCGCGCCGCCCGGCGCGCGACTTCTCGAAGATCGTGTGGACCGTCTGACGACCCTCGGCGCAGGTGAGCAGCGCGGCGCCGTCGTAGCCCGACGTGGTGGTGTCGGCGAGATGTTCGCTCATGACCGCGCCTCCTTCTGCCGTCGCGCCGATCACTCCCGCGACGGCATCGACGAAGGCGTCCAGCTCGGCCGGCGTGCGCTTCTCCGTGACGGCCACGAGCAGCACGTCGTCCAGGCCGGGCACGAGGCGGCCGGCGTCGAGGCCGGCGAGGAAGCCCTGCGGCAGCAGGTCCTCGATGAGCCGGCCGGCCGGGACCGGCAGCCTCACCGCGAACTCGCGGAAGACGGGTCCTTCTGTGTACGCCGCGACGCCCGGCAGCGCGAGCAGCCGCTCGCGCAGGTAGGCGGCGCGGCGCAGGCACACCTCGGCGAGCTCCGGCAGGCCCTTCTTGCCCAGCCATGAGAGGTAGACGACCGCGGCCAGCGCGTTCAGGGCGTGGTTGGAGCAGATGTTCGAGGTGGCCTTCTCGCGGCGGATGTGCTGCTCGCGTGTCTGCAGGGTGAGCACGAAGCCACGCCGTCCCTCGAGGTCGCGGGTCTCGCCGACAAGGCGCCCGGGCAGGCGGCGCATCAGGTTCCTGGTCACGGCCATGAAGCCGAGGCCGGGGCCGCCGAAGTTCATCGGGTTACCGAGCGACTGCCCCTCGCCCACGACGATGTCCGCGCCGGCTTCGCCGGGCGGCGCGAGCAGGCCGAGCGAGAGCGGATCGACGACGGCGATGAAGAGGGCACCGGCGTCGTGGGCGACGGCCGCCGCGGCGGCGAGGTCCTCGAGGCCGCCGAAGAAGTTCGGCTGCTGCACGACGACGGCCGCGGTGTCGGCGTCGACGGCGGCCCGCAGGGCGTCGAGGCCGGTGCAGCGCGCCTGCGGCGAGCTCCACCTCGACGGGCTGCGGGCCGTAGGCCGCCGCCATCGTGCGCACCACCTGGCGGTACTCGGGGTGCACGCCGGCGGAGAGCACGACGCGCCCGCGCCGCGTCTGCCCGCCGGCGAGGATCGCCGCCTCGGCGAGCGCCGTCCCCGCGTCATACATCGACGCGTTGGCGACCTCCATGCCGGTCAGCTCGCAGATCGCGGTCTGAAACTCGAAGATCGACTGCAGCACGCCCTGACTCCGTTCGGGCTGATAGGGCGTGTAGGCCGTCTGGAACTCGGACCGGCTCGTGATCGCGTCGACCACGGCCGGGACGTAGTGGTCGTAGATGCCGGCGCCGAGGAAGGAGACCAGCTCGCTCGCCGGCGTCGTGCGCGCGGCCAGCGCGCGCAGGTCGGCGAGCAGCTCGACCTCCGACAGGCCGGCCGGCAGGTCGAGCGGCCGCGTCATGAGGACGCCGGCGGGGACCTCGGCGAAGAGGTCCTCCACGCCGGTGGCGCCGACGGCCGCGAGCATCTCGCTCAGGTCTTCAGGGGCATGCGGTACGTAGTCCGTGGGTCACTCCAGTCGCTCGCGCACGTCACCCGACGTGCCTGCTTCTTCTTCCTGCCGCTTCCGTTGTCTCTGCTCTGGGCCGCCTTCGCCGGCCGGGTCCGCTCCCGTCAGGCTTGCTCGAGGAAGGTCTTGTAGGCCTCGACGTCCATGAGGTCGTCCAACTCGCCCGGCGCGCTCATGCGCACCCGGATGAGCCAGCCTTCACCGTAGCAGTCGTCGTTGAGGAGGTTGGGCTCGTCCTCGAGGCGGCCGTTCACGTCGACGACCTCGCCGCTGAGCGGCGCAAACACGTCGCTCACAGCCTTGACCGATTCGAGCTCGCCGTACGTGCCGCCCGAGGTGACCTGGTCACCCACCGACGGGAGGTCGACGTAGACGATCTCGCCGAGGGCGTCCTGCGCGAACCACGTGATGCCGAACACGGCGTCTTCGCCCTCGATGCGTACCCAGTCGTGCTCCTTGAAGTAGCGGAGCTCCTGCGGATAGGTCTCCTCGGCCATGCTGTCCTCCCCGTCGACGCCGGTCGTTGCTGCAGCCTTTCCTTGCCACGCCGGGCGAAAACGCTGCGGCGCCCGGGCGACCGGCCTCCTTAACGCAAAAGGACAGGGCGGCTATGCCACCCTGTCTGCGCCGGCTGCACGCTTCACGGCGTGCCGGCTCATCCAGAGGTCCGTCGGGCCCGCACTCCGTTTGCCTGAGAGTTTCGGCTCCTCACGGCGCCTTGCCCCTTCGGCGCCCGTCACCCCCCGAGGGGCGCGGGCTCTCGCGCGGCCTTCATCCGGACGCCTCGCGGTCGCTCGGCCCGGCCACTGTAGCACCGCCCCGGTGGCCGGGCAACGCGACCGCCGATGGCCTCAGATGCCCTCGTTTGCCGTGCCCCACGATTCACACGTGTACGTCATGGGGTAAACTGCATCCACTGTTTGCGCCCCTCCGCGTATCCCGCCTTGAGTGTCGCGAGCAGCGCTATGTAGACGAGCGCGCCAACGTCGGCACGAACAAGGCCACGGGACCCGCTCATTCACCAGAGGAGTCGTTGTGGCTCAAGGCAAAGTGAAGTGGTTCAACCTCGACAAGGGCTACGGGTTCATCGAGCAGGAAGAGGGCAAGGACGTGTTCGTCCACGTGACCTCGCTCGCCCCGGGCGTCACCAACCTGCAGGAGAACCAGACCGTGGAGTTCGAGGTGACCCAGGGCCAGAAGGGCCCGCAGGCCGCCAACGTAAAGCCGGTCTGAGCGACTGACTGACCACTTCGGGCGCCGGGCGGCGCGGCCACCGGCCGCGCCGCCCGGCGCCTTTTGCGTCTCTTGAGGGCCGCCTCTTGCGGGCTCTCCCCCGCGGAGGGCAGCCTCGCCCCGGCTGACCTGTCGGCAAGGACTTGAGGCGAAGAAGACGAACCGGATGTCGGCCGGCTCGGGGGCGAGCCGGCCTCTCCGGGAGGCGGGTCTGGGCGACGGCCCAGCCCGCCTCTCACCATCAGACCCTGGCCTCTCCAGACTCGGCAGGGCCCTCTTCGCGCGGCCATGACCGGCAGGACGCACCTCCGTCGAAACGGCGCAACAGTGTAGGTGTACCAAGTCGCGGAGACCACTGACGCAGGAAGAGCCGTCACGAGTCCTCAGGTGGGGCGCGCCGTCACGGGTCTCGCGGAGGGGCGCGCCGCCAAGGCGATCGCTGGGCGCGGGCGGCCGAATGACGAGGGAGAGGCAAATGCACCGCCGCACCACATCCATAGCGCTGCTGATGATCGTCGTGGCGCTGGTGGTCGCCGGCGCCGTCGCGCTGGCGACGCCTTCGACAGCCGCCGCCAGCGCCACCCAGCTCACACGCTACCCGTACCTGACAGACGTCGTCAGCAACGGCACGGCGTACAATGCGACGCTCAACTGGGCGACGAACCAAAGCCAGAGCACCGGCTACGCGACCTACGGGCAGCTGGGCGTCGAGTCCGACGCGGCACACCGCGCGAACGGGAGCAAGACCTCGATCACGGTCAACGGCGTGCCCGAGTATCAGTGGAAGGCGAAGATCACGGGGCTGTTGCCGGGGACCGCGTACGCCTACCGAGTCCTGTTCAGTAACCCGACCTTCGACCTGCTCGCGCCCGATGGGTCGCCCACGTTCACGACGCCTCCGCTGCCCGGCGGAGCGGGCCCGTTCTCGTTCGCCGTGTTCGGCGACTGGGGCGCGACCGACTCGACGGGGGCCAATCCAGACCAGGCGAACCTCATGACGCAGATCGCGGCGAGCGGCGCCTCGTTCGCGCTCAGCACCGGCGATATCGGCTATTCAGGCGGAAGCCAGACCAACTACGGCGACCTCTTCCAGACCGGCGCCAACGTCTCCGGGGTCTTCGGGCCGTCCTTCTACAAGTTGGTCGGGGACGGCATCCCGATGTTCCCCGCGCCCGGCAACCATGGCTTCACCTCCACCTTCTTGAACATCTGGCCCCAGCCCACGGCCCCCGTGCTCTCTGGGGGGAAGTACCAGATGGACACGTACAGCGTGCCCGGCACGAAGACGGCGAGCTACCCGTCCATCTGGTACGCCTTCACCGTGGGCGATGCGCGCTTCTACATCCTCACGGCGGCCTGGGCCAACTCGAACGTCGGCGACGGCACGCTCTACTCCAAAGACTACGCGGCGCACTGGCTGCCGAGCTCGCCCGAGTATCAGTGGCTCGCGAACGACCTGGCGACGCACCCGACAGCACTCAAGTTCGCCACGTTCCACTTCCCGATGTACTCCGACAACAAGTCCGAGACGACGGACTCCTATCTTCACGGTCCTGGGAGTCTTGGCGAACTGCTGACGCAGTACGGCGTGCAGTTCGTCTTCAACGGCCACGCGCACATCTACGAGCGCAACTACCAGATGCCGGGTGAGAGCTTCGTGTCGTACGTGGCGGGCGCCGGCGGCGCGCCGCTGGAGCCGCTCAGCACGACGAGCCCGTTCGACGCCTACGGACTCGGCTGGGGCAACACGAAGAACAAGGGCTACGCGACGGGATCCGCACCGCTGCCGACCTCGAAGGCACAGGTTTTCAGCTTCCTGCTCGTGACGGTCGACGGGACTCAGGTGACGGTGACGCCCATCAACTCGCTGGGCCAGCAGTTCGACGTCGTCACCTACCAGCCCCAGTTCTGACCGCAGTTGCGGCGGGGCACCCGCGCCGGAGCCGGCCGCGACCTTCGGGTCGCGGCCGGCTCCGGCGTCACGTTGAGGCTGGTGGCTGAAGCAGCAGGCCCAGTTCGACGGCCCTCGCCACGACTTCGGACCGACGCCCGGCGTCGAGCTTGCGGTGCAACGCCTTGATGTGGCTGCCCACTGTGTTAAGGGAGACCCCGAGACGCTCGGCGATCTCCGCGGCCGTCAGATTCGTCGGGAGGAGATCGAGGACGCGGATCTCGGCCGGCGACAGTGGCTCGACGTCCGATCTCGCCTGGAGCAGCCGCTTCACGGCCTCGATGCGGCGTTCGAGCCCCGGCGCCGGCGCCCACCGGTCAAGGAGCGTCCTCGCCTCGCCGAGATGGATTCTCGCGGTCGCCACGTCGCCGCGGTCCGTCGCGGCCTCGGCCACAAGCAAGGCGGCGCGGACGACCAGCCACGGGCAGAGGTCCTTGTCGAGCTGACCCCACACCTCGCGAAGGTCTCCGGCTGCGTCCTCGTCGCCTTCTCGCGCGCACAGGCGGTCCCGCGCGAGCCGCGCAGGCACGCTGGGCAGATACCCGCCAAGCTGGTAGGAGGCGGCGCGCCGCGCGGCCTCCTGCGCGTACTCGCGCGCCTCGTCCCAGCGCCCGGCATCGCCTGCCAGCAGTGAGAGATCGCCGAGCGCGGCGAGCTCCACCCAGTTGTGCAGGCCTTCGGACGAGAGCGCGGCACGCTGCAAGGCGGCGACGGCGGCCGCGTCGTCGACGCCGTCGCCGCAGACGTACTCCGCCACCCCCAGCAGCAAGCAGGCGAACCCGTACCAGGGGCCGCGGCCGGCCTCGTCCTCGAGGCGCACGGCCAGGCCGGCATCGTCGCGCATCCGGACCGGGCCGTCCGGCGCCAGCAGCGCGCGCACCATGGCGAGCGAGGATGCGGCTGAAGCGGCGAAATCGGCCGCGGGCGGGCCGGCGGCCGGCGCATCCAGGCCGGCGAGCAGGCCGCGCGCCGCGCCGGCCTCGCCGGTGAGCGCCAGAAGCCAGGCGGCAGCCGTCCGCAACGAGACGCGCTCGCGGATCTGGTCGCCCGTGAAGCCTTCCAGCCACCGGCGGGCCGCCCACACACGACCCGAGCGGTAGTAAGGCCACCAGGACGCGGCGACCAGGTCCCCGGCTCGCTCCACCTCCCCCGCGGACAGCCAGTGGTGCAGCGCTTCCGGCACGAGCTCCTGCCCGGCGAACCACTCCGCCGCGCGCCGATGGAGGGCAGGGACGAGGCGGGGCTCCCGGCGTCTGAGCTCGGCCCGCAGCAGCTCTCCAAAGAGGTGATGGTAGCGATACCACTCGCGACCGTCGTCCAGCGGGATCAAGAAGAGATTGTCGTGCTCGACCTCCTCGAGGATGCGGGCACTGTCCGGCCGCCCCGTCAAAGCGGCGCACAGCGGAGGGCACAGGCGCGGGACGATGGAGGTCCTGGTAAGAAACGCGATGAGCTCGTCCGGCTGGTCGGCGAGGACCTCAGACGCCAGGTAGTCCGCGATCTCGCGCCGGTCGCCGGATGGGATCGTCTCCGGCCGGCAGTCGCCGGCCTTCCAGGCGAGGACCGCGAGATACACGCCGGCCGGCCATCCTTCCGTCGCTTCGAGCAGCGCGTCGGCGACGGCCTCCTCGCAGCGGACGTCGCGAAGCGCCAGAAGGTCGGCGACCTCCGCGCGATCGAAGGCAAGCTGCGGCAGCCGGCGGACCGCGAGCTGGTCCTGTACGCGGAGACGGTGCAGCGGGAGGGCAGGATCGACGCGACCCGACACGACCAGGCACGATCCCGCCGAAAGGCCTTCCGCCAGAACGCCCAGCAACTGCCAGCATCGCCGGTCGTGGAGCACATGGGCGTCGTCGAGCACGAGGACGAAGGGGGGCGCGGCCGACGCCGCCTTCACCAGCGCCGGCACGACGACCTTCGCGACCGGCGGCTCGGGCAGGGAAAGCCAGGTCAGCACGATCGGATCGAGCGGCGCCAGCCGGAGCAGCGCGCGAGCCACGTACTGCAGCAAGGTGACCGGGTCGTTATCGCCGGCGTCCAGCTGCAGCCAGGCGCTCGCACGCTCGTCGACTTCGAGCCACTGGCCGATCGCCAGGCTCTTGCCCGAGCCGGCCGGGGCGCTGACCACCACGAGCGGAGCAGTCTCGCCCAGCAGCGACTCCACGAGGCGGCGGCGGCGGACCGTGTGCGCCGGGCTGCGTGGCAGGTGGAGCTTCGTTTCGTTCGGGATGAAGGCGGGCGGAGCCGCGCCGGCGGACATCGCTGCAGCAGTCTGATCGCCGGTGTGACGGAGCGCATCACGCTCCTGCCACCGTCGCCCCCCGTTGCTCCCCACGGTCACCCCGAACCAGCCGGGACATCCCGGCATCCGGCGTTGTGGTCGGAACCGTACTATCTGTGCACTTCAAGGGACCGGTCAAGGCATCGCCGTTGTCAGGCGGCGGCGCCAACGGCCCGGACGGGCGGCCGCGTCGGGGGGTCAGCGGCCGCCCGCGGGTCGGGGCAGGCGAGCCGGTCACGCTGCCCTGCCTGTCCCATGCCCCAGTGCAGGGGGTCGATGAGGCCGGCCGTTCTGGGGCCAAGCGGACCGGTCGGCCGACTGGCGTAGCACGCCGGCCGACTCAGCCTAGCGCTCTGACCCGAGCTCGTCCTCACCAGAATCTGGTGATTGGCCAGCGGGAGCCGCGGGAAGGTCTCGTTCCGTTACCACCGGTAAACTGAAGCGTGATGTCAGCGGCCGACGGAGGAACGCATCGTGAGAATGAAGACGCTGAGGCAATCCGGGGCAGTCGTGGCCTTCGTCGTCATCCTGTCGGTGCTCCTGGCAGCGTGCGGGGGATCGGACACCAACAGCAGCGAGGCGTCCGCGACGCCGACCCCGTCGGCGAGCGGTCTCGGCAGCGGGATCGCCGCCCTCAAGGCCTACCTCGACGAGGTGAAGCCGATCGCCGCCGATGTCGGTACGACGATGGACGCCCTCCCGGGCGCCGTCAAGGGCCTGAGCAAGACGCCGGACGATACTTGGTCGACGGCGGCGGACAACCTCAACGAGATCGCCCTGCAACTGGGCCAGGAGACCGGCAGCCTCCAGTCCTTGACGCCGCCCGCCACCCTGCAACCCGTCCAGGACAAGGCGGTCGCCGCGCTCGAGCGGGCACAGGGCTCCGTCGAGAAGATGGCCGACGGGCTCGACAGCCGTGCCCAGACCTCGGCCACGAGGCGGGCGAAGATCCTGGCGAAGGTCGAGGATCTTGCAGAGTCAGCTGTCGGAGTTGAAGACCCAACTGACGGGCGGCATCGAGTCGCTCATGGGCCAGTAGAGCCGCGGCCTCGCGAAGGCGACGAGGGGGCGGGTGGCGCCGAGGCGCCACCCGCCCCCTCTTTCGTCGCTGCCGATCACGCCGTGAGCGCGGCCGCACCGCCGCCGGCTGGCGCATGGTCGGGGCGCAGTCAGGGACGGGTGATCGTCCCCTCGCCGTCCATCCGGTAGGTGTGGTCGAAGTCCTCTCTCGAGAGGCGTTCGACCATGTGGGCCGTCGTGTTGCTCGGGTCGACCTCGGGCACGCCGGGGTCCACGAGGCGCAGGGAGAGCCAGCGTCCGCCGTGGATCCGCCCCTTGGCGTCGATCCTCACCGTGAGCAGCCCGGAGAGGCGCAGCGTGCCGGCCACTCCGAAGTTGTCCCAGCCGGCGAAGTTCCCCAGTGAGTAGGCGATGAGCCTGTCCTTGTAGCGCTCGATGCCGCGCACGACGTGCGGGCCCGACCCGACGACGAGGTCGGCGCCGGCGTCGACGACGGCGTGCGCGAAGGCCCGCGGGTTCCCGCGGTTCTCGCCGAAGGCGTACTCGGTACCGGCGGGCGTGTGCGTCTTGTCGGCGCCCTCAGCGCCGGCGTGGATCACGACGACCACCACGTCCGCTTTGCCTGCCGCTCGCCGCACGAGCTCCTGCGCCCCCGGGATGTCGTTGATGTTCGCGTTCCAGTAGTAGGGCGAGAAGGCGAGCACCGCGACATCGACGCCGTCCACCCGCGTGACCGTGACCTGGCCGGGCAGGCCTGTGTACTTGATCCGGTTCCTCCGCAGAGTGGCCTTGGTCTGCTCGAAGCCGCTGGTGAGGTAGTCGTGGGCGTGGTTGTTGGCGACGCTCACGAGGTCGATGCCGGCCCAGCGCAGCGCCGGCGCGAAGGACGGTGGAGCCTGGAAGGCAAGGCAATACTGCGAGTCCTTACCATCGCACTTCGAGGGCCCCGGGTCCGAGTAGGTGCCCTCGAGGTTGGCGATCATGAGGTCGGGGGCGCGCAGCTCGTCGCGCACCTTCGCGAACAGGGCGCGCCCCTCGTCCGGCGGGTTCCCGTAGCTGGAGCCCGGTGTCGTGTCACCGACCCAGCCGATCTCGATGACCGTCGGCTCGGCCGTCGAGGTGCTCGACGACGGCGAGGCGGACGGCTTCTTGCTCACCTGGGCGAGCGGGCTGGGCTCCGGGGCATCCGCCGGGCCACCCATACCTGCCGAGCAGACCGGCCGCCCAGACCGCGCCGGCGACCGCCGCAAGCGCCACGACACCGAGAAGCGGCACGAGCAGGCGGCGGCGTCTGCTGCCCCGCGTGCGGTACACGTTGACGGGAGCGGTGCCTCGGCGTGCGGGGCGGCGCCGTGTGGGGCGAGTCGGGGTCATGCCACAGGAATGTCGGCGCTCACGAGGCATCCTCGACGGCGCGGCCGCGGCGGCGCACCGTGCGCCAGACGAGGACCAGCTCTTCCATGCGGAGCAGGCGAGCGGCGGCGAAGTAGGTCACGCCGCTCGCCACCACCGTGACGAACAGGGCGGCGAGCACCGTCCAGAAGCCGCCGTCCGCCAAGCCGAGGCCCTCGACGGCGCGCCACGCGACGGCGGCGACGCCAGCCAGGGCGCCGGCACAGACCACCGTCTTCACCGCCGTCATGCCGATGCGCGTGCCCTCGGCGCGGCCGATGTGGCCGCGCAGCAGGTAGGCGAGCACGACGCTGTTGAAGATCGACACGAGCGACGTGGCCAGCGCGATGCCCGTCGCGCCGAGCGGTCCGAGCAGGACCCAGTCGAGCACGGCGTTGAGCGCGAGGTTCACGAGGCCGACGTAGAGCGGCAGCCACGGCCGCTGCATGCTCTGGAAGCCGCGGTTGAACATCATGTTCACGTTGGCGAAGGTCAGGCCCAGAGCGAAGGCGGCGAGCACCGGCGCGACGGCGGCGGTGTCCTCCGCCGAGAAGGCGCGCCGCTGGAACACGACCTGCACGATGGGGACGGCCAGCACGGTGAACCAGGCGAAGAAGGGCAGCGACACGAAGACCATCTGCCGCACGCCGGTCGACAGGGTCCGACGGAAGCCGTCCGTGTCGTGCCGGGCGGCGAAACGCGACAGGGACGGAAAGAGCACCGTGCCGATGGTCACCGCGAAGATCCCCTGGGGAAGGCTGTACAGCCGGAAGGCGTAGATGATCCTGGCCGCGGCGCGGCTGTCGACGTACTGGGCGAAGTACATGTCGATGAGGGCGTTGAAGTTGAGGATCCCGAGCGTGATCGACACGGGCACCATCAAAGCCAGGACGCGGCGGAACTGGTCGTCCCCGAAGTGGAGGTTGACGCGCAGCGGCTCGTCCAGGGCGCGCACGGCCAGGACGAGCAGCACGAGCTCCACGACGGTCCCGACGAGGATGCCGACGGCGAGCGCCGGGACCCCCCAGGACGAGTGCCAGACGCCGACGAACGCGATGATCACGACGTTCCAGACGATGCTGACGACGGCCGGCATCACGAAACGCTCGTGCGCGAAGAGCACCCCGGTGACGACCCCGGCCAGACCAAGCACGAGGATGGTCGGCGCGACGATGCGCATGTACTCCACGGCGGCCGCGGTCGACTCGGCCGTGCTCGTGAGCTCCGGGTACAGCGTCCGTACGACGGGGCCGGCGGCGACCACCAGGACGAGCACGACGGCGCCGACCACGGTGAGCATGAAGCCAAGCAGCGTGGCCGTCACGCGCCGAGCGCGCGCCTGGTCGCCTGCGGCGATCAGACCCACAAGCACAGGTACGAAGGCCGCGCTGATGGCGGCGTCGGCGAAGAGCTGCCGGATGGTGGTCGGGATGGCAGAGACCGACACGAAGGTGTTGTAGTCGCGGCTGACGCCGTAGGCGCCCGCGACGACCACCTCGCGCGCGAGGCCGACGATGCGCGACACCGCGGTCGCGGAGGCGACGACCATGGCCGCCAGGGCGAGCTTGCGCGTGCGCTCGCTCATCGTGTCTTCTGGCCCTGCCTGCGTGCGGCGATCACGGCGATGCTGCTTCCTCCCAGAGGACGGGACGGGCGTAGCGCCACAGTCTGTCACGTGGCGGTTCGACGTCCCAAGCCGGGAGCCTCCGCCGTCTCACGGGCCCGTGCTAGACTCGCGGGCCGGAAGAGGTCCCGTGCCGCCAGCCGCCCGACAGACGACAGACCCCCGCCTCGCCTTGCCTCCGCGTGCTCGCTGCGCACTGGCGGTCGGGCGGCTCGCCAAAGCTCTCTCACAGAAGCTGGGCAGGGGCGAGGGCAGCGTGATCGGCGGCAACATCGCCCTCCGCCTCGACCCCCATGTGCTCGACGTCCTCGCCCGAGGCCACGAGATCGCCCTCGTCTCGGGGACGAACGGCAAGAGCACGACCACGCAGTTCCTCGCCGCGGCCATGGCCACCGCCGGGCCGCTGGCCCACAACTACGGCGGATCGAACATGGCCACCGGCCTCGTCGCGGCGCTCGATGCCTCCAGGGAGGCATCCCGCGCCGCCCTCGAGGTCGACGAGGCCTACCTCGGTCCGCTGACCGCGGCCGTCCGGCCCCGCTCGATCACGCTCATGAACCTCACGCACGAGCTCACCCGAGGCGTCAGCTACAAGCGCGAGGCCGCTCACTGGCGCGAGACCATGGGCCGGCTCGATGCGGACTGCACCGTGATCGCCAACGCCGACGACCCGGTCGTCGCGTGGACCGTCCAGCCGGCCGCGAACATCGTCTGGGTGGCCGGCGGACTTCTCGCGAACGAGGACGCCCTCGTCTGCCGGGGCTGCCGGTCGCCGCTCGAATGGCAGGGGGACAAGTACCGCTGCGAGCGCTGCGGCTACGCCCGTCCATCAGCGCAGTGGCGCCTCGAGGACGGCGTCATCCACGGGCCTGCCACGAAGGCCCCCGTCGGCATCTCGCTGCCGGGGCGAGCCAACCAGGTGAACGCGCTCTTCGCGGTGGCGACCGCCGCGCTCCACGGCGTGGACGGCGCGACGGCGATGGCGGCGATGGCGCGCATCCAGGATGTTGCAGGGCGTTACCGCACGTACGAGCTCGACGGCCGCACGGTGCGGCTGCACCTCGCGAAGAACTGGGGCAGCTGGAACGAGACCCTCAGGGTGTTCGCCTCCGAGCCGGACGCCGGCGTGGTGTGTGCCGTTGACGGCATGGGGCTCGCAGGCCGCGATACGGCCACGGTCTGGGACACGCCGGTCGAGCTGCTCGCCGGCCGGCGCGCGGTCGCGACCGGCGAGCGCTGTGACGATGTCGCCGTCCGGCTACAGGTCGCCGGGCTCGACGTGGCGGTCGTCGCCGACCACCTCGAGGCGATCCTCGCGTGCGCGCCGGGACCCGTCCACGTGGTCTGCAACTACGTCGCGTTCCCTCGACTCAAGCGGCGCCTAGCGTCTGAGGCACGAGCCTCATGACCGCCACCGAGGCCGGGTCATGATCGTCTGCGAGGGGCCGCTTCTCGTCGTCAGCGCGTATCCCGAGCTCACGCTGCCGCAGGCCGACGACGGCAATGCGCTCGTTCTCGCTCATCGGGCACGAGCGCGCGGCATCGACGTTGAAACGAGAACGGTGCACTGCGGCGAGGATCTGCCGCCGGCCGACGTCTACGTCGCCGGCGGCCTCGAGGACGAGGACGCCGACTGAGCTCGCCGAGTGGCTCGGCAAAGGAGGTGTCCTGCGACGCGCCGTCGAGGCGGGAGCCATCGTGCTCGGCGTGAACAGCGGCTATCAGGTCCTCGGTCACAGCTTCGAGCTGCCGGATGGCACGGTGCGCGAAGGTCTCGGCCTGCTGGACGTCCGCACCAGACGCGGTAATGCCTGGATCGACGGACCCGTCCTGACCCGGCCCGACGCCGATCTCGGTCTGCCCGCCATGAGTGGCTACGAGAGCCACTACGGGATAACCGATCTCGGCGAGCGAGCCGCCCCGCTGACGACGCTCGAGATCGGTCACGGCAACGGGCCGGCCGAGCAGCCGACAGAGGGCGGCGCGCTGGGACGCGACGGTTTGACGCGCCGCCGCAAGGCGGACGTCCATGCCGTCGCCGCGACCAGCCCGCGCACCGACGGCGCCATCGCGGACCGCGTCGTCGGCACCTACCTTCACGGCCCGGTTCTGGCGCGTAACCCGGAGCTGGCCGACCTCCTCCTGAGCCGCGTTCTCGGGCGTACGCTCGACCCACTCCCACCGTCGTTCGCAGAGGCGGCCCGGAGACGGCGCATCGACGAGGCCCGGCAGTGGGTCCGGCGCGGCCGGCCCAAGGTCAAGATGTAGCAGGAGCGCGAGCGCGGTTCGAACGCGAGCGCGAGGACGGCCCACCGACCAACGGAGAGATGGCTCAGTCGCCGGTGCTGCCGGGCGGGGCCGATCCGGTCGGCGACGGGAAGGGACGGATGGACTCGGCGATGCGGACAAGCTCCTCCGCCGTCGCGTTGCCGGCCACCGTCAGCATCACGCCGTCCTTGACCGCCCAGAGGTGCGGGACAGTGATGCGGGGCGCCACCACGACTTTCGCCGTGACGCCGGTCCAGGCACCGTCCCGCAGCGTGACGTCCCGGGCGACGGCCTCGCCGTAGAACGGCTCCACCTCCACCGGGTCATACTCGGCCGCCTCCTCGGGATCGACCGGCGTCCGGGTGGTGACCGTCACCGTGTCGAACCCGCGCGTAGAGAGGACCTCGAGCACCTTCTGCCCTAGGGTCACGCCGTTCGCCGTGGTCGCCCGCTCAGCGACTGCGCTCCATCGCAGGTGATAGCCCTCGGGGAGCCAGGCCGGCAACAGCAGGGCGTACCCCGACCCTTGCCCCAGCTCGGTGACGGCAACGCGGCGGAAACCACCGTCGTGGTGATGGACGGGAGAGTCGTTGGGGGCCCTGGCGGTGAAGGCGCCGTTGGGGAGCGGCTCGCCGACGCGGACATCGTGCAGGCTGTAGTCGAGCAGCACGACACCGTTGTCGTCAATAGCCTCGACGCGGACGGGCAGGCACGTCCGCTGGTCGATGGTGACGGCAAACGTCTCATCCGGGCTCCGCAGGGCAAGCGACCCCACCACGGTCAGCACCCACGCGGGCCTGCCCTCGTACGCCGTCGTTGTGACGCCGGTCGCGCGGCCGCTGCGCAGCGCGAGGACCATGGCGCCGAGGTCTGACTGGAAGTTCGCCCAACGGTCGGGCGGCCCGAGCGGATAGTCCTTCGTCACGTCGAGCTGGTACCCCGGCTTCTCGGAGCTGCGCCAGTACGCGGTGAGAACGCCGGTCCCGGCATCGTAGGCGACGTCATGGTTGTAGGGGTCGATAGGCATGACGGTCATGAGTCCAGAGGCCCAGGCCTGAGGCCAAGGGGCGTCGTGCGGTCCGACCTGCTTCTCCATCACTCTGGTCCGGTAGCTGCCGCCGGGACCGACCACGATCCGGGCATGGACGACGGCGTACTCGGCGGCCCCGGGGACCGCCAGGGTGGCGTACCTCTCAGTCACGTCCGCCTTGATGCTCTTGCCGGACGACAGCGCGCCCAGCGCCTTCCTGATCACCTCGGCCGCGGAGACGGGCTCGGGACCGGTCACCCGCGAGACCCCCGGCAGCCCGATGAGGACGGCGGCGCTGACGGCCACCACGATCGCGACGATCGCGGCCGCAGCGAGGATGGGACGACCCCACCCGAGAGGGCGCGACCGGCGTGGCGGGCGAAGCCGGCCGCCGGTCGCGGCATCCGTCCTCCCCGGCACATCGGTCCAAGCCTCGGCGCCATTGCCGCCTTCGGTCGCGTCGATCAGGGCCCACACACCGGCGAGGAAGGCATCCGGATACTCGGGCGACTCGAGCTCGTCCAGCGCCCGGCCGAGCGCGACGTCGCGTTCCTCACCTGGATACCGGCGCCGGCGCCTCACGGCCGCACCTCCTCACCCTCGAGCGCGCGCCGGAGAGCAGCGCGCGCCGACGAAAGGCGCGAGGCCAGCGTGCCCATGGGGATGCCGAGCGCCTCAGCGGTGGTCCTGTAGTCGTAGCCGTCCCGATCGACCATGAGCACGGCCGCACGTGCGTCGCTGCTCAGCGAACGCAGGGCAGCGGCCAGGTCGGCGTGAAGAGCGGCATCATCCGCGGGATCCCGCACGAGCCCAAGCGAGGGCGGCTCGGCGTCCGCGTAGACCGAGACGCGCTGCTTTCTGCGAGCGAGATGATCGAGGCAGGTCGTGTAGGTGATGCGGTAGAGCCATGTCCCGACGGACGACCGCTCCTGGAACCCCGGCAGGCCGGCGAACGCCTTGACGTAGACATCCTGCATGGCCTCGATCGACGCTTCCCGATCGTCGAGCAGGCGGTAGGCCATAGACCGAAGACGGCGGTCATAGTGGTCCATCAGCTGGACGAACGCGTTCCGGTCGCCGCGCTTCGCCCGGCGCAGGACGCCGGCGTCCAGCTCGTCTCCGCCTCTCTCGGCCTCGCCTGCTCGCGCCATGCCGGCGCTCCCTGCTGCATCGCGACCACACAGCGGACGCGCGGCAGAAGGCCAAGCAGGCTTTCGCACCATCCCGACCGGTTCTTCCACCGCCAGAAGCGAGGACACGATACACCCCTCCGTGGGCGCGACTGTTCGGAGGAGTTTGGACGGCGGAGCCGGTGATTTCTTCACCTGATCTCGAGATCGGCTATCCGCACACAGGAAGGCTCGAGACGACGATCGGGACCGGCCCGCTGGGCCGGTCCCGACGTCGCGCTTGCCAGTTGTCTAGACGCTCAGATGGCGGTGCGGCGCACCCAGGTCAGCGAGCTCGGCACGTCAGCGGCGCTGACCTCACGAGGCGGCGCGCCGCGCTTCAAGAAACTGAAGCGCGCCTTCTTGCCGCCGCCGCCGCAGCACTCGTAGGCGACCTCGGCGCCGTCCGGGCCGACCATGGTCGCCGCGATCCAGCACTCGGCGTTCGAGCCTTCCGCGCACTGGACGACCTGCGCGGGAGTCATGCATCCCAGTTCCGTACACTGCGAGTCGTCGCTCATTGGCTCACTCCGGATCCGCACACCCCCGCCGTGCGCGGGGACCGACATGGCCACAGTGTAGCTCTCGCGCGCGCGCACGCCCATCGTCGGCGTCGTCGCGCCCGACGCCGAAGGAATCCCGGCCGTCTTCGGGGAACACAGGGCAGCAGGGTCATGCGACGGCCGCTGCCATACATCGATAAGCTGGACGAAAGGACGGGGGATGGCCCCTCACGACTACCCAATAGACCTGCGCGCCGACTACCCCGCGCGAAGCTCGCGCGGCTGGGCCGCCCTCACCATCTTCCTCATCAAGTTCCTCGCCCTCATCCCCCATTGGATCGTCCTGATCTTCCTGTACATCGCGCAGATCGTTGTCGCCTTCGTCGCCCAGATCGTCGTCGCGATCACCGGCGAGTATCCGCCCGGAATGCACGCCTTCGTCGGCGGCGTGCTGCGCTGGAGCACCAGGGTCTCGGCCTTCGTCTACTCCCTGACGGACCGCTATCCGCCGTTCACGCTCCAGCCGGATCCGGGCTACCCCGTCGACATCGTGCTGGAGCGGCCGGCGCAGCAGAGCCGCGTCTACGCGGCCTTCACCGTGCTGGTCCAGATCCTCGCCCTCGCCGGCCTCGTGGCGTCCGTGGTCTGGCTGGCCCACGGCGGAGCCGCCGACTGGTTCGACCGCGTTTCAGGTGACAACGGGTCGGGCAACGGCTCCAGCTGGTACCTCAATCTCGGCGGCCAGACGCCCGCCGGCCTGCTGTTGCGTCAGATCGCCGCCCTCCCGCACTACATCATTCTGATCGCCCTGGGCATCGCAAGCCTCGTGATCTGGCTCGTGGTGCAGTGGGTCATCCTCTTCACGGCCGCGTACCCGCGCGGCATGTTCGACCTGGTCGTCGGCATCGTGCGCTGGCAGACCCGGGTCACCGCCTACACCCTCGGGCTGAGCGACCGCTACCCGCCCTTCACGTTCGAGCCGTCGCTCACGGCCGGCGCGGGCGCGGCGGCGACTGCGGGCGCGCCCTGGTCGCCGGGCGGCCCGTGGCCACCGGCCTACTCCGGGCAGCCTACGAACGCCGCGTGGCCGCAGAACGCCGTGCAGCCTGCGGCGGCGCCGTGGCCACCGGCCGCCGGGCAGCCTGTGGCCGCCCCTCCGCAGTGGTATGCGGACCCGCTGGGGCGCCACCAGTACCGCTACTGGGACGGCACGCAGTGGACACCGCACGTCGCGGACGAAGGCGCCACCGGCTACGACCCTGTGGACGGTTCTGCCTGGCCTGGGCAAAGCTGATTCGTGGAGGCGGTCCTCGCCCTCATCCCCGCCTATCAGGAAGCGCTGCGCATCGCGGCCGTCGTGGAGCGCACCCGGGAACACCTGCCTGTGGTCGTCGTCGACGACGGCTCGACCGACGAGACGGCCGCGCGAGCCGAGGCGGCCGGCGCGAACGTGCTGCGCCAGGTCCCGAACGCAGGGAAGGGAGCAGCGCTGCGCGCCGGCTTTCGCTTCGCCCTCGAGCACGACGCGCGCGGCCGTGGTGACGCTGGACGCCGACGGGCAGCACGACCCGGCGGAGATCCCGGCGTTCCTCGCGGCCTACGAGGCCACCGGACCGGAGCTGATCATCGGGTGCCGCGACTTCGGCGCGATGCCCCCGGTACGCCGCACGTCGAACACGCTCGGCACCTGGGTCTTCTCGGCCGCGGTCGGCCGCCGCGTCGCCGACAACCAGTCCGGCTACCGGTTGATAGGCCGTCGGCTCATGACCGCCCTGCTCGACAGTGACGAGTCAGGCTTCGAGTTCGAGGTCGAGATGATCGCGCGCTGCATCGCGCTACGCCTGCCGATGGCCGACGTCCCGATCCGGACGATCTACGCGGGCGAGACCAGTCACATCCGCCCGTTGCACCACGTCGCCGAGTTCCTGCGGGTGAGCGGCAAGCGCGGATCGTGCGCGGGTGAGCGGCAAGGCGCGGCGGATCGTGCGCGGCGGCTGAGACTGCGTCAGCTGGATGCCTGCAGCGCCTCAGTGGCGGCGTGCAGCGCGCAGAAGTGCCCCGGGTTGTAGTTCGAGAGGACGGTCTCGCAGCCGCTCGCCTTGCACACGCGCCCGCGACCGTAGGCCAGGATCCTGTCGGAGTTCTTGCCGGAGCGAAGGGACAGGTAGCTGCCCGTCAGACGGGCCTTCATGAAGCGAACCGGGGCGAGGACGGACAAGCCATGGGTCAAGCCTTCCCCGCTAGCTGCCTTTCTACGCGTATGTTCGTAGAATGGGCCACCACGGCGGCCCCGAGCGGGTGGCCCAGCGCCGCCCACTGCCTCGTCCTCGACCCCGGTCAGAGCGGCGATCGCGAGTGTTGGCGATCCGCCCCGATGGGTACTCACGTGTCAGACTCCGCGACACGGGAGGTGTGCCATGAAGCCCGACAGCGACCAGCACAGCCAGGTCCCCGCCGGCAAACGCCCCGAGCACCGCCAGGAGCGGCGGAACTGGCCGGTACCCGCCCAAGGCAAGAGTCCCACCCCCAACTGGAACGGCAAGACCATGCACCACCCGTCGTTCCGCGTCGGGGAGATCAAGCACGGAAAGAGCTGAGAGCGCAGACCGGTCCCCCTTCGGCCCCGGACTGTAGGAGCGGCGACCGGCCCTCTGTCGACAATGCTTCATGGGGAGGGGCCGGTGGCGTTCCGCCACCGGCCCCTCTTCGCTCGTCTCCGTCGTCAGGCCCCTCGGACGGAGTCGAACGTTCTACGGAGTGAGCACGAGGTCCCAGGGACCGTAGTCCCCCGATCCCCTCGGGTACATGAGCGGACCCGGATGGTTCTCGGCGACGACGCCGAGATCTGTGAATGGATGCGGGTTCGTCTCCGTTCCAGACACTTCATACGTGCCGGGGTCGAGCGTGACGGGGTAGAGCCATGCGGCGACCCAGCCGCTGACCCTGTTCAACGGATTGAAGGGCGTCCAGATGTCGTTGAGCACCTCGGACGGATAGGGCATTCCCCACAGGGCCTTACTGGCCGCGGCATCGGGTACGACCCAGGTGTCGTCGATCTTGAGCGTCTCGACGATGGCGTTGCCGATGCTCTTGACGTGGCCGTAGCCGTAGGCGCCCCAGAGCGTGACCAGCCAGACGTCGTTTCCGGCCGGGACGGCCGTCCCGGGATCGAACTCCCCGGTGATCTCTCCGTTGCTCACCTGGAACCCGGCGCCGTCGTAGACCCATAGGTAGTAGCCGTCCTGAAACTGCGGCTGGGCGAAGGCCGGCGCCGCCAGGAGCCCGAGCAGGGCGACGGCGAGCACGACCACGAGCAGTGTCTTCTTCATGGTGCTGCTCCTTTCAGCAAGTTGCAGGTACCGAAGCGACCGCGAGTCACGGCACGGCTGGACCCACGACGAAGGTGAACGGATACGAGGCCGTGCCCGGCGCGACCTTCACCGGGGTCGTCTGCCCCGCGGCGTTGAGCTTCAGGTCGATGATCGTCCGCACGACCGTCTCCGTGAGCAGGCCGGTGTAGGTGCCCTGGAGCGAGCTTCTTGTCGGACGTGAGGTCCGTGGCGATACTCGTCGTCCCCGGTCACCGCCCCCCACCAGTGGTTGGCGTAGGCCTGGGCCCCGATGCTCGGGTTGAAGGCCGGGATCGTGGCGGCCAGGAGGGTCCTCCAGTACTGGTCCCACAGCACGGCGCCGCTCCAGTAGGCCATCGCCTGCTCCTGGGACATGTCCAGGCCGGCCGCCGGGATGCTCACCTCGTACTTCAGCGCCAGCGGGACGGTCTGGACGAGGCCTTGGGTGATGCCGCGCCACGGCACGTCGATGATCACGTCGTAGTTGGCCGGGATGGGGGCGCTGAGCGGGTGGCCGTACTTCACCGGTACGTTCACGTCGCCTTTGACCTCAAGCCACACGCCGAGTCTTCGGCACGAGGTACGCCGTCTTCACCGAGGGGCGCAGGTCGGCGAAGGCCGGCGCCGCCAGCACGCCCAGCAGGACGGCGGCCAGCACGACACGCAAGCAGCAATCTCTTCATGGCGAGCATCCTTTCGAGACTACGAGTTGATGGTCGGGGACCTTCTGCGTTCACTTGCCGACGGAGAAGTCGAACTCGGTGCCCCAGTTGACGAAATCGGCTGTCAGGTGCAACGGCCCGGACTGGTCTTCCATCCAGGGGATCAGGTCGATGCCGGGCAGCAGCTGGACCTGGCTGATCGAGAGGTGGTACACACCCGCACCCGGGAACGCATCGACGGGCACGTACAGGTGGTTCCAGAACACGCCGGCCCGGCAGGCCGGATTGACCAGCTCGGGAGGCGGGCCGCCGAGCCACTCGGTCCACCACTCGTCCCATGCGTGGACACCGGTCCAATAGGGCGCTGTGTCCGCAGGGTCGAAATGGCTGTGGTAACCGTATGGGCCGGTGATATCGATGGTCGTGGCCACCACGTTCGGCACGTTCGACACCTGGCCGTAGACGCTGCCCAGCCACCCCATGCAGACGATGACGTCCGAGCCGACCGGGAGAGGCTTGAAGTCCTTCCCGCGCTGGACGGCCTGATAGATGCTGATGTCGCTCATGCTCAGACTTGTGCCGTAGACCCACACGCCGTCCCCGAACGGCGGAACGATGACGGGGATGTTCATGGGCGGATACGACCGGGGCGCCGTGGGCCCGGCGAGAGCCGGCGCAGCCAGGAGGCCGGACAGGGCGACGGCGAGCACAGAATCAAGAGAAGCCTCTTCATCGCGCGGGTCCTTTCGAAGGAAGAAGATGACGCGCACGCCCGCCTGTCGGCGGCGTGCGCCTCCCCAGCAGATGCTCCATAGAACCCCCCAGACTCCCCGTTGGCCCTTCTCGTTTGCCCTTTTGATGCAGGAAGCGCGGGGATGAATCGGTCGACGACAGAGAGACGGCGACAGCGGTGCGCCCACGCTTTGCGCGTGGGCGTGGCTTTGCAGGTGGGCGCGGCTATACTGCGGGACTGACTCAGCGGAAGGGCATCTCGCCCTTGGAGCAGTACAGCGTCTCGCGCGCGATCCTGCCGTTCGCTGATCTCGAGGACGGTGAGCCCGGTCGCGCCGTCGTAGCCGAGCGAGTCGCTGGCGGCGGTCCATCTGACGACGGCCCATCCAGGCCCCGAGAACGTCCGCACGGTCGCGGAACGCGAGGTCGGCGGGGAAGCGCGAACATCCGCTCGTACCGCCGCAGCAGCGTCGGGCGCCGGCCGTGGTCGCCGTAGCCGATGTCGAGGAAGGCGACGTCGGGCGGCGCTCATGCGCGCGAGCGCGGCGGCGTCCTTGCGCCTTCAGCGCCGCGGCGTACGCGCGCGCGATGCGCCGCGCGGCCGCGGCGGTGTCGGCCGGACCGAGCGGCGTGCGCAGCCGGACGGGATGCGGGCTCGCCTCGCCGGCCTTCAGGCTCGGGCCCGTCGACCCAGAAGAACTCCTCGCGCACGACCTTCTCGCCGCGCACCGTCACCACCTCGGCGACCGCTTCGGGCGAGTACCGTCCCTCGAACACGAAGTAGTCGCCGGGCCACGCCTCCCACAGCGCCGTCCCGTCGCCGACGAGGTGCGACGACCGTCTTTCCGGAGACGAAGTAGTCCGTCATCTCGCTGTTCTTGATCAGTGCTTCGTCCTTCTGCGCAGGGGGGTAGCGACCGGGAGTCGATCACGATCCCGCGCGAGTAGAGGTCGCTCAGCGTGCTGAGGTCGTAGGCCTCGAGTGGCCGTCGCATAGGCCGTGAAGACCTGTCGCGTGCGCCACACGCCGTACGCTCTCCAGCGAGCCCGCGATCTGCAGGAGCTCCCGGCGCGTGACGTCTCCGGCCACGGTCACGAGCAGGCCGTCCTGCTGCCACCCAAAGGTGAGGCAGCTGCAGCGGGCGCGCGCTGAGACGAGCCGTGCGCGCCCGTCAGTCCACCGGACGCGCAGCACGACCCGCGTCGCGCCTGACGCCCCGGCCGTCGAGGCTCTGACGAACGGGTCGTCCGCCGCGTCGAGCGCGGCGCCGCCAGAGGAGCGCGTGGTGACGACGATGCTGCGAAAGCCCCGCCGGTAGACCAGCGACGCGACCGTCGAGTCGCTTCCGGCGCAGAGGCTTCTGGAGAGTGGGCTCCGGGGCCTTCGACGGCGGCCAGCGAGAGCGCGAAGCCGTCGGGCAGCGTCTCGGGGACGAAGAGACGGCCCTGGACCGCCGCGCTCGCCTTCTGGCAGCGGAGACGCGGTGGAAACCCTGGTCGGTCGCCGGTGACCAGCTCGGCGCTGCTCGGCAAGCTGGACGGTGAAGTCCGAGACCGCGAGCGCGGGGTCGAGCTGGACGTCGCTGAACGCCCACGCCTCCACGACTTCGCCCTGGTACGTCCTGACGACCGGACCGGCAGCCACGTGTGCCGGTCGATCGATCATGGAGACCCGGTCGAAGCGCGGCGTCGCCGGACGACGCGTCAGACCAGGCCGCCGACGCCCGGCCGGCCGGGGCGCTCACCACGAGCACCGGCCGGCCCTCGTAGGTCGACGAGGTGACCTTGCGAGCCGGCGATCGGCGAGGGCGCTCATCTGCCCTGCGTACTCCACCGGGAAGAGCCCGCTGCCGGCGGCGTCCGGCGGTCCGGGGGCCAGATCGACGGTCGCGCGTGACAGTCAGACCCGTCCCCGGAGTGCCAGGCCTCAGTGCGCGTGCCGTCCGGCATGCTGGTCACCTCGACGTGGAGTCCGGGCGTGTCCGCCAGCGTCGCGTCGGCGGGCGGCAGCCGCCACGAGCCGTCCTCGTCTGCGATCGCCGACGTCCTCACGCGGCCGTCGCTGGTCGCCACGACGCGCGCCCGGAACACGGGGGCGCCGGCACGCTGGTAGGTGAAGACCGCGCTGAGCGATCGGCACGAGTCGAGCCGGAGCCTGACGTTCTCGATGACCTGCGCCACGGCCGGCGGCGGGCCGCCAGGCCGCCCTGTTCGCGGCCCGTCGGCCAGCCGATCAGCGACACCGCCACCCACACGGCGACGGCGGCCGCGGCGAGCGCCGCGGCGGCGAGCCGCGGCCGCCGGAACACCCAGCGCCGCGCGCGACGCTCGACCGGCCGACGTCTTCGTCGCCTCGACCGGCTCGGCCGCGTCGATCCGTTCCCACAGCCGTTCGTGGAAGTGCTCCCTCCGGGCGGCGCCTCGAGGGATTCCAGCACCACGCGTGCTCGGCGGCGTCCGCCGCTCGACGGCGTCGATCCGCTCCCAGAGCCGCTCGTGGAAGCGCTCCTTCGCCGGCGGCGCCTCGAGTGTCGCCAGCAGGCGTACTCGAGGGCGAGATCGCGGTCGGGCCGGTCGCTCACGCGCGTCTCCTCCGCGACCGGGAGCCGACGGACGCCGGCTGCCTGCGTCTGAGGCAGGACTCGCGCCGCGGTCAGCGCCTCCCGCAGCGCCGCCCGCGCAGCGACGAGGCGCGAGCAGACGGTGCCCTTCGGCACGTCGAGCACCTCGGCGACGGAGTGGTAGTCGAAGCCGTCGCGATCGACGAGCAGGACCACGACACGCTGCTCCGGGCTCAGGCGGGCGAGCGCCGCGGCAACTGGCTGCGGGCGACGTACGCGTCGGCAGGATCGGCATCGGCGCCGATGAACTCCTCCGCCTCCTCGTAGCTGACGCTCGGCCGCACGCGGCCGCCGCAGGTAGCCCATGCACACCGTGTAGGTGATGCGGTAGAGCCAGGTGCCGAGCGACGACGCGGCGGCCGAAGGCCGGCAGTCCGCGGTACGCGTTGAAGAAGGTGTCCTGGAGCGCGTCGTCGGCCAGGTCGACGTCGTGCAGCAGGTGGAAGGCGAGCAGGCGCAGGCGTTCGTCGTAGAGGTCGACGATCGCGTCGAACGCCGCGCGGTCGCCGCGCTGGGCAGCTTCCAGCGTGAAGGGGTCTATCTCGCGGAACTTCCTGACGACGATCGCCGTCCCCACCGCACCCCCACCGGTGACGTCCGCCTTCGGCCGCCACGCCGGCCGAAGGCCGCTCTCCGTCTGTCGCCGCACTCGCCAGCCTTCGACTCCTCGCCGTCGCCATCCATTGAGATGCGCGGCGACGCCGAGAGGATCAGATGGCGTCTACTTCACCCACACGTTCCACGCGTCGACGTTGCCCATGGGGTCCACCGCCTGGCCCTGCACGCGATCGTTCGTGACGCAGAAGCCCTCGCAGAAGTACAGCGGGATCACGGGGGCGTCGGCCAGGATCGCCTTCTCCGCCTGCGCGTACAGGTCGAGCCGCCTGGTCTCGTCGAGGGTAGCCCGGGCCTCCTCGAGCAGGCGTCGACTTCAGGATTCTCGTAGTAGGTCCACAAAGTCGCCGGCTCCCGAGTCACCGCTGTGGAAGAGCGAGAGGAAGTTGTCCGGCGACGGGTAGTCCGCGAGCCAGCCGGTCAGGAAGAGATCTCCCTCGGTCCCCGTGCTGGCCTTGCGGATGTACGTGTTCCACTCGTAGCCCTTCCGCGCGACGTCCAGGCCCGCTGCCCTCCAGCCGGAGAGAAGAGGCGGGTCGAGGACGGACAGGCCGTGCGTCGCCTGGGGCACCACTCCCCAGGAGAGGTAGAGGAAGCTCGGCAGAGGCGAGATCTGCTGGACGAGCTCCTTCGCCTTCACGGAGTCCGACGGGTAGACGAGACCGCCGGCGTCGGCGTGAAGGATGCCGTCCGGGACGATCCCAGTGGCCGGCACGGCCTCCGCGGGCGGAGCCCAGACATCGGCTTTGACGGCCATCACCGCATCCCGGTCGGTGGCGTAGCTCAGCGCCTGGCGGCGTGGCAGATTGGCGTCCCCTCCCAGACGGGGGCTCCTCTGATTGATGCCGACAAGAATGGTGGCAAGCTGGTGCCGAGTCTGGGCCGTCCAGCTACCGGCCTTGGCCTTCGCTTCCTCTTTCGCCGCGTCGATCTGGTCGCCCGGCACCCACGTGATGTCGAGAGCCCCCTTCTGGAACTCCTGCCACTGCGTCGGCTGGTCCATGACCGGCATGTGGATCCTGTCGACGTAGCCCGCAGTCGCCGCATCCCAGTAGTCCGGGTTCTTGACCAGGTCGATGTACTCGCCGCGTACCCAGCGGTCGACCATGTACGGCCCCGTGCCGATCGGCTTGGCACGGAACGCCTCCGGACTGACCTTCCGCATGTAGTCGACCGGCCAGATGCCCGTGGCGGGGTTGCCGAGCAGGAGCGGGAAGTCGGCGAACGGGTACTTCAGGGTGACCTGTACGGTGTAGCGGTCGAGGGCTTTGACGCCGCTGAGGCCCTTGGGCGCATAGCCTGAGCTGGCGGTGCCCTTGACGTCCCTGAGCATGTACGAGAGCGCTGATTCGTTGGCCGGATCGACGAGGTAGCCCCAGTCGGCGACGACGTCCTGCGCCGTCACCTCCCGGCTCACCGGGGGCTGGAAGGTCACGCCCTTCCTGAGCCTGAACGTCCACACCGTGGCGTCGTCACTGACGCTCCAGCTCTCAGCGAGACAGGGCACGCCTCGCACGACGCCGTCGTCCCCCGTCTCCCAGCGCACGAGCCCCTGGAAGATCTGGTGGTTGACCTGTGCGCTTGCGGAGTCGTAGGCCATCCAGGGCTCGAAGCTAGCCGGATCCCATTCGACCGCGATGACGTAGGTGCCACCCGGGACGGGTGTCGGACCCGGTTCTGAGGCGCTGCTCGTGTCGGTACAGCCGGCGGCGGCGAGCAGCAAGAGCGCGACGCCCGCCAGCGTGACGAGAGATGCAAGCGCTGTGCGAAATGGTCTCATCCCGCCCCCGAGACGACCCCCGTGCCGCCATAGTAGTCCCGGGAACGGCCAGCTCCAAGGTGTGTCTCGTACGGGCCTGCCCACGGCGAGCGCGGCGGCGCGCGAAGTAGCCTGCTCGGACTACGCCGTTCTCGCCCGCTCGTACGCCGACAAGCCGATGACTACCGGACCAGTACGAGGAACAGTCGTCTTGCGAAGCGGTTGGCAGTGGCGCAGCGGCCTGTATAGGGTCCGCGCGTTCGTTGCAGGCCCCCTTGCCGACGACTGCAAGGGCCGACTCAGGAGGAGCGGACGTGCCTCGTTCCCGACTCATCCTCGTCACAGCCGCCGTCGCCCTGCTCTCCGTCGCCGCTCTGGCCGTCTGGAGCCAGCCGAGCGCCGCGAAGAAGCGCTCGTTCCTGCCTACCATCGCGGCTTTCGGAGCAAGTCCGACCGTGATCGCAAGCGGCGGGTCGTCGACCCTTTCCTGGGCGATCAGCGGTGCCACGTCCGTCTCCATCGACCATGGCGTCGGCACGGTCGCGACGACCTCGGGGACCCGGAACGTCTCGCCGACGGCGAGCACGGTCTACACCTTGACGGCAGCCAACTCTCGGGGCTCGAGCACGAGTACTGCGACGGTGGCGGTCACGCCGCCGCCCGCGAGCTTCCAGCCGACGGCGCCGTACTACGCGACGTTCTTCTACCCCTGGTACAAGAACGTCGCGACCGACGGCGCCTACAGCTACTGGCAGGACGGCGGCAACAGCCCGCCGGCCACCTGGTTCAGCCACTTCCTGCCGGACCCAGACCCCACCACCTTCTCCCCCGCGGCCGAGCTCTACAGCAGCCTCGACTACACGACCTTCAAGTGGGAGGTCGGCAAGATGGCCGAGGCGAAGCAGGAGGTCGCCATCAGCTCCTGGTTCGGACAGGGCACCAAGCAGGACGTCGCCCTCTCCACGTACCTCGACGACTTCATGAAGCGCGCCGACAACCCGTACCCGAACCTGCGCTTCGCGCTCTACTACGAGCACGAGGGGTTTGCGGATCCCTCTGTCAGCGAGCTCGTCAACGACCTGAGCTACATCAGGACGAAGTTCGCGGGAAGCCCGTACTTCCTCAAGGTCGGCGGCAAGCCGGTCGTCTTCGTCTACGGAGGCGGCCCAGAGGGTCCTGCGACGAGCCAGCGATGGAAGGCCGCCAACGCCCAACTGGGCAACGCCTTCTACTACGTGCTGAAGGTCTACGACGGCTATGCCGGCGACCCAAACCAGCCGAGCTGCTGGCATCAGTACGCGCCTGCCGGGCGCTCCGGCATCCACGGCAGCTACTCGGCCTTCGTGAGCCCGGGGTTCTGGAAGGACGCCCCGGGTGAGACGGTGCGCCTCCCCCGGGACCTGACCGCCTTCTCGTCCGCCGTCACGGAGATGGTGAACGCGGCCGTCACTTGGAAGCTCGTCGAGACCTGGAACGAGTGGGGCGAGGGTTCGTCGGTCGAACCGGGTCAGCAGACGCGGATCGACGCGACGGGCCGGGAGGTCCTCGACCCGAACGGCGCGCCCTTCGGCAACGCCTACGTCAGGGCGCTGGCCGACCGCCTGCCGCCCCTCGAACGAGGGACGGGCAGGTGAGGCAGCCGCCGGCGCCCTGACGTCGCCTCCCTCGGCCCCGGCAGGCCGCCCCGCCCACATCTCTCGGCCGGCTGCCTACGCCTCGATCGGCTTCTCGAAGACCTCGAAGCGCCGCTCCACATGCATGCCCGCCTTCAGGTACAGGCCGAGCGCGCCGGTCGTGTGTCCATCTCGTGGACGCACGGCTCACCGGTGTCGGCCGACTCGCACTCGTCGAGGAGCGCCTGCACCGCCGGTAGATCGGCGGTGGTCAGCGCGCGCAGGACGAAGTCTTTGGGAAGCGGATGCAGGTGCTGCTGCCCTTCCCCATCAATCCCCGCCCGGACCGTTCCCCCCGTGACAGGGACAGCCGTGCGAGCCGAAGCCGCTCGCGTGGCACGCGCTGCACGAGAGGGGCTCCTCTCCGGCCGGGATGTGCGGTCCTTCCTGGGGGTGCCGGAAGGTCGACGGACGCCAGGCGCTGGTCGTGTGGCACCGCTGACAGTCGGTGAGGCCGCCGTGCTGGTCGCCGTGGCATGAGGCACAGGCCTTGCCCGGGGCGTTGAGGCCGTTGGTGTGGCAGCGCTCGCAGGCGAAGGAGGCGTGCACGCCGCCGAGCGCCACAGGGTGCGCGAAGTGCGAGGCCCAGGACGAGGTCGTGTGACAGCGCAGGCAGGCGCCGCGGTCGGGATGGGGACGCTTGTGGCAGTCGGTGCAGCCGCTCTTCGGGTGCCGGAAGGTCGAGGGGACCCAGTGGATGGTCACGTGACACTTGGCGCAGCGCGTCTCGGCGACGGCGTGGCGCTTCGCGTGGCAGCTGACGCAGCCGGTCGGGAAGCCCATCGCCGTCGCCGTCGACTTCGTGTGGCACTTCTCGCAGATCAGCTCTTCGTGAGGCTTCCCGAGCTTCACGGGATGCCGGAAGTCCGACTTCCACGAAGCCAGCGCGTGGCAGTCGGTGCACTTGCCGCGGTCGGCGTGCGGCGCCGTGTGGCAGGTCTCGCAGTCGCCCGACGCCTGCTCGCCGTCGTGGCAGCGCAGGCAGAAGGCCATGGTGGTCGGGGCGATATACGGACGCCCAGGCGTCCCGGTGTGGACGACCTGAGCGTGGCAGTCTATGCAGAGCGGCACGTCGGCGTGCTGGCCGTGCGAGAAGGTGACATTGCCCCAGGCGATCTCCTTCTTGATGCTGCCCTGGGGGTGGCAGTCGCTCGCGGTGCAGGTGCTGTTCGGGATGTGCTCGGTCACCGCGATCGGCGCCTTGACCTGACCCGTCACGTGCACGTAGACCTCGCGCAGGGCCGAAAGCTTCGCCTCGGCGAACTCCACCGCGCCGGGCTTGATGTGACAGCCGACACAGTCAATGTCGCTGTGAGCCGAGCGCTGCCAGGTGGCGCCGTACGGCTCCATCTCGTGGCAGGCGGTCATGCAGAAGGTGCTGCGCTCGGTGTAGGCGGCGGCGCCGAAGGCGGCCGCCGTCAGGACGAGCAGCAGAACGGCTGCCACGACGACGACCTTGCCGAGACGGCGCCCCCAGAAGCGCCGCAGCGCGTCCCTCACGAGCCTGACCTGCGAATCGACATGCGGGCAACCCTACGCCTGGCCGCCGGTGCCGCACAACGGGCGATGGTCAGCGGCACCGTCCTCACCAGGGTCTCGTGATTCTGGAGCACTGACTCGAAGCAACGCCCGAAGCGAGCGTCACCGGCCGCGGTCTGCTATGCTTCCCGTAGACGGGTCGAGTGGGCCCGCGGAATTGCGACGTGACACACCGCATTTCGAAGCGGACGTCACGTCGTTTTGTTTTGCCCCTGGAGGGCGAGAGGGTTGATTCTCATGGCAGAAGGCAAAGTCAAATGGTTCAGCGCCGAGAAGGGCTACGGCTTCATCGAGCAAGCCGGCGGCGAGGACCTCTTCGTTCATTTCTCGGAGATCCAGAGTGACGGCTACCGGTCCCTCGACGAAGGCCAAGCCGTGTCGTTCGAGCCGGGTACCGGCAAGAACAACAAGCCGCAGGCGACCAACGTGCGCGTAGTGGCGTAACGCCGTCGCAGCCTAGGTGCGCCTTTGGAGACCGGGCGGCTGACAGAGCCGCCCGGTTTCTTTCCTTTGAAGAGGGCCGACATCGGTCCCGCGCCGCCCATCCTCTTCTGTCACCGGACGAAAGGGGCAGAGAGCTGCTCGACCGATAGATGCGTGCGCCGTCGCGCTTGACGGCGGCTGGTAGGTTCGCACGTGAGGCGAAGCGTCAGCAGCGACTGTTCGCTCGACCGCTAACGGACGATCCCGAAGTTGAAGCTGCCGTCGCCGAGGACGCCCCACAGCCGCAGCCAGAGCGGCAGGATCATCTCCATGCCGCGTGCCGCATTGATGTCACCGAGGTCCAGGATCGCCTCATCGGCCCACCCGTACGCGTGAAGCAGATCGATCGCGTCCGCCTTGGCGCCAGGGTCGTTGCCGCACAGGAAGACCACGTGCGCACCCGGTAGCTTCTGGGGCTCGACCTGGATCTCGCAGCTCATCGTGTTCAACGCCTTCACCACGCGGACCTCAGGAAAAGCGCTCTGGAGCCGTTCGCCCAAGCTGTCGGTATTGCAGACGGCGAGCGTGGGTGGCATGCCTCCGGAGAAGTCGAGGGGGTTCGCGATGTCGATGAGCACCTTGCCGCGCATGTTCTCGGCGCCCGCCGCACGCAGCGCCTCCTCTGACGCCACGCCCTGGGTCGCGTTGATCAAGAGTTCTCCGAAGGCAGCCGCATCGGCGAACGTGCCGTGACACGCCCGCTCCCCCTGAGCGCTTGCCCAGGAGGTGGCCTCCTCGTTGTCCGCCGCGCGCGAGCCCATCATGACCTGGTGGCCGAGACCAACCAATCTGGTGGCGTGCGCCTTGCCCACCATGCCCGTACCGAGCACACCGATCTTCATTGCCGTCACATCCCTTGGGGATCGAATCTCAAGGCGTTGTCAAAGGAATGGCGAAGTCGCGGAGACACGGCCGCCTGCACGCTGTGACGGACCTCTTCCCGTAGCCGGTATGGTCGAATCTAGCCGTCCAGCCGCAGCTGACTCGAGAGAGCACGAAGGAGGGGACCAGCGCGACAGCAACTTCCCCGGAAGGGCTGGTGGGCGCACTTGGATCCGCACCTGCGGGCCTCTCCCTTGCGCTCGGGGCGGGCGGCGAGCCTCACAGAGGTTCGCCGCCCGCCGCCTCGCCTCAAGCAGCCTGACGGCGCTGCAGGATCTCCACCATCGCCGGTGACAGGTCGGTGTGGTGATGGACGAGCTTCCACTGACCGCCCTCACGACGGTAGACGTTGGTGACCCTGTGCTCGATGGAGATCGACTCGCCGGCCACCGTGCCGTGGCCACGCTCGACACCGACCTCGTAGGCCATGTCGTCTCCCGCCTGGATGGTCTGATCGGCGATCTCCACATGGACATCGGTCATGGCTCCGGCGGCCTGCTCGAACGATTCGCGGACCGCTTCCCACCCGACTTGCTCGCCGCCCATCGGGTGCATCGTCGTGACGGTCTCACTGTGCGACCAGATCTCCGGCAGTTGCGTGACGTCCATGCGGCTCAAGGCCGAGTAAAATCTGTCGGAGGCCGCCTTGACCTCGTCTACCCTTGACATTGTTTCGCCCTCCTGGAAGCAGGTAGCAGCGGATAGGTACCGTTTGACTCTGCCCCATCCACGGGACGACCGACGCCGAACGCCGTTGGCTGCTGTCATGGGTTGTTGAGGACGGCGCACGTGGGCCCGGCACGGATCCCGGACGACCGAGGGGAGCTACGTGCCGAGCCGGCCATGAGGCCCGCGGTCCGTTCGACGGCGCCGGGTGACGCGGTGTAGCGTCTGGGAGGTGGCCGCCAGTGGCCGCCACTGATCGATGGAGACTCTCTGGCCGCCTCACTGAGCATCGACGACGCACCCTGGAGCAGGTTCCTTCTCTGGAACCTGCTCTACTGCGCGGGAGGCATGGTGCTCGACGGCTACGTCTTCGGCACCATGGCCATCGCGCTCGCCCCGGCGAGCGCCGACCTGGACATCTCGGGCTGGTGGATGGGCCTGATCAGCGCCGGCGCCCTGATCGGCATCTTCATCGGCAGCCTCGTCGCGGGATGGGCCGCCGACCGCTTCGGGAGACGACGGCTCTTCGTCTGCAACCTCCTTCTCTTCATCGCCGCCGGCATCGGTCAGCTCTGGGCCGGCGGCCCGGCGACGCTGTTCGCGTTACGCGTGGTGCTGGGCGTGGCGATCGGTGCGGAGTACGCGGTGGGCGCCGCGATGCTCGCGGAGTTCTCTCCGCGCAAGCAGCGCGGCGCCTCGCTCTCGAGCCTGCAGACCTTCTGGCTCGTGGGCTACGTGATCGCCTACTTCGTCAGCTACGCGCTCGATGCAAACGGCGTGCCTTGGCGCTGGATCCTCGCCAGCACCGCCGTGGTCGCGGCACTGGTGCTGCTGTCGCGCCTTGGAGCGCCCGAGTCGCCACGATGGCTGGCCAGCAAGAGCCGGCTCGCGGAGGCAGCCGCCATCGTCAGGCAGCGGTACGGCGAGCACTACGGCGTCGAGGACCTCGCCCTCGAGAAGGGCGCGCACGTCCGCTACAGGGTCCTCTTCGGCCCCCGCTTCCGCACGCGCACGGCGTTCGCGGCGATCTTCTGGACCTGCCAGATCACGTGCGCGTACGCGATCCTGCTCTTCATGCCCATGATCTTCACCGCGCTGGGCATCGACCGAGGGCCTCACGGCGGACATCGTCATCAACACCGCCACCGTGATCGGCGGCGCGATCGGCATCTATCTCTGCTGGCGGCTGCCGAGGAGAGCGCTCGTCATCTGGTCGTTCGTGGTGATGACCGCCTTCATGCTGGTCATGGCCGCCTATCAATCGGTGCCGAGCTGGTTCACCCTCATCGCGTTCGTCGTCTTCATGTTGACCATCAACGGGGCGTCGAACCTCGAGTTCGTGTATCCGGCCGAGCTGTTCCCCACCGAGGTGCGCAGCTCGGCGGTCGGCTTCGCAGCCGCGACCGCCCGCATCGGGTCGGTTGTCAGTGCGTTCCTGCTGCCGTCCCTGCTGACGTCGGTCGGCGCCGCTTGGACGCTCACGATCCTCGCCGGCGTCTGCGCCTGCGGCGCGGTCGTCTCCGCGCTGTGGGCGCCCGAGACGCGCGGCTTGTCGCTGCTGGAGTCGAGCGGCGTGAAGGAGCTCAAGGCCTCGTCGGCCGCCGTGGAGTAGCAGGGGTGCAGGACCGGCACAACTGTGTATGGACGGCCACGTAGAGGGACTAGAACCTTGTAGCTCTGTTCCTTCGCGGCGAGGGCGATCTCGCCGCGGCCGGAGGAAGGAAGTGAGGCATGGCCAAGCCAACGCACGAGGATGCCGACTTGATGCTTCAACTTGTGCGCTCGTGGCCGGTGGAGGCCACGGACTGGATATGGAGTGATGAGTTCATCCGCGACCACGATGAGTTCGCGACGAAGCACACCGAAGGGGACGCGGGATTCGCCCACATCCGTGCCGTCCTCAACTGGTATGAGACCATCGGCACCCTTCACAAGCACGGTCTCCTCAACGAGGACCTCCTCTTCGACTGGCTGGCGATCGATTTGACGTGGGACAGGATGAAGAGCCACGCCCTCGGGTGGCGGGAAGAGATCGGCAACCCGCATATGTACGAGAACTTCGAGGCCATGGCCAATGCGCAGCGGACGTGGGCGGCGTCTCGCGATCGCGCGGCTGCGTAGAGGCCCGGCTTGACACTCGGCCCCCGCCGCGGTGGTGACCCGATCGCGCCACCGGCGCATGGGCCGAGTGCTTGTCGCGAGGAAGCCCGCGGGGGCCATGGATGGCCCCCGCGGGCTTCGTTCTTGTCGCTCCTCAAGATGCACTCATGTCGGGGGCTATGATGGCAACGCGGGCGAGGGGAAACAGCACGACCGTGGGGGGAGGTCCCTATCAGCCGCAAGGGATGGACGCTGTTCCTGGCGCTCTGTGTGATCTGGGGCATCCCCTATGTGCTCACGAGCATCGCCGTGCGCGAGCTCTCGCCGCCGGAGCTCGTCTTCTTCAGGACGGCCCCGGCGGCTCTCGTTCTGGCGCCGTTCGCCTTTCGACGGAGGCGCCTCCAGGTCGTCCTGGGCCAGTGGCCCTGGGTGCTGGCGTACGCCGCCGTCGAGCTCGCCGTTCCGTGGCTCCTCCTCTTCCATGCCCAGCAGCGCATCACGAGCTCCCTGACCGGCCTGTTGATCGCCTCAGTACCATTGATCGGCGCCGTGCTCTATCACTTCGCCGGCCTCTCTGACCCGATCGACGCTCGACGTCTCGTCGGTCTCATGGTCGGGTTCGCCGGCGTCGTGGCCTTGCTTGGCCTCGACATCGGCGGCAGCGAACCGACCGCCATGCTCGAAGTGCTGCTGGTCGCCGGCTGCTACGCGACCGGCCCCCTCATCGTCAAGCAGCGGCTCGGCCATCTGCCCGGCGTGACCCTCGGCGCCGTATCCCTCGCCCTCACGGCGGTGGTCTACGCCCCGGCGGCGCTGACCTCGCCGCCATCCGACGTTTCGGCGGAGGTGGTGCTGGCGGTCGCCACGCTGGCGATCGTCTGCACAGCGGTAGCCTTCCTCGTCTTCTTCGCGCTCATCCGCGAGGTGGGGCCGAGCCGGTACACCGTTGTCACCTACATCAACCCACTCGTAGCTGTGCTGCTCGGCGTCGCGCTGCTCGACGAGCCCTTCACGAGGGGAATAGCCGTGAGCCTGCCGCTGATCCTGCTGGGCAGCCTGCTCGCCACGGCCGCTTCAGTCCGCGGGAAGGACCGCCAGACCCCCCTCACCTCGACACCGTCGGCCAGGACGGCCCCGCCGACCTGACGGGCCGCGACACTGTCGGCGGCGGCAGCCCTGTTCCACGTTTGACGCTCACCTGCGATTCTGCTTAGGTGAGTCTGAAGCAGGTTCACGGCGCTCGGCCGGCCCTGCACAAGGGATGGGGGGACCAGGATGCCCTGGGACAAGAACGCTTACACCCGCAGACAAGTGCTGAAAGCTGGAGCCGCGGGAGCCGGACTGATCGCGCTCGGGCCGCTTGTGTCGGCGTGCGGCGGTGACGGCACCGAGACCTCTCCGGCGGGCACCGCCGTCTCTCCCAAGTCCGGCGGTTCGCTGATGATGGGCCGGCATTTCCAGCCCACCGTCCAGGCCGCGGGGCTCGACCCGCACAACGTGGACGTCAGCAGCGGCAACGTCTACACGCTCGACAAGATGTACGAGTCGCTCTACACGACGGACGCGGCCGGCAAGCTGCAGCCGCTGCTGGTGGAGGGTAACGAGGTCAGCAGCGACGGCCTGACGTACACCGTCACGCTCAAGCAAGGTGTCACGTTCAACGACGGCAAGCCTATGACCGCCGATGACGTGGCCTGGTCGCTCAATCGCGCCCGGCTCAGCGAGACGGGGTCGATGAGCTTCCTCAACTTCGCCATCAAGGACGTCAAGGCCCAGGGCACCGACACCGTGGTGATCACCCTGTCGCAGCCGTGGGCACCGCTGCTTTCGGACCTCTCGATCTACTCGGACGCGATCCTGCCCAAGGACCTCCGCGGCATGTCCGAGAAGGAGTTCTTCGCCAAGCCGATCGGTACCGGTCCCTTCATGCTCAAGAGCTGGGAGCAGGAAGGCGCGCTCATCACCCTGGCCAAGAACCCGAACTACTGGCAGAGCGGTAAGCCGTACCTGGATGAAGTCGTCTTCAAGCTGATCACCGACGACAACCAGCGCATGCTGCAGCTGCAAAGCGGCGAGGTGCACGTCATCGACGGGGTGCCCCCGGCCCAGGTCGAGTCGCTCAAGGGTGACAGCAAGCTCTCCGTGGGCAACTACCCGGCGTGGTCGGTCGACCTCTTCCTCTTCAACGAGAAGGTGAAGTACTACGCCGACCGCAACGTCCGCCGCGCCATCGCGCAGACGATCGACACGGCGAAGATCGTCGAGGCCACGACGTTCGGCACGTCCCAGGCCGGCGGCTCGTTCTTCCCGCCGAGCCTCGAGTACTACGATCCCGCGACCCCCGTGCTGAAGTACGACCTCGAGGCGGCCAAGGCCGACCTGGCGAAGTCGGCGTTCCCGAACGGGTTCAAGAGCGAGATCCTCATCCCGAGCGGCGACAAGGTGTGGTCCCTGGCTGCCCAGATCATCCAGGCGGGCGCCAAGGAGCTGGGCATCGACTTCACCATCAACCAGCTCGACACCGCGGCCTACCAGAACGCCTTCCGCGGTTTCGAGTACGAGACCTTCATCAACAACGCCATCAACGACATCACCGATCCGGACGAGATGGCCTCGTTCCAGTGCGACGCGGAGAACGGCGGGTCTGACTCGTTCTGGACCGGCTACAACAACCCGGACGTCGTCAAGCTGGTGCGCGAGGCGGCCGGCGAAATGGACGCGACCAAGCGCGGTGGGATGTACAAGGAGATCCAGGCGATGGTCGCGCAGGATGCGCCGTACGTGCCGCTGAGCTACCCGCCGTCGCTCTACGCGAACGCGACCGCTGTCAACGGCTTCGCAGTCAACCCGGCGGGCGCGTACCCGCTGGAGAACGTCTGGCTGGCGTAACGTCGCGGCTGTTGTAACGACGGGAACGGCCTGAGGAGAGCGACGCATGTACGTGCTGCGTCGCCTCGCTCAGGCCGTTCCCGTCGTGATCGGCGTCGTCGTCATCGTGTTCTTCATGTTGCGCCTGATCCCGGGCGACCCGGCGGCGACCCTGCTCGGCCAGCACGCCACCCCGGAGCAGATCCACGCTCTGCGAGAGCGTTGGGGTCTGGACGACCCGATCTGGGTGCAGTTCTGGCTGTTCGTGAAGCAGCTCAGCCACGGGGACACGGGCAGCTCCCTCTTCTACGACACGTCGACACGTGCGCTGATCGTCAGCCGTATCCCGGTCACCTTGTCGTTGGTCGCACTCGCGACCGTCTTCTCGGTGCTCATCTCCGTGCCCCTGGCGACGTACGCCGCCGTGCGCAAGGACCGCGCTCCGGATCACGCCATCCGCGTGGTGCCGCTGGTCGGGCTCGGCATGCCGTCGTTCTGGGTCGGTTTGGTCCTCATCCTCATCTTCTCAGTACGCCTGGGGTGGTTCCCGGTCGGAGGGTGGGGCGAGACCGTCCCGGAGAAGATCCATGCGCTGATCCTGCCGGCCCTCACCTCGGCGCTGGCCATCGTCCCGTTGCTGGTGCGGAGCTTGCGGGCCGGCATGCTCGAGGTGCTCGAGGCGGACTATGTGGCGGTCGCCAGGTCCAAAGGCATCCGTGAGAGCCGCGTGCTCTTCGTGCACGCCTCGCGCAACGCCGTCGTGCCGACCCTCACGCTGCTGGGCATCAACGTCGCCTTCCTCATCGGCGCCACCGTCGTAGTCGAGCGCGTGTTCCAGCTGAACGGCCTCGGGAGCCTGATGCTGACCTCGATCAGCAACCGGGACTTCCCGGTGGTGCAGGGGGTCACCATCGTGTTCGCCCTCGCGGTCGTCGTCATCAACATCACGACCGACCTGGCCGCCGCGGCCACCGACCCACGGATCAAGCTCTCGTGAGTTCTCTTGACGTCAGCAGCCGAGGAAGCGGCGATCAGGCGGTCGCCCTGGAAGGCTTCGTCGTCCGCTCGCATCCGGCGCTGCGGAAGGCTCGTCACAACCGATCCCTGCTCATCGGCTGCGGCATCATCGGGACGCTCGTGCTCATCGCCATCTTCGCTCCCTGGGTCGCACGCTACGATCCGCTGCAGCAGGACCTCGCCGCGACGCTGCAGCTGCCGTCCTGGGAGCACTGGCTGGGGACCGACGAGCTCGGCAGGGACGTCTGGGCGCGGCTCGTGTGGGCGGCCCGCTTCGATCTGGCGACGGGCTTCTTCGTGGTGCTGTTCCCGTTCACCTTCGGGACGCTCATCGGGACGCTCGCGGGCTACTTCGGCGGCTGGCTGGACACCGCGCTGAGCCGCTTCACCGACATCGTCATGGCGTTCCCCTACTACGTGCTCATCATCACGCTGGTCTTCGTGGTGGGCAAAGGCATCCGCGGCATCTTCATCGCCTTTGCCCTCGCGGACTGGGTGACGTATGCGCGCACCGTGCGCAGCACTACCATGGTCGCGCGTAATCTGGATTGGGTCGCGGCGGCGCGGACCGGCGGGTTGTCGGACCGGCGCATCATCGTGAAGCACGTGCTCCCGAACACCATCACCCAGGCGATCGTCTACTGCGCCTCGGACGTGGTCTACGTGATCCTGGCCGTGGTCACCCTCGGCTACCTCGGGCTGGGCATTCAGGCACCGCAGCCCGACTGGGGATCGATGATCTTCGACGGCCAGCTCTTCATGACCACGCGCTGGTGGCTGTCGACCATCCCTGGGCTCTGCGTGGTCATCACCGGCGTCGGCCTGTCGCTGATCGGCGACGGTCTCGCGGACGTGCTTCGGCCGGAATGACCGGACCCGCCCCCGCGCTGGACGAGCCCAGGACTGCAGCCGCACTCGCAGTCGAGGGGCTCACGGTGGAGATCGCCCGGGGCAAGGAGGGCTTCCTCGCCGTCGACGACGTCTCGTTCTCGGTCGCACCGGGCAGATCCATCGGCCTGGTCGGAGAATCCGGCTGCGGGAAGAGCATCAGCCTGCGCGCCATCATGGGGCTGCTGCCGGACGCCGGGCGGGTGGTGGCGGGCAAGGTCAGCGTCAGCGGGGAGGAGCTCGCGCTGAGCGGCAAGAAGGCGGCACGCGACCGGCGCGGACACCTCGCGATGATCTTCCAGGATCCGGGCAGCGCTCTGAACCCCGTGCAAAAGGTCGGCGAGCAGATCGCGGAGACGCCGCGCCGCGTCCTCGGCCAGTCTCGCGGCCAGGCACGCGCACAGGCCCTCGAGTTGCTCCATCACGTGGGCATCCCCGACCCGGAGCAGCGCTACGACAGCTATCCCTACGAGCTCTCCGGGGGGACGCGGCAGCGCATCATGATCGCGATCGCGCTGGCGTCGCAGGCCAGCGTGCTGCTCTGCGACGAGCCGACGACCGCCCTCGACGTGACGATCCAGGCGCAGATCCTCCGCCTGCTCGTGGACCTGCAGAGGGAGATGGGCCTGTCCGTCGTCTTCGTGACCCACGAGCTGGCCCTCGTCGGCCAGCTGTGCCAGGACGTCTGCGTGATGTACGCCGGGCGCTTGGTCGAGACGGGACCGACGGCCGCGGTGCTGGCCAAGCCGCTTCACCCCTACACGCTCGGACTGCTGCGCTCCGCGGTCGATCTGGACGAGGAGCTGGAGCCGCCCAAACCGATCCCCGGGAGCCTTCCCGACCCGGCTCGCCGCCCGGGCGGCTGCCCCTTCCACCCGCGCTGCTTCCTCGCCACGGCAGAGTGTGCCACGACCACGGTCGACCTGATCCGCGTCGACGCGACGCGGGCGAGCGCATGCCTGCACGTCGATCAGCTTGTCACGGGTGACGGACGGGCGATGCTGCGGGAGGCCAGTCGGGGTGACGGCGATGGCTGAGCAACTGCTCGCCTTACGCGACGTCAAGGTGACCTTCGAAGCCGCGGGCTACGGGACCGTCCGTGCCGTCGACGGGGTGTCGCTCGACGTCGCTGCCGGCGAGATCCTCGGGCTGGTGGGCGAGTCAGGGTGCGGCAAGACGACGATCGGACGCTGCATCACGGGGCAGGTCGCACCCGACAGCGGCCAGATCCTTCTCGACGGGACGTCCCTCGCGGCGGCCGGTCCGCCGAGAGGCGGCGCGCGGTGCAGATGGTGTTCCAGGATCCGTCCTCGTCCCTGAACCCCCGCCTCTCGGTGCGCTACGTCCTGGCCGAACTGCTGCGCGTGCACAGGCTGGTGCCGCGAGACCAGGTCGAAACCCGCTGCCGCGAGCTGATGGGCCTCGTCGGCATGCCGCCCCAGGCCCTCGACGGCTACCCCCACCAGTTCTCCGGCGGACAGCGGCAGCGGATCGCCATCGCGCGGGCGCTGGCCGTCGAGCCACGCCTGCTCATCGCCGACGAGCCCGTCTCGGCCCTCGACGTGTCGGTGCAGGCGACCATCCTGCAACTGTTCGACGACCTGCGGCACCGTCTGGGCCTCGCCATCCTGCTGATCTCGCACAACCTCGCGGTCGTCCGCTTTCTGTCCGACCGGGTCGCCGTCATGTACCTCGGTACCATCGCCGAGATGGCGGAGCGCGATGACCTTTACGGCGACCCGCGCGCGCCGTACACGCGCGTGCTGCTGCAGGCGGCGCCGCGGCTCGCCCAAATCGGCAAGGCGCCCGAGCCAGGCCTCAAGGGGGACCCGCCGAGCGCCGTGAACATCCCGGCTGGATGCCGCTTCCACACGCGCTGTCCCCGGGCCGAGGAACGCTGCTCGATCGAGGAGCCCGAGCTCCTGCCCGTCGACGACGGCGGGACGCCGCGGGACGGGCAGGTGCATCTCGCGGCGTGTCACTTCCGGAGGGAACGGGTCGGCGTGCCGGCGAGGGCGACATGACAAGACGGGGCGAGGGCGACATGACCAGGCGGGACGGGCAAGGCAGCTCCGCCTCGCGGGCGCTGTACCCCCCAGACGGCTTCGACGAGGCGCTCGAGGACTTCGTGCAGCGGTACCCGCGGTACCTCGACACAACTCGGATCGACGAGCTGCGCGCCCATGACTACGCGCGCCTGGACCGGGCCGGGCATACGTATCTCGACTACACCGGCGGCGGCCAGTACGCGGAGTCTCAGCTGGCCGCCCACCACGCCCTGCTGAGCGAACGCGTCCTCGGCAACCCGCATTCGCACAATCCCAGTTCCGCCGCCTCGACCGGTCTGGTCGAGGAGGCGCGCGCGGCCGTGCGGCGCTTCTTCAACGCCTCGTCCAAGGAGTACGAGGTCGTCTTCACCGCCAATGCCACCGGAGCGCTCAGGCTGGTCGGCGAGGCCTACCCCTTCCGCCCCGGCGGTGTCTGCCTCATGAGCTATGACAACCACAACTCCGTCAACGGCATCCGCGAGTACGCGCACGCCAAGGGCGCCACGGTCTCCTACGTGCCGGTCCGCAGGCCGGAGTTGCGCCTCGACGATCACGCGCTGCGACGCGCGCTGCACACCGTCGTGCCGGGGGCGGACCACCTGTTCGCCTACCCGGCACAATCGAACTTCAGCGGGGTGCAGCATCCGCTCGAATGGATCGCCGAGGCGCACGACCACGACTGGGATGTGATCCTGGACTGCGCTGCCTTCGTGCCCACGAATCGGCTCGATCTGGCCATCGTCAAGCCCGACTTCGTCCCGATCTCGTTCTACAAGCTCTTCGGCTATCCGACCGGCATCGGGGCGCTGCTCGCCCGCCGCGACAAGCTCGTCAAACTGCGGCGACCGTGGTTTGCCGGAGGCACGATCACGGTCGCCTCCGTGCAGGACGAGGGCTGGTACCGGCTGGCGCCCGCCCCTGCCGGCTTCGAAGACGGCACCCTCGACTACCTTGGCCTGCCGGCGATCATCATCGGTCTGGAGCATCTGGAGTCGATCGGCATGCAGACGATCCACGAGCGGGTGGCGACACTCACCGGGTGGCTGCTGGAGGAGCTCGGCAGGCTCCGCCACAGCAACGGGGCTCCATTGGTCCGCGTCTTCGGCCCGACCACCATGGAACGCAGAGGCGCGACGTTGGCCCTCTACCTGCTCGATCCGCGAGGCCATCCCTACGACGTGTACGAGGTGGAAGCTGCCGCCGGACGGGAGCTCATCTCGATCCGCACCGGTTGCTTCTGCAATCCTGGAGACGGCGAGGTCGCCCACGAGATCACGCACGATGACATGCAGCACTGCTTCGACGAGCCGGAGGCGGCCGTGAGCCTGATGCAGTGTCAGCAGGTCATACAGGATGCGACCGGCAAGGTCCCCAACACCATCCGTGTCTCGCTCGGCCTTCCCTCCGATTTCGCCGACGCCTACCGGTTCATGGCGTTTGCGGCCAGCTACGCCGACGACGCCCGCGCGCGCGTCGGTCCGACGGCGTCATAAGCGCCGGACCCCCGAGCCGCGGTCTCTAGCCCGCGAGACGCGGATGAGGCAGGACCGGGACACCGTCCTTGAAGACGCCGGTCACGATGTCCGCCTGCTGAAAGCAGCTCAGGTCGCCGGGGTCCTCGTCCAGGACGACCGCGTCGAACGCGTACCCCGGCTGCAAGCGCCCGCGTTGGTCGCCGACGCCGCACAGTGCCGCTCCGTTCGCGGTGCCGGCCAGCAGAGCTTCCTCCGCCGTCAGCCCCGCCCGACGCAGGTGGTGGAGCTCGACGAGGTTGCGGCCGTGCTGGTCGCGGTGCGCGAAGTCAGTGCCGAGGGCGATGCGCACGCCCGCAGCGCGCGCGATCGATACCGCCTCCCCCAGACGGGCGGCGACCTGCATCACCCTGCTGGAAGCCGCCTTCGGAAGTGAGCCGGCGACGGCCAGCTCGCGGAGCTCGTGGTAGATGGCTAGGGTCGGGACGAGGAAGCACCCGCGCTCGGCCATGAGTCGTGCGTCCTCCTCGGTGAGGAACGTGCCGTGCTCGATGGACCGCACTCCTGCCTCGACCGCATCACGGATGGCCGGACCCGCCAGCGCATGGACCATCACGCCCTTGCCCCGCCGCGATGCCTCGGCGGCAGCCATCCCGATCTCATCGGCCGTCAGCTCCCGCTCGAAGGCTCCCTCGTCCGCAGCGAGCGCCCCTCCCGTGGCCATCAGCTTGATCCAATCCGCGCCCGACCGCAGGATCTGCCGCACCGCCTTGCGCATCTCCTCGGGACCGTCGGCGACGAGGGGCGGCCTGCCGGGGTAGTCGGGGACCATGTAGTCCGCGGAGGACTCCAGCCCGGGTCCAGGCAGGAAGCCATCCCCATGGCCGCCCGTGGAACCAAGCGCCGCCACCGAGACCTGAAGGCGGGGGCCTGGTACGTAGCCCCGCGACACCGCGTCGCGCACGCCGGCGTCTGCGCCGCCGGCGTCGCGCAGCATCGTGACGCCGGCCAACAGGCTTCGGCGCAGGGCTTGGGCCGACTCGAGTGTGCGCAGCGACAACGGCGTCCGGAGCAATTCCAGAGCGTCGAAGGACGGAACGCCGATGTGGGCGTGGCAGTCCACGATGCCGGGCAAGAGCCAGAGCCCGCCGCCGTCGATCTCATGATGGCCGCGCTTCTTGGGCAGACGGCGTCCGACGGCGGAGACCATTCCTCCGGACGTAGCCACGTCCACAGCCGCGGTGAAGGAGCCTTGCTCGTCCAGCACGTGGATGCCTCTGAAGACGAGGGACACGGCAGACCTCTCTTCGCGCACGTCAGCCTCCCCTCACGAACGCTGCGTCTCCTGCGCCGGCCGCCTCTTCGGACCGGCATTCGAACCATATAGCCTTCAGGACCCGCAGGCGCCGCGGAACGCGTATTCGAAGGGGCAGGGGCAGAGCCCCCGCCCCTCGCGGAGTTCAAGGCTCTTCCACAGAGTGGCTAGTCCAAGACCACCGTTTGCAGCGAGGTGTGGTAAGTGACGTCCCCGGATGAAACCGTCCAGACGATGAAGACCGTGTGCCCACGCAACCCGTCGGCAGCGGCTGGGTCGAAGGTCACTTTGCCGACGGCGTTGCCGACTGCGTTCGTCGAGAAGGTGGCGCTGGTCAGGACCAGTGGTGCGTCGCTCATCTCCGGCGTCATGTAGATGTTCAGCGCGACGGTGTACCTGCCGGGTTCGGCGCCGAGGAGGACGTAGCGCTCCTGGGCGTAGATGGTGGGCCCGTTGGCGTGGATGTTCTCAACGAAGCCGACTGCGGCGCCCATGTCTGACATGAGCGCGATGTGCTGCGAATGGTAGACGGAATCGGCTCCCGCCGGCAGTGCGGCGACCAGCATGACGCAGAGCATCATGCCGGTGACGGCTGCCACTTTCACGATCGTCGTGTGGTGCATGCTCCCCCCTCCTGCTCGTTGACGCCCACGTGCTGCCACTGTCATGGGCATTCCCCCTTCCGCAAGCGCCCGGCGTCGTGCACCGGGAGTTCGGCCTAGGACGTACGAGCAGCTTACGCCCGCCAAACGCCGGGCCTGCGCGAGAAGAGCGATCGCAGCACACGAGCTACGCCCGCGGTCACGCGGGGGCTGCGTTCACGATCACCGGCAGCCTGCCTCGCCACGCCGCCCACACCTCAGGGTCCGTCGCCAGCTCGCACATGAAGTGCGCGACGTTGGCCATGTTGGTCTCACCGGGGCGGAACAGGCTGTCCACCAGTCCTTCATGCAGCACGTACTCCGTGACGTCGCCCTCCTTCAGCGTGTCGGGACGGACCGCCACCCACTGCGCGTACGGATCGGAGTCCTCGATAACGTCGTGGAGGAAGTCCGCGGCGCGCTGATGGTCCCTCGCGGGAGGGACGAGGCCGCGCAGCGTCCCGACGACCGCCCTCTCGAAGGGCCCGCGACGCACGTCCAGGCCACCGTGGCGGTTCACCGAGACACTGCTCATGAGGATGAGCTTCACGGGCTGCGCGCGTTGCAGCTCCCGGGCCGCACCGTACGCCCTCTCGACCGACCGGCAAACGAGGTCGCGCGGCGGCCCGAACATCCCCCGCGCGCTGGCGGTGTGGCCCAGACAGGAGATCACCACGTCGCAGCCATCGACCTGCTCCTGGACCTGTGCGTCGTTCAGGGAGACCAGGTCGGCCTCGACCACCGTCAACTGCGGGTCTTCCGTAACGCCCGCCGGGAGCCGATCAGCCGCCCGGACCACGGCGCGCACGTGGACGCCGCGGCCCAGAAGTTGCTGCAGCACGCGGCCGCCGGTGCGCCCGGTGCCGCCCAGGAGCAGGGCCTTCATCACTTCACCTCCGGATACTGGAAGACGTCGTCGAGCGGCACGTTGAACGCCCGCGCGATCTGGAAGGCCATCTCGAGTGACGGCGAGTAGCGGCCCTGCTCGATGGCGATCACCGTCTGCCGCGTGACTCCCACCCGGTCGGCGAGCTCGGCCTGCGTCATCTCGCCGGCGGCGAACCGGAGCGCCCGGATGCGGTTGGTCACGCTAGTCGGCTTGCCCATCGTCAGAAGCCCCTGTGGTAGGAGGCGATCTTGACCACCGACCCGACCAGCGTCCCAACGGCGAACGACAGGTAGAGCGCGCTCGCGATCCAGAAGTACTCGTACTCGAGCATGGTCAGGGCGAGCACGCCGACCACGCCGGCAGAGGATACGTAGTAGCCGACCAGGTCGCCGTGACGGCTGATCTGCTTGTCCCGCTCGTCCTTGCGGTCGATGTCGTCAGAGGCGGATCTGCCGCCTACCTCGGCCGAGATCGCGGTGCCTATCGCCGCCCCGATCGAGCCGACGATCGTCAGAACGACCGAAGCGCCCATGGCGATGAGCAGCGGCCACTGGTAGGAGATCTCGGCCGCGGACGTCTCACCCAGCCGGCCCAGCATGATCGCGACGTAGACCACGGGGACGACCACCCCGACCACCAGGTTGACCCACGTCAACTTCTCTTCGAACGGCACGACTGCCTCCTCGCTACGACTGACGAGATGTCAGCAATGTTTGACATCGCGTACTGTAAAGGGAAGCAGACATCGTGTCAACTATTCTTTACTGTCCGAAGAGTGCGGGGCGCCGCACGATGAGCTCGTACCGAAGAGGCGCAATCGCCCTCGGCACGCTCTGAATCGCCGACCCGCGACCTAGCTGATCGCCTCCGCGAGACCGAAGTCGCCACCGGTGATCTGTTCAACCCACGGCACGAGGAAGCACTCGACCCGCGTACCGAAGAGACGGTCGCCGAGCCTCCGTTGTACCGCCAGCAGGTCGCGCTCCAGCACCTCGCGTTCGTCATAGAAGAAGCCGCCGAGCTTCCGTTCGTAGGCAAGACAGTGCTGATGCGCGACCAGGTAGACCGTCTGCACCCCATGTCCGCGAACGATGGTCTCGATCCACTTCAGGACGTAGTCGTGCTCGGGTGCGGAGTCCGCCAGCACGAGCGGCCCGCCGGGTACGAGCAGCCGGTCGCCGTTCTCGGAGCCGATGCGCATCTCCAGCTCATGCAGCGTCTCGCGCAGGCGGCCGTCCACACAGGCGACAAGCAAGGTCGTCACGAGAAGCGCCTCCCCCGAGGATCCGTCAGGCCTGATCGAGTCTATCCCCTGGCGCCTAGTGGACCCATGCGTGCCCATCCAGTCGAGGGTGGGGCCTTGGGATGATGAAGGGGACGTCTCGCTTGTACGCCAGATAGGCATCGCCGAACCGCTCGGCCAACTCCCCCTCTTCGAAGCGCTTGAGGTAGACCAGCAGGGAGCCGGACCAGGAGAGGACGAGGACCGTGCCCACGATCGTCCTCGCGGCGACCGCGATGCCCAGATAGGCCAGGATGGCCCCCAGCGTCATCGGGTTGCGGCAGTAGCGAAACGGACCCCCTGTCAACAGTTCCTGGGTGGGCATGACCGGCAGCGGCGTACCCCGGCCTCGAGTCAGCTGCGTGATGACCGACCAGAAGCCGAGAGAGAACCCCAGGACCATCAAGAACCCGCCGAGGACGCGGTTCACTATTCCGATATTGAGCGACGGCAGACCGAGCCGGCGGTCCAGGCGCAGCCCGACCCCGGCCACAAGGAGGGGAAGCAGCCCCAAGAAGACCAGGCCGGCAAGAAGCGTGATCGCGACCCGACTGGCTTCGCCGTGCGTCGTTTGGGCCCACTTGGCGTAACGGGACATGCCCCTCCCCGGGGCCCGCGGCCCGGACTGCGCCGTCAAGCGTCCGGGCCGCCCTGAGTCGACCTCTTGTCAGGTCACCTCGGCGTGACCGTGACGTGGTAGGTGATGTCGGCCGTGTAGGTGAAGTCGACGCCGGCCTCCTCCGCCGTATAGACGTCGACGCTATGGGTGTACACGACGTGGTGGCCGACCGGTAGCGGGGCCAGCATGACCCAGTAGCCATCCGTGACGGCGTCCTCCAGGCCGCCGGGGCCGAACCCCCACAGGTCGCCCTCGACCCAGTAGAGCGAGAAGAGCGAAGACGTGCCCCGGTAGGCGTACAGGTTCCCCACCGGCCTGCCGTCGACCGTCGCGCCCAGCTCGGTAATGTGGCTCACATCCAACTCGATCGATGCCTGCATCTCGGCCTCGGTCATGCTGCCCGGCGGCGCTGTAATCAAGACCTGCCGGACGGGAACGAACACGGCCTTGCCGGCCGGCATCGTGATCGTCCAGTCGGCCGTCCCCACTGCGACATAGACCTCGGGTCCCTCCGCGAGCCAGGTGATGTACTGGTTCACACCGAGGAACCAGACCGGGCCCGACTGCCCCTCGCCCGAGTTGCTTCCGGTCCCTTCGGTGTACGGCACGGGGGTCGTCGACACCCATTGCGTCCACCTGGCGCCCCAGTCCCCGTAGCTCAGCCCGTACGGCATGGCCTGCGGCGGGATCACCCGCGGGCTCAAGTTGCGCTTCTTCGCCTCGGCCGGCGCAACCGCCATGGCAAGGATCGCCACCGCCGCCAGGCACAACAGCACTGCTCGAACTGACGTGCGTCTCATGGGCACCCCCTGTCCCTGACTCCTTTCGGACCCCGGGCCGGCCGCCCCGAAGAAGCACGAAGACCGACCCGCGGGCCGGTCTCACCAGTGGCTCCCCGCCGGTGTGTGGTGGCCGCGACGTGCCGCCGGCGGATCAGCGCCTCTCGCGAACGTCACCTTAGGGGGACCACACGACGCTGTCGTCACCAGAATCTGGTGATTCTTCGGCGGCAGCGAGCGTGGGCGACGAAGTGCCGCCGGGTCACAACCGATAGCAGCGCGTCACGGCCATCCCTATCCCGTGCCGCGCGATTGGGTTGGGGCATGGTTGCAGCCCCAGCGCTGGACGCAAACGGCCCGCGGTCATGACGGCCTGCTATCGTCTCGTTCCTGGAGCCGATGTCCACGAAGGAGGGGCTGTGGCTGATTACAGGGTGATCGCCGAGGCGAAGGACAGCCGTTGCCCCTTCGTGAGAGTCGGCGACCGCATGGTGATAGAGGGCACGATGGTGGACCTGGATCAGACGACCAGCATCTGCACGGTCGCCTTGTCTGCCATCCAGTACTCGCTGTTCATGATGGGTAAGGCCCAAGATCCGGTGGATTTCGGGCGATCGGAGACATACGAGCTCCAGTGTCCCGACCCGGAGGAGCGCGTCATCTTCCAAGTGACCCGCGAGGCCATCAAGGAGGTCTAGTCTAGCTGGCTCGGCGGGAAGGTGCGGAAGGAATTCCCCTGGAAGGGGCGGCTGGAGGCACGCCTGTTGCATGGAGAGTGTCAGACAACCCACTCCTGCCCAGCGTGCGTCGTCACGGCTCTGCACGCCGGCCCGGCGTCGCACACCGGCAATGAGCGGACCGCCCCGGGTCACCAACATCGAAGTGACCCGGGGCGGTCCCGATCGCGCTACGGGAGCCAGGCTGGCGCGCCGTATCCCGCGGGTGTATGCGTGACCTGATTCAGGTGTGACCCGTCGACGTCGATCGACCAGAGGTCTCCGAGGTGCGGGTCGTCGGTCCCGCGAGTGAACAGGAGTTGCTGGCTGTCCGGGGACCACGTCGGCTGCAGCGCGTACAGACCGTCGGCGCTCGACGTGAGCTGGCGGACCCCTGAGCCGTTCGGGTGCATCAGGTACAGCTCCTGCAGGCCGCCCGTCGCCTTGGTCGCCATCGAGAACGCGATCCAGCGTCCATCAGGTGACCAGACAGCGTCCCAGATGTCGCCGACGGGACCGATAGGCGTGAAGCTCGATCCGTCGGCGCTCACGATGTACACCGAGCGCGAGGTGTTGTTCCAGAACTGCCCTTTCGCGGCCGCGATCGCGAGCCTGGTCCCGTTGGGGGACCAACTGGCAGAGTCGCCCGAGAACACGAAGGCAGTGGTCGTTCCTTTCGGCGTCAGCCGCGTGAGACCCCCTCCGCGTGACCGGACTACGAACGCGTCCTGGGCCGCGCTGTCGCTCGTTTCGTTCGGGGCGTCCGGACGGAAGAACAGGAGCTTCGACCCATCCGGCGACGACATGACCGGGTAGTCGTGGCGCGTCCCAGCGTTCGTCAGCCGGATCAAGCCCCCGCCGTCAGAGCTGCGCCGCGAGTAGATGCCGATGGACGTGGGGTCAGCCGGGTTCCCACCTTCCATCGCGACCCGTGCGCTACCTTCTGACCACTGGCCACCGGGCAGCTCGAGCGCGGGATACGGGGATCGGCAACACACGGTAGCCCGATCCGTCTACGTTGAAGATGCCTGTGGATCCGCGGCCGTCCAGTGTCGGAGCGAAATCGAGGAACAGGGTGCCGTCGGGCGACAACAGGGCCGCGTCGAACACCGAGTGGATCGGTCGCTCGACGGTGCTCCCTGCGTCGATCCGATACACCTCGCCCATGTCGGCTCCCGGCAGGAACCGCGTGAACACGACGGCGTGACCCAACGGAGACGACGCCTCCGCGCCCCCGGCCGCGCGCGCCGGCTGCGTGAGCACCTGCGCCGCCCCGGTGAGGGCGACGAGTACGAAAAGCACCGTGGCCACGACGGTCGCACGAGCGAAGAGTCGTTTCATGGTGGCCACCTCCCTGAAGCCGTATTGCATTGGCCAATGGAGGCCGTGTCCCCTTCAACGGTCGTCCACCACCGTTACGTTCTTTCGCAAGGACTTGTCTGGGAGCGCATCCAGTCCGCCCTCAGGCGGATCCCGTCTGAGCTGACCCGTCCCAGCGTCTGACCAACACGGGCATCGAGCACAACACGAGCCCTGGCCAAGCCCCGTGACGGAGCCCTTTCACCCGGCCGGGTATCTTCGTCGGGAGGTGACCTTCCTACATGCGAGCCTGCTCGATCATCGATGCTCCATCAGACCTCGGCCTGCGACGCACTGGCGTGGATGGACTGCCGCAGGCGCTCCGCTCCGCAGGCATCCTCGAGGGGCTGCCGGCGGTTCGCAGCGGCGGCAGCATCCCGGTCCCGAGCTACTCTCCTCTACGGGATCAACGTCACGGCGTGCTGAACGTCGACGGTATCGCCGACTTCAGCCGCCGTCTCGCCACACGCGTTTCCTTCACGCTGGACCTCGGTCTCTTCCCGCTCGTTCTTGGCGGCGACTGCAGCATCCTCATCGGTGCGACCCTCGCCCTTAGGCGGCGTGGACGCTTCGGACTGCTCTTCATCGACGGCCATGCGGACTTCTACTCTCCCGAGACCGAGACCAACGGGGAGGTGGCGTCCATGGATCTGGCGATCGTGACCGGCAGAGGGCCCGCCGAACTCTCCGCGATCGACCAGTTGTCCCCACTCGTGCATGACGATCATGCCGTCGTGTTCGGCACCCGTGACGCGGCGCTGGCGGCCGCGGACGGCAGCCCCGACGTGAGAGAGACGGCCATGCGGGTGTTCGACCTTGCCGAGGTACGCGATCTCGGTGCAGCACACGCGGCGCGCCAGGCGGTCGAGGCCCTCGAGACGAGCCAGGTTGGTGGGTTCTGGATCCACCTCGATGCTGACGTGCTCAATGACGAGGTGATGCCGGCGGTCGACTATCGCATGGCGGATGGTCTCTGGCCCGATGAGCTGAGCGACGCCTTGGCGGTGGCATTGGCGTCGCCGCTCGCGGTGGGAATGGACGTGACGATCTATAACCCCGCCTTCGATGACGCGGAACTGTCGGCGGCGCGTACGCTCGCACAGGCCGTGACGACGGCGTTCGCGGCAACCAGCTAGCATCCTTGGGTCGGCTGCGCCGGGCCGTGCTGCGAGTCGACTCTACGCCCGTTCCTCAGGAAAGCGCGCGCTCGAGGGCGCCCCGGTCGTAGGGCCCCCCATGCGTCTCGAGCAGGTGCTCCACCGGTAGAGCGAGCAGCGGACGCAACCCCTCGACGACCTGCTCGCGCGTCACGTCTGCGCTCAGCCAGCGGGGATTGATCTGGGGGCCTTCGCCGAAGTCGGCGAGCGTGTCGCCGGCGACGACCGCACGGTGGCTCTCGATCCAGAGCACCGCGTCGTTCGGCTTCTGCCCCGGGAACGCCTCGACTCCGACGGGCAGCCGGTCGCCGGGCGAGTACGGACGAGCCTCGCCCTTGTTCTCGCGGAGCAGCCAGATCAGGTCGGGGCTCCCCTCTCCAGCCTGCTCGGCCGTGAGGCCGTACGTCCGCATGAGGTACTCCGCCGTATCAGGCAGCGGCGTGTACACCGGCATGCCGAACCGTTCAACCAGGCTCTGCGCGTCGCGCTCATGCCACGGCGCGGTGAGCACGATCGCCGTCTCGCGGTCAAGCGCGAGCGCCTCGATCTCGCTCGGAACGGCCAGCGGGTCGAAGAGCAGCAGCCGCTCCCCGTCGTCGATCGCGTAGGACGACACGTTCTCGCTCCACGGCTCGGTCGGCCGCCAGTCCGGGTGCGGTGCCTGCCAATGCCACAGGCCGGGTCGCAATTCACGCACGGCGCGATCCTACTGACGCCGGCGCACATGCCGCAGCCTGCCTCGTCGCCATTCTGATCCGCTCAGAAGCTGGGCTTGTCCCGATTCGACGTCCCCCCCGTCGATGCAGAGACTGACCTGCCAACAGCGGGCGTTCAGCGCCTTCGCACGCGCTGCTCGCCGGCCATCTGATCCGCAACGTCGTCACGCTCCTCGTACTCGTTCTCGTCCCTGTCGCAGCGGGAGCGCTGTGCGCTATTCAGGGAGAAGGCCGTCTCGATAGCGGACAGGTCGTGGCGATGGGAAACGGGCGTCAGCCACGCCGTCGTCCTGCGTGTCCTCCGGCGAGCTTGCGTTGTACTTGGCAGCCGTCTCGTCTGCGCAGTAAAGCCCCCAAGGGCCATCCTTCTGAAACTGTCGCGAGCTCGCGCAAAGAAGCACGCATGGGTCTTCACCCGCTCCCACGAAGGCATGGCGAGTCCCAGGTGGACAGTGCACGAAATCCCACTGCTTGAGCCGCCGCTCCTGCCCTTCGACGATCAGAAGCGCCTCTCCGGAGAGCACGAGGAAATCCTCTTGCTCAGTCTCCCAGTGATACGTCCCGCTTGGCTCGCCGGGACCGATCACCCGGATCGCCATCCCCAGCATGGGGAAGAAGGTCTCAGCCTCGTACTCGTCCACGCCCGTGAGGGGCAGGCTGTGGCCTTGACCGGGCTTCTCGAACCAGCGGGCCTCGCGTGCGTTCATCACAAACCAGCCCACGCTTGCTGGGACGAGCCCCGCTCCCATGTCATTCAGCTGAGCTTCATCAGGCATGGCGGGATGTATACCCCCGCTCCAGTGATAGGCAGCACACAGTCCGTGAGAACGTCCGTCACGCTCGCGCATCAGCGCGGCGGATCGCCCACAGAAGAGCGACACCTGGCAGCGCAGCCGATACTGGCCGTCCAGCTCACGGGTCTTGCGCAAGCCGTCCAGCCTCCGGAGATGACGTGCCTGGGGTGAGTCGTCGACTGCCCCGGCGGTGTCGACGTGGATGCCCACGGGTACGCCTTGCCGGTCGCGGACCAGCTCTACGCCGGCCGCGGCCTCTGCTTCCTTCGTTCGGCGTCGCATCGTCATCCCTCCCGAGGCTGGCGACTCACGTACGGGTGGTGGCGGCTCACACGCAGGTGGCAGACCACTTCACCCTCGAGTGTCTGCCTGGTTATACCCAACATGGCGCGGCTGCTCGGGGCGGGCGCGAGATCGCCAGGGGACCTCTGTCGCGCTGCTGCGGATGCCGCATAGGCCGGGGCGGGCAACCCTGTCAGATATACGCGAAGACCGGAGGGAAGACGATCACGACGAAGGCCGCCCAAGCCGCGTAGACCGGCACGTAACCAGTCTGCCAACGTTCGAGCGCGGTGAACGACCCGCGCCTTCGCAGCAAGCGGATGTAGAGGACAGCGGACCACGTCAGGTTCACCAGGAGAATCACGTTCATCCCAAGCGTGGCGACCCGGTTAGGGGTCAAGCCGAACTCCGTGATGCGCGCCGCGATGGCCCACAGGGCCACGGCGTCGGCTGCCAGCGCGCTGACGACCAGCACGACCTGCAGCACATCGAAGACGCCAGGGGGCGATTCCGGATCACGTGCGGAGATCGAGTAGAGCACAAGCGCAAGGACTACCACCAGGAGCAGGTCGAACGCGATGAGGACGTCCCGCTCGATGCCGACCCCGCGTCCGGTCCACAGCACGGTCCCGACGAACATCACGAGCACCGCGGCGAACAGAGGCGAGAAGAGACGCGTCAACACGGGCGCCATGTTTTCGACGACGCTCTGCTTGGCCTCGACCAACCAGGACGCGATCACCACGGCGCCTACCGCACCGCACGGCAGGATCCACGATTCGAAGACGGGCTCGATGTCGACTCCAATGGCCCGAAAGATCATCGCTGTGAGCCCCATGAGTACGCCACCGCCGAGGGCGATCAAGACGTAGTAGATGAAGAACTCGCCCGAGAATCGAATGAGATCCATGCGACCGGCAGCCGCTCGCCAGCGGCTGCCGGCGTAGGCGACGCCGACCACAGCCACCCACAGGGCGATCGGCAGGTGCAGCGCCGTCAGCGTCTGGGTGTAGCCGTCCGGCGCGAAGGGATAGACGTTGGCGAACAGAGCCGCCGCCACGAAGCCCGCGGCCAGCCACGCGATGGTGCGAGCATCAAGCCGCCGCTTCCAGACAAAGTAGCCGGTCAGCAGAGGCAGCACGAAGAGACTCAGATTGCGGGCGTAGAAACCTGCGTTCTCGTCGATCTGGATCCCGAAGATCGCCGGCACCTTGATGAGCAGCGCGGCAGCCGCCGCGAGACAGAAGGCGACAACGGCCTCTGTTCGGGCCCGCGTATGAGATTCCCTCGAATCCGAGGGGACCAGAACGAGCTGCTTCCAGAGGCGGTCGGAGTGCTCGCGAGCGAACTCACGCGAGAGCGCGTCAAGGTCGCCCATGCGCTTCACCGCCACCAGGAACGCTTCATCGGTGTCGAGTCCCGCGTCGCCCAGGATCGCTATCTGCTCGCGCAGATGGTCTTCCAGCTCAGCCACGTCGACCGAGTGGATCGCTTGCCGGCGGCGCAGATAGCTCCGCCACTGATCGATCTGCTCCTTCGAGCGAGACAGTGGCATCTAGATCCGGCATCGCTCAGGCTCCTGCTGGCAGCGGGCGGGCTGACATGGTGCAGTCGGCTGGGACGGACAGGGATACCGTCCGCCAGATGCCTCGCAGCGCGGCGTCCACCGCCTGCCACTGCAGGCGCTGCTCCTCGAGCTGCAACCGGCCCTGGGCCGTGATCCGGTAGTACTTGCGGCGGCGGCCGCTCTCCGCAACTTCCCACCGTGCCTCGACGTAGCCAAGCCGCCCGAGCCGATGCAGAACGGGGTAGAGCATCCCGTCCGTCCACTCCAGACGCCCTCCGGACAACTCTCGAACACGCTGGAGGATGGCGTAGCCGTAGCTATCCTCTTCGGCCAGGATCGCCAGGACGATCGGGGTCGAAGAAGCGGCCACCAGGTCCTTGCTGATCTCCATGATCTAGCCTGCCGTGCGGGGTTGATGAACTCCGATGCGAGCGTACATAGCAGCATTATACATAATGGTGCTATGTATACCGACAGTGCGGGGCCCGAGGAACGCCAGTTCTACCGGCGTCAGCTGCGCGCCATGAAGGGCTCCGTCGAGATCGAGCTGCTCAAGGCTCCCGGCCTTGAGATCCTGGCCACGTTGTGCGGCTGGGCGCTAGCTCGCGGCCACGCGCGCTCGGGCCAGCGCATCGCGATCGCTTCGTACCTCGGTGTCAGCGATCGCTTCGATCAGGCGGTGGCCGACTTCGCGAAGTCGCATGCAGACCGGGCCGAGATGCACCACGTCACGGTCGAGGAGGCCGCTCGGGGCGCTCGGGGATTTCTTCGGCATTCCTGCGTTGTAGCGGGACGAACAGCACGGCCAGCCCGGTCGGCCTCTTCTCGACGATGGCCACCGTGGGGCCGTCATCTTCGTCGTCGGGAGACCCGGCCGTTCCAGGGTTGAGGAACAGCGTATCGTCCACCCACGCGGCCGCGGCCACGTGATCGTGGCCGTAGATCACGAGATCGACCGCCTCACCATCTGGGACGCCTTCGATCCTGCCGGCGTACAGGCGCTTCAGGAGGCGTTTGCGCTTGTGACCGACGACGAAACGCACGCCAGCGATCTCGCCGGCCACCTCACGGGGAAGCCCTGCCGCCAGCTCACCAGAGTCGACGTTGCCGGCCACGGCGGTCACAGGAGCGACGCTCTTAAGCTGAGCGAGGATATCGGGGTCCATGACGTCGCCGGCGTGGATGATGTGCCCCACGCCGGCGAAGATCTCGAGCACGACCGGATCGAGGTAGCCGTGGTTGTCGCTGATGACGCCGATGCGCGGCGCCGGCGGCGCCGAGCTTTGTGCGTCTTCCTGACCCGAGGCCTTCGCCGCCGGTCCGCCGTCAAGGCGTCGCGGGTGGGTCGTCTCAGGCCCTCTATCCGTTCCGCGCGCCGCGCTCGCGCCCCCCGGCGACTGGGAGTCGGCCGGGGTTGGTGGGGGCCTGTCATCCTCTGAAACGAACATGGGGGGCGGAGATCGCGGATCCGATGGTCGCACCCGGATCGCGCTCGCCCGTCGTCTGAGGACGAACGACGCCTCGGAAGGCGGCTCCGCGTGGGGCCCGCCCGATCGATTGATCTGCATCCATTTGCCTTTTACGTCGGCCTCTTGCGTGCTGTGCAGCCTGCCACGCCTCTCCGCTACGGCTTGTCCCGCTCGGTCTCGACGGGATCCAATCGACCCTGCGCCGCGGCGGACCCGCTTCGCCCTCCACCCGGACCGCGCAGGATGTAGGCGAAACCGACCGCGATGAGCGCGCCCGCGATCGGTCCCACGAGGTAGGCCCAGTAGTTCGTGAAGTCGAGCAGCGCCAGATCGGGCCCGAACGAACGGGCCGGGTTCATCGAGGCGCCGCTGATGGGACTGGACCAGAGGCCGGCGAGAATGATGTAGCCGCCTACGCCAAGGGCGCCGAACACGCCCACGTTCTGGGCGCCCGACGCGGTCCCCAGGATCGTACTGACCAAGCCGACGGTCAGCGCCAGCTCCATGAACATGGCCGTCGTTGCGCTGATCCCGGGGCCCGGTTCGGTCGCCCCGAGCATGCCGATCTTGCCGAGGAGCGCCCACAGGAAGAGACAGGCGAGGGTGGCGCCGAGCAGCTGCACGATGATGTAGCCGGGCACTCGGCGCCACGGGAAGTCGCCGCGAGCGGCGAAGGCGATGCTCACGGCGGGATTGAGGTGCGCGCCCGAGACGGCGCCCATGAAGAGGATGATCGCCATCACCATGAGACCAGGGGCCGTGACCGCCGCGGTCCGTGAGATCGCGCCTTGCGATTGCGCGTTGACGACCGCTCCCCCGGCGCCGACAAGGACCAGGAGGAACGTGCCGAGCAGCTCACTGAAGAGGCGGCGCCACTCGTGCCTGGCGTCGTCGAAGTCCCAAGCCCTGCCGAACTCAAGCTCGAGGAGAGAGCGGGCGCGCCGACGCCCTTGCTCGACGCCGCTCATGCCCTCCGCACTTGGGGCATTGCCTTCTACCACGTCTGCCTCCTCATGCCGACGACCGTCCCCTCCGGGTCTGCGCATCGTCCTGTATCCGACTGCTGCGGAGAGACCTACGCGCCACCCGAGCGCAGGGAAGAACAACGAGAGATCAGACTGTCTGGATGGATTGTTGGCCGCCCGCCGGGCTTTCCAACCGTTGACATCGGGTCGTCCGCGGTTCCTCCTGAAGGACGTGGACATGACGATCGATAGCCTGATCGGTCCCGGGCGTCACCCATCATCTGCGAGCGCCTCGAGAGCGAGCTGCGTGCGAGCGGGCGGCTCAGGCAGGGGCACAGAGAGGATCTCCCTGGAATCGGCCGGTGGGCGCAGCCCTGCGCCTACCGGGATGGCGAGAACACGTCTGATCGTACCCATGTGGTCATGGGGCTGCCTCTGCCCGCCAACGGCAGACGCCACGCGTCACCGAGGATCGCGCACCATGGCCATGAAGAGCGGTGCCGCCGTGTACTGACCTGCCAGGATGACAAGGAAGGGGCGGTCGGCCCGCACCGTCATCCGTTCCCCGGGCCCGGCAGCGCCGTCAATCAACACGGCTGACGCAGCCGCCGCCTCGATGCCTTCTTCACTGACGTCGATCATGGGCCTTCTGCAGTACATCGCCGATGAAGACCGGCCTGGCATCGGCTGTGAGCTGCCGGCCCAGCGCGCCTGCGACTTCATCCTACGCCGCGGGCCGGACTGCTCGACGCGCTTGCTAGACGCCGCCCAGCAGCCTCAGTACTGCTGGGGGAATGGGCGCACCAATGCCAACGCCGCCATCGGGGGAGACGACTACACCGGCCATGCTGCCGTTGAAACGGCAGTTCGTGACCTTGTTGCCCATGCCGAATTCGATGCTGCGGTCAGTGACGCGGACCCGCGTTTCGCCACCCCCGAGTCTGCCGAAAGCGATGCTCGTCTCGGAACCGGGGCGGACTTTGTACAGGAGACCGCCGCCCTTTGGTGAGACTGTGACGACGCCTGTTGGGTTGGTGCTCACATCGGTCACAGGGTTCTCGACCGGCTGGTTCTTGAGCACTTCGAACACGAGCGCCCCGTCGCACTCGGTGAACACGCTGAGCAGGGGCGGATCGCCCGGCTCAAGAACGAAGTACCGCCCTTCGAACACGAGTGGCACTGAGAAGCTGCCGAACTGGTTGCCCCCGAAGTGAGCCATTGCCCTCCCCCTCATGCGTCCGTCCAACCCTGGGCACGTAACCTGCAAACCACGGATTCGCTGCGCTTCGTCTCCAGTCTGCGCTTCGGCCCGTGGTTTGTCAGGTTGATGTGCTTGTTAGGCCGCGCGAATTCAGATACTAAGCGCAACACCCGAGCAAAGTAGTGAGGCGATCTGGGACACTTGCGGTTCCTCTCAACCGCCAAGAAGAGGGGAACCGCAGATGCAGTATCACCAGATCACCTCAGGAGAACGATACGCCATCGCGGCGCTCAGGCGACGAGGGCTCTCGTTGCGGGCCATCGCGCGAGACCTGCGACGGGCGCCCTCGACGATCGCCCGCGAGGTCCGCCGCAACCGCCGCGCCGACGGCGGCTACCGCGCCTTCAAGGCCTGCGAGCGCACGCGCGGCGCGGCGCCGCCGCTCGCGCCGCAACAGCCACTTCGGCGCCGAGGAGTGGGCGCTGGTCGAAGAGCTGCTTGCGCCTCGACTGGAGCCCCGAGCAGGTCGCCGGCTGGCTCGCCCGCCACGGGCTGCTCGGATCAGCCACGAGACGATCTACGTGCACGTCTGGCGCGACAAGCGCGCCGGCGGCGACGCTGTGGCGGCACCTGCGGCAGGCGGGCAAGCAGCGCCGCAAGCGCTACGGCGCCTACGACTCGCGCGGCCGGCTCGCCGGCAAGCGCCACATCTCGGAGCGCCCGCCCGAGGTCGAGGACAGGTCCGAGGTCGGGCCACTGGGAGATCGACACGGTGATGGGCACAGAGCACGGCCGCAACAGCGTCGTCACCCTGGTCGAGCGCGCCACCGGCTACACTGTGCTGGGCAAGCTCGCGCGGCACTGCGCCGCGCGACGCCACGGCGCGCTGCGTCGCGCTCATCGAGCGCCATCGCGGACGGGTGCTCACCATCACCGCCGACAACGGCACCGAGTTCCACAGCTACGCCGAGATCGAGGCCGCCACCGGGGCGACCTTCTACTTCGCGACGCCGCACCACTCCTGGGAGCGCGGCACCAACGAGAACACCAACGGGCTGATCCGCCAGTACCTGCCCAAGCGGCACGAGCCTGGCGCACGTCACCCAGGCCGACTGCGACGCGATCGCCGCGAAGCTCAACTCACGACCGCGGAAGCGCCTGGGCTACAGGACGCCGGAGGAGTGCTATGCACAAGCCAGGTAGACGAGAGCGTCAGAGGCGCAGGTGTTGCACTACAAACTTGAACTCACACAGAGACATACGTACCGAGTCCTCATGGAGACAAGAGCTCCTGAAGTTGGACGGGCGTAAACAGCCTGCCCGTCTTCGGCAGGTACTTGTCAAAGCCGCTGACGCCCGCGCCCTCATTGACGAACGTGAGGTATACCGCGGCTTCTCGCCCGCCGTTTTCGCCGACAGCGAAGGCCAGCCCGGAGGGCAGGAACATGACAGGCCTCACGACGGTCCCTTTGCCCAGGAGGCGCTTCAACGTCCTTGTGGCGCTGCAGAATGCCGCAGACTGTGCGGGGCCTTCGGCCATCTCGACGACATCCCAGCTCCCTTGCGCATCCTGTTCGACGAGGAACTCGGCGATCGTCCGTCCTTGCGCCGCGACCGGAACGATGAAGGATCTACTGCTGGTCGGCGTCGGTCGCATGAGTCCGAACATACCGGCACCGACAGAGCGGAGGTCGTCGGGAAGGACCCAACGTACGAGTATGGGTTCCGTCATCGCGTAGTCCCTTGACACCGCGGCCGGTGAACCAGGGCGCGCGTTCTTGACCTTGGCAACCCAGGCTGAGCCCAGCGTGGGGTCTCCCAAGAGCCAGGTGCGCTTCATCTCGGGCCAAAGACGCTTCACGACTCTGAGGGCGGTGCCGTGGTCGTAAGCGGGAGCGGACGTCGCGAAAGCGGGCCCCGAGGACTTGCTGACGACGGGCTCGGCGGCCGCCGCACAGGAGGAAAGGAGCACCACGGCAAGGAGACACCAGCCTATGCTCTGCACTCTCCGCATCCGCGCCACCTTCTGCCTAACGGTTGGTGCGTAATCTGTGCGCCACGCCGTCCCAGTCTATGTCGGCGCTTCGGCGCATCAGGTTGATGCACTTGTTGGACACCGATCCGACGCGGTCCCAGGCTTGGCTGCAGCCCGTCATCGCGGCGGAATGAGGACGGTGCCGCACTCGGGACAGCGCTGAGCGACGATGCTGTGATTGAAGACGCCCTCGGTGAGCGTGATGCCACCGAGATCACCGATGACGTCCAAGTCGGCCTTGAACTTCACTCCGGGCGAGCGCCCGACGACGAAACCGGCAACCATGGGGTGCGAGCAGGTCGGGCAGGGAAGCGGCTCGGGCGCGGGCGGTTCCGGCTGCAGCTCGCCCTTGAGGCGAGGATCGTTGCCGCACTCCGGGCAGCGGAGCACGCCGACGTTCACGCTGGCCCCGCAGGTGACACAGGAGATGACGCTCACAGATCTCCCTCGCAAGTTGACAGTCGCGCACCGCTTGCCTCGCGACCTTCGTGTGAGGAGTATGCAGTCTGTGCCTTAGCACGGACACAGCTGCCTGCTCCGCCTATGACGATAGCACTAAGGCTCGGGTAGTGGCATAGGCAGTCTGTGAGAGCCGCCGTCGAGGGCCTCTAGTGTCAGCGATGGCCCTTCAAGTCCCAGCCACTCCCAGCCGGCACCAGCCAACTGTCAGCATTTCGGTTGCGAAATGGTTGCGACGGAAGGGCGGTCGCAGAGGGCGAAGACGGGATTTCCCTGGAAGTACGTCAAGGGCAGCTACTCAGCGCAGTAGCGCATCGGTGGCCGTGAAGAGGCCGCCACAGACCGTAGCGCACCGGGAAGGTTCGCGATGTCTCGTTCGACCTCCATCTGAAGGCGGCGCCGTCGTGAACGGTCAGCGACCAGGCAGGATCTCTACGTTCGCCCAGTCTTGCTCTGGGACACTCAACGTCACGTGGACGTCATTCTCCAAGCGCAGCACGAGAATCTGCGACGAGGCCCTGAAGCGCACGCTGTTGGTCTGCCAGAGGCGGTCTCGGTACCTGATGCGTTTGCCGAGGAAGTCACGAGGATTCACGTTCATCGCCACCTTTCCTAACATTACAGTACACCCGAGTAACGCATGACCCTTGCTCCGGACCTCACTCGCTGGTTCGACATGTGACGTCTCGCCCTGGGGATCGGCATGGACTCGGGCCTAGACAGGGCGGCGAGGCACTCGCCAGAGTCGACAGATCGCCGGCGAGTTGTCAGTTCTGTCTGTTCTAACGCGCCACCCGCCCCATGGCCGCAAAGCCCGAAACCCCGGGCAGGAGACCCGGGACCCCGTCCCAGTGCCACAACGCCAACTAGTACGCGAGAGCCTCGTACATGACGCGGGACTAAGCGGGAGATCGTCGGTTCTGTCGCTTCGGTCGCTGTCTCAGTCGCTGCGCCGGCGCGTCAGCGTCGCCAGTGTTGCGCTACAAGCTTGAACTCACATACATGCCTCTGATGGCGGGAAGCTCTGAAGACTCAAGCCCCCGCGATCGCCGCAATGGCCAGCACGCCCAGGATGAGCGCCCCCATCAGGAGCACGACCGCGGCAGATGTTCGGATCTTCCAGTACGTGAACGCGGCCATGGCCAATAGCAGACCCAACCGCACGACCTGGCCCACGGCCGGTCCATCGGCCCGAAGTCAGGTGTAGCCCGAGACGACGATCAGCCCGCCCACGACGAGAGCCAGCCCCACCTCTGCCTGCGAGGACCAGTTCTTGACGGCGTCACTGAACGCGCGAGCACCGACGTAGGCGATCCATACACCGAGCCCTGCGAGCATGGTTGCAATCGGGATGAAGAACTCCATGGTGCCCTCCCACTTGTGTAAGCCCGCAGGCACCCCGGCGCTCCGCAGGTGATGGTCGTCGTCATGGAAGGAGGCTACGAGGCCGCGCCGCTGCGGGCGTCACCCCAGCGGGGTCAATGAGGAGGTGCGACGGAAGCATCTTTCGCAGCCGCCGCATCCCCGAGGGGGGCGGGAGCCCATACTCCTGCAGTGGACGGAAGCGTGCGCGACGACGCTCAGAGACCCTTCAGGTCCCAGCTACTGCCAGCCGACACCAGGCAACTGTCAGCATTTCGGTTGTCTGACATTCACGACTTCACTTGACAGGTAGGGTTCTGTTCCCTTCGTCGATTGAGAGGTCGTGGATGACGCAGCAGCAGCGTGACATCAAGCGCAAGCTCGCGGCGTTGCGCTACGCCGAGGAGTGCGGCAACGTGGCTCTGACTGCGCGCCGCTTCGGGATCTCACGCCAGTGCTTCTACATCTGGAAGCGCGCCTACGAGAAGCACGGCGAGGCCGGGCTCATCAACAAGAGCCCGTGCCCGGTGAACATGCCGCTGCGCATGCCGGCCGAGGTCGAGGAGAAGATCCTCCACCTGCGCCGCACCTACCACTTCGGACCGGTGCGCATCGCCTGGTACCTGGAGCGCTACCACGGCATCAAGGTCTCGAGCAGCGGCGTCTACCGCGCCCTCTGTCGCCACGGCCTCTCGCGCCTGCCGGCCAACTGCCGCAAGCGCTCGATGGTGAGTCTGCGCTACGAGAAGCAGGTGCCCGGCCACCACGTCCAGTTCGACGTGAAGTTCCTGCAGTTCACGACGCGAGGGGCGCACGCGTGAAGCGCTACCAGTTCACCGCGATCGACGACGCCACCCGGATCCGGGCGCTGCGCATCTACGAGCGCCACAACCAGGAGAGCGCCATCGACTTCATCGACCACGTGGTCGAGCGCTTCCCCTTCCGCATCCACACCGTACGGACCGACAACGGCCACGAGTTCCAGGCCAAGTTCCACTGGCACGTGCGAGGACCTCGGCATGCGCCACGTCTACATCAAGCCGGCGAGCCCGAACCTGAACGGCAAGGTCGAGCGCTCGCACCTCACCGACCAGCTCGAGTTCTACCAGCTGCTCGACTACACCGACGACGTCGACCTGCGCGCCAAGCTCGCCGTCTGGGAGGAGTTCTACAACCTGCAGCGGCCGCACACGGCGCTGGACGGCAAGACCCCATATGAGGTGCTCAGAGAGAAGTTGGTATCGTGAAGACCGTCAAGCGAGGTCGTGAGGGTCACATCAGCATTTCGGTTGCGAAATGGTTGCGGCCGAGCGGCTCGGCGGAGGGGTCAGAACGGGATTTCCCTGGAAGCGGGTTGTGGGCGCACGTGGATTCGAACCACGGACCTCTTCAATTCGGGTCACTACACCCTGACCCTGTCCTTACCGGCCCGCTTGGCTGCGTAGAGCGCGGCATCTGCACATGCGACCAGCTCGTCCATACTGGCAGCCGTGTCCGGGAACGACGCGATGCCGATGCTCACCGTCACAGTCACGGCGGCGTGGTCAGGTCCGACCGGGAATCGCGGTCGCGGCGATGCGTTGGCGTAGCCGCTCTGCCACCGCCGCCGCTCCCTCACGGTGTCCTTCGGCCGCCCGCGCGTCGTCCGCAGCCAGGTCCAAGCCGGAGCCTGTCTCAGCACGTGCATCGTCAGCCCCGCGACACGGCACCTGCCGGTCGCTGGTGTCGGGAAGGATGACGCAGAACTCCTCCCCGCCGTAGCGCGCCCCCAGGTCGCCGCCCTTGCGACACTCCTCCCTCATCAACGCGCCGATCAGTCGCAACACCTCGTCACCGGCGGGATGCCCGTAGGTGTCGTTGAGCGTCTTGAAGTCGTCGATGTCGAGCATCATGAGGGCGACCGAGGTGCCGCATCGCCTCCCGCGCTCGATCTCCTCGGCAAGACGGTCGTAGAAGCGCCGATGGTTGGCCAGGCCTGTGAGTCCGTCCGTCATCGCCAGGTCCTCGATCTGGGCATAGAGGCGGGCGTTGTTCAGGGCGATCGCGGCATGTTCGCCTAGTGCGCGCGCGAACGAGAGTTCGTCTTCACCGAACGTCCGGTCCTTCGAGCACGCGCTAAGTCGCATCGCACCGAGGATCTCGTCCTTCATCCTGAAGGGCACCCATGCGATGGCCTGCTCGCCCGTCGTCATCATGCGAGCTACGGTCCGTGCCGCGAGACACTCGTCGGAGCGCTGCTGGATGACAGACTCGCCGCGTCGGAGAAGAGCCGTCACCGTGTCGTCGATGGCGGCATCTGCGTCTGCCAGATCCTGGACGGTGACGAGCCCGCCGTCGGCCGCGCGCAGGGCGAAGACAGCGTCGTGGTCGGCCCATTCGTACACGAGCGCCTGGTCCAGGAGGAGCGCCTTTGTGGCGAGGCCGGCCACGTCTCGCAGCAGCTCGACCCGGTTCAGCCGGGAGCCGATCACGCGCGTCGCTTCTGCGAGAGCAGCGAGCCAGCGATGCTGGTCCTCCTCACGGCGGTGAAGGCGGGCGTTGTGCAATGCCGCCGCTGCCTGCTCGCCGATCACTCGCGCCATGCGCACCTCGTCAGGCGTGAAGCTCCGTTCGCGCTCGGTCTCGACCAGGATCATCATGCCGAGCACCTCCTCGCGATAGACGAGCGGCACGCTCAGCCGTG
>CAVZSF010000007.1:0-372500 GCA_963777895.1 uncultured Thermoleophilia bacterium
CTCGCCGAGGGCAGCGAGCAGGGCTACGTATCGGCCGACCACGTCGCCGACGCGCTGCAGGACGTCGAACTGACGCCCGAGCAGCTCGACGAGATCCTGGTCGCCTTCCACGACCTGGGCATCGACGTGGTCGAGGGCGAGCAAGCGCCCGCGGCCGACGCGGAACCTGCCCCCGAGGAGGAGGACGAGAAGAAGCTCGACCTCTCCACGAAGGGCGGGCCCGTGAGCGACCCGGTTCGCCTCTACCTGCGCGAGATCGGCAAGGTGCCGCTGCTCACGGCGCAGCAGGAGGTGGCGCTCGCCAAGCGCATCGAGCGCAAGGACATGGAGGCGAAGGCCGCGCTCATCGAGGCCAACCTTCGCCTCGTCGTCTCGATCGCGAAGCGCTACGTCGGCCGTGGCATGACCCTGCTCGACCTGGTGCAAGAGGGCAACCTTGGGCTCATCAGGGCGGTCGAGAAGTTCGACTGGCGCAGGGGCTTCAAGTTCAGCACGTACGCGACCTGGTGGATCAGGCAGGCCATCACGCGCGCGATCGCCGACAAGTCGCGCAACATCCGCCTGCCCGTGCACATGGTGGAGACGATCACCAAGCTCATCCGCATCCAGCGGCAGCTCCTGCAGGACATGGGCCGCGACCCGTCGCCGGAGGAGATCGCGGCCGAGATGGGCATCACGCCCGACCGGGTCCAGGAGATCCTGAAGATCAGCCAGGAGACGGTGAGCCTCGAGAGCCCGGTGGGTGACGAAGGCGACTCGCAGCTCGGCGACTTCGTCGAGGACGAGCGCGCCGTCGCGCCGCTCGAGGCCGTCGACGAGGTCATGCAGAACGAGGAGCTCGACCGCGTCCTCGCCCTGCTGACCAAGCGCGAGCGCACCGTGCTGGAGCTGCGCTACGGCTTGCGTGGCGGCAATCCCATGACGCTCGAAGAGGTGGGTAAGCGCTTCGGCGTGACGCGCGAGCGCATCCGGCAGATCGAGGTCAAGACGCTTGTCCAAGCTCAAGGCGTACCGCGAGGCGCAGCACCTGCGCGAGTTCCTCGAGTAGCGGCGGGCCCGGTGGAGCGGGGCGAAGCGCCTCGCTCCGGCGGCGGCCGCGAGTTCGGCGTCGTCGGCGCGCGCAGAGACGCCGGCGGTCGCCACACGCTGCCCGGCTTTCCGCCTTCAGCGTGCTCTTGTCCGACTGGCGCATCGGTCGGCGTGAGCTTGTGCAAGGCGTCACGTTTTCGTCCGCAGGCATCTGCGCATATCGAAAGTGGGTCCCGGCGGCCGGGCCGACCACCATCCGGCGCCGGCCGCCGGGACCAGCTCTCGATCCGACATGACGCCCGCACGGGCAAGAGGTGACCATGGACCAGGCACAGGTGCTGCTCGTCTTCCCCGGCTCACTCTACGGCGAGACCTGGGCCGAGGGCCCGGCCGTCAAGCCCGAGCTCGTCAGCCTCTTCACCGAGCTTCGCCGGGCCGGCCACCACGTCGACGTGCTCGACCTCGAGGCCGAGTTCGGCAACCCCGCCGACGACGAAGCGCGTGACGCCTTCGTCAACGGCGCCGAGCAGCGCTTGCGCGGCCTCGGCGCCGACCTCGTCGTGATCTCCTGCTGGTCGGCGCAGCAGTACGCCGCCGCGGTCCTCGTCGCCGAGCGCGTCCGCCGCCATCATCCCGACGCGGCGATCGCCGTCGCCGGCTACCACGTCACCGTGCGGCCCGCCGACTTCGAGTACGAGGGCTCGCCGTTCGACTGGCTGGTCGTGGGCGAGGCCGAGAACGCCGTGCTGGCCATCGCCAAGGCGGTCGCCGAGGGCGAGCGTCCGCACGGGTCGTCCCCGGCAGCTCGAAGGGACGCCCTTCCCGCTGGACGCGGCCCATCTGCCGGACTTCGCGGCCTACCCCTACGCCCGTGAGGGCATCGCCGAGCTGGGCGTCTTCCTGAGCCGGGGTTGTCCGTACAACGCGCCCGCCTGTCTGCTGCGGCCGGGCGGCGGCGGCTGGCATTCCTACAGTCCGGACGACGCGGTGAAGCTGCTGGCCGCCGCGGTGGCGCTGCATCCGCGCCGCCTCGACGTGCTCGACCCGGCCTTCGGCTACGACCCGGCGTGGCGGCGCGCCATCCTGCAGCGCGCCGTGGCCGCCGACCGCCGCGATCTGCGGCCTCCATCACGGGACGTCCCGACGCCTTGACGCGCGCCGACCTCGACCTGATGTACGCCGCCCGCGTGCGGCTGCGGCTCGACGTCGGCACGCTCTCACCGTCGTTGCTCGCCCGCACCGGTGGCGCCCCGCATCCGCGGCGCGCCGTCGAGCACGCCCTTGACCTGCTGGCCTACGCCAACGCGAAGGGCATCCTCACGCTGGCCTCGTTCACCTTCAACCAGCCGGGCGAGACCGCGGCGAGCGCGCGCGAGACCCTCGCCGCCCTCGAGCGACTTCGTCGCGGCCGTGCCCAACGCGTCCGTCTACCTGCAGGCCGAGTCCTGGGCGTACGTCGCCGCCGGCGAACCGGCCGCCGACCTCGACGCGCGGGCGCAGCGGTACGGCACGCGCATCCTGCACCCGGAGTGGTGGAAGGAGGCGGCTCCGTACGAGGCGGCCGCCAAGGCGGTCGTCGCCAGCGCCGAGCTGGCAGAGCTCGAGCCGGGCGACGACACCTACTGGCGGCCGCGCTTCCAGGAGCTGCAGGGCGGCCTCGAGGACAAGCTCACCTACGAGGCCCAGCGGGGCCTGCGCAGCCACGAGTCCGTCGGGTCGGCCGCCTACGGCGTGCCGAGCGGCTGGTGGGTGGAGCCGCGCTGGCACTGAGTGCCGGGCAGCGGCGCGCGAGGCTCCTACGATGTTTGTGAGCCCCCTGCCCATCCCCTATACTTCACCGGCCGGAGCGGTCCTCGGTAGCTCAATCGGTAGAGCATTCGGCTGTTAACCGAAGGGTTGCAGGTTCGAGTCCTACCCGAGGAGCCAGTTTCTGATCGGGCGCCCCAGCTGCGAGGCTAGGGCGCCCGTTTCGTGCTTCGGATTCGCGGCGATTGTTCAGCCCGGAATCGACCGTCTTCCCTCCGTTTGTCCTCCTTGACCACGCACGTATCACTTGCTCTTCGGGGCAGGCCCAGCATGCCATGATCGAGGCTACGGTGATCTCCCGAGGACCGAAGCGTCGCTCACCCGCCAAGGGCTTCGTGCCGTCTTCGTCAGGGTGATAAGCAGCTCGTAGCGGTCCTTCTCGCTGGAGGCGGACGCTGTGCTGACCTCGATTGCGGCGACGAGCTGTACCTCGTCCTCTCGCGCCTTGGTCACGGGTCCCAGTGCGACGAGACGCACATCTGCGTCTCGAAGATCCAGGCTCTTGCGCAGAAGGCCCATGAGTTCGGCAGAGAGTCGCGCCTTGGCCGGACCGTGCGTAGTGGCCGGTAGTCCGAAGAGCGACACGGCAGCCGGGACGGCCCCATTGGGCAGATCACATCCGCCGGCTGTGCTGGGCACGGGTCGCCGTAATGACCATCTCTCGCAGCTTGCGCTGGGAGCGCGATGGACCAACTCGAGCGCGACCTGCTGGCGCGCAGCACCGAGCTCGTGGTTGTCGAGGTCGGGAGCGGCGGCGGCTCAGTGGAGGCCGGGACCAACATCGGCGGTCACTGCGCGGCGTTCTCGCTCATGCTCGCCATGCCGTCTATCTGGATGAGGGTGTTGTCCTGAGTCGGCCCATAGTCGTAGACGTAGCTGTGGAATCGGAGGATGGGTAGCGTGGCGGGGTTCGAGTCGTTGTCGAGCAGAGCCAGGTCGCTGAACCCCACGTAGATGTTCCCGTCTCCTCCGAGGCCGCCGTCGGCGCCGAAAGCCACCGCGTCATAAGCATCGGGCGTCCCCTGTTCGTTGTAGGGCTTTGGCGCGGCGCCGCCCATGCCCTGTGTGATGTAGTAGGGCTTCCCGGTCTCGTGGTGATCGCGGTAGTTGTGGACATGGCCTTGGAACACCACGTCGACCCCGTACTTGTCGAACAAGCTGGCAAGCCCGTTGCGCTCTGCCGTGCAGTCAGGTGTGCCGCCGCCACCATAGGGGTCTGAACTCTTCGGGTCGAAGAGCGGATAGTGCGTACACACGATGATCCAGTTGTTGTCTCCCTCGCCCGCATGGATCGCCTGCAGGCGGCGAACCAGCCATTTCGCTTGAGCTGAGTTCTGGGAGTCGGTCTCACTGATGTAGCCGATGTACCCGAGTCTCGTATCGCTGGCAGTCGACACCATCAGGAAATGGGCATGGTTGGTCGTGCTCGTGTCCCCTAATGTGAACTCGTAGTAGTCCTGCGGACCTCCCCCGAGATCATCATTTGCCTGCGTCGTGGCGACCGGGTTGTTCGTTGGCGAGAACTTGGCGTGATAACGAGCATGCTCAGCCGCATCGATCAAGTCCTCATGGTTCCCAGGAGTGAAGTAGGTGGGCCAGGTCGGCTGCACGATACCGGCTCCACTATGACGAGCAGCGCTGATCCAATTGTCGTAGAGCGTATCAAGCCAAGTGCTGGTGTGAGTGTCGTTTTGGGAGACGTTCACGAAGTCGCCGACCGCAAGGCTGCCGTCATAGCCGAGGTGTTCCAGATTGTCCACAAGGTAGGTGAACCTCGGCTCAGCACCTTGTTGGTCGACACCGGCTCGGGTATCGCCCCACACCGTCACCTCGAAAGCATGGGCTGGCTCTGGCTTGTCGACTGCCTTGGCAACAGGAAGAAGGCCAAGAGCCACGGTAGCGAGCGCCAGAAGTGTAATCATGGTTGTCTTCTTCATCATGACTCCCCTCACGATGGTGACTCCCCTCACGATCGACCTCGCCGGGATGGTGTTTGCGCCTCACCTCCTCGCCGGTTGGCTCCTCTCCGACCTGCCAGGGTTGACATCGGCACGCTTCGATTCAGCCGCGCAGAACGGTGCCATGCGTCCTTCGCATGCTATTCTCGAACATGGTCAACGGAGGGGGGTCCGATGCCAATCCGAATTGTCCTCGCACTCTGCGTTGCGTGCGCTGTCGTGCTGACCATGCCGGCGGTCGCATCGGCCGAAGCGCCTGCGACAGCCGGTCGTCACCGTCGTGGAAACGCGTCCGCCCGACCCGGCGCTCGACGAATTCAATCTCGAGCTCGTGAGCTGGGCCGACGAAAACGTGGGGTCGGGCGTTCGCCAATGGCAAACTGGCCAGCAGGAAGGGGATTGTGATCCTCAGAACAGAGAACGGTGGCAAGGTCTGGCGGCTCACCTCGTACGATGGTCGTAGCGGACCGGCTATTCGCTCGGTGGTGTCGGTGACCGCGCTCGATCGACGCAGTTGCCTCGCCGTGGGGATAGACGTCGGCGACGATGACTCCCCCTGGGTCTCGGTCACGACCGACAAGGGCTACGCATGGACCTACCTCGATCTCGACACCCTCGGGCTCGGGTGGAAGCCGCGCCTCTGAGCCCGTGTTTCGGCCCAGGTCAGCGAAGGGCTAGCTCCCGCTCGGCGCCGGCGACGATCTCGCGCAGCTCGCGCGGCGACGTCCTCGGGCAGCGGCTCCGGCACGTGCGTCTCGAGGATCCGTCTGGCCTCGACCAGGGCGCGGTCGTAGAGCGTGGTCGAGCCGGCGGCGGTCCAGTCCTCCCGGACCCGCCGGTCGATGAGCGCGCTGCGCGACTGGCCCCTCATCCCCTTGAAGGTGTCGTCGTGCGAGAGGAAGTCGCTGAACGGGCCGACCTCGGCGATGACGTCGACCGACAGGGTCTGCGTCGTTCACCGGGATGCCCGGCACGCAGTACTTGACCATGCGCGCGAACTCGGCGTCCATGACGAGTTGCGCGTAGTCGATGGTGACGCCCGATTCCAGCATCCCCAGCCCGTAGATCAGGTTGGCCCCTGCCAACGCCGGCAGCAGGCTGGTGATCGTCTTCTCGTGGCCGGATTGGGCGTCCGCCACTTTGGAGTCGCCCTACGCACCGGCGACCCAGCTGGGGAGGAGGTAGAAGCGCGCCAGGCAGGCGACCCCGGCGCCGATGAGGGCGCATTCCGGCGTTGCCGACCGAGGCCGTGGCGAAGCGCAGGTCCATCGCCGTGGTCGACGAGCCGTAGATGACCGGCGTGCCGGGCGAGGTCAGCTGCGCCAGCGTGATGCCGGCGAGGACCTCCGCGTTATGCGTGACGAGCGTGCCGGCGAGGTTCACCGGGGAGGAGGCGCCCGCCATCGCCATCGAGAGCACGTTGACCGGGATGCCGGCGCGCGCGCCCTCGATGATGATCTCGGCAGGCGTCCTTGACGAGCTTGAGCGGGCTGACGGGGCAGGTCAGGAAGCTGAGGATGGGGCGGCGGCGCAGCGCGTCGGCTCCGCCGACGATCGCCGCCGCCATCTCGACCATCTTCTTCGCGCAGAAGCCCGAGAGCGGCCCGATGGTGGCGTGCTTCGTCGTGTTGCTGAAGATCGCCTCGGCGTTGTGCAGGGCGGCGACGTCCTGCGGGACGTCGTGGGCGCCCAGGGGGCGCTCCACGACGTCGATCTCGGGCAGGGCGTCGATGATCCGCGTGCAGTCGGCGACGTCCTGCTTGCGCGACTCGTGCAGCTCGCCGGTGTACGGGTCGACGACCTGGATGCCCTCGCCGAAGTTGGTGAAGCCGACGCGGCCGTCCTCGAGGACGACGTCGTTGGCCGGGTCGCGGCCGCACATGATGACCTTCGAGGCGGCGCCGAGCGGATGGCGTCCTCGACGACGTGCTCCGGTATGCGGACCACGGCCCCTCGTCCCCCCGGCACGACGGCGCTCGCGGTCGACGGCGGCTCCGCCGCCCTCGAAGATCGCGAGCGCCTCCTCGTCCTCGACGAACACGCCGGTCCGCTCGAGCACCTCGAGCGTCGCCAGATGGATCTGCTCGAGCTCGTCCGGGGTGAACACCTCGAGCTTCAGACCCCCGCTGCGCGGGCGCCCGCCCGCGGGTTCCGTTTCATCGCCACCTCCCCTGCGTGTCTGTGCCGATGACGCGACGGCGGCGGGTCGTCCGATCCGCCGCCGTCGCGTCATCAGCCGGCGCCGTCTCAGACCGGCGCCGACTCCTTCAGCCCCGTCCGCTCCTTGAAGCGCTCGACGCAGTTGACCTCCACGTCGAGCACCCGGGCGATGTTGAACTTCGCCTCGATCAGGTTCGCCTGCCAGGGATGGCTGATCGCGTAGCTGTGGATCCGTCCGAAGCCGAACTGGTCCCTGATGTCGGTCATGACGGCCGGGTCGCTCAGGTCGAACGGCGTCACCCCGAGCTTGGCGGCCACGTACTCCTTCGCTTCCTTGAGGCGCATACCGCGGGTCATTTGCATCCTGGCCACGAGATCTCCCCCGGCCCGGATACCGCCCATGCCCGCTGCCTGCGCGTGGGCGTTGTGCATCCCATGGGGATCGCCCGAACCCACCTACAAGCCGTCGAGGCGCAGGAGGTCGACGCAGGCCTTGGCGCTCCGGCACACGGCGTCACCCGGCGGATGCACGAACATCGGCACGCGCGCCGACGCCCATGCCCGCGTTCATGTGGACGGGGATCTCGGCCACGTCCATGCAGGGCTTCACCATGGCGATCGCCCGGGCCATGTTCCAGGCGCAGCTCTTGCCGGTGTTCACGTTCACGACCGGTCCGTACATGGTCGCGCCGGCCTTCTGCGACCACCTTGAGCTGCTCCAGCGGCCACATGCCGGCGAGCCGCTTGCCGTCGTACTCGAGCTGGCCGTGCATGCCGAGGACGAACTCGCCGGCCATGCCCAGCTGCACGCCCATCGTCGGATACTTCTTGCGGATGATCTCGGTGGCGCGCAGCGTCGCCCAGAACTCGGGGTCGCCGGAGGCGCCGGTGGTGTCGAAGTCGATGGCATCGGCGCCCGCCTCGTACATCACGTCGGCCATGCGGACGGCGTCCTGCACGGCCATCTCGGCGGCCTCTTCGGCCGCCGCCCGCGCCTCGGCGATCTTGCCTTCGGGCAGCAGCGTCGACCAGTTGTCGCAGGGACCGTCGTCCTTCGCGTACAGCCCCAGGTTCGGCATGATGCCGTACTGCATCGGGGCGATGGTGCAGAGCAGGGCGTCGTGCAGGCGCTGCGCTTCGTAGGGCAGGATGGTGCGGATCACCTTGAGCGAGTAGTCGGCGGGGCAGAGCTCCAGCAGGTCGGCGCCCATCCACTGCTCGTAGGACTGCATGTCCTGCGTGCGCGTGGCGTGCGTCTTCATGCCGGTGCCGTCGCAGCTCAGCACGATCTCGTCGCCCAGGTCGACGCCGACGAAGCGCGCCGGCGAGGCGTAGATGTCGACGAGATGGTCCATCTCGTCGCCGGTCAGCGGCTCGACCTTGGCGCGGCGCACCGCCTGGGCGACGCCGTCCTCGACGTCGGCGCGGATCTCGCTGCGCGTCATCCGCGCCAGCGATCCGTCGCCCATGCGGGTCGGGTATTCTCGGCTCCTCCGTCACGCTGTCCCTCCCTCTGGTGCAGATCATGGGGCGGTCGTTGCCCCTCGGGCGTGGCACTATTGGATGCGCGGCGGGAGCGGGTGTCAATCGGCGAGCGCAGCCGCAGGAAGGCCGCGGATGCGCGCGCGCCGGCCGGCCCCTAGCGCCGGACGTCGACGGCGTAGCGCTCGAGGGTCTCCTCGAGCGGCACGCCATCGACGTCCCACCCTCGCAGCCGGTAGTACTGCGCGAGGGCCTCGCGGAAGGACGCCTCGCCCGGAGCGAGGCCGGCCGCTGGACCGTCGGTGTGTGCCTCGGCCAAGATGCGCGCGGGAAGCAGGTCGTCCTCTGCCCGCGCTCCTTCGCGCAGGTTGAGCAGCCGGCCGAGGTTCCAGATACGCGCGCCGAGGTCCATAAGCTCCTCGTGGGATGGCGTCCGACTCCACAGATGAGCCAGGTGGGCGCCGATGAACGCGGTGTCGAACGATATGTTCGCGCACCAGATCCCCGTCCAGGCTAGCGCGCTGAAGTCCTGCTGCTCGGCAACGAGCTGGGGCATCCCCCGCAGCGAGTCGGGCTTGTAGTCGCCGGCGGCGCCGAGGATGTCCTCTCCGGCGGTGAAAGCGCGCATGTGACAACCGCCCCGGTCGGAGGTCGCGTAGCCGAGCCCCATGCCGAAGGTCCCTCGGGGGTCGTAGGCGGGCATCTCCAGGCCCTTCACCTCGGCGGCGAGATCGGGCCTGCCGTGCAGGGCGGCGAGGCCTCTGGCGCCGAGCGCCAGGTCGGCCCCGGGACCCTCCCTCATGGCGATGAGGGCAGGCGCGGCGAGGTACGCGTCGATATCGCCGAAGGCGAGGCCGTAGTCGGCGACGCCGCGCTCGCAGAGGTCCATCGCGAGGCCCACCACGGCTCCGGTCGAGATCGTGTCGAGTCCCAGCTCGTCACACGAGCGATTGAAGGCTGCGACGGCGCCCAGGTCGCCGACGCCGCAGTTCGCGCCGCACAGACCGAGAGTCTCGAACTCGGGGCCCTCGCAGACGTGGCCGTCGAAGTCGTGCACCTGGCGGCAGGCGAGCGGGCACTGGCTGCACGCTCTGATCCCCGTCCTCACCTCGAGAAGGCGCGCCGAGTACAGGCCCTCAGCGCCGTCGAAGCTCCCGCTGCGCCAGTTGCGGGTCGGCAGGGCGCCCGCCGCGTTCACGGGCTCGACAAGGTACGGCGTTCCCTCCTCGTAGGCCCACGCGTTGTCGGGGGTGAGGACGTGCGTGCCCTGCAGCCGGAGCAGATCCGCGGTGAACGACTTCATGTCGTCGACCTGGACCGATCCGGTGCCGCGCACGACGATCGCCTTGAGGTTCTTGCTTCCCATGACCGCGCCGGCCCCGCCGCGGCCGGCCTTGTGGTACTGGTCGGTGGAGAGACATGCGAAGGGCACGAGACGCTCGCCGGCCGGTCCGGTCGACAGCACGCGGTGATGGGGCCCCAGCTCGGCGCGCACGCGCGCCTCGAGGGCGCCCGTCTCGAGGCCCCAGTAGCGCTCGCCTGCCGGCTTGAACCGGACCTTGTCGTCTTCGATCACGACGAGAACGGGCTCTGGGGCGCGCCCCGTCACGATGACGAGGTCGTAACCGGCGAACTTGAGCTCCGGGGCGAACGATCCGCCCACGTAGGAATCGAGGAGCGTGCCGGTCGCCGGGCTCTTGCAGCCCACCGCCAGGCGCGAGCACGTCGCGGCGCCGGTGCCGGCGAAGGGTCCGGTGGCCAGGATCAGCGGGTTCGCGGGGGTCAGCGGGTCGCAGCCCGAAGGGAGCTCTGCGAAGAGGTAGCGCAGGAGGAGACCCTTGCCGCCCACGTACAGGCGCGCCCAGTCGGGCTCGAGCGATTCTGGTGTGGCGCTCAGCTCCGCCAGGTCGATGCGCAGGATCCTTCCGGTGTAGAACGCCAAAATGCTCCAGTCGCCGCCGCCACCCCTGCAGGGGCTGCCGTCGCCGGCCTGGCCGACGCCCGCCCTTCGACTGTCCCACACGGCTTCGGCAGGTGTCAACGACGGGGGGCGCCGCGGCCTCGTGGCCGCGGCGCCCCCCGTGTCGGGTCCTGTCGGGCCGGCTGCTCCCTTTCAGCCGTACCTGCGGCGCCGCCCGGCTTTCGCCGGCCCCCCCCGTCTGGAGGCGGATCGTCACCCCCGCGCGGGCTCAGTCGAGCACGTACGCCGCCTCGCCGTGGATCTCGCTGTCGAGACCCTTGAGCTCGACCGCGTCGGGTACGCGCACCCGCTCGAAGCGGTCGAGGATCTTGAGGATGAGCCACGTCCCGACGAACGAGTACGTCGCCACAATGGCCACCGCCGCGACCTGGATGCCGAGGAACTTGGCGTTCCCCTGCAAGAGACCGTCGGCTCCGGCCGCATTGATCGTCTTGCTCGCGAAGACGCCGAGCAGGATCGAGCCCATGATCCCGCCGACGCCGTGGGCCGCCCATACATCCAGCGCGTCGTCCCACTTCATGCGCTCCTTCAGCTTGACGGCGAAATAGCACACCGAACCGGCGAAGATGCCGATGAGGAAAGCGGACCAGGTGGGCACGTAGCCGGCGCAGGGCGTCACGCAGGCGAGGCCGGCGACGGCCCCGGTGAAGGCGCCGATGAGGCTCGGTTTGCCGTCCTTCCACCACGTGATGAACAGCCACGTGCACATCGCGATCGACCCGGCGATGTCGGTGTTGACGAAGGCTTGCGCCGCGACGCCGTTGGCGGCGAGGGCCGAGCCGCCGTTGAAGCCGAACCAGCCGAACCACAGCAGACCGGTGCCCAGCGCCACGAAGGCGATGTTGTGCGGGATACTGCGCTCGCCCGGGCCGAACTTGCGCGTCCCGACGACCCATACGGAGGCCAGAGCGGCCATGCCGGCGCTGACGTGCACGACCATGCCGCCGGCGAAGTCCAGGGCGCCCCAGGCGGCGAGGAAGCCGCCGCCCCAGAGCCAGTGCACGAACGGGACGTAGACGAACAGGCTCCACAACACGAGGAACTTCAGGTAGCTCTTGAAGTTGACCCGGTCGGCGAAGGCACCGGTGATGAGTGCCGGCGTGATGATGGCGAACATCTCCTGATAGGTGAAGTGCGCCACGGCCGGGATCGTCGGCGCCCATGGGCCCGGCGCTTCGCCGACGCCGTTCAGGAAGGCCCAGTCGAGGTTGCCGATGAATCCCCCGAGCAGGTTGCCCGAGAAGGCCATCGAGTAGCCCACCGCGACCCAGATGAACGTCACGATGCCCATGCTGATGAAGCTCTGCATCATGATCGCCAGGAAGTTCTTGCGGCGGACGAGGCCTCCGTAGAAGAACGCGAGGCCGGGGGTCATCAGCGCGACGAGCGCGGCTGACAGGAGGACGAAGCCGGTGTCCCCCGAGTTGATTTCGCCCATGCGAAATCCTCCCTATGAACGTGTCGTCGCCCCAAGCTCCGCCCGCTCAAGGGAGTACGTCGCTAGGCGTGACCCACGGCTTCGACTCTGGCCGGACGCCGCGGGGAATCCCCTTCAACCCGCTTTGTCCGCTTGGCGCCATTCTTCCGCTTGTGAACGACGTGTCAAGCACCGGCGGCCCACGAATGAGAGAGTTGAGCCGAGCTCATGAGACGTGGGCGCACGGGGAGATCTGCCCGGCGCGCCGGCGACGCGGCTGTCTGGAGGGCTGGAGCACGACGCACTCTGGCTTGGCGGAAGGATCCTCGCGCAGCCCCGTGGTCCCGATTGGGATCCATGACCACCTCTCATCCACCTATGCTTCTTTCTCCGCTCCTTGGACAATTGGCCAGAATCCTGGCCAATTGTCCAAGGAGCGGAGGAGCCGACGGTGGATGTCCTAGTCAGCACGCACCTCATGCTCGGGCGTGCGCAGAAGCAGCGTCTCCGTGCTCTCGCAGCCGATCAGCAGACTTCGCTGGCGGCCCTGGTGCGCGAGGCCGTAGACCACTATCTCGCGCTTGTTGCCGGGCCTGATCCACGGAGGCTGCGGTTGGCCGCGCTCGATGCCGTCGGCATGCTACCGCCGTTTGACGATGGCGGTCTCACTTGGTGGCGCAGTGAGTGAGGTCGGCCCTATGGTGGCGGGCCAGCTCACGTTCGTGGATGCGAGCGCACTGGTGGCCGTCCTGGACCGAGCGGCGCCCGATCATCGCCTTGTGGGCAGCTCCTGGCTTCTCGAGTTCGATGCCGGTAGCACCTTGGTCACCACCGGGTTCAACGCACTGAGCGCCAGTCGGATGCTGCAGGAACGATATGGAGCTGCCGGTCCCCGAGCCTTGCTCGAGGTGGTTCTTCCGGCGCTGCGCGTGGAGTGGTCCGGGGCCACCGACTTCTCACTGGCTGTCGCAGCTTTCCTCAGTAGCCGCTGCGATCACGCCGGTGATCAGGGGGGTCAGTCGGATGTGCGCAGCGACGACCTCGCCGTACTGCTGGACGAGCAGGTGAAGCGGCGCCTGAGGATCAGGCATACGCTCCGACCCTGAAACTCGAGATGGTCTGACGCGGCCGCCGCGGGGAGTGCGGCGGCCGCGTCATTCCTGCGCCCGTCCGCTCCTTCGTGACCGCCGCTGGCGGTCCGAGCGGTCGGGCTGTGTTCAGCCGAGGATCAGGCGCTGCGGGTCGACGTCGTCACGCAGGATGCGCAGCTCTTCGGCCTCCGGGGGCACGGCCTCGACCGATCGCGAGACGTCCAAGACGAAGCCGGTGTTCTCCGCCACCTGCTGTGGCGTGACGCCGGGGTAGTGCTCGGCAAGGTACATGACCTTCGTCTCGTCGTGGAACTTCATGACGCCGAGGTCGCTGACGACGGCGATCGGCCCGCCCCGCCGGTACCCGGCGTGATGGCGCGAGTCGCCGCCGTCGAGCCAGCCCGGCGTCGTCAGGTAGTCGAGCTTCTCGACGAACTTCCGCGTGCCGTGCTGCATGAAGACGATGAAGCCGCTGGCCAGCGAACCCGCGTCGCAGGCGCCGCCGCTGCCCGAGAAGCGCACGGTCGGGTGGTGGTAGTCGCCGATCACGGTGGAGTTCATGTTGCCGTAGCGGTCGATCTGAGCGGCGCCGAGAAAGGCGATGGTGTGCAGGCGCCGGTTGGCCACGTAGGAGAAGGCCTCGACGAGACCCGCGTTGAGATTGGCGAACGCCATCACTCGCGGGTCCGCGACGGCCATCGGCAACTCCTCGAGGTGCGGGCCGATGCCGCCGGTCTCGAAGAAGATGTGGGCGTGCGGCGCGTGGATGCGCTTGGCGACGGTCGCCGCCAGCATGGCGACGCCCGTTCCGGCGAAGAGCACGTCGCCGTCCTTGATGAAGCGCCCGGCGGCGATCGCCATCATCTCGCGGGGCGTGTACGCGGGCGCGGCCTGGACGGGGCCGCGCTGGTCTCGGATGCCGCGCCCCGGAAGTCGGCGTCTCGTTCATCCCGCTCACCTCCGGTCCAGGCCGGGCGCGTAGCCGGCGACGGTGTTGGCGCGGATGCGCGCGAGCTGCGCGCCGCCGACCTTGTCGAGGTAGGCGTCCCAGCTCTCGACGCCGTAGACCCACTCATCGAGGTAGGCGGCCCACTGCTCGTCGTCCTTGGCCACCTTCTTGTAGTGGTTCAGGTGCGCTGGGTCGTAGTCGTAGAAGTAGCGGCACGCCGTCGGGTGGGCCCCGAAGGGGACCCGCACGACGGCGTCCACCAGGAAGGGCGGCAGCGCGTTCTGGTCGGGGTCGAGCCGCAGGTAGTCCTCCGGGACGATCTCCTCGCAGGTGACGACCACGGCGCCGGCCGCCTTGCACTGCTCGAGGTCGGCGAAGGTCAGGCCCTTGATGCGCACGGTGCCGTCCGTCGAGACCTGCTGGGCGTGGATGATCGAGACGTCGGGGGTGAGGGCGGGGAGAAGGGCGACGTCGTCGTCCTCGTGTCCGAAGGGGTCGCTCATGATGACGACCTTCTCGCAGGCGACCTTGTCGGTGCAGCGCACCTCGGGGCCGAAGCCCGCCTTGTTGAGCACGTCCGTGCCGAGGCCGGACTTGCTCGGGATGAAGGGGATGTTGAGGGCGCCGGCCAGGAAGCGCAGGCTCATCTGGTTGTTGGTGTAGTCCTCGACGGCGACCTCGCCCCGCTCGACCGCCTTACGGAAGCGGAAGCAGGTCGAGGCGAAGCGGCCGTTGCCGCCGTAGGCGATCTCGATGCGGCTTACGCAGCCGGCTCCGACGAGCACGTCGAGCGCCTGGCCGTTGGAGTGCGCGACGAGGTGCAGCTCTTTGACCCGCCGGCGGGCGATCTCGTAGACGGCCGCCATCGGGTTGCGGTTGATGGTGAAGCCGCCGAGGGCCACCTGGCTGCCGTCGGGAACGAAGCGCTCGACGGCCTCGGCGATGCTCATCAGCTTGCCGTCGAGCCCGTTGTGCTCCGGCATACGGCCATCCTCCTTGCAGTCTGTCCCGTTAAGCGCGTCGACCCCCAGGGCGGCGCGAAGCGTCTCCGCTGGGGGTCATGGCCTGCAAGGGCGGGAGGACGGCTCCAGCACCGGTGCCATGGGGCAGCGCGACCATGATACAGGCGGCAGAACCCCGCGCAAGCAGGGGAGCGCTGCTACAATCGTCCAACCGTGAGCGGCGGACCTCCCGAGATGGACAAGACGAGCTTCCTCTTCAGCGGCTACGCGCGTCTGCCCCAGGATGTCTCGCACCAGGCGATGTACAAGCGCGTCGGGGTGGTCATCGAGGCCGACGAAGACGGCGTGATCGTGGGCTGCACGTCGTCGCTCATCATGGACGTCGCGCGCGACTTCCTCGGGCGCCTGTTGATGGGCAAGAACGTGATCACGGAGCGCCGCGAGATCGAGGCGCTCATCCGGTACCGCTACCGGGGGCACTCGCAGGGCGCATTGATCTCGGCGCTGCACAAGGTCTTCGAGGCCGTCGACCAGTCACCGCTCGTGCTCGGCAACGCGGCGACGCCGCTGCCCAGCGCGAAGGGCGCCGACGCCGGCACCGAGACCTACGGCTGATGCCGGCGCCGCGCTTCTGCCGGCTCGTGCCGGTGGGCCGCGGCGCCGCGTCGGACGGTCCGCCGCCTCGCCCTGGCGTCGTACGCCCGTCCGAAACCTGCTCCAACGTGTCGTAATCCGGGGGTTGCGCCCCCCGGGCCCCGGTGTATGATGCTGCCGCTGCAACAGAGCCGCAGACGGGCGCCGTCTCCGCCCGGCTGACCCAGGTTCTGGACCCCCAGCGAACGCAACGGCGTGCCTTGGGGGTCTTCGCATTTCCGGGGCCTGCCGCACGGGACGGCGCCCGGCCTGCCGGCTGCCTCCCAGTCCAGTTGAAGGAGTCACGTCTCCAAGGAGGGAGCTGCATGGACTTCCGGTACACGACCGAGCAGGAACTCTACCGCCAGGCCATCCGCGAATGGCTGGTGAAGAACCTCGAGCCGCGCGCCCGCGCGATCGACGAGGCCGAGGACGGCATCCCGAGCGACATCACGGCGGGCATGGCCGAGCTGGGGATGTTCGGCGTGACGATCCCCGAGGAGTACGGCGGGATGCCGCTTCCCGATGAGGAGCGGCTCATCTACGCGATGATCACCATCCAGGAGATCGCGCGCGCCGACCTGAGCATGAGCACGCCCGTCTATACGCTGCTCACCATCGGCTGGTCGTACATCATCAACCGCTACGGTAGCGACGAGCTCAAGCAGGAAGTGCTCCCGGCCGTGGCCGCCGGCAAGGCGTTCGCCGGCATCAACACGACCGAGCCCGGCGGTGGCTCGGACCTCGGCGCCATCAAGACGATCGCGCCGTGGAACGAGGAGAAGCAGGCCTACGTCCTCAACGGTGAGAAGGCCTACGTTTCCGGCCCCAAAGAGTGCCAGAAGTGGGGTCCGCCGAGCGGCCACTGCACGCTCGTCAAGACCGACCCGAACCAGGGTCACAAGGGCATGACGTTCATCTGGGTGCCGGCGCACCTCCCCGGCATCAGCTACTCGGTCTACAAGGACATGGGCCGCATGGGCCTGAGCACCGGCGGCTGGATCTACAAGGACGTCGAGCTGCCCAAGAAGTACGTCCTCGGTGAAGAGGGCAAGGGCTTCTACGTGAACATGGACGGCTTCAACGCCGCGCGCGTGCTCGTGGTCGCCGCCTGCCTCGGCGGCGCCGAGAAGGGCCTCGAGATCAGCGGCGAGTACACGGCCCAGCGCAAGACCTTCGGCAAGCCTCTCGGCAAGTGGGAGGGCATCAGCTTCGAGATGGCCGACGACTGGATGCAGCTCGACATGCTCAAGCTGAACCTGCTGCGCGGCGCGTGGATGATCGGCCAGGAGCACACGAGCCCCGGCCAGTTCGGGCGCAAGGAGATCAACAAGGTCATCAGCACCTGCAAGTGCCTCGCCCCGACGCTCTGCCACGACATCGCCCGTCACGGGATGATGTACCACGGCGCCTTCGGCTACACGAAGGAGACCCCGCTCGAGATGCTGCTGCGCGGCGTCATGAGCTACGAGGTCGGGGCCGAGGGCGGCCTGATGATCATGCGCGGCATCATCGCGCGCGACGAGTGGGGCGAGACCCACAACCCGTTCAAAGACTGAGCGGCTTGAAGTACCCGGGCCGGGCCGCCTGACGGCGACCGGCCACGGGCGGCGGGTGGCATCCGGCCACCCGCCGCCCGAAAGCTCCGGCATCCGCGCCCTCACGGCGCGAACGACGGGAGAAGACGCTGATGGAAAAGGTCGAGTGCATCGTAGTCGGTGGTGGTCTCGCGGGCCTGTCGGCCGCGTACGGACTCGCCGGTGAGGGCGCCGAGGTCATGGTGCTCGAGCGCGGCGACTACTCCGGCGCCAAGAACGTCACCGGCGGCCGTCTCTACGTGAGCCCGATCCGTCGCTTCTACCCCGAGCTCTGGGAGGAGGCGCCGTACGAGCGCCCCGTCCACCGCGAGCTCATCACCATGATGGGCGACAACGCCCACACGACCATCGAGCTCGCCTCCGAGAACCTCTCCGGCGAGCAGCCCCAGTCGTACACGGTCGTGCGCGCGCGTCTGGACCAGTGGCTCGCCGAGAAGGTCGGCGAGAAGGGCGGCATGGTCGTCCCCAACATGAAGGTCGACGAGCTCCTCCGCAAGGACGGGCGCGTGATCGGTATCCGGGCCGGCGAGGACGAGATCGGCGCCGATGTGGTCGTGGTCGCCGAAGGCGCCCTGCGACTGCTGGCGGCGCCCGCCGGCCTCGCCGGCAAGCCCGAAGACAAGGACTACGCCCTGGGCTACAAGGAGGTCATCGAGCTGCCGTCCGGCGTGATCGAGGACCGCTGGAACCTGAACCCCGGCGAGGGGGCCGCCCAGCTCTTCCTCGGGTCTGTGACCCGCGGCATGCTGGGCGGCGGCTTCCTCTACACCAACAAGGAGAGCATCTCGCTCGGGGTCGTCGTCGGCATGCACGCCATGAAGGCCGACGGCCGCGAGATCGAGTCGCACAGCCTGCTGGAGCAGTTCCGCGAGCAGCCCCAGATCAAGCCGCTGGTCGCGGGCGGCACGATCGCCGAGTACGCGGCGCACGCGATCCCCGAGGGCGGCATCGCCAAGGTGCCGCGCCTGTACGGCGACGGCTACGTCCTGACCGGCGACGCGGCCGGCCTGAGCCTCAACGCGCTCATCACCGTGCGCGGCATGGACTTCGCCATCGCGTCCGGCTACTTCGCCGCCCAGGCCGTCCTCAAGGCGAAGCAGGCCGGCGACTTCTCGGCGGCCGGCCTGGCCGCCTACGAGGCCGGCCTGCGCGACAGCTTCGTCCTCAAGGACCTCGAGACGGCGCGGACCTACCCGCAGTTCATGGAGGTGCCGCGCCTCTTCCAGCACTATCCGACGGCGGTGTCGCGTCTCATGGAGGACGTCTTCACCGTCGGTCCCGGCCCGACCCCCTCGCTCATCAAGAAGGCGTGGAAGGGCGTACGCCGTGACTTCCTCAAGGTCGCCACGCTGCAGGACGCGTGGCAGGCCAGGAAGCTCTGAGAGGGGAGGTGCGAGGGTGAACATCGACGCCAAGCTCGGCCTCGACGTCTTCAAGCTCGACAAGGAGCCGCACATCGTCATCGACGATCCGGTGTGCAGGACGCGCTGCACGAACCGCGCCTGCCTCTACGTGTGCCCCGCCGACCTCTACGAGGTGAACGACGAAGGCACGATGACGGTCAACTGGGAGGGCTGCCTGGAGTGCGGCACCTGCATGATCTGTTGCGACGAGGGCGCCCTGACGTGGGACTACCCGCGCTCCCAGTTCGGCGTCCAGTACAGGATGAGCTGACAGAGACGGAGGGCGACGGCGCCCGTCGAGGGCGGCGAGCAAGGACCGATGAGCGCAGGGCCGGCGACCGGACCGTGCGAGAGAGGTGATGACGTGGACATCGTCGTGTGCGTGAAGACGAACCCGGACCCGCAGATGGTCCGCATCAAGAACCGCGAGCCCGTGCTCGAGGCCGTGCCCTTCAAGCTGGGCGACCTCGACAAGAACGCGCTCGAGACCGGCGTGCAGCTGCGCGACGCGGCCGGCGGCAAGGTCGTCGCGCTGACCGTGGGCGAGGGCAACCGCAAGGTCAAGGAGACGATGAAGGAGGCGCTGGCGATGGGCGCCGACGAGGCCGTCATCGTCGACGACCCGGCGCTCGCCGGCGTCGACCAGACGGCCGTCGCGGCCGTGATCGCGGCCGCCGTCCAGAAGCTCGGCGCCTGCGACCTGCTGCTCTTCGGCGAGGGCTCGAGCGACAACTACACGGGCCAGGTCCCGTCGCGCGTCGCCGAGCGCCTGGGCGTGCCGCAAGCCGGCTACGCGCGCAAGGTCGAGGCGGCCGGCGCGGCCGTCCGCTGCGAGCGCAGCATGGACGAGATGATCGAGACGCTCGAGCTGCCGCTGCCGGCCGCCATCACCGTCGTGAGCGAGATCAACGAGCCCCGCATCCCGTCGCTCATGCACATCATGAAGGCGGGCTCCAAGCCGACGCAGGTGTGGACGCTCGCCGACCTCGGCCTGGACGCCGGCGCGGTCGCGCCCAGGCAGCAGGTGGTCTCGAACCTCGCCGAGGAACAGGACCGCAAGCACATCGTGTTCGAAGGGAGCGCAGCTGAGCAGGCCGACGCCTTCGTGAACGCGCTCATCAAGGAAGGCGTGGTGGGGAGGTAGGCCATGGCTGATCTGCTTATCTACAGCGAGAAGACCGAGACCGCCCGGGAGCTGGTCGCCAAGGGCCGCGAGTTCGCCCAGGCCCTGGGCCTGGGCGTGAGCGCCGCGGCCCTCGGCGCCGGCGCGGCGACCGCGGCGGCCGATCTCGGCGCCGCCGGCGCCGACCGCGTGTTCGTCAGCGAAGACCCCGCCCTCGAGGGATGGCCGGCCGACAGCGTCGCTGCCGCCCTTGCGCAGATCGCCGCCGAGGCGGAAGCGACCGTCGTGCTGCTCGGTTCGACGCGTCGCGGCAAGGAGCTCGCCGGCCGCCTCGCCGAGAAGCTCGGCGCCGGCGCCGTGACCGACGTGAGCAGCCTCGAGCTCGACGGCGGCGAGTTCGTCGCAGGCCGTTACGCGTTCGGCGGCGCCACCGTCGCTCGCGAGAAGGTGGCCAGCGACGTCAAGGTGTTCGCCGTCATGCCCAAGACGTTCTCCGCCGAGGGCGCGACGGCCGGCGCCGGGGCCGTCGTGACGCCGGCCCTGCAGCTCGCCACCGGCATGAAGGTCGTCGAGCGGCGCGCCAAGGAGGGCGACATCGTGAGTCTCGACGCGGCGCCGCGCATCGTGGGCGTCGGACGCGGCTTCGCCAAGCGCGAGGACCTCGCCCTTGGCGATCAGCTCGCCGAGGCCCTCCAGGGCGTGGTCGGCTGCACGAAGAGCCTTGCCGACTTCCAGTGGCTGGGCGAGGACCGCATCATCGGTCTCAGCGGCGCGAAGACGGCGCCGGACCTCTACCTCAGCGTCGGCGTCTCCGGGCAGGTGCAGCACACCGTCGGCGTCTCGAGCGCCAAGCTGATCGCGGCGATCAATAAGGACAAGGAAGCGCCCATCTTCGGGATGGCCGATTACGGGATCGTCGGCGACCTGTACGAGGTCGTGCCGGCCGTCATCGAACGGCTGAAGAGCGTGTGAACACGATCGGGTGACCGCGCGGCGCGGGACGGCCGAGGTTCTCGGGCCGTCCCAAGCCGCGCCGGCATCCGTTTGCGGCGCTCGAGGCGCCGCCAAAGCCTGCGGCGCCGTCCCCCCGCGCGCCGCAAGGCCCGCTCCCTTGGGCGAGAGACGGCGCCCTCGGGAGCGACCAGGGCGGGGCCGGCTGTGCCGGTCCCGCCCATCCTCTCTTCGCCGCCGACCGCCCGGATCATCGGTTTCGGGACGTGCCAGCCGGGAAGCGGCTGTGCATCAGCCTGTCTACTCACGAAGGAGCACCTGATGACCAGTCGCATGGCGGCGCTTTTCGCCGTGGCACTCCTCGCGCTCGCCGCTCTTGCGCCGGCGGCGCTCGCAAGCGACCACCTCTTCAACGCGACGAACGCGCCTGGCGCGAGCTCTCGCGGCTTCGCCAACCCGGTCGCGACGAACCCGTCGGGCACTTCCGGCGCGGCCTCGCGTCCCGCGACCGTGCCGGGTGAGGGTAATCCGAACGCCGGCCAGGAGACCGGGACACCCTCGGTGGACCTGACCTTGGTACCTGTGCGGGCAGGCCGCTGAGGCTGGGCTATCGCTTAGGCGGGCGGGACGGTCCAGTCCGTCCCGCCCGCCTCTTCTCAGAAGTACGACTGCAGCTCGCCGCGCCGGCGGATGTCGACGCTGGCGCAGTGGAACCCGCCGCCGATCGTCTCGAAGTCGTAGAACGGGCACTCGATCGGCGTGAAGCCCCACTCCCTGAAGGCAGAGATCAGATTCTCCTCGCCCTTGCTCACGATGACGCGCTCCTCGTCGAGCATCACCACGTTCATGCTGATCCAGCGCGAGCAGTTGTACATCGGGTGGTCGAGCGGCATGTTGGGCTCGGGGCAGGTGAAGACCTCCCAGCCTGCCTTGGCGAACATGTCGGGCACCCTGGCGCAGCGTTCGGGATGGATCGAGCAGCTTGCCCGGGGCCAGGGGGTAGAAGGTCGCGTCGAGGTGCATGGGGTGCGTGTCGTAGATCTCGATCTCGTGGACCTGGTACTCGGGCGCGAGGTGGCGCCGCAGCCACTCGATGCCGAACTCGTTGCAGCAGCTCGAGCGGCCGATGAAGACGTCGCGCCCGCACTTGATCGCGTCGGCGGCGTCGAAGAGCGGCTCGTGCTCGGTGAGGCAGAAGCGCTGCGGCTCGCCCTCCTCCGGCGCCACGTAGTCCTCGACGTAGGTGGCGTCGCTCAGCTCCGGGCGCGGGGCGGAGATCCATTGGGCCCCGCCCTTGAAGTACTCCTTGCAGAGGCTCTTGTAGGCGTGGTGCTCGAAGTAACGGCTGCGCCAGCCCATGGGCGCCTCGATGATCTCGTCGCCGAGCACGAAGAGGACGTCGCGCGGCATGAGCGCGTAGCAGGAGCTCGCGACCGACCATCCGGGGGTCGCGAGCGGCTTCTCCCAGGCGAAGCGCTCGGGGCGGCGCACGGTGACGCCCTCGGCCTCGAGGATGTGGACGAAGGCCTCGATGTCGGCCTCGGCCTTCTTGAGCATCTCAAGGGGCCAGCGGGTCCCTCCGTGCGCCTTGAAGAAGTCCCACTGCGTCTTGTCGTGCACCGTCGCCGGCATGATGACGTCCCACGGCGGGATCATCGCGTCCTCGACGATGCCGACGACGATCTCCTCGAGCGGGTCCCACTCGTTGAAGACGTGGACGGGGGAGGACGACGCATCCGTCTCCGGCCGGCCGGAGTGAGACGACACGGGCGTGGGAGCGGACGGGGAGGATGGCTGGTTCGGCGACGCGGAATGGCTCACGGGGGCTCCTTTCGGGTGACGCGGCCCGATTCTACAGGCTAGAGTCAGTGCATCGGCCCGCGTTGAAGGAGAAGCTGTGGCGCGCTATCCCTACTACACCTGCGATGTCTTTACCGACACCCGTTTCGGCGGCAACCAGCTCGCCGTGCTGCCCGAGGCGCAAGGCCTCAGCGCCGATCAGATGCAGCGCATCGCCCGTGAGTTCAACTACTCGGAGAGCACGTTCGTGCTGCCGCCCGAGAAAGGCCAGGACCGCAGGGTGCGCATTTTCACGCCGCCGGCCGAGGTGCCGTTCGCCGGTCACCCCAACATCGGCACCGCGTTCGTGCTGGCCTCGATCGGCGCCCTCGGGTCGTTGGACGAGCCACGCACGGTCGTGTTCGAGGAGGACGCCGGGCTGGTGCCCGTCGCTGTCTTCAAGGGCGACGGCGGCCGGATCAGGTGCGAGCTGACGGCGCCGCAGCGGCTGTCGATGGGAGGGACCGTGTCGGTGACGTCCCTGGCGGCGGCGTCGGGGCTCGAGCCCGACGCCATCGTGACGACCGTGCACGAGCCGGTCGTGGCTTCGGTGGGTCTGCCGTTCATCATCGCCGAACTCAGGGATCGGGGCGCCCTTGAGCGCGCTCGTCTGGACGTGGCCGGCGCCGAGCAACTCCTCGCCGACGGCGCCGATGTGCCGGACCTGCTCGTGTACGTCAGGTCCGGCGACGACTTCGACATCCGGGCGCGCATGTTCTCACCCCTGGACGGCATCCCGGAAGACCCCGCCACGGGCAGCGCGAACTGCGTGCTCGCCGCGCTGCTCAGCCACCTCGACACCGCGCGGGACGGGGCGTTTGCCTACCGGATCGCCCAGGGCGTCGAGATGGGGCGACCGAGTGTGCTGAACGCGCGCACCGAAAAGAAGGAGGGCGCGGTCGTGAACGTCTGGATCGGCGGCGAGAGCGTGATGGTGAGCGAGGGGTCGATCGAGGTCTAGATGACCCGCGAGGCAGGCGGGGCGTCGTCCTCCTCCGATTGGGACGCCGTCTCGCGTACGGTCTCGACGCCGCCGCGCTCGACGCCCCGCTCCGATGGGGTGGGTTGGTCCGCGGCCACCGTTCGCGCCTCGGCGGCGGCAAGCTCGCCGGGCAGCCCCTCCTCGGCTTCGGCGTCCTCGACGGCCACCTCTTCTTTACGGCGCTCGATCAGGTCCTGCACGAGGATGTAAGCGGCGCTCGCCAGCGGGATGGCGATCAGCACGCCGATCACGCCGGCTACGGCGGCTCCGGCCAGAGACGCCACCAGGACGGTGAGCGGCGACAGGGCGACAGTCTTCGAGTAGATGATCGGCTGCAGCACGTTGTTCTCCACTTGCTGGTAGACGAGGAAGAACCCCAGGAGGACCGCCGCCGTGAGCCATCCCTGCGACAGGGCGACCGCGGTACAGATGAGGGCGGCAATCGTGGCTCCGACGAGGGGGATGACGTCGAGGATCGCGACCATCACGGCCAATGGCACGGGGAAGGGCACGCCGAGGAGCACCATGGCGAGCCAGGCGGACGGGCCGGCGATCAGGCTGATCAGCAGGTTGCCGCGCACGTAGCCGCCGACGGCCCGCTGCATGCGGTCGCCGAGGAGCGCGGCCCGCTCTCGCTGCTCCTCGTGGAGCAGCGAGAGGAAGCCGCGCCAGCTCCTCGGGCCCTCGACGAGCAAAAGCACCATGATGACGACAACGGAGACGGCCGCCGCCACGAGCTGCAGAGTCGTGCTGATCGCGGCGGTCCACGAACGCCCCGAACCGAGCAGCAGGCGGAAGTCCTCGGGACTCGGGTTCCGCACCCGGTCCACGATGTGGTAGCGCGTCTGCAGGAAGTGGAGGGGCGTGCCCTGCTTCGTAAGATCGCGCAAGGTGGCCGGCACGTCGTGCGTGAGCTCGCGCCACTGCAGGACGAAGGGCGCGACGACCAGCGCGAGCAGGCCCGCCGCGATCAGCACGGCGATAGCAGACGCGACGATCGCCGCGAGTCCCCGTCGCCAGCCGCGAGAGGTGAGCCATTCCACGGTCGGCTCGAGCGCGAAGGCGAGCACTGCGGCGACGACGACCCACAGCATGATGGTCCGGATGGACCACAGGAAGTAGAGGCCGACGCCGAAGGCGACGGTGACGGCGATGGCCGCCGCCGTGCGCCTCGCTACGTCGGCCGGCGATCCATGCGCGGGGCCGGACACGACGGGGCTCATGGTGACGAGCGGGCAAGACTCATCTCACCCCGAAGCATCGCCTCAATCACGCAGTACGAAACGGTTGGGGGGCTCCGGCCATATCCGCCGCCACTGCGGGCACCGACGCTTCCCGGCGCCTGCGGCACGACTTGGGCTGGCGGTATGATGACCGCGCGGTGGGCCTATAGCTCAGCTGGTTAGAGCAGCCGACTCATAATCGGCCGGTCGCAGGTTCGAGTCCTGCTGGGCCCACCATCGTTGTCGGAATGACAACGTTCTCCCCTGCAGACCGGCATCGATGTCAGTCGCCTACCCGGTCGCCGTCCTCCCGCCGAGCGCCGCCCGATCAGTCGTCGATCGGCTCGACACCAAGTCGCTCGAGTCGCTCAAGGTTGTCCTTCATCGCTTTGAGCACTTCGGGGGAGTGCCCCTGCCAATCGGTGACCTCATCGGTGACCCGCAGCGGCTCCAGGGATCGGTATGACTTGGTCGGATTCCCCGGGTACTTCTTGTCCGTCAGATTGGGGTCATCCATGATCGGGCCGGTCGGTTCCACCATGTAGATCCTGCCGGGACCTTCGCCGAGTGCCAGCTCCGCCCCCCAAATGGCTGCATCCAGGGTGCCGGTCAGGTAGACGTAGGTGCTTCGTCTCTCTCGTTTGCCGAAGTTCGGGAGATGGCCGGGCTCGATCAGGTCTCCTGGCTTCAGGTCGGCCTTCGTGCCGTGGTAGAAGCGCTCCACGCCAGTGCCGTGACACGTGGGGCAGGGCTGCTCGTTGATGCTGCCCTGCCCCTGACACACGGGGCATGGATGCGACACAGCGAAGGGGCGCTGGTCGGCGGCGACCACGCCGGACTTCGGGTCGTCGATAGCTGCCATAGGCTCACTCCTCATACTGCGCGGTTGCGCCGCTGTGCGCCGGGGTAGGGCCGCCGTGGACACCACACGCCTTTCGACACTCCTTGTTCCCGCGCCATGCGGCTTGCGGTCGTCCGCTCTCCCAAGGCAGACCTGTGTAAGTGAAGGCGTGTTCGACGAGGGTACCCTCAAGCCAAGCCATCACGCTGCAGAGCGTCAAGCTCCGCCTGCGTCTCGTTCGGGAGAGCCTGGGCGCTCCGTGAGCACACCGGATCGACGGCGGGCCGATGAGAGAAACGTGCCGGAAGCCGCCAGCCAAGAAGGAGAGTTGACGATGCAGAAGCGCACACTCGGGCGGGGCCTCGAGGTCTCGAGCCTGGGCCTCGGCTGCATGGGCATGAGGAGCTTGAGCTGACGCCCGACGACCTGCGCGAGATCGAGGTCGCGGCCTCGCAGATCAGGATCCAGGGAGACCGGTACCCCGAGGAGTTGGAGGCGCGAACCGGGCGATGACCAGGATGGAGCGAGCCATGGAAAGCGTGACACTGAACAACGGCGTCGAGATGCCGATGCTGGGCTTGGGCGTCTTCCAGGTGGAGGACACGGCCGTCTGCGAGCGGAGCGTCCTGGACGCCATCGCGGTGGGGTACCGCTCGGTCGATACCGCCGCCGCGTACCTGAACGAAGAGGCGGTCGGCAGGGCGATCAAGAAGAGCGGCGTCCCCAGGGAGGAGCTCTTCGTCACCACGAAGCTCTGGATCCAGGACGCCAGCTACGAGAGCGCCAAGGCCGCCTTTCGCAGGTCGCTGCAGCGACTGCAACTGGATCATCTCGACCTGTACCTGATCCATCAGCCATTTGGCGACGTCTATGGCTCGTGGCGCGCCATGGAGGAGCTCTACCATGACGGCCAGGTCAGGGCGATCGGTGTCAGCAACTTCCCGCCCGACCGGCTGGTCGACCTGGCCCTTCACAACGAGGTGACTCCGGCCGTGAATCAGATCGAGACTCACCCGTTTTGTCAGCAGATCGAGGCCGCCGAGGTCATGAGGGAGCTCGGCGTGCAGCACGAGGCCTGGGGCCAGTTCGCCGAAGGCAGGAACGGCCTGTTCCAGAATCCCGTCCTCTCGTCCATCGCGGCTGACCACGGCAGGTCGGTCGCGCAGGTCGTGGTGCGCTGGCTGCTGCAGCGAGGCGTCGTCACGATCCCCAAGTCGGTACGCAAGGAGAGGATCGCCGAGAACATCGCTGTCTTCGACTTCGCGCTCAGCCTGGAGGACATGGAGCGGATCGCCTCGCTGAACATGGGCGAGAGCCTCTTCTTCTCTCACAGCGACCCGGCGGCGGTGCGGCGTCTCGGGACGACAAGGCTCGATATCTAGGGCGCACACCGACCCGCGTCTTGCACGGCCGCGGCAGGTCGTCGTGAGTGTTCCGCCCCCATAAGACATCGATCTCGAGGAGATCCAATTATGCGTGCAGCAGTCTTTGTTGAGCCCGGCAAGATCGAAGTCGCGGAGCGCCCCGATCCCGGGATCGTCCAGCCGACCGACGCCGTCGTGCGCGTCATGCTTGCGTGTGTCTGCGGCTCGGACCTGTGGTTCTATCGCGGCCAAACCCCCTACGAGACGGGCAGGCCGGTCGGGCATGAGTTCATCGGCGTGGTCGAGGACGTGGGCCCGCAGGTCGGTGCACTCCACAAGGGCGACCTGGTCATCGCCCCCTTCGCCTACAACGACGGCACCTGCCCGCACTGCCGGGCGGGCATCACCACGAGCTGCGTCCACGGCGGTTTCTGGGCCTACGGCGGCATGGACGGCGCTCAGGGCGAGGGCGTGCGCGTCCCGTTCGCCGACGCCACGTTGGTGCGCATTCCCGGCTCCGGCCACTCCGAGGAGATGATGCGATCGCTCCTCACGCTCTCCGACGTGATGGGTACCGGCCATCACGCTGCGCTCAGCGCAGGCGTCACGCGCGGCAGCGCAGTCGCCGTTGTCGGCGATGGTGCAGTCGGCCTCTCCGGCGTCCTTGCCGCCGCGCGCCTCGGCGCGGCTCGCATCATCATCCTCAGCCGGCACCAGGACCGCCAGGCGTTGGCCCGGGAGTTCGGCGCCACGGACATCGTCGCCGCGCGCGGCGATGCGGCGACCGAGGCCGTCATGGCGCTGACGAACGGCGTCGGCGTCGACGCGACGCTCGAGTGCGTCGGCACCGGCCAATCGATGGCGACCGCCTTCGCTATCACGCGGCCTGGCGCGATGGTTGGCTACGTCGGTGTCCCCCATGGCGTCGAGGTGCCCCTCGAGACGATGTTCTTCCGCAACATCGGCATGCATGGCGGCTCGGCGCCGGTGCGGACCTACCTCCCCGAGCTCATGAAGGACGTGCTGGCTGGCCGCATCGATCCTGGCCTCGTCCTCGACTTCGAGACCGACCTCGACGGCATCGCCGAGGCCTACGCGGCCATGGATCAGCGCCGGGCGATCAAGTCGCTCGTGCGCGTGGCATCCCTCTGAGCGAGGTGATGAGCCTCCAGAAGACCGCTGGGCCTCAACGGGCTTCCGTCTCGATGTCCTCCTGCCGGGGACAAGACGGACACCGGCCGGTTCCGGCCGGGCTGTCCAGGGACGATGCCGTTCGGTGGTCCTTGGCGGACGCTTTACCAGGAGGTACCCAGAATGACACGCATGGCATTGACGTTCCCGGTCGTGCCGGGGGCGGACCCGAAGGCCATCGCCAAGGAGATGCAGGCCCGTCCTCGCGAGTACGAGCAGTCTCGCCGCCGGCTCGGCATCACCATGGAAAGGGTGTACCTGCAGCACACCCCGATGGGTGACTTCACGACCGTCTACTTCGAGTCTGAGGGCGACCTGCTGGAGCAGTTCGGCAGGTTGGCGTCGTCGGATCTCGAGATCGACCGCTACTTCGTGAAGGCCGTCAAGGAGATCCACGGCGTCGACCTCGCGCAGCAGATGCCTGGCCCCAAGCCGGAGACGGTCGCCGCATGGATCGACACGACGGCCAAGGGCCGGGGTCGGGGCTTGGCCTTGTGCGCCCCGCTCGCCCCGGGCGCGACGGAGCGGGCGAGGGCCTTCGTCAATGACGCGTACCACCGGGACGAGTTCACGGCTTCGCGCCGGAGGCTTAACGTGTCCGAGGAGCTCCTCACACTTCAGTCGACCCCGCAGGGCGACATCGTCGGCATCTACATCGAGGGCGACGATCCCGTGAAGGGCAACGCCGGCTTTGCCTCGTCCAGGGACCCCTTCGACCTGTGGTTCAAGGAGGAGCTGACGAGGATCTTTCCTCCGGAGGTCGACTTCAGCAAGCCCATCGAGGGGGTCGAGGAGATCCTCGACTCGACCAAGGTCGCCGATCTGAGCTTGGGCAAGGCGGCCTGAGGCAGGCCCGCGCAGAGGAAGAAGTCCGAGTCACCCTGGGCCGGTCGCCTTGTGCAACTGCCGACCTCAGCGCGAAGGCCGGGCGAGGTCAAAGTAAGGGGCCCGGCGGTCATACGACCGCCGGGCCCCTTCCCGTTCCTCAGAAGCCGCTCGGATCGCTCGCCGTCTTGGGCGGCGCGACCCTGTGGCCGGCCCCCAGGCTCACGTCGTCGTGGCCCCGGGCTGACCGGGCTGCTCCGGGCCGATGCGGTACGGCCTCATCATCTCGTTGTCTTCGTGCTCGACGATGTGGCAGTGCCACACGAACTGCCCGGCGATGTCGAAGCGCGCCTTGATGCGCGTCACCTCGCCGGGATAGACCGTCACGGTATCCTTGCGGCCGGCCTCCCACGCCTCCGGCGGCCGGGGATCGCCCACCAGTCTCGCAGGCGGCTCGGTCTCGCCTTCGGCGGTTGTGACCAGGGCCTGACGATTCATCACCTCGAAGGTGACCTCGTGCACGTGCATCGGGTGCGCGTCGGCCGTGAAGTTGTAGATCTCCCAGACCTCGGTGTCGCCCACGGCGGGATTCTCGCTCACCGGGTCCATCCACATCTGATGCACCGGCATGCCGTCCTCGCCCACTTGGCCCAGCATCGCTTCGGCCGGCCCGTCCCAGTACATCGACATCATCTCGATGAGGGCGAGTCGTCGTGTGGTCGTCGGCACCGTGGGAAGCGCCTGGATCGCCGGAAGCCGGAGGAACTGCGGCGGCGTCGTGGGGTCGGGCGCGCCGCCGGACACGACGTCGAACCTCATGATCTGCCCGGTCGAGTTCGGGTCGGCCGCGTCGAAGTCGTCCGGAGGCTCACCGCCGCCGAAGGGCTCGTCGGGCCCCACGTTGCCGAGCACGTAGCTGCCCGGCGCCACGTTGCCGAAGTCGACGATGACGTCGGCGCGCTCAGCGAGGCCCATCAGGAGCCTGCTGTTGTGGTTTGCGGTGATGTTGAGCGGCGCCGGCAGGAAGCCGCCCTCGTTGCCGATCATCCAGACTTTCGCCCCCGTGATGTTGGCGAAGTCCAGGATGAGGAACCGGGCCTGGCAGCCGTTCAGGAAGCGGAAACGGTAGCGCCGCCGCTGCACTTCGAGGAACGGCCAGGTGTTGCCGTTGACCATGATCGTGTTGCCGAAGAACTCCGGGTTCCAGATCGGCGAGAGGTCGGTGTCGGGGATGAAACCCGGCAATTCCTGCCGTCGCCCCGTCGAAGAACTCCCGGGAGTCCGGGTAGAACAGCGAGCCGTCCGACTGGAAGGCGCGGTCCTGGATGGCGATGGGGATCTCGAAGTAGGTCTTGTTGGACGGGAACTTGTCGAACTCCATCGGAGCCGGGACCCGGCAGGACGGCGACCGCGCCGGTGCGCGAGTCGAAAACGGCCTTGTCGCCGCTCGGACCGCCGCGGACGATGAAGAAGCCGGCCGGGCCGGCGTAGACGTTCAGCCGCGTCATGCCGAGGGCGTGGTCGTGGTACCAGATGGTGGCAGCGCGGTTGTCGTTGGGGTACTGGAAGACGGCGGTCCCCGGATCCCAGCTCACGCCGAACTTGCCCGTCGCCTTGTTGGCGAAGAACTCGTACCAGGTGCCCTCGGTCGCATAGACCTCGGGGTCGACGTTCGCCGCATCGGGCAGGAACCACGCCTCGGCATAGCCGTCGCTCTCGTCACCCACGCCGACGGCGCCATGCACGTGCGTCACGATGGGCACCGGACCGGTGTAGGGCCCCGGGGTCTCGGTGAAGGTCGGTCGCGTGTCGCGCCCATCGGTGCCGCCGGCGGGTTGGCCCAGTGAAGCGTCTGGTCGACGGGCAGCAGATGCGGCAGGTAGTTGCCCTGGCCGTCCTTCAGGTCGTTGATCCACTTGACACGCACCGGCCGTCCCACTTCCGCCTCGATGGTGAGTGACGGCGCGTGGTGCAGCAGGAGGCCCCTGCGGTCCATCGCCGAGACCGCGCCGTAGCCCCAGACCGTCGTCTTCGGCAGACCCGCGGGGAGGATCTGCTCCTCGAACTGCTTCATCGAGATCTCGTAGTAGTCGACCGGCTTCCCTCGCTTGCCCTTGTAGATCGCCGCCCTGGGCATGACCGGCGGGATGAGGAGCGGCGTGAGGTACTTCGGGATGTCGGCGGGAAGGAGCGCGCCGCTTGCGGCGTAGGCGACCGGCGTGAAGCCGTCGAGCCGCGAGCCCACATACAGGCCCAGCATGCCGGTCGCGCCGATCTTGAGGAATTCCCTTCTGGAGAGTCCTCCGTCCATGTTCGTCCCCCTTGTGTCGTTCTCTGCTCGCTTGCTCACTTGCTCGTTGCTTGTCTGACGCAAAGGCCGGCGCCGCTCAGACGTCGGACCTGAAACGCTCCCTGACTGTCCAGGGTCGACTCGACCAAAACCGTCCGTTCTGGGGGGAATCGGTGCGAGCGCCTCGTCACTGGTGGTCCCTTCCGGGCGTTCTCGCCGCTGCCGTCACGCCCCGGATGACCTCGAGGAGGTCGTCGGGAGGGTCACCTACGATCGCGTAGCCGTCGGCGCCGGCGGCTGTGGCCGGCGCCCGCTCCTGGGCTGTGCCCAGGACCACGACGCCCGGCCGGCGCCGGCCCTTCAGTCCTTTGACGGTCCAGCGGGCTCCCACACTCGCGAGGCGCCAGTCGACCACGATGACGTCTGGCTTGGTGTCATGGGCGAGAGCGAACAGGCCGCCGGCGTCCCCGGCGATGCCGACGACCTCCAGCTGGCGTTCCGACAGGAAGACGCGCAGGGCGTCGCCCAGGTCACCCCTGTCAGTCGCCAGCAACACGCGCGTCATGACTTCCTCCCGTCGGCTGTTTCTCGCGCGATGTGGCGGCAGTCTGACGCTCGCCGTAGGGGGGACACCAGAGGAATCCGGCATATCCGGACCTCGACAAATGTCAGGGGTGACCGGCCATGCACGAGGCTCAGCGTGGACCGGTGGGAGGGGTTGTCGGACTTCGGGGAAGCGCTACGCGAGGCCGTGCTTCATCGCGATGACGGCGGCGCTCGTCCTGTTGGGAGCACCGAGCTTCGTCAACACGTTGCTCACGTGCAGGCGGACGGTCCCCACGCTGAGGGTGAGGCGTTCGGCGATGTCACTGTTGCTCAGCCCGGCGGCGAGCAGGGCGAGCACTTCCCGCTCCCTGGGCGTGAGGTCTGCGCCCACGTTGTCGCGGCGCTTCTCCATGATCGCCTGCATCGCGCCGCTGTCGATCGTCCCGCGACCCTTGACGGCCTCCCGGATCGCCTCGGCCAGCTTCTCCGGACGCGCATCCTTCAGAAGGTAGCTGATGGCGCCCGCGTCGAGCGCCTCTTGCACGAGCTCCTGCTCGACGAAGCTGGTCAGCGCAATGACCTGGGCTGTAGGGCAGGCTTCGCGGATGCGAGCGGTCGCTGTGGCGCCGTCCATCACGGGCATCAGCAAGTCCATGAGGACGACGTCGGGTCGCGCCTCGGAACACCGCTGTACCGCCTGCGCGCCGTTCTCGGCCTCTCCGACCACCGTGATGTCGCCGAGCGTCGAGAGGAACACCTTGAGACCTTCGCGCACCATGTAGTGGTCGTCCACGATCATGACACGGATCATCGGGCTATCGTCGACCATGCTCTTCCCTCCGAGCGTCGCACACACTCTGCCCGCAGGCCGCGCGCTCGAATCGAGGCCGGCAGTCAAGAGCGGGCATGCGGGAGCGTGTTCACGCACTCACGGCCGCCGAAGACGGCGTGCCTTCCCGCGTGGGCCGCACCCACCCGACGGTGATCGACGTGCCCCGCTCCGGGGAGCTCCTGATGAGGATCGTCGCACCGATCTTGGCCATCCGTTCCCGCATGATGCGCAGGCCCATGTGCTCGGGCCCGACGGCGTCCGGGTCGAAGCCGCGCCCGTCGTCCGTCACCGTAAGGGCCACGCCGCCGGAATGGACGATCACGGCAGCCGCGACCCGGCTGGCACGTGCGTGCTTGGCGACGTTGGTGAAGGCCTCCTGGACGACGCGGTAGAGGGCGATCTTCACGTCGGGGGGCAGCGGCTCTTCCTCGGTCACGTTCACATCGACCGGCACCTGGATCTGGCCCGTGAGGGCGTCGGCGAGCCGCTCGATCAGGGTCTCGAGCGAAGCCGCCTCGAGTGTCGCCGGCCGCAACTCGAAGAGCAGCGTGCGCATCTCCGCCAGAGCCGCCCGCACGAGGCGCCTCATGCGGACCAGGTTGTCGAGCCCTTCCTCCGGCTCGCGATCCCATACGGCGGGCAGGGCCTCGGCGATCAGGCTGGCGGAGTAGATGCTCTGCGTGACGGAGTCATGAAGGTCGCGCGCCAGGCGCTGCCGCTCGGCCGCCGCCGCCTGGCGCGTCTCCTTGCGGTGCAGCAGCTCGTTCTCGACGGCGGCCGCGAGTGCGTCCGCGGCGGTCTTGCCCACGACCCCATCGGCGTCGCTGAACCCCTGGACCTCGCCGTCGCGGCCGAGCGTCAGCAGGCCGACCACGGCGTCCCTCGTCACCATGGGAGCGACGAGGAGGCTGCGCACCGCGCTCCCGGCCATGAGCTCCCGCAGGGGCGCGGGCAGGTCAAGCGACTGCGGGTCCGCTACGACCAGAGGCTCCTCGGCCTTGAGCGCTTTCTGGAAGAGGGGCACGTCGTCGACCGGCAGCAGGTCCACGTAGTCGGGAGGCGCGGTGGTGTCGCTCGACGACCGTCTGAGGGCATCCTCACCCAGGCTCGCTGACAGGTGCACGCGCACGTAGCGCGCCCTGAAGAGGACGGCGAGTTCCTGGCACGCGGCGTGCAGTGCGCTCGGCAGGTCAGTGCGACGTGCCAGGGTCTGGGCGAAGTGCTGCAGCGCAGCAAGCTCTTTCACCCGCTCGCGCAGAGCGTCTTCGGCGGCCACGCGCTCGGTCACTTCCAGGGCAAGCTGCTCGTTCGTCTCGTCGAGCTCGCGGACACGCTCCTCGACGAGCGACTCCAGGCGGGTGCGGTATGCCCGCAGCTCCTGTTCCCAGCGCAACGACTCGCGACGCAGGGCGATGCTCATCGTCAGCACGAGGCCGACGAAGCACAGTTGCGTCAGGTAGAGCGTCGCCACGACGCCATGGTCGGCGAGCGTGTCGAGCAGAGTGGTCACTGAGAAGAGCGCCGTTGCGAGGGCGAGGTAGGTCGCTTTCGCGCGCTCGCCCCTGCGCAGCAGTCGGGCGAGCGCGTAGTACATGAAGACGAAGGCCGCCAGGGTTATGGCGTCGTCCAGCACGTGCAGGGGATGCAGGTCGGATGCGCTCATGTCCATGATGTGAGCTCCGAAGACCCAGACCTCGCGCAGGTCACCGAGCGTCTCGTGCAAGAGCCCGTAGGGCAGGGCGGCGTTGACGGCCAGCACGATGACGCCGCCGCCCGTCAGGGCCCAAAGCCAGATCTTCGGCCTCACGCCGCTGAAGAGAGCGACCAGCCAGGCCGCCGCCACGGTGAAGACGACGTGCGAAGGCACGAAGAGCCACTTGGTGACCGCGACGTGCGTCGAGGGCGAGTCGACGGAGTACATCGCCATGACGGCGATCGCCCCGACACCGGCCGCGAGCGCCATCAGCGCGAAGGTGAGGCGCGTACGGTCTCGCGGCCGGCTCGACAGCCCGACCAGACCGTGGGAGATGGCGGCCTCGAACGATATCCCCGCCGCGACACCCATCAGGACGATGAGCAGGTTCAGCGCTTCCTCCTCGTCAGCCCCTGGCGCGCGGCCCTCCTACCCATTGAGGACGCTCTTCATCCTAAAAGACATGCCTTTCGTCTAGGTCAGGACACGAGGAACGACCGTACCCCTCGCAGTGTGTCCTCTGACATTGATAGGCGCAACGTCGGCGCACTGCGCCGACCCGGCTCTATCCGCCGCGTGGCAACGCGATACTGCGGCGGAGGGCGTGGGTAGGGTGGCGCGCGAACAATCGCTGGACGTGCGGGCCGGCGGATCGATGGGTGGAGTAGACAGAGGGGGTGAGGCTAGAGCGGCAGCAAGGCCTGGACCGTTTGCGGACCCGCCCAGAAGAGCCTGCACGTTCACCTAAGTCGATTCTCTCAAGGGGTTGAGAGGGGAGGTCACATGAGAACCACCGCACGTGCGATACGACGCATGTCGTTCGCGAAACTGAGCGCTTTAGGCTTCTTGGCGTTGGCAGTGGCGACAACGGTATTCCTGCTGATCATGGGTCCCGGCTTCGCCATGCCAGGTAACCCCAACTGACGAGACCAAGGTGCCTCACTACTTCGGACCCAACCCGAACTGGGCCCTGAGCTCGCTGCGGACGACCAGCGCCCAGGTGAGCATCACGGACCCGAACGGCGTGGGCAGTGGCGCGACGGCGACAGCGGCCGTCGACAGCGCCGGGGTCATCACCGCCATCACCATCACCAGCCCCGGCAGCAACTACACCGCCGCGAACGTGGACATCACCGGCTCCGGCACCGGAGCGACCGCCGACGCCGTCGTGAGTCCCTCCACCTCCGTGACCGCCATCAACGTCACGGCAGGCGGGACCGGCTACACGAAGCCTGCCGTCACGATCTCGGGTGGCGGGGCGGCGACGCAGGCGACCGCTACCGCTTGGGGCGGCGTCGACGCCGTCACCGTCACGGCGGCCGGGAGCGGCTTCACGATCCCGACGGTCGACTTCGACATGCCCGACGACCCCAACGGCGTGATGCCCAAGGCGCACGCTGAGATGGATGCCAGTGGGGCCATCACCGCGGTCGTGGTCGACAGTCCGGGATCGGGCTATTTGACCCCTCCCAATGTGGTCATCCGTGACGGCACCCTGGCGGATCCAGTCCCCGGTGGCGCCAACAACGCCACGGCGACCGCCACGCTGACCATCACGAGCATCACGCTCGACACCTTCGGCAGCGGCTACACCAGTGTGCCGACAGTCGACATCACGGACCCGACCGGCACTGGTGCCCAGGCGACGGCAGTCACAGACGGCGGCGCCGTCACGTCCATCACTCTCACGAACGGCGGCTCCGGCTACATCACCGGCAAGGGCATCAGGAAGTTCGTGGATGCGTTGCCGGGCGCCTGTAACCCATCCGTCAGCGGCAGCTGCGTGCCCGGAACGAAGTACATCCCGCTCGCCGTCCCGGAGCCGGTGCTGAAGAGTGGCGTCAACGCCGACCAGTACGAGATCGGTCTCGTGCAGTACCGCACACAGTTCTCGACCGACCTGGGACCGACGCTGGTGCGCGGCTACGTCCAGCTGGAGACGGCTGCCAATGCCGGCTGGAGCCAGCACTTCCCTCTGACGAACGCCATCCCGAATCCGGATCCGACCCTGCCGGACACGCTCGCTCCCGTCACGATTGACGGCAATCAGGCGTACGGCGTCACGCCGCCGCAGTGGCTTGGGCCGATCATTGGCGCCACCAAGAACAAGCCGGTCCGCATCGTGTTCCGCAACCTGCTTCCGACCGGCACGGCTGGCAACCTCTTCCTGCCGGTCGACACCACCCTGATGGGTTCAGGCATGGGCCCGGATCCCAACATGACCATGCCCTTCGAGGATTTCACCGTGATGGATGAGATCCGTAATCCGATCTGCACGGACGATCCGCCAGAATCCGATGTGCTTCAAGCAGAACAGGGCCACCCTGCACCTGCACGGCGGCATCACGCCGTGGATCTCGGACGGTACGGCACACCAGTGGATCACGCCGGCCGGCGAGAACACGACGTGGCCGCAGGGCGTGAGTGTCCAGGCCGTCCCCGACATGACGGGCGCCACCGGTGGGCCCGATGTGAGCAGCACGGACGGCGTCGAGACCTTCTACTACACCAACCAGCAGAGCGCGCGGCTGATGTTCTACCACGACCACGCTTGGGGCATCACGCGCCTCAACGTGTACGCCGGTGAGGCCGCGGGCTACCTGATCACCGACGACACCGAGAAGGCCCTGATCAACAGCGGCACCATCCCGGCTGACGTCGACACGATCCCCCTGATCGTCCAGGACCGTACGTTCGTGCCACCGAAGGAGCAGATCTACAACCAGTACGACGCGAACGGCAACGTGATCAGCTACGGTCAGGACCCGACCTGGGACGAGAGCAGGTGGGGCGGCGAAGGCAACTTCTGGTACCACCACGTGTACATGCCGGCGCAGAACCCCGGAGACCCGAGCGGCATGAGCGCCTACGGGCGCTGGATGTTCGGCCCTTGGTTCTGGCCGCCATTGGGGAACGCGGTGCATGGGCCGATCGCCAACCCGTACTACAACCCGAACTGCAACCTCGACGTCCCGTCCACCTGGCAGTACCAGACCGACCCGTTCTGCGAGCCCAAGGAGATCCCGGGCACGCCGAACATCTCGGTGGGGATGGAGCAGTTCAACGACACGCCGATCGTGAACGGCGTCGCGTATCCGACCCTGAATCTCGAGCCAAAGACATATCGACTGCGCATGCTGAACGCGGCCAACGACCGCTTCTTCAACTTCCAGTGGTACATCGCCGACCCGACGCAGGGGAGCGGCCTCACCGAGGTCGCGCTCAACCCGACCCAGCTCGCGGCCGCGCAAACCGACCCGGTCGTCTCTCCGGAGGCCATCACGACCGGCCTGAAGGATCCTGCCACCGGTCAGCCGCTGATCGATCCGATCACGAACCTGCCGTACGATCTGTCCGGCCCTGACTGGATCCAGATCGGCACCGAGGGCGGCTTCCTGCCGGCTCCGGTCAAGGTCGACGGCCAGCAGGTCACGACGTGGATCACCGACCCGACCCGGTTCGACGTCGGCAACGTCGACAAGCACTCTCTCCTGCTGGCTCCGGCCGAGCGGGCCGACGTCATCGTCGACTTCTCGAAGTTCGCCGGCAGGACGCTGATCCTGTACAACGATGCGCCCGCGGCCTTCCCGGCGAGGGTGCCCAGCTACGACTACTACACGGGTCAGCCTGATCTGAGCCCTGTCGGGGCTCCGGGTGTGCTTCCCGGCTACGGCCCGAACACCCGCACCATCATGCAGGTGACGATCGCGGCAAACCCGCCGGCGGCTGCCTTCGACATGAACAAGCTGAATGCCGCCTTCACGCACAAGGCCAACGGCTCGGGCGTGTTCGAGTCCGGCCAGCACCCGATCATCGTCGGGCAGTCCGACTACAACTCGGCCTACGGCAGCAACTTCGTGGCAAGCGGCAACTGTAACGTCGCGGGTGGCTCGGCGAGGTGCGACGGTCTCGTGCGTGTGAACGACACCCTGCAGTTCGGCTTCAACACGCTCAAGGGTCCGAGCACCAAGGCCGTGCTGCCGCTGCAGCCGAAGGCTATCCACGACGAGATGAACGCCACCAACTTCGACGAGTTCGGCCGCATGCAGGCGAACCTCGGCGTGGAGGCCCAGCCTCCTCAGCCGGGAGCCCAGAACGTCACCCTGTACCCGTTCGTCAATCCGGCTACCGAGATCATCGACGGTACCAATCTGCCAAAGCAGGTGGTGACGTTCGACGCCAACGGTAACGCCACGAGCGACGTGAAGATCCAGGCGGTGCAGGCGGACGGCAAGGACGGCACGCAGATCTGGCGGATCACGCACAACGGCGTGGACACCCACCCGATCCACTTCCACCTGTACGACGTGCAGATCTTGAACCGCGTGACCTGGGACAACATCATCATCAAGAACGACCCGACAGAGATGGGCTGGAAAGACACGATCCGCGTGAGCCCGCTGGAGGACACGATCGTCGCCGTTCGGCCGATCGTGCCGCAGGTCCCGTGGGAGCTTCCGAACGCCATCCGGCCACTGAACCCGATGATGCCTCTGGGTGACACCACGATGTTCAACAACATCGACCCGCAGGGGAACCCGACGACGGCGGTTACCAACCAGCTCGTGAACTTCGGCTGGGAGTACGTCTACCACTGCCACATCCTGAGCCATGAGGAGATGGACATGATGCGGCCCGTGTCGCTGGCGCTCCCGCCGAACAAGCCCGACACCCTGGGCTCGAACTGGGTGAAGCCAAAGCGGGGGGGTCAGCCGACCCTGTTCATCTCGTGGAACGACAATTCGTTCAACGAGACGTCGTTCACCCTGCAGCGGTCCACCGACGGTACGACGTGGACCGACGTGGGTACTTTGGACGCTCCGCTCGACCAGCCGAACGTCCACGAGGCCAGGTCGTTGTCCGATCCGACAGCGACCGCGACGACGGCCTACCTGTACCGCGTCGTCGCGAACAACGTCGTCGGCTATGGTGCCGAGTTCCCGACTGTCAACGCCAGCTCGACGTCCGCGGTCCTCGGCGTGAACTCGCCGGCGGCCCCGAGCAACCTCGTGGCCACCCTTCAGGCTGGACCCCAGGTCAGTCTCACGTGGCGTGACAACGCTACGAACGAGACCGGCTTCGTGGTCGAGCGCAGCGTCACAGGTTCGGGCCTCTGGGGACAGGTCGGGACGCCCACGGCCGCGAACAACACCGGCAACGTCACCTGGGTGGACACCTCGGTCCAGGCGGGAGTGGCGGCCGCCTCGTACACCTACCGGGTTGCCGCGCAGAACCTCGCTGGCCTGTCGCTGTTCTCCAACGAGGCCGGAGTGACGATTCCCGCAGCGCCGGCAGCGCCGACCGTCTTCTCGGCGGTCGCCGGCCCCAACCAGGGCAGCCAGCGAAGCGTCATCCTCAACTGGACGGCGAGCCCGGCCAACGTGACGGGCTTCACCATCCAGCGGTCCGCGAGCTCGACCTTCGCGAGCGGTATCACCAGCGTCAACGTCGCCGCGGCGGCGAGGACGCTGACCGTGACCGGACTGGTCCGGAACACCGCGTACTACTTCAGGATCCGGGCCAACAACGGGAGCTTCGTCTTCTCGAGTTGGCTGAACGCGTCACCGTTCCCGATCACTACCGCGCCGTGAGGTGAGGTCCCGGCGCCGCCCTTGGGCGGCGCCGGGACAGCCCTCCAGGCAAGCTAGCGGACAGAGCGCACGGCTCGCAGGAGCCGTCGCAAGACGAGAAAGGAAGAGGGCCCGGGCGCCGAAGGCGCCCGGGCCCTCTTGCATGGGCGGTCTGGGCCCGTCTGGGGTCAACCCTCCGGACCTCGTGCCTCGGGAACCTCGCCCTTGTGCGCCAGGAGTCTGTCGCGGGGCAGGCTTGGGTGAGCGCGTGGGACGCAAGCGCTGCTGCAACCGGTGCGCAGCCAGCCGTATGGTGCGCTGGGGCGATGTAATCCGGCTCGAGACCGTGAGGCCGGCCCCCTCGGAGTCCGGCGGCTACCGCCCGGTAACGGCGGGGGCGATCTTCTCGGCGGCGTCAGCCCGGCTCGCGGGCGTCTTGAGCATCAGGCCGCCGACCCAGAGAAGGACGAGGAGGACCTCGGTGGCAACGCAGTAGGAGCAGTAGGCGCGCAGGGCGATGGCCTGCAAAAGGAAGAGCGGGATCGCCGACAGAGCCCCGGCGAAAGACAGGCCCTTGAAGACCCGGGTGAGGCGCGTCCCCGGGCGAGTCAGGAGGCCCACGGCCAGATAGAACATCGTCGTGAAGAAGACGGTGCCGAAGAGCGCGACGGGGACGCCCCCGATCGTCGAGAAGCGGCTCGTCTGCACGGTCTCACAGCCCTGCACGACGTAGCAGGGCGACACGTAGCCGCGGTAGTGCACGAGTGTCAGGTACAGCGAGATCACGAAGCCCGCGAGGGACCCGGCCGTGAGCAGCAGCGGCAGGAGCCGGCCGCCCTTCCCGCTCGGCTTGCCGGCCGTCTCGCCGGCTTGGGCTGCCGCCGGCGCCTTTCCCGGCGCGCTCGAGGGCTTGGGCTTCGCCCGCCGCTTGCGCGCGACGCTCACAGCGCGTCCTCGATCAGGCGCCGGAACTCGTCGATCGATCGCGGCAGCACCGAGGAGCCGTCCACCACGAACCAGGGCGTGTGGCTCACACCGGCCTGTTCGCCCTGTGCTCGCTGACTTGTGATGAAGTCGATGGTCGCCTGGGCGTCGATGTCCTTGTGGAACTGCTCCAGGTCGAGGCCGATGCTCTGTGCGTAGGAATCGAACAGCGTGCGCGGGTCGGACGACTGCGTCCACTCATCCTGCCGGTCGAACAGCAGGTCGTGCATCTCCCAGAACTTGCCTTGCTTGTGGGCCGCGTACGCGGCCTGCGCCGAGATCATGCCGAACTCGTGGTTGGCGAGGGGGAAGAAGCGGAAGACGAACTGCACGCGGTCGCCGTACTCCTGCCGGAGCTGGGCGAGGATAGGCGCGTACTCCGCGCAGAAGGGGCATTGGAAGTCGGAGTACTCGACTACGGCGACCGAGGCGTCGGGGTTGCCGGCGGAAATGTCGGCGGCTGTCGGGGGCGGGGCCTTGGAGGGCTCGCTGGCGGCGGCGCCGGTGAACGCGTAGAGCCCGGCACCGGCAACGAGCAGCACCAGGGTGGCGATCACCCAAGGGCCCCCGTTCCGCATCACACGCCGCATGGGCACCATCCTTCCCTACGTGCGCGCAAGTCGCAACACGAGGCGGCGGCGGGGCCGTGTGGCCCCGCCGCCGCCTCGTCGGGTTGCGCGGGCGAGGGGGAGGCGTCCGCGCGGCTCAGTGGAGGGTCGCGAAGCGCCTGATCGCTCAGGCTGGTGCGGCGTCCCCGATCACGGTGATGATGTCGAAAGCCGGCGGTTCGTGCAGGTGCTTCTTGACGGCGCAGAGGTTCACGGCGTTGACGATCGCCGCCCGGTACTTCTCCGGGAACTCGGGCGGCAGCCGCAGCTCGAGGTCGACCTTGGCGACCATGCCGCGCTGGGGGTCCACGTGCGTGCGCATGACGATACCGGCGCCCTCGGCCGGGATGCCGCGCTGCTGCATGAACCCGAGGGCGTAGATGCCGGCACAGGTCCCGATCGAGACGAGGAAGAGGTCGAAGGGCGCCGGCGCGCTGTTGTCACCGCCGCCCGCCATGGGCTGGTCGGTCTCGATGGTGAACCCCTTGTAGTCGGCGGACACCCGCTTCCCGCCGGGGAAGTAGACCTGCATGTCCATGGGCTTCCTTTCGGTCGTGCACTGCCCCGCCATCTGTCGCGGGGCTCCCTTCTCGCCACTCTTGATTGCCAAGTTTCGACATTTCGAAACTTGGCAATAACGACGCTAATGAACGACGACCGTCAGCGCTATCGCATCCACGCCGCCGTGTTCGCGGCGCTCGCCAACCCGACGCGCCACGAGCTCGTGCACCATCTCTGCGAGCAGGCGCGGACGCCATCCGAGCTGGCGGAGCTGCTCGAGGTCAGCAAGCCGAACGTGTCGCAGCACCTCGCCGTGCTCCAGCGTGAAGGCATCGTCACCCGCACGCGCGACGGCGGCCGGGTGCTCTGGCAGGTCGTCGACCCGCGTCTCGCGCAGGCCTGCGCCATCATCGACGAGGTCGTCGGTCGCGAGTATGCGGGGAAGGCCCACGCTCTCGAGAGGAAGGATCAGGGCGCCGCATGATCAAGGTGAACGACTTCGCGTGTCCCCAGAACCACCTGTGCCCGGCGGTGAGCTCCTGCCCGGAGGGGGCCATCGTCCAGGACGACATCTTCTCGGCGCCTCGGATCGACCGCGAGCGCTGCACCGAATGTGGCGCCTGCACCCAGCTCTGCCGCGTCTTCACGCACGTGAGCGAAACTGCGGACGTGTACTGATCTCGGGCGTGTCGTGATCTTCACCTGATGAGAAGGCGGCGGGGCCGGCCTGTCCGGCCGGCCCCGCCGCCTTCTTTCGTCACCACGCCCCCGGCTGCGTGTGCGCGTACTTCTCCGGGTCCTTCAGGAACTCGAGCCGGCAGCTCTCGTCGCTGAAGTAGTAGGTCTTGCCGCCGTACTTCACGCTGGCGGCGGCGCGCTGTTCGTCCACCGTCATCTTGCAGACTGGATCGACAGCCATCTCTCCTCCAGCCTCGCTTTCCACGAGTCCCGTGTGTTCCCCGTGACGGGCTGGCCAATCATGAGGCCGGCCGATCCGGCCGGGCGGCGGCGATCAGGCCGAGGGCGGGCGAGGGAGCCGTGCCGGGAGCAGAGCCCCCGGGATCACCGCGAGGAGGGCGGCCAGCGCGGCGATGGTGAAGGGCCAACGGAAGGCCTCCGCGACCTTGTCCCAGAAGAGGTTTTCGATCGTGTCCTTGAGCCCCAGCAGCTTGAAGCCCTCGAAGGCCGAGGCCTCGGCCGAGATCGCGCTGGCGACGGGATGGGCGATGCGGCGGATCTCGCTGAAGCCCGCGGTCGCGTTGATGGTGCGCGCCGACTCGAGCGCGTCGATGAGGAGCTTCTCGATGCGGGGTGTGAGCTGGGCGTCGCGGGTGAGGCGCTCGCCCTGGTCGGCGGCGCTGTTCACGGCCGCCGTCATCGTGTGGGCGAAGACGGCGACGAGGATCGCGACCCCGAGGAGGAAGCCGAGCTGGCGCGCCGTGTTGAGCATGCCGGAGCCGACGCCGCGGGCGGCGGCCGGCACGGCCGTCATCCCCGCGGCGGTGAAGGCAGGCAGCGACAGACCGAGCCCGAGGCCGACGAGGACGGTGCGCCACACGACGGCGTCGACGGGCGCCATGCGGTGGAGGCCGCCGAGCAGGTAGAGCCCGGCGGCCGTGAGCACGGCGCCGACGATCGCGGGGGCACGCGGACCGACGGCGTCGACGAGCCGTCCGCCGAAGGGCGCCATCAGGAAGGCGGCGGCCGGCACGGCGGTCACGACGAGGGCCGCGCGCAGCTCCGTGTAGTCCATCGCCGACTCCATGTAGATCACGAGCATGAACATGCAGCCCATCATGGCGACGTCCACCGTCATGATCGCGGCGCTCGCCGAAGCGAAGGTCCTGTCACGGAAGAGGCGCAGGTCGAAGACCGGCTCCGGGGTCGAGAGCTCCCGCCAGACGAAGAGGGCCAGCCCGGCGGCGGCGCCGAGGAAGAGGCCGAGGATGAGCGCGGAGGTCCATCCCCAGTCGTTACCCTGGATCAGGGCCAGCGTCAGGCAGAGCAGGCCGGCCGATGAGAAGAGCAGGCCGGGCAGGTCGAGCGCGAGCCGCCGGCCGGCGAGCACGCGGGGCAGGAAGAGGGCGGCGAGGACGAGGCCGGCGACGCCCACCGGCAGGTTGAAGACGAAGATCGCCTGCCAGGACCACTGCCGGATCAGGAGCCCGCCCAACGTCGGGCCGAGGGCGGCCGCCAGAGTGCTCGCCGTGCCGAAGAGGCCGGCGGCGAACCCCTGGCGGCCCTCCGGGAAGGCCGCCATCAGCAGCGTCAGGGCCGTGGGGATCACGGCCGCCGCGCCGACGGCCTGCAGCACGCGGAACAGCACGAGCATGGTGAGCGAGCCGCTCAGGGCACAGCCCAGCGAGGCGGCCGTGAAGACGGCCAGGCCGAGGAGGAAGAGACGCCGGTGCCCGAAGCGGTCGGCCAGTCGCCCCATCGGCAGGAAGAGCACGGTCAGGACGAGGTTGTAGCCGTTCATCACCCAGGAGACGCCGGTCACCGAGGCGTCGAGGTCCCTGATCATCTGGGGGATCGCGATGCTCATGATGGTGGCGTCGGCGAGCGTCAGGAAGACGGCCGGCACCACGGCGAGGAAGGTAAGCCACGTGCGGGGACGGCGGGCGCTCATGGCGGCGAGTGTACAGGGTAGAATCGCCGCCATGTTCGTACGGGACATCGTCGCGGCGGTCGACAAGCTCGCGCCGTTCGATCTGGCCGAGCCGTGGGACCACGTCGGCCTGCAGGTGGGCGATCCGGATGCGCCGGTCGGCGGCGTCCTGGTGGCGCTCGAGGCGGACGAGTCCTCGCTCGACGAGGCGCGGCGCCGGGGCTGCGAGCTCCTCCTCGTGCATCACCCGCTGATCCACGAGCCTCTGGCCGCGGTGACGGCGGACGGCGACGCCGGCGCGCTGGCGCTGCGCGCCGCCCGCGCCGGCGTCGCCGTCCTGGTCGCCCACACCAATCTCGACAAGGCGAGGGGCGGTCTCGCCGACGTGCTCGCCGAGCTTGCTCGGCCTGCAGGGGACCCGGCCGCTCGAGCCGGCCGCCGTCGACTGGCTCAAGCTCGTCGGGTTCGTGCCGGCCGACGACGCCGACCTCATCCGCAAGGCGCTCTTCAGCGTCGGCGCCGGGGTCATCGGCGCCTACGAGCACTGCTCCTGGGGCGTCGAGGGGCAGGGGACGTTCCTGCCCACGGACGACGCCGCGCCCACGATCGGGGAGGTCGGCCGCGACGAGACGGTCGACGAGTTGCGCCTGGAAGTGGTCTTCCCGCGCAAGCTGCGGCGTCGCGTCATCGCCGCCTACGTCGGCGCGCATCCCTACGAGGAGCCGGCCTTCGACGTCGTCTGCCATCGAGAACGTCCTGCCCGGCCTCGGTCTGGGCCGCGTCGGCGAGCTCCCGGAGGCGCTCCCCCTCGCGGAGCTCGCCGCCCGCACGGCGGCGGTGCTCGGGCAGCCGTCGCTCCGCTACGCCGGCGACGGCGCCGTCTCGTGCGCCGCGTCGCCGTGCTGCCGGGCTCGGGTGGGGCTGCCATCGGCGCCGGTGTGGCCGGCATCGCCGACGTGCTCGTGACCGGCGACGTGAAGTACCACGACGCGCGCGCCGCCCTCGCCGCCGGCCTGAGCCTCGTCGACGCTCCTCACGAGGTCACCGAGGAAGCCGCCCTGCTGCGCTGGTGCGAGCGCCTCGAGGACGTGCTGCGCGAACCGGGTGTGCGCCTCCATACGCACCGGCTCGCGGGTCCGCTCTGGTCGCTGGAGACGGCGGCCTCCGCGGCAGATGCGACGCAGGTCGTCTCGACGTCCGGATCGGCCCCGCTCGAGTCGCCCGAGCCCATCCCCTCATCGCCGAACGCCGGAGGCCGCCACGCTGTCCTTGCCGGCGCCGTCTGCAGAGCCTGTCTCATCGCCCTCGCCCGGGCCGGCTTCAGCTCCTTCGACCTCATCCGAGCCGGCCCCGTCCCCCGTGTCTGAGGATGCGCCCGGGCTCTTCCACGAGAGCGACCTCGGTCCGCCCGATGACCGCTTCGAACTGTTCACCGACGGGGGCGCGCGCGGCAATCCCGGCCCTGCCGGGATCGGCGCGCGCCTGCTCACGGCCGACGGCCTCCTCGTCGACGAGATCTCCGCCGTTATCGGTACCGCGACCAACAACGTCGCGGAGTATCAGGCGCTGCTCGCCGGCCTCGAGCTTGCGCTCGACCGCGGCGTGCAGCGCCTCACCATCCTCATGGACAGCGAGCTCGTCGTCCGCCAGCTCAACGGCGTCTACAAGGTCAAGGACCGCAATCTGCAGCCCCTCTTCGCGGAGGCTCTGCGTCGCATCGGGGAGATCCCCGACGTCGACATCCGCCACATCCCCCGCGAGGAGAACGGCGAGGCCGACCGTCTCGTCAACGAGGCACTCGACCGCGCGCAGCTGTGACCGTGCGCCGCGTCGTCGCCTCGTGCTTCGTCGGCCTCTGCCTCGGATCGATGGCCGGCGCGCACGCCCCGGCTGCCGCAGCTTCTGGCTACACGTTCGCCGGCGCGTGGGGGACGCGCGGCTCCGGCGAAGGTGAGTTCATCGCCCCCAAGGGGATCGCCGAAGGGGCCGCCGGGTCCCTGTATGTCTGCGACTACGCCAACGACTTCGTCGGCAGGTATGCGCCCGACGGGACCCTGCTCGACGCATGGGGTGAGGAGGGTACGCGGCCCGGCCAGTTCCACCAGCCGAGCCGGCTGGCGATCGGGCCGGATGGCTCGGTCTACGTCGCCGACACCGCCAACTACCGGGTCCAGCGCTTCACGTCCACCGGGCGCCTGCTCGACGTGTGGGGCACGAAGGGCTCCGGCAGGGGTCAGTTCAGGTACCCGCGAGGGATCGCCGTCGACGCCCGGGGCCGGGTCTACGTCACTGATCAGTTCAACGGGAGGGTCCAGGTCTTCACCGCAGACGGCCGGTTCATCCGCGCCTTCGGCAGTCCTGGGGAGGGAGTGGGCAGGCTGCTGGCCCCGAAGGACGTGGCCGTCTCTCCCGAGGGGCGCGTGTATGTGCTGGACGCGGAAGCGTGCGACATCGAGGTCTTCAGCGCGACCGGCGTCTCACTCGGGCGCTGGGGTGGCAAGGGTCAGTCACGCGGCAAGTTCCTCTACCCACGCGGGCTGGCGGTCGACGGGCGTGGTCACATCTTCGTGGCCGACAGCGCCAACGACCGCGTTCAGGAGTTCGCCCCCGATCGCTCCTTCCTCCGCGAGTGGGGCTGCTCAGGCAAACCGCCGGGGCTCTTCAACGGCCCCCGCGACGTCGCCCCGGCCCGGGACGGGAGCCTCTACATCACCGATACCTTCAACGAGAGGGTCGAGCATTTCACGCGGTCTCAGCTGGACGACAGCAGCGCTCCCAGGACCGCTGCACAATGGGGTGGGAGCTGGCTGGAGCCGGCCCGTCGCGTGACCTGGACGCAGGCGAAGGCCACGGTCACGTTGGCGGCCGCCGATGCCGACGGCGCCCCGCTGACGACGTATCGCCGCAGCGACGGCGAGTTCTTCGAGGTCCCCGAGGCTCCGCTCGAGCTGACAGGGCAGGGGGTCCACAGGATCGACTTCCTCTCCGTTGACAGTGCCGGCAACCAGGAGGTGATGCGGCATCGTCTGCTCGGTATCGACTGGACGGCGCCGAACGTGTCCTGGGCCGGGGACGCTCGCCTGACGGCCACCCCCGGCGCCACCGTCGGTCTCTCCCTGTGGGTCGGCGACAACCTGAGTCCCCGGTGCAGGATCGGGGTCGGCGCAGTGACAGATGGACACAGCGTCTCTGCGACGCACCTGGGCACCGTGGTCACGCACGTGACGCCGCGCCGCGTGACACTCACGTGGACGTGCCCGGCGCGCCTCGGTACGTATTACCTCCTGCTCTCCGTCCGCGACAGGGCCAGGAACGAGAGCGTCGTGACGGCGTCGCTCGTGGTCCGCTAGCGACGCCGCTCGCGTGGCGCCGTGGCCCGGTGCTGCCTTTCTCCGTCCGTGTCGTCGATTGCGCCGTCGCGAGGCGATGGGGTATCATCCCTGCCTGCTGCGGGTGTAGCTCAGTTGGCTAGAGCGTCTGCTTGCCATGCAGAAGGTCGAGGGTTCGAGTCCCTTCACCCGCTCCAGAACCCTTCGGGGACGAGGCAGAGGACAGAGGCTATGTGCTCTGTCGTCTGCCTTTGTCGTTGAAGGGCCGCGGCTCGTCGGCTACGCCGGCTCGCCGCACGCTCGCACCGGGGCGGCGTCGCCAAGTGGTAAGGCAAGGGTCTGCAAAACCCTCATCACCGGTTCGACTCCGGTCGCCGCCTCCACATCACTTCTTGCGCTTCCCGCGTGTCGCGTCCGCCCTCGGACGTGAGCGCAATGCCCCAAGCCACCAACCGCTGGCTTGCGTCAACCCACGTTGATGACGATCGTCATCAGGACGCTGAAGCACGCCAGGCCGCCGAGAGCGAAGCCGATCATGGCGGCCCAGGTCCGATCGCTCTTTCGGGCCAGGCGAAGGGCCACCAGGCTCCAGAACACGCCGAGTGCTGCGGGGACCAGGCTCATCAGGAAGGCCGGCGTCAACGTCATGAGAAGCGCGACGCCCGACAGGATGAGCCCGCGCATCCCGTACTTGCCGATCGTCGCGGGCCGGTCGGCCAGCCGGAAGGTCTTCGGTTCCCTGATCGCGCGGAAGCCCGCCGGCACATCGAGCCAGGGTATCTCGTACCGTTCCCAAGACGATGTGGACTCGGCTTGCGACAGCGCACCCGTCTGGTAGTGACCGTGGGCGGCCTCGCCTGCCTGCCGCTCGGCTGCGGTTTCGCGCGCTTCGTTCAGATCCGAGCCGCAGTGCGGGCAGCGCGACTCGTCGCCTCTCAGATCGGCAGCGCACGAGGGGCAGCTGTCCCAGCTCACACGACCTCCCTTCGCCTCCGCCTCAGCCCAGCAGCGCTTCGCGCGTGAGCGGCATTCCCGACCGGCCGTCCCGGTCGGGCTTGACCGCAAGCACCTGGTGTACCGTCGTGCGGCCGTGCTCGAAGTTGACGGCCGAGCCGGCCATGTACAGGCGCCACACACGCGCACGGCCGTCGCTCGTCAGGCGGACGGCCTCATCCCAGTGCTCCTCGAGGTTGCGCACCCAGTGGCGGAGCGTCAGCGCGTAGTGCTCGCGCAGCGACTGCGTGTCGCGTACTTCGAAGCCCTGGGCCTGCATGGCCTGTGCCACGATGCCGACCTCGTGGAGCTCGCCATCGGGGAAGACGTAGCGGCCGGCGAACGAGCGCCGGCTGAGAGCGCGGGTACCGCGGGGCCGGCAGATGCCGTGGTTGAGGAGGCGGCCGCCGGGGCGCAGCAGGGTGTGCAGGCGGCCGAAGTACTCACCGAGCCGCGCCTTGCCGACGTGCTCGAACATGCCGATGCTGGAGATCGCGTCGAAGGGGCCATCGCCGACTTCGCGGTAGTCCTGCAGGCGGATCTCGACGTGATCGCCGAGGTGGGCGGCGGCGACCGCGTCGCGCGCAGCGTCGACCTGTCGCCGCGACAGCGTCACGCCGACGGCGTCTACGCCGTAGTGCTCGGCGGCGTGCATCGCCATCCCGCCCCAGCCGCAGCCCACGTCGAGCAGCCGCATGCCGGGCCGCAGCGCGAGCTTGCGGCAGATCAGGTCGTACTTGGCCCGCTGCGCGTCGGCAAGCGACGTCTCGGGCGTGGCGAAGTAGGCGCAGGAATAGGTCATCGTCTCGCCCAGGAAGAGCCGGTAGAAGTCGTTGGAGACGTCGTAGTGGTGGGCGATCGCCTGGGCGTCGCGAGAGCGTGAGTGCCTCACGCCGCTGAGGCGCGCCTCTTCGGCGGGCGGATCAAGCGGGCGGCCCAGCGCACCGGTCCCCTGCGCGGCGGCAAGCAGGAGGCGTCCCCCTTCGAGGCGCCCTTTCAACCCGCCCGGGCGCGCCGCCGGCGTGAGGAGCGCCTGGAGATTGAACAGGGTGTAGATGTCGCCCTCGACGTCGATCTCTCCGGCCACGTAGGCCCGCGCCAGCCCCAGTTCGTTAGGTTGCCAGAGAATGCGCCGCACGACGTTCGGCGAGTTGAACACGACGGTTGCGGTGCCGTCGCCGTCTCGGCCCAACTCGCTGCCGTCCCAGAAGCGCATGCGCAGAGGCGGTTCGCCGCCGACGAGATGGCGGATGAGGGGGACAGCGCTTCGGCTGCGCCGGACATGAACGCAGTATATCCAGCGCCGGGCTTGCCTACGACACGACGGTGCCGTCGTTCAAGATGCGCGCGCGCGGTGTCTGGCGATAGAGTCGTCTCCAGTGACACCGCGGCCCGCCTCACGACCCACGCTGCTCGCCCTCACGCTCGGGCATGGCTGCGCCGACCTGTGTAACAGCGCACTGTGGGCGCTCCTTCCCTTCCTTGTCGTCGAGCGCCACTACAGTTACGCCGCAGTCGGCGTGTTCGCGCTTGCCGGCAGCATCGCCAGCGCCGTGATGCAGCCTCTCGCCGGCGCCCACGGCGATCGCGCCGAAGGGCGCTGGCTGCTCCCTGCCGGACTCGTGCTGGCGGGCCTGGGCATCGCCGCCGTCGGCTTGACGACGTGGTATCCGTTGACGCTGCTGGCCGCGGTCGTCTGCAGCGTCGGCGTCGCCGCCTATCACCCCGAGGGCGCGCGCTGGGCACGACACGCGTCGGGGACCCGGGTGACGGCCAACATGGGGGTGTTCTCGGTCGGCGGCGGGGTCGGCTACGCCCTTGCCCCCCTGGTGGTAGCCGCCGTGCTGGCGCCGCTGGGTCTGAGCGGCACCGTGGTCCTGGCGCTCATTCCCTTCGCAGCCGCCACCGCCGTCGTAGTGGCGGTGCGTCGCTTCCGGCAGGAGGCGCAGCGCAGCGACCGCCCCATCGTCCGTCCGACGGGAGCGTCCGAATGGGGACCGTTCGCCTGCCTCGTCGCCATGTTCTGCATGGGCAGCGGCGTGTTCAGCGGGCTGTTCGCCTTCCTGCCGCTCTTCCTGATCGAGGCGCGGAGCACCAGTCCGGGTACGAGCAACGTCATGTCGAGCATTCTGTTGGCGGCGGCGGCGGCCGGCACGGTCCTCGGCGCCGCCGCCGCCCAGCGTATCGGCCGCCGCATCATGCTGATCGTGCCGCAGCTTCTTCTCGTACCGGCGATCGCGGTGCTGCCCAGCCTCAGCTACGCCGGCATGATCCCCATCGTCGTCTTCATCGGTATCGCCATGAACACCAACGTCCCCATCGTCCTGGTGCTCGCCCAGGAGTACCTGCCCTCCCGCATGGGCCTGGCCACGGGCCTGACCATCGGGCTGTGCGCGGGTGCGGGCGGGCTCATCGTGGCGGGGCTGGGCGTGCTCGGCGACGCCACGAGTCTCGCGCCGGTCCTCTACGCCGTCGCCCTCATGCCGCTCGGGGTGGCTGCGTTTGCCGCGTTCCTGCCGCGGCCGGCGGCGGCCCCGCCGGGCACCGTCTGGAGCCTGCGCGCGACGGGCGAGGCCTGACCGTCGCTCACGCCGCTTGCGGGCGTCCTGAGGCTCGTGCTCGCAGTCCTCGGACTGATGCGACAGCGCCGCTTGACGGCGCCCTCCGAACGGAGGTCTCCCCGAAGTCGTTCCGCACCACGGCGCCGTGCGTGCCTCCCGGCGAGCATGATCGTGGTGTACAAACGAGCTTGTGGAGGCCGTGGCCAGGCAAGACTCACGGCGGACGAGGAGTCGCGTGGGAACAAGGAGGGGCGATGGCGGGCGACGAGCATCCGGACATGCTGTACCGCAAGCTGGGGTCGACGGGCGAGACGGTCTCGGCGATCGGCCTCGGCGGCTTCCACCTGGGCATGCCTGAGGTGGACGAGGCGCTCGCCATCCGTCTGGTACGCGAGGCCGTCGACCGCGGTATCACCTTCATGGACAACTGCTGGGACTACAACGACGGCCTCAGCGAGGTGCGCATGGGGAAGGCGCTGCGCGACGGTTACCGGGACAAGGTCTTCCTGATGACCAAGATCGACGGGCGGTCGAAAGAGGAGGCGGCGAAGCAGCTCGACGAGTCGCTTCGCCGCCTCCAGGTCGACCACGTCGATCTCGTGCAGCACCACGAGGTGCTGCGCTTCGAGGACCCGCACCGCATCTTCCACGAGCAGGGCGCGAACGCGGCCTTGCTGGAGGCCCGTGAAGCCGGCAAGCTGCGCTACATCGGCTTCACGGGCCACAAGGACCCGCACATCCACCGGCACACGCTCGACGTCGCCGCCGAGCACGGCTTCGCCTTCGACACCGTGCAGATGCCGCTCAACCTGCTCGATGCCCATTACCGCAGCTTCGGGCAGATGGTGTTGCCACGCCTCGTCGACGAGGGCATCGGTGTCCTTGCCATGAAGAGCATGGCGGATGGTCACCTGCTGGAGACCGGCGTGGTGACGCCCGTCGAGTGCCTGCACTACGCGCTGGACCTGCCGACGTCGGTCGTGATCACCGGAATCGAGAGCATCGAGCTGCTTGATCAGGCGCTCGGGGCCGTGCAGACCTTCCGCCCGCTGACGGCCGAGCAGCGCGCGGCGCTGCTCGGCCGGACGGCGGGCATCGCCGCCGCCGGCCGCTACGAACCCTTCAAGACGACGTCGCTCTACGACGCGACCGCCGAGAACCCAGCCTGGCTGGGGGAGGAGCCGCAGGCCGGCGTCTGACGGCGTCTCCGAGGGAGAGCCGCAGGCCGGCGTCTGACGGCGTCTCCGAGGGAGAGCCATAGGCGCGGCCAGGTCGGCCCGTCGGTGATGGACGGCGGGATCGAGGGTGGCGGCTTGCGCCCTACGACGGATTCGGCTTGTATACCGGGCAGGCAACGAGGCGGGCACCGCGAAGCAAGGGATGTCCGACAAGGGCTGCGGCCGCGGGCGGGGGACATCCGCCCGCGGGGGAACGGGTTACACGGCACGGGTTACACGGCACGTCCGGAGGCGAAATCACTCATCAAACGCTCAAGAACTGTCGGGGCGTGCCGATGGAGGAGTGTGGACACGTGTGTTCCGATCTACCGAAGGGTCCGCGAGCGCTAGCGTGGAGATAGGCCCCCATCCAGCCAGCCTGGTCGACGACCTGCGGCGCGGTGAGCGCGAGGCGTTCGAACGCTTCTTCGAGCTCTACCGCCTGCCGGTCTACAACCTCGTGCTCGCCCTCACGCACGCCGGCGACGAGACGCCGTCCCTCGTGCGCGATGTCTTTGTGACCGCCTACCGCCAGATGCTGCTGAGCAGCGGTTCCCTGTCGCTTGCCCCATGGACCTACCGGGTCGCGGTCGCGACCGCCGAGGACTACGCGAGCGACGGAGGAGCCGAGGTGGCCGCCGGGCTGGCCGCAGACGGCGAGGCGGCGGCGCAGTGGCAGGACGGCGACCTCCCCGCCCGCTTCGCCCAGGCGCTCGACGGCTTGAACATGCGGCAGCGCGCCGCGCTCGTGCTCACCGACGTGTACGGCTTGCGTCATGACGAGCTCGCCGTCGTCTTCGGCGTCTCCCGAGACGCCGTCAGGTCGCTTCTCTTCCGGGCGCGCGAGGACTTCGGTCGGGCGTTCGACGAGCTCTCGGCAACGCATGGGATCCCCGCCTGCCGTCTGGCCGAACAGGCCGCGGCGGCTTCGGTCGGCCGGGCATTCGACCCGGATGAGGAGCGCAAGCTACGGCAGCACGCCGCCTACTGCCGCGTCTGCCGTCCCGTCGTCAAATCATGGCCGGCGGGCGTCGCCGGCCTCGCGCTCTTCCTGAAAGAGGCGCCCCTGCCCGCCGCGCTGATGACGGCGCCGGTGTTCGCGACGCCGATCCCCGTCACGCTCGCCGAGACGGAGATGCGGCCGGCCGCGGCCGCCGCTCTCGTCATCCCGCTGGACCGCGCCCTGCGCGGCGCGGGCCGCGCGTTGGCGAGCAGGGCGGCGGCCGCGGCCGTGGTGGTCGCCTGCCTGGCCGCCACCGTCGGCATGGCTTTGTATATGGTCGGGATCGGCGACGGGACGTCGCCGGCGGACCGGACGGTCTCCGTGACCAGGCAGATCCCTCACGGCGAGCGGGGCCTCGGACAAGGCGTCGCGCACCCCGTCCGTGAAGGCCGCGGCGGCGTTGCCCGAGGCGAGGCCGCCAGGATGGTCGCGAACTCCGGCCATACTGTCTCGACGGACGCTGTCGCGATGCTCGCCGGCGTCGGCGGGACGGACTGGGTGAGCGGTGGGAGCGACGCCGGTGTTGTCGCAAGCGGCGGCGGCACGTCGGGCGGTGCCACGCCGCCCCCCGAGACGGCACCCCCGGCAAGCGGCTCGGGCACCGGCGGCGACGCCGCTTCCGGCGACGCGAAGAACAGCAGGGGCGGCGGCAAGGCGAACGCCGGCGGGAATGACAAGGGTGGCGGCAAGGCCAACGCCGGCGGCAACGGCAAGGCCAACGCCGGCGGCAACGGCAAGGGTGGCGACAAGGCCAAATCGGGCGGCGGCGACGCGGGCTCCATGGGCAGGGCGAACAGACCGGCCACGGACGCGGCCCGTTCATCGACGGCAACGACCCGACGTCAGACGTCGCCGAGCAAGGCCAAGGCGCTGAAGCCCACCACCTCCAAGACCAAGAAACAGACCAGGAAGCCGAGCAACTCGCAGAAGTGACGGGAGCTGCACGTTGAGCTCCATGCCCCGATCCGGTTCACCCTCCCCAGAGATCCAGGCCATGCTCGAAGGCGCGCTCGATCAGGTGGTCGGGACCCTCCAGGTCGACGGCGGCTGGGTCGCGTTGCGTCCCGCGACCGTGGTCGACGCCCGCGTCGACCTCCAGATCGTTGCCCATCGCGGCATCTCAAACGATTACACCGCGGTCCTCGGTGACGTGCTCCGCTCGCCCGGCGTGGAAGGACTGGTGGCCGGCCGTCAGGACGTGGCCGTCATCGACCACGCGATCGCCGCAGCTCAGGATCCGGCCGTCGTCCTGCCCAAGGGCATCGGCAGCGTTCTCGTCCTGCCGCTGCGAGCGCAGGGGCGCCTGCTGGGCGTGCTCGCCGCCTTCACGCGGCGCGAACGGGTGTATGCGGATGACGAGGTCCAGCGGGCGACGGCGCTCGCCGGCGGGCTCGCCCGGGACGTGGACGACGTCCTCTCCCGGCGCGAGCGCAGCGCGAGCGCCGACCGCCAGCGACTCCTCCTCGAGGCCGCCGAGACGGTCAATCGCAGTCTCGATTCGCTCACCCTCGAGACCACCATCCTCGCCGAAGCGACCCGTTTGCTTGTCGCCGACAAGTCGGCACTGCTCGTCGTGCGCGGCGATGTGCTCGTTGCGCAGGAGGTCTTCGGGCTGAGCGATCACAGCAAGGGGCTCTTCGTCGTCCCGCTGGAGAGCTCGCTCATCGGACGGGCGGTCCTGACGGGAGACACGGTGGCCGTCAACGACATCAGGTCGCTGGCCGCGGAAGCGGATGAGGAGCAGCCGCTGCCCGAGGCCGCCCTTGCTCGCGGGTCGCAGTGGCGCGCCTTCCTCGCCTCGCCGCTTCAGAGCTACCGCGGCACCTCGGGGGCGCTCGCCTTGTTCTTCGAGCGGCCGCAGAGCTTCAGCGAGGACGACAAACGGCTTCTGCAGACCTTCGCCATCCAGGCCGCCATCGCGCTCGACAACCGGCGCTTGATGCGCGAGAAGGACCAGATGGCGGTCCGGGACGGCCTCACCGGCGTCTACAACCGCAGCTACCTTGAGTTGTCGCTCGAGCGCGCGACCAAGGAACTGCGGAGAAACGGTGGCCAGGTGAGCATCCTGTTCTTCGACCTGGACGGCATGAAGCAGGTCAATGACACGCGCGGCCATCAGGCGGGCGACGAGCTGCTCTGCACGCTCGCCCGCATCCTCACCGAGAGCTGTCGCGAGACCGATGTCGTGGCGCGCTACGGCGGCGACGAGTTCGTGGTGCTCATGCCGGGGACCGACGCGGAGGGCGCCCGCAAGGTAGCCGCGAAGGTCGACGAGGGCATGGCGCGCGAGAACACCAGACGCCCGCAGGGCGTGAGGCTCGCGGCCAGCATGGGGCTGCACACGGCGGGGGAAGACGGGATCGAGGACCTTCTCCTCGAGGCCGACCGCCGGATGTACGCGATGAAGCGGGCGCGCTCGCAAGGGTGACCTGACGGCGCGCCCCTATCCCGGGCTTGCCGCGAGGCGCACAGTTTGAAAGAGTCGCGGGGCTTTCGTTCAAACTGCCGCAGCTCGTTCGCACCGATCGGAGCCGCCGGATGGACCCAAGTGAGTTCCAGGCGCCTGAAGCAGGTCAGGTCGTCACGACCGTGGAGGGCTACCCGGCCTTCGTGCCGGCGGCGCTGCCGCCGCGACTCAGGTACGGCGCCGAGCTGGTGCTTGCGCTGTCTCGCGCCGACGCCGCCCTCGGTGAGCTCTCGGGAGTCGGCGGGGAACTGCCTGCGCCGGCGCTCCTCGACGCGCCGTTCAAGCGCCAGGAGGCACTGTGCTCGTCGCGCATCGAGGGCGCCGAAGTAAGCCTCTCCGATCTGCTGCTCGACCAGGTCGGCGCCGCCCGGCCCACGGTGCCGCTGGAGCACCTGCGTGAGGTCCGCAGCTGCGTCGCGACCTTGCGCTACGGGGTCGAGCGGCTCGAGCAGGCCCCGCTCACGCTCGCCCTCGTGCGCGAACTCCATGCGCGGCTGTTGCAGGGCGAGGCCGGTGGCGCCCGTACGCCGGGCCAGTTCCGCGGCACGCAGAACTGGATCGGCCCGCCGGGCGCCACCCTCGCCACGGCGACGTACGTCCCGCCGCCGGTGAACGAGATGCAGGCGGCGCTGGACGCCTGGGACCGCTTCCTGCAGCAGCGCGGGTCCATGCCCGACCTCATCCAGTGCGCTCTCCTGCACGAGCAGTTCGAGGCGATCCACCCCTTCGTCGGCGGCAACGGACGGCTGGGCCGGTTGCTCATCACCCTCTTTCTGATCGACCGCAAGCGGCTCAGCCGTCCGTTGCTCTACTTCTCCGCCTACCTCGAGGGGAACCGCGACAGGTACTACACGCTGCTGCAGCGCGTGCGCACGCACGGCGAGTGGGGGCCCTGGCTGCTCTTCTTTGTCGAGGGCGTGCGCAAGACGGCGGAGCGCGCCACCGCTCAGGCGCGCGCGCTCATCCGCGTCCACGTCCGTAACGGCGAGCTGACCAAGGGCCGCGCGCGCGCCCTCGCCGACGAGCTCGTCCGGACCCCGTGCATGACGGTGCCAGAGGCGCAACGCATCCTGGGCGTCACCAACCCGACCGCCCGCCGCGCCGTGCGGGAGCTCGAGTCGCACGGCCTGCTCGAGGAGTGGGACGAGAAGCGCTGGCCGCGCGTCTACCTGGCGCGGCCCGTGCTCGACGCCGTGCTGCACCCGCTGGAAGACCTGCGCAGCGGGCATGCTGAGGCGTCGGCGGGCGGCGATCATCAAGTCGGGCGCGGCGGCCGCGGCGAAGGCGCCGCGCCGCGCCGACCTGCTTGCTCGCCGAGGCGATGGCCCTCATCGACACGGCACGCCGCGCCGGCGTGACGCTGCGCCTCACCGGCGGGCTTGCGGTCCGGCGTCACTGCGTCGATCTGGTCTTCCTCGACCGCGAGCACTCCGACATCGACCTCGTGGCCCTGTCAGACCAGGACAAGGAGCTCCGTGAGGTGCTCACCGGCCTCGGCTACGTCGAGAATCGCTACGTGACACAGTCCACCGCCGGCGGCCAGCTGCAGTTCATCAAGCTGGAGCGGCTGAGGGAGGCCGCCCGCGCTCTGGGCAGGGAGGGCGGCCCGATCCCGGGCGGCGGAGCGGCCGGGGACGTCGGAACGGTGCCACAGGGCGGGACCGGCGGCTCGCCGGCTGCCGCCGGCGAGCCGCCCCTCGTCGATCACGTCGACGTCTTCCTCGATGTGATGCGCATGGACCACGACGTCGACGTGCGCGGCCGGCTCGAGATCGACGACTACGCCATCTCCCCGGTGGACACGCTGATCGCGAAGCTGCAGATCGGTCGCATCAACCAGAAGGACGTGCACGACGTCATCGCGCTCCTCAAGGACCTGCCGCTGCACGAGGACGACGACGACCTCTCCATCGACGTGCCGTACTTCGCCGAAGTGTGCGCCCGGGATTGGGGCCTGTACCACGACGTCACCGCCAACCTGCGCGCGGTCATGGACCGGCTCGACGACTACGGCTTGCCGGAGGACCAGGTGACGCGGACGTACGGACGTCTCGCGGCGGTCCGGGAGGCGATCGAGGACGAGCACAAGTCCCTGCGCTGGTGGCTCAGGTCCCGGGTCAGCGAACGGGTCGCCTGGCGGCGCGAGGTGGAGGACGAGGAGGGGACGCCCATCATCGCACCGGAGTGGGACTGGCGGCGCGACCTCGGTTAGAAGACAGACCTTGACACCAGCCGGACGCGGTGGACGTCGCCGGTGGCGACATCCGGGTCCGGTCGATCCGACAGGAGGCTGAGCATGGCGGGCATGCAGCCGCACGACGTCTACGCGCTCACGGGGGTCGCCGATCCGCGGCTCGCCCCCGGCGCCCATCAGGTGGCGTACGTGGTCAAGGGCGTGGACGAGACGGCCAACGACTATCGCGGCGCGGTGTGGCTGGCCGACCTCGACGCCGGCGACGCGGCGCGACAGTTCACGTCGGGCACGAAGCGGGACGCGGAGCCGCGCTGGTCGCCCGACGGGACGCGGCTGGCGTTCGTGTCGAACCGTGACGGCGAGACGATGCAGCTGTACGTCGTGCCGGTAGGCGGGAGGCGAGGCCATCAGACTGACCTCGCTGAAAGAAGACGTGACCGAGGCCGTCTGGTCGCCCGACGGCGGCACGCTGGCGTTCGTGGCGCGGGTGCGCGACGAGCGCCTACGACGAAGAGGACCTGCGCCGCCGCCGCCCGCGCCGCTTCAGCCGGCTGCAGTTCAAGCTCGAGCACGTCGGCTGGACGGTGGACAGACCGCGGCACCTCTTCACGGTGCCCGCGGACGGCTCGTCAGAGGCGGTGCAGCTCACGACGGGCGACTACGAGGACGCGTGGCCGGCGTGGTCACCCGACGGCCGCACCGTGGCCTTCGTGTCGGCGCGGCACCCCGACTGGGACACCGAGCCCGTCAATGACGTATACCTCGCCGATGTCGCCGGCGGGGAGCCTCGGCGCCTCACCCAGGGCGGCGGGCAGTTCGAGCAGCTCTCCTGGTCGCCGGACGGACGCGCCATCGCCGGCCTGCGCTACCCGGCCGTCTTCGACGACCCCAAGCACGTCCAGATCGCCGTCGTGGACGCGGCGACCGGAGCCGTCAGGCTCGTGACGGCTTCGCTGGACCGGAACTGCGGGCCGTACCCGTCGATCCGCGAGCCGATCTGGCACGACGGCGACCTGCTGTTCGCCGTCGAAGACCGGGGCAACACGCACCTCTACGCGGTCCCCGCGGACGGGTCTGCCGAGCCCCGCCTGCTGGTCGGCGGCGAGCGCACGGTGACCGGCTACGACCTCGTCGAAGGGCGCCTGGTCTTCGCGGCCAGCGGCCCCACGTGCCTGGCCGACCTGTTCGTCACGGAAGCGGGCGAAACGGGAGGCGAGGCGGACGACCGGCTCCAGGTGGCGGCGGGCGGCCGGCGGCTCACCCGCGCCGGCGAGGCGTTCGCCGCCGGCCGCGAGCTGGTCCCCGCCGAGCGCTTCACCGCCGTCTCGGCGGACGGGAGCGAGGTCGAGTGCTGGGTGATGCGGCCCGCCGGCTTCGAGCAGGGCAGGCAGTACCCGGCCCTGCTCAACATCCACGGCGGGCCCTACGGCCAGTACGGCAACGTCTTCTTCGACGAGTTCCAGGTCTATGCGGGCGGTGGCTACGCCGTGGTCTTCTGCAATCCGCGCGGGTCCTCCGGTCACGGCGAGGACTGGGCGCGGGCGATCCGCGGCCCCGGCGAGCTCGGTCCCGGCTGGGGCTCCGTCGACTACGAGGACTGCATGGCGGCCATCGAGGAGGCCGTCCGGCGCTTCGACTTCATCGACGGCGAGCGGCTCGGCGTGATCGGCGGCTCGTACGGGGGCTACATGACGTCCTGGATCGTGAGCCACACCGACCGGTTCAAGGCCGCCGTCTCGGAGCGCGCCGTCAACCAGTTCGTGTCGGAGTGGGGCTCGAGCGACTTCGGCTGGGACTTCAAGGGCTACATGGGCAGCTTCCTCTACGAGGACGTGGAGAGCTACCTGCGGGTCTCGCCGGCGACGTTCGCCCAGGACATCCACACGCCCCTGCTGATCCTGCATTCCGAGGACGACCTGCGCTGTCCGATGGAGCAGGCGGAGCAGCTCTTCGTCACGCTCCGCCTGCTCAAGCGGCCGGTCGAGTTCGTGCGCTTTCCGGCGGAGTCCCACGAGCTCACCCGCTCCGGCCACCCCGTCCACAGGGTGCAGCGTTTCGAGATCGTGCTGGAGTGGTTCGACCGCTACCTGAAGGGGTGAGACTGCAGGCATGAGTCCTCTCGTCTACCTGTTGTACCTGGCCGTTACCGTCTACGCGTGGATGATCGTGGGGCGCGCGCTGCTCTCGTGGTTCCCGCTGCGGCCGGGCGGGGTCGCCGCGCGCATCTACGGCGTGCTGTTCGAAGTGACCGAGCCATATCTCGCGCTCTTCCGCCGTATCCTGCCGGTCGGCCGGTTCGGCGGTGTCGGCATCGACTTCAGCGCGATCCTCGCCATCATCGTCCTCTTCGTGGCACTGCAGGTCCTGGCGCGGATCTAGCCTGGGCGGGCGGGCCGCAGGAAGGGACGGCTCAGGCGGGCGCGGCCCCGGGAAGGGACGGCTCAGGCGGGCGGCGCGGTCGCCGGGGACTCCTCCGGACCGCGCCGCTTGAGCGACGGCGCCGTCCCGAGCACGCGACCCAATAAGGATCAGCGGCAGCCCGACGGCGATGCCCGCGGTGAACGGCTCGTCGAGCAGCGCCACCCCGAGCAGCACGGCGACCAGCGGATTGATGTAGGTGATGACGGTCGTGCGCGACGGCCCGACCTCGCGGATGAGGGCGAAGAAGAAGAGAAAGGCCACGGCCGTGCAGACGACCGCCAGGATGACCACGGCCGCCAGCGCGTCCCGTGAGATGGAATCAGGCAGGCTGAGCAGCGCCGGGGGAGCGTACAGCGCGGCCGTGATCGCGAGCGACGCCACGATGACCGCAAGGCTCGGCAGCGCGGCGAGACGGCGGCTGATGATCAGCGGGCCGGTGGCATAGCAGACCGCTACGACGAGCACCTCGATCATGGCGAGGGGGTCGCTGCCGCCGATGTCGATGCCGACGAGGGCCGCCACGCCGGCGAAGCCGACCACCAGGCCCGCCATCCGGCGGGCGTCGACGTGGTCGGTGGACCCGGCGAGGCGGTAGAGCACCGCGGCGATCAAGCGGCACCGCCGCGATCAGCAGACCGGCCATGGAGCTCGTGAGCCGCTGCTCCGCGTGGAAGAGCAGGAGCCACGGGATCGCCAGCTCCACGGCCGTGTAGGCGAGCACCCACCGCCAGTGCCCCAGCACCTGGCGCAGCTCGCCGCGGTGCAGGGCGATGGGCGCGAGCAGCAGCGCCGCCGGCGCCGTCCTGAAGAAGACCAGCGCCGCCGGCGACACCTCGCGCACCGCGACCCGGATGAACAGGTACGGGATGCCCCAGATGATGCACAGGGCGATGAACAGCGCCCAGCCCTTGCGACTGATGGTGCTCCTTCCCGGACGTGGTGGGGCTGCTAGGCCTCGTCCCCCTCGGGCCCGGGCGAGAGATGCTCGTGCACGGCCAGCCAGCGTCCGTCCTTCTGCCTCGCGAAGACGATGGTCTCTCGTTCGGTCGAGCGCTCCTCCCCGCCGGCCGTGCGTATCGTGCTGTCGACGACGTGCGTGAAGACTGGCGACGTCCCCGAGGAGCTGGATGTGCTGGTCAGACGACCGGCAGTCGAGGACCCTGAAGCCGTCCTCCCGCTCCCAGCGCTCCCATTCCGCCCTGAACTCGGCGACAGAGCCGAGGCGCCGCGGGGACGTGTAGAAGAGGAAGGTGGCATCGGGATGGAACGACGCGAAGTACCGCTCCGTATCGTGGGCCCCGTATGCTTCGACGATCCTCTCGGCTGCGCGCACGACCTCGCCTGGGTCATGGTCGTCCATGGTCTCCTCCCTTCGCCGCTGCGGGGTCGATTCTGACGCGTGCCGCCGGTCCGTGTCATGCGCGAATGTTGACCGCCCCATCCTCATGGGTGTACGAAAGTGGCAGTGCGTCCCGGCGGAGAAGGGACGCTGGGGCTATGCCCAGGGGGGATCCCGATGAGCACGCATGCGACCGTCCTGTCTCCGGAGCTCGTTCACGACAGCCTGAAGGGAGATGAGGTCAAGACGCTCGGTCCCGGGTGGCGCGAGGCGCTCGCCGACGTGCCTCTGTTCGGGGAGCTCTCGAAGCGCCACCTCGGCCGGATCGCGCGCCTGGCCGAGCTGCGGCGTTACGAGCCCGGCGACGTCGTGGTTCGCTCGGGCGGCTCGGGCGACGCCTTCTACGTGATCCTCGACGGCGAGGGCGCGATGATGACCGGTGAAGGCGAGCGGCGGAACCTGCGTCCAGGGGAGTACTTCGGGGAGCTCGCTCTGCTCGACGGCCTGCCGCGGTCGGCGACGATCGTCGCCGATGGCGAGATGACCGTCGCCCGCATCGGCCGGCCGGCCTTCCTGCGGCTGCTGCACGAGGAGCCGAGCGTCGCCGTCGGGCTCTCGATGGGGCTCGTAGGCATCATCCGCCGTCTTCAGCTCCACCGTCAGTGAGTCGGCGAAGGGGCGGGCGGCGCTCGCGCCGCCCGCCCCTTCGCTGTGCTACGTTTCCTCCGGTCACACCAGGAGGGACGATGGACTTCTTCGAGACGATCAAGAGCCGCTACAGCGTACGCGGCTACAAGGCCGATCCCGTGGACGACGACACCCTTCACCGGGTCCTCGAGGCGGCGCAGCTCGCACCGACGGCCGCCAACCGCCAGCCCTTCCGCCTGGTCGTCATCCACACGCGGGGGCGCGAGGAAGAGCTGGCGAGGGTGTACGCGCGCGCCTGGTTCACGCAGGCCCCGCTGGTGATCGCCGTCGTGGCCGTTCCCGGCGAAGCCTGGCGGCGCATGGACGACAAGCCCTACGACGAGGTCGACGCCACGATCGCCATGGACCACCTGATCCTTGCCGCCGCGAGTCTCGGTCTCGGCACGTGCTGGATCGCCGCCTTCGATCCCGCCGCCGCGCGCGAGGTGCTCGGCCTGCCGGACGACGTCGAGCCGATCGCCTTCACGCCGCTGGGGTATCCAGACAAGGCGTCTGCCGGCACCAGCCGGCGGCCGCTGGAGGAGCTCGTCAGGTACGAGCGCTGGTGACCGGCCCCGCCGCCGGCCGACGAGGAGGACACGATGACCGAGCCGCGTGAGGTCGCCGCCGAGGTCCACGAGGTGGTCGACGGTCTGTACTACTGGCAGATCCACAACAGCAACATCGGCGGCGCGATCTCGAGCTCTCACGCGATCGTGAGCGGCGACGAGTGCGTCTTCGTCGATCCGGTGCGCCTCTCCGACGAGGCGCTGGCGCGCCTCCCCAAGCCGTCCGCCGTCGTCCTCAACGCGCGCACGCACCAGCGCGCCGCCTGGCGCTACCGGCGCGAGTGCGGCGCCGAGGTCTGGCTGCCGGCGGACGCGCCGCCGGCGGACGAGGAGCCCGACCACAGGTACGCGGAGGGCGACGTCCTGCCCGGCGGCCTCGTCGCCGTCCGCACGCCGGGGCCCGAATGGCCGCACTACTCGCTGCTGCGCCAGGGCAGCCCCGGCGTCCTCATCTGTTCCGACCTGGTGTCTCACGAGGGCGGAGGAGAGCTTCTCTTCATACCGCCCGAGTACCACGACGATCCCGCGGAGACGCGGCGCAGCGTGCGTCGGCTCCTCGACCTCCGCTTCGGCGTGCTGTGCTTCGACCACGGCGCGCCGATCGTGCGCGATCCGAAGCGGTCGCTGCGCCGGCTGCTCGAGGCTACCGCCTGAGGGCTCGCCGGGTTTCGTCGCCGCCTCGCCCAGTCTACAGTCGCCTGATGCAGGACCACCCCCGAGAGGAGACGCCGTGTCTATCGTGCTGGACGGCCAGTCGCTGACCATCGAGAAGCTCGTCCGCATCGCCCGTGAGGGCGAACCGGTCGAGCTTGATCCCCAAGCCGTTGAACGCATCAAAGTCTGCCGCGCGATGCTCGAGAAGAAGATCGCCGCGCGCGAGATCATGTACGGCACCAACACGGGCATCGGCGAGTTCAGCGAGATCGTCCTCAGCGACGAGCAGGTGCAGCAGTTCCAGCGTTACCTCGTGTACAACCACGCGGCCGGCATCGGCGAGCCCGCCCCGCAGGACGTCGTGCGGGCCGCCATGGCCGGCCGCGTCAACGTCCACGCGCATGGCAACTCCGGCATCCGGCCCGAGATCACCCTCACCCTCGTCGAGATGCTCAACAAGGGCGTCACCCCCGTGGTCTGCGAGAAGGGCTCGGTCGGCGCCTCCGGCGACCTCGCCCCGATGGCCCAGCTCGCCCTCGTGCTCATGGGCGAGGGCGAGGCCTTCTACCGGGGCGAGCGACTGTCCGGGCGCGAGGCGATGAAGCGCGCCGGCATCCCCGTCCCGGGGTTGGAGGCGCGCGACGGGCTCGGCACCATCAACGGCTCCAACGTGCTCACGGCCATGAGCGCGCTGCTCATCTGGGACGTCGACCGCTGGCTTCGTCAGGCCGAGATCGCCTGCGCCATGAGCCTCGAAGCCCTGCTCGCCAATCTCAAGCCGTACGGCGCCAAGCTCCACGAGTTGCGCGGCTTCCCCGGCGCCGTCCGCGCCGCGGCCGCCATCCGCGCCTGCGTCGAGGGCAGCGACCTGGCCACCGGGAAGATCAAGACCAAGGTCCAGGACGCCTACTCGATGCGCTCGTCGCCCCAGGTGATCGGGGCGGCCCACGACGCGGTCGCCTGGGCCGCCAGCCAGGTCGAGATCGAGCTGAACGGCGTCGGCGACAACCCGATCTGGGTGCCCGAGGAGAACCTCACGCTGACCGGCGCGAACTTCCAGGGGACGCCGGTGTCGTTGCCCATGGAGCTGGTCGGACAGGCGGTGACCATGGTCTGTGTGCTGAGCGAGCGCCGCATGAACCGCCTCGAGAACCCGGCCCTCAGCCAGGGGCTGCCCGACTTCCTCACCTCTGACCCCGGCTTCTTCAGCGGCCTGATGCTCAGCCAGTACGCGGCCGACATGCTGATCGTCGAGCAGCGCATCCTCTCCGCGCCGGCGTCGACCATGTCGATCCCGGCGGCCGCCGACCAGGAGGACTTCGTCTCGATGGGCATGAACACGGCCCTCAAGAACCGGAAGATCCTCGAGAACGCCGACGCCATCCTCGGCATCGAGTTCATGGCGGCCGCCCAGGCGCTGGACTTCCGTGACTTCACCCCGGGAGCCGGCGTGCGGGCCGCGAAGGACACGATCAGGAAGCACGTGGCGCACCTCGGCGAGGACAGGCCGCTGTACCCGGACCACAACGCCATGAAGGCGCTCGTGGCGAGTGGCGATATCCTCGACGCCGTCGAGGCTGTCGTCGGACTGCTCGGGGAGGGCGCCCAGCCGGCACCGGCACGGGCGTAGGTCTCGCCGCCGGCCCCGCCCCCGCTGTGCGCGTAGGGCTCGCCGCCGGCCCAGCTTCGCTGCGGGCGTAGGTCTCGCTGCGGGGGCCCTGCCCCGGCTCTCATCGCTCGCTCAGGCCGCTCTCAGGCGTCTCTCAGTGGAGCTCGTTAGGCTCCCCGTCGCCATGGGGGCGGTCATGCGGCCGCCCCTTTCTTCGAGGAGGGCGTGCGTGAAGCGAGCGAGCGTCAACTACTGGGTCGACTTCGTGACCGCCGGTGCATTCGTGGTCTGCGCCGTGAGCGGCATCCTCTTCCTGCTGCCGGCGAGCTGGTGGACGAGCGGCGGGATGCTGGGCCTCAGTGCGGCGACGTGGCACGTGCTGCACGACTGGAGCGGCGTGCTGATCACGGCAGGCGTGGCCGGTCATCTGGTCCTGCATTGGCGCTGGATCTGGAAGATGACACGGCGCGAGTTCTCCGACGAGCCCTCCCGCACCCGGCGAGCGCCGGAGACGGCTGTCGCCCCAAGCCACTCGCTCGTCGACGGCGAGGCTTCCGGCAAGCGGCAGCGACTGTACGCTCGCAGGGACTTCCTGAGCGCCGCGCTCGCGGCCGGCGCCGTCGCGTTCGTCGGCATCGGCCTCCTCACCCGCGACGCCTCCGGTTCAGGATCCTCCACGACGCAGGCAGCCGACGGCTCCGAGGGCTCGGTCGCCTCGTCTCAGGGCTCCGCTACCTCCGGGCAGGACGACGGATCGGGCTACGGCCAGGACGGCTACAGCCAGTCACAGGGGTCGGGCTCGTCCGGCGATTCGACCCGCGTCGTCGTCGACAGCTCCCGCTGTGTCGGCTGCGGGCGCTGCTTCGGCGCCTGCCCGGCGGGCGTGTTCGCCTGGGGCAGCGACGGACGCACCGTTACCGCGGTCAGCCCCGACGCCTGCCGCCTCTGCGGCCGCTGCCTCCAGGTCTGTTCGCCTCAGGCGATCACCATCAACGCCTGAGTCACGCCGGCCGCCGGGACGCGACCCGGCTGATGTGCCCGAAGGGATTCCCTCGCGAGGGCCGAACATGGGGCGGGGGTTGCCGACCACCAGTGCTCCTTTGGCTCGCTCAACTGGTCCTTCTCAGCGTCCGGCAGCCCCCTCTGTCGTGGAGGGAGGGTTACGATGAGGCACACACCCCGCAAGGGTCCGCCGACGCCCCCGGCGCGCGGTTTGACTTCAAAGTCTCTACCTTCATAATCAGCCCTTGGCCTACGGCGACGTAAGGAGCTGCCGGGCGCCATGATCGTCTTCGAGAACGTCACCAAGATCTACGACCCGGACGTGGTCGGCCTCCAGGAGTTCACCTGCCACATCGGCAAGGGTGAGTTCGTCTTCCTCGTCGGCCCCTCCGGATCCGGCAAGTCGACCCTCATCAAGCTCGTGCTCAAGGAGCTCGAGCCCGATGAGGGTCGACTCCTCGTGGCCGGACGCAACCTCGGCACCCTGAGGCGCAGCAAGGTGCCCTTGCTGCGCCGCAACATCGGCTGCGTCTTCCAGGACTTCAAGCTGCTGCCCAACAAGACCGTCTACGAGAACGTGGCGTACGCGCTCGAGGTCGTCGGCGAGCCGCGCCGCTCGATCCGTCGCAAGGTGCCCGAGATCCTCAACCTCGTCGGGCTCAACGACAAGATGGCGAGCCTGCCGCAGGAGATCTCGGGCGGCGAGCAGCAGCGCGTCTCGGTGGCGCGCGCCTTCGTCAACCATCCGCCGCTGCTGCTCGCCGACGAGCCCACCGGCAACATCGACCCCGACACGGCCATCGGCATCATGCAGCTGCTCGTGCGCATCAACCGCACCGGCACCACCATCGTGGTCGCGACCCACGACCGCGAGATGGTCAACCGGATGCGGCGGCGCGTCCTGCAGCTCGAGGCGGGCCGCCTCGTGCGCGACGAGCGCCGCGGCAGCTACGACCAGGTCACCGAGGAGATCCCGGTGGGCGTGGCCGAATGAGGTTCGGCTTCTTCCTCAACGAGGCCTTCGGCTCGCTGCGCCGCAACTGGGTGATGACGATGGCCGCCGTGATCACCGTCTTCATCTCGACCGCCATCCTCGGCATGGTGCTGGTCACCGACCGCAACCTCAACGAGGGCGCCACCAGTCTCAAGAACCGCGTGCTCATCGAGGTGTTCGTCAAGGACGACGCGACCGCCGAGCAACTGCAGGCCTTCGAGCAGAGGGTCAACGCCATGAGCGAGGTCAAGAACGTCGTCTTCGTCTCGAAGGAAGAAGCGCTCAAGCGCTTCCGTGAGAGCTTCGGCGACCGCATCACCGCCGATCTGCCGGTCAACCCCCTGCCGGCGTCCTACGAGATCTACGTCAAGGACGCCGACGAGGTCGACACCGTGGCGGCCCGCTTCTACGACGACCCGATCGTGGCGAACTCGTCGGGCACCAAGGACGGCGTGCAGTACGCCGCCAAGACCGTGCGCCGTATGCTGGGTACGATCGATCTCATCGAGAAGGGCATGTGGGTCGCGACCGGGCTGTTCGCGGTCGCCGCCATCCTGCTGATCTCGACCACTGTCCGCCTCTCGATCTTCGCGCGCCGCCGCGAGGTCGAGATCATGCGTCTCGTCGGCGCGACCAACTGGTTCATCCGCTGGCCCTTCGTGATGGAGGGCTTCATCGCCGGCCTCATCGGCGCGATCCTCGGGGCGCTCGCCGTCTACGTCTCGAACTGGGCGCTCGTGAACTGGATCGAGAGCTCGGCGCTCGACTACCTGTCCCTCTACAAGTACCCCCTCTGGTGGCAGTCGACGACCTGGCCCCTGGGCCTGCTGCCGACGCTCGCCGTGCTGGGGGCCGCCCTGGGCGCCGTGGGCAGTTCGGTCGCCCTGCGTCGCTACCTGCGGACTTGAGAAGGCAGGGGCGCCGCCCGCTTGGCGGGGCCCGCCGGAGGCGGCACCGCCTACAGGAAACGGCGCCGCTGCCGAAGAAGGTTGGGTGACCAGCATGACGAAGCGGCTCATCGTCATCCTCGTGGCGCTCGCCGCCGCTACGGTCCTCGGGCTCGTCCCAGATGTGGCCCGTGCGATCACCCCAGCCCAGGCGCAGGACGATCTCGCGCGCAACCGCCAGCGTCTCGAGAACGCCCGCGCGAGGATCGACGAGGCCAAGGCCAAGCAGGCCTCGCTCGACCAGCAGATCGCGGGCATCGACGAGAATCTCGGCCAGATCGAAGCCGGCCTGGCGCAGCTCACCACGAAGGTCACGGCCGTCGAACAGGACCTCGCGGACGCGCGCGGGCGCCTCGACAAGCTGCGCGCCGAGCTCAAACTCAAGCGCGAGCAGCTGGCCGAGGCCGAGGCGCGTCTCCTCGCGCAGCAGAAGGCCTTCGAACAACGCATCGTCCTGACGTACAAGGCGAGCGACCTCTCGTATCTCGACGTCCTGCTCAACTCGACGAGCTTCGAGGACCTGGTGTCCCGGCTGCGTGTCGTGCAGGACATGATCGGCGGCGAGAACGACCTGGTCGGTCAGCTCGAGGCCACCCGCAACGAGGTCGAGGCAGAGCGCGACGCTGTCCAGCAGGACGAGACGGAGGCCGCCCGTCTCGCGAGCCAGCTCGAGGAGAAGCGCAGCGAGCTGGCCGCGCTCAAGGCGGCGCAAGAGGCGCAGCGTCTCGAGGTCGTCCAGGCACGCGCCGCCAAGCGGGACAAGCTCAAGGCGGTCGAGCACAACCTCGGCCAGCTGCGCCGCGAAGAGGACAACCTGCTCGCCCAGAGCCGCCGCCTCACCGGCATCATCAACGGCAACTCGGGTGGGGGACACGGCACCGGGTCGATGGTCTGGCCGACGCACGGGACGGTCGTCTCCGGCTTCGGCTGGCGCATGCACCCGATCCTTCACACACGGCGCATGCACACCGGCATCGACATCGCCGCCGGGATGGGGACCGCCATCGTGGCGGCCGATGCGGGCAAGGTCATCTACGCGACGTGGATGAGCGGCTACGGCAACACGACGATCATCGACCACGGGGGCGGCATCAGCACCCTCTACGCACACCAGTCGTCGATCCGCGTCTCGTTCGGCGAGACGGTGGGCAAGGGCGAGCTCATCGGGTATGTGGGGAGCACCGGGTTCTCCACCGGACCGCACCTGCACTTCGAGGTGAGGGTCAACGGCTCGCCCGTCGACCCGATGGGGTACCTGCCCTGACAGTAACGAGGCGTCGTCTGTTTGCCTGACGCGCCGCTGCCCCGCTACCATCACCGGACGATGCGTGTACTGAGAACATCCCTTGTGATCATGCTGGTCGCGCTCGGCTTCCTGATCGGCTACTTCGCCGGCTGGCGCGTGCACGGCGAGAACGTCGTGCGCCTGAGCCCGCGCCAGCAGGACAACGCCGCCCAGGCCGGCCGGCTCACCCAGCGCATCCTCGAGGAACTGCAGGGGCGCTACTACAAGCCGGTCGACGTCGGGGAGCTGAGCCAGACCAGCATCGACAAGATGCTCAAGTCCCTGGACGATCCCTACACCGTGTACCTGCCGCCCAAGGAGGCGCAGGCTCTCGAAGAAGACATCAAGGGCGAGTATTCGGGCATCGGTGCGGCGCTGCAGAAGTCGAAGGACGGGCTGCAGATCACGCACGTCTTCGTCGGGTCTCCGGCGAAGGAGGCGGGGCTCGCGCCCGGCGACGTCATCGTCACCGTCGACGGCGAGCCGACCAAGGATGCGGATCTGCAGGCGACCGTCGCGCGCATCAAGGGCGCGGCGGGGACGACCGTCCAGATCACGGTGCGCAAGAAGGGCGAGACGGGGACGAAGGAGCTCACCCTCACGCGGCGCACCCTCCAGATCCCGTTGACCCGGAGCCGCGTCATCAAGGACGGCGCGGACACGGTCGGCTACGTGCACCTCATCGAGTTCTCGCAGGGGGCGGGCCAGGATGTGCGCACCGAGATCGAGAAACTCCAGAAGAAGGGCGCGGACTGGATCGTCTTCGACCTGCGCTTCAATCCCGGCGGTCTGCTCGTCGGAGGCGATCGACGTGGCCGGCGACTTCATGACCGGCAAGGTGGTCTCGACCAAGGGGCTTCACTACCCCCTGAAGGTGTACACGACGGACGAGGCGCCGGCCACGAAGCTGCCCGTCGTCGTGCTCGTCGACCAGTACTCCGCGAGCGCCTCGGAGATCGTGACCGGCGCTCTCAAGGACACGGGCCGCGCAACGATCATGGGGACGACCACGTTCGGCAAAGGTGTGGTCCAGTCGATCCTGCCCATGGAGAACGGGGGCATCTTCAAGCTCACGACGGCGAACTACTTCACCCCGAACGGCACCAACATCAACAAGATCGGCATCAAGCCCGACGTGCGCGCCGCGGACGATCCCAAGACCAAGAAGGACGAGGCCCTGCAGCGCGCCCTGACCTACATCAGCAGGCACTAGGCGCCGTGCCCCGCCAGCCGGCCACACCACCCACGCCCCGCCCCTACCGGGTGGCACGCTGGGGCAAGTTTTGGTCGCTCGAGCCGGTGCACGCCGACGAACGCACCTGGCTGGTCGCGAAGGGCAGCGTGCCGTTCGAGCGAGACGACCTGGTGCTCGCGGTACCGGCCTCCGGCGACCGGCGCCGCGTGATCGAGGTCCTCGGCCCGGCCGACGACCTCAAGGCGGCGCTGCGCGCCCTGCTCGCGGCCCGCGCGGTCCGTCAAGGTTTCGGCGACGAGGTGCTGGACGAGGCGGCCGCGGTGGCGGCGCGCGCAGCGCGCCCCGACCGCGGCCGTAAGGACATCACCGCCGTCCCCACCTTCACCATCGACCCCGACACGGCGCGCGACTTCGACGACGCCATCTCGGTCCAGCGCGAGGGGCAGGCATACCGGGCCCACGTCCACATCGCCGACGTCTCGTACTTCGTCGACGACGACGGCGCCATCGACGCCGAGGCGCGCAAGCGCACCTCGAGCCTCTACCTGCCGCTGTGGGCCGAGCCGATGCTTCCCGCCGCGCTCTCTTCGGACCTGTGCAGCCTGAAGCCGCGCCAGCCTCGCAAGTGCCTCACCGCCGAGTTCACGTTCGACGCGGGCGGCGTCGCGCACGTCGGTGCAGTTCTACCGCTCGCTGATCAGCAGCGACCACCGTCTCACCTACGGGTTCGTGGACGGCGTGCTGGACGCGGCCGGGGCGAGCGAAGCGCTGGACGCCGGGGGCGGGACGGCCGAGCAGCTCGGCAGGCCGCCGGCCATCGCCTGCGGTGTGCCGGGGGCCGCGCCCGCGGCCGTCCCGGACGCGACCACCGAAGCCGGTCCGGAGCTGGTCGACCAGCTCGTGCTCGCCGCGGAGCTGGCGGCGAAGCTGCGTCAGCGCCGCTTCGCGCGCGGCGCCCTGCGCATCGGCTCGTTCGAGCCTGAGTACGGGTTCGACGAGACCGGCAAGCTGGTCGGCGCGGCGACGAGGCCGGAGACGGCGTCGCACGCCCTCGTGGAGGAGTTCATGCTCGCCGCCAACGAGGCCGTGGCCGAGTTCCTGCTGAAGCGGCGGGCGCGGACGCTCTTCCGCGTCCACGAGCCACCCGACGTGCGCAGCGCGCTCGAGCTGATGGAGAAGCTCGAGGAGCTCGGTGTGCCGGCGCCCTCGCTGCCCGACGGGCAGCTCACGCCGGCACAGCTCGGCCAGTGGTACGGCCGGGTCTCGGCCACGATCGCCGCGACAAGCGCCCGGGAAGCGCGGGGCCGCCTTGCCTGGCCCAACCTGCTGCTCCGTTCTCTCAAGCAGGCGGTGTACGCGCCCGCCAACAAGGGGCACTTCGGCCTGGCCAGCAGCGGCTACCTGCATTTCACCTCGCCCATCAGGCGCTACCCCGACCTCGTCGCGCACCGCGCCCTCCTCCACGAGCTGGGGGACGGACCGGGCGCGCCGCAGGACGAGGCACTTGCCACCCTGGGCGACGACTGCTCGACGATGGAACGTACGATGGCCCGTATCGAGCTCGACGCCGACGACATCGCTCTGACCTTCCTGCTCGACCAGCGGCTCCTCACCGACGGCTGGGAGACCGTCTTCGCGGGGGAGGTCACCGGCCTCATCCCGGCGGGTCTGTTCGTGCGCTTTGGCGGCTGCTTCGAAGGCTTTCTGCCGTCGCGCCGCCTCGGTGGCGAGCGCCTCATGCTGAGCGACCACGAGACGGCGCTCGTGGGTCCCGCGAGCGGACGGCGCTACCAGCTCGGCGACCACGTCGAGGTGCGCGTCGAGTCACTCGACCGCGTTCGTGGGCGTGTCGACCTGACGCCTGCCGTCGAGGCGCCGGATCGGCCCGTGACCGGGCCCAACCGGCGCCCCGCGCGCCGCACCGGCGGCGCCCGCCCGCCCCGCCGCCGCGGTCCTCGGCCCCCCGGACTGCGCCGCCGCTGAGGTCCGGGATGGCGCGCGAACAGGGCATCAAGCAGGTCGCCGGCAACCGCAAGGCCTACCACGACTACTTCATCGATGAGACCTTCGAGGCCGGCATCGTGCTGGTCGGCACCGAGGTGAAGTCGCTGCGGGAGGGACGCGTGAACCTGCGCGACAGCTTCGGAGAGGTCAGGGGCGGCGAGCTCTTCCTGGTCGGCGTGCACATCAGCCCCTACGAGCAGGGCAACATCGCGAACCACGAACCCCTGAGGCCCCGCAAGCTGCTTCTGCATGCACGCGAGATCGACCGCATCGCGGAGAAGGTCAACGAGCGCGGCTACACCGTTGTGCCCACCAAGCTCTATTTCAAGGACGGCCGCGCCAAGGTCGAGATCGGCTTGGCGCGCGGCAAGCACCTCTACGACAAGCGCCAGGACATGGCGCGACGCGACGCCCAGCGTGACGTCGAGCGTGCCCTCCGCGCCCGCGGGGAAGAGTAGCCGGCGAGACGTTCCGCGGACGGGCGACCGGCCGGGAGCGCGATGACGGCGGGCTCACGGAGGTGCGCATGGACGTTCTCTCGCAGGACCAGATCGACGGGGCGCTCGCCGATCTGGAGGGCTGGAGCTACAGCGACGGCGCGCTGACCAGGACCTTCCGCTTCGCGGACTTCCCGCGCGCCGTCGATTTCGTCGAGCATCTCGCGGACGTAGCCGAGTCGATGCAGCACCACCCCGACATCGACATCCGCTACAACAAGGTGACGCTGCGCCTCGTGACGCACAGTGCCGGCGGCGTGACGGGACGCGACGTCGAGCTCGCGACGCATCTGCAGCAGCTGGCCTAGGCCGCAGGCGGTCGGGCGCCGGGGGACGGCTCAAGGCCGGTCCCCCGGCGCCCGACCCTGCGGCCGCCTCCGTGCTACAATCGCAGCCCCTCAGTGCCCTCGTAGCTCAGGGGATTAGAGCGCGCGCCTCCGGAGCGCGAGGTCGTAGGTTCGAATCCTACCGGGGGCACCAACGTCGTCGTCCTGCCGGGGGCACCAACGTCGTCTACGTGCCAGCAGTCGTTACTGCTCGGTGACCGGTTCGCGTGTCCGGTCGCCGTCCCGATCGGAAGCCCCCGCGTGCCTCCAGGCAACTGAGGCGCTCGCGGCCCACGGCAGCATGACGATCCCCAGCCACACGAACCACACGATCTGCAGCAGTCCAAAGCCGTACGCCAGGTCCCCGAGGACAGGCACGACCGAGAGGACGCCCGCGGCGCCGATCGCCACCCCGAGCCAGTTCAGCGCCTTGGGCAGCGCACCAGTGCGCAGGGCCGCCACGCTCACGAGCAGGACCCACAGACCGCCGAGAAGCTCGCCGCCGGATCCGCCGAGGCCCTGAGCCACAGGTTCGATCGCTTGCCAGGCCGACACGGCCTGGGCCGGGTTCGTGGCGTGGAGTTCGACCACCGCCCCCACGCCGGCGTTGAAGATCATCCCACTCGCGACGAGCACGACGGCCCAGATCAGCCCCGCCGCGGTCGCCGCCTGAGCCAAGGCCGGAGCCCCGTCCTTCAAGCGCGCGTGGAGCGCCAGCGCCAGAACGGCCAGGACGATGCCGAAGATGATGTAGGTGACCAGATGCATGACCCGCATGCTGTCGTGGTTGCTCACCAGCAGGGCCACCTTCTCAGCGGGATCCACGACACTCGGGTACTTCACGAACACGAGGAAGTAGGGCATCGCCACCACGTAGGCCGCGGCCAGGTAGAGTGCGGCGAAGCCCCCCACCTTCTGCCGGACGTTGCCTTCAACGAGCGCTCTCATCTCTCTCCTCTCCCGTCAAGGCACGTGGTGCTTCTCGCCCCGACAACGATGCTGTATACTTACGCCGTAAGTATCGTGCTTACAGCGTAAGTATGTCAAGCGGTCGCGATACGCTGTCCGCGACGCCAGGTGCACAAGGCTCCGAGTGGAGAATGCCGATGGAGACACGGCTCACGCCCCGCCCCGAACCGCGAGCCCCGCTCAACAGGGAGCGGGTGCTGCGCGCCGCCGTCGAGCTTGCGGATGAAGGCGGCATCGAGTCGCTCACGATGCGCGAGCTCGGGCTGAGGCTCGGAGTCGAAGCGATGTCGCTCTACAACCACGTGGCCAACAAGGACGACATGCTCGACGGCATGGTCGACCTCGTCGTGGGAGAGATCGACCTGCCTTCAGATGAGGTCGACTGGAAGGACGCTATGCGCCGGAGGGCGATCTCGGCCCAGGCGGTCTTCTCTCGTCACCCCTGGGCAAGTGCCCTGGTCGATTCACGCGAGAGCTCCGGCCTCGAGAGACTGCGCTACTTCGAATGGGTGATCGGGACACTCCGACGGGCCGGATTCCCCATCGAGCTGGCGGCGCACGCGTTCTCGCTTCTCGACAGCTACATCTACGGCTTCGGCCGGCAGCAGCTGAACATGTCGGCCGGGGGCGGGGCCGAGCCCGAGGAGATGGCCGAGGCCTTCCTGAGCGCGATCCCCGCCGATGAGTACCCGTACCTCAGGGAGATGATCGTCGAGTACGCGATGGACGGCGGCTATGACGACAAAGCCGATTTCGAGTTCGGGCTCGGGCTCATTCTTGATGGACTCCAGAGGCTTCTGGATCGGCCCGCGAGCTAGACCGGCCGCTCCGGCACTGACCTCAGCCTAGCCCTGCCGGATGCCCAGCGTGTTGCCGTCCGGGTCGCGGAACCAGGCACCCCGTGCCGGCCCTATCGGCGCGATGTGGCCGGTGGTCTTGAGCGGTCCTTCGTCGTAGTCGAGGAACGCTACCCCTTTGGCTTCGAGGTCCTTGACCGCAGCCTCGATGTCGGTCACCTCGAAGTGTGCCAGCGTGTGCTCGGTGACCGTCGGTGGGCGCTTGAAGATCGAAAGTTCACTTGCGTCCCCGCAGCGAAAGCGCACGCCGGCAGGGCTCTCCCACAGCACCTCCAGGCCCAGCGTCTCTGCGTAGAAGGCCCTTGCTCGCTCGAGATCGCTGACGGGCAACGTAGAAACCACCATGGTCGCGCCAAGCATGATCGACCTCCCTGGAATCGAGGAAACGTAGTACGAGCTTCTTTCCACGATACTGTGATGCCACGCTGTTGGGTCCTGCCGGGGGCGCCAGTAGACTACCCGCCGTGGACCAGCGGACCTCCGCCCGGGCGTACGCGGCCGCGCTCGGCATGAGCGTCGCCTTCGGCCTCTCCTTCGTCGCCGCCAAGTACGCCTTGCGCGGCTTCGAACCCCTGCTGATCGCGCTGCTTCGTTTCAGCATCGCCGGCAGCCTGCTCTGGCTCATCTGGCGGTGGCGGCGGGGACGGGAACGGGCGACGCGCTCCGAGCTGGGGCGGCTCGCCCTCCTCGGCTTCGTGTCGCTCACCCTGTACTTCACACTCGAGATCAACGGGATCGCGCGCACCAGCGCGTCGGCGGCCTCGATCATCGTCGCGGCGATCCCCGTGTTCGTGATCGTGTTGAGCGCCGCGCTCATCGGCGAACGCAGCAGCCCGCGCCAGTGGGTCGGGGTCGTGCTGTCGTTCGCCGGCGTCGCGGCGCTCGTCCTGCTGGGAGGCTCCGAGGGCGAGGGCGGCCTCGTGGGGAACCTGCTGGTGCTGGCGGCCGCCTTTACGGCCGCCGTCGGGACCCTGATCGCGCGAAGCCTCATGGTCAGCCGCTCGGCGCTGTTCGTGACCGCCTACCAGAACCTCTTCGGAGCGCTCTTCGTGGCTCCCATCGCCCTGGCGGAGGCGCTGCTCGTCGGCGTCCGCACGCCATCAGCCCAGGCATGGACCGCGGTGGCCTACCTCACGCTGGCCTGCTCCGTGCTGGGCTATCTGCTGCTCAACTACGCCTTCCGCTTTCTGGAGGCGAGCAGGGTCGCCGTCTTCGTCAACCTGACCCCCGTGGTCGCGGTGGCGGCCGCCTATGCGCTGCTCGGCGAGCGGTTCGGGGTCTGGCAGGGCGTCGCCGCGGCGGTGGTCGTCGCCGGGGTATGGCTCGCCAACAGTGGGGCGGGGGCGGGCGAGGTGCAGGTCGAGGCCGGGGCCTAGAGGCGAGGCGGGCGGGATGGCGAGCAGGCCGGCCGAGGCGTTGGCGGCGAGCAGCGCGCGGAAGGCGGCCTAGAAGTCGATCGGCTCGATGAGGCCGGCGCCCAAGGCCTTGATGAACTTGCCGGCCTCTTCTTCGAAGTTGTGCCGGCTCACGCGCTCGGCCTCGCGAGCGAGCGCCTGCGTCCCGTAGTAGAGCTCGCGGCTGAGCTCTTCGACGCCTTGCCGTCCCATCTCGACGGTGCGCACGGTCTCGCACTCGGGGCAGCGCAGGCGGAGCGTCCAACTGGACCCGCCCGAGCGCCGCCACTCGACGGGATGCACGAGGTCCCCGTGGCAGACGGGGCAGACGCGCGTCTCGGCGGCGACCGCGACACGAGCCGGCGCCGCAGCGCTCTCGCAGACGGGCAGGCGGGTGAGGTGGCCGGCGTCGGCCGCCCCGGCGGCGACCGCCGGCCGCTCGTCGCGGTCGAACACCATGAGCTCGACCTCGGTCCCGTCCGGGAAGATGAACAGCTCGATCTTGAAGTCGTCGCGCATCCCTGGTCCTCCTGCCTCCAGCCCCGATATCGGTCGTCTGACCGTTGGGCTTAAGGGGTCACGGAGGGGACATTCGTTTGGCACGAGATGACGCTTCGGGCGCGACGGTATACTACCGGCGCGCCCGGCTGCGCCGGGCGCGCCACGTCACCATGGCCAGCGAACCAGCCGACAGACGAGAGCTATCCGGACTGCCCATCGGCATGTTCGATTCGGGCATGGGCGGCCTCACCGTTCTGCACGAGTGCCTCGTGACGATGCCGAGCGAGGACTTCGTCTACCTCGGCGATACGGCGCGCTTCCCGTACGGGGAGAAGACACAGGAGGAGCTGGAACGGTTCTCCGTCCAGATCGCCGCCTTCCTGGAGCACGTCGGCGTCAAGCTGCTCGTCGTGGCCTGCTACTCGGCCACGTCCGCCGCGCTCCCCGCCCTGCAGGAGCGCTTCTCCACGCCCATCGTCGGCGTGGTGATGCCGGGCGCGCGCGCCGCCGTCCAGAGCTCGCGCTACCGGCGCATCGGCATCATGGCGACGGAGGCCACGGTGGCGAGCGGGGCCTACCCGCGCGCCATCCACAGTCTCGACTCCGGCGCCGAGGTCATCCAGCAGGCGTGTCCGGGACTGGTCTCCTACATCCAGGAGGGTGACGTCGCGAGCCGCGAGCTGGCCGACGCCGTCCGCGGCTTCACGGCGCCGCTCAAAGAGCGGCGGCCCGACGTCGTCATCATGGGCTGCACGCACTACCCCCTCATCTCGCCGATGCTGCAGCGCCACCTCGGCCGGGACGTCACCTTGGTCAACCCGGCCGCCGAGATCGCCCTCGAAGTCGAGGGGATCCTCGCCCGGCAGGGCATCGCCCGGGACGAAGCACGCGAGGGGTCGTACCGCTTCTACAGCACCGGTGACGTGGAGGCGTTCCGCACCGTCGGCGCGCGCTTCCTGCAGATGCCGCTCGACGAGGTCGCGCCGGTCACGCTGGACGAGCTCGCCGCCCTGGTGTGAACGCCCGCTTCATCGCGCGCGCCGCCCTGTACGCGGCGGCGTACGCGGGATTGACCCTTGCCCCGGGATTGAGCGCGATCGCCTACGGACCCGTCCAGTTCCGCGTGAGCGAGGCGCTCACCGTGTTCGCCTGCGTGGACCCGGCCGCCGTCGTGGGGCTCACGCTGGGGACGGCGCTCGCCAATCTCGCCAGTCCGATCGCCGTCCTGGATGTCCCGTTCGGCGCTCTCCTGACGCTGGTGGCCACGCTTGCGATGCACCGCATCGGGCCCCGTTACGTCGCCCTCCTCGCGCCGGTCGTCGTCAACGGTCTGGGGGTCGCCGCCGAGCTCGCCCTGCTGCAGGACATCCCGTTCTGGTACGGCGTGGTGTTCGTGAGCCTCGGAGAGGCCGTGGTACTGTTCACCGGCGGCGCGGCGCTGCTGGCGGTGATCCGCCGCCGCGCCGTCCAGTTCGGCCTTCCCGCCGGGGAGACCGGGAGGCACGTGCGATCGTCGAAGGAGGCACGCCGGTGAGGGCAGACCGCGAAGCGGACCAGATCAGGCCCCTGTCCATCACGCCCGGCGTGGTCAAGTTCACGTCCGGGTCGGCGCGCATCGAGTTGGGCGACACTCAGGTGCTCTGCACCGCGACCGTGGCAGACGGTGTTCCGCCGTGGCTAAGGGGCGCGGGACGCGGGTGGCTCACTGCCGAGTACAGCATGCTGCCCGGGGCGACACCGACGCGCACGCCCAGGGAGGCCGTGCGCGGCCGCCAGTCGGGGCGCACCATGGAGATCCAGCGGCTGATCGGCCGCAGCCTCAGGGCGGTGACCGATCTCGGCAGTATCGGCGAGCGCACCATCACCATCGACTGCGACGTGCTGCAGGCTGACGGCGGGACCCGGACGGCGAGCATCAGTGGCGCGTACGTGGCGCTGCACCAGGCGGTGCGTGTCCTGCAGGAGAACATCGGCCTGCACGAGTTGCCGCTCTTCGACTCGGTGGCGGCCGTCTCGGTCGGGGTGGTCGACGGGCGCACGCTGCTCGACCTCGACTACGAGGAAGACTCGGCGGCCGAGATCGACATGAACGTCGTGGTCACCGGTGACGGCCGGCTCGTCGAGGTGCAGGCGACGGCCGAAGGCGAGCCGTTCGAACGCGCCACGCTCGACGAGCTCATGGAGCGGGCCGCCGCCGGGGCGGCCGCCATCGCGGCCGCTCAGGCGGCGGCCGTCGCTCGCCTCGGCTGACGAGTCATGCGCTTCGTCCTCGCCTCCGGCAACCGGCACAAGCTCGGCGAGTTCCGCGCCATCCTTGCGCCGCACGGGGTGCTGCTCATGCCACCGGGCATCGCGCTGCCGCCGGAGGGCATCGAGTCGTTCGAAGCCAACGCTCGCCTGAAGGCGGCCGCCCTGGCCGAGGCGTTCGCCCGCGATCGCGAGCTGCGCGCCGCGCTTGCCGCCCTGGGCGGCGAGGTCCAGCGGCCCAGCCGGGGGGACGAGCGCACCCTCGAGGACGTCGTCTTCTTCGCCGACGACTCCGGTCTCGAGGTCGAGGCCCTGGGGTGGGCGCCGGGCGTGACGAGCGCCCGCTACGCGGGCGTCGACGGATCCGGCGCCGACAGGGCCAACGTGGCGCGCCTCCTGCGCGAGCTCGCCGGCTGCGCCGGCGACCCGCTCGCGCGCCGGGCGCGCTTCGTCTGCACGGTTGTCGCGGTCACCCCGGGCATGGAACACTACGTTGCGACGGGACACTGGTGGGGCGCCATCGCAGAGGCGCCGCGCGGTGAGGGCGGGTTCGGCTACGACCCCGTCTTCGTCCCCGAGGGGTCAGACCTCACTGTGGCCGAGTGGCCCCAGGAGCTGAAGGACCAGGCCAGCCACCGCGCACTGGCCGGTAGGGCCCTCCTCGACCGCTTGCGCCAGGAGGGGCTGCTGAATGGGACCGACACGGGACGCGCCCAGGGCTGAGGTCACTACGGGCTCGCGCGCCGGCGACGACCTGACCAACCACGCGCTCAAGTCGCGGGCGGCCGCGATCTCGATCGCGTCCAACAGCGTCCTCATCGTCTTCAAGCTGATCGTCGGCCTGCTGTCGGGTTCTATCGCCATCATCTCCGAGGCGGTGCACTCGGGCTCGGACCTGATCGCGGCGATCATCGCCTTTCTCGCCGTGCGTCGCGCCGCAGCGCCTCCGGACGAGAAGCACCACTACGGCCACGAGAAGGTCGAGAACCTCTCCGGCGTCATCGAGGCGCTCCTCATCATCGCCGCGGCGGTGGTCATCATCGTCGAGGGCGTCCACAAGCTCATCGACGGGGTCCACATCGACCACGTCTGGCTCGGCATCGCGGTCATGACCGTGTCCGGCGTCGTCAACCTCGTGGTTTCCAAGATGGTGCTGTACCCCGTGGCGCGGCGCACGCAGTCCGCCGCGCTCGAGGCCGACGCGGCTCACCTCCTCACCGACGTGTACACGTCGTTCGGCGTGGCCGGCGGCCTCCTGCTGGTGCAGATCACCGGCATCGAGACGATCGATCCGATCGCCGCCATCGCCGTCGCGACACTGATCATCCACACGGGCTACAGCCTCGTCGTCGGGTCGACGAAGGTGCTGCTCGACGAGACGCTGCCTCCCGACGAGCTCGAGCTCATCCGGGGGTGCGTGCGCAGCCACAAGGGTGAAGTGATCACCGGCTACCACCGGCTGCGCGCCCGCAGGGCCGGTAGCCGGCGCCACATCGACCTCCACATCACCGTGGACGAGTCACTCAGCGTCGGCCAGGCGCACGAGATCGCCGAGCACATCAAGGCCGACATCCGCGAATGCGTGCCCAACTCGGACGTCCTCGTTCACATCGAGCCACGCTCGTCGGAACGCGTCGACGGTAGCTGATCCCGGCGGGGGAGAGGGCGCCGTCCCCAGGCGGCCTCGGGCCTTCTCCCGGGTGGCCTCCGCTCTCCTTCAGAAGACCAGGGACGACGCGACGAGGACCACGCTAAGGACCGTCAAGACGAGCGCGAACGTCCAGGCGACCACGTTGTAGACCAGTCCGTTCGTGTGCTCGCCCATCACGTTCCGGTCGTTCACGATCTTGAGCACGTAGATGAGGATGATGGGCAGGAGCACGCCGTTGATGTCCTGACTCACCAGCATGACCTTGACGAGCGGCAGGTGAGGGATCACGGCCACGAGCGCGGGGACGAAGATGAAGAAGGTGATCAGCCCGTTGAAGACCGGCGCCTCTGAGAAGTCGCGGTCCAGCCCCGCCTCGAACCCGAAGGCCTCGCACACCGCGTAGGCCGTCGTGAGGGGGAGGATCGAGGCGCCGAGGACCGACACGGTGAGCAGGCCGAAGCCGAAGAGCAAGTAGGCGAGCTCACCGGCGATCGGCTCGAGCGCCCGGGCGGCGTCCTGGGCCGTCTCGACGACGATGCCCTCCCGGTAGAGCGTCGCCGCGCAGGCGACGACGATGAACAGGTCGATGGCGTCGGTGAAGACGGCCCCCGCGTACACCTCGCGCCGCGTGTACTTGTAGTCGTGCAGCCCGACGCGCTTGTCGACCACGTAGGCCTGGATGAAGAACTGGCCCCAGGGCGTGATGGTCGTGCCGATCGCGGCCACCACCGTGAGGAGCCACAGGCTCGAGGCGGTGGCCGACGGCACGAACGTGCCGCGCGCGGCGGCGTGCCAGTCCGGGTGGGCGAGCAGCCCCGCGATCACGTACGCCGCGTAGATCGTCGTCAAGAAGAGGAAGATGCGCTCCACGCGGCGGTACGAGCCTCTCGTGACGAGGAGCCAGACGCCCGCCGCGACCGGCGGCACGGCGAGCCAGGAGGGAATGCCGGCCAGCCCGAACGCGGCGGCGACTCCCGAGAACTCGGCGACCGTCGTCCCGAGGTTGGCGAGCAGCAGGGCGAGCATGGCGAAGGCCATCAGTCTCAGGCTGAAGCGTTCGCGGATGAGGGCGGCCAGGCCCTTGCCGGTCACGGCCCCCATCCGCGCTCCCATCTCCTGGGTGACTGCGAGGATGGGCGTGATCAGGAGCAGCAGCCACAGCAGGCTGTAGCCATACCTCGCCCCGATCACCGACCACGTCGTGATGCCGCCGGCGTCGTTGTCGGCGGCGGCCGCGATGAGACCCGGGCCCAGGACGGCGAGCACGAGGGCAAAGCGGCTCCGGCCGCTGTGCCCTAAGAGGCGGACGCTGCGCCCGAGTCGCGCCCCGGCCATGGCTTCACCGGACCAGCGGCGAGACCAGCAGGGCTACGCTCATGGCGATGAGCGCCACGGCGAACGTCCAGGCGATGCTGTTGCTCACGCGGCCGTTGACGTGCTCTCCCATGACCTTGCGGTCGTTGATCAGGCGCAGGGTGAACAACAGGATCACCGGCAGCAGGACGCCGTTCAGCACCTGAGCCACGATGATGACCCTCACGACGGGCAGGCCCGGGATGGAGGCGATCAGCGCCGCGACGGCGGTGTAGAAGGTGATGATGCCGTTGAACACGGGAGCCTCGCGGAAGCCCATGTCCAGACCGGATTCGAAGCCGAAGGCTTCGCAGACGACGTAGGCGGTGGCCAGGGGCAGGACGCCGGCCGCCAGCAGCGAGACGCTGAGCAGGCCGAGGCCGAAGAGGTACCTGGCGGCCTCGCCGAGGAAGGGCTCGAGGGCCATCGCCGCCTCCTCGGCCGAGTGGACGACGATGCCCTTGTCGTACAGCGTCGCGGCGCAGGCCACCACGATGAAGAAGTCGACGCTGGTCATGAAGACGGAGCCGGCGAAGATCTCGTACTTCGTATAGACGTACTGACGCAGCGGGATCTTCTTGTCGACCACGGCCGCCTGGATGAAGAACTGGCCCCAGGGCGTGAGCGTGGTCCCCACGGCGGCGATGGCGGTGAAGAGCCAGAGGGACTCCGACTCGACGTGAGGCACCGTCGCGCCGCGCGCGGCCGCCGGCCAGTCCGGTCCTGCGAGGATACCGGCGGCGATGTAGGTGACGAGCACGAAGCCGAGCAGGAGCAGCACGCGCTCGACCTTCCGGTACGTCCCTCTGGTCACGATCAGCCAGATGCCGACCGCCAGTACCGGCACGGCGAGGTAGGGCGGCACGCCGAACAGGCTGCTCGCGGCGGCGATGCCGGAGAACTCGGCGACGGTCGTGCCGAGGTTGGCCACCATCACGGTCAGGATCGCCAGGGCCGTGATCTTGATGCTGAAGTGCTCGCGGATCAGGGCGGCGAGCCCCCGGCCGGTGACGACACCGATGCGGGCGTTCATCTCCTGCACGACGGCGAGCACCGGCGTGATGAGCACCAGGATCCAGATCATGCTGTAGCCGTAGCGCGAGCCGATCACGGACCAGGTGGTGATGCCGCCGGCGTCGTTGCCGGCGTTGGCGGCGATGAACCCTGGTCCGACGAGGCTGAGGAAGAGGAGGAAGCGGGTGCGGCCGATGCGGCCGAGCGCCCGTCCGCTCAGGGAGTCGCGAAGCTGCGCCATCGAGGCCTCCTCAACGGAAGATCCTCGGCAGGCGCTTCTTCCAGGCGAGTGGAAGCACCAGGTCGATGGCATCGTCGACGGTGATGATGCCGTGCAGCCGGTCGTCCTCGTCGACGACGGGGAGGGCCAGCAGGTTGTACTTGGCGATCGTCTCGGCCACGTCCTGCTCGCTTGCGTCGGTGCGCACCGAGACGGGGTTCTCGGTCATGAAGTCGCGCACCTTCTTCGCGGGCGGCATGTGCAGGAGGAGGTCGCGCAGCGAGAACACGCCGCGCAGCTTCTCGGACCGGTCGAGCACGTAGATGTAGTACACGGTCTCGACCTCTTCGGCTTGGGCGCGCACGCTCTCGAGCGCCTCGCCGGCGGTCGCTTCGAGCCGCACCCAGGCGTAGTCCGGCGTCATGATGCCGCCGGCCGAGTTCTCGGGGTAGCTGAGCAGCTCGCGGAGGTCCTCGGCGTCCTCCTTCTCGAGCATCGCGATGAGATGGGCGCGACGCTCGTCGGGCAGGTCGGCGAGCAGGTCGGCGGCGTCGTCGGGCGACATGTCGCCGAGCAGCTCGCTGGCCTTGTCGTCGGGCATGTCGAGCAGCATCGACGCCTGGAACGACGGGTGCAGCTCCTCGAAGGTGTCGGCCGCCACCTCGTCGTCGAGGGCGTCGAGCACGGCGGCGCGCTCCTCCGGCGAGAGCTCGTGGACGAGGTCGGCGATGTCGGCGGGGTGCAGCAGCTCGAGCTTGGTGCGCGGCACCGTCAGGTGCACCGAGCTCTGGTCGGTCTGCTCGAGGTCGACGTCGCGCCAGTCGATCAGCCTGGCGCGCGGCCGCTGGCGGCTCTTGGTGAGCCGCTCGCTCACGCGCGCCAGCCCGACGCGCCGCAGGATCGCGTTGCTCGAGACGTCGACGGCGGCCACGTGCACGGACGGACCCGTGCGCACGAGCTGGATGTCGTTGACGCGGATGACCTTGTGCCCCTCGGTGTCGACGAGCTGCTTGTCGAGGAAGGCCTCGGCGAGGGGCAGCTCGTGCGGGGCGAGGGGCCGCTCCGCGAGGTCGGCGCCGTGAATGTTGAGCAGCGAGCCCGACTCTTCGAAGCCGGTCACGGCCGTCCACGGCGCGTGCACGACGCGGCCGCGGCGCTTGAGGACGAGGGCGGTCACACGCGGGTACGGCGAGCGGGTCGAGACGACGAGGTCGTGGATGCTGCCGGCCGACTTGTCGTCGGCGTCGCGCACGGGGCTGCCGAGGAGCTTGCTCAAGAAGAACATCGTCTCACCCCCTCTGGTGCTGCCGCAGGACGGCGATTAACGCGGACGGGCCTCCCTCGCGGAAGGCTCCGTGCAGCAGCCAGACTGGGCGATCCTCACTCGTCCACAAGCTTTAGCACAGCACACCGTAGAGGTCAGGGCCTCAGCCGTTTTGGGCAAAACCTTGAGCCGGTAGTGCCTGTCCTACCCGTCGGCGTCTCTCGACGTTTCCGGGCAACGGCCTCTATGTGTGCCGGAGCCTCACCTAACGAGGATTGCGCCTTGATGTGACGCGCTCGAAACGTACCCCGAGGCGTCGAGTCGTGTCAAGAATGGCCGTCGCGCGCACCTCATCTGAGCGTGACGAGGGGGCGCGGCGCGCACGGCGCCGCGCCCCCGACCGTTGCCGTGCGCTATACTTGCGGGCGCTCGAGGGGCCGGCGCCAAAGGCGCCGGCCTTGTCACGGGGGCGACTACTCACAGGCGACACGTGATCATCACCGTCACACCCAACGCCGCGATCGACAAGACTCTCACCGTGCCCAACTTCCAGGTCGGGTTCAGGCACCGCGCGAGCGAGAGTCTCACGCTGCCCGGCGGCAAGGGCATCAACGTCGCGCGCGCCCTCAAGGCGCTGAACCAGCCCGTGGTCGCCACCGGGCTCGTGGGCGGCCGCGCCGGTCAGGAGATCCTCGAGGGCCTCATCCACGAGAACATCCTCAACGACACGGTGCGCATCGCCGGCGAGTCGCGCACCTCGACCATCCTCGTCGACCCGACGACCATGACGCAGACCGAGGTCATCGAGTACGGGCCCATCGTCACGGCCGAGGAACTTGCCGAACTGATCGAACGCATCGACTACCTGGCGAAGGGCTCCAACGCCGTGGTGCTTGCCGGCTCGCTGCCCCGCAAGGTGCCGGAGGACTTCTACGCGACGGTCATGCAGCGGCTGCGCAAGCGCCACTGCTACATCGTGCTCGACAGCTACGGCGAGCCCCTGCGCTACGGCGTCAGAGGCAAGCCGCACCTCGTGATGCCCAACATCCGCGAGGCCGAGGACCTCGTCGGCCACGAGTTCCACGACGAGCAGGACGTGGCCGACGCGGCCGCCGCCATCTGCGAGATGGGGGCGCGCAACGTGATCGTCAAGACCACGTTCGGCTGCATCGCTCGCTTCAAGGCGGGCCGCCACCACCACGTCTACCGCGCCGAGGCCGAGGAGCTCCAGAACATGGTGAGCAGTGTCGGCTCCGGCGACGCCTTCCTCGCCGGCTTCCTCGAGGCGCGCTTCTCGAAGCTCGATCTGCCGGACTGCCTGCGCGCCGGCCTCGGCGCCGCCGGCGCCAACACGCTGCAGATGGGCGCCGGCGTGCTCGACGCGGCTGAGGCCCGCCGCCTGGCGGCCGCCGCCGATGTGGTCGAGCTGGAGCCGGCGCCCCACCGCTGACGCCCGGCGGCAGCCTCGTCCTGGGCTTCAGGGCGTCAGGTCTTCCCGTCGATCCCGTCGCCTCGATCGGTCCGTCGCGCCTTCGTCTTCACGCGCGCGTTGGCTCGCGGCGGCCGGCTCGGTCGCCCTCGGTTCTTGGTTCACCGGTCAATCAGCAGATTCGGGGGGATTCTCAATCGGACGTTCGCACTCAGACAGCTGACCAAGTGCCATTTGGCGCGTTTCGGCGACGCTACTTACGCTCGCGCGCGTTGACGGGATAGGAGGTAGGACGGCGAGAAACGCGCCCGGATTCTCAAGGAATGCGCGACTGAGGTCGCGCTCGATGCATCACGAACGGCTCGTGGCCCGAGCGGATCAGCAGAGCAGGCTTCGCGTGTGCAGGACGACGATAAAGGTGGGTGAGAGTGTTCTCGGTGAACGGCGAGACGTCGGTCGTCAGGAGCGTCTCGGAAATCAGAGCCGCCGTCTGATCGAGGGTTCGATGACAAAACCGGAGGTCTGCGTATTTCGGCCTTCTCGACAGCTCGAGATACTCATCGACAGTGGAGCAGCATCGGTGTCGTGCTCTCCTGAAGGGACACGGCCGAGTGCTGAAGAAGCCACGAACGTCGTGGACAAGGCTAGTACCTCGCGCCGGCCGCCTTCTTCATCCCGCGCGCGCGTTGACCCTCTCCCGACCCCTTGGTAGCATCCAACAACGGTGTTGACAGAGGCGGCATGACTGTAGCGCCGCAAGGCAATCCCGCTCCCGAGACCCCGGTACTCCGTGCCCGGGTCTTTTGCTTAACCTGAAGGCGCCCACCGCCAGGAGGCAGGTATGGATGTAGAGATCGGACGCGGCAAGAAGGGGCGCCGCGCCTACGGCTTCGACGACATCGCCATCGTCCCGAGCCGCCGCACGCGGGACGTCGACGACGTCGACATCACCTGGCGGCTCGGTCCGCACACGCTTCCGCTCCCGCTGCTCGCGTCGGCCATGGACGGCGTCGTGAGCCCCGCGTTCGCCATCGAGATGGGGCGCCTCGGCGGTCTCGCCGTGCTCAACCTCGAGGGCCTCTGGGGCCGCTACGAGAACGCCGACGAGCAGCTCGACCGCATCGCCTTGCTGCCCAAAGAGACGGCGACGCGCACGATGCAGGAGATCTACAAGGAGCCCCTCAAGGACGAGCTCATCGGACGCCGGGTCAAAGAGATCAAGGACGCCGGCGTCCTCACGGCCGCCTCGCTCACGCCGCAGCGCGTCGCAGACCACTACCGGACGGCGCTCGACGCCGGGCTCGACGTGCTCGTCATCCAGGGCACCGTGGTCTCGGCCGAGCACGTCTCGACCAAGGTCGAGCCGCTCGACCTCAAGAAGTTCATCGCCGACTGCCCGGTGCCGGTCATCGTGGGCGGCGTCGCGTCGTACTCGACGACGCTGCACCTCATGCGCACCGGCGCCGTCGGCGTGCTCGTCGGCGTCGGCCCCGGCCACGCCTGCACGACGCGCGGCGTGCTCGGCATCGGCGTGCCGCAGGCGACCGCGATCGCCGACGCCGCCGCCGCGCGCGTCCAGCACCTGCTCGAGACGGGCCAGTACTGCAACGTGATCGCCGACGGCGGCATGCGCACCGGCGGCGACGTCTGCAAGGCGATCGCCCTGGGCGCCGACGCCGTCATGATCGGCTCGCCGCTGGCGAGCGCCAGCGAGGCGCCGGGCCGCGGCTACCACTGGGGCATGGCGACCTTCCACCCCGACCTGCCGCGCGGCACGCGCGTCAAGGCGGGCGTCAAGGGCACGCTCGAGGAGATCCTCCTCGGCCCGGCGCACGAGAACGACGGCACCCTCAACCTGTTCGGCGCGCTGCGCACCTCGATGGCGACCTGCGGCTACGAGACGCTGCAGTCGTTCCAGAAGGCCGAGGTCATGGTCGCGCCGGCGCTGATGACCGAGGGCAAGAAGCTGCAGAAGGAGCAAGAGGTCGGCATGGGCTGAGCCTTGGCGGCGCGGCAGGCACGACGAGAAGGGACGGCACGGTGAAGGACGGCGGGCGAGCACAGGCCGAGCGCCATGAAGGAGCACATCGACGAGGCCGGCAGCGGCTTCGACACCGTCCTCGTCCTCGACTTCGGGGCGCAGTACGGCCAGCTCATCGCCCGCCGCGTGCGCGAGTGCCGCGTGTACTCGCAGCTCGTGCCTCACGACCTGCCCGTCGAGGAGATCGCCGCCCGCAAGCCGAAGGGACTGATCTTCTCGGGCGGCCCCATGAGCGTCTACGTCGATGGGGCCCCGCGTCCCGACCCGCGCCTCTACGAGCTCGGCGTCCCCATCCTCGGCATCTGCTACGGCGCCCAGCTCATGGCGCTGCAGCTCGGCGGCACGGTCGCCAAGACCGGCGTCCGCGAGTTCGGCAAGACCCAGCTGCGCGTGACGCGCGAACGGCCTGCTCCTCGACGGCCTCGCCGCCGAGGAGCAGTGCTGGATGAGCCACGGCGACGGCATCGCGGCCGGTCCCGAGGGTTTCACCACCCTCGCGACCACCGACCGCGCCCCCGTCGCCGCCATGGAGGACCGCGAGCGCGACTTCTACGCCGTGCAGTTCCACCCCGAGGTCGTGCACACGCCGCGCGGCATGGACGTCCTCAAGAACTTCCTCTACGAGGCCTGCGACTGCACGCCCGGCGTGGACCCCGGCGTCGATCATCGAGGAGCAGGTCAAGCGCATCCGCGAGCAGGTCGGTCCCGACAACAAGGCGGTCCTCGGCCTGTCGGGCGGCGTCGACTCGTCGGTCGCCGCCGTGCTCGTCCACAAGGCCATCGGCGACCGCCTCACCTGCGTCTTCGTCGACCAGGGCATGATGCGCTGGAAGGAGGCCGACCACGTCGTCGAGATGTTCAAGGAGCACCTCGGCATCCCGCTGATCGCGGTCGACGCCAAGCAGCGCTTCCTCGACAAGCTGGTCGGCGTCACCGAGCCCGAGCGCAAGCGCAAGATCATCGGCGAGGAGTTCATCCGCTGCTTCGAGGAGGAGGCGCGCAAGCTCACCGACGCGCAGCTTCCTCGTGCAGGGCACGCTCTACAGCGACGTGATCGAGAGCGGCACGCGGCAGGCCGCCAAGATCAAGAGCCACCACAACGTCGGCGGCCTGCCCGAGAAGATGGGCTTCGAGCTGGTCGAGCCGCTGCGCCTCCTCTTCAAGGACGAGGTGCGCGCGGTCGGCGAGGAGCTGGGGCTGCCGGAACGCATCGTCTGGCGGCAGCCCTTCCCGGGCCCCGGTCTCGGCATCCGCATCATCGGCGAGATCACCGCGGAGCGCGTCGACATCCTGCAGCGCGCCGACGCGATCCTGCAGGACGAGGTCAAGAAGGCCGGGCTCTACCGCGAGCTCTGGCAGTGCTTCGCGATCCTGCCCGCCATCCGCAGCGTCGGCGTGCAGGGCGACGAGCGCACGTACGGGTATCCCATCGCCATCCGTGCCGTGAAGAGCGACGACGCCATGACCGCCGACTGGGCGCGCCTGCCCTACGAGCTGCTCGAGAAGGTCTCCTCGCGCGTCATCAACGAGGTGCCCGAGGTGAACCGCGTCGTCTACGACATCTCGAGCAAGCCGCCCAGCACCATCGAGTGGGAGTAGACCTCTAGCGCACCCTGACCGTGATCAGGGCACTCTGGGCCGAGGCGTGGCGGCGCGTCGTCCCCACCTTGACGCGCAGGTGGTACGTCTCCCTGACGGGGCACCCGAACGCCCGGCTCCGGTAGGAGCTTCCGTTGACCAGCTTCACGTTGCCGCCCAGGGTGACCTTGCGCCAGTGTCCGCCGCGGTCGGTCCACAGGCTCACGGACTCTCCGCTCAGCTTGGGCGTCACCGTTCCCGTGAGCCGGTAGGTGGACCCGCGCCTCAGCACGAGAAGGGTCTTGGCCGGCGTGATCCGGGGACGGACGGCGATACTGACGGTCGGCGACCACTCGACGAACACGCTGCGGACGCCGAAGGCCGCCTGGTACTCGGTCGTGTACCGCGGGTTCACGGCGAAGGGCAGGACGCCCTCCGCCAGGCCTGCCCACGAGACGCTGGCCTGCTGATGCCACGTGCTCGTGCCCGCGGTCCTGGATCGCAGCGCGACGTCGCCCGGGGCAAGCAGGCGGCTGGTCACGGTCAGCGTCGCCGAGGACCCCACCGTCACGGCGCTGCGGCTTCGTGCCACGCTGAACGGCTCGCGGCCGGCGGACAGCGTGCGAAGCACGTGTCCGGGAGGCGCGAGCACGTAGGCCGATCCTTGCCCCGGTGTCGTCCTGACGGCGGTGCCGGCGCTGATCGCTGAGGACGCGGTCGTCCACGCCTGGCTTGCGAGCGTAAGCACACCCACGTCGCCGGACTCTGAGCAGAGCGCAAGCGCCGGCTCCGGAAGATCGAGCGTGTCGAGGGATGCGATCTGGAAGATCTGGTAGACGCCGGGCCCGAAGATCGGTGTGAACTTCGTCAAGTCGGTGCTCGAGAGCACGGTCGAGGCTGTGGACACGTAGGCCGTGGCTACGCCACCGGCGCTGCCGATGGCGACATCGGCCACGTCGTCGGGCGCGGGATCGACGGGCGTCCATCTCGCCGCCGGCGCGGTCACCAATGTCCCGCCGGCGCCGCCGGCGAGCGCGCCCCCCGAGGCGTCCATCGCGACCGCGCTGAGGTCGGCGCTCGTGTGTGACGGCACCGCCCGCCAGTTCTCGCCACCGTCGCTCGTGGCCAGGATGAGGCCTCCTTGGCCGACGGCGTACCCGGCCGAACCCACGAGGGCGACGTCGAGGATGTCCGTTGTGACGGCGCCGCCCTCCACGATCGCCGTCCGCCAGATGGCTCCTCCATCGGTGGTCACCAGCAGCGTCCCGTTCGCCCCGGCCACGACGCCGTGGTCGGGGCCAGTGAAGGCCACCGCGTTCAGACGAGGCGCGGGCGTCGGCACGCCGACGGACGCGTCCCGCCAGGTCCTGCCCGCGTTGACGGAGAGGGCCACCGCTCCGCCGTCTCCGGCGACCGCGATCCCTGTGGTGCCGAACACGCCGAGGTCATGGAGCACGGCGGAGCCCGTCGGCGGGTCGGGGACCAGGCGCCACGGCACGGCCGCGGCAGGCGCGGCCAAGGCCGCGGCCGCCGCGGCCACGGCCACGACGAGAAGGGCGGCGAGGCTGGCCCGGCTCACGTGTCTCATGGCGGGGGAGGCAGGGTCGAGGTCGGCTTGGGCGTGGGGGACGCAGTCGGCGCGCTGGTGGGGGCGGGCGAAGCCGTCGAAGAGGCTGTGGCCGCGTTGCGCGCCCGCCTCTCTTTGGCCGCGACCTTCGTCCTCGCGGTACCCAGAAGCTGATAGGCCCCCGGGTAGCCGGGCGCGGCGGCCACGACGCGGCGGAGGGCATCCGCCGCCTTCGCCCACGAGCCGCTGCGGGCGAGCTCCTGGGCCTCCACGTACAGGGGTGCGACCGAGGCGAAGAGGCGGGCCCTCCGGCTGAGCTCGACCGCCTGCGCCCAGCCAGGCTGCAGGATGAGAGCCGCGTCGACGTACAGCCTCACGGCGCTCCACCTGGTCTCGAGGAGAAGCTCACGAGCCTGGGCCAGCAGCCGGTCGCCGCCTTGCGCGGCGGCTCTGGCGGCGTGTCTGCCCAGGTCGACCGGGTACGTCGGATAGGTGCTGCGCAGCGCGCCGATGGCCGCGGCGGCGGAGAAGTACCTGGCCTCGCGGAGATCGCGCAGTGCTTGCGCCAGGAGGTGCCGGTAGTTCTCCGGCCACAGCAGAGGCGCGAGCATGCCGTCGGTCGGCCGCGCGACGAGCTGCTGCTCGGCGGCGCGATGCAGCCAGTCTGCGTCCTTGTAGCTGACCGTCAGCACCTCGGCCGCCGCGAACTCCGTCGCCGCGCGCCCGTAGTCGCCGTCGGCGAAGGCCTGCCGGCCGCGATCGTAGTGGCCGGCGGCGCGGGCCACGGACAGCGCGAGGACGCAGGCCAAGACAAGCACGACCGCCGCCGCGATGAGCAGGCGTCGCATGCGGAGCGTACGCTGTTCGCGGCGCCAAGGGTCGTCTTCCACCTTCGCACCCGCGGCCCTGCCCCCTTCAGCAAACGGCCGGCCGAGGAGCGATCGTCTGGTGGTGGTACTCAACGTCACGCTCCTGTAGCGGTCCAACCTGAAGACATCCTACCGCCCCCAGCGAGGCATCGGCCAGTCCCCGGGACGTTGCCCAGGGGCGCGTCGCGCGGCGTCCCGGCTTCCCGCTGCGTCCGTGCTACCCGCGGCGTCCCGGCTCCCGCTGCGTCCCTGCTAGCCGCGGCGTCAGTGCGTTTCCAGGGAGCCGTCAGGACCCGATCCTGCGCCTGTCGGCGCGCCGCTTGATGAAGTCCCTTGCAGCCTGGAACGCCGAAAGGGGCAGCGTCACGGCCGGACTGCCGGCGTAGGTGATCTCGACGCCGCCGACGTGGAGGCTTCGCTCCGGACTCGGGTCCCGGGGGATGCGGGGCGCGCGGCCAGACGTGACGATGGACTCGTGGCCGGCGCGCCGCCGGCCCAGCCACACGAAGGTCCGGCTGGGCCGCACGTCGACACCCCCGAGATCGCCGAGCTGGATCTCCACGCGCCGCTCCTGAGGCGGGCGCGGCGGCCGCTCCGGCAGGTCAGACACGATCGCCCGATCCTTCGGTCGTCTTGAGGTACACGACGATCAGGATGACGTCTGCGACGAACGTCGCCACGCCGAGCAGGACGACGTACACGACGAGCACCGGCAGCGAGCGGGCGAGACTGCCGGTTGCCAGCAGATGGAGCAGCGAGAAGGCTCCCCATTGGAAGAGCACGGCGGCCAGGACGACGGCGAACGACAGCCCGGGATTCCTGCGCAGGCAGGTCAGCGACGCGCTGACGGCGCGCACCGGCCCGAGCGCCGAGATCACGATGGCGTAGTCGGCGTACAGCAGCGCCAGGTTCGCGAGAAAGAGCGCCAGGCCGACGACGGCCGCGACGGTGCCGACCCCTCCCGAGGCCGACCAGACCGAGAGCGCGCCGAGGGTCTCCACCGCGATCTCGAGCGCCAACAGCCGCAGGAACTGGGCCCCATCCTGGGGCCGCAGGTGGAACCGTCCGACGAGGCTGCGCAGGTAGCCCGCGCGGAACCAGGTGAAGACCAGGAGGTACAGCGCGACCGCCGCGGCCAGCCAAAGCGCGCGTGATTGGGCGGCGTCGTACAGGACTGCCGGCGAACGGTCGAGGAGGCCGGCGAAGGGTGCGTCGTCGCGCGCCCAGGAGACGATCAGCGGCACAGCGGTGGTGAAGACCGACAGGGAGATGGCGAAGAAGACCATGTGCTGCTTCGCCCGCAGGACCGCCGCCACCCGCTGGAACGTGGTGGGACCGGTGGCATCCATTGACGCGAGTATACAAGGGTACAATCGAGCCATGAGGTTCTCGCGCTGGCTGCTGCTCTTTCTCTGGGCCAGCTGGGCGCTCGTGGCGCTCTACCCTGACCCCGGCGTGCTCGTCGAGAGCACGCGCAACCTGCTGCGGCCGCGGGTGCAGCCGGACGCCGTCGCGGCGCTTGCCGCGACGATGCCGAACGACCCGCGGCTCATCGAGCAGCGCGTGCTCCGTGACGTCGTGCCCTACGCCTACGACTGGCAGACCGCCGGCGTGCCCTGGTACTTCCCGACAACAGAGCAGGCGCTCCGCGCCGGGAGCGGCGACTGCGAGAGCCGGGCCGTGGTCCTCGCCAGCATCCTCGCCGCGAAGCACATCCCCTACGACCTGCGGGTCTCCTTCGACCACATCTGGGTCGAGTATCCGGGCAAGCAGCCGAACGCCCTCGAGAACGACGCGGTGGCTCTGGCGGGCCAGAAGGACGGCAGGTTCTTCCTGCGCTGGCCGAGCCAGCTGAGCTTCGGGGAGGAGTGGCGCGCACAGACGGCGATCTACTGGACGCCGATGCCCGCGAGCCGCCAAATGCTGCTGCTCGCGGGCCTCGTGACGATCCCGTTCTGGAACGTGCTCGCCGGCCTCGTTGCGGCTTGGCCTCTCGACCGCCGCAGGCGGCGCGCTATTTTGCTGCCGGTGCCCGGTGCGGGACTGCCGAGTGGCGGACCATCCTGAAGACGGCCACCGGCAGCAGAACGAACGCCGCGAGCATCGCGATGCGAAGCGCGAAGAACGCCCCCACTGCCACATAAGCGAAGATCTCGATAAGGTTCACCTTAGGCCCCTTTTGCTGCCATTATCAGTATGGGCTGCAGGCGGTCGCCGGTCTATGTCCCCCCGGGTATATGTTTCGTACTTCGATGCCAGTACCCCGCCAGGTATCGTCCTCGCGCACTTTCGGCACGCTCGCCCCGCAGTCAGGGGACGTGTGGGCCCCACAAGCGCTCTGTTGAAGGGCCTCGTCCCTGGTGTACAGTGATGATGATCCGAGGCTGAAGACGGCAGATCGGGAAGCTGCGACTGGGGGAAGCGGTGTTCTCCATTGTCGACCGGCAGGAGCTGACGAAGCGGGACATGATCTCGCTCACCGTGGAAGCCCCGGCGATCGCGCGCCGTATCCGCCCGGGGCAGTTCGTCATCCTCCGTGTCAACGAGACGGGAGAGCGGCTGCCTCTCACCGTGGCTTATGCGGACGCCACGAACGGGACGCTCACCATCATCTTCCAGGTCGTCGGCAAGTCGACGGCGCTGCTGGCGTCCCTCGCCGTCGGAGATGCCGTCAGGGACCTCGCCGGCCCGCTCGGGGCGGTCATGGAGTTCGAGAACGTGGGCACGGTGGTCGGCATCGGCGGGGGCTCGGGCATCGCCGTTCTGCATCACCTGCTGATGGGCTACAAGGAAGCCGGCAACCGGCTGATCGGCATCGTCGGGGCTCGCGAGAAGGACCTGCTGATCCTCGAGGACGAGATGGAGCGGCTGTGCGACAGGCTCGTCATCACGACGGACGACGGCAGCTACGGCATGCACGGCCTTGTGACCGACGCGCTGAAGGACCTCGTCGAGCACGGTGAGAGCTTCGCTCTGGCCGTCGCCGTGGGGCCGCTCGTCATGATGCGGGCCGTCTGCCAGATGACACGACTCTACGATCTGCCGACCGTGGTCAGCCTCAACCCGATCATGATCGACGGGACGGGCATGTGCGGGGGCTGCCGCTGCACCGTCGACGGCGAGCGCAAGTTCGCCTGCGTCGACGGCCCGCACTTCGACGGCCATCAGGTCGACTTCGACGAGCTCATGCGGCGCAACTCGACCTTCAGCCGCGAGGAACGTCTCTCGCTGCTCAGCTCGGTGACGAAGGCGTAGCGCGGTGGCCGAGCAGATCGATCACGACGGCGCGGTCGTCACGGGCGCCGGCCTTGCGGCCTACTGCCCCAGTTGCCGCGCCGCGCTGACCGTCCTCGATCCGGCGCAGCGCGAGGTCTCCGTGCACCTGAGAGTGCGCTGCGGCAGCAAGGACGGTGATCTGTACCTGGCGCCGTCGGCCGAAGGCGGACGGCGCTCCACGACGCTCGAGCTGTGCGAGGGCAACGCCGTGCAGGACGTGCTCTGCCCGCACTGTGGCACCTCGCTGGTCGACGGCCAGCGGCGCTGTCGCGCCTGTGACGGTCCGCGGGTGCGCGTCTTCGTCGCCGGCGTCCGGCAGGCGCGGCTCAGCGCGTTCTGCGTGACGGATGGCGCGGTCAGCGCCCTCTCCGGCGCGCCGCCCGAACGGCCGGCACGTGAGTCGCGCCACAAGATGCCCGAACAGGACGCGGTGCTGCGCTCGCGCAACTTCTCGGAGGTGACCTACGGCTTCGACCACGAGCTGGCCGTGGCCGAAGCCGCCCGCTGCCTCTCGTGCAAGAAGCCCAAGTGCATCGACGGGTGCCCGGTCAACGTCGACATCCCCGCCTTCATCGCCCAGGTCAAGGCGGGGGAGTTCGTCGACGCCGCCCGCACGATCAAGCAGCGCAACTCGCTGCCCGCGATCTGCGGGCGCGTCTGCCCTCAGGACCAGCAGTGCGAGGAGCTCTGCCTGCTGCGCAAGAAGGAAGGTTCGGTCGCCATCGGGGCGCTCGAACGGTTCGTCGCGGACTTCGAGCGGGGCACGGACGCGGTGACCATCCCGAAGCCTGTGGAGAAGACGGGCAAGCGCATCGCGGTCGTCGGCAGTGGACCCGCCGGCCTTACGCTGGCCGCCGACATGGTGCTCTACGGTCACGCCGTCACCGTGTTCGAGGCGCTCCACAAGCCGGGCGGCGTGCTCGCCTACGGCATCCCCGAGTTTCGCCTGCCCAAGGGCGTGGTCGAGGCCGAGATCGCCTACCTGCGGCATCTCGGCGTGCGTTTCGAGGTCGACGCCGTCGTCGGCAAGCTCTACGAGCTGAAGGACCTCTTCGCCGAGGGGTACGACGCCGTCTACCTGGCCACGGGGGCGGGCCTGCCCGTCTTCCTGGGCCTGCCCGGCGAGAACCTCTGCAACATCGTGTCGGCGAACGAGTACCTCACCCGTGTGAACCTGATGAAGGCTTACCTCTTCCCGGACTACGACACCCCGGCGCCGAGAGGCACGCGGGTCGCCGTCCTGGGCGGCGGCAACGTGGCCATGGACTGCGCGCGCACCGCCCTCCGCATGGGCAGCCGCGAGGTCAACGTCGTCTACCGCCGCACCCGGGAGGAGATGCCGGCGCGGACCGAGGAGATCGTCCACGCCGAGCAGGAAGGGGTCCAGTTCCGCTACCTCACGAGCCCCGTGCGCTACATCGGCGACGATCAGGGCTGGGTCCGCCAGCTCGAGTGCGTGCCCATGAAGCTCGGCAAGCCGGACGCGTCGGGGCGGCCGCGGCCGATCCCCATCACCGGGTCGACGTACCTGCTCAACGTCGACCTCGTGCTGGTGGCCATCGGCGCGGGCCCCAACCCGACGCTGTTCGACGGCTGCGAGGGCCTGGAGCGCAGCGAGCGCGGCTACATCAGGACCTTCAACGACGCCGGCCGCACCAGCGTCCCCAGCGTGTGGGCCGGCGGCGATATCGTCACCGGATCGGCCACCGTGATCCTGGCGATGGGCGCGGCCCGCCTTGCCGCCGCCGACATCCACGCCTACCTGAGCAACGGGCAGTCGGCGTGGCCGGGCACGGGCGCGGCGGAGGGCGCCGCGGCTGACCGTTAGCCGCCTCCGGCGGGAGCGTCGCGCCCCGCCCGGCGTCTTCGGCGGTCTCGGTCCCCGGCTCCGGCGCGTGCAGACTGCACCCTTCCGCGCCGTCCCGTGGGCGACGCCCGCCGGTTGGCCACGCCTGGGGGAGGGTGTAGCCTCGGCCGAGTCCCCCGGAGGTGCCCATGGAGCTGATCGACGACCGCGTGCGACGGGTGGCGCGTCGCCTCATCGAGGAGTGCGCCGCCGTCCGCGAAGGCGAGCACGTCTACATCGAAGGTCGCCTCGACGCGGCCGAGTACCTGGAGCTGCTCGCCTTCGAATGCGAGCGCCTGGGCGCGACGGCCCTGGTCGTCACTCTGAGCGACCAGCGCGCGCACCGCCGGCTGCTCGAGCTCCCCGAGGAACAGTTGCAGCGCGCTTCGCGCTGTCAGCTCGAGGCCGCCAAGGCGGCCGACCTCGTCATCGTCGTGCGCATGGAGCTCGGCGACCCGGCGCTCTTCGCCGACGTCCCGCCGCGCAAGGAGGCCGCCGCCATCCGCGGCCGCAAGCCTGTCACCGACGTGTTCTTCAGGGACGGCCGCCGCTGGATCGGCACCGACTTCCCGACGCCGCTGCAGGCCGCGGCGTTCGGCCTCGAGTGGCCCGCCTTCCAGGACATGTTCTGGCGGGCCCTCGACGTGGACTACGCCGAGCTGCAGCGGCGCGCCGACCTCCTCGGGTCCGCCCTCGAGGGCGCAGAGAGGGTGCATATCACCTCGCCGAAGGGGACCGACGTCACCCTGGGCATCGCAGGACGGCCCATCGACAAGGACGTCGGCCTGGTAGGGCGCGAGACCCTGCTCTCGAACCTCCCCGCCGGCGAGGTGTGCCTCGCGCCGCACGAAGACCAGGCGGAGGGGCGCGTGGTCTTCGACCTGGCGTTCTGGGACGGCCGCCGCGTCGAGGACCTGGAGGTCATGTTCCGCGGCGGCCGCGCCGAGTTCCTCGGTGCGGCGAAGGAGTTCGAGTTCGCGCGCGACGTCATCGCCGCCTCCACGGAGGGTGCCGATGTGATCGGCGAGCTCGGCATCGGCACCAACCCGGCGGTGGGGGAGCCCTGCGGCTACACACTCACCGATGAGAAGATCCTGGGCACGGTGCACCTCGCTTTCGGCGACAACGAGATGCTCGGCGGGGTGAACACCTCGAGTCTCCACTGGGACATGATGATCCTGCGGCCGTCCGTCGCGGTCGACGGACGGCCCGTGCTCGTGGAAGGAGAGTGGCAGCTGTGAGCAAGGCCGCGCGCGTCATCGACATGCGGAGCGACACCGTCACGAAGCCGACCGAGGGGATGCGCCGGGCCATGGCGCAGGCCGAGGTCGGCGACGACGTGTTCGAGGACGACCCGACGGTGAACCGTCTCCAGGCGTACGGCGCCGAGCTGCTCGGCAAGGAGGCCGCGCTCTACTGCCCGTCGGGCACCATGACCAACCAGACCGCGCTCCACGCGCTCACGCAGCGCGGCGACGAGGTCTTCCTGCACGCCCAGGCCCACATCCTCTTCTACGAGCAGGGGGGCGCCGCGGTGCTCTCCCAGCTCCAGCTGCGCTGCTTCGAGTCCCCCGACGGCGCCCTTGACCCGGCGGCGATGGAGGAGCTCGTCCATCACGACGACGACGTGCACTTCGCGCCGACGCGTGTCGTGTGCCTCGAGGACACGCACAACCACTGTGGCGGAAGGGTCTACCCTCTGGAGAAGATCCGGGAGGTCAGGGCCTTCTGCGACCGGCACGGCCTCAAGCTGCACCTCGACGGGGCGCGCATCTGGAACGCGCACGTCGCCAGCGGCGTGCCGCTGGCCGAGATCGCCGCACCGTTCGACACCGTGAGCGTCTGTCTCTCGAAGGGGCTGGGCGCGCCGGTCGGCTCGCTGCTGGCCGCGGATGCGGCCACCATCGCGCTGGCCCGGCGCGCCCGCAAGCTGTACGGCGGCGGGATGCGGCAGGCCGGGATCATCGCCGCCGGCGGCCTCTACGCCCTGGAGCACAACATCGAGCGACTGGCCGACGATCACGCGCGCATCCGGGCGATGGCCAAGCGGATCGCTGCAGCGCCCGGTCTCGCCGTCGACCTCGACGCCGTCGAGACCAACATGGTCTACGCCGACACGCGCGCCACCGGCCGTCGCGCGGCCGATCTCGTGGAGCTGCTGGCGGCGGACGGGCTGTGGTGCCTCGACGAAGGCCCTTACCTGCTGCGCTTCGTGGCCCACCTGGGCCTCGACGCGGCCGCTGTCGAGGAGGCCGGCGAGATCGTCGCCCGCGTCGCTGGTCGCCTCGTCTGAGAGCGATTTGCTAAGCTGGACGACCGTCTGAGGACGGGCGCGACCCCGGGTCTGCCTCGGCGGACCGCGCGGCCGGACGCGTCCCCGCGACGGAGTGGTGACGTCGAGCAACGAGCAGGGGCAAGCGGCATGAACGCTTCCGACCTCGAGATCAGGTTGATCCTTCACGGCGGCCTCGGCGGCACGTCGGCGCCGGAGACCCGGCTCGTCGGCGTCCCGGCGGGTACGACCCTGGCGGAAGCGCTCGAGGGCGTGGGTGTGGAGAGGGGCCTGATCGGCGTCGCCTCGTGCGAGGGCAAGCTCCTCGCGCCCGAGACCCCGCTCCAGAGCGACGCCGTCGTCGACGTCTACCCGATCTTCGGGGGAGGCTGAGGGCGTGGCCGGCCCAGCGCCGACACGCGACGCCGATGAGGCCGGGCTGTTCGGCAGGACGGTCTGGGTCGACCTCACCACCGGGTCGGTCCGAGAGGCCGACGAGCCGCCCTCGTTCCATCGCCGCTTCTTCGGCGGCGCGGCGGTCGCGCTCTCGTACCTGCTACGCGAGGCGAAGCCCGGGGCCGACCCCCTGGGCCCGGAGAACCTTCTGGTGTTCGCTCCGGGCCTGCTGGCCGGCACCAAGGGGCCGGCCGTGCCCCGCTACGTCGCGTGCGCCCGTTCACCGCTGACGGGGGCGCTCGGGCGCTCCGAGGCCGGCGGGTTCTGGGGCCCGGAGCTGAAGCGTGCAGGGGTCGCCGCTCTCGTGGTGACCGGCCGTGCGGCCGCGCCGTCCTACCTGTTCGTCACACCTGCCGGCGTCGAGATCCGGGACGGCGCGTTCGCCTGGGGCCTCGAGACGGGCGACGCGGACGCGGCGATCAAGGCCGACTGTGGCGATCCCAAGGCGCGCGTGGCGCTCATCGGCCCGGCCGGTGAGCATCTGGTGCGGTACGCCGGGATCGTCACCGACCGGAGTCATTTCAACGGGCGCAACGGGCTCGGCGCCGTCATGGGCGCGAAGAACCTCAAGGCGATCGCCGTCCGTGGGGCGCCGCGGCTGGCGGTGCACGATGCGGAGCGCATCCGCGAGCTGGCGCGCACCGGCGCCAGGCTGGTCGGCGAGCATCCCCTGGCGAGGATCCTGCGCGACCAGGGCACGCCGCCGGGCCTCGAGATGAACAACGCCGCCGGCGCGCTCGCCACCAACAACTGGCAGTCGGCGAGCTTCCCGGCGGCCGACCGCATCGGCGGCGCGATCCTCAATCAGAAGTACCTCGTCAAGCGCGGCTCCTGCTACTCGTGCCCCGTGGGCTGCAAGCGCGTCGTCGCGGTCGATGGTGAGCGCATCCAGGTCGATCCGCGCTACGGAGGGCCCGAGTACGAGACGCTCGCCGCATTCGGCTCCAACTGCGGCGTCGATGACTTCGAGGTCATCGCGAAGGCGAACGAGCTCTGCAACCGGTACGGGCTCGACACGATCTCGGCCGGCATGACGATCTCGTTCGCCATGGCCTGCTTCGAGGAAGGACTCATCGGTCGCGAGGACACGGGCGGGCTGGAGCTGCGCTTCGGGGACGGCGAGGTGGTCCTCGCGCTCGTCGAGCAGATCGCCCATCGCGAGGGCTTTGGCGGCCTGCTGGCCGAAGGGTCGGTGCGGGCCGCCGCCAGCATCGGCGGGGGCGCCGACGAGCACGTGCTGGCGGTCAAGGGGCAGGAGATCCCCATGCACGATCCGCGCGTCAAGACGGGTGTCGGCCTGCAGTACGCCCTCTCCCCGAACGGCGCCGACCACTGGTTCGCACAGCACGACCCGATGTTCGCGACGGACGCGAGCCCGGGCGTACCGGCGCTGGCGCCGCTCGGCTTGCCCGGCCCGGTCGATCCCCTGGACCTCGGGCCGGCGAAGGTCGACCTCGTCTGGCGGACCAGCCTGCTGAACAGCCTCTACGACTGCCTCGGCGTGTGCATCTTCGGCGCGGTCGCGCGGAGCGTGATGGGCGTGGAGACCCTGAACGAGCTCGTCGCCGCTGCGACGGGCTGGGACACCAGCCTCGAGGAGCTCATGACTCGTGGGGGAACGCGCTCTCGCGATGTCGCGCCTGTTCAACGCGCGCGAAGGGTTCACGCCCGCCGATGACGTCCTGCCGCGGCGCTTTCTCGATCCGCTGCCCGACGGACCGCAGGCCGGCCTTCATGCGATCGATCCAGACGCCTTCGACCGGGCCCTGCAGCTCTACTACGACACGGCCGGATGGGATCCGCAGACCGGCGCACCCGCAGCGGGGAGGATGGCCGAGCTGGGGCTCGCGGAGTTCCTCGACGACACGGCCGGGTGAGCGTCGGGCGGCTCTCTGCCGCCCGGTGAGCGCCGGGCGGCGTCAGGCCGACAGGCGGGCGGTGGGGTAGGCGCTGCTGGGCCGCCGGAGGGACGGCCCGAAGGGCCGGGCGAGGGCTTAACGGACGGCGGGCGGGCGACCCGGATGGGTCGCCCGCCCGCCGTCGGCGTTCTGGCTGCGCGCCGGCCCCTACTTGACCGCCGCCGCCTTCTTGGCGGGCTTCTTCTCCTTGAGCGGCTTGGTGCCGGGCTTCGTGGCCATGTTGCGGTAGACCTGCGCCATGTCCTCCGCGGTGAACTTGCGCGGGTTGTTGGCCCACAGCCGGCCCTGCGTCAACGCGCCCTTGACCAGGTCGGGGATGGCGGACTCGGGGATGCCCACCTCGTTGAGGTACAGCGGCACGTTGAGGTCCTCGGCCAGCTGACGCAGTGCCGCCACCGTCTTGTCGGCGGCCTCGCGGTCGCTGAGGCCGTCCATGTTCTCGCCCATGGCCTCGCCGATCTCGCGGAACCACTGCAGACAGGAGAGCATGTTGAACTCCATGACCCACGGGAGCATGAGGGTGTTGGCGACGCCGTGCGGCACGTGGAACATGCCGCCGATGGGATAGGACAGGGCGTGGACGGCGCCGACGCCCGCGTTGCCGAAGGCGATGCCGCCGAGCAGCGAGCCCATCGCCATGTTGTGGCGGGCCCACGCGTTGTTGCCGTCGTAGGTGGCGGCGCGGATGCTCTTCGAGATGAGCTTGATGCCCTCGTAGGCGAGAGGGTCGGTGTGCATGGTCGCGTTCACGGAGGTGTAGGCCTCGATGCAATGGATGAGGGCGTCCATACCAGACGCCGCCGTGACGTTGGCCGGGCAGCTCCACGTCAGCTCGGGGTCGACCAGAGCGATGTTGGGGATGAGGTAGCCACTGACCACGCCCTGCTTCACGTTGAGCTTCTCGTTCGCGAAGATCGCGATCGCGGTGACCTCGGAACCGGTGCCGGCCGTGGTCGGAACGGCGATGATGGGCAGCCCCTTCTTCGGGACCTGATCGACGCCCACGTAGTCCTCGACCTTGGCGCCGCTGCCTACGAGCACGGCGACCATCTTGGCCACGTCGATGGCCGAGCCGCCACCGAACCCGATGATGCAGTCGTACTTGCCCTTCTCCGCGAAGGTCACGATCTCGTCGACGCTGCCCATGGGCGGTTCGGGCACGGCCTTGTCGAACACGCCGGTCTTGAGCCCGGCCGCCTTGAGCGGACCTTCGACCTGCTCGACGGACCCGGTGCAGGCCACGCCGGGGTCGGTGATGATCAGGGCCTTGGTTGCGCGGAGCTTCTTCGCCTCTTCGCCGATCTTGGCGATGGAGCCGTTCCCGGTGATGAGGGTCTTGGGGGCGCGGTGCATCCGCACGCGCACGTCCATGCCCTGCTCGCCGCGTTCGCGCAGCCCCGCGCCGCCGCTGTCGTTGCTGGTTCTCGGTACTCCGCCTGCCTGGTCTGCCATGACTCCTCCTCGGAAGGTGATTGCCTCTGATGCTGGTGGACGGCCGCCGGTCAGGACCTCGGCGCCGTCAGCGACAGGCGCCCGGGCCCGTACAGGGCGGCCGCCTCGTCGCGGATCTGGTCGCGGAACGCTGGGTCGGCGATGGCGATGAGCTCCTCGGCGCGCTCGCGCAGGCCCTTGCCGCGCAGGTGCGCGACGCCGTGCTCGGTGACCACGTAGTCGACGTCGGCGCGCATGGTCGTGACGGCCGTGCCGGGGGCGAGGGCGGCCACGATGCGCGAGACGGCGCCCCTCTTCGCCGTCGACGGCAGGGCGATGATCGCCTTGCCGTCGCGGCTGCGGGCGGCGCCGCGCACGAAGTCGACCTGGCCGCCGATGCCGGTGAACTGCACCGGGCCCATGGCGTCGGCCACGACCTGCCCCATCACGTCGACCTGGATGGCCGAGTTGATCGCCACCACACGGTCGTTCTGGCCGATGATGTAGGGGTCGTTGACGTAGTTCACCGGGAACATGTTGACGGCCGGGTTGTCGTCGACGAAGTCGTAGAGGCGGCGTGTGCCCATGAGGAAGTTGGCCACCATCTTGTCGCGGTGGATGGTCTTGCGGCGGTTGGTGATCACGCCCTCGTTGTAGAGGTCGACCACGCCCTCGCTGAACATCTCGCTGTGGATGCCGAGGTCGTTCTTCTCGTGCAGGAAGAGGAGGACGGCGTCGGGGATACCGCCGATGCCCAGCTGGAGGCACGAGCCGTCGTCCACGAGGCTCGCGATGTGCTTGCCGATGGCCTCCTCGACCGGACCGATCTTCGGGACGGGCAACTCGATGATGTCGTCCTCGCTCTCGACGATGGCGTCGATCTCAGACACGTGGATGAACGAGTCGCCGTGGGTGCGCGGCATCTTCGGGTTGACCTGGGCGATCACCGTCTTGGCGACCTGCGCGGCCGGCTTCGTGTAGTCGACCGAGATGCCGAACGAGCAGAAGCCGTGACGGTCGGGGGGCGAGACGTGGATGAGCACGACGTCTGGTGGCAGGTAGCCCTCGCAGAACAGCTTGGGGATCTCGTGGAAGAAGACCGGGATGTAGTCGCCGCGCCCCTCGCGCACGGCCTCGCGCGTGCTCGCACCCACGAAGAGTGACTTGTGGAAGAACGAGCCGGCCATGTCGGGCGTCGCGTACTCGCCTTTGCCCATGGCCACCATGTGGTTGATCTCGACGTGTTCGAGCTCGTCCGACCGGGCCACGAGCGCGTCGACGAGCCCGAGAGGCTCGCCGCAGGCGTGCGCGAAGACGACCCGGTCGCCCGACTTGACGACCTGCAGGGCCTCGCCCGCTGTGGTCACCTTCTTCGCGTAGTCCGACTTCCAGTCCATCCCATCACTCCTTCAGCTTCGCTCCGACGGCGGAGGCTATGTCCCCAGGCTCCGTTGGCACGCCGTCGACGTGAGGCCCGGCCACCACGGCCGCGGTCTCGTCGTCGACGGTCAGTCGATGCTGCGAGGCGCACGCCCGGGGGCACCCGGAGAGATACAGGGTGCCCCGCCGGCGCGCGCCTGCCCCTTGCCGGACCTCGGCTGCGACCGCGGCCCGGTCGATGTGTGGATTGCAGCCGCCGCAGAAGAGGACGGTGACGTCCTCGGGCGGCGCCTGGTCGTCGGCCATCATCCTCCGCGCGTCAGGCGACGGCGGTAGGCCTCTTGGGCTTCGCCTTGTCCCACGGCTTGCCGACGCCGGCCAGCGCCTTGGCGAGCTCCTTCTTGTGGTTCAGGTTGCTCTGGCGAGCGATCATGATGCGCTGCGCCTGCGGTGAGCCGGCGCCGTGCATCGACTCGGTCCGGTAGCCGACGGCGGCCGCGCCCAGCGTCATGTTCTCGATGAGGCGCAGCACGCGCATGCGGTCGATCGCGGGCGTGTCGCACTGACCGACGAGGAACTTCTCGACGATCGGGCCGATCTTCTCGTCGGCGAGATCCTGCGCAGACGGCATGGTGACCATGAGGCCGCCGGCGATATCTTCGGCGAGCCTCGCGATCTCGTACGGGAAGCGCGTCACGTTCTGCTTGCACACGTTGGCCAGCAGCATGTCGATCTGGTAGTTGCCGGCGGGCATCTCGACGCCCTCGTAGGAGCAGGCCAGCCCGCACGAGAAGAGCGTCTCGTTGAGGTGCGTCATCTCGATGAGCTTGTCTTTGATGTGGCTCGCCTTGGGCACGCCGTTCATGTCGGCGGCCACGGCGGCCGCGCCGATGAGCACGTCGCCGACGCCGACCTTGCAGCCGCCGTAGCTCTGACGGTGGAATCCGGCGAACCGCTCGACGAGCGCGCCCGAGAACTCGATCTCGCCGCACAGGTAGACCCGGTCCCACGGCACGAACACGTCATCGAAGACCATGAGCGCTTCCTGGCCGCCGAACTGCGCGTTGCCCACGTCGAGTTCATTGCTCTCGAGCTTCCGCGTGTCGCAGCTCTGCCGCCCGTAGATGTAGTACACGCCCTCGGCGTTGGCGGGGCAGCTGAAGCTCACGGCGAAGTCTTCGTCGCCCTCGCGCATGGCGACGGTCGGCATGACGATGATCTCGTGGGAGTTGCAGGCACCCGTCTGGTGCGCCTTCGCGCCGCGCACGACGATGCCGTCCTCGCGCTTCTCGACGACGTGGACGTACACGTCCGGGTCGGGCTGCTGGTGCGGCGCCAACGCGCGATCCCCCTTGGGGTCGGTCATGGCGCCGTCGGCCACCAGGTCGTTGTCCTGGAGGTACTGGACGTACTTCTTGAAGCGCTCGTGATAGTCGGTGCCTCTGGCCTGATCGGTCTCGTAGGTGACCGAGTAGAGGGCGTTGATCGCGTCCATGCCGACGCAGCGCTGGAAGCAGGAGCCCGTCTTCTGGCCCAGCAGGCGCTGCATCTTGACCTTCTTGGCGAGGTCGTCCGTGGACTGGTGGATGTGGGCGAAACGATTGACCTTCTTGCCGGTCAGGTGACTCGTGGCCAGCATCAGGTCCTCGTACTCGGGCTGACGCGCCAGTTCATACGTCATCGCGATGCAGTTGATGCTGGGGCGGATGACGGGGTGGTTGACATAGTCGTCGATCTTCTCGCCGAAGAGGTAGATCTGCAGGTGCAGGTCGGCGAGGGACTGGACGAACTCCTCGGGCGTCTTGAGACCCATGCGAACGGCTCCTTCCTGGCGCCGGTGCGGACGCCTCGCTTGCCTTTCCGGGCGCGAGCGCGCGCGTCGGCGGAAGCGCTCGCGCGTTGAGTCGGTGCGGCGGGATGGGCGGAAGGTGGTGCGTGGTCCTGGCGCCCTCTCCAGTGAGGACACTATAGGGACGGCCGCGGCCTTCGTCAATTTGTTGTAACCGGGGGCCAAGAGACCCCCTCTTGACTGGACCGATTGGTGCAGAGCACGGCCGTCCCGGAGCCTTGGCGCTGTTCGTCAGGAGACAGCGCGACATCTGCGCGTCGCGGGGCATCCTGCTGTGACGGACGCGACGGGATGGATTCCGAAACCGCCCTAGTCCTTGCGACGCCGCCTGCCGAAAGCGACGCGCGGTCCTGCCGTTCCGTCGTGTCGCCTTGGCCAGTCTGTACCGATTGGCCCACGCCCGACGGGTAAGTTTGTGCCGAGTGGCACACGTCTGATCACGCCGGGCGGCATATACTGCGTTCGCCCGGCCGGACGAACGCTGCGCCGGGCGCAGCCGTGTGCACGTCGATCACCATTCCGTGACGGCCTAGTGGAGGGCAGTTCATGAGCCAGTACATCGAGAACCTGATCGCCGAGACCGAGGCGAAGAACCCGGCGCAGCCCGAGTTCATCCAGGCCGTTGAAGAAGTGGCCGAGTCCTTGGACGCCGTGCTTCAGAAGGAGAAGAAGTACCGCGACGCCAAGATCCTCGAGCGGATCATCGAGCCCGAGCGCGTGATCATGTTCCGCGTGCCCTGGCTCGACGACAAGGGCGAGGTCCAGATCAACCGCGGCTTCCGCATCGAGATGAACAGCGCGATCGGCCCCTACAAGGGCGGTCTGCGCTTCCACCCGTCCGTCAACCTCGGCATCCTCAAGTTCCTCGCCTTCGAGCAGGTCTTCAAGAACTCGCTGACCACGCTGCCGATGGGCGGCGGCAAGGGCGGCTCGGACTTCGACCCGAAGGGCAAGAGCGACAACGAGGTCATGAAGTTCTGCCAGTCGTTCATGACCGAGCTTCAGCGTCACATCGGCCAGTTCACCGACGTCCCCGCCGGCGACATCGGCGTGGGCGGCCGTGAGATCGGCTTCCTCTTCGGGCAGTACAAGCGCATCCGCAACGAGTTCGTCGGCGTGCTCACCGGCAAGGGTCGCAACTGGGGCGGCTCCCTCATCCGTCCCGAGGCCACGGGCTACGGCACCGTGTACTTCGCCGCCGAGATGCTCGCCACGCGCGGCGAGACCCTCCAGGGCAAGACCTGCCTCGTCTCAGGCTCGGGCAACGTCGCGCAGTACGCGGTCGAGAAGACCCTCGACCTCGGCGGCAAGCCCGTCACCCTCTCCGACTCGTCCGGCTACATCTACGACGAGGCCGGCATCGACCGCGAGAAGCTCGCTTTCGTCATGGAGCTCAAGAACGTCAAGCGCGGCCGCATCAAGGAGTACGCCGACAAGTTCTCGAGCGCGCAGTTCACGCCCGTCGACCCGGCCCAGGGCTTCAACCCGCTGTGGAACCACAAGGCCGACTGCGCCTTCCCGTGCGCCACGCAGAACGAGGTCAACGAGCAGGACGCCAAGAACCTGCTGAAGAACGGTGTCGGCCTGGTCTCCGAGGGCGCGAACATGCCGACCGTGCCGGCCGGCGTGAACCTGTTCGTCGCCGAGAAGATCCTCTACGGCCCCGGCAAGGCCGCCAACGCCGGCGGCGTCGCCACCTCCGGTCTCGAGATGAGCCAGAACAGCCTGCGCCTCTCGTGGACGCGTGAGGAAGTCGACACCCGTCTGCATGGCATCATGAAGGACATCCACAAGGCCTGCGTCGACGCCGCCGCCGCTTACGGCGTGGAAGGCAACTACGTCGCGGGCGCGAACATCGCCGGCTTCCTCAAGGTCGCCGATTCGATGCTCGACATGGGTGTCGTCTGACCCACGCCCCCCGCTCGAGACGGTGCCCCCCGCCGTCGACGAGAGCGACAAGACGGGCGCGCGGACCATGTGGTCCGCGCGCCCGTCCCCTTTCTGCAGTCTCCTGGCAACCTGCACGCCGAATCGGCGCGCGCCCAGGATCGCCGCGTCGCTAACGGAATGACGCGGCCGTGCGCGTTTGAGGCGCGTTTCGCCTCGGGTATCAAGCCCTGAGACAAGGGTCTGAATCCGATAGCAGAGTGTTCGCCGCGAGTGGGACGGGCGCTCGGAAAGGGGTCAGGGCATGAAGAAGATCGAGGTGTTCATCCAGCCCTACAGCCTCGACCAGGTCGCCAAGGCTCTGGCGGTCGAAGGCGTCGTAGGAATGTCGGTGACCGAGGCCAAGGGCTTCGGCATACAGCGGGGCTTCACGCGTGGCGAGCAGGTGCAGCCCGACCAGTACGTCTTCCATCCCAAGATGAAGGTCGAGATGGTCGTCGAGGAGGCAAACGTCGACAAGATCATCGACCGTATCAAGGACTCGCTGAAGACGACGCTCGTCGGCGGCGGCAAGATCTTCGTCAGCAGCGTCGACGACGCCGTCCGGACACGCACGGGCGAGCGTGGCGAGGCGGCGCTCAGGTAGAGAGCCGCTCAGGTCGGAGCCCGGCGGGAGCTGCCGCTGAGTCGGGCAGCGCGCCGGCTGCGAGGTTCGCGACGCGACACGCTACGACACGCTCGCTGCGACACGCTGAGTGCCATACGTAAAGGGGGGCGGGCCGGCACAAGCCGGCCCGCCCCCCTTTTTGGCGTTCGTGATGGTGCGCCGGTCAGGCCAGCTCGAACTCGCGCTCGAGGTCGGCCTTCGGGCGCGCCCCGATGATCTTCTTCGCCGGCTGCCCGTCCTTGAAGAGGATGATCGTCGGGATGCTCATGATCCCGAACTTGCTGGCGATGGCAGGATTCTCGTCTACGTTGACCTTGCCCACCGTCACCTTGTCGGCGTGCTCGTCGGCGATCTCCTCGACGACCGGACCCACCATCCGGCAGGGGCCGCACCACGGCGCCCAGAAGTCGACGAGCAGCGGCAGCGGGGCGTCTTTGAGCTCGCTGTCGAACGTCGCGTCGGTGAGGGCCTTTACTTCTGCCACCATCATCCTCCTTGTCGTGCGCTGTCAGTCACAGCGCGTCGATGACCCGTGAGAGGCGCGCCTGGACGTCCTCGGCGATCTCGTCCAAGGCCTCGTTGCCGACGATCGAGAGCATGGCGTCCGCCCTGATGGCGCTCACACGCGTCCCGTCGTCTGTCTCATACACCACCACGTTGCACGGCAGCAGAAGGCCGAGCTCGGGCTCGGCCTGCAGCGCCTTGTTGGCGTGGTGAGGGCTGCACGCCCCGAGGATGACGTACTTGTCACGCTCCACGCCGATCTTCTCGCGGAGGGTGGCCTGGACGTCGATCTCGGTGAGCACCCCGAAGCCCTCGGCCTTGAGCGCTTCTTTGACCCGCGGCACGACCGCGTCGAACGGCTCCGCCACGACGCGGCCCATTCCATACTCGAGCTGCTGCACGCCCTCTCCTCTCGCAGACCGCGGCTGGTATACCCAAGGGGGGTATGGCTCAACCTCAGCGGGCAGGCCGTCCCTTGTCGGCGGTACCATACCCGCGCGGAGCCCCCGACGAATCGGAGGACGAGTGGCCCCCTTGGGTCTCCCTTCCCGTTCCCTCCGTGTCTTCTTGCGGCCATCCGCTATGATTCCTAGTTCACGCGCACACGGGGAGGGCAGCTTTGAGGAGCGACGAGATCAAGCAGGGCGCGGCGCGCGCCCCCCACCGCTCGCTGCTCCGCGCCCTGGGGGTCAGCGACGCGGAGATGGAGCAGCCCTTCATCGGTATCGCCAACTCGTTCAGCGAGGTCGTGCCCGGCCACGTCCACCTCCACCAGGTCGTCGACGCGGTGAAGGCCGGCGTGCGCCTGGCGGGAGGCACGCCCTTCGAGTTCGGGGTGCTCGGCATCTGCGACGGCATCGCCATGAACCACGAGGGCATGCTCTACTCGCTCCCCAGCCGCGAGCTCGTGGCCGACACCGTCGAAGCGATGACGGTCGCTCACGCGTTCGACGCCCTCGTGCTGGTGCCGTGCTGCGACAAGATCGTGCCGGGCATGATCATGGCGGCTGCCCGGCTGAACGTGCCCGCCGTCATGGTGGGCGGCGGCCCGATGCTGGCCGGCCACCTCGACGGCCAGACGATCGACCTGAACTCCGTGTTCGAGGCGGTCGGCCGTCATATGGCCGGCGAGATCGACGACGAGGACCTGAGGGCCTACGAGTGCGCCGCCTGTCCCACCTGCGGCTCCTGCTCCGGGATGTTCACGGCCAACTCGATGAACTGCCTGGCGGAGGTGCTCGGACTGGCGTTGCCCGGCAACGGCACGATCCCGGCCGTCTACGCCGAGCGTCTGCGGCTCGCCAAGGACGCGGGCATGCGCGTCATGGACGTGCTCGCCCAGGACCTGCGCCCGCGAGACCTGATCACCGACGCGGCGATCGGCAACGCGCTGGCCGCCGACGCCAGCCTCGGCTGCTCGACGAACACCGTCCTGCACCTCGCCGCGATCGCCACCGAGGCGGGCCTCGACTTCGACCTGCGCCGCATCAACGAGGTGGCCGCGAAGGTGCCGCATCTCTGCAAGCTTGCGCCGGCCGGCGAGCACCATATGGAGGACCTGTACCGGGCCGGCGGGATCCAGGCGCTCATGAAGCGCCTGATCGACGCCGGCCTGATGGACGGCAGCTGCAAGTCCGTGGCGGCCGCGACCCAGGCCGAAGCGGTCGCGGGCGCGCGCGTGAAGGACGACGCGGTGATCAGGCCGCTCGACCGGCCCTGGCACGCCACCGGCGGCTTGGCCGTGCTCTTCGGTAACCTCGCGCCGAACGGCGCCGTGGTCAAGGAGGGCGCGGTGGCCGACGAGATGCTGCGCCACCGCGGCCCGGCGCAGGTCTTCGAGAGCGAAGCCGAGGCGGTCGAGGCGATCGCCGCCGACCGCATCGCGCGGGGCGGCGTGGTCGTGATCCGCAACTGCGGGCCGAAGGGCGCGCCCGGCATGCCCGAGATGCTCGACGCCGACCTCGGCGATCGCCGGTCGCGGCATGGACAAGGAGGTCGCCCTGATCACCGACGGGCGCTTCAGCGGCGCGACCCGGGGAGCGGCCATCGGCCACGTGGCGCCGGAGGCGCAGGCCGACGGCCCCATCGGACTCGTGGTGGACGGCGACGCCATCGCCATCGACATCCCGGCGCGCACCCTCACCCTCGAGGTGGACGAGGAGGAACTGGCGCGGCGCAGGGCGGCGAAGCCGCCACAGACGCCGCGCCCCGGCGTAACCGGCTATCTCGCCCGTTACGTCAAACTGGTCTCCGGCGCCGAGAAGGGCGCCGTGCTCCACTGACAGGAGGAGCTCAGAAGTCCATGAGCCCACAGCAGAAGATGAAAGGTTCCGAGGCGATCGTCCAGGCTCTCAAGGACGAGGGCTGCGAGGTCGTCTTCGGCATCCCCGGGGGCGTGACCATCCCACTCTACGACGCGCTTTTCGACAGCGACCTCCGCCACATCCTCGTGCGCCACGAACAAGGGGCGGTGCACGCCGCCGATGGTTATGCGCGCGCCACCGGGAAGGTCGGCACCTGCATGGCCACGAGCGGACCCGGCGCCACCAACCTGGTGACGGGCATCGCCAATGCCTACCTGGACAGCGTGCCGATCGTCGCCATCACGGGTCAGGTGAAGAGCGACCTGATCGGCACCGACGCCTTCCAGGAGGCCGACACGACCGGCATCACGCTGCCGGTCGTGAAGCACTCCTACCTCGTGACCGATCCCTCAGAGCTGCCGCGGGTCATCCACGAGGCCTACCACATCGCGGGTACGGGCCGGCCGGGCCCGGTGCTCATCGACATTCCCGTGACGAGCGCGCTGGCGGAGGTGACCTACAAGCGGCAGGAGTCGATCGACCTGCCCGGCTACCGCCCGACGACCAAGGGCCACGTCAAGCAGATCCGCGCCGCGGCGAGGGCCATCAACGAAGCCGAGCGACCGGTGCTCTACATCGGCGGCGGCGTGATCAGTGCCGCCGCGGCGCCGGAGCTGGCCGAGGTGGCCGAGCTGCGCCGCCTGCCCGTCGCCACGACGCTCATGGGACTGGGCGCCTTCCCCGAGACCAACGAGCTCGCGCTCGGCATGCTCGGCATGCACGGCACCGTCACCGGCAACTACGCCGTGCACGAGTGCGACCTGCTGATCGCCGTGGGCGCGCGCTTCGACGACCGCGTCACCGGCAAGCTCAGCGCCTTCGCGCCTCACGCCAAGGTGATCCACGTCGACATCGACCCGGCCGAGATCGGCAAGAACGTCGAGCCGGTCATCCCGATCGTGGGCGACGCGAAGAACGTGCTCGGCCAGTTGGCCGACGAGCTGCGCAAGACCGAGTGGTCGCCCGAGAAGACGGCCGCCTGGTGGGCGAAGCTGCGCGGCTGGCAGGACCAGTACCCGCTGCACTACGAAGACCCGGCCGACGGCACCCTCGCGCCGCAGTTCGTCGTCCAGGAGATCGACCGCGTGACCCAGAGCGACGCGGTCGTGGTCACGGACGTGGGCCAGCACCAGATGTGGTCCACGCAGTACTACACCTACACCTTCCCGCGGCAGTGGATCAGCTCGGGCGGCCTCGGCACGATGGGCTTCGGCCTGCCGGCCAGCATCGGCGCCAAGGTGGGCCGCCCGGATGCCACGGTGATCGACATCTCCGGCGACGGCGGCTTCCAGATGACGATGCAGGAGCTCGCCACGGCGGTGAACTACGACGTCCCCGTCGTCGTGTGCATCCTCAACAACGGCTACCTGGGCATGGTCCGGCAGTGGCAGGACCTCTTCTGGAACAAGCGCTACTCGTTCACCTGCATCGAGGTGCAGCCGGACTTCGCCCTGCTGGCGGAGGCGTTCGGAGCGGTCGGCATGCGCGTCACCGAGAAGGACCAGGTCGAGGACGCGCTGCGCGCCGCCATCGCGAGCGGCAGGCCGGCCGTGATCGACTTCAAGGTCTCGCCGGAGGAGAACGTCTTCCCGATGGTGCCCGCCGGCAGCTCGATCACCGAGATGATCGGCGGAACGGCGCCGCGGAGGAGGAAGAAGCCATGAAGCACACGCTCTCAGTGCTCGTCGAGAACAAGCCCGGCGTGCTCACGCGTGTGGCCGGCCTCTTCGCGCGGCGCGGCTTCAACATCGAGGGCCTCGCCGTCGGCACGAGCGAAGATCCTCGCCTGTCGCGCATGACGATCACCATCGACGGGGCGGAGCACCCCATCGACCAGGTGACCAAGCAGCTCCACAAGCTCATCAACGTCGTGAAGATCCGCGACCTCGACCCCGAGGGCATGGTCGCCGCCGAGCTCATGCTCGTGAAGGTGAGCGCGCCGGAAGGGGACAAGCGCACCGAGGCGCTCCAGATCGCCGAGATCTTCAAGGCGAAGATCGTCGACGTGGAGCGCCGCAACCTCACGCTCCGGGTGGTCGGCACCAACGACAAGCTCGAAGCGCTGCTCGAGCTGCTCACGCCGCTCGGCATCCTCGAGGTCGTGCGCACCGGGACGATCGCGATCGGGCGCGGCAAGAGCTGACGGGCTTCGGGCGCGGGCGCGGCTCGCGCCCGCCCGCGCCCGTACTGCGTCTGGGTCGCGGGGCCGTCGCGGGGCGGCGCGTTCCTTGTCACGGTCGTCATGACGGTGCGCCGCTCTTCACCTCCTGCGCCTGTCCGCCGATAACGAAGCGGATGGCCTCGCGCGCGGAGAGAGGGCGACCGAGGGACGACGACAGAAGGGATCTGCTCGTGAGCAGGGCGCGACGCATGCTACGTGCCGCCCTGCTGGAGTGGCCTTCGCGCATCCCTCGGTCGCTGACGCTCGTCGTCGGCCTGCTCATGGTCGCGGTCCTGACCGTGGTGGACTACGTCACGGGCAGCGAGATCAGCTTCTCGGTCTTCTACCTGGCCCCCGTCCTCTATGTCACCTGGTGGGCGGGACGAGGCCGAGGAATGATCGTAGCCGTGATCTCGGCCGGGACGTGGGGCTTGGCGGACGTCGCCGCGGGCGCGACCTACTCCATGGTCTTCATCCCCATTTGGAACTCCGCAGTGCGACTGGGCTTCTTCGTGGTCACGCTGTGGCTGCTCGGCGAGATGCGTCGCGCAAACCGCGCCGCGCTCGAGCTCGCCCACACCGACGCGCTCACCGGCGTCGCCAACGCCCGGTCGTTCTACGCCGAGCTCGAACGAGGCATGACCTTGCAGCGGCGCTACGGGCGCCCGTTCACGCTCGCGTACATCGATCTCGATCGCTTCAAGAGGCTGAACGACGCGCTCGGCCACGCCGCCGGCGACGACCTGCTCTGTGACGTCGCGAATGGGCTTTCGTCGGCGGCTCGCGAGACCGACGTCGTGGCCCGGCTCGGCGGCGACGAGTTCGCCGTGATCCTGCCGGAGACGGGCGAGGAGGCCGCAGCGGCGGCGGTCGCCCGTCTTGGTGAGGCCATCCACGATGCCCTCGCCGCCGGTGGGGGCCGGCCCTCACGCGTCGGCGCTTCGATCGGCGCCGTCGTCTTCCGGGAGTCGCCGGAGTCGGCCGACGCCGCGGTCAAGCTCGCCGACGATGCGATGTACGACGCCAAGAGAACCGAGCGCGGCACGATCAGGCTGGTCGTCCGCGGCCGTTCGCCCTTGGCCCTGCGCAGCGTCGAGGCGGGCTGAGCGTCCCAGCACTCTCTGACCTTGCTGCCCCGCTGGAGTAGACTCCGGCCGAAGCGGCCGGCGACAGGGTCTCATTCCAGGCGTCGCGCCCGCGGCCGTCCTCGCAAAGGGGGAGCGATGGGCTCGGATCGTCCGCGGTTCTTCGTCTTGATCGTGCTCTTTGCGTCGTTCCTCGCTCCGCTGACGGTCACGACTGAAGCCGCCGCCGACGACAGCTCGATGGGGGCGACCGGCGGGAGCGTCCGCCCCGTCCGCTCGGTGGACATCCGCATGGATGCCGAAGGTGCGCGGACGACCGGCGACGGCGACGCCGCCGCTGCCGCCGTCGGCCTACGCGACGCGAGATCGAAGAGGGGCGCTTCGTAGAGAGCCGTGACAGCTCCGCCTGTTTGATGGGTAGGCTGGCCGAGCCGCCGAGCGAGGGGAGGAACGTGGAGAAGCTCGACCTGCGCAAGGAGCTGCGGCACCTGTACCGGCCCGGCGCGAAGGCGCCGGTCCTGGTCGAGGTGCCGCCGCTGCGCTTCTTGACCATCGAGGGGGTCGGGGACGTCGGTGGTCCTGCGTTCCAGGCCGCCATCGGGGCCCTGTACGGGCTCGCCTACCCGGTGAAGTTCGCGGCCCGCTTCAAGCGGGACCTCGACTATCCGGTCATGCCGCTGGAAGGGTTGTACTGGGACGCCGAAACGGGCGGGCCGCTGGCGATGGGCCAGCCCGAGCGTCTCGCCTGGAAGCTGCTCATCATGGTGCCGGACCGGTGCCCGAGGAGCTGATCGAGGCGACACGCGCCGAGGTCGCGGCGAAGAAGGACCCTCCGCGACTCGGGGAGGTCGCCGTCGAGCGGTTCACCGAGGGTCAGAGCGTGCAGATCATGCACATCGGTCCGTACGCGGCGGAGACGGTGACGGTCGAGCGTCTGCTCGGCTTCGCCGCGGAACAGGCGCTCGAGATCGCCGGCCACCATCACGAGATCTACGTCTCGGACCCCAACAGGACCGCGCCGGAGAAGCTGAAGACCGTGGTGCGGTATCCGGCTCGGCGTGCGTCCTGAGAGTCCCGTCTCAGGAACAGGCGCCGCAGGGAGCAAGCGGCCTGAGGGCGACCTCCGTCCACGTCTCGACTTCACGAAAGGATCGGCCGCATGAACGTGTCCAACGCCTTCCAGCTGTTTCTCTCCGACGCGCCCGAGCACGCGCGCTCCTGGATGCAGGCGGTGAAAGGGCTGGATGAGGCGAGCGCCCTGGACAAGAAGACGGAGGAGCTCGCCTACATCGCGGTGCTGGCCGCGCTGCGGATGACGTCCGGCATCGCCTTCCACGTGTCGTCGGCGAAGGAGGCCGGAGCCAGCCGTGAGGAAGTGATCTCGGCCGTGCTGCTCGGGCTGCCCGCCGCCGGCAACGCCGTGACGCAGTCCTTGCCGCCCGCCATCGAGGCCTTCGATCAAGGCGAGCGGAGCGGGAGTTGACGGCGGGCGAGTCCGGGCACGGGGAGACATGGGCACCCGTTTTCGCTCGTCGGAAGAGCTCTTCGCGGCTACTCGAGCGCTGGTGAGGCGCCTCGAGCTCGCCGGACTCGAAGAAGCCGCCGCCGAGCTCGCCGAGGGCTACGCCTGCCTCAACGGCCTGACCGACGGCTGGGCGCTCTTCCTCGAGTCCATCGAGCGGGTCAGGTCCGAGTGGACTGACGCCCTTCGCCCCGAGGACCGCGAGACACTCGAGGACGTCCTCCACGACGTCCGGCGCCACGTGTACGGGAAGCGCTGAGGACCCGCCGGGTCCGACTCGGCGCCGCGGACGCAGCCTCGTGAGCGGCGGCGTGCCCGGCGCCCGTCGCGCCTCTACGCGGGCGAGGTACGGAAGGTCGCTTCGCCGGGTACTACGCCCCTCGACGAACGGAGGCGGCGTTGCAGACCAACAGGCTGGAGGCCTTCAGCGATGGCGTGCTCGCCATCATCATCACGATCACGGTGCTGGAGCTTCGCCCGCCCGCTGAGACGACCTTCGCTGCCCTGCGGCACGAGCTGCCCGTCTTCCTCAGCTATGCCCTGAGCTTCGTCTACCTCGGCATCTACTGGAACAATCACCATCACCTTCTCGCCGTGACGGAGCGGGTCACGGGCGGCGTCCTGTGGGCGAACCTCCACCTGCTCTTCTGGCTTTCTCTGGTGCCCTTCGCGACGGGCTGGGTCGGCCACCAGGCGCTTGCCGAACTCCCGACCGCGACCTACGGCGTGGTCCTGCTGCTGGCGGCGGTCGCCTACTACGTCCTGTCGCGCGCCATCCTCGCCGGGGAGGGGCCGGACTCGGCGCTGGCCAAGGCGGTCGGCAGCGACAGGAAGGGGAAGGCGTCGGTCGTCATCTACGCCGTGGCGGTGCTGCTCGCCCTCGTGCAGCCGTGGCTCGCCATGGCCCTGTACACGCTTGTCGCGGTCATCTGGCTCATACCGGATCGCCGCATCGAGCGAGTGGTGGCGGAGCACCAGGGCGAGTCCTGACAGCAGCGTCTCTCCCTGGGGGCGGTGGGCGGCCGCGCCCTTCGCACCGGTAGACTGTCCGTGATCGGCGAACGGACGGTTCAGGAGCTACGCATGGCAGACCAAGTCAGCGAACGCCCGGCGATGCGGCGGCAGGCGGTGCCCGACGAACAGGGCTTCTTCGGGAAGTACGGCGGGCAGTACCTGCCGCCGCAGCTCGAGGCGGCGTTCGCCGAGATCACGCAGGCCTACCACGAGATCGAGAACGACGCCGCCTTCATCGCGGAGCTGCGCTACCTGCGCAAGCACTTCCAGGGCCGGCCGACCCCGGTCTATCACGCACGCACGCTCTCGCTGCGCAACGGCGGCGCGCAGATCTACCTGAAGCGCGAGGACCTCAACCACACCGGCGCCCACAAGCTGAACCACTGCATGGGCGAGGGGCTGCTGGCCAAGTACATGGGCAAGAAGAAGCTCATCGCCGAGACGGGTGCCGGCCAGCACGGCGTCGCCCTCGCGACGGCGGCCGCGCATTTCGGCCTCGAATGCGAGATCCACATGGGCGAGGTCGACATCGAGAAGCAGGCGCCCAACGTCAGCAGGATGAAGCTGCTGGGCGCCACGGTCGTGCCCGTGTCCTTCGGTCTGAGGACGCTCAAGGAGGCCGTCGACTCCGCCTTCGAGGCGTACCTCGCGGACTACGAGAACTCCATCTACTGCATCGGCTCGGTGGTGGGTCCGCACCCCTTCCCGCTCATGGTGCGCGACTTCCAGCGCGTCGTCGGCATCGAGGCGCGCGAGCAGTTCCTCGAGATGACGGGGAACCTGCCGGACGTGGTCGAGGCCTGCGTCGGCGGCGGCTCGAACGCGATGGGCATCTTCGCCGGCTTCCTCGACGACCCGGTGGAGCTCATCGGGGTCGAGCCGCTGGGTCGCGGCGACGCCGTCGGCGACCACGCCGCGACCATGACCTACGGCAGCGAGGGCGTCATCCACGGCTTCCGCTGCTACCTGCTGCAGGACGCCGATGGCCAGCCCGCGCCGGTCTACAGTTGCGCCAGTGGCTTGGACTACCCCGGCGTCGGTCCCGAGCACAGCTACCTGAAGGACACCGGCCGCGTCGAGTACGTCACGTGCTCCGACGACGCCTGCCGCGACGCCTTCTTCAGGCTCAGCCGTCTGGAAGGCATCATCCCGGCGCTGGAGAGCGCCCACGCCGTGGCTCACGCGATGGTGAAGGCGCGCGAGATGAGGACCGGGACCGTCCTCGTCAACCTCAGCGGGCGCGGCGACAAGGATATGGACTACGTGATCGAGCACTGGGGCATCGGGGAGCCCTCCGGCGCCTGAGGGTGTTCGAGGGTGAAGGGCGGGCGGCCTGCGGCCGCCCGCCCTTCACCCGCACCGGCTCCTAGAGTCCGCGCCCCCGCAGGTAGTCGTCGACGTCAACGTTGTAGCGGATGTCCTCGGTCTCGAAGTACGCCCACGGCTTGCCCTGGTCCAGCCATCCGTTCCCGACGGTCGCGCTCGGCCGTGGTCGGGGCGGTAGGCTTCGCCTGCCGGCGGCGGAAAGGGGAAGGCGTGAGCGACGACAGCGGCAGGACGACGGTCAACGACGAGGGCAGTCGCGAGCCCTTCAAGGTCGAGGACGTCCCGTGGGAAGAGCAGGCGCACGGCACGCGCTACGGCACGCGCTACCGCCAGCTTGGCGAGTTCGGCGGCTGCTCGCACGTGGGCGTGAGCATCGAAGAGATCCCGCCGGGCCGGCAGAACTATCCCTTCCACTATCACCTGCTCGAAGAGGAGCATCTGCTGGCGCTGGAGGGGACGGCCACCCTGCGCCTCGGCAGCCACGCCTACGAGCTCACTCCCGGCAGCTACGTCTGCTTCCCCGCCGGGCAGAAGGCCGGGCATGCCGTGGTCAACACGGGGGAGGAGCCCTTCCGGTACCTCATCGTCGGCGAACGCGACGACCGCGAGGTGGTCGTCTACCCTGACTTCGACCGGGTGGGCGTGCGGCTCACCGGGGAGGGCTACAGGAAGTCCGCGACGCTTGACTACTGGGAGGGCGAGGGAGACGGAGCATGACTGAGGAGCAGGCGGACCGCATGATCGCGCTGCTCGAGACGGTGGCGCGCGAGCTCGAGACGATCGCAGAGCGGCTCGAGCGGCCGGCGCCGGCTCTCGAGCGGCTGGACGATCGCCTGAGCGACATCGCGTCCCGGCTCGACACGATCGCGTCCAACACCGGAGACTGAGGCGGCGATGGGTCCGGTCCCGGACTGGCGGTTCCGCGAGATGACCGCCGACGACGCCGAGACGATCATCGCCTGGCGGTACACCGAGCCCTATGCCTTCTACGACACCGTGCTGGACCCGGAGCTCGTCGAGGCCTTTCGCGGGGAAGAGCACCGGCGTCTGCGCGACCTCGATGCAGAGGACGACCTGTACGTGGCGGTGGATGACGCCGCCGGCGAGCTGGCGGGCTTCTTCGGCTACAGGGGCGCGCCGGCCGATTGCAGGATCGGGCTTGGGCTGGCGCCCGAGCGCACGGGTCGATCCTTGGGAGCCGGCTTCGTCGCGGCGGGTCTCGAGTTCGCGCGCCGGCGCTGGGGTGTGCGGTCCTTCCGGCTCGAGGTGGCGAGCTTCAACCAGCGGGCGATCGTGGTGTACGAGCGCCTCGGCTTCACGAAGAGGCGCTCGTTCGAGAGGTCGGCCGTCGAACGCCAGGGCGAAACGGTCGAGTTCATCGAGATGGTCCTGGGCACGGAGGAGCGCTGAGTGGACCACCTCGTCGAGACGGCGCTCGAGCTGCCGGTGCCTCGGGAAGAGGCCTTCGCCTTCTTCGCCGAGGCGGCGAACCTCGAGCGCATCACGCCACCGGAGCTCCGCTTCCACATCGTCGCACCGGGCTCCATCGACCTCGCGCTGGGGACGCTGATCGAGTACAGGCTGCGCCTGTTCGGCGTCCCGTTCGCCTGGCTCACACGCATCTCCGCCTGGGAAGCACCGCGCCGCTTCGTCGATCTGCAGGTCCGTGGTCCGTACGCGCTTTGGGTACACGAGCACAGGTTCACCGAGACGGACGGGGGAACGCTCATCGAGGACAGGGTCGTGTACCGTCTGCCGGCATCGCCGGCGGGCGAACTGGCGTACCCGCTGGTGCGGCGCCAGCTCGCCCGCATCTTCGCCTACCGGCAGGCCACGGTCCGCTCGTTGCTGGCGCCGGCGGACTGGGAGGCGCGCGATGAACGGGACGGGCGCGGCGAACGGAGCCGGACGCGGGGAGCGTGCGACGCCCCCGGACCCGCAGGGAGGATCGAGTATGGATACGCACCTGATCGACGACTGGCTCGAGCGCTATCGTCACGCCTGGACGACGGACGATCGCGGCGAGATCGAGGCGCTCTTCACCGCTGACGTGCGCTACTCCACGGCGCCCTACCGCCCGCCGCTGAGCGGGCTGGACGAGCTTGCCGCGTACTGGCTGGGCGAGGGGGAGTCCGGCATCGCCTGGGTCTTCGAGCATGAGGCGCTCGCCCAGGAGGGGGACCTGTTCGTCGTCCGTGCCGTGACGACCTACCCCGGCGGGACGAGGGACGCGGACGGCCCCGAGGTCTTCCACAACCTCTGGTTGGTGACCCTCGGGGCCGACGGCCGCTGCCGCGAGTTCGTCGAGTACTTCATGCTGGTCGAGTGACCGGCTGAGCGTCGCCGGCGGAGGCGGCCTCGACATCGACGTCTGAGGCTCAGCGAGAGATGCCGCGGGCGGCGGCCGGCTGACCAGCCGGCCGCCGCCCGCTCGGTCAAGACGACGGGGCGGCGGGAGTGCTGTGAGGCGCTCCCGCCGCCCCGTCTGTTCGTGAAAGGTCGCCGACCTCTCAGGCGGCCTTCCGCATCAACTCCGCGTTCTCCTCGACGACGGCGATGGTGTTGCCCTCGGTGTCCTTGAACCAGGCGCCCTTCATGCCGCCGTCGCCGTAGGTCGCGACGCCGTTCACGGTCTTGAGCCCGGGGAAGTCGTAGTCCTCGAACTTGATGCCCTTGCCGCGCAGGTCGGTAATGGCCGTGTCGAAGTCCGAGACCAGCACCGACGCGACGGTGTTCTCGCCGCGCTTGTAGCTGGTCTTGTAGAGGAGAAAGTAGCTGTCCCCTATCTCGAGCAGCTTCGATGTCGGATCATCCGGCATCTCACGTACGGTGCAGCCAAGCTTGTCGCGGTAGAAGCTCGTCGCCCTGTCGAGGTCGTCGACGGCGAGGACCGGTACGATCGATTTGATGCTCATAGCATTCACCCTTCGGAAAGTGGACGAATGAGGTCTTGTTCCGCCGATCGCCCTGCGCCTAACAGTGCGAAGGGCCGGCGAGCGTGGACGCGTCGGTGCGCGTGGACGGGCGCGATGCGTGCCGGTCCCGGTGCGCTGCGCGGGGGGCGTGCGTCGTGGACAGGCGCTCCCGCCGCCGGTATGCTGCCCGCCATGCGGAGTCTGGCTCATCGCCCGTCGTGACGGCTGGTGCGGGCGGGGCGGCTTCACCGCCCCGCCCGCACCAGCCGGCTCCGTTCACCCGCACTGACCGTCCTCGGCTTCCCGGGCCTGCGCCATTCGTGCCGCCCGACCTTCCGCCTGTCGCCTCCATGCCGCCCGACCCTCTGCCTGCCGCCTCCGTGCCGCCCGACCTCCCGCCGCGGTGCCGCCGTCCTTTGCGGCCGTCCCGGCGTTCTCTACAATGGCCGCCTCACCAACAAGAAAGGACACCCCATGCTGAAGCGCTTCCTTCTCACCCCCGGACCGACGCCCGTGCCCCCCGAGGTGCTCTCGGCCCTGAGTGAGCCGGTCGTGCACCACCGCGCGCCGCGCTTCACCGAGATCCTCAAGGACGTCGTCGCCGGTCTGAAGTACGTGTACCAGACCGAGAACGACGTCCTCGTCTTCGCAGCGAGCGGCACGGGCGGCATGGAGTCGGCCGTCGTGAACGTCGTGGACCCCGGCGACCACGTGCTGGTGGCGAGCATGGGCAACTTCGGAGAGCGCTGGAAGAAGCTCGCGAAGACGTGGGGCGCCGAGGTCACCGCCCTCGACTACGAGTGGGGCACGAAGGCCGACCCGGCCGATATCGAGAAGGCGCTCGCCGCCGATGCCGGCATCAAGGCCGTCTACGTCCAGTTCAGCGAGACCTCGACGGGTGTCGTCAACGACATCGAGACGATCGGCGCGATCGTGGCGAAGACGCCCGCGATCCTCGTGGTCGACGCGATCAGCGGCCTCGGCGCCACCGACCTGAAGACCGACGCCTGGCACGTCGACATCTGCGTGTGCGGTTCGCAGAAGGCACTCATGGTGCCGCCCGGCCTCGCCTACGTGGCCGTGAGCGAGAAGGCCTGGAAGGTGATCGAAGCCTGCACCACGCCGCGCTTCTACTTCGACTACCTCACGTACCGCGCCAAGATGACCGGCGACAGCGCGCAGACGCCGTACACGCCGGCGGTCTCGCTGATGGTGGCGCAGAACGCCGCCATCGAGCTGATCCGGCAGGAAGGACTCGAGACCGTTTTCGAGCGGCATCGCTGGCTGGGCAAGGCCTGCAAGGCGGGCGTGCAGGCGCTCGGCATCGAGCTGTTCGGTCCGGACGACCCCGAGGCCAACAGCGTGACGGCCTGCAAGGTGCCGGCGGGCGTCGACGGCGGCAAGATCACCAAGCTGGCGCGCGACAAGTACGGCGTGTGGCTGGCCGGCGGCCAAGGCAAGCTCAAGGGCCAGATCTTCCGCTTCGGCCACTGCGGCTACTTCGGGGCGAGCGACATCCTGGTCGGCCTGGGCGTGCTCGAGATGGTGCTCGCCGAGCTCGGCTACGACGTCAAGTGGGGCGCGGGGACCGGCGCGGCTGCTGAGATCCTCAGCAGGGCGCCGGTCCAGCTCTGAACGGGGTGACGGAGATGGCCGAAGAGCAGAGAGCCGAACAGAAGAAGGTCCTCGTCAAGGAGAAGCTGGCTCCCGAGGGCGTCAGGTATCTCGAGGACCAGGGCTTCCAGGTCGACGTCGGCACGGAGTGGGATGCCGACGAGCTGCTGGCCCGCATCAAGGACTACCACGGGCTGATCATCCGCTCGGCCACCAAGGTGACGGCCGACGTGATCGAGGCCGCCGACAAGCTGCAGGTCGTCGGCCGCGCCGGCGTCGGCGTCGACAACGTCGACGTGGCGGCGGCGAGCAAGCGCGGTGTGATCGTGGTGAACGCGCCGCAGAGCAACGTGCTCTCGGCGGCCGAGCACACCGTCGCCCTCATCATGGCCTGCGCGCGCAACATCCCGCAGGCCCACGCCGACCTCAAGGGCGGCGCCTGGGAGAAGGGGAAGTGGGGCAAGGGCGGCGTCGAGCTGCAGGACAAGGTCCTGGGCGTGATCGGGCTCGGCCGCATCGGCTTCCTCGTCGCGGAGCGGGCGCGCGGCCTCAAGATGAAGGTCGTCGCCTACGACCCCTTCGTCTCACCCGAGCGGTTCCACGACCTCGGTCTCGAACGGGCGGAGACGCCTGAGGACGTCTATCGGGTGGCCGACTTCATCACGGTGCACCTGCCGAAGAACGCCGAGACGCTGGGCTTCATCGGGGACGAGGCCTTCGCCCAGATGAAGGATGGCGTACGCGTCGTGAACGTCGCGCGCGGCGGCATCATCGACGAAGACGCCTGGGCGCGCGCCATCGAGAGCGGCAAGGTGGCCGCGGCCGGCGTGGACGTGTACCCGAAGGAGCCCACCACCGAGAGCCCGCTCTTCAAGTATCCGAACGTGGTCGCGACGCCGCACCTTGGGGCGTCGACCGTCGAGGCGCAGCTGCGCGCGGCGACGATCATCGCCGAGCAGGTGGCGGCCGTCCTCACCGGGCAGTTCGCCTCGAATGCCGTGAACGTGCCCCTCGTCCTTGGCGAGGAGTGCGACGAGCTGGTGCCGTTCGTCGACACCTGCACGAAGCTCGGCAAGCTTGCCGCGCAGCTCGCCGGCGGGACGGACGCGATCGAGGTCGCCTACGCGGGCTCGATCGCGCGCTACGACACGCAGCTGCTGACGCTGGCGGTCCTGCAGGGGGCCCTTGCCGACGCCGTCGACGGCCCCGTCAACGTCGTCAACGTGCAGGCCATCGCCGCGGAACGGGGCCTCACGGCGCACGAGACGAAAGAGCCGGCCGTCGTCGACTACCTCAGCCTGGTCACGGTGACGGCGCGAGCGCCCGAGGGACCCGTGGCGGTGGCCGGCACGGCGCTCGGGCCGCAGCATCGTCCGCGGCTCGTCGCCGTCTATGGGCAGACGCTTGACCTCGAGCCGGCGGCGCACATGGTCATCTTGCGCGCCGTACCCGAGCCGGGCATGGTCGGCCGCATCGGCACGAAGCTCGGCGAGTATGGCGGCGACATCGGCCAGCTCTCGACGAGCAGCCCCGGCGGGGGAGAGGTCGCGGTCATGGGCCTCACCCTCGACCGCGACCTTACCGACGAGCAGCTCGCCGGCTTGGTCGAGAGCTGCGGCCTCGTCGACGCGAAGCGCGTGCGACTGTAGGACTGGAGCTCCCTACCGGTCAGCCGTGGCGCGCGGGTGTGCCCTGCCACCGCGTCCGCCGAGGCATGGTGAGAACGGCAGGGGGCGGGGCGGTCGTGAGACCGCCCCGCCCCTTTCGCTCCTTGACCACTTGTTCAACATTGGCTCAGCGGCCATACTTCGGGCAAGCCAGCCACAGGGGGGAACGATGCGCGAGCCTTCCGGTCACGACCACGGTGAGGCGTCCGGTCCCGCCGACGCGGGATCTCTCCCCGCCGCCGAAGTCGACGCCCTCAACCAGGACTTCCTCGGCCACCTCTGGCCGCCCTTCACCCAGCTCCAGGGCCTCAAGCCCGTGATCATGGAACGCGCCGAGGGCGCCGTCGTCTACGACGCCGACGGCAACGAGTACATCGACGCCTTCGCGAGCCTGTGGACCGTCAACGTCGGGCACGGCCGGCAGGAGATCTTCGACGCCATCAAGGCGCAGATGGAGAAGCTGGCGATCTACCACATGTTCCAGATCGCCAATGAGCCGTCGATCCGCCTCGCCGCCAAGGTCGCCGGCCTCATGCCGGGTGACCTCGACCACGTCTTCTTCACGCTGGGCGGGGGCGAGTCGGTCGAGACTGCCGTCAAGATGGCGCGCCAGTACCACCGCAACCGCGGCAACGGCACCAAGTACATGGTCCTCTTCCGCGATCGCGCCTACCACGGCACCACGATGACTGCGACGAGCGCCCAGGGCCTCTCGGCGAACCGCCAGAAGTTCGAGCCGCTGCTGCCCGGCTTCATCAAGGTCGGCGCGCCCTACTGCTACCGCTGCGCCTGGAACAAGACCTACGGCGAGGACTGCAGGATGGAGTGCGCCAAGGCCGTCGAGCAGGAGATCGCCTTCTACGGCGCCGAGAACGTCGGCACGATGCTGGGCGAGACGATGATCGGCACCGGCGGCGTCATCCCGCCCGTGGCCGAGTACTGGCCGATGGTCTGCGAGATCTGCAAGGCCAACGACGTGCTCGTCATCAACGACGAGGTCATCACGGGCTTCGGGAGGACGGGCGCCTGGTTCGGCTTCCAACTCTACGGCTCGGACCCGGATCTTGTGACGCTGGCCAAGGGGCTCTCGTCGGGCTACCTGCCGTTGGGCGCGGTGGCCGCCCGAGACCACGTCTTCGACGCCTTCCTGGGCGGCGGCGACAAGACCTTCATGAGCGGGGCCACCTACAACGGCCACCCGCTCTGCTCCGCCGCCGGACTCGCCAACCTCGAGATCATCGAGCGCGAGAAGCTGGTCGAGCGCTGCGCCGAGGTCGGGCCGTATCTGCAGGAGGGTCTGCGCACGTTGCTCAAGCATCCGATCGTCGGCGACGTGCGCGGCGTGGGCATGGTGGCCGGCATCGAGTACGTGCAGAACAAGGAGACGCGCGAGTGGTTCCCGCTGTCTCGGGGCGTCCCCGCGAAGATCCGCGATGAGGCCTTCAAGCGCGGCGTGTTCGTGCGGCTGCTGGGCGGCGGGCACGTGCATGCCGTCGCGCCGCCCTTCATCATCAGCAAGGAGCAGATCGATACCGTGGTGCGCGTGCTCGACGAGGCGATCGGCGTCGTCGAGAAGGAATTGGGCTACTGATGGGCGACCTGCTGCGCATCGATTTGACGACCGGGGAGATGCGGGAAGAGACGATCCCGGAAGAGCGTCTGCGGACGCTCATCGGCGCCAAGGGCATCGGGGCGCGGATGCTGCTCGAGGAGATCCCGCCCGAGACGGACCCGCTGGGGCCCGACAACAAGCTGATCTTCGCCATCGGGCCGATCAGCGGGACGCAGATGGCGGGCTCGAACCGCTACGGCGTGTTCTTCCTGTCGCCGCTCACGGGCGGGTATGGGGAGGCGTATTCGGGCGGCCGCGTGACGCCGCAGTTCGCCGGCACCGGCTACAAGGTGGTCGTGCTGGAGGGGAAGGCGGCGAAACCCGTCTTCGTCGAGGTGAACGAGGGCGGCGCCGTCGTGCACGACGGCGCCGCCCTCTGGGGCCTCGACACGTACGCGGCCGAGGAGCAGGTCCTGGCGCGTGTCGGCGACCCGAAGGCGCAGGCCTGCGTGATCGGCCCCGCCGGCGAGAACCTCCTGAAGTTCGCCTGCATCGAGAACAACAAGTGGCGCAGCCTCGGGCGGGGCGGGGCCGGCGCCGTGATGGGCTCGAAGAACGTGAAGGGCGTCGTCTTCCACGGCGCGCACAAGCCACAGGTCGCGCGTCCCGACGTCTTCAGGCAGCTCGTGCGCGATTTGGCCGAGGCGGGCAAGGACCATCCCACCGTGAACGCCTACAAGAGCATGGGCACGGTCCAGATGGTCCGCGCCACCAACGGCCTGAACATGTTCCCGACGCGCTACTGGCAGAAGGGCCGCCTCGACGACTTCGAGCCGCTCTCGGCCGAGACCATGAACGCGCGCTGGAAGGTCAGGAACACGACCTGTCCGCCTTGCTTTATCTCGTGCGGCAACCTCTGCCGGGTGCCGGACGACCACGAGACGCTCGCCGGCCTCGAGATCGAGGGCCCCGAGTTCGAGACGATCTACGTCTTCGGCGGTCTCTGCGAGATCGTCGACTGGGCGCAGATCATGCGGCTCAACGACATCTGCGACCGGCTCGGCATCGACACCATGACGGCGGGCAACCTCTGCGGGCTGGCGATCGAGGCGTGTCATCAGGGCAAGCTCGACCTGGGGCTCGAGTACGGCGACGCCGAGGGCGTGGCCGAGTTCCTCGGCATGATGGCGCGCAGGGAGGGCGTCGGCGGCGTGTTCGCCGACGGCATCCTGCGCGCCGAGAAGGAGCTCGGCCTCGAGGGCGTCGCCGTCCACGTCAAGGGCATGGAGCCCGCCGGCTACGACCCGCGCGTCAGCAAGGGCATGGCGCTCGGCTACATCACCTCGGCGCGCGGCGCCTGCCACCTGCGCGCCACCATCATGAAGGCCGAGCTCAGCGGGCTGATCCCCATCGACGCCGTCGAGGGCAAGGCGGCGATCTACGTCGAGTGGGAGGACCGCTTCGCCATCATGGACTCGCTGATCTCCTGCCGCTTCTATCGCGACCTGGAGCAGTGGCCCTTCCTGCTCGACGTCGTCAACGCCGCCGTGGGCACGGACTACACGCAGGAGGAGTTGCGCGCGATCGGCGCCGGCATCATCAGCGACTCGCACCGCTTCAACGAGCTGCGCGGCTTCGGCTTGGCGCAGGAGCGCCTCCCGGCCTGGGTGACCGAGCGACCGCTCTACGACCGCGACGGCCGCGAGCAGCTCACCACCGCGGCCGAGCTCGAGACGATGCTGCGCGAGTACTACGCCGAGCGGGGGTGGGCGTACCCGACCCAGTGAGGTGAGGCGGCGCACGCGTCTGTCGTCCGTCGCTTCTCAGTCCTCGCGGGCGCAGCTGCTTGCCGGCCTCGAGGCCTTCTCGGCGCCTCAGACGGCCTTCAGCCGCCGCCAGCCCCGACAACGACATACACAGACTGTCTTTGCCCCAGGTCCAGGCACGGGTGTAGCGTCATACGCAATGGTGAGCAGCTGCATATGGGCCAAACGCAGTCTGCCTAATCCTTGTTAGAGCTAGCACGCAGGGGGTCAGCGATGGAAGGGGGTAGGCACGGCGACTCGGACGGGCGGCACCGCCTGCCGCTGCCGTACCGCGCCCTGCTCGCACTGCCGCTCGCCTACGGCGCCGCTGTCGACGCGATCGCCGCGGCCCACAGGCTTGCCGATCCCGGGGACGCGACCTCCCCCCTGGCGACTACAGCGTTCCTCGCCCTGTCGGCCCTCGCCTACGCGGCTGCCGCCGTGCTCGTGCTGCGCGACAGTCGTCGTCGTGCGGCCTGGGCCGTGCTCCTCGCGGCCGGGATCGCGATCCTTCTGCTCTACCTGGAACCGTGGCTCTCGCTCAGGCTCGTCGACGGGAGCGCGCTCGACTACGCCTTCTCCATGTTCGACCAGAGCACCCTCCTTCCGGTCTACCTGGCCGCCCTCGCCACCGTCCAGCTCGCCGTTCGCAAGGTGCCGTCCCCCCGCGCCGCGAGCCCGAGGGGGCAAGAGGATGCGCATGTGCAGCTCTAACAAGTGCATCGACCAGACGCCCAGAAGCGCTGCGGGAGTAAGCTCAACCCGCAGCGGGCGCAGGTCATGCACCCGACGTTAGCGCTACAGGGGGCGGAAGCGCACCGATGACGGGGTTCACGGCAGACGCCAGGCGACGGGCAAGGAACTCGGTCGAGTACCAGGTCGAGGCCGCCATCCTCCGCGCCGAGATCGAGGCCGAGTTCGAGCCCCTCCTCGCGAAGGCCGGCTTCTTCGGTCGGCTCCGGCTCCGCCACCAGTGCCGCCGTCGCATCGAGCAGGCCGTCGCCGAGATCGCCCCCGACCGTGCCCTCTACCTGTGAGGCCGCAGCCGGGAGGTAGAGCGGGCTTGAGCGCTAACAAGTGCATCAACCTGATGCGCCGAAGCGCTCCGATAGACTGGCAGCGCACCGCGCACAGGTTATGCACCCGACGTTGTGCCGACTGGCGGGGGAACGCGGGCCCGCACATAGGTTCGTAGGGGGGCAAGCGTGAACGATGACGCGCGACTTCGGGGCTGGCTCATCCTCGTAGTCCTCGGCCTCTGCCTACTCCTTCTTGGCCGCGGCCCTCTACGTCGGTGTTCTCGACACTTCCTTCGCTCGAATCATCGACCTGTTCGCGTAGATACACGTGACGGCAAAGCGGCACAACAAGCACATCAACCTGATGCGCCCTAGATTAGTAGTAGACTCGAAGGCAAGCGCGCACAGGTTATGCACCCGACGTTAGCAGGACGAGTTGGCGAAGATGGCAGATGACGCGAGTTACCCGCGCTTTGAGCGCCAGTTCTCCGACCTCCGCTCCGAGGTCGAATCGGTCATCGACACCGCTCGCCGCCTGCCGCATCTGGCTTTTCGGACCACCACCGGGCTGGTTGATATCTGTGAGTACGAGGAGATACTCACCGACGAATTCGCGGAGGTGCTCCGCTCCCTCTGTGATGTCCATGGGGACGAGAGTGTCGTGTTCGTGACCCTCGAGCCCGACCCGCTCGAGTACTACGTCAAGCATTACGAGCACGTGCCCGGATTCCGGATCCGTCCTGACGAACTGCGTGATGGGTACTGGTCGCACTTGACCTACCTGCCAGGGGGCGACGCTCTGGGAGCCATCCTCTACACCGCCAACGTCGTGGGGCTCATGGGCTCGAGTGGGACGTGGTCGGTGTGGGGCGAACGAAACTGGGAGATGGGCCTCATACATTCCCAAGCCGAGCGTCGCACTTGGCTCGACAGCGATGTGCGCTTCTTCCCCACAAGGGAAGCCCTCAGCCTCCTCAGGGAGGGGCCGGGAAGCCGACCGCTTACGGATTCCGAACGGTCGATCTTCCTGACAAGCATCGATGATATGGCGGAGCGACAGTCCGAATGACTGAGTCGGAGGCGGCGCCAGCTAACAAGCACGTCAACCTGGCTCGCCCAAGCTCGGCGCTTCGCCGCAGGCTTGGCGCTCGCAGGTTACGTGCACCTCGTTAGGCGGGAGAGGCGCCGGTGAGCAACGCTCGACCAAAGCGCCATGATCGCCCGGGCGTCGACCGTTACGGGCGCACCGAACTGCACTATGCGGCCAGCGAAGGCGACCTCGAGCGCGTCTCGGCGCTGCTCGACGATGGCGCCGATGCCGGTGCCGCCGACGACAGAGGCTTCACCCCGCTCCACTTCGCCGTGCAGCAGGACATGCTGGAGGCTGCCGCTGCTCTCCTCGAGGCGGGTGCGCCCGTCGACGCCATGACCCACGGCGGCAATACGCCTCTGTGGCTCGCGGTCTTCTCGAGCGAGAGCGGCGACACGATCACGCTTCTGCGTGCTCACGGTGCCGATCCTCGTAAGCCTGGGCCGCAGGGCAAGTCGCCTCTGTCGATCGCGCGGCAAATCGCCAATCGAGCACGTGGCGCGCTTCTTCGCCGACCTGCCGTAACATGGCGGCTCCGCCTAACAAGCGCGTCGAGCAGGCTCGCAGGAGCTCAGCGCGAACTCGATGCGTGAGCGCTCGCAGCTCACGCGCACCACGTTGGACGGACCAAGCCGGGAGCTCATGCGCAGTCGCAAAGCCTCTGTGATCGCCCTGCTCATCGCTGCACCGGCCTACGTCGTCGGCGCGGTGCTCCTTGTCGTGGCGGCGCTACATTTCGCAAGCGCCACGCAGCCCGGCGAGACCATCGACGACATGCGTCCCACAGACGACGTGGCCACCGCCATGGGCGCTCTGCTCACCGGCGTCGCGCTTCTCTTCCTCGGCTACTTCGCTGCCAAGCGGCCCACTGTCACCTCGTCACTCATCGTCACAGCCTGCTTTGCTGTCGGCTTCGTTCTCTTCATGCTGTTCGCCGCCTCGCGCGGCAACGACGCCACGTACCTCGCGTTAGCGGCGGCATTCGCCTATCCGGGGCTTATCGCTCTGGTGCGCCTCGTCGGCCAGCATCGCGCCCCACGCAGCGAGCGCTCATGAGACGATGAGGTGGCCGTCCAACAAGTGCATCAACCTGGTGCGCCGAAACGCCGCCAAAGACCGACAGCGCCAGGCGCACAGGTTATGCACCCCACGTTAGGCATGGTGCAAGGAGGCTGGGGGGAGCCATGAGCCGGGACTTGCGGGTCGCACTCTGGACGGCGGCCACCGCCGTCGCAACGGTCGCCTTGGCGTGGACGCACTCGTGGACCGGCATCCTCTTCTCTCGGCGACCGGCGCGTGGCGTGTGTCCGTGCTGCGCTTGCTTCCGGACATGCCCTGGCGGGACGGCCTTCTCGGTCCGCAGGCGATCGGTCTCGTGCTGGCCTTCGTGGTCGCGCTCCTCCTCGTGGGCCTTCGCTTGGCTCCGCCGCAACTCTGGGTCGGGTCGCTAGCCGCGAGCCTGATCCTCGCCTTGCCCTACGTGGTCGCCTTCCTCGTGTTCTGGCGCGCCTCCGGTAGCCCGTACGAGACCTCGGCCGAGATCCTCTACGCTCCGCCGTTTCGCCGACCCCTACGTCGCGCTGCTCGCGCTCGTCGGCTACCCGCTCATCGTCGGTCTCGGCTGCTGGCTCGGCTCGCTCTGGCTGGTGCGACAGGCGCAACACCAGGAGTCGGTGTCACATGCCTAACAAGCACGTCAACCTGGCTCGCCCAAGACGCAGCGCTTCGCTGCAGCCCTGGCGCTCGCAGGTTACGTGCCCACCGTTAGCTGTGGCAGCCAGAACGGAGGTCTCTGGTTGATCTGCCCCAGAGTGCGGCGCCGAGTACGTCCCCGGGTTCACACGCTGCGCGGACTGCCTCGTGCTCTTGGTCGACTCGCTACCGCAGCCTGAGCCAGAGCCACGACCGGATCGCGGGTCCCCCTTGGGTTCTCCGGTCGCCCTAACCGACCCGGTCTGTGTCTACCGTTCCGTCCACCGGGGCCGCCTGGCACTGGCCAAGTCCGTGCTTCAGTCGGCTGCCATCCCTTTCGTCGTGCTAAACGAAGCCCTGCAGACCCTCACCGGTCTAACTGGTTTCGCTCCGGTCGAGATCATCGTCTCACGAGCCGACGCCAAGGATGCCGGTCTGCTTCTCGCAGAGCTGGAGGACGCCCACAAGAGAGCCGATGATGGCGGAAGCGATGCCCCTCAGCACAGCTAACAAGCGCGTCGAGCAGGCTCGCCGGAGCTCAGCGCGAAGAGTCGTAGCGTGAGCGCTCGCTGCTCACGCGCACCACGTTAGGTGCACCGGCGGGGCCGTGATGACCAGCCCATCGGACCAAACAGCAGGTTCGCGCCGCTCCGCGGATGGCGGGCGGTTCGCCGACCTGCCCAGACTGTTGCTTCTCGCCGTCAGCCTGGTTGCGGCTCATGTCCTGCTCAGCGGTTGGTCCGAGCACGTCTGGGCCTACCTGGCGATCGTCGGTCTCGTCGCTCTCGCCTTCGCCGTCAGCGTTCTCCGCATCGCGCGCGAGAGGCAGATCTGGCCTTGGCTCGTGTTCGCCATCTGGGCTGGAGCGCTAGGTCTTCTCACGTTCGCTGTCTATCTCGTCAGCGTCATTGAACTGGGCACCTAACAAGTGCATCAACCTGTCGCCCAGAAGCGCTGCGGGAGTAGGCTCATATCGCAGCGGGCGCAGGTTATGCACCCGACGTTGGACGAGCCCGGGCTGTGAGCGCAAGGTCGTGCCGATGAAGAGGTTTCCGGTGGCACCGGCGGAGCTGTGTCGACCTCTGTCGTCCTCGCCCTTCGTCGCCCCCTTTGATGGAGGTTGCGCATGAGTCCTCTGGAGATCCTGGTGGGGCTCGTCGTTTCCGTCGGCTTGCCTGTCCTCTTCTTCGTCTGTTTTGGGGTGGCGTTGTGGCAGCGGGGGCGCTGCCGCTGGTGGGTGCCCGCCATCGCAACCGTGCCCTTTGCGCTGCTGACCGTGATCGTGCCGATGGCGGTGGCGAGCGCGCTCGCCTACGGGCTCTTCGGACTAGCCGTTTCCGCCGGCCTGATTCGTCTCGGCTGTTGGAATCGCTCACAACTGGCGCTGGCGTTGGTGCCGCTCTTCGTCGGCTTCATCGTGGCCGCGCCTGCGATGGCCGTCGTGGCGCTCAGCTCTCTTGCGGGTCTACCTGAATGTTCAGCTGAGAGGTCCAGTCCGAGGCCCTCGGTGTCAGCTGGCGGAGCCGGGTCGTGTGAGTTCAAGTTTGTGGTGCAACACCTGCACCGCAGCACCTAGATAGGCGGGTCTTGTTGCCTCGAGCCTCGCGCCTGACATACACTCCCTTGACTATGCGTCGCCGCGTGACAAGCGACCTCCCCCGGGAGGACCACATTGAGGTACGCGCCCGCGTGCTCGGTGGCCTCCTCCTGCTGCTCCCCCTTCGGGGGGATGTGTAGACACCTGCGGCCGCACGGCCATTTCCCGGATCACACCCGATGGACCCATCACCCCGACGGCCGACCACGCCGTCCGGAGGGAGTGAGGACACCGTGAGCAGCAGACGCTTCATCAAGATCTTCGACACCACGCTGAGGGACGGCGAGCAGGCGCCCGGCGCCAGCATGAACCGCGCCGAGAAGCTCGAGGTCGCGCGCCAGCTCGCCAAGCTGCGCGTCGACATCATCGAGGCGGGCTTCCCGATCGCCTCGCCCGACGACTTCGAGGCGGTCAAGGCGATCGCCAAAGAGGTCAAAGGGCCGCGCGTCGCCGGGCTGGCGCGCGCCATCGAGAAGGACATCCGCGTGTGCTGGGATGCGGTCAGGCACGCCGACGTGCCTCGCATCCACACCTTCATCAGCACGAGTGACGTCCACATGAAGTACCAGATCCGCAAGACGCCGGACGAGGTCAGGGCGGACACGCGCAGGATGGTGACGCTGGCGGCCGAGCTGGCTGCGCAGCACAGCGAGGCCGACGTCGAGTTCAGCGCGATGGATGCGAGCCGGTCGGACCCGGCCTTCCTGGCCGAGGTCCTGGGCATCGCCGTTGACTGCGGCGCCACCACGATCAACGTGCCCGACACCGTCGGCTACGCGCTGCCGCTCGAGTTCGGCGACTTCATCCGCGAGCTCTACCGGCTGTGCCCGGCGCTGCACGACGTGACGGTGAGCGTGCACTGCCACAACGACCTGGGGCTGGCGACGGCGAACTCACTGGCCGCCGTGCGCGCCGGCGCCACGCAGGTCGAGTGCGCCGTCAACGGCATCGGCGAGCGCGCCGGCAACGCCTCGCTCGAAGAGGTCGTCATGGCGATCCGCACGCGCGGCGAGTACTTCGACGCCGAGACCGGCGTGAAGACCGAGGAGATCGCCCGGGCGAGCAGGCTGGTCTCGAACGTGACCGGCTACGCCATCCAGCCCAACAAGGCGATCGTCGGGCGCAACGCCTTCGCCCACGAGTCGGGCATCCACCAGGACGGCATCCTCAAGGAGGCCTCCACCTTCGAGATCATGAAGGCCGAGGACGTCGGCCTGGCCGAGAGCGACCTGGTGCTCGGCAAGCACAGCGGGCGCCATGCCTTGCGCTCGCGCCTGGCCGAGCTGGGCTACGAGCTCTCGGGCGAGGAGCTGGACGAGGCCTTCCGCCGCTTCAAGGACGTCGCCGACAAGAAGAAGGAGGTCACCGTCCTCGACCTGGAGGCGCTCGTCGGCGAAGAGATCCGCGAGCGCCAGGACCACTTCACGCTGCGCAGCTTCGTGAGCCAGTCCGGGTCGGCGATCATCCCGACCTCGCAGGTCGAGGTCGACGTGCGCGGCAAGACGAAGCACGGCAAGAGCTTCAGCAACGGGACGGTCGAGTCGGTCTTCAAGGCGATCGACAACGCCGTGGGCATGAAGGGCAGCCTCGCCGACTACCAGGTGCGCGCCATCAGCGAGGGCAAGGACGCCCTCGCCGAGGTGCGCGTCGCCGTGGTGGTCGGGGGCGAGACCTACAACGGGCAGGCGGTGAGCTTCGACGTGATGGAAGCCTCGGCCAAGGCCTACGTACGGGCGATGAACAACGCCGCCGGCGCGCAGGGGCGGGAGCGCCTGCAGGCGCGCGCGGCGACGACCGCGAAGGGACGCTGATGGGACACACGATCACCGAGAAGATCCTGGCGCGCGCCGCGGGGCGTGGCGAAGTGAGCGCCGGCGACATCATCGAGGCCAAGGTCGACCTCGCGATGGCCAACGACATCACCGCGCCGCTCGCCATCGCCGAGTTCGAGAAGGCCGGGTTCGAGAAGGTCTTCGACCCGGCCCGCATCGCCCTCGTGCCCGACCACTTCACGCCCAACAAGGACATCAAGACGGCGGGCCAGGTGAAGAAGGTGCGCGAGTTCGCGCGCAAGCACGGCATCGAACAGTTCTTCGAGATCGGCCGGGTCGGGATCGAGCACGTGATCCTGCCCGACCTCGGCATGGTCGCGCCGGGCGATGTCGTGATCGGCGCCGACTCGCACACCTGCACCTATGGCGCCGTCGCCGCCTTCTCGACCGGCGTCGGGTCGACCGACTTCGCCGCCGCCCTGGCGTGGGGCCGCGTCTGGCTGCGCGTGCCCGAGACCATCAAGTTCGTCTACCACGGCCGCCCGGGACGCTACGTCGTCGGCAAGGACCTGATGCTCCACACCATCGGCCTGATCGGCGTCGACGGGGCCCTGTACCAGGCGATGGAGTTCACCGGCGAGGCCATCGAGACGCTCTCGATGGACGGCCGCTTCACGATGTGCAACATGGCGATCGAGGCCGGCGGCAAGAGCGGCATCGTCGGCTTCGACGAGAAGACGACGAGCTACGTCCAGGGCCGGCCGGAGGGTAGCCGCGCGCGGGCTGCCGGCAAGCTCTTCGCCAGCGATCCGGACGCGGCCTACGCGGAGGTCATCGAGATCGACGCGGCGGCGGTGCGGCCGACGGTGAGCAAGCCGCATCTGCCGTCCAACACCGTGCCGGCCGATGAGCTGGCGGACGTCAAGATCGACCAGGTCGTCGTGGGCTCGTGCACGAACGGCCGGCTCGTCGACCTGCAGCAGGCGGCCGGGGTCCTGCGCGGACGCAAGGTCCACCCCGACGTGCGGCTGATCATCCTGCCCGGCTCGCAGGAGGTCTTCCTGGCGGCGAGCCGGGACGGCACGATGCAGACCCTGGTCGAGGCTGGGGCCGCCTTCAGCACGCCGACCTGCGGCGCGTGCCTCGGCGGCCACATGGGCGTGCTCGCCGCGGGCGAACGCGCCGTCGCCACGACCAACCGCAATTTCGTCGGCCGCATGGGCCATCCCGAGAGCGAGGTCTACCTCGCCAACCCGTACGTGGCGGCCGCCTCGGCCATCGCCGGCCACGTCGCCACCCCCGACATGGTGGCCGCGGAGGTGAGCGCGCCATGACGTTCGAAGGCTCAGCGCACGTGTACGGCCGGGACGTCGACACCGACGTGATCATCCCGGCCCGCTACCTCAACACCAGCGACCCGGCGGAGCTCGCCGAGCATTGCATGGAGGACATCGACGCGGACTTCGTGAGCCGCGTGCAGCCGGGCGACATCATGGTCGCGGGCGAGAACTTCGGCTGCGGCAGCTCCCGCGAGCACGCGCCCGTGGCCATCAAGGCGAGCGGGGTGAGCTGCGTCGTGGCGGCTTCCTTCGCCCGCATCTTCTACCGCAACGCGTTCAACACCGGCCTGCCCATCGTGGTCTGCCCCGACGCGGTGACCGGCACCGAGAGCGGCGACCGGCTGCGGGTCGACGTGGTCGCCGGCAAGGTCGAGAACCTGACGAAGGGGACGACCTACGCGGCCGACGCTTACCCGCCCTTCATGCGGGAGCTTGTCGAGAGCGGTGGGCTGCTGCCCTACGTGAAGAAGCGCCTGGCGGAGGAAGCGCATGGATAGCGCCGGCGCGACATCATCACGGACCTGGGCGCCATCACTCAGGGTGGGATGGGCGTCGCTGCCGGCGGCAACATCAACCCCGAGGGCGTCAGCATGTTCGAGCCGATCGGCGGTTCGGCGCCCAAGCACACCGGCGTGGGCGTGATTAACCCGATCGCGGCGATCGCGGCCGGCGCGATGATGCTCGACACGTTGGGCGAGAGCCAGGCGGCGCAGGACGTCGAGAGGGCCGTGACCGAGGTCACCGGAACCAAGATGAAGAGCATGGCGTCCGGCCAGATGGGCTTCTCGACGTCCGAGGTCGGTGACTTCGTTGCCGAGCGCGTTTGACTGGAGGATCTATGCCCATCCCTGAAGTCGACAAGATCTGGATGAACGGCAAGCTCGTTGACTGGCACGACGCCAAGGTCCACGTGCTCACCCACGCCCTGCACTACGGCTCGGGCGTCTTCGAGGGCATCCGCGCCTACAAGACCGAGACAGGCCCGGCCGTCTTCCGCCTGACCGACCACCTCGAGCGGATGCGCCGCTCGGCGAAGCTGTACTACATGGAGCTGCCCTATACCGTGGCCGAGCTCGCCCAGGCCACCAAGGACGTCATCGCCGCCAACGCCCTGGAGGCCTGCTACATCCGGCCGCTCGTCTATCGCGGCTACGGCGAGATGGGCCTGTATCCGCTGCACGCGCCCGTGGACGCCGTGATCGCCGCGTGGCCGTGGGGCGCCTATCTGGGCGAAGAGGGCATCCGGCACGGCATCCGCGCCAAGGTCTCGAGTGTGCAAGCGCTCGGCCACACCCAGCTCGCCCGTGCCGCCAAGGCCACCGGCCAGTACCTCAACAGCATCCTCGCCAAGGTCGAGGTCACGAACGCGGGCTACGACGAGGCCATCATGCTCGACGCCCAGGGTCATGTCTGCGAGGGCTCGGGCGAGAACCTCTTCCTGGTGCGCGACGGCGTGCTGTACACGCCGTTCCCGGCCGACGGGGTGCTCGAGGGCATCACCCGCGACACCGTCATCCAGATCGCCGCGGACGAGGGCATCGAGTTCCGCGAGCGCACGCTGACGCGCAGCGACCTGGTGATCGCCGACGAGCTGTTCTTCACCGGCAGCGCCGCGGAGATCGTGCCCATCCGCGAGGTCGACGACCACGCCATCGGCGAGCCCGGCTCCGTCACACGGCGGGTGCAGGAGCGCTTCCGCGCCATTGTGGAAGGCAGGGACCCGAAGTTCGCGCACTACCTCGAGTACGTCCAGCAGGCCGGCGTCCCGCGAGGCCGCCGGGTCCTGACGCCGGCGGCCGCGGTGGGGGAGGCAGGGGAGAGCACCATGAGCGCACGAGGCGACAAGCGGGGCGAGGGCGTACCCGTCGTCCAGCTGTACGACACGACGCTGCGCGACGGCATGCAGCAGGAGGGCATGTCGGTCTCGGTCGACGAGAAGGTGCGCATCGCGCTCAGGCTGGACGAGCTCGGGGTGCACTTCATCGAAGGCGGCTTCCCGGCGAGCAATCCCAAGGAAGCCGCCTTCTTCGAGCGCATGCAGCGCGAGCGGCTGGAGCACGCCGCGTTGGTCGCCTTCGGGATGACGCGGCGCAAGGGCGTCGCCGCCCGGGACGACCAGCACCTGCGCGCGCTCGCCGAGACCCACACGCCGACGGTCGCCATCGTCGGCAAGACGTGGGGCCTGCACCTGAGCAAGGTGCTGCGCGTGAGCCGCGACGAGAACCGCCGCATGATCGACGACTCGATCCGCTTTCTGGTGATGCAGGGCAAACGGGTGGTCTACGACGCGGAGCACTTCTTCGACGCCTACCGGGACGACCCCGACTACGCGCTGGCCTGCGCGCGCACGGCGGCTGAGGCCGGCGCTTCGGTGGTCTGCCTCTGCGACACCAACGGCGCCTCACTGCCGCCGTTCGTCGAGGAGGTCGTCCGCGAGGTCGTCGCCGATCTGCCTGCGGCGGTCTCCGTCGGCGTCCACATCCACAACGACAGCGACTGCGCCGTCGCCGACAGCCTGGTGGCCGTCGCTGCCGGCGCCACCCAGGTCCAGGGCACCATCAACGGGTACGGCGAGCGCTGCGGCAACGCCAACCTCGTGTCGATCATCCCGGCGCTACAGCTGAAGATGGGACGGCGCGTGGTGAGCGACGAGCAGCTCGAGCTGCTCACCGAGACCGCTCACTTCGTGAGCGACATCGTCAACGTCTCGCTTGGGGCGCATGCGCCGTACGTCGGCCGCTCCGCGTTCGCCCACAAGGGCGGGCTGCACGTCGCGGCCGTCGAGCAGGCGCCCCAGACCTTCGAGCATGTCGACCCCGAGCGGGTCGGCAACGAGCAGCGCATCCTCGTTTCCGAGTTGTCGGGCAAGGGCGCCATCCTCCGCAAGGCCCAGGAGCTGGGCCTGCCCCTGGACGGCGAGGACGAGCGCGTCGGGGTGGTGCTCAAGCGCCTCAAGGACCGCGAGCACCGCGGCTACCACTACGAGGCCGCCGACGGCAGCTTCGAGCTGTTGCTGCGCGACGAGCTGGGGGTCCACGAGCCGCTCTTCCGCCTGGAGAGCTTCCGCGTGATCGTCGAGAAGCGTGAGGACGGCAAAGCGGTGGTCGAGGCCACCATCAAGGTGCACTGCAAGGGCGAGCGCATCATCACGACGGCGGAGGGCAACGGCCCGGTGAACGCCCTCGACTCGGCGCTGAGGCTGGCGATCGCCCAGAAGTACCCGCACCTCGCCGACATCGAGCTGGTCAACTACAAGGTGCGCATCCTCGACGAGGCCAAGGGGACGGGCGCCGTCACGCGCGTGCTGCTCGATGCCAGCGACGGGGACCGCAGCTGGGGCACGATCGGCGTGAGCGAGAACATCATCGAGGCGAGCTGGGACGCTCTGGTCGACTCGATCGAGTACGGCATGCTCGGGACGCCCGGGAAGAAGGCGTGACGGGTACGGGCGGCGGCTTGCCGGCGGAAGCCGCCCTGCGCGGAGCCGGCCCCGTCCGCGCCGGTCAGACGGTGACGGTCGAGGTCGGCGGCATCGGCGCGCTGACGAACTCGGTCGCCTGACCGTGTCTCCGCCGCCCGCAGGCCACGAGGAGCTTCGCGCATGGCTTGCCGACCTCGTGGCCGGAGGCGGCCGTCTCGGGCAGGTGAGCGACGAGTTCGCCGGCCTTCTGCAGGGCCAACGGCTTGCCACGCTCGCCGTGCTGCACGGCGCCGCGCATGCGCGCTTCGCCGGTGTCGAACAGCTCGCGTTCGCGCGCGCCGCCCTGCAGGAGAAGGCGGCGCGCAGGGCGATTGATGTGCTGGCCGAGGCCGGCGTCGCGGCCATCTGTCACAAGGGACAACCACTGGCCGTGCAGGCGTGGGGAGATCCGGCGGCGCGCGACTGCGTCGACGTGGATCTGCTCGTGTCGCCGCACCAGCTCACGAAAGCTCTCTGCGCGCTGCGTGGGGCCGGCTACGCGTACGCCAGCATCTACCCGCAGTGGTACGAGCGGGTGTGGCAGGGCCACGTCGTCGTGTGCGAGACCGGCCGCACCGACCAGCCCAAGATGGAACTCCATCACACCTTCACCAGACCCCTGCTCGCCCGCTTCGACATGGAAGCGCTGGTGAGGGACGCGGTGACTGTGTCGTGTGCCGCCGAGGACCTGCCGGCGCCGTCGCTGCCCTGGCAGCTCGTCCTCGCCAGCGCGCACACCATGCAGCATTACTTCGAACCGCGCGGTCTGCTGGACGTCGCGCTGCTCGGTTCCCGCTTGGGGAAGACGAGTGGCGCCGAGCGTGGCATATCGCCCGGGAGGCGGCGGTCACGCCGGCGCTCCAGTCGGCGGTCGCGGTGTCGGCCGGATGGCTGCACTGGGCGCCGCCGGACTGGCTCGACCGGGGCGCGGCGGGCTCCGCCCGCCGCCGGCTGGTCGACGCCTACGTGCGGCGCTTCCCACCGTGCCGGCCCCTGCAGGGCGCCGATCTGCAGCTCGGCAAGCTCGTCGCGCCGATCGCCACGACCGCGGGCTGGAGGGCGGCGGCGGGCGTCGCCTTGGCGCTGACCGACCGTCCAAACGTGGCGACGGCGCTTGAACGGCGCCGCCGGAAGCTGGCACTGCACAGGCCCGCAGTCGGCTGAGCAGGGGAACCGGCCCGCGCGTTCCGAGACCAGCGTCGTGCCGGTCGCGCCGGCGCTCTTGAGCCTGCCTTGCGATGGCGTCGGTCCACGGCGGGCGCCGTCGGGCCGGATGCTAGAATCCGAACCAGGAATGACCTCCCAGTTCGTTCATCTCCACGTCCACAGCGAATACTCGCTGCTGGACGGCGCCTGCCGCATCCCGGCCCTCGTGCAACGTGCGAAGGAGCTCGGCATGCCGGCCGTCGCCGTGACCGACCATGGCTCGCTGGCCGGCACGATCCAGTTCTACACGGCGGCGGTGAAGGCTGGGGTGAAGCCGATCATCGGGCTCGAGCTCTACGTCGTGAACGACCGCCACGCCCGGGGCGGCATGAAGGAACGCTTCGCCCACCTGACCCTGCTCGCCAAGAACGAGGACGGCTATCGCAACCTCGTGAAGCTCTCCACCCGGGCGTACCTCGAGGGCTATTACTACAAGCCGCGCGCCGACTGGGAGCTGCTCGGTGAGTACCACGGCGGGCTGATCTGCCTGACGGGGTGCATGAGCGGCCGCGCCTCGATCGCCCTCAGGGAGGGCGACGAGGAGGCCGCGGCCGCCGAGATCACGCGACTCGTCGACCTCTTCGGCCGTGACGATGTCTACGTCGAGCTCCAGGACGCCGGCCTGCCGGAGCAGCGCGAGCTGCTGCCGCGGCAGGCCGCCTTGGCCACTCGTCTCGGCCTGAGGACGGTCGCCACGAACGACGTCCACTACCTGCGGCACGAGGACGCCCACGCGCACGACGCGCTGCTCTGCATCCAGACGCAGAGCAACCTCGACGACAAGGACCGGATGCGCTACGGCAGCGACGAGTTCTACCTGAAGTCCGCCGAGGAGATGGCCGAGCGGTTCGCCGTGTACCCGGACGCCTGCGCTGCCACGCTCGAGATCGCCGAGCGCTGCAACGTGACCATCGAATTCGGCGGCTACCTGCTGCCGCACTACCCGGTGCCTGAAGGGCAGACAGAGGAGTCGTATCTGCGCGCCCTCTGCGAGGAGGGCCTGGTGCGGCGCTACGGAGAGGAGCCCGCGCCCGAGGTCCGGGAGCGTCTCGACTTCGAGCTGGGCGTGATCTCCGAGATGGGCTTCGCCGCCTACTTCCTCATCGTCTGGGACTACGTCCGCTTTGCGAAGACCGCCGGCATCGCCGTCGGCCCGGGCAGGGGCTCGGCCGCCGGCAGCATCGTCTCGTACGCGCTGCGCATCACCGACATCGACCCGCTCAAGTACGACCTGCTCTTCGAGCGCTTCCTCAACCCGGGCCGCAAGTCGATGCCCGACGTCGACATGGACTTCTCGGTGGAACGGCGCCCCGAGGTGATCGACTACGTCGCCGATAAGTACGGCCGCGACCACGTCGCGCAGATCATCACGTTCGGCACGATGGCGGCGCGCGCCGCTGCGCGCGACGCCGCCCGGGTGATGGGCCTGCCCTACGCGGTCGGCGACAAGATCGCCAAGATGATCCCCGAGCAGGCGCCGCCCGCGACGTTCCAGCAGGCCATGCTCCCGGGCGGCGAGCTCAAGCAGGCCTACGACAGCGACGCCCAGGTGAAGGAGGTCGTCGACCTCGCCATCAGCCTGGAGGGCCTGATCCGTAACGACTCGATCCACGCCGCCGCGGTCGTCATCAGCGACAAGCCGTTGACCGACTACCTGCCGCTCCAGCAGAAGGGCGAGGCCGAGCTGGTGACGCAGTACGACATGAACGACGTCGCCAAGCTCGGCCTCCTCAAGATGGACTTCCTCGGCCTGCGCAACCTCGACGTCATCGAGGCCGCGCTGCAGCTCATCGAGAAGACCCGCGAGGTGTGCATCGAGATCGACCGGCTGCCCCTCGACGACGAGAAGACATACCGCATGCTCCAGCGCGGCGACTCTACCGGCGTCTTCCAGTTCGAGAGCGCCGGCATGCGCGAGGCGTTGCGCGACGTGGGCCCGACGCAGTTCGAGGACCTGATCGCGATCGTCGCCCTCTATCGTCCGGGGCCGATGCAGTACATCCCGACCTATGCGCGCAACAAGAAGGACCCGGCCTCGGTCGTCTACGACCACGAGGCCCTGCGTCCCATCCTCGAGGCGACCTACGGCGTCACCATCTACCAGGAGCAGTACATGGCGATCGCGCGCCGCGTCGCCGGCTTCAGCCCGGCGCAGGCGGACGACCTGCGCAAGGCCATCGGCAAGAAGGACAAGAAGCTGATGGCGACCCTCAAGCAGCCGTTGATGGAGGGCCTCGCGAAGAGCGGCGTGCCGGGCGCCGTCAGCCAGAAGCTCTGGTCCAACTTCGAGGCGACCGGCGACTACTCGTTCAACAAGAGCCATGCCGCCTGCTACGCGCTCATCAGCTACCGCACCGCCTGGCTCAAGGCGAACTACCCGGTCGAGTACATGGCCGCCCTCATCTCCAGTGTCATGAACACCAAGGACAAGGTCCCGTTCTACGTGAACCAGTGTCACGAGATGGGCATCGAAGTGCTGCCCCCGGACGTCAACGAGAGCGACATCGGCTTCACCGTGGTGGAGGGCAAGATCCGCTTTGGCATGAACGCCGTCAAGGGCGTGGGGAGGGGGGCCATCGAGTCGATCATCGAATCCCGGGAGGACGGCCCCTTCACGTCGGTCTACGACTTCTGCGCCCGCGTGGATTCCCAGCTCGTCAACAAGCGCACGCTGGAGGCGCTCGTGAAGAGCGGCGCCTTCGACAGCACCGGCGATCCGCGGCGCGGGATGCTCGACGCCCTGCCGGCGGCGATGGCCGACGGCGAGCGCCGCCGCAAGGACAAGGCCCAGGGCCAGGGCGGACTCTTCGACCAGACCGGGGGCGACGACGCGCACCGTGCCGAGGTCCCACAGCGCGAGTACGACCAGGCGACGCGGCTGCGCCTCGAGAAGGAGGCCCTCGGCCTCTACGTCTCGGCGCACCCGCTGCAGGGCCTGCGCTCGCAGTTGCGCGCCGAGGTCGACGTGACGGTGGCGGGGCTCGACGAGGTCGCCGCCGACGCCTTCCTGTGGTCGGGGGGCATCGTCGGCAACGTGCAGCGCAAGGTGAACAAGCAGGGCGGCGTCTGGCTGGTCTTCCGCCTCGAGGACGTCGACGGAAGCGTCGAGTGCATCGCCTGGGCCAACACCTACGAGCAGTACCGCGACCTTCTGGTCGAGGACTCCATCGTCAAGGTCAAAGCCCGCCTGGACCGGCGGACCGAGGACGAGGTCAAGCTCGTCGTCCTCGAGGTCGTCCCCTTCGGCGGCGTGAGCGAGTACCGTCCCCTGACGGTGACGATCGACGCCGACAGGGCGGGGCCGACCGTGCTCGACGAGCTCAAGCGCATCCTGGCGGACTTCCCCGGGCAGGTCCCGGTGGTGCTGCAGATGGTCGCCGACGAGCGGCGCGCGCGCCTGCGTGTCGGCGACGCCTTTCGCGTGGACCCGGTGAGCGGCCTGTACGCCGAGCTCAAGGCCCTGCTCGGCGAGAGCTGCATCCAGGTCGGCGCCTAGGTCGTGGACGGGAGGCCGTCATGATCCCTGAAGGCATGCGCGACGTGCTGCCGGGCGAGTACGCCGAGCTGCACGCGGTCGAGGAGCTGCTGCGGGCGCGCTTCGCGGCCTACGGCTACGACGAGGTGCACACGCCGACGCTGGAGTTCGCCGAGACGCTGGAGCGCGCCGACGACGACACGCTGAGCGCCGGTTACCGGCTGTTCGACGACCAGAGCCGCGAGCTGATGCTGCGCACCGACATGACGGTGCCGGTCGCGCGCCTCGCGGCCGCGCGGTTGCGCGACCGGCCGCTGCCCCTGCGCCTCTCCTACGTGGCCCGCTCGTTCCGGCCGTGGGCGCCGCAGCGCGGCCAGGACGGTGAGTTCCTGCAGGCCGGCGTCGAGCTGATCGGCGTAAGGTCGGCGGTCGCCGACGCCGAGTGCGTCGCCCTGCTGTGCGACGCGCTCGGCGCGTGCGGCCTGCCGTCCTTCAAGGTGACACTCGGCACGACCCGGTTCGCCGAGGCTCTCGTCGGCTCGCTCGGTCTCGAAGACGACGCGCGCGAGGCGCTGCTCGAGGCGATGGCCGATCGCGACTATCCGCTGCTCGAGAGCATCGTGGCGAACGCCGGCGTCGGCGACGACGCGCGCCGCGCGTTGCAGCGCACCCTGGAGCTGGGCGGCACGACGGATTCGCTGGCCCAGGCGCGCCGTCTGGCCGCGACGGACGAGATGGAGGCCGCCCTCGACTACCTCGTCGAGGTGCGCGACCTCGTCGAGGACGCCGGCTTCGAGGACGTCGTGACCTACGACCTCGGGCTCTTCCCAGAGCTGGACTACTACACGGGTGTGATCTTCGAGGCCTGGGCGCCCGGCGCCGGCCTGCCGCTTGCGACCGGGGGCCGGTACGACGAGCTGCTCACGGTCTTCGAGTGGGAGCAACCGGCGATCGGCTTCGCCATCGCCGTCGACAGGCTCGCCTCCGCCCTCGAGGACGCGGGCCGGCTGCCGGCCGCTCCGCCGCGCGCCCTCGCCTTCGTCGGCGGGCTCGACGAGCCCCGCCGCGTGGCCGAACTGCGCGCGGCCGGCGTGGCTGTCGCCCCGCTGGCGGCGGACGCGCCGCCGCCGAAGGGCGGCGTGCTCGTCCGCCGCGACGGGCGCTACGTGCTCGACGACGGCGAGCGGAGGGCGGAAGGCTCGTGGCGGGACGTGCTGCGGGCGCTCGGGATCCAGTGAGCCTGCGCATCGGCCTCGAGGTCCAGCCCCAACTGGACCAGGTGCTGGCCCTGTTCGCGAAGGCCGGTCTGGAGACGGCGGTCGTCGCCGAGGCGGCCGGCTCGTGCCCCGCCGGCGGCGATCTTGTGACGACACCGGACGGTCGCTGGCTGCTCGCGCCGGGCGCCGATCTGCTGGCGTGCTGCGAAGCCGGCGTCGTCGACGTGGCCGTGGTCGGCAAGGAGCTCCTTCTCGAGAAGGAACCGGACGTGACCGAGCTGCTCGACCTGCGGGTCGCGCCGGCCGAGCTCGTGGTGGCGGTGGCCCGCGAGCGGCGCCGGGGTCCGCGGCGCCTTGCCACGCGCTTCCCCCGCGTGACCCGTCGTCACTTCACCGCGGCCGGCGTGCAGGTGGATGCCGTCGAGCTCACCGCGGCGACGTCGTCGGCGACTGCGCTCGGGTTGGCCGACGGCGTCGTCGAGCTCGACATCGTGCTGGCCGGGTCTGGCGGCGCGCAGCTGACCGTCCGTGAGGTGGTCGCGTCCTGCGGGGCGCGCCTCGTGGTGAGCCGCGCGGCGCGGGCGCTGCGCGGCGACGAGGTCGCCGCGCTGGTATCCCGCCTGCGCGGCCTCATCGAGACAGACTGACCTCGGCCGGCGGCGCCAGCCTGCGCGGCCTTCCCTCCGTCGCCGTGCCTGTGGTACAACTCCACCGCCCACGGGAGGGAACAAATGAGCAGCCGACGCGCCGACGTGCACCGCAGCACCACCGAGACCGACATCGCCCTGACGCTCGACCTGGACGGGTCGGGATCAGCGGCGGTGACGACCGGGATCGGCTTCTTCGATCACATGCTCGAGCTCTTCACCCATCACAGCGGCTTCGACCTCACGCTGACCGCGAAGGGCGACCTCGAGGTCGACGGGCATCACACCGTAGAGGACATCGGCCTCGTCATGGGACAGGCGCTGCGCGAGGCGCTCGGTGAGAAGCGGGGCATCGCGCGTTACGGCTGGATCGCGCTGCCGATGGACGAGGCGCTCGTGCTCGTGGCGCTCGACGTCTCGGGCCGGCCGTTCTTCGCCCACGACCTGCGGCTCGCGGGCGTCCGCGTCGGGGGCTTCGAGGCCGAGCTCGCTCCTCACTTCCTGCGTTCGCTTGCCACCGAGGCCGGTCTGACCCTGCACGTGCGGCTCCTCGCCGGCAGCGACACCCATCACATCGTCGAAGCCGTCTTCAAGGGCGTAGCCCGCGCGCTGGCGCAGGCCTGCGCCGTGCGCGGCGACGAGACTGCCGTCCCTTCGACGAAGGGGATCCTCTGACGCCTCCCGTCGGACGCCGGCCCGTGCTCGCCGTCGTCGACTACGGCATGGGCAACCTGGCGAGCGTCGCCAAGGCGCTCGAGCGGGCCGGCGCCGACGTACGGGTCACGCAGGGCGCCGTGGAGGTCGAGGCCGCCGACGGCGTCGTTCTTCCCGGCGTCGGAGCCTTCCGCGACGCCGTCGCCAGGCTCGACGCCGGCGGCTTGGGCGCCGTCGTGACGCGCCGCATCGCCGCCGGCGTCCCCTTCCTGGGTGTCTGCCTCGGGCTGCAGCTGCTCTTCGAGAGCAGCGCCGAGGGCGGCCGCCGCCCAGGGCTCGGCGTCCTGGGCGGCACCGTGGAGCGTCTCGAGACGCCGCTCAAGGTGCCGCACATCGGCTGGAACCAGCTCGAGTGGCGGGCGGCGGGGGCGGGCATGGCCCGCGGCCTGCCCGCCCCCGCCGCCGTCTACTTCGTCCACTCGTACGCGGCGCGTCCGGCCGACCCGGCCGTGATCGCGGCGGTCGCTGATTACGGCGGCGAGGTCTGCGCGGCTGTGGCCCTGGACCACGTCTGGGCGGTACAGTTCCATCCTGAGAAGAGCTCGGGCACAGGCTTGGGCCTTCTCGCCAACTTCGTCACGCTGGTGAAGGAAGCGACCGGCACGTGACGAAGGCGCGGAGGATGTCGGCGGCGTGGTCGATGTCCCGCGCACAACGACACAGACAAGGGCGCAGGTGGCGTCCTTGCACGGCGCCTGAAGAACGACGACGAGGAGAGCAGCATGATCGTCCTGCCGGCGGTCGATATCCAGGACGGTAAGGCCGTGCGCCTGCGCCGTGGCGACTTCGAGGACGCCACCGTCTTCGGCGACGATCCGGTCGAGGCCGCGAAGAACTGGCAGGAACAGGGCGCGGCGGCCCTGCACGTCGTCGACCTGGATGCGGCCCGTACCGGCGAACTCGTCAACTTCGAGATCGTGGAGCGCATCGTCCGTGCCCTCGACATCCCGGTCGAGTACGGCGGCGGTATCCGCAGCGAGAAGAGCCTCGCCCTGGTGGCGGGCATCGGCGTGCGCTGGGTCGTGCTCGGCACGGCCGCCGTCACGGCCGCCGACCTCCTCGAGACGGCGGCGAACTGGCTGGGCGAGCGCCTGGTCGTGGGTGTCGACTGCTCCGACGGGATGGTCGCCACCCACGGCTGGCAGCAGCGCTCGCAGATGAGCGCCATCCGCTTCCTGCGCCTGCTCGAGGAGCGCGGCGTCCGGCGCATCGTCTATACCGACGTGGCCCGTGACGGGATGCTCGGCGGCCCGAACCTCGATGAGCTGCAGGAGCTCGCCGAGTCCACGTCCATCGAGATCGTGCTCTCGGGCGGCATCGGGACGCTCGACGACCTGCGACGGATGGCCCGGAGCGCGCCGTCGAACGTGGTCGGCGCCATCGTCGGGCGCGCCCTCTACGACGCCGCCTTCGACCTCCGCCAGGCGCAGGACGCCGTCGGCGGCTGACCACCCGTCGCGCCGGTGCATCTCAAGCGGGTCATCCCGTGCCTCGACGTCCGCGACGGACGCGTGGTCAAGGGCGTCAACTTCGTCGACTTCCGCGACGCAGGCGACCCGGTCGAGCTTGCGGCGCGTTACGACTCAGAAGGCGCGGACGAGCTGATCTTCCTCGACATCACGGCGTCGCACGAGCGCCGCGACATCATCGTGGACCTGGCGGCCCGCTGTGCCGAGCAGGTCTTCATCCCATTCACCATCGGGGGCGGCCTTCGGCATGAGGAGGACGTGCGCCGGGTCCTTGCGGCCGGCGCCGACAAGATCACCATGAACACGGCGGCCGTCGAGGACCCCGGCATGGTGCGCCGGTGCGCCGAGCGCTTCGGGTCCCAGTGCGTCGTGGTGGCGATCGACGCGAGGCGGGTGAAGCACCCGGCCGCCGGCATGGCGTGGGAGGTCCACCTGCACGGCGGCCGCACCGCCACGGGCATCGACGCCGTCGCCTGGGCGGTGCGGGCCGCCGAGCTGGGGGCAGGTGAGTTCATGCTGACGAGCATGGACCGGGACGGCACCCTCGACGGGTACGACCTCGAGCTCACCCGTACGGTGGCGCGGGCGGTGGACGTGCCCGTGATCGCCTCCGGGGGTGTCGGCACTCTCGAGCACCTCGCCCAGGGCCTGCGCGAAGGCGAGGCCGACGCGGTGCTGGCCGCCTCGATCTTCCACTACGGCACCTATTCGATGGCCGAGGCGAAGGCCTATCTGGCGGCGCAAGGCATCCCCGTGCGCATCGTGGAGGAGCCGCAGCCCGAGCGGGGCGGCTCGGAGGGCGGGTCGTGAGTACCGCACCCTCCGAGCCGCCCCGCGTCGACCTGGCGCACCTTGGCATCGCCGAGTCCCTCAGCCTCGCGTCACGCATCGCGGCGGCACGCCTGGTCTGCTTCCCGACCGACACGGTCTACGGCGTCGGCGCCGTGCTGTCGCCGCGCGCCGCCGACGCCATCGGCGCCGCGAAAGGCCGGGACCCCGGCAAGCCGCTCCAGGTCGTCTTCCCGACCCGCGAGGTGCTGCTGGCCGCCGTCCCGATGAGCCCAGTGTTGCGCGACGCCTGCCTGCGCCTGCTGCCGGGCCCGGTGACGCTGGTGCTGCCCTACCCCGAGGACTTCACGGTGCCGGAGCCGGGCGAGGTCGTGCACGTACGCAGGCGCCTGGTGGGCAAGGACGAGCGCCGCGTCATCCGGACGCTGGGCGTGCGCGTGCCGCGCTGGCCGGCCGGCGCGCGACTGCTCGAGACGCTCGCCTTCCCGCTGCTCGCGTCGAGCGCGAACCGCAGCGGCGAGCCGCCGGCGCGCACCCTCGGCGAGGTCGACGCCGGCGTGCTCGCCGCCTGCGACCTGGCGCTCGACGGCGGCCCGGCCGCCGGCGCGGCCTCGAGCGTCGTCGACCTCAGCGTGTACGAGGAGACGCGGCGGTGGCGCGTGCTGCGCGCCGGTGCGTGGGCCGAGGCCGAGATCCGCGAGCGGCTCAGCCGTCGCCGCGAGGACCTTCCCCGGGTCTGAATCGCGCCGGGGCGCGGTCGCGACGTGGCTATCGGCGTGCTCTCCGGCCTCGCCGGCCGGAGGGCGGCTGCGACCTCCTCGTCGACGCCCCGACCTTCTGTGCGGGCGGAGCGCCGGGCATCCCGGCCGCGCGTCCTTCTGACGGGGCCGGGCGCTGCTAGAATGAATATCTTGAGCGGCGCCGCCTCGACATTCGCGGGCGCCGCGGTCGACGGACGACGAGAGGACAGCCCGTGAAGATCGCCGCCGGGTCCGACCATGCCGGTCACACGGTCAAGCAGGCCGTGGTGCGGCGCCTGCGCGCCCAGGGTCATCAGGTCACGGTGCTGGGCAGCACCTCGCCGGACGAACCGGCCGACTATCCTGTGGTCGCCCACGTCGTGGCGGCCATGGTCGCCGACGGGCGGGCGGAGCGCGGCGTGCTCGTCTGCGGCACCGGTCTGGGCGTGTGCATGGCGGCCAACCGGCATGCCGGGGTCCGTGCCGCCGACTGCCTCACCCCGCATCTGGCCGAGATGTCGCGCCGGCACAACGACGCCAACGTGCTCTGCCTGGCGGGGCGCCTCCTCTCTGAGGACGAGGCCTGGGCCATCACCGAGGTGTGGATGGCGACACCGTTCGAAGGCGGCCGTCACGGCCGCCGCGTCGAGCTGATCGATGAGCGACGTGGCTGAGGGCCGCGGCGACCGCCGCCCGAGCTGGGACGAGTACTTCCTCCAGCTCGCCCGCCAGGCGGCGACGCGCTCCACGTGCCTGCGCCGTCAGGTGGGCGCCGTGCTGGTGCGCGACAAGCGCCTCCTGGCGACGGGCTATAACGGTGCGCCCCGCGGCACCGCGCACTGCCTCGAGGTCGGCTGCCTCCGCGAACAGCTCGGCATCCCGTCGGGCGAGCGGCAGGAGCTGTGCCGGGCCATCCACGCCGAGCAGAACGCCATCATCCAGGCCGCCATCCACGGGGTGGCGATAGAAGGGGCGACCCTGTACACGACGCTGCACCCCTGCGTGCTGTGCGCCAAGATGCTCATCAACTGCGGCGTCCGGGAGATCCACTACCTCGAGGGTTACCCGGACGAGCTTTCGGCGTCGATGCTCGATGAGGCCGGCGTCGCGGTGGTGAGGGAGGAGCTCACATCGACGGCTTCCTGAGCCTGTCGAGCCCGACGAGGACGGCCCTGCTGGGCTTCGCCCTCGCGGCCGTCCTCGTCTTCCTGCTCACTCCGCTCATGGGCCGGCTCGCGCGCGCCGCCGGCGCCGTCGACACGCCGACCGAGGAACGGCGCATGCACGCCCTCGCCACCCCACTGCTGGGCGGCCTAGGCATCTACATCGCGTGGCTGGTCGCCGTGCTGCTGCTGGTGCCCATCACGCGGCCGGTCTGGGGGGTCGTCGCGGGGGTCACGATCGTCGTGGCCGTCGGGCTCTTCGACGACCTCTTCGAGCTCGAGCCGATCGTGAAGTTCACCGGCCAGCTCCTGGCCATCGGCGTGGCCATGTACTTCGGGGTGCGGGTCACCCGCGTCGCCGTCCCGTTCACCGGAGAGTTCCTGCAGTTCCCCGGCCTGTTGTCCGTACTCGTCACGGCTCTGTGGATGGCGGCCATCATCAACATGGTCAACTTCATTGACGGCCTCGACGGGCTTGCCGCAGGCGTCTGCGGCATCTCGGCCGTCACCTTCGCCATCATCTCGATCTCGACAGGTTTTGCGGCGCTGGGCATCATGGCCGCCGTGCTCGCCGGCTGCACGTTCGCCTTCTTGCGCTTCAACTTCCATCCGGCCAGCATCTTCATGGGGGACGCGGGATCGATGCTGCTCGGCTTCGTGCTGGGGGCGATCAGCGTAGAGAGTGTGATGAAGGGCACCGCGGCGGTCGCCCTCGTGCTGCCGCTGCTCGTGCTGGGCGTGCCGTTCATCGACCTGTTCCTGATCGTCTGGCGGCGCTGGCGCCGCCGGGTGCCGTTCTACTCGCCCGGCGCCGATCACGTGCATCACGACCTCGTGCTGGTGCACGGCTTCTCGCAGCGCAAGAGCGTGCTGCTGCTCTACTCATGGTGCCTGCTGCTCAACGCCCTGGCTGTCGCGATGCAGCAGCACTGGGGCTGGGCGACCATGGTGCTGGGCATCCTCGCCGTGATCGCGACCTCGTACATGGCGCGCCTTCTCAGCCGCTACCGTTCGCGGCACCTCACCGACGCGGGCGCGCCCGCACTGCTCGCGCCCGAGGCGCTCGAGACCGGCGAGGTGCTCGAGCTTCCCGGCCCGGCGAAACCGGACGCCGTGGTCACCCCGCCGGTCGACCTTCCGCCTGCCGGCGGGCCGCGCGCGCCCGGCGACCACGGGTCGGCGATGGGGCGAGAACGGGTATGAGCGAAGTGGATGGTGTGGAGGGCCGGGTTTTCACTATCGGCATGTTGTCGTGTACGAACAGGCGGGTATAGTGTGGCGCCACAACGGCGGGACACGGGTCACGACGACGGCCCCAAGCGGTCGACGTCGGGCGAGTCGGTAGCGTTCCTGATCCTGGGCGGCGTCGTCACCGGCCTCGGTGTCGGGGCGGGCCTCGATTGGGTCTTCGACACGTTCCCGTTGCTCACGGTGATCGGCGTGTTCGCCGGCTTCGCGCTGGCGCTCTATGCGGTGTACCTGGAGACGAGACCTCAATAGTGGAGGACTGAGATCCGCAGACAGCTCGTGGCACCGATAGGCGTGTGTGTCGTCATCGCTGCCGCCGCCATCCTTACCGCCGCGCTCGGGCGACCCGTTTGGGCCGCCTGTTTGGGTGCAGGGCTGGTGTTGGTCTACTGGGGCCTCGAGGTGCTCGCTTGGCGGCGCGCCGAGCGGACGAGCTTCAACGGCGCCGTGGCCGTCGCCCTCGGCGGCGCGGCCCTGCGACTCGTCGCCGTGCTCGGCGCCCTGGTCGCCGTGGGCCTGCTGGCGCGTCCGGCCTTTGCCACCGCTGCGCTGAGCTTCCTGGCGGCCTTCACCGTCTACGCCGCGCTCCGCCTGTTCCTGTACCCCGTCGCCTCGACGGCTGAGGCGCCGGTGGCTGCGCCTGCCAGCCGGACCGACCTCCGGGTGCCGTGAACAGGCGCCTCGTCGCCATTGCCTGGGTCGTTGTCGTGCTGGTCGCCCTGGCCGTGCTCGCGATCGTCCCCGGCGGCGCCAAGCAGGAGTTCGAGGTAGCCGGGGAGTTCCAGCTCGAGCCGCTGATCACCCTGCCCACCGTCGGCCCCTTCGATCTCTCGATCACCAAAGCGGTCGTCTACCTCTGGATCACGGTCGGGGTCATCGCCGTCGTAGCCTTCGTCATCTCGCGCAATCTCAAGCAACAGCCCTCGCGCTTCCAGTATGCGATGGAGACGATGTACGAGCTCGCCAGGCAGGGCATCGTCGGCTCCGTCATGAAGGCGGGGCAGGCAGCGTGGTTCCCTTACATCGCGGGAGCCTTCTTCTTCGTGCTCGTGTCGAACTTCCTGGGTCTCATACCGCTGCCCTTCGCCGAGCATCACCAGTTCGGCTTCTACGCGGCGACGGCCAACCTCTACGTCACCGTGACCCTCGCCCTCTTCACGTTCGGTTTCACCCACTACGCCGGCATCAGGAAGAGCGGGGTGCGCTACTTCGCGGGCTGGGCTCCGTCCAGCGCTCCGCCCGTCCTGAAGCAGTTGATCTTCGTCATCCACGCCGTCAGCGAGGTCTTCCGTCTCGTATCGCTCTCCGTGCGTCTCTTCGCCAACATGCTCGCCGGGCACGCGATCCTGGGCGTCTTCTTCGCCATGGCCCTGATCTTCCAGAGCTACCTCGCGGCGGTCGTCCTCCAGGGCGGCTCCGTGCTGATCTACCTCTTCGAGCTCTTCGTCGCCTTCATCCAGGCCTTCATCTTCGCCATCCTGTCCGCCGTGTACATCGGCGGCGCTCTGGAAGAAGGACATTGACGCCCGCCACAGACCAGGAGGTCACTGCATGAACCCGGAAGCCGCCAAACTGCTCGGAGCCGGCCTCGCCATGGGCCTGGGCGCCATCGGACCGGGGGTCGGCCTCGGCATCCTGATCGGCAAGGCTCTCGAGTCGGTCGCCCGTCAGCCTGAGGTCTCCGGCGACGTGCGCACCAACATGTTCATCGGCATCGGTGTGACCGAGGCCGTCGCGCTGTACGCCTTCGTCGTCGCCCTGATCCTCATCTTCGTGGCCTGACGGACGGAGTGGGTCCCGTGACCGGACGGAGAGAGTCATGCTGAACCAGCAATGGGGCCTGATGGTCTGGACGCTCATCACCTTCGGCGTGAGCGTCTTCATCTTGTGGAAGTTCGCCTTCGGGCCGCTGCAGCGCATCATCGACGAGCGCCGCGCCCGCGTCCAGGAGAGTATGGACGCGGCCGAGCAGACGCACGCCGAGGCGCAGCGTCTCCTGGACGAGTACCGTCAGACGCTCACGCAGGTCCGCGCCGAGGCGCAGGAGATCCTCGAGCGCTCGCGTGCGGCCGGCGACAAGGCCCGAGAGGAGCTGACCGGCGAGGCGCGTCAGCAGGCCGAGCGTATCGTCGCCGAGGCGCACCGGCAGATCGAGCGCGACAAGAACGCCGCGCTGCGCGACCTGCGCGGCCAGATCGCCGACTTGACCGCCCTGGCTACCGAGAAGGTGACCATGCGCTCGCTCGACAGCGATGACCAGCGGCGGCTCATCGACGAGGCTCTCCTCGAGCTCGAGGTCGATCAGCTCGGCGTGGAGGGCAAGGCGTGACCGAGGGACGTGTCGGCAGGGTCTATGCAGAGGCTCTTTACGACGCGGCCCATGACGCCGGCCGGCTCGATCAGGTGCGCCGCGACCTCGGCTCGTTCGCCGACGCGGTCGCGGCCAACCCGGCGCTTACCCAGGTCATGGAGAACCCGCAGACCGCCGCGCTGGCCAAGCATCGCATCGTGGCACAACTCGCCGGTGACGCCGAGAAGCTCGTCCGTAATCTGCTGCTCGTGCTCGTCGACAAGGGCCGGTTCGAGGCCCTCGCGGAGGTCCGTGAGGAGCTCGAGGGCATCGCCGCGGCCGAGGCCGCCGTCGTCGAGGTCCAGGTGACCAGCGCGGTCGCGCTCGCGGACGACGCCGAGCAGCGCCTGCGCGAGAGGCTCGAGACCGGCCTCGGCCGCACCGTTACGCTTATCAAGCAGGTCGACCCCGAAGTGGTCGGCGGCCTCGTCCTGCGGGTGGGCGACCGCATCGTCGATGCCAGCATCCGCGCGCGCATCCGTCAGCTGCGCCGTCATCTCGAGACGGCCCAGTGAGTGAGAGGTGAGAGAGTGAAGCTGCGACCCGAAGAGATCGCCGCCGTCCTGCGACAGCAGATCGAGAACTATCAGTCCGAGGTCGAGATCGACGAAGTCGGCCAGGTGCTCGAGGTGGGCGACGGCATCGCCCGCATCTACGGCCTGCGCAACGCCGTCATGAGCGAGATGCTGGAGTTGCCGCACGACGTCGTCGGACTCGTGCTCAACCTCGAGGAGGACAACGTCGGCGCCGTGCTGCTCGGTGAAGACATCCTCATCAAGGAGGGCGACCCGGTCAAGCGCACCGGTCGTGTCCTGCAGGTCCCGGTCGGCGACGCCCTCGTCGGGCGCGTCGTGAACCCGCTCGGCGAGCCGCTCGACGACAAGGGGCCGATCGAGACAGAGAGCTTCCGTCCCGTCGAGTTCAAGGCCCCTGGCGTGGTCGAGCGGCAACCCGTGCGCCAGCCCCTGCAGACGGGCTGGAAGGCGATCGACGCGATGATCCCGATCGGCCGCGGCCAGCGCGAGCTCATCATCGGCGACCGGCAGACGGGCAAGACGTCGCTGATCGTCGACACGATCATCAACCAGAAGGGCCAGGACATCATCTGCGTGTACGTGGCCATCGGGCAGAAGGCGTCGACCGTCATGCAGGTCGTCCAGAAGCTCGAGGAATACGGCGCGATGGACTACACCATCATCGTCGCGGCCACCGCCTCGGACTCGGCGCCGCTCAAGTACCTGGCGCCGTACGCGGGCGCCGCCATGGGCGAGCACTTCCTCTACAACGGCGCCGACGCCGTCTGCTTCTACGACGACCTCTCCAAGCAGGCCGACGCCTACCGGCAGATGTCCCTGCTTCTGCGGCGCCCGCCGGGGCGCGAGGCCTTCCCCGGTGATGTCTTCTACCTGCACTCTCGTCTGCTGGAGCGCGCCTGCAAGCTCAACGACGAGCTCGGCGGTGGATCGCTCACGGCGATCCCGGTAGTCGAGACCCAGGCCGGCGACGTCTCCGCCTACATCCCGACCAACGTGATCTCCATCACCGACGGCCAGATCTTCCTGCAGAGCGACCTCTTCTACTCGGGCGTCCGGCCGGCCATCAACATCGGCATCTCGGTGAGCCGGGTCGGCGGCAACGCACAGGTGAAGGCGATGCGACAGGTCGCCGGGCGTTTGCGCATCGACCTCTCGCAGTACCGCGAGCTCGAGGCTTTCGCCCAGTTCGGCTCGGAGCTCGATGAAGCCACGCAGCAGACCCTCGCTCGCGGTGCCCGCATGGTGGCCGCCCTCAATCAGGGACGCTTTGAGCCCATGCCCGTCGAGGAGGAGGTCGCGGTGATCTTCGCCGGAACGCAGGGCTTTCTGGACGACGTCGCGGTGGGCGAGGTCGAGCGCTTCCTCGAGGACATGCTCGAGTACCTGCGCGGCACCAACGCGGAGCTGCTCGCGGCCATCCGCGACGAGAAGGCCCTGAGCGACGAGCTCGAGCAGCGCCTGCGCGACGCGATCGCCCAGTACCACAACACGGTCGGGACGGAGAGCAGCCAGGACAAGGCCGTCGCGGCGGCGGAGGAGCGGGCGACGGCCTGACATGGCTACCCTGCGCGACATCCGCCGGCGCATCGCGTCCGTCCAGAACACGCGCAAGATCACCAAGGCCATGGAGCTGGTCTCGGCGGCCAAGCTGCGGCGCGCCCAGACACGCATCGAGGCGCTGCGGCCCTACGCGATCGACATGGTGCAGATGATGACCGATCTTGCGACGTACTCGGGAGGTATGCGTCTCCCGCTGCTCGAGGTGCGCCCGCAGGAGCGCGCGGTCGCCCTGGTCGTGCTGACCGGCGACCGCGGTCTGGCGGGAGCCTTCAACGCCAACGTCCTGCGGGCCGCGGCTCAGGCGGAGCGCGAGCTCCGGCGGGAGGGCAAGGAGGCCCTCACCGTCGCCATCGGCAAGCGCGGCATCGGTACGTTGCGCTTCCGTGGGACCGAGCTCGCTCACACCTGGCAGGGCCTGAGCGACCGGCCCGAGTACACCGACGCCCGTCAGATCGCCCAGTTCCTCATCGAGCTGTTCACGAGCCACCAGGTCGACAGGGTGCAGCTGGTCTACAACCACTTCAAGTCGGTGATCCAGCAGGACTTGATGGACGTCCAGGTGCTCCCCATCCCGCGCCAGGACGTGGCCGGCGAGTCACGCGAGCGGCCGCCGGTGAGCTACATCTACGAACCCGGTCCGGAGGAGATCTTCGAGCGGCTGCTGCCGGCGTACGTGGAGATCGCCGTGTATCGCGCCCTGCTCGAGTCGAGCGCCAGCGAGCAGGGCGCCCGCATGACGGCGATGCGCAACGCCAGCGAGAGCGCCGAGGACATGATCGGGTCCCTCACCCTGGCGATGAACCGCGCCCGTCAGGCCAGCATCACCCAGGAGATCCTCGAGGTCGTGGCGGGCGCCAACGCCCTCGGGTGAGGCGAGCCACACCGTGAGAGAGCAGCCTAGAGGCGAGAGAAGCGTCGGCGGCGGTCTTCCAGCCGCCTTCCCAGAGTGACGGAGACGAGATGAGCAAAGGAACAGTGGTCCAGGTGATCGGCCCCGTCGTGGACGTGCGCTTCCCCGACGAGCTGCCGGCCATCTACAACGCCCTCACCATCCCGCTCGACAAAGGCGACGGCCAGATCGTGAACGTGGTCGCCGAGGTGCAGCAGCACCTCGGCGACGACAAGGTCCGGGCCGTCGCCATGGACTCGACCGACGGTCTTGCCCGCGGCACCGAGGTGACCGACACGGGCGGGCCCATCACCATGCCCGTGGGCGAGGGCACGCTGGGACGCCTGATCGGCGTGACCGGCGAGCCCATCGACAATCTGGGCGACGTCGCGGGCGAGCGCTGGCCGATCCACCGGCCCGCGCCGAAGTTCGAGGACCTCGACCCTACCGACGAGCTCTTCGAGACCGGCATCAAGGTCATCGACCTCCTCGCCCCCTACGTCAAGGGCGGCAAGATCGGCCTCTTCGGCGGCGCCGGCGTCGGCAAGACGGTCATCGTGCAGGAGCTCATCCACAACATCGCGACGCAGCACGGCGGCCTGTCGGTGTTCTGCGGCGTGGGCGAGCGTACCCGCGAGGGCAACGACCTCTGGCTCGACATGAAGGAGTCGGGCGTCATCGAGAAGACCGCGCTCATCTTCGGTCAGATGAACGAACCGCCGGGCGCACGTCTGCGGGTCGGGCTCTCGGGTCTGACGGTCGCCGAGTACTTCCGCGACGTCGGCGGTCAGGACGTGCTGCTCTTCATCGACAACATCTTCCGCTTCGTCCAGGCGGGCTCGGAGGTGTCGGCGCTGCTCGGCCGCATGCCGAGCGCGGTGGGCTACCAGCCGACGCTGGCCAACGAGATGGGCGAGCTGCAGGAGCGCATCACCTCGACGAAGAAGGGCTCGATCACGTCGGTGCAGGCCATCTACGTGCCGGCCGACGACCTGACCGACCCTGCGCCCGCCGCCACGTTCGCCCACCTCGACGCCACCACGACCCTCTCGCGGGCGATCTCGCAAAAGGGCATCTATCCGGCGGTCGATCCGCTCGACTCGACCTCGCGCATCCTGACCCGCGCCTCGGTCGGCGATGAGCACTACGAGGTCGCCGTGCGCTGCCAGGAGATCCTGCAGCGCTATCAGGACCTCCAGGACATCATCGCCATCCTCGGCATCGACGAGCTCTCCGACGAGGACAAGGTCACGGTACGTCGCGCCCGCCGCCTCGAGCGCTTCCTCTCGCAGCCGTTCAACGTCGCCGAGCAGTTCACCGGGCGCCCCGGCAAGTACGTCACCAGAGGCGACACGGTGAAGGGCTTCAAGGACATCATCGAGGGCAAGTGCGACGACCTGCCCGAGCAGGCGTTCCTCATGGTCGGCACGATCGACGAGGCGTTCGAGCAGGCCCAGAAGACGGGCCAGGCCGAGCGGGTGTGATGGGCGCGGCATGACGGACGAACGCACACTTCGCGTCGAGGTGGTCACGCCCGATGGCGAGGTCTACCGTGGCGACGTCGAGATGGTGGTGCTGCCGGGCGTGGAGGGCGAGCTGGGCATCCTGGCGCGGCATCAGCCTCTCGTGACCCTGCTGCGCATCGGCGAGACACGCATCAAGAAGCCGGACGGCGAGTACGACCGGCTCGCCACCGGGATCGGCTATGCCGAGGTGCTCTTCGACAAGGTGATGGTGGTCGTCGACCACGGCGAACTCGCCGGTCAGATCGACGTGGCGCGCGCCGAACAGGCCGCCGACCGCGCGCGCGAGCGCCTGCAGGAGCGCGGTGACCCCGGCGCGCGCGCCGAGGTCGACTTCTATCGCGCCGAGCAAGCACTCAAGCGCGCCGAGAACCGGTTGCACGTCGCGCGCCGCGCCGTTTGACGGCGCGGCGCGCGCCACAAGCGGCGGACGCGGGCCTCGGCGCCTCCGTGGCCGCTGCACGATCCGCCCCGCCGCCCGGCGCGCCGGCCGGGCGCTTCCGGACCCCACATCAGGCTCGCTTATCAGGTTCGGCCCCTCACAGGTCGGGGACGTATACTTCGCGATACTCCATGGATGGATCCTTCGAACACCGGGGGCGCCTGCTGGTCCAGGGCGGCACTCGCCTGAACGGCGAGGTCGTCCTTTCAGGGGCCAAGAACTCGGCGCTCAAGCTCATGGCCGCCAGCCTCCTCACGGCGGAGCCCTGCACCATGCGGCGCGTGCCGAGCATCAGCGACGTGGCCACGATGGCCGACATGCTGCGCGCCCTGGGTGCCACGATCGCCCGCGACGGGGACACGATGACGGTCACGGCCGGCGCCGGCCTGAACGGCTGCGCCCCGTACGAGCTCGTCCGCACCATGCGGGCGAGCATCATCGTGATGGGCCCGCTGGTCGCCCGCCTTGGCGAGGCGAGCATCGCCATGCCCGGCGGGTGCAACATCGGGCCCCGCCGCATCGACTTCCACCTGCGGGGCCTCGAGCAGTTGGGCGCCTCCATCGAGATCGAGCACGGCTTCATCAAGGTGGCGGCCGACCAGTTGCACGGCGCGGTGGTGGCGCTCGACTACCCGAGCGTCGGCGCCACCGAGAACCTGCTGATGGCGGCGACCGCCGCCGACGGGACGACGGTCATCGAGAACGCGGCCCGGGAGCCGGAGATCGCGGACCTCGTCGAGTTCCTCACGGGGATGGGTGCGCGCATCGAAGGAGCGGGGACCAGCACGATCGAGATCGACGGCGGGCACGCGATGCACGGCGTCGACCATACCGTCATCGCCGACCGGATCGAAGCCGGGACCTACCTGATCATGGGCGCCGCCAGCGGCGGCGACGTGACGGTCCTTGGGCTGGAGCCGGTCCATCTCGAGCTCTTTCTCGCCAAGTTGCGCGCCATGGGTGTTCAGGTCGAAGAGGGGCCGGGGCTGATAAGGGTGCTGCGCTATGGGCCGCTTGCGCCCGTCGACGTGTCCACTCTGCCGCACCCCGGCTTCGCGACCGATCTGCAGGCTCAGATGATGGTCCTTCTCTCGCTCGCCGGCGGCACCTCCATCGTCACCGAGAACGTCTTCGAGAACCGCTTCGTCGTCGTCGACGAGCTCAACCGGCTCGGCGCCGGCATCACGACGAGTGGCCATCACGCCGTCGTGGCCGGGCCGCGCACCCTGACGGCGAGCGTGGTCGAGGCGCCGGACCTGCGCGGCGGTGCCGCGCTGGTGACGGCCGGTCTCGTCGCCGACGGCGTGACCGAGGTCCGCGGTCTTCACCACATCGAGCGCGGCTATGAGGACCTCCGGGGCAAGCTGACCCGCCTCGGGGCCGTGGTGAGCGTCGCGGACGAGCCGGCGCCTGCCGTCGCCGGCCGGGGCGGCTGACCGTGGCCACCGAGCGCCGCTATACCGTCTACAAGGCGGGGCAGGCCGACCCGGTCCGCGTCGTCGGGCGTCAGCAGGCGGGCGAGCCGGAGGCCTCGGCCAGAGTCGCCGAGGCGGCAGCCGGCGGCGCCGCCGCGGCGGCTCTGGCGCAGCCGCTCCACGCCCTGCCACGGCGGGCAGAGGGCAGGCGCCGGTCCGCGCCCCCGCAGAGCGGGGGCGGCCACCGGCGCACCATCCTCGTGTTCGTCGCGGCGCTCGCCGCGGCCGCCGCCGCCGTGCTGCTCTTCTGGCTCTACGGCCGCCAGCCCGTCGAGGACGCGATCTCGGTGCTCGACCTCGCGCGCAGCAGCGGCCGCATCCCGTCGTGGCTGTGGGTCACGGCGCCGGCCCTGGCCGCCGTCGTCCTGGTCGCCATCACGACCTACCTCGCCTTCGGCCGTCATCTCTCCTTGAAGATCGTCGGTCTCGCGGTCCTGGTGGCCGGCCTTGCCGCTCCCGGCTTTGCCCTGGGCTGGACAAATGGCACGTTGAACACTGTCGGCAACCGGGACAAGGCCGTCACCGAGGTCGTCCGCAAGACCCGGGAGAAGCTGCAGCCGCCCCTTCCCGGCAAGGCGGTGAACCTCCTGCTGATCGGTAGCGACAGCCGTCCCGGCGACCCCGGCCGCAGCGACACCCAGGTAGTGGTGCGCCTCGACCCCGTCACCAAGAGCATCTCGATGCTCTCGCTGCCGCGCGATCTCCGCGTCGACATCCCCGGGTACGGCCTTGCCAAGATCAACGAGGCCTATACATACGGGGGAGCCCCGCTCACCGTCGAGACGGTCGGGGCCGTCACCGGGCTGCCCATCCACCACTTCGTCGAGGTCAACTTCGACGGCTTCTGGCACGTAGTCAAGACGCTGGGAGGCGTCTACTACCCGGTCGATCGCCGCTACTACAACCCCGAGAGCAGCACCTGGAAGTCGATCGACCTGCAGCCCGGCTACCAGCTGATGGACGGTCACGACGCGCTCGACTTCGTGCGGTTCCGCCACGACCAGCGCGGCGACTTCAGCCGGATGCAGCGCCAGCAGAGCTTCCTCAAGGAGCTGCAGCGCCAGTCCGGCCGTTGGAACAACGACTGGCGCAGGGTGACCAAACTGCTGCAGTCGATCACCGATCTGACGACATCCGACCTTGACTCGCTGCATCGCATCCTGCCGCTGGCGAGCCTGGCCCTGACGCTCGACACCAGCAAGGTGTATACGGTCCAGGTGGAAGGCAGCTCGCAGATGATCGATGGCCTGTCGTACGTGATCGCCACGCCCGAGGAGATCGCCGCCGCCGTCCAGCAGTTCTCGGCCCCCGCGCAGCCCGAAACGGCGACGAAGGGCCGGGCCATGCCGAAGTCCGCCTATGAGGTGCATATCTCCAACGGCAACGGGGTGCCGGGGCAGGCGACCGCGACGGCCCAGGCCCTCACGGACCTGGGCTACAACGCGGTCGCCATCGGCACGCTTCCGACGACGTACGCGAGCACGATCGTCCTGGCACCCGAGGGCATGGAGAACACGGCGCAACAGTTCGTGCGGCTCTTCGCCCCGGCCGAGCTGCAGATCGTCCGCCGGACCCAGGGATCGTTCGACGGGATCACGGTCTACACGGGCTTGAACTTCGACGGCGGCCTGAACCTGCCGACACCGGAGAGCACGGCCGGCGCCTACACGGTCACCGAGGGCGCGGGCTACAACGAAGCGGGCTGGAAGTCGCTCGATGCGCAGACGCAGATCAAGCTGCAGATGCCAGACGCTTGGGTGAACGGCGCGGTGTACGACCAGTTCTATGCCTACGAGCTTCCCACCACGGACGGCAAGAACGTGCCGGCGACGGTCGCTGTCGGTCGCACCGCGCAGGGCGACTACTTCAGCTTCCAGACGATGCGCTGGTTCAACCCGCCAGCCATCGCTCACCCCACGTCCAAGAGGACCATCAACGGCACCCAGTACCTGCTCTTCTACAACGACGCCGATCTGCACATGGTCGCGTGGCGGCATGGCAGCACCTTGTACTGGGTGCTGAACTCGCTTGACGACAAGCTGCCGGAGAGCGTGATGCTGTCCCTGGCGACCTCGTTCCGGCCGCTCTCGTGAGCCGGCGGCGAGGCCTCGCCCGCCTCGTCGACCCCTGGGCGGCGCTGCTGCTCGGCGTTCTCGTCGCCCTCGGCGTCGTCATCCTGCTGGCCACTCCCGGTCCCTGGCACGACGTGGTCGGTCCCGCGCCGGTGAGGCTCACGAAGCCCCTTCCCCGGGATATCGCCCTCTATGTGCGTGCAGCGGCGCCCCTGGGGCGCTGCACCACGGTGGCTTGGGTCCACGTCGAGTACGAGCCGGCCTCGCTCACGGTCGTGCTCGTGCCGCCGCAGACGGAGGTTCCCGTGGAGGCCGGGGGCTTCGCCCCGGTCGGGCGGCTGGTGAGCGATGCGGGCGCCGGAACGGCGACCGCGGGTCTCGCGCAGGCGCTCGACACGCCTCTCGGGGGCTGGCTGGTGGTGGGCCGCGACACGCTGCGCGTCGTCCTCGCCGCGGCGAGGTCGCCCGGATCCGACCGTCTCGGGATGCTCGCCTTCCGGCAGGCCATGACGGCGATGCGCGCCGCTCCGGTCAGTGTGATCTCGCTCTCTGCGCAGCAGCGCGTCATGGCACGCGTGCTGCAGGCCGTCCCGTACGGCCAGCTCAACCAGGCCGCCCTGGTCAACTACGTTCTCGGGTCGACCGAGGTCGACACCGATCTGGACCTGCGGGTGGCGAGCGCCGTCGTCCGGGCCGTGCGCGCCATGAAGGCGCGGGACGTCGCGGTCCGGACCCTGCCGACGATCGTCGAACACTGCGGTACGGCGACTCGCTGGCGGACGGACACCGCCCGTGCCGAGCGGCTGAGGCTGTCCCTGGTCTACGGGCTGGCGCCCCCGGGGACGCGGCCGTCCGTGGCCGGCCGTGAGTGCCTCGCCGAGATCGTCGTAACGGCGCCGGGCGGCGACGAAGCGGAACGCTTCGTCGCCGCCCTCGAGCGCCGGCTGCGCACGCAGGCGGCCGGGCCGGTGGCGGTCCGGCTGGAGCTTCTCGGGCAGCATGGGGCGGTGAGCAGCGCGCTGAGTGAACTGCCCGGCCGGCAGCGGCCGCTCGCGGTGGTCGTCGCTCCCTGGCTCACCGGGGCGGGGACCACGTCGTCACCCTCCGGGCTCGATAATGAGGAGCTCGGCGCGTCTGCTCACGCGCCTGGCGACGGTGGGCCAGCCCGTCGTAGTGCTTGCGCCGTCGTCCGATGTGGTACCGCAGCCGTCCGGCGGGATCGCGCCGGCGCCGCTTGTGCTCTCGCCCGTGACAGACGCCTTCGGTGAGGCTCCTGTGACACCCGAGACCCTGGCCGGCCTGTCGGCCGACGCCGTGATGCGCTCGTGCTGGCCGGCCTACCTCGCCCCTCGCTTGACCGCGACCCGGCTGGGATTCAGCTATGCCGCGCGCCGCGCGACCACGGTCGCGCTGTTGTCCGGAGACGCTGCCGCCGACCTCCGGCTTGCCGCCAGGCTTGGCGCGAGCGGCTGGGACCTGCGCCCCATGACGCCGGACGCGTGGCAGGCACCCACCGCGGGGTCACTGATCGCCTTCATGCCTGGCAAGGCGAGGGCGGCGGAGGCCCTGAAGGGGGACGTCGAGGGACTCCTGCCGGCACTGCCGCGCCGTCGCGCCGCGATCCCGGACTTCCCGGTCGAGCACGCACCCGAGCCGGTGGCCCTCGTCTTCGACGGGTAAGGCGGCGGGGCCAGGTCGTCGAGGAGGAACGGGAACGAGAACGGGGCGCTCCGTCTGGAGCGCCCCGTTCTCGAGACAGACTATCGTGCGCTTTGATCAGGCGCGCCGACGGCGCAATGCGACGCCACTGCCGATCAGGCTGGCGCCAGCACCGAGCAGGAGCAGCAGCTCACCGCCCGTGAACGCGAGCTGACCGCCTTCCTCCTCACCCGGCGCCTGCAGACCCGCGAGGTAGTCCTCAAGGACGCCCTCGAGCTCCGTGTACTGCTGATAGACCGGGTTGTTGCGGATGTAGTCGAGGGCGGCGCGGATCTCCGTCGCCGTCCACGTGCCATCGATGGTGCCATCCTGCGCGTCAGCGATGATCGCGTCGATGGTCGACTGTGAGACCGCAAGCGCGACGCTCGCAAAAACCATGGTCAGGAGAAGCGCAAGCGCAATGGCCCCGAGCAACTTGGCCTTCATGTGTTCACCCCCCCTCACCATCGTCACGCCCGAACCGAGCTGGACTTCCGTGTGGAATGGCTTATACCACGTACGCTGGTATTAGGCCATAGGTGGTCCGTAAGCTGTATTCGTGCAAGCAGGCGGAAGCACCTGCCTGAAAGCCCTGGGTGCTGGCAAGGCGAGGACTCCGCTCAGGGCCCCTGCAAGGCGCCCGCTCTTGTGCGCCTGCTGACTACGCTGCCGCTGGTCATCGGAGCGGCCATACCAGCGGTCAGAGCGCCCTGCCAGCGTATACTGCAGCGCGATGCGCGAGATGGGCGACATGAGGGGCGGCGGGGCCGGCCTGCGAAGCTTGGTCGGCCCCCCCGCCCTTATCCTCTGGCTTACGCTGGCCGCCTTCGCCCTCTTCGGATTCCTCTCCGGCGGCTACATCGTCACCCGCACCGCGCCGGTCGTCATCGCGTGGCTGCTGGCAATGGCGGTCCTGGTCTGGTTCGTGCCGCGGCAGGCCCGCCCATCGGGCGTGTACCTCGCCGCGCTCGCCTGCCTCGGCTTCTACACGCTGTGGGCGGGGCTTTCGATCCTGTGGTCGTTCGGCCCGGACCTCTCGTGGGTCGCCTTCGACTACGCCGCGTTCTACCTCGCGCTCGCGGCTGTCATCGGCCTGCTTCCTCTGAGGTGGCCGCAACTGCGGCTGGCAGCCTTCGGCTCGCTGGCCGTCACGACCGCCATCGCGGTGTACGCGTTCGCAGGAAAAGCGTTGCCAGATGTGGTGACGCACGCCCACACGTACGCACGGCTCGACAGCCCCGTAGGGTACTGGAACGTGCTCGCGCTGCTCATGGTCATGGCCCTGCCGATCGGGCTCTCGCTGGCGGCCCGGCGCGAAACCTCCCTGGCTGCGCGCGTGCTTGCCGCCGCGGTCCTGGTGCCGGTCGCCTTCACCTTCGTCTTCTCGTTCTCTCGCGGCGGGGTGCTCGCCTTGATCGTGTGCCTGGCGCTGTACTTCGCCCTGAGCGACCGCCGCCTGGCCAGCCTGCTGTCGCTTGCGGCGGTCGCTCTGCCGGTGGCCTACGTCTGCTGGCATCTCCGCGGCCTCGACACGCTGTTCGCATCGACCACGGACGACGCGCTCCGCACGGCGCAGGGCCACACCCTCCTCGGCTGGTCCCTGATCGCGCTGCTGGCGACCGCGCTGCTCCAGGCCGGCATCGCGGCCGTCCACCGGGCCGTCATCTGGCCGCGGCGGCTCAGCACGGTCGTGGGCGCCGTCGTCTTGGCCGTCGTGGTCGTCGGGACGGTGGGGGGCGGGCTGAGTTACGTCGACCGTCAAGGCGGGACCCAGTGGCTGCGCGACCGCTATCAGGCCATCGTCAACGACAGCGACGCACGCACGACCGGAGGCAACTCGGCCGGCCGTCTGCTCTCGCTCAACACCGGCCGGCCGCCCACCTGGAGGGAGGCCGTGCGCCAGTATCGCGCGGGGCCGGCGGAGGGGACCGGCGCCGGCACGTTTCGCTTCTCGCACTACCGCTTCCGGGTCACTACCGGCGTTGTGAAGCACTCGCACAGCCAGTGGCTGAACGCGCTCAGCGAGCTCGGCTGGCCCGGTCTCGTGAGTTTCGCCGCCGCGATGGTGCTGCTGCTCGCGGCGGCCGTGCGCCTGCCCTGGCGCACCCGGCGCGACCCGGAACGTGCCACCCTCGCCGCGCTGCAGGCGGGCGCCATCGCCTTCGTCGTCCACATGACATGGGACTGGGACTGGGACATGGCGGTGGCGACCACCACGCTGATGCTCGCCGCCGCCTCCGCGTCCGCCTACCTCACGGACCGCGCCGGCGTCGAGCGCGGCGCGCCGCCGGGCGTCAGGGGCGGCGACGAGCCCGACTCGCGTCTGGCTGCCTTCCCGATCGACGAGGGTGCGACCACGACAGAGGCCTCCATCCCGGCGGAACCCGCCACCCAGGAGGGCGTCGCGGCGTCGCCGCCCGCGGCCTCAGACGAGGGCGGGTACGAGGGCCTGCGGACCGCCTGGCGCCCCAAGGCCGGGCCGATCCGTGCGCTTGCCAGCGGCCTGCTCGTCGTGGTCGCGCTGAGCTGGCTGCCGCCGTACCTGGCCGACCGGTCGCTGAACGAGGCGGTCGCCCTGGCGGCGGCCGACCGCGTCGCGCCCGCCGCGGCCGCCGCCGAACGTGCCCACCGCTACGACCCGCTCGCGGCCGAACCGCTGCTCACGCTTTCGCTCCTCGAGCAGCGCAGCGGCCGCAACCGGGATGCGCTCGCCCATCTGCGTACGGCCGCCGCTCTGCAGCCCCAGAACTACGAGGTCCACTACCAGCTCGGGCTGTTGCTCCTGCGCGCCTACGACCGCCGCGCGGCGGCGGCCTCCGAGTTCAGGCGGGCCCTGCAGCTCAACCCGCTCGACGAGAGCAGCGGCTACGAGCTCAAGGCGCTGGGCGGCGGGTAGCCACCGAGCCCATCTGGCTCGCGGCCGCTAAGGCGCCGGAACTACCTTGTCTCGACGAGCCGCGAGGGGCTCGCCACGACGCCTTGCCAGACGAGCCGCAGCCGGCGGGTCGCGTTCATCTTGACCCAGGTCACGTAGCGTCCTTCGCTGCGCGTCGTGACGCTCTTGATCGTCGTCCAGCGCCCGCTCGCACGGCGCTGCACGGCGAGGGTCTTGCGGGCCAGGCCTCCACTGCTCGTCGCGGTCGCGAGGCGGGAGCACGTGAGCTGGCCCGCGAGCTTGGCGTAGGAGCTTGTCCTCACCGACCGCGGCGCGCTGATCGTCAGCCGCATCCCGCCCGCGAAGGCGAACCACGAGCGCTTGCGCGTCTCGGTGACCATCCTGAGCCCGGTGAACACGCCGTCGTGGTCGTTCGCCTTGCCGGAAGGCGACGCGTCCCGGCGCAGGTACCAGAAGAGCGCCTTGATCTGGCTGTGACGGCCCGCCATGCGGTAGGCCCGGCGCAGGTAGTCGGCCTGCGTCGCCTGCGAGACCGGCGTCGCGCTGAACATGTTGCTCTGCGCGGTGTTGTAGCCGTATTCAGTCAGGTAGAAGTCCTTGCCCGGGAAGATGGTGAGCAGCGCGTCGATGTTGGAGAGCGACACCGTGGACCGTCGGGTCGTCTGGCCTGGCCTCCGGCCTCATGTCGTCCGTGCCGCCGGGCACGTACGGATGGTGGGAGTAGGCGTCCATGTACTCCGAAGCGCCCAGCGACTTGAGCGTGCGAGCGAAGAGCTGCGGGCTCGTGCGCCACTGCGTCGTCGAACCCGACGGGGCCGGTGGCGCCGGCGATGACCAGCGCGTCCGGGTCGCCTCCGTACACGCCGTCGCCGTACTTCACGCCGTTGTAGCAGCGGCGCAGGAGCTGGAAGTAGTGGTTGACCGCGAACTTGTCTCTTCTGTGGATAGAGGAACGGCCACAGGTTCGGCTCGTTCCAGCACTCGTAGGCGAAGACGGTGTCGCCCTCGTCGTCCAACCGGCTCGCGGCGTACGCGCAGAAGGCGCGGAAGTCGTCGAGCGCTTCGTCCTTGGGCGCGTAGAAGGGCCGGTAGCCCGGTGAGTACGTTGGCGGGAGGGTTGCTCCAGAGGCTGGTGTCCGAGGCCCACCGGGGCACCGAGAAGATGGTGAAGACGACCTTGATGCCGCTTGCGGCCGCGAGGTCGACGAGGCTGTCGAGCTTCGCGAAGTACGCCTCGTCGTAGACGCCGGCGGCCGGTTCGCCCTTCGCCCAACTGAGCTCGAGGCGCACGTAGCGGGCGCGCAGGCGCGCGATGTCCTGCATGTGCTTCGTCTGCTGGTCGGCCGTCTCTTTGGTGATGAGCGGATCGACGAGGGCGCGGGCCGCGGTCGCCCGCGCGGAGGGTACGATGCCGAGCAGGCACAGGACGACGGCCACAGCAATGGCCAACTGGCGCGAATATGTCACCGGGCTCCCTCCATCGCGGGTCCGCGAAGTATACGACGGACGGCGGCCCGGGGGGTCCTGGAGCCTATGGTAGACTGACCGCCCGGGCCGCTCGGTCCAGTCTCGTGGAGGTGTCCTGCAGGGATGAGTGACGCTCAGCCGGTCGGCGTGGTGGGAACGGGGTACGTCGGCCTGGTCTCGGCCGTCTGCTTCGCCCATCTCGGCCACAAGGTCGTCTGTGTCGACGTCGACGAAGCCAAGATCGAGAGCCTGCGTCGCGGCGTCATGCCGATCTACGAGCCGGGCCTCGACAGGCTGATCGAAGACAACGCGTCCCGCCTCACCTTCACGACCTCCTACGACGAACTGCTGGCGGCGTGTCGCGTGCTGTTCATCGCCGTCGACACGCCGCCCTCCGCCTCGGGCGACGCCGACCTCTCACGCGTGCACCGCGCCCTCGACGAGATCGCGCGGCACGGCGGCGAGCGGCTCCTCGTCATGAAGAGCACCGTGCCGGTCGGTACGGGCGATCGCGTGATGGCCGATCTCGAAGCCTTGGGCGCGTCTGATATCCACTATGCCTCGAACCCCGAGTTCCTGCGGGAAGGCGCTGCGATCCAGGACTTCCTCGAGCCGGACCGCGTCGTGATCGGCGCGTACCGTGCCGAGGACGGCGACGCCGTCGAGGCGCTCTACAGGGGCATCGACACCGACGTCTTGCGCACCAGCGTCCCGACGGCGGAGATGATCAAGTACGCCTCCAACGCCTTCCTGGCCACCAAGATCTCCTTCATCAACGAGATCGCCAACGTGTGCGAGCAGGTGGGCGCCGATGTGCGCACGGTGGCGCGCGGCATGGGCCTCGACCACCGCATCGGTCCGCACTTCCTGCAGGCCGGCATCGGGTACGGCGGCTCCTGCTTCCCCAAGGATGTCCAGGCGCTCAAGCAGCTCGCCGGGAACAGCGGCTATCACTTCCAGCTTCTGAACGCCGTGATCGAGGTCAACCACCTGCAGAAGCGGCGCGTCGTCACCAAGCTCAAGCAGCGCCTGGGCAGGCTGCACGGCAAGAAGATCGCCCTGCTCGGGCTGACCTTCAAGCCCAACACCGACGACCTGCGTGAGGCCTCGTCGGTCGTGCTCGCCGCGCGCCTCCAGGGCGAGGGTGCGCACGTCAGCGCGTACGACCCGATGATGGATGCGGTGGAGCATCCGCTCTTCCCGGGCGTCGAGATCGTCGACGAGGCGCTCGCCGCCCTCGATGCGGCGGACGCCGCCGTGCTCGTGACGGAGTGGCCCGAGTTCGGCCGGCTCGACTGGGCCGCGGCGGCCCGCGCGATGCGGCGGCCGCTCCTCATCGACGGGCGCAACTTCGTGGCGCCCGACGAGCTCGCGGCCGCCGGCTTCGACTACGAGGGCATCGGCCTCGGGGAGCATGCGGCCGCGCTCGAAGAGGTCGACTAGAGGACGTATGGTGGGGCGGCGCATCCCCACACAGGCCGTCATCCTCGTCGGCGGGGAGGGGACCCGCCTGCGACCTGTCACGTCCATGGTGCCCAAGCCGGTCGCCCCCGTCGTGGATCGCCCCTTCGTCGCCTACATCTTGGACAACCTCGCCCGCCACGGCGTCGCGCGCGCCATCTTCTCGAGCGGCTACCTGGCGGAGGCCATCGAGCGCGAGATCGGTGACGGCGCCGCCTACGGCGTCAGCGTCGAGTACTGCGTCGAGCAAGAACCGCTCGGCACCGCGGGGGCGATCGCCAACTGCGCCTCTGTTCTCGACGACGGGTCCTTCCTCGTGTTCAACGGGGACGTCCTGAGCGACGTCGACCTGACCTCCTTCATGGAGAGCCACGCCGCGAACGGCGGCATGGGGACGATCTTCCTCACACCCGTCGACGACCCCAGGAGATACGGGCTCGTCGAGTTGCGCGAGGACGGCTCCGTGGCGAGCTTCCTCGAGAAGCCGAGCGAGTGGGAGGGCCAGGCGCTGATCAACGCCGGGGCGTACGTGCTCGAACCCGAGGTGCTCGACATGGTGCCGCGCGGCCGGCTCTTCTCGATCGAGCGCGGCGTCTTCCCGAAGCTGGCGCAGAGCGGCTCGCTCTACGGCTACGTGGACCACGGCTACTGGCGCGACATCGGGACGCCGGAGAGTTATCTGGAGGCCCAGTTCGACGTGCTGACACGGACGGTCGTGACCACGGTCGGCGACGCGATGGGACAGGGCTACCTGTACATCGCGCCGTCCGCCGAGATCGACCCGACGGCGCGCGTGATCCCTCCGTGCTACGTCGCCGACGGCGTGCGCATCGGCGCCGGCGCCCACGTCGGTCCGCTCGTCGTGCTGGGCGCCGGCGCCGTGATCGACGAGGGCGCGGAGGTGTCCGAGAGCGTGGTGCAGAGCGGGGCTGTCGTCGGTCCGCACGCGCAGATCGAGTACGCGGTCCTCGTCCGCGGCAGCGCCGTCGGCGCCGGCAGCCAGGTCCGGGCGTCCGTGCTGGGTGATGGCGTGACGGTCGGCACCGGCAACGAGCTTGCCGGCGGTATCTGCCTCTGGCCGGGGACCGTCCTGCCGGACGGGTGCGTGCGCTTCCGCGAGCAGTTCGGCGCGCGCGAGTCGTAGGCGGCCAAGCCGCCGCGGGGGCCCGCAGCTGAGAAGTCCGTGGCGGGATCGCCCGCACGCGCGACGGTGCAAGGCACATGTAGTCGCTGCCTCGGGGGTACGAAGGTGTCGCGGACACCGCGGCGCGAGCCGCGCGACGAGGAGGGTGCATGGCGATTCCCGAGGCGATCTTCAAGGCCTACGACATCCGTGGGCTCTGTCCATCGGAGTTTGACGAAGCGGCGGCGGAGCGCGTCGGCTACGCCCTGACGCAACAGCTGGACGGCGAGCGTCTGGGGGTCGGCAGGGACCCGCGGACTTCGTCGCCCGGGATCGCCGCGGCCTTCGCCGCCGGTGTGGCTGCGGCGGGCGCCGCCGTCGTCGACTTCGGGATGGTCGCCACCGAGATGCTCTATTACGGGGTGGCCGACCGCGGCCTCGACGGCGGCGCGATGGTGACCGCGTCGCACAACCCTCCCGCGTACAACGGGATGAAGCTGGTCGGCGAGGGCGCCCTGCCGCTCTCCGGGGAGCAGGGCATGCCCGAGCTCATGCGGCGTACGCTCGCCGTCGGTGAGCTGCCCGAGAGGGCCGATGGCCGCACCAGCGAGGACCTGTATCCAGACTACGTGCGCCACCTGCACACGTTCGTCGACGTCGCGGGTCTGCGGCCCGCCAAGGTCGTGATGGACGCGGCCAACGGCGTCGCCGGCAAGCTGGCTCCGCTCGTCTTCGACGCCGCGCCGCTCGACCGCATCGACCTCTACTTCGAGGTCGACGGCACGTTCCCGAACCACGAGCCCAACCCCCTGCTCGAAGAGAACCGCCGGGAGATCGTGGAGCGCGTGGTGGCCGAGAGGGCCGATCTGGGCATCGCCTGGGACGGCGACGCCGACCGCTGCTTCTTCATCGACGAGAACGGCGCCTTCGTGCCGGGTGATTTCGTGACCGCGCTGCTCGCCGAGGCCCTGCTCGCCAGGCAACCCGGCGCCGCCATCCTCTACGACCTGCGCGCGAGCCGGGCCGTCCCTGACACGATCAGGGCGAACGGCGGCGTGCCCCTGCTGAACAGGGTCGGGCACGCCTTCTTCAAGCAACGCATGCGTCGCGAGGACGTGCTGTTCGGCGGCGAGGTCTCGGGTCACTACTACTTCCGCGACAACTACAACGCGGATTCGGGCTTCATCCCGGCGTTGCTCATCCTCGACCTCCTCACCCGCAAGAAGGCCACGATGGCGGAGCTGCTCGAACCACTGCGCTCGCGCTACTTCATCTCGGGCGAGATCAACTCCACCGTGGACGACGTGAGCGCGGCGCTGGCGCGCATCGAGGGGACGTTCGCCGACGGCGAGATCGCGAAGGTCGACGGCGTCTCAGTCGACTACGACCACTGGCACTTCAACGTGCGGCCCTCCAACACGGAACCACTGCTGCGCCTGAACCTGGGCGCCGACAGTGAGGGACTGATGGAAGAGAAGCGCGACCTGGTGCTGGGACTGATCCGAGAGGGGTGAGCATGGCCGAAGACCTGGGGCCGGCGCGCGTCGCCGCGCTCGACAAAGAAGACATGCTCGGCGCGGTCGCCGGCCTGTCGCGGCAGCTTGCCGCCGGTTACGCGGTCGCGCGCCATGACCTCGCCGGCGTTTCCACAGGGCAGCAACACGGCGAGGCGGGGCGCCTGCCGTCGCCGACCGGCGTCGTCGTGGCCGGCATGGGCGGGTCGGCGATCGGCGGCGACCTGGTGCTCGCCGCTCAGCTCGCCCTGCCGGTGCCGGCCGCCGTGGTGCGCGGCTACGAGCTGCCCGCGTGGGTGGGCCCCTCGACGCTCGTCGTCGCGGTGAGCTACTCGGGCAACACGGAGGAGACCCTGGCCTGCGTCGAGGCAGCGCTCGCGCGCGGCTGCACGCCGCTGTGCGTCGCCTCCGGCGGCCGTCTGGCCGCGCTGGCGGCCGAGCGTGGGCTGCCTCTCGTCACCGTGCCGCCCGGCCTGCAGCCGCGCGCGGCCGTGGGCTACCTCGCCATGCCCCTGCTCGCCGCGCTCGAGCGCCTCGAGCTGATCCCGTCTGCGGAGAAGGACGTCGAAGAGGCCGCCGCCGTGGTGCGCGAGATGACGGCGCTGCTGGCCCCGACCGAAGACGAGGGGTGCAATCTGGCAAAGGACCTCGCGCGCCGCCTCCACGGTCATGTGCCGCTGGTGTACGGAGCGGGGCTGAGCGCGCCGGCGGCGCGCCGCTGGAAGACGCAGCTCAACGAGAACGCCAAGGCGATGGCCTTCTGGGCCGAGCTCCCCGAGCTGGACCACAACGAGATCGAAGCGTGGGGCGGCCTGGCACGTGAGGACGCGCCCGGCCGGCGGACGGCGGCCGTCTTCCTCCGCGATGGCGACGAGGACCAGCGGCTGGCGCGGCGCGCGGTGCTGACGGCTGAGGCGGTGACGGCCGCCGGCGCTCCCGTCGACCACGTAGAGAGCCGTGGCGGCTCGCGGCTGGCGCGGCTCTTCTCGCTGGTGACGCTGGGCGACCACGTGTCCGTGTATCTGGGCCTCCTCAACGCCGTCGACCCGACGCCGGTGACGGCGATCGAGCGGTTCAAGCGCCGTCTCGCCGGCGACCCGGCGTGACGGCCGGCGTACGCGTCCGCCTCTGCCTCGCGGAGCGTGACTGCGCGGCGGTGGCTGCCGCGCTGTTCCCCGAAGCCGAGCTGATCCTGCTGGACGGCTCGGAGCTCAGGCCGCGAGTGGCCTTCGAGGGGCCGTTGTTCGCGGCGCTCGCGGCTGTCCGGCGGCAAGACGGCTCGACTGGCGTCGCCGCGCGGGACGACGGTCCGGCGATCGTCGCCGGCCTCGTCGTTCCCGGTGTGTGGCTCGGCCCGGACCCGCCGCCCGGTGTCGCCGCCGTCGCCGACCACGTGAACCTGGCGCTGCGCGGCCCGCTCACCGGCCGCTGGCCGGCCGGCGTGCCGCGCAGCTTCCCCTGCATGACCGGCATATATCAACCACGCTACGTTCGTCCGGCGGCCTCGGCTTCGCTATACTCTGCCGGCGTCATCGTGGCGGGCGTCGGCGACGCGACGCGGCTCAGCGCGTTCGAGCGCCGCGTCCTCGACGGCGGTGAGTACCCGGTGCTGAGCGAGTGCCTCGTGCCGGCTGCCGTCGCCGCCGCGTACTACGGCGTCAACCTGGCCGCCGGCATCGTGCCGGCGCCCCTCTGACCGCAAGCGAGGACCCGTGACTGACTACGACATCAGGGACATAGGCCTGGCGCCCCAGGGCGTCCTCCGCATCGAGTGGGCCGACATGCACATGCCCGTGCTGGCCGCCATCCGTGAGCGCTTCGCGGCTGAGAAGCCGCTGCAGGGAGTGCGCATCGGCGCCTGCCTGCACGTCACCACCGAGACGGCCAACCTCATGCGCACGCTGGTGGAGGGCGGCGCCGACGTCGTGCTGTGCGCGTCCAACCCGCTCAGCACCCAGGACGACGTGGCCGCCGCCCTCGTCAACGACTACGGCGTGCGCGTCTACGCCATCAAGGGCGAAGACGACGAGACCTACTACAGGCACATCAACGCCTGCGTCGACCACCGGCCCAACATCACCATGGACGACGGCGCCGACGTCATCGGGGTGCTCCACGGCGAGCGGCCCGACATGGCGGCCGACATCATCGGCGGCACCGAAGAGACGACCACCGGCGTCATCCGTCTCAAGGCGCTCGAGGCCGAGGGGCGTCTCATGTTCCCGATCGTCGCCGTCAACGAGGCCAACACCAAGCACATGTTCGACAACCGCTACGGCACCGGGCAGAGCACGCTCGACGGCGTCATCCGTGCGACCAACATCCTCATCGCCGGCAGCACCGTCTGCATAGCCGGTTACGGGTGGTGCGGTCGCGGGTTGGCGATGCGCATGAAGGGCCACGGCGCCGACGTCATCGTCCTCGAGGTCGACCCGCTCCGCGCCCTCGAGGCCGTCATGGACGGCTTCCGCGTCATGCCCATCGCCGAGGCCGCGAAGATCGCCAGCGTGTTCGTCACCGCCACGGGCGACATCCACGTCATCCGCGGCGAGCACTTCGAAGCCATGAAGGACGGCGCCATCGTCGCCAACACCGGCCACTTCAACGTCGAGATCGACATCCCGGCCCTCGAGAAGCTGGCCGTGAAGAAGCGCACGGTGCGCGAGTTCGTCGACGAATACACGCTGGCGGACGGCCGCCGCATCTACCTGCTGGCCGAAGGCCGGCTGGTCAACCTGTCGGCGGCCGAGGGCCACCCGGCGGCGGTGATGGACATGAGCTTCGCCAATCAGTCGCTCAGCGCCGAGTACATGGTGCGGCAGCATACCGACCTCGAGAACAAGGTGTACGTGGTGCCCAAGGACATCGACGACGAGATCGCGCGCCTCAAGCTCGCCACGATGAACGTCGCCTGCGACACGCTCACCGAGGAGCAGGCGAAGTACCTCGCCTCCTGGGACCAGGGCACCTGAGGTCGAGGTCCCGCGGCGCTGACAGGCCCAGGCTCCAACGGATGAGGTCGATCACTTGACGACGCCGGACGCCCCAGTGGCCGGCGGCGATGGTGTCGGCGGCTCCCGCCTGCGGGTGCGCACCGTCGCGATCCTGCCCGGCGAGGTCGTGCTCATCGACCAGCTCGCCCTGCCCCACGAGGAGCGTTACGTGCGCTGCCACTCGTGGCAGGAAGTGGCGGCGCGCATCAAGGACATGACGGTGCGCGGGGCGCCGGCGATCGGGGTGACGGCCGCGGGGGGCCTCGCCCTGGCGGCGAGCACCGCGGCCGCCGCGCACCCCGACGATCCCGGCGCCTTCCGCGCCGCCCTCGACGAGGCCGCCGCGGGTCTCGCCGCGACACGTCCGACCGCGGTGAACCTCACGTGGGCGATCGGCGAGATGCGCGTCGTCTGGGACGCCGGGCTTGCGGGCGGCGGCGAGGGCGCGCGTCCCGCGGCCGTCGCCGCCGCCCTGCTGGCTCGCGCCCAGGCGATCCTCGACGACGACATCGCCCGTTGCCTCGCCATCGGCGAGCACGGCGCGGCCCTGTTCACCGACGGGCAGACGATCCTCACGCACTGCAACGCCGGCGCGCTGGCGACGGCGGGCTACGGCACCGCGCTGGGCGTCGTGCGCTCGGCCGCGCGCCGGTTCGCCGGCATCTCGGTCCTGGTCGACGAGACGCGTCCGTGGCTGCAGGGCGCCCGCCTCACGGCCTGGGAGCTGCAGGTCGAAGGCATCGCCTACCATGTGATCAGCGACAACATGGCGGGTCACTTTCTCAGTCGTGGGGCCGTCCAGGGCGTCGTCGTCGGGGCGGACCGCATCGCCGCGAACGGCGACACGGCCAACAAGATCGGCACGTACTCCCTCTCCGTGCTCGCCAAAGAGTGCGGCGTGCCCTTCTACGTGGCCGCGCCGCTCTCGACCGTCGACCTGGCCGTCGCCTCCGGTGACGAGATCCCCATCGAAGAGCGTGACCCCGGCGAGGTGCTCGCGTTCCGCGGGGAGCGCGTGGCCCCTGAGGGGGCGGCCGCGTACCACCCGGCCTTCGACGTCACGCCGGCGGCGAACATCACCGCGATCGTGACCGAGGCCGGCGTCCTGCGGCCGCCGTATGCGGTGGCTCTTGCGTCGGCCTGCGCCGCGGGAGCTGTCGCTCATGAGCGGGACCGGCGCCGACGCCCCGAGCACACCGCCGCGCGCCTATCTGATGGCGGCCGGACTCGGCACCCGTCTTCACCCGCTGACGGGGCTGCTCGCAAAGCCGATGGTCCCCATCCTCAACCGTCCGGTGATGCGTCACACCCTGCAGTTGCTCGCACGGCACGGCCTGCACGAGGCCGCCGTGAACCTGCACTACTATCCCGAGAAGATCCAGACCTACTTCGGCGACGGGTCCGACCTCGGCCTCGAGCTCCGCTACAACGTCGAGGACGAGCTCATGGGCACGGCCGGCGGCGCATCCGCCTTCCGCGCCTTCCTCAGCGACGACACCTTCCTGGTGATGAGCGGCGACGGCCTCACCGACGCCGACCTCACCGCCTTCCTCGCGGCCCATCGCGAGCACGGCGGCATCGCGACGCTCGCCGTGAAGCAGGTCGACGACCCTTCGCATTACGGGGTCGTGGTGCATGACGACCACGGCCGCGTGACCGCGTTCCAGGAGAAGCCGCGCAAGGAGGAGGCCGAGTCCGACCTGTGCAACTGCGGCATCTACGCCTTCGAGCCGGAGATCTTCGACTACATCCCGCAGGGCGCCTTCGTCGACTGGGCCAAGGACGTGTTCCCTGCCCTGTTGCGCGACGACGTGCCCTTCCACGTGTGGCGGCTCGACTCGTACTGGAACGACGTCGGCAACATCGAGCAGTACCGCATCAGCAACTTCGACGCGCTGCTCGGGCGTGTGCGTGTGGAGGTGCCGGGCCGCCAGCTCCAGCCGGGAGTGTGGGTGGGCGAAGGCACCGACATCGAGGACGACGTGCGCATCGAGCCGCCCGTGTTGCTGGGGGCCGGCTGTCTCGTCGAACGCGGCTCGCAGCTCATCGGGCCGCTCATCGTCGGCGACGGCTGCATCATCGAGCGCGGCGCCGTGCTCGACGGCGTCATCCACTGGGACGGCGTCAAGGCGGGTCGCGGATCGCTGCTCGAGGGCAGCATCCTCGGTCGCAACGTGATCGTCCATCACGAGGCTGTGGTACGCGACGATGTCGTCCTGGGCGATCGCAGCGAGGTCCAGGCGGCCGCCGTGGTGCCGTCGGGAGCGCGGTTCGAGCCGCGCTCGCGCATCACGGACGGCGGCCGCTCGCGCGACGACGGACCCTGCTGACCCGAGGGGCGCGCGGTGGACGCTCACGGCCTGCTCGACGCCGTCGTCGACCTCTTCTTCCCGAAGCGCTGCGCGGGCTGTGGCGCCGCCGGCGGCTGGCTGTGCCCGGACTGCCGGGCTGACCTCGTCGCGCTGCCCGCGGCACGCTGCCCTCGCTGCGGAGCGCCACTGGGCCGGCAGGCGCAGGGCAACGTCGTCGGCTGTCGCGAGTGCCGCGGACGCGAGCTCGCCTTCACGAGCGCGTGCGCGGCCTTCGTGTATGAGGGATCCGCGCGGGCGCTCGTGACGGCCTGCAAGTTCCGGGCCTTGCGTTCGATCGCCGGGGAGATGGCCGAGCTGGCCGCACCGGCCTTCGCGGCCGCGGTCGAGGGGACGCAGGCCGACTGCGTCGCCTGCGTCCCCGGCCACCGCGGCCGCAGCCTCGAGCGCGGCTTCAACCAGGCCGAGCTGCTCGCGCGCGCCCTTGCCGCCTCGGTCGGGCTGCGGCACGAGCCCCTGCTCGTGAGGGTCCGGGAGGGCGCGCGCCAGAGCGGCATGGACCGGGCGGCGAGGGCTGCCAACGTGCGTGGACTTTACGCGTTGAACACAGGGGCCGATAGGGTATTAGATGGAATCGAGCGAGTGGTGATTGTTGACGACGTCTACACCACGGGTGAAACGTTGAACCACTGCGCCGGCGTGCTCGCCGACCGGGGTGTGGAGACACGTGTGTTCACCTTCGCGCGCGCCGTTCGCCGCTCGCGCCCCCGCCTCCGTACGCCTTCACCGTCAGCCGGCATGCCGGCCGAAGCATCGCAACCGCAACCCTAAGGAGCGATGTCGATGAAAACGCAGATCAAGGGCCGCAACGTCACCGTCACCGATGCTCTGCAGGACTACGCGGAAGAAAAGCTCGCCCGCGTGCACAAGCTCCTGCAGGAGCGCAAGATCGACGAGGTGACTCGCGTAGAGCTCGAGCTGAAGGTCGAGAAGAACCCCAGCATCCCCGAGCCCTGCGTGAGTGAGGCCACGATCTTCACGCGCGGACCTGTCATCAGGGCGAAGGAGCGCTCGACCGACATGTACGCGTCCATCGATCTCGTCACCGACAAGCTCATGCGCCGCGTCAGGAAGTACCACGACAAGGTGCACGGCAAGACCCGCAGGCAGCACGAGAAGATCGCCGGCGCGATCGCCGTCGAGAGCGGCGGGGAGGACGAAGCGGCCGCAGCGCCGGCCGCCGTCGGCACGGAGCTCCTCACCGAGCCCCTGGCCGACGGCAACGGCAAGGTCGTGAAGACGAAGCAGTTCGCGCTCAAGCCGATGTCCATCGACGAGGCCGCCCTCCAGCTCGAACTGCTCGGCCACGACTTCTTCGTCTTCACCAACGCCGAGACGAGCCGCACCAACGTGCTCTACCGGCGCAACGACGGCCACTACGGATTGATCGAGCCGGCGGACAACTGACGCGGACGGGCGGTCGCAGACGCGGCGGGCGGCCGGCCCGGCGACGGCGTCGCCGGGCCGGCCGCCCGAGCCTCGGGACCACCTCCAGGGCAAGGGCCGTCCCGAAGGTGGATGGGTGCTCGCCTCGCTGTCGTCACGGCTTGGTATGCGACAATAGGACCAGCAGGCAACGCTTCCCGTCCCAAAGGGGCACAACCACATCATGAGCATCGTCGACAAGCTGCTGCGCGCCGGTGAAGGCAAGCGCCTGAAGCAGCTCGAAGAGCAGGTCCGTCAGGTCAATGCGCTGGAGGACGGCATCGTCGTCCTCGACGACGAGGGGCTGCGCGCCAAGACCGTCGAGTTCCGCCAGCGTCACGCCAACGGCGAGCTCCTCGACGACCTTCTCTACGAGGCCTTCGCCGTGGCTCGCGAGGGCGCGAAGCGCTCACTTGGGATGCGCCCGTTCGACGTCCAGGTCATGGGCGGCATCGTCCTGCATGACGGCGACATCGCCGAGATGAAGACGGGCGAAGGCAAGACCCTTGTGGCCACCATGCCGATGTACCTGAACGGGCTCGCCGGACAGGGCGCCCACCTCGTCACCGTCAACGACTACCTGGCCAAGCGCGACGCTGAATGGATGGGCCAGGTCTACCGCTTCCTCGGCCTCAGCGTGGGCTGCATCCAGGCGATGATGGACCCGGCGACGCGCCGCGAGCACTACAACGCCGACGTCACCTACGGCACCAACAGCGAGTTCGGCTTCGATTACCTGCGCGACAACATGGCGATGCGCCACGAACTCATGGTGCAGCGCGGCCACTACTACTGCATCGTGGACGAGGTCGACTCGATCCTCATCGACGAGGCGCGCACGCCGCTGATCATCAGCGGCGCCCCCGAGACCGCGGCCGACACCTACCGCCAGTTCGCGCGCGTCGTCCCGCGGCTGCGCGAAGCCGACGACTACGAGGTCGACGAGAAGCAGCGCACCGTGGCCGTGACCGAGGAAGGTGTCAACAAGGTCGAGCGCGCTCTCGATATCGACAACCTCTATAAGGACTCGAACGGCGCCCTCGTCAACCACCTGATCCAGGCGCTGCGCGCCCAGGCACTCTACAAGGTCGACGTCGACTACGTGATCCAGGACGGCGAGGTCAAGATCGTCGACGAGTTCACCGGGCGCATCATGGAAGGCCGCCGCTGGTCCGAGGGTCTGCACCAGGCCATCGAGGCCAAGGAGAAGGTGCCGATCCGCGAGGAGAACCAGACGCTCGCCACGATCACCCTGCAGAACTACTTCCGCATGTACGACGTGCTGGCCGGCATGACGGGCACGGCGAAGACCGAGGAGGACGAGTTCCGCCAGATCTACGGTCTCGAGGTCGTCCAGATCCCGACCAACGCCCCGATGGTGCGGCTCGACGAGAACGACTTCATCTTCACGACGACCAAAGAGAAGTTCGCCGCGGTCGTGGACGACCTCGTCGAGCGTTACGAGAAGAAGCAGCCGGTACTGGTGGGCACGGTCTCGGTCGAAGTCAGCGAGATGCTGTCGCGCCTGCTCGAGCGGCACGGCGTGCCGCACAGCGTTCTCAACGCGAAGCAGCACGAGCGCGAGGCGGGCATCATCGAGGACGCCGGCCAGGCGGGCACGATCACGATCGCGACCAACATGGCCGGCCGTGGCGTCGACATCAAGCTCGGCGAGGGCGTTCGCGAGGCGGGCGGCCTCTACGTGCTCGGCACCGAACGTCACGAAAGCCGGCGCATCGACAACCAGCTTCGCGGCCGGTCCGGGCGGCAGGGCGACCTCGGCGAGAGCCGCTTCTATCTCTCGGCCGAGGACGAGCTCATCCGCCTGTTCTCGGGCGACCGCATGTTCAAGATCCTCAACCGGCTCGGGCCCTCGGACGGGCAGCCCATCGAGGCCAAGATGCTCAGCGGCGTCGTCGAGAAGGCCCAGAAGAAGGTCGAAGAGCTCAACTTCATGCGCCGCAAGAACGTGCTCAAGTACGACGAGGTCATGAACGAGCAGCGGCGCGTCATCTACGAGCAGCGCCAGCGCATCCTGCAGGGCGAGGACTTCGGTGAGCAGGTGCGCGACATGATCGCCGAGGTCGTCGGCGACGTCGTCGCGCAGCACGCGCCCGAGGGCCAGTACGCCGAGGACTGGGACCTCGATGGCCTCATGGTCGGGCTCAAGATGTTCTACGAACCGGGCTTCAAGAAGTCCGCCATCGACGTCGGCTCCGTCACGTCGGATGCGCTGGCCGAGCTCGCCGTGGACGACGCGATCGCCCAGTACGACGAGCGCGAGCGGCTGCTCGGTGAGACTCAGATCCGCGACGTCGAGCGCGCCGTGATGCTGCAGGTGATCGACTCACGGTGGAAGGAGCACCTGCTCGACATGGATTACCTGCAGGAGGGCATCCACCTGCGGGCCCTGGGGCAGCGCGACCCCCTGGTCGAGTACAAGTCGGAGGGCTTCGACCTCTTCCAGGACATGCTCGCGAACATCAAGACGAGCACCGTCACGACCCTTATGAAGAACAGCCCCGAGGACCTCGCCGTGTTCACGGCGATCACGCTCGAGCAGCCGCTCATGCAGTTCAACTACTCGAGTGGCGACGACCTCGCCAACCAGACCTCGTTCTCGGCTGCGGCGATGGCGGCGGGCGAGTACGCGCCGGCGGGAGACGGCGTGTTCCCCGGCGCCGCGGCGCCGCCGCCCAACGTGGCCGCCCAGGCCCAGGCGGGGGCGGCCGACCGCCAGGCGGCGGCTCAGGCCGGCGGTGCCGTCGCCGTCCAGCAGCGGCACGTCGAGCAGAAGCTCGGGCGCAACGACCCGTGCTGGTGCGGGAGCGGCAAGAAGTACAAGAAGTGTCATGGGGCCTGACTTCGCCTTCGGCTCAGACCTCATGCAACGCCGTGAGCTAGGCCCGCTCGTTTCACGGTGCATGAGCCTGCCTTTGGCGCATCTCGTGCACCGAGTGATGCCGTCGGCTACGTCCGCTCATCCCATGGGGCGTGATATGTCCGCTCGTTTCACGTACGCGACCTCCGGTATACTCCCGCAGCCATGACCGTGAACACCTCTGAAGCCCTCGTCCAGTTGGACACGCTCCGCCAGCGGCTCAGGGACGCCTCCGAGCGCCTGAGCTGGCTGCGGAGCTATCTTTGACCCCCCCAAGCTGACAGCCGACATCGGCGCGCTCGAAGAGCGCATGCAGGCCTCTGATTTCTGGGACGACCAGGAGAGCGCCTCGCAGGTGTCGGCCCAGTACAGCCGTCTCAAACGCCGCCTCGAGGACTTCACCGAGCTCGAAGGACGCTTCGCCGACCTCGAGACGACCGAGGAGCTCGTCCGTGAGGAGCTCGCCGCCGACACCGTCGACGAGGACCTGCTCGGCGAGCTCGTGAGCGGCGTCGCCGCGCTCGAGCACGAGCTCGAGCGCGGCGAGGAAAAGCGCTTCTTCAGTGGCCGCTTCGACGAGGGCGGCGCCATCCTGACCATCCATCCGGGGGCTGGCGGCACCGAATCCCAGGACTGGGCCGAGATGCTGTTGCGCATGTACCTGCGCTGGTTCGAGCGCCGCGGCTTCAAGGTCGAGATAAACGAGGCACAGGAGGGTGACGAGGCCGGGCTCAAGAGCGCCACGGTCACGGTCGAAGGCGAGAACGCCTACGGGCTGCTGCAGTCCGAGAAGGGTGTCCATCGCCTCGTCCGCCTGAGCCCCTTCGACTCGGCCAACCGCCGCCACACGAGTTTCGTCTCTGTCGAGATCTCGCCGGTCGTCAGCGACGACGTCGACATCGAGATCGCCGACGACGACCTGCGTATCGACACGTATCGTTCGAGCGGTGCCGGCGGGCAGCACGTGAACAAGACGAGCTCCGCCGTGCGCATCACGCACTTCCCGAGCGGCATCGTGGTGAGCTGCCAGAACGAGCGCTCGCAACTGCAGAACAAGACGGTGGCCATGAAGATGCTGAAGTCGCGACTCGTCGAGCTCGAAGAGCGGAAGCGCGCCGAGGCCCTGGCCAAGGAACGCGGCGAGCAGATGGCGGTGAACTTCGGCAGCCAGATCCGCAGCTACGTGCTGCACCCGTACCAGATGGTGAAGGACCTGCGCACCGGTCACGAGGTCGGCAACGCCCAGGGAGCACTCGACGGCGACCTCGACGGCTTCGTGCACGCCTATCTCGTGTGGAGCGCGAGCGGCCAGCCGCCGCGCAGCAAGGGCGGCGACGACTGATCGCCGGATGAGGATCCACGAGGACGGTGCGGGACCGGAGCTCCGCGGGCAGAACGTCCTGTTGCGCCCGGTCGTGGAGGCCGACACCCCGATCCTCGAAGCGATCCTTGAAGAGCCGGGCGTCAGGCGCTGGTGGGGCCGCGCGAGCTGGGACCGCGTCGACACCCCGAACTACGTCACCTTCGCGATCGATGTGGGTGGCGAGGTGGTGGGCTGCATCCAGTTCGACGAGGAGCACGACCCTGACTATCGCCGGGTCGAGATCGACCTCTTCGTGAGCGAGCGGTACCAGAACAGGGGGGTCGGAAGCGACGCCCTGCGCACGCTGATTGACTACGTCACCCGCGTGCGCGGCCACCATCGCGTCACTCTGGATCCCTCCGTGGCGAACGAGCGCGCCATCCACGTGTATCGCAAGCTCGGCTTCCGCGAGGTCGGCGTGATGCGCCGCTACGAGCGCGGTGAGGACGGCACCTGGCGCGACGCCCTGCTCATGGAGCTGGTCCTGGACGACGAGGGCAGGCCGCTGGAGTAGGGCGCGTCGCGACTCGCGGCAGCGGTCAGTATCGCTTCGAGATGCGCGGCACCGTGAAGACGTCGAAGAGGATGGTCTTCCCGGCCGCGTAGGTCTTCCCTCCGACCGTCTCCTGCTCGCTGCTCACGAAGTAGGTCATCGCCTTGATGCGGCCGCTTGTCGTCTGCCTCAGGATCGTGAAGCCGTAGCGGTCAGGGCCACCGGACGGCGAGCCCAGCACCCTGACGTCCCGGTCGTCGCGCGCCGGAACCTCGTCGTGGCTGGCGCTGGTGACGGCGGAGTAGGGTGGAGCGCCTCCCATTCCCTGCGTGAGGTAGACCGTGCCGCCGGCCGCGACGTGGCGGCGGTAGTTGTGCAAGTCGCCCTGGAGGACGAGATCGACGCCCGAGCGGACGAAGAGTCGGACCAGGGCGTTCCGCTCCGTCACGTACGGCTGCTCGGTGTACGAGGCGTTCGTCTTGGGGTCGAGGAGCGGGTGATGGACGACCACGACGACATACTGGGTGCGTGGTCTTGCCCGCAGCCAGCGAACCAACTCCCGGGCCTGGCGCGACTGCGTGAGCCAGGCCGATCCCGGCGCCGTGTCGGGCGTCGCCGTCTTGAAGCCGATGGTCCCGTCGGCGACGCCGCTCTCGACACTCGACAGCGTGAAGCCGTGCAGCGTCTTGGTCCCCACGGCCAGGCGGAAGGGGCCCCAGTGATGGCGCTGTGTCACAGTCGGGTCGCCCGCCGGGACCGCTTCGCCCCAGAGCATCTCGTGCCAGAGTCGGTGGTCGTCGGCGTCGGACAGGCGCTCGTGGTTGCCCGGCGCCCAGATCACCCGCCCCTTCGCGGTGATGGGTCGGGCCGCGGCGATGAACCCCTCGTACTTCTGCCGGTCCGCGGCCCCGTCTCCGCTCCCGTCGATGTAGTCGCCGAGGGCGATCGAGGACTGGAAGCGGACGGCGGCGAGGGCACGCACGACGCTCACGAAGCCTTCAGAGGCGGTGGGGTCGGAGCCGGAGTTGCGGACGTCGCCCCAGATGGCCACGCGGCTGCCCGTGCCGGTCGCCGGTGCGGCGGTGGGTCCAGGCAACGCGAGCGGCGCCGCCGACTCGGGGGCCGTGGGGGAGACTGCGCTCTCGCCGCACGCCGTCAGCGTCAGCAGGATGGCGAGCACGGCACCGGCGATGGGCAGAGGGAAGCGTCGCATGACGAGACCACTGTAACGCGCCTGGCGGCGGCGGCAAGCAGGGCGTGCCCGGGCGTCTAGGGCGTGGCTCTCCCGGTCGATACAGGCTTCCCGGTAGCTCGTCCGAGGCCGTTCGTCGCAGGACGTGCAGCGAAACGGCGGCTGTAGAATCGCCCAATGCCGCTGCCTGCGTATCCGAAGATCGAGCTCCACGTCCATCTGGAGGCCACGGTCACGCCGGAGGTGCTGCTGCGGGTCGCGAAGCGCAACGGTGCGGACCTGCGCTACCAGACCGTCGAGGAGCTCGAGGCCTTCTATGCCGGGGCCTCGAGCTTCGAGCAGTTCATCGCCTGCTGGATCGTCACGAGCCGCAACCTCCAGACCTACGACGACTTCCGCGAGATCGTCGTCGAGTACGCTCGCATGGCCCGGGATCAGGGCGTCGTCTACGCGGAGGCGATCTGCTCCCCGACCGAGCCGCTGCTGCGCGGCACGCCTTGGGAGGTCATGTTCGAGGGCTACTGCGACGGCTGCGCAGAGGCCGCCGAGACGTTCGGGGTCGACGTCAGGTTGACCCCCGACGCCTCGCGCGACTTCCCCGCCCGGCTGGCGACGACGATGGCCAAGTGGGCGGTGAAGTACCGCGACCGCGGGGTGGTCGCGCTCAGCCTCGGAGGGACTGAGCGCAAGTTCCCGCCGGAGAAGTTCCGCCGCGCCTTCGCCGTGGCCCGCGAGGGCGGCCTTGGCGCGGCGCCGCACGCCGGCGAGTTCGCCGGAGGCAAGGCCGGCGTGCCCTCGATCCGCGCCGCGCTCGACGTGCTGCACGCCGACCGGCTGCGGCACGGCATCCGGGCGGTGGACGACGCCGCGCTGCTCGCGGAGCTCGCCGAGCGCGGCGTCGTCTGCGACGTGTGCCCCACCAGCAACGTACGCCTGGGCGCCGTGCCGAGTATGGCCGAGCATCCGCTCCCACAGATGCTGGGCGCCGGCGTCAAGTGCTCGATCTCGACCGACGACCCCGTGCTGCTCGGCACCGACCTGCCCCGCGAGCACGAGATCGCGATCGGGCTCGGTCATTCGCCGCGGGCGATGTACGAGCACGCCCTCGCCGGCGTGCTGTGCGAGCCCGGCCTGCGCGTGCGCCTCGACCGCATCGGCCGGGATTTCGACTGGGACGCCGCAGCGGCCGAGCCGGCGCTGTGAGGGCGCTGCCGGCGTGAGGCCGGGATCAGCTCACGACTGCGTTCGTCTTCGACGGGGTACGCTTGCCCTCGACAAAGCAACCTGCTACTGTCCGATTCGTAACTAGTGGAGCCGGTTCACCGAGGCCGCAGACGTCGGCCCTCATCCTCCCCCCATCGTGACCCCCCAGGACCCTGTGAGACCCGGGCAGCGTTCTGAAGCGAAAGGAACGCAACCCGTGAATCAAGTCCTCGACCCCGAGCGCGTCGACGCGCACCCATTCGCCAAGCTAGGCCTGACCGACGACCTTTTGGCCGGCGTTGCCCACATGGGCTACGAGAATCCCACCCCCATCCAGGAAGCGGCCATCCCGCACGTCCTGGCGGGGCGTGACGTCGTCGGATGCGCGCAGACGGGCACCGGCAAGACGGCCGCCTTCGTGCTGCCGATCCTGCAGTTGCTCGGCGCCGCGGCCGGCGCCAACGGCGCGGCCGGCCGCGGCGGCAAGCCGACCCGACCCGTCGCTCTCGTCGTGACGCCGACGCGCGAGCTCGCTGCGCAGATCGAAGAGGTCGGCGTCACGCTCGCCAAGCAGACGGGCGATAAGGTGACGGCCGTGTTCGGCGGCGTGCCCTACGGGCCGCAGGTGGAGCGCGTGCGCAAGGGCGTCGACCTGCTCGTCGCCACACCCGGCCGCCTGCTCGACATGGTGCAGCAGGGCGACCTTGCTCTCGGCGACGTCTCGATCCTCGTCCTCGACGAGGCCGACCGCATGCTCGACATGGGCTTCTGGCCCGATGTGCGGCGCATCCTGCGCAAGCTCCGCGACAAGCGCCAGAACCTCTTCTTCTCGGCGACCATGGGCAAGCAGGTGCTCTCTGTGATCGAGGACACGCTGCACAAGCCGGTCTTCATCGAGCTGGGCGGGCGCGCCATGCCGGTCGATGAGGTGGAGCAGAGTGTGCTGCCGGTCGCGCGTGACCAGAAGCTCGACCTGCTGGTCGCCTACTTCGAGCATCACGACCCCGACCGCACCCTCGTCTTCAGTCGCACGCGCCATCGCGCCGAACGCCTCGCGCGAACGCTGAACCACAAGGGCATCAGTTGCCAGGCGATCCACGGCGACCGCACGCAGCAACAGCGTCAGAAGGCGCTCGAGAGCTTCAAGGACGGTCGCACCAAGGTCTTGGTCGCGACCGACGTGGTGGCTCGCGGCATCGACGTCGAGGGCATCTCGCACGTCATCAACTACGACGTGCCGACCAACCCCGAAGACTACGTCCATCGCATCGGCAGGACGGCGCGTGCCGGCGCCAGCGGCACGGCGGCGACCCTCCTCACCGAGGACGACGTCCACGAGCTCAAGGCGATCGAGCACCTCATCGGTGTCACGCTGGAGCGGCACGACGTGCCCGGCTTCGACTACGAGCGCCGCGACATTCCCGAGTCGCACCTGGTGCCGCGCAAGCCCGGCAAGATCGTGTGGAACGGGGGCGCGCGGCGCTCCGCCAAGAAGGGCATCAGGCGGCGCCCGCGCACCGCGCACTGACGAGACCCAGACCACCTCGTTCAACGGAGTCAGACCACCTCGTCTGACGCTCCTTGCCGCCTTACGGTCCCGTCTTCGGGGCGCCCCTCACCGGGCCCTCCGCGGCCTCGGCGCCCGCGGCTCGCGCTGCGTCACCCTTTGGTATAATCCGGCTCCTGCGTGGGCGACTAGCTCAGTTGGGAGAGCGCCAGCTCGACAAGCTGGAGGTCGTTGGTTCAATTCCAACGTCGCCCACCACCCCCGCCTTTCACCCCAGGGCTTCGGCCACCGCGATGAGCTCCGGCGAGTCGTCGCCGAAAGGCGAGCGGTCGTAGTCGCCGTACAGCGCGACGATGCGGAAGCCCGTGCGGGCGAGAAGGTGCTCGACCTCGTAGCGCCAGAGGTAGCGCATGGGGAAGGTCTCGGTCACGCGGCGCGTCGTGCCGTCTGGCTTGGTGATCTCGTAGGTCATCTCGCAGTCGTTCGTCTGGAAGGTGCGCCGGTAGCCGATGACCCGTCCCCACCAGCGGATGCGCCGTCCGTCGGCGCACTCGACGACCTCGGCCTCTGTCTCGCCGTCAGACTCGCCGTGCTCGTAGAGCAGGGAGGGGTCCGGGTTGAACAGGTCGAGGACGAGCCTGCCGCCAGGCGTCAAGTGCGCATGGCAGCGTGAGAGGCAGGCCATCTGCCGCCCGACCGACGTCAGGTGCTGGAACCCGCGGAACGGCAGCGCGACAAGCGCGAAGCGGCGGCCGAGGTCGAACGAGGTCATGTCCGCCTGGACGAGGGTGACCCGTTCGCGGACCTCGTCGGGCTCGGCCGCCAGCTTCCGCCGGCAGCGCTCCACCATCTGCGGCGAGAGGTCGAGCCCGGTGATCCTGTGACCGGACCGGGCGAGGGGGATGAGCACCCGTCCGGTCCCGCAGGCGACCTCGAGGGTCTCTCCAGCGTCGGGCGCCATCGCCGCCCAGAAGGCATGGTCGTCGCGGTCCGCGTAGACCAGGTCGTAGAGCTCCGCGAGTTCATCGGTGTCATAGGCGTCGTAACCGTCCATCGTGCCGTCCATCGTCGCCGCCGGGACTCGGTCTCACCGTCGCAACGCCTCGCATTCTAGTGTGAGGGGGTGCGAGCCGCGAAGAATGCCCAAACTTAGGCCCTCCCCCGGCGGGGGCCGCCCCGGTAGTGTTTGCCTCAGACGCGGCGGAGGGCGGCGTGCATGGTCTCCGCGCGCAGGGGTGAGCGAGGGAGGAGAGGCAGGTATGAAGGTCCTGATCGTGGGCAGCGGGGGCGTGGGGGAGTCGACGGCGGCCATCGCCCAGCGGCGCGACCCGAAGAGCGAGCTGTTCGGGCAGATGGTGATGGCAGACGCTCACCTCGCCAGAGCGCAGGCGGCGTCGGCGCGGTTGGGCGACGAGAAGCGCTTTCCGGCCGTCAAGGTGGACGCGAGCGACGTCGACGCCGTGGCCGCGCTCTGCGCGCAGCACGGCGTCGACGTCCTCTGCAGCTTCCTCCCGGTCAAATACAACCCGTTCACGCTGCAGGCCGCGCTCAAGGCCCGCGTCCATCATCTGGACGCGTCGACCACGCTCTCGGTGCCGCACCCCACGGACCCTTTCCACAAGTCCGGCAAGGTGCTGGGCGAGGACGAGTTCGCGCTTTCGCCGGAGTTCGAGAAGGTCGGCAAGCTGGCTCTGGCCGGCTGGGGCGTCGAGCCGGGCATGGCCGACTGGTATTGCCGCTATGCCGCCGACCATTTCTTCGACGAGATCGACGAGATCGGTATCCGCGACGGTGCCAACCTCGAGATCCCCGGGGCGACGGGGATCAGCTTCGGGTTCTCCATATGGATGACGATCGAGGAGTGCACCAACCCGGCGGTGTGCTGGGAGCGCGACCGGGGTTTCTACACGGTGCCGCCGCTCAGCGAGCCCGAGCCGTTCTTCCTGCCGGAGGGCATCGGCTGGGTCGAGTGTGCTCACGTCGAGCACGAAGAGGTCATCGCCATCGGCCGCACGCACGAACGCCTGAAGGGCGTCAAGAAGGCGACCTTCAAGTACGCCCTGGGCGACGAGTTCATCGCCGCCATGGAGGTCTTCAAGAGCGTCAACATGCACGAGACCAGCAAGGTGCGGGTCGGCGGCGTGGAGGTCTCGCCGCGCGACGTGATCGAAGCGGCGGCGCCGGACCCGAACGAGATCGGCAAGAAGTACGTCGGGCAGACGTGCGGCGGCACCTGGGTGAAGGGTCGCAAGGACGGCCTCGAACGGCAGGTCTACCTCTATCAGGTGGCCGACAATCAGGAGTGCGTGGCGAAGTACGGCACGCAGGGTGTGGTAGCCCAGACCGCGTTCACCGGCGTGATCGCGCTGGAGCTGCTCGCGACCGGCAAGCTCGCCGGGTACCGGGACAACCCCGAGGCCGGTGTGCGCGTGCCGCAGGAGTTCGCCGCCGACGATTTCGTTGGGCTCATGGCGGACTACGAGTTCCCCGGCGGGGTCCTCGAGATGGACTCGCCGTACAAGCGGGCGCGGGACCGTGCGGATCTGGTGACGCCGGCCTCATGACGGTGCGGCGTGCCGGGCCGCCGGCGGGAGGTGAGTGAGATGGCGGAGCTGAAGGCGAGCGGTGTGGGCGAGCAGGCGGGCAGCGGCCGGTTCGCCGGCCGCGTCGCGTTGGTGACTGGCGGCGCGTCCGGCATCGGCTTCGCGACGGTCGAGCGCTTCCTGCGCGAAGGCGCGACGGTCGTGCTCGCCGACGTGGACGCCGCCGCCGGCGAAGCCGCTGCGGCGGCGCTGCGCGAGCGCGGTTTTGCGCAGGTCAGCGCGGCGGCGGCGGACGTGAGTCGCTCCGCGGACGTCCGCCGCCTCGTCGACGATGTGCTGCGACGACACAGGCGCATCGACGTGCTCTTCAACAATGCGGGGTTCTTCGAGCCCGGTGAAGTGCACGAGGTCGCCGAGGACGACTGGGACCGGCAGCTCGCCGTGAACCTGAAATCGGTCTACCTGGTGTCGGCCGCCGCCGTCCCCGCGATGCTCGCGCAGGGCGGCGGCGCCATCGTCAACAACGCGTCGGTGGCGGCGCTCGTCGGCGACGTCAAGGGCGCGGCCTACTGCGCGAGTAAGGCCGGGGTCGCCGGGCTGACGAGGGCTATGGCGCTGGACTACGCGAAGCGCGGCATCCGCGTCAACGCGATCTGCTGCGGCGAGATCGACACGCCGTTGTTCGAGCGCGAAGCCGGACAGCTCGGCATGACCGTGGACGAGTACCGGATCGTGCTGAACGAGTACCATCCGGTGGGCAGGATCGGGACGCCGGCCGAGGCGGCGGCGGCGGTCGCCTTCCTGGCGAGCGACGACGCCGCCTTCATCACCGGCGTCCTGCTGCCGGTGGACGGCGGGTATTCTGCTTCGTGAGACGAGCCGAGGGTCGACGGGATCCCGTCGCGCCGAGAGGTGAGGGCGGACGCTGAGCCCGGCATACCCTGGAGGGGGAGACGTGAAGGGACTCAACGACAAGGTCGCGCTGATCACGGGTGGGTCGTCTGGGTTCGGCGAGGCGGTCGCCTTGCGGTTCGCTGAGGAGGGGGTGCACGTCGCCGTCGGCGGCCGTGACGAGGCGCGCACGAGTGCCGTCGCGGCAGCGGCCGCCGACCGCGCCCGCGGCGCCGGGCGCGCGATCGAGGTCTCAGTCGCTCTCGGCGACGTCTCCGTGGTCGCCGACTGCGAGCGCCTGGTGCGCGAGACGGTGGAGCGCCACGGGCGCCTCGACATCCTCGTCAACTCCGCCGGGGTCTGGCTGGAGAAGTCCATCCTGGACACGAGCGAGGCGGAGTGGGACTGGTGCGTCGACACGTGTCTCAAGGGCACGTACTTCATGTGCCGCGAGGCGCTCCGGCACATGGTGCCGCGGCGAAGCGGCGTGATCGTCAACATCGCGAGTGACTCGGGCATCCACGGCGAGCCCGGCGCGGCCGTCTACTCGGCGGCGAAGGCGGGGGTCGTCATGATGACGCGCGCGCTCGCCATCGACCACGGTCCCGATGGCATCCGCGTGACGAGCGTCAGCCCGGGGATCTTCGACACTCCCATGCTGGCCAATGCGATCGCGGCCGCGCCCGACCCCGTCGCGTACACTGACGGCATGGAGGACGCCTACCCGCTGAAGCGGATCGGGCGTCCCGAGGAGCTCGCCGCGACCGTCGCCTTCCTGGCGTCCGACGAGGCGAGCTTCGTCACGGGGCGGACCCTGGTCGTCGACGGAGGCGTCACGGCGTAGAGATCGCAAGCAGCGCCGCTCGGAAGGGCGGCAGGGGGGAGGACGACCGATGACGTCAGCGCAGGCAGCGACGGACTTCACACCGACGCCGGACATCGTCACGTTCGCGTCGCCGCAGCGGCTGGAGCCGCTCGACGCCGGCGGCATCGAGCGGCTCCAGCAGGCGACTCTCGACGTTCTTGAGAGCGTGGGCGTCGCCTTCCCGGCCGAGGCCGCGCTTGACGTCTTCCGCCGTCACGGCGCGGCGATCGACGGCGAGATCGTGCGCCTCACGCCAGCCCTGGTGGAGGAGGCGCTGGCGACGGCGCCGCGCTCCTTCGTGCTGGCCGGGCGCGAACCGCGCTTCGACCTCACCCTCGACGGCAAGGTGACGTACCTGTGCACCGAGGGCGTCGGCGTGCGCGTGCGTGACCTCGACACTGGCGAGGAGCGCGCCTCCCGCACTGCAGACGTCGAGATGATGGCGCGGGTGGTCGACGCGCTGCCGGCGATCAGCTTCTTCTGGCCGCCGGTCAGCGCGCAGGACCACCCGCGCACCGCCCCCATCCACGAGTGCTACGCCGGGCTGACCAACACCCTCAAGCACGTGCGTGGTGCGACCACCCTGCATCCCGAGCTGGCGAAGCGCGTCGTCGAGATGGCCACCATCGTGGCCGGCTCGGAGGACGCGCTCAGGGCGAGGCCGCCGATCTGCGGCAACATCTGCACGATCAGCCCGCTCGCCCAGGACCACATGGGCATCGAGGCGGCCCTCGTGTACGCCGAGGCCGGCATACCGTTCAGCTTCATGGCGATGCCGACGATGGGCTCGACGGCGCCCGCATCCGTGCTGGGCGCTCTCGTCCAGGGCGAGGCCGAGATCCTCGCCGCCGTCGTGCTGGTCCAGCTCGCCGTCCCCGGCGCCCGCGTCTTCCACGGCAACCTGCTGTCGCAGATGGAGCCGCGCGGCGGCGGCTACCTCGCCGACGTCGAGGCGCCGGCCGACAGGATCGGCTGCCAGCTCTCGCACGCCTGGGGCCTGCCCAACATCTGTGGACCCACACTGAGCGGCGACGCCGACAGCGTGGGCTGGGCCTTCGGCTCGCACGCCGGCCTCGGCGCCGGCCTGCTCGCCCTGTGCGACACCGAGATCGGCGGCGACCTGGGGGGCCTGGTCAACGGGTCCACCGTGCTCGAACCGCATCTCGTGGTGCTGCAGCACGAGCTCATCCTGCGGGCGTTGCGCGTGGTGACGCCGCCCGATCCGCGCGTCGACGACCTCGCTCTCGACGTCATCGCCGATGTCGGCCCGCGGGGGCACTACCTCTCGCATCGCCACACGCGGCAGCACCTGCGCGATTTCACGCTGCCGCTCCCGCTGCGGGGCGCCCCGGCGGCCCGCAGCGATGCCGTCGGTCTGCCCGCGCGGGCCGCCGGCGGCGTCTGGGACGACGCGGAGGGCGCCGCGCGAGCCGAGCTCGACCGCATCCTGCGCGAGCACCACCCGGAGCCGTTGCCGGACGACGTGCTGGCCGGCCTCGGCGCCGTGCTGGCCGCGGCGGAGGAGGACGCCGCGCGGCTGGCCGGGTGAGCGGGACGGGGAAGGCGCTCGGGCTTGCCGCCGGCTCCCCCTGTGGTGGCGAGGCCGGCCCCGGCGCGCGCCCTATCTGAACGCCCACCCCGCGTCTCGCCACGCAGCTGCCACGACGCGGCGCGCGTTCTCGGCCTTGACGTGGACGCCGTCGTAGAAGTCTCCCGGGTCGCCGCCGAACGCCTCGATGCTGCTGTAGTCGAGCAGGGCGAAGCGGTAGCGCTTCCTCAGGGTGCGCAGTTGCACGAGGAAGTTGGTGACGGTCGCTTCCCACCAGTCCCTGCCGAGTAACTGGATGGCGAGCGGCTGCGTGGGCATGACGACGATCAGTGGCCTGACCCCGATGCTGTTGAGCGGGGAGAGCGTGTGGGCGAAGCAGACCCGGTTGAGGCTCCAGTCCTTGCGGTGGACCGCGCTGTCGTTGAGGGTCGCCTTTGTCTGCCCCACCCAGATACGGACGGCCGTGTCCAGCGTGCGACCCTGGGCCTCGAGCACGTCGTACCAGTTGTTGAGGAGCAGGCCGTTGGCGGCGTAGCCCGCGGGATACCACAGCTTCGGTGGGGCGCCACCCCGCATGTAGGCGACCTGGTCCGCCGCCGCGTCATCCAGGGTCTCCTGGTCGAAGGCGGCCGCCAGGCGGGGATCCTGCACGAGGCCGGAGTCCAGCTGCTTGTCGTAGAAGAGCGTCCACTGGACCGGCCAGAAGACGCGCAACCTGAGGGTCGGGTGCTCCTGCAGCAGATAGCGCGTGATCGCCCACGCGTCGGTCGGGCGCCCGTTCGAGAAGGCGGCGTTGAAGGAACGCGGCCCGGTGACGGTGTGCAGGTAGTCCGGGTCGAAGCGGGTGGCGCGCGAGCCGCCGAAGACGATGAGTTGCGGCGGCTTCTCCATATTCCCGATCAGGTCGAGCTTGTACGTACGGTCGGAGGCGCTGAAGGCGAAGCTCGGTATGGCGGGAGGTGTGCCGATGGGGGCGGGAACGTCCGCCTTCTGAGCCGGGCCGGCCGGGAAGAGCAGGATCATGGCCGCCCCGCCGGCCGTCAGGGCGCGGCGAAGAGACTGCAGACGCCTGAGTACGACCATAGTGGGAGAGGATACAACGCCGGAGGGGGCCGCGAACGCCTTGGCGTTCGCGGCCCCCTCCGGCGTCACTCAGCGGGCGCGCACGACGACGGTCTTGGCGACGCGGTCGCCCAGCCGCTGGCGTTTGGGGGAGTTCCAGACGAGGACGGCCCCGACCAGGTAGCTGAAGATGCCGTCGACGATGCGCAGGAGGTTGCGCACCAGGGCCGCTCCCCAGGTGAGCGGCGAGCCGTCCTCCATGGTCACCTTGATGCCCAGCGCCATCTTCCCGAGTGTGGCGCCCCGGCTGCCTTCGAGCACGGTGTGGTAGCCGACCATGATCACGAAGGTGATCAGGTACAGCGTCGTGTTCACGTTCTCGACGTCGGAGTCCAGGCCAGCGGCCACGGCGATGATGCCGGCGACGACGCTGACAAGGATCAGGTCGATGAAGATGGCCACGAACCGTTTGCCCACGCCGATGTAGTCCTGCCAGGGGTAAGCGCCGGGCGATGCCAGCGGCTCGCCGGTCGCTCCGGTGGCCGGCTGCCCGAGGGGCTGCACCGGTGGGCGATAGCCCAGCGGCTCGGCCACGGGCTGGTACGCGGGAGGCGGGGGCGGCGGCGGCTGCTGGGCGGGAGGCGGCGGTTCCGTCAACGGCGCGGGCGGCGCGGTCGCCGCGCCATCCGCCGCCGCGCCATCCACCGCCGTGGACGCAGCCGCTCCCGCCGCCGCGTCGTCCACCGCCGTGGACGCAGCCGCTCCCGCCGCCGCGTCGTCCATAGCCGGGTTGCCGTCGTCGAGCGGATCGAGCGGCGTCTGCTCGTCTGATGGTGACATGCGGGGCCTCCTCAGGGATCGTCGCCGCCATCTTCCCCGGTCCGACGTCCTTCCCTGCCGGCCGCGGCCTCTCCGGGGCCTTGCGGCTGCCGCTCGGCCGCGTCCGCCGAATCCCAATCGCGAAGGTCTGGTTTTCAACACCGTCCTAGTGGATACTAGGTTCGCTGGTACGTCCCACCCTCGCCACGGAGGCCTGTCCATGACCGACAAGACGGCTGTAGCCCTCACCTTGGACTGCGTCGGCCTCTACTGTCCGGAACCCCTCTTCCAGACCCGCGAGAGCATCGACTCGATCGCGGTGGGCGAGGTGCTCGAGGTCTTCGCCGACGACCCTGCGGCTGAGGAGGACCTGAAGCGCTTCGCCAAGCGCGCCGGCCACGAGGTGGTCGAGCTGGAGAACGAGGGCGACCAGCTCCACATCCTGATCCGCAGACTGAAGTGACGTGAGAGGCAGGCCATGAAGAACGAGAACAGCATCCTGTACGTACAGACGAGCGACGATCCCGAGCGGCAGTACTCGCCGCTGGTCCTTGCGCAGACGGCCAAGGCGATGGACGTCGAACCGATCGTCTACTACCTCGGGCAGGGCCTGCGGGTGCTCACGCCGGGAGCCGCCGAGCAGATCAAGCTGGGGAGCTTCCCGAGCCTGAAGGAGATGCTCGACAAGACCATGCAGATGGGCATCCCGGTGTACGTCTGCGAGGCGTCCAAGCAGATGCTCGGCTGGGAGACGGTCGAGCTCGTGGAGGGGACGAAGATCGTGGGCGCCGGTACCCTCAACGACCTGTCGCTCGATGCCGGCGCGACGATGTGGTTCTGAGGCCGTGAGCGCGAGGGGAACGACCGTCCACCCGAGACTGCAGCCGTGAACGTGAACGACGTCGTCTACGCCGACTATCAGTCGTCCAAGCCCGTCGATCCGCGCGTGGTCGAGGCGATGATGCCGTACTTCGGCGACACCTTCGGCAACGCCGCGTCGCTGCATGGTGTCGGCGACCAGGCGACCGCCGCCCTGGACGAGGCCAGGGCCCGGGTCGCGCGCTTCGTCGGCGCCGAGCCGTCCGAGATCGTCTTCACGTCCGGCGCGACCGAGGCCAGCAACCTCGCCATCATCGGCTACTGCCTGCGCAACAAGCGCAAGGGCGACCACGTGCTGATCAGCGAAGCCGAGCACATCTCGATCCTCAACATCGCGAAGTACCTCGAGAAGAACGGCTTCCGCGTCACGCGCGTGCCGATCGACCTGTACGGGCGCGTGTCGCCGGCCAAGTTGCGCGCGCGCGTCACCGACGACACCATCTTGGTCTCGGTCCAGTGGGCCAACAACGAGATCGGGACGGTCCAGCCGATCGAGGAGATCGCCGCCATGCTGCAGGGCACGGGCGTCGTGCTGCATACCGATGCGGTCGCGGCGGAGGGACTCGTGCCCATCGACGTGAGCAAGGTGCCGGTCGGCCTCATGAGCCTGTCGTCGAACGATATCTACGGGCCGCGCGGCGCCGGCGCCCTGTACGTGCGCAAGGGCGTGCAGGTGGCGCCCGTGATGATGGGCGGCGGCCAGGAACGTGGCCTGCGGTCGGGCACCGAGGACGTCGCGAGCCTGGCCGGCATGGCCGCGGCGGCGGACGTCATGACCGCCGAGCTGCCGGCCGAGGTCGAACGTATCCGCGCCATCCGCGATGAGCTCGTCGAACGCGTGCTCGGCCAGATCCCCGACTCGCATCTGAACGGTCACCCCACGGAGCGGCTCGCCAACAACGCGCACTTCCGCTTCGATGGCGTCGAGGGTGAGGCGATGGTGTTGTCGCTGCGCGACAAGGGCATCGCCGCCTCCACCGGCTCGGCCTGCAGCTCCAAGACGCTGGAGCCGTCGCACACGCTCATCTCGACCGGGCTGCTCCACGAGGAGGCGCACGGCTCGCTCGAGTTCACGTTCGGGCGGTGGAGCACGCACGAGGATGTAGACCGCATCATGGAGGCGCTGCCGGGCGTGATCGAACGCCTGCGCAAGCTGTCGCCGCTGTATGCGCACAAGGGCTGATGGTCGAAGGCGGGCTTGGGATCCGGGCTCCCGCCTCGTGGCGATGCGTGTGAGGACGCCCCCAACGGGCACATGACCGGCACAGACACAGACGCGAAGGACGCGAGATGAAGTCGACGCAGTACACCGAGAAGACGCTGGAGCACTTCCGCAACCCGCGGAACGTAGGGACGCTCGAAGGGCCGGACGTCGCCGTCGGCCGGGTGGGCAACCCGGTGTGCGGCGACATGATGGACATCTACATCCAGGTCACGCCGGACGACACCATCAAGGACATCAAGTTCCAGACGTTCGGCTGCGGCTCGGCGGTGGCGACGTCGAGCATGATCACCGAGCTCGTCGTCGGCATGAAGCTCGACGACGCGCTCAAGGTGACCCGCGGCGACGTCGCCGACGCGCTCGAGGGCCTGCCGCCCATCAAGATGCACTGCAGCAACCTGGCCGCCGACGCCCTGCACGAGGCCATCAAGAACTGGCGCGACGGCGTGAAGCCGGAGGACGCGACCAAGACGACGACGGCGACCGCTTGTCATCCGATACCTGCCGCGGTGGCCGAGGTCGAGATCGAGGGCCTGGACGACTACGCCGGCAAGGGCGTCTATCGCGAGGTCAAGGACCCGGCGACGCTCGCCGACACGCGCGTCGTCGTGCTCGACACGGGTGACGCCGCCGCCCAGCTCGCCATCGACCTCACCGACCACACCGGCCGGGTCGTGCTGATGACGCCGGGCAAGGAGCCGTCGGTGAGCAGCGCCATCCGTTCTGCACTGCGCCTCTCGGACGTGAAGCTCCTGACGGAGGCGCAGCCCCTCGAGTTGAAGGGCGAGGGCGAACTCGAGCGCATCCGTGTCCACGACCTGAACGAGGACGAGGAGTACGAGCTCACCGCGGACGCCTTCGTCGTTCTGGGGTGAGCTCCCGCGTGGAGGGACCGGGGCTGTCGCCCGGCGCCGGCCAAAGGTCCGGAGGCGGGCCCATGCGCGATGCCGCTGTCTTGCCGCGTCGTCGAGGAGCCAGGTGATCACCGGCGCCCACACGATCGTCTACACGCAGGACGCCGGCGCTCTGCGCGCCTTCTTCCGCGACGTCCTGGAGCTGCCGTGTGTCGACGCCGGGGAAGGCTGGCTGATCTTCGGCCTGCCGCCCGCCGAGCTCGCCGCACACCCGGCGGAACTGATGCCGGGCGGCGCGAAGACCGGCGGGCGGCACGAGCTCTACCTCATATGCGACGACATCGAGGCGACCGTCCGCGAGCTGACGACGAGGGGCGCCGAGTTCGCGACTCCGGTCAGCGATCAGGGATGGGGATTGCTCACCACGATCAGGCTGCCGGGAGGCGGGGAGCTGGGGCTCTACGAGCCTCGCCATCCCCGCCCGGCACCGGCCTGACGACCACCGGCCTTACTCTTCGGGCGCCTCTGGCCGGCGACCCGGTGGCATGTCGAGCCGTTCGAGTGCCACGGCGTGGCCGTCGAGGACTGCCTCGAGCACCGTCGGATCACCCTCGATCGTCCCGACGAGGTTGACGGGGCTGACCGGCTGCTGGCCGAAGAACAGGCAGACGGCGTTGCCGGGCGGCCAATAGCCAACGGCGCCGAGTTCGACGGTCGCTTGCGGGTCCTCGGGACCAAGATGGACGGGGACGTCGAAGTAGACCTCGGCGCCCCAGGTCTGGGCCGAGCTGGTGACGGGCAGAGCCCGCAAGAGCTCGGCCGCCGTCTGCGACTCGTTGAGCCTGACGACGAGGTCGACTCCGGCCTCCTCGACCCACAAACGCATCCGCGCCATCTCGCCCTCCCACGTGTGGATTCCTTGCCGGAGTCTACGACGCGTTGATCGGACATGTCAGAGTCGCCGGCTTCGGCACACCGCGGCAAAGGGCTGAGTGAGCGGGCACCCGAGCGCGGACGCAGCCGGTAGACTGTCGCGCATGCCGTCGCTGACCCGCATCACCCAGGACCAGTTGCACGAGCGTCGCTGGGAGCTGCTCGCTCTGACGTCGGTGGGCGCCTTCATGGGTCCGCTCGACGGGTCTATCGTCGCGGTCGCGCTGCCGGTGATGAGCCCGGAGCTGCACCTGAGCTTCAGCGCGAGCATGTGGGTGCAGGCCGCCTACCTCCTGGCGAGCGCGACCTTGTTGATCCCCCTCGGACGGCTCGCCGACCACCGCGGGCGCGTCCACTTCTACCTGGCCGGCCTCATCGTGTTCACGCTGGGCTCGCTGCTCGCCGCCCTCAGCATGAACGGCGCGTGGCTGATCGGCAGCCGAGTGGTGCAGGGCGCTGGGGCTGCCCTGCTGGCCTCGACCTCGGCCGCCATCGTCACCGCCGTCTTCCCACCCGAGGAACGGGGCCGCGCGCTCGGCATCAACGTCATGGCCGTCTACATCGGCCTGAGCGTCGGGCCGCCCCTCGGCGGCTTCCTCGTCGACACGCTGGGCTGGCGCTGGATCTTCCTCGTGAACCTGCCGATCGGTCTGGCTGTGCTCGCCTGGGGCTGGCTGCTGTTGCCCCGTCACGAACGGCCCGGCGAGGCGCCCCGCATCGACGTCGCCGGCGCGACGCTGCTCGGCGTCTTTCTCATCTGCCTGCTCGTGCCGCTGACCTTCGCGCCGCAGTGGGGCTGGGAATCCGCGCGGGTGACCACGCTCCTGGTCATCGCGGCCGTCGCCCTCGTCGCCTTCGTTCTCGTCGAGCTGCGCGTGAAGGACCCCGTCCTCGACCTCGACCTGCTCTTGCACAACCGGCTCTTCGCGGCCGCCAATCTCGCCGCTCTGCTCAACTACATGGCGCTGTACGCGGTGAGCATCCTCACGGCGATCTTCCTCGAGATCGTGCAGGGACGCTCCGCGAGCTTCACGGGATGGCTGATGTTGAGCGCTCCCGTGATGCAGGCGGTACTGAGTCCGGTGAGCGGACGGCTGAGCGACCGCATCGGTTCGCGTGTCCTGACGACGAGCGGGATGCTCCTCGTCGCCCTCGGCATGGTGCTGCTGGGATCGATGCCGGACGACGCGGGCATCGCCCGCGTCGTCCTGAGCCTCGCCGTCGTCGGCATCGGCCTGGCCTCGTTCAGCGCGCCCAACAGCTCGGCGATCATGGGCAGCGTGCGCCGCGACCAGCTCGGTCTCGCCAGCGCGTTCCTCTCGACGATGCGTGTCACCGGGCAGGCGCTCAGCGTCGCGATCCTCGGCGGCATCGCCGCCAGCCAGCTCGGCCGCCTCGGCGGCCAGCTGCTCTTCACGCACGGGCATGGCGCCGGTGCGGCCGGGGTGGGCGCGTCCGCCGTGAGCGGCTACGCGGACGGCTACGCGCTCGCCATGTTCACCGGCGCCGCCTTCGCCTTGGTCGGCGCGGCCGTCTCGCTGACGCGCGGGTCGCGCCAGGCCGGCTCTCCGGCTCTGCGGCCGTCTCCCTGACGGGCGGCTCGCGCCCGTACGGGTCCGCGCCCGACGCGCTATCCGCCGCTCGACCCTCTGGCGCCGTCTGGAGCTTCGTAGAATACTTGCGATGAAGCTGCGGGCGGCGCCGCCAGGGGCCGTCGCAAACCACGGACAGGGGGAGCCGTGATGCCGAAGTACCGCCGCACCATCCTCGTTCTGGGTGCCGTCGCCCTGCTCGCGCTACTGCTCGCCGCCTGCGGTGGTGGTGGCAGCGACACCAGTGGCGCTGTCGGTAACCCGTCGCCGCAGGGATCGCCCGAGTACGGCGGCTCGCTCACGGTCGTCTTCCAGTCCGAGGCCGAGACCCTCGATCCGGCCATCGCCTGGGAGCTCACCGGGACAACGATCGAGCAGTCGATCTACCAGGGCCTGTTGCGCTACAAGTCGCTGCCCGGCATGGCGGGCACCGAGATGGAGCCCTGCGTGGCCACCGAGGTGCCGCAGGCCACGAACGACGGCAAGACCTACACCTTCACCATCAGGCAGGGCGTCAAGTTCCACCCGCCGGTGGATCGCCAGGTCACCGCTGAGGACGTGAAGTACAGCTTCGAAAGGATGATGAACCTGCCGCTGGCGCCGGCGACGTACTTCTACGTCGGCGTCGTCGGCGCCGAGGAGTTCCAGGCCGGCAAGGCCAAGGAGATCACCGGCGTCAAGGTCATCGACGACCAGACCGTGCAGTTCAACCTCGTCGAGCCCGATCCCGCCTTCCTCAACGCGCTCACCATGTGGTTCGGCTACATCGTGCCCAAGGAGTGGGTCGAGAAGTGGGGCGACAAGCAGTTCGCCCGGCACCCGCTCGGCTGCGGGCCCTTCATCTTCGACCACTGGACACCAGGCCGGGAAGTGTTCCTCAAGAAGAACCCGGACTACTGGGAGCAGGGCAAGCCCTATCTGGACGAGCTCAAGTTCCAGTTCTCGATGACGCCCAGCACGGCCTTCCTGAAGCTGCAGAACGGCGAGGTCGACGTGCTCGGCGACAACATCCCGCCCGCCGAGATCCCGCATGTCATGTCCGACCCCGAGCTCAAGAAGCAGGTCGCCTCGACGCAGCTCATCGCCGCCACGTACCTCACCATGAACACCCAGTTCAAGCCATTCGACAAGGTCGAGGTCCGCAAGGCGCTCTCCTGGGCGGTCAACAAGGACAAGCTCTGCAAGTTGCAGAGTGGCCAGGCGGCTTCACTGTGGCAGTTCTACCCGGTGGGCATGCCGGGTTACGAGGAGGGCAAGAATTACGACGGCTACGACCCCGCCAAGGCCAAGCAGATGCTGGCCGACGCGGGCTTCCCGGACGGCTTCAAGACCACCTTCTACTCGCACAACGTCGACCCGTTCCCCAAGATCGCCCAGTCGATCCAGGCCGACTTGAAGGAGATCGGCGTCGAGGCCGAGATCAAGCTACTGGACAGGGACACCTTCTACAGCCTGCAGTCGACGCCCAACAAGACACCGATGAGCACCAGCGAGTGGTACATGGACTTCCCCGACCCGTCGGACTACATCATCCCGCTGGTCAGCAAGAGCAACGCGGTCGAGGGCGGCATCAACGCGTCCTTCTGGTGGGACCCCAAGATCGAGCAGATGATCCTGGACGCGCGCTCCCTGACCGGCGAGCCGCGTTACGCCGAGTACACGAAGATGCAGCAGATCGTCATGGAGAACGCACCGTACGTGCCGCTCTTCCAGCCCACGATGACGACGATGTGCTCGAAGAGCACGGGCGGCTTCTACCTCAACCTGGTGTACTGGTTCGACCCCGCGAGCTATTGGCGGATCCAGAGCCAGTGACCGGCCCGGCAGCGGCGCGCCGCGAGGGCCGCGTCGAGACGCACGAGTGACGGCCTGACGGGCTGAAAGGACGAGGGCGGCGGGCGGCCGCGTGAGCGGCCGCCCGCCGCCCTCGTCGCATCTGGTGGCGGCCCATCCTCGTGCGGGCACCCGTGTCTGTCGCCCTCCCTGGACCGGGCAGCCTCCCTGGACCGGACAGGCCCTAGACCGGGCAGCTCCAGACGCGGTGCTTCTGGTAGTACTTCTGGTGGTAGTCCTCGGCCGGCCACCACTCCCCTGCGGGTGAGACCTCCGTGACAACCGGCTTGCGATGGCGGTGCTGCGCCTCGAGGCCGGCGATCGCGCTGCGGGCCGCCCGCTCCTGCCCCTCGTCGTGCACGAAGACCGCGGAGCGGTACTGGCTGCCGCGGTCAGGTCCCTGGCGGTTCAGCTGCGTCGGGTCGTGCATCGCGAAGAACTCCGCGAGGAGCTCCTCGTAGGTGATGCGCTCCGGGTCGTACTCGACGCGCACGCTCTCCGCGTGTCCCGTCCGGTTCGAGCAGACCTGCTTGTACGTGGGGTTCGCGGTCGTGCCGCCCGTGTAGCCCACTTCTGTCTCGGTCACGCCGGGCAGCTCGTCGAAGCGCTGCTGCACGCCCCAGAAGCACCCGGCGGCAAAGGTGGCTGTCGCCATGGGATCCTGCCTTGTCAGGTCGTCGCGCGAACGCCTGCGGCGACGCGCCCTGCGCTCGGGTCTTACCCTTCAGGCAGCAACGCTCACGCGCTTTCGTGCGCGCCGGCCAGGACCGGCCCGAGGCGCGCGAGGGCTTCGGCGATGCGCCGGCGAGGCTGCACCAGCGCGAAGCGCACGTGGCCCTCGCCGGCGGGGCCGAAGCCGATGCCGGGCGAGACGGCGATGCCGGCTTCGTCGAGCAGCAGCTTGGCAAAGGCGAGCGATCCGGCGGCGCGAAATGCTGCGGGGACGGCCGCCCAGACGAACATCGTCGCGGGCGGCCGCTCGATCGGCCACCCCAGCGTGGCGAGGCCGTCGCACAGCACGTCACGCCGCGCCTGATAGACGGCGGCCATCTGCGCCGGCACCTCGCGCGCGTCCCGCAGCGCCGCCAGCGCCATCAGCTGGATCGGCTTCGTCACACCGTAGTCGAGGTAGCTCTTGAGGCGGGCGAAGCCCGCGATCATGCGGGCGTTTCCCGCCACGAAGCCGAGACGCCAGCCTGCCATGTTGTGGCTCTTGCTGAGTGATACCAGCTCCACGGCGACCTCCTCAGCGCCCGGGACCTGCAGGATGCTGGGCGGACGGTAGCCGTCGAAGGCGATGTCGGCGTAGGCGAAGTCGTGGACGAGGACAAGCTTGCGGCGGGCGGCGAAGTCGACGAGGCGCTCGAAGAAGGCGAGGTCGACGCAGCGCGTCGTCGGGTTGTGCGGGAAGGAGAGGAGGGCGACGCGCGGCTCGGGCCGCGCGTCGCCCCACGCGCGTTCCACCGCCGCCATGAGATCGCCCTCGTCCATCGGCACGCCGACCGGGCGCGCACCGCTGAAGCGGACGGCGTACTCGTGGATCGGGTAGCAGGGCGCCGGCACCAGGGCCGTGTCGCCGGGCCCGAGCAGCACCCAGGGGAGGTGCGCGAGCGCCTCGCTCGCGCCCCACGTGACGAGCGTCTGCGTCGCCGGATCGAGCTCGACCCCGTAGCCGTTCGCGTACCACGCGGCGAGCGCCTCGCGCACCGCCGGCAGGCCGGGGGACGTCGGGTAGCCGTGGCTCGCCGGGTCGTCCGCGGCCTCGTGCAGCACCGCGATGAGCTCGTCGGGTGTCGGCCGGTCGGGGCTGCCGATGCCGAAGTCGATGACATCGGCGCCGGCCGCTACCCTGCCGGCCTTCCACTCGTCCACGATGTCGAAGACGTAGACGGGAAGGCCTTCCACCCGGCGCAACTCCATGTCCGTCACGTGATCTCCTCCAGCTCGCTCAGCCGCCGCGCCATCATCTCATCCGCGGCGGCTCCGGCCGGAGCATGGCCGGTGAGCGCGATCAGGAAGGGGGCCTTCTCCAGGGCGTACAGGTCGGTCGCCTCGACGGCCGTGACGGTGGCCGTGCGGGGGACATCGCGCAGCAGCGCGATCTCGCCGAAGCCCTCGCCGCGTCCGAGGTCCGCCACGTGGCCGCCCTTCAGCGTCACCTCGACCAGTCCTCGCGCGACCACGTAGAACCGGTTCCCCGGCTCGCCCTCGACCATGACGACCTCGCCCGGGCCGGCCGTCACGGGCGTCAAGGCGCGTGCGAGACCCTCGATCGCCGGCGGCGGCAGCGGCGCGAAGATCGGCAGCGAGCGCAGCAGGTGGATCTCGACCAGGGGCACATCGGCGGCGGCATCGACGTGCCACAGCCGGCGCCACATCACCGCGATGAGGGCGACGAAGAGGAGGCCCGTGCCGACGAGGGCGGCACGGGCCCCGCTGAGACCGATCAGGATGGGCACCACGAGGGACCCGACGGCGAGGCCCACGCTCATCAGCGATTCAATGAGCGCGAACACCTGGACGAGCAGAGCGGGCGGGACGGTGCGCTGCAGGAGGATCCGCCCGGTCACGTCGAAGACTGTCCTGCCGACGCCGGCCAGGCCGAGCAGGGCGAAGGCTGTGAACCGCGTGGGGTAGAGGCCCAGGACGCCGAGTGCGAGGGCGGCCGTCAGGATGCCGCCCACGAGGGCCGGCGCGAGGCGGCGCCTCGCCACCAGCAGAGCGGTGAGCGAGGCGCCAAGGAAGGCGCCGGCCCCGAACGCGGCGTTCAGATAGCCCGCGCCGGCCTCTCCCATCCCGAGCACGGTGATGGCAAGCACGACGTAGAGCAGGTCCAGCGCGCCGACCAGGATGTACTGAACGGCGAGCAGACCGACGAGTAACGAGGCGGCGCGGTTGCGCGCGATCTGCCGTACTTGCTCGCGGACGTGGCTTGTCGCCTCGCCGCCGGGCGGCTGCGGGTCGGGCTGCGGCCCCGGCAGCGGGATCACGGCGATGGCGGCCGTCAGGATGAGCCCGGCGAGCGCAAGCAGGGCGAGTCCGGGGCCGCCGGCCCCGATCAGGAGCCCCGTCAGAGCCGGGGAGACGAGAGCGCTCACGCTGCTCATCCAGCCGCTGACGACGTTCGTCGCGGTGAGCTCGCCCGGGGTGCGCGCGACGGCCGGCACGAGCGCAGCCTCCGCCGGTCGCGGCACCGTGACCCCGATGCCGACGAGCGGCGCGAAGGCGAAGACCACCCAACGGGGAGCGTCCATGAGGATGGCAGCGGCGATGATCGCCAGCGCCGCCGCGAGCGCCAGGTAGCCGACCAGGAGGACGCGGCCGGGGCGTCTGCGCTCGCCGGCCGCCCCGAGAATGGGGGCAAGGAGCGCTGCGGGGATCATCTGAATGAGCGCCATGGCGCTCGCCGCCGCCGGACCGCCGTTCGTGTAGCCGTAGACGATGAGCGAGAGGTAGGCGCCCCATTCAACGCCGGTGAAGGCGATGCGGCAGAGCGCAAGCCGGCGCAAGGGCCCGAAGGCCAGCACCGTCCCGAAGACAGAGAGCGCACTCGTGCGGGCAGTCATCCAGTCAGACCGCTGGTCGATGCGGCCTCCCCTCGGGCACTTCTAGCATCCCCTGTGGGTCGCCACAAGGCCGGCAGGGGCAACAGTGAGAGCGCACCGTTCGCACGGTTCGGGGAACGTGCCTGCTGTAGAGGAGATCGGCGAGACCCGGGGTGTGTGATGTCCAGCTCTTCCGCCGTGCCCAACGGCAGCACTTCCAGTCCTCACGACGAAGCGATGGCGTACGCGTGGCAGGTGGTCCACCAGGTCGACGAACGACTGGCCAGGCCGCTCCACGCGGCCTACGTGATCGGTTCGCTCTCCTTCGGCGATTTCGCGCCCGGGGTGAGCGACATCGACCTGGCGCTCGTGAGCAGTGGCGCCGTAGGCGACGACGAGCGCGAGCAGATCGCCGAGGCACTGGAGCCGCTGGCGCAGAAGTGCCCGGCGCCCGGTCTGGGCGTCGTCCTCTACCGTGGCCCGCACGTGCCCGTCGAGGACGTGATCCCGTTCGAGCTCGACGCAACGGGCGGTCCGGAGACGCCGCTCAAGGTGACCACCGATCCCGGTGAGGTCCTCGCCCACTGGTACGTCATCGATGTGTCGATCGCGCGCCAGCACGCGTCGCGTCTCTCCGGTCCCGACGCCGCGCAGGTCTTCGCGGAACCATCGCGGGCGCGGGTGCTGAGGGCCATCGAGCGCTCGCTGTGGTGGCAGGGCGGCGACGGCAGCGCCCCGGCGAACACCGTGCTCAACGCGTGCCGCTCGTGGTTCTACACGGCCGAGGGCATGTGGAGTTCGAAGGCCGAGGCGGCGGTGTGGGCGCGGCGCCGTGTGTCCGCCGGGCAGGAGGCGGCGGGGCATCCACCGGCCGAGGCGGCGGCCACCATCGACGCCGCCCTCGCGGCTCGGGCCCGCCGCGGCGCCGCGCCGTCCGCACAGGAGATGCAGCGGTTCGTCGGCTGGGTCCTGCAGGTGGTGAGCGGCGTGAGCCGGCGCGAGGGGCGGCCTGCAGCCTGAGGCGAGCGCCGGCACGCGGGGAATGGCCCCCGCGACGACCGCCTCAGGGGCCCCGGCGCCGCCGGGAAGGGCCACAGGAGTCCGGCGGGCGGAGGCTGCTGGACGAACGCGAGAGCGTCAGCCCCGAGGCTTGCCCGCGCTCTCGATGACCAGCCGGCTGGCTCCGCCCGAGAAGCGCAGCGTGTAGCGGTCGACGGCGTCGCCGTAGCCGTCCGATTCGAGCCTCGTCGGGCCTCCGACGCCGTGCAGCTTCTGGCCGTCGAAGACGAGCTCGCTGGCGCCGCCGCTGATGGCGGCCTGGACGGGCACGCCGGCGGGGCGGCGCAGGACGATCTTGCTGGCGCCGCCCGTGACCCGGATCGGCACCGTCCCGACCGGCGCAGGCAGCGTGATGGAGACATCGCTCGCGCCGCCCTTGATCTCGAGCGACCTCAACTCGAGGCCGGCGAGGTCGGCAGTGAACTTCCAGAGCCCTCCCCGGACGGCGATCTCCCACGGCGTCGCCGTCCCCAGGACCACGCTGGTCTCCTGCGTGCGCCAGTCGAAGGGCCGGAAGCGCCGCTTCTGCCTGATGCTGACGGTGCCCTCGTGGGATGTGATCTCGGGCACTGCGCCCTCGAAACGGCCGCGACACAGGTCCTTGAGCGTCGGGTCGACGACCACGTGGACCTTGCCCGCTCCCGCCAGGAACTCGAGCCGGGCCACGGCGAACGAACCCTGGGGGGCCACGAACTCCCGGGGATCGCCGCCGCCTACGGCAGTCTCGGCGCCGGATGACAGGATGCGGGCGCCGAGCTCGTCGAGCGCGGCGTGCGTGGTGCGGAGGTAGTCGCGGATGATCGCGAGGTCTGCGTCGGGGAGCGGCTCGAGCTTGGCGCGCGCCGCCAGCTCGACTTCGCCGTACAGGCGCGCGCCAAGCTCGAGCGCCGCCGGCGTGAGGCTGACGACGACGCGCCGGCGGTCCTGAGGATCGACGACGCGCAGGCCATACCCGGCGCGCTCCAACCGGTCGATGGCGGTGGTGGTGGCGCCGGGGGAGAGGCCGGTGCCTTCGGCGAGCTGTCCGGCGGCGAGCTGGCCGTCCGCATAGAGCAGCGCGAGACAGCGCAGGTCGCTGCGGTTCAAGCCGAAGCGCGACGCCAGGGCGTCGTCGAGCCGGTCGCCCGCGGCGCGCACCTCGCGAAGGCCGGTGGTCACCTCGAGGACGAGGCCGTCGTGCACGTTCGTCTCCTCCATGTCGCGAGAATGATACCACGACGGAATAGTTTGACAATCGAAAAGTTCTGCGTAGACTGGCGAACGTTCGCTGCAACCGACACCGGCAGCGGACGACCAGGAAAGCCCGCATCGGGCATCTACGCGGGGTGCCAGGCTGCGGGCAGAGAGAAGAACGACCTGTCGTCGGGTAACTCCGTGGGGTGCCCGAGCGGCAGGCAGGACGAAGGGCGGTAGCGATGACGACTGCGATCGAGGCCAGAGACCTCGTGAAGACGTACTCCAAGGACGTCAGGGCCCTCGACGGCCTGAGCTTCGCCGTAGAGCAGGGGACGGTCTTTGGTCTGGTCGGTCCGAACGGTGCCGGCAAGTCGACCACGGTGAAGATCCTCACGACGCTGTCGCGTCCAGACGCGGGCGACGCGACGGTGGCCGGCCTCGACGTCGTCAGGAGGCCGGCCGACGTGCGACGCGTGATCGGCGTCGTCGGGCAGAAGTCGGGGGTGGATCTTGCGGCAACGGGCCACGAGAACCTGGTGCTGCAGGGCCGCGTGTACGGGATGAGCGGACGCGAGGCGCGGCGGCGCGCCGATGAGCTCCTCGAGCGCATCGGGCTCGCCGGCGCGGGCGGCCGCGTGGTCAAGACCTACTCCGGCGGCATGCAGCGCAAGCTGGACGTGGCCATCGGGCTCGTCCATGAGCCTCAGGTGCTCTTCCTGGACGAGCCCACGACCGGGCTTGACCCGGAGGCGCGCACCGACATGTGGCAGGAGATCGAGCGCCTCACCGGCGAGGGCATGACGATCCTGCTCACGACCCACTACCTGGAGGAAGCCGACCGCCTCGCACGCCGCCTGGCCATCGTCGACCGCGGCCGCGTCGTGGCGGAGGGTGAGCCCGAGGCGCTCAAGGGCGAGTTGCGCGGTGACGCGATCGCCGTCGAGCTGGCGGAGCAGTCGCTCGACGGCGAGGTGCGCCACGCCATCGACCGCGTGCAGGGGGTGCGCGACGTCCTCGTCGAAGGCCGCATGCTGCGCGCCCGCGCCGACAGCGGCGCGGCAGCCGTGCCGGCCGTTCTGGCGGCGCTCGAAGCCGGGGGCGTCGCCGTTACCTCCGTGACCGTTTCGCGGCCCTCCCTGGACGACGTGTATCTGCGCTATGCGGGCCGCGCCTTCGAGGACGCGGACCGCGAGAAGGAGTCCCGATGATGACCCTGGTGAGACATTCCTGGTACATGACCTGGCGGCACCTGCGGAACCTGTTCCGGCAGCCCGCCTGGATCGCCATCTCGCTGGCGCAGCCCATCGTCTGGCTGCTGCTCTACGGCGCCCTCTTCAGGAAGATCGTCGAGATCCCGGGCTTCGGCGCGGGCTCCTACGTCGACTTCCTCACGCCGGGCATCGTGGTGATGACCTGCCTGTTCTCGGCGGGGTGGAGCGGCATGGGCATCATCGAGGACATGAACCGCGGCGTGGTCGACCGTTTCCTGGTGACACCCGTCAGCCGGGCGGCCCTCATCTGGGGCCGCATCGCGCAGCTCGGCATCGTCGCCGTCATCCAATCCGCCATCATCATCGTCCTGGGACTCGTCCTCGGGGCCCACTTCCCCGGCGGCTTCCTGGGGATCGTGGCGCTGGTCGTCGGATCGGTCCTCCTCGGGTCAGGGTTCGGCGCGCTGTCGAATGCCATTGCGCTGCTGTCGCGCAAGGAAGAGACGATGATCGCCGCCTCCAACTTCATCCTCCTGCCCCTGACCTTCCTGTCATCGGTGTTCATGGCGCAGGCGCTGATGCCGCAGTGGATGCAGGACGTGGCGCAGTACAACCCCGTGAACTGGGCGGTGCAGGCCGGGCGGGGGGCGCTCGAGGCCGACCCGGCCTGGGGCAGCGTCCTGTGGCGGCTCTTCTGGCTCGCCGTGTTCGCGGCCGTCAGCGGGATGCTCGCGACGAGAGCCTTCCGGGCCTACCGCCGCTCGGTCTGACGGGCGCGTCCGGGCAGGAACGAGACGCGCGGGGCGCCCGTACGGGCGCCCCGCGCGTCTCGTCTTCGTTCGTCGCGGCCGTCGTCAGCTCAGGGCTTCGCCGGCGTGTGGTCCGGGTCCCATGTCCCACACCGAGTCGACGGTGATCCTCACCACGTACTTCATGGGCGGCAGGTGCAACTGCTCGCTGATGGCGCGCAGCTTCTCGTTCACCTGGTCGAAGACCTCGCCATGGTCGATCAGCTCCGCGCGGCCCTTCACCTGCATCGCCACCTTGCGCTCGGGATCGTGGATGCCGACGGCGACGCGCGGGTCGTGCTCGAGGTTCTCGCGCGTCTTGTGGCTGAACATGTCGGCGAAGTAGAGGTGCTCGTCGTCGAGCAGGGCGCCACTGCCCTTGATCGACACGTTCGGCATGCCGTCCGGGGCGACGGTGGCCACCCATACGTTGTGGCCGCCGGCGAGCAGGTCGTGGAGCTCCTTGGGGATCGCGGTCATGGCTGCCTCCTGCGAGCTGGGGTGATCAGGGAATGCGGACGAGGACGACGGCGGTGTCGTCGCGCAGATGGCCGCCGGCGAAGCGGCGCGCCTGGTCGACCAGGCGCGCCGCTTCGCCGGCCACCGGCTGGGCTGCCGCTCCCGCAAGGGCGGACGGCAGCTCGTCCCAGAAGAGCCTGTGGTCGTCGTTCATCGCTTCAGAGAGACCGTCGGTGAAGAGCAGTAGGACGCCCCCCGGGTCGAGACGGTCGACGCTGGTCGCGAAGCGCGCGCCAGCGTCGACACCCAGCGGCAATGCCGGGTCCTGGTACAGCTCGCGCGCGCCCGATCCGTCGATCGCGTACGGCCGCGGATGCCCCGCGATGGCGTATTCCACGCGACGGTGCTGCCGGTCGAGCAGGACGAGCGCGACGGTCACGAAGTCGGACTCGTCGCCGTCCAGGTCGGAGTGGACCGCGCGGTTCACTTCGCGAAGCCACTCGCCGGCCTCGAGCCCTGCGCTCGCGAAGGCCCGCAGGGTGAAGCGCGTCATGGCCATGCGGCGCGTGGCGCGGAGGCCCTTGCCACAGGCGTCGCCGACGGCGAGCATGATGCGGCCGTCGGGGAGCTCGGCTAGGTCGTAGAAGTCACCGCCGACGCGGGCCACGTCGGAGGCGGCCTCGTAAACGGCGTCGATCTCGAGGCCGCGCACCTGGGGCACGGCCGGCAGCAGCAGCTTCTGCAGCTGCTCGGCCAGCTCGTGCTCGCGTTCGTAGGCGGCTTCGGCTTCGCTCGCCGCCTTCCCCAGGATCTCCTCGCGCCGCTTGCGCTCGGTGATGTCGCTGAAGACCGTGGCGAAGCGCCTTGGCGACGGGCTGTAGGCGACCACCATGTAGTACTTCCCGAGGCTCTCGGCGGCGCTCTCGAACTGCATCTGGCGTCCCGTCAGCGCGACTTCTCCGTAGCGCTCGATCCAGGACGGCTCCAGGTCGGGGATCACCTCGAGGACCGTCCTGCCCAGGATGTCGCTGCGGGAGAGACCGGTGAGCTGCTCGAACGCCTCGTTCGCGTCGAGGAAGCGATAATCCACCGCCTTCCCCGTCTCGTCGGTGATGATCTCGTGGACAGCGAAGCCGTTCGTCATGCGGCTGAACAGGAGGCCGTACTCCATCTGGCTCTCCTGGAGCTGTTCGTTGGCCGTGGCGAGCTCGCTCTGCTGCCGCTTGTTGTCGAGGGTGAGGGCGAGCTCGGCGGCGAAGTTGCCGACGAAGGGCACGTACGGCTCGACGTCCCCGCGCCGGTCGACCAGCACGTACAGGCAGCCGTAGTGGTGGTGAAGCGTCGAGACCGGCAGCACGAGAGCGTCGTTGCCGTCCGCCCGCTGCCAGGGATCGTCCGGGACCGGGGCACAGGTCAGCATCTGATACGCGTCGTCCCAGTCGCCGTCGAGCACCTCGGCGTCGTCGATGACCGCGGCGGTCGCTCGCGTGCCGGGGAGGATGCGCAGGGCGTGCGCGGCGAACTCGGCCGCCTGCTCGCTGCTGGCGAGCAGCTGCAGCACGTTGTGCACGGCGAGCAGCTGTCCGAGGACGGCCTCCACGCGGCCTCCGATGGCGCTACCTCACCATGGTCCCGACGTGACCCAGGAACTGGTCGGGCGTCATGTAATACGGGTTCCGGACCATCTGTCCCCTGACCAGCATCAACGGATGGACGCGCAGGATGTCGAGGATGGTGGCCCCATCGAAGCGGTGGACGTCGTACTGGCAGAGGGCTGTGACGGGCATCTCGGCGAGCACGTCGTTGAGCCTGGCTTCGTACTCGACGATGCGCTCGCCGCCCGGCACTTCCCTCGACCAGGTCGTCTCACCAGTCGCGCGCGCCCGTGCGAAGCCCGACGCCACCGACGACCGGTGGAACTCGTGCCAGTGTGCGAACATGCGCTCGGGTTCGAACGAGCCCGTCGGACAGTAGACGTCGCGTGTGTGCGAGAGGGCGAAGGCCGGTGGGGAGGGGAGGTCGACGCCCAGCTCCTCGAGCCAAGCCGCGACGAGATCGAGATCGCCGTCGGTGAAGTAGGCGACTCGTTCGCCTTCGGTGAGCCCGTCGCCGACGAACCGGGCCACGACCTCGCGGCGTTCGTCCTCGTCGTCGTAGATCAGGCAGACGTGGGTGCCCGAGCCTGCCGGTGTGAACTCGGTCTCCATGCCGAACCCCCCGTGCCCGATGCCGCGCAAGACCCTTGGCGAGTCAAGCATCGCCCGAATCATGGCCCTGCGGGTCGGCCACGTAAACCCCGGGTCCCAACGCCGGTCGGCTTGCACAGGTCGGATGTGACCAATAGAGTGCGCCGCAACCCTCAAAAAGGGCGACCCGCAAGCGAGTCAGGAGGCAGGATGCAGAGAACTCGCGGACACCACATCGCAAGAAGAATGGCAGCTCTCGCGGTGCTCGCGCTGGCCCTCGTGGCGTTCCTCGGCGTCGTCGCACAGCCGGCTGCGGCCATCGAGGCATGGGACGGCCACGGTGGGGCCAGCTGTACGAAGTGCCACAGCGCCGGCCGTTCGGACGCCGCCTGCACGCAGAGCGGCTGCCACAACAACGCGACGACGCCGTTCGTGTCGCGCCAGACTGCGGGCACCGCCACGCGCAACTGCTGGACGTGCCATCAGCCCGGGCAGGACATGAGCGGCGTCCAGACCGACCCGGGGTGCAGCACCGGCGCCGCAGGCGCCGCCTGCCACGGCACGGCGACGCCGCACATGGGCTCCAACCTCAAGGGCTGCACCACGTGCCACGGCACCGTCCAGAGCATCAGCAACCCCGACGGCAGCGCCCACCACAACAACACGGCCTACAGCGCGCCGACGTGCACTGACTGCCACAAGACGGGCGGCCCCGCCGTCGCGCCGCATCCGGCCTACACGGGCGAGACGTGCAGCACATGCCACGTCGGCATGACGTCGACGCATCCGGCTGCCGCCGCCCTGATCAGCCCGACGCTGACCGCGACGGCGAATCCAACGGCCATCACGGTGGCCGGCGGGACGACCGTCGTCTCCGGCACGCTGATGAACGGCGCGACCGCCGTGCCCGGCGCCACTCTGGTCCTCCAGAAGGCGGCGACCGGCACCACGACCTTCACGCAGGCCGGCGCGACCGTCGTGAGCGGCGCCGGCGGCGCCTACGCCTTCGCGGCGATCGCGCCGAGCGGCAACACGACCTACCGGGTCATCGCGCACGGCGTCGTCGTAGGCAACACGACCTACCGTCCGGCGAAGAGCGCGACGATGGACGTCACGGCTCCGGCAAGCTCCATCAAGCCGGTCGTCACGATCGCACTGAGCGGGACGAGCGTCCGCGTGACCAGGAAGATCACCATCAAGGGCACGCTGACGCCGGTCAAGAGCGGTACCGTCAAGATCGTGGTCAAGAGAAGAACGGCCAGCGGCAGCTTCAAGACGTTCACGACCAAGACCGTGACGCTGGTCGCCGGCGCCACCTCCAGCACCTATGCCTGGGGGTACAAGACCACCAAGAAGGGCGTCTACAAGACGCAGACTGTGTCCGCCGCTTCCACGGGCTACCTCAAGGCCGTGAGCGTCTGGAAGAAGTTCACGGTCAAGTAAACGAGTGAGCGTCGCGGGGCGACGAAGCTCCGCACGCTGAGGCGCCGAAAGGCGCCCGCTCGAGAAGGACGCGACGGGGGCGGCGAGAGCCGCCCCCGTCGCGTCTCGGCGCAAGCCGGTCGCAATGCGGCGCTGCGGCCGTGCCGGCGCTTTGTCATCCGCCATTCGCTCGACTCCCAGGCGCGCCTTGCCGAGAATGGGAGCATGAAGCTGGCGCCGACAGACCCCCGCGGACGACGACGCGTGCTGATCGTGATCGTCGTCCTCATCCTGGTGATCTTGGCGCTGCTCGTCGGCAACGCCTACGTCTTCAACGTGTTCATGGGCAGCGGCGACATGATGGCGCCGGCGATCGACAGGGGCGACATCATCGTCAACTACCGGCTCGCCTATCGCTTCGGCGACCCGCAGCGCGGCGACCTCGTCGCGTTTCGCCTGCCGGGATCGTCTGAGGACAGCACCTGCACCTTCGTGAGACGCATCGTCGGTCTGCCCGGCGAGACGCTGTCTCTCGAGGACGGCAGGCTCTGCGTGGATGGGCGGCCGCTCGACGAGCCCTATCTGCAGACGTCGGCGAGCGGCTCAGCGGTGCGCACCGAGCCGGTGGTGTACGACGACGCCGTCCCGGCGGACGATTGGGCGGCGGCGGCGCCGGCCTGGATGCTCTTCCGGCCCTTCAACGTGCCGAACGGCTCCTTCTACCTCTTGGCTGACGATCGGGGCCAGGGTGGCGACAGCCGGATCTTCGGGCCGGTCGGTCGCGACGAGATCGCCGGCCGTATCCTCTGGCACTGAAGCCTGGTGCTAGAGTCGTTCCTCCTGAGCCGGAGCGTTCCGGCTGCCGGTCGCGATGAGGAGGCAGACCCTTCCATGAGAAATCGTCTCTATCTGTGTGGCGCGCTGGCGGCGGCCGTCCTGGCCGTGCGGCGCGTGTCGCGCCGCTCCGGCGTGACGGCCGCCGAGGTCCGCGCGCCGCTCGCCGGCGACGGTGTCGTGACGAAGCCGATGTGGGTCTCGACTCGGGGCATCACTATCGAGACGCCGCCCGCGGAGGTCTGGCCCTGGATCGTGCAGATGGGCTACCCGACCGAGCGCGCCGGCTGGTATACGCCGCACTGGCTCGACGAGCTCATGTGGGGTGAGCGGCCGCACAGCGCCGACGTGGTCCGCCCGGAGCTGCAGGATCTCAAGGTCGGCGACATGATCCCGGACAGCGCGGACTGGTCGGCCAAGTATGTCGTCGAGGAGCTCGAGCATGACCAGCATCTGCTGCTGCACTCGACCTGGCACGTGTTCGGGCCGGTCAGGTCCTCCGATTTCACATGGGTCTTTGCGCTGCGCCCGCTCGACCGCGGCGCTACCCGCGTGCTCGTCCGCGCCCGCGTGAGCTGGCGTCCGCTCTGGACGTTGCCCTTCGTCTACGCCCTGCTCGGTGTCGGTGATTGGGTGAACGTGAGCGTGATGTTACGCGGCATCAAATCGCGCGCGGAGCTCGGCCGGGCGGGGCAGTCGGCCTAGCTCAGGGGCAGCTGGGTCGCCGCCCATTGTGACCGCTACAGCTGGACGTCCTCCGGCCGCGCGCGCTCGTCGGCGAACCACTCGCTGGCGTCGAAGCCGTTGGCGATCGTGCCGATCGGCATCTTCACGTACTTGCCGCGAGCCTGCACTGCAACCGTGCCGTCGCCCAGGATGATCTCGCCGGTGCCTTCGAACAGACGGCTGGTGTCGCGGGTGATGCGGGCGCGGCAGCGCACCTCGCCGACCAGCGGCACGGGCTGGCGGAAGCGCAGCGTGATCTCGGCGGTGACCCCCCACGCGTCCGGGTGCAGCAGAAGGATGGCACGGCCGATCGTCTCGTCGAGAATCGCCGAGGCGATGCCGCCGTGCAGCCGGCCCGGGTAGCTCTGGTGCTCCTCGGTCGTGGTGAAGACGCCGAGGAGCTCGGGGGGACGGAGGGCCGGCTCGCCCGCGTCTCCGGCGGCGAGCTCGTAGAAGCGGCCGTGCAGGCCGAAGGCGTTCTCACGGCCGCAGACGAGGCACATCCGACTCACGTTCTGGGCGCGCAGGATCGGTCTGCTGTCTGGTGGTTGGTCGTGCTGGTCGTTCATCGCCCTCCCTCGATGCACTTGCGCCAATCTACCGCAAGATGTGGGGGGAGAGAGGGCGAGGCCGGTTCGTCTGCTACGTTCGCGCCGCTCCTGTGTCGCGTGTTCTCGCGTACCAGAACGCGCAGAGGCCGAACGCCACGACGAAGAGCAGCATCGAGCCGACGTGGGCAAAGCGGGCGATGGTGTCGGTCGACTCCAGCAGTCCGAGTCTGCCGAGGATGTTGTGCCAGTCGTGGCCGGCGCCCGAGCCGTCGTCGCCGAAGAGCGTCAGCACCATGTCCTGGGCGTCTCCGATGTAGACGGAGACGTTGTTCAGTGACTCCGCGGCCCAGGCGACCATGAGGATCACCGCGAAGCGGTCGCCGCGGTGCAGGAAGTAACCGGCCAAGGCGAGCGGCGCGGCCACCTGCAGGAAGGAGCCGGCGAGCCAGCAGACGAGCTCCGGCGCCCACATCGTCAGCAGGTGGCCGAACTCGTGCACGCCGAGGTCGAAGTACGACAGAAGCGGCACCCAGCCGTCGTGCGCGTACGTGAAGTACGCAAGCACGGCGGTGATCAAGGCGGCGACGACCCACTGCAGGGTCGACTGCCAGAGGCCGGTGTCCGCAGGGGCGGGCGCCGGCGATGTCGGCCGGCTGAGGGGCGGGGCGAAGCCCAGCGGCTCAGCCGGCCTCGTGCCGGCCGGCTGCTCTCCGGTCGCGCGGAGCCGCTCCAGCAGCTCGTCCGGGTCGGGCGCTCGCCTGTAGCCTTCGCTCATCGGCAGCTTGTATCGGCAGCGCTGATGAGATGCTGCAGGCAGGCGACTCGTGCCGGCGCCTCGGCGAGGGTGATCTGGCCCTGTGCGGCGGGGGCAGTGTGTGATAGGTGATGCACATGGCGCACGATCCGACGATCAGCATCTCTACGGGCGCGTATTACGACGAGCCTCTCGACGCGGCGCTCGCGCGCATCGCCGAGATCGCTGCGGCGGCCGAGGTCTGCTCGTGGGGCCGGCATACGCTGGTCCATGAGGAGGCGGCCCGTGCCGTACGGGAAGCTGGGCTTCCCGTCACCGTGCACGGGCCGTTCGCCGGCGACGGCCTGGGGCACTGGTCGGCCAAGCGGCGGCGCGCCGCCCTGGACGTGCACCGCCGGCATGGGGCGGCGGCGGCGGAGCTGGGCGCCGCCCTCTACGTCGTGCACCCGGACATGCACACGCGCCGCCGCGTCTTCGACCCGAAGATCGCCGCCCGCCTCGAGCGTTCCTTCGCCGAGCTCCTGACCCTGCAGGAAGAGCTCGGTCTGGCGGTCCTCGTCGAGAACATGCCGTACGCCGGCCACTCCCACTTCACCGCCCCCGGTCAGCTTGATTTGCAGGGCCTCGGCCTCACGCTCGACATCGGTCACGCGGCTCTCGCCGGCAGCCTGCCGTCCTGGCTCGCCGACCCGTGCGCTCCGCTGAAGCATCTGCACCTGCACGACAACCGCGGACGCCACGAGGGCGATCTGCACCTCGCGCTCGGCGCGGGACGACTAGACCTCGCGCCGGCGCTCGCGCTCGTGCGCGACGCCGGCGTGATCGTCGTCCTCGAGCACACGCGCGAGCGCGATGTGCTCGCCAGCCTCGACTACCTGCGACGCGCCGGCCTTGTGCCATCGGCGGGTGACCAAGGAGGCCGGGATCGGCACGAGGGCCGGGGCGGCCACCGCGGCCAGGGCAGTCGAGAGGGGGAAGGCGCATGACGTCGCGACCACCGGGCCTCGGGGACGCCGACCAGAGCGTCGCCGGACGCGTCGCCTTCCTCGCGCGCGTCGAGCCGTTCGTCGGGCTGGGCGCCGAGGAGCTCGAGCGGATCGCCGCGTCGATCGTCGAGCGCATTGTCGAGCCCGGCGAGGCGGTCTTCGTCGAGGGCGGAACGCCGGGCACCGAGCTCTTCGTCGTGCGGGACGGCACGCTCGAGCTTGTCCACAAGGAGGCCGTCGTCGCGATCGTGGGGGCCGGTGAGGTCCTCGGTCACCCGACGCTGCTCACCGGCCTCTCGCCCGAGTTCACGACGCGCGCGCGGCAGCGGTCTCTGCTCTATGCCGTCCCCAAGGGCGTGGCTCTCGAGGTGCTGAGCAGTCCGGAGGGCGTGCGCTTCGTGGCGCGCACCCTGCGCGACCGCCTGATCCAGGCGGCGCGCACGATGCGCGCCCTTCCCGACGTGCACACCCGTCCCGTGACCTCGCTGCTCCGTACGGCGCCGGTCTTCTGCGAGTCGGGCACGAGCGTCCATGACGCCGCCCAACTGATGGCCGACAAACGTCTGTCCGCCCTGCTCGTGCGGACGCGCGAAGGCCTCGGCATCGTCACCGACGTCGATCTTCGCGACAAGGTCGTCGCCGGCGGCGTGTCGCGCGAGTCCCCGGTGAGCGCCATCATGACGATGCCGGCCAAGACGCTGCGCGCCGACCTGCTCGCACCCGAGGCCGCCATCGAGATGATGGCCGCCGGCGTCAACCACCTGCCGGTGCTCGACGCCGGCGGCGCCGTCCTCGGCATCCTCTCGGCGAGCAACCTGATGTCGCTCGATTCGCGAAGCCCCTTCGCGCTCCGGCGGTCGATCTTCGCGGCGGTGTCGGTGGATGAGGTCCTCGCGGCGGCCCGCGACGTGCCCCGCCTCTTCGTCGACCTGCTGGACGCCCACCTCGACGCGCCCGCGCTCACACGGATCCTCACGCTGCTCGTCGACGCGATGACATTGCGCCTGCTCGAGCTCGCCGTCGAACGGCACGGCGAGCCGCCGGTCCCCTTCGCCTGGCTCGCCTTCGGCAGCCAGGCGCGCAGCGAGATGAACCTGCTCTCCGACCAGGACAACGGGCTGGCCTACGCCGACACCGACGACACGTCGGTCGACGCGTACTTCAAGCTGGTCGCGGAGGACGTCAACGAGGGCCTTCGCCGTTGTGGCTTTGCGCAGGACCCGCACGGGGTGCTCGCCAGGTACCATGCGTGGCGGATGCCGCTCTCCGAGTGGCGTCAGGTCTTCGCCGACTCCCTGGAAGGGCGCGACCTCGACCGGCTGGCCCGCGCCACCGTGTCCTTCGACTTCCGCAAGCTCGTCGGCGAGCTCGAGGTCATCGAGCCCCTCAGTGAGATCGTGCGGACGGCGCCGCGCCACCGCCGCTTCCTTGCCGGGCTCGCAGAGCTGGGCCAGCGGGCGCCGTCTCCGCTCGGCTTCCGTCAGCGGCTCTCGGGCTGGGTCGACCTCAAGCGTGACGCTCTGCTGCCCCTCCAGAATCTGGCGCGCTACTGGTCCTTCGCCCTGGGGATCGTGGCGCCCACGACGCTCGAGCGCCTCGTCGCGGTGCGCGACGCCGGCGGGCTCGAGCCCGAGGCCGAGGCCCGCCTTCACGAGGCCTACCTGAGCATGGCCCACCTGCAGCTCCGCCATCACGCGAACGCGCTGCGGGCCGGCAAGCGCCTCGACAACATCGTCGACCCGGTGCACCTGCGTCCGCTCACGCGGGTGGCGTTGCAGGAAGCGCTGCGCGAGGTCGCCGTGGCGCAGAAGCACAAGCCGCGGCTCCCGCGAGGGGGCAGGACGCGCTGACTGTCGGAAGCCCCTAGGTGGGCAGCCGCCGGCCCCACGAAAGGCCGGCGTAGCGCTGCACCGACGGCAGCAGGCTGACGAGCGCGATCAGCGCCCCCACCGTCCCCCAGATCGGCTGCTGGAAGTTGTAGCCGACGGCCCAGATCTCGACCAGCTCGAAGATCACGAGCGCGCAGCCGATGGCGAAGGCGCCGAACCAGGCCCAGGCCTGTCGAGCCAGCAGGCCGGCTGCGGTCACGAAGGGGAGGATGCCGAGGAGGATGAGAAGGATCAGTCCCGGGATGAAGTAGTCGGGGAAGGGTGAACCGTCGAGCATGCCGGGTGGCACCTGGAGGCTCTCGCCGGTCGGATCGGTCGTGAGCATCAAGCCGCCGAAGGTGCCCCCGATACCCTGCAGGACGAGCAGCACGAGGAGCGCCCAGACGGGCAGTGTGCGCCTGGGACTCTCGTGCGGGGCGGCTTCCATGCGCCAACAGTAGAAGACGCGTCACGCCTCGACAAACCGCACCTCGGTGCCGGAGGCTTCGGGCCGCATGAAGGTCGCGAGGCGCTCGCCCTCACGGGCGAGCGCCTCGCGGTCGTTCGCCTCGATGGCCTTGAGGGGCGAGACCAGCAGGCTGGCTATGTCGCGCTCGGTCTGCAGCTTCCAGCGGCCGACCGCGAAGCCGTCGAGCAGAACGGCGGGGCCGATGAGCTGAACGGCCGCCTTGTAGAACGGCTGCTGCAGCTCCTCGGCCACGATCCTGCGACGGTCGGCGTGCGCCAGCAGGACGTTGTCCCATTCCGGCACGAAGCGCGGCGGGGCGGGCGCGTCGGCTGCGGGCCGCAGGCCGTCGGGCACGTCGAGCAGCTCGGCGCCGTTCTGGTCGAGGAACACCGCCAGCTCCGGCCGGAGCTGCTCGACCTCTCGCTTGAGTCCGCGCAGTCCCGACCAGGTCGCGATGTCCGCCGCGGTGGCAGGTCCGAAGGCCGCGAGGTAGCGGAGGATCAGCCCTCGCGGCCCCGTCGCCGCGGGCACAGGTTGCCCGAGCCAAGCCTCGGCGTCGACGAAGAGAGGCTTGGTGGGGAAGCCCCAGGTGGCGCCCTCGAGCGGCGCGTGGATGAGCGCGAGGTGAGCGCGCACGGCGTAGGCCAGACGCTGGGTGTCCGCGTCCGGGTCGGCGCGTCGCAGCACGGCGCGGAGTTGCGCCAGCGTCCGCGGCTCGGCGAAGAAGGGCTTGACCTCGGCGGCGAGCTCCTCGAGGGCGAGTCGCGAGCCCGCCCGTCTCAGGAAGCTCTCGGCCAGTCTGGTCAGCGATGGCTGCAGCGCCGCGCGGAAGAGCAGGTAGTCGGTGGCGGTGACGAGGTGGATGGTGCCACGCATCAGCGTCGCCTTGACCACGAGTCGTTTGTGAAGAAGGGCGTCGAGGTGCGCGCGGTCGAACCCGGGGATCCGCGCCCACAGCCCGAGGTAGCCCGCGCGGGAGGCTTGCGCCTGGAGGCCGGCGACGTGCTCGAGGGCGGCCAGAACGGCATCTTCCGATGAAGACTGTCGCAAGGCCGTGGGGCGACGCTGGCCCGGCAGCAACAGCTGCCGGGCCAGCGTCGCCCGGTTCAGCGCTCTCAGCGTCAGCACGGTCTCGACCATGTCGTGCGGCTTCTACCCATTCGTCGCCTGCCCGTTCACCGGTACATGCCCGAACCTCGCGTCTTCTCCTCTGGCAACGCCTCGGACATGCCCTTGTGCGCCTCACGAGGCGGCATATCATCCTTGTCGCAGGCCGCGCGTGATCGAAGGGGAGCTCCACGGCCGGGGAGATCCCGGAGAGCGGGGCGATCCGCATCGGCCGAGGGGAACCGCATCCATGGGGGGGACCATGACACACGCTCGCCGCATCATCCTGCTCGTCGTGCTGGCTCTGGCGGCACTGTGGGTCGCCGCGGTCGCGGCATCGCCGGCGCTGGCGGCGCCGAGCAAGGCACGCAGCGCCGGGACGCAGTGGACCTTCGCCGTGTACTGCGACGGCGACAACAACCTGGAACGCTACTGGGAGCAGTACAGCCTTCCGTGGCTGCTCGAGGTGCCGGCCAGCCCGGGCCTCAGGGTCGTGGCGATGCGCGACCGGCTCAGCACGACGGGCACTGAGCTTATCGAGATCGCCGGCGGGGCGCAGACAGTCGTCGCCACCTACCCCGAGAAGGATTTCGGGGACGGAGCCACCTTCCGGTGGTTCATCCAAACGGTGCACGCGCTGTACCCGTCCACGCACCTCGCCGTCACCATGTGGGACCACGGGTACGGCTGGCGTTACATCTGCAAGGACGACACGTCGGGCGGCGACGCCATCACCATGGACGAGCTCCAGGCGGCTATCACCGGCGCTGGGGTGCCTATCGACATCCTCGCGTTCGACGCCTGCAACATGGGCGACATCGACGTCGCCTATGAGGCGGCAGGCACGGGTCTCGTGAGCTTCATGGTGGCCTCGGAAGAGTCGATCATCGCCAACGGCTATCCCTACGACGAGATGCTGACCCCGCTCGCGCAGGATCCCTCGCGTGGGGCGGAGCAGGTCGCGGTCGACATGGTCGCCGGCTGGAAGACGTATTACGACTCGCTGCAGTCGGCGAACACGGCCCAGCTCGCGGCCGTGGACGTGAGGAGGATCGCGACGGCCGGTGGTGACCTGCAGGCGTGGACCGCGCGGCTGGCGACAGGCCTGCCGCTCTACAAGAAGGCCTACACCGCCGATCTCAGCCGCACGTGGCACGCCTGGGCGACGAACCACTACGACCTCGGCGACCTCTGCGGGAACCTGCTCGCCGACCCTGCGGTCTCCGACCCCACGCTGAAGGGCCTGACGCAGACTGTCCTGAACGACGTGGAGGCAGCGGTCGTGGCGCAGTCGAGCGCCCCGTCGTCCGCCGATTCGACTGGCCTCACCATCTGGTGGAACTCCAAGGTGGACTGGAAGACGTACCAGGCCGATTACCTCGCGCAGGTGGCGTTCGCGCAGCCGCTTCCGGTCGGCGTCGGCTGGTGGGCCTTCCTCGACGCGTACGCCGCTCACTAGTCGGTCAGGGCTGAGCAACGAGAAGGCGGCGGGAGCCGCGCCTCTGGGCGCGGCCCGCCGCCTTCTTCCTTTCCATGGTCCGCCGGTCGAGTCAGCGGCGCCTCGGCCTCTTCTAGCGCTTCATCAGCGAGCCGAGGATGCCGCGCATGAGCGAGCGGCCCGCCTGGCTGCCGGCGGCGCGGATCACGCTCTTGCCGAGCGCCTCGGCCATGCCCTGGCGCTGGTACCCGCCGGAGGGCTTCTTCGGCGCCGGAGCGGACTGGGGGCGCGAGGCGGGCTTCTGGGCAGCCTCCGCCTCTTTGGCGGCCGCCGCCGCCGTGGCCGCCTTGTCGGCGGCGGCGGTCGCCGCCTGCGCCCGCGCGAGCAGTACCTCCTCGGCCGACTCGCGGTCGAGCAGCTGCTCGTAGTGCCCGGCGACGAGCGATGCGGCCATGCACCTGCTGTCGCTGCTCGGGCGCGATCGCGCCGATGTGCCCATGCGGTGGCACCACGAGGGCGCGCTGCACCATCGACGGCGTCCCGTCGGCCTGGAGCACCGAGAGCAGGGCCTCGCCGACGGCGAGCTCAGTGACCGCCTTCTCGACGTCGACCGCCGGGTTCGGCCGGAAGGTCTCGGCCATCGCCTGCACGGCCTTCTGCTCCCGCGGCGTGAAGGCGCGCAGGGCGTGCTGCACCTTGTTGCCGAGCTGCCCGAGCACGGTGTCGGGGATGTCGATCGGGTTCTGGGTGACGAAGTAGACGCCGACGCCCTTGCTGCGGATGAGCCGCACGACCTGCTCGATCTTGGTGAGCAGGGCGGGCGGCGTGTCGGTGAAGAGCAGGTGCGCTTCGTCGAAGAAGAAGACCAGCTTCGGTTTGGGCAGGTCGCCCGCCTCGGGCAGCCGCTCGAAGAGCTCGCTGAGCAGCCACAGCAGCAGGGTCGAGTAGACCTGCGGCGCGAGCATGAGCTTGTCGGCCGCCAGGATGTTGATGTAGCCCTTGCCGTCGGCGCCCGTCTGCATGAAGTCGAAGAGGTCGAGGGCGGGCTCGCCGAAGAGCTTGTCGCCGCCCTGCTCCTCGAGGCTGAGCAGGCCGCGCTGGATGGCGCCGACGGAGGCCGCCGAGACGTTGCCGTAGGTGGTGCCGATCTCGGCGGCGTTGTCGGCGACGTACTTCAGGATGGCGCGCAGGTCGTCCATGTCGAGGAGCAGCAGGCCGTTGTCGTCGGCGACACGGAAGGCGACGGTGAGCACGGCCTCCTGGATCTCGTTGAGGTTGAGCATGCGGGCGAGAAGCAGGGGACCGACCTCGGAGGCCGTGGTGCGCACGGGATGGCCCTGCTCGCCGAAGACGTCCCAGAACATCACCGGCGAGGCGTGAGCGTCCCACGGCGCCAAGCCGAGCTGCGATGCCCGGGCGTCGACCTTCTCGTTGCCGCCGCCAGCTTGCGAGACGCCCGAGAGGTCGCCCTTGATGTCTGCCGCGAAGACGGGCACGCCGATGCTGCTGAAGGCCTCGGCCAGCACCTGCAGCGTGACGGTCTTGCCGGTGCCCGTCGCGCCGGCGACCAGCCCGTGACGGTTCGCCATCTGTGGGATAAGGCGGATATCGGCGCCGGCCGCTCCGCCGCTCGCCGCGGACTCCTTCGCGATCAACAAGCCTTCAGTGACGATCGGCCATGACGGCATCCTTCCCCCCGATGATGTGCCTGCGGGAATGATACGGCAGGACGACGAGCGGGAGGGACGATGGCGGGTGCGGCGAGTCAGGGAGCGGAGATGGCGGACGCGGCCAGTCAGAGACCGGAGATGGCAGACGACCGGGGCCGGGACGAAGGGGCAGGCGGCGGGGCCGCCGAGAAGATCCCGGCCGGCGTCGTCATCCGCCGGGCGACGGCGGCCGACCGGCCGCGGCTGGAGCCGCTGGTGCGCGCCTACATCGACTTCTACCGGGAGCCGCAACCGGGGCCGGAGCGGCTCGACGCGCTGCTGGACCTGCTCGCCGAGCGGCCGGGCGCTCTGCCGGAGCGCGAGGTCGGCGCCCAGTTCGTCGCCGAGAAGGACGGCGAGCTCCACGGCTTTGCGACGGTGTACCTCACGTACGACACCGTCGTCGCCCGCCGTGTCGCCATCATGAACGACCTGTTCGTGGCGCCCGACGACCGCAACATCGGGCTCGGACGCGCGCTCATCCGGCGGTGCCATTCTTTCGCGCGCGAGAACGACTGCGCCGTCCTGCAGTGGGTCACGGCCGACGACAACGCGACGGCTCAGGCGCTCTACGACAAGCTCGGCGAGCGCACCACCTGGGTGACGTATAGCATGGCCTGCTGACGCGCCAGTCACGATCCAGGGAGGAACGACTCGTGCCGACACCGCCCGCACGTATTATCGAGGACGTCTTTACGGCAGAGCTCGAGCCTCTCGGCCCCTGGCCGCCCGGCGTGGAGCCGATCAGCGGCTCACCCGAAGCGTTCGCCCTCGAACTCAGCGACGACGGCCACGTGGCGACGGGCATCTGGGAGTGCACGCCCGGCGCCTTCCCCTCCCGCCGGGACGGGTTCTGCGAGCTCATGCACTTCGTCGCAGGCGCCGCGACGATCTCCGAAGCGGACGGCGCGGTCCACGAGATCAGGCCCGGCGCCGTCCTCTTCGTGCCCGACGGCTGGCAAGGCACCTGGGAGATCCGCGAGACCGTGCGCAAGACGTACGTGACCGTACAGAGCCGCCGGGACGGGGCGCGCTGAGACCTCCAGCGGGCAAGACGCGCAGGGGTCTCCAGTGAAGAAGACGGTGGGCCGCGTCAGGCGATGTGCCGCCGCTCGGCGCGCGGTGGCGTCGCGGACGCGGCCCGCTCTGCTCCAGCGCGCCGCTCGGCCTCGATCCTGAGCGATTGCAGGCCCTTCCCGAGGCTGTCCTGCAACTGCCGCTTGAGCCGTCCCCGGAACAGGCGTGCCGGCAGCCCGGCCCAGGACTCCTCTTCGCTGACCAGCGTGCCGCCGTTGAGAGCGCCTTCGAGGCGGAAGACATCGATCGCCTTGATGCCGAAGGTCCGCCCTTTCCAGGCGATCTCGGAGGGCGGATCCACCGTCAAGAGCTGCGAACGGATGCGGCCCGGGCCGGCTTTCCAGGCGAACCGGGTTCCCGGCGCCAGGGGCCCCTCGAGGGAGATCTCGCGGATGTCCGCGTTCCAGTTCGGCCACTCGTCGAGGTTCGCGAGCACGTCCCAGACCGTCTGAGGGTCCGCGTCGATCCGGACCTGGACGCGGGCGGTGACCGGCGCCTGCCAATCGATGTCCATGTCTCTCTCCTCGTCGCTGCTTGCACAGGTACCCATTGAGCGACTCCTTTGACCGGAAGACCGTGCACTGGAGAGGAGTTGTCGCGATGCGGACGCTACGGCTCGCCCGGACTGCGGACGGCCTCACGGGGGGAGAGGCAGGGGAGCCGGCGGGGCTCTGAAGGAGCGGCCGCCGGCCCCATCGGTCGCCGCCTCAGGCGGCCTGGCGCTGCGCGTACGTGGTGCTTTCCGCCTCTTCCACGAAGGTGACGTGGGGTTCGCCGATCACGCCGCCCCGCTGCATCGCCTCGGCCAGTGACGGATCGCGCGCGAACTGCTCCGCCTGCTCGCGCGACTGCCACCTGGTGAAGATCCTCACGTCGTTGGGATCGTCGGCGTTGCGGTAGATGGTGTGGCCCTGGCAGCCGTGCTGGCTGCGCACGCTCTCGTGCTCGTCGAAGGCGGGCTTCCAGGCGTCGTAGTCCCGGACCGTGTGGTGCACGATAAGGAGCATGTCCTCGTCCTCTCGTAGGGTGCGGAGCGCCGTCCGTGGAAGTGGGCTCGTCGCGTCACCGCATTCCCTCGTACTGCCCTGACAGGCGTAGAGGCAATCGGAGGACCGTTCATCTCGTGAAGAGCGCGGCCGACGGCCCCATATCCTGGCCGGAGACTTCCGGTCGTCGGCCGACTCCCCTCACTGGCCCGAAGACGTCCAGCGACCTGCCTCGGGCAGGCCCGGCGGCCTAGACAGTTGTCCCGGCCGCCGGGCCTCAAGCGACCCCGCCGCTGCGCCGATACGGCTGGTGCGGACTCCCACGATCGACGCAGGCGCGGCGCGGCCGCGCGCGGACGGGAGCGCCGCGAGCGGCGCGACGGAGAGGCGCCGCGCGTCTGAGAGGAGAGTCATGCGCCACCAGCGTCGCCCGCATCGTCGCCCGCTCGCCTGGACGGCCGTCGTCGTCCTCGTCCCGCTCGTCCTGGCGCTTGCGCTGCCGGCGCTCGCGCTGGCCGACGAGCCCAAGTACGTGGTGCAGAACGCGTCGACAAGCTGTCTCAACCCCGACGTCTCGGGTGACCTCTTCGTCTGGGAGGACATGGCCGGCAACCAGGACATCTGGGGCAAGATCGGCAGCGGCTCGCCCTTCGCGATCGTGCAGAACAGCGCGAGCGTGCAGCAGACGCCGGCCGTCGACGGGACGACCGTGGTCTGGGCCGACGACCGTGCGAGCGGAGGCGTCTACAAGATCTACGGCGCCACCGTGAACCTCTCGACGGGCGCCGTCGCCGAGTTCCCCATCTCGACCACCGCCGGCGTGAAGAGCGACCCCGACGTCTCGGGTCGCTACGTGGTCTGGGTCAACTACGTCAGCGCGACAAACACCTACGACATCTACGGCTACGACCTCTTGACGGCCCAGGAGTTCTCGATCTGCACGAACAGCGCCAAGCAGATCGCGCCGGCGATCTCCGGCGACCTCGTGGTGTGGCAGGACTACCGCAACAACGCGACCTACGCCGACATCTACGCCGCTCGTATCACGGCGGGCCACGGCATCAGTGAGTTCCCGGTGTGCGCCCAGACGGTGGCGCCCATGCACCTCGACGCGGCGCCCGCGGTCAACGGCGGCACAGTGGTGTGGCTGGACGGCCGTGGCGGGGGCAACGCCCGGATCTACGCGGCCACCGTCACTGGCACGACGGTGAGCGGCGAGTGGCAGGTGTCGACCACCATCACGCGGTCGGCCGGCAACCCGGCCGTGAACGGGACGCTCATCGCCTGGACGTATTCGGGCGGCACCAGCTACGACGACATCTACGCGCGTCGCACCGACCAGTCGGCGGAGTTCCCGATCGCCAGCACGAGCCAGTACGAGAGATTCGCCGCGGTGGGCGCGTCCCACACGGTCTGGACGAACAGCTCGCTGTGGGACATCCACGCCGCCGACATCGGGGGCTTCGGATGGAGCGCCGGCGTGGCGATCGACGGCGGCGCGACCTACGCGACCTCGCGCAACGTGACGCTGGGGCTGTCCGCCAGCAGCGGCGTTGGCGTGGCGACTCAGATGAGCCTTTCGACCAACGGTACGGACTGGGGCGGCTGGGAGACCTACGCGACCAGCAGGGGCTGGGAGCTGACGGCCGGCGACGGGACCAAGACCGTCTACGCGATGTTCAAGGACGCGGAGGGCAACGTCTCGCCGGTGAAGAGCGACAGCATCCTGCTCGACCAGAACGCCCCCGTGACGAGCGCCGACGCACCCACGGGCTGGTCGCAGGGGGACGCGACCGTGACGCTCAGCTCCGACGATGGCGCCGGCTCGGGCGTGCAGGCGATCGTGCGTGAGATCGACGACAAGGGCGTCGACACCTACACGGGACCCTTGACCGTGACGGGCGACGGCGTGCACACCGTGAGGTACTGCGCCGTGGACCTCCTCGGCCACACCGAAGAGTGGAAGACCGTGCAGGTGCGGATCGACGCAACGGCGCCGGTCACGAGCGACAACGCGGGCGGCGTCTGGCACGGCAGCGGCTTCATGCTGGTGCTGGACGGCTACGACGCCGTCCAGCTCGACCACACGGAGTACTCGCTGGACGGCGTGACCTGGACGACGGGGTCGGCACCGACCTTCGCCGTGGGCTGCAAGCGCGGCGGCGCGGCGGCCGCGTTCACCGTCCACTACCGCTCGGTCGACAGCGCCGGCAACGTCGAGGAGACCCGCACGTGCGAGGTGAAGATCGACCGGAAGCGGCCCGCGACGAGCAACGACTACGACGGCCTGGTGCACGCGACTGACGTTACGGTGAACCTGACAGGCGACGACCCGGAGAGCGGCGTCAAGGAGACCTGGTATGCGGTGGACGGTGGCGCCTGGACACAGGGGAACGCCGTGCTGCTCGCCGCCCCAGTGAACGGTTCGAACGACGGCGCGCACACGGTGGCCTATTTCTCCGTCGACAACATGGGTAACGTTGAGATGACGCGCAGCGTCGTCGTGCTGATCGACGCGACGCCGTAAGGAATCCTTTGCGGGCGCCCGCGCCGCTTGCGTGGCCCGGGCATCCGCGACGGAGTCGCTCCGGCACACGGCCCCTGAGGCGGCGGCGGAGAGGGCAGTAGCCCTCTCCGCCGCCGCCCGTTACCGGGCCACCTCCGCTCCGTCGCCTTCCCTCGCGCGCTTGCAGGGCTGCGCTTCGGGGCACGATGCGGCCAGGGCGTCCTGGGAGGACATCGATGACAGGCGAGCGCGTCCAGTTGCTCAACCCCGACCCGGTCAAGCATGGAGTCACCATGGACGCGGCGCGGTATCAGGCGATGCGCGCCGCCATCGTCGGTGTGCTGGCCGATGCGGGGCCCAACGGCGTGCAGTTCATGGATCGCAAGGGCGGCGGGCCGCCGGATTTCTACGCGCTGGTCAAGGAACGCATCGGCCCCGACTGGGAAGGTTCGGTGGGCTGGCACGCGACGGCCGTGAAGCTCGACCTCGAGGCGCGCGGCGAGCTCGAGCGCATTCCCGGCGCGAAGCCTCAACGCGTGCGCCTGCCGCAAAAGTAGCGGCGGACGGGACGGTCGCGCCGGCCGTCAGCTCAACGGTCCCCGGCGCGCCACTCCCTCGCGAGTAGTGAATAGAGCACGTCGTCGACGAGGGCGCCGCGCTCGTCGAGGCTGTGCTCGCGCATGACGCCTTCCTCCCTGAAGCCCAGGCGTTCGAGCAGCCCGCGCGATGCGGCGTTGTAGGGCAGGGACACGGCTTGGATGCGGTTCAGGCCCATCACCGTGAAGGCGAACTCGAGGACTGCAGTCGCGGCTTCGAGCATGAGCCCTTGACGCCAGTACGCCGGGTCGAGGTCGTAGCCGACCTCGCACGACCCGACCTTCGCGTCCACGTCGAAGACCGTCGCGGAACCGATGAGCGGAAGGTGGGCCGCCGCGCGCCCGTCGAGCTGTCCTGCGTCCGTCCTCAGACACAGCCCCCACCGCATCCCGTCACGCTCGGCGAACGGCGCGATGACGCGCCGCTCGAAGTCGGTGCGTGCCTCCTGTTCGTCGGCCGGCGCCGGGAAGCCCTGCCCTTCGACGATCTCGGGCAGCGAGAAGTGCCGGATGTACCAGGGCAGGTCGTCCCAGATGATCTCGCGCAGGATAAGACGCTCGGTCGTGAGCACCGGGAAGGCAGTGATCGAGGCGAAGGGTTCGAAGGACGGGCCGGTCATGGGTCGCTCCTCTGTCTGCGGGACGGCGCCAGCCTAGCACCGGGCCCGCCGGACGACGGATCGGCCAAACGCCGCCAGCTCTTGACGGCCTTGTCATACTTTAGATATATCACGCGTATGCAAGGCGGCAGCCGGCAGAGCGACTCTGCGTACGCCGAGCTCAAGGAGCTCATCGTCACCGTGCGGCTCGCGCCCGACTCGCTGATCTCTGAGCGCGAGATGATGGAGCGGCTCGGTGTGGGACGGACGCCGCTGCGTGAAGCGCTGCAGCGTCTGGCGAGTGACCACCTCGTCAGAAGCGTCCCTCGGCGGGGCTACTTCGTGGCCGGCGTCACCTATCGGGGTGTGCTGCACAGCTACGAGCTGCGCCGCTGCGTCGAAGGACTGGGGGCTCGTTTGGCCGCCGAACGGGCCGGCGCGGAGGATCGCGGGCGCCTGCAAGACTTGCTTCGCGAGGCCGAGGAAGGCATGGCGATCGAGACTGGGCGCTGGCACCTCAGCATCGACGCACGCCTTCACGAACTGGTGGCCGAGGCGTCGGGCAATCCGTTCATCAAGCAGATGCTCGACGAGCTCTACAACGTGAGCGTGCGCGAACTCTACCTCTCGCAGCGACCGGTCACGCTCGTTCTCGATGAGATCGAGACCTACCGGTCGCTGGTCGACGCGATCTGCCGGGGCGACGGCGACGCGGCGGAACGGTCCATGCGCCAGCACCTGGACCCCGACGCCTGGGAGGCCACCCACCGGGGGCTTGCCCCAAGCCGGGCGGGTCAGGCGATGTCGTGAGCGACGTGGAGATCTCACAGGCCGACGCCACCGAAGCCGAACGCAAGGTCAGGGTGCGCCACTTCAACTGGTCGACTCTACTGCTGGTCGGCCCTTCAGTAGTCCTCATCGTTGGCTTCGTCATCATCCCCTTCGTCTTCATTGTGCGCTCGAGCTTGGCTAGCACGGAGATGTACGGCGCCATCGGCCACGACTGGACCATCGCCAACTACCGCTCGCTTCTTGACCCGGTCTACGTGCGGATCATCCTCAACAGCCTCTGGCTTGCCGCACAGAACACCATCATCTGTCTGCTCGTCGGCTACCCGGTGGCCTACTTCCTCGCGTTCAAGGCCGGACGCATGGTCGGGCCGCTCATCCTGCTGCTCGTCATCCCGTTCTGGGCCAGCTTCCTGGTGCGGATGTCGGCGTGGATGACGCTGCTCAGCCCCGGCGGCGTTGCCGACTGGATCCTGCAGACGGCCCATCTCGTGGGCAAGGACGCGCAGCTCAGCCCAAGCCATGGGGCCGTCCTGATCGGCCTGCTCTACGTCTTCCTGCCGTCCGCGGTCTTCCCGATCTACGCCGCCCTGCAGGCCATCCCCAAGTCGCTGCTCGACTCGGCGAGCGACCTCGGCTGCGGCCCGCTCCGCACCCACGTCCACGTGATCGTCCCGCTGGGCGCCAAGGGCCTGGCCGCAGCCACCCTCTTCGTGTTCGCCCCGTCGCTCGGCGTCTTCGTTATCCCGGTGCTGCTGGGCGGCGGCAAGGACCTCATCATCGGCAACCTCATCGTCACGCTCTTCCTCGAGTTCCGCGACATGCCGTTCGGCGCCGCGGTCTCGGTCGTGCTCGTCGTGCTCGTCGGTCTGCTGGCGTCGCTCACGCTGGCGCTCTTCGGCATCCGCGGCAGGCAGAAGGGCGAGGTGGAGCAGTGAGCGCGACGCCGGCGGTGAGTGAGGCCAGACTTCCCCGGACGAAAGGCTCGGCCCGCTGGCGGACGCGGTTCGGAGCCGGCTGGCTCGACGGCTTGGTCGGCGTTGTCACCGCCGCCACGTACATCTTCCTGCTGGCGCCCATCGTCGTGGTGGTCATCTTCTCGTTCACGAAGTCTGCGACGGGCTACCAGTGGACCGGCTTCACCTTCGACTGGTACCGCCAGCTGACGCACGAGACCCAGCTGCTGCACGCGCTGCGGGTCAGCCTCTTCGTGGGCCTCATGGCAGCTGCCCTCGCCGTGCTGATCGGCCTGCTCGCGGCCTTTGCCATGGCGCGGCGTCGGTTCCGCGGCAAGGTCGTCTTCACCGGCATGGTATTGATGCCGCTGATCGTGCCCGAGTTGGTCCTGGCCACCTCGCTCCTGATCGCGTGGACGCGCGCGAACTTCCAGCTCGGCTACCTGAGCCTCGTCATCGGCCACGTGATCATCACGCTGCCGTACTCGGCGCTGATCCAACTGGCCGGCATCTCGGGTTTGAACAAGGAGGTCGAGGAGGCGGCGGCTGACCTGGGGGCGGCGCCGCGGAGCGTGATCCTGCTGGTGATCGTCCCTCAGGTGCTGCCGGCGATGCTCACCGCCTTCATCTTCGCCTTCCTTGTCTCGTTCGACGACATCGTGATGTCGGTGTTCCTCAGCGGCGTCGGCACGACCATGCTCCCCGTCGACATCTACTCGATGCTCAAGCTCGGGGTGAGCCCCGTGGTCAACGCACTCGGCACGATCCTTGTCGGCTTGACGCTGCTCCTCACCGTAACGACGGGGGTGCGCCAGGCGACCGTGAACATGAGACGGGGGTGAGCGAGGACGACACGAATCCCCGGGACCAGGGGGTCCCGTCAGTGAGGACAGTCAACGACGTATGGGGGTTGTCATGAAGCTCAGCAAGGGTTGGACCGTGTCACTGGCCGCCGTCGCCGTGATCGTCATGGCACTCTTCATCGCCGCCTGCGGCGGCGATGAGACGCCAAGCGACACGGGCAGCAGCGCCGCCGCCACCACGGAGCTGAACATCTACGCGTGGTCGGGCGAGATCCCGGACTCGATCATCAAGGACTTCGAGAAGGAGACGGGCGTTACCGTCACTTTCGACACCTTCGACAGCAACGAATCGATGGTGACGAAGCTGCAGTCGGGCGCGACGGGCTATGACCTCGTGAACCCGAGCCAGTATGCCGTGCAGCAGTTGGCGGGGCTCAAGCTCATCCAGGAGCTCGATCACTCGCAGCTGCCCAGCTTGGGCAACGTGCCGGAGTCGTTCCAGCAGTCCCAGTACGACCCCGGCAACCGCTGGAGCGTCCCGGTGATGTGGGGCACGACGGCGCTCGCCTACAACTCCAAGTACATCAAGGACAACGTCGACAGCTGGGCAGCGCTCGCGGATCCGAAGTACAAGGGCAGGATCATGATGCTCGACAACATGCTTGCCGCGTACATCCCGGCGCTGCAGGTGAACGGGTACGCCGCTGGCTCCACGGTGAAGTCCGAAGTCGACGTCGCGACCCAGTGGCTGATGGACCAGAAGCCGCTTCTGCAGGGCTACAACGCCACGAACAACGCGCAGCTGCTGGCGCAGGGTCAGGTGTGGATCGAGCTCGCCTGGAACAGCCAGATCGTGCCGCTCCTGAAGGATCATCCGGAGATCAAGTACGTCTACCCGAAGGAAGGCTTCTCCTTCTGGACCGACAACCTGTCGATCACGAGCAGCGCCAAGAACGTGGCAAATGCCTACAAGTTCATCGAGTACCTCCTGCAGCCTGAAGTCGCGGCCAAGATGTGCACCGACTCCGGTATCGCCGTGCCCAACACACCGATGATGGACCTGCTGCCGGCCGACGTCGCCAGCAACCCCGCCATGTTCGCGCCCGAGGCGGACATGTCGCGCGCCGACGTGATCCTCGACCCGGCCAAGGCGACCGTCATGTATCAGAAGGGCTGGACCAAGGTCCGGGCCGAGTAGCGAAGCCGACTCGGCCGGATACCGTGAGGACCGGCCGATGAGAACGATGGAAGACGGCCGCGGCCGCCGCTGCGCGGCGGCCGCGGCCGTCCGGAAGGACACCGACCGGCGGCTCTGTTGCGCTGCCTGGTCTGGTGACGACCGACAACCAGGGAGGGCCGCACGCGTGGGCGGATTCGACATCGTGGCTGAGGTGCCGCGGGCTCCCGCCGAGCTCGTGGAACGGTACCGGCAGATCGCCCCGTCCACCCTCGGCCACCTCATCGAGGGGCACACGCTCGACAACAGGATCGAGGCGCTGCTCCCCGGCACCCGGCTGACCGGGCCCGCCATCACGGTGCGGACGAAGGGTCGCGACTCGACCGTCTGCCACAAGGTGATGGACTTCATCCAGCGCGGCGACGTCGTCGTGATCGCGACCGACATCTCGTGGGAGCGTGAGTACGCCTGCTGGGGCGAGATGATGATGCTGGCCGCCAAGCAGGCGGGTGTCGCCGGAGTCGTCATCGACGGCCCTCTCACCGACATGCAGCAGCTGCGCGAGATCGGCCTGCCGGTGTTCGGCAGGGGGCGGTCCGCCATCACCACCCAGCTGCTGGGTGAGGGCGGCGCCATCAACCTGCCGATCGTATGCGGCGGCCTCCTCGTCAACCCCGGCGACCTCGTGCTGGGCAGCGACGACGGGGTCGTCGTGCTCTCACCGGACGAGGCCGAGCGGCTCTGGGACGAGGCCTGGGAGGAGGAGACGGGCGACAGCGAGTACCGCGACGACCTGCTCGCCGGCAAGCGTCCCTCCCAGCTCTACGACATCGACGGCCTGATAGACGGGAGCTTCCATGGATGACGCACGCGAGCCACTCTTCGCGAAGGGCGTGGACTACGGCGCCCAGAGCTGGCGCGCCGTGGCCGCGCAGCGCGATGCTCTCAGGCAGCCGCTCGTCATCATCCCGTCCGGCGCCATCGAGGTGTACGGCCCGCATCTGCCGCTGGGCTCGGACTCAGTCGTCGCCGTCGCGATCGCCCGGCGCGTTGCGGGCGAGCTGGGCGCCGTGTGCACGCCGGTCATCCCGGTCGGCTACTCGCGTGACCTGATGAGCCATCCGGGGACGCTGACCGTGACCCCGGATGCCTTCCGCGCTTACTTCGAGGGCGTCTGCCACAGCCTCGTTCACTGGGGCTTCAGCGACCTCCTCTTCCTCAACACGCACGCCGGCAACGTCGGGCTGATCGACCAGGTCGCGCTCGACCTGATCGAGGAACGCGGTGTACGGTGCCTGCAGGTCGACTGGTGGCGCTATGCGAACCGCGTAGCCGCCGATCTCATGTCGGGCGGACCGTGGGTCGTGGGGCACGCGGGAGAGCTCGGCACCTCGGTCCTGCTCGAGGTCGCGCCCGAGCTCGTGGACCCGAGTGCGGCGGTCGACGAGGAACCGGCCGGCGATCCGTGGCCGTCCGGGCTCGAGCGTTACTACGACTACGGCGACTTCAGCGAGTCGGGCGTGATGGGCCGGCCATCCCTGGCATCAGCCGAGAAGGGCAAGGCCATCGTCGACCGCTGCGTTGGGCAGATCTGCCTGACCGCGCGGGAGCATTTCGACAGGGAGGAGGCGGGATGACCCTCAAGGTCGCCGCCGTCCAGATGCAGTCCGGTCCGTCGAAGGACGACAACGTCGCCGCAGCCGTCGCTATGATCGAGGAGGCGGCCGGCCAGGGCGCCGACCTCGTCGCCCTGCCCGAGTACTTCACGTATCTGGGGCCCGAGGAGCGGTACGGCGAGGTCGCCGAGACGGTCGACGGAGAGACGCTGACCCATCTCGCCGACCTCGCCGCCCGCCACCGCATCCTCATTCACGCCGGCAGCCTGGTCGAGCCATCCCCGCTCCCGGGCAAGTTCTCCAACACCAGCGTCCTCATCGACCGCGCCGGGGGACGGCACGGCCTCTACCGCAAGATGCACCTCTTCGACATCGACGTCCCCGATGAGGTCACCGACCAGGAGTCGGCGTTCATCGCTGCGGGGGAGGAGCTGACAGTCGTCAACCTGCCGGAGTTCGCGGCCGGCATGTCGATCTGCTTCGACCTGCGTTTCCCGGAGATGTATCGAGCCCTGGCGGCGGCCGGCGCCCAGCTGCTCTTCGTTCCGGCCGCCTTCGCCTATGCGACCGGCCGCGTCCACTGGAAGCTCCTGCTCCAGGCCCGTGCGGTCGAGAACCACGCGTTCGTGGTGGCCGCAGGCCAGGAAGGCGACGCGAGTGGCCACCCCCTGTGGGGCCACACGATGATCGTCGATCCGTGGGGCGCGGTTCTCGCCGAACGCGAGGCCGCCGGCGCCGGCATCATCTACGCCGACATCGACGTCGCCGAGGTCGAGCGGCGTCGTGGTCAGGTCCCTGTGCTGAGCGTCAGGCGGCCCGACCTGTACGCCAAGCCTGTGCGCGTGGAGCAGGTGTCGTAGGGGCGGTCCGCTCCTCGACTCAGCGCCAGCACGCAGGCCTGTGCCAACGGACACGATCCCCGCGCGGAGGGGAATCGGGAGTGAAAGCGTTCGGTGGCGAAAGCCGAACGGATCGCCGAGAGCAGGTCGCTCGGGCGTCAGGCCTTCGGGTTCGGCGTCTTCACTACGAGGAAGCGCGCTACGCTGTCGCTCTCGTTGAAGATGGCGTGCAGCCGGCCCTGCCCGCTGGGGACCAGCGTGTCGGGGCCGGCCTCGACGCTCTCGCCGTCGATCTCGATGCGGGGCGTGCCTTCGAGCACGTAGAAGTAGGCATCCACCGGCGCCTTGTGCGGCTTCACGGTCTCGCCGGGCTGCAGCGTGATCTGCGAGACGACCACGTGCGCGGTGCTGTACAGGTGACGGACGTCGACGCCGTGGGGGTTGTCGGCCACGGCAACCTGGTCGGCGGTGATGGTCTGCATGCTGGGCTCCGTTCGTCGATGGTCGGCGACGAACCTACCCGGCGCGGAGCGGGAGCGATCCTGACCTTGGTCAAGGCTTCGGGTCGGCGGCAGCGGACGTCCCGACCGCTGTCAGGTCCTGCCGGTGAACTCGTCCATCGAGCGCGTGATCCCGAAGACGTCGGCGATCTCGTCGAACGCCCACACGGGGAGCAGACGCATCGCGGGCAGCGTGCGCACCATCCACGGCATCTGCACCTGGGGCCGGTTGTGCTGGACGGCGCCGATGATGGCAGCGATGACGTCGTCGGTCTTGAGGATCGGCAGCAGGCGCGGGAAGCGCGTCTTGACCCCGGCGAACATGCCCGTGTCGACGTAGAAGGGGCAGATGACGGTGGTCTTGACGCCCGGGGCGCTACGCTTCAGCTCGAAGCGCAGCGCCTCCGCGAAGCCGACCGCCGCGTGCTTGCTCGCGGCGTAGTCGGTCTGGCGGGGCGTGCCGATGAGGCCGGCGGCCGAGGCGACGGTCACGACGTGACCGCTGCCTTTGGCGACCATGCCGGGCAAGAAGGCGCGCGTCACCCAGAAGGGCGCGAGCGCGTTGACGCGCAGGGTCCGCTCGATCTGCTCGTCCTCGAGCTCCAGGATCGGGCGGCCGCTGACGATGCCGGCGTTGTTGATGAGGATGTCGACGGGGCCGGCGGAGGCCAGCACCTGTGCGGCGACCGCGGCCACCTGGCTGCGGTCGCCGACGTCGCAGGCGAAGCCGCCGGCCTGGCGGGCGCCGTGCTCGGCCGCTGCGGCGGCCGCGGCCTCGGCGCCCTCCCCGTCGATGTCGAGAAGGGTCACGTCGGCGCCCAGGTCTGCGCAGCGCAGCGCGAGGCCGCGCCCGATGCCCGAGGCCCCTCCTGTGATGAGCACGTGCTTGCTGGCGATGGTGGTCATCGCGACCCCCTCAGATCGTGACCGTGACTGGCGTGTGGGCGCAGGTGGTCATACCCCTCACTTGATGCCCGGCACGTGCTTGAGCGCGCGGACCGCCATGCTCATGACGGTGGCGTACTGCTCGTGGCTCAGGAAGGGCGGCGTGTCGATGGCGAGGAGCGCGCTGCGCCGCCACGGTCTGCGCCTCGGTGTACTTGAGCAGACCGGCGGCGCCGTGGCGGCGGCCGAGCCCCGAGTCCTTGAAGCCGCCCATCGGGCTCATCGACGCCCACGTCGCGGCGTAGGCCTCGTTGATGTTGACGGTGCCGGCCTGGATGCAGCCGGCGATCTCGCGCGCGGCGCGCACGTCGCGCGTCCAGACGCTGGCGTTGAGGCCGTAGGCGGTGTCGTTGGCGCGGGCGACCATCTCGTCGGTGGAGGAGCAGCGGTAGACGGCCGCGACCGGACCGAAGGTCTCGTCGCGGCACAGCGCCATCTCCTCGGTGACGCCGGCCAGCAGGGTGGGCTCGTAGAAGTAGGGGCCGAGGTCGGGCCGGGCCTTGCCGCCCGCCAGCACCTCGGCGCCCTTGGCTACGGCCTCGTCGACGTGGCCGGCGACCTTCGTCGAGCTGCGTCGGCGCTGACCAGCGAACCCATGTCGGCGACGAAGTCGAGGCCGGCGCCGAGGCGCACGTTGCGCAGCGCCTCGGCCAGCCGCGGCACGAAGGCGTCGTAGATGGCGTCGTGCACGTAGATACGCTCGATGCTGATGCAGAGCTGCCCGCTGTTCGAGCAGATGCCGCGCACCGCGCCGCGCACCGGCCGCGTCGAGAGCGGCGTCGGAGAGCACGAGCAGCGGGTTCTTGCCGCCCAGCTCCATCGCGCAGTCCTTGAGGCGCGCGGCGGCCTGGGCGGCGACGGTGCGGCCGGTGGCCGTCGAGCCGGTGAACATCACGTAAGTCGGTCGCGTCGATGAGCGGCTCGCCGAGCTCGCCGCCTCGCCCCGTGACGATCTGCAGCAGGCTCGTCGGGGTAGGCCCGCCTCTTGCGAGGAGTGCCGCCGCCCAGAGCGCCGTGAACGGCGTCTGCGCGTCCGGCTTGATGACGACGCCGTTGCCGGCGAGCGAGCGCCGGGATGGCGTCGCCGGCCGTGAGCGCGAGCGGGTAGTTCCAGGGGGCGATGATGCCGACGACGCCGCGCGGCACGTGCTGCTCCCAGGCCTTGGTCAGGACGGGGAGAGCTCCCTGGCGGCGACGGGGCCGGAGCAGGCCGGCGGCGACGTGGGCGTAGTAGCGCGCCTGGATGGCGACGTCGAGGACCTCCTCGAAGGCGTGGCGGCGCGCCTTGCCCGTCTCGAGCTGGATGAGGTCGAGGGCCTCGTGCGCGTTGGCGAGTGAGAAGGTCGTGGAAGCGGAGGAGGACGCGCGCACGGTCGCGGACGGGGCGGCGGACCCAGGCCGCCTGGGCCACGGCTGCCGCGGCGGCGGCGGCGGTCACGTCCGCCGCCGTGCCCTTGGGCACCGCGCCGAGGGTCTCGCCCGTCAACGGCGCCTCGACGGGGATGGTCTCACCGGACGCAGCCACGGCGGCGCGCGCCGCGAGGCGCGCGAGCATGGCCGCGTCGACGCGCGGCGACCAGCGGCGGTGCGGGTCGATCTCGACGCCGCGATCGGCGGCGGCAGGCCGCCCGCCGATCGCGGCGTCCGCAGGCCGCCTCGTCGCGGCGTTCTTCGTCGTCTGCCTGGCCGCCATGGGCTCCCCTTCCGGCGCGGTGTGGGCGCAGTCTACACCGCGCCGCCGCCGTCCCCGGGGGCGTTCATTGACGCCCCAGCGCTCGCAGCCTAGCATCGGGTCGTCTGACACAGGGGCTGGGCTCCCGCCGTCGAGCGATGCGCGGCGCCCCCCTTCGCATCCTTCGAGCGGTGAGGTGAATCTGGTGGCTGACGACGGTCTCGCGCAGGTCATCGGCGATCTGTATCCCTATGGCGACAAGACGCCCACCTACCGGCGCGTGCCCGCCGAACCGGTGGACCGGGCCGCCATTCTCGACACGATCGCCGGCATGGCACAGGCTGAGGACGAGCGCGGCGACAAGGGCACCGTTTCCGGCAGCCTGTACTGCGGCGACCACGACCACTACCACTTCCTCGGCGACGTCTTCGACCTGTACTCGCATGCCAACGTGCTGCAGCGCGACATGTATCCGAGCGCCACCAAGTTCGAGGGCGAGATCATCGCCATGACGTCGGAGCTGCTGCACGGTACCGGCGTCGGCGTGATCACCGGTGGCGGCTCCGAGAGCCTCATCACGGCTCTGTACTCCTACCGTGAGCAGGCGCGCGAGAAGCGCGGCGTCACCCGTCCCAACGTGGTCAAGCCGGTCACGGCTCACGTCGCGCTCGACAAGGGCGCGCACTGGCTGGGCATCGAGATGCGGCATGCGCCGCTCACGGGCGACTACGTCGCCGACGTCGGCGCCATGGCCGACCTCATCGACGACCAGACCGTCGCGGTGATCGGCAGCGCGGCCAATTACGCCCACGGCCTCATCGACCCGATCGAGGAGATCGCGGCGCTGGCGCAGGAGCGCGGCATCGGCATGCACGTCGACGGCTGCCTGGGCGGCTGGCTGCTCCCCTGGGTGGAGCGGCTCGGTTACGAGCTGCCACTCTGGGACTTCCGCGTGCCGGGCGTGACCTCCATCTCGGCCGACACCCACAAGTACGGCTACGGCCTCAAGGGCTCGAGCGTGCTGCTGTACCGCGACAAGGCGCTGCGCAAGCACCAGTACTTCGCCTTCCCGGACTGGCCCGGCGGCCTGTACATCTCGCCGGGCTTCGCCGGGTCGCGCAGCGGCGGCATCCTGGCCTCGACCTGGGCGGCGCTGCTGGCGACGGGGGAGGCCGGCTATCTGGCCGCCGCCGACGGCATCATGAAGACCGCCCTCGCGATCCGCGACGGTATCCGCGAGGGCATTCCCGAGCTGGAGGTCATCGGCGACCCGGTCTTCTTGATCGCCTTCAAGGCGGCGGCCGACCTCGACATCTATCTGGTCAACGACGCCCTCATGGCACAGGGCTGGCGGATGAACCCGCTGCAGCTGCCGCCGGCGCTGCACTTCTGCATCACGCGGCCCAACACGGCGCCGGGCGTCGCCGAGGCGTTCCTCGAGGCGCTGCACGGCGCGGTCGGCTACGCGACGCAGCACAAGGGGGAGTCGGCGAAGTCGGGCGCGGTGTACGGCTTCGGCGGCACGCCGCAGGGCAACGCCCTCGTCAAGACCGTGATGGTGCGGGTGCTCGACGCGATGCACGAGGTCGCGCCATCGCGCGACGGCGTGGCTTCTTGACGTGGGCGGCGTGGTGAACGGCTGCGGGCTCTGACGTGAGCGAGCGCTGGATCCTCGCCGTCGACCTCGGCAACGGGGGGCCGAAGGTCGCAGTCTGCTCGCTGGACGGCGCGGTGCTGTCCGTGGCGTTCCGCCCCGTCCACGTGCGCATCGGGCGCGACGGCGCGGTGACACAGGACGCCTTCGAGTGGTGGGACATGCTGCGCGACGCGGCGAGAGAAGCGATCGAGGAGGCCGGCGCCGACGGCGACCAGCTGCACGCCGTCGCCGTCACCGGGCAGTGGGCGTCCTCGGTGCCGATCGGCGCCGACGGCCGGCCCGCCGGCGACGTCCTGATCTGGTCCGACACGCGCGCTCGCGATCTGATGCGCGAGGTCATCGGCGGACCGCTGAACGTCGCCGGCTTCGCGCCGCACAAGGCGCTGCCCTTCATCCGCATCACGGGCGGGGCGCCGGCGCCGAGCGGGGCCGATCCGACGGGCCACTCGCTCCTGCTGCAGCATCTGCTCACGGACGTCTACGCCAGGACGAAGGTGATCCTCGAGCCGGTGGACTACCTGGGCTTATGCTTCACGGGGCGGGCGGCGGCGACGCCGGCGTCGATCATGGGCTGGTGGCTCACGGACAACCGGCCGGGCGCGCCGCCCGGCTATGTCGACCAGCTCGTCCGGCGCACGCGCCGCGACCGGGACAAGTTGCCCGAGCTGCTGCCGATGGGCTCGGTGCTCGGGCCGTTGCTTCCCGGGGTCGCGGCCGATCTCGGTGTCGCGGCGGGGGCACCCGTGATCTGTGGTCTCCCCGATCTCCACGCCGCGGTGGTCGGCTCCGGCGCCGTCGGGCTCTACGAGACGCACATCGCGGTCTCGACCACGGCCTGGATCGGCGCGCGCGTCCCCTTCAAGCGCACCGACGTCTTCCATCAGATCGCGACCGTGCCGGGCCTGGATCCGACGCACCCCCTGGTGGCCAACAACCAGGAGACGGGCGGCGCGGCGCTGCACTGGCTGCGCGAGCAGATCGTCGCGCCGCCCGACGGCCTGCTGGGCGGCGGCAGCGGTATCGGCGCCGAGGGCGCCGCTCGCGAAGACCTGGCGCCGTCGTTCGACGACCTCATCGCCCTGGCCGCCACCGCGCCCGCCGGCTGCGAGGGCTTGCTCTTCATGCCCTGGCTCAACGGCGAGCGCAGCCCGGTCGAGGACAAGCTTGCGCGTGGCGGCTGGCTGAACCTCTCGCTGCGCACCGACCGGGCCATGCTCGTGCGCTCGGTGCTCGAGGGCGTCGCTCTCAACGCGCGTTGGCTGCTCGACGCCTACGAGAAGTTCATCCGGCAGCCCGTTCCCAAGGTGCGCCTGCTCGGGGGCGGTGCCCAGAGCAAGCTCTGGTGCCAGATCTATGCCGACGTTCTGGGGCGGCCGGTCGAGCAGGTGGCGGACCCGCGCAACGCGCAGCTCCGCGGCGTCGCGCTGTGGGCGCGGATCTGCCTGGGCGAGGCGACCCTCGAGGACGTGCCGGGGCTGGTGCCCGTCCCGGCGGCGTTCGCGCCGTCGGCTGACGCTCGCGTTTACGCCGACGGCTACGCCGAGTACCGCCGGCTGCACGGCACGCTCAAGAGCCTGTACCGCCGTCTCAACGCGAAGAAGGCGCGATCGTGAGCGGTCGCCGCCGTCTCCCTCGTCCTGACGCGAGGGCGAGCTCGTGAGCGAGAGCTACCGCGTCTACGGCTACCGCTGGGTCGTCCTCGGCGTCTTCATGCTGGTCAACCTGATGATCCAGATGCTGTGGATCAGCTACGCGCCCATCACCAGCCTCGCCGCCGACTTCTACGGCGTCTCGGACCTGGCCATCGGCGCGCTCGCGATGACGTTCATGATCGCGTTCATCCCGCTGGCGCTGCCGGCCGCCTGGGTGATCGACACGCGCGGCTTCCGCCCCGCGGTGGGGTTCGGCGTCGTCCTGATGGGCGTGTTCGCGGTGCTCCGCGGACTGGCCGGCGCCGACTACACCCTGGTGCTGGTGAGCACGGTGGGTCTGGCGGTCGCCCAGCCCTTCCTGATGGACGCCTGGACGAAGGTGCCGGCCAACTGGTTCGCACCGCGCGAGCGGGCCACCGCCGTCGGCCTGGTCACGCTCGCGAGCATGGCGGGCATCGCCGTCGGTATGGCGCTCACGCCGGTGCTGGCCGACGCCATGTCGATCGCGACGGTGCAGCTCGTCTACGGCGTGGCCGCGGCGGCGTCGGCGGTCGCCTTCCTCGCGCTGGCGCGCGAGCGGCCGGCGACGCCGCCGTGCCCGCCCGGTATGGAGGAGCGCGCCCTGATGCTCGACGGCCTCCGCCACGCACTCACCGTCAAGCCCTTCCTCATCACGCTGGCGGTCGCGTTCATCGTCATGAGCGCCTTCAACGGCGTGACCACCTGGGTGGAGGAGATCGTCCACCCGCGAGGCTTCGGCACGACCGACGCGGGCACCATGGGCGCCCTCATGCTCGTGTCGGGGATAGTCGGGGCGGTGGTCTTGTCGGCGCTCTCCGACCGCCGCGGGCGGCGCATCCCTTACGCGGTCGTCGCCCTGGCGGCGACCGTACCGGGCATGCTGGGCGTCGCGTTCTTCTCGTCCACGTTGTTGCTCTTTGCGTCGGCCGTCCTCCTCGGCTTTGCGCTCGTCGCCGTGTTCCCCATCCTCATGCAGTACGCCTCCGAGATCGCCAACCCGACGCCCGAGGGCACCTCGAACGGGCTGATCCAGTTGAGCGGCCAGGTCTCGGTGGTCTCCGTCTTCATCATGGAGGCGCTGCGTGCCGGGGACGGTTCGTTCACCATCTCGCTGCTCTTGCTGGCGATCCTGCTCGCCGGGTGCGCCGTGCTCGTCTCGCGTTTGAAGGATGTCGCGCTCGCGGACGAAGCGCTCCCGGACGAAGCGCTCCCGGACGAAGCGCTCGCGGACGAGGCGTTCGCAGACATAGCGCTCGCGGGCGAATCGTCCGACGCGCCCCTGCTGGACGTGCCGCCGAGGCCGGCGGAAGGCCGCGGAGTTCTCGAGTAGCTGAGGTAAGGAGGACGGCAATGAGACTCAGCGATCACCTCGATGCCGACGATCGCCTGTCGGTGCGCGCCGACGGGCTCTGGATCGAGGAGCGTGCTCTCATCGAGCTCGCCGCGACCTTCGGGACCCCGCTCAACGTCATCTCCGAGGACCGGCTGCGGCGCCGCGCGCGCGAGTTCGTGCGCGCGTTCACGGCGGCATGGCCGCACGGGCCGGTGCAGGTGCTCCCCTCGCTCAAAGCCAACTTCTCGCTCGCCCTGAGGCGGGTCCTCACTGAGGAGGGCCTGGGCTGCGACACGTTCGGAGTGAGTGAGCTCAGGGCGGCCCTCGCCTGCGGCGTGCCGCCGGAGCTGATCTCGGTGAACGGGTCGTCGAAGTCGGAGAGCCTGGTGCGCGAGGCCGTGCAGGCGGGCGCGCACCTGACCTTGGACAGCATGCGCGAAGCCGAGCTGGTGGTCGCCGTCGCCGAGGACGTGCAGCGGACGGCGACGGTCAGGGTGAGGCTTCGTCCGGACTTCAGCGCGATGGGGCTGGAGAGCGAGTTCGGCGACGGCCTCACGGTCGACGACGTGGCGAGCCGGTACAAGCCCGGCATCCCGCACGACGACCTGGACGCCGTCGCCGCCGCGTTGCGCGGCTCGCCGTGGGTCGAGGTGAGCGGCTGCCACGTGCACGTCGGACGGCACCGGCCGGACCTCGCGCTCTGGGAGGCGATGATTCCCTGCTTCGTGCGCGAGCTGGCGGCGTTCGCCCAAGCGATGGGCGGCGGCTGGCGGCCGCGCGTGCTCGACATCGGCGGCGGCTTTGCGCCGCGGCGGGACGCGGCGGAGGCGGCGCACGCGCTCGGCCGCGCGGCGGGCGAGGCCCGCGCCGCCTCCGGCGACGATGGGCCGCGGCGCGTCCCCGACGTCGCCGCGTACGCGCGCACGGTCTGCTCGGTGCTCGAGCGCGAGATGCGGAAGGCCGGGCTGCCGCTGCAGGGCGTCGCCCTGCAGCTCGAGCCCGGCCGCGGCGTCTACGCCAATGCCGGCCTGCACCTGGCGCGCGTGACGAACGTGAAGCGCGAGTCGCCGAGGGCAGAGGACGCCGCCGCTCTCGACACGCTCGCAAGCGCGGCGCTGGACCACTTCGGCCGCGGCGCGATCCCGCCGAGCGGCGGTGCCGCGCCGCCGCAGACCTGGGTCGAGACCGACACGTCCGAGGCCTTCCTGCCGGACGTGAACCTTGAGGGCGCGCGCTGGACCGTCGTCAACGTCGCGGCGCCGGACGCGCCGCCTGTGATGACCGCGGACGTCGTCGGCATCAGCTGTGGCTTCGACGTGGTCGTGGCCGAGGCGCGTCTGCCTGAGGTCGCCCCCGGCGACGTCCTCGCCTTCCTCGACACGGGCGCCTATCAGGACGCGGCATCGAGCAACTTCAACGCCATGCCGCGTCCCGCCACCGTGCTCGTCCACGGCCCTGACGCTGAAGTGATCAAACGCGCCGAGACCGTCGCCGAGGTCTTCGCCCGCGACGTCGTCCCGGCGCGTCTCGGCGAGGTCGACCTGCGTCGCCTCGCCGGCACGGAGTCGCTCACCGCGCGAACGCTGAACCACGTTGGCATCACCGTGGCCGACCTCGACCGCTCAGCCGCCTTCTACCGCGATCTCGCCGGTCTCACCTTGCTCGACTCCGGCGCCGAGGACGACCCGGTCTACGCGACGATGCTGGGCGTGTCGAGCGTGAGCTTCCGCTGGACCGAGCTCGACCTCGCCAACGACCAGGTCCTCGAGCTCGTGCAGCTCCTGCCGGTGGCGGCCGCACCGACCTCCGCGCTGCCGGCGGGGACGCACATCGCCATCACCGTCCCCGACGCGGGACTCGTGTACGAGCGCCTGGTCGCCAACGGCGTCACCGTCCTCTCGCCGCCCGTCGCGCTGCGCGAGGAGAACCACTGGCTCGGCGCCCGCGTCTTCTACGCGCGCGACCCCGACGGCAACCTCGTCGAGTTCGTGCAGCCGGGGGGCATGCCGGGCTGAACGTCCGGGCCTCAGGCCAGATCTGACGCCCGGGTCTCGGGCCAGACCTGACCCCGGGCTCCACGGCCCCCTCGCAGGTTGACTCCCTCTGCCCCCTGTGAAAGGGTGCACCAATTCGTGTGGCGAAACACACGAAACCCCGCCGCAATCCCCACCCCATCCCCCAAGGAGGTCCGTATTGCGCGCTCTCGCAGCCCTCTCATGTGACCTGACAGCGAAACAGGGAGTTTCTGTCTGATGAGATCTCGACTCGTACTGACTCTGGTCGTCGTGGCCGTGCTGGCCACGGCCGCCTTCGCCGCCGTGACCGCCAAACCCGTGCAGAGCTTCCCGAGCAAGGCTCAGGCCTGCACCGTCTGCCACCCAGCGGCTCCTTCGAGCGCGGCGGTCAAAGCCACGCCGAGCGTCGCGACGCCCGCTCCCGGAGCGACCTACACGCTGACGATCGCGATGACCGGCTTCACCGCGGGCGGTGACACCGGCTACTGGATCGCCAACGGCGCGGGCGCGCCGGCGCTGAGCGTCTACGCAGGCGCCACCGGCACCAACCAGACGACGTACACACGGACCATGACCGCACCCAGCAGCCCGGGCAGCTACACCTATACGGTGTGGGCCGACAAGGGCGACAAGAGCAGCGGCCAGGCCAAGTCGACGACCTACAGCATCACCGTCCAGGCTCCGCCCGCGCCGGCGCCTGCCATCACGACCCTCAGCCCGAACCACGGCCTGACAGGCGCAAGCGTCGTCATCGCCGGCAGCAACCTGGGCACGGGCGGCGTCGTGAAGTTCGGCGGCACGACCGCCACGACCACCGCCTGGAGCGCGACGAGCGTCACCGCCAAGGTGCCGACGAGCCTCGCCCCCGGCAGCGTCAACGTCGCCGTGACGCCGAGCGGCGCCACGGCCTCCAACGCCCTGGCGTTCACGGTCGACGCTCCGCCGACGCCGACACCCACAGCCGCCATCACGACCCTCAACCCGAACCACGGCCTGACGGGCGCAAGCGTCGTCATCGCCGGCAGCAACCTGGGGACGAGCGGCGTCGTGAAGTTCGGCGGCACGACCGCCACGACCACCGCCTGGAGCGCGACGAGCGTCACCGCCAAGGTGCCGACGAGCCTCGCCCCCGGCAGCGTCAACGTCACCGTGACGCCGAGCGGCGCCACGGCCTCCAACGCACTGGCATTCACGGTCGACGCTCCGCCGAGCACCGGCGACACCACCGCGCCGGTCAGCACAGCCGGCGGCGTCAGGGCCGATCGCTGGTACAACCACACGCTGCGCATCCGCTTGAGCGCCACCGACGAGCTCAACGGCTCGGGCGTGGGTTCGATCACCTACAGCATCGACGGCGGCGCACCGGTCACCGTCCTGGGTTCGACCGCAGCGGTCACCCTGACCGTCGACGCCAAGATGCATGCGACCGATGGTCCCCACACGATCACCTACCATGCGACGGACGTCGCCGGCAACGTCGAGACCGCTCACACACTGACGGTCAACATCGACACGGTGAAGCCGCACGCCAAGACGCCGAGCACTGCCAAGGTGCGGCGTTATCGGATGGCGACGCTCGCGTACGAGGTCGACGATGTCGACCCGAACGGCGGTACGGCAAGGGTCACCATCCTCGTCAAGAACCGGCGTGGCGACGTGGTGAAGCGGCTGCGGCTCGGGACCAAGCCCGTCGACATGGCCCTCTCTGCCAGCTTCAGGTGCAAGCTGCGCGCCGGCACGTACACCTTCTCTGTGACGGCGATCGACGAGGCCGGCAACCGGCAGGCCGCCATCGCCACGCGGACGCTGAGGGTCTACTGATCCGAGCGATCCTGTAACGGACGCTGGGTCTGCGACCTGGCGATCCGGTGGCATGAACGCGAAAGGGCGGGGGCCGGCGAATGCCGGCCCCCGCCCCTTCGTTTCGGCGCCGCCGCTGACTGGTCGTCGTTCGGGGAAGCATCTCGCCGGGACGGCATCTCTCGTCGGCCCTCGGAGACGGCGTGATCTTCGTCGGCTCTCGGAGGCGGCGTGCCCGTCGTCGGCGCGAGCCTCGACCGAGGGCATCCCGGGCCAGCAGAACGGAGAGGAGCGGCATGGGCAAGCTGATCTACTCGATGAACGTCTCGCTCGACGGCTACATCGAGACGCCGGACCGGAGTCTCGACTGGACCGTCGTCGACGACGAGCTGCACTCCTGGTTCAACGACCTTGTGCGCGAGATGGACGTCTTCCTCTACGGGCGGCGGATGTACGAGGTGATGTCGGCCTACTGGCCGACGGCCGAATCTGACCCCGGCGCCACCGACGTCACGCGCGACTTCGCACGTATCTGGAACGCGAGGCCGAAGGTGGTGTTCTCGTCCACGCTCAAGGTGGTGCAGTGGAAGAGCCGGCTCGCCGTCGGCGACCCGGCGGAGGAGCTCGCCCGCATCAGGGCCGAGTTCGACGGCGACATCGGCGTCGGCGGAGCCACGTTGGCCTCCGCCTTCATCCGTCGCGGCCTCGTCGACGAGTACCGGCTCCTCGTCCACCCTGTGATCCTCGGAGCCGGCGCGCCCTTCTTCCCGCAGCTCGAGACCCCCGTCAAGCTGAGGCTGACCGAGAGGCGCACCTTTGCGTCCGGCGTGACCTTGCTCGCCTACACGCGCGGTTGACGTCACCGGACCCGCGGCAGGAGCATCACTTCGTCCGCTCGACGGCGAAGCGAGGTAGGGGTTCACGATGCACGCGCTGTCAGGGCACGCGCTCCCCCAAGGCTACGACCTGCGTCCGCTGACGATCCAGGACCTCTCGGCCGCACAGGCGCTTCTCGACGCCTGCGAGTCGGCCGACTCAGGCGAGCCCTGCATCCATGAGATCGACCTCGCGGTCGAGACACGCAGCTCCCGGTTCGACTTCGAGCGCGGCGCCTGGGTGATCGTGGCGGACGACGGTGATCTGGCCGGCGTCGGCTGGATCTTCGCGCCGGGCGACGAGGGCTTCGTCACCGCGGACCACTACGTAAGGCCAGACCTGAGACACCAGGCGCTGGACGAGGTGTTCCTGGATCTCATCGAGGACCGCGCCGGTCGGTACGCCCGCGAGAGAAGCCGCGAACAGCAAGACGAAAGGCCCCTGCCGCTCATCACCTACTGCGAGCCCCTGCTGGAACGCCGCTGCGTTCTGCTGCTTTCGCGGGGCTTCACCGTCGTGCGCGAGCTTTGCCAGATGCGTCTTGATCTTGCGGACGCTGTTCCGGACCCACATCTTCCCGAGGGCATCTCGGTGCGTCCGGCGCGCCTCGCAGAAGACGGTCGCCTGTTGCACGCCGCCATCGAGGAGGCCTTCAGCGAGCACTTCCGTCGCCAAAGCAGGACCTTCGAGGACTGGGCCTCACGGACAGCGGGGCGGGACGGCATCGATCCAAGCCTCTGGCTGGTCGCCTGGGACGGTCCCGACGTGGCCGGCCAGGTCTGGGCGCTGCCGCGTGGGGAAGAGGTGCACGTCGAGAGTCTCTCGGTGCGCAAGGCATGGCGCGGGCGCGGTCTTGGGCTGGCGTTGCTCCAGGAGGTCTTCGGGCTGCTCGCCGAGCGCGGGTACCCGTTCGTGCGCCTGTTCGTGGACGCGCAGAACGAGACCGGAGCGCTCGATCTTTACCTCAAGGCAGGGATGCGGGTGGAGCGGCGCTTCGAGGTGTTCGAGAAGGCGGTCGAGTAGGGGAACGTTGACGCTCCCGCGGCACCGCGCGAACATGGTGTACCGACGCCGACCGGCGTCGGCGACCGCACGAGAGGCGCGATGAGTGATACGGGGCGACCGGCCGTGACCAGAAGTGCGGCCAGACTAGGTGGCCGGCGGTGACCAGGCGCACGTCCCGCGTCGCGCTCGTCTTCCCCTACTTCCGCACCAGGGTGGCCACGGAGATGCTGCTCCCGCCCTTGGGACTCGCCGCCCTTTCGGCCCAGCTGCGCCGCCACGGCCTCGAGGCGAGGGTCTTCGACTGCACCTTCGGGACGTTCGACCGTCTGCGCGCCGACCTGCGCGCCTACCGGCCCGATATCGTCGGTCTGTCCTCCATGGTCAGCCTGACGCGCAACACCGTGCGCATCGCGGAGATGGTCCGTGCCGAGCTCCCGGGGTGCCTCGTCGTCGCCGGCGGGCCCCTGCCCACCGTCTTCCCGCATCGCTACCTCGGCCATGTCGATGCCGTCTTCCGCGGCGAGGCCGACCTGAGCTTCCCGCGCTTCTGCGCCGACTATCTCGGGCTGCCGGCCTCGCCGGCGGAGCTCGGCGAGCTGCCTCTCGACGCGTACGCCGGGTTGTTCGTGCAGGACGGCGACCTGCACGTCGACAACCCGGCGGTGCACCACGGCGAGAGCGAGCTCGCCGGTTTCCCCCTGCCCGACCGCAGCGACTTCGACCACGCCGCCTACCAGCGCGAGTGGCTGCGCACGTCCGGTCGCAAGGTCACCTCGCTGCTGGCCACCTTCGGTTGCCCCTACAGCTGCGATTTCTGCTCGCGGCCGGTCTTCGGCAGCCTCGTCCGGCACCGCGACCTCGACACGGTGTTCGCCGAGATCGACCAGGTTCGAGCGCTCGGCTACGACAGCCTGTGGATCGGCGACGACATCTTCACCCTGGAGTCGGGCTATCTCGAGGCGTTCTGCCGGCGCATCGCGCCGCTGGGGATGACGTGGACCTGCCTCTCGCGGGCCAACGGGATGGGCCTGGCCACCGCGCGGTCGATGAAGGCGGCGGGCTGCCGCAAGGTCTACCTGGGACTCGAGTCTGGGAACCAGACGACGCTCGACCTTATGCGCAAGCAGATCACGGTCGACCAGGGGGTGCGCGCCACCCAACTGTACCGCGAGGCCGGGATCGACGTGGCGGCGTTCTTCATCGTCGGGTATCCGGGGGAGACGGTGGCCTCGATCGAGGACACCTTCAGGCTGGCGCTGACGCTGCCGCTCGACGAGGTCTCGTTCACGGTGCCCGTCCCGCTGCCCGGGTCGCAGTTGTTCGAGCGCCTGGGCGGCTCCGACGAGGGCCGGGACTGGCAGCGCGAGAACGAGGTCACCTTCCTCTACCCGTCCGAGATCGACGAGGCCTGGCTGCGACGCCGCGTCGACGAGACGATGCGGGCGTTCGCGGCGAAGAAGTAGGGGGCGCCGGCGGGCGCGAAGCGCCTGACGCCGGCGCCGTAAAGGCAGGGCGCTTCGCGGCGGCCGCCGTGCTCTGGGGCGCTTCGCGCCCCGCCGCTTCATTTCATCAGCCGCAGCATCCTGTCGGTGGGTCCCTCGAAGAGGCGCAAGGCGGCCGGCGCCAGCCGTCCGAGCCGGCGCCTCATCTCGAACTGCGCGCGGCCCTTGGCGATGCCGAAACGCATCTTGAGGGCCGAGAACTCCGCGTCGTAGGTGAGCTGCTGGTTGAGGATGAAGCTCCCGTCCGGCCGCGAGTCGCGCGTGACGCGGGCGCCGAGGCGATCGCGCAGGGCCGTCCCCGGGAGCGGGTAGGGCATCGAGAGACCGAGGTAGTCGAGGGGCAGCGAACCGGCGAAGCGCAGCGTCTCGAGCACCGTGTCGTCGGTCTCGCCGGGATAGAAGAGGATGAAGAAGGCGCCGACCTCGAGCCCGCCGTCGTGGGCGGCCTCCACGGCGGCCCTCGACCGGGCCGCCGTCGTGTGTTTGTTCATGAGCCGCAGGATCTCGTCGCTGCCCGATTCGATGCCGAAGTAGACGCGCGTGCAGCCGGCGCGCCGCATCTCGCCGGCGAGATGCGCATCCATGGAGTCGACTCTCGCCAGGCACTCCCACGCGAAGTGCAGCCCACGGGAGCGGATCTCGTCGCAGATGGCGATCACCCTGTCGCCGTCGAGCGTGAACACGTCGTCGGCGAAGGAGATGCGGTCGTAGCCCAGGGCGAGCGCCTGCTCGACCTCGTCGACCACGTTTTCGGGTGAGCGCGCCCGGTACGAGTCGCCGAAGATGACGTTGCTGCAGAACTCGCAGTCGAAGGGGCAACCGCGCGTGCTCATGACCGTGGTGACCGACGAGCCGTAGCGCCGCCGTGCCGTGGCGGATGTAGGCGGCATTGGGGAGGAGGTCACGGGCGGGGAAGGGCAGGCGGTCGAGGTCGGCCGCGAAGGGGCGCGGAGGGGCGGGCGTGAGCGCCGGCGTGTCGCCGGCGTCCGCGCCCGCCCCACGACGCGTCACGACGCCCGGCACCGCGCCCAGCTCCGCGCCCGATTCGTGCGCGGCGAGGAGCTCGACCATGGTCGCTTCGCCCTCGCCGCGCACGACCACATCGAAGTGCGAGAGAAAGGCCTCCGGCTCGCACGTCGGCAGCGGCCCCCCGGCGACGAGCAGGCCGCAGCGGCCGCGCAGACGCTCCGCGAACCAGCGGCAGTCGTCGAGCATCGTCGCCATACAGTAGATGCCGACCACGTCGGCCTTCGCCGCGAGCGCCATCTCCAGGGCCTGATCGCGACCCAGGAAGGTGCAGTCGAGCAGGCGCACCGCGTGTCCCGCCTGCCGCACGCTGGCCGCGACGTAGGCCGGCCCGAGGGGAGGGAAGCGGAAGCGCGAGCGGTCGAGCGAACGCCGGAAGAACGGATAGATGAGCAGGACGGAGCTCACGGGCCGCCCTCGACGCGCGGGTCATCCATGGACGCTCTCTCTATCCGCAGCTCGTGGCTGAACGCCGACCGGTCCGGACGGAGCGAGTAGCCGAAGCCGGTCCAGGCGAGACGCGAGCCCACGAGCTCCCGGCCACGCCACAGCCGCGCCCCTTCGACCTGGCCCAGTGAGAAGGCCGCGTGATGTTCCGTACTGACGAAGGAGGCCTGTGCCGCGGTGACCTCGTCCCACGTGCCGATCTCCCCGCCGCGCAGCACGCGGCCGTCCGAATCTTCGTAGCGGTCGAAGTGACGCGCCCCAAGCTCGTTCATCACGACGATCTCGGTGAAGCCGCGTCCGGCAAGGCCCGTCAGGTCGAGGCCGATGGCGAGCCGGGCGAGCTCGCGGCCGGACGGCCGCCGGCCCGGCTCGCCATCGTCTGTGGTGCGGGACTGGCGCCTACCCGGCTCGCCGGCGTCTGCGATGCCCCCGGGAATGTCGGCGCGGGCGTCCTCAGCGACACGGATGGCGTACCTCACGGTCACAGGCAGGTGGAACCCCGCGTCCTCGTAGGCCGTCGTCCAACCGAACCGCCGGCGCAGCCCGAGCGAGGTCGCTGTCAGCAGGCCGCGCAGGCGCGGGAAGCGGCGGTGCAGCGCGGCCAGCGCGTCCTTGGCGGCGTAGAGCGCGCGCGACGTCACGAGCCTGCTGTCGCCGCCTACCTTCACCATGCGCTCGACCAGGCACATGTCGTAGACGGCCTCCAGCTCCCATGCCGCTCCGTCGTGGCGCCACGAGACCTCCACGCCGCCCGGGAAGACCGTCTGGAGGCCGCGCTTGAGGATCGGCACCCCCAGGCCGACGCCCTCGCCGGCGAGGTCCTCGCCTCCGTCGAGCAGGACGAGCCCCTTTGGCAGCCTCCCGGTGGGGTAGCCTCCGGCGCCGGAGCAGCCGTCCGCGTCGGCCGGTCCCTCGCCGAAGGCCAGCGCGAACGCGCCGGCAAGAGGCACGCTCAGCTTCGCACCGTGTACGCCTGCCTTCGTGACGCCGTGCCCGTCGTCCATCACGGCATCACCGCCGCGTCGCTCGCCGGCACCCCCGACCGTTACCTGTAGAGGGTGATGTAGACCGCCACGCCGGCCAGCGTCACGACCATATAGACGATGTAGGCGATGCGCATCAGCGGGACGAGACTGTCGACACTGCGCCCCTGCGCCTCGCGTCGGTTCGCCCGGATCATCACGGACAACCCGAGCACCGCGCCGATCGCCCCCGCGACGGCGTGGATGGTCGTGAGGAGGTACGAACCGTGGCTCAGGTTGCCGGGCAGGTCCGGCAAGAAGTTCTTGCCGAGCGAATAGAACATCCACGTGACGATGGGGATGGTGTTCAGGCACACCGCTGCCGTTTGCACCCAGCGGTGTGCCTCGTACCGCTTGCCGGCCGCCAGCCGCCAGCCGATGGTGAGCATGACGGCCGCGATCACCATCACGATCAGCGTGAGGTCGGCGGCGGTGCCTGCCTTGGTGCCGAGGAAGCTCACGATCATGTGCAACCCCCATCGTCGTTGGGGCGACCCTAGCCCCCGAGGGGGCGGCGGAGCAACGTATGAGGCGTAGGCAGGGGGTGGCGCCGGCCTTGACAGCTACTCAGGCGCGAGGTCCAGGCTCTTCCTGATGTCCATAATCAGCAGCATGAGCTGTAACTCGCCGGTGGGTGACCGCTCAAACCCAAAATGCTCGTAGAACCCGCGCGCGTTCTCGTTCTTCGCCTGCACCAGAACGGCCCGCGCCCCGATCGTGTCCGCCGCCCTGGCACTGCGAGCCAGAGCCTCCACCAGCATCGCTCTGCCGAGCCCGTGTCCCTGCTCCGGCTGGTGGACGGCGAATCGTGCAAGACCGCCGGCACTGGATGCGACCCTTGTCCTTGAGTGACTCGCGCTGTCGCAGTCTCCGTCTCGATACTCGCTGCAGAGAGGCTGAAGTAGGCGACGACGCGGCACCCGGGTCGCTCGGCGGGCGGCAAGAGGCGATCGCGCAGGCGCGATTCGTCGTCCCGAAGCGCCGAGCATCCCGATCGGAGGTTAGTCACGCCCGTTCTCGCCGGGGAGGTTGCCGAAGGGAGGATCGGGCTACCGATCGCGCTGGGGCAAGGTGACGTTCAGCGGCGGTGGGATGTTTTGAGCACTTGACTGCACGAAACACCAGTCCTAGGGTTCGTCGGAGAGCGGGCCCTTGCAGGCGCTCCTCTCAGAGCGGCACCCCCAGCGGGCACTACTTCTCTCCGAGCAGCACTCCTCAGGCTCGTCTCTCGATCGCGGCGTGAGCCGCAACGAACCAAGGGGGTTTCTGTGAAACGCTTGCCTCTCGTACTCCTCGCTGCCGTCCTGCTGCTACTTCTCCTGCCTGCGGCCACTCCGGCGGCCACACCCACCTTCAACACGGCCATCGACCAGCTGACGGCGCAGGGCTATCCGCAGGGCCTCGACACGCACCTGGCCGACATGCCGGGCACCAACCCCGAGCTCGGCTTCTTCCTCGCGGGCACGTGGTCGGACAACAACCGTGCCCGGTACATCGCTCAGCAGATGCGCAAGATGGGCCTCGTGAACGTGCATCTGGAGCCCGTGCCCGTGGACGCCTTCACCTTCATCTCCGCGGGAGTCACGATCGGCTCCAGGAGCTTCGTCGCCTCGACCTGGGCCGGCACGCGTCCGACGCCGGCCAACGGGATCACGGCGCCGATCGTCTACGCGCACGACGGCACGGCAGGTGACTTCGACGCCCTGGAAGAGGCCGGCATCAGCGTGAAGGGCAAGCTCGTCCTCCTCGACGCCGACCTCTGGACCTGGTGGATCAACTATCAGGTGGCCGAGGCCACCCTGCGGGGCGCCGTGGGCGTCGTCTTCACGCACGGCGAGAACACCGGGCCCTACTACACGAGGGCGCCCGACGCGCTCGGGAGCTTCGACGGCAACTTCGACTGGAGCGACGTCCCGTCCGTCTACATCTCACAGCAGGACGGCGACTGGCTGCGCAGTCAGCTCAACGCCGACGGCACCGGCCCCGTGACCACCATGACGCTCAAGGAGAACGTCCGCTTCGCAACGGAGGGCGGCACCGGCTACAACGTCTTCGGCGACCTTCCCGGGACGTCGAAGGACGGTACCTTCGTGCTCTTCGGCGCTCACCATGACGGCTACTTCCACACCGCCACCGACGACACCGACGGCGTCGTCGCAGAACTGCTGATCGCCAAGGCGATGATCAAGAGCGGGTACCAGCCAAAGCACACGGTCCGCCTCATGGCGACGACCGGTGAGGACTTCGGCTACGTGAACTCGTACTTCGACTGGTGCATCGGGTCGTGGTGGGCCATCACCCACACGCACCCGCAGTGGGCCGGCAAGATCCGCGCGCTGCTCAACACCGACCACATCGTCAAGGACAATCCGTTGAAGATCAGCACCCCCGACTTCACGCCGCTGGTGAGCGACCTCGCCGCCGCGTCGCGATGATCTGCTGCCCTACGGCTACACGATCAACCCGGTGTCCAGCACCTGGAAGGACTCCTGGACGTTCGGAGCGGCGGGCGTGCCCGGTGGTCAACTTCGAGAACAAGCTTGACAGCACGGGTGACTACCACACCCAGTACATGCGTCCGGATCATCATCGACTGGGACTACTTCGCGCAGATCACCAAGTTCATCTTCAAGGTTCAGAAGCCGTTCAACAACGGCGGGTTGCTCCCGTACGGGCTGAAGTCGCGAGCCGACAGCCTGGCCGACACGGTCGTGCCGGATGATCTGACGGCCGCCGGCGCCGACGCAACCGGCGTCGCCCGCCTGCAGGAGGCCGTCACGGCCTTCCAGACGGCGGCCGGGGACTTCGAGGCGAGCAAGGGTTCGATCGCGGTATCCGACTACGCCGCCGTGAACGCGTCGCTGCTCGCCATCCAGAAGCAGGTCAGCCTGGCGCTGACCGGCCTGTCGCCCTGGCAGAGCACGATCTATCCGCACGAGCAGGTCCTGCTCGACGTGCAGTGCCTGAACGACGCGCTCGAGGCGCTTGAGACATCCGACACCGACGCGGCGCTCGCCGCCCTGGAGGGCGTCGACCTGACCTCCTACGGCCTGGGAGTGAGCCACGAGGTGTACGCCCATCTGCTGACGCGCCTCGATCCCGACTACTACCGCGTCGCGTGGGGCGCGCAGGGGCACCCCGTGTGGCCGGTGCTCGACGTCATCCCGCAGTACAACGCCATCGAGGCGGGGACGTGGGACGCGCAGACGGTCGCCGAGCTGACCGCGATGCGCGATCAGGACCTCGGCGACCTCAACGCGCGTCTGAACGAGATGAGCGCGGCGCTCGAGGAGATCACGTCGCAGATCGAAGCGCTGGACTGAAACTCAGACCGGGACTGACAGACAGACAGTCCCTACGGCCGCGGCCCGAGAGAGGACGGGGCGCGGAAGACGAGATCCGAGGGGGACCGGCGCACTCGGCGCCGGTCCCCCTCGTGCCGTCCACCTCATGCACAGGTGACGCTCGCGGTGCGAACGAAGTCGGGAGCTACAGCCGGCCCAGCGACGCCGTCGCGAAGGCGTTGCTCGCGATCCACTCCCAGTCGAGGTGGAGGCCTAGCCCCGGGCCGTCCGGTACGCTGACTGTGCCGTCCGGCCCCGGTCGGATCGGGTCGACCACGCCGTACTCCCAGGGCTCGACCGGATACGGCAGCTCGAAGAAGCGCACGTTGTCGTGGGCGAGCATCACGTGCAGGTTGGCCGCTTGGCAGAGCGAGTGTCCGTAGCTCACAGGCTCGAGATCCATCCCGTGTGATCTGGCCAGCGCCGCCATCCGGCAGAGGGCGCTGATGCCAAGCGTAAGGTGTTGCAGTTGCTGCAGGCGGCGGGCCGGCTGCAGCTCGCCGTAATCGTCACTCTAGGCGCCTTCAGCGTGATCCAGCGGCTCGGCTGCAGAGAGGGCTTCAACACGCCGGGGCCACGGGAATACGGGCCGTAGGCCGGCGGCGACAGGGCGCGGACGTGAGCTTCGAACAGGTCTGGCAGGTAGTGGAGGCGCAGGTGGCGTCGGGCAGGTTCCCCGGCTACGCGGCCGCGTGTACGCCGACCCCGAGCGCGACACGGTCGCCGTCCTCATGACGCAGCGAGAGATGACCGGCCCGCTCGACCGCAACGACGACTTCTGGACGGCAGTGGCGGAGGCGGCGTAGGGTCGCTGCCGTCAGCGCTGCCTCTCCCCGGCATGAACGAGCTTCCCACAGGTTTCGTCGTGCGCCACCTGACGGCCGAGGACCTCCCGGCCGCCCAGGCGCTGCTCGACGCCTGCGAGACCGCCGACACCGGCGAGCCCACGATGCACGAGACCTACCTCGCCGTCGAGAGCCGCAGCCCTCGGTTCGACTTCGAGCACGGCGCATGGACGATCGACACGAACGACGGCGCACTAGCGGGCGTCGGCTGGATGCGCGTGCCCGGGGACCGCGGCATTTCCATGGCCGACCACTACGTGCGGCCGGACCTGCGACACCTCGCACTCGACGACGTCTTCCTCGACCTCATCGAAGCGCGCGCCGCCGAGTATGCGCGCGATTCGGGCCATGACGGGCTCGGGGAGCTGCCCGTGCGCCTTCTCACCTACTCCGAGCCCGTGCTGGAACGCCGCCGCGAGCTGCTGCTGGCGCGTGGCTTCGCGGTCGTCCGCGAGACCTTCCAGATGCGGCTCGATCTCGCCGGCCCGATCGCCCCCGCGCGCTTTCCCGCCGGCATCATCGTGCGCCCCGCACGCCTCGGCGAGGACGACCGTCTGCTGCACGCGGCCGACGAGGAGGCGTTCCGCGAGCATTTCGGGCACCAGGACTGGACCTTCGAGGAGTGGTATGTGCACACGCTTCAGGACGAGCGTGTCGATCCCGGTCTCTGGCTGGTGGCGTGGGACGGCGCCGAGGTTGCCGGGCAGGCGTGGGCGCTGCCTCACGAGGGCGAGGTGTGGGTCGACACCCTCGCGGTGCGCAGGCCGTGGCGTGGCCGGGGGCTGGGTCTGGCGCTGCTGCAGGAGCTCTTCCGGCTGCTCGCCGGGCGCGGCTATCCGTTCGTGCGCCTGCACGTCGATGCGCAGAACGAGACCGGGGCGCTCGAGCTGTATCTCAAGGCGGGGATGCGCGTCGAGCGGTGCTTCGAGGCGTTCGAGAAGGTGTTCGGGTAGGCCGAGCCGAAGCCGCTCCCGCCCATGGTTGTCGTGCCCCACCTTAGAGATGTAGCGTCTCCGCCCGACTGTCGCCTCTCTTGACAACAATGGGTGGGGGGACCTCGTGTGGAACTCGACGCTCACCAGGCAGCAGGTGATCCTGGCGGAGCGCCCGGCTTGGGCTCGCGGCTACCGCTACTACTACGACGGCATCAACTTCTGGAAGCGGACGATCCGCGGACGACAGGTGGCGGCCCCGCAGACGCCGGCCGAGGGCTGGCGTCACAAGGAAGACTGCCAATGCGAGTTCTGCCGTGATCCAGAACGGGTGGAGACCCCCGAGTCTGCACAGAACCCGTCGAGCGACGCGCCGAAGGCCGGCATGGGCCGGGGCAACGCACCCGACCTGTCGTCGGGCGGGAGGAAGCTCTAGCGCTCCTCACCGGACGAAGCTGATCGAGCCGATACTGCCGGGCTATCTCGGCGGGCCGTTCGCCTACAGGTCGGCGGCTAGCCGGGCTTGGAGGTCGGCGTGAGGTCGCTCCGGCGGGATCATCGGAAGTGGAGCCACGGGATTGCGTCGGTAGCCTCGGGCCGCGTTCGCGTCTCATTCCCCCGTCTCAGGTCCGGGCTTCTGGGCTGTCCCGATGTCGAGCCCTGGCGTCTCGGATCTTGGCCCTGGAGCAGCCGTCTGCGGTTCGTCCGGCAGGAATCGGTAGCCCATCCTCGGTTCGGTGACGAAGTAGCGCGGGCGCGGTGGATCTGGCTCGAGCTTCTGGCGGATCTGGGCCATGTAGACCCGCAGGTAGTTGGTCTCGCGCTCGTACTGCGGACCCCAGACCTCTTGCAGCAGCTGGCGCTGCGAGATGAGCTTGTTCGGATGGCGCACGAGCGTCTCGACGATCTGCCACTCGGTGGGAGTCAGCTTCACCTCGCTCCCGTCGCGCGTGACGACGTGCGCCTCGAGATCGACCTCGAAATGAGCTGTCTCGACTACCGGCGACTCCTCCGCCGGGATCACGCGGCGAAGGGCCGCCCGCATCCTGGCCAGCAGTTCGTCCATCCCGAACGGCTTGGTCACGTAGTCATCTGCACCGGCGTCGAGCGCTGCCACCTTGTCGATCTCGTCCTCGCGAACGGAGAGGATGATGATCGGCACGGTGGTCCAGCCCCGCAGGCCTCGGACCACCTCGAGACCGTCGATGCCGGGCAGCCCGAGGTCGAGGATGACGAGATCGGGATGACGGTGCGCGGCGGTCCTCAGCGCCGTCTCGCCTGTCGCGGCCAGGTCGACCTCGTAGCCGCGGGTCTTCAGATTGATGCCGAGCGCGCGGAGGATCTGCGGCTCGTCGTCGACCACCAGGATGCGTGTCATCCGTCCACCGCCAATCTCACGATCACCGTCAGCCCTCCACCGGGCGTGTCGTCGAGCTCGATGGATCCCCCCATGGCCGACACGAAGCCGTTCGCCACCGCCAGACCCAGTCCTACACCCTCGCGGCGGCTCGAGTCGCCGAGACGCTGGAACGGCACGAACATCTGGTCACGCATCGCCGGCGGGACGCCGGGGCCCTGGTCGACGACGCGTACATCGACGCCGTCCGGGAGGCGGCCTGCCCACACCCTGGTGCGGCTGCCGTCCGGGGAGAACGCGACGGCGTTGCCGATGATGTTCGCCAAGGCCCGCTCGAGGAGGCCGGGATCGACGGACACGTCCGGCAGATCGTCGGACAGCTCGAGGTCGACGCTTGTGCCACGCGGTCCGAGGCTGACGAGCGCCGCGGTGAGGATCTCGTCGAGCGAGGCCGGCTGCACGTGGACGCTCAGCGTCCCGGTCTGCAGCCGGCTCATGTCGAGGAGGTTGCCCACCAGCGCGTTGAGCCTGTCCGCTTCCTCGTCCACGGTCGTGAGGAGCTCGTGTCGCGCTTCGGGCGTCCACTCCACGTCCTCCTGAAGGAGGCTCGTGGCCGACGCCTTGATGGCGGCGAGCGGCGTGCGCAGGTCGTGGGACACGGCCGAGAGGATGGCGGTGCGTAGCTCGTTCGCAGCCTCGAGGGCGTCGGCTTGAGAGGCGGCGTGCTCGAGATGCTCGCGGTCGATCGCCGCCCGCAGCTCCCTGGCGTACGTCTCGAGCACGCGGCGGTCCTCGGGCCACTCGACGCGCGGCGCCCACACGTGCGATCCGGTGGCGGGCGTCCACAGGGATGCGGGTGACGCGCGAGCCGCCGGCTTGATCACCGCGCGTCACCTCGTCGTGCCAGAAGCCGCCCTCGAGGTGCTGGAGGGAGAGGCCGCGGAAGCTGAACGTCCGGTAGAGGGCGTCCATGAGCTCGCCGAGGGTCGGCGAGCCGGCCAGCAGTGCGAGGGCGCCCGCCTCGGCGCGCAGGCGGGCGCCCTCAGCCGCACGCCGGGACGCGATCGAGACGAACGCGCTCACCGCGATCGCGACCGCCAGGAAGAGCAGGAGGGCGGCGATATCGCCCGTCCGGCGGATGCTCAGCGTCCTGAACGGCGGCGTGAAGTACCAGTTGACCAGGAGGAAGCCGGCGATGGCGGCGGCGAGCGCCGGCCAGATGCCGCCCGTGGCGGCGACGCCGACGACCAGCAGCAGGAAGAGCATCAGGACGCCCTGCAACTCCACCTGGTTCGTGACGGTCGCGAGGAACCAGGTCAGCAGGGGCAGCCCGATCGCGGCGAGGGCGAAGCCGAGGTACAGGCGCCGCCGCGGCAGCGCCGGAAGGCGCCGGCGCGGCGGCGGCTCCGCGGGCCCCTCGCCGGGCTGGTGGCCGATGACGTGCACGTCGAGCCCCGCTCCGGCGGCGTGAAGGGTGCCGGTCACGGTCGAGCCGAAGAGCAGCCCGCCGAGGCGGCCGCGGTGCGTCGCGCCGATGACGAGTTGCGTCGCGTTCGTCGCCGCGGCCGCCTCCACGAGCGTCTCGCCCACGTCGGCGCCCGCCATCTCGCGGTACGTCCCGCCGAGCTGCTCCACGAGTCGCCGCTCCCGGTCCAGCGCCCCGTGCGACGCGACGAGGCCGTCCTGCGGTGTCACGTGCACGGCCACGAGGTCGGCGTTCATGCGCTGTGCCATGCGTGCGGCCCGGCGGATCAGGCGGTCCCCTTCGGCCGAGCCGTCCAGCGCCACCAGCACGCGTTCGCGCGTCTCCCAGGTGTCGCCGATGCCGTGGCGCAGCCTGTACTCGGCGAGGCCCTCCTCGACCCTGTCGGCGATCCACATGAGGGCGAGCTCCCTGAGTGCGGCGAGGTTCCCGGCACGGAAGTAGTTGCCCAGCGCGGTGTCGATCCGCTCCGCCGGGTAGATGTCCCCCCTCGCCAGCCGGGCGCGGATCGTCTCCGGGGGATGGTCGACCAGCTCCAGCTGGTCTGCGCGCCGCACCACCTCGTCCGGCACCGTCTCGCGCTGGACCACGCCCGTGATGCGCTCGACGACGTCGTTCAGCGACATGAGGTGCTGGATGTTGACGGTGCTGATGACTGTGATGCCGGCGGCGAGCAGCTCCTCGATGTCCTCCCAGCGCTTCTCGTGCTTGGAGCCGGGCACATTGGTGTGGGCGAGTTCGTCGACGAGGGCGAGGTCGGGATGCCGTGCCAGGACGGCCTCCACGTCCATCTCCTCGAAGGTCGTGTCGCGGTAGCTGATCACGCGTCGCGGCACGACCTCCAGATCGCCGACCTGGTCGGCGGTGCGCTTGCGCCCGTGCGGCTCGACGAAGCCGGCGACGACGTCCTCACCCCGTGTCTGGCGGCGGCGGCCCTCGTTGAGCATCGCGAACGTCTTGCCGACGCCCGGCGCGGCCCCGAGGTACACGCGCAGCGAGCCTCGCGGGGCCGCCGGCTCCATGGCCGCCGCCTCGGTCTCCACGACGCCGCTCATATCCTCGTCCTGCATACGTCCAGACTACTTCCGGAGCCCGTCGAGAGCCACGTTCGACACTAGTGCGCGAGCCCGTCGAGAGCCACGTTCAGCAGCAGGACGTTGACGCCGCCTTCGCCGAGGAAGCCCAGGCTCGGCCCCTCCGTGTACCTGTCGACGAGGGCGAGCACGCGTACGAGCGGCAGTCCACGAGCGCGCGCGACGCGCGGCGCCTGCAGGTGGGCATTCCGAGTCGAGATGAGCGGGTCGAGGCCTGATGCCGAGGCGGTGACGGCATCGACCGGTACGAGGGCGGAGGGGTCGAGGCCGTTCTCGCGGCGATAGGCTCGGAGCGCCGCGGTCACGTCCCGGACAAGCTCGGGATTCGTCGGACCGAGGTTGCCGGACCCGCTCGCCATCGCGTCGTAGCCCGCGCCCGCCTGCGACGGCCGCGGGTGGAAGTACTTGGCTGCGGCGAACTGCTGGCCGAGCAGGGACGATCCGACGACCACACCGCGGTCGTCGTTGACGAGCGAACCCTGCGCCTTGGCGTGGAAGGCGAGCTGGGCGACGCCCGTCACCGCGAGCGGATAGACGAGGCCGGTGAGGATCGTCAGGGCGGCGAAGCCGATGACCGCGGTGCGCAGCTGGCGCAGCATCAGTCGGCTCCGATGGAGTCGTGCGACCCGCCCGGCATCACTTGGCTCCGATCGCGCTGAGGATCAGGTCGATCATCTTGATGCCGACGAACGGGGCGACCAGGCCGCCGAGGCCGTAGATGAGCAGGTTGCGGCGCAGTACGGCGTTGGCCGAGGCGGCCCGGAAGCGCACGCCCCGCAGTGCCAGGGGGATCAGGGCGACGATGATCAGCGCGTTGAAGATGACGGCGCTGAGGATCGCGGAACGAGGCGTGCTCAGGTCCATGAGATTGAGGCGGCCGAGCGCGGGCAGCACCCCGGCGAACATCGCCGGGATGATGGCGAAGTACTTGGCGACGTCGTTGGTGATCGAGAACGTGGTAAGCGAGCCGCGCGTGATGAGCAGCTGCTTGCCGATCTCGACGATCTCGATGAGCTTCGTCGGGTCGGAGTCGAGATCGACCATGTTGCCGGCTTCTCGCGCGGCCTGCGTCCCCGTGTTCATCGCGACGCCGACGTCCGCCTGGGCCAGGGCCGGTGCATCGTTGGTGCCGTCGCCGGTCATCGCCACGAGGTTGCCTGCCGCCTGCTCGCGTCTGATCAGGGCGAGCTTGTCCTCGGGGGTGGCCTCGGCGAGGAAGTCGTCGACGCCGGCCTCCTCGGCGATCGCCCCCGCGGTCAGCGGGTTGTCTCCGGTGATCATGACGGTGCGGATGCCCATCCTCCGCAACTCCTCGAAGCGCTCACGGATGCCCGTCTTGACCACGTCCTTGAGGTGGACGACCCCGAGGGCGCGGCCGTGCTCGGCCACCACCAGTGGGGTGCCTCCGCCGGTCGACACGCCGTCGACGATCTCGCTGAGCTCGTCGGGCATGCTGCCGCCGTGCTGCTCGACCCAGGTCCGCACGGCCTCGGCGGCGCCCTTACGGATCTGCCGCCCGTCCATGTCCACGCCGCTCATGCGCGTCTGGGCGGTGAACGGGACCAGGGTGGCGCCGGCGAGCTCGCGACCGCGCAGGTCGAAGCACTGCTTGGCGAGCACGACGATCGAGCGGCCCTCCGGCGTCTCGTCGGCGAGGCTGGCGAGCTGGGCCGCGTCCGCGAGCTCCCGCTCCGTCACATCCGGGCCCGGCAGGAAGGCGACCGCCTCGCGGTTGCCCAGCGTGATGGTGCCGGTCTTGTCGAGGAGCAGCGTGTTACAGTCGCCGGCCGCCTCGACGGCCCGTCCGGAGAGGGCGAGCACGTTGCGCCGGACGAGCCGGTCCATGCCGGCGATGCCGATCGCCGAGAGCAGGCCGCCGATCGTGGTCGGGATGAGGCAGACGAGCAGCGAGGCGAGCACGACGACGTCCTGATGCGCCCCGGAGTAGACGGCGAAGGGCTGTAGCGTCACCACGGCGATGAGCAGGACCATGCTGAGGCCGGCGAGCAGGATCTCGAGTGCGACCTCGTTGGGCGTCTTCTGCCGCGCCGAGCCTTCGACCAGCGCGATCATGCGGTCGAGGAAGCTCTCGCCGGGCTTCTGCGTGACCCGCACCACGATCTCGTCCGAGAGGACGCGGGTCCCGCCCGTCACAGCGGAGCGGTCGCCGCCAGACTCGCGGATGACAGGCGCGGACTCGCCGGTGATGGCCGACTCGTCCACGCTGGCGATGCCCTCGATGACCTCGCCGTCGGCGGGGATGACCTCGCCGGCCGATACCACCACGACGTCGCCGGCGACGAGGGATGTCGAGGGCACGTCCTCGATCGTCCCGTCGGCACGCCGCAGGCGGCCCATGGTCTCGGCGCGGGTGCGCCGCAGGGCTGCCGCCTGCGCCTTGCCGCGCCCCTCCGCGATCGCCTCGGCGAAGTTCGCGAACAGCACGGTGAACCAGAGCCAGACGTCGATGCTCCAGGCGAACCAGGTGGGGTCCATGATCGCGACGACGAGCACGAACGCGCTCACCAGCTCGGTGATGAAGATGACAGGGTTCGTCCTGGCAAGGTGGCGGGGGTCGAGCTTGACGACGGCGTCGCGCAAGGCCCGTCCCAACAGCTCCCGGTCGAGCATCGATGAACGCTTCGCGGTCATGCCTACACGCTGAGCTGCTCGAGGATGGGACCCAGGGAGAGTACCGGGAAGTACGTGAGCCCGATGATGATGAGGATCACGCCCGCGAGCAGGACGGCGAAGAGCGGCGTGTGGGTGGGGAAGGTCCCGGCGCTGGGCGGGACCCGCTGCTTGCGCACGAGCGAGCCGGCGATGGCGAGCACGGCGACGATCTGCAGGAAGCGCCCGGCGAGCATCGTGAGGCCCCCGGTGAGGTTGTACCAGTCCGTGTTGCCCGTCAGGCCGCCGAAGGCGGAGCCGTTGTTGTTGGCCTGCGAGGTGAACGCGTAGACGATCTCGGAGAGGCCGTGAGCGCCGGGGTTGGCGATCGAGGCGACGGCGCTGTCGAGGAGCACCGAGGCGCCGGAGAAGCCCAGCGCGACGAGCGGGATCACGATGAGGTAGAAGACCGCCATCTTCACCTCGGACGCCTGGATCCTCTTGCCGAGGTACTCGGGCGTCCGCCCGACCATGAGTCCCGCGACGAACACGGTGAGGATGGCGAAGACCAGCATCCCGTAGAGGCCCGAACCAGTCCCGCCGGGCGAGACCTCGCCCAGCATGATGTTGAAGAGCACGACGCCTCCGCCGCCGGGCATGAAGCTGTCGTGAGAGGAGTTCACGGAGCCGGTCGACGTGCCCGTCGTGGCGGCGCCGTAGAGGGCGCTCGAGGGGGCGCCGAAGCGCACCTCCTTGCCCTGCAGGTTGGGCCCCGCCACGGGCAGCCGGTCGTTGCCGTTGACCTCGAAGTAGGTGGCTGCCGCTACTGAGCCGGCGAAGAGGACGACCATCACCGCGAAAAGGATCCAGCCCTGCCGCCTGTCGCGGGCCATGCGGCCGAAGGTGTCCGTGAGCGCGAAGGGGATGACGAGGAGGGCGAGGACCTCGAGGAAGTCGGTCAGCCCGGTCGGGTTCTCGAACGGGTGAGCGGCGTTCGCGTTGGTGATGCCGCCGCCGTTGGTGCCGAGCTCCTTGATCGCTTCCTGGCTGGCGATGGGGCCGCGGTAGATGGTCTGGGACGGGCCGGCGACGGTGTGGACCGTCGCCGGCCCGTCCAGCGTCTGAACGACACCCAGCCCTGCGAGGACGATCGCGAAGACGAACGCGAGCGGCAGCAGGATGCGTGTGACGCCGCGGACCAGGTCGACCCAGAAGTTGCCGATGGTCGCCTGCCGGCGGCGGACGATGCCGCGGATCAGCGCCACGGCGACCGCCATCCCGACCGCAGCCGAGGCGAAGTTCTGGACGGTCAGGCCGGCCATCTGGGTGAGATGGCTCATGGTCGTCTCACCGGCGTAGTTCTGCCAGTTGGTGTTGGTCACGAAGCTCACGGCCGTGTTGAACGCGAGCAGCGGGGGCACGGCCGAGACGTCGGTCGGGTCGAGCGGCAGGACGCCCTGAACGCGCTGCAGCAGGTACAGGCCGAGGATGGACACGAGGCTGAAGGCGATGAGACTGCGCGTGTAGACCGTCCACGGCTGCTCGCGTTCGGGGTCGACGCGCATGACGCGGTAGAGCAGGCGCTCGACACGGCAGGAAGACACGATCGGCCGGTGCGCCTCCGCCTTCGTAGACGCGCGCCATATAGCCGCCGAGCACGGGCGTCAGGGCGACGATGAGCACGGCGAGCAGACCGAGTTGCAGCCAGTCGCCGGCGCTCATCGCCGCCGCCGCGCGCTCGTGAGCGCGGTCGGGCTCATGACAGCCCTGCGGTTCATGACCCTCGTCCCGTGCGCACGACCGCCGAGATCAGATAGACGAGCACGGCGACCGCGATGACGACGAAGACGTAGTCAGTCCCCGTCATGGCCGTCGCCTGTCGATGTCGTTGTGGTCGTCGCCGTTCCTTGCGTCGTCCTCGCCGCTCGGACCTATGAGCCAGCCGGCCGCGTCGGTGTAGGCGACGGCCAGCGCGAAGAAGACGATGACGAGCACCGCCACAAGGACGTCGAGCACGACCAGTCACCTTTGCGGCGGCGAGCCGGCGCGCTTCCGTCGGAGATGTGGATGACCAGCCGTCCGGCGGCGCCGGCGAGCTGTGGGACCGTCGAGCGCTGGGAACGTCGTTCTGCCGAGCGAAGCTGCGGCCGACGTGCCGAGCAAGGCGTCGACCGACGTTCCGAGTGGAGCGTCGATCGTCGGGCGGGGCTGATGCTCCTCCGGTCTGCCGGCCGCGGGCGAGACGGACGACACGCGGGCGCTGATGCCACAGCCGGCGACCTCGTGCCAGTGGCGCACAGTCGCGGCTACCAGGAGTGCGACCGCGATCACGCCGCCCACCATCACGGCGGCGGCGATGGTCCAGATGAGGTCTTCTGCGACAGTCTCCATGGCGAACCTCCCACACAATGGGTGTCAGAGAGAGTGTCGCCCTCGGGGCGGCCGCCCGGACGCTTCTTGACGGAACCCTTACGGCGGGCGTTCAGACCTTGACGCCCGCCCTGCGGGTCCGATCTCGGGCTGCTACGCGCCCTCTTGCGCCACAGCGCTGGATCGCGCTCGCGGCGCTGGTGCGGGCTCGCTGATCGTCCTCTGAGCCTTCGACCGCGAGCGCGGCAGGCGGCGTCCGCCCTCCATCTGGTACATCAAGGGGAACTGGAAGCGGCGCTAGCCGGCTTGGAGGTCTGCGTGAGGTCGTGGCTGCGCTTGTGGACGTGGTGCTTGAGGTGCGCCGGACAGCTGGGGAGCGGCGCTCCGGCGGGATCTCGGCGAGCGCCTTGAGCGCCTTGGCGAGTCACTTGCCAGGCGTGCAAGCGGCCGTCGCGCTGCGCACGCCGGCTTCAGGGCGCCGTCACAGATTCCGGGAGGCGCTGTAGCTCGACACGGTCTTGGCGTGGTCGGCGTCCGCGTGCACGACCCTCACCTTCCACTTCGACCGGCCGATACGCCCGTCGAGGTGGATCTTGGCTCGGTAGCTGCTGTAGCTGCCGCTGTCCTTGATTCTCACCCCGACCGTCTTGTCGAGCTTCCAGTACGGCTCTTCCCCTTGAGGCACGAGCGACACGTAGACCCAGCATTGGATCTTCACCGCGGTCGTGCCCGCCCGATGGTGCGGCTTGAGATACCCGGAGACGACGCAGTCCCGGGAGCCGTAGGGGACGATGCCGCTGGGCATCGGCAGCAGGGTGAACGACGGCCTCGGCAGCAGCGCCGTCGGCTTGACCGACACCGGCGCGGCGTTGTCGGGGAGGTAGGCGGCGCTGCCGCGGAAGAGGGCGCGGAGCGTGACCTTGCGCACGACGTGCCGCAAGGTCACCGCGAAGCGCCCGACCGTCTCGGAGGAGGGCACGACGTCGACCTTCCGCGTGCCTCCCGAGCCGGACACCGTCACCTGCAGCCCTTGCACGCTGCCGTAGCCGACCTGCAGGAAGCCCTCGAACCGCAGCGTGGAGTCGTAGGGAGGTGGCGGCGTGGAGGTCGACGCCCCGTCCCAGCCGAGGCTCAGGTCCGGGTACTGCAGGGCGCACCGGAACACGTCGCCGGCGTCGGCCTGCTCGTCCCGCCAGGCCACGTTCGTGCCGACCACACACGGTTCCGTCTGGCCCTGCGGCGCGTCGGTCACCCTGCAGTTGATGCCGGTGTTGAGGTCGCAGAGCCACACGTCGGGCTCGCCGGCCCGGTCGTCCTCGTAGACGACAGACCGGCCGTCGCCGACGGCCGGGGCCGTCTGGTCGTGCTGGTCGGTGGTGAGACGGCGTTCCTTGCGGGTCGAGAGATCGTACGAGTAGACGTCCCAGTTCCCATTGCGGTGGTCCTGGTAGACGACGATGCCATCGCCGATCTGCGGGTTCGTCTGGGCGGCGTTGTTCGTCGTCAGCCGCTTCAGGCTCTTCTTGACGAGGTCGTAGCAGTAGATGTCCCAGTTGCCGTTGCGGCGGTCGGCGAAGACGACCTTGCCGCGATCGATCGCCGGGTCGACCTGGCTGGCGGAGTTCGCGGTGAGGAAGCGGCCGGTGGAGGCGGCGAGGTCGTAGACCGCGATGTCCCAGTTGCCGCGGGTCTTGTCTTCGAACACGACCGTCGCGGCGTCGATCGCCGGGTCACACTGATCGGCGACGCCGCTCGTCACCTGCGTCTCGGGTGGCGGCCCGTACGGATCCACCAGAGAGGTGTCGTAGGCGAAGATGTCCCAGTTGCCCGCCCTGTCGTCCTCGTAGACGACCGTGTAGCCCTCGCCGGCCGGGTGACGCTGGGCGCTCGTCCCGGCGGGCACCAGGATGTCGACGAGACGGAAGCTGCGGAAGACGTCCCACTGGCCGTTCGCATCGTCCTCCCACGAGACTCCCTGCTCGACGTCGGAGCCGCTCAGCGACGGCGAGCTCTGCGTGCCGATGCCGGTCGCCACCGGCGTCGGGATCGCGTACGGCCGCTCGGCCACGGCCGGCGCCGCCAGGATCAGCAGCAGCAGAAGCAGCAGGACGGATGCGATGACGGCAAGACGTGGCATCGAGACCCCCAATCTCGGCGCGGCACGAACCCGCTGAGCCTACCAGAAAATACGCAGGGGGATGAGTATCCGGCGGCGGCTCAATATGGCGGCCCGAGCCGTGGCAGCTAGTCTAGCCGTCCTGCCGCCTTCAGCACCTGCAGCGCCTTCAGCGTGATCCAGCGGCTGGGCTCGCCCTTGGCCTCGATGTCGGCGTGGAAGCTGCCGTTGAAGGTCTGGGCGAGGATCCAGCGTCCGTCGGCGTCCCGCTTCTTCTCGACGAGGTCGAGGGCCTCCTGGGCACGCGGGTCGAGGAGGGGCTGTCGGGCGGAGGTGGGACGGCGTGCCGCGTCGGCCGTGAGGCGTCGTCCGCCCCCAGCTTCGCGAAGATCCCGAGGATCTCGAGCACGTCGGTCTGGTACATCAGGGGGAACTGGAAGCGGCGCCAGCCGGGCTTGGAGGTCTGCGTGAGGTCGTGGCTGCGCTTGTGGACGTGGTGCTTGAGGAAGTACTCCGTGCCGTCGGCGAGGGTGCGCCGGACGGCGGGGGAGCGGCGCTCCGGCGGGATCTCGGCGAGCGCCTTGAGCGCCTTGGCCGCGCCCATGTGGCAGGTGTGGCGTCCCCAGCACATCTCGTAGCGGTCGTAGGGGAAGCCGGTGGGCGCGTCGCCGTCGTTGTCGTCGAAGCGCTGCCAGGTGGCGATCCAGTCGACGGCGCGCTGCAGGCGGGGGTCGTCGAGGTAGCCGAGGCGGATGAGGCTGAAGACGAGGTTGCCGGTGAGGCAGGGGATGACGCCGCTGGCGAGTCCGCCGCCGGTCTTGCGGCTGCACTCGACGGAGAAGCCGCCCGAGTCGGGGTCCTGGGAGTCGCGGAGGATGGCCTCGCAGGCGGCGCGGACCCGGGCGTCGCCGGGGTCCGCGCCCAGCTCGGCCAGGATGATGAGCTGCCAGACGGTGCCGGTGTACTTGTCGTTGTAGAAGCGGCCGGGCCGGCCGAAGTGGCCGTCGGCGTTCTGGGCGGCGAGGATGAGCGGCACGGCGCCCTGCGTCATGATCTCGCGCCGCGCCTGCGCCGCCTCGCCGCCCTCCGCCGGCTCGCCGAGCAGCTCGGTCAGCGCGAGGTAGCGGACCGAGGGGTTCGCGGGGGAGAGGAGCCAGTCCCTGAGACGTGGGCCCATCAAGACCTGCTAGCTAGTCGAGCAGGATCTCGGACGGCTGGCGGAATCGCACCCGATCCTCATACTGCCCATCCAGGCGGTCAAGGAAGGCGTGTACATCTCGTTCGCCGAGCTCGAACATGATTCTTTCGACCGTGCTCGATACCTGGCGACCGCCGACCAGCATTATTGGATACTCATCTTGGATGACTTCAGCCTGAACCGGTCGGGAGAAGAAGCTGGTGGTCACGTAGGCGCCAATCCATCCGCGGCGTAGCCTAGCGACGGTGCGAGCGATATGAGTTCCGCTTGTCGGTGAACTTGACCGCTCACACTTCGCTTGCCCGAGCAACACGAGCTTCGTCCCTCCCAAGCCCTGACCGAGGTCAAGACGACCAACGAAATCGGCTCCGCCATCAGCGGATCTAGGAGTGATCCATCCTCTGACGTAATCAACCCCCGAGCCGCGAACAAGGTCCTCTACCACATGCTCCGCGAGAAGCTCGAACCGATGTCTCCGTTCACAGTAGTGCTCGCCGATTGTTTCGAGAATCTTGCCTGCCCTGGAGCCCTCGGGAGGCTGCTGCTCCTGAGGGCTGACGGTGAGCAGCCGAGAAAGCATTCGCCGCACTCTCGGCAGTGCAGTCGATCCATGCTTCACCCACCATTGCCATGCTGCCGGAGCCCGGGCGAGGCACTCGTCGAGGGAAAGGCTCGGGTCGCGACGGGCATTTATCCACGACCAGTCGAGTTCCTCCGCTTCTGCCACGGAACTCATCACAAGGAAGTCGTAGCGTACGTTGGAGAATGCCTTCTGCGTCTTTGGATCCAGTTGGGCTACGAACTCGGCTCGCTCGATGAGCCCAAAACCCTGAAACTCGACGTATCCCTTGACCTTTCCCTCGCTAGGAACACCTCTGAAGAAGATCAGTGGAGCAGCACGCTTCCTGCTTTCGGCATCCAGACCGGAGTGGAACGGGAACTGCTCAGTGACCAGCAGTTTGTTACCGGGGGCGTCGACTGCGTAGCCGGGCTGTCCGACCTTCTTGTCGCCAAAGTACCGGATGTGACCGGTGTCCGGACTGAAGTGGTCTTGCCAGGGTGTGAGTATGGAGCCGGCTCGATGGGGGTTCCCGCGAATGAGGATCGCCGGCCGACGAGTGCCATCCACAGCTGCTACGTTCGCAATGGGGTTGATGCCTCGATCAAGCTTCGGGAGGGCCGAATCGGGCAGCCAGACCTCGTGGAAGAAGTTCGGGTACCCGTCAACGTCAGCCCTTGAAGGGTCGGGCCTCGCAGCATAGCGGAGAACATCGCCAATTCGCACGCATGGAGTCTATGGCCGTCCCCTGTTGTGCACAATTGGCCGGCATGACGATGCGACTGCGGCTGAGGTGCGAGCTTGGATCCGCAGTTCCTTCAAGGCACTAGCTGGCGACGTCTGACCGCAGTGGCAGCGTGAGACACAGACAATGCAGAGGGGGTGCAGTGAAGCGGATCGTCTATGTCGACATGGACAACGTGCTGGTTGACTTCATGTCGGCAAGGCCGCACGTGCCGGCAGAGCTTTGGGAGAAGTACGAGGTTGAGAATCGCCTCGACGACCTTCCTGGAATCTTTGCGCTGATGGGTCCCATGCCGGCGCGATCGCGTCATACAGGGCGCTCTGCGAGAAGTTCGACACCTACATCCTCTCGACGTCGCCGTGGGCAAATCCGACGGCTTGGTCTGACAGGTGCTCTGGGTGCGCATGTACCTGGACGATGTCGCGCACAAGCGGCTCATCCTCACGCACCACAAGGACCTCAACCGCGGTGACTACCTCATCGACGACCGCCTGAGCAGGGGCGCAGAGAAGTTCGTTGGCGAGTTCATCCACTTCGGATCGGAGCGGTTCCCCGACTGGCCGGCGGTGATGGAGTCCATGCGGCAGAAGGCAGGAGAGGGCGAGGCCGACGGGTCGACCGGCAGCGAGAGGGCTGCGCCATGATCGGCTGGCACATCAGCATCTACCGGCAGACCGATGACGGGACGTCGCCGGCGGAGTTGGAGACCGCGGAGGCAGCGCGCTTGGCCGTCTGGCAGACGTCGTGGAGCGGCCTTGAGTGGATCGACGAGCTCGTGAAGCAGGGCAAGGCGATCGACTTGGGCGGGAACGGCTATCCGATGCGCCACACGGCGCAGGCCAAGTACCTGACCAGGCGCGTGCTCGGCGGCCCGCCCGATGCGAACGAGACGTGGGTGAGGGGTCCGCAGGACATCGTCACTGAGAAGTGGGCCGGTCGGACAGTCGTGGACATCGTCGTGGTCGAGGCCTGCCGGCCGGACGATTGGCTGATCGTCGAGGCTTGGGACGAGAGCTGACTTGCTTCGACCACATGCTCTAGAGCTCAGGGCGCTGCACTGAAAAGTTGACATTTGCAGGAGACTCTTGACCAGGCTGTAGTCACCGGCGATACTGCAGTCATCCACCCCCACGGGGCATGCTCCGTGGGTCCCCCGGGGTTGCGACCCCGGGGGCTTTTCTCTTCCTGGGGGCAATCGTCAACCGGACCGTCTTCCTCGTCGACGGCTTCAACCTGTACCACTCGGTGCTCGACGCCGAGCGGCTCCTGGATCGGCGGCTTCGCCGGCTGGACGTGTCGTCACTGTGCGGCCTCGTACCTGCACGCGCTCCCGGGGCTCAGTCACATGACAGGGGTCGTCCACTTCTCAGCCCTACCTCATCACCTTGAGAACCGGCGACCCGGCATCGTGTCGCGGCAGAAGCGTTACCTTCAGGCGCTGCGAACCAGCGACGTCGAGACGCGGCTCGGGCAGTTCAAGCGCAGGGAACGCACCTGCCCATTCTGCGGGCGGCGGTTCGAGACGTTCGAGGAGAAGGAGACGGACGTCGCCATCGGCTCTACCATGACCCGCCTGGTCTGCGAGGAGTTCAAGACCGTGGCCGACCTCAGCTTCACGATCAAGGCGGCAAGCTACGTCCGGCATCAGCTGCGCGAGTGAGGAGCCGGCTATGCATATCAGCGCAGGACGTGGCGGGCAGTGAAGGTCAGCGCGGGCGGAACTCCAGATTCACCACCCGGCCGTCGGTGATGTAGAGCAGCGCGACGCTGTGGCGGCTGTAGCCTCGCGGGTAGCTCGGCGAGCCGGGGTTGAGCACCAGGACACCGTCGGCGAGCACGGCGTCCGGGATGTGGGTGTGACCGCAGACGAGGACGTCGACGCCCTCGCACAGCGAAGGTGTTGCGAGGGCGATGTCCCCGTGGTGGGCGACGAGCAGGGACAGGCCGGCGGCGGAGAGCAGGGCCTCCTCTGGCAGCTCGTCCGCCCATCGTCCCGTAGTCGCAGTTGCCGCGCACCGCGGTGACGGGGGCGATCTTCGCCAGGCGGTCGAGGACGCCGGGTTCGTCGAGGTCGCCGGCGTGGACGATGTGGTCGACGCCGGCGAACAGCTCGAGGACCTGCCGGTCGAGGACGCCGTGGGTGTCGGCGATCAGGCCGATGACGAGGTGACCGTCCTTCCGGTCGCCGCGCGGCACGACCTCGATCGGCTTGCCCGGCGTCCCGGGGCGGTCCTCATTCGCGTCCTCTTCGCTCTCCTCGCGCGGACGCAGCGCCAGGCTGGTCTCTCGCCGCTCCTTCCCACGGCAGACGTTGCAGATGCCCTCGAGGCGCCCGTCCTCGTCGTCCACGAGGAGCACCCAGCCGCCGTCCTCCGGTCCGGGGAGGTCGATGCCGCAACGGGAGCACGTGAGCCCGCGGGGCCGGTAGGGGTTCGGGTGCGGGTAGACGCGCTCGTGGACACGGAGGCCCTTGCGCGCCACGCACGTCTCGCAGAAGGGGTCGAAGCTCATGCCGTCCAGGCTCACCGCCCAGACGATGCCCGGCTCGTCCTCGTTGGGGATGCGCCGGCCGCAGGCGGAGCACGTCGCCGACTGCTGGCGCCAGGTAGCCGAAGCCGCTCATGGGCGGATGTTAACCGCGAGACCGGATGGCGGAGCTGCCGCGGCTCAACGTCACCCTCTGGCGTCAATCGTCACTCTCGAAGCAAGAAGGCTCGCCTTACGCTTGCGACTATGTCTCGAGATGCATCATTTGTGGTACACTTCCGGTGACGTCAGAGGGCAGGCCGAGTCGAACCGGTTCTGCGCGTCGTCTTCTACAGGTCGCGTCCGGACGGAGCCGGTCCGCGAGTGGCTGTTGGCCTGCGCCGTGAGGAGCAGGAACTCGTCGGCGGACGCATCAGGACGGTGCAGTACGCATGGCCGATAGGGCTCCCGCTGGTGCGGAAGCTCGAACCAGAGCTGTGGGAAGTGCGGTCGCGAGTGGGCGAGGGCAATGCACGCGTCATCTTCACCGTCGACCGATGGCGTGATGGTGCTGCTCCACGGCTTCGTGAAGAAGTCGGCGAGGACGCCCTGTCCGAGCTGGTGGTCGCTCGGCAGCGATTCGGCGAGCGCAAGAGAGGTTGGCAGATGGACAAGAAGCACATCGGCAGCGACTTCGACGATTTCCTGCGCGAGCAGGGCCTTCTGGAAGAGGCCGAGGCGGCTGCCGCCAAGTACCTGGTCGCCTACCAGATCGCCAAGGAGATGCGGCGGGCGCGGCTGACGAAGTCCGAGCTGGCGAAGCGCATGAAGACGAGCAGACCGGTGGTAGACCGTCTGCTCGACCCGACCAATCCGTCGGTCACACTGTCGACGCTCGAGAGGGCAGCTTCGGCTGTCGGCAAGAAGCTCAGGGTCGAGCTGATCTAGTTCTTCTCCTTGAGGTCATCGTCGGACGCGTGACTGCTAAGCGGCCTGACGAGAATCGGAGGAAGAGGCCGAAGGCGACTGAAAGGCAGAGGTAGGCTCAGGCAGACGGCCCGGCCGAGGTGATGATCTCGGCCGGGCCGCTGTCGGTGATCGGATGCCTCACCGCGTGTCGATCTGTGACACCAGCGCCTGTGCCTTGTCGTAGGCCGCCGTGCCGTAGACGGCGCTGGCCTGAGTGATGCACCGGATGGCCAGCGCACGGTCCTGTTGCCACAGTGCGCTGGCCTGCGCGTCGATACCGGCCTGCTCGGCCAGTTCCAGTTGCTCGAGGGGGTCGAAGGCGGCCCGCACAAGCCCCCTGCGCTCGGCGTAGTAGGCGTCCTGGTCGGCGTCCACCCAGTTCACCAGGTCGTTGAACGCCCACGATGCCGACCCGGCTTTGTCCTTCCTCGTCCCGAGCCCGTACGGCGTCGGGAAGCTGCTGATGCCGCTGTACCAGGGCACGAAGGCGCTGGCGTCGGCCTCGCGCATCGTCGTCCACAGCACCCCGCCGATGGCGTTCGGCAACCAGCCGCGCAACTGCGACACCGAGGCGCTCTGCGTGTCCACGTTGTCGACGGGATACCACTGCGTGTAGTGGGGGAACCCCGGCTCGCCGGTCGCGTCGTACTGCGTCCCCTCGTAGTGGTTCCGCAGGATCGTCATGAGGTCGCTCACGCTGATCTGCGGGAGCGCGGCGAGCAGTTGCGGCACGATCTCCTCGCGCGTGAGGGTGCTGGGATGGCCTTCCCAAGTGAGGGTCGACGGCTTGCTGTAGACCTCCCGGAAGTTGAAGGGACCGTCCGTCGCCGGGTCGTAGAAGCCCTTTGCCACGGCGTAGCTCACTACGTTCGGCGACCACATGTAGTTCTTGTGGTGGACGTCGTTGAAGTCGATCGTCGTGATGTTGAGGTTGTTGGCGATCATCTCCGCGCCGTTGTCGGGCACGCGCCGCGCCACCCATTGCCCGCCCGGGGCGATGTCGATCCACCAGCCCTCGTTTGCGTCGGCGATGCCGTACATGGTGGCGTCCCAGTCGATACCGTAGCGCTCGGCCAGGCGACCCATGACGCGGACGGCCTGGCGGGCCGACTTCGCCCGCATCAGGGCGAGTTCGTTGAACTCGGTCCAGGTCAAGCCGTGAGGGTTGCGGCTGTCGGCTTCCTTCGGGTCACACCAGTTGTTGTAGGTGGAGACCTGGTAGGCGTTGATGCCGGCGTAGCAGTTTGCCGGGACGCCGGCCGGGATGCTCCTGCCCACATACGAGACACCGATGTAGCGGACGGTCTCGTCAGGCTCTGCGATGCGGGCGCCGCCTCTGGTCACGTAGGTGCCGCCGGGCCGGGACGGATAGACGGCGTAGTGCAGGACGAACTGCGGATCGTCCTCGGTATGGGCCATCAGTACGGAGCCGTCCGGTGTGCGATCCTTGCCGACGATGATCGTGGTGCAGGCGTAGGCCGCACTCTGGGCCAGCAGGACGCCGGCGACGACGATGGCCAGAACGACGAGCAATCTCAGTCTCATGGCTCCCCCCCTCAAGGTGCAGTCCGACCGCGGGAGCCCCCGCTCCCACGGCGCGGTGCGGACCTGCCAAGCGTACGCCGCCGGACTGCGCAGTCAAGGAAGGGGAACCGACGATGGAGCTTCCCGGGATGGGCGAATTGCTAGAAGCGCCCGCCGGAGAAGGCGCCGCTGATGGAGCCGTAGCTCACCACGGCGCCGGTGTGGGGCGCGGCGATCATCTGGCCGCCCCCGGCGTAGATACCTACGTGGTAGCAGTAGCTCGGCGAGCCGAAGAAGACCAGGTCGCCGGGCAACAGCGCGTTGAGCGGCACCGGTCTGCTGGCGCGGTACTGGTACGTCGCGCCGTGGATCAGCCCGATGCCGATCTGTGCGTAGCAGTACATGGTGAGGCCGGAGCAGTCGAACGCATTCGGGCCGGCGGCGCCCCAGACGTAGGGATCGCCGAGCTCCCTCCGGGCGATCGCGACGATCTCCGGATGCCCGGGCCCGCCGGGGTCGACGGGTGCCGGCTGTGAGTCGGCGCCGCTTGCGCTGTTCGAAGAGGCCGCGGCCACCTGCGCCGCGGCTTGCGCCGCGGCCCTCTCGGCCGCTTGTTCGGCCGCACGAGCAGCCGCCGCCTGCAAGCGTCTGATCTCGGCCTTGACCCCCGCCTCCATGCGCTGGAGCTTGGCCTCTAGTGACTGGATCTGTCTGCTTCTGCTGCTTGGCCTCCTCGAGCAGCCGCGCCGCCGTCTGGCGGTCGGCCTCGAGCTGGCTATGGCGTTCCTCGATGTCCCGCTTGTAGGCGTCGATCTGCTTCACGATCGAGACGTCGCTCGCGCCGAGGCGCTGCATCATGTCGAGCTGCGTGACCAGCTCGTCGAAGCTGCTGGTGGAGAAGAGCACGTCGACGATGCCGACATCCCGGGTCTTGTACATGCTGACGGCGCGTGCCTCGAGCTGCGCCTTGGCAGCCTCGAGGTTGAACTTCGCCACCCGGAGCTGGTGCTCGTTCTGCTTGATCTGCTGGTCGACGGTGCCGAGGCGCTCCATCGCCTGGTTGTAGCGCTCGACCGCCATGTCGACCTGCGGGTAGACCTTCTCCAGCCTCGCCTGGATCTCACGCGCCTTGGCGCGCTTCTCTGAGATGCGGGTGGCTGCCGCGGGGGAGGCCGTGACGCACAGGGCGATCAGGGCAGCGAGGATGAGGATGAGGGCTGGGCGGAGCGCTCGGACTTGATCCACTGCATCGCCTCCCTAGGCAGTTCGCCGGTCAACACGCCCTCGGGTGAGCGTCGAGCTCGAGCTGCGGACCCTATCACTGGTCCAGTGGACGCGCCAAGCTCCGGGCCGCCGGCCCCGGCAACGTCACCTGCCTGAGCCACCCGTCATCCTTCGCATCGTCGGCACCGCCGTCAGGTTCAGCCAATGCCCTCACCCTTGTCGATATGTCAGCCCTGATATACGATGTTCGGCGACCAGAAGCCGCTGGTGTGGCTGCACGGCGAGGAGTAGCAGCATGGATCCGAGGAAGCGGGACAGGCTCGAGAAGGGCGGCTGGCGTTTTGGCGATGCTGCCGACTTCCTCGGGATGACGCCCGAAGAAGCAGCGTACGTCGAACTCAAGCTCGCCTTAGCCCTTCACCTTGGGGAGGTCCGCAGGCGCAACTCGTGGACCCAGGCGCAGGTGGCACGCCGCCTCGGCTCGAGTCAGTCGCGCGTGGCCAAGATGGAGAGCGCCGATCCCTCCGTCTCGCTCGACCTGCTCATCAGGGCGCTGCTGACCTTGGGCGCGTCTGCCAGCGAGGTCGGTCGTGTGATAGCGGAGGCGGCGTGACCGGGGCGCACATGGAGCATCCGGCGCCAGATGAGCTGGGGATCCCCAGCCACGAGATCGACAGGCGCCTCGCCGCTGTCAGACGAAGAATGGCCGGCAGAGGGCTGGAGCTTCTGATCGTCTTCTCCTCGCCCGGCAACCTGCGTTTCGGGCAGCGTGGGCACGTGCTCTACCTCTCCGGCTACGAGCCGTACTTCGGCGACTGCATGATGCTGCTGCCTCTCGATCCCGCCATCGATGCGGTGCTCGTCAAGGATGCGGCCAACTACTTCCCGCAGACGTGTACCTGGATCACGGACGTCAGGGGGGCAGGCGATTGCGTGAAGGTGGTCCGTGACTTCCTCTCCGACCATGGACTGGAGCGGTCCGCCGTCGGCATCGCGGGGGAGTACTCGGTCGGTCCCACCCTCTATCTGCGGCTGCGAGACGAAGTGGGGCCCGCGAGGCTCGAGATGGCCTCGGACATCCTGGAGCACGAGCGGTCGGTGAAGTCGGAGTACGAGCTCGAGTGCCTGAGAGGGGCCGCCGCCATCGCCGGGAGAGGTCTCGAGGCGGCGGCCCGCTTCATGCGACCCGGCGTCACGGAATCGGACGTCAAGGGAGAGATGGAGCGCGTCTGCAGGGCGCACGGTTCGCAGGCCTTTCCGCACACCACCATGGTCGTGTCGGGACGGGACGAGGCGCACTCGAGCGGCTGGTGGCAGGCCGAACGCCGGGTGCTCGAGGCCGGGGATCCGGTGACCATCGACTTCGGCACGATGTATCGGGGGTACTGCTGCGATGTCTCGCGGCCGTTCGTGCTCGGCAAGGCATCCGCACGGCAGAAGGACGTGCTGAAGGTCCTGCTGGAGGCGCATCAGACGGCCGCCGCGGCCGCGCGACCGGGGGTGCGCGCGTCGGCCGTCGAGGCGGCGGCCGGCAAGGTCCTGACGGCCGCCTACGGCGAGCGCGACTGGTGGGGCGTCGGGCACGGCGTGGGCCTGGAAGTGCACGAATGGCCGTTCATCGGCTACCAGCGGATCGTGGACGACCGCGCCTACGAAGACCGTGTCCTCGAGGAGAACATGGTGATCTCGCTCGAGCCGACCATGGAGCTGCCGGGCATGGGTGAGATGCAGATCGAGGACCAGTTCGTGGTGACGCAGGAGGGCGCCGTCCGGCTGAACGACATCCCTCACGAGATCACGGAGGTGTGATCTGGTTCGATGCCGGTGGGCGCGGCGGCCAGGTCCAAGCGTCTGCGGAATCAGGCGCTGTTTGGCTCGAAGTACCATGCGCTTGAGCTGCGCGACCTATGGCGGGGGACAGGGGGGCACATGAAACGTCTATCTGCGATCGTGATCTGCGTGCTGGCCTTCACGCTGATCTGGGCCTCGGCGGCAAGCGCGTCCAGAGCGTCCCGGCACATCGACTCGCTGCGCGTGCAGCATCGCGCGGCGTCCGGGCCGGCGGGCTCGTTCGCCCAGGCAGTCGAGAAGACCTACTCCCTCACCGGCACCATAGAGGATTTCGACGGCAATCCTCTGACGGACTGTTGGGTCGTGTGGGGCTGGTATGACCCCGACGGCTACTCCTGGTTCGTGCCCGACGCCCTATTCCAACCCGGGGAGAAACCTCCACTTCCAGGGACGGCTCGTTCTCGTTTGCGAACGTCACGTCCCACCCGGGGCACGACTCCCGGCAGGTCCTCCGTGTGGTGCCGATGGGCAGGGCGGGTCTTCCAGGTATGTGCAGTGGCGGGGGCCACCAGGGCGACTCGAAAGGAACAGTGCAGCCATGCTCATCGAGTTCAAGGACGCCAATGGCTCGCCGATCTACATCAACCCCCAGTACGTCATCGCCGTTCGCGAGGAGAAGCACTTCGGGCGTCCGGGTGTCGGCTCGGACAGCGAGTCTCGCGACACGCTCATTCTGACGACCAAGGGGGACTTCAACGTGCAGGACCCGCTCGCCGACGTGGCCCGCGAGGTCAACCGGGTGTCGCGGGAGATACTCGAGCTGAAGCTGAGCGACACCCCGGGGAGCGACGTCCCGACCTGATGCCAACGGATGCCCCGCTCTGGCGGGTGGGCGTGGCTTTCAGCCGGTCGCTATCGCCACGCTCCCCTTCTTGTGGCCCTGGTCGACATAGCGGTGAGCTTCCACGATCTGTTCAAGGGGGTAGCGCCGGTCTATGGCCGAACGCAGTCGCTCCCGCTTCGATGAGGCCCTTGAGGAAGACGAGGTCGTCGGCATTTTCGCTGGGGTGTTCTCCCGTGACGATCTTCTTGCCGCTGGTCAGGGCTGCCCACCGCATGCGGAGGGTGCGTACCGGCGTGGTGGCGTTCAGGTAGATGCCGTTCGGCTTCAGCACCCTCATGCAGTCGGTGAAGGCGGCCTTGTTCACCGCCACGAAGATGACGTCGTAGACCTCGCCCTTGGCGGCGAAGTCGTCCTTCGTGTAGTCGACGACGGCATCGGCGCCAAGGGACTTCGCCAGATCGACATTGGAGCCACTGCACACGGCGGTGACGTCAGCTCCGTAGTACTTGGCGAGCTGGACGGCGAAGGTACCTACACTGCCTGAGGCCCCGTAGACGAGGACCTTCTGGCCGCTCTTGATGTTCGCCTTCTTGAGAAAGTGGTGGGCGGCGCGGGCTCCGATCGGGACGGCGGCAGCCTCTTCGTAGGTCATGTTGGCCGGCATCGTTGCGATCACGCCGGCTTCGGGGAGGCACGCGTACTCGGCGTAGGCGCCGAATCGCATGAGGGTCGCGGCGAAGACCCGATCGCCCTTCTTGAACCTGGTCACGTCTTTGCCTGTCTCTTCGACTTCGCCGGAGAGCTCGGCGCCGAGGACCGGCCGTTTGGGCTTCAGCACGCCGAGGGCCAGACGGGCGGGGATCCAGAACGAGAGGGGCACCGTGAAGCTCCGGCACCGGTAGTCCGGCGCCGATACGGTGGTCGCGCGTACGCGTATCAGCACTTCGTCGTCCCGGGGGACCGGTCGTGCCACTTCAGCGAGACGCAAGACTTCGGGCGGGCCGTACTGTGTGTAGACGACGGCTCTCATCGGCACACGGTCCTTCTGCAGGTACTCATCGATGGCTCCTTGAAAGGGTCGGGTCGGGCGACGTGGGCATCACTCGACGGTGCGGAGGATCTGCTCGATGGACGTCGTGCGCGAGCGCAGCTCGGAGACGTCCGCGGCGACGCGCTGCTGTGCGTCGAGCGTCGTCTCGGCCAGCTGCTCGTAGCGGGCGACGAGCTGTTGCAGATCTTCCTCGCGGCCGGCGGTGATCTCCGCCTTGCGGATCTGCAGCCGCCGGCTCTGGAAGCCCGCGTACACGAAGAAGACCACGATGATCGCGACGATGATGATGGCCGCTTCCGCCCCGCTGATCGTCACTGCCAGTGTGTGCAGCATCAGGAGTGCTCCTTTCTTGACGGACCCTTGCCGGGATCCGGGATGGTCAGGGTCTCGGCCGCCTCTGCCAGCGTCTGGGGAGTGAGCTGGAGGGCGAAGTCGGTGACTTCGAAGTACTTCATGGCCTTGCCGTCCTCGGAGAGCTCGAGGCTGCCGGTGATGAGCCCGACGGCCTCGAGCCGCTGCAGGTGCATGTGCACCAGGGGACGGCTCACGCCGATCTCACGCGCGAGGTGGCTCACGTAGTCGCGCCCGCCGGCCAGCGTCGCGACGATGCGCAGCCGCAACGGGTTGGACAGAGCCGCAAGCATCTCGACGAGCTCGTCGCCGGTCGGATGCGCATGTGTCATTGTCCTCCTTCACCTGTCAGATAGTTCTTACAGGTGATAGCGTAGCATGACTGTCAAGCGTTGGCCGCTGGCGATGAGCGCGACGAAGGTGGCGCAGCATGCTCCCCGGAAGCCAGGGGTTTCTGTAGGCTCTCCTCATGACCATTCGTCCCTGCGCCACCGCCGACTTCGACGCCATGCTCGCCGTCATCAACGCGGCGGCGACGGCCTACGCCGGGGTCATCCCGGCCGACCGCTACCGCGTCCCCTACATGCCGGCCGCGGAGCTGCGCTCCGAGGTCGCCGACGGCGTGCGCTTCTTCGGCTGGTTCGCGGTCGGCGGGCGCGGCGGCGAGGATGGCCAGGGGGGCGGCGAGGAGCTCTGGGGGCTGATGGGCATCCAGGACGTCGACGACGTGACCCTGATCCGCCACGCCTACGTGCTGCCCGAGCGCCAAGGCGGGGGCGTCGGCAGCCGCCTGCTGGCCCACCTCACGGGCCTGCCGCACGGACCGCTGCTCGTGGGGACCTGGGCCGACGCCGCGTGGGCGGTCCGCTTCTACGAGCGGCATGGCTTCCGGCTCGTGACGCCGGAGGAGAAGGACCGCCTGCTGCGACGCTACTGGCGCATCCCCGAGCGCCAGGTCGAGACGTCGGTGGTGCTGCAGTACGCAGCCGGGGGGCGACGGTGGTCAGCAACGACGTCCGTCACTTCCAGAGGGTGGAGGGGCTGCTGACCGCGAACTGGGCCTGACGTCTGGCGCGCGCGAAGACAGCGACGAACTGAGGCCCGCAGTGTGGCCGTCGCCGGCGACCGCCTTAGGTCCGTCAGTCGCCTCCCGACTTCCCTCCCGCGTGGCACTTGATGCAGTCCGTCAACTGCGCGAGCGACCGCCCCTCGTGCTGCGATACCACATTGGCCTGGGTGTGGGCGTGGCATCCGAAGCATGTGTAGGTGGAGGTCCCGTTGGGGTGGCAGGTCTGGCAGGAGGCCTGCTGTTGGTCGCTGCCGTGGTTCACGGGGAAGACGGAGTGGTCGAACGTCGCGTCTGACCAGTTTGAGGTCGTGTGGCACTGACCGCACTGCGTGCCGAAGGACCCGTTGTGATGGTCGTCCTTGGCGTGGCACGAGTAGCAGTCCTGCGGCGCCTTCTGGTAGTCCGCGAGTGACTTGGCCCCCGAGTGGCAGTCGCTGCAGGGGAGGCCGGCATGCTTGCCGGTGAGCTTGAAGGCGAACTTGCTGTGGTCGACCTTCGCGCCGCCGCTCCCGTTGTGGCAGGGTAGGCAGTCCTTGCCGAAGGTCGCCTCGTGCTGGGTCATGAAGTTCGCGTCCATCTTGGCGTGGCAGTCGGCGCAGACGGCCGGATCGAACTTCATGATGCCGTTGGGATGGCAATCGGCGCAGGTGAACGGCTTGCCCTGGCTGGTCCTACGGTGGTCGTTGAGCGAGTAGCCGGTGAGCTGGTGCGGGAAGGTGGCCTCGTTCAGGCTGGTGAGCGCGCCCTTCGCGCCGTGGTGCTCGGGGTGGCAGCCGTGGCAGGTCGGGGAGGCAGCAGGCACCATCTTGCCGTGGATGCCCTGTTTGCCCGCCATCTGCGTCTTCACGTCGGTATGGCAGGCGAGGCATTTGTCGGCCATGGTCTGCGAGCTCCAGGGCGCTGTGTGGCAGGCCCCGCAGTCGTGGCCCAGCTGGGCGTGGGTGGCGACCCCCCCGAGGCGTGAGCCTTTTGCCTCCGCGTTCAGGCCGCCCGGGCTGTAGAGGGTCGGGGCCGCGACCAACGTCAGGATGAGCGCGGCCGCGAGGACGACGACCGCGGCGACGATCCCGGTAGGGGAGAGAAAGCCGGGGCGTTTCTTCATCCTTGCCTCACGAACGCCGCTTCTGACCGTCGACTCATGACCGGACGCCCGCCCCGCCTACTTCTGGAGCGTCGCGTAGTAGAGGGCCGCCAGAATGTGGACGAAGGCGACGGCAAACAGCGCCCAGGCCAGAGGTACGTGCAAGACGTGCCAGGTGGCGAAGGCGCGGCGGCGGCGGGCGAGGCTGGAGCGGCGGCGGGCGAAGTCGGGCGTGAGCTCCTGCTCGCCCGCCGCCCCACTGCCGCTCTCCGCCGCCCCACTGCTGATGTCCGTCGCCCCTCCGGCAGTCTTCTCCGTCTCGTCGACGTCGCGTGGCACCGCGGCGTAGAGGTAGCGCCCTACGAGGCCGCTGGCCGCCACGACCACGGTCAGCAGCATCGCCAGCCCAGCCAGCCCGGCGAAGCGCATCGCCGTGTGCAGCAGGACCATGTAGGGCCCGACGAGCCCGGTGACCATATGGAAGCGCAGCCAGCCCTGCACGCTCCCCCAGCGAGCCTCGTTGCTGAGCTTGCGCAGCGAGTAGAGCGTGGCCGTCATGAGCATCAGCACGAAGCCGACGATGCCGATGCCGTGCCCGATGAGGCCCGACGCGGCCGGCATGACGCCGGCCTGCTGGTAGGCGATCAGGTAGAGGACAGTCACTCCGGCGATCGCAGCGAGCGCGTACCACAGCTCCAGGGCCGGGACGCGCCGTGGCGCCGCAGGGACGTTGAACTCCGCGGCAGCTCTATCCATGTCGGGGCCCTCCAACGGAGTGCGCTTCGTCCGTCTGCTCTGACTCGCGGCGCTCCGACCACTCCCGCCAGAACCTCGTCACGATGTCGGCGACGGGTGCCTGATGCTCTTGCAGGCGGCCCGCGATGGCGCTCACGTCCGCGCGAGCCCCGACCAGCTCCTGCAACGGCAGCGAGAGGGTCTGGTCGGCGCCCATCACCAGGGCGCCCATGATGGTGCGCTCTGCCAACGCGAGGCGCACCTGGGCGCCCGGCACGGGCGCCTCCACGAGCGCCGACGGTCCGAGTTCGGACCAGGTCTGGCTGTCGCCGCGGCTGAGGGTCTCGAGATCGCGGTCCTTGCCGCTGCCGACACTGCCGATGATGGTGGTCTTGTAGCCGGCGAGCCGCGTGATGTTGAGGGCGAGGCCCTTCTGCAGCATCTGCTCCGGGGCCGTCGCCATGTTGAGACCGGCGATGCGGCCTTTGGTGACGGCGGAGTTCCAGAGCACCTCCAATGTGCGCCGGCCGCTGGCCTCGTCGACGGCTTCGGCGACGTCGCCGGCCGCGTAGATGTGCTCGTCGCTCGAGCGCAGGTGCGCGTCGACCAGGATGCCGCGCCCGCAAGCGAGTCCCGCCGCCTTCGCCAGGTCGATGAGCGGGCGAACGCCGATGGCGATCGCGACGAGTTCGCAGGGGAGTACCTTGCCGTCGGTGGTCTCGACGCCAGTGACGTGTCCGTCGCGGCCGATGATGCGCCCCAGCTCCGTGAAGTGATGCAGGGTGACGCCCTCTCGGCTCAGGCCGTTCTCGACGAGCCGCGACTCGCTCTCGGAGAGCACGTTCCGCCAGTAGCGCTCCTGGCGCATCAGGTAGTCGACCGGCACGTGCCGGGCATGAAGGCCCTCGACGATCTCTAGCGCCGTGATGCCGCCGCCTGCGACCACCGCCCGCTTCGCCTTCTTGCAGCGGGCGATGAGGTCGCGGGCGTCGGTCAGGTCGTCGAGCTTGACGACCCCATCGAGGTCGGCGCCGGGAACCTTGACGCGGACCGCCTGCGAGCCGGTGGCGATCAGCAGGCGGTCATACCCGATGGTCCCGCCGCTCGCGAGGGACACTCTCTGCGATTGCGCGTCGACGGCCGTGACACGGTCCGCCACCAGGGTCACGCGAAGGCGGGCGAAGTCATCGCGCGTAAAGGGGAAGAGGCGCCGCTCAGGGATCTCGGCGGCGAGGTAGTAGGCGAGCCCGGGGCGGGAGTAGTAGCCGCTTGGGTCGGCCCCGACGAGAGTGATCGCGGCGTCAGCGTCCGCGTCGCGGATCGCCTCCGCGGCGGCGACGGCGGCGGGGCCGGCTCCGATGAGGACATGCTGCCGTGCCATCTCCGCCCCCTACGCCTCGCTCCGGCCTCGCGCGGTGTCCGGTCCCGCGTTGTCTGCGTGCATCGGGTGCGTGGCGCCGGTGAGCACGGCGATCGGCTCGAAACGCAACAGGCCTCGGGGACAACGATCCACGCATTGGCTGCAGGTCAGGCAGCGCGAGTCTCGGACGGGCTCGCCGCGCCACACGTGTCGCCGCACGTCGATGCCCATGGGACAGTTGAACGAACACACCCCGCACTGGACGCAACGGCCGGGGGCCGGGACGACCCATGCCTCAGCCAGCGTCGAGTACTTCTTCCTGTCGGAGTCGAACCAGCTCATCTCCTCCACACGGCTGTCATCCTTTCACGTGATGCTGAAGAACAATGACGTTGTGGCCGTGTGGGTCGGGCCGTGCGAGGCGGAGGACCGTCTCTGCGGCGCTCCTGGCGCATCCGGCGCCGCCAGGTGGAGACGAGCGTGGTGCTAAAGCTGCCTCCCTGTTCTCACTCTGCCTCAAGGGTGCGCGCTCGCAGTCGCGCGGCCAGGCTGGTCAGCATCGACATCCGTCACTTCCAGAGGGTGGAGGGGCTGCTCACTGCAAACCGGGCGTGAGTCCTGACCTCGATCAGTCGAGGGCGCAGTGCAGCATCTCGACGCCGAGGAAGTCGAAGCATTCGTCGCAGTGGGTGCAACTTGCCTCGGCCTGTCCCAGCGCCAGCCGGGTGACGAGGTCGCGCTCGCGGATGAAGGGCCGGCTCATGCTGACGAGGTCGGCGAGGCCCTGGTCGACGACGGCCTGCATGGCCGCGAGGCTGAGCAGGCCGTCCACCAGGGCCAGAGGCGTCCCCACTGTCGCCTTGCGGATGGTCGCGCAGTGGCCGGCGAAGGTTGCCTCGCCCAGGGCGGGGACGGCGGCCAGCGCGGAGCCGGCCGCTCGGCCGCGTGTGGCACGCAGTGCCTCGTCCTCGCCGAAGCCGCCGCCGCTCACCTCGATGAAGTCGATGCCGAGCGCCGACAGCTCGGCGGCGACCTCGGCCGACTCCTCGACCGTGAAGCCGTCCGCGCTGAAGTCGTCGCAGTTGAGCTTGACGCCGATGACCACCTTCTCGCCGAGGCGGCCGCGCAGCTCCAGGTAGATCTCGCGGAGCAGGCGCATGCGCCGGCGCAGGTCGCCGCCCCACTCGTCGCTGCGCCGGTTCGCCAGCTTGCTGAGGAACTGGCTCACCAGATAGCCGTGGGCGCCGTGGATCTGGACGCCGTCGAAGCCGGCGTCCACGCAGCGGCGCCCGGCCTCGCCGAACGCCGCGACAACCTGCCGGATCTCGGCCGCGTCCATTGCCCGGGCGCGCCACTCGCCGGTGACGACGTCGCTCGGCCCCATACGTTCGCCGGCCTCTGCTTCGTAGCCGCCGTGGTTGATCTGCGCCACGATGCGCCCGCCCGCTTCGTGCACTACGCGCGCGACCTCGGCGAGCCCCGGCAGGTGCTCGTCACCGCTCGCGCCGGCCATGCCGGCGTGCGCCTTACCCCGCCGGTCCACGTAGAGGTGACCCTTGACGATGAGTCCCACGCCACCGACGGCGAGCTCGGCGTAGCGGGCGATGATCTCCGGGCCGACGATCCCACGCTCGTCGGCCCAGCCGCTCGTCGTCGCACTCCGCACGAACCTGTTGCGCAGCTGGAGTGGGCCGATGGCGTAGGGATCGAAAAGGTCCATGCCCGGATGTTGCACCTCAGTCCGTCCCGTGTCGAGGTAGCAGAGAGCCGCCCGCGGTCGCCGCCCTCGCCGGACGCTTCTCCATGGCCGTCTCTAGACGCAGAGCGCCGCCCGCGTGTGGTCACCCGTCAGCTCCGCCGACGCGCGCTCGGCCACCTGCCAGAGGATCTCCTCGACCACGGTCTGGCTGATGCGGCACCGCATCTCCCGGTGGTAAGCACGTACGTAGTCGCCCACGTCGCGCTTCCCTGTGACTAGCAGGTGGCCGATAGGGCAACCGCCGACGCAGACAAACCGGTAGCTGCAAGTCCTGCACCCGGGCAGGCTGTCCACGTGAGCGGCCTCCCTCATGCGCTCCACCACGTCCCGATCGGGGAAGCTGACGGCGTCGGATACGTTGCCGATCCGATAGGCGGACATGCCCACGAGGTAGATGCAGGCGTAGATCTCGCCGTCCGTCCCGACCACGGGGGTGTTGCCGTGCGGTGCTCCACAGGCAATGGTGCTGCGCGCCCCCGGCCGGATGCGTCCCTTCATCAGACTGAAAGGGAAGATCTTCTCGAGAGGGAAGCCGCACTCGCTCAGGACGGCTCTGAGCCCTTGGGCGTATCGCTCGGGGTCGGGCAGGAGATCTGGCCCGAGCACCTGCTCGTCCGAGTTGACGGCGTTCACCGCCACCATCGCCGTGCTCGATCCCCCGATCTCCCTGTGGTAGAGGGCGATGTCGAGCATGCGGTCGACATTGCGGGACGTGATGGTCGCCCTCAGCGCGACCGGGATGCCGGCGTCCGCAAGGCGGCGCACGTTTGCGGAGATGCGGGCGCACGACCCTCGGCCATCTCTGAACGGCCGTGTCGCGTCGTGCACCTCGGGTGGTCCGTCGACGTCGCACAGCACCGTCATCTTGTGGCGCTCGATACGAGTGAGGAGGTCCGGCGGCGTCTCGGCGAGGTTCGATGTCAGGTGGAAGTGGACGGAGCGGTCGGGATGGCTGGGGAGGACATCTGTCTCGACCTCCTCCATCAGCGTCTTCGCGAGGGACCAGTTGAGCAGCGGTTCGCCGCCGAACAGCACCACCTGCAGCATCCCGCCGGGACGGAGCCGCTCGAGGCACATCTCCACGGCACGCAGGGCGACTTCTCTGGACATGCGAGGCGCGTCCGACCGGTGGTAGGTCGCCTCGCCGTTGAGGCAGTAGACGCAGCCGAGGTTGCAGTCCTGCGCAAGGAGCAGGTAGAGGGACAATCCCTTCGGCTGCTCCGTCTCGCTGTATGCCTGGCGGCGCGGTGACGGCTCCGGTTGGGCCTCGTCGACGACGATGCGGTGGCTGAGGAGCGTCCTGAGAAGTCCGGCTTCGACGCGTTCGGCGAGAAGCGTGCCCACATCGCGGACGGCGTCGACCTCCGCCAGCAACGCTTCGACCTCTCTGCCGCCGCGATTCACCAGCAGGGGCCGCATCGCTTGCCCGTCGACCAGGAGGAGCTGCCCGTTGCGCCAGAAGCGAAGGAGTTCCGAGGTCCTACGCAGTCGACCAGGCAGGGGCCGAGGTTCCCTATTTGTCTGGTCTCCTCCTGAGGTTCGCTGCGACGGCATCACCAGGGGGCGGTTCCCGACGTGCACGTGAGACACACTTCGCACTGGGCGCAGATGTACGTGGTGCAATGATCCGTGCAGTCGTCCGTGCCGCCGGTGGAGTCCGTACAGTCGGTGCAGTCGTGCAGTCCGTGCAGTCCGTGCAGTCCGTGCAGTAGTCGGTGCACCCGCTCGTGCAATCGTCGGTGCAGTAGCCGGTGCAGTCCGTGCACTCCGTGCAGCCGCCCGTGCAGCCAGCGTAGTTGCAGTCGGTCTCGTACTCAGTGCAGTCGGCAGTGCACTCCCTGCACGGCGCGGGCTCGCCTGCTTGCCACTGAACACTGCAGTCGGCCGACTCGGGAGCGAGGCTGCTCTCGCACGAAGGGGTGCCACCCGGGCTGCAGGCGGAGAGGAACGGCAGGAGGGAGACTAGCTCCGCGACGACGACGATCTTGCCCGACCTGATCAAGAACTCTCTTCGATCGACGGACCGCTGTCCCTGACGCCCCCGTTCGCCGGTCCGCCCGCCGTCCGTGTCGCCATGCTGGTTGCCTGGGTTCGCGCGGTTCGCCACAGGTTCCTCCCCCTCGGACCTTCCTGAGCCCACTGCTGTGTCACGAATGACGAAGCCGTTCGCTTCCGCGTCCTATCCTCCACATACTAAGAGTTCCCCGCAGACGAGCGCAATGATGGGGGTAGTAGAGAGTGCTCCACGCCCTGACTCCTTGGCGATCCCGAGCGCGGTCCCAGGCGGATGCAGCGATCTAGTCCCGCGCGAACGTCAAGGTGTCGCCGTACCAGTTCAGGGTGAGGGTGTCACCCGATGCCGTGATGGTTGCGGTCTCGGTGTCCGGGTCTTCTGCGGCGATGAACGTGAGGGCGTCGCCGCCGTCTGAGGCGTCAAACGACAGTTCGTGCTCGCTGCCGTCATCCGCTGCGGTCGCGTCGATCCTGACTCGATAGCCGTCCCCCGCCTTTGTGACGTGGAGATCGTGGTAGGAGGCGTCCTCTCCCTGAGTGTTCGACCAGTCGCCCTCGTAGATGCTTCGACTCCCCGTCGCGCCGCCACATCCCAGGGCGATGATCACAAGGCAGCAGAGCGATACTGCGGCGGCGACCCGAGGCATCGGGATCGTCCTTGGGAAGCGTGCCAGAGGTCTGGTCACCATGGCGAGCCCTCCTCTGCTGCTGCAGTCATCGTCTCAGTCACGCTTCCTCCCGATTTGAGGGGCACCCTTCGGCTGCTGCGATGATATCAACAGTAGTACGTCGAACATCGGCACGGCCGCGACGTCGCTGACCGCGAGAGGAACTCGAGGGGCAACGCGTCGCACGATCCGTGCTTACGGAAGAAGCATTCCCGAGACTATGGGGCGGCCCCGCCATGCGGGGCCGCCCCAGTCAACAACGGCCCGCGAGCTCTCGCCCGCGGGCCGTCGCTGTCGCACGGTTGACCGCGATGCCCTCGTCGGTCAGCTCGTGCGATGCCCTCGCCGGCGCTCAGTTCGTGGCGATGCCCTCGATCGGGATGGGCAGCCCGGTCACCGTCTGGATCGGGGAGAGCGTGCCGTCGGCGTGCACGGCGAAGACGCTCACCGTCCCGGTGCCACCGCTCTCGACGTAGAGGTACATCTCGTCGGGGCTCGCGGCCGCGTCGATGGTCCCCGCGCCCGTGGTCGCCGCGACGCCGATCAGCGCCGGACTTCCGTCCGTTCCCAGCTGGAAGGAGCTGAGGTTGGCGCTGCCCGCGTTGGAGACGTAGAAGAAGCCTCTCGCGCCGACGATCCAACAGCCGGCTGCCTGTCCGTCCGCGGCTGAACCCAGAGTGGTGAGGGTCCTGTCGCCGTTGATGAGGTACGTGCTCACCGAGCTGGTGGCCGCCTCGATGACGACGAGCCTGCCCGCGGGATCGAACACGAATCCGAACGGCACCGGTGTGGCCGACTGGGTCGCGACCGGTTGCCCGCTGAGACGCCCACTCGGGAAGACCGCGAAGACGTCGATCGAGCTGGTGCTGGCCTTGGTGGTGACGATCAACCTGCTCCCGTCGGGGGTGAACCCGACCTGACCCGGAGACGTCAGGAAGAAGGGCGGGTTGCCGTTCCCGAGGCCGAGCGTGCGGGTCGACAGGGGGATGCGGATGAGACGGCCCTCATAGAGCCGGTAGCCCCGCACCGAGCCGTCTCCGCCGGCATTGAGCACGTAGACCAGGTGGCCGCGGACGGCAATGCTCACGGGGAAGTCGCCGCCGGAGCCGATGACCTGGCGCAGGCTGAGACCGTCCCCGGTGACCGAGAACAGCGAGATGCTGTCGCTGCCGGCGTTGACGGCGAGCAGCAGCCGGCCGCCGGCTGCGGTGACGAGCGAGCTCTGCGAGGCGAGCGGATCGACGACCGCGCCGGCGGCCACTCCGCCCTCGCCGCCGGTGGCGAAGCTGCCGGTCATGGTGAGGGTGCCGTCGCCGGCGCGGTCGTAGACGACGACGTGGTTTGTGGGCTCGTCGGTCTGTACGTAGACGTGACCCGAGAAGTCACTCGCCAGGGCGCTGGATGTCCCGAAGGCCATGAGGGCCAGCACCAGCGCGGCCCCCATGGTCAGCGTGATGAAGGTACGACGTGTGCTCATGATGTGCTCCTATGGATAACGGGCGCCATGGTCTGCGGCGCTCCGCAGAATCGACTGAATGTCCGCGCCTCCGCGCGGCCCCTTGCCACGATTCAGGCCGCGCCACTCGGCGCCCATGCTGATGCCATCGACGGCCTCCCTTGCCGCAGCCATTGACGGCCTCCCGAGCCGCCGCGGTACATGGGCGCGGTTCCCCCGACCTTGCGCGGCTACGCCGGTGGGTCGGAGTGATGAGGGCCGCCGGCGGGGCAGCGCGCAGCAGGCTCTTCCGATCGCGCGCGATCTCGCACCGACGCTCTCACGCGAGGACGTCGGAGAGGTCGAACCGGACGGGCTCCTCGAGCTGGCTGAAGGTGCACGAACGCGGGTCGCGGTCGGGACGCCAGCGAACGAACTGGGCGGTGTGACGGAAGCGGTCCCCCTCCATGTGGTCGTAGCGGACCTCTACGACGCGCTCGGGTCTGAGCGGCACGAACGTCAGGTCCTTGCCGGCGCTCCACCGGCTGGATTCGGAGCTGCGAGGGGTGCGCGTCGTCGCCTCGCCCTCGGCCCAGTCCCACGGATGACCCTCGAACGTGGTGACGAGCGGCTGGAGCTCCTCGAACAGCGCGCGGCGCCGCTCGGCGGGGAACGCTCCGACGACGCCGACGTTCACGAGTTCGCCGCTCGTCGTCGTAGAGGCCGAGCAGCAGCGAGCCTACCGCCTGCGCGTCGCTCTTGTACGTCCGGTAGCCGGCGACCACGCAGTCGGCGGTTCGGACGTGCTTGATCTTGAACATCACCCGCTTGTCCGGCTGGTAGGTCCCCTCGAGCGGCTTGGCGACGATGCCGTCGAGCCCCGCGCCCTCGAACTCGTCGAACCACCGTTGCGCCACCTCGGGATCGTGCGTGGCCGGGGTGAGGTGGATCGGCGGCTGCGCGCCGGCCAGGGCCTCCTCGAGCACGCGGCGTCGCTCCCTGAACGGCTCACCGGTGAGGTCGCGGTCGCCGAGGGCGAGCAGGTCGAACGCGACGAAGTGCGCGGGGGTGCGCTGCGGCAAGGAGCTTGACTCGGCTCTCGGCCGGATGGATCCGCTGCTGCAGGGCCTCGAAGTCGAGGCGCCCACGCGAGGGGTCGGGCACGACGATCTCCCCGTCGAGGACGCAGCGCTCGGGCAGGCCCGACCTGATCGCCGCGACGACCTCCGGGAAGTAGCGCGTCATCGGTCGCCGTTGCGGCTGCCGATCTCGACCTCGTCGCCGTCACGGAAGACGATCGAGCGGAACCCGTCCCACTTGGGCTCGTAGCTGTACGCGCCGACGGGGATGTCCTCGACGGCTTGCGCGAGCATCGGTGCGACGGGAGGCATGATCGGGAGGTTCACGGGCGGATCGGCAGTCTCATGGGCACTGCTTTTGGTGTCAGGCTGCCTCGGCCGTCAGGCCGCCTTGGCCGCGGGCGGGATGTTGTGGTTCAGCCGGAACAGGTTGTCAGGATCCCAGCGCCGTTTGACCTGGGTGAGGCGTTCATAGTTCGACCCGAAGCTCAGGCGCAACTGCTGCTCGCCTTCCTCGAGCATGCCGGGGAAGTTCAAGTACGTGCCGACCGTGTGCGGCTTCAGCGCTTCGATGATGCCCCGCGCCCATCCGATGTTGGCGTCGTCCATCGCCGGGTCGTCCCAGTCGGCCTCCGGATTGACTTGGAAGCCCGCCCCGCGCCCGCTGTAGGCGGCTCCGCCCGGCGGCTCGCGCCGGAGGGCGCCGCCCATCAGCCACACGTCGATAGTGCTGATCGGTGAGGGTTGGCGCCGTGCGAAGTCGGCGACGATGTCGATGACCTCATCGCTCAACTCGGCGATGGTCGCCGATTTCCAGTAGTAGCGGCGGCCGCGCGGGTAGTCCTCGTCCAGGAACTGCTGGATGTCGACGTAGGGCATGCGGCCGCTCAGGTCCACCAGCGGCGCCGCGAGCTCACGCAGCGGGCGCAGCCGCTCCTCGCCCTCTTCTGGCGGACCGACGTACACGGCCGCCGCGGCCAACGTAGGCTTGCCCACGATCTCAGCGGGGATGCCCTCAGCCTCCGGCACGGCGCCTGTGAATAGGATCGGCGCGATCTCATCGGGCATCGACCGCGCCAGCTCGCGAAAGCCGCGCAGGCCTTCCGCCGTCTGCGCACCGTCGTAGAAGACCAGCGCGTACGCGATCTCGGGACCCACGGGGTGCAGCGCGAACTCGAAGCTCGTCACTACGCCGAAGTTGCCGCCGCCGCCGCGCAGAGCCCAGAGCAACTCGGGGTTCTCACGCTCGCTCGCGACGACCCGCTCCCCGCCGGCGGTGACGAGCTCGGCGGCCATGAGGTTGTCGCAGCTCAGGCCGTACTTGCGGCGCAGCCAGCCGATGCCTCCGCCGAGGGTGAGGCCCGCCACACCGGTCTCCGACACCAACCCTGCCGGTGCGGCGAGCCCGTGTGGTTGCGTCGCAGCATCGACGTCCCGCCAGATCGCGCCGCCCTGCACGCGCGCCCGCTTGCTCTCGGGGTCGACCTCGACCCCGTTCATCGCCGAGAGATCGAGGACGAGGCCGCCCTCGCTGGTCGCCAGTCCCGCGACGTTGTGGCCGCCTCCGCGGACGGCGAGGGGCCAGCCGTAGCGGCGTCCAAAACCGACAGCGCGTACGACGTCATCGACGTCGCTGCTTAGTGCGACAGCTCGCGGGTGCTTGTCGATGATGCCGTTCCATACTGCGCGCGCCTCCTCGTAGCCGCGCCGGCCGGGACGCAGAAGGGTGCCGTGAAAGCCTGCCTCGAGCTCCGAGAGGGGATCGCGCGCCGACCGGGTCGGGGTCGCCATGATGTGTCTCCTTCGTCATCGCCCCGCCGTCTGGTCGGCGGCGTTCCTACGGTTGATTGCCAGAACAGGACTAAGAAAGTCCTCGTTCAGCGTTACCCCAGCGGCAGTGCTTTTCAGGAGTGTCGTCCCGGTGATGGTCCTGGTACGTGACCATCCGCCGGTGCCTTGGCGGCGCACTCAGGAGCGCCCGCTTGGCGCTGTCATCGTCTTGTCTGTCCCCGGGGCACGGACCGTAGGAAGCGGCAAAGCTGCGTGTTGAACTCGGCGGGCGCCTCCACGTTGGCGAGGTGACCGACGCCCTTGATCACGGCGAGCTGGGACGACGGGATCTGGGCATGTAGCGCCTGGGCGACGTGCATCGGCGAGCGCTGGTCGAGTTCACCGTAGAGGAGGAGCGTCGGCGCCGTGATCCGGGGGAGGACGTCGCGGAGGTCCGCCTCCGCCATCGACCGCGCAGCCGCGCGGTAGCCGCCCGGTTTCTTGAGGCCGCTGTTGTCGGCCCATATCGCCTTCAGCTCCTCAAGCAGATCAGCCGGGACGGGGCCGGCGAACAGCCCGGGCAAGCCCTCCATCGCCTGCTCAGACGGGAGGTCGGCGGCGGCGAGGATGCCCTCGAGGCGCGCCGCCGTCTCCACCTGCGAGAGGGAGCCGGCCCATCCCGCGTAGGCGGAGGCCAGGACGAGCGATGCGGGCAGTGTCGGGTGCCGGCGGCAGAGTTCGATGACGATGGAACTTCCCCAGGACAGGCCGAGGAGGTGCGCGCCGGTGATCCCCAGGGCGCCGAGCCACGATGCCAGCGCGGCAGCGTAGTCGGGCATGCGCCAGCTCTCTGGTACGTCAGAGGAACGCCCGCACCCGGGCGCGTCCCACGCGAGCACGGTGAACTCGTCTGCCAGGCCTTCCAGCTGGAGCCGCCACGAGCGGCTGTCGTCCATCCCGCCGTGCACCAGGACCAGAGGCTCGCCATGGCCGGCCTGCTGATAGGCGATACGCAGACCGTCGACATGCGCCTCTTTCATCTGTGGTTCTCTCATGACACAGCCCAGTGGAGCTTCGGCGGCGACGCAGCGGATCTGGGGGACAAGAAGGACGGGGAGCAGGCCTCCAGGGCCCGCGCCCCATCCTTGCGGCTGAGGCGCCTCTAGGCGACCTTCCGGGTCCTCTCGCCGCGGAACTCCTGCTGCACCAGGACCTCGGTGATGCGAAGGCCCGCATCCGCGACCGTCGAGCGGGCGGGACCCTTCCACACCTCCTGGAGCCGGCCGGCGAAGGTCTCGGCCTCGCCCAGAGTGTCGAATTCGAGCTCACCGATCACCGTGTGCGCGTCGTCCACGGGCCGCTCGATCGAGACTCGGCGTACGCCGGAGGCCTCACGGCCGAGGGGGTCGCTGTCGAATATCTTCTTCCACTCCGCGTAGTCGGAGACCGTGTGCCAGTAGTTGAGGACGTACATGACGCTTCCTTTCGTCCAGATGCTCAGGATGCTCCCTTCTTGCCCCAACGGGGCGCCGGCTTCACTGACGGGCGCCGCAGAGCACGGATCGCAACCGTTATTGACTCGGTGTATACACGCAGTGTATAGTGCCGCTCATGAGCGTCAGCTACGCACTTCTGGGACTTCTCGAGCAGCAGCCGAACCACGGCTACGAGCTCAAGCGCCAGTACGACGAGTACTTCGGCCGCGACAAGCCGCTGCCCTACGGTCAGGTGTACAGCACGCTGTCGCGACTGGCGCGGGACGGCCGGGTGCTGGCCGAAGGCAATGCACCCGGCGAAGGCCCTGAGCGCAAGCTCTACGCCATCACGGGGGAGGGCGAGGCCGCCCTCGCGGCGTGGCTCGCCACGCCCGAGCCGCCCGAGCCCCACCTGCAGACGATCCTCGCCGTCAAGACCATCCTCGCGCTGCTGCTGCAGCGTCCCGCCGACGCCTACCTCGACGCGCAGCGTCACGCCCACCTCGAGCGCATGCGCGAGCTCACCGCCGTCCGCCGCGAGGCGCCCTTCCTGGACGCGCTGCTCGCCGACCACGCCATCTTCCACCTCGAAGCCGACCTGCGCTGGATCGAGCTCACCTCGGCCCGGCTCGACCAGCTCGCCAAGGAGTTGCACCGATGAACGCGCATCGCCACGGACGCCGACCCCATCCTCAGCTGCCACGACCTGCACAAGTCGTTCGGCCAGACGCCGGCGCTGCGCGGCGCCGACTTCAGCGTGCGGCCGGGCGAGATCGTCGCCGTCATGGGGCCGAGCGGCTCGGGCAAGAGCACGCTGCTGCACTGCCTGGCCGGCATCCTCGTGCCCGACCAGGGCGAGGTGCTGCTTCGGCGGCCAGCGCGTGGACACGCTGGGCGAGGCGCGGCGCAGCGAGCTGCGCCGCGCCCAGTTCGGCTTCGTCTTCCAGTTCGGCCAGCTCGTGCCCGAGCTGAGCGCGCTCGAGAACGTGGCCCTGCCGCTGCTGCTGGCGGGGCGGCGGCGGCCGCAGGCGTATGCCGCCGCCCGGCGCTGGTTCGCGCCGCTCGGGCTCGACGGGCTCGAGGGCCGCCGCTCCGGCGAGCTCAGCGGCGGCCAGTCGCAGCGCGTCGCCCTGGCCCGCGGCCTCGTCGCCGAGCCGCAGGTGCTGTTCGCCGACGAGCCCACCGGCGCGCTCGACTCGCTCACCGGCGAGCAGGTCATGGACCTGCTCGTCGACGCGCGCGCGGCAGCAGGGCACCACGGTCATCATCGTCACGCACGAGCCGCGCGTCGCCGCCTACGCCGACCGCGAGGTGATGGTCCGCGACGGCCGTGTCGCCGACCCGACCGGGCACGACGGCCACGCTTCCGGCCGTGCGCTCCGTCCCTGATCGATGATCTCCCTGGGTCTGCGCTTCTCGCTCAAGGGAGGGCGGGAGGCGGGCTTCCGGCTCGCCTTCACCGCGCTCGGCGTCGCCGTGGGCGTGGCGCTGCTGCTGTTCACGCTGAGCGGCTTCAACGGCCTCAAGGCCAAGGACGCGCGCGAGGGCTGGCTGCTCACCAGCTCCGCACAACCGGATCCCGAGCGTGGACGAGACGACCTCGGACCCGCTGTGGTGGCGACTCGTCCACGACAGCTACGGCGAGGATCCCTCATCCGCGTGGAGGTCGCGGCCACGGGCGCGCGCTCGCCGCTGACGCCGGGGCTCGAACGGCTGCCCGAGGCGGGCGAGTACTACGTCTCGCCCGCACTCGCCCGCCTGCTCGCGAGCACGCCGGCCGACGTGCTGCGCGCGCGCTTCCCCGGCCGCCAGGCCGGCATCATCGGCGAGAGGCCGGGCTCACGTCGCCCAACGCGCTCATCGCCGTCGTCGGCCGGCCCGCCGCCGAGCTGAGCGGCACAGCCGGGCGCGCTACAAGGTGCGCAGCATCGAGGCGGCGCCGAAGGAGCACGACTACAACGGCTTCTTCAAGATCGTGCTCGGGCTCGGCGCCGCGGGGCTCCTCATCCCGGTGCTGATGTTCGTCGCCACGTCCACGCGGCTGGCCGCCGCGCGGCGCGAGGAGCGCTTCGCGGCGCTCCGCCTCGTCGGCGCCACGCCGCGGCAGGTCAACGCGATCGCCTCGGTCGAGGCCGGTGCTGGCCGCGGTGGCCGGCGTGGCCGTGGGCTTCGCCGGCTTCTAGCTCTTCCGGCCGCTGGTGGCCCGCATCCCGTTCACCGGCGACCCGTTCTTCACGAGCGACCTCGAGCCTCGGCCGGCTCGCCATCGTCGGCGTCGCGGTCGGCGTGCCGCTCGCGCGCCGTGCTGGCCGGCCTGTGGTCGCTGCGCCGCGTGCGCATCTCGCCGCTGGGCGTGACGCGGCACGTGACGCCCAGGCCGCCGCGCGCCTGGCGCCTCGCGCCCGTGGTCGCTCGGCCTCGGCATGCTGGCCGGCGGCCCGCTGCTGCCCGAGAGCTCGGGCGACATCCGGCGTGCTGGACCATCCTCGGCCGCGTTCGTCGTCATCATCGTCGGCCTGATGATCGCCGGGCCGTGGCTCACCATGGTCGGGGCGCGCCTGCTGGCGAAGCTGGCCAGGCGCGACTCGACGCTCATCGCCGGCCGCCGCCTGAGCGACGATCCCGGCCGCGCCTTCCGCGCCATCAGCGGCCTGGTGCTGGCGGTGTTCGTCGGCACCGTGTTCGTCGGAGTGATCGGCACCGCCATCGGCCACGGCAACGGCTTCGGCAAGATGACGCTGCCCACAGGGCACGGTCACGAGTGGCTGGACCAGGCGAAGAGGCAGGCGCGCTCGGCGCCCGCCGACGCCGCCGTCGCTGCTGCGGCGTCGCGCGGCCTGGCGCGCGCGCCTCGTGCCGGTGTATGCCGGCGTCGCACGTCCAACGCCGCCTGGTGACGGCCGGTCTGGTGCACGGCCGGCGGCGGACGACGCCGACGGCGTGAACGGTCCCGGTCGTGCCGCCGCCGCTGGGACCGGCTGCGGCGTGTACGGGCCGGCGCAGGCCAAGGGCGCCACGCCGCGCAGGCGCCGTCGTCACCGTGCCCGCCGACACGCTGCTCAACGGCGACCTCGAGGCCGCAGGCCGTCCTGGAAGGCCGAGCCCGCACGCGCCTGCGGCGGGCTCGCCGCGCTCCCTCTGAAGGCGCTGCTCGTCACGACCGACGGCGGTGACGCTGCAGCGTCGAGCGCGTCCGCACCGCCCTGCAGGTCGGCGCTGCCGGCCTACTCGCCGCCCGTCGTCGGCGAGCCAGCTGACCGCCGAGTCGCAGGGCGCTCGTCAGCCTGCTGCAGCGCATGGTCGACGTCGGCATCATCCTCAGCCTGGTCATCGCCGGCTGCAGCCTGGCGGTGTCCGTGGCCGGCGGCCTGATCGAGCGCAAGCGGCCGTTCACGCTGCTGCGCCTCACCGGGCATGCCGCTGGCGCACCTGCGCCGCGTCGTGGTGCTCGAGGCGGCGGTGCCGCTCGTGCTGGTCGCACTCGTGTCCGCCGCCGCCGGCTTCGCTCGCCGCCGACCTCATCCTGCGCGCCACGCCCAACGGCTTCGGCCTCGAGCCCGCCGGCCATGAGCTACTACCTCATCATGGGCGGCGGGCTCGTCGCCGCGCTCGCCGTGGTCTGCATCACGCTGCCGCTGCTCGACCGCGTCACGCAGGTGCAGACCGCGCGGACGGAGTAGCGAGGGCCAGCCGGGGTGCCAGGTCGATCCTGGGAGCGCGCGGTCGATGGGCGTATCATCCCGACGAGCTGAGCCGGCATCCGCACGAGGAGGGTCCCATGCGCCGCGTCCTGGTGGTCTGTTCCGTGGTCTGCGTCCTTCTCACGTTCCTGCTCGTGCTGACGCCGGCCGCGGGCGCTGCCATGCCCCCGGAGGGAGCGTGGTCGTGGGCATCGCCGTACCAGCCTGCCACGGCGCTGGCGGCCTTCCAGTTGACTGCGGTCGGCCCTGTCGGCTCGGTCTACGTGGCGGGCGACTCATACGCGTCGGGCCCCGGTCCTCTCGTCGCGTCGCGCGTCGGCGCCGACGGGACCCAGATCTGGTCGAAGACCACGCTGGGCCCCGGCGGCGGAGGTGTCGCTCCCTGGGCGGTGACGACGGACGCGAAGCGCAACCTCTTCGTCGCAGGCGGATGCGGCGCGAACCAAGGCGACGTCTACGTCGCCAAGCTGCGGGCGAGCGACGGCACGTTCCTTTGGCAGCGCCATTGGGACGGCAAGGCGCACGGCGACGACATCGCCCGCTCCGTGGTGGTCGACAAGAGCGGCAACGTCTACGTGGCGGGCTACTCAGAGACCGCGAACGGCATGAACGACGCGATCGTGCAGAAGTACGACGCCGGCGGTCATCGCAAGTGGACCTATGCCCTTTCGACCTCGAAGTTCGACTTCTTCTTCGCGTGCGGCCTCGACGGCAGCGGCAACCTCTACGTGACGGGCGAGAGCAACGTGACGGGGGACACCGGCCGGTTCGTCACCCTCAAGCTGAGCCCGTCCGGCGGCAGGGTGTGGCAGCGCACGATCTCGGGGCTCGGTGTGAGCTACGGCGGCCGCTTCCTGCGCGTCCGGGGCACCTCGGTGACGGTGGTCGGGGGCCTCTGGACCAACGGCTGGCGGCCGGTCATCCTCAGGTACACCCTGAGCGGCAAGCGGACCTGGGCGACCGTTGGATCCGGGGTGAACGAGGTCGCGGACGTGACGGTCGACGCCAAAGGACGCGTGTACGTGGTCGGAACGATGATGGCTTCGCCAACCCCCGAGATGACCGGGCTGGTCGGCTTTCTGCGTGTGTGGGAGCCCGGTGCGTCGTGGCCTGGGACGTCGACCATGTTCTACAGCGACTTCGCCGGCGCCGTTCAGAAGCCGGCGGGGTTCAACAAGGTCGCGGTGGACGGCAGCGGCCGCATCTACTGCGCCGGCATGATCGAGCTGTCGGCGCTGTCGTACGAGAGTGACGCGGTCGTCGTCCTCTATCCACCGGTCGGCGCGCCTTCCTGGACGGGCGCCACGGGGATGTGGCGCTACAGCGGGCCGGGCAGCGGGCTCGAGAGCTTCTACGGTCTCGTGCGCGCGAGCGACGACGACATCTACGCCGCCGGACAGCGGGCCGGGAGCAGCGGCGCCGAGGCGATACTCCACAAGATCGACGTCGGCGCCGGTTCCTGAGACGGCCGCGGCGATGATGAGGGCCGGCACAAGTGCCGGCCCTCATCCTGTCGGGCATCAGTCGGGGTGAGTCAGTAGGTGATCGTCCCGGTCCAGCTCCAGATGCCCGGCCAGACCGGCGCCCCGAGCCCCATGAACTGGAGCATCGCAGTCGAGTGGAAGAACGCCGATGCATTGGCGAACCTGCCGGTGCCGCCGGTGATCGTCGTGTCAGACGAGACCTCGTACCAGTCGCCGATGGCGATGTCGGACGGTATGGTGCCGCTGCCTACGTACGTGCCTTCGATCGTGTCGCCGTTGGCCGCGGTCAGCGTCATTTCGCCGCCGAAGGCATTGGCGGCGGCGTGCAAGGACAGCATCGTGCTCGCGCCCATGTGCGAGACGTCGCCGACCGCGTTCGTGGTCACCCACAGGTTGGGCAGCGGGCCGGGGGCGCCGGGACTGAACGTGATGGTCCCGACCATGTAGCCCTGGAAGGGCCGTGCCTTCGTCCCCGCGCTCGCGCTCGCTGCGAACACGAGCAGAACGAGGCCGCACACCAGCAGCAGGATAAGCAACTTGCGCATCTCTCCCCCTTCAGTCGAGCGGATCATTCCGTAGCGCCGTCAGTCGCCGAGCAGCACCCACGTGTCCGTGCTCTGCTCGGAGAAGGTCTTCAGGCCGAAGAGCGCCATCGCGCTCCATTCCGAGGGCCACCAGGGATTCGCCTCAAGGAACGCGTCGGCATCGAAGTGATGGCCGCTCCCGCGTCCCCAGCACGCCCACGAACGCAGGCCATTGAGGGCCATCGTCTCGGTGCAGACTTTGCCGTCGAAAGAGCCGTGAGGCACGTACCAAGCCCCCTGCTCGTCCTCAGACAGATCCGGGACGTAGAACTCGGGCTCGCCGCACAGGCACCTGATACCGGGCGACTCCGTGCCCAGGTAGCTGTCGTAGGTGTCCGAGATCATCGTCATGCCGATCGCCGCATCGATGTCGCCCCAGTGCTGCTCCTCGAGCTGCTGCCAGCGGATGTAGCGCGCGTAGCAGATGGTGGCGGGATCGTAGGGCTGGGGCTCGTAGCCCGCGGCGAGCTGCTCGGCCCTGACGTTCGGACCCCAGGCGAAGTTGCACGATCCGAAGAACCCGCTCCGGGTGGTGTTCAGGTCGTAGGTCTCGCCCCCGAGCTGCAGCGACGCGATCCTGTTGCCGGCGTCACCGATCAGCCACTCGTTTGAGTAGGCGCCGTTGTTGCCGCCGACGAGGATGTCCACCGCCTGCGACACGGTCGTCGCATACTGCGCCGCCTTGCGCGCCCGCACGAAGACCGGCACGCCCTCGAGCGTGTAGGTGGTGTCGGCGAGGGTCGTTTCGGTGAGCAGCAGGCCGGCGCTGTTCTCGTACCAGTCCATCCCGCTCCAGATGCAGCCGCCGAAGGACTGGTACGTGAAGTCGTGGCCCGCCTCGGGCTCGACGGTGAACATGACGTTCGCCGTGAAGATCAGGCCGTACGGCGACCACGACTCGTGGCCCATCACGGGCCGGCCGTCCGCCGTCGCCTTGCCGGTGGCGATGAAGGCGCTGCAGCGGCCGAGCCCCTCTGCCTGGGTCACGATGTCCCTGGCGATCGACATGGGGGCGGCGGGCGGAAGGATCGCCAGGTATGCCGGACCGTCCCACTGTGCGTTGAGCCCGACCACGTCCCAGAGCTTGACCTGGGTGTAGCCGGCCGCCTGGATGCCGTCCGCGACGCCACGAAGCTCGTGGCGATACTCTGCCGGGACGAGCGGCCAGATGAAGTCCTGAGAGATTCGGTCGACATACGAGCGCCGGACCTGCCCGGGCGGGCCGTAGAGGTTCTCGATCGTGTAGGCGGCGGACTGCGCCGTCAGGTAGCCGTTCTGGAAGCCGACCTCGTACGGGGTGCCTTCCAGATGGGCGACGATCCAGCCTCCCTCGGCCGTCACCCACGACCCGTCGAGGTAACCGGCGATCTCGGGGGTCGCCGCCGGCGGGAACATCGGCGGGACTTGATAGGGCGCGATCGGCGGTCGCGATTTCGCGTACGCGGTGCTCAGGGAGCACGCGATCAGCACCAGGACCAGCATCGCGGCGAACAGGAGCTTCTTCATGGCACCTCCCCCACTGGGGTGCGGCGGCGGTCCCCTCGATGTCAGACCCGCCGCACCAGGACGTCTGCCGCTTGCGCCATAGGCCCTCCCTCCTCCGGGCCGCTGCGTCGTACGAGGGCCGATGAGCAGACCCCTGCGTCGTACGAAGACCGACGAGCAGACTTAGACTGTCTGGGAAGCGCTTTTCTTCGCTCCGGCGGGGACGAAGACGCAGAGACCGGCCCGCGGGCCGGTCTCACCAGTGGCTCCCCGCCGGTCGATGGTGGCCGCTGGCCGCCGGCGGATCAGAGCCTCCCGTGTGGTGTACAGCGCCTCTCAGGAGTCCCTTACGGTGATGGGTATACGACGGTCGTGCTGTCCCATCAAGCGTTTGCGGAAGAGGACCGCCTGTTGCGGCGCTACTGCCGGGATCCCGCGTCCGGTCAGGCCAGGCGCGCGATGACGTCGTCGGTCGTGACGATCTCGGCGAAGCCGGCGCCCAGCGCCGTGACGGTGCTCGCCAACACGACGTCGTGAGGGACCTCGCGGCCCTCGGCGTCCTCGAGGTCCGGACCCTCCACGGCGTCGGCCGCGAAGAGCACTTCGAAGTCGCGGCCGTGCGCGTCGCGCGCCGTGGTCTCGCAGCAGAAGCTCGTCATGAGGCCGCAGATCACCACCGCCCGCACGGCGGCGGTGTGCAGCACGGCCTCGAGGTCGGTTCCGCGGAAGGCGCTGTAGCGGCGTTTGACCACCACCACGTCGTGGGGCTCCGCGTGCAGTTCGGGGATGAGCTCCACGCGCGGTGTGCCCTCGATGAAGGAGTCCTCCTCGTCGCTCGCCGAGAAGTCGCCCATGCGACCGGCGTCGCTGCCGTCGGCGCGATGCATGTGCTTGACCAACACGATGGGCAGGCCCTTGGCGCGGAAGAGGTCGATGAGCCGATTGAGGTTGCCCACGATCTCGCGGGCGTGCTCCACGTAGGCGGGGCCGTCAGGGTCGAAGTACTCGCCCTGCACGTCGATGACGAGGAGCGCCACCTGCCCGTGTGCGAGGTCGTAGATCATGGCGCGATGCTAGCACCTCGCTGACGTCCTGCTGCGTTGCCTTGCCGAGGCAGGAAGACGCGTGGGGCGCCCGGCTGCTGAGCAGCCGGGCGGGCGGCTGCGGGCGGGCGCGGCTGATCGCGCGTCCGCCCGCCGCCTCAGTCCTGCTTACAAGCCGGCGTTCTCACCAGCTGAGGGCTTGTCACCAACCTCCGCCCATGGGCTTGCCGATGAGCGAGCACCGGTACATCTCGTCGGTGTCGCTGATGGTGATCTCCCCGGACGCTTGTGCCGCCAGGATCTCCGTGTCGCTGAAGAGCTGGTGCGGCGCGAAGCCGGCGTTGAAGGTGATCTGCTGCTCCTCCCACAGCGGGTTCATCCCGTCGCTGGGGATGGCGTCCACCACGCTGGTGAATCCCGGCGTGGCGTCGGACTGATAGACGACGTTGATCTGCCCGTTGAGGTCGTGGATCGGCGTCTGCGCGGGCGCGGGCATCAACTTGAAGTTCATCCACATCAGGTTGCCGTCGTAGTACACGGGCATCGCGCCGCCGACGCCGTTCGTGCTCGAGGCTGAGGCGACCGCCGTCGGCACCAGCAGCACTCCGAGGACTACCATCGCGAACAGCAGTGACTTCTTCATGACTAGCCTCCGGTCCGGAGCAGGCAGGGAGCCCGCTCTTCGCGGGGGCGTTCCCGACACGTCGAGCGCGTGACTGTTCTTCACTGGGACATGAGTGCGGCGGGGGACAGACTCGAGCGCAGGCTACCGGTACCAGTCGACTGCTTCCGCAGAACGTCCTAACAAACGTTCATCTGCGGATGGACGGTTCAGGCGCCGCGCCACGTCGCCGTGTACTCGACGCCGTGGTCGGGCAGCGCCAGCCCGGGATCCTCGACCACCCATCGTCCCTCGAGCCCGGACTCCCGTGCGACCAGGGCGAAGTGGCACATGGCGATGCCGAGGTCGACGCGTTGCAGGTCGGCGATGCGCAGCAGCTTGAACGCGGGGCTGCCCTTGCCGTAGCCCCTGGTGCGCCGCAGCAGGAAGTGCCAGTCGCGGCCGGCGCGGACGATGCGCCACGGCTGCCTGTTGGTGGCCGACGGCGCCATGCGGACGGCTTCGAGCGCGCCGGCGTAGCCGTCCGCGCTCGCGGCCGCCAGCGGCTCGCCGTAGCGCCCCTCGAAGAACAGCTCGCCGGCGGGCAGACGCCGGTCGCCTTCTTCGCGCTCGCGGATGCGCTCCGTGCCGTCGTCGCCGATGTAGCCGGTGGAGACGACGGCCGGCATCGTCTCGCCGCGCTCCAGCCCTCCGAACCGCCTCACGAAGGTGCTCCGCGTGAAGGTGCCGCCCAGCCAGCAGGTGCCGAGACCGATGCCGGTGGCGAACAGGATGATCTCCTCCAGCAGATAGCCGTAGTCCTCGAGGTCCCTGGGCGCGCGCCGCACCGCGCCGACGATGTAGCCGGTCGCGCCCTTGATGAAGCCGTAGGTGCCGAGGCGCCGGAGCGCGCGAGGGTCGTCCGGCGTCGCGGCCAGCAGCCCGAACCGTGCCTGCGCACCGAGCGGTCCCTGCGTGCGCGTGGCCATGAACGTCGAGCAGGCGACGCCGGTCGTCGTCGGCGATCGGCTTCTCGAGATAGGTGCGGCACGAGTAGCGCCGGTCGATCAACTCGCCGGCCGGCGAGGGCAGGGGCGGGCTCGTCATTGCCTCGTCGCGCGCCATGGGGCGTCCGCGGCTAACCCTGCCAGGCGAACGGCTTCCCGTGTCCGGGGTAGACGGTCTTGACGTCGAGCCGCCGCAGCTTCGCCATGCTGGCGGCGTGGGCGGCGGCGTCATCCATGATCGGCACGCTCACCTTGCGCCAGTGATACACCAAGTCGCCGCAGAAGAGGTCGCCGGCCGCAGTGAGCACACCGATCGAGCCCCGCGAGTGTCCGGGCAGGTGCAGCACGCGCGCGTCCAGTCCATAGGGCGAGAGATCGAAGTCCTCGTCGACGAGCAGGTCGGGGCTCAGGGTCCCGAGTGCGTCACCGCGGCGGGTGAGCTCCATCAATGTCCCAGCCACCCTGATGAAGCGGCCCGTCATCGTCACGCGATCGGGAACCGGCTTGCGGCCCAGGTCCATGTCGCCGGTCTCGATCATCGGGGCGTCGTCGGGGTGGATGCCGACCTTGGCGCCGTAGACGTCGCGCAGGTGCTTCGCATTGCCGGCGTGGTCGACGTCGCCGTGCGTGAGCAGGACGAGCGCGAGCGTACCGGGGAGGCAACCGGCTTCGCGAAGCCGCGCGACGAGGGCGGCCCGCTTGGTGGCGAGCCCTGTGTCGATGAGGACGAACCTGCCGGAGCCGGCGCCGGAGGGCGTGCGCCCGCCGGCGCCGTCAGAACCGACTCCGGAGGCGTCGCCGGCGCCGTCAGCGGCGAGCAGATAGGAGTTGACGCCGCTCAGGGGGATGGTGGTGATGGCTCCCGTCATGAGCTGACCTTATCAGCACCCCTGCCCGACGAACTCGAGACACCACTCGTCCGGACCCGTCTGCGGCCAGCCCTCGTAGCTCTTCTTCGTCAAGCCGACGCCGGCCTGCTCGATGCCGCTGTACACCTTCGTGGGCGCCTTGCGGCGGCATTGTCCTGCCTTGCCTCTCGACTTGCCGTTCGTGTCGGGGAGCCACGCTCTGCACTCCCTGCAGTGGTCCATGACGACTCCTTTCTCGGATCGTTCACCCGACCCGCCGCAGGCCGGTCCGCACTCGCTCGCGTGTCGCGCTCACTCGCTCACGCGTCCGCCTGCCTCGGTCACACGGCCTCCCGTCGCGACAGCCGCCACCACAGGAACCCGTAGGCGCCGACCGCCCAGGCCAGGAGCATGGCGAAGGAGAGCAGCCTCGTGCGGGTAGAGCGTGCGGCCCGCGAAGGCGTTGGCGATGAGGCGGAAGCTGTGGCCCGGTGGGCAGGAGCCAGAGGACCTTGTTGACGACGTCCGGCGTCGGCATGCCGATGGTGAAGGCCGGGCGCCAGGAGGGGCAGCAGGATGACGCCGCTCCACGTGTTCACCTGCTGCTGGGTCTTGAAGAGCCCGGCGCACGAGGAGCCCGATGCCGACCAGCACCACGGCCGACAGCACGACGACCACGGCCAGCGCCGCGACGTCGGCGGCGTCGCCGCGCGTGATCGACCAGCAGCACGGGCACCGCGACGACGCTCAGCGCGATGCCGAAGAGGGCCTTGGCGGCGATCACGTCGGCGGTCGAGGCGATGAGGGTGAGCGCGTCCATCGTCTTCTTCTCGGTCTCCTCGATCAGCACGGCGGGCACCGCGTACACGGCGATCATGGCGAGCAGCAGGATGATCGAGACGAGGATGAAGATCGTGCGCTGCGCCGAGCACGTCGAGCGCCGTGGTGTCGCCGCTCTCCGGCGGCAGCGAGCGCTGCACGATGCGGGCCGGCGGCGCGCTGCCCGGCCATGGCCTGGACGCTGCGGTCGAGGATGGCGGCGACGTAGTCGCCGTCGAAGCTCGGCGACGACGGGCAGCAGGACGGTCAGCGTCGGCGATGCGCCGTCCTCGACGGCGGCGTCGAAGCCCGCGCGGGAGCACGAGGCCGACGTCGACCTTCTTGCTGCTGCACCTGCTCGCTCGAGCCGGGCGGCGTCGGGCAGCGTGACGAAGGTCAGGCGCACGGTCGGCCGCGGCCTGCTTGCGAGATGGCGGTCGTGAGCTGCGTCGGGCTCGCCGGAGACGATGCCCACCTTGATCTTCTGCGTCTGCGGCTCTCGTCGGAGAACATGAAGGAGTAGAGCAGCCCGAGCAGCAGCGGCATGAGGAGCGCCGTCAGGACGCGGCTGTCGCGCAGGGCGTCGCGCATGTCCTTGCGGTAGATGGCGCGGATGCGTGACCAGTTCATAGCGGCCTCCCGGCCAGGTTGACGAAGACGTCCTCGAGCGTGCCCTCCTGCGAGTGCACGGTGAGGACCTTGCCCTCGGCCATCCAGCGCTCGAGGCGGGCCGCGTCGTCGGCGTCGTCGAGGCGCAGCCGCTCCTCCTCGCGCGAGTCGAGCAGCACGAGCGCCGTCGCGCTCGCCGTAGCGCAGCTTGAGCTCGCGCGGCGTGTCGAGGGCGACGATGCGGCCGGACGACGAGGAAGGCCACGCGGTCGCAGAGCTCGTCGGCCTCCTCCATGTAGTGCGTGGTCAGGAAGACGGTCGTCCCCTGCCGCGCCTGCTCGCGCACCATCGTCGCGCACCTCGCGGGCGGAGGTCGGGTCGAGGCCGCGCGTGGGCTCGTCGAGGAACAGGACGCGCGGCCGGTTGACCAGGGCGCGCGCCACCAGCAGGCGCTGCTTCATGCCGCTCGAGTAGGTCTTCACCTTGCGCTTCGGCGGCCTCGACGAGGCCGACGGCCTCGAGGAGCTCGTCGACGCGGCTGCGCGGCACGCCGTAGAGCTCGGCGAAGAGCTGCAGGTTCTCGCGGCCGCTCAGGCGCGGGTAGAGGTTCTGGTCCTCGAAGACGAGGTTGATGAGCGGCTTCATGCGCTCGCGCTCGTGGACGACGTCGTGGCCGCAGACCGCGCGCGCGGCCGCTCGTCGGCCGCGCGCGCCCGGTCAGCATGCGGATGGTCGTCGTCTTGCCGGCGCCGTTGTGGCCGAGAAAGCCGAAGATCTCGCCTTCGCGCGCCGTGAAGCTGATGTCGTCGACGGCGCGCACCTCGCCGTAGTGCTTGGCGAGGTGCTCGACCTCGATGCTGACGCTCCCCACGGCCGCGGGTGCGGCGGCCTCGGGCAGCGCCCCCGCAGGGGTGGCCGTCGGCATCATCTGGCTCGCCTCCGTCATCTCGCCCCTCCTTCTCGTGTCGTCGGCGTGGCGCCGAGGATCGCCTCGAGCAGCGTCTCGAGCGGCGCGCCCATCGCCACGAAGAAGTCGAACCCGGCCCCGAGCGCTCGCTCTCGCTCCTCCTCGAGCCCGTGCACCGTCAGGGCGACGAGCCGGCACTGCGGGGAGCTGCTCTCGGATGAGGCTCGCCGCGCGGTATCCGTCGACGCCGCGGCATCTCCAGGTCGAGAAGCACCACGTCGGGGCGGAGCGCCGCGGCGAGCCGCACGGCCTCGGCGCCGTCGGCCGCCCGGCCGACGACCTCGATGCCGGGCACGAGGCCGAGGAGCTCGCAGAGCTCCTGTCGCACGGGGGCGTTGTCGTCTGCGACGAGGATCCGCTGGTTCTGTCGTCCTGTTGCGTCTGTCGGTCACCGCCGGCCTCCCTGACCCTTCGTACCGGGGACTGGGGACATCATCGCCCGCAGACGGCGCGCCGCGCATCGGGCACGGGATGTGTCCCGTGTGGGACCTGCGGCCTATCTCGAGATGCGACTGCGGGCTGAGGAACGGCTCTGGTGGCGGTGCGGCCGGGCTCCGGCGGCGGTGCGCCTGGGCTCTGGCCTTACCGGCCCGACGTCTGGGGACGCAGCTGGGCGATCAGGCTGCGCATCTGGGCGAGCGCGCTCTGCGTGAGCCGCTGCAGCTCGTCCATCTGTGTCCTCGCCTGTCCTGCGTCCCGGTCCAGCAGGAGGCGCACCGACTGCGCGGTGAGCAGGATGCTGAACATGGTCTGCGAGACCGAGTCGTGCAGCTCGCGCGCCAGCCGGTTGCGCTCCTCGAGGACGGCCAGCTCGGCCACCTGCTCGGCGTAGGCCTGCAGTCGCTCGTTCGTCGCCTGCAGCTCGGCGAGCGTCGACCGGCTTCTGGTGCGGGCGGCGACGATCTCGGTCGCGGCCACGTAGGAGGCCGGCAGGACGATGCCGATGGCCATCGAGGTGAGGCCGAGCGCGAGCCCGCGCAGCGGCCCGAGGAAGAAGGCGAGCGAGCCGCCGATGAGCGCGACGAAGACGGCGATCCAGACCCAGCGCAGTCGGCCGGCGAGCACCACGACCGCCTGATAGCAGAGCGGCACGAGGAGCGCGGTGATGAAGTCCAGCTCGGGCTGGAACGAGAGCAGCGTGACCACGATGACGCACTGCACCGTGAAGACGACGCAGACGAGGCGCGCGCCCAGGCCGGGCCACCACGCCGCCAGGAAGAGCACGAGGTAGGCGGCGTGCAGCCCGGCGTACCACCCGCGCATGCCGGGATCGCAGGCGTCGAGGGCCCTGGCCGCGAGCGCGGCCACGGCCAGGCCCAGGATCCCAGCCAGAACGCGTCCGCCGCGGGGTCGCTCAGCCGTCGACGAGTCCATGCTTGATGGCGTAGATGGCGAGCTGCGTCCTGTCTTTGAGGCCCAGCTTGGCGAGGACGTGGCTCACGTGCGTCTTCACCGTCTTCTCGCTGATGACGAACTTCTCGGCGATCTCGCGGTTGCTGCAACCCTGCGCGATGAGACGGACGACCTCGAGCTCGCGCTCGGTGAGGTCGTCCGTCTCGTCGGGCGCGTCGCTCGCCGCGTCGGGCGGCGTCTCCCGCATCGCGGCCATGAGCTTGCGCGCGACGTCCGGATGCAGGCGGGGCTCGCCCCGGTGCACGGCGCGGATCGAGGCGACCAGCTCGTCGGGCGACACGTCCTTGAGCAGGTAGCTGGTCGCCCCGGCCTGAATCGCCGGGAACACGTCGGCGTCGCCGGCGAAGCTCGTCAGCACGATCACCTTGGTGCCGGCGCCCAGCTCGACGATCTTGCGGGTCGCCGCCACGCCGTCGAGCACGGGCATGACGAGGTCCATCAGGACGACGTCGGGACGAAGCCGATCGACGAGCTCCACGGCCCTGGGCGCCATCCTCCGCCTCGCCGACCACCTCGAGGTCGTCGTGCAGCTCGAGGAAGGTCCGCAGACCCTGACGCACCACCTGGTGATCGTCGACGATCAGCACGCTGATCTTCTCTTCGTCCGCCGTCACGGCGTCCTCCTCGTCGTCCGCGTCTCTCTTTGCACGCACCACGGTGCCCTCGCCGGGGGCGGAGACGATCTCGAGCGTCCAGCCGATCTCGGCGGCGCGCTCACGCATGCCTCCCAGGCCCATCCCCGTCCCGCCGCCGCGCGCCGTCCTGGTCGAAGCCGCGGCCCTGGTCGCGGACCTCGAGCCGGAAGGGCTCGCGCAGCTCGCAGCCGGACGTGTGCCTGCGCTGTCCCGGCGTGCTTGGCGACGTTGTTCAGGGCCTCCTGGGCGATGCGGAAGAGGCCCTGCTCCTCCGCTCGCCGTGAGCGCGCTCCTCGCCCTCGACGTCCAGCGCGACCGTCGAGCCCGTCGGCTGAGCGCCCGACCGGCGAGATGCCGGCGCAGCGCGACCACGAGGCCGCCCTCGGTCGCCGTCTCGGGGCGCAGCTCGGCGATCAGCACGCGCATCTCGGAGAGCGCGGCGTCGGCCAGCGCCGTGAGGCGGTCGAGCTGCCCGTCGACTCGTTCGCGGTCGTCGCCGGGCAGCAGCAGGAGCGACCTGGCGGCGAGGGTCATGGCGAAGATCGTCTGCGTGACCGAGTCGTGCAGCTCGCGCGCGATCCAGCTGCGTTCCTTGGCGATGGTGAGGCGCTCGACGCGCTCGGACGAGGCCTGCAGCTCGCGATTGACCTCGCGCAGGCGGCCGGCGAGCGCCTCGGTGCGCGCGCGCTCCTCCCCGGCCGTCCTGGCCGACCACGCGTAGAAAGCGGCGAACGCATCGACGGCGCCGAAGGTCAGTGCGGACACGAACGTCACGGGGAAGTGGTACTCGTCGTAGATGCCCAGCGCCGTGAGCGGCACGAAGAGAGCGATGCACACGACGGCCTGCCTGAGCGGCCAGCGCTGGACCACCTGCATGCTGAGCACGGCGAACAGCACGGCGAAGTAGTCGGTCTCGTCCGAGAGCGACAGCAGGACGACGACCAGCGCCGTCTGCAGCGGCACGTAGAGCACGAAGAGCCAGGCGCGTCGGGGCGCGAGGAGCTGTGCGACGCCGAAGAGCACGAGCCAGGCGCCGAGCAACAGCAGCGCTCTCATCAGCACGCTGTCCTCGAGGATCAGCATCGAGCGCAGCAGGGTGGCGACGAAGAGGAAGGCCGCCGTGAGATAGAAGACGGCGGCATATGAGGGCGCGTCCGAGCCCTGCTCCGTCGCCGCTGCCGCGGATGGTGCCGCTGGAGCAGGCTCGGGGCGCGCAAACAAGACCGCGCTCGCAGCGGCGGGCTGCTCCGATGGCAGGTCTCTGGCCAAGCTCCCCCCTGGAATGGGCTTCACCGTCTCGGCTCGAAGCCCCCCGATTGTAGGCTCATTCGGCCGCCGAGGTCGACGCCCTTCGATCGGGCGGCTTGCGGGGCCACGTCCGGGCGGCCGGCGTCAGCCCTCAGCGCAGCCGGCGTCAGCCCTTGACGCTGCCGGCGTCAGCCCTGGGTCCTACTCACGGATACGCCCTCCGGTCCCGCGAAAATCGTGCGCCCGCCCGATGTGCCGACCCCCTGGACGGCCGCATCATACGGACCATCGATAGCAACGGATGAGCCTCTCCGAGGCGACCGCCACCGAGGCTCATCCAATCTCAGGAGGGTGACATGGACACCACGGCATCGACGGGCATGAGGAGCGCGACGGCCTTGTCACGGGACGGGCTGCTGAGCCGGGACGGCGCCGGGACGCGCAGCCAGCATCTGCACTACATCGACTGGCTGCGCGTCCTCGCCGTGCTGCTGCTCTTCCCCTTCCACACCCTGCGGGTCTTCAACGCCGACGACCCTTGGTACGTGAAGGCGGACCACCTCTCCGTGGCGGTCAACTCGGTGCTGGGACTTCATCTCCGTGTGGCACATGCCGCTGCTCTTCCTGCTCGCCGGTGCGTCCACGTACTTCGCGCTCGGCAAGCGCAGCTCGGGCAGATACGTCAAGGAACGCCTCGTGCGTCTGGGCGTCCCGCTCGGCTTCGGGATCCTGGTGCTGATCCCGCCGCAGACCTGGTACGGCGGCCGCTTCAACTCGGGCTACACGGAGTCGTTCTGGCACTACATCGTGAGCGGCGACTTCCTGCACATGAACATCAAGGACGGCGGTGACTACTACGGCGGCTTCGGCATCGGCCACCTCTGGTTCATCATGGTGCTGCTCATCGTGGCGATCGTGGTGCTGCCGCTGCTGAAGTGGGGCCGCGGCGCGCGGGGCGCCGCTCTGCTGCAAGCGCTTCTCGCGGCGCCTGGCCCGCCCGATCTGGTGGCCCTTGGCGGCCTTCCTCCTCATGATCGGCGAGGCGCTGCCTGATCCGACCGGCCTCGGGTTCTTCTACTTCCTCGTGTTCTTCGTGCTCGGCTACGCGATCGTCGCCGACCCGGCCTTCATGGCATCGGCCGAGCGGCACCGCTGGTGGGCCCTCTCGCTGGGCGTTGCGCTCGCGATCTGGTCGGTCGCGACCGGCAGCCATCTGGACGCGCTCCCGGATCCCTCGCTCGAGCGCACCGTGCTCACCTTCCTCGGGATGCTCGCCTCGTGGCTCGTGATCGTCGGGCTCCTGGGCTGCGGCAAGCGCTACCTCGACCGCACGTCGCCGGCGCTGGCCTACCTGGCCGAGGCCTCGTACCCCGTGTACATCCTGCACCAGACGGTGATCGTGGTCGCCGCCTTCTCGATCGTGGGTCTGCCGGTCGCTGAGCCCCTGCAGTGGCTCACCCTGCTGCTGGTCTCGGTCGCCTGCACCTACGCGCTCTACGAGCTCGTGCGGAGGCCCGCGCCGACGCGCTTCCTCTTCGGGATGAGAGGGAAGAAGGCGGCCGCTGCGGGCCGGACGGTCGCGAGCGGGATCGCCGCCTCGGGCGCAGCGCCCACCGCGGCCGCGGTCACCGCGCCCGCCGCGCCCGTGAGGAGCTGATCGACGGGAGTCTCGGCCGATCGGCGAAAGCCGACCCGAAACAGAGACGAGAGGAGGGGGCGGGCCGCCCTGAGGCGGCCCGCCCCCTTCGTCGATGTGCCCGGGCGGCGTCTAGCCTGTCGGCGACGTCCGCCCTTACTGGCAGCGTCCGCGTGCGGCGACGCGCCAGGTGTCGGTGAGCGCGCCGTCCTCGATCACGTGGTACCTGTCGTAGAGGTTGACCGTCGTGCAGCCGTGCCGGGGGATGAGCTCGATCTTGTCGCCGACGCGCAGGTCCTGGGCCGGCCCTGCGAGGGCGACCTCGCCGTGCTCCTCCGAGAAGTCGTGCCAGGTGGCGCCCTCGACGAGCACGGTCGGGTCGCCGAACTCGGGCGTCACGGCCTTGAGGCCCGCGTCGACGATCGCCATCTCGGGACGCGGGCGACTGATCACCGTGACGAGCACCGTGAGCGCGTTCTCGTAGTCGGCGCCGCCGACGGCTGCGTACTGCGCATCCATCGTGGCGTACGAACCGCACTGCAGCTCCGTCATCCAGGGGAGTCGGCCGGTCACGGTGTGCGTGCCGGTCCCGCAGCCGCTGACATCCCGGACCTCGAGCCCGGCGGCTTCGATGTACTCCTTGGCGGTGAGTGCCTTGCGCATGTCCGTGAGGACGAGGGCCTTGCGATCCTCGAACGGCGTGACGTTCTGGAGGTGACCCTCGTAGGACTGCAGGCCGGCGAAGACGAGGGCCGGCGCGGCCGCGACCTGGCGCGCCAGCGCCAGGGCGGGTTCGCCGGCCTCCACGCCGCAGCGCCCCATCCCGACGTCGACCTCGACCAGCACGCGCAGCGTGACGCCGGCCGCCGCGGCCGCCGCCGACAGTTGCCGCACGTTCTCGGCGTCGTCCACGGCGACGGTCACGGCGCAGCGCCCGGCCAGCTCCACAAGGCGGGCGATCTTCAGCGAGCCGATGATCTGATTGGCGATCAGGATGTCGGGGATGCCGCCGGCGGCCAGCGCCTCGGCCTCGCCGACCTTGGCGCAGGTGATGCCGACCGCGCCGGCCTCGAGCTGCAGCTTCGCGATCTCGACGCACTTGTGCGTCTTGGCGTGCGGGCGCAGCTTCGCCGGCCCGCCCGCCGCGAACTCGGCCATGCGGCGGATGTTGCGCTCGAGCTTCGCCTTGTCGAGCACGAGCGCCGGCGTGTCGACCGCGGCGTAGAAGGGGGGCACGGGCTGTGTCACGATGAGGCCTCCTGAGGCTGACGGGCTTCTTCTTGGAGCCTGAACGCGACCCTACCACGCGCGCCCTTGCGTCTTCAGCCGAGGCGGCGGCGCGTGCTCGCGCCGCCGCCCACCGACCGGGAAAGCCTGCCTCTGACCTGGGAAAGCCTGCTTCTGGGTATACGGTAGAAGTAACGATCACGAGGACGGCCCGCGCCGTGAGGTTGCGCGGGCGTCTGAGGCGCGCTCGCCCGGTCGTCTTCTCACCCTCATCCGCGCCGTTCGATCCCATTCGCGGTAGCGGAGGACGACATGCATTGGTACACCAACGCCTCACACGGCGAGAAGCGCGCGATGTTCATCGGCTTGGCCTTTCTTGCGTTCACGATCACGATCTTCGTGATCACCGGCTGGTGAGCCGTGGCCATCGAGCGTGAGCGCCGCTTCGCGACGTGAGTGTCACCGGCGCTCGGTGGTGGTGCGACTGAGGCGATAGTGGGAAGGCTGCTTGCCGGTGGAACGCCGGGACCATGCTCGCAGGCGAGGGTCCCGGCGCCCGGGAGGCAGCCGATGCGCATCCTGGTCGTCGAAGATGAGGTCAAGCTTTCCGCCTCGCTGAAGCGCGGGCTCGAGGCCGAGGGCTATGCGGTGGACGTGCTGTACGACGGCCTCGCCGCGCGCCGCCGGCTGGCGGCGCGCGGCGAGGCCGAACCGCTCTATGACCTCCTCCTGCTCGACGTGATGCTGCCCGGCGTCGACGGCTTCACCCTCTGCCGCGAGCTGCGCGACCGCGGCCTCAGCCTGCCGGTCCTCATGCTCACCGCCCGCGACGCGACCCCAGACAAGGTCACCGGCCTGGACAGCGGCGCCGACGACTACCTCGTCAAGCCCTTCGCCTTCGAGGAGCTCCTCGCGCGCCTCCGCACGTTGCTGCGTCGTCCCCGCCAGACGCTGCCGCCGCGCCTCATCGTCGACGGCCTCCAGCTCGATCCCGCCACTCACGAGGTCCGCCTCGACGGGGCGCCGGTCGAGTTGAGCACCAAGGAGTTCAGCCTGCTCGAGCTCTTCCTGCGTCATCCCGGGCAGGTGCTGACCCGCGATCGCATCCTCGACAAGGTCTGGGACGAGGAGTTCGACTCGTTCTCGAACATCGTGGACGTGTACGTGGGGAGACTACGCCGCAAGCTCGACCGGCCGGGCCGGCCGAGCCGCATCCAAACGCGGCGGGGAGCGGGGTATGTGCTGAGGCGGGAGGAGGGGGCGGAGGCGCCGCAGGCGCCGAAGTCCTCGGGATGCGATGGCTGACCGCGCCCCCTCACGCCACGTCTCATCCGGCCGGAGCACGTCCGACGTCTTCGCGCGCGCCCAGTGGCGTCTGGCCCTGCTCTTCACCGGCATCGTCATCATCCTGGTCGTCCTGTCGGGGCTCGTCATGTACCTGACCTTCCGGCAGGAGCTGCGTCTGGCAGCGCAGCGGACCACCGACGTCGAGGGCGAGACCGAGCAGGAGTACGTCCGCCGCACCCTGGTCACGGTGCGCTGGCAGGTGCTCGCCATCGATGGTGTCCTCATCGTGCTCATAGGTGCCGGCGGCCTCGTCTTCGCGCGGCGCGCGCTGCGGCCGATCCGCGACAACATCGCCGCCCAGAAGCGCTTCATCGCCGACGCCTCCCACGACCTGCGCACGCCGCTGGCCGTCATGAAGACGGACTTCGAGGTGAACCTGCGCGACCCGGCGCTGCCGGCGGCCGCGCGGCCGGTGCTCGTGAGCGGCCTCGAGGAGGTCGACCGCATGTCCGAGATGGTCGAGGACCTGCTCACGCTTTCGCGCATCGACGCCCACCAGGAGCCGCTCGTGAGCGAGCCCGTGGACGTGACCGCGCTGGTGCGGGGGACGGCGGAGAAGCTCGCCAAGTTGGCGGCGCTGGACCAGGTCGCGCTGGAGCTGGAGCCTGTCCGGGCTGCGGTGGTGGCCGTCGGCGACGAGCCGCACCTGCGCCGCGCTTTGGCCAACGTCCTCAAGAACGCCATCGAGCACTCGCCCAAGGGCGCGGCGGTCAAGGTCGCGGTGGGGCAGAGGGACGGCACGGTCGAGGTGACCGTGACCGACCAGGGCCCAGGCATCCCGCCGGACGAGGTCGAGCGCGTCTTCGACCGGTTCTACCGGTCGGACCCCGCGCGCTCGCGCGCGTCCGGCGGCGCCGGCCTGGGCCTCGCCATCTCACGCTGGGCGTTGCGGCAGATGCACGGCGACGTGACGATCCAGAGCGGCGAGGGCGGTACCGCCGTGCGGCTCACGCTGCCGGCTGCTCGCTAGCCGGTCGGACTCTCGCCTGGGCTTCCCTGGCTTCTCGCTAGCCCGGTCGGACTCTCGCCCCGCGCCTCAGCCGGCTCCATTGCCCGCACGACTGATCCGGCGTAACGTGCTGGGCGAGGGCCGTGGAAGCACGCGAGGGTCGGGGGAGGGCCTCGTGAGCCGGACGAATCTCGACGACACTGTGGCGAACGTGGGCGCGAGCAGAGCGTTCGCGGCGTCCCGCACGACGCCACACGGCTGGTCGTGGCCATCTTCCTCGTCGTCTGTGCGCCTGGTGGCCCTGGTTCCCCCGCTGATCTGGGCGATCGGCATCGCCTTCGGTCGGTAGCGTCATGCAGCCCATCGAGTCCCGCCGCGAAAGAGATGGGATGCGCCGCCGCCGGCTCGTCGTCTGGCTGACAGGGCTCGCTGCGGCAGTCGTTGCGGCTGCGCTGGTCGCCGGCGCGGCATGCGGCGGAGGGGAGCCGAGTCCGGCGGCGAGCACGAACGGGGCCGGGCCGAGCGCGACCGCAAGCTCGTCGCCGAGTCCTTCGCCGAGCCTCAGCCCGAGCCTGTCGCCGAAGCCGAGCCCGTCGCGGTCGAGTGCGACGGCGAGTCCATCGCCGTCGCCGTCCGGACCGTGCCCCAGCGACAATGCCGTGCGCTCCTGGTACTACGTCCCGAACGACGCGCACCGCACTCCGGGCGTGCCCGACGACGCGAAGCGCTTGCTGCGGGAGTACGGCGGTCACTACGTCGGCGACACCGGTGAGAAGGTCGTCTACCTGACCTTCGACGAGGGCTACGAGAACGGCTTCACCGCGCGGATCCTGGACGCTCTCGAGGCGGCCGACGTGCCGGCCTCCTTCTTCGTGACCGGGTCATACGTGCGGGCGAACGGGGCCCTCGTCCGCCGTATGGCCGACGAGGGCCACGTCGTCGCGAATCACACCGACGGCCATCCATCGCTCCCGTCACTGGCCGAGGAGCCGGCCGCCTTCAAGCGCGAGCTGGCGGCCGTCGAGCAGGCGTATCAGAAGGCGACCGGTCGCCGGCTGACGCGTCTGCTGCGGCCGCCGATGGGCGAGTACAGCGCCCGAAGCCTGTGCCTGACGGCGCACCTCGGCTACCAGACCGTGTTCTGGAGCTTCGCGCACCGGGATTGGTTGGTCGACGAGCAGCCGCCGGTAGATGTCACCCTCCAGCGGCTGCTCGATGGCAGCCACCCCGGCGCCATCTACCTCCTGCATGCGGTGTCGAGCAGCAACACGCAGGCGCTGCCGCGCTTCGTCGAGGAGATGCAGGCACGCGGCTACCGGTTTGCGACGCTGACCGAGCTTCTGTAGACCGGCCGAGGGCCGGCGGTCCCCGGTTTCGCAGGGGGCCCACCGCTGAAGCTCCCGCCTAGGACAGACCGAAGCGCAGGTGGAACGGGAAGCCCGGCGAGGCGCGTAGCGTGCCATCGAGGCCGACGACGATGCCGTGGTAGCCGCGCAGGCGGCCGAGGCGCTCGAGCAGCCGTCCTTCGCTGACGAAGAGCGCCGTGGCGAGGGCGTCGGCGAACGTCAGGTCGAGGCCGATGACGGTGGCCGAGAGAAGGCCGCGGGCCGGCCGGGCCTCGGCTGGCTGTGAGCCGCGCCCGGCCTCGGCCGGCTCGGCCGCGCTGCCCGGCCCGCCGCCTCGGCCTCGCTCGGCTCTGCGCCGCCCCCGGCCCTGCCGGCCGGCACCAGCAGGTGGTCGCCGCGCTCGTAGCGGCCTGAAGTAGCGACCGCGCCCGGCCCGTCGAACTCGACGACCAGCAGCATGATCTCCGCGTCGCGGGGGTCGCGGACGGCAATGCGCCAGGGCTGGCCGGGCGCCGGCTGCCCGTAGACGGCGATGTCGCCGCCCGCGTTGATCATGGCGCCCTGCACGCCGGCGGCCTTGATCTCGTCGAGGGCACGCTCGGCGCCCCAGCCCTTCACCAGGCCGGTAGGGTCGACGCCGCCGGGCAGACCCCAGGGGTCGAACCAGCCGTCGGAGGCGTCGCGGGCGCGGCGGCAGAGCTCGAGCACCTCGGCCACCTCCGGTGGCGCCTGCTCGAGCTCGATCTCGCCGCGCCGCAGCCGGCTCACCGGGCTCTCTGGCTTCCAGGTGCTGAAGACCTCGTCGACCCAGACCAGCTTGGCTTCGGCGCGCGTGAGGGCTTCGTCGAGGCGGCCGTCGGCGGAACCGGCCGCGGCCGCCTCGGTGTTTGGGGACGGGGTGGCCGTCCCGGCCGCCCCGTCCCACCCGGCGTCCTCAGTCGTTCTCGGACTCGTGCTCTCCGACAGGCTGAACGAGACCACCGTTCCCATTACTTGCTGATGCGAGCGCAGCATTTGCTCCTCCCTTGAGCTGGTCGAGCGCCGCTTGCAGCGAGCGCGCGTACGCCTGGCTCGTGTAGGTCGCGCCCGAGACGCCCTGGATGGGTCCGCCGTTCGAGGCCATCGTCTGCTGCTCGAGCTGCGGGATGACGTTCTGGGAGATCTGCTGTGACTGCGGCCCGTGCAGGTTCATCTGCGCCATGCCGACGCTGGTGATCTTGCCGCCGGCCGCGGTGACCTTGACCTGGATGTCGCCGAGGCTGCCGGCGAGCTGCTGGTCGGTGCCGACGACGGTCTGGGCGCCCGTGCCCGTCGTCGGCGTGCCGGTCGTGAGGTCCTTGAGCGTCGCGGCCGAGGTCCCGGTCGTCGTGTGGGGCTTGAAGCCGAGTACCAGACCGACGCCGGTGGCGGTGGCGCCGAGGACGATGAGCGAGCGTTTCATGGGGTCCCTCCTGAGCGTCTCAGAACGCGAAGTCTTCGTAGTGGATGTGGTCGGGATGGACGCCGATGGCGCGCGCCTCACCCGCGAGCGATTCCATGAACGGACGCGGCCCGCACATGAAGAGGTCGCGCTCCGTGACGTCGGGGACGAGGCGGGCGAGCGCCGGGGCGTCGAGAGGCGCCTCGTGGCGGCGGCCGATCAGCTCGTGCAGGCGGCCGCCGCGCTCGCCGACGAGGTGGGCGATCTCGTCGCGCAGGACGAGATCGCGGCGGCTCGACCCCCGCAGGATGGCGACGACGTCGACGTGCCAGGGCAGGTCGTCGAGCATCGCCCGGACGGGGGTCGAGCCGACGCCGGCGGCGACCAGCAGGACCTTTTCGTGGTGACGCGCGTGGTGCGTGAAGGCCCCGTACGGGCCTTCGATGGCCACGCGCGTCCCCGGCGTCAGCCGCGCCAGCGTCCCGCTGTGGTCGCCGAGCTGCTTGACGGTGATGCGCATCCGGTTGGCTGCCGGCAACGCCGACAGCGAGTACGGATGCGCCTGCCACCACAGCCCGCGCTTGAGGAAGCGCCACTGCAGGAACTGCCCGCCCGCGACCGGCAGCTTCTCGAGGTGGCGGCCCTTCACGACCACCGAGACGACCTCCGGCCCTTCCTTCTGGACCTGCTCCACCGTCAGCCGGTGACGCAGGCTGCGCAGGATGGGGAGGACCCAGCGGTACGCGATCACCGTGCCGGCCGTGAAGACCCAGAGGGCGATCCACCAGACGCGTCCCAAGGGGGACTCGAGGGGCACGCCCACCCAGAACTGATGCGGCAGGGAGAGGGCCGCTGCCAGGTAGGTGTAGAGGTGGACCGCCCACCAGGTCTCGTAGCGCATCTTGCGGCGGGCGTACTTGTACGAGGTGAGGCCGGCGAGCAGGAAGAGGCCGGTGCCCGCGGTCGCCATGAGCATGCCGGGGAAGGTCGTGACCATCACGCCCAGCTCGTGCAGCGGGCCGCTGCCGACCTGCTGCGCGTAGCCGACGACGATGGCGGCGACGTGCACGCCGACGAGGGTGAGCACCCAGGGACCGAGGCGGCGATGCCAGCGCACGAGAGTGTCCTGACCGAGGGCCGACTCGATCGCCGGGATGCGCCCGATGAGCAGCAGCGTGACGAGCATGAGGAAGGTGCCGGCGAGGGCGGCGAGGCGGCCGATCAAGACCGCGGCGCCGCCCGGGGCGGCAAGCTCGGCCGGCGTCGTGATGGGCACGACGAGCGCGACGCTGATGAAGAGGCCGACGGCGACGAAGGCGGCGAAGAGGCGGGCGACAAGGCGGCGGGCGCGGGGGGCGGCGGCCGCGGCCTGCGGCCGCGGCCGCTCAGCGGCCCGCGCCCGCCCGGCCGCAGCCCATTCACGCCGCGCCCCTTCGTGGCGCGCGCGCCAGCCGATCTCCTCGGCCAGGTCGCCCGTCGTCTCTGCGTCCATGCCCACCTGGCTCACTCCCTTCGGGCGGCGCCGCCGAGGCGCCGCCGCGCGCCGTTCCTTTACATCTGCGTGCGTGTATTGCCGGCGAGGATGAACGCAGGATGAACGCGGTCAGAGCGAGCAGCCGGCCGCCGATCCGCGGGCAGGCGGGACGTGAGCTGCTGAGTGTGCTTCGAGTCGAGGAGCCGACCTGCCGCAGCGATCCTCTGTTGTTCCTGCGTCACCTGGCCGTCGCCCTCGACCAGGCGCTCGGCGTCGATCCTGAGATCCTCGCGCTGCTGCAGCTGCGCCAGCCGCCGCTCGCCGAGCACGTCCTGCCTGGGCTGGCGATGGCGGTGGCCGGCGCGCCGCCGTTCGTGCTGGCGCTGGACGATGCCCAGCTCGTGCAGAGCGAGGCGACGTGGACGGGCGTCGCGTTTGTGCTCGAGAACCTCCCCGAGGGCGCGCAGCTGGTGGTGGCGAGCCGCGTCGACCCGCCGTTGCCGCTGGGAAGGCTGAGGGCGAGGGGCGAGCTCTTGGAGGTGCGCTTCGGGGAGCTCGCCTTCGACCGTGACGAAGCGCTGGCGCTGCTGCGACTGCATGCGGCGGTCGAGGGCGACCGCGCATGGGCGGCCTTGCGCGACGGTTCCGACGCGGCTGTGGCGGGCGAGCGCGATGAAACGCAGACGCACGACATCGTCGCGGCGCTGCTGAAGGCTACCGAAGGCTGGGCCACCGGCCTCTACCTGGCGTCGCTGGCAGCAAGAGGCCGGTCGCTCGGCGAATGGCTGCCCGAGGTGCGCGGCGACCAGCGCGCCATCGCCGACTACCTGCTCGGCGAGGTGCTCGAGCGTCAGCCGGCCGCGCTGCAGCAGTTCCTGCTCGAGACGTCGATCCTCGACGAGCTGACGGCGCCGCTGTGCGCGGCCGTGACCGGCCGCGCCGGCGCCGGCGCCGTCCTCGCCCGTCTCGCGCGCGAGAACCTCTTCGTCAGCGCTCTCGACGAGCGCGATGAGCGCTTCCGCTACCACCACCTCTTCGCCGAGCTGCTGCGGAGCCGTCTCGAGCGCCTCGCATCAGACGATCTCGAGCAGCTCCATCGCCGGGCGGCGGTTTGGTACGAGGGGCACGAGTGGCGCGAACCCGCGGTGCGCCACTACCTGGCGGCCGGCGACGTCGCGGCGACCGTGAGCCTCGCCGCCTTCACCCTCGAACAGATGGCTAACGACGGGCTCGATGAGAGCGCCCGACGCCTCCTCGACCTGTATGAGGAGGAGCAGCTCCTCGCCTATCCGGACCTCGCGCTCCAAGCCGGCTGGTTCTACGCGATCGGGGGCGGGACGCGCGAGGAGCGCCGCCGGTGGACGCGGTTGATGACGAATCTTCGCTTCGAGGACGGCCCCACGGCCACCGGTGCCGCCTCGCTGCGCTCGTCCTGGCTCATGCTCATGGGGGATCTCGGTCCGCAGGGGCTGAAAGAGATGCGACGCGTGAGCGAGGAGGCGCTGCGTCTCGAGACGGAGCCTGGCGACTGGCGTGACTATGCCACGCAGAACCTCGCCTTCTGCCACTACCTCGGCGGATCGTCGGAGAAGGCCGAGCGCTTGTTCCGCACCCTGACGCGCGAACCGCCTTTCGCCGGGACGTCGATGTCAGACGACTTCACGGTCTGGAACCTCGCCATGCTCGCGCTCATCGCCGAGGACGCCGGCCGATGGGTCGAGGCCGGCGAGCTGATGTCGGAGGCTGAGCGGCGCCGCCCCCGCATGGGTCTGGACCAGCCGCCCCACGCCCACTGGCTGGGGATGCTCCTCGCTCGCCTGCGGCTGAAGGCTCATGCGGGCGACCCGGAGACGATGGCGTTCGCTGCGGTCATCGAGGGCTTCATCAGCGACCTGACGCTCGACCCGGACTGCGCTCTGATCATGTCCTGTGTCCTTCTGGGTGAGGTCGCGCTCGAACAGGGCGCGGTCGCGGCGACACGCCATGCGTGCCAAAGCGCCCTTACCATGCTGGCCGCGTACCCCGATGCGGGGATCTTCGGGCGGCGGGCGAAGGCGCTGAAGGACGCGCTGGACCGGCGGGTGATGGCGGAGCCCATCACACCCGCCGAGCAGCGCGTGCTCGAGCTCCTGCCGACGCACCTCACGTACGCCGAGCTCGCCGCGCGTCTGTTCCTCTCCAAGGCCACCGTCAAGAGCCACCTGCGGGCGATCTACCGCAAGCTCGAGGTGGCAGCACGGCCGACTCGGTGTCGATGCCGCTGGCCCCTGCCGGGAAGGGCTGGTGGGGCTCGGTGGGCTGCAGGGCGCCGGTGCCGTCGTAGGCACGCACGGAGAAGACGTGCGTGCCCTCCACGAAGGGCCACTCGTAGCGCCAGAGGACCCAGGTGAGGCCGGAGAGCGGCTGGCGCAGCCGGGCGCTCTCCCAGGGCCCGTCGTCGACGCGGACCTCGACCTTCGAGATGCCGCGGTCGCCGGCGTGGGCGATACCGCCGACCGGCACCAGTGTCCTCACGCCGCGCTGTTCGAGCTGATCGCGGCCCACGACGTCGATGACCGACGTCGTCTTCATGGCCGCCACGGCGTCCCAGCCGCGCTGCACCCAGTAGCCCTCGATCTCGTCGCGGACGAGGGCGATCTCGGTGATCCATTTGGGCTGCTTCATGCCGTATCTGCCGGGCCGGTACAGGCGCAGCGGGAAGCCGTGCTCGGTGAGCAGCGGCTTGCCGTTCCAGGCGTAGACGAGCATGACGCGCGGGTCGTCGCTGGATGGACGGCAGGTCGACGATCTCGTCGAAGCCGTCCTCCGAGAGCAGGTGGGCAAACCGCGCCTCCGGGGAGGGCTGGACCGCGGCCAGCAGGTCGCGGAAGCGCAGGCCCGTCCACAGGGTCGTGCCGATCAGCGGGCCGCCCACGGGGTTCGAGACGCACTGCAGGGTGATGAAGCGGCTCACGGCCGGGAAGTCCGACTTGAGCTGGTCGAGGGTGAAGGCCGCCGGCTGCCCGACGAGGCCGCTGAGGCGAAGCCTCCAGGAGGCCCCGTCGATCTCCGGCGGCGACAGATCGATGTCGACGCGGTAGTGGTCCTCCGGCGCGGTGTACTCGGCACGAGTGCCGGGCACCGGCTTCACCGGCGAGTCCGCGTTGGGGAAGGGGATGGGCGCCTTGACCAGCTTCGCCGGCTTCGTGCCGCCCTCGACACGCAGCACCTCGGCGAGCTCGGCGCCGGCGACGACCATGGTCGCCGCCAGGCCGCCGACCCGGATGATGAAGCGGCGCCGGTCGAGACGCCGCACCTCCGCGCCGACCCAGTCGCGGTCGGTCGGAGCGGGCGGGACGGCGGCTTCCGCCGCCCGCTCCTCGGCCTCGACGAGACCGGGCGAGGGCGTCGCCGCGCTGTACAGCCGGGCGACGCCCAAGCCCCACAGCACCCACTGCCCGACGACCCACACGACGACCATCGCGGTGCTGTCCTGGGCGTTGGGCGGCTGCTCGGCGAGCACGATGACGAGCATCACGGCGCCGAGCGCCGCCCCCAGCCCCAGCCCATACAGCCGCGTCCGCGCGCGCTCGTCCGTGCGCACCACGAGGAAGAACGCCGCACCGATCAGGGTCCCGGTGACGAACAGACCGGTGAGGGCCAGCACCTCCTCGACCGTCTTGGCGGTGTCCTTGATGCTGAAGCCGAAGGCCTCGAGGGCGCGCAGCGTCGTCTCGAGGCCGAAGACGACCAGCCGCCCGGGCAGCACGCGCGTGAGCCACTCGAAAACGGAGAAGGCGACGTTGGGCAGGCCAGTCAGCGCGACGAGGACGTTGACGGCGAGCAAGGCCGCCGTCGCCAGGGCGCCGGCGCCCAGTCCGGTCAGGATCCGGCCGAAGGTCCGCGACCGAAGTGTGGGCGGGCGCCGAGACGCCGCGCTCGGCCCATCGTCGGCGCGGCTCCCCCGTCCGCGGTCCGCTGCGCTGCTCATGCCGCCTTGTGCCTCACGGGGACCTGAGACGAAACCCGTCGGCGGTCCTGTACTCTTTCGTCCATGACCATCCTTCCTCTTCTGACCCTCGGTACGGTGTCCGCCTGGCTCGCCCTGGTGGTCGTCGCGCAGCTCGCCAACCCCGAGCAGAGCGCCGTCTCCATGGGAATGAGCGGGCTGGCGAGGGGCCGAGCCGGCTGGATCATGCGGCTCGCCTTCCTGGTGCGGGGACTGAGCGGGCTCGCCCTGGCCGGCGCGCTCTCCCAAGGCGTGGCGGACGACGCGCGACCGGTCGCCGGCATCGTCCTGCTCCTTGTATGGGGAGGCGGTTCCGCCCTGCTCGCAGCGTACGACACGGACATGCCCGGCGAGGAGCCGACGGTGCACGGGCGTATGCATGCACTGATCGCCCTCGTCGCCTACGTGGCGGCGACGGCCGGGATGCTGCTGGTCTCGTGGGGACTGAGGGACGTGGAGGCGACCGCCGCCGCGGCGCGATGGGCGCAGCCCATCGCGCTTTTCGCGGCGGTCGCCATGGTGGTCCAGTTCGCCGGCTTCGCGGCCGCGGCCCGGTCCATGGACGAGGGCCTCGGCCGCTACGCCGGCCTCCTCCAGCGCATCTTCATCGGCACCGTGATGCTCTGGACGGCCCTGGTCGCTTTCGGCCTCTGACGCCTGCCGGCGCCCTCAGGCGGCGCGCCGGCGTATTCCCGCTGGTGTACGCACTTCACTGCTCGCCGGTCATGGTCGCGCCGTTTCGGCCGACAACTGGCCTGGAGAGGAAGCACGTGGGGGCCTCGACATGCGGGCGAGGAGGAAGCAGATGCACGTCCTCATCGCGCACGGCGGCGAGGCGTCTCGACAGGCGCTCGCCAGGGCGCTCGGCGGCCGCGGCCTCGAGCCCGTCCTGGCCTGCGACGGCTCCGAGGCGCTGGAGCACCTGCTGCAGCCCGACTGCCCGCGCGTCGCGCTCGTCGACTGGGACCTGCCCGGCCTCGACGCGCCGCACTACTGCCGCCTCGCCCGCCAGTACGAGCCGTCCCAGCCGCTCTACCTGATCGTCCTCACGCCCGCGGCGCTCGGGCGCGACGTCCGGGTCGTCCTCGACGCCGGCGCCAACGACTGTCTCTCGACGCCGGTCTCGCCGGAGCAGCTGCGTGCGCACGTCGACCTGGGGCGGCGCTTCGTCGAGCTGCCGCTCTGGAGCGGCGGCGGAGCTGAGCACCGCCCGTACGGCCCGCTCTCCGGCATCTGCGACCGAGCCGCCATCCTGCAGCGCCTCGACGAGGAGCTTGCGCGGGCGCGCCGCCAGGACCTGGAGCTGAGCGTGATCCTGCTGGCGGTGGACTACGAGGGTGCATCGGTTGACGACAAGGCAGACGCGGTGAGCGAGCTCGCGCGGAGGCTGCGGGCGACGCTTCGCCCTTACGACATCATCGGACGCGTGAGCGCGGCCGAGTTCCTCGTGATCGTGCCGGGGACGAGCGAACTGCACGTCGGCGCGGTCCTCGGCCGTCTTCACCATGCCGTCGAGGTGGAGCCCCTGGCGGCCGTCGAGGGCGACCTGCCGCTGCGCGTCTCGCTGGGTGGCGCGACCGGCATCGACGAGCGCGCCGAGGAGCTCGTGGTGCGCGCCCATGAGGCGCTCGACCAGGCGAGGGCACAGGGCCGCGCCAAGGTCGTCGCCGACCGCAAAGTCGAGCTGAGCGCCGTGCTGCTCGACGAGTGCCAGCCAAGCTGATCGCAGACTAGGGACATCCCTCTGCCGTGGCCGGTCTGCCTGCCGGCGCCAGCCGAACCTGACCGTCCACGCCGCCGCCGTCCGCGTTGACCTGGCCGTCGTGTGTGAGACTTGGCACATGGACGACGGGCGAGGCGAAGAGCAGGCGGCCAGGGACGGCGAGCGCGAGGCGGTCGTCGACGAAGCCGGGCGCCTGTCTCCGGCGCCGCCCGTGCCGCAGGCCGGTTCCCGGCCGCGCCGGCTGTTCCGGCACCTCATCGTCGACACGGGTCCGCTGCGCCGCCATCGCGACTTCCGCCTGCTCTGGATCGGCAGGGCCATCACGCTGCTCGGGTCGATGGTCACCTACGTGGCGATCCCGTATCAGGCCTATCAGCTGACCCACTCGTCGCTCGTCGTCGGCCTGCTCAGCGCCGTCGAGTTCGTCCCGCTGCTGGTCATGCCCCTGGTGGGCGGAGCGCTGGCCGACGCGATCGACCGGCGCCGGCTCGTCCTCCTGTCGGAGCTGCTGCTCGCCGGCGCGTCGGTGGTGCTGCTCGTGAACGCGCTGGTGGCGGAGCCCCGCCTCTGGGTGTTGTTCGTCATGGCGGGGCTCATGGCCGCCTTCGACGGGCTGCAGCGGCCGCCGCTCGACGCGCTGCTGCCGCGCCTCGTCGACCGCGACGAGCTGACGGCCGCGGGCGCGCTCTCGTCGCTGCGCATGACGGTCGGCACCATCGCGGGTCCCGCCCTGGCCGGGGCTCTGATCGCGACCTCGGGTCTTGCCGCTGCGTACGCCCTCGACATCGTCACCTTCGCGGCGTCGCTCGTCGCGCTGGCCCTCATGCGCGCGGTGCCGCCGCCCGAGGACGCCGAGCGTCCCAGCGTGCGCGGCGTCGTCGAAGGCTTGCGCTACGCACTGGGACGCCAGGAGCTGGTCGGCACCTACGTCGTCGACATCATCGCGATGTTCTTCGGGATGCCCATGGCGCTCTTCCCGGCGCTGGCGGAAGGCTTCGGCGGCGCCAAGGCGCTCGGGCTCCTCTACGCGGCGCCCGAGGTGGGCGCCCTTCTGGCGACGGTCACCAGCGGATGGAGCGCGAGGGTGCACCGCCACGGCGTGGCGGTGTGCCTCGCGGCCGCCGGATGGGGGGCCGGCATCATCCTCCTCGGCTTCGCCCCGAGCCTGCGCTGGGCGCTCGTCGCCCTCGGCATCGCCGGCTTCTGCGACATGATCAGCGGCGTCTTCCGCATGGTCATCTGGAACCAGACCATCCCGGACCGGCTGCGCGGCCGGCTCGCCGGCATCGAACAGATCTCGTACTCGACCGGCCCGACCCTGGGGAACGTGGAGGCGGGCGTGGTCGCGTCGCTCGCCGGCGTGCGCGCGTCCATCGCGTCCGGCGGCATCCTGTGCGTCGCCGGCGTGGCCGTCGCCGCGGTCCTCCTCAAAGGCTTCTGGAGCTACGACGCGCGGCGGCCGGCCGAGCCGCCTGCGCGGTGAGCGATCCGGCGGTCAACCCGGCGACCGCGCAGCTCGCGGTGGACGAAGGCGTGATCGCGGGCTGACCCGGACGCCTCACTCGCGCGGGTCCCGTCCCGTCAACGCGGGTCCCGTCCCGTCAGCCCGAGCCAGCGGTCTTGCAGCGGCGCGTCCGCCGGCACCTCGACGGCCGCGCGCAGCACGCCCAGCTTGCGCCACTCCTCGGCGTGCGGTTCGAGCTGCTCCCAGAGCCCCTGCACGAGGTCCGGTGGCATGGTCGTGTCGGCGCCGATCAGCTTGGCGATGTCGTAGACGCGGCTGCCGCGGAAGTAGGTGATGTGCTGGAGGTAGTCGCGCGCCGACCAGTCGCCGTACGTGAGGTGCACCGTCTTGTCGAGGTCGGTGAAGGCGCGCACCGCGGCGAGTGTGGTGGCGACGATCCCGGCGTACGACGCCTTGGGATCGTCGCCCAGCAGGTCGCCGTCGTGCGCGCCGCCGACCTCCTCGATCGTCTTGCCCGCGAGCGTGTCCGGCACCCAGGCCTCGTCGTAGGCGTGGTAGTTCACGATGTCGCGCAGCGTCGCGCCCGGCTTCCGCGTCATCCCCTCCGGGACGACCATGTCCCACTGGTCGTCCCGGATCTGCTCGATGACGCGCAGCAGCGCCTCGTCGGCCAGGATGAAGACCTCTTGCTCGGTCATGCCGCCTCCCTTCCTCTCATGTCACCCCGCGAACGGGACCTTCTTCGTACGCGACTCGCTAGAATCGCGACGACCGGCGGCGTCTGCCGGTGACCGGTCACCAGTCCACTCTTCCCGGGGAAGGATGCGGCTATGGCATACGACGAACAGCTGGCCGAACGGGTGCGCGCCGTGGTGAGCGATCGCGAGGACGTCAGCGAGAAGCCCATGTTCGGCGGCCTCTGCCTGCTGGCGCACGGCAACATGTTCGCCGGCATCCAGGGCGAGACGCTCATGGCGCGGGTGGGCAAGGAGCGTCACGACGAGCTCGTGGCGAGACCGGGCGCCCGCATCATGGACTTCAGCGGGCGCCCCATGCGCGGCTTCCTCTACGTCGACGCGGAGGGCATCGGCACCGACGAGCAGTTGGCCGAGTGGGTGGCGCTCAGCCTCGAGTTCGTCGACACGCTGCCGGCGAAGTAACAGGACGAGGAGGCTGGCCGCGGCCTCAGCGGCACCAGCACCGGCCCGCCGGCCGCCGCAGTAGGATGGGCCCGTGGCCATCGCTGACCCTCCTCTCGGCGGCACGGTGGCGCCCGGTTGGGAGCCGGTGCGCGACGAGTTCGTCCGCAACCTGCGCGAGCGCGGCGACATCGGCGCGGCCTGCGCGGTCTACGTGGACGGCGAAGCCGTCGTCGACCTGTGGGGCGGCTGGCGCGACCGCGAGAGCCGCGCCCCGTGGCAGCGCGAGACGCAGGTGCTCGTCTACTCCGCGACCAAGGGCATGGCGGCGCTGTGCCTGGCGGTCGCGCACAGCCGCGGGCTGATCGACTACGACGAGCGCGTCAGCACCTACTGGCCCGAGTTCGCGCAGCACGGCAAGGGCGACGTCACGGTGCGCCAGCTTCTGCGGCACGAGGCCGGGATCCCGGCCGTCGACGAGCCCCTCACGCCCGCGCTTCTCGCCGACCACGACGCGCTGGCGGCCGTGGTGGCGCGCCAGCGCCCGGCCTGGCCGCCGGGGAGCGCCTACGGCTACCACTACCTCACGCTCGGCTTCTGCGAGAACGAGCTGCTGCGCCGCGTCGACCCGCAGCGGCGCAGCCTCGGGCGCTTCCTGCGGGACGAGATCATGACGCCGCTGGGCGGCCGCTTCACGATCGGACGCCCGGTCGACGCGGCCCCCGACGACTACGCGACGATCTACGCGTTCAAGGCCGCCCAGATGGCGCTGCACATGTACCAGCTGCCGTGGCGCATGGTGCTCGCCTACATGCGGCCGGGTTCGCTCACGGCGCGCACCATGGGCAACCCGAAGTTCTCGAGCCCCGGCGATATGGGACGCCCGCCGTACGCCGCCGTCGAGCTCGCCAGCGGCAACGGGGTCGGCGAGGTGCGCGCCATGGCGCGCGCGTTCGGCGCCGCGGCGACGGGCGGGGAGGAGCTCGGCCTGGGCGAAGCCACCCTGGCCGAGCTCACCAGGCCCGTCGCCTTGCCGGCCCGCCGCGACCGGTGCTCAAGCTCTTCATGGGCTGGTCGTGCGGCTTCATCAAGCCCATCCCCGGCTTCGAGTTCGGCTCGAGCGCCCGCGCCTTCGGCACGCAGGGCGCGGGCGGCGCCTTCGCCTACGCCGACCCCGACGCCCGGCTGGGCTTCGCCTACGCCGGCAACCGCATGCTCTATCGCCCCTGGGGCGACCCGCGCGAGCAGGCGCTGCGGAAAGCGGTCGCCGCCGTGCTTCGTCAGTAGGCGGCCGGGGCGTACAGGTCTTACGCGATCCCCAGCGTCCTGCGCACGTCCTTCATGAGGATCATGAGCTGAAGGGGATTCACCGGCGAAGCTTCGAAGTCGTGTTTCGTGTAGAAGGCCCTGGGACCGTCGTCCTTGGCGTGCACCAGGACGACCCGGACACCGACGATCTGGGCGGCCTGAGCGCAGCGCGCGAGAGCGTCGAGCAGCATCGCCCTACCGACGCCGTGCCCCTGCTCGGACTCGTCGACGGCGAAGCGGGCGAGGAGGATAGCTGGGATGGCCTGCGCTCCCTGGCCCTTGGCCGCCCGCTCGGTCGCCTCATCGGGAGTGATGTCCGCCGCGGCCAGGCTGAAGTAGGCGACCACGCGCCCCGCTCTGACGGCGACGAACGTCCTCGACTTCCCAGCTCGCTGGTCCGCAAGGGCCTGCGTGACGAGGTAGTCATTGAGTGCGACGACGCCGCAGTCGAAGCCGCCGACCGTGTGCGTCGCGTCGAGTGGACCAGGACCTAGGAGAGGGTCACTGCTCGCCAAATGGGCTCGGCTTCGAAGCCGCTTCCCTCAGACCTGGGAGGATGCGCGCCGGACGATCGAGCAGAGCCACGAACCGGTCCCACTCGTCGGCGGGGAGGACGAATCGGGTCTGATCGGCCAGCATCTCTTCAGCGGCGCGCAATGTCGCTTGCAGCATGAACTGACTCATCCCCATGTGACTGATGCTCGCCGCTTGCTCGACCAGCTTCTTCTCGCGCTCGGTCACACGGATGTTCAACGTCTTGTCCTTCACGACCGCCATGGCGGGACCTGCCTCTGCTCGGACTCCATGCCCACACATTGTACCCACATCGGAGCAGCATGTCCATACAAAGTACCTACTCCGGGCTGTCGGGGGCCGTACGGCTAGCGGTGTCTTCATCCGTCGAGCTGGGCCGGCTCCGGCCGGCTCACCGTCTTGGCCTCCTCGATGAGCTCGAGCAGGTTGGTCGGGATCGGGTTCGCGCGCAGCAGGCGCGCCATCCACACCGTGTTGTGCGCCAGGTAGCGCGCCGTCTTGTTGGTGTAGAGGTGGCGGTCGCCGCCGGCCTCGATGTAGCTGGGTCCGGGGCCGGCGTCGCCGACCCAGTAGGTGTCCGCGTTGGGCGGCACCACGCAGCCCAGGTGCGTGAGGTTGAAGAGCGTGGTCGAGGCGGCGTCGTGGGCGCCGTCCTCGTTGCCCGTGACGACCACGCCGGCGACCTTGCCGTAGAGCGGGAACTGCCCGGTCTCGGGGTCGCCGTCGTTGTAGCTGCCGTCGAGGCGCTCGATGACGAGCTGGGCCACCGAGCCGCGCACCCCGAACCAGATGGGCGTGCCGATCACGACGATGTCGGCGGCCTTGAGCTTGTCGTAGATCAGCGGCCACTCGTCGCCGCGCCCATGTCCGACGCGACGCCGAAGGGGATCGTCGTAGTCGACGACGCGCAGGATCTCGGTCTCGACGCCGAGCGGCTCCATGAGGTCGGCGACCTTGCGGCATCAGGGCCTCGGTGTTGGAGACCTCCGGCGACTTCTTGAGGGTGCAGTTGAGGAAGAGGGCCTTGAGGGGAGCGTCGGGCGATGGTTGGGGCGTCATCGGGGCCTCCGTGATCGGTCGGCGCCGGCGAGCCGGTCGTCTGCCGTGCGAGCCGGTCGTCTGCCGTGCAACTACCCGGCCTTCCGCTCTTGGTCCCTGTTGCGGCCGTCACAGGCCAGAGAGTGAAGGGTCGCGACGCGCGGCACATGAAGGGTGAGACGGTGATGGAAGGAGTGATCGATGATGGAAGGATCCCTCGACAGGCCGGCGCCCGTGAGGAGCGGACGCGTCAACGCCAACGGCATCGACTACTACTACGAGCTCCACGGGGAGGGCGAGCCGCTAGGTGCATGAGCATCCGACCCTGTGCCCCTCCTCTTTCATGTAGCGACTGCGAAGCTCGCTCTCATCTGCATTAGCAATGAGTAACACGCTGCCCGCATACGTAGCGTCTGTGTACTAGAATTGGCGGACTTGCAGCAGCTACGCGACGAGAGGGGGGAGTCAGAATCTCCCTTTGCCGGCATGGGTTGCGTCGCCTGTGACGCCGAACCACATTCCCGATGACAGTCTCCACCTAGAAGGGCAGCAGCTTGTGCTGCTGAAGGCTCTACATGAGCGAGACGAGGATCTGTCGCGAATGTATGTCGGAGCCTTGACTGTCTTGACTCAAGTAGACAACCCCGAGCGTTATCGGCAGTCAGCTCATACGTTGCGGCAGATGATGAATAGCATGCCGAAAGCACTTGGTCTTGATGCAGAGGCGCTGTACGAGAGTATGGGGGAGAAGGTAGTCAGGCCGCTCGCGTTATGGAACGAGGCTGAGAGAAGCAGCGCCTGTCGTGATGACGGGTCTTGGGTTGGTGAGATCGACAAGCCGTTGCGGAAGGCGCTAAGGGCAGCGGATGAGTTCTTCGCGTGGGTAGAGCACCATCGTCCCCGAAGACGAGATGAGATGACGGCAGTAATCCGCGGGCTTGACGCGTCGGGGCGTCTACTTCCCACTCCGCTGGAGCGCCACGTCGTGAACACTTGGAGCACCATTCGGGAGTACTTCATAGGGGTGTGTAAGGACAAGCCCGTCGATCCCGAGGAGTTTCAGCCGTATCTCAGCGAGCTGGAGCGGTTTCTCCTTGACAGACTCGTTCCACGGACGTTCGACAACCAGGCTGCGATTGACCTCATCTTGGAAGAGGCAGGGGATGTCACTGAAGCCTGAGCTGGTGGAACGTGCTCTAGCGGAAATTGGCAAGAGCGCCGCCAACTATGACTACTTCTTCCAAAGGCTCTCAACGCCGGAGTGGATCACCCCACTGCGACAGCGAGGACTTTTCTCAGAGCCGCCGCCGCCCGTTGTGACGAATGAGGGTTTGGTGGTCCCTGGCTGGCTTCCTTCGCAGTATCTCGTTCGCGTTGCTCCGGCTGCTCCAGTAGAAGTGGCGGAGACCATCCTGTCAATTGAAACGGACAATGAACGGATTCATCGAGACTTCTGCTTGGCTGCCGCGGCGTTGCCTGGGCGAGAGGCCGATCGGGTAGCGCGTCGCGAAATCAGGTGGCTACGTGGGCAGCCCTCACTATTCTTCAGTGCTGACGCCTTGGGCGGACTGCGTTCGCCATCTCGCCGCAACGAGCCGAACGAACACAGCCTTCGTACTTGCCGGGGAGGTACTCAGTCTGGATCGTGCTGCCGAGGAACAGTCCCGGTCGTGGGCGTCAGGATGGAAGTCGAAGTTCTCCGACTGGTCCTATGGACAGATACTCGATCAGATTGTGCCGGCCCTACTTGATGGGGATGCAGCTCGGACCGTGGGTTTCCTCCTCGACTTGCTGGCCGCCACTTGTCGCGAAGCCGTCGACGAATCTGAATGGGCTGCCGATCACTTCCGCGTTTGGAGACCGCGACTGAAGAAGGACGAGCTGCCCGACGACGTTACACAGGCGCTCCTTAGCATTGTGAGGGACACATGCGTGAAGGCGCGGGAGGATCACCTTCTTCAAACTGCTCACCTTCTCGACATGCTGCTTGCGCGCAACACTAGACTCTTTCACCGGCTGGCATCCCATGCGCTGTTGGCTCCGCCACTGCCGGAACGCGCTGATTTGCGAAGAGTCCTGCTGTGTCGGGACGCGTTCTTCGAAAGCGAGCCCAGTCCAGAGTATCGGGAACTCCTGACTCGGGGATTCAGTCGGTTATCGGCCGCAGACCGAAGGCAGGTTCTTGAGTGGATCGAAGCTGGTCCTCCAGCTAAGGAATCTCGGCAAGACGACCGGGACTACGCGGACATATGGCGTATCCGACGCCTCAGTCTCCTTGAAGACGATCTGCCCAAAGCGTGGCGCAGTCGACTCGATGCGCTGGTGGCGGCCCACGGTCGACACGAGATTGGGACCAGCTTCGAGGTGTTCTCGCACACGGGACCGACTAGTCCCCTCACTAGTGAAGAGTTGGCCGGCCTGTCCGACGACAATCTACTGGAGACCTTATCGACTTACGAAACCGGGGATGGTTGGTTTGGGCCTTCCCGAGAAGGACTCGCACGGATGGCCTCCGTGCTTGCTGAGGAAAGTCCTGAGCGGTTCTGTCGATTGGCATCCAGAACAGCCTCTCTTCGCCCTGTCTATTTGTTCTGGATTCTTCACGGACTTGAGCAGGCGGTGCGGAAGGGCAAATCGGTCGACTGGCGGGAGCTCGCGGGGTTGTTCGAAGCGGTATCTAGGAACGGGGACGCTGAAGACATCCAATCCAGTTACGACTACGAGGAAGGGCGTTGGCGGGACGTTCGGAAAGCCATCGCGGACCTCCTCGTCCTGGCCTTCGAGAGCGTAACATCGCCTGCCCCGACTGATCTGAAGGAACGCCTTTGGACTATCCTCGAGATGCTCACTCAGGACCCGGAGCCCAATGCGGACTACGAGGCGACCTATGGCGGCGAAAACATGGATCCCGCCACCTTGGCTCTCAACACAGTCCGTGGCAGGGCAATGCAGGGGGTGGTCGTCTTTGCCATGTGGGTGAAGCGAAGGCTTGAGGAGGGAAGTGGGGAATTTCTTCCCTCGATTCTCGATGAGGTTCCGGAAGTCAAACGAGTGATCGAGGCACATCTCCAGAGTCATCTGGATGCTTCGGTGGCAGTGAGATCAGTCTACGGTCAGTACTTCCCTTGGATTCTCCAGATCGATGAGGCTTGGGCAGCGGGTCTCGTGCCCCAGATCTTTCCGGCGGACCATGATCATGAGCCTCTTCGGAGAGCGGCCTGGGAGGCCTACTTGGTCTGGAATCGCGCCTACGACTCATGCTTCAGAATACTGCAGAAGGAATACGACCGCGCGGTTGCTGAGCCCGAGTCCGAGGATTGTTGGGCTTGGCACGGAAGCACGGACAGTTCGCGGGTGGCTCTTGCTAAGCATCTGCTCACCTTCTACTGCCGTGGTTTGCTCGATCTCGGCAGTAATCAGGGGACCCTTCGCCTCTTCTTCTCCAGTGCATCGGAAGGCGTTCGGGCGAGGGCAATTGCCGGCCTGGGTAGCTCATTTCGCAGCGTGGCCCACGTCGAGGACTCCGTTCTCACTCGGCTCGAGCGCTTCTGGAGCTGGCGGCTGCAGGAAAACCGACGAGACGGCGGGCTTTCCAAGGAGATTGGGGCCTTTGGGTGGTGGCTTCCCTGCGAGTGCTTCTCGACAGAGTGGCGATCTTGAGCAACTCGAGAATCTTCTAGAGTTGGATTGTCGGCCTGACCCGTCGACCAATGCCTTCGCATTTCTGCGGCAAGTCGCTACTGTCCATACCGCGCGTGTTTCCGTAGCGTTGGCTGACTTGTGTCGTCTCGAGAGGGATAGATGGGGCATTTCCGGTTCGCTGGACGACATCCGCGCGACGCTCCGACTGGTCCTAGATTCGGAGGACGTTGAAGCATGCAGGCGCGCAGTTGACCTCATACACTGGCTGGGATCGGTCGGCCATTCGAGTTTCCGCGACCTTCTGTTGAAAGCAGGCAATGGGACGGCCGGAGGGTCCGGCCCTTAGTGTGTCATCGTGTGCCCCGCAGGCTGCCGACGCTTTGTTCCGAGCACCGCCCCAAGTTCGTGATGGGACTACCCGCATGAGTTTGCCTGTCTGTCCGGAGGTTATGCAGGTGGGTCGGCACCGGTCCCTGGGAACTTGGACAAGGCGTCAGTCCGACATTCCCCGAACTGGTAGACGGGCAGACGGGGCAGGCCGCCAGCGCGGCATCTTGATTGGGCAATGACGCAGTTACGACACCCGCCCGCAGATCCACGTCTTCCGGCCAGGTGACCAGGTGTCGTCGACCGGGTAGACTCCACCGGCCAACAGCCCCCGCAGCGTGCGCGGGCGCGTAAGAAGAAAGGCCGGTGAAGAAGCATGTCTCTGCGCGTCACCCTCCCCGACGGCTCCCCCCTCGAACTCGACGACGGCGCGACCGTGCGCGACGCGGCCGCGGCGATCGGGCCGCGACTGGCGAAGGCCGCCATCGCGGGCCGGGTCACGCGGTTCGACGCGGCGGCAGCGGCGGCGAGCGCGGCCGGCGGAGGGGCCGCAGGCCCCGCAGCGGAGCCGCGCTACATCGACGTCTCGGCCGCCCTCCACGACGGCGACGAGCTCGCCATCGTCACGCTCAAGGCCGACGACCCCGCGTCGCTCGAGATCCAGCGCCACACCGCGTCGCACGTGCTGGCGCAGGCCGTGACGCGCCTGTGGCCGGGCACCAAGTACTCCATCGGCCCGGCCATCGAGAACGGCTTCTACTACGACTTCCAGTTCGCGGCGCCGATCGCCGAGAGCGATCTCGCACGCATCGAGGAGGAGATGGCGAAGGTCGTCGCCGAGGACCTCGCGACGACCCGCTACGAGCTGCCCGTCGACGAGGCGCTCGCCGTGTTCGGCGGCGGCGGGGGCGGCGTCTCGGACGCCGGCCTGCCGCTCGGCCTCGACCAGCCCTTCAAGGTCGAGCTCATCGAGGACCTCGTGGCGGCCGCGGACGCCGCCTCGGAAGCCCTGCCCACCATCAGCGTCTACACCCAGGGCGAGTTCACCGACCTCTGCCGCGGGCCGCATCTGCCCAGCACCGCGAAGCTCGGCAAGGGCACCTTCAAGCTCACCAGCATCGCCGGCGCCTACTGGCGCGGCGACGAACGCAACGCGATGCTCACCCGCATCTACGGCACCGCCTTCCCGTCGAAGGAGGAGCTGGCGGCGCATCTCGAGGCCCTCGAGATGGCCCGCCAGCGCGATCACCGTCGCCTGGGGCGCGACCTCGACCTCTTCAGCTTCCACGACGAAGGCCCCGGCTTCCCCTTCTTCCACCCCAGGGGGATGCACATCTGGAACGCGATCATCGACTACTGGCGCGCCGAGCACGTCCGGGCCGGCTACGAAGAGGTGCGCACGCCGCAGATCCTGCGGCGCGAGCTCTGGGAGCGCAGCGGCCACTGGGAGAACTACAAGGACAACATGTACTTCACCCAGATCGACGATCAGCCGTACGCGGTGAAGCCGATGAACTGCCCCGGCGGCCTGCTGGTCTACAAGAGCAGACGCCGCTCCTACCGCGACCTGCCGATGCGCATCGCCGAGCTCGGCCAGGTGCACCGTCACGAGCTGAGCGGCGTCCTCCACGGCCTCTTCCGGGTGCGCTACTTCACCCAGGACGACGCCCACATCTACTGCACGCCGGAGCAGCTCGAGGACGAGGTCCGCGGCGTGCTCCACTTCATGCTCCACATCTACGCGGCCTTCGGCTTCAGCGACGTCAAGATCGAGCTGAGCACACGCCCCGAGAAGAGCATCGGCAGCGCCGAGATGTGGGCGACGGCGGAGGGCGTGCTCTCGACGGTGCTCGACAGCGAGACGGTGGCGGCGCCGACCGATGACGACCCGAACGCCCGCGAGCCGCTCGCGTACCAGCTCAACCCCGGGGACGGCGCCTTCTACGGACCCAAGATCGACTTCCACATCAGGGACGTCATGGGGCGTACCTGGCAGTGCGGCACGATCCAGGTCGACTTCGCGATGCCGGAGCGGCTCGACATCAGCTACACGGGGGCCGACAACGAAGAGCATCGGCCGGTCATGATCCACCGCGCCCTGCTGGGCAGCATCGAGCGCTTCCTGGGCATCCTGCTGGAGCAGTACGGCGGCGCCCTGCCGACGTGGCTCGCGCCGACGCAGGTGCTGGTGCTGCCGATCGCCGACCGCCACGCCGACTACGCCCACGCCGTGCGCGCCGCCTTCCGCGCCGCCGCGGCCCAGGCCGCCGTCAACGTGATCGTCGAGGTCGACGACCGCTCCGAGTCGCTGGGCAGGCGCATCCGCGACGCCCAGCTCCAGAAGGTGCCCTACGTGCTCGTGGTCGGCGACCGCGAGAAGGACGAGGGACGCGTGAGCGTGCGGGCGCGCGGCGTCGACAAGGGTGACGCCGCGCTCGAGTGCGTCGCGACGGCGATCGTCGACGAGGTCCGCGAGCGGCGTCTGCCGGCGGACGCACCCGACGTCGTCGAGTGCTGACGGCGGCGCGAGGCGGCCGGGCGTGAGGGACTGACATGAGGCGGGGCGGACGTGAGTCCGCCCCGCCTCCCTTCATAGGGGGGAGCATGGGCAAGCAGGAGTACCCGACGGCCGGCGTACGGTGCCTGCGCTGCGGCGAGGAACTCTACGAGCTCGGCAGCGCCGACTTCCGCACGGGCGGCACCGGTGGCGGCTGGAAGCTGCTCTTCGGCGAGTGGGCCGAGCTCGGCGAGGAGATGGTCACCTTCGAGGTGCTCGGCTGCCGCGCGTGCCGGCACGTCGAGCTGCGTCTTCCGGCGGAGTGAACGCCGACGACGACGAGCTGCGCGACGAGTTCGAGCGCCTCTCGGCCTTTCTCTGGCGCTACTCGCTGGTCTGGCGCCGGGTCTAGTCTTCCGGCTCGCCGAATGCGGCGCCGTCCGGCACGGTCGCAGGGACGGCGCTTCCCGGGGTCTCGCCGCCGTCGTCCTCGCGACCGGCGAACTGCATCACCACGATCTGGATGTCGTCCTGCAGCACGTCGGCGTAGGCGCCGACCGATCCGCTCACCGCGTCGGCCAGCATCTGCGGGTCGCCGGGCGGCGCCTGCCTGATGGCTTCGAGCAGGCGCCGCTCGCCGAAGAGCTCGCGGCGCCGCCGCGCTTCGGTCACGCCGTCCGTGTAGAAGACGAGGCTGTCCTGGGGCTCCAGCATCACTCGCGTGGCTTCGTACGGCAGCGCGAACGTGCCGAGCGGCGGCCCGAAGCGCGCCTTCAGCAGCTTCACGTGCCGGGGGCCGCGGAGCACCGGCGGCGGATGGCCGGCGCTCGCATGCCACGCCTCGCCGGTCCGTACGTCCAGGACAAGCAGATACGCGGTCGCGTGCAGGTGCCCCCCGCGTCGGATCAGGACCTCGTTGGTGCGGTGGAGGATCACGTCGGGGCGGGCATCGAGGAGGGCGAACGCCCGGACCGTGCTCCGCACGGTCTCGGTGAGCCCGGCCGCCTCGATGCCCTTGCCCGAGACGTCGCCGATCAGGACGGCGACCCGGTTCGCGTCGAGCTCGAAGACATCGGAGAAGTCGCCGCCGACCAGGGCGGGCTGATAGGCGGTGCGCGACACGAGCCCGAAGCGCAGACCCGGCGCAGCGGGCATGGGTTGGAGGAAGTGCTCCTGCAGGCCCATCGCCAGGGAGCGCTGCGCCTCGTAGAGGCGCGCGTTCTCGAAGGCCAGCGAGACCGAGGCCGAGAAGCTCCTCACGAACTCCAGCTCGGTGTCGGTATACCTGCGCGGCCGCTCGCTGTAGAAGACGAGGCAGCCCACGACGTCGTCCCTCACGATGAGCGGCGCGGCGAGCGCGCTGCGCGCTCCCCGCACCCGCCAGAACCCGGTGTTCATCGCGCTGCCTTCGGCGATGTCCTCGATGACCACCAGGTCCTTGCTCTCTACGGCCCGCGCCGCCACGGGCGCTTCCCTCGCCGTCAGGCGCATGCCCACCTGCAGGGGTTCCGCGGCGTACTGATAGCGGATCGTCCAGCCTTCGTGCTCGCGGATCTCGACGATGCCGCCGTCGAGCTTCAGGTGCTGCATGCCTTCGCGCAGGGCCTGCTGCATGATCTGCTCGAACTCCAGGGTCGAGTGAAGCAGCTGATTGACCTCGTCGAGCCCGGACTCCAGCTCGTTGGCGGCGCGCTCAGCCTCGAGCAGCCGTTCGGCCCGCTCGAGTGCGGCGCGCTCCGACAACACCGCCCTCGCCAGGCTGTGCTCGCGCTCGTGCAGGCGGCGGCGGTACTGGTCCGCGCTGACTCCGGCGACGACCCCGGCCAAGCACCAGAGGCCGATGGTGACGAGACCGGCGATCAGGGAGTTCTCCTGCTCGATGGGGATCACGAACTTGAGCTGGACGACGCCGGCCAGGACGGCGACCGAAGCGGCGATCCACGGACCGGCCGCGATGCCGACGAGCACGCAGACGGCGGCGAAGGCGGCGGCGGCGGGGCCCCGGTAGGGGCCGATGCCCGGGTGGTCGGGCAGCGCCACCAGCAGGGCGACGCTCACCGCCACCGACAGCCCGAAAACGACGGGGCCGCGGCGGCGGAGGCCGTCAAGAGACTCCACTGTGTCGAGCATGCGGGAGAGCGGCACTGTGCTCCTGATGTCCGGTGCACTCCTGATGTCCGGAGAGACGTAGTAGCTACATGGATCTCCGGACCTCTTCGTAAACGCTCGCCGTCCGCTGGCCGGGGGAGCCGCCCGCGCCCCCGGCAGGCACGCCGCGGGCGGCACGCCGGCGAGCGCCCTACCAGGTCAGGGTCTGCTTGACCGTCTCGAGATAGACGTGCGTGTCGACGTCGAGCACGCCCTCGATCGCGTGCACGGCGTTGAGGAGGCGGACGAGGTGATCGTTGTCGTCGCAGATGACGTCGGCGGTCACGGGGTGCGCGCCCGTGGCGATCGCGACGAAGTCGGTCTCGGGCAGCGCGGCCACGGCGCGCGCGACGTCGCCGACGGGACGGCCGCCGACCCGGACGTGCAGCTCGGCCGTGAGCCGGCCGAGCTTCACCGGGTCGGTCAGGATGGTGTTCCTGATGACGCGCGCGCGTGTGAGACGCGCTACGCGGTGACGCACGGCCGTCTCGGAGAGCCCGCTGGCTTCGGCGAGCGTGCGGTAGGGACGGCGGCCGTCCTCACGCAGCAGCTGCATGAGCAGCCGGTCGGTATCGTCGATCTTGACGGGCCGCATCGATCCCTCCCTGTAGCGAATCGCGCTAGATGTCGTCGTTGACTCTTGCAGAATCGGTGGTCTAGTGTCAATGCGATGGCGAAGTCAGCCACAGAGGCAACGGGAGGTGCGATGAGCTCAGCGACGATGGGCCTTGTGGAAGTGCCCGAGGTAGGGGCGCGCACCTGGTGGCTCGAGCAAGCGCTCGCCGCGGACCCGGGACTGCCGTGTCCGCCGCTGGCCGGCGAGACGGCCGCCGACGTGTGCGTCGCGGGCGGCGGCTTCGCCGGCCTCTGGACCGCCTACGAGCTGACCGAGCGGGCGCCCGGCATCGATGTCGTCCTCATCGAGCGCGACGTCTGCGGCGCCGGCGGCAGCGGCGCCAACGGTGGCTTCTTCTCCTGTTCCTGGCACTCGGTCGCCTCGCTCTGCCATTTCTTCGGCGAAGAGGAGGGGGTGCGCTACGCGCGCGTCCTGGCGGACCAAATCGACGAGCTGGCGGCATGGGTCGAGCGCCACGACGCCCACATCGATTTCCATCACGAAGGCATCGTGTACGCGCGCGCAGGTGAGTGGCAGCCGGAGCCGGATGAGGAGGGGCAGGCGATCCTCGCGCGTCACGGCTACTCAGAGCGGCTGCGGGTGATCGACGCCGCCGAGGCGCGGCGCGTCGCGGACTCGCCGCGCCTGCTCGGCGGCACGTTCACGCCGGACCTCGCGACGGTGCAGCCGGCCAAGCTCGCGCGCGAGCTCCGTCGCGTCCTGCTCGAACGGGGCGTGCGCATCTACGAGGGCACGCCCTTGCAGCAGCTCGTCGCCGGCCGGCCGGCGACGGTCGTCACCCCGAACGGCCGCGTGACTGCCGACCACGTCGTGCTCACGACCGGCGCCTGGGCGGCGGCCGAGCCGCACTGGGCACGCGCCTTCGCCGTGGCGGTCGACTACATGGTGGTCACCGAACCCATGCCCGAGCGCATTCGCGAGATCGGGTGGACGACCCACACGGGCATCGGGGACTCGCGCGAGATGCTCTTCTATCTGCGGCGCACCGACGACGACCGGATCGCCATCGGCGGCGGCGGCATGGGTGTCGCCTACGACGGACGCATCGCCGGCCGCGTCCTGACGTCGCAGCGTCTCGCCCGCGTCGCGGCGGAGGGCCTGCTCTGGCTCTTCCCTCAGCTCGAGGGGGTGCGTTTCGCGGCCTCCTGGAGCGGACCGATGGACGTCGACCGGGCCGGCGTGCCGTTCTTCTTCACGGCGCCATCCGGCAACCTGCACGCCGGCCTGGGCTTCTCCGGGCACGGCCTGACGCCCACCAAGGTCGGCGGCAAGACCCTGGCCTCGCTCGTGCTCGGGGCCGACGACGAGTGGAGCTCGCTCCCAGTCGTCGGCCCGCCCCTGACGCTGGTCCCGCCGGAGCCCTTCCGCTGGCCGCTCGTCCAGGCCATGGCGTGGCTCATGGAGACGGGCGACCAGCGTGCCCAAGGCGGACGGCGGCGCGGCCTGGTGCGCGACGCGGCGCAGAGGATCTTCAACGACTACTGCGCCGCGCTGCCCCCGGAGCGCCGCGCCTGAGCTTTCGCCAACGCGCGGCTCCGGGAGCCTTCGCAGCTGGTCCTTCGTAAGGCTCAGACCCTCGCTGGGCGCGTGCGGTAGGTCTACACTCCCCTCGTCTGACGGGAGGAGAACGATGAAGGATGCCGGCGTGCCGTCGATCCAGGCGATCTGCCGTGGCGTGGCGGACGGCTGGTGCCTGGTCGCGCGCAACGGGGTCCACGGGTTTGCGCTGCAGCTGCCCGCCGGCAGCCTTGGCTGCGGCGGGGAACCCCTCGCCGACATGAACTGGGCCTGCGTGGCCGGCCGGGACGGCGCCGGCGAAGCTGTGCGCCGCTTCGTCCAAGCACTCGACGAGCGCGGACTCCCCGGGATCCTGTCGCTGGCGAGCTGGGTGGGCGACGAGGCAGACGAGGTCGCGGAGGCAGCGGGGCTGGAACGCTCGCAGCGGCCCAATCCGCTGATGGCCGCCGAGCTCGAGGCCGGACCGGTGGACACCGGCGCAGTCGAGGTGCGCGCCGTCCGGGACGAGGCCGGCCTCGAGGCGGCCGGCCTCGTCCTCGCCGACGCCTACGACTGCCCCCTCGAGACCATCCAGAACATGGTCGGGCCGCGGGTGCCGCCGTCGAGCGCCGTGACCTGGTTCGTCGGGTACGCCCGCGGGCGGCCGGCGAGCGCCTGCGCGCTGGCCCGAACCGGCGACGTCGTCGGCGTCTACTCCGTCGGCACGGCACACGCGCACCGGCGGCAGGGCGCGGCGCGCGCGACGATCGGCGCCGCGCTGGCCGGCTTCGCCGCGCGCGGCGTCCGCGTCGCCGGCCTGCTCAGTGGGACCGACGCGATCCCTCTCTACGAGGGCCTCGGCTTCCGGGTCGTCGACGAGCCGTCTGAGTGGTCGGTGCTCTCCGGCAAGGCGGTCTGAGGGTGCCCGTGAGAGCCGCGTCGGGGAAGGCGGGCTGAGGTGCCCAGGACGAGCGCCGGCCTGCTGATGTACCGCTGGCGCGCTGATGGCGGGCTGGCCGACGATCACGAGCAGCAGGCCTTCGCCTTCGAGCCTGCGTAACAAGACGCACCGGCCACAGGGAGCGTCGAGGACGGGGCCGGGCGGCCTTCACCCGCCGGCCCCGTCCTCGAGGTCCTCCTCGTCCACCCCGGCGGCCCGTACTTCGCGAAGAAGGACGCCGGCGCTTGGGGCATCCCAAAGGGCGAGCTCGACGACGAGGGCGAGGACAAGCTCGCCGCCGCCATCCGGGAGTTCACCGAGGAGACGGGCATGACACCGGATCAGTGTGCCGCCGACCGCGCCGCCGACCTGCGTGCCCCGGGATCCAGCCCGCCCGGACCCATCCCCTTCGTCTCTCTCGGCGCCATCAAGATGCAGCGCCACAAGGTCGTCCACGCCTGGGCCTTCGAGGGCGATTGCGACCCGGCGGAGCTACGGAGCAACGCGTTCACGATGGAATGGCCCCCGCGTTCGGGCCGCACGAAGGACTTCCCCGAAGTCGACCGGGCCGCCTGGTTCGAGCTCCCCGAGGCGCGCCTCGCCATCAACGCCTCTCAGCGCCGCTTCCTGGACGATCTCGAAGGCCGCCTGCGCCGGTGACCCACGCGAACACCGGCATTCGACGCCCCTTGCACGGTCGGGTATACTCCCTCGGCCATAAGAGCAGGAGCTGCAAGCTCCTCACCCTGCGCCCGTGCAGGTCGACAGGGTCCGCGAAAGGTACAAGCTCCTAGAAAGGAGATCGCGAGGGCTCGCTTCGGCGAACCCTTTTTCATATGGGTAGACCGTTTTCGCCAAGAGACAGATTCATGAGGGACCGGGCCAACGAGGTCCGCATCCGCATCAACGACGGCATCACGGTTCCGCAGGTCCGTTTGATCGACGAGAAGGGCCAGCAGCTCGGCATCAAGCCGATCCGCTTCGCCCAGGACTACGCGGCAGAACAGAGCCTCGACCTCGTGGAGGTCGCCCCCCAGGCCGATCCACCGGTCTGCCGCGTGATGAACTTCAGCAAGTACCGTTACGAGCTCGAGCAGAAGGCGAAGCAGGCGCGCAAGCACCAGAGCCAGATCATCATCAAAGAGATCAAGTTCCGCCCCAAGGTCGGGGTGCACGACTACGAGACGAAGAAGGGTCACGTGCTGCGCTTCCTGCAGCACAAGGACAAGGTGAAGGTCACGATCATGTTCCGCGGGCGCGAGATGGTGCACCCGGAACGCGGCGAGCAGCTGCTGCTGCGTCTCGCCGAGGACGTCAAGGACTTCGGCACGATCGAGTCGAGGCCGATCCAGGACGGCCGCAACATGATCATGATGCTCGCCCCGGTGAAGTAGCGGAGGGAGGTGCGCATGCCCAAGATGAAGACCCACAGCGCCACGAAGAAGCGCTTCCGTCTGACCGGGAGCGGCAAGCTCAAGCGGCGCCACGCCATGAAGAGCCACCTCCTCGAGCGCAAGACACCCAAGCGCAAGCGCGGGTTCCGCAAGGTCTACGACGTAGCCAGGGCCGACGCCAACGAGGTCAAGCGTCTGCTCGGCAAACGCTGAAGCAGCAGGAGCACACCCATGTCGCGAGTCAAACGCAGCATCAGCGCGCGCAAGAAGCGGCGTAAGGTCCTCGAACAAGCCAAGGGCTACCGGGCGACCAAGCATTCCAGCTACAAGCGTGCCAAGGAACAGGTCCAGCGCAGCGGGCAGTACGCCTACCGCGACCGCCGCGTGCGCAAGCGCGAGTTCCGCCGGCTCTGGATCGTGCGCATCAACGCGGGCGCGCGCGAGAACGGCCTTTCGTACAACCAGTTCATGCACGGGCTGCAGCTGGCCAACGTCGAGCTCGACCGCAAGATGCTGGCCGAGCTCGCCGTCAGCGATCCCACGTACTTCGCCTCGCTCGTCGAGACGGCGCGCGCGGCCCTCGGGTCCGCCGAGGCGGCGTAAGCCGCGCCAGCGAGAGGCCGGCGAACGAGCTTGGGGTTTTAGCCGCACCCATCATCAGCCTGCAGAACGCCGTCGTGAAACGGGCGGCGTCGCTGCGGCTCCGCAAGTTCCGCGACCGTGAAGGCGCCTTCCTGGCGGAAGGCGCCGATCTGGTCGCGTCCGGCATCGCCGCCGGACGCCGCCCCCAGGTCGTTCTCGTGCGCCGCGGCAGCGCCGCCGAGGCGGCCGCCGCGGCGCAGTCCCTCGACGACGGCGGACCCGCGCTCCTCGCCGGCCTGACGGTCTACCCCGTGAGCGACCGCGTCGCGGCCAAGGTCTCGACCCTCGAGACGCCGCCCGACGTGATGGCCGTCTTCGCTCTGCCTGAGCGGAGGCCACTCGAGGAGCTGAAGGCGGCAGCCGCCGCTGAAGACGGCCCGGCCGCTGTGCCCGCCGCCAAGGGCGGCCGGGCTGCCGCGCTACCCGCCGGGCGTGCGCGGGCCGCCGCGCCCCCCGGCCTGCTCGTCGTCTACGCCGACGGGATCGCCGACCCGGGCAACATGGGCACGCTGGTGAGGGCGGCGGCCGCCTTCGGCGCCGCCGCCCTCGTCACGTCCCCGAACACGGTCGACCTCTTCAGCCCCAAGACGGTGCGCGCCGGCATGGGCGCCCTCTTCGCCTTGGCGTTGTACCAGGACGTCACGCTCGCCGAGGTCGTGCAGCGTCTCGGTGTGCGCCACGTGTACGGCCTCGTCGCCCACGGCGGCGCGCCGCTCGCCGGCGCCGAGCTGCGCCGCCCCGCGGTGCTCTGCGTCGGCGCCGAGCGCGCCGGCCTCTCCGCCGCCACGCTGGCCCAGGTCACCGATCAGCTCACCATCGAACTGGCGGCGGCCGTTCGGCTGCAGGGGCCCGCCGCCCACACCGGCGGGGCTGCTGCGACCGCCTCGCCTGGTGAGGCGATGCCGGCAGCGCCTGCCGGCGCGACCGCGCCGGCCGCCCCAGCTGGTCAGCCGCCGCCCGCCGTCGTGGCGTCGCCCGCCGTCGAGTCGCTCAACGCCGGCGTCGCCGGCGCCATCGCCCTGTACGAGTTCGCCCGCCGCGCCGGGGTGGCCCACGAGGCCCCCGGCGGCCGGACGTCGAAGCATCACGCCAGGCACCCATCGAAGAAGGAGACCACATGAACGACGCGCAGCTCGCAGAGCTCGGCGAGGCGCACCCCGAGCTCGCCGCCCTGCGCGCCGACGCGCTCGCCGCCGTGGCCGCCGCCGACGAGACGGCGGCGCTCGAGGAGGCGCGTGTCCGCTACCTCGGGCGCAAGAGCCGCCTCACCGAGATCCTGCGGTCGATCTCCAAGCTCCCCGCCGAGAAGCGCCCCGTCGTGGGGAAGCTGGGCAACCTGGTGCGCGTCGAGCTGGAACAGCTCGTGGACGCGCGCGAGGCCGCGCTGGCGAAGGCCGCGCTGGCCGAATCGCTGGCCCACGAGCGCATCGACGTCACGCTCCCGGGCCAGCCCTTCCCGCGCGGCCACGAACATCTCATCAGCCAGACCATCCGCGAGGTCGAGGACATCTTCCTCGGCTTGGGCTACGCCGTCGCCGAGGGTCCCGAGGTGGAGCTCGACTACTACAACTTCACCGCGCTCAACACGCCGGAAGGCCACCCCGCACGCTCCTCCAACGACACGTTCTTCATCAAGCCGCTCTCGCCGGACGTCCCGTCCGGACCCGGCGGCACGTACCCCATCCTGCTGCGCACACACACGTCGCCGGTCCAGGTCAGGGTGATGGAGTCGCAGCGTCCGCCCGTCTACGTGATCTGCCCGGGCAAGGTCTACCGCCGCGACAGCGACGCGACCCACACGCCGATGTTCACGCAGGTCGAGGGGCTGGTCGTCGACGAGGGCATCACCCTCGCCGACCTGAAGGGGACCATCCACCAGTTCACGCGCGAGTTCTTCGGCCCCGACCGGCAGATCCGCGTGCGGCCGCACTTCTTCCCCTTCACGGAGCCGAGCATCGAGATCGACGTCAACTGCGAGCTCTGCGGCGGGGCGGGGTGCCGCAGCTGCAAGCACTCCGGGTGGCTCGAGATCATGGGCGCCGGCATGGTCGACCCGGCGGTGTACGGCTTCGTCGACTACGACCCCGAGACCGTGTCGGGCTTCGCCTTCGGCGGCGGCCTCGAGCGCATGGCCATGCTGAGACACGGCATCCCGGACCTGCGCCTGTTCTACGACAACGACGTCCGCTTCCTGCGGCAGTTCTGAGAGGAGGACGAGGATGAGACTCCCCATCAGCTGGCTGCGGGACTACGTCGACTGGACGGGCAGCCCGGAGGAGCTCGCCGAGCTGCTCAGCATGTCGGGCAGCGAGGTCGAGGGCATCGACTGGGTGGGCGCGCCGCGTGACGCAGACAACGTGGCGCGCTTCGTGATCGGCAAGGTGCTGATCTGCGGACGGCACCCGAACGCCGACAAGCTCAGCCTGTGCACGGTGGACGTGGGCGAGCCCAACGGCGGCATCAAGCAGATCGTCTGCGGCGCAGCCAATGTCAAGGCGGGGCAGACGGTGCCGGTCTCGCTGACCGGCGCCGTGCTGTGGAACGGCCTCAAGCTCAAGAAGGCCAACATCCGCGGCATCGAGAGCGACGGCATGATCCTGTCGGAGGCCGAGCTCGGCTACGAAGGCGACAGCGAAGGCATCGTAGAGCTGTCGCACGACTGGACGCTGGGGGCGCCCCTCAGCGAGTACCTGCCCGTGGCGGAGCCCGTGCTCGACATCGAGGTGACGCCGAACAGGCCGGACTGCCTCAGCGTCTACGGGATGGCGCGCGAGGTGGCCGCGGTCACCGGGCTCGAGCTGGCGCCGCCGCCGACGGCGGAACCGCCGTCGTTCGGCGGCGCCCCCGCTGCGGACGACCTCGCGGTCGAAGTCGCGGACGAGGACCTGTGCGCCCGGTACGGGGCGCGGGTGATCCGCGGCCTGCGGATCGGCGGGTCTCCGGCGTGGCTGAAGGCGCGCCTTACGCACGCCGGCATGCGGCCCATCAGCAACGTCGTCGACGTGACCAACTACGTGATGCTCGCCTGGGGCCAGCCGCTGCACGCCTTCGACCTCAAGAAGATCGGCGGCGGCAAGCTGATCGTGCGCCGGGCGAAGGACGGCGAGAAGATCACGACGCTCGACGAGGTGGAGCGCACGCTCGACGCCGAGATGTGCGTGATCGCCGACATCGAGAGGCCGTTGGTCATCGCCGGCGTGTTCGGCAGCGTCGACGCCGAGGTGGACGAGGACACGGCCGACCTGGCGCTCGAGGCGGCGACGTTCACGGGTCCCAACATCTTGCGGACCGAGCAGCGTACCGGCATCCGCAGCGAGGCCAGCTCCAGGTTCGAGAAGGGTCTCGACCAGGAGCTCGTGCCGGGCGGGCTGGCCATGGCCAGCCGCCTGCTGGCCGAGCTCTGCGGCGGCGAAGTCGCGCCGGACACCATCGACGTGCGCGCCGGCGAGCCGGCGCCGCGGCGCATCGGCTACCGGCCGGCGAAGGCCGACGCCCTGCTGGGCGTCGAAGTCACGCCGGCCGACCAGGCCGCCATCCTGCGCCGCCTCGAATGCGAGGTCGACGAGGACGACTCCGCCTGGACGGTCACGCCACCGAGCTTCCGCGCCGACCTGGAACGCGAGGTCGACCTCATCGAAGAGGTGGGCAGGGTCTTCGGCTACGACAAGGTGCCCGAGACGCTGCCCCTGCGACGGGACGCGATCGGTACGCTCAGCCAGTCGCAGCGGCTGCGACGGGCTCTGCGGACGGCGCTCGTCGAGGCCGGCCTCGACGAGGTCATCACGTACGCCTTCATCCCTCGCGAGGCGCTCGCGCCCCTCGAACTGCCCGAAGGCGATGAACGCCTGCACACGGTGGAGCTCGCCAACCCGATGAGCACCGAGCAGGCGGTCATGCGCACGACGCTGATGCCGAGCCTGCTCGGCGTCGTGCGCGAGAACCTCGCCCGTCAGAACGCGGCCCCCAACGTCTTCGAGCTGGGCCGCGTCTACCTGTGGGACGAGCACCGCGAGCCGGCGCCAGACCACGCCGCCGGCGGCCAGCGCGGACTCGAGCTCCCCCACGAAGCCGAGACGCTGGGCATCGTCCTGGCCGCGTCGATCGCCGGCGAGAACTGGACGGGTCCCGTGCGGGCGACCGATTTCGCCACCGTGAAGGGCATCGTCGAGCGCGCGCTCGCCGCGGCCGGCGTGAGCGGGGCGTCGTTCGCGGCGCCGCCGGAGCCGGCGCCCGGCGTCGCCGGCCAAGCGGACGATTCGGCGTCTCACGACGAGGCAGGCGACGGCTCAGGCGAGAAGGCCGGCGAGGGCGAGGCGGCCGGCAAGCCGGCCGACCCGCTCGCCGGCCCCTTCCCGTACCTGCACCCCGGCAAGAGCGCCGTCGTGACCTCCGGCCGCACCGTCCTGGGCTATCTCGGTGAGCTTCGTGCGGACGTCGCCGCTGCTTTCGGCGTCGAGGACGGTTCCGTGTACGTCGCCGAGCTCTCGGTCGACCGGCTCGCGCGAAAGGCCTTCAGGCGGCGCCTCTTCGAGGACCTCGTCACGTACCCGCCGTCCTCCCAGGACCTCGCCGTCGTGGCCGACCGCACCGTGCCGGCCGCCGACATCGTCGCCACGGCCCGCAAGGCCGGCGGCAAGCTCGTGCACGACGTGAGCGTCTTCGATGTCTACGAGGGCGACCAGGTGCCGGAAGGCAAGCGCTCCCTTGCCCTTCGCGTGGTGATGCGTTCGGCCGAGCGCACCCTGACCGAGAAGGACATCACCTCGGTCCGCCAGCGGCTGCTCGCCGCGCTCGAGCGCGATTACGGCGCGGAGTTGAGGTAGGAGCCTCGAGGCGGGGGCCGGCCTCGCGGGCGGCGGCGGGGGCGGCGGCGTCTCAGACGCCGCCGCCCCCGCCGCGTCGTTTCGCCCCGCGGTTTCGCCCGCCTGCGACCTCGGCCTGAGGCTCACGACTCGCCGTTCTGTCGACTCAGCATCCGTGCATTTGTCACATAGTGCGAGCTGACCTCTTGCATTCTTCTCATGCTGTCGCTAGAGTGCCGCGCACCATGCAGGCAGGAGCCCATCTTCTGATCGCTGCGCTCGGCGGCCGTCCGGCCGCCGGTGTCCGTCCGCGTGCCCGACGTAGGTGCGCCGGCGGGCTTTCCTGCGCGCGCGCGTCGCTCTAGCGTCCTCGCGCGTCTCCCGCACCCGCCGGCCATCCGTACCTCTGCGCCGGCCTTTCGGCGCTCGTCCACTGGAGACCCGCATGAGCACCTCGTCGAAACCGTTCGCCCCGGCCGCCGCGTCGCCAGCCCTGGCCACCGACCCGATCATGGGTCATGTGCGAACCGAGGGCGCGACCGAGGCCCAGCCCCTGGCGAGCGTGCGCCGCCAGAAGACCGTCACCACCCTGCTCGAGGCCATGCCGTACGTGAGCCGCTTCTGGGGCGCGACGGTGGTCGTCAAGTACGGGGGGATGACGATCACGTCGGCGCGCCTCCACGAGGAGTTCGCCCACGACATGGTCATCCTGCGGCTGCTCGGCATGCGCCCGATCGTGGTGCACGACGGTAACGGGGAGGACGACCTCGTCCAGCTCATCCGCAAGCACGAGGGCATGGCGGTACGAGTCTCCGGCGTCAAGCCGAAGGCTCTCGCCCACCTGGCCGAGCATGCCATCCCCGTGGTGGGCAGCGCCGGCGCCGTGCGCATGACGCTGCGCGGCGCCGGCGACGGGCGCGGCCCCGTCGCCCTGGACGGCGACACCGTCGCCGGCGAGATCGCCGCCGCGCTCGGCGCCGAGAAGCTCGTGTTTCTCAGTGACGTCGAAGGCGTCTACGAGGATCAAGGCGCAGACGTGACGCCGATCTCGGAGTGCGACCTCGCCTACCTCGGGGCGCTCCAAGCCGCCGGCCGCATCGACGGCGGCATGGTCTCGAAGGTCGGGGCGGCGCGGCATGCCCTCGAGGCCGGCGTGGGCAGCGCCCACATCATCGACGGCCGCGTCGAGCACGCCGTGCTGCTCGAGATCCTGACGGACGCCGGCTGCGGCACGAAGGTGACCTGTTGAGCGCAGGCGGCGCCGTGACGCGGTTGCATATTCCTTCCACGTCTGATGTATTTCATTCAGCCCCGGCGCTTGCACGGCCGGGTGAGGACGGCAGCCAGCCGTCACGGGGTGGAGGAGAGCTCCTGCTCATGAACAAACGCGCGCCGATGGGCAAGACCGAACGTCAGCGACTCATCCAGGCCGTGGTCCAGCAGCGGGAGGTGGCGACGCAGCGCGAGCTGGTGCACGCCCTCAGCGCCCTCGGCTGCGAGGTCACCCAGGCCACGGTCTCGCGCGACATCCGCGAGCTCGACCTGCAGAAGGTGCGCACGCACCTCGGGCGCGCGAAGTACGTGCTCTCGTCGCGAGAGCGGCCCAAGGATCCCGAACAGGCCGCGAAGCACGTCCTGCGCGACTTCGCGCGCTCCACGACGTGCGCCCAGAACATCATCGTGGTGCGCTGTGAGATCGGCACCGCCTCGACGATCGCCCGCCAGGTCGACAACCTCAACCACACCGACGTGGTCGGGACGCTCGCCGGGGACGACACCTTCATCATCATCGTGGGCGACGCCGAGGCGGCCCGCGAGATGAAGCGGTACCTGGATCGTCTCCGAGAGGCCTAGCGCGCAGGCACCCACTCGCGCGCGACCCAGTCTGGCGTGACTGCGCCGGCGGCCCGCCTGCGGCCGCCGCCGGCGGATCCTCACGCACCCCTCCATCCGGTCCTCATCCAAGGAGACTCGCAACGTGAGCGACAACATCCCCCTGAACGGCCTCGTCGTCCTCGCCTATTCGGGCGGGCTCGACACCTCGGCCCTCATCCCCTGGCTCAACGAGAAGTACGGCTACGAGGTGGTCGCCTGCCTCGTCGACATCGGCCGCGTGAAGGACGTGCCCGGCATCATGGCGCGGGCGACGGCGGCCGGCGCCGTGGCCGCCGAGGCGATCGACGCCAAGGAGGAGTTCGCCGAGCACCACTGCCTGCCGGCCCTCATGGCGAACGCCCTCTACGAGGACAAGTACCCGCTCTCGACGGCGATCGGCCGGCCGCTCATCGCCAAGAAGCTCGTGCAGACCGCGCACAAGTACGGCGCAAGCGCGGTGGCCCACGGCTGCACCGGCAAGGGCAACGACCAGGTGCGCATCGACATCGGCGTACGCAGCCAGGACCCGAACCTGCAGATCGTCGCGCCCGCGCGGGGCGCCGACTGGCCGAGTCGCGAGGAGCTGCTCGACTACGTCGCCGCCCACGACATCCCGGTGAACCTCACCAAGAAGAGCCCCTACTCGATCGACGAGAACCTCTGGGGCCGGAGCAACGAGTGCGGCGTGCTCGAGGACCCCTGGACCGCGCCGCCCGAGGACGCCTTCCAGTTCGTGAAGTCGGTGGACGCAGGCGCCTGACAAGGCGCAGCACGTGATCGTCTCGTTCGAGCAGGGCAAGCCCGTGGCGCTGGACGGCGAGGCGATGGACTTCGTCACGCTCATCGAGGCGATCGACGAGATCGGCAACGAGCACGGCTTCGGACGCGTCGACATGATCGAGAATCGCCTCGTGGGCATCAAGAGCCGCGAGGTCTACGAGGTGGCGGGCTCGCTCGCGCTGATCACGGCGCACCGCGAGCTCGAGGACCTCGTGCTGACGCGCGACCTCCTGCACTTCAAGCGCACCATCGAGAGCAAGCTCGCCGATATGATCTACGAAGGCCAGTGGTTCGACCCGCTGACGGAGGCGTGCAAGGCCTTCCTCTTCCAGAGCCAGGAGCGCGTGAGCGGCGACGTGCGACTCAAGTTCCACAAGGGCAGCTGCGTCGCCGACGGTCGCCGCAGCGACTTCAGCCTGTACAGCTACAACCTCGCCACCTACACGACCGAGGACGAGTTCTCGCACGAGGCGGCCGCCGGCTTCATCGAGCTGTGGGGCCTGCCCATCGAGGTCTGGGCAAGGGTCGGCAAGGAGCATCACCTGATGCAGGAGCTCGAGGACGAGGAGCCGGTCAAGGCGTGATGACGAGGTCGACACGGGCCCCTTCGGGGGGCACCCCGGAGGGCCGGCGATGAGCCGGGACGAGGACGGCAGCGCCCTGCCGCGTGCTTCGCAGGGCGCGGGGGGGACGAAGGCCGGTGTGGCGCGCTCGGGCCGCTTTGCGGCGGAGCGCGCCCCCGCCTTCGTCAAGCTCAACTCGTCCCTGAGCCTCGACTGGCGGCTGTGGCCGGAGGACATCGAGGGGAGCCGGGCGCACGCCGCGGCCCTTGCGGCGGCCGGCGTGCTGACGGCGGCGGAGCGGCGAGCCATCGACGAGGGGCTCGCCGCCGTCGCCGCGGAGATCGAGACGGGAGCCTTCGTCCCGGACGACGCCGACGAGGACGTGCACATGGCGATCGAGCGCCGGCTGACCGGCCTCGCCGGCGAGGCCGGCGCCAAGCTGCACACGGGACGCAGCCGCAACGACCAGGTCGTGACCGACGTCCGCCTGCACCTGCGGCGCGTGATCGAACGGCAGGACGCAGCGCTCGGCACGCTGCAGGAGACGCTGCTGCGTCGCGCCGCCGACCACGTCGAGACGCTCCTGCCCGCCTACACCCACCTGCAGCGTGCCCAGGTCACCTCGCTGGCGCAGCACCTGCTCGCCTACTTCTGGATGTTCGATCGGGACAGGGTACGGCTGGAGGCCGCCCGCGAGGCCTGCCTCGAGCTGCCGCTCGGGGCGGGCGCGGCGGTCGGCCTCAACTACGAGCTCGACCGTGAGGCCGTGGCCGCGGCGCTCGGCTTCACACGCCTCGCCGAGAACTCGATCGACGCGGTCGCCTCGCGCGACTTCGCGCTCGACTACCTGCAGGCCGCCGCCCAGCTCGGCAGTCATCTGAGCAGGCTGGGCGCCGAGATCGTGCTGTGGGCGAGCGCCGAGTTCGGCTTCGTGCGCCTGCCCGACACGTTCAGCGGTGGGTCGAGCATCATGCCGCAGAAGCGGAACCCCGACGCCGCCGAGCTCATGCGAGCCGGGGCGCCCCGGCTCGCCGCCGACCTCGGCGGCCTGCTCGGCGTCCTTCACGGTCTGCCCCTCGCCTACAACACCGACCTCCGTGAAGACAAGCGCTACCTGTTCGACGCCACCGACTGCCTCGACGACCTGCTGCCGGTCGCGCACGGCCTCCTCGAAGAGATCGGGTTCGATGTGGCGCGCATGGAGGCCGCGTGCGACGCCTTCCTGGCGGCGACGGACGTCGCCGACTACCTCGTCGCCCGCGGCCTCCCCTTCCGCGAGGCACACCACGTCACGGGGACGCTCGTGCGGCGCTGCCTGGACCGCGGCCTCGAGCTGGCCGACGTAGGTCTCGACGAGCTGCGCGACCTGTCCTCGGCCTTCGACGAGGGCTACTTCACCCTGCACAAGCCCGCCGCCGCGCTCGCGCGTAAGCGCTCGCGCGGCGGCTCCGCGCCGCAGCGCGTCCGCGAGCAGCTCGAGCTGGCGCGCGCCGCGCACGATGCCCGCCGGCGGAGCCCGTCCCGCTGATGCCGGCCGCCGCGTCCTCTCGACCTGATGCCGGCCGCCGCCCTCCTCTTCGACCTTTGATGCCGGCCGCCGCCCTCCTCTTCGACCTGTGGGGGACGCTTGTGGCCAATGTCGCACCGGCCGCACGCGACGCGGTCTCCCGCGACATGGCGGCGGATCTGGGAGTGGACCCGCGCGCCTTCGCCGCCGCCTACCGCGACTCGTACCGTGGGCGGTTCACAGGTACGACGGGGACCTTGGAGGAGACGATCGCCCTGCTGGCCCGGCGCTGCGGCGCTGAGCCGTCCGGCGACTGCATCGCCTGCGCGGCACGGCGCCGCATCGAGCTCACCCGGCGCCTGCTCGTGCCCGAGGCCGAGACCCTGGCCATTCTCGACGAGCTGCTCGCAAGGGGGCTGCGTCTCGGCCTGGTCTCCGACTCGTCGGCCGAGACACCCCTGCTGTGGCCGTCGACGACGCTCGCGTCCCGCATCGAGGTCGCCGCCTTCTCGTGTCTGCTGGGCGTGCGCAAGCCCGACCCCGCCATCTACCGGCACGTGCTGGACGCGCTGGAGGTCGCTCCGGAGCAGTGCCTCTTCGTCGGCGACGGGGGGAGCGGGGAGCTGACGGGAGCGGTCGCGCTCGGGATGCAGGCCGTTCGCCTCAAGGTCGCGGCGGAGCCGCCCGGCGTGAGATACGACGATGACACCGGCTTCTCCGGCCGGCACATACCGTCGCTTGCCGTGCTCCTCGAGGACGACTGGGGTTTCTTCACACATCCTTGATGTCGCCGCCGAGCGTCTTCACACGGCCTTGGCGCCGCCGCGATCACTCTCTGGAAGTCAGTGAGTCTCCATCTGGAGCGAAGATGCACGCGCTTCTGAACGTAGCGGTCGTCGCCGTCTTCTTCTTCGTGCTCGCCACCGGCGTGCACATCGCGGACCGCTTCTAGCCCCGGCAGCCCCGCCGCGTCCGCCTCGCACCCGCGGCGCGTCCTCAGCCTCGGTCCCTGGCCCCCGCAGCGCTGGCCGCCTGCCCCTTTGCGCGTCAGCGTGCGGCAGGCTCCTGGTCGTCCTCTTTGGGGGCGTCGCTCGCATCGGCGAACCTGAACCCCACGCCGGGCTCCGTGAGGACGTGCCTCGGCCCGCCCGGGCTTCTCTCGATCTTGCGGCGCAGGTTGCTCACGTGGGCGCGGAGGGTCTGGCGGTCCTCCGCCCACTCCGAGCCCCACACCGTCTCGAGGATGCTCCGCTGGGTGACCACACAGCCCGCGTTGCGGGCCAGCAGGGCGAGGATGTCGAACTCGGTCGGGGTCAGGGAGACCGGCTCGCCGGCGAGCGTGACCTCGCGACGCGCGAGGTCGACGGTGAGGTCGCCGGCGGTCACGACGGGGGGCGGAGCGTAGCGGTCTGTGGCCCGGCGCAGCAGGGCGCGCACGCGCGCGAGCAGCTCGCCCGCCGAGAAGGGCTTGGTCAGGTAGTCGTCGGCGCCCTCGTCGAGGGCGCGCACCTTGTCGGCCTCCTCGGCGCGCACGCTGAGCACGAGGATGGGGGCCGCGAGCCAGGTACGCAGCTCGCGGCACACGTCGATGCCGCTCATGTCGGGCAGCATGAGGTCGAGGATCACGAGGTCGGGCGGCTGGTCGATGGCGGCTAGCAACGCCGCCTCGCCGGTGGCCGCCTCGTCCACCTGGTAGCGTCGCGTCCTGAGGATCGAACGCAGAGCGCGCCTGATCTGCTCCTCGTCGTCCACGACGAGGACCTTCGCCAGGCGCTCCGGGATGCTGCTCATCCCTCCGCCTTTCGTTGCGTCTCGGCTCGTTCCCGCGGAAGCCGCATCACGAACCGGGCTCCCCCGGAGGCGGCGCTCTCGATGTCGATCGTGCCGCCCTGCGCGACGACGATCTCGCGCGCGATGGCGAGGCCGAGGCCCGTGCCGGCCGGTACCTGGGCACGGGCCTCAGTCCCCCTGAAGAACTTCTCGAAGACCCTCTCACGCTCCTCCGGCGGCACCCCTGGTCCGTCGTCTTCGACCCAGATCGCGATCTCGCCGGAATCCAGGGCGGCGCCGATGCGTACCTCGCCGCCCGGGGCGTACACCAGGGCGTTCTCGACGAGTCCCTGCAGGACGCGGATCCACTGCTCGAAGTCGATCAGCAGGGCCGGGACGTCGGGTGAGACGAGCAGGTGCACGCGGTCGCGCTCGCCCTGCGGCAGCCGCTGGAGCGCGACGTCCACGACCTCCGCGAGCTCGTACCAGTCGGGGTGCGGGTGCCAGGTCCGCGCCTCCAGGCGGGAGAGGTCGAGCAGCGACGAGACGGCGTTGTTCAACCTGTTGATGTCGCCCACGATCGCCTCCAGCTCAGCGCGCGTGGCGCGTTCGTCCCAGGTCGTGTCCGTCTCGAGAAGGTTGCTCACGGTCGCGGTCAGCGCGGCGAGCGGGGTCTTGAGCTCGTGGGACACCGACGAAAGCAGCGAGGACTTGAGCAGGTCGGCCTCGCGCTCGGCTTCGGCCCGCGCGATCTCCTTGCGCAGGGCGCGCTCGCGCGCCTCGCGTTCCTTGTAGCGGCCGGTCTGCACACCCATCAGGACGCCGACCACGAGGAAGGCGACGAGTGAGAGCAGGTCGGCGGTGTCGTGGATGCGGAACGTGTGGTACGGCGGCAGGAAGAAGAAGTTCCAGGCGAAGAACGCGAGGGCCGCGGCGAGCAGGGCCGGGCCGACGCCGCTGACGCCGGCGACGAGCACCACGACGAGCAGGTAGAAGATGGCCCACTGTCCCTTGGCGAAGACGTCGCGACCGGGAAGGAAGACGAGGGTCGACAGGGCGACGGCCCCGACGGCGAGGAGGTAGCCGTGGCGTGCCAGTCTGTCGATGATCTTCACCATGGGACGTCTCGGCGGTCCACTCTACGCTCGGCGCCTCGACTAGACTAGCGGCCATGACCCGCTCCGCCGGGCGGCCGCTGCCGCCTTCCTTCTACGATCGCCCCGTCCTCGAGGTCGCACCCGACCTCATCGGCTGCTCCCTGTTCGTCGACGGAGTCGGCGGCCGCATCGTCGAGACCGAGGCCTACCGCCAGGACGACGCCAGGAGCCACTCGTACATCGGCCGGACGGAGCGCAACGCCGTGATGTTCGGACCCCCCGGCCACCTGTACGTGTACTTCACGTACGGCATGCACTTCTGCTGCAACCTGGTCTGCGGCCCGGAGGGCGAGGCGGCCGCGGTGCTGCTGCGTGCGCTCGAGCCCCTGCAGGGGCTCGAGCTGATGCGCGAACGCCGCGGCCGCGGTGCCCTCCGGGCCGGCTCGCCCGACGACCGGCTGCTCTGCAGCGGTCCGGCGCGTCTCGCGCAGGCCCTGGGCATCGACCGCGAGCAGAACGGGCTGCCGGCCTGGGTCGAGCCCCTCGTCGTCCGGCCACGGCGCCCCGGCGATGCGCCACGCCTCGCCGCCACGCCGCGCATCGGGGTGGGCGGCGATCCGAAGCCGTGGCGCTTTGTGGACGCCGACAGCGCCTACCTGTCGCGCCGCTTGGCGGCGAGCGCCGGCCGCCGCTGACGGGCGTGCGGCCGGACCGTTCCGGCCGCCGCTGATCCTGTGCGGCCGGCCTCTGGTCCCTGTCGTTTCTCCTGGCGTCACCCCGTACAGGTGTGCGACGCGACCCGGTGCGAAAGAATAGGACCAGATTCCGGCGGCCCCGACGGATCCGCGCGTCTCCGTCCGGTCGCCGCCAGCCGACCACGAAAGGACATCCGTGAAGCTCCGTGAGATCTACGAGACCGCCGTGCGCATGGGTATCGAGGCCGACCCGCGTGGCAAGGATGGCGTCGACGAGTTCCTCGCCCGCACCAGGCGCCGCTTCGAGTCGCTGCCCGACCATCTGAAAGAGCTGGCCGACCCCGAGGACCTGAAGAACCCCTTCACCGACACGCGCATCTACGTGGGCGACCCCGGGCTCGACGTCACGACGATCCTGGGCGGCATCGACATGAACTCGGCGGAGGTCCTGCTCGCCGACCGGCTGCGCGAGAAGGGCACGCAGATCGACGCCATCTACACGCATCACCCGGAGGGCTGGGGTCTCATCAAGCTCGACAGCGTGATGGAGGTGCAGGCCGACATCTGGGCGGGACTCGGCGTGCCGATCCAGGCGGGCGAGAAGTTCATCAACGAGCGGATGGACGAGGTCAAGCGGCGCTTCATGCCGATCAACTACGACCAGGCCGTGGACGTGGCGCGCCTGCTCGAGATCCCGTTCTTCTCGGCTCACACGCCGACCGACAACCTCGTCTACACGTACCTGACGACGTACTTCGCGGAGCGCGAGCCCAAGACGATCGAGGACGTCCAGAAGGCGCTGCTCGACGTGCCCGAGTACCGCATCGCGGCGCAGAAGGGGGCCGGCCCCTACGTGGGCAAGGCCGGCCCGACGGCGCGCGCCGGCAAGATCTGGGTCGACATGACGGGCGGCACCGAGGGCCCGAAGAAGGTCATCGAGAAGCTCGCCGACGCCGGCGTCGGGACGATCGTCGGCATGCACATGGGTCAGGAGCTGCGGGACGAGGCCGACAAGCACAGTATCCAGGTCGTCATCGCCGGCCACATGTCGAGCGACTCCCTCGGCATCAACCTCTTCCTCGACGAGCTCGAGCGCAACGGCGTGGCAACGATCGCGACGTCAGGGCTGATCCGCGTGCATCGTGACGAGAGCGGCAAGGTGACGCGAGAGGAGCCGGGCGCGCTGCCGGTGCGGTGAGCACGTCGGCCGGGCAGTCCAGGACAACGGCCGGGGCGCCGCAGGCGGCCCCGGCCGAACTGCTGGCGCCGGCCGGCGACGAGCGCGCCCTGCGCGCGGCGCTGGCGGCCGGCGCCGACGCCGTCTACTTCGGCCTCGAGCACTGGAGCGCGCGAGCCTTCGCGGGCAACTTCGCCGGCGAGACCGCCGTGCAGGCCGTTGAGCTGGCACACCGCTTCGGCGCCCGCGCGCACCTCGCCCTCAACACGCTGCTCAAGGACGATGAAGTCGGGCCGGCGCTGGCGGCGCTGGAAGCGCCGTACCTCGCCGGCCTCGACGCCCTCATCGTCGCCGACCTGACCGTCGCCGCGCGCGTCCGGGAACGCTACCCCGACCTCGAGCTGCACGCCAGCACCCAACTCAACACGCACTCGTCGGCGCAGTGCGCGGCGCTGGCCCGCCTCGGCTTCCGCCGCGCCATCCTGGCGCGCGAGCTGAGCCTCGAGGAGATCGCCGCGCTGAACGCGCACGGCCTCCGGCTCGAGGCCTTCGTCCACGGCGCCCTCTGCTACGGGTACTCGGGTGACTGCCTGCTCTCGAGCATGGTCGGGGGACGCAGCGGAAACCGCGGGCGCTGCAGCCAGGCCTGCCGGATGCGGTACCGCCTCTCCCGGGAGGAGATCCCCGCGGACGACGACCTGACGCGCGTGCTCTCGACGTCCGACCTGGCGGCCATCGGCGTGCTGCCCCAGCTGTTGGCGGCCGGGGTGACGTCCTTCAAGATCGAAGGACGGATGAAGGACGCTCCCTACGTGGGCGTCACCACGGCCGTCTACCGCGAGGCGCTCGACGAGGCGCTCTCCAGACCCGAGCGCTTCGCCGTCCGTCCCGAGTGGATGGAGAGCCTCGAGCAGTCCTTCTCGCGTTCGTTCACAGTGGCGCATCTGGAGGGACGCCATTGGGAGGTGCGCAGCGGCGGTCGCGGCGGCCATCGCGGCGTGCTCGTCGGCCGCGTGGAGCGCGTCGACGACTGGTGCGGCGAGGTGGTGGTGCGCCTCCAACGCCCCGTGGCCGCCGGCGACGTCGTCTACCTGTACACGTCGTCCGGACAGACCGAGCCCCAGCGGGTCGAGAGGGCGGCTCAGGACCGGCTCGTGCTCAAGGTGCGCGAACGGGTGTCGCCCAAGGACCGGCTCTTCCGCCTCGACGGCCGAGGACGTCGGGCAGCTCGCCAACGACCTGATGGCGGGGCGCGCCCTGCTGCACCCGATCGCTCTCGACATGCGCATCGGCGGTGCGGAGGGCGAGCCGGCCGTCCTGCAGGCGTGGCTTGCCGACGACCCCGCCGTGAGTGTCACCGTGTCGTCCCCGGCGCCGCTCGCCGCCGCTCGCACGGCCGCCCTGGACGCGACCCGCTTGCGGCAGGCCTGCGCGGCGCTCGGCAGCACGCCGTACGTGCTGAGGGGGCTCGAGAACGACCTGCCCGCCGGCCTCTTCCTGCCGGTGGCGGAGCTGAAGGAGCTGCGGCGGCGGGCCGTCGCGGCGCTCGACGAGCGCCGGGTCGCGGCCCGCCGCCGCACGCCCGATCAGTTGCGACCGGGGTCTGCCGAGATACGCAGACGACGACCATCGCCGTCCCAGCACTGGCCCCGCGTCACCGAGGCAGGTCGGCGGACGTCGTCCTGCGCTTTCGCCCGCACGAGGAGCCGCTCGCCGCGCCTGGTGCCGCGTTGTGTCTCGAGCTCACGACCACCGACCCGCTGCCCGAGATCTCGGCAGCCTGCTGCGTCGCCCGCGACGCCAGCTGCGGCGCTGCGCTGCCGGCTGCCTGAGGTGGTCTTCGACGGCGACGCGGCCTGGCTGGAGCACGTCCTCGCGCTGGGCTGGGAACTCGTCTACGTCCGCAGCCTGGGGTCCCTGCAGGCGGTCGCGGCCCTGTCGCCCGGGACCGCGTACGCGCTCGAGTACCCGCTGCAGGGCCTCAACGCCGGCGCCGCGGGTGTCGCCGCCGGTCTGACCGGCCGGCCTCCCGCGGCAGTCGTCGTCAGTCCCGAGCTGTCGCTGGAGGAGATCCAGACGCTCGCGGCCGAGTTACACGGGCTGAGCGCCGCGGGCACGCCGGCGCCCGCGCCTCGAGACACTCGCGTTCGGGCGTCAGCAGGTCATGGCGACGCGTGACCAGCTGGGCCGGGCGGAGGGCCTCTACGAGGCGCCCGGCCCCGGCGACGCCTTCGAGCTGCGGCTCGAGGACGGGAAAGGCTACGTCTTCCCGGCGACGGCGGCGGCCGACGGCACGCGCCTCTTCAACGCCCGCGTCACGAACGTGACGCCGCACCTCGACGAGCTGCGGGCCGCCGGCGTTTCGGGCGTTCTTCGTCGCGCAGCGCGACCTCGACGAGGACGAGCGCCGGGCGTTCGTCGCCGGCGGCCTGCCGGCGCTTGCCCCCTTCGCCTCGCGCGAGCGCTCGACCACGGGGCACCTCTTCCGCGGCGTCGCCTGAGGCCCCCGGGGTCTCGACCGCCGCTCGGGGCCTCGAGCCGCCGCTCGGGGTCTCGACCGCCGCGCCGGTTCCCGGGCACCTGCGCCGCGCCCACCTGCGCGGGCTCGCGCGCGTGGTATCATCCCGGCGGCCCGGGTCCGGCTTCGCCCGTCGCCCGGGCCGCCGGCCGCCCGCTACCTGGAGGCTCCATCCGTGCCCGACCGCCGCCTCATCGACGACCTGCTTGTCGGCGCCGTCGACATCCTCCCGGACGGCGCCCTCGAGGAGAAGCTCGCGCTCGCCGAGCGCGAGAGCCGGCCGCTGCGCGTGAAGCTCGGCGTGGACCCGACGGCTCCTGACATCCACCTCGGGCACACCGTCGTCCTCAACAAGCTGCGCCAGTTCCAGGACGCCGGGCCACGTGGCCGTGCTCATCATCGGCGACTACACGGCGCGCATCGGCGATCCGTCCGGCCGCTCCAAGACGCGGCCGCGTCTCGACGGCGCCGTCATCGACACGAACGCGAAGACCTACCAGGACCAGGCCTTCCTGATCCTCGACGACGACCCGGCGAAGCTCGAGGTGCGCTTCAACGGCGAGTGGCTCGCGCCCCTGACCATGGAGCAGCTCTTCGAGATCACGGCGACGACCACCGTCGCCCGCATCCTCGAGCGCGACGACTTCGCCAAGCGCTGGGAGGCGCACCAGCCGATCAGCATGCTGGAGATGCTCTATCCCGTTCGCGCAGGGCTACGACTCGGTCGCGATCGAGGCCGACATCGAGCTGGGCGGCACCGACCAGGTCTTCAACCTCTTCATGGGGCGCGACCTGCAGGCAGTATTTCGGGCAGGCGCCGCAGGCGATCATGACGATGGACATCCTGCCGGGCACCGACGGCGTGGAGCGCATGAGCAAGTCGACGGGCAACTACATCGGCGTCACCGAGGACCCGCGCGACGTCTACGGCAAGGTGATGAGCGTGCCGGACGAGGTCATGATGACCTACTACCGGCTGCTCACGAACCACCACGCCGACGAGTTCGCGCGCATGGAGGCCGACCTGGCGGCGGGCGCCGCGAGCCCGCGTGACCTCAAGGCGCGCCTCGCGCGCGAGATCATCACGCGGCTGCGCGGCGCCGGCCGCGGCCGCGGCCGCCGAGGACCACTTCGACCGTGTCTTCCGCCGCCACGAGGCCGGGGAAGACCTGCAGGAGCTCGGCCTCCAGCCCGACGACCTCGAGGACGGGGCCGTCTATCTGCCCAAGGTGATGGAGCGCTGGTTCGGCCTGACGCGCTCGGAGGGGCGCCGGCGCATCGAGCAGGGCGGCGTGTCGCTGGACGGCGAGCCCGTCACGACGCTCGCCGTCCCCGCCGACCAGCTCGTCGGCCGGCGCCTCAAGGCCGGCAAGTCGGCCAAGGCCCAGGGCGTCATCCGAGACGCTCGCCACGGCGAGGTTGACTCCGTTCGAACGGAGGGGTATACTCCCCAAGCGCCTCAGAGCAGTCCGCTGATCGGCAGCTTCGCCGCTCATGACCAAGAGGCGCGGACCCTTGCACAAGCCGGCAAGCCGCTGTACTATAAGAGGCCGCGCTGGAATCTGTGCGCAGGTACTGAACGATCTCAACGACGATCTGTACCGGGGGCAGTGCGCCCTCAAAGCGCAAGGCAGGGTCCGGCGGTGTGCCTACGTGGCACGCGGTCTTTGAAAACTGAATAGTGTGAGGAAGCCGGTCATCTGACGTCATCCCGACGTGGAGACCGGTGGACGCCAGTGCACCTGCGCACTTTCGAGTGCGTCAGGTCAAACAATGAACCCCGTCACGGTCATTGCTGCACCGCCGGCCTTCGGGCCGCCGGTGAGACCGTCGACGCCGGAGCGATCCGTCGCTCCGGAATTTCTTGAGAGCTCAGGCTCTTCCTTAAGCTTGTCCCGGGGCTTCGGCCCCGAGCACCAAGTTGTTTTGGAGAGTTTGATCCTGGCTCAGGACGAACGCTGGCGGCGTGCTTAACACATGCAAGTCGAGCGAGAAAGCGGCTTCGGCCGTGAGTACAGCGGCGAACGGGTGAGTAACACGTGGGCAACCTGCCCCAGAGACTGGGATAACGTCCCGAAAGGGACGCTAATACCGGATGATGTGCGGCCTGCCAAGTGGGTCGCACTAAAAGGTAGCTTCGGCCTCCGCTCTGGGATGGGCCCGCGCCGGATTAGCTTGTTGGTGGGGTAACGGCTCACCAAGGCGACGATCCGTAGCTGGTCTGAGAGGACGATCAGCCACACTGGGACTGAGACACGGCCCAGACTCCTACGGGAGGCAGCAGTGGGGAATCTTGCGCAATGGGCGAAAGCCTGACGCAGCAACGCCGCGTGAGCGAAGAAGGCCTTCGGGTTGTAAAGCTCTGTCAGGAGGGACGAAGCCACTCGGGTGAATAGCCCAGAGGGTGACGGTACCTCCAGAGGAAGGTCCGGCTAACTACGTGCCAGCAGCCGCGGTAATACGTAGGGAGCTAGCGTTGTCCGGAATCATTGGGCGTAAAGCGCGTGTAGGCGGCTCGGCAAGTCCGGTGTGAAAGCTCGGGGCTCAACCCCGAGACTGCATTGGAAACTGCCCTGCTAGAGTCCGGAAGAGGAGACTGGAATTCCTGGTGTAGCGGTGAAATGCGCAGATATCAGGAAGAACACCGGTGGCGAAGGCGGGTCTCTGGGACGGTACTGACGCTGAGACGCGAAAGCGTGGGGAGCAAACAGGATTAGATACCCTGGTAGTCCACGCCGTAAACGATGGGCACTAGGTGTGGGAGGTGTCGACTCCTTCCGTGCCGAAGCTAACGCATTAAGTGCCCCGCCTGGGGAGTACGGCCGCAAGGCTAAAACTCAAAGGAATTGACGGGGGCCCGCACAAGCAGCGGAGCATGTGGTTTAATTCGACGCAACGCGAAGAACCTTACCTGGGTTTGACATGGTCTTGTAACTCGTGGAAACACGAGCCCTCTTCGGAGCGGGATCACAGGTGGTGCATGGCTGTCGTCAGCTCGTGTCGTGAGATGTTGGGTTAAGTCCCGCAACGAGCGCAACCCCTGTCCTATGTTGCCAGCGGATAATGCCGGGGACTCGTAGGATACTGCCGGTGACAAACCGGAGGAAGGTGGGGATGACGTCAAGTCATCATGCCCCTTATGTCCAGGGCTACACACGTGCTACAATGGCCGGTACAAAGGGCTGCAAGACCGCGAGGTGGAGCGAATCCCAAAAAGCCGGTCCCAGTTCGGATTGGAGGCTGAAACTCGCCTCCATGAAGTCGGAGTTGCTAGTAATCGCGGATCAGCAATGCCGCGGTGAATACGTTCCCGGGCCTTGTACACACCGCCCGTCACACCACGAAAGTCGGTAACACCCGAAGCCGGTGAGCTAACCCGCAAGGGAGGCAGCTGTCGAAGGTGGGATCGGTGATTGGGGTGAAGTCGTAACAAGGTAGCCGTACCGGAAGGTGCGGCTGGATCACCTCCTTTCTAGGGAGTACGGCGGCAATTACCGCCGTGAGCGCGGCTCCCATACGCCGCACGATGTGGACTTCGGTCTTTTCCGTGCCGCGGGAGCCGCCCTCTAGATTCCTATGTCGACCACTGCCGCTCCCGTCTCCGGCGCGTGTCAAAGCGCGTCGTGAACGGCCTCACACTGTTCAGTTTTGAGAGACGCTTCGGCCTCTGCCAGGCAGCGCAGCGCGCGCCTGGCAGAGGCCGTGAGATCTCCTCGGCCGATCCCCCCTTCGGAGCTCGCGCTCCGGCTGGGTGGTCGTGCCAGCGGGAGTGCCGGTACGCCGGCGCGAACCTTGAAAACTGCAGAGTGGCAAAGAAGTTCTTTCGGTCAAGATATTAAGGGCCATTGGCGGATGCCTTGGCGCCAGGAGTCGATGAAGGACGTGGTCGGCTGCGATAAGCCCCGGTGAGGTGCTGAACAACCTTCGACCCGGGGATTTCCGAATGGGGGAACCCACGCGTGGTAATGCGCGCGTACCCGTGCCTGAACACATAGGGCACGAGGAGACAAGCTGGGGAACTGATACATCTTAGTACCCAGAGGAAGAGAAAGAAAACTCGATTCCCTGAGTAGTGGCGAGCGAAAAGGGAACAGCCCAAACCGATCAGGCGCGATTGGGTGCAGCCCTAGTCTGGTCGGGGTTGTAGGGCTCGGCTTCATCCCTCTGCATGGCGGTGGGGGAGTTACAAAGGATCACGGTAGCGGAAGGGCCTGGAACGGCCCGCCACAGGACGGTAAAAGCCCCGTACGCGAAACTGTGATCCCTCCCTTGTCGAGTACCTGAGTACGGCCGTACACGTGAAACGCGGTCGGAACCCGCGGGGACCACCCCGCAAGGCTAAATACTCCCTGGCGACCGATAGCGGACTAGTACCGTGAGGGAAAGGTGAAAAGAACCCCGGAAGGGGAGTGAAATAGAACCTGAAACCAGTGGCCTACAAGCGGTCAGAGCACGGCTTGCCGTGTGATGGCGTACTTTTTGCATAACGGACCGGCGAGTTACTCGTCTCTGGCAAGGTTAAGGAAACGGAGCCGTAGCGAAAGCGAGTCTGAATAGGGCGCTCAGTCAGAGGCGGTAGACCCGAAACTGCGTGATCTATCCATGGCCAGGTTGAAGCGGGG
>CAVZSF010000007.1:375000-439259 GCA_963777895.1 uncultured Thermoleophilia bacterium
GGCCCGCGGCTCGACAGAGTCGCGGGCCCTTCGTCGTTCTGACGACCGAGCACGGCGTAGCTCACGAAGGTCTTCAGGCAGGAGGGCAGCCCGGTCAACCAGCAGGTTGACCGGGCCTCTTGTCGTTCTGGAAGCGATTGACAGGGTCGCTCGGCCTCATGTAGATGTGCCGTATGGCATGCCCTGCGACAGGCGTCGGCCTGGGCTCCTCACCGGTGCAGCGGCGAGTGAGCGGCGCATGCTCCGCGCTGTGGTGGCCCTCTCTCCGTCGCCGATGGCCAGCATGGGTCGCGATGTCCGCATCATCGGCGGCGTCTGGCGTACCAGCGAGGCCACAAGCGGCGGACTTCCCTTCTGCTCGCGTCTCTCCTGATCGAGTAGGCAGAGAGCGGCCCCCGTATCTGCGGGGCCGGCGAGCACATGAGGAGGACGACGTGTACCAGGGAGCCGACCAGCCACCGTCATCGCCGAGTCCCGGAGGAAGACCGCAAGCGCCTTACGCGCGACTCACGGTGTGGGACCACGACGCCTGCGCCTGCGTCCACGACGCTACGCTGAGAGTCCTCGAGGTCACCGGCGTCGACGTCCGCGACGAGCGGGCACGGGAGGCCTTGCGCGCCTGGGGAGCCCGGGTGGACGGCGTCCGCGTCCGATTCGGCGCCGAGCTGATCGACCGTGCCCTGCAGAGCGCACCCCGGACATGGACCGTGCGGTGGCGAGGGGGGGACGAAGAGCTCGAGCTTCGGGACGGAGAGACGTACTACGGCACGGGTTCCGACTGCCTCTACATGCTCGACCCCAAAACGCGACTGCGACGCAGGGCCACGATGGGCGACGTCGAGGAGATGGCCGCCCTCTGCGAGGTCCTCCCCACTATGGACTTCATCATGAGCATGGGGTTGCCGGACGACGTGCCCCAGGCGGTTGACGACCTCGCCCAGATGGCGGCCATGCTGAAGGGTTCGCGCAAACCGATCATCATGTCGCCGCGCACGGGTGAGGTCATCGGGACCATGAAGGCGATGGCTGAGTGGTGTGGGAACGGCGCGAGCCTCATCGTCTACGCCATGCCCGCGCCGCCGCTCACCCACGACGCCGATGGAGTCGGCAAGATCGCGGCGTGTGCCGACCTGGAGGTGCCGCTCGTCTACGCCTCGGCTCCCTGCTGCGGCACGACCGCGCCGGCCTCCATCGCCGCCGGCGTCGTCGTGAGCAACGCTGAGGTGCTCTCCGGCCTCGCGATCCACCAGGCCGTCCGTGAAGGCGCCCCCTTCGTCTACGGCTGCGGTCTCGACGCCCTCAACATGCGCTCCATGGTGGCGGCCTACTGCCTCCCCGAGAGCCTGCTCGGCCTGCAGGCGATGAGCGACCTGGGGCGGTTCTATGGGCTGCCGACCTTCAGCTACGCCGGGATGTCGGACAGCAAGACGCTCGACGAGCAGTGGGCCCTCGAAGCGGCGCTCACGGCGATGACCGGCGCCCTGTCGCGAGCGACCCTGTTGCACGACGTGGGCTATCTCGAGACCGGTCTGCAGGCCAGTCTCGATTCCATCATGCTCGGCGACGAGCTGGTCGGCTACGCCCGCGCCTTCATGCAAGAGGTCCCGGTCGACGACGAGGCGCTGGCCGTAGAGGAGATCGAAGCGGTGGGGCCGGGCGGCAATCACCTCGCGCGGCCCTACACCCGGCGGCATTTCCGCGAGTTCTGGCGCCCCGAGCTGCTCGACCAGTCTGTCTACGACCGCTGGCGGACCGAGGGCGCCACTACGCTGGCCGAGCGGGTCCGTGCGCGCGTCGACGCGTTCCGTGAAGCGCCACGCGCGTTCGTGCTGGACGGGGACGTTCGCACGAAGCTCGACGAGCTGGTGGCGCGGGGGGTGCGCGAGTGAGCCCGGCCGGCGTGACCGTGTGGGGCGAGGAGGCCTGCCGGCGGGTGCACGATGCGACCCTGCGCGTGCTCGCGGGCACGGGGGTCCAAGTGAACCACGAACGGGCGCGGCGGGTGCTGGCTGCGGCCGGCGCTCACGTCGATGGCGATCGGGTGCGTCTCAGCCGGGACCTGGTGGAGGAGGCCCTGCTGTCGGCGCCGCGTGATGCTGCGCTTCCCTCCCGGGACGGCTCCGTGCTGCGTCTTCGGCCCGGCGCGCAGCACTACGGCACCGGGCCGGACTGCCTCTACGTTCATGAGCCCGGGGTGGGCCGCCGGCGCGCACGGCTCGCCGACGTGCGGGAGCTGGCGGCGCTGTGTGAGTCTCTGCCCAACGTCGATTTCGTCATGTCGATGGGGCTGCCCGAGGACGCCGACCCCGTGAGCGACGACCTCGCCCAGTTCGCCGCCATGCTGGAGGGCACCGCCAAACCGATCATCATGTCGACCCCCCGCGAGGGTGACAGGCTGCGCGTGATGCACGCCATGGCGGCGGCCTGTGGTGAGGCGGGCAGCTTCGCCTGCCTCACCATGTCGTCGCCGCCCCTCAAGCACGATCACGAGGCGCTCGACAAGCTCATGACGTGCGCCGAGCTCGCCATCCCGCTCGTCCTCGCCCCGGCGCCGGGCGCCGGGACGACGGCCCCGGCGTCGATCGCCGCCACCGTCATCGTGTGCAACGCCGAGGTGCTCTCAGGACTCGTACTCCACCAGCTCATTGCGCCGGGCGCCCCCTTCGTGTACGGCACCGGGGTGAGCGTGATGAACATGCGTACGGCGGTCGACGTGTACTGCGCGCCCGAGGTCTTCCTCGGCAACCAGGCGAGTTGCGACCTGGCTCGCTTCTACGACCTCCCCAGCTGGCACTATGCGGCCTGTTCGGACGCCAAGCTGTTCGACGGCCAGCTCGCGGCCGAGTACGCGCTCACCACGCTGCTCGGCGGCCTCTCCGGCGCCACGCTCCTGCACGACGTCGGGCTATCTGGAGTCCGGCCTCCAGGCCAGCCTCGATACCGTCGTGCTGGGGGACGAGCTGATCGGCTACGCCCGCGCCTTCCTGCGCGACGTCCCGGTGGACGACGAGGCGCTCGCCCTCGAGGAGATCATGGCGGTGGGGCCGGGCGGCAACCACCTCGCCCGGCCCTACACGCGCCGCCACTTCCGCGAGTTCTGGCGCCCTGAGCTGCTCGACCAGTCTGTCTACGACCGCTGGCGCACGGAGGGCGCCACCACGCTGGCAGAGCGCATCCGCGCCAGGGTCGAGGCCTTCCGCGCGTCGCCGCGGCCATCCGTGCTCAGCCCGCAGGCTGAGGAAGACCTGGCCGCGGTCTGGCGGTAGAAGTCTTGCGGTCGAGCGCTCGGTCACCCACAATGACCTCACACAGATTGTGATGAGAACGTCACACTCCTCCAGGGGGATACGATGAGCGACTCGCCCATGCACCGGGAACTCGCAGACCATCTTCTCAGCGAGGCGAAGAGCGGGAGGATGAGCAGGCGTCAGCTGATCGTCAGGGCGACGGTCCTTGGCCTATCGGCGACGGCCGTCGGCAGGATCCTCGCGGCCTGCGGCGGCGACGAAGAGCCGACCGCGGCTTCGGCCTCGGCCACAGCGGCTCCGAAGGCCGGGGGCACGCTCAAGGTCGGCATGGTCTCGCCCATCGTCGCGCTCGACCCGACGACCATGTACGACACCGGCTCGATCGCCCTGACCCAACAGGTCGCCGAGTACCTGATCTGGGTCAACAACGACCTTACGCTCCGCCCCGTCCTCGCCGAGAAGTGGGAGCCCGACGCAACGGCCAAGAACTGGACGTTCACGCTGCGGCAGGGCGTGACCTTCCAGCACGGTAAGCCGTTCGGCGCCGACGACGTCCTGGCGACCATGGACATCCTGCTGAACCCGGACACGGTCTCGGCGGCGCTCTCGTCGTTCCAGGGCATCCTGTCGCAGGGCGGCGTCGAGAAGGTCGACGACAGCACCGTCATCTTCCACCTCGACCAGGCCTTCGCCGACTTCCCCTACCTGGTGGCCTCGACGAACTACGACTGCCTCATCCTGCCGTCCGACTACAAGCCGGGGACCTGGCAGAAGAACCCCGTCGGGACCGGCCCGTTCATGCTGACCGACTACACGCCGAAGCAGAGCGCCACGTTCAAGAAGAACCCGACGTACTGGCAGCAGGGCAAGCCATACCTCGACGGCATCGCGGTCACGTTCAACGAGGAGACCCAGGCGCAGGGCCTCGCCCTGCAGTCGGGCACGATCGACATGATGCTGGTCACCCCGGTGTCGGGATCGCAGGCGCTGTTCACGGATCCCAACCTCACCGTGCTGACGACGCCCTCGACGATGCACCGCGAGATGCACATGCGGGTCGACATGAAGCCGTTCACCGACAAGAACGTGCGCCAGGCGCTTGCGTGGACGCTGGACCGCCCGGCCATCGTGGAGGGCCTGTTCAAGGGCAAGGCGCAGGTGGCGGACGACAACGTGTTCTTCTCGCTGTATCCGCTTGCTCCGAAGGACATCCCGCCGCGCAACAAGGACATCGCGAAGGCCAAGGAGCTGCTGAGCGCGGCCGGCTACTCGGGCGGCGTCGACATGGAGCTGACGGTCGAGGAGTACGAGGAGATCCCGCAGTTCGCGACCCTGGTGCAGGCGATGGCCAAGGAGGCGGGCATCAATCTGAAGACCAAGCTCGTGACGGTGAGCTACTACTACGGCTCGGGCAAGAACCAGCCCTGGCTCGAAGTGCCGATGGGGATCACCGACTGGACCTTCCGCGGCATCCCGGCTCAGTACTACCTGCCGGCCTTCACGTCGAAGGGCGTGTGGAACTCGTCGCACTTCAACAACCCGACCTTCGACAAGCTGGCCGTGGACTTCGAGACGACACTCGACGAGGCGAGCCGGGGCGACATCGCGAAGCAGGCGGCCACGCTGCTGACCGACGAGACGCCGGCGATCATCGCCTACACCATCAGCGTGAACCGCGGCGTGCGCAAGAACGTGCAGGGCGTCACGGCCGACCCGGCGGAGTACCTCGACCTGACCAACGCGTTCCTGGCGTAGCATCTCCGGTATGACCGGGAGCACGACGGCCGCGGGCGGCACGGCCGGCAGAAGCGAGAGGCGAGGGGCGGCGGCGCCGTGGCCGCCGCCGCCCCTCGCCTTCGACGGTGAGGCGGCCGGGTGAGACGTCTGATCGTCCGGCGCCTGTTGCTGATGGTGCCGACCCTGCTCGTCGTCTCGCTGCTCATCTTCCTGATGGCCGAGGTCGTGCCCGGCGACGTCGGCCGCAGCATCCTGGGCCCATATGCCTCACCCGAGCAGGTCGCCGCTCTCAACCACACGCTGGGCGCCGACCTGCCGCTCGCCGAGCGCTACGCGCGCTGGCTCGGCGGCTTCATCACCGGCGACTGGGGCGAGTCGCCCATCCTGCAGCGCCCGGTGATGACGGTCACCTTCGAGGCGCTCGCCAACTCCATGCTGCTGGCGGGCATCGCCCTCGTCATCATCGTGCCCACGTCGATCGTGCTCGGCGTGCTCGCCGCCCTGCGCCGCGACTCGGCGCTGGACCGCTCCATCAGCGTGACGAGCCTGTCGCTCACCGTCATCCCGGAGTTCGTGAGCGGGGTCATCCTGCTGGTGGTCTTCGCCGTCGTCCTCGGCTGGTTCCCCGTCACGGGGACGGCGCCGCCCGGCTCGGACATCTTCACGCGCATCTACTACTTGATCCTGCCGGCCATCCCGCTCATGTTCGTCGAGATGGGTTACATCGCGAGGATGGCGCGCGCCGGCACGCTCGAGGTGCTCGACCATGCCGTACGTGCGCACCGCCACGCTCAAAGGGCTGCCACGGCGGCGCGTGGTCGCCAGGCACGTGCTGCGCAATTCGCTGCTGCCGACCGTGACCGTGGTCGGCGCGCAGGTCGGCTGGCTGGTCGGCGGTCTGGTCGTGGTGGAGCGGCTCTTCAATTACAGCGGTATCGGCAAGCTGATGGCCGACGCCGCCACCGTGCACGACGTCAGGGTCCTCGAGGCGAGCGTCCTCGTCGTGGCCGCGATCTACATGCTCAGCAACCTGCTGGCCGACGTGGTCGTCGCGCTGCTCAACCCGCGCGTGCGCCTGGGGGGGTGACGGTAACGTCGTGAGCGATCTCGTGCCCTCGCTGCCGGGCGGGCCCGGTCCAGACCCCCTCGGTGACCTCGCCGTCGGTGAGCCACAGGCGCGCGGCGAACGCGCCGTGCGCCGCCGCTACGTCGTTCGCAAGCTGCTGCGCAGTCCGTCCTTCCTGGTGGGCGCCGGCATCCTTCTCTTCTGGGTCTTCATGGCGCTGTTCTCGGGCTACGTGACGCCCTACGGTGCGCTAGAGGTCGATCCGCTGAACACGCTGGCGCCCCCGAGCTCCGCGCACTGGTTCGGCACCGACGACCTGGGGCGCGACGTCTTGTCGCGGACGCTGGCCGGCGCCCGTCCTGTGCTCGCCGTCGCGCCGCTGGCCACGCTGCTCGCGCTCCTGTGGGGCACCGCCATCGGCCTCATCGCGGGCTTCTTCCGCGGCGTCGTCGACGAGGTGCTGATGCGGGCCGTCGACGTGCTGCTCGCCATCCCGGTGGTGATCGCCGGCATCGTCATCGTGTCGGGACTGGGCGCGTCGGTGGCCGTGATCATCCTGGTGATCGCCATCCTGTTCACGCCCACGATCGCGCGCACCGTGCGCTCGGCCGTGCTCGCGGAGCGCGAGCGCGAGTACGTCCAGGCGGCGCGCCTGCGCGGCGAGCGCAGCTGGTTCATCGGCTCCGCCGAGATCCTGCCGAACTGCCTGCCCCCCATCATCGTCGAGGGCAGCGTGCGCCTGGGGTACGCGGTGTTCACGTCCGCCACGCTCTCCTTCCTGGGCTTCGGCATCCAGCCGCCATCGCCGGACTGGGGCCTCACGATCGCCCAGCAGCGCTTCAACATCCAGGTCGCCTGGTGGCCGGTGATCTTCCCGGCGCTCGCGCTCGCCACCCTGGTCGTCGCCGCCAACCTCGTCGCCGACAGCCTGCGCAAGACGCTCTCGGAGTGATGTGGCGATGAGCATGGGGACGCAGGCGGGACTGAACGGCGCAGGGGAGGGCTCGCGTGGACCCGTTCTGCAGGTCGACGGCCTGAAGGTTACGTTCGTCCGCCGCGACCGCGAGCTGCCGGTGGTGAAGGGGGTGTCGCTCGCCATCCGACCCGGCGAAGCCTACGGCATCGTCGGCGAGTCGGGTTGCGGGAAGACCACCCTGGCGCTGGCGCTGATGCGCTACCTGCCGGCGAACGGGCGCATCGACGCCGGCCGGGTCACGATCGACGGCGAGGACGTGTTCGCGCTCAGCGACGAGCGCCTGCGCGAGCTGCGTGGGACCAAGCTCGCCATGGTCTACCAGGACCCGGCCTCGGCGCTGAACCCGTCGATGAAGGTGGGCGATCAGGTCGCCGAGGTCTACAGGTTCCACCAGGGGCTGTCGCGGGCCGATGCGATGACGGCGGCACGCGACAGCCTCCAGCGGGTGGCCATGCCCGACCCGTCGGGTACCCTGGAGCGCTACCCCTTCCAGCTCTCGGGCGGGCAGCAGCAGCGCGTCGTCATCGCCATGGCGCTCGCCGGCGACCCGCGCCTGCTGGTGCTCGACGAGCCGACGACCGGCCTGGACGCCACGGTCGAGGCCGAGGTGCTGGACCTGATCGAGGAACTGCGCGGCAAGGTCGACGCCGCCATCCTCCTGATCAGCCACAACCTCGGCCTCGTCGCGCGCCTCTGCGAGCGCGTCGGCGTCATGTACGCCGGACGCATCGTGGAGGAGGGCCCGGCGAAGACGTTGTTCACCGACCCCCGGCACCCGTACACGATGGGACTCCTGCGCTGCCTGCCCCGCTTCGGCGCGCGCAAGGACGAGATCTCCCTCGTGCCCATCCCGGGCTCGGTCCCGCCGCTCGGTACCGTGATGCCCGGCTGCGTCTACACCTCGCGCTGCGAGCTCGCGCAGCCGGTGTGCTCGCGCCTCGAGCCCGACCTCCTGGCATTCCCGCCGGGGGAGCTCGCCGCGAGAGGCGCGGCAGGCGGCCGAAGCAGCGCCGGCCGACCCGGTGGCCCACTCGCCTTACGACGCCGACCCGGTCGGGCCGGGCGAACGCCACACTCGCTGCTACTTCCCGGAGCGGGTGCCGGAGATGGCCCGCGCCCAGGAGGGTGCCCGCGCCCGGTCGCGGGCGGAGGGCGCCGGCGAGGCGCTGGGCGTGCGCGGCGTCTCCAAGGTTTCAAGGACGGCCGTCGCGTCCTCGTCGCGGTCGACGACGTGACCATCGACGTGACGGCCGGCGAGACCTTCGGGCTGGTCGGCGAGTCAGGCAGCGGCAAGACGACGCTCGGCCCGCGTGATCGCCGGCCTCATCGCGGCCGACGGCGGCGAGGTGAGCTTCCTGGGCGCCGCGCTGCCGCCGCTGGCGTCGCAGCGCGGAGCCGACGTGCTGCGCGGCATCCAGATGGTCTTCCAGAACCCCGATTCCACGCTCAACCCGAGCTGGTCGGTCGCGCGGCATCCTCAGTCGATCCGTGAAGCGTCTCGGCGGCGGCGACGGCGACCGCAACGCGCGGGTCGACGACCTCGCGCGCAGGGTCGACTTCGAGCCACGCTACCTCGAGAACAAGCCGGGCGAGCTCAGCGGCGGCCAGAAGCAGCGGATCGCCATCGCGCGTGCCTTCGCCGGCCGCCCGACGCTGGTCGTGTGCGACGAACCGGCCTCCGCGCTGGACGTCTCGGTCCAGGCGACCATCCTCAACCTGCTTGCCGACCTCCAGGCCGAGCAGAGCGTCAGCTACATCTTCATCTCGCACGACCTCGCCGTGGTCCGCTACCTCTCAGACCACATCGGCGTCATGTATCTGGGGTGGCTGATGGAGACGGGGAAGGCCGAGGCCGTCTTCCAGCCGCCCCAGTGCCCCTACACCGAGGCGCTCGTCTCGGCGATCCCCACGCTGGACTTCGAGCATCCCAGTCCGCGTATCGCGCTGCAGGGGGCGATCCCGAGCCTCAGCGACCCGCCCAGCGGCTGCCGCTTCCACACGCGCTGCCATCGCATGCTCGGGGAGGTCTGCATCGAGCAGGAACCGCCGTGGCGCGACACCGGGGACGGTCACAGCTACCGCTGCCACATCGAGCCGGGCGAGCTCGAGCGGCTCCAGCGCGGGCGGCTCGCGGCGCGCTAGAGCTCGGAGAGCCGGCCCGACGCCACGAGCTCGCACAGCGGCTCGAGGTCGGGCGGCAACGAGTCACCCTCGGCCATGAACGCGACGCGCTCGCGCGTGAGCGCGAGCAGGCGGCGCGTCCCCTGGCCGAGGGGGTGGCCGCCGCGCAGCTCGACGGCCTGCGCCGCGACCAGCAGCTCGATGGCGAGGAGCCGCTCGCCGAGGCCGACCATGTCGGCCAGCCGGCGAGCGCCGAGCGGCGCCATCGTCATCCTGTCCTCGATGCCCTCGGCGCCGGTCGTGCTCACGACCTCGAACGAGACCGGCTGAGCGAGCAGCCGCGCCTCGGCGGCTACCGCCTCCGCACTGATGGCGTAGTGTGAGAGACCGCTCTCCACCGTGCTCGGCTTGGGCGCAAGGCCGGTGGCCAAGCCCGACCAGGGGCGGTCGAGCAGCTTGAGGGTCTGCTCCGCGGCGCTCGTGAGCAGCGGCGCGAGGGCGATCCGGGCGTAGTCGATCGCGGCCGCGAGCGGCAGGACCTCGAAGGCGCTCGCCGAGATGATGCGGTCGTCGTCGGCGAGCACCAGAGGGTTGTTCTGGGCCGCGTTGAGCTCGACTGCGAGCACCTCGGCGACGTGCGCCAGGGCGTCCCGCGCGGCGCCCTGCTGGGAGGCCATGTTGCGGAAGGTCAACGGATCCTGCAGGTTGCGCGCGGCCCCGGCCTTGAGCACGTAGCTGCCGTCGAGCAGGCGGCGGAGCGTCTGAAGGGCGTCGCCGAGCCCCGGATAAGGACGCGCGCCGGCGACGGCCGGGTCGAGGGCCGCGGGGTTCGCGGCGAAGGCTTCGAGGGCGAGCGCCCCGATCGCCGCCGCGGCGTCCACGAGGCGCAGCGCGTCGTCGAACGCGAGGGCGGCGAGACCCGTCGAGAAGGCGTTGTTGTTGAGGACGGCGAGCACCTCGCCCGGTGCGGGGTCGAAGCCGTCGAACACGACCAGCGCGACATCGGCGTTGGCGGCGAGGTCGGCCTGGCCGAGGGAGCCGAGCAGATGCACGGAGGGAAGCGGGCCGTGGTTGAGGAGTGCGACGACTCTGTCGGCCACCTCGGGACGCACCCCTGGGAAGCCCGCGGCGAGGCCGTTCAGCAGGCGGAGCAGGGCCGCCCGCACCGCCTCTGGCGGCGCCGGCGGCCCCACGCCGATGCGATGGTTGTCGATCAGCCGCCGGTTGAACCAGGCCTCGTCGGCTGGGCTCACGGAGAAGCGCTTCTGGACGCCGACGCCGGTGGTCAGTCCGTAGACCGCATCGCCGCGTGCGACGGAGCGCTCAACGACGGCGCGCGCCTGCTCCATACGGCGGCGCGCGCCGTCCTCGAGTGCCACCGCCTCGCCTTCACGGGCGACGCGGACCACGTCGTCCCTGGTCAGGGAGCGGCCGTCGACGATGATCGTCATGGCGTCTCTATACCACGTTGGGCGCCGCGAGAGCCCCCGAACGGCCGGCGACAGGCGACGGACGACCAGGGATGACCGGCCCTGCGCGCCTCGCGATGGTGCGAGAGCGAGGGGGTGTAGCATCGCGCCGTGGCCGGCCTGCTGATCTCGCTCTTCCTCTTGCTCAGCTTCGAGCAGCCCGGGCCGGCCGCTTCCGTCCCGCCGGTCACAGCCAACCAGTACGGTCTCGCCGTGGTGACGAGCCCCGCCACCTACCGTGCGCTCGCCCGTGACGACCATGGCCGCTACCTCGTCGACCTGCGGCGTTTCGTGCCCGGCCTGCGCCTGGACCTCGCCTACGCGCGCGCCGACAACGTGACCGGCCGCCGCCTCTACGACGTCGCGCGCGCCTACGCGACGGTGGAGACGGCCGAGGCCCTGCGCCGCGCGCAGCGCGAGCTGGCGGCGCAGGGCCTCGGCCTCAAGATCTGGGACGCCTACCGGCCGTACGCGGCGACGCTCGCCCTCTGGGACGTGGTGCAGGACCGGCGCTTCGCCGCGCCGCCCACGTCCGGATCGCTGCACAACCGGGGCTGCGCGCTCGACCTCACGCTCGTGCGACGTGACGGCGTCGAGCTCGAGATGCCCACGGCCTTTGACACCTTCGGGCCGCGCGCCGGCCACGCCTATCGGGATCTGCCCGAAGCCGTCCTGCGGCGTCGTGCGCTTCTGCGCGCCGTGCTGGAACGGCACGGCCTGGGGGCGCTCGCCGAGGAGTGGTGGCACTACCAGGACGCGAGACTCGGCCTCCGCCTCCCGCTCGACATCGCGATCGGGCGTCTTGCCGCCGTGCCGCTGCCGGTCGACGTCTGGCTGCGCTACCCGCCCGTCGTCCGCCTCGCCGTGCTGGCCGAGCGGTGGGAGCTTCTGGCGGAGGCAGCGTGAAGGCTACGAAGTAGGTAGCGGAAGCGCCAGAACGGCGCGATATTCGCAGCCGGCGGCACCCGGAACTGCGCAAACCTAGCGCTTCGGTCTTTTGGCGCCGTTCCCCGGAGCGAGTCTGTGGTAGCCTTCGGCGGCAGCGGTCCTCGGGGTCCCTTGGAGGCACAGTGGCTAAGGCACGCATCTCCTACTTGACCGGGCGAGAGAAGGATTTCGTCCACGAGAAGACGCTCGAGGTGCTGCGGGACGTGGGCGTCGCCTACAACTCGCCGCTCGCCATCGACCTGCTCGACGAAGCCGGCGCGCACGTCGACCGCGAGCGACTGACGGCGAAGCTCGACTGGGGCCTCATCGAGCGCTGCCTGGCGACGACGCCGAAGGAGGTGCTGCTCGCCGGCCGCCGACCCGAGGACGACCACGTCCTTGGGCGCGACCCGCTGGTGACCACCAGCGACGGCATGGCGACCTACGTCTTCGACGACCTCGCCGGCACGCGTCGCGAGGGCCGGGCCGAAGATCTCGCCAGCGTCGTCCGCCTCAGCGACGCGCTGCCCGCGATCGACGTCATCTGGCCTTCGCCGCAGACGTCGGACCTCGATCCCCGCACCATGCCTCTCGAGATGCAGGCGATCTGCCTGCGCAACACGACGAAGCACGTGCAGGACGAGGTCCGCGAGCAGGAGCTCGTCGAGCCCATCGTCGCGATCTACGAGGCGGCCGCGGGAGCGAAGCTCACCGAGCGGCCGCTCTTCTCGGTGACCAACTGCACGATCGCCCCCCTGCAGCACGACCGCGAGATGACCGAGGCCAGCTTGAAGCTGTGCCGTCTCGGGGTGCCGATCTATGTGCTGCCGATGCCGCAGACGGGGACCACGGGGCCGATGAGCGTGCTGGGCACCTGCATCGTGCACATGGCCGAGCTGCTCTCGGGCGTCGTGCTCTTCCAGCTGGCCCACCCCGGCTGTGCCGTGATCGCCGGCGTCGGCGCCGCCGTCGCCGAGATGCGCAGCGGTCTCTATCTGGCGGGCGCGCCCGAGATCGGCCTCATCAATCTGATCTGCATCGAGATGAGCAAGCGCTACGGCCTCCTGACCCAGGCGACCGGCATCTCGACCGACGCCAAGGCCTGCGACCTGCAGGCCGGGTCGGAAGGCGGCATGAGCGGACTCGTGGCCGCCTTGGCGGGGGCCGACTCGCTCGTCGCGAACGGCACCGTCGACAGCGTGAACAGCGAGAGCGTCGCCAAGCTCGTCCTCGACTGCGATCAGCTCGGCGCGATCCGCCGCTACGTGCGGGAGGACCCGATCGACGAGGCCACCGCCCTGATCGACGACATCAAGGAGGTCGGGATCGGCGGCCACTACCTGGGGCGCAGGAGCACGCGCACGTTCTACCGCGCCGGCGAGGTGTGGCAGCCGGACGTCTTCCAGCGCGAGAGCTTCGAGGACTGCGCCGGGACATCGCTCGTCGAACGCGCGCTGGTGCGCGCGGACGAGCTGCTCGCGACGCACCAGGTCCCCCCGCTGCCCGACGACGCCGAGCGCGAGATCGCCGCGATCATCGCCCGGCAGGCGGCGCATTCCCAGGCGGTATGAGCCGGCCCTCGATCAGCTACCTCAGCAGGCGCGAGCGCGACTTCGTCCACGAGCAGGTCGTGCGCGTTCTCGAGGAGGTCGGCGTCGGTTACAACACGCCGGCCGCCATCGAGCTGCTGGAGGAGGCCGGCGCATCCGTCGACCGCGAGCGCCTCACGGCCAAGCTGCCGTGGGATCTGGTGGAGGGCTGCCTGAAGACGGCACCGCGCCAGGTGCTGCTGGCCGGGCGCGACCCGTCCCGCGACGTGGTCGTCGGCGACGGGTCGCTCACGTTCTGCACCGACGGCACCGGCACCTACATGCTCGACGACGTCACCGGGGAGCGCAGCGAGGGTTCGGCGGCGGCTCTGCGGCAGGTGATGCGTCTCTTCGACGCCTTGCCACAGGTCGACTATGCCTGGCCGTCGATCTCGGCCCGCGACCTCGACCCCCTGACCGCGGGCCTCGAGCTCGAGGCCATCTCTCTCGCGAACATGAGCAAGCACCTGCAGGACGAGGTGCGCGAGCCGGAGCACGCCGCCCCGCTGATCGAGATCTTCGAGGCGGTCGCGGGCGCTTCGCTGCGCGACCGCCCCATCTTCTCGACGATCGACTGCACGGTCGCGCCCCTGCAGCACGAGCGTGCCATGACCGAAGCCACCATGCAGCTGGTCGCGGCGGGCGTCCCCGTGCTCGTCCTGCCGATGCCGCTCGCCGGGACGACCGCGCCGATCACCGTGCTCGGCACCTGCATCGTCCTGATGGCCGAGCTGCTCTCGGCGGTGACGCTCTTCCAGCTCGTGCGCCCCGGCTGCCCCCTGGTCGCCGGTGTCGGCGCCGGCGTGGCCGACATGCGCAGCGGCCTGTATCTGGCGGGCACGCCGGAGTGCGCCCTCATCAACGTAGCGGGCATCGAGATGTCGCACTTCTACGGCCTGCCGGTCATGGGCAGCGCGGGGTCCGGCGACGCCAAGGTGAGCGACCACCAGGCCGGTGCCGAGGCCATGCTCACGGGGATCGCCTGCGCTCTGGCCGGGGCCGACACGATGCTGGCGTTCGGCCTCGTCGACGGGGCGCAGTCGGTCAGCCTTGCGACCACGGTGCTCGACTGCGACACGGTCGACGCGATCGAGCGCGTGCGCCGCGAGCAGCCGGTCGACGCCGCGGCGGCCCTCATGGACGACCTCCTCGAGGTCGGCATCGGCGGCCACTTCCTGGGCCGGCGCAGCACCCGCGAGCGCGCCCGCGCCGGTGAGCTCTGGTGGCCGTCCCTCTGGCAGCGGCAGACCTTCGACCAGCACGCGGGAAGGCGGCTCGTCGACGAGGCGGCGGCCAGAGCCGACGAGCTGCTGGCCGCTCACGAGGTGCCGCCGCTGGCCGACGACGTCGTGCGCGAGATCGACGACGTGATCGCACGGTACGCGCGCAGCGTCGGGGCGCCCCTCGATCGCGTGCCCTGGCTGCCGGAGCGCGTGCGATGAGCGTCCGCCACCCTGCGAACGATCGCCGCGACGCCGGCGAGCCTGCGAAGCACCGGCGCGACGCCGCCGGCGTGACGATCGCGCCCTCCACCGACGTCGAGGCCATCCGTCGTCTGGGCATCGCCGCCGGCCTTGAAGACACCGGCCGCGAGGGCGAGCGGTTCGCGGCCGCCTGGCTGGCGCACGACCGAACCGGGCGTGCCGTGGGCGCGGTGGCGCTCGAGCGCTGCGGCGGTCTCGACCTGGTGGACTGGATGTCGGTCGACGAGGCCGCGCGCGGCCGTGGGGTCGGAGCACGTCTCCTGCGAGCACTCGAGGACGAGGCGCGCGCCCGCGGTGTGCGGCGTCTCTACGCGACGGCGCGCGCTCCCGGCTTCTTCCTCGCTAACGGCTACGTGGAGCTCCCCGACGGCGAGGTGTCCCGCTTCCTGGTCGGCGATTGCGTGACCTGCCCGCAGTTCCAACGGGGCTGCGAGCCTCGGCCGATGGCCAAGGACCTGGGCCCGGCCGCCGGTGACGCCGGCACACCTGGGGAGGCCTGAGGATGGCGCGTATCACGCTCGAGTTCCTCTCGCAGGCCGACCGCGAGACGATCCACGAGCAGACCGTCAGGCTGCTCGAGGAGGTGGGCGTCGCCTACAACACCCCGTCACTGACGGACCTGCTGGTGGACGCCGGCGCCGTCGTCGACCGCGAGCGCCTGCGGGCGAAGCTCCCGTGGGCGCTCGTCGAGCGCTGCCTGGCGCAGCTGCCGGACACGATCCTTCTTGCGGGACGCGAGCCGGCCTTCGACCGCGTCGTCGGCGGCGAGCGCATGCTCTGCACGACGGACGGCGCCGCCACCTACATGCTCGACGACCTCACCGGCGAGCGGCACGAAGGCACGCACGAGGACCTGCGGCGCATGACGAGGCTGTTCGACGCGCTTCCCGAGGTCGACTTCGTCTGGCCCACGATCACGCCGGGCGACGTCGACCAGCGGGCCGGCAACCTGTTCAACGCCCGCATCATGTTCGAGCACGGGCGCAAGCACCTGTGTGACGAGGTGCGCACGCCCGAGCAGGCGCCGGTCTTCCTCGAGATGCTCGAGGCGATCGCCGGCGCCCCGCTCAAGCAACGCCCCATCTACTCGATGACGAACTGCACCATCGCACCCCTCCAGCACGACGCGGAGATGACCGCGGCGCACATCGCGCTCGCGAAGGCGGGCCTGCCCGTCTTCGTCCTGCCCATGCCGCAGATGGGGACGACCGGTCCTATGAGCGTGCTCGGCACCTGCGTGCTCAACATGGCCGAGCTGCTCAGCGCGGTCGTCCTCTTCCAGCTCGGCGCGCCGGGCTGCCCGATGGTCTCGGGCGTGGGCTCGGCCGTGGCCGAGATGCGCAGCGGGCTCTACCTCGCCGGCACGCCCGAAGACGCCCTCATCAACATGATCTGCATCGAGATGAGCCTGTTCTACGGGATGCGCACGCAGGGCAGCGGCGTGAGCGCCGACGCCAAGGCCTGCAACCTCCAGGCCGGGGCCGAGGGCATGATGACGGGACTGGCCTGCGCCCTCGCCGGCTGCGACGTCCTGCTCACGTTCGGCATCCTCGACAGCGCCCAGACGGCGAGCCTCGCCAAGACCGTGCTCGACGCCGACACGGTCGGCGCGATCCGGCGCTTCCTTCGCGAGGACTCCGTCGACGAGACCCGTGCCCTCATGGACGACATCGCCGCGGTGGGGCCCGGCGGCCACTATCTGTCGCGGCGCAGCACGAGGGAGTTCCATCGTGCCGGGGAGCTCTGGCAGCCGGCGGTGTGGCGCCGCGAACCCTTCGCGGCGTACGCGGGCCGGTCGCTGGTGGAGGACGCCGCGGCTCGCGCCGAGCAGTTGATCGCCGAGAACGACGTGCCGCCGCTCCCGGAGGACGTCGCGCGGCACTGCGACAAGCTGATCGACGACTACCTCGCGCGGCAGGCCTGAGGAGCAGGGTCGCGCGCAGGTGGAGCGCGGACGCACAGTGGACGGGCCTGAGGTCCTCGAGCGCGCTGAGGGGCGCTGCGGCGAGCTCGTGCTCCGCCGCAGCGCCGGCGACCTCGAGGTCATCGCCGACGGCACCTTCCTGATCTCCGGCGCGAACGCGGCCTCGAGCGAGGCGCTGGTCGGCGCGGCGCTGCCGTTCCTGCGGGAGCGCCGCGGCGTCCGCGAGCGCGAGGCGGATCCTGGCGGGCCTGCGGAGCTCGACGTGCTTATCGGCGGGCTCGGCTTGGGCTACGCCCTCGACGTCGCCCTGGCCGAGCCCGCCGTACGGCACGTCACGGTCGTCGAGTACGAGCCGCTGATCGTGGACTGGTTCCGGCGCTACGGGGAGGGGCGCGCGGAGCGGCTCGCCGCAGGCGAAGCCGCCGGGCGCGCCCGCGTCGTCGTGCGCGACGTCGCCGACGTGCTGCGCGCGGGTCCCGCGACCTTCGATCTCATCGCGCTCGACACCGACAACGGCCCCGACTGGCTGCTGCGCGCCGCCAACGCCGGGCTCTACGACGCGGCCGGCGTCGCGCTCGCCGCCGCCGCCCTCCGGCCGGGCGGCGCCGCCGTCTTCTGGTCGCCGGAGCGCTACGACTGGTTCGCCGAGCGGCTGCGGCCGGCCTTCGCGGCGGTCCACGAGGTCATGGCCCACGACGTGGTCGGCGGGCGCCGCCACGCGTACATCATGTACGTGGGCCTGCGGGGTAGACTACGGGCATGACGCCCGCGCCTCCCGCCGCCGCCTCGTGAACGGAGCCGACCTCCTCGCCCTCTTCCCGCTCGAGCTGGTGCTTGTGCCCGGCGAGGTCGTGCCGCTGCACATCTTCGAGGAGCGCTACAAGCTGCTCGTCAACGAGCGCCGCGACGGGGCGAGCGAGTTCGGCATCGTCCTGAACGAGGACTCGTCCGTGCACGAGGTCGGCTGCAGGGCCGTGGTCGCGGAGGTGCTCGAGGAGCTCGATGACGGACACCTGAACATCCTCGTCGAGGGTCGCGAGCGCTTCCGGCTGCTCGAGCTGATCGAGCCGGACGACCCCGAGCTGTTCTATCTCAGCGGCCGCGTCGAACCGATGGACGATCTCGACGACGAACCGTCGGACGAGCTCGTCCACGACGTCCTCGAGGTCTTCCGCCGCATGCTGGTGCTCATGGAGGTCGAACAGCCGCGGATGCCGACCGGCGAAGGTCCGCTCTCCTTCCGCCTGGTCGCCGCCGTCGACTTCGGCACGGCGCTGAAACAGCAACTGCTGGAGACGCTTTCGGAGCGTAACCGGCTGGAGACGCTGCAGACGGTGATGGAGACGCTCATCCCGCGGCTCGAGCTGCGCAAGAGCCGCGAGGACGCGATCCGCGGCAACGGCAAGGGCTACTGAGCCGAAACGTCAGAGGCTTCTACGCCTCCCGCGGCAGCAGGACGATCTTGCCCACGTGGTCACCGGCAAGCAGCTCGTGCGCCCGGCGCGCCTCCCGGAGGGGCAGGGTGGCGCCGACGACGGCCTTCACCCGTCCGTCGCTCATCATCTCGGCCACCGTGCGCGTGATCTCGGTGACACCCGCCCGCCCGGCGTTGTTGGTGCTCATGAAGAGCAGCGTCGCGTCGCGGGCGAGGGCGGCGCCGATCTGCACCTCCACGGTCGGGGAAGGGCCCTGTCCCGTGCAGACGATCCGTCCGCCCTTCGCGATCATCTGGATGTCCTTGCCGAGGTTGGCGCTGATGACGAGCTCGTGGACCAGGTCGGCGCCCTTGTCGCCGGTGAGGCGTTTCACCTCGGCCACGACGTCCTGGGTCTTGTAGTCCACGGTCTCGTCGGCGCCGAGCCCGCGCACGAGCTCGGCTTCGCGCTCGCCGGCCACGGTGCCGATCACCCGGGCACCAAGCGCCTTGGCGAGCTGGACCGACGCCGAACCGACGCCTCCGGCGGCTCCCTGGACGACGACCGTCTCGCCGGCCTGCACGTGCCCGCGGTTCACGAGGCCGTAGTAGGCGGTGGGGAAGACGAGGCCGAGGGCGGCGGCCTCGACGAAGCCGAGCCCGGCAGGCTTCGGCACGGCCTGCGCCTCGGTGAGCACGACATACTCCGCGTAGCTGCCCTCGCTGCCGATGCCGATGCCGCTGAAGAGGACCTCGTCGCCGGGCCTGACGGAGGCGACCTCGGCGCCGGCCTCCTCGACCACGCCGGCGCCGTCCGTGCCGATGATCTTGGGCGGGTCCTTGGGCGTTGGGAAGCGGTTCTCGCGCACGGCGATATCGTTCTGGTTGACCGAGGCCGCCTCGACGCGCACCAGCACCTGGTTCGGCTTCGGCGCCGGCCGCGGGACCTCCTCGTAGACAAGCACCTCGGGGCCGCCGTACTCGTGGATCCTCACTGCCTTCACCGCACGCCTCCTGGTCCTGGTCCGCCGCCGTCCGGTGGCCGGCGAAGCATCGACGGGCCGGGCCCCGGCGGGTCCGGCCAGAAAGGTCGTACCCGCCGGGGCCCGGCTCCTCACGGGCTGGGCGGTCAGCTCCCGGTCCGCTCGATCGGGCTCGAGCCGCGGGCGGCGCAGCGCCCGGGCCCTGAGCGGTCAGCTCTCGATGGTCTGCGGACGCGGGGGACGCCGGCGGGCGATCCAGCGCCGCACGTACCAGGCGGCGAGGCCGAGCGCGCCGGCGAGTGTGGCGAAAGGCAGCAGGGCGCCCAGGGCGACGGCGGTGACGCGGGCCCCGTCGGCGATCAGGTGGAGCGAGTGGACGAAGGCGCCGGCGAACGAGTCTGACTGGTCGATGGCGCCCGGCTGGGGCACGCCCCGCTCGCGCAGCGAGACCGTGAGCGTGCCGTAGCTGGTCGTCTCGCTCAACTGCGCGATCTGGCCCTCGAGCTGCTCGATCGTGAGCTGGTTCTGGTCGAGGCGATCCTGGACGGCGAGGGCGGCCTGGACGGTCTTGGCCTGGTCGAGGAAGCTGAGCAGGCGACGCTCGACCGACCTCGCGTGGCGCAGCCTGGCCTTGAGGTCCACGATCTGGTCGCTTACGTCGGTGCTGGACGTGCTCGCCTCCTCGACGCGGCCCAGCGCGCCGAAGCGCGCGACGGCCGCGTCGAACCGCGCGCTCGGCACGCGGACGGTGACCTGGCCGTAGGGCATTGCGTCGCTGCCGGCGAGCCGCCCGTCCGGGCTGAGGGTGCCGGTCGGTGTGTCGGGGCTGACGACGGTGTCGCCCTGAGCGGGGAGCTCCTCCGGGGGCACGGCGTCGTCCACGCCGGAATAGGGCTCGGTGTAGGCGATCCAGGGAGGCGTGCCCGTCCCGACGTAGCTGGAGAGCACGTAACCCCCCATCGACGTCGTCACGCTGGTGATGCGCTGGAGTGCGGACTGCAGGCCGTGACGCGCCACGATCACCTGCAGGTCACCGGTGCGCACCAGGTAATGAGCGGCGGACGATGCGGCGGGCGGCAGGGCGGCGTAGCTCACGCCGCCGTTCGCCGTTTGGTCCGCCGTTGCCGCCTTGGCGCCCGCTTCGAGGCTGTCACGCTGGGCGCCGGCCGCGGCTTCGCCGGTCGAGCCCGGCGCGGTCGTCTCCGCCGACTGCTCTGCCTGCCGCGTGCCGGCCAGCCCGCCGACGAGCGCGAGCACGGCGAGCAACGCGACGAGCGCCAGCGGCACGGCGATCAAGAGGCGCTTCCTGGTCATGGTCTCCTCCTCGTCAGGGCCGCCCGGGGCTGCGGCCGTGTTGTCGAGGGGAGAGACGCCGCGGCCCGCCGCGAGGTTCGCGGCGGGCCGCGGCACAGGCTTGCCCGTTCTACCTGACCCTGAGTGCGGCGCGGCCCGCCTGCGTCTGGAGGTTGCCGGCGGCGTCGCGCGCCGTCACTCGCCAGTTGTAGCGGCCCCTGGGGAGAAGGCAGGTGAAGGTCGCCTTGAGATCCGCACCCGCCGCCTGCTTCCCGAGGGCGAGGCGCTTCATCACGTAGCCGCTACGCGTGGTGATGACGATCGACACCCTCGCCGTGCTGCTGCCCGGCTCCGGGTCGATCACCCGGTAGGGGAGGACCGCCCTGCGCCCGTGGCGGACGCGGACGTCCCGCAGCGCGTAGGTGCTTGGGCCGACGGTATCGAGCCGAATGCTGTCGTCGAGCGCGACCGTCTCTGTGCCCTGGTACCGGTATTCCGCGAAGACCTTCTTCACGCCGTCGTTCGGCGAGAGCGTCCACACGGCGCGCGCCGAGTAGTCGTGCCACTCGGTCCACTCCTCGTCGCCGTTGCGCAGGCGCATCTCGCAGTCGTTCGAGCGCCAGGCGAGGCCGTTGACGGCGGGCGCGATCACGCTGGCGATCACGGCGTTGCCCGCCGCGTTGGGGTGCTCCGCGTCCGCGCGGTAGTACTTGAGGTCGTAGCAGTCGAGGGTGTCGCCGATGCGCGAGTCCGCACCGATGTCGGCCAGACCGTCCGCGAACTCGCGCCAGTGCGTTCGCAGCCGCTCGTTGAACTCCAGGCGGACGGCCTCGAAATCCGAGTCCAGGCGAGGGAGCAGGGTCACGACAACGACGGCGAAGCCCGCCGCCCGTCGTTCGGTACAGTACTGTCGCGTGCTCTCGAGCAGGTCTTCTATGTCGGCTCCGTTGGCGAGGTCGCTGCCGCCGGGCATCGCGACGCAGACGTTGGCGTCCCCCTCGGGGTCGTAGTGGACGTCGACCTCCGTCGGCGCCTGCTGGAGCATGTCGACGATCTTCGCGGCCTGCGTGATCGACAGGTATGAGCGGACCGTGCGGGGGATCAGGTCCAGCGACCGCGCCGGGGGTGCGTCATCCTCGGCCGACCGCAGGCCGCCCAGGATGCTGCCTCCGTCGAAGACGATCACGCCCGGTCGAAAGAAGGGCGAGTAGCCCTGATCGCCGAGGGGGACGCGCGCCGTGGTGGTCCAGGTCGAACCGTCCTTCACGGAAAAGCCGGAGGTCAAGGCGGCGGCCGCCGGCAGTGGCCGGGCGAGGCCCGCCGCCCCGGCGGCGCACAGCACCAAGCCGAGCGCGAGGAGGGTGCGGCCGCGCCGACGCCACCCATCGGGCGTGCGCCGGCCGCGATGCTTCGTGCCCCCTTCCCCTCCCATCATGACGGTATGGTAGTGGACGGAGCGCTCAGTGTCATGTGCGGACCTGTCGGAGGCGGCGGCGAAGGAGGTGCCGGACGGCTGCGTCCGTCACGCGCCTCCCTCCTCGAACTCCTCCGGCGGTGCGAAGCCGCGGCGCATGGTGTTCTCGGTGATCACGCGCGGCTCGAGGAACTGGAGCAGGTAGTCTGGGCCGCCCGCCTTGGAGCCGATGCCGCTCATCTTGAAGCCGCCAAAGGGCTGGCGTTCGACGAGGGCGCCGGTGATGCCGCGATTGATGTACAGGTTGCCGACGCGGAACTCGCGGCGGACGCGCTCGATGGCGGCCGGGCTGCGCGAGATCAGGCCGCCCGTGAGCGCGTACTTCACGCCGTTGGCGATGGCGAGCGCCTCGTCGAGGTCCTTGGCCTTCATGACGGCGACGACCGGGCCGAAGATCTCCTCCTGGGCGATCACGGCCCTCGGGTCGACGTCGACGAAGACGTGGGGCGCGACGAAGTGGCCGCCGTCCGGCCAGCCGCCTTGCGGCGGCTCGACGGTGGCCGCCAGTCGCGCCTCCCGCTTGCCCTGCTCGATGTAGCCCTCGATCTTCTCTTTGGCCGCGGCCGTGATGACCGGCGGCACGCGTACGTGCGGGTCCTCGGGGGCGCCGACGGTGAGGCTGCGCGTCGCCTCCGTGAGGCGCCGCACGAAGTCGTCGTAGGCCTCCTCCAGGACGATCACGCGCGACGCCGCCGAGCATTTCTGCCCGGCGTAGTGGAAGGCAGAGAGCACGACCTCGGTCACGGCGACGTCGAGATCGGCGTCGGTGTCGACGATGACGGCGTTCTTGCCGCCCATCTCGGCGATCACCTTCTTCACCCCGTCGGACGTCGGGTGCTGGGCCGAGTGGCTGATGATGTCCAGGCCGACGTCCATGGAGCCGGTGAAAGCGATCAGGTCGACGCCGTCGTGGCGCACGAGGAAGTCGCCGACCTCGCCGCCCGGGCTGGGGAGGAAGTTGACCGTGCCGGCCGGCGCCCCCGCCTCCTCGAGCAGGCGCGCGAGCTGCGCCGCGATGATCGGCGTCGGCCCGGCCGGCTTCACGATCACAGGGTTGCCGGCGACGAGGGCCGCGCTCGTCATCCCCGTCAGGATGGCGAGCGGGAAGTTCCAGGGCGCGATCACGAGGGCCACGCCCCGGGGCTGATAGAAGTACACGTTCTGCTCGCCGGGGACATGGCCCAGGTGGCGCGCCTTGTCGAGGCGCAGCGCCTCGCGGCCGTAGTACTCGAGGAAGTCGATCGCTTCGTCGACGTCGCCGTTCGCCTCGCGCCGCGTCTTGCCGGCCTCGAGCGTCATGAGCGCGGAGAGCTCGAGGTTCTCGCGGCGCATCAGCTCGGCGGCGCGGAAGAGCAGGGCGGCGCGCTCACGCGCCGGCGTGTCGCGCCATCCCGGCAGGGCGGCGCGCGCTGCTGCGGCTGCGGCCTCGGCCTCGGCACGACCTCCGTAGGCGGTCGTGCCGACCACCTCGGCCGGCTTCGCCGGGTTCACCGAGGTGAGCGTCTTCGCCGTCTCGATGGAGCGCCCGCCGACGCGCAGCGGGTAGTGGGCGCCGAGGCGCGCGCGTACCGTGCGCAAGGCCGCGTCGTAGGCGTCGCGGCTCTCCTTGCGCGAGAAGTCGGCGTGCGGCTGGTTGACGAAGGGCGCCGGGTCGGCAGGATCGGTGGCCTCGACCACCGGCAGACGCGCCGGCTCGGCGCCGAAGTCGGACGACGCGGCCGGCACCTGGATGAGCTCCTCGATGGCGGCGCCCTCGACGAACGTCTGGCGCAGGAAGGAGTCGTTCGCCGTGTTCTCGAGCAGGCGCCGCACGAGGTACGCCATTCCCGGGATCAGCTCGCCGACCGGCGCGTACTCGCGCAGCCGCAGGCCAAGCTCGCGGATGGCGTGCTTGATGGGCTCGCCCATGCCGTGGAGCGCCTGGATCTCGTAGGCGTTGTCGGGGAGGCCGAGCTCGCGGGCCGTGACGATGGCGGCGGCCAGGGAGCGCACGTTGTGGCTCGCGAACGCCGGCTTGATCTGCTCGGGGTGGCGCAGCATCGTCTCGGCGAGCTTCTCGTACATGGCGTCGGTGTCCGGCTTGTGGGTGAAGACGGGCACCGGCCACGCCTCCTGGGCGGCGATCACCGTCTCGTAGTCCCAGTAGGCGCCTTTGACCAGGCGCAGGTGGAAGCGCCGGCCGCGCTCCTTCGCCCAGGCGACCAGCCTGTCGAGGTCCTTGTCGGCGTCGCGCAGGTAGGCCTGCACCACGACGCCGGCGTCGTCGTAGCCGCGGAACTCCTCCTCGTCCATCAGCGACATGAAGACGGCGAAGGTGAGGTCGCGGTACTTGAACTGCTCGAGGTCCAGGGTGAGGGCTGCGCCCGTGGCGATCGCCTTGCGGAAGACCGGGCGCAGCCTGTCCTTGACGGCGGCGACGCTGCCGTCGAAGTCGACTGGGTCGATCTGCGAGTACAGCGAGGTGATCTTCAGGGAGAGGTTGACGCGGGGCAGCGGCCCCCAGGCGCTGTCGTCCACCACGGGGACGGCGGGCCAGGAGGCGGCCTCGCCGGCGAGGCCGTCCATCAGATCGAGGTAGGTCTGCTGGTAGGCGGCGGCTTCGCGCTCGCTCACCGAGGCTTCGCCCAGCACGTCGAGCGTGAAGCCCATGCCCTCGCGCCGCAGCTCGCGCAGGGCGCCCATCGCGCCCTTCGCGTCGGTCCCGACGATGAAGCGCTGCGCGAACCCCTTCATCTGGTTGCGGATGACCACGTTGGCTACCGGCGCGACGGGGGATCGTCCCGTGCTCAGGTTCACGCCCCAGCGCAGCACCTTGGGAACGGCGACGCCCTGGCGGGCGAAGTACTCGCGCAGGTGGCGCGCGATCTCGCGACGGCTGCGCAGCGTGGGGAAGACGTCGACGAAGCGCAGCATCTCGACCTTGAGACGCTCGTCGCTCATCGCCCATTCCATCATGTCGCTCTGCACCCGCTCCGACGAGAAGCGGCCGGGCTTGGACTGCGTCGTGAGGCGGAAGATCTCGCGGGCGGTGCTCTGGATGAGGAGCTCGCGCTCGCCGGAAGAGCCGCGGGTCCGGCCCGTCGTGCCGGCGGGCTGCGTCGTGCCGGCGCGCGCGCTTGTCTCCGTCGCCATGTCCGTCACCTGGCCCGCCGGCCCACGCGCTCGTAGGACACCTTGGTCTGCTGGTACTGGCTGCGGGGCGCCTTGGGCTCGGCGGCGTGGCCGACGGCGATCAGGCAGAGGCAGCGCCACTGGTCGGGGGTCGTGCCGAGGATCTCGAGGCAGGCGACCTCGTCGGGATGCGGCTTGGGTGCGTTCTCGTAGATGCCGACCCAGCAGGTGCCCAGAGCCGAGGGCGGTGGCGGCGGTGAGGATGTTCTCGGTGGCGGCCGCGCCGTCCTCGACCCAGGCGGTCGAGTCGGCGCGGCCGAGCACGGCGATGCAGAGCGGCGCGCGTGCGATCAGGGCGGACCATTGGTGGACCCCGGCGAGGCGGGCGCGTGTGGCGGCGTCGCGCACCACCACGAAGTGCCAGGGACGGGCGTTGCTCGAGCTCGGCGCCGCGAAGGCCGCCTCGATCAGACGCTCCTCGTCTTCACGGGAGACGTCCGCCTTCGTGAACCGTCTGATGCTCCGTCGCGCGAGCAGCGCCTCGATCGCGTCCATGCGACCCCCTTCACGTCGGGCCGGCTCGCCTGCGGCGGCCGGCCCGACGGATTGTAGCAACACGGCAGACGATAGGCTCGGGCCGGGAGGCGGAGCGGCAGATGCGAGCGCTGCGCGGCGGGCGATGCGCGTCGCCCGTGGGACCGCGCGGGAGGCTGAAGACAGCGCTCACGTCGCGGCGGAAGCGTCGTCCGCGCGACCGCGCGGGAGGCGGAAGGCAGCCCCCACGCCGCGGCGGTACAATCGCGCGACCGAGGAGGTGGCGATGAGCGACGAGACGACGGCGACCGGCGTGGTGATCGACGAGTTCACGATGGACGACTTCGCCGTCGTGCACGTGCTCTGGCAGCGGTCGGATCTGTGGATGCGGCCCTCGGACGGTCGCGAACAGGTGCAGCTCAAGATGACGCGCGACCCCGACCTCTTCCTGGTCGCGCGCGACGCGGACGGCGCCGTCCTGGGCACGGTGATGGGCGGCTGGGACGGACGCCGCGCGTACGTCTATCACCTCGCCGTGCTGCCGGAACGTCGTCGCCGCGGCGTCGCGGACCTCCTCATGGACGAGCTCGAGCGGCGCTTCCGCGCCAAGGGCGCCCTCAAGGCGAAGCTCCAGATCCTCGTCGACAACGACGGGTCGCGCGCCTTCTTCGCGCAGCGCGGCTACCTGCGGGAGTCCGACTGCGAGCCGTGGGGCAGGGAGCTGGTCGACGGCGGGGCGCCGCCCTGCAGGTGATGAGGCGGCGCCCCGCCGTGTGCGGGGCACGCGAGCGACGCCGATCAGTCAGCCCTGGGGCTGCTGCTGGGTGATGCAGTGCACGTTGCCGCCGCCCAGGACGATCTCGCGTCCCGGCACGGTCACGACGCGACGCTCCGGGAAGAGCCGTTCGAGCGTCGCCTTCGCCACGGCGTCGTTGGGATCGTCGAAGCGCGGCATCACGAGGCCGCCGTTGCACAGGTAGAAGTTGAGGTAGGACGCGGCCGTCTTGTCGCCGGCCCGTCGCGGGAGCGAGCCCTCGGCGCTGTCCACACCCCAGGCCTCGTCCTCGGTGATCTCCAGGATGGCGGGCATCGGCACCGTGTGGATCTCGAGGGCGCGGCCCTTCGCGTCCTTCGCCGCGCGCAGCCGCTCCAGGTTCTCCCGCAGCAGGTCGTAGCGCCAGTCTTCCTTGTCGTCGGTGAGCCCGGCGACGACGACGCCGGGCTTCACGAAGCAGGCGACGTCGTCGACGTGGCCGTTGGTCTCGTCGGGGTCGATGCCGCGCCCGAGCCAGATCACCGTCTCGAGACCGAGGTAGTCGCGCAGGTGCTGCTCGATCTGCTCCCGCGAAAGCTCGGGATTGCGGCCCGGGCTCAACAGGCACTCCTCCGTGGTGAGCACGGCGCCCTCGCCGTCCACATGGATCGAGCCGCCTTCGAGCACGAGGGGCGCCTTGTAGCGGTCCAGACCGGTGAGCTCCGCCATCTTGCGCGGCACGATGTCGTCCTTGTCCCAGGGGAAGTACAGGCCGTCGTAGAGGCCACCCCAGGCGTTGAAGCGCCAGTCGACGAGACGTACGCCGCCCTTGCCGTCGATCACGAAGCTCGGCCCGATGTCGCGCATCCAGGCGTCGTTGCTGGAGAGCTCGACGACACGGACTTCGGGGGGGAGCATGTTCCGCGCGTTCTCGAACTGGTCGTGGTTCACGCCCATGGTCAGAGGCTCGAACTGGACGATGGCCCTGGCGACCTCGACCCAGGCGCGCTGCGCCGGTTTTGCTCCCAGGCGCCAGTTGTCGGGCCGCTGCGGCCACAGCATCCAGGTACCGGTGTGCGGCGCGAACTCGCCCGGCATGAAGAAGCCGTCGGCTCGCGGCGTGCTCTCGATGGTGCGTGTCATGACTGCTCCGATCTCAGGCGCGGGTCTTTCGGGTGGCCCGCGCGGCGCCCTTCTGGGCGGCCGGCACGATGTGGGTACCGGCCTTGCCGGCCAGCGCCTGGTTCACCTCGGTCAGCTTGGCGACGATGGCCGCGCGGCCGCCGCCGCGCACGAAGCGCATGGCGGCGTCGACCTTGGGTCCCATGCTGCCGGCCTTGAAGTGGCCCTCGGCGGCGTAGCCCTCCATCTCGTCTAAGGGGACGATGCCGAGGGCGCGCTGCTTCGGGCCGCGATAGTCGAGATAGACCTTGGGGACGTCGGTGAGCACGAGCAGGACGTCGGCCGCGACGTCGCTCGCCAGCCGCATCGCCGCCAGGTCCTTGTCGATCACGGCGTCCACGCCCGAGAGGGCGCCGTTGCGGGCGCGCACCACGGGGATGCCGCCGCCGCCTGAGCAGATCACGAGGGCGCCGTCGCGCACGAGGTCGACGATGGCCTCGCGCGGCACGATCTCGATGGGTTCGGGCGAGGGCACGACGCGACGCCAGCCGCGGCCCGCGTCCTCCTTCATGGCGAAGCCCTGCTCGAGCATCATCGTCTGCGCCTTCTTCTGGTCGTAGAAGGGCCCGACCGGCTTCGAGGGCTTGGCGAAGGCGGGGTCCTTGGCGCTCACCGCGACCTGCGTGAGGAGCGTGACCACGGGCTGCGTGACCTTGCGCTTGCGCAGGTGGTTCTGCAGGGTCTGCTCGAGCATGTAGCCGATCTGCCCCTGGCTCATGGCGCCGCAGACGTCCATCGGCATCGGCGCCACCAGCTTGGCGGCGACCTCCTGCTGGATGAGCAGGTTGCCGACCTGCGGCCCGTTGCCGTGCGTGAGCACGACGCGGTAGCCGTCGGAGGCCATCTGCGCGATGCGCCGCATGGCGGCGTCCACGTTGACGAGCTGCTCCTCGAAGGTGCCCACCTGGCCGGGCTGCAGGATGGCGTTGCCGCCCAGCGCCACGACCACGGTGGTGCCGTTGCCGGCCGTCTGCGTCACCTCACGCGCCTCCGATCCGTGGCCTGCGTCACGTCGCCTTGCGCCGGCTGTGCCGGTAGAGCCACCAGCCGACCGCCAGCGACACGACCGTGCCGCCGACGGTGATCGCCCAGAAGGTGCCCTTCGAGACTCCCTCGGCCGGGTAGTAGAAGAAGAGCGCGACCGTGAGGATGATACCGAGTTCGCACAGGATCGTGCTGATCCACGCGCCGGCGACGCCGCCCGGCACCACGTACGGGCGGTGCTGCTCGGGGAACTTGCGGCGCAGCACGAGCAACGCCGGGAACATCAGCAGGTATGGGATCAGGAAGACGATCGACGACAGGGCGAAGAGGGTCCAGAAGACGTTCGCCTGATCGGGGTCCAGTGCGTAGGCGAGCACGGTGATGGCGCTGGCGATCACGCCCATGAGGACGAACGCGTAGTCGGGCGTGCCGAAGCGCTTGTTGACGTGGCCGAACACGCCCGGGGCGGTCTTGTCGAGGCCGGTCGCCCCGATCGTCTGGTTGGCGCCGATCGACCACGTCACCATGTTGCCGAAGAAGGTGAAGAGCAGGCCGACGACGGCCACGTCGAAGAGCCAGTGGTAGCCGCCCAGGACCTCGTCGAACGAGAGCTGCAGCGCGTCGACGATGCCCGTGACGATGCTCACGTCCTCGGTCTTGACGGCGGCGAGGATGCCGAAGGTGGCGAACGTGTAGACGAGGAGGATCGCCGCGCCGGCCATGATGATCATCCGGGGCACGTCGCGCTTCGGCTCCTTGATGGCGCCGCCGGCCGAGCTCATGAGCTCGAAGCCCATGTACGAGTAGATGATGATCGGCAGGAACGAGAGGCTGTCCTCGTTCCACGACGGCATCCACTGGTCGAGCGCGAACGAGTTGGCGGCGCCGTGCTTGGCGGCGTAGGCGACGCCCATCACGCCGAGGCCGACCAGCACGATGACCTTCAGGGCGGCGCTGAGGTTGGGGATGAACTTGCTCCACGACAGCGGCAGGATCCCGATCAGGACGATCGCCCAGACCATGGCGATCACGATGACGGCCTCCCAGACCGGGGGCACGTCAACGCCGAAGGCGACCTCGAGCGAGCCCACGAAGAGCACGAAGACAGAGGGCGCCCAGAGGGCGACGTTGACCCAGTACATCCACGACGTCACCGTGCCCCATCCGGGGCCGAAAGCCTCTTTCACCCACACGTAGATGCCGCCCTCGTCCGGCCAGGCGCTGCCCAGCTCGGCGGTGACGAAGCCGTAGGGGATGAAGAAGAGCAGGCCGAGGATGAGCCAGAAGCCGAGGCCCTGGACACCGATCGCCGCCGACGCGGCGACCGTGTCGGCCACGAGGATCGCCGACACGCTGAAGAGCACCATGCTGAACAACCCGAACACCTTGGGCTGCTGATCGAGGGTGGCGGCGCTCGTGGAGCTCTGGGTGACGTCTACTGATGCCATGGTGCTTCCTTTCGTGGTGCGGGGCTGCCTCAGGCCAGAAGCGCCCGGCCGATCGCCTGCAGATCGGGGTCGGCCGGCAGCTCGTCGATGCCGATGAGCGCCAGCATGAGGGCCTTCTGGAAGTGCATGCGGTTCTGGGCCTGCGGGAAGATGATCGACGCGTCGCTGTCGGCGACCTCGTCGGTGACCTCCTCGCCGCGCATCGCCGGGAGGCAGTGCATGAAGCGGGCGCCCGGCTTGGTCTTCGCCCAGAAATCCTTGTTGACCTGGAAGGGCTTGAAGGCGCCGACGCGGTCGGCGTACTCCTCCTCCTGACCGGTCCACCACCAGCAGTCGGTGTAGATGAAGTCGGCGCCGGCGATGGCCTCGTCGGGGTCGTTGGTGAGGAGGAACGAGCCGCCGCTCTCGGCCGCGAAGCGCTCCGCGTTCCGCCGCACCTCGTCGCCGATCTCGTAGCCCGGCGCGTTGCCGATGCGCACGTTGAGGCCGAGCTTGGCGAGCGTGGTGGAGAGCGAGTTGCAGGGGTGGGCGGCGTCGCCGACGTAGGCGAACGTGACGCCCTCGAGCGTGCCGGCATGCTCGAGGATGGTGAAGGCGTCGCTCATCGACTGGCAGGGGTGCCGGTCATGGTCCATGCCGTTGATGACCGGCACCGTCGACCAGGCGGCGAGCTCGTTGATGGTCTCGTTCTTCTTGGCGCGGATCTCGATGGCCGCGTTGTACTGGGCCAGCGTCCGGGCCGTGTCGGCGATGCTCTCGCGGCCCGGCAGGTGGATCTCGCCGGGACGCAGGTACAGGGCGTTGCCGCCGAGCTCGGCGAACCCGTTCTCGAAGCTGACGCGGGTGCGCGTGGAGGCGGCCTCGAAGATCATCGCCAGGTGCTTGCCCGGCAGGAAGGGGGTGAGGGGACGCTTCTTCCACAGGGTCTTGAGCACGGACGCCAGGTGCAGCAGGGCTTCAAGGTCCTCGCGTGTGTAGTCGAGGTCGGTCAGGTAGTGGCGCCCTCTGAAGTGATTGAGCGGCGGCAGCGGCTGGGTCAGGTCGAGCGTCATCCGTCCTCCTTCGTCGGGCAAGACCGCCGGGCGTCACACCCGCGGTCGCCTCTGGCGTTCCCTGGCGTCCGTCCGGATCGGGTAGCGGCGTCATCTTGTTTGTCCGGACGGACAAAGATATCCTACGTAGCGATGCGTCGCGGTGCAAGCGGCGCTGTGAGGAGGGCGAGAGGCATGGGCCGGCCACGGCGCCACGACGACAAGGCGGAACTGCAGCGCAGCCTCGCGCGCGGGGAGGGCCTTCCCGACGGGCTCTCGTTCGACGACCCCGTCGACGCGTTGCCGCCCGTCGCCCGCACGATCCTCGAGGCGGCGGGGCGCCTGCTCGAGCGCGGCGGGTACGAGACCCTCAGACTCTCGGCCATCGCCGAGGAGGCCGACGAGCCGAAGGCGAGCATCGGCTACTACTTCGGCAGCAAGGACGGCCTCGTCGTGGCCCTCGTCGACTCGCTCGTCCACGAGGCGAACCGGGCGCTGATCGCCGAGACCGAGGGTCTGCCGATCGGCGAGCAGCGCCTTCACGCCCTCATCGACGGCGAGGTCCGTATCGCCGACGACCTTGCCTCCTTCCGCGCGTTCTTCGAGTTGCTGCCGCACGCCCTGCGCAACGAGCGCCTGCGGCCGCGCGTCGCTGCCCTCTACGAGGGGTACCGAGAGACGGTGCTGCGCTGCGTCGCCGCCGGCGACGCAGCGCTGCGTCCCAGGCTGCTGCCCTTCGCGATGCTCATGATCGCGATCGTGGACGGGCTCGCCATCCAGCATGGCCTGGACCCCGAAGGCGTCGAGGTACGGGCCGCCGTCGAGCTCTGGGAGCGTCTCGCCAAGGCGTATCTGGCCGAAGTCGGGGCGCTGCCGCCTGTCTGAGCCCGGGGTGCCGGCTGCACGTGTGAGCCCGGCGTAGCGGCTGCACGTCTGAACACCCTGTCCGGTCGTCGCCTTCTGAGCCCGGCTTCCCAGCCGCCTCGCGTTCGCGATACGCTTCGGAGGCCCGGTGACGGGCAGGGCACCGCAGCGAAGGGACGCACGCCGTGGACAGCGCCATCATCTGGGACCCAGCCTACGAGGAGCACGCGACCGAAGGGCACCCCGAGAGCCCGGAGCGCGTGAGGGCGATCATCCGGCGCCTGGAGGACAGCGACCTCTGGCCGCGGTTGACACTGGGTGAGCCCGAGCCTGCCACGGTCGACGACATCCTCACCGTCCACACCGCGGCGCACGTCGAGAAGGTCCGGCGCGCCGCCGAAAGCGGCGGGCGCTGGCTCGACCCGGACACCTACGTCGGGGCGCGAAGCTTCGACATCGCCCTGCTCTCGGCCGGCGGCGCGCTGACCGCCTTGCGTCAGTGGGAGCAGGGCCGGGTGCCCTTCGCCCTCGTACGGCCTCCCGGCCACCACGCCACGCCCGACCGGGCCATGGGCTTCTGCCTGTTCAACAACGTTGCCATCGCCGCCCGGCGCCTGCTGGCTGAGGGCATGGAGCGCGTCGCCATCGTCGACTGGGACGTGCATCACGGCAACGGCACGCAAGCCGCCTTCTACGACGACGGCCGCGTGCTGTTCTGCTCCCTGCACCAGTGGCCGCTGTACCCCGGCAGCGGCTGGTCGAACGAGTGCGGCGAGGGCGACGGCGAAGGCAGGACGGTGAACGTGCCCCTGCCGCCCGGGTCGACCGACGGCGACTACCTGCGGGCCTTCGACCAGGTCGTGACGCCCATCGTCGGTCAGTTCGCCCCGCAGGCGATCCTCGTCTCGACGGGAGTCGACGCCCACAGCGCCGATCCCCTGGCGAGCATGCAGATGAGCGAGGCCGGCTTCGCGCATCTGGCGCTGCGCGTGCTCTCGCTCGCGCGGCACCATTGCGACACGCGCCTCGCGCTCGTGCTCGAGGGCGGCTACGACAAGGTGTCCACGCCGCGCTCGATCGAGGCGATCCTGCGCGCCCTCTTGGACGAGCGCGCTCCGGAGCCCGATGGGGCGAGCGGCGTCGCCGATCCCGCCATCGCCCGCGCCGTCGAGGTGCAGGCGCAGTACTGGGAGCTGTAGCGCCTGCCTCAGTACTCGCCGGGCGCCGCCTTGGTCTTGCCGCGGAAGGTCCGGTAGACGAAGGCGGTGTAGGCGAGCACGAGTGGCACGCCGATCAGCGCGATGACGAGCATGACCTTGAGGGTGAGCGACTCGGATGAAGCGTTCGTCACGGTCAGGCTCGTCGACGGGTCGCTGCCGCGCGCCGGGATGATCTCGGGGTAGTTGCCCACCGCCGCGATGCCCGCCAGCGCGACGATGATGACGGCCGACCCCAGAAAGGCCTTCAGGTCGGCCCCTTCCTTGCGCTGCTGCCAGAAGGTGGAGACGACAGCCACCGCCAGGACGGCGAGGAAGAGCCACCCCAGGACGCTGCCGAACACGTTGTCGGAGGCTCGCGACACGGCTGGCGATGGTCGCGGCCGAGGTCGCCACGGCAAGCGCGACGCACACGATGAAGAGCGGCGTCCGCCACTTGACGGCCCGCTCGTACACCGGCCCCTCCGCCTTGACGGCGAGCCACGAGGCTCCGTGCGTGACGAGCAGCGCGAGGCCGGTCACGGCGACGAGCAGCGCGTACGGGTTGAGCAGGTCGAGGAAGGTGCCGGTGTAATCGCCGGCCGCGTTCAGGGGGACGCCGCGGATGACGTTGCCGAGCGCGCAGCCGACGAGGATCGCCGGCACCAGGCTGCCCACGAAGAAGGCGGCGTCCCACACCCGGGCCCACGCCTCGTCGCGGTGCCGGAACTCCATGGCGACGGCGCGCAGGATCAGGCCGAACAGCACGAGCATGATGGCGAGGTAGAAGCCGCTGAAGGTCATGGCGTACACGGCCGGGAAGGCGGCGAAGATCGCCCCACCGCCGGTGAGCAGCCAGACCTCGTTGCCGTCCCACACCGGGCCGATGCTGGCGCGCACCAGGCGACGCTCGTCCTCCGTGCGGGCGATGAAGGGGTACAGGACGCCCGCGCCGAGGTCGAAGCCGTCGAGCACGACGTAGCCGGTCAGCAGGACGGCGACGAGGAAGAACCAGATGGTCTCGAGACTCATGTCTTCACCCCTTCGTGCCGGCGACTGCGGGTTTGGCCGCGCCCTGCTCGGGCCGCGGACCGGCCTTGTCGCCCTCGAGCATCTCGGCCACGTCCTCGGGGCCCTTGCGGATGATCCCGGTGAAGATCGCTCAGCCACGCGATGAACAGGACCAGATAGACGAGGGCGAAGAGCCCGAGCGTGACCCAGATCTCGGAGGCCGAGACCACGGGCGAGACGCCGTCGCTCGTGCGCAGCAGGCCCTGGACGATCCAGGGCTGGCGGCCGACCTCGGTCGCGGTCCAGCCCATGTTTATGGCGATGATCGGTAGCGGGAAGCTGCAGACCAGCACCCACAGCATCCAGCGCGCCTTCTCGAGGCGCTTCATGAGATGCATCGCGAGCGCGACCAGCATGATCAGGATGAAGAGGAAGGACAGCGCGATCATCAGGTGGTAGCTCTGGAAGGTGAGCTGCACCGGCGGTGTGTCGGCGACCGGCACGCTGTCCATTCCGGTAACGGTCGCGTCAGGGTCGAGGTGCAGCATCATGCTCAGACCGCTGGGGAGCTTGAGCCCGGTGACGCTCTTGTCGCCCGTGTTCACCCAGCCGAGCAGGGTGAGGTCGGCACCCTTCTCGGTCGTGTAGATGCCCTCGAAGGCCGCCATCTTGACCGGCTGGTGCTCGGCCACCACCAAGGCGTGCCAGTGCCCGATGAACGGCATGAGGGCCGAGACGATCAGGCCGGCGACGAGCGCCGAGACGAGCGACTGGCGGGCGAAGTTCATGTGCCGTTTCTTCAGCAGGTACCACGCCGAGATGCTCGCCACCACGAAGCAACCGGTGATGAGCGCCGCGGCCATGGTGTGCACGTAGCGCGGCGCCGTCGACGGGTTGAGCGCCGCGGCCCAGAAGTCGGTGAGGACGGCCTTGCCGTCCTGGATCTTGTAGCCCGCCGGCGTCTGCTGCCACGAGTTGGCGATGAGGATCCAGAGCGCCGAGAGCCAGGCACCGATCATGACGAGCCAGGTGGAGGCGTAGTAGAAGCCGCGCGAGACCTTTTTGCGGCCGAAGAGCAGGACGCCCAGAAAGGTCGACTCGAGGAAGAAGGCGAACAGGCCTTCCGCCGCCAGCGGCGCGCCGAAGATGTTGCCCACGAAGCGCGAGTAGTCAGCCCAGTTGGTGCCGAAGGCGAACTCCATGGTGATGCCGGTGGCGACCCCGATGGCGAAGGTCGTCGTGAAGAGCTTGATCCAGAAGTTCGAGGCGGCCTTGTGGGCCGGGATCCCGCTCTTGTAGTAGCGCCGCTCGGACAGCACCACCATCAGCACGAGCCCGATGCTGATGGGCACGAAGATGAAGTGATAGCCGATCGTGAAGGCGAACTGCAGGCGGGCGAGCGTCAGGGCGTCCATACCGTGAAGGCACCTCCTCGAGACCGTTGGCGACGGCCGCGCACGGCGGCTGGCAGAGCCTTGCGCGCCGACGAGACCGCACTATTCTCATGGTGGCAATGGTGTTGTGTCAATTGTCACAAGGGGCGATTTCGAGCCTGACGGATGCATGAAAGCTATGAAAACGCGATTAACCCCTTCCGTCGCACGCGTCGTCGTGCTACCCTACCGCGGGGCCGGCAATGTTCGTCGGCATTTTTCTTGTGGGAGGCTGATTCTGTTGGCTGAAGTTGTTGAACTGCTGGAATGCGAGGAGTGTTCTGCTCAATGTGAAAAGGTCGTGTACCCCGCGGCCTGCCTGAGCATGAACTGCCGGTTCCTGTACGCATTCAAGGAAGACGGTGACACCTTCTTCGGGTGCATCGAGAAGGTCTTCCCCCATGAGATCGACCTGCAGAAGTTCCAGGAGATCGAGCGTGGGAAGGGCGGCTTCGGCGTCGTCAAGGTGACGAGCCAGCCGCTGCCACAATGCTCCGTCGCGGTCCAGAGCTGCTACGCCTCAGGCGAGGGCCCGCTCTGCCGCAACATGTACTTCCGGCGCCGTGACCGGCGCGAGGTGCAGACGGTCGAAGACTGAAGGCTGGACCGGCGCCGGGAGAGGCGCCGTTTCATGCCGTCGAACCGCCGCCTGAGCAGCGCTTTCCGCTGTCCAGGCGGCGGTTTCACGTGGCGGACGGGTGGTATACTCCCGTTCGCGGACCGCTCGGTCGCACACATGGGGGCGAACTGGTCTCGACATGGGCGATACCGAGGCAGGAGCAGCAAGCCGAGGTCCGGTGGCCTCGTTAAACTGCCGGAACACCATAACTGCCGAGAGCAATCTCGCACTGGCCGCCTGAGATAAGGTAGCCCGTCACTCCGGGAGGGCCCGTGGCCCGGGTAGTGGCGTCGCTCAACGGGCTGGGATCTGGCGGGCCGGCTCCGACCGGTCAGATCCGAGAGCAAACGGGGCTGGCGACCGGCACCCGGCCGACGCGGGGGCCGCGAGCGAGATGAAAAGCGCCGGCTAAGCTTGTAGAGACTCCGCCGAGGCACCCGTGGACGCGGGTTCGATTCCCGCCGCCTCCACCATTTCCACCTTGGGCTGCTCAGCTTTGTCTGCGCGGGCGTGCGGCCAGCGTGTACAGGATGGGCAGGACCAGGGCAAGGGCGCCTGCGCTCGGTTGTCTGAGGCGCAACTGCCGCAGCGCGTCGGCCTTGAACCTTGCCAGTCCCTCGGGACCCGATCTCGTCTCGATCTGCTCCAGGCCTTCGCGCATGCCGTGCGACCACAGCGCGGCCCACCACTCGTCTTCGGTGGCGTAGGCGAACTCTCGCGTCTCGGTCACCACCTCGACGTGGGCGAAGCCCGCTCGTCGAAGGACCGCACGCATCTGGACGGGACTCTCGGTGTAGCGCTCCTCGTCGCCGGTCTGCTCTGCGGATGGTTCCGGTTCCGGCAGGTAGTCGTCGAAGAGATCATCGAGCCATCCCCAGGCCTCGTCGCCGTTCCCCCAGGTGGAGATGCCCAGCCGCCCGCCGGGTTTGAGCACGCGTCTCATCTCTGCCAGCGCGCGCTCGTGGTCGGGGAAGAAGAAGAGGCAGAAGCCGCACAGGACGCAGTCGAAGGTGGCGGCGGGGAAGAGCAGGTGTTCGCCGTCCATGACCTGCACCTCGGCGTCGGGAAGGCCGCGCTCGTCGATCTCGCGGCGCAAGCGGGCGACCATGCCCTCGGCCAGGTCTATGCCGACCACTCGACCGGTCGGAGCGGCGCGCTCGGCTGCGGGCAGCAACGACGCGCCCCTGCCGCAGCCCACGTCCAGCACCGCTTGGCCGGGGCGGATGTCCGCCAGGTCCACGAGACGAGCGCCCAACTGCGTGAAGAAGCGCGGCCCGATCTGGTCGTACGAGGAGGCCGCGCGACCGAAGAGCGCCGCGACCTCCTGTTTCTGCCGCTGGGGACCGGCATCCGCCATACGTTGATCACCCCTGCCGAGGGACGGTCGGCTGGCTGGCCCGTCCGTCATCCGCTGGCCATCGTACTCCCGCATGTCGCGCCTTCGAGCATCGAGGCGTCGGAGGGCTCCCCAGGCATCATCTATACTCGGCCACGTCAGCAGCGGGCGCCCCTCATCGCGCCCGCCTCATGCCGGCGAGACGGAGGATGTCGCGGTGCGCGTGGTGATGCCGTACGAGGGCGAGCCCGAGGTTCCTGTGACGCCGCCTCGCGAGGTGCTCCGCCGCTTCCTGCAGCCCACCGTCGGCGTCTCGCTCCTCGCGCTCGCCTTCGCCCTGATCGGCCTGATGACGCAACTCCTCCGGGCGGTCGACACGACGGTCTACCGGCCCGACGACATGTGGCTCACGGTCCTCGTGCTGCTCGCCTCCCTGCCCCTGGTGCTCGTGCGGCGCTGGCCGCTCTTCACGCTCATCATCATCATGAGCGCCCTGGCCGTTGAGAGTGTCGCGGGCTACCAGCCGGTCGGCATCGGCTTCTGGACCGGCGGGGCGGCGTTGTTCGTCACGGTCGCGTTCGACAGTGTCAGGAACGCCGTGCTCGGCGGTCTCGTCGCGGCGGCCGGGCTGCTCGTCAACCAGCTCACCAACGCGGGCGGCTTCGACTGGGAGACGATGGCTGCGGCCTGGGGGGCGTACTCGTTCACATGGACGACCGCCTTCCTCATCCGCATCTATCGCTCGACGGCATCGCGGGCCGAGACCAGGGCGGCGCTGTTCGCGGCCGACCGGGAGGCGCGCGCGCGAGAGGCAGTCTCGAACGAGCGCGCGCGCATGGCCCGCGAGCTCCACGACAGTGTGGGGCACGCGTTGAACGTCGTCGTGCTGCAGTCGGCGGGCGCCCAGCGCGTGCTCGAGAAGAAGCCCGAGCTGGCCGGACAGGCCCTCACCGCGATCGAGACGGCAGGCCGCCAGGCACTGGCCGACATCGAGCGCATGCTGGGCATCCTGCGGGCCGAGCGCGGGGAGGAGACCTTCGAGTCGGCGCCCGGCCTCGCGCGCCTCGACGAGCTGGTCGCGCGCGTGCGCGAGGCCGGGCTGCCGGTCGAGGTCGTCGTGAGCGGGGAGCCCCGCACCCTGCCTCCGAGCCTGGACCTCTCGGCCTACCGCATCGTGCAGGAAGCGTTGACGAACACCCTGAAGCACGCTGGCAAGGCGCACAGCCGCGTCACCCTGCACTGGACCAGCGACCAGCTCGTCATCGAGGTGGTCGACGACGGCCGCGGAGCGGCGGCGGCGCCGTCCACGGGCGGGGGCCGCGGCCTGTTGGGCATCCGCGAGCGCGTCCTGCTGTTCGGGGGCGAGCTGCTGATCGGGCCGCGGCAGGAGGGCGGTTTCGGGGTCTGGGCGCGGCTGCCGCTGGCCGACCCGACGCTCGGCTTGACCAGTGCGCCGGGCGTGGCGGCGACCGCCGTGAGAGCGCAGGCGGCGGGCGCGACATCAAAGGACGAGACGACAAAGAACACGAACGGTGGAGGGACCGCATGAGCAGGATCCGGATCGTCTTGGTCGACGACGAACAGCTGGTGCGGGCGGGCCTGCGCCTCATCCTCGAGGCGGAGGACGACCTGGAAGTGGTCGGGGAGGCCGGCGACGGCGTCGAGGGCGTCCGGATGACGAAGGATCTCGATCCGGACATCGTGCTCATGGACGTGCAGATGCCGGCGATGAACGGGCTCGAGGCGACGCGCGAGATCGTCGCGCTGGGGCGCGACGACAGCTCGCGCGTCTGCATCCTGACCACGTTCGACCTGGATGAGTACGTCTACGAGGCCTTGCGCGCCGGCGCGAGCGGCTTCCTGCTCAAGCGCACGCCGGCGGCCGATCTCGTGGCCGGCGTGCGCGTGGTCGCCTCCGGCGAAGCTCTGCTCGCGCCCTCCGTGACAAAGCGTCTCATCGGCGAGTTCGCGCGTCGTCCGGCGGAAGAGCGTACGCCGCCGCCGGCCCTCGACGATCTCACAGATCGCGAGCGCGAGGTGCTCGGCCTGGTGGCTGCCGGCCTGTCGAACAGCGAGATCGCCCAGAAGCTCTTCCTGAGCGAGGGCACGGTCAAGACGCACGTGAAGCGCATCTTCTACAAGATGGGCCTGCGCGACCGCGCCCAGGCCGTGATCCTCGCCTACGACGTCGGGCTGGTGGAACCCAAGGGTTTCTGAGCCTCCATCCAGGCGAGGCCCCCACGGCTCGCGGAGCGCAGCACCACCGTGCGGCGCTCGTCGAACACCGGGCGGACGCTCTCCGAGCGCGTGCGCGCTCAGTATCGTCCTCCTGAGGGGTAGCGCCCGCGCCCCCTTGGGGGTGTGCCGGGGCGCGAAAGATGCTCCCACCGGCCACCCTGATTGACCCCGCCGGGGCGACGCCCCCGGCCAGGCCGCCGCGTAGCCTCCTCCCATGACAACGACATGTCCGCGGACCGCCAGGCGGCGCGGCGCGACGAGGGGGAGGACAACGTGAACCCAGTGGTGACCACAGAGAAGCTCGGAAGGGCCTACGGTACGGAGGGCGCGGCGACGCCGCGGCTCCCGGACTGGCCGCTACGGCCGCCGCGGCACAGTGACGACGGCGCTCCGGCCCGCTCCGCGGGCCGCGACGCCGTCGTCGCCGCCCGCGGCGTGAGCAAGCGCTACGGTCAGGGCGGGGCCACCGTCCATGCCCTCCGTGGCGCCGACGTCGACGTGCGGCGCGGCGAGTTCACCGCGATCATGGGGCCGTCCGGGTCGGGCAAGTCGACCCTGATGCACATCCTGGCGGGACTCGACGAGCCGACCTCGGGCAAGGTCGCCATCGAAGGCGTGGAGATCGGCCGTCTGAAGGACAAGGACCTTACGAAGCTGCGCCGCGACAAGGTCGGCTTCATCTTCCAGTCCTTCAACCTCCTGCCGACCCTGAGCGCGGCCGAGAACATCGTCTTGCCGCTCACCATCGCCGGCCGCAAGCCCGATCCGGCCTGGCTCAACCACCTCGTGAAGACGATCGGTCTCGGTGACCGGCTGCGCCACAAGCCGGCCGAGCTCTCCGGCGGCCAGCAGCAGCGCGTCGCCGTGGCCAGGGCGCTCGTGGCCCGGCCCGCCGTCCTGTTCGCGGACGAACCCACCGGCAACCTCGACTCGCGCACGGGCGACGAGGTCCTGCAGCTCCTGCGCCGGTCGGTGGACGATCTGGGACAGACGATCATCATGGTGACCCACGACGCGCACGCGGCCGCGACGGCCGATCGCGTCCTCTTCCTGAAGGACGGCGAGATCGTCCACGATCGCGGCCGCATGACGCGCGCCGAGGTGTACGACGTCATGAAGTCGCTGGAGGTGGCGTCATGATCCGCCTCGCCTTCCGCAGCCTCCTCAGCCGGCCGCTCCGCACCGTCCTCACCACGCTCGCCATCGTGCTGGGCGTGGCGATGATCAGCGGGACGTACGTGCTGACGGACCAGATCACCAACGGGTTCGACGACATCTTCACGACCGCGTACCAGGGAACGGCCGTGGTCGTCGTCCCGAAGAGCTCCTTCGGCGGTTACGAGGAGTCGGCCGCCCTGTCCATGCCGCAGAGCCTGCTCCCCAGGGCGCGCGCCGTGGACGGTGTCGCGACCGCCGTCGCCGGCGCGGAGACCACAGGCGCAGTGCTCGTCGACGGCAAGATCGTGAAGACGAACGGCGCCCCGACGCTCATCATGTCCGCCGAGGATGGCGGGGTGAGCAACGTCTCGTGGAAGGCCGGCGCCGCGCCGCAGGCGCGGGGCGAGGTCGTCGTCGACTCGGGCTTCGCCGACAAGCACGACGTCGGCGTCGGCGACCGCATCGCCGTCGCCACCAAGGAAGGCACCGTGCCGGTCACGGTGAGCGGCATCTTCACCTTCGGCGACTCGTCATCCCTGGGCGGCACGATCATGGTGGGCGCCCGGCTCGCCGACGTGCAGGACTGGTACGGTCTGGAGGGCAAGCTCACCTCGATCAGCATGACGGCGGAGCCGGGCGTGACGCCGGCGCAGCTCGCCACACGGCTGCGCGAGGCGCTGCCGGGTACCGTCGAGGTCAAGACGGGTGTGCAGGCCGCGGAGGAGAGCTCCTCCGAGATCGGCGCTGCGATCGACTCGATCCTGCGCCCTGCCCTTCTCGCCTTCGGCGGCGTCGCCGTCTTCGTGGGCGCCTTCATCATCTTCAACGCCTTCTCGATCACGGTCGCCCAGCGGCGCCGCGAGTTCGCCATGCTGCGCGCCTTCGGGGCGTCACGCCGGCAGGTGCTGGCGTCGGTCGTCGCCGAAGCGCTGTTCATGGGCGTCCTCGCGTCCGTCACCGGCCTCTTCGCCGGTCTGGGCGTCGCGCAGGCCGTCAACGAGTTGCTCAAGGCGTTCGGCGCCGACTTCCCGGCGACCGGCCTCGTCCTCGAGCCGCGCACGGCCGTCGTGGCGCTGGTCGTCGGTGTGGGCACCGCGCTGGTCGCCGCCATCGGCCCGGCGCTGCGCGCCACGCGCGTGCCGCCGGTCGCCGCCCTGCAGGAGGGATCCGAGCTGCCGCCCTCGCGCTTCAGCCGGCTCTCGACGCTGGCCGCCGCCGTCGTGGCGCTGGCCGGCGCCGGCCTCGTGGCCTTGGGCTTCTTCGGCGGCGGTTCCGCCGGCACCAGTCTCCTCGAGATGGGTCTCGGCGCGATGCTCCTCTTCGTCGCCATCGCCATGGTCGCCCGGCACGTCGTGCGGCCGCTGGCACGCGTGATCGGCTGGCCGCTCGAGCGCCTCGGCGGCACGGCCGGCCGGCTGGCGCGCGAGAACGCCGGCCGCAATCCGGCGCGCACGGCCAACACGGCCGCCGCGCTGATGATCGGCCTCGGGCTCGTCGTCTTCGTGGCGGTGTTCGCCCAGGGCATGAAGGCGTCGTTCACGGGCGTCTTCGACAAGGCCGTCGTCGCGGACGTCGTCGCTATGGACCCGAGCGGCACGCAGACGTTGCCGGCGAACGGGGTCGCGGCGCTGCGTGACGTGCCCGGCGTGCAGACCGTAGCCGGGGCGGCCTTCGCCCAGGCGAAGCTGGATCACCAGGCCCCGACGTGGCTGACCGCCATCGACGCGGAGCACTGGAGCGATGTGTGGCACTTCGACTGGCGCGGAGACGCGAGCGATGCCCTGCTCACCAGGCTGGGAGACAGCGGCGCCGTCGTCGAGGAGCAGTACGCGGAGGGGCACGGCCTCAGCGTCGGTGACACGGTCACCGTGACCGCCGCGAACGGCCACACGGCCAAGGTGAGCATCCTGGGCCTCTATCGCGACCCCTTCTCGCCCGCGTTCTCGCGCACGAGAACGTCCGGGGTCACGGTCTCGGCCGCGCTCTTCGACGAGCTCGGCCTGCCGATGGACAGGGAGGTGACGATGGCGCGCGCCGTGCCCGGCACCGACCCGGACGAGCTGAAGAAGGCCGTCGAGGCCGCCCTGGCCGACTACCCGACACAGACCGTCTACACGCAGGAAGGCTACAAGGACGGCATCACCGGGCAGATCAACATGCTGCTGTCGATGCTCTACGCGCTGCTGGCGATGAGCGTGATCATCTCGGTCTTCGGCATCGTCAACACCCTGGTGCTGAGCGTTCACGAGCGCACCCGGGAGCTCGGCATGCTGCGCGCCATCGGCTCCAGCCGCCGCCAGCTGCGGCGCATGGTGCGCTACGAGAGCGTGATCACGTCGGCCATCGGCGGCGCCCTCGGCATCGCCGTCGGCGTGATGTTCGCCTACGTCGTGACCACCCGGTCCGCGCAGGACGGCTTCCTCTTCTCGGTGCCGTACCTGCAGCTCGTCGCCTTCCTGATCGTCGCCGTGATGGTCGGCGTGGCGGCGGCGGTGCTGCCTGCGAGGCGGGCGGCGCGGATCGACATCCTGGAGGCCATCCACCACGAGTGAGATGGTCGGCGATCGGCGCCCCAGGGTCCTCCCCTGCCCTGGGGCGCCTGCCCGGCCGCGAGGCCGGGCTGTGTGGGCCGGGCCGGCTGCGCTGCGCAGCCGGCCCGGCCCCTTCTGATGACACACGCACACGAGCTCGTTGACGCTGCCCCTTGTCGCCTCGGCAGGGCTGGGGTGCGCGAGCCCCTCGAAATCCTCCTGAGGTTGACCCCGAAAGTACCTCTGCAGGGCGACGACGGCGTGCGGGCACTCGCCTAGCATCGACAGTGCAAGGTGACGAACGACCCCGGGACATCGGGGGAGGTGACGGAGATGACGCAGACACAGATGCCCGAGCCCCTCACAGGTGAAGGCGCTCCCCAGCCTGGCTGGGCGCGGACCTTCTTCGGCGTCGTCGCGCGCCCCCAGACCTGGCTCAACCTCGTCTACCTGCTGCTCGCCTTCCCGCTCGGCCTCGCCTACTTCATCGTGCTGGTCGTCGGACTGAGCGTCGGCATCTCGCTCACCATCGTCGTGGTCGGCATCCCGATCCTGATCGGCCTCATCATCCTCTGGCGACAGCTCGCCAACCTCGAGCGCGTGCAGGCGCGCGGCCTGCTCGGCCTCGACCTGCCCTCCTCGCGGCTGCCGTGGGGCGACCGCCGGGGCTTCTGGGCGAAGATCGGCGCCCTGCTCGCCGACAGGACCACCTGGCTCGACCTCTTCTTCCTCGTGGTCAAGTTCCCCCTGGGCATCATCTCGTTCGTGCTTGCGGTGACCGGCCTCGCGATGAGCGTCGGATTCATCGCCGCCCCGATCTTCCAGCAGTTCGATGTGCTGACCGTCGGGAACCAGCGGATCGATTCGTGGCCGTATGCGCTTGCACTCGTGCCGGTCGGCATCCTGGCGCTGTTCGCGTCGCTGCACGTGCTCAACGGATGGACCTGGATGAGCGCGAGGATGGCGGAAGCGCTGCTCGCGGTCTCGCCGCTCGTCACGACTACCGAGACGGCGCCGCAGCCGCAGGCTCCGCAAGGCTGGCCCCAGCAGTGGCCGCCGCAGCAGCCGCAGGCGCCGCAGGGATGGCCGCAGCCGCAAGGACCGCAGGGCTGGCAGCCACAGCAGCCGCAAGCTCCCCAAGCCTGGCAGGCGCCGCAGCAGCCACAGCAGCCGCAAGCTCCCCAAGGCTGGCAGGCGCCGCAGCAGCCACAGCAGCCGCCCCAGGCTTGGCCGCAGCAGCCGCAAACCCCCCAAGGCTGGCAGGCGCCGCAGCAGCCACAGCCGCCCCAAGCTTGGCCACAGCAGCCGCAAACCCCCCAAGGCTGGCCGCAGCAGCCGGTGCCGCCGCAGCAGCCGCAGGCTCCGCAAGGCTGGCCTCCACCGCAGCCCTGGCCGCCGCAGCAGCCACAGGCTCCACAAGGCTGGCCGCAGCAGTGGCCGCCGCAGCAGCCACAGGCTCCGCAGGGCTGGCCGCAGCAGCCGGCGCCGCAGCAGCCCCAGGCGCCGCAGAGTGGGCCTGTGCCACAGAGCGCCGGATCAGAGACGCACGAGCAGGCTTCGACCGAGCCGAGGGCTCCGGCCGAGCCGCCACAGAACCCCGACGCCCCGGAAGGCGCGGGCGAGGCATCGCCCCAGCCCGACGCCCCGGAAGGCGTGGGCGAGGCATCGCCCCAGCCCGACGCTGCCGACCCCGCGGGCGACGCATCCCCCGAGCACAGCGAGTGACGGCCTCGCGCCGTCCTGATGGAGGTGGAGTCATGAAGACACAGAGGAAGCCGAGGAGACTCTCAGTCATCGCACTGGCGGCGACGCTCGTCGCGCTGGTGCTAGGCCTTGCCGCGCCGGCCTTCGGGTCGTCCTCGGCGGCGCAGCGCCAGATCGACAGGGTCGCCGCCAAGGCCGAGCAGCAAGCGCAGCGAAGCGCGATGCTGGTCGCCGCGAACGCGCAGAAGAACGTGCAGCGCCAGGTCATCGTGGAGTTCGGCGACCCGGTGAACGTCGCGCGCGGGGAACGCGTCCAGACCGTCGTGTCCATCGGCGGCGACGTCACCGTCGCCGGCACCGTCGACGAGGTCGTTGTCGCCATCGGCGGGGACGTCACCCTGCTGCCGACGGCGAAGGTCGGCGCCAACATGAACAACGGCAACGACAGCATCGTCCTGATCAACGGTGAACTCACGCGCCGGCCCGGCGCCGAGGTCACCGGCAACGTCCAGACCGTCGACGTCGGCAACGCCGGCGACCTCTGGGAGTGGGCGAGCAAGGACGGCGGGTGGAGCGCGCTCAGCCCCATCGGCTCGTTCGTGGCCTGGTTGATCTGTACCGTCGTGTTCCTGCTGCTCGGTCTCATCGCCGCAGTCGCCCTGCCGGACCAGATCCGGTCGATCGAGCGACACGTGGCGACGCGCCCTGCTGCTTCTCTCGGATGGGGCGCGTTGACCGTCATCGGGACCTTCTTCGCGCTCATCCTCATCACGCTGACCATCGTGGGCGCGCTGTTCACCATCCCGTTCGGGCTCATCTTCCTGCCGTTCTTCACCTTCTTCGTGGTGACCGCCGTGGGGACGTTCGTGATCGAGCGGTTGTTCGCGGCGCAGCTCAAGGGCAATCTGGTGATGGCCGTGGCGATCGCCGTGGTCGCCACGAGCGTGATCGTGCAGGTCCCGGTCGCCGGCTTCATCGTGCTCGTGGTCATGGTCTTTGTCGGCACGGGCGCGGCCGTCCTGGGCTACACCGAGTGGCGGCGCAAGCGCAAGCTGATGCGCGCCGCCGCGCAGCCGGGGCAGCCGCAGCCGCCGCAGCCGCCGTACGGTCCGCCTCCGCTGCCGCCCTACGGCGGGCCTCAAGGCCCGCAAGGCCCCAGCGGTCCGTCTCAGGGTCCGTACGGTCCGCCCCTGCAAGCCCCTTACGGGCCGCCTCCGCAGGTGCCCTATGGGCAGCCTGCGCCCGGCGGCGCCGCGCCCGGCTCTGTGCCGGGCGCGGCCGCCCTGGCCGGCGCTGCCGGTCCAGCCAATGTGACAGGCGATCAGCCTCCGCTCTACGCGCCGCAGGTCTACGCCCAGCCGCCGGCCTTGCCGCAGCCTTACGCCCAGCCGCCGGTGTCGCCGCAGGCTTACGGTCAGCCGCCGGCGTCGCCGCAGCCTTACGGGCAACCGCCGCAGGCGTCCGGGCAGTGGCCTCCGTACCCGCCGCAGGCGTACGCTCAGCCCTACCCGGGACAGGGATACTGGGCGCCTCAGCCGCCGGCCGAGCAACCCCGGGCGGAGCAGCCACCTGAGGCGACGACGGTGGAGCAGCTGCCCCAGGCGACGACGGTGGAGCAGCCGCCTGAGGCGCCGACGGTGGAGCAGCCGCCCGAGGCGGCGACGGTGGAGCAGCCGCCCGAACCGGCGATCGTCGAAGCACCGGCTGAGACGGTCGTGCCGCGGGTGAGCGAGGCGCCGGGTCCCGCGACCGAGGCGCCAGGTGCCGCCACAGCCCTCCCCGATCTCGAGCCCACCGAGAAGGCCTCGGATCGCTCGGAGGAGCCGACGACGGAGCCGGCCAAGGAGGCCGGCGCCGAGAACGGCCCGGGCGCCGGGCCGCCGGCCCAGCAAGCGTAAACGGTGTGCGCCATATGACGTGACGGGAAAGCCCCGGCCCATGACGGTGTTCCGTCTCGGCCGGGAATCGGCATACATGCAGGAAGCCCTTCGAGAGCCGCGGAAGAGCTTGACCAGAACGGTCGAACCAAGGGGAGCGGATGATGACGGACCACGACAGTGATGTGATGACCGGACAGTCGCAGACGCCCGGCGCGAGCGGCGAGCTGCCCGTCGGCGGCGGGCGGGCTCCCCACGAAGGGGCCGATAGGGGTCCCGCTCCGACCCCGTCCGCCGCAGCCTCAGCCGCCTCCTGTGCGGCGCCCGATCTGCCGATGGACGGCGACGCCGTCGTCCTGGGACGCCGCATAGTGCGGCGCTACGGCACCGGCGACGCCGCCGTCGAGGCGCTGCGCGGCGTCGACGTCGACCTCAAGCGCGGGCATCTGACGGCGATCATGGGCCCGTCTGGTTCCGGCAAGTCCACCCTGATGCATATCCTGGCCGGTCTGGACGAGCCCACGTCCGGCAAGGTGGTGGTCGACGGCGTCGAGCTCATCGACATCGACCAGTCCGGCAACCGCGTCTCGGGCCTCAAGGAGCGCGAGCTCACCCAGTTGCGGCGCGACAAGATCGGCTTCATCTTCCAGACCTTCAACCTGATCCCCACGCTGAACGCTGAGGAGAACATCGTGCTGCCGCTGACCATCGCGGGCCGCAAGCCCGACGAGGCCTGGGTGGGCGGCCTCATCGACACGGTCGGGCTGAGGGACAGGCTCACGCACCGGCCGTCGGAGCTCTCCGGTGGCCAGCAGCAGCGTGTCGCCATCGCCCGGTCGCTCGTCGGCCGGCCGGCGGTGCTCTTCGCCGACGAGCCGACGGGCAACCTCGACTCGAAGACCGGCGACGAGGTCCTGGAGCTGCTGCGTCACTCCGTCGAGGACCTGGGTCAGACCATTGTCATGGTGACCCACGACGCGCACGCGGCGTCGATCGCCGATCGCTTGATCTTCCTGCACGACGGCATGATCGTGCACGATTGCGGCCGCATGATGCGCGACGAGATCTTCGAGGTGATCAAGTCGCTCGAGGGCGGGTCATGATCCGCATCGCGCTGCGAAGCCTCGCCGCCCACAAGCTTCGCACCCTGCTCACGACGCTGGCGATCCTGCTCGGCGTCGCCATGATCAGCGGCACCTACGTTCTCACCGACCAGATCAACAAGGGCTTCAAGCAGGTCTTCAGCGACGCCTACAAGGGCACCGACGTCACGGTGACTCGGAAGATGGCATTCACGGGCGCCGAGATGGCGGGAGCGTCGGCCGGGCTGCCCCAGTCGATGGTCGAGCAAGTGCGGGCCGTCGAGGGCGTGAAACAGGCGGAGGGCTACGTGGCGGCTTCGGGCGCCGTTGCGGTGAACGGCAAGGTCGTCCAGACCGGCGGCTCGCCCACGCTCTTCTTCTCGTATGCCCCCGGCGCCGACAACCTGAGCGCGACCAAGTACACCGAGGGCAAGCCACCGGCGGCCGCGGGCGAGGTCGGCATCATTCAGAAGCTGGCCAAGGACAAGGGCCTGAAGGTGGGCTCGGCACTCGAGGTCATCACCGACTCAGGTCCGCAGCAGACGACCGTTTCGGGCGTCTTCCAGTTCGGCGCCGAGTCGTCGCTGGGTGGTTCACTGATCATCAACACCACCCTCGCGGACGCCCAGCAGTGGTTCAACCTGCCGGGACGCGTCAGCGAGATCGACGTGACCGGTTCGCCGGGGACCACGCCCGACACGCTGGCGACCAGCATCCGGGCGGCGCTGCCTGCTTACACCGACGTGAAGACGGGCGCGCAGGCCGCGGCCGATCAGACGAAGCAGGTCAGCGAGGCGATCAACGGGTTCCTGCAGCCGGTGCTCCTGGCCTTTGGAGGCGTCGCCGTGCTGGTGGGCGCGTTCATCATCTTCAACGCGTTCACGATGACCGTGGCCCAGCGCCGGCGCGAGTTCGCCATGCTGCGCGCGCTGGGCGCCTCGCGACGCCAGGTGCTGCTGAGCATCGGCGGCGAGAGCCTCCTCATGGGCATCCTCGCGTCGCTGCTCGGACTCCTGGCCGGCCTCGTGGTGGCCACGGGCATCAACGCGCTCTTCACGGCGATGAACATCGACATCCCGCGAAGCGGGCTTGTGATGCAGCCGCGGACGGTGATCGTCGCGCTGACCGTCGGCGTCGTGATCACCGTTCTCTCGGCCATGGCGCCGGCGATGCGCGCCACGCGGGTGCCGCCGGTGGCGGCGCTGCAGCGTGGCGCAGAGCTGCCGCCCACGCGTTTCTCGAAGTATACGGACTGGGCGGCCGGCGTCGTGGCGGTGCTCGGCGGCGGCTTCATCGCCGTCGGCATGTTCGGCGGGGGCAGCACGACCCAGCGCCTGCTGGAGATGGCTCTCGGCGCCGTGCTGATCTTCGTCGCCCTCGCCATGCTCGCGAAACACATCGTGCGGCCGGTCGCCGGCGCCGTCGGGGCGCCGCTCAGGCGGCTCTCGCCGACGAGCGGTCGCTTGGCGCGCGACAACACGATGCGCAACCCGTCCCGCACCGCGGCGACCGCCGCCGCCCTCATGATCGGACTCGGCGTCGTGGTGTTCGTGGCCGTCTTCGCACAGGGCCTGAAGAGCTCGTTCGTGGACAGCTTCGACAAGACTGTGAAGGCCGATTTCGTTATCAGCGGCGCCAATTTCATGCCCATCCCGAACGACGTGACGCGAAGGGCAGAGTCCGTCGCGACCATCCAGGACGCGGCAGCGGTCGACGGCCAGCAGGTCCAGGCTAACGGCAAGCTGCAGGTGGTCTACGCGGTCGACCCGTTCACCTTCCCGAACGTGTGGAGCTTCGACTGGGTCAAGGGTAACGACGCTGTGGTCAAGAAGCTCGGGGTCGACGGTGTGCTCGTGGAGCAACAGACGGCCAAGGCCCTTGGCACCGCGGTGGGGAAGACGGTGAGCATCACGACGGTGGATGGGGCCAAGACGAAGCTGAAGGTCCTGGGCGAATACCACGATCCGATCATGCTCAACGGGCTGTTGATCAGTACGGCGGCCTACCAGCAGATCTTCCCGAAGGAGCAGCTCTTCATGGTGTTCGCGTCCGCCGCACCCGGCGCGGACCCAGCTCTAGCCAAACAGCAGCTGGTCGCCGCCATGAAGACGGTGCCGACCGCCGAGGTCAAGACGGCGGTCGAGTACAAGGACAGCGTCGTCGGACAGGTGAACCAGCTGCTCAACCTGCTGTACGGGCTGCTGGCCATGAGCGTGGTCATCTCGCTCTTCGGCATCGTGAACACGCTCGTCCTGAGCGTCTACGAGCGGACCAGGGAGATCGGGCTGCTGCGGGCGATCGGCGCCTCGCGCCGCCAGATCCGCAGCAGCGTCCGCTACGAGAGCGTGATCACCTCGGTGATCGGCGGGATCCTCGGCATCCTCGTCGGCATCCTTTTCGCCTACGTGATCACGGCGCGCTTCGCGAGCCAGGGCATATCGTTCTCGATCCCGTGGGTGCAGCTCGCCGTCTTCCTCGTGGTGGCCGTGATCGTCGGCGTGCTCGCCGCGATCCTGCCGGCGCGTCGCGCGTCCCGTATCGACATCCTTGAGGCGATCGCCTACGAGTGAGTGCATGAGGCGGAGGCGAGGCGCCTTGGGCGCCCGCCTCCGCCTCAAGAAGACTCCAAGGGTCAAGGACGCACGGGGTCGCACCGGCGCGCCCCATCGCGAGTGCGAGTCTGCCGGGCCTGCAGCGCGATCGAGAGGCCACCCGGGCAAGTAGAGTGTCGGCTCCCTTCCGCTCCACAGTCGCCGGACATCGATCCGGCGTAGCGGATCTCTCCTGCCGGAGTGCATCAACTCGCATCATCGCTGCAACTTCTTCGTGGTTGACGCATCGCACGGCCTGCAGACAACGGCATGGCAACGACATTGCTCGTTTCTTTTTGCACAAGCGCCCCCGCTTGTGTAGAGTCGGCGGCACTTCGGCAGTCGCCGGCCAGGGGGAGCCTGGTCGCGGTCGCACCTGACCGCGTTCCTCCGCCGGCTCGAACAGCGCGAGCCCTGGGGGTCAGCCTTGGTCAAGTGGGTCATGATCGTCGCCTTCGTCTGCGTCATGGTCGGCGTCGGCATCTACAGCCGCAAGCGCACCTCGAACGTCAACGACTTCTTCCTGGGCGGCCGCGACGTCGGTCCCTGGCTCAGCGCCTTCGCCTACGGCACGACCTACTTCAGCGCCGTCCTCTTCGTCGGCTACGCGGGCAAGATCGGCTTCGGCTTCGGCCTGAGCTCGCTCTGGATCGCGCTCGGCAACGCCCTGCTGGGCAGCCTGCTCGCTTGGCTCGTGCTCGCCAAGCGCACGCGCCTCATGACGGCGCGCCTGAAGGCCATGACCATGCCCGAGTTCCTCGCCCAGCGCTTCGGCTCGCGCGGGCTCAAGATCGTGGCCGCCGTCGTGATCTTCCTCTTCCTCGTGCCGTACTCGGCCTCGGTCTACACGGGCCTCGCGTACCTCTTCGAGGAGGTCTTCGGCATCAACTTCATCGCCGCTCTGTGGACGATGGCGATCCTCACCGGCATCTACCTTGTGCTGGGCGGCTACCTTGCCGTCGCACGGAACGACCTCATCCAGGGCCTCGTGATGATCGTCGGCGTCATCCTCATGGTGGGCTACATCGTGAAAGCCCCGGAGGTCGGCGGCCTCGGCAACGCGTACGACGCGCTGAAGGCCGCCAGTCCCGCGGCGGTCGCGGCATGGCCGCCGTGGAACCTGTCGCCCTTCAGCTGGACGGCCCTCATGACCTCACCGGCCGTCGTGCTCTTCTCTCTGGCCCTGCTCACGAGCCTGGGCGTGTGGGGGCTGCCGCAGATGGTGCACAAGTTCTACGCGATCCGCGACACCAAGGTGGTGCGGCCGGCGATCATCATCTCGACGGCCTTCGCCGGCCTCATGGCTTTCGGCGCCTACTTCACCGGCGCGCTGAGCAGGCTCTTCCCGGGCATCCCCGAGCTCGCCGCCAACAAGCAGTTCGACCAGATCATGCCGACCGTCCTGACGCAGGCCCTGCCCGAGACGCTCGTGGCGATCATCCTGTTGCTCGTGCTGTCGGCCTCGATGAGCACGCTGGCCGGGCTCGTGATGATCTCGGCCTCGGCGATCGCCGTCGACCTGGGCAAGGGCGAGGTCAAGAAGGATATGAGCAAGGGGACCGAGGTCATGCTCATGCGCGTCCTCATCGTCGTCTTCATCGTGCTCTCGGTCGTGATGGCGCAACAGAAGTGGACCTTCATCGTGAACATGATGGCGCTGAGCTGGGGCTTGGTCGCCGGCTGCTTCCTCGGACCGTTCGTGTGGGGCCTCTTCTGGCGGCGCGTGAGCCGGGCCGCGGTGTGGGTGAACCTGGTGTTCGCGCTCGCTTTCATGGGCGGCCTCGGCTACCACTACACCTCGGACCCGCTGACCGCCGGCTACATCCCCGTGCTGGCGGCGATCACGATGATCGCCTCGCTGGTGATCACGCCGCTGGTGAGCCTGGTAACGCCGGCGCCGAGCAGCGAGCGCGTGGCGCGGGCCTTCGAGGACGGAGCCGGCGGGGCGCCGCCGGAGATGGCGCCGGTCGGAGCGAAGCTCGGCCCGGCGCCCGCCGCCGGCGGCGCCGTAGTGGCCCTCGAGGAGCCCGGACCGGGCGCCCTTGCGGATAGGCCGGCGCTCGCGGGAGACGACCTGCAGCCCGACACGGGCATCTGAGCACCAGATTCGGGGACGGCTGGTCGCGAGCGAGCTAGCCGTAGACCGGAGTCCGCGGTGTGACGGAGCCCTGGTCAACCGGTCCCGCAGCCGAGAGCCGGACGTGACGAGGGCGGGGCGCTGAGTAGCGCCCCGCCCTCGTCACGTCAGACGCTCACGCCGCCGCACTGCTGCTCTTGGGGTATACGAACGGAGTCACCGCGGGCGTCGTTCTGCGGCGTTCGTCGCTCACAAAGGAATGGAGATCATGAGCCCCACGAGCATCGGCGACGCGCTCGAGAAGATCAGCAGCGCGTTCGTGGCCGACCCCGAGAAGGCACGGTCGAAAGGCGTCCCCGCCACGGCACGCCTTGTGGATGGACTTCGATTCGACGTCAGCGGTCCGAGCGGTGAGTCCGTTCGCACCGACATGCCCCTGGCAATGGGTGGCGGCGGGAGCGCGCCGTCTCCAGGCTGGTTGCTTCGCGGAGCGGTCGCCTCATGTACGGCCACCGTGATGGCGATGCGCGCGGCTCAGATCGGAGCCGACCTGACGACGCTCGAGGTCACCGTCGAGAGCGAGTCGGACCAGCGCGGGATGCTCGGTGTGGGCGAGGATGTTTCCGCTGCATTCAGCACCATGCGCATCACAGTGAGAATCGGCGCGGAAGGCGTGGCGCCAGATGATCTGCGTGCGCTCGTCACGTGGGGCGATACCCATTCGCCGGTCGCCTGCACCGTGCGCCAGTCTCCCGTGACCTCGATGGAGGTCGAGATCGTGTGAGCAGACGCTTGTAGCTCCAGTTCGGCGTCTCAGCGCCGGCGCCGACGTGGCGGCGTGGCCCATTGCGCAAGATGTTGCGCAATGGGCCACCTCTCTTGCGTGTCGACTACGGCCCTCGGCGGGTACAGGGTTGCCGGACCCCGACTGAGGAGGACGACCATCACGCCGCCCGCCATTCAGCCATCGCCCGCTCGCCCATCCCCGCACGTCCCCGCCCTCGCAGACCAGCACTGGCACGCGCTTCCTGCCGAGGAGGTCGTCGACCTCCTCGAGACAGACGCAGCGCGGGGCCTCGACCTGTTCGCCGTCCAGCACCGCCTGGAGCAGTTCGGGCCCAACCAGCTCACGCCTCCCAAGGGCACCAGCAACCTCGTGCGCTTCGCACGTCAGTTCCTTGACCCGCTCGTTCTGATCCTGCTGGCCGCTGGCGTCGTGACCCTCCTCCTCCGGGACTGGATCGACGCCGGCGTCATCATCGGCGTCGTCCTGCTCAACGCCTTCGTGGGCTACCTCCAGGAGGCCAAGGCGGTGGCCGCCATCGAGGCGCTGCGCGGCACGATGACCGCTCAGGCGACGGTGGTTCGCGCCGGCGAGCAGCTCGTGCTGCCCGCCGACGAGCTCGTCCCCGGGGACATCGTCCTGATCCAAGCCGGCGACAAGGTGCCGGCCGACGTGCGCCTGCTGCAGGAGCGCGAGCTGCGCGTCGACGAGTCCGCCCTGACCGGCGAGTCCGTGCCCGTCGACAAGGACGCCGGCCCGGTCGCGCGCGACTGCCCGCTGGCCGAGCGCGTGAGCCTGGCGTTCGCGTCGTCCCTCGCCACGAACGGGACCGCCTCCGGCGTCGTCGTGGCGACCGGCGACGCGACCGAGGTCGGCAAGATCAGCCAGCTCATCTCCTCCGCCGAGGACCTCAAGACGCCGCTCACCCGCAAGATCGAGGAGTTCAGCAAGACCCTTCTCTGGATCATCCTGGCGCTGGGCGGCGTGACCTTCGTGGTGGGCTTGCTGCGCGGCGAGGGCTTCACCGAGATGTTCAAGGCGTCGATCGCGCTGGCCGTGGCGGCGATCCCCGAGGGCCTGCCGGCGGCCGTGACCATCACGCTGGCGATCGGCGTGGGGAGGATGGCGAAGCGGCGCGCGATCATCCGCAAGCTGCCGGCCGTCGAGGCGCTCGGCTCGACGACCGTGATCTGCACCGACAAGACCGGGACGCTGACGCAGAACCAGATGACGGTGCGCGCGCTGCTGGCCGGCGGCGCGACCTACGAGGTGACCGGGACGGGCTATGCGCCCGAGGGCGAGGTGCGGGCAAAGGACGGGGGAGAGGCCAGGCCGGCGCGCGCGGATGAGGCCGGGCCGGCGCAGGTGGAAGAGGCCGGCATCGGGGCGGCGTTGAGCGGCGGCGCCGTCGTGCCGCCGGAACGCAACGCCGCCCTCACCGAGCTGCTGCGCGCCGGGTTGCTCTGCAACGACAGCGCGCTGCTCGAGAAGGAAGGCCGCTGGGACGTGAGCGGTGACCCCACGGAGGGCGCGCTCGAGACGGCGGCGCTCAAGGCGGGCTTCGAGCGCGCCGCCGAGGAGCGCGCTCGTCCGCGTCTGGACGCGATCCCCTTCGAGTCGCAGCACCAGTACATGGCGACGCTGCACGGCTGGGGCGAAGCGATGGGCGAGGGCGCGGACCTCGCGGAGGGCGAGGCCGAGTTCGACCCAGAGGCGGCCGTGGGTCCGGGTGCGGCTGGATCGATTGCGGTCGGTGCGGCGGCCGGCACGTCGCGTGCTGTCGCTGCGGGCGCGTCGCGCGCCACCGCGGCCGATGATGGACCGGTCGTCTACGTCAAGGGCGCGGTCGAGAAGGTGCTCGAGCGGTCGACGGCGGCGCTGGGCGCGAGCGGCGCCGAGGCGCCGCTCGACGGCGCCGCCGTCCGTGCGGCCGTCGACGATCTCGCCGCCCAGGGGCTGCGCGTGCTCGCCTTCGCGCGCGGCCGCTTGCCGGCCGCGCGCACTGACCTCCACCACCGCGACCTGCAGGGCCTGACCTTCCTCGGCCTGCAGGCGATGATCGACCCGCCGCGGCCGGAGGCGATCGACGCCGTGGCGGCCTGCAAGCGCGCCGGCATGACCGTGAAGATGATCACGGGCGACCACCCCTCGACCGCGGCCGCGATCGCGGCGCAGATCGGCATCGCCGACGGCTCCCAGCCGGCCGTCACCGGCGCCGAGATGGCAGAGCTCGGCGACAGAGAGCTCATCGAGCTCGCCGAGCGCACCAACGTCTTCGCGCGCGTCACGCCCGAGCAGAAGCTGCGCCTCGTCGAGGCGCTGCAGGCGCGCCGTCAGGTCATCGCCATGACCGGCGACGGCGTGAATGACGCGCCGGCCCTCAAGCAGTCCGACATCGGCGTCGCCATGGGCATCACCGGCACGGAGGTCGCCAAGGAGGCCGCCGACATGGTGCTCACCGACGACAACTTCGCCACCATCGAGGCGGCCGTCGAGGAGGGCCGCGGCGTCTTCGACAACCTGCTCAAGTTCATCGCCTACGCCCTGCCCACCAACGTCGGGCAGGGCGCCGTCCTGCTGCTCGCCATCTTCCTGGGGCTGACCCTGCCGATCCTTCCGCTCCAGATCCTCTGGATCAACATGACGACCGCGGTCCTGCTCGGTCTCGGTCTTGCCTTCGAGGCGAAGGAGCCCGGCATCATGACGCGCCCGCCACGGGCGCCCGGCTCGCGTATCCTCTCGGGGACGATGCTGACCCGCATCCTGCTCGTCGGGATGATCCTGTTGGCCGGCGCTTTCGGCCTCTTCGAGGTCGCCGAAAACGCCGGCCTCAGCGACGCCGCTGCACGCACGCTGGCCGTCAACACCTTCATGGCCGTGCAGATCTTCTACCTCTTCAACAGCAGGACGCTGACGCGCTCGCTCTTCCGGGTGAACCCGTTCGGCAACCGCATCATCCTGCTGGGGATCGCCGTCATGATCGTCCTGCAGCTGGCCTTCACCTACCTGCCGTTCATGAACACGGCCTTCGACACGGAGGCCTATCCGGCGCAGTACTGGGCGTACGTGATCGCGGTCGGGGTCGGCGCGATGCTGCTCGTCGAGGCCGTCGCCGCGGTGCAACGGCGAGTGACCGGTGGAAGGGCCGCTGCGCCGTCTGGCATCACGACGGGGCGGCGGCCGGCCGGGCGGCCCGGGGACTGACCAACCCACCTTAAGTCGCGCACCGTCACCGCGAAGCGCCCTTCGTGACCCTCGCGCCCGGCGCGCGCCCTCCTTATGCTGCCCGAAACACTCCTGGTTGCTTCGCGGTGGGATATACTTCGGGTAGCCGAAGGAGGTCGAAGCCGATGATCACACGCGTCCAGAAATGGGGCAACAGTCAGGGTCTTCGTCTCAGCAGGGAGTTACTCTCCACTGCCGACATCGAGGTCGGAGACACGGTCGATGTAGCCGTGCATGAGGGCAGCATCGTCGTGACGCCGGTCCGTCGCGTTCGCGGCGCGCTTGCTATCGAAGCCCTCGTCCTGTCGATCCCCAAGGGCTACAAGCCAGGCGAAGTGGATTGGGGGGCGCCGGCAGGTGGAGAGGTCTGGTAGGTGGCGACCTACGTGCCCCGCAAGGGCGACTTCGTTACGCTGACGTTCGATCCGCAGTCTGGTCACGAGCAGCGCGGTCGGCGTCCGGCCCTCGTTATCAGCAAGGACCTCTTCAACAAGCACACCGGCCTTTGCATCGTTTGCCCGGTGACCAACGCGCGGCGCGACTACCCCTTCCACGTGGCGATCCCGGAAGGCCGTCGAGTGACGGGTGTCGTCATGGTCGAGCAACTCAAGTCGATCGACTACCGTGCCCGAAACGTGAGGCGCATCGAGTCGGCGCCCGAACCCGTCCTGCAAGAGGCGCTCTCGCTGCTCGATGCCTGCGTCTACTGAGTGCGGACGCGAGGCGCACTTTCTAGAGTGGATCGCGGCGAGCGTACGCTGGTGTTGGCGTTGTCCGCGCTGGCAACGATTGAGCCTGCGCCGAAGCGGGAAATCAAGGCGTGACGGCGCTAGCCGTCATTGCCCCTGAGAGCCTGAGGTCTTCTCCTCTCTCCGAAGGCTCACCGGGCGGCGGTCCGCGAAAGCGGCCCGCCGCCCGCCCTGTTGTACGGGCCAGTTGGCTGGAGGCGGGTCGCCGCCCGTGCTCGTATCATGGGTGCATGAACACGTTGCTCAGGCATCCTCCCGGTATGGTCCGCGTCTTGTGAGCGCTGCGATCGTCCCGTTGCGCGGCTTCGAGCTGGGGCCGATCCGCCCGCCGAGCGAGGCGCACAGCCTGCTCGTGCGCGTGATCCGCAACTGCACCTGGAACCGCTGCACCTTCTGCCCGGTCTACAAGGGCACGGACTCGTCGCTGCGGCCGCTCGAGGACGTGCTCGCCGACGTCGACGCGATGGCGGCCGTGGCCGAGGTCCTGCGCGCGAAGGGCTGGGCCGCGATGCGCGCCGGCGAGCTGCCCGAGCAGTCGTACCAGATCGAGCTGTTCCGGCGGGCGGGGGAGAGGTCGGCATTCCTGCAGGACGCCGACCCGTGCGCCGTGAAGCCCGAGAAGCTGGCGGCGGTGATCCGGCGCGTGAAGGAGCGCTTCCCGACGGTCGAGCGCGTCACGACGTACGGGCGCGCGCGCACGCTCGCGCGGCGCGCGCCCGAGCAGCTCGAGTTGCTGGCGGAGGCCGGCCTGACGCGCCTGCACCTGGGACTCGAGTCGGGGTCGGACGTGGTGCTGCAGATGGTGGACAAGGGGACGACGTCCGACGAGCTGATCGCCGCCGGGACGAAGGTGCTGGGCGCCGGCATCGAGCTGTGCTTCTACGTGATGCCGGGGCTCGCGGGGAGGGATCCGGCCGCGGCCGCCGAGCACGTCGCGGGCTCCGCCCGCGTGATCCGCGCGGTCGCCGCGGCCGCGCCGCAGGCCGCCGACAGGCGAGCCCGTGCACCCGCTGGTCGTCCGCCTGCGCACGGCCGCCGTCTCGCCGGGCACGCCGCTCGCCGAACGCCAGGCCTCCGGCGGCTTCGAGCTGCCCGACGACGTCGAGGTCGCCCGGGAGCTCCGCGACCTGCTCGACCAGGTCGGCGATGCGCGCTTCGAGCTGCGGTCCGACCACTCGCTCAACCTGCTCCCGGAGCTCGAGGGGTCGCTGCCCGCCGACCGGCCTCGCCTGCTCGCGCTGCTGGACGAGTACCTCGCCCTGCCGCGCGCCGAGCAGGCGAGCTTCGCGGTCGGTGCCCGCCTCGGGATCTTCTCGCGCCTCGCCGACCTGCAAGACGAGCATCGCCGCGCGATGCTCGTCTCCCGGCTCGGCGCCTACGCCCAGCCGTCGCCCGACGAGCTACTTGCCGCAGCGCGGGACCTGCGGTCGCGGTTCATCTGAGAAGGCGGTTCATCTGAGAAGGCGGGTCATCGGGCGTCGGGTGTCGAACACCGCTTGCAGCGCATGGCCCAACGTCGGAGACGGTAGCGTAGCTGCATGTTCGCTCGTTTCAGATTCACAAGCACTCGCCTCGCGCAGCCGCGGCACGGCCTCGCCCGCCGGTCCCTCGTGGCCTTGGTCGCGGTCGTTCTCGTCGCGGCCGCCCTCGGCGGGACACGGATGCTGTCTAACGGGCAACCCGCGCCGTATGGGGCGGCCCACGCCGCCTTGACGCCCTCCCAGCAGGTCTCACCATCAGCCGCTCTCACTCCTGCTCCTGCCCCCGCTCCCGCCTCCTCTCCCGCTCCCACTTCGTCTCCGGAGCCGCAACTCGCCAGCGACCCACAGCCAGTGCCGATCCTGGTCTACCACCACGTTCTGCCCCGGCGTCGGGGTCCGCGCCTCCTCTACGTGAGGCCCTCGCAGTTCTCCGCGGAACTGGCCTGCCTCCAGCGCCTCGGCTACCGGCCTGTCACGCTGCGTCGCGTCTACGACGCTTGGTTCGGCCGGGACTCCCTGCCGAGGCGCCCCGTCGTCATCACCTTCGACGACGGTTACATCGACCAGGTGCGGAGGGCAGCAGCCCTGCTGCGGCGCCATGGCTGGCCCGCCGAGCTCGATCTCATCTTCGATTCGCTCTACCGGGGCAGTCATCCACCCTCGAACCGCGTGACGGTGCCACTGGTGCGCCGGCTGCTCAACGACGGCTGGGAACTCGAGTCGCACAGCGTCTCTCATCCCGATCTGACCTCGCTGTCGGGGACGGCCTTGCGTCACCAGCTCGAGTACTCCCGCACGCGTCTCGGGCAGGTGTTCGGGGTCCCGGTGGACTTCCTCTGTTACCCCGGCGGCGACTACAACGCTCGCGTGGAGCGGGCGGCGAGAAGGGCCGGCTATCTCGCGGCCACGAGCACGGACTTCGGAGCGGGGACACCCAGGGACCTCTACGCGCTGCCGCGCATCTACTGCTACTGGGGGGAGTCCCTGTCCGTCTTCAAGCAGCGTTTGGAAAGGACGGTCGCAGCGGCACGCTAGCCTTGGCCGGCGCTTGGACGGACGACGTAGGAGTCCGGCGGCGGGAGGCGGCCAGACAGCAACGAAGCGAGGGCCTCGGACGGCGCGTGTAGCGCCGTCCGAGGCCCTCGCTCACAGGTCTGCTGCTATCCCTGCCGTACCTCGTGGATCTCGTCCGCGACCAGACCATGCGCCTTGCTGTGCACCCGGTTGGCGGCCTCCGGGTCCGGCGCCTCGACCAGACAGAAGATCTTGCCGGCGTTCTCGTCCACCCAGAACTGGCGGTAGTGCACGTGGTGCTCGTCCTGGATCTCGAGGTCCTTCTCGTGGGCCTGGACGACGTCGTCGTAGGAAACGCCGGGAACGTTGTGGACATCCAGATAGAGGGGCATCGGGTCCTCCCCGAGTCGCTGTGTAGATGGGCGGCCTGTTCCGCTGCTCCGTACGGTCCAAACCGTGCCGCCCCCGGCGCTCTTCAGCCAGCCTCGAGCCGTGCCGCCCTGCGGCGCGCCAACGGTCATGGGGAGGACTGGGCCCGAAACGGAGTGGGCCTCCTGCCACAGTTGCGGCAGGAGGCCCACCATCGCCGGTCCCAGGAGGACCCGGAGAGGAGTCAAGGGCCAGGGGAGGAGCCCCGAGCCGTCTCTACTTCGGCGGGCCCACCGCCAGCTCGACCGTCTGCGTCTGCTCCGCCCCCGACTGGTCGGTCCAGGTGACGCTGACCGTGTCGCCGGGGTGATACGTCGCGATCAGGTCGCTCAGCTGCTGGGCCGTCTCGACCGTCTGGCCGTCGACCGAGACGATCACGTCGCCGGCGGTCAGCCCGGTCTTCTCCGCCGGCGACCCCGAGGCCACGCCCGCGACGATCGCGCCACTCGTCGTGCCCGACTGCCCGCCGGAGCCGTTGCCGCCGAGCCGTTCCCGCCGTAGCCGTACGGGTCGCCGTAGCCACCGCCGTAGCCGCCCTGGCTTCCGTCCGTGATCGAGACGCCCAGGAAGGCCGTCTCGCCGACGTGGACCGTGTCCGAGCTCTCGCCGTTGTTGGATCTGGTCGACGATGTCCATGGCCGTGTTGATGGGCACCGCGTAGCCTTCGCCGGTCCCCGGGTAGTGACGAGGAGCCCGAGGTCGCGGAGGCGGCGGCCAGCACGCCGATCACCTCGCCGTCGGCGTTGACGAGAGCGCCGCCTGAGTCGCCCGAGCGGATCGCGGCGTCGGTCTGGATGAGGCCGCTGAGCTGTTCCGCGTCGCCGCGCTGGTCGCCGGCGACGATCTGCTGGTCGAGCGCCGTGATGCTGCCGCCGACGGCGTCCGGCGTGCCGCCTTCGCCGCCCGCGTTCCCGAGGCCGACGACCGCCTGGCCGACGCTGAGCCCGGAGGAGTCGCCGATGTCGGCGGTCGCCAGGCCGGATGCATCCTGCAGCTGGAGCAGGGCGATGTCGTGGCTGACGTCGTAGCCCAGGACGGTGGCCGAGTAGGTCTGGCCGTTGCCGACGTCCGTCGCCCTGATGTCGGTCATGCCGTCGATGACGTGGTTGCTCGTCAGCACGAGGCCGTCGGAGCTCAGCACGATGCCGGTGGCGGCGCCCTGCCCCGACGTGTAGTCGCTGCCGACGTTGAGGTCGACGAGCGCGGGATCCACCTTGGCGGCGATCCCGTCGACGTCGATCGTGGCGCTCGAGTTCGATCCGGAGTCGGACGAGCCGGAGCCGCCGTTGCCGAAGGGGAGGTCGCCCTGACCGGGGCCGTTGGTCCCGGGCTGTGTCTGCGAGATGGATGGGCCGGCGTCGTCGGAGGGCCAGACCTGGTGACCGAGCGCCGCGCCCGCGAAGAGCATGATGGCGGCGGCCGCCGCGGCTGCGACGACGCGGCGGAACCGCCGGTTGCGCGGCCCCTGCGGCGCCGGCGGCGCCGGCGGGGCCGCGCCGCCGGCCGGCGGCCCGTAGCCGGCCCTGGCCGCCACCCGGTGGAGGCATGGAGCCGCCGGCGGGAGGCAGAGTAGTGCGTCGCTCGCCGGCGGGGCCGCACTCGATCGCGGCGCATACGGCCGGCGGACTCCAGCGGCGTCTCGGGCACGTTCGCCGAGCGACTGTACCCGCCGCACCATGCGGCAGCGCAGCCTCGGGACGAGGAGCGACCGGGCCGTAGCGGGAAGACGGCCGGCATCTCGGGGTGCTCGCCAGAGGGGACTCGATCTTGGCCTCGAGCTGCTCCTCGCCTCGGCGGGCTCCTCGATGGGCGCTGGCATGGTCGGGCTCCTCGAGTCGGCCCCGTCGTGCGGACGCTCGACGGGTTCGCTCGTTCACGTCTTCAACAGACTCGCCCTGCGAGGGTTCGTCGGGCATTGCGTGTCTCCCGTGGTCGGTTCCGTGCGTGGGCGCAAGCTACTCAACCGGGCTGCGACTGTCTGAGCGTTGCCTTTGGCTTTCTGAGAATCGCTCCTGGATGGAGGAGGACGGATTCTCGACATGAGTGCTGGCGTTGAATGCGCGATCCTGACGAACGCGGTCGGGCTCGTGTCATGCATTCCGATTCGAGTTTCTCCTGCAAGGAAAGGAGAAGACGCAACGCATACTGGCCTTGTAACGTCCCCCGGAAGGCCTAGAATGCGCGCTACGCTGTACTGTCGTAGGCAGTCCAGACGACGGGTTTCGTTTCCACGAACGGTCGATTGGTGGCAGCCTATGACCACAAGGTGCTTCTTGCGGGGGCAAACCCGTCGAAAGGCGGGGACGCAAAGCCAGCGGGCCTGATAGTCACAAGCGACTAAGGCGGCCGGGCTGCCAAGAACGGCAGCCCGGCCGTTTTGCGTCGGGGGAGCCGTCGCAAGGAGCAGGAATATGGGGATCGACCGCACCCGAGCGGGCCGTGCCGGTGCGGCCCGGCACTCTGAGGGGGTACGTCGATGAACGCCAGGCCATTCCGCCGCACTAAGTACGGACTCTTCCTACTGCTTGCGATCCTGCTGTTGCTCGTGGTCGGGGTACCGGCTGCGCAGGCGGCGGTGTGGACAGACGCCTACTACGTGCCTGGCAGCGTCGTCACCATCAGCGGCGACAACGTTGGACTGGTCGAACCCTGGGCCATGGGCACCGAGGTGACCATCGACATCGTCGGCCCTCTCGACGTTCCCTACTACGGGCCCTTGACAGCGTATGTCGGCATGGACGGCAGCTGGTCTTGTCAGTTCACGCTCTCCGAGGACCCCGTGTTCTCCGTTGGTGCGTATGCATACACGGCGTCTGCCGCGGGATCGCAGGAGACCCAGAGTGGGAGCTTCACGGACGCGCCGCCCAAGGTGAACGTAATCGTCGACACCCCGGAGTCTGGGACTCCGCTGAGGCGCTACGTGGACCAGCAGCTTCAGTTCCACCTCACCACGAGCGACTTCACGGTGGACCCGACCGGCTCACATACAATCAACTGGGGTGATGGCGGCGCCGCCCAAACGCTGACCTACGCGCAGGCGACTGGGGCCACCATCGTCCACACCTACACCGCGGCTAGCTTGGGAGACGGGTACTCCGTAGTCGCAACGCTCGCCAAGTCCGGTGGCGGACCGCCGGTGACTAGTGGGGTGACCAAGGTCAAGGTAGCTGCGGCCGCCGGCACGGCTACGTCACTCAGCGTTTCGAGTGCCACGGGCACCTACGGCGGCACGGTCAATCTGCAGGCGCGGCTTACGACATCCACCGGCGAAGGCATATACAACAAGTCGGTGACATTCTCGCTGAACGGATCCGCCGTCAGCCCGACAGCGACAACTGACGCGGCGGGCTACGCAACGCTGACGAACGTGAGTCTTGGCACAATCGGCGCGGGTACGTACGCGCCCGGAGTCTCGTCAGGAGTCAAAGCATCGTTCACGGCCAGTGGAGGATGGCTGGGCAGCAGCAACACCAAGACTCTCACGGTCAACAAGGCGACGCTCGACGTGAATGCCGACAACAAGAGCAAGACCTACGGCGAGAACGACCCGGCGTTCACCTACAGCCTCACCGGCTTCGTGAACGACGACACCGCCGGCACCGTGACCGTGGGCGGTACGCCGCCCACCGTGAGCGCCGGCGCGCACAGCGAGAACGCCGGCAGCTACACCATCGCCGTGAGTAACGTCGGCGGTATGACTGCGGCCAACTACGACTTCCAAGTCGGCAGCACGGGCACGCTCACCATTGGCAAGGCGACGCTCGACGTGAATGCCGACAACAAGAGCAAGACCTACGGCGAGAACGACCCGGCGTTCACCTACAGCCTCACCGGCTTCGTGAACGACGACACCGCCGGCACCGTGACCGTGGGCGGTACGCCGCCCACCGTGAGCGCCGGCGCGCACAGCGAGAACGCCGGCAGCTACACCATCGCCGTGAGTAACGTCGGCGGCATGACTGCGGCCAACTACGACTTCCAGGTCGGCAGCACGGGCACGCTCACGATCTACGCGAAGGCTCTCACCGTGCAGGCCGGCAACAACTCGAAGACCTACGGCGACACCGACCCGGACCCGATCGCCGGCTTCAGCCTCGGCGGCGGCAATTCG